>CAVUNI010000001.1:0-390449 GCA_963742785.1 uncultured Actinomycetota bacterium
GCTCCACGCGCGCCAGCCGCTCGGCGTCGAAGGCATAGGCGACCGTGATCCGCACGCCGCTGAACACGCCAGCTCCAGCCGCACGTCTCGCAGCGCCGACGCCGCGAACCGGATCGGCGCCGCGCAGCCGAGGCGAGAACCCCGAGGGTCTCGATGATCCGGAGCAGTCGCGGGGCGGCGGCCGCGATGCGGCCGCGTTCAGGCAGGGCGGCCCCGGCGAGCCACCGGCGGTGAAGGCGCCGAGGACGATGCCGATGCCCTCGATGACCACGGCGTCGCGGACAGGTCGTGGACCAGGTCCAGGACCGCCGCGCGCTGCTCGTCGACGTGGTCGGCGTACTCCTCGCAGGCCCGCGCCAGGACCACGCACTGGTCGCGCGACGGTCCGGCAGCGGTCGGCGAGCGACGGACGCGACCTCGACGGCGATCGGCAGCTCGGGGGAGCGGAGGACCGAGAAGGACCGGCATCGCGGTGGAGCAGTACGCCGCGAGGTCGGCGACCTGGTACGACGCGCCCGCCAGGCGGCAGCCGCGGCCCGAAGGTGCGCCGGCGTCGGCGTCCGGCCAGACGAATCCCTCGACCTGGTCGAGGATCCACGACGCCCACGCCCGGGAGCCCGGAGAGGTCGCCGCCCAGCGCCGAGGGCAGCGAGCAGGGGAGGACAGTGACGAAGCCGGCCTCGCACGGGCGTGCCGGTGAAGACGGTGCGGCCGGAGATGAGGGAGTGGCGCTCGGCCCGGCCGTGGTTGGCCAGCGTGGCCGAGGTGAGCCGGCCGCACGCGGAGAAGGCGTCGACGAGATCACCGACCGCGGCGAGCGCGGCCGCGGCCGCCTCGTCGTACGAGGAGGCGAACGCGCCGCGATCGAAGCGTCACCGGCCATCGCGCCGCAGGAGGGAGAGCCGGTGGCAGAGGGTGTGGTGGATCAGGGCCGCGCCGCGGTTGCCGTCTTCGAAGCGCGCCGATGCGGACACCAGCGGTCGGCGCGTCGATCGAGGATCATCGGAGCTCACCCCACATCGCCGCGTTCTCGTCCCGGCGCCGGCGTAGTTGGCCGACGCGACGGACCCGCACGACGGAGCGCATCGCGCACGGGCGCGGCGCGGACCTCGGGGTAGGACGCCAGCCAGGACGCGTGCGCCTCGAGGTGCGCCGCGGCCGCGGTGCCGGCCCAGGCCTGGTGCAGCCGCGCGACGCGCCAGCGTAGGTCGATGACCACTTCGTCGAGCTCGGCCTCGACCCCGGTCAGCGAGGCCAGCACGTCGCGAGCCAAGCGAGAGGTCGACGAGCCGTGCACGGAGAAGCTGCTCACGACAGTCGTCCGGCCAGCGGCGTCCACGGTCGATGACGAGGCGGAGTCGACCCGGCCCATGTCGGTCTGGAACATCCCCAGCGCCTCGGCCAGCCCGTTCAGCGGACGGGCGACCGACGCCGAGGAGCGCGGCCGATCCGACCACGCCTCGGCGAACTCCGACGCCGCCGCGCCCCGCCAGCCGTCGAGCAGGGAGGCGACCTCGCCGGCCGCGCGGGACCGGGCGGTGGAGAGCCGGTCGGCCGCGTGCAGCACCTCCGCCACCGAGGGCGTGGAACTCGGGAGTCGTGAACCGGATCGTCATGGCTCCACGCTGCCCGAGAAGCCTGCGTCGATCCCGGGGCCACCCGCAATCTGTGGAAAACCAGGCGTTGGCTCCCGGACCCGGTTGAGGCATCTTTTCGGCGGATACCGACCCCGCGGCGGATTCCGTACAGGCGCCAGAAGCGGTAGGAGTGTCCTTGTAGTCGGTCTAAGTAGTTGGGGGGCACCGGCTCATGCAACTTTCGTGGAGCGATCCACGCCTATCTGTGGCCAGCGACTCGCGTCGCACGGCCCGCTTCCGCCTGCTCCAGTCGTGGTACCGCGAGCAGGTGTTGCACGCGCAGTACGGCGAGTACCGGGTCAACGGTGGGACGCGACCGCTGGGGAGCCTGCTCTCCCTCGAGGACGTGGTGGAGCGGCCGGCTCTCAACTTCCTAAGCCAGAACGCCGCCAAGTACGCCCTCGACCGCGCCGAGATCGTGCAGGCGGCCGGCGTGGCCATCGACAAGGCCCGGCTGGCCCGCAACATGCTCAGCAGCCTGCCGATGACCTTCTCGATCTTCGGCGAGCTGCGGCGCGCGAGGACCGCGGCCTCGACGTGGTCCGGGCCTACCTCGACCCGCACGCGGTCTACGTCGAACTGATGGAGTGCATCTGGCGACCCGCGATCGACGTGCTCGGCGACCAGTCGCCTTCGACGCCGCGGTGATCACCCGTCGCGCCGACGGGACGCGGCACCTGGTCGGCATCGAGGTGAAGTACACCGAGCACTTCAACCGCACCATCTACAACAGCGACGGCTACCGGCAGGTCCACGAGTACAGCGGCTGGTTCCACCCCGGTACGGCGCGGCCGCTGCTCGGCCCGGCCACCAACCAGGGCTCTGGCGGACCAGCCTCCTCGCAGCGGCCTGCGCGCAGCGCGGGGTGATGGGTGCCGCCTCGGCCTCGGTCGTCGTCATGTGCCTGGCCGCCGACCCCGACGCGGCCCGCGCGCTGGCCGGCCTCAGCGCTGCGCTCCGCGAGCCGCAGGAGCACTGCCGGATCGTCTCCCTCCAGTCGTTCGTGGCCGGCTATCCGGACGGCCTCGGCCCCCAGGACGGGTGGGCCGAGTCGTTCGCGGCCCGCTACCTCGACGCGCCGCTGATCTACGCCGAGCTTCCCGACCCCGACTCCGAGACCCTGCGAGACTCTGAACGCACCCACCCGCCAAGCGAGACGGCCAGATCACGTTGGGTCGACGACTCGATGCCTGGCACTGTTGGCTGTTCATGGCTGAGCAGCACACCGAGGACCCACCCAAGCTCGAGATCGACTGGCTGAAGACGCTGGCCGGCGCCCTGGCCGCCGTGACAGCCGCCGTCTGCTCTCGACCCTGGGCGCTGCGGGGACCCTGATCGGTGCTGCGATCGGCAGCGTCGCAGCCACGCTCGGCAGCGCGGTCTACAGCCAGGGCCTCGCGCACAGCAAGCGCGCCGCCCGCGCGGCCCAGACGGTGGCGTTGAAGAAGGTGGGGATCGCGCAGGCGGAGGTACGCCGCGCGGCGCGCCACGAGGGCGAGGAACAGGAGGCGCACCTCGACCTGGCCGACGAGCGGCTCGGCGAGGCCAAGCAGGGGCTCGACGTCCGGCGGCGCCGACGTGGCGGCAGCGGCTGGCCGGGCTCGCCTGGCGCCGGATCGCCGTCTTGGCCGCCGTGACGTTCGTCATGTCTTGGTTGCCATCACCGCCTTCGAGACGCTCACCGGCCGGAGCGTGTCGTCCTACACCGGTGGCAGCAGCTCCACCAGGGCTCCACGCTGGGCGGGGTCACCGGCAACGGCAGCGGCGGCAAGAACGAGCCGGACAAGCCGCGCCACAGCCAGTTCGAGTCGCCGAGCCAGTCACCTTGGAGTCGCCCGGGCAGACTCGCCGTCCCAGGTCCCTTCGACCGAGCCGTCGACCACTCCGCGCCCAGCGAGACGCCGGCTCCGACCGAGGCCCCGTCCCCGACCGAGCCCGCACCGTCTGAGACGCCGACTACGACTGCGACCCCCTGACCCGCGCGCCCTCCAGGATGGCCGCGACCACCGTCGCACCACTCGGGAGAGCCCATGACTTTCCGCTCGTACGCCGCAGGAGCCACCGCCGTACTCGCCGCCCTCGTCACCGCGGCTGCTGTCACCGCGCCGGCCCAGGCGCTGCCGCCGAAGTCACCGTGATCGTCAAGGACGCGGTCGAGCCCGGCAAGGCCTACGACATCACCAGGGTCAAGCTTCGCGGCGCCCGCCCGACACCACGCGCCCGGCGGTGGTGCTGGTCAAGCACGCCCGCAAGGTGGCCACCGGCGACATCGTCGACGTCTGGTTCGACTTCGACGGCGATCGGGTGCCCGGACCTGCACGTGCACGGCGACGCGTTCTCGGAGTTCACCGTGCACCTGACCCAGTCGTTCACCAAGGACGGCAAGGACATCTCCAAGAAGGACTGCGCCAGGCTCGCGATGGGCGGCGCCAGGCCTCCAAGGTGCGGCTGTTCCCGGCCTGCGTCGGGTCGCCGCTGGCTTCGCGGTCGCGGTCCGGTCCTCGCCACGGGGCAAGCCTCGCGAGCTCCGTCGACTGGGCGCCGGGCGAGCAGAAGTTCACCCAGAAGGTGCTGGCCGCGCCGCTGACCTGAGGCCGCCGTAGTGTGGGTCGGGTGGCCGAGGAGTACTGCGATCTCTGCGACCTGCCGTTGAGCACCTGCGTGCACGGGATGCCGAAGCCGCCGCCGCAGGCGGCTCCGGCCCCAAGGCCTCGCGGGTGCGGACCACGACGACGCGGGCCTCCGCGGCGACGCACGCGCAGCGCGCCCAGCCGGGCCGAGCATGGTCACCGATCAGGCGGCGTTCCGCCCGCACATGCGTGCGCATCCTCAAGCTGGAGGGCAGCCTCGAGACCGAGGACATGCTCCTCGAGCTCGAGATGGCGATGGAGGAGGAGCTCGCGAGCGGGACCGGCAGCCCACGCCGACCGGCGAGGTCCGCTGGCACCAGTCGGCACGCTCGGAGCGCAAGGCGATGATCGACGCGGGGCTGATGGCGGGCGGCAAGCCGGGTGTCGGGGAGCTGACCGAGGCCGGTCGCTCGGTCGCCTACTGAACGGTCGTCGGCTCACCAAAGCCGTCCCCGGCCGGGCTGGTAGACCTCGATCTCTTCGCCCAGCGTGGCGCCGAGCCCCAGGTCGAGGTCGTCGCCGGACCAGAACTTGCCCGGGTCGTAGTAGTTCGGCGGCCGCGGCCGTCGAGCAGCTCCATCGCCGTGTAGGCCTCCGCCACGACCTCGGCGCAGTAGGCGGGCTCGGCCGGTGCCCGCCGCTGCAGCTGCCGCGGGCACCCGGCCGACCAGGCCCAGCGTCGAGGGGAACGGGCAGCCCGTCCATCCGGGCGAGGTGGTGAGCAGCGCGTCCTCCATCGCCGGCGTGACCTCGACCGAGAGCTGGCGCATCCAGCCCGCTGCCGGTAGCGGTCCATCCATGCTCGACGCGCGCCGCGCAGGTCGTGGAGCTGTACGCCGCGGTGGTGGGTGCCGGTCCACACGTCGAGCAGCCCCTTGCCGAGCTCGGCGTGCCACATCAGCGGCGGCAGGTCGTCGAGGACGACGGCCATGCCGACGTGGTTGACCGGCGCGTTGGTGAGCGCGCGGATCGCGTGGTCGGCCAGCGAGCCCCCGCGGAAAAGCCACAGGTCGCCGGTGCGGGTCAGCTCCACCGCCTCGTCGAGCGGGATCCGCCCTCGGGTCGGGCCGCGGCCATGGCACGATCATCGCGTGAGCTGCGCGGCTGTGGAAGTGGCTCGGGCTCGCAGGCCTGGCCGGCGTGGCGGCCACCGGCGTGCGTGATCGCGCGGGACCGGCGGCGGCGGGCGCAGCTGACTCCCGGACGACGTACGCGCGCGGCTGCACGAGCGGCTGGAGAAGGGCGCGACACAGCCGGGCCGATGACCGGACCGTCGGTGCTGCGACGTACGCGTGCTCGACGTGGATCTCCGGGACGGTTTCGCGATGGCTGAGCACCTCCTCGAGGTGCACGGCCTCGACGACTGGGAGGTCGCCTACGACAACGCCAAGCGCCGCGCCGGGATCTGCAGGTTCGCCGACCGCACCCTCGGGCTGAGCGCGCCGCTGACGGCGGTCCACTCCGAGGATGACGTGCGCGACACGATCCTCCACGAGATCGCGCATGCCCTGGTCGGCCCGAGGCGCGGCCACGACGCCACCTGGCGGGGCCATGGCCCGCCGGATCGGCTGCTCGGGCGAGCGCTGCGTCTCCCCGGACTCGCCGGCGCCGCCGGCGCCGTGGCTGGGCACCTGCCCGGGCGGCCACACCCTGGAGCGCTACCGGCGGCCCAAGCGGGTGCTGACCTGCGGGCTGTGCTCCTCGGCTTCGACCTGGCCCACGTCTACACCTGGACCCATCACGGCCGGCCGGCGGAGATGCTGCCGGCGTACACCCGGGAGCTTCGGCGGCTGCGTCTGACAACTGCCTGAAATCTGTGCGTGACCTGTCCGCCCGACCGTCGTTTCACCGGTATCGGACGCGCAGTCCGATGGGGGGTGGACCTGTTCACGGGGAAGCCTGGACCCCCGTCATCGACCTTTCCCGGGTGGGCCGAGACCGAGGGCCCGGGCTCGGGTCCGTGGCGCCGCCGGCGGCGGCCTGCATGCCGCCGGGGGGTGGTTTCCACTACCTTGCTCCCGTGACGACGCCCGATGAGCGTGCCAGCAGCAGCGCCCGCGACGCGGCCATCAAGCTGGTCGACCAGGCCCTCAAGTCCGGCCGCATCGTGCAGGCCGACCACGACATGCGCGTCGACCAGCTGCGCCAGGCGCAGTCGATGCAGGATCTCGACCTGCAGACCAGGGACCTGCAGGCGGCGGCACCGGTCGCACCCATGACCATCGCGCCGGTGGCTGCGACGCCCACCGGCCAGGCCGGGCCGAGCGCCACCCCGGGTGCGGGCGGGCAGCCCTGGCCGCTGGTGCAACTACGGACCGGGCACGCCCGGCGCCGCCAGCGTCACGACCGCCGCGGGCAAGGGCGGCGGCAAGGCCATCGGCGGTGTGATCGCGGCGATCATCCTGGTGGCGGTGATCGTCCCCATCGCCGGGGCGGTCATCGCCTTCGTCTCCGCGCGCAACAGCTTCCCCGACTTCGGCGGCGTCGGGCCGACCGACGACACGACGTACGCCCCGGGCCAGGCGCCCGGCAAGAACGGCGTCAACGTGCACACCGTCGACGGCTACAACGCGCTGGTCGACGCGATCCGGGACGAGACGAACGCGACCTACGTCTTCGAGGCGGTGCTCTACCCGCGCTACGCCGTGGTCGAGGTCCCGACCGGCACCAACAACCGCTACCAGGACTTCTACTGGAACGGCGAGGACCTCGACCTCCAAGACATCAAGGGCACGACCGACGACAAGCAGGTGGACCTCGCCCTGGTCGACCCCAACATCCTCATCAACTGCCTGACCACGGTGCACGACCGGTCCGACAATCCCGACTCGTGGTACGCCGTCATCGACGACTCGTTCGGGCAGGGCCCGAGCATCACCTGCTACGCGAGCAACGACTTCGGCGAGTCCAACTACATCCAGGAGTCGCTCGACGGCACGGTCACCTACGACTCGGAGACCCAGGGCTGAGCGTGCCCTGGTGAGCTCGGGTACCGCTCCTCGCATGACCCACCCGATCGTGGTCATGGGCGTCTCCGGCTCCGGGAAGTCGACGGTCGGCGCCGCCCTGGCCGGGCGGCTCCGGGTGGCCTTCGAGGACGCCGACGACCTGCACCCCCCGGCCAACATCGCGAAGATGACCCGCGGTGAGCCCCTCGACGACGATGACCGGTGGCCGTGGCTGGAGCGGATCGGGCAATGGCTGGCCGAGCACGCCGACGGCGGGGTCATCGCCTGCTCGGCACTCAAGCGGAAGTACCGTGACCAGCTGCGCCACCACTGCCCGGCCGTGGAGTTCCTGCACCTCGAGGGCGGCCGGGACGTGATCGAGCGGCGCCAGGCGTCGCGGCCCGGGCACTTCATGCCGGCCACGCTGCTGACCTCGCAGTTCGAGACGCTGGAGCCGCTCGCCCCCGACGAGCGCGGGGACGTGGTCGACGTGGACGGCAGCGTCGACGAGATCGTCGAGCGGTACCTCGCCGAGACCCGGCTCGAGGAGCGCTGATGTCGACGTACGCCACCGTCATGGCTCAGGACCTGGTCGAGCCGGTCAGCTGCCCGGGTGGCAGCTGATCACCGCCACGCTGGTCGCGATCGCGCTGCTGGTCGTGCTGATCACGGTGGTGAAGCTCAACCCGTTCCTGGCCCTGATCATCGGTGGGCTCACGGTGGGCGCCATCGCCGGCGAGGACCTCAACGACGTCATCACGTCGTTCACCGCGGGCTTCGGCACCACGGCCGCCAGCGTCGGCGTGCTGATCGCGCTCGGCGCGATCTTCGCCAAGCTGCTGGCCGACTCCGGCGGCGCCGACCAGGTGGTCGACACGATCGTGGGCCGGGCGACCGGCCGCGGCCTGCCCTGGGCGATGGCGCTGGTCGGGGCGGTCATCGGGCTGCCGATGTTCTTCGAGATCGGCCTGGTCCTGCTGATGCCGGTCATCTACCTGGTCGCCCGACGGGCGCAGGTCTCGCTGATCACCGTCGGGATCCCGGCCCTGGCCGGGCTCTCGGCCATGCACGGGTTCGTCCCGCCGCACCCCGGCCCGGTCACCGCGATCGGGCTGCTGCACGCCGACCTCGGGGTGACCCTGGGGCTCGGGATCCTGGTCGCGGTGCCGACGGTGATCATCGCCGGCCCCTTCTACGGCAGCCTCGCGGGGCGGTGGGTCGTGGTCGAGGCACCGGAGACGTTCGACGCCGGCGCCGACCGCGAGCCGGTGCCCGAGGACCGGGGCGTCGTCGGCATCACGATCGCGACCATCCTGCTGCCCGTCGAGCTGATGCTGGCCAAGGCGCTGGCCGACATCGTCATCGACAACCCCGACGACGACCTGCAGAAGGCCCTCGACGTCATCGGCAACCCGTTCATCGCGCTGCTGGTCGGCGTGCTGGTCGCCATGGTCACGTTCGGCGTCCGGGTCGGCATGAGCCGTGCCGTCCTGTCGGACACGGTGTCCGCGGCGCTGCCGCCCATCGCCGGGATCCTGCTGATCGTCGCGGCGGGCGGCGGGTTCAAGCAGGTGCTGGTGGACAGCGGCATCGGCACGCTGCTGGCCGACTGGGCGCGCGACGCGAACGTCTCGGTGCTGCTGCTTGCGTGGGTGCTCGCCGTGCTGATCCGGCTCGCGACCGGCTCGGCGACGATCGCGACCATCACCGCCTCGTCGCTGATCGTCGACCTGGTGTCGGGGATGTCGACCTCCGAGGTGTCGCTGGTGGTCCTGGCCGTCGGCGCCGGGTCGCTCTTCTTCTCGCACGTGAACGACGCGGGCTTCTGGCTGGTCAACCAGTACTTCGGGCTCACCGTCGGGCAGACCATCAAGACCTGGTCGCTGATGGAGACCGTGCTGTCGACGTCCGGCCTGGTCTTCGTGCTGCTGCTGTCGGCGCTGCTGTTCTAGAGCTCTGCGAGCAGGTAAGGTGTAGAAAACGGCTGCTCGGGACCAGGTCGATGTCGCGGTCGAAGCCGATCCGCCCGACGCTCGCCATCAGGGTGGTCAGCCGGTCGCGCAGCTCCTGCTTCGTCGCCGCCGCTTCCGTAGAAGGCGTGCAGGTCGACCATGCCCGCGCTGGGGAACAGCTCCTCGACCAGTGCGTCGACCTGCCGGGGCACGGTGTCGGTCACCTGTCTCTGTCACGACGTTCTGGACGTAGCCGAAGCTTCGCCTGGGTGGCCATCGCGACGGGCGTGTGCTCGACCAGCCAGCGGTGCAGCCACTCGTCCCGGTCGAGGTCGTCGGGGCGCTTGAGGACCGCGACGTTGGCCAGCGCGTCGAGGCGGCGCCGTCCGCCGTCTGCGGCGGCGGCATCGGCAAGCGCTCGTCAACCTCCCAGCCGGCCAGCGTCTCGGTGGCCGCTCCGAGCGCTCGTGTCACGGCCATCGTCGCCGGCCCACACGCTGCGATCGCGGTGATGTGGTCGGGGCCGGTGGCGATCCGCATCGCGGGCGCGACGTCCTCGTCGTCGAGGTTGAGCTGGAGGCGGCGTACGCGGGGTCGCGGAGCTGCTCGTGAAGCGTCCGCTCCTTGGACTTGTCGCCCACGTCGTGGCCCCAAACGGCGTACGTCAGCTTCACGAAGCCCGAAGGTAGCCGGTGACCTCGTCGATGGGGATGGGCACGATGTCGCTGTCGGTGGCCAGGTGGACCGCAAGGTGGGCGATCGGCCGGAGGCGGAACATGTCGTAGAACGCGGCGGCCCAGGCGCGGTCGGCCGGGCCAATGAGGTGGGGGCCGGGACGGCTGAGCAGCAGCGCCCAGCGACCCTGCGGGTCGAGCCGCTCGAGAAGCCCGCTCAGCGCCTCGCCGAGGCCCTCGACCGAGCTGTCCGGCGCCTCCGGGAGGTCGGTGATCTCGGTCATGTGCGGCGCGGGGCGGTCGTCCTCGGCGACCAGCATCAGCCAGACACTGCGGCGATGGAAGCCGAGCCAGGGCGTGTACTCGTCCGACTCGCCCGCATTTCACATACAGACCGAATTCTGATTCACGTCGCGACGGGCGGAGTTGGACTCACGGCCATTCAAGTTGCACGGGCCGCAGGAGCCGACATTTACGCGACGGCAGGAAGCGAACGCAAAAGGGGGTATCTAGACGAGCATTGTGGGCTGAAGCACGTGTACAACTCAAGAAACACCGAGTTTGGAGCTGCCATTCTGAAGGATACGAATGGGACTGGATGTCGATCGTCCTCAATTCACTCACCGACCAGGCTTCAAGGAAGCGAGCCTCGGCGCCTGCTGCGTCCAAACACCCAGCCAACAACGTTCTGCCACGTTCATTGAGATCGGCAAGATTGGATCTGGACCAAGGAGGAAGTCGCGTCCCTTCGCCCCGACGTGGCCTATCATTTGGTCGGCGTCTTTCCGATGGTCGTCCACGCAGAAAAGGATCCGGTCTTTGTTGATTGCATTCGGGAGCTGGGCAAGGCGTTGGAAGAGGGAACACTAGATCCGCTTCCGCGGACGTCTACCCACTCGAAAGAGTTCGGTCTGCGTACACGGCATTCCAGAAAGCAGGGACATTGGGAAAGTCGTGATTGGGGATCCGCGACCGCAACTCGAGACGGAACGGGGAAACTTAGACTGCTCCAGGATCGTTTCGATGGTGAGTCGACGTATTGATCACTGGGGGACTCGCGATTGGACTCGAGCTGACAAATGGATGGTTGAGTGAGACCGTGCTGGTGCACCGAGGAATTGAGTGCCGGGGCCGGGCGGGTGTCCAACTTTCGGAACTGGCTGGCTACGCAAGTGAGTGAACGTGCGACCGCGAACCAAATCGACAGTGCCATGAAACGGTTGTGGCCCTCGCTCACCCCCGACGTTCCTGCGGGACTTGTTCGCGTCTCGTGAGCGTCTCGTCGGTGCGGCCGGTGACGATTTCTTGGCGGGAGATGTCCGCCGACTGATGCGCTCACCGACCGCGAAGGTGACGCAGGAGGAGTGGAGTGACGCCGACGTGGGCCTGCTCGACGAAGCTGACTATCTCGTCAAACGGCGCATCGGAGCGCTTTGCACACATTGACGAGGCGCAGGACCTCTCGCCGGTACAGTTGCGTGCGCTCCGGCGGCGCTCGGCGAACGGGTCGATGACGGTTGTGGGCGATCTCGCTCAGTCGACGGGGCCGTGGGCGCGGGATTCCTGGGCGGACGTGCTCGAAGCCCTGCAACAGAGTCACCCCGCAACTGTCGAGGATCTGACACTGGGCTACCGCGTTCCTGAACGAATCTTGCGCTAGCGGCGCCGGCCAGTTGCTCCCGAAGAACAGCCCCGCAGTCGCGCCCGCGGGTGATCCGCCGTGGTCCGGCTCAGCGGTATCCGCGACACGTAGAGACCGGTGATCGAGCGCGGCCGTGAAGTCAGCCCGCGACTACGCTGGTCGTGGGTTGTACGTGGCGTCATCTACCCTGGTGTTGTTACGGGATGAACTAGTCGAGGCCCTACAGGGTGCGTCTGTGGCGTGGAGCGACGCCAGCAACGGCAATCTGAGCAAGTCCATCAACGTGATTCCTCCGAGGAGGCCAAGGGTCTCAAATTGACGCAGTCGTCGTCCTTGAGCCTGAGGGCGCTGCGCGGAATCGAACTCGCCGAGCGTGGCCTGCGGCTGCTGTGGTTGTCGCCTTGACTCGTGCCACGCGGATCTGACGTCATCCATGCTGGGCCCTCTAGCTTGGTCGGCCCGGCAGAGCCGATCCAGAGGCCTCCGGCAATGGTCACTCCCGTGGGGAGCCGCCGCCTGCAGTCGTTGACATCACCGAGGTGGTCAAAGCTGAGCCGGTCGTCCATTCCCGGCCCCGATCGCGTCTCTCGGATCCAGCTCAAACAGGTCGACGACGCTTGCCGAACCACGAAAGGCCAAGCCACAACCCGCGTCGGTGACGGGCGGCGAGTTGGAGTCGAACCATCACGACCGCTGTGGCTACCTCAGTGGCAGCAGGGATTCGGGAGAACGTTCCTACACCTGTGGCCATTCGTACTTGATCAGTTGAGGCGTGAGCTGGGTGTCTCGGAGACTGACCTCTTTGATCTCTTCGGTGAAGGCTGAGGAGGAGCCTGGGTTTCGCGCGAATGCCTCGTTCTGCGTCGCACCCACACTCCTTGGGCGGAACGCTTGTTCGCCTCTCTCGTTGGACGATCATCAGACGTACGAAGAGGCGCGACAGTCGGAAGGACGCCATGGAGCGCTCGATGACGCCGTACGACCGGCATGCCTGGGCTGAGGATCGAGAAGTCGGCGCGAGCGCAGGCTGAGCGCCAAACCCAGCGTGTTCCTTCAGGGCGTCCGGAAGAAACTTTCGGATATGGGCCACACAGCGAAGACCCGGTTCGAGGCGCTTCCAGCATCGTCGAAGCCCTGCTTCGAAGCTTCTGGGCGGTCTGGTCGACCTCGGTTCCAGAGTCGCCATGGCCACCGTTGGTGCGAGCGGCGATTCTCGAGGCCTTCCGCAAACGTGAGCACGACGTTCAGGTCATCGAGGACATCACGAAGCTGAGGACTCCGAGACATCGATAAAGTGAAGCCGAACCTCGCCCTGGCTTACACGGCGACCGCGACCGTTGAGGGAGCAGCTGCAGGCTTCATGATCTCCGGAGGCGAGATCGTCGCCACCGGAGGCAGTGTGGCCCGGAGCCGGCGCAGGCGCGGCACCCGGCATTGGGATGATCGTCAGCGTGATGGCGGCCGACGCAGCAGCGGTCATCGTCGCAGCGAACCGGGCAGTTGGCGCCCCGGCCGCCGTACTACGGCTACGACCTGGACCATCCTGACGAGCGCCTGTTCGCCCTCGCGGTGCTGGCATCGGGAACAGCCGCGAGAGACCGGCAAGGCCGCCGTTCGAGCTGAACAAACTGGTCCAGATGCTGGCTCGGCGAGCGACGTCGGGGATGAACTCCGGCAGAACGTGATCACCGGTGATGGATGCTCACGAGGCTTGGGTTAGGAATCACCCAGCGCAAACTCGGACAAGCGGTCCCAATCTCGGGACCGTGCTGGGCGCGGGGATGAACGCACGCCTGCTCCAGCGTGGTCGACGATGCAGACCACATCTACCGGGAACGCTTCCTGCGTGAGCGCTCCGGGTTGACCCTCGAACCAGTTTTGGATGCGATGCCCGATGATGTGGACAGCATCGACATCGCAATGTACTGCGATGAAGTGGCCGAGGAGCAGCAGGGCCCGACTACCCACGACGCGGACGGCGATGCGGACGATGACAGGGAGGGGTAAATCACCGAGCCGGAGCAGCTGCCGCCGCTGGGCCGTTCAAGCCCTGACGCCGAGTCGCGTCCCCCGCTTGCGCTCATGGCACTGCGCGTGCCGCCGCGCAAAGCTGGAACACTGCACCGTTGTTTTGACTATCGGCGCAGCGCCGATGCCGCACTAGGTGGCGATAAGTCTGAACCTTCGAAGCCCTCAGAGCCTTCCAGTAGCTGCCTAGACATTCCTGTCGGCGATGCGGCTGAACGCGTCGAGGTTCTTCTGGTCGCTGTCGGGCAGGGTGTGCAGGTACTTCTGGGTCGTCTGGATCTGCGCGTGACCGAGGCGCTCCATGACGCCGACCAGGTCGGCACCTCCGGCGAGCAGCCACGAGGCGTGGGCGTGGCGGAGGTCGTGCATGCGGACGTTGAAGCTGATGCCGGCCCTCTCGACGGCCGGGAGCCAGACCTTGGTGCGGAAGGTGTTGCGGGAGATCGGGGCTCCGCCGGCGACGTCGGTCGAGGGGAAGAGCAGGTCGTCGCGGCCGAGCTCCATCCGCTGGATGCGGGCGGCGAGGCGGTCGAGCAGTCCTTGCCGGAGGCCGATGACCCGGGGCTTGTCGTTCTTGGGGTAGGGCTTGACGATGTTGCGTTCGCCGGTGGGGGAGTGTCTTCTTGGAGAGTTCGACGATGGTCTCTTCGATGGAGACGGTGCGACGGAGGAAGTTGATGTGCCGCGGTCGCAGGCCGGCCAGCTCGCCCCAGCGCAGGCCGGTCTCGATGCAGGTCTGGACGAGGTCCTGGTACCGCTCGGGGATCGCCGCGTAGAGCCGGGCATACTCCTCGGGGGTCAGGGTCTGGTTCTGCTTGCGGATGACCTTGGGCAGCTCGGTGTCGCTGCAGGGATTGAACGTGATGATGCGGTCGCGGACAGCCCGCCGGAAGATCGAGTGCAGCATGACGTGGTTCTTCTGGATGGTGACCGGGGACAGCCTTCCCTCGCTCGACACCTTGGTGACCCAGGCCTGAACTTCCGACGGCATGATCCTCGACATCGGAAGGTCACCGAAGAACGGGATGTAGTGGTAGTTCAGGATCGAGAAGTATGCCTGGCGCGTGCTCAGCTCGACCTGGCGACTCGGGAGCCACCGCTCAAGGGCGTACTCGCGGAAGGTGACCAGACCGAGACGGGGGTCGATCCACGAGCCGTCACCGACCTTGTGCTCGAGACGCGCGGCGGCTCGTAGTGCGGCGCGATTCGAGGGGTAGGTGCCTGCAGACTTCGTGCGCCCTTCGGGGCTGCGGTAGTAGCCGGTGAAGTGAGATGATCCGTCTGTCACCACTCGTTTGCGAGCCCACGCCATGTCGTGGCACCTTCCCCGAACAGTCCCCGTCGAGGGACCTCGAAACTCGACCGCACAGGGACCGCAGACGTTGCCAGACGGCCCTGGATTCCGGGAGACGCTGGCGGAAATCGGACATGATTTCGACAAGGGCTCCTTGAGTCGAAAATAGCCTCTGACCTGCGGTTATGCAATGGTGAGGGTTTTCGAGGACAAGCCGCAATTAGGACAACTCGGACCCGCTCATAACCCAGAGGTCGTGGGCTCAACTCCTGTCCGGAAAACCCTGTGACGTCAGTCCTCGCCGCGCTCCTCGAAGACCGTGATCTGCAGCCCGGCGGGGGCCTCGAGCCGGGCGTTCAGTGAGTTCCACGGAGTCCTGGTCGGCGGAGCAACTACGTCGGCGCCAGCATCCGCCAACCGGTCGGTGACGGCGGCAGCGTCGTCTACCTCGAACGCCACCCGAACCCGTGGCGCCACCCGGCGGCCCACCTCGACCTGGTCGATCATCGCGACCTGCGCGGGGTTGGAGAGCTCAAGCGTGGCGCGACCGGCCTCGAGGATGATGACGTGCTCGCCGTTGTCGCCCTCGAGGTCCAGCTCGACCGGCATGCCGAGCTCGTCACGGTAGAACGCGACGGCAGCCTCGAAGTCATCGGCCTCGACGACGAGGCGGAGTTGACGGACACCGGGCGTTTGTGGCGCTGCCATGAGGTCAGGCTACGCGCGGTAGATGGCGACCTCGCTGGCCTTCACCGCGAACACGACCCGGGTCCCCGGGGCCAGGTCGAGCTCGGCGACGGCCGTCGCCGTGATGTCGGCGCTGAGCTGCGCGGTCCGGATGCGGATCTGCTCGCCGAACGGTTCGAGCTCGGTGATGGTGACGTCGAGGACGTTGCGGGGGCTACCTCCGGGCGGTTGTCGGAAGACCCCGACGGCACTCGGGCGGAACACGGCGACTGCGGGCTCCCCTTGCGTGATGGGCTGGTCGGCGAGGCCTTCGACGAGGACTCCGTCGGAGCCGCGGACGCCATGGCCGTCCAGGGTTCCGCGCACCATGTTGAGGCCGGCGATCCGCGCGGCGAAGGCGCTGCGAGGGCGAGCGAGCACTTCGGCTGTTGGTCCTTCCTCGACCACATGGCCGTCGTCGACGACCATGACGCGGTGTGCGAGCAGGAGTGCGTCGAGCACGTCGTGGGTGACGATGACGGCGGAACGATCGTGGAGGACCCGGCGCAGCATCTGGCGTACGGCGGGCGCGACGTCGACGTCGAGCGCGGCCATGGGCTCATCGAGGAGCAGCAGCCGCGGGTCGGCCGCGAGCGCCCGTGCGACCGCGATTCGCTGCGCCTGCCCGCCTGACAGCTGGGCGGGCTTCCGGTCGGCGTACTGCGCGGCATCGACCTCGCCCAGCCAGTGCTCCGCGACGGTGCGCGACTTGCTGCGCGCCTGGCCGTCGCTGCGTGGCCCGAACGCCACGTTGTCGAGCGCGGAGAGGTGCGGGAACAGCAATGGTTCCTGCGCGAGCAGGGCCACTCCCCGGGCATGAGGAGGCACCCAGGCGTTTGTCCCATTCGACCTGCCGACGTCGAAGAGCACCCGTCCGTCGAGGGTTGCGGTACCGCTGTCGGGGCGCAGCAGCCCCGCGATCAGGGACAGTGCCGTGGACTTGCCGGAGCCGTTCGGTCCCAGTACGGCGAGCACCTCGCCGGGGTCGACGTGCATAGCGAGGTCGAAGCCCCGCTCGCGCACAGTCGCACTGAGTTCCAGGGTCATATGTTTCCCCGGCCGCGGGCCAGCCCGATCACGACGACGGCCACGATCACCAGTACCAGGGACAGGGCGACCGCGGCGTCGGCATCCGACTCCCGTTGCAGGTAGATCTCCAGTGGCATCGTGCGAGTGACCCCCTGGAGGCTGCCGGCGAAGGTGATCGTGGCGCCGAACTCCCCGAGTGACCTGGCGAAGGAGAGCACCGCGCCCGAGACGAGCCCGGGCAGGACCAGCGGCAGTGTCACCCGACGGAACACGGTCGTGGGTCTGGCGCCGAGGGTCGAGGCGACCGCCTCGTAGCGGCCACCCGCCGTACGCAGCGCGCCCTCGAGACTCACCACCAGGAACGGCAGCGCGACGAACGTCTGCGCCATCACCACGGCAGTGGTCGAGAACGCCACCTGGATGCCGAGGACCTCGAAGGTGTGCCCGAGCAGGCCGCGGCGTCCGAACGTGTAGAGCAACGCGATCCCGCCCACCACCGGCGGGAGCACCAGCGGTAGCAGGACGAGCGAGCGAAGCAGCTGCTGTCCGCGGAAGCTGGTCCGGGCCAGGACCATCGCCATCGGCACCCCGAAGACAACGCAGAGGAACGTGCTGACGCTCGAGGTGCGCAGACTCAACTTCAGCGCGGCCACCGAGGAGTCAGAGCTGATCAGGCCGAAGAAGTCGCTCCAGTCGACCCGCGTGAGGATGGCCGCGAGCGGGAGTACGACGAACAGTGCTCCCGCCGCGGCGGGTACGAACACCCACGTTGGCAGCCCGACCTGACGAGATCCATGGCCCACGGCTAGGGCCTGGCGAATCCGGCGTCAGCAAGGATCTGCTGTCCGGCATCCCCGGTCACGAGGTCGACGAACTGCTGGGCCAGGTCCTTGTCCTTGCTGTCGGCGAGGGCGCCGATCGGGTAGGTGTTCACGGCCGACGAGGTCTCCGGGAACGTGATGCCCTTGACCTTGTCGCCAGCGGCCTTCACGTCGGTGACGTAGACCAGGCCGGCGTCGGCCTCACCTGTCTGGACCTTGTTGAGTACGTCGGTGACGGACTGCTCCTCGCTCACGGGCTTGATCGTGACCCCGGAGGATTCCTGCACCTTCTGTGCTGCCGCGCCGCAGGGCACCTCGGCCGCACAGACGACGACCTTCGTGGCCGGCTTCGCCAGGTCCTGCAGGGAAGCCACACCTGCGGGGTTGTCCGGGGGCACCGCGATCTCCAGGGTGTTCGAGGCGAAGTTGACCGGGTCACCCTCGACGAGATCATCGGCGGTCGCCTTGTCCATGTTCTTGGTGTCAGCAGAGGCGAAGACGTCCGCCGGAGCGCCCTGCTGGATCTGCGCGACCAGGTCGGAGGAGCCGCCGAAGCTGAACCTGACGGTCACGCCGTCGTGGTCGGCCTCGAACTGCTTGCCCATCTCGGTGAAGGTCGAAGTCAGGGAGGCCGCGGCGTACACGGTGAGGGTCTTCTCCTCGCTGCCGGAGGAGCCGTTGTCTCCGGAGTCGTCGTCGGACTCGCAGGCAGCCCCCGTGCTCAGCAGCAGGACAGCCGCCACCGCTGCGACCCAACGCTTCATGACACGCCTTCTGGGGTTTCGACGATGACAGTCGTCGACTTGACCACCGCGACCGCGATCGAGCCGAGCTCGAGCTTCAGGTCACGTACCGCTTCGCTGCTCATCAGCGAGACCACCCTGAAGGGACCGCACTGGAGCTCGACCTGGGCCATCACCGTGTCCAGCTTGATGTCGGTGACCAGCCCGACGAACCGGTTGCGGGCCGAGCTCGCCACTCCCAGCGGGTTCGGCGTGGTCGTCGCCTGGCTGCGTGCGAACTGAGCCAGCTCGAAACCGTCGATCACCTTGCGCCCCGACTCGTCGGCGGCCGCGTTCAACGCTCCTGCGTCGATCCAGCGGCGGACGGTGTCGTCGCTCACACCCAGAAACGCGGCGGCATCGCGAATCCTCATTTGCGGCACAACAGAGACTCTAGAGCAGCAACATCGGTTGTGTCTCTGCGACAGTCCACGGTTTACGGTCGTCAAGGTTTTCTTGACAGACAGCAAGATGTCAAGGCAACCTTGACGACATGTCAACCACCTGTACCCCCGCCCCCGTCGATTTCGGTCGTCTCGCCGACGACATCGCTCGAGCCGTCGACCCAGCTGCGGTGATGGCAGCTGTCGAGTCACTCACCACGGCCGCCCTCCGCCTTGGGGCTCAGGATTCCTGGCCGGCCTGGGACAGCTGGAGCAGCGGCGCCGGGACCGAGACACCCCTCACCGGCTCCTCCCGCTCGTTCACCCTGTTCGGCATTCGCGAGGAGCGGCCAGGACCTCGCTGGCAGGCGCTCTTCAACGCCACCTGGCCCGCCTATCGGGCGTGGTACCTCCAGGACGGAGACGACGCACGGCCTGACCTCGCGACTGCTCGAGGGCAGCTGACCAAGCACATGCCGGAGCTCGTTCCGACCTGGGAGGCCATGGTGGCCCTTGCCGGAGTCGACGAGGTCGCAGCCCGCATGCTGACGATGTGGGATGCCCCGGCATTCGCCCCAGGATGCTCGCAGGCAGCGCAGGTCGGCAACGACCCGATCATGGTGCGCAACTACGACTACAACCCCGACCTGTTCGAGTGGGTCGTGTACTCCAGCAAGTTCGCCAGCCGCAAGGTCATCGGCACAGGCGACTGCCTGTGGGGGCTCCTCGACGGGATGAACGACGACGGGCTGGTCATCTCCCTCACGCATGGTGGGCGCCTGAGCTCCGCACCCGGTTTCGCCATCCCTCTGGTCGTGCGCTACCTGCTGGAGGTTGCCGGCACGGTGGACGAGGCCCGAGCGGCACTTGACCGACTCCCGGTCGCCGCGTCGTACAACCTCACCATGATGGACGCCACGGGCGCGGTGGTGACGGCCTTCGTGTCACCGGGCAACGATCCGGAGTACGCCGACTCGGCCGTCGCAACCAACCATCGCGGACGAGTTCCCGAGAGGCCCGAGCATGCGCGGGCGCTGCGCAGCGTGGAACGTCAGGATCACCTGCTGGGGCTGCTCGACGAGCCGACAGAGCCTGGGGAGCTGGCAGCTGCGTTCCTCGAGGCACCGCTCTACAGCCAGCGATACGCACAGGGTTTCGGGACTCTGTTCACGGCGGCGTACCGGCCCCGCAGCGAGCAACTCACCTACTCTTGGCCCGGATTGAGCTTCACTCGCACCTTCGACTCACCCGACGACAGCATCACGGTGTCGCTCCAGGAGGGCTGAGGGCACCGCATCGACAGACGCCCGCAGGAGGCGACATGGCAATCCTCGGCGAAGATCTCGACCAGCTCAGCTCGAACGATCTGGGGGTGCTCGCACGCGACGCCATGTCGATCCTCGCGCAGCGTGGTGACCACGAGGCCTTCTCAGAGCTCCTCACCATGAGCGCCCATGCCGGCCAGTGCCTCGGCGACGGGGCCCGCCGCCTCGCTTCCGCTGAGTCCTGGACTCAGGTCGCGGACCTGACGGGAGTGACGAAGCAGGCGGTGTGGTCGCGCTGGCGCGGGTGAGCCACCCGTCGCGACTTGAATTTCGTCCAAGTGTGACCGCTGGCGTCGCGGCTACTGTGTGCGTCGCGGATGCGCAGCCTCAAGGAAAACCTTGAGTGGGTGAGGACGGAACAACGCTGAACGAGCAAGACAGGCAGGGTGCGCGGGAGTCGCGTTGGTGGGTGGCGCTCGCCTTCGTCCTGGTGCTGATCGTGATGACCTTCGCGGTCCGTCGTGTGATGGTCGACGTACCGAACCTGTCGCGTGGGGACGTCCCGGACTCAGGACCGGACCGGGAGTACGCCCTGCATCCGGTGCTTGCGTACCTGCACATCGGCCTCGGGGTGTTCTATCTGGTCGGTGCGCCGGCCCAGCTCTCCAGGCGCTTCCGCGAGCGGCACTGGAACGTGCATCGGCGACTGGGACGGGTGCTCGTCGCGACGGCGATGGTGAGCGGGGTTACCGCCGTACTGTTCGGGATCCGCCACGCGGTCGGCGGACCCGCCGAGGGCCTCGCGACCGTCGTCTTCGGAGGCTGGTTCCTGGTCGCCATCACGCTCGCCTTTCGCGCCATCCGGCGAGGTGACGTGGTCTCGCACCGGCGGTGGATGATCCGTGCGTTCATGATGGGTCTGGCCGTGGGCACGATCCGTATCTGGATCGGGATCTTCCTCGCGCTCGGCCTGATGGACTTTCCCGGACGCTTTGCCGTCGGCTTCTGGCTCGCCTTCCCCATCCATGTCGCCGTCGGTGAATGGTGGCTGGCGACGCGTCCGCATTCGGTCACCACCTCGGAAGTGCTGGCGAGAGCGTGAGGGACAGGGACCGGTACGACGGCAGGCTCGTTCGAGTCCCGAGCCACATGCCCGATCTCCGAGTTAGGCTGGCGCATCGAACCAATCGTCCAGTGGTCGATCTCGGGGAGGCGGGCGTCATGACATCGGGGGGTCTGCCCCACGCAGAGTCCGCCGCTCGTGCGGAGCCTCGTGGCTGGGCCGGACATATCAGGCATCCCCATCCCGGCTTGCGGCCCCTGGTCGTCGGGGAGTATCTCGGATTCGGTGGGGGCGATGCCCTGTCGCATCCGCTCCTACTGCCGGCGACGGCAGCAATTCCCGTGCTCATCACGCTCGTCGACCCGCCCCACCGACCGCCGGCGTTCCTGCACGGCACCCACGCTGAGTACGCAGTGCAGGAAGGACCGTGTGCCCCGGGGTATATCCAGCTGACGTTGGCGCCACTGGGCGCCTACCGGCTGCTAGGACTGCCGCTGTCGGAGCTGGGAACCTCGGTACTCGAGCTCGAGCACGTCCTCGGGGCGGCCGCCAGACGACTGCTTGAGCAAGTTCGAGACAGCACGACCTGGACCGAACGCTTCGATGCGGTCGACTCGTTCTTCCTGGCAGCGCTGGAACGGGGACCGCGTCCGGCGCCCGAGGTGGCGAGGGCTTATGAGCTGCTGACTCGTGCTGAGACGCATCAGGTCCGTGTGGCCGATATTGCCGCCGAGGTCGGATGGAGCCATCAGCACCTGATCACCCGTTTCACCCAACAAGTCGGTCTCACGCCCAAGCGGGTGGCTCGCATCGCCCGGTTCGAACGCATCGTGGCCACAGCAGCACCAGGACGCACCTCGGATTGGGGGCGCATTGCCGCCGAGTACGGCTATGCGGACCAGTCTCATCTGATTCGCGACTTCCGTGCGTTCGCTGGCACCACGCCGGCCCGCTTCACGCTTCCCCTCCGCTGCCACATGACAGCGATCCCGCTGGTGTCGGATCGCCGTCTGGGCCGAGATTGGAGACGAGTCGGCGCGACAGCCGATCATTCGGCCGCCTCGAGCCGGCACCGTTGACGGAGGCTAGGAAGTCGAACACTGAAAAGGGGTTGCGATGGATCTCGGGCTCCAGAATCGCGTAGTGATGGTGGCAGGTGGGTCGGGTGTCATCGGGCGCGCCATCGCCCAGCAGTTCGGCGCCGAGCACGCCCGTGTGCTGGTCGGTTATCACGCGCATGAGGAGGCGGCGCTCGAGACCGCGAGCGCTGTACAGGCGGCAGGGGGTGAGGCAGTGCTCCTGCAGCTCGACCTGACCCGGCCCAACCTGCTGCGACAAGCACTGGCGAGACTCGACGGGACATGGTCGGACATCAACGTGCTCGTGAACAGTGCCGTCGTGTGGCCCGAGCCGACCGCGGACGCTTTCGAGGCCCTCTCGCTCGATCGCGTCACCGCCTCGGTGACCAGCAACCTGGTCGGGGTGATCGCGCTGTCGCAGCTGGCCGTTGCGGCGATGCGTCGCCGCGGTTGGGGCCGCGTCGTACACCTCTCCACCGGCCTGGTGGAGGATGGCTTCGCAGGGTCGACCGCCTACACCGCGGCCAAATCGGGCCTCCACGGACTGACCCGCACGATGTCTCGCGAGCTCGCCTCCGCAGGAATTCTGGTCAATACCGTGATGCCCGGGTACGTGCCGCACGGTCACGAATCGAAGGAGGTGCTGGAGCAGGTCTCGAGTTCGGCAGCGACCCGTCGCCCGACGAGGCCGGCAGAAGTCGCAGGACTTGTCGCCTATCTCGCGTCGCCACTGAACGGCGCTGTGACGGGCCAGCTGATCCGCGCAGACGGGCACTTCCTGACGAGGGACTGAACACCCGACGACGATCGAGGAGGATCCGTGTCCCAGGCGTCACTGACCACGCCCCGTCTTCAGCTCGTCCCGCTCGGTGACGAGCATCTCGAGGACGAGATCACGCTGGACTCCGACCCCGAGGTGATGCGCTTCCTCTGGGGTCGCGCCCGGACCAGGGCAGAGGTGGCGGCGGACCACCGCGTCCGGCTCACGCGCGCTGAAAGAGTCGACGGCCTGGGGATATGGGCCGGGCTGCTCCAAAGCCCGGACGCTGCGACCGACTCGTCGTTCGTGGGCCTGTGGATGTTGATGCCCCCGCATGGTCCCGACCAGGTCTTCGTGGAGGGCGAGGCCGATCTCGGCTACCGACTCTTGCGCCGCTGGTGGCGTCGTGGGCTGGCCATCGAGGGAGCCAGGGCGCTGCTGGCGCACGGCTTCGAGGAACTCGGGCTCACCCGTGTGTTCGCCCAGACGCTGGCGACCAACGCCCCGTCGCGAGCGCTGTTGTCCTCGTTGGGCATGACCTTCGTGCGCCAAACCCGAGCGGACGGTGAAGAGGTCGAGTACGAGATGCGAGCAACGAACTGGCGCCCCTGACGCGGCATCGCGTCTACGGGTTCGCTAGTCGGGAAGCACGCCGAGCTGCTTCAGCTGAGCGAAGACATCGACGACTGCCCAGGACTCGGCGATCCGGCCCTCGACGAAGCGGAAGATGACGACCTCGTCGTACGCAACGGTCTTGCCGGTCGCTGCCACGCCGAGGTAGTCGCCCCTGTGGGTCCCCGTGATCGCGTTCCTCGCGACGACCTTGTCACTCTCCGCGACCATGTCCTCGATGGTGATGTGCAGGTCGGGTAGGCCCCGATGAAGCTTCGCCATCACCTCTTTGAGAGCCGCTGCCCCGGTCGCCTCAAATCGCAACGGCGTGTGGACCAGCACATCCGCTGCAACGACCTCGTCGATCGTCTTCGAGATGAACTCCGGGTCGCCCGTGTTGAGGGCGTCATGGAACCGTCGACACGTTGCCTTGTTCTCCGCCAGTGACAACTGAATCCCTCCTGGTTGTGAAGCATTCCGGTCCCCAGCATTGCCCGGCCGGCGAAGACCGCACCAGTTGAATTCTGTCCAAGTGCTGCGCTCGTGAGCACACCTACGGTGGTCCCTCCTGCCGAACCAGAAGGAAGCCTGCCCATGCGCGCAATCGTGAACTCCACCTACGTCACCCTCGATGGCGTCATCCAGGACCCACAGGACTGGCCGTCCCTTGGCAGCTTCAGCGACGAAGGGAACGGAGTCCAGGCCGAGCTGCTCGAGCGCTGCGACGCGGTGCTGATGGGACGCCACACGTACGACGGCTTCGCGCCGGTGTGGATAGATCGGTCCGGTGACCCCGTGAGCGACCGCATGAACGCCATCCCCAAGTACGTCGTCTCGACGACCCTTGAAGACCCGAAGTGGCAGAACACGAACGTCATTGACCACGACCCCATCGAGGCCATCCGCGACCTCAAGCAGCAGGATGGCGCCAACATCGTGCAGTACGGCTTCGGTCGCCTCTCCCACGCGCTCATGGCTGCCGGACTGCTCGACGAACTTCGACTCTGGGTGCACCCCTTCTTCATCGGCGCCGGCTCGGCCAACGACCTGCTGTACCGCGCCGGTTCCTCAGGTAGCTTCGAGCTCACCGACTCGACGACGCTGCAGAGCGGGATCGTCATTCTCAGCTATCGGGCGGCAGCGCGCTGACAGAAGGGGGCCGTCGTGAACTACGAGGGGTTGGTGAAGAGCCTCATCCTGCCGACCGGGTGGACAGCGCCCACCGAGCTCACCTACAACGGCATCCGCGCCTCCGCCATCACGCGGCACCACCTGAGCGACGATGTGCGAGGCATCAACGCCAGCCTCGACCTGATCCGTCGAACCCGAGGTGGGTCCTGGCCGACCGAGCCAGTCACCGAGGAGTTCAACTACGTCGACCTCGTCTGGCACGAGTGCGAGTTCCGCGAGGGTGAGTCGTTCACCTACGCCGTCTACGACGCCGATGATCAGTACCTCGGCTGCTGCTACCTGTATCCCCTCGGACGGCGCACGGACCTCACCGAACAACTACTCCGGTACGACGTCGACGTCAGCTGGTGGGTGACCCCGGACGCCTACGAGAGCGGCCAGTACGTCGCCGTGTACGACGCGCTCTGCCACTGGATGGCCACCGCGTTCCCGTTCTGGAAGCCGCACTTCTCCAACGTGGAGATCCCGTCATCGACCACGCCCGAGGGGACCGCGTAGCCGGGCCAGATGCAGTGCGACCTCAGGCCCCCAGCGCCGGTCCGAGCCACCGGCGTACGAGGGCCCGCAGCTCGTCCTCGGAGCGCGGCGGGTCCGCGGGGTACTGCAGGAACGACACGAACAGCCGCATCAGGACCTCGGCGAGACCCTCGAGCTCGTCGTCCTCGACCCCGATCTGGGACCAGTCGACGGGGATGCGGCGCAGGATGTCCGCGCCCACCGACAGCGCCAGGGGAGAGGTGACACCGCGGCTGAAGATGTCGGTCTCGCCGGCCTGGAAGAGCAAGCCGATGTACGGCTCGCTCGGGATGGCGCGGACGGCGAACACGATCGACTCGATGGCGGCTTCGGCAGGAGTGCTGGCGGTCGCGAGGTGGCTCTGCATCCGCTCGACGAAGTCGTCGAGACCCGCCTGGGCCACGGCACCCAGGAGCTCGGCGAGGCTGGGGTAGTAGCGATAGACCGTCTGCCGGGTGACGCCGAGCTCAGCCGCAACGTCGGACAGCGTCGTCTTGGCCGACCCGAACTGCTCGACGCAGGACATCGTGGCCGCCATGATCCGGTGCCGCGCCTCTTCCTCGGTCCTTGGCGGGTTGCCCTGCCATCCGTGGTGACCCATGCGTTCAGCCCGACCGGACCGAGACCGGGGCCGCGACCCTGCGTCCGGTGTAGAGCATCGCCAGCACCGCCAGCGCTGCGACGAAGCACACCAGCGAGTACAGGCCGCTACCAACCGGAGTGCCGTCACTGGTGAGTCCGTCCTGGGCATCGAGGAAGGCAGGCAGGGCACCGAGCCACAGCAGCGTCATCCCCGCCAGGTAGGTCGCCGGGTAGCACCTGGCGAACGGCGTCATCGGCACGGGGTCAACCTCACCACGCCGGCGCGCCTGAGTGATCAGGACCCACCCGCCGGCCAGCCACAGCAGGCCCAGCTCGATCCCGAGGACCCACGCCTGGGCGGTCACGTTGGGGGAGTCGCCGCCGAAGATCCCGGAGGGGATGCCGGCGATGCTCATCGCCGGCGGAGTCAGTAGGCCGGCCACGACGATCCGCCACGTCAACGACCAGCCGCGGCGCGGTCCGCCGTCAGCGGCGCGAGACCCGGCCAACCAGACGACCAGGAAGGTCATGACGCCGAAGGACACCGACGCGAACAGCAGCATGCTGTTCATCGGCACGGAGGCGAGCGCGGGGTGGTTGACCTCCTGGTTGGCGTCGTTCCACGCCCACCACTTCAGCTGCGGGCCGAGCTGGTCGAAGATCTCGTAGAACACCTGGCAGACAAAGGCCGTAGCGACCGATCCGATGAGGGCGCCGCGCAACCGGAAGACTCCCATCACCCGGACGACCTCGTAGGCCAGCTGACTGAGCGCCGGGTAGATCGCGATGATGTAGAGCGGGAGCCGGTCCCACATGAACTGCACCGTGAAGACGTTGTGGGCGAAGATGAAGCCGAACTGCTTGTCCAGGCCGAACCACTCGGGGAAGTACAGCGGCGGCTCGGTCACGAACAGGTAGACCAACGACGCACACCACAACGCCAGGTTGATCGGGTCGCCGGCGCGAAGTCGTCGTACGGCGTGCACGAGCGCGAACACCGCGCCCCCGATGATCAGCAGCTCGAGCACCGGCATCGTCCAGCTGGCGAGGTCGAACGGGTTGTGCACCGAGATCACTGGACTGACGTCGTGACAGTCGAAGCCGAGGTTGCGGGTGACTTGTTCGGCGGCCGGATCACAGGTGGCGCTCATCCCGCGACCGCCGTCTCGGCAACGGGCGATGCTGCGCCCGGGGTCCAGTCGGTGCCGGGGGGCTCCGACTCCGAGTCGAATCCGAAGGGCACCTTGGTGCGGCCCAGAGCTGAGTTCACCTTGTAGCGGAGGAGCCCGGCGATGACGCGGGGACTCCTCATCATGTCGGCCAAGGACTCGTCGAGATTGAACACGCGCGAGAAGTGTTCCTCGATGACCGCGTCCTCGCGGGCTGCCCCCGTGATCAGGTTGAACGCCGGCCACGCCATCGCCGAGACGATCCGGCGCCGCCACGGCGTTACGGCCTCGGTGCCCGTGGCGCACTCATAGCCCTGGTCGCGCGCCATCGCGAGCGTCCACGGCACCTTGAGGGCCTTGCGTTGCTCGCTGAGGAACCGCTTGAAGAACCTCCGGTCCAGCTCGGTGGCCGACTCCAGCCGGGCTCGCAGCAGCAGGGCCGAGCCTGCAGCCGAGCTGATGCCCTGTGCGTAGAACGGGTTGAACGCACAGATCGAGTCACCGATGAAGACGATGCCCAGTGGCGCGGCCGGCAGCTGGTCGTAGCGCCGCCACTTGTTGCCGGTCGATCGGGTGAGGTGCACGCCAGACGTTGGCTCACATTCCGCCATCGCCGCAGCGAACAACGGTGCCCGCACTCGCTGGGCCGAGGCCACGAAGTCATCCGTGGTGCGCGGCATCTCGATGCCCCACGACCCCATGCACGCGATGGCGCGATTGCCCTCCATCGGGAAGAAGTTGACCAGGAACTCGTGCTCGGCGGGGTGCTCACCCTTGTCCTGCGACGGCATGATCACGAGGTGCTGCCACCACCAGGAGTCGGGGCGGTCGTCGGTTGCGGGCAGGTCGTACCACCGCGACGTGTAGGTCACCTTGGCGTCCAGGGTCTGCACCGGCGGGTCGGGCCAGCCGGCCGCGGCCAGCCAGTCGGACACCGACGAGCCGCGTCCCATCGCGTCGACGACAAGGTCGGCATCGATCCGCTCGTCGCCCGCTGCAGTCGTCGAGAAGGTCACGCCGGTCACGCGCCCCTGCAGGGTGCCTGCGTCGCTCGTCTCGAGGCCGTGCACCGAGATCCCTTCGCGGATGGTGACGTTGCTGAGGCGGCGTACCTTGTCGCGCAAGACCCGCTCGATCAGGATGCGTGAGCTGTAGACCATCGTCATGGAGGCCTGCTTGCGTGGCGCCCAGCCGGCGTTCTCGAGATAGGCGGCATCCATCGACGGCATCAGATGGAGCCCGCCGGCGGCGATGAGGTCGTCCTCGAAGCCGGGAAAGAGGTCGGAGATGGCGCGCCGCCCTGAGTTGAGCAGGAAGTGCGGATGCTTGCTCTGCGGCACTCCACGCCGGTGCTCGGCGTCCGCCGGGAGCTCATCACGCTCCAGGACCAGCACCTCGTCGAAGTGAGGGGCGAGCGCGCCGGCGGCGCAGAGCCCCGCGATGCTCCCACCGAGCACCACTGCCGTCCCGCCCAGGCTCATGCGTATCCAATCAGTCAAACATACGAAGACTGCATGAATGTATGAATGAGCCCGCTGGCTGTCAAGCAATCGGTACCAAGGGGATCACCGGAGGATCACCACGTGATTCACCACCTGTGGTGATCCCCGCTCACCACATCGCTGCCTAGCTTCCGTCCATGAGCAACGCCCACGCACCCTCGAAAGGCAGGATCATGGACAGGTTCACCCGTGGCATCGCAATGGCAAGCGCGAGGCGCCCCTGGCGCACGATCGCGACCTGGATCCTCGTCATGGGGACCGTTCTCTTCCTGGCTGCCATCGGAGGCGGCACCTTCACAGACGACTTCGAAGCCCCCGGCAGCCAGAGCGCACGAGCCATGAAGCTGCTCGACCAGAACTTCCCCGAGGCGGACAAGGGCAAGGCACTCGTCGTCTTCGCGGCCAAGGACGGCGAAGCGCTGACGAGCCACCGGGCCGACATTGCGGGCGCCCTGAAGGAGGTCGCGACGATGAAGCACGTCGCCGCAGCGGCAGACCCGTTCGCGACCGGCACGGTCTCGGAGGACGGTCGCATTGCCTTCTCCGAGCTGACTCTCGACGCACCCGAGCGGGAGATCGGCAAGCCCGCGTTCGCCGTCCTCTCGGACGCCGTCTCCGGGATCGAGGTCACGGGCGTCCAGGTCGAGCTGGGTGGTGACGCGGTGTTCCTCAACGCCAAGGACGAGAATTCGGCTCACACGGCCATCGGACTGCTGGTGGCGCTCCTCGTGCTGCTGGTGGTGTTCGGCACCGTCGTGGCAGCCATCATTCCGATCGGTCTTTCGATCCTCGCCGTCGGCGCGGGTATCGGCGGCATCACCCTGCTCGCCGGCTCGATGGACGTGTCGGTCTCCGCCGTCCCCATCGCCGGCCTGGTCGGCCTGGGCGTCGGCATCGACTACGCGCTCTTCGTCGTGGCCCGCTACCGCGAGAACCGCGCTGCAGGGCAGGACAATGAACGGGCCCTGGCCAACGCCATGGGCTCCTCCGGAACTGCCGTGGTCTTCGCTGGTGGAACCGTCGTGATCGCGACGGCTGCGCTCGCCATCACCGGGCTCGGCATCCTCACGTCGATCGGACTGTCGGTCGCGCTGATGGTGCTCGTCGCCGTGGCCGCGGCGATCACCCTGCTCCCCGCGATCCTCAGCCTGCTGGGCGACCGGATCGACACCGGCAAGCTGGTGCGCCGCCACCGCCCTGCCAAGCGCACCGAGGACAGCGTCTGGTGGCGCTTCGGCCACCGGGTGTCGGGTCGTCCGTGGCCCTACGCTCTCGGCGCCGTTGTCTTCCTGATTGCGGTCGCAACCCCGACCCTGTGGATCGAGACCGCCTTCCCCGCCGCAGGTGACGCCCCGAAGTCGACGACGCACCGGCAGGCCTACGACCTGCTTGCCGACGGGTTCGGCACCGGCTTCAACGGACCGCTTGCGATCGTCGTTGACCTGGACGCTCCCGGTGCCGACGCTGCCGACCTGCCCGCGTTGAGCGAGGACATCGCCTCGGTCCCGGGGATCGCGTCGGTGAGCGAGCCGCAGTTCTCCGCGGAGGGCGACACCGCCGTGTTCAGCGCCGTACCGACCACCGGCCCTGCCGACCTCGAGACCTCCGTGGCCATCGGAAAGGTCCGTGACCTGATCCCCGGCAACGTGTACGTCTCCGGGATCACTGCGGTCACGGACGACCTCAACAGTCAGCTGAGCGACACACGCCCGCTCTTCGTGGGCACCGTGATCGCCGTGTCGTTCCTGCTGCTGATGCTGGTCTTCCGGTCAGTGGTGGTCCCGCTGAAGGCAGCCGTGATGAACCTGCTCTCCATCGGCGCCGCCTACGGCGTCCTGGTCGCGGTCTTCCAGTGGGGCTGGGGCAGCAGCCTGATCGGCCTCGAGGGTCCGACGCCGATCACCTCGCTCATCGTCGTGATCATGTTCCCGATCCTGTTCGGGCTGTCCATGGACTACGAGGTGTTCCTGCTGTCGAGGATCCGGGAGGAGTTCGTCCGCACCGGCGACAACGCCGAGTCGGTCGCCCGAGGACTCGCCGGAACAGGGCGAGTGATCACCTCGGCCGCGCTGATCATGATCGTCGTGTTCCTCAGCTTCGTCGCCAGCCCGGTGCCGTCGGTGAAGATGCTCGGGCTCGGGCTCGCCGTGGCGATCCTCGTCGACGCCACCATCGTCCGGATGGTGCTGGTCCCGGCGACGATGGCACTGCTGGGCAAGGCCAACTGGTGGCTCCCCTCGTGGCTGGACCGGATCCTGCCCCACCTGACCGTCGAAGGCTCCGTCGACGAGTGGGAGGCGCCGGTCACGGCGTACGACCCGGCGTATGACGATGCATCGACGGTCACCAGGGAGACGGAGGAACTCGTCGGCCGCTGACCTCGACCCCCACCACCCGCTGGCCCCCGGCATCCGTACCGGGGGCCAGCGGCGCGTCATGTCTGGGCCTGCATTCCCTCCTGCGACCGCGCGCGCGGGTGCTCGGCTAACGTGCTCAGTGGGACTCACCAAGGGAGGATCGACACGGTGCTGTCGGACATCGAGATCGCCAATGCCGCGACGCTGCGCCCGATCAAGGAGGTGGCCGCCGAAACCCTCGGGATCCCCGAGGAACACCTGGTGCCGTACGGCCACTACAAGGCCAAGGTTGACCTCACCTATCTCGCGACGCTCGTCGACCGGCCGCTCGGCCGACTGATCCTGATGACCGCGCTGTCCCCGACGCCGCCCGGCGAGGGCAAGACCACCACCACCGTCGGCCTCACTGACGCGTTGCACGGACTGGGTCGTCGCACGATCGCCTGCCTGCGCGAGCCGTCGATGGGACCGGTGTTCGGCATGAAGGGCGGCGCGGCCGGTGGCGGCTACAGCCAGGTCGTGCCGATGACCGACATCAACCTGCACTTCACCGGAGACTTCGCCGCGATCGCGGCCGCCAACAACCTGCTGGCAGCGTTGATCGACAACCACGTGCACCACGGCAACGAGCTCGACATCGACGTGCGGAGCGTCACCTGGAAGCGCGTGCTCGACATGAACGACCGCGCGCTCCGTGAAGTCACTGTCGCTCTGGGCGGGCACGCGAACGGCTTCCCACGCCAGGACGGGTTCGACATCGTCGTCGCCTCGGAGCTGATGGCCATCTTCTGCCTCACCGAGTCCTGGGCGGACCTGAAGCGGCGCATCGGCGACATCGTCATCGGCTACACGCGAGGGACGCAGCCGGTCACCGCTCGGGACCTCGGCGCGGAGGGTGCCATGGCGGTGCTGCTGCGCGACGCGCTCGCACCGAACCTGGTGCAGACCCTCGAGGGTGCACCGGCGTTCGTGCACGGCGGCCCGTTCGCGAACATCGCCCACGGGTGCAGCTCGGTGATGGCGACCCGCGCCGGCCTGCGGCTGGCCGACCTGGTGGTCACCGAGGCAGGGTTCGGCGCTGACCTCGGGGCTGAGAAGTTCGTCGACATCAAGTGCCGCAAGTCCGGCCTGCGCCCCGATGCCGCGGTGGTCGTGGCGACGGTCCGCGCACTGAAGTACCACGGCGGCGTGGCACTCGCCGACCTCGGCGCTGAGAACATCGGCGCGATCGAGGCCGGGATGGTCAACCTGCGCCGGCACTTGGACAACATCCGCGGGGTCTACGGCATCCCGTGCGTCGTCGCGGTCAACCGCTTCCCGACGGACACCGAGGCCGAGGTGGCGAAGGTCGTCGAGCTGGTGGCCGCGGAGGGTGTCAGGGCGTTCCCCGCGACCCACTTCGCCGACGGTGGGGTGGGTGCCGAGGACCTGGCGAAGGGTGTGCTGCAGGTGCTCGACGAGCCGTCGCCGTACACCTTCTCGTTCACCTACGAGGACGACCTGTCCCTCACCGCGAAGGTCGAAGCCGTTGCGAGCAGGCTGTACGGCGCTGGCCTGGTGACGTGGGACGCCAAGGCGAGGCGACGGCTGTTGCGGTTCGAGCGGGACGGGTACGGCGTGCTGCCGGTGTGCGTGGCGAAGACTCAGTACTCGTTCTCGACGGACCCGTCCTCGGTGGGCGCACCGTCGGGCCACGAGCTGCACGTCCGCGAGGTCCGGTTGTCCGCAGGGGCCGGTTTCGTGGTCGTCGTGTGCGGCGACGTCATGACCATGCCAGGACTGCCGAGCGACCCGTCCGCGTCGCGCATCGACCTGGCCGACGACGGGACCATTCTCGGGCTGTCCTGACGCGGTGCGGCCACGTGCTCAGTTCACAGTGAAGGTGGTCGATCCCACGCTGTCGTACTGGTCGGTGAGCAGGTAGTGGACGGTGTACCGCCCCGGCGGCAGCGGCCAGGGCTTGCCCTGGTGGTCGCGGCCGAGAACGAGCTCCCCCTCCGTGCTCGGCGGCAGTGCACCGGCATCGTGGCCGCCGGTGTAGCCCCAGACGAGGTAGTCGTCCTTCTCCGGGTTGTCGGCACCGGCCCGGTAGACCCCGATCCAGTCCCAGCGGTTGGCCGGTCCGTCGGCCCAGTGCACGGTGATCGGCTGTCCCGCTGAGTACGTCGATGCATCGGTGGTCAGAGCGACCTTCGCGGACTTGGGCCGGATGGTGAGCTGGTTGGTGGCGACGACGTGGTTGTCCTCGTCCTTGATGACGACGTCGTAGATCCCAGCGGCGAACTCGCCCGTGTTCACCGGCACGGTGCCCGCCCTCTCGGTCGCCTCATACGTGGTCGAGGAGCCGTTCGGGATGCTCACGGTGAGGCTGCCGTCCCCGGCGCCGGGCGGCATCCAGTAGGACACGGTGACGTAGCCGCCCACGGTGACCATGCGATTCGGCAGCGCAACCGTGGGCGGGATGGCCGCAGGAGTGACGGTCAGCTTCGAGAGGACGGCTCGGTGGTCGGAGGTCCACTTCGGGTAGCCGAGGTCCACACTGTCGCCGCCCTTCTCGCCGACGACCTGACTGCTCACGACCTTGGTCGGTCCGCCGACGTAGGCGTAGTCGATCCGCCGGGGACTGCCCTTGGTGCCGGCGACGCCGCCCCAGGTGTTTCCCGGATGTGTGGCCACGTCCGGGTTCGCGTCGCGGAAGGAGTCGTGCAGACCCGCCCCGACCAACGCCTCGCTGACCGGCCAGGCGATCGGGCCGTCCAGGTGTGAGGGCTCGTTGAGGTCACCGGTGAACAGCACCGGCCAGCCCTTGTCCAACAGGCCGGTGGCCGAGGGGAGCAGCTTGTCCACCGACGAGAGTCGGATGTCCTTCTCGGTGGCCAGCACGTCGGCGACGGGCACCCCGCGTTCCAGCCGGTTCGGTCCGTCCTGCACGTAGTCCAGGTGGGTGTTGATCATCGCGACCGCCTCGCCCGGGCGAATCTCGATGTAGGCGTATAGACCGTCCGCCCCCGACGGCTCGAGGATCGGGTACTTCGACAGGATCTGCAGGCCGACGTTGTAGTAGGGGTAGCCGGCCGCCTCGGCGATCTCCGGGAGCCGGTTGTAGGACTCCAGGACCCCGACGACATCCGCGTCGAGGTCGGCCATCACCGCATCCGTGGCCTTGCTCCCGCCGTACTCCACGTTGAAGACCAGCAGCGAGAGTGAGAGCGGCTTTGCCGAACTGGTGGAGGGCTTAGCCGCGGGTTGCCGGTCCGTCGTGTCCTTAGAGTCCGAGCAGGCCGCCAGCAGTGCCGTGCCCAACACCAGACCCACCAGAACCACCGAGGCGCGTCGCATGCCGACCCCAATCCATCTGACTGACTGATCGAACAGTCAGGTTGACGATAGGGGAGACGGCACTCGGTGTACAGGAGTGCCAGTGTTCATCCGCGAGCCGGTTCGGCCGTGATGGGGGAGGGCTTGAAGCCCTTGACCACCAGGTAGACCCCGAGGGACAGCTCCCAGAAGAAGATCGGTGCGGCCACGATCCACCACGAGGAGCCGTGGTCGGTGACGCCGAAGATCGTCGCGATCGTGACACCGAGGAGCAGAGGAGCTCCGATGAGACCCATTGCCGGAATCACGCGGGGCACGAGTCCGGACTTGTACATCAAGGTGCCCAGCAACAGAGCGTTCAGGCCGGCCATGATGTTGGGGCCGAGCAGGAACGTCCAGTCACGCACCGCGACCAGCGACTGGCCGGCGATCACCAGCGAGTCCGCCTCGGCACCGGTGGCGCCGGGCTGACGCAACGTCACGACGGTCAGGAGACTGACGACACCGATGACGATCACGGCGGCCTCGAACATCCGAGTGGTGACGAAGCCGAGGGCCAGGGCCTCGCTCTGCCGCTTGACCACGGGGAACAGCGCGACCGCGCTACCGATGCAGGCCAGGGCGTTGACCAGGTCGAGGGCCGCACCCCAGGTCACCTGGGTGTCGGCGCCCGAACTGACGATGTAATTGGGATCGTTCAGCACCGGGGCGAGCAGGAACACTGCCGGGATCGAGCTGGCAAAGGTGATCAGGTAGAAGGCACCGCCCATGAACGCGGTCCTCCTCGCCGAGTCCATCGGTACTCGTCTCCGTGCCTTGCTGCTCGTGGGGGTCTGGACGGTGGTGGTCATGTCGGTCTCCTCTTGGTGTAGTGCTCAGTGCTCGTCGGAATCGATGTGCTCGACCGAGACCAGTGGCAGGCCCGTGTCGCGCACCTTCTGCAGCAAGCCGTGCAGCGCGGACTGGTCGACGACCGTGCCCTCGATGAGGGTGCTGCCGTCGCTCTCACGGGTCAGGGTCAGCCCGTCGAACCAGGCGGTCCATCGGGCATCGAGATGTCCCTGGACGCGGATCTCGTACTGCCCGGCCTCGGGATGCCTGCCCTTCGATGCCTGCGGTTCGCTCATGAGCCGAAGCTAGGAGCGGATGTGGTGAGCAGACATCACCACGTGTGGTGAACCTGGTGGTGATTCAGGTACGACGGCGGCCGCTTCGCGACATCAGTTCGAGCTCCTGAGCGCGGCGTACGGCGGCCCGGCGGCTGTTCACGCCGAGCTTCGTGTAGATGCTCTTGGTGTGGCTCCGCACCGTGTTCAGCGACACCGTGAGCTCGCGGGCGATCTCAGGCCCGCCGAGCTCGGATCCGAGCAGTCGGAGGACATCCAGCTCTCGTTCGCTGAGCGGCTCGATCAAGCCTTCTTGGTCGATCGGCTTCTCATCGGCTCCGGACATGGCGGCCAGCAGTCGAGCGACGTACCTGCTGGCGATCCCCTGTTTCGCGGCCGATCTCAGAAGGGAAGCCATGGCGGACCCCTCGTCCACGAACAGCCGGACGTAGCCCTCCGGCTCGGCAAGCGTGAGGGCCCGTTCCAGTGGCACCAGCGCAGCCGGGACGTCGCCTCGCGTCTGATGCGCGACTGCCTGAAGGACGAGGATCTCGATGACGCTTCCCCCTCGGCTCCCGGCTTCCGCTGCTCGGAGGAGACGCTCCAGGAGCCCGCTCGCCTCGTCGACGTGGCGCTCTCCTCCCTCGGTGCTGGCGCGCGCCAGCAGTGCCCTGGCCAGGGTGATGTGCTCGAACTCGCGGATGTAGCTGAGCTCGTCGTCGACGGACAGCCCCCGCTCACGGATCCAGCCGAGAGCGTCGGTGACCCTCCCGGCAGCTATCAGCGCCCGTGCCTTCATCGCCGGCACTGGCCGCACGTTGGGGGAGAAGTCGCCCTCGTACACGCGCTCCGCCTCGTCGAACAGCTCGAGCGCACCGTCCAGATCGCCCTCGGCCTCCCGCACCCGCGCCATCGCGACCCGCCAACGATAGGGGTTCTGCCGCAGCGCGACGTGCTCACCGAGCTCCTGGCTGCGCTGCAGGAGCTGCTTCGCGGCCTGCAGGTCGTTCCATTCCCGGTGGAGCGTGCTCATCCCGACGTACATGTCGGCCGTCCCCCGCAGGACCGGCACCCTCTCGGGCGCCAGCTGCAGCGCGTGCTCGAAGGTACGCCTCGCATCACGCAGGCGGCCCTGGGTGATCTGGATGTCCGCCAGAGCGATGGACAGACCGTTGATGTCGGCGAGGTGCCCCGCTCGAAGCATGCTGTCCAGGCACTTCGCGTAGCCCTCGTAGGCCCTCTCGAGATCCCCGCTTCCCCAGGACGCAAGTCCGATCAACGCGGTCGCTGCTCCACGCCCGAGATGGTCGTCGTCCTCGATGAGGTCCAGGGCCCGTTGGGCGTGGGCCACCGTGGCGGCGGGATCTCCCTGCACGAGCGCCAGTCCGGCGCGATGGACGGCAACCCCGGCTGGTACCCGGCGGAACTCCTCCTCGTCCACGAAGACCATCTGGGTCGTGTGAGGGTCTGTTTCCCCGGGCTCGTCGGCCGGCCGGTCGAGCCAGCGCTCCGCGTCCTGCAGGCGCCGCTCCACCCCGTCGTACCCGCCGCTGGTCAACATGGCCCCGGCGTACGCGTTGCTGAGCACGGGCCGGGTTGCCAGCAGCTCGTCGGGGATGGTCGCGAGCAAGCTGAGCAGGGTGCCCTCGTGCCTGTCCCTGCGCAGGTCCGGCAGTGCCAGCTCCACCAAATCAGCCGCTCGCTCGAAGTCCGCGGCGGCGAGCGCGTGCCGGATGGCGACGGTCCGTTCGCCGTTCAGCTCGAACCACGTGCTGGCCCGTCGGTGCAGTTCGGGCACACGCTCGGGTTGTTCGTCCAGCAGGCGCGCGTGCAGTACGTCGGCAAAGAGCTGGTGATAGCGGTACCACTGGCGACGGTCGTCGAGCGGGGCCAGGAACAGGTTTCCACGATCCAGGGAATCGAGCATGGCTTTGCCACCGTCCTGGCCCGTGACGTGGTCGCAGAGTGGTCCGGTCAGCCTGCCCAGGATGGAGGTCTCCAGCAGGAAGGCCTGGACCTGGTCGGACTGGCGCTGCACCACCTCCTCCACCAGGTAGTCGACGACGTAGCGGTCATCGCCGGCGAAGCCCGCGATGAAGCCGGCGAGGTCGTCCCGTCCCTGCATCGAGAGCGCCGCGAGCTGGAGAGCGGCGATCCACCCCTCGGTGCGACCAGACAGCGCGGCCACATCGGCCGCCGCCAGCTCCAGGCCCATCCGATCGTTGAGGTATGCCGCCGATTCGTCAGGCGTGAAGCGCAGCTCGGCCGCGCGAACCTCGACCAGCTCGCCGCGGGCGCGTAGCCGGGCCAGCGGAAGCGCGGGATCGGCGCGGCCAGCGAGCACCAGGTGCAACCGCGGAGGGACATGGTCGAGCAGGAAGGCCATCCCGTCATGCACGTCGCGTGCCTCGATGACGTGGTAGTCGTCGAGGACCAGCACGATGTCGCTCTCCACGGCGCCGAGGTCGTTCAGCAGGGTCGTGAGCAGGACCTGGATCGGAGGCGGTTGGGACTCCTTGAGCAGAGCGAGCGCGTTGTCACCGACTCCCGGGGCCACCCTTTGCAGAGCGCCGATCACATAGGTCCAGAAGGTCGCGGGATCGTTGTCGCCACGGTCCAGGGAAAGCCAGGCGGCCGATCGCTCGTCGGTCGGTGCAGCCGGCCCCGCGGTCAGCCACTCGGCGAGCAGCGTCGTCTTGCCGAACCCAGCGGGTGCCGACACCAGCATCAGCTTCGACTCGGCCCCACGGTCCAGCCCTTCGCTCAGTCGCGGTCGGTGCACCAGACCACGCCGCGAGCTGGGGACATAGAACTTCGTCTCGAGCAGAGGGGCTGGCACCACCATCTCCTCTCGCGAGCGCATCCTGTCGAGGAGTCTAGGTTCGCAGGGGTGGTCAGGTGTTCCACTGGAAGCCAATGCCTCGAGGAGAGTGCCATGTCCGACGTGAGCCGTCCGCGGGGGAGCACCCCCGCGGTGGCTTCGGACTCATCCGGAGCACACAGGGTCGGATGGGGCTTCATCTCGCTGTACACGCTGGCGTTCATCAGCACCTCCCTGGTGCTCATCGCGCCCCTGCTCGTCACCTTGGCCTTGAAGGTCAACTCGCTGGTGGGGATCGACCAGGCACCGAAGAGTCTGTCGCTCGTCGCCGGGATCGGCGCTCTCGTCGCCATGCTCAGCAACCCGTACTTCGGCAGACTGAGTGACCGCACCACGTCGCGCCTGGGCATGCGACGGCCGTGGATGGTCATCGGCCTGGTCGGGGGCACCCTCGGCGTCCTCATCGTCGCGACGGCACCGAACATCCTGATCGTCGTCGTCGGGTGGTGTGTCGCCCAGCTGTTCTTCAACGCCCTGCTCGCCGTGCAGATCGCAGTGCTTCCGGACCAGGTCCCGTCGGCTCAACGTGGCCTGGTCGCGGGTCTCCTGGGCGTGTGCGTGCCCATCGCCTCGATCGGCGGAACCTTCCTGGTCAAGGTTTTCACCGGCAACCAGCTCGCCATGTTCCTGGTCCCGTGTGTGATCGGCGGGTTCTTCATCCTGCTCTTCGCGCTGACGTTGAACGACCGCCGACTCCTCGACGCAGACAAGCCGGCCTGGTCAATGCGGGAGTTCGCCAGCACGTTCTACATCAGTCCGCGCAAGAGCCCTGACTTCGCCTGGGCCTTCGCCAGCAGGTTCATGTTCGTGCTTGCGTACGCCTTCCTCGTCACCTACCAGGCCTACTACCTGCTGAAGCAGATCGGCAGCGCCGAGGGCGATGTGCCGGGACAGATCTTCCTCGGCACGCTCGTCCAGTCAGTCGTCGTCATCGCCGCTTCCCTCGTCGGAGGCACGCTCTCCGACCGGACGGGACGACGCAAGGTCTTCGTTCTCACCGCGTCGATCATCTACGGGCTTGCACTCTTCGTGGTCGCCGCCGCCAGCAACTTCAACGGCTTCCTGGTCGGCATGGCCATCGGAGGACTCGGCTTCGGCGTGTACGTCGCAGTCGATCTCGCGCTCGTGACCGACGTCCTTCCGGACAAGGGCACCGCCGCCAAGGATCTGGGCGTGATGAACATCGCGGGCGCCCTTCCGTTCTCCGTCGCGCCGGCGCTCGCGCCGGCCATCCTGGCGATGGGCGGCGGCAGCTACCGCGTTCTGTACGCGGTCGCCGGACTCTGCGGCATCGTCGGAGCGGCCGCCATCCTGCGTGTGAAGGGTGTCCGATGAGTCCTCTATGCTCCCGTCCATGCTGGAGATTCGTTCGGCCACGACCGGCGATCGCAAGATCATCAGCGAGCTGCTGGCCAAGGCCTTCGTAGACGATCCGGTCGTCCGCTGGTTGATGCCGAAACGCGGTCGGGACGCACGGATGTTCCGGGTGCTGACCTCATACGTGCATGCGGCGCCAGGTGGCGCCGAGCTGGCCTTCGAGAACGGTGAGGCGGTGGGCGTCTCCCTCTGGGACCCGCCCGGCTATCGACCCACAGTGCGACAGCAAGTGGCTGGAGCCCTCGGCTTCCTCCGGTCCATGGGGGCTGGTGCACGCCGAGGGATGGCGCTAGAGGCGACGTTCGGCAAGCACAAGCCAGCCGGTGAGTACTGGTATCTCGCTCAGCTCGGAGCCCCCACTCCGGGCAGGGGTGTCGGATCTGCGCTGCTGGAACATCGTCTCTCCACCATCGACGGGCCGGCCTATCTCGAAAGCAGCGCACCTGCGAACCTGCCGCTCTACGAGCGGTTCGGCTTCCGGGTCACGAAAGAGTTCGACCTTCCAGCAGGTGGACCGCCCGTTTGGGGAATGCTCCGGGAGTAGTCCAGCGTTTTAGGTCGTGAACGCGTAGCATGTGTTTGTCACCGACTCTCGGTCTGCCGCTGTCCAGCGGGAGGTTCGTCTCGCCAGTCGGTGAATCGTCCATCGACGGATGGTCGTAGGTAGCACGGCGTCGCCGCATTCGGGGTCGACGCTCGATCTGTGCCAGATCCGTGCCACCGCGTCGCGTCGCGGAGCAGCCACCAGGGACTGCTTCGCTCGACATCCGGTCCCCGGCCGCGGGGGCGCAGACGGATGTCATCCCGAGGCGAAGTGCGCATCGGGAGACTCGCGAGGAGGAGTCTGTGGCTCGACGAGGGACGCGCCAATCGCGCGCTCGCCGTACCGCTCCGCGCAGCCAGCGGAGTGTCCGCGAGGTCGACAACGAGGGAATCATCCCCGTGCTCGCCCGTGCTGTCCGTGAGGTCGAGGCGGTGGCCCAGCGGGGGTCGGTCTCGCCGTCGGCACGCACCAAGTTCACGGCCGTTGCCCTGCTGGTGCGCGACGAGCGTGCCCGGGTCAAGGCCGACGAGAGCAGCACCGACACGCAGAAGGCCGCACAGCTCAAGCGCCTCGACGGGATCGGGACCATCCTCGCCAAGACCGCAGCACGCGACACCTCCCTCCTGGCACTGCTGGCTGAGGACGCCGTCGTCTCCGACGATGCCCGGTCGCTGAAGCGCGACATGCAGCGGAGGGCCGGCCTCGAGGTCGAGGTCGAGGAGGTCGCGCCCACCGAGTCCGAAGCAGCCCCTGCAAGTACCGCGCGGCGGGCACTGCCCCAGTCGGTCGTCTCGCGACAGCTGGCCAACCCGTTCCTGACCCCTGATTTCACGGCTTCCCAGCAGAGCAAGGCGCGTCCGCGCGTGCTGGCCACCTGGGAGCTGCTCGGCCCACTGTTCCGGTCCTTCGAGGAGGTCACCGGAGGAGCGTCGTGCATGGACCTTCCCGAGGCGTCCTCGTTGCGGGCGCCGGGTGACCTGACGCTGATGCCGCACCAGGCCCAGGTGGTCGCTGCCGCCAAGGCCGGCCATCGGACGTTCCTGCTCGCGGACGAGCCGGGTCTCGGCAAGACGGCGCAGGCGCTGTTGGCCGCCGAGGCTGCGAACGCGTACCCGCTGCTCGCCGTCGTACCCAACGTGGTCAAGGCCAACTGGGCGCACGAGGTGGCGCTCTGGACGCCGAAGCGGTCAGTGACCGTGATCCACGGCGACGGCGACACCGTCGACGGCTTCGCCGACATCGTCGTCGTCAACTACGAGGTGCTCGACCGCCACGTGGGTTGGCTCGGGGACTTCGGCTTCCGGGGGATGGTCGTCGACGAGGCGCACTTCATCAAGAACAAGAGCTCGCAGCGGTCCCAGCACGCCCTCGAGCTCTCCGAACGCATCCGTGCGCGCACCGGTCGCCCGCTGCTGATGGCTCTGACGGGTACGCCGCTGATCAACGACATCGAGGACTTCCGGGCGATCTGGCAGTACCTCGGCTGGATCGACGAGAAGAAGCCTCGCGGCGAGCTGATGGAGGCTCTCGAGGAGACCGGCCTGACGCCGCTCGACCGTGGGTTCTTCCGGGCGGCGCGCCAGTGCGTCGTCGATCTCGGCATCGTGCGCCGTCGCAAGGTCGACGTGGCCGCTGACATCCCGGCCCGTCGCGTGGCCGACCTGCCCGTCGAGCTCGACGACGAGGCCGGTCGCTCGATCCGCGAGGCCGAGCGCGAGCTTGCCCGTCGCCTCGTGAAGCGCTACGACAGTGCGCTGGCGACACGCACTTCCGGCATCGTCGTCGACGGCATCGACCACGAGCTCGTACGCCGCGTCGCCGGCTGGGAGCGCGAGGACACGACCACGAAGACCGGCGAGAACGTGTTCAGCATGATGCGGCGCATCGGCCAGGCGAAGGCGGGTCTCGCGGCCGACTACGCCGCCCAGCTCGCGCGCAGCGTCGGCAAGGTCGTCTTCTTCGCCCGGCACGTCGACGTGATGGACCTGGCCGAGGATACCTTCGCCAAGCGCGGCATCCGCTACTCCTCGATCCGCGGTGACCAGACCCCGAAGCAACGGGCGAAGGCCATCGACGACTTCCAGAACGACCCGGAGGTCGCGGTCGTGGTCTGCTCGCTCACGGCGGCCGGCGTGGGACTCAACCTCCAGGTTGCCTCCAACCTCGTGCTCGCCGAGCTCTCCTGGACCGACGCTGAGCAGACGCAGGCCATCGACCGGATCCACCGGATCGGTCAGGACGAACCGGTCACGGCCTGGCGCATCATCGCGGCCCAGACGATCGACACCAGGGTCGCGGAGCTGATCGACAGCAAGGCCGGGCTCGCCGCGCGCGCGCTCGACGGGTCCGAGGAGGACATCTCGTCCTCGGTCGACGTGCAGCTCGAGGCGCTCGTCGCCCTGTTGACCGAGGCACTGACGGAGCGCGGGTAACCGAGTCTCGTCCGCACGGATCTGGGAGGTCGAATGCCTACACGGTCTGGACCGCGCTCGTTCGATCCCGTCCTGCTCGGCAACCGGGAAACTGACGCGTGGGCGTCGTACTACCGCCACGAGTGGCGCCGCTTCCTGGTCGCGGCCGTCGGCATGGTCGGCATCGGTTTCGGAATGGGACGGCGGAAGACACTGGTCGGCGCGTTCCACGTGTTGCGCGCCAACCAACTGTGGGCGCCGTACCCGGACAACGACCCGGACGGCGCGCGGGCTTCGATGCGCAAGTTCTACGCCCTCGTCGCGAACGACCAGCAGCTCGACATCGACCCGGTGCGCGCGAGCGAGCTCGAGGTCGAGTGGTGGCGGCTGCACCGGGAGCACCAGCACGACCCCGACATCGAGGAGTCGGCACTCGTGCAGGCTCTGGTCGACCTCTATTCCTACGTCTACTCGACCGACCCCGAACCGATGCGTCCAGCGGCCGCGGCGCGTGTGGAGGCTATGGACCTGTCAGACGCATGGGTGCAGGCGGGGTGCGACCTCGACGACCCGCTGCTCGCCCAGGAGCGGCGGGCGCTGGTCGCCTCTTACACGGCCTTGCGAGCCGCGGTCTCCCGGCCCTGAGCGAGTTCCGCCCTGCACGGCCGGGACATGTCGTCTGCACGGCGATCGAGCCACGTCGGCCAGGGCCGCTCGGTGCCGCAGGCCGCCGCGAGACGGAGCAGGACCTCGGAGCTGCTGCCGCGGGCAACGGGGTTGTCCGCGAGCAATTGCCGCACGAGAGCGACGAGCCGCGACCGGGGGAGTCGCGGCCCGTCGGGGAAGGGCTCTCCCGAGATCGCCTCGGCGAGCACGGTGCCGAGCCCGAAGAGGTCCATCGCCGCGGAGACGGGCTCGCAGGCCTCCATCTCCGGGGCGGCGTACCCCAGGGTGCCGACCGGCCGGCCAGGCGGTTGGCCACTGCCGAGCGGGCGCGACGAGCCGAAGTCGATCAGGACGGGTCTCCCGTCACGCATCACGACGTTCTCGGGCTTGACGTCGAGGTGCGCGAGGCCGCGGGCGTGCAGTACGACGAGCGCGGGGAGGATCTGGGCGCCGATCAGTGCGGCGCTCCGGGAGGGGAGAGGCCCGCAGTCATCGACGAGCTCGGCCAGGGTCGGGCCGTCGACGTACTCGGTCACGATGTGGGGTACGTCGGCACGCAGCTGCTGGTCGACAAGGTGAGGGAGCGCCGGATGGGTCAACCCGTCGAGTGCGTCGACCTCACGCCGCAGCGTGACCAGAGCCCGCGGATGGCCGATCTGCCCCGGACGGACGACCTTCGCCACCACGGGGCACCAGAGCCGGGTCGACCACACCAGCCAGGTCTCCGTGCGGTGGCCGACTCCGAGCCGCTCCACGGCGACGTAGTCGCCGAGCGTGGTCTCGCCGGGCACGCAGCGCCAGACCGGCTGCTTGTCGACCTCGTCGACGCCTTCGGCTTCCACCTGGTGACTCCTCGAATGTGCCTCGAATGTGCTGGGGAACCAGAGCGCCTCCCGCCCGGTCCCCGAGACGAGGACCGGGCGGTGCTGCGGCGTTCAGCTGCGCGAACGGCTACGCGAACGGCTGCGCGAACGGCTGCGCGAACGGCTGCGCGAACGGCCGTGTCGCCGACGCCTGTGGCTCATCACTGTCTGGACGGTCATAGCGGGTGCACCTCCTCTCGGTGTCGCTGGTGGACGGGGACGAGGCGGCCCGCACGGCCGTCTCCTTCCCCACGGTGATCACCCGGTCCGCGAGGGCGGCGACCGCCGGGTCGTGGGTGACGATCAGGGTGGTGCGTCCGGTCGTGGCGTTCCGGATGGCGCGCAGGACGCCTTCGGTCGCAACCGGGTCCAGGGACGTCGTCGGCTCGTCGAGCAGCACCATGGGAGCCGGCGAGATCGCGGCCCTGGCCAGTGCGACGCGGCGTCGTTCGCCGCCGGAGAGGCGCGCTCCTGCCTCGCCGAGCCGAGTGTCGTAGCCGTGCGGGAGCCGCCCGACGAACTCGTGCACGAGGGCCCGGATCCCGGCCGCCTCGATGTCGTCGCGTGAGGCGGTCGGGTCGCCGAGGGCGATGTTCTCGGCGAGCGTCGCGTCGAGCAGCCAGGGCTCCTGGGGCATGTAGGCGAAGCGAGCGCGCAGGCTGCGCAGGTCGCAGTCACGCACGTCGACGTCGTCGAGCAGGATCCGCCCGGCGTCCACGTCGTACAACCGCAGGAGCAGCTGGAGCAAGGTGCTCTTGCCGCCGCCGCTGGGGCCGATGAGACAGACGGTCTCGCCGGTGCGGACCTCGAGGTCGAGGTCGCTGACCACGTCGTGGTCCGGCTCGTAGCCGAAGCGCACGTCCGAGAAGTGCACGCCTTTCTCGAGCGGCGGCGCCTGGCGCGCGTGCGGCTTCTCGACAACCGCCTCGTCGCAGTCGAGCACGGCCCCCACTCGCGCCGCACTGGCACTGGCCTTCGCGAGGACCGTCGACAGACGGGTCAGACCGCGCACCGGCGAGTACAGGTCGCGCAGGTACGAGATCACGACCAGCAACGCACCGGTCGAGAGCGAGCCTGACACCACATGGCTCCCGCCGACGACCAGCACGAGGGCGCTCCCGACCGCGAGCACGATGTCCGGGACCGGCATCCAGCGGGCCTGCACCCGCACGGCTGACAGCTCGGCCCGGAGGACCGACTGGCTACGGCTGCGGAAGATCGCGCCGGCCTTGTCGGAGCTGCCGAACGACTGGATAGCGCGGACGTTGCGCAACAGGTCGGTGGCGGACCCGGCCAGGCGCCCCGACTCCTCGCGGGCGGTCTGCTGCGCATCGCGGACCAGTCGCCGTTGTCGGACCGACAGCACCACGAGGACAGGTATGACGCTCAGGCCCACCAGGGCCAGACCGGAGTCGATGCTCAGCACGAGGAACAGGACGCCGAGAAGCATGATCGTGTCGGGCACCAGGATCGTCGTGGTGGCGACCACCGCATCGAGGAGCCGACCGACGTCGCTGGTCAGCCGCGACAGCAGCTCCCCGCTCCGGGTGCGGTCGTGCCAGCGGAGCGACCGGGTGATCGCGTGGTCGAAGATCCGAACTCGAAGGTCAGCTCCGATCCTCTCCGCGGTGCCCTCCGAGACGCGCTCGAGGGCCATGTCGAGCAGGCCGAGCAGGCCGCTGACGAGCACGGCGGCCACCCCGGCGAGAACGAGGACGACAGTCGGCGTCAGTTCCCCGACCAGGGGCAGCGAAAGCGGCGGTGCGTCCTTGCTGAGGGCATGGTCGACAGCCAGTGCGAGCGGCCACGGCTTGGCCAGCACCAGGGCCACCTGGACGAGCACCAGAGCCCCCGCGCCAGCCAGCCGCCAGGCATACGGCCTGGCCACAGGAGCGGCCACTCGGAGCGCGAGCGGCGTGAGAGGTCGGTGCACATCGCCATCGTGGGCGGCCTGACGTTCCGGTCACCATCGAACCTAGGTAGTACGACCAGGCGCCCCCGCGGAGGCTCCATACCCCTTTTGTCCGCGGTGTCGGGGAAGCAGCCCGTTGAACGTTCAAGGTGGACCAGACCGCTTTGGTGGCCTTCTGGGTGATTGCAAGTGGCCGGGGGATGATCGCCGGACGGCTCGCTTGGGGGCGTGACGCTCGGTTCTCGGTTTGTGGGGGATGGTCGGAGTGCGGAAACTCCTTTCTTTGGTGCTGCTCGTCGCTCTGGTGACGGCAGGACTCGGTGCCTGGGCGCCTGCTGCTCAGGCGGCCGACACGGGCAACCCCGCCCCGCAGACGGGCAAGGTCGTCAGTGACGAGCCGGGGAGGAACACGCCCAGCATCCTCGACGGCACCGTCTACTCGATCGCCAAGGTGGGCAACAACATCGTGGTCGGGGGCCAGTTCAGCCAGGTCAACAACGGAAGCGGGACCCCCACCTTCACGCGCATCGGCGTACTCGCGTTCAACGCCTCGACGGGCAAGATCCTGCCCAACTTCGCCCCCGACCCCCTGGGCATCGTCTACAAGGTGCTGCCGGCGGCCGATGGGAAGTCGGTGTACGTCGCGGGGTCCTTCGGGTCCGCTGCCGGCCAGTCGATGCCGGGTCGCCTGTTCAAGATCGATGTGACCACCGGCGCTGTCGACCCCAACTTCACGGCGCCCGCCATCAGCGGCGACATCCGCGACCTCGAGGTGGTCGGCAACCACCTGTTCGTCGCGGGCAAGTTCACCCACATCAACGGCGTCGCGCAGAAGGCACTGGGCACCGTGTTCGCCGACACCGGCAAACGCGACCCGTACGTCAACTCGGTGGTCGCCGGGGTGCGCAACAGCCTCGCCGGCGCCGTCACCAACATCCTCCAGATCTCGGTGAACCCCCAGAACAACAGGCTGGTGGCAGTGGGCAACTTCACCAGCGTCGACGGCCAGTCCCGCTCCCAGATCGCTCGCCTCGACATCGGGAACGCACCCACCGGCACCGACCCGACCGTTCACCCGAGCGTGACGCCCTGGTCGACGACCCTGTACACCTCAGCCTGCGCCGAGCGGTTCGACACCTACATGACCGACGTCGAGTACTCGCGCGACGGTACCTACTTCGTGGTGTCAACCACGGGCGCCTACGGCGGCGCCTCGGCCAGCAACGCCGGCACGTCCGGTTGCGATGTGGTGGCGCGCTTCGAGGACAACCAGACGGCGACGTCACCGCCGACCTGGACGGCCTACACCGGTAGCGACTCCACGTGGACCGTCGAGGTCACCGACAACGTCATCTACGCCGGCGGCCACCAGCGCTTCCAGAACAACCCGAGCGCCAACAACGTGGCCGGCCCCGGTTCCGTGAGCCGCGAGGGCATCGCCGCGCTCAACCCGGTCAACGGCATGCCGTACTCGTGGAACCCGACCCGCGCCCGCGGCGTCGGCGTGCAGGACATGCTCGCGACCAGCGACAGTCTCTACGTCGGCTCGGACACCGAGCTGCTCGGGCACACCGCCGGCAACACCTACCACCCCCGCATCGCCGTGCTGCCGCTGGCGACCGGGACGAAGCTGCCGGTCCTGCAGACCAACACCCTGCCGGTCACCCTCTACCGCGTGGCCAGTGGCGCCTCGCAGCTGACGAGGCGCAACTTCACCGGGACCTCGGCCGGTACGGCGTCGAACGTGGCTGCAGGACCGGGCTGGAGCACCAGCACGGGCGCGTTCATGGTCAACGGCGTGCTCTACAAGGTGAACACGGACGGCTCGCTGTCGAAGATGACGTTCACTGCCAACGCCGACGGGACCGTGACGTACAGCACGCCGCCAGTTGCGGTGAACGCCGCTGACGCCCTGGTGGCCCAGACCGACTGGCACACCGACGTGAAGACGATCACCAGCATCTTCTACGCCGGCGGCTTCATCTTCTACACCAAGTCGGGCACGAACGCGCTCTACCGCCGCGCCTTCGAGATCGAGGACGGTGTGGTCGGTCAGCAGCGCTTCTCCACCACCACGGCGGCGATCAACTGGTCCAACGTGCGCGGCGCCTTCGTCGTGGGGAACAAGCTCTACTACGCCAACACCAGCGGCAACCTGTCCTCGGCCACCTGGAACCAGAGCACCCGCAACATCTCGGGCGCGGTGACGCAGCTGTCCTCGGCAGCTGTAGGGACTGGCTGGGCCTCACGAGCGATGTTCCCCTACCAGTCGGTGCCGGCGGCGTTGAACGAGGCACCGCTCGCGAACGCGTCGATCTCGTGCGACAAGCTCGCCTGCACGTTCGACGGCACGACGTCGAGCGACCCCGAGAACGGTTCGCTCAGCTACGACTGGGACTTCGGGGACGGCACCTCCCACGGCACGGGTGCGACCACCACGCACAGCTACGCCGACGCAGGCGACCGACCGGTGACCCTCGTGGTCACCGACGACAAGGGTGCGACCAACAGCGTCACCCGGACGGCCAGCCCGAGTGACACGTCCGACAAGATCGCGTTCGTCGGCAGCCGGAACAACAACGGCAGCCGGAGCAACCACACGATCACGGCACCCCTCGGCACTCTGGTGGGTGACACGCTGCTGCTGTTCTTCGCCGGCAACTCGACGACGCCTGTGTACGCCGGCCCCAACGGCTGGACCCAGGTGGCGAACGAGGGTGGTTCGAGCTTCGACGGACTCCTCTTCACCAAGACGGCCACGCTTTCGGACCTCACGTCGCCGATCACGGTGACCAGCCGGAGCGCCTCCGATGGGACTGCCTACACCGTGAAGTCCGACCTCACGGTGGCGGCGTACCGCGGGGTCGGCACGCCAGCGATCAAGGTCTCCGACAGCACTTCGCAGAGCTTCGCGAGCGCCGGGCACCAGACACCCACGGTCGACTCGCCCGACGGTGCCAGCTGGCTGGTGAGCTTCTGGAGCGACAAGTCGAGCACGGCGGACGGTACCCCTACCAACTGGACCGGCCCGACGAGCCAGACGCAGCGGTCCGAGAGCACCGCCTCCGGCTCGAACCACATGTCGTCGCTGCTGATGGACAGCAACAAGAGGGTGGGCAAGGGCGTGCAGGGTGGCCTCAACGGCACGGCCAGCGTGAGTGCCCAGGCCCTCACCATGAGCGTCCTGCTGAGCGGGACGGGTTCGGCTCCGGCCAACCAGGAACCCGTTGCGCACGCTGCTCTCACGGGGTGCACCGGCCTAACCTGCACGTTCGACGGTGAGTCGTCGACCGACCCGGAGGGTGGCGCGCTGACCTACGACTGGAACTGGGGCGACGGTACGCCGCACGGCACCACCCCCAAGCCGTCGCACACCTTCACCAGCGGAGGCAGCAAGACCGTGACGCTGACCGTGACGGACCCGCTTCTCGCGACCGGCACCGACACCGTGGTCGGGAACCCCGTGGACCCGCCGGCGAACACCGCCCCGACGGCGGTCATCACCGACACCACGTGCACGCACCTGACGTGCTCGCCCAACGCCTCGACGTCGAGCGATCCTGAGAGCGACTCGCTGACCTACGACTGGAACTGGGGCGACGGAACACCGCACGACACCACGGCCAACCCGACTCACGTCTACGCGTCCGCCGGCAACAGGTTGGTGACACTGACAGTCAGCGACGGGCAGCTCTCCGACACCGAGACCGCCACGCTCACCACCACCAACGCCGCTCCGACGGCGACGATCAGCAACCCGACGTGCGCCGACCTGTCGTGCACATTCACCGGTTCCACCTCGAGCGATCCGGACAGCGACACGCTGACCTACAGCTGGGACTTCGGAGACGGCACCTCGTCAACGGCGGCCAACCCCGCGCACAACTACGCGTCGCCGGGCGGTTCCAAGGACGTGGTCCTCACCGTCAGCGACGGGCACGGCCTGTCCGACACGGACACCGTGACGGTCACCCCGAGCCCGGGAGCCAACGCGGCTCCCACGGCCCACATCACCGGTGTCAACTGTGATGACCTGAGCTGCTCGTTCGTGGGAGACACGTCCGACGACCCCGACAACGACACGCTGACCTACAGCTGGGACTTCGGGGACGGCGGCACCTCCACGGCCGCCAACCCGACGCACCCCTACACCGCATCGGGCGCCAGGACTGTGACGCTGACCGTCGACGACGGCCACGGCAACGAGGACGCAGACACGGCCCAGGCCAACCCGACCGACCCCGACCCCGACCCCGTGAGCAACATCGATTTCGTGGGCACCGCGTCGAACGTCGGCAACAGCACACTGCGCACCGTGACGCTGCCAGCCGGCGTCCAGGCCGGCGACACGATGCTGTTGTTCCTCGGCGCCGCCAGCAACGGCCGCACCTACACCAACCCCACCGGGTGGACCCTGCTCCAGGCCGCGGATGGGACCAACGGCGCGATGGGCGTGCGGGCATGGACGAAGAAGGCGACCTCGACTGATGCAGCCGGAGGGGTCAAGGTGTCGGTCACCATCTCGTCCGCGACCAAGGCCGACCTGACCGTGGGGGTCTACCGCGACACCGACAGCACCACGCCGATCGCGGCCTCTGCCTCCAAGATCGACAACACAGCGGGAGCTGCGCACACCAGCCCGGCTGTCACCGCGACGGTGAACAACAACTGGTTGGTGACCTACTGGGCCGACCGGTCCAACACCTCAACCGCCTGGACGACGCCGTTGGGTGTGGAGGTGCGTTGGCCCGGGCAACCCGACACCAGCAGTGCTCACGCCCTCGGACTGCTCGCCGACAGCAACACGGCAGTCGGCGCAGGTCCCCAGGGCCAGCTGACTGCAACTGCCAACGGGGACAGCTCTCGAGGTGGCAGCGTCAGTGTCCTGCTGAACAGCAACTGACCCACAAGGTTCCGCACGCGACGGAGGTCCGGATCATCTGATCCGGACCTTCGTCGTTTCTGTCGCCGGGCGGCCCGACATACTGACGCGCATGGATCATGTGCTGCTCGACCGTCCGGCGCCTGCCATCGCGCTGGTCACCCTGAACCTGCCAGAGCGGATGAACTCCATGTCGTTCGACGTGATGGTCCCTCTGCGCGAACGGCTACGGGAGATCTCCGACGACAACGAGGTGCGGGCCGTCGTACTCACCGGCGCAGGGCGAGGCTTCTGCTCGGGCGCCGACCAGAGCGGGGAGCGCGGCCGGATGCCGAACACCGCCGGGCTCACCCAGGCAACGGTGGCGCTGCGAGCGATGGAGATCCTCGACGACGTCGTGCTGGCGCTGCGCGGACTGCACCAACCAGTGATCGCGGCGGTGAACGGTCCCGCGATCGGCGGTGGGCTGTGCCTGGCGCTGGCCTGTGACATCCGGGTCGCCGCCGAGGACGCGTTCTTCCGCGCGGCCGGCATCAACAACGGGCTGACCGCCAGCGAGCTCGGGCTCAGCTACCTGCTGCCGCGCGCGATCGGCTCCTCGCGGGCCTTCGAGATGATGCTCACCGGTCGCGATGTCGGCGCCGACGAGGCCGAGCGGATCGGGCTTGTGTCCCGCGTGGTCACGGCGGACGAGCTGGTCCCCGCGGCGGTTGCGATCGGCGAGACGATCGCCGGCTGGAGCCGGCCGGGCGTGGAGCTGACCAAGCGCACGCTGTGGTCGGGACTCGACGCCGGCAGCCTCGCGCAGCACATGAACGCCGAGGGGTTGGGGCAGCTCTACGTCCGTCTGCTCACCGACAACTTCGACGAGGCGGTCACCGCCCGACACGAAGGGCGAGACCCGGTCTTCAAGGATTAGCTCAGGTCGACCACCAGAGCACGATGGTCCGAGATCTCGAGAGCGACCGGTCCACCACTCGCCGCGAGCCGTGAGTCGCTCAGCACGTGGTCGAGCTGTGCGGCGGGTCGGTGGGCCGGGAACGTCGGCCCGGTCGCCAGGGAGCTCATGCCGGTGATCCGCTGGGCACGACGGGTCCCCATGTTGAGGTCTCCGGCGAGGAGCGTCGGGCCCGCGGACTGGCCGAGGCTGCGGGTCAGTAGCCGGAGCTGCCGCCCGTTCCACAACGGCAGGAAGGACAGGTGCGCGGTCACGACGCGCAGGGGGCCGTTCGGGGCTTCGAGGTCGGCGCAGAGGGCCACACGCGGCTCGTCCCGGACCCAGTGGGGTCGTCTCTGGCCCTGGAACCGGTAGGGCAGCCGGACCGGTGCCGGCGGCAGTCGGACCTCGTGCCAGGCCAGCACCGGGTAGCGGCTGAGCAGGGCGATGCCGTACGCCGGGACCCCGGGCTGCTCGTCTCCTGTGGCGGCACCCGCCGGTGCTTCCGGCGTGCCCATCAGCGCGGCTTCGAACCGGTGGTCCACTGCGCCCATCGCGTCGGCTGCCAGGGCGGTCAGGTCCAGCCCGCGCGAGCGCGGCTGGTCGCGGTCGACCTCCTGGAGGGCGAGCACGTCCGCGTCGAGGGAAGCGATGGCGGCACAGAACCGGGCCTCGTTGACGTGGTCGTCTGACGGGGACCGGCCGTTGAGGATGTTGAACGTCGCGATCCGCACGTCGGTCGCGGCGTCAGAGAACCTCGTTGCCGTACATCTCGCCGAGCGGGTCGGCGATCAGCTCGATGCGCGCGCCGTCGGGGTCGGTGAAGTAGACGGAGACGTCGCTGTGCACCTCGTGCTCGACGTTCGCGTCCTCGAGCTTCTTCACCAGGTGCTGCCACCTCTCTGGTTCGACCGAGATCGCACAGTGGTGCAGCCCGCCGAGCACCTCGGCGTACGGACCGACGTCGAGCCCGGGGAAGTCGAAGAACGCGAGCAGGTTGCCGTTGCCGATGTCGAAGAAGAAGTGCGAGGAACCGGGATAGTCGCGGTTCTCGATCAGCTCCGTGAGCGGGAACTCCAGCACGTCCTGGTAGAAGCGGATCGTCGTCTCGACGTCGCTGCTGATCAGCGCCGTGTGGTGCAGTCCGCGTGCGGACGACGCCGGACGCTCACTGTGTGGGCGCAGGTGGGCGTCGCGGATGCGGTCGCGCGCTGCATGGATCTGCTCGAGGTCAGGTGCGGTCTGGTCGGTGTCGGTCATCGGAACCTCCTGATGCCGATCGTGCCACGGCGCGTGATCAGCAGGCGGCGGCGTACGTCATCCGGTCGAGCTGCGGCGCCTCGATCGACTTCGCGTTCTTGCGGGCCAGCGTGTAGAAGCGGACCCAGTCCATCTGCATCCGGCCCTGCCTCATCTGGGCGCCCGGTGTGCTCTGAAGACGGAACCGGACGGCGTAGTCGGCGGCACGCATCGCATCGGGGCGGCGCTCGGTCCTGATCACCTTGGTGTCGACGAACCACGAGATGTGGTCGGCGGTGATCTCGACGGCGTAGGTGTGGAACTCGTTGTTGCTGAGCGGCGTCGACTTGCTGGCGGCGAAGTCGGAGTTGGGCAGGTTGCGCGCGTGCATCCACGCCGTGTTGCTGCCGAGGCTGTAGCTGGCCAGCACGAGGTCGCGCGCGCCGCAGTGGGCTCCACCCGTGCGCGGCACCAGCTCCCAGTACAGCTTGTACGGCGTCCCGCCGGTGCCGTACTGCCGGCTGCGCACACGGGCCTCCCAGCGCCCCTGCTGCCGGTTGTGGTTGAGCAGCGTTGCGATCACGTTGACGCCGGTCGCCTTGGGGGCGTCCAGGGTCAGCATCCCGTGCTGGTCGCGAATCATCGCGGGCCGGCTCGCCTGCCACGTCGACTGCAACGGCGTGACGAACTCGTCACCCCACTGCTTGTTGCCCCACTGGAAGATCTTGGCCGCGTTCGTGGGGTTCGGGGGTACCCAAGCCGCCGCAGGTTGCGGGTCCGCCTTCGGGGTGGCCGGTCCGGTGGGGGCTGCCTGCAGGGAGGCCAGGACCGCAAGACTGGCCAGGCCAGCGAGCACGGGAAAGCGGACGAATCGGGCACGCGACATGGCATCACGGTAGGCGCCGCGGTTCCGCCCGTCTCCGAAACCGCCGAACTCAGCCGGCTCGTCAGTCCAGCTCGAACCGATCGAGGTTCATCACCTTGTCCCACGCCCGCACGAAGTCATGCACGAACTTCTCCTTCGCGTCGTCGGCCGCGTAGACCTCCGCGATCGCACGCAGCTGCGAGTTGGCACCGAAGACGAGGTCGACAGCAGTGGCGGTTCGCGTCACCTCACCGGTCGCGCGATCGGTGCCCTCGAAGACGTTCTCGTGTGAGTCCGAGGCCTTCCATTCGATGCCCTGGTCGAGCAGCCCGACGAAGAAGTCGTTTGTCAGCGTCTCGGCCTTGTCGGTGAAGACGCCGTGCTGGGACTGACCGATGTTCGTGTTGAGTCCGCGCATCCCGGCGACCAGGACCGCCATCTCCGGAGCACTCAGCTCGAGCATGTAGGCGCGCTCCAGGAGCAGCGTCTCCGGGGGCTGCTTCTCTCCGAGCCGGAGGTAGTTGCGGAACCCGTCGGCCCTCGGCTCTAGCACTGCGAAGGACTCGACGTCGGTCTGCTCCTGCGACGCGTCCGTGCGGCCGGGCGTGAACGGGACCGTGACGTCGTGGCCGCCGAACTTCGCCGCCTGCTCGACACCCACGCAACCACCCAGGACGATCAGGTCGGCAAGCGAAATCTTCGTGCCGCCGGACTGCGAGCCGTTGAAGTCCTGCTGGACCTGCTCGAGCTTCTGCAGCACGTGGCTCAGCAGCTCCGGGCTGTTGACCTCCCAGCTCCGCTGCGGCTCGAGACGGATCCGCGCACCGTTGGCGCCGCCTCGCTTGTCGGTGCCGCGGAAGCTCGACGCCGACGCCCACGCCGTACCAACCAGCTGGGGGATGGTCAGGCCGGAGTCGCGAAGCGTGGCCTTGAGCGCGGCGATGTCCTCGTCCCCGACCAGGTCGTGGTCGACCGCGGGCACGGGGTCCTGCCACAGCTGTGCCTCGGCCACCCACGGACCGAGGAATCGGGAGACGGGTCCCATGTCGCGGTGCAGGAGCTTGTACCAGGCCCTGGCGAAGGCGTCCGCGAGCTGGTCCGGGTTCTCCATGAAGCGCCGGGAGATCTTCTCGTACGCCGGGTCCTGGCGCAGCGCGAGGTCGGTCGTCGCCATCATCGGCGCGTGCTTGACCGACGGATCGTGCGCGTCGGGTACGGCGTCCGCCGCAGCGCCGTCCTTCGGCTTCCACTGCTTGGCACCCGCGGGGCTCTCGGCCAGCTCCCACTCGAAGCCGAACAGCGTCTCGAAGAAGCTGTTGTCCCACGTGATCGGAGTGGGCGTCCAGGCTCCTTCGAGCCCGCTCGTGATCGCGTCCTTGCCGATGCCGCTTCCGTGGGCGTTCTTCCAGCCCAGGCCCTGTGCCTCCAGCGGGGCGCCCTCAGGCTCGGGTCCCACCAGATCGGGGTTCCCCGCGCCATGGGTCTTGCCGAACGTGTGACCGCCGGCGATGAGCGCCACGGTCTCCTCGTCGTTCATCGCCATACGCCGGAAGGTCTCCCGGATGTCCCGCGCGGAAGCCACCGGGTCGGGCTTGCTGTTGGGACCCTCCGGGTTCACGTAGATCAGGCCCATCTGCACGGCGCCGAGTGCACCGGAGAGCTCACGGTCGCCGCTGTAGCGCTCGTCCCCGAGCCACGTGTCCTCCGGTCCCCAGAAGATCTCCTCCGGCTCCCAGACGTCCTCGCGCCCGAAGCCGAAGCCGAAGGTCTTGAAGCCCATCGACTCGAGTGCGCAGTTGCCCGCGAAAACCAGCAGGTCGGCCCACGAGATCTTCTGGCCGTACTTCTGCTTGACCGGCCAGAGCAGCCGGCGGGCCTTGTCGAGGTTGGCGTTGTCCGGCCAGCTGTTGAGGGGGGCGAAGCGCTGGGCGCCATCACCAGCACCACCGCGGCCGTCCTCGATGCGGTAAGTGCCCGCGGCATGCCAGCTCAGCCGGATGAACAGTGGCCCATAGTGTCCGTAGTCCGCCGGCCACCAGTCCTGTGAGGTCGTCATCACCTCGAAGACGTCCGCCTTCAGCGCCTCGACGTCGAGGTTCGTGAACTCCGTCGCGTAGTCATAGTCCTCGTCCATCGGGTTCCCGACGGGGGAGTGCTGGTGGAGCACCTGGAGGTTGAGCTGGTTGGGCCACCAGTCCTGGTTCGTGTGCGGCCGACTTGCCTCGGGAGTCGGGGAGTCGATGGCCGGGTTCTCACTTTCGCTGCCGTGCTCAGACACTTCGGCTGCTCCTATCTAGCTGTTTGTTTGGTTCGTTCGTAGCGGCACCAGCTGCCGCCACACACTCGGGACACCGACCCCAATAGGTCACCTCGGCCTCGTCGATCGTGAAGCCGTGGTCGGCGGATGCGGTCAGGCACGGCGCTGCGCCCACGGCGCAGTCGACGTCGGCGATCGCGCCGCACGAGCGGCACACGATGTGGTGATGGTTGTCGCCCACTCGAGCCTCGTAGCGCGCCACCGAGCCCGACGGCTGGATCCGCCGCACGAGGGCACCCTCCGTCAGTACCCGCAGCACGTCGTAGACGGCCTGGTGGGACACCTCACCGAGGCTGCCCCGCACGGCACGGATGATCGAGTCCGTGTCGGCGTGCGCGTGGTCGTGCACCGCGGACAGCACCGCCAGACGGGGACGCGTCACCCGTAGACCCGCTCCACGCAACAACCGCTCGAAGTCAGAGGCGTTGGGCACGCTTCGCAGTATCGACCATTCTCTGGAACCAGTAAAGATCAGGCATCGAGGTGGGTGCTTGGTCGACGACCGTTGACCACGGGTCGAGGGCTGAGACTCAAGGCAGAACCGTCACCACTATGGAGACGGTTCAAGGAAGATGACCAAGTCCAGACCTTCCCCAGCTGGTGATGCCGACGGCATCCCGATCGAGGAGGATCCATGGCTGCGACCGTCCGAGGGGAACAGATCCGTGAGGTCGTCGATGCTCGCGTAGCCACCAATGAGGCCGCTCGTGACGAGGCCCACGCCAAGATCCAAGAACCGATCCCGGGAGCCAGGGAGGCCGAAGCCGCCATGGATGAAGTACGGGCCGCGGCCGAGGCGATGCAAGAGCGGATTCGTCAGGGCAACCCACCGAGCCCAGAAGACCTCGCCGAGCTTGATGAGAGAGCAAAACCGGTGCTCGAGGCCGTGCGGAGGGTTCAATTGGCCGGGCTCGGGGCGTCGCGAGAACACAATGTGCGATCCAAGGAACTGCTGGGCGAACTCAGGTCGCTGCGCCTCATTGAGATTGACACGGTTCGGTTCGTCGAACAACACCCAGACGACGAGGAACTCGCCCGGAGGGCGATGTGGACTCTTGTCGAGAAGGGCGAGCCTGGGGCCGCGGGGGTACTCGATGACCTCGTCGCACTCGACCCGTGGTGGACGCGCCCCCCGAGTGATCCGGGGGACCACGGCTAGTTCAGTCGAGGCCCTCCGCCGGCATCAAGAACCCGGCTGGGGTTCGGTGTTGACGTCATCCGAAGTGGTCGCCCGAGCAACCAGAACGTATGACGTCCTGCGGTAACCCAGAGGGCCGGAGAAGGTCAGCTGGACGAGCAGTTGCCGAGCTCCATGGGCAGTGTGAACGAGAAGCTGCTGCCCTCGCCCGGGATGCTGTGCACCGTCAGGGTGCCGTTCATCAAGTCCACGAGCTCCTGACAGATAGCCAGTCCGAGGCCGGCGCCGCCGTACTTGCGGGTGGTGGAGGTGTCGACCTGCGAGAACGACTCGAACAGAGTGCTCAGCTGGTCCTCGGCGATGCCGATCCCGGAGTCCTCGACGGTGAAGCGCACGTCGAGGATGTGCTCGCGGGATTCCGCGATCTCGACGCTCAGCCTGACCTCGCCCTGCTCGGTGAACTTCAAGGCGTTGCCGATCAGGTTCGTCAGCACCTGCGAGATGCGCATGGCGTCGCCGTACACCTGCTTCGGCAGGGACGGGTCCAGCCACCACGTGAAGGCGAGGCCCTCGCGGTGGGCCAGGGGTCCGGCCCACGTGATCGTGTCCGCGGCCACGTCCTGGAGGCTGATCAAGGTCTCCTGTACGTCGAGCTTGCCGGCCTCGAGGCGCGAGACGTCGAGGATGTCGTTGACCAGCCGGTGCAGCTTCGCAGCACTGCGCTGCACGATCGCCACGAGGGCAGCGTCGCCGGGATCGAGGTTTCCCTCCGCCAGCATCTCGGCGGCACCGAGCACGCTGGTCAACGGTGTCCGGACCTCGTGGCTCATGTTCGCCAGGAAGAGCGACTTGGCGGCGTTCGCCTCCTCGGCCGAACGCCGAGCGCGCTCCAGCTCGCGACGCAGCTCGTTGCGTTCGGTGACGTTCTCCGCGAGCCCGTGGACGCCGACCACGTCGTCGTGGACGACGACGGGCACGGCCGTCACGCTCAGCTCGATGAGATGGCCGTCCTTGTGCCGCATCGTCGTCTCCAGCTCCTGCGGAGAACGGCCCAGCGCGCCTTCGAAGGCAGCCACCGTGCGGGACCGGTCCTGCGTTCGGATCAGGTCGACGAAGCTCATCTGGCGGAGCTCCGCGAGCGTGTACCCACTCACCTCCTCGGCGACAGCATTGGCGTCGGTGAAGGACCCGTCGAGGTCGAGGGAGAAGGCGGCGTGCGGACTGTAGGCGAACAGCGAGCGGTAGCGCTCGCTGCTTTCGGCCAACGCACGCTCGGTCGCCGACATCTGCTCACGTGCCATGCGGACCTTGCCGCCGGTGCGTACTGCAGCCATCCACACCCCCGAGAAAGCTAATTGCCCCAATGGTGACACGGGCTGGTGGCATAACAGAGGGAATAGGCCAGTTTGCCCGGTGTTGCCTCGGTGAGCCGCCCCCGGTCCTTCGCCGCGTCCGAACAGGCCGGCGCCGCCTACAGTGATGCCCATGACCGTCCGGGTCGTCTTCGCCGACGACAACTACCTCGTCCGCGAGGGCGTGGCGGGCATCCTCACCGAAGCGGGTGAGGTCGACCTGCTGGAGTCGGTCGCCGACCCGGAGGCGCTCCTCGCGGCCGTGGCGCGACATCGCCCCGACGCCGTCCTCACCGACATCCGGATGCCACCCTCGTTCACGACCGAGGGCATCGACGCGGCGAAGCGGATCAGGACTGAGTTCCCGGACACCGGTGTGGTCGTGCTCTCGCAGTACGTCGAGGAGCAGTACGCCTTCGACCTGCTCTCGGACGGGGTGGCCGGGCTCGGATACCTGCTCAAGGAGCGGGTGACCGAGGTCGACGACCTGGTGCGCGCCCTGTACGACGTGTCCCGCGGCGGGTCCGTGCTGGATCCCCGGATCGTCGAGGCCCTGATGGCCCGGAAGTCCGCTGACACCACCACGTCGGTGCTCTCGGGACTCACCGAGCGGGAGCTCGAAGTCCTCCGGGAGCTCGCCCGAGGACGCAGCAACGCAGCGACCGCCAAGGCACTCTTCATGAGCGAGCGAGCCGTCGAGAAGCACGTGGGATCGGTGTTCACCAAGCTCGGCATCCTGCACGAGTCCGACGTGAACCGGCGCGTGATGGCGGTGCTCGCCTTCCTCGAGGCGACCGGGGGGCCCGCTGCGGAGTGAGGGTGGGCCAGCCGCCCCTCGGTTGGGCGGACAGCACCATGTCGGCGAGATGCCCGGAAAGGGCACGATGTCGGTCAGGAGGTGCTCATGTCCGAGGTTCGAGTCCTGGTCGTCGACGACCAGCTGGCCTACCGCCGCGCCCTCGCGGCCGTGGTGACCGAGACAGACGGCTTCGCGATGGTCGGCTCGACGACGTCGGGTGAGGAGTCCCTGGTGATCGCCGCAGAGGTGCTCCCGGACCTCGTGCTCATGGATGTCAACCTCCCCGGCATCAGTGGCATCGATGCTGCGCGCCGGCTGACTGCGGCTCCCGGTGGCCCGGTCGTGGTGCTCCTGTCGACGTACGACGAGGACGAGTTCGACCTGGCGGGTTGCGGCGCATCGGCGTACGTCGCCAAGGCGGCGTTCGGCCCGGACCGGCTCACCGAGGTCTGGTCCGCCTCAGCCCCCTAGGGCGCCACCGGCTGACCCGCGTCCACCGGGATGCAGACCACCAGCTCGTCGCGGGCCGTGTTCATCGAACCCCCCACGGCCTCGGCCCGGTCGAGGATCGCCTGGAGGTCGCCCTCCTGATGCCGGAGACCGCGAAGGTGGATCATCACGCCCTCATCGCGGAGCGAGACGTCGATGGCGGACAGTTCCTCGAACTCGCGCGCGGCGCCGACGAGGCAGGAGTACACGGCGGCCTCCACGGGGTGGGGGAACCGCCGGCCGGCCACGCTGGGGTCGAGCCGCAGCGCCCCGGACCGACCGCCGCGCGCCAGGTGGGAGCGGAGGGCCGGCTCGAGCCCGGATCGCGCCAGCTGGGTCGGGAACAGGCCACGGGTCAGGTCGCGCAGGGCCTCGAGGGCGGTGTTGGTGGAGGTGACCAGCTCGTCCAGTCCCGTGCTCGGCATTCCTGCTGCGTTGGCCTCCCTGGCCCAGACGATGCCATCGGAGACGGTGGCCAGGTGGGGGAGGACGTTGCGGGAGATGGCCGCCTCCATGGTGCGCCGGGCCGCGTCGTCGGCCTCGATGATCCGGGACCGCGAGCTGGCGAGCTGATCCGTGGTCCGGTCGAGCTCGGCCACGTGTGCCGCGAGGCGGGCTTGCAGTCCTACGTTGCGGAAGACCACCGCGGTCTGGTCGGCGAGGGCCTCGAGCAGTCGCTGGTCGGACGGCCGGACACCCACCCCGGTCCCGAGCCAGACGCGGATGCTGCCGAGCTCCTCTCGTCCGTGACGGACCGGCACCTCGTGCGCGTCGGCGTCGGCGCCGGGGTTGCCACTCACGGCTGACGAGACCACGGCATCCGGTGCGTGCAGCACGGCAGCCGCACCCTGCGCTGAGACGGCGCGCGCGGCGGCCTCGGCGACGGCGCGCAGGAGGGTGTCGGGCGATGGCGCGTCGGCGATCCGGTGGCTGAAGCTCGACAGCGCCTCGTACGGCTTGGCGCGCGACCCGTAGGCCAGCCGGTCGGCGAACCGGATCACCTGGCGTCGCAGCGGCTGGAACCCGACGGCGACCAGGGCCGTCGCGAGAAGGGAGAGCCAGACCCCGTCGGCGCCCCGCCCGACCCGGTGGCCGACGAGCACCACGAGCGTCGTGTAGCCGATCGCCGCGAACGCAGCCCCGATCGCGACCACGAGGGTGCGGTTGAGGATCACCTCGACGTCGTACAGCCGGTAGCGGAGCACGGCGATCCCGAACAGCGCGATGAGGAGGACGTAGGCGACGTACAGGGGCAGGCTGGCGGCCCAGGTCTGCACGCCGCCGTTGGAGATCTGTACGACGAACAGGTTCACCAGGCCACCGGCGACGAGGGCCGCCGCCAGTGCGATCAGTCGCACCTGCTGGCGTGCCTCTCCCCGGCTACGGCGAAGCCTGAGCACCATCGAGACGACGGACGCGAGCAGGCCGGCACTGATCAACAGGAAGCCCACCGATGCCAGAACGCCCGCGAGCAGCCCGATCGAGTCGGTCCTGGCGTTGATGTCGTAGTCCATCGGGTTCTGGATGAGGACCGACACGGCACACAGGAACGCTCCGAGCGCGGTGGCCGCCACGGCGTACCGCCAGCGTCGCGAGAGCAGCCGCCCGTCCGGCGCGAGCAGGAAGATCAGGGCGATCGCGGCGATCGACAGCTGACCGCCGAGCAGCGACGACACCCAGCCCGACACCCCGGCGAGGCTCCGCGGGCCGGGTCCGTTCTCGTCGACCACCCAGATGCTGTAGGCCTCGGTGAGAAGGGACACGGAACCGGTGAACCCGATCAGGAGGAGCAGCAGCCCGATCGGGTGCCGGTTGTCCTGCGTCAGGATGATCGCACCGAGCACGGCGGCGCCGAGGACGGCGAGGTCGACGAAGGGGAAGCCGTGGACCGCGACTGCGTCCTCGGAGAGGAGTGTGCGGTACTGGGCCGTCACGAAGATGTCCCCGACGACCGCCACGAGAGTGAGGGCCACCAGCACCCAGGCGATGCGCGCGACCACCTCAGTCACCGCCCGCGGTCACGGCCGGCGCTGCGGAGAGCTCGGGCGACGGCAGCCAGGCACTGATCCGGGTGCCGCCACCCGGCGTGGTGTCGATGACGAGGGTGCCGCCGGCCGACTCGATCCGGTCACGCAGGTTCGCCAGCCCGGTTCCCTCGGTGGCCGCGCTCGGGTCGAAACCGGTGCCGTCGTCCTCGACGACGAAGCCCAGGGTCGAGCCATCTCCGTCCAGCGACACCCGGATCGAGGACGCCCCCGAGTGCTTGGCGGCGTTCTGTACGGCCTCCAGGCAGCAGAAGTACGCCGTGGCCTCGACGGCGGCTGCATACTGCCCGACGCCGGTCGCCGTGATCGCGACGGGGATCGTGCTGGTGGCCACAGCCGTGGTCAGCGCGGGGACCAGCCCCTCCGCGCCGAGCTGGCGCGGGTAGATGCCGCGCGAGAGCGCGAGCAGGACGTCGATCGCCTCGGCGGCCGCGATCTCCTGCGCCACTAGGAGCTTCTCGGCCCGCTCGCGCGACCGGTGGGAGAGGGTCTCGGCGAGTCGGAGGTTCACCGCGAGGGCGACGAGGTGCTGCTGCGCTCCGTCGTGGATGTCGCGCTCGAGGGTGCGGCGCTCGGCGTCCTGGGCCGCAACCAGCCGCTGGCGTGACATGCGCAGCTCCTCGGCTCGAGCCGAGAGCTGCTCGGCGCGTTGGCTCAGCTCGGCGTGCAGGCGGGCACCGCGCAGGACCGGTCCGGCCTGGTCGGCCAGGCCCGTGAACAGGCGCGCCTCGACCGACGAGAGCGGCCGGTGCTCACGCTCCCGGACGACGAGCTCGCCCAGCAGCTCGCCGGCGTCCCGGACCGGCAGTGACCGGCGTACTCCCTTGCCTTCTGTGGTGGCGCCGGGAGGCCAGGTGGCCGCGAGCTGCGGTTCGTCGCTGACCACCAACCAAACCTGGGCCCACTCGGCGCCGGTGCCGTCCGCCAGCACCCTGGCCATCCGCGCGGGGAGCTCCTCCGAGTCGTAGCTGCCGGTGACGGTCTCGGAGAACCGCCTCAGCACGTCGTACGGCGAGAGCTGGCCGTGGTTCACCGCACGCGAGGCGGCCCGCTCGAGCCGGGTCTGCACCGGGTCGAAGGCGAGGGCGACGACGGCCGTCGCGATGACCGAGAGCGCGACGTCGGGGGAGGAGGTGTGACCGAGCAGCGCCCCGAGGCCGAGCACCAGCACGACGTACACCAGGACGACGAAGGCGACCAGGCCGGCCAGCACGAGGGCGTCCGCGAGCACCTGGCGACGAGATCGCCGGCGCGGCCACTGCAGCCCTCTCATGTGTGCAGTGTGCGCCATCGCGCTCCTGGCAGGGGAGGTGCTTTCCCGTACCACCGGGGTGGGGGTGGCCACACGATCACCCGCCTTCGAGCGGGCGGACAGCCTCGGCGACCCTGCGCCCAACCCAATCGTGGGCGACCCCCTCCAGGGCGTCTTCTGGGACATGAGCCGCCAGATCGGTGGCCGCCCCCCACACAGGAGTCACACAATGACGATCACCACCACTCGCCCCCGGGCCGCAACCGCCACCGCGGCGAGGGCCCAGGGCCTCAGCAAGTTCTACGGAGAGGGCGACGCCGCCGTCACGGCCCTCGACAGCGTCAGCGTCGGCGTGGTCGAGGGGGAGTTCACCGCGATCATGGGTCCCTCCGGATCCGGCAAGTCGACATTGCTGCACATGCTCGCCGGCCTCGACCGCCCCACCTCCGGGGAGGTGTTCCTCGGTGACGTCGAGCTCAGCTCGCTCAACGACAAGAAGCTGACTCTCCTGCGTCGCGACCGGATCGGCTTCATCTTCCAGTCGTTCAACCTGCTGCCGACGATGACGGCGGCGGAGAACATCGTGCTGCCGATGCGCATCGCCGGACGCAAGCCCGACGAGCACTGGGTCGCCTCGATCGTCGAGACCGTCGGCCTCACCGGTCGCCTGGGTCACCGTCCCTCGGAGCTGTCCGGTGGCCAGCAGCAGCGCGTCGCCGCGGCCAGGGCCCTGGCGTCGAAGCCCGAGATCGTCTTCGCGGACGAGCCGACGGGTGCGCTCGACTCGAAGTCGGGTGCCGAGCTGCTCGGTTTCCTCCGCAACGCGGTGACCGAGCTCGGCCAGACCGTGGTCATGGTCACGCACGACCCGACCGCCGCCAGCTACGCCGACCGCGTGATCTTCCTCGCGGACGGTCACATCGTCGATGAGATGCGTTCGGCCACCGCCGACGAGGTCCTCGACTACATGAAGCACCTAGGAGCCTGAGTCATGTTTGCGACAACCATCCGACAGATGTTCGCGCACAAGCTGCGCCTGATCCTGACGACGGCGTCGATCGCACTCGGTGTTGCGTTCCTCGCAGGAACACTCGTCTTGACCGACACCATGGGGCTCGCCTTCGAGCAGCTCTTCGGCAAGGTCTCCGCCGGCACCGACGCGGTCGTCCGCGCCGAGGCGGGCTACACGGCCACCGACGGCGTCGGCACCAGCCGGGGTCCCATCCCCGCCTCGGCACTGAAGGCCGTCAAGCAGGTCGACGGCGTCCGCGCCGCCGAGGGCTCCGTCACCGGCTACGCACTGCTCACCGACAACGACGGCAAGGCCATCCTCACCGGCGGTGGCGCGCCCACGCAGGGCTACAGCATGCCGGCGGACAAGAAGCTCCGCGGTGACGTCGACCTGATGTCCGGCTCTGCGCCGGATGCAGCCGACGAGGTGGCCATCGACGCCACCAGCGCCGAGGAGAACCACATCGCACTGGGCTCCACCATCAAGGTGCTGTTCCAGGGCCCGACCCGCGAGTTCACCGTGGTCGGAACCGTGGGCTTCGGTGGTGAGAAGAACCTCGGCGGCACCACGTCGGCGTACTTCGAGACCTCCACAGCCCAGAAGGTGCTCGGCACCCCCGGGCAGTTCGACACCATCGGTGTGAGCGCGGCGAAGGGCGTCAGCCAGGCCGAGCTGGCCAAGCGCGTGAGCGCCGTCGTCCCCGACGGCGTCGAGGCGGTCACCGGCAAGACGGTCGCCAAGGAGAGCTCCGACTCGATCAAGAAGGACCTCAAGGTCGTCGGGATCCTGTTCATGATCTTCGCTGGTGTCGCACTGTTCGTCGGCTCCTTCATCATCTGGAACACCTTCACGATGATCGTCACGCAGCGCTCGCGAGAGATCGCGTTGATGCGTGCGATCGGCAGTACCCGTCGTCAGGTGATGAGCCGCTTGCTGCTCGAGGCACTGCTCCTCGGTGTCGCGGCATCCGCGGTCGGGATCGGTCTCGGCCTGGCCGTGGCCAAGGGTCTCAAGATGCTCATGGACATGGTGGGCTTCAGCCTGCCGAGCACGTCCCTGCAGCTGGAGACGCGCACCATCGTCGTCTCTCTCCTCGTCGGCACGGTCATCACCGTTGTCGCGGCACTCGTCCCGGCTCGCCGGGCGACCAAGGTGCTGCCCGTCGAGGCACTGCGTGAGTCGACCCCCGGTGCGGAGAAGCCCTCGCTCAAGCGTGGTCTGATCGGCCTCGGGCTCATCGGTACCGGTGTGACCGGCATCCTCCTGGCGCTCTACGGAGACGTGACCATGAAGGCCTTCGGGCTCGGCCTGGTCGTGGCTCTCGCCGGCGTGATGGTGTCCCTGCCGCTCGCCGTACGACCGCTGGCTGCACTGATCGCCACACCGCTCCGCTGGCGCGGACTGCCTGGCGAGCTGGCGAAGCAGAATGCGATGCGCAACCCGCGTCGTACCTCTTCGACGGCAGCTGCCCTGATGATCGGCCTCACCCTGGTCGTCAGCATGGGTGTCTTCGCCTCGTCGCTGAAGCAGTCCTTCGGTGACGTGGTTTCCGACCAGACCAGCGCTGACCTCTTCATCTCCACGTCGAGCACCCAGGGTCCGGGCTTCAGCCCGTCCGTGATCAGTGCCGTCAAGGACGTGAAGGGTGTCGAGCAGGTCGCGGCCAGTGGCTGGGGAGAGGCTCGGTTCCTCGGACTGGACACGAGCTTCTCGTCGGTCGACCCCGCCACTGCCGAGAAGGTGATGAACCTCGATGTCTCAGAGGGTTCGCTCACTGACCTCGGCACGGACGGTGTCGTGGTCTCCAGGTCGGCAGCGACCGCTCACAAGTGGAAGCTCGGCAGCGTTGTTCCCGCCGAGTTCGCCGTAACGGGCAAGCACCGCCTGCACGTCGTCGGTGTGTACGACGGCAAGGGATGGATCTCCGACAACTACATCCTGAGCATGGCCCAGCAGAACGCCTTTGCCGGTCCGCAGCTCGTTGCATCCGGTCTGGTCACCCTGGCCGCCGGCGCCGACAAGGGCGAGGTCCAGGACGCGATCGCAGCCGCTCTGGCCAGCCACCCGGACGCTCGGGTTCTGGACCAGAAGGGCTTCGAGAAGACTGCCAGTGGATTCATCGACAACCTGCTCCAGTTCGTGACGGTCATGCTGCTGCTGGCAGTCCTGATCGCCCTGCTGGGCATCGTCAACACACTGGCCCTGTCGGTGTTCGAGCGCACTCGTGAGCTCGGCCTCCTGCGCGCGGTCGGTATGACGAAGGGACAGGTGCGGGCCATGGTGCGTTGGGAGTCAGTGGTGATCTCACTGATCGGCGCGCTGAGTGGCGCGGCGCTCGGGATCGGCATCGGCCTCGCCCTGTCGCAGGCACTGAAGGATGAAGGGATCAAGGCCATCTCGGTCCCGGTTCCCCAGGTGACGCTGTACGTCGTGCTCGCCGCCGTCGCCGGAGTCCTGGCCGCGGTCGGGCCTGCGAGGTCGGCCTCCAAGGTCGACGTCCTCAAGGCGGTGGTGACCGACTAGGTCTCACGCCCCATTGTTGGAGAGCCCGGCGCGTGCTCGTGACGTGCCGGGCTCTTCTGCGTGCTCCGCCCACTGGACCTTCTGGACACGAACTAGAACGCGTTCTAGCGTGCCTGCATGGCCACGTCTCCCAATCCCATCCGAGTGATCCAGTGGACGACCGGAAACATCGGTCGGCGGTCGCTGCACGCGATCATCGGCCGTCCGGACATGGAGCTCGTCGGTGTCTACGCCCATGGCGCCGACAAGGTGGGACGGGACGCGGCAGACCTGTGCGGCTGGCCCGAACCGACCGGTGTCCTGGCCACCAACGACATCGACGAGCTGATCGCTATGGCTCCTGACGCCTGCTGCTACAACCCGCTGTGGCCGAGCATCGACGAGCTGGTGACGCTCCTCGAGTCCGGGGTCAACGTCTGCTCGAGCGCTGCCTGGATCACCGGCGGCAAGCAGTCGGAGGAAGACCTGGCCCGGGTCCGCAAGGCCTGCGAGCAAGGACGGTCCACCATCTTCGGCAGCGGCGCACACCCTGGCATCACCAACATGGTCGGCATGGTCCTCTCGGGAGCCTGCGAGGTGATCGACACGATCACCATCACCGAGTCGGTCGACTGCTCGACGTACGAGTCGGCCGGCACGCAGACGGCCATGGGCTTCTCCCAGGATCCGGACACCCCCGGCCTGGCCGAGAACGTACGCCGGGAGAGCGAGGTGTTCGCCGAGTCGGCCGCGATGATGGCCGACGCCATGGGCGTGACCCTGGACCGGATGAGCTTCGACGTCACGTTCACCGCGGCAACCGGCGACACCGACCTCGGCTTCATGCGGATCCCGAACGGGACCGTCGGCGGCGTGATGGGCTACCACCGCGGCTGGGTGGGGGACCGCAATGTCGTCAGCGTCGGCTTCAACTGGACGATGGGCGACCACGTCGTACCACCCAAGCCGCTGGCACACGGCCACGTGATCCAGGTCTTCGGCGTACCGAACATGCGCACGGTGCTGCACTGCCTGCCGCCGAAGGACTGGCCCGAGGATGGGTTCATGGGTCTCGGCATGATCTACACCGCGATGCCGGTCACCAACGCCGTGCCCGCGGTCGTCGCGGCCGACCCTGGCATCGCGACGCTGGCGGATCTGCCCGTGGTGACGGGGCGGGCACGAGTCTGATACCACCTCTCGTAGCCAGGTTGATGTAGGCAACTAGACCTCCGCGCCGCACCCCTCCCCAGGGGTCGGGCACACCGCTACGGTCAACCGACGGCGGATCTCGGAAGACTCGGTGGAGGATGTCCGATGCCCAAGGTTCCCGTGACGCGCGCGCTGACGGCCGGCCTGGCCGCACTTGCCCTGGCCGCGACAGGCCTGGCCGTGACCGCAGCACCCGCGGCAGCCGACCCGGTGACCGTCTCCGGGGTCGTGTCCTCGCCGGCCGGAGCCATCAGCGACTACGGCCAAGTGCAGTTCTACGACAAGGCGACCGGACAGAACGCGTATGCCAGCATCGCCCCCACCACAGGCGCGTACAGCGTCGAGATGGAACCAGGCACCTACACCCTCGACATCCACGGGGGAGCCTCAAGCAACGGAGCGACCACTGAGTTCGCCGACGGCCAGGGCCCGGTGACCATCGACGGGCCACGCACCCTGAACCTACAGATCGCCGCACAACCGGTTCAGGTCACCATCACCGACGCGGCCGGCACCCCGGTCGCCGGGACCGCCATGCTCCGCTGCTCGAACGCGGAGTTCTATGACACCGCGCCCTACCGGAAGTCGACGGTGACCACGTCCCCATCCGACCCGCGACCCGTGTGGGGCATCCCACTGCTCGTCGACGACGGCGCCGAACCCGCCTGCCTGCTCGGCGCGACCCGCGCCGGCGACGAGGACGAGACTCCGACCTACTACGAGCGCGTCGTTGTCCAACCCGACACCACCGCGCTCACCATCGCCATCCCGGACTCGGTCACGCTCTCCGGAAGCATCGCCCCGCCGGGCGACGACGACCCCTCGTGGGTCAGCGGCTCCGTCGACGTGGAGGATGGGGAGGGAAACCGGGTCGCGCAAACCCCTATCACCGACCCCGCCCACTACCAGGTCCAGGTCCCGCCCGGTCACTACATCGTCGAGCTCCGGCTGAGATCACGCTCGGCCGACGTGTCGTACTTCGCAAGCGTCGAGGTCGGCAACAGCGACACCACCTTCGACCTGGGACCGGACCGGACTGTGCCGCTGACGATCCACCTCGAGAACGCAGCCCTGGACGGGGAGTGGTCGGTGAACCTGGACTGCGTCGGTAGGGGGCGCGGATCCACGTTCATCTACCCCGAAGGCGCCGCCAACTACCTGCGCGCCACCGGGTACGGCACCGCCACCGATGGCACTGCCACCATCACGATGCGTGGGGTCCCCACGATGGGCGACGATGCATGGGAGCAGTGCGTCGTGTACGCGCAGAACGGCGACGACATCCACTACGGCGACGCGACCATCGCACCGCATGACGCGCACATGACTTGGGACCTCGAGACCGACGAGATCATCGGCGGCTCACCCGGGGTGAGCGTCGACTCCGACGGCGTCGAGGACAATGTCGAGGCCCAGGCACCGAACCGGGGCGACGGCAACAACGACGGTGTCCCCGACTACCAGCAGGACAACGTCACCTCGGTGCCCACCAACGGGAGTGCCGCCGGACCGGATGTGTACTGGATGACGCTGGTGGCACCCGAGGGCACGAAGCTGGCGAGCGTGACCACGACCGACCCCGCCGGCATCGCCACCCCACCGCCGTCCGGAGCGACACTCCCCGCCGGTCTGACCAACTTCACCGTCACCGGCCTGACCCCGGGCGCTGACGCGACCGTCTCGGTCATCAACAACCTCGGCGTGGAGGTCAACGCCTACGCCAAGTACAACCCCAGCACGAGCGCGTGGACGTTGCTTCCAGCGGACCGTATGAACATCTTCGACTACGGCTGGCGCATTGACATCACCCTGACCGACGGCGGCATCGGCGACTCCGATGGCATCGCCGACGGCAAGGTCGTCGACCCCGGCGGCCCCGCCGCGATCGCGAGCGGCGACACCACGCCACCAACAGTCACCGGGCACGCCACTACCCGACCGAACGGTGCCGGCTGGTACCGCGGCAACGTGCGCATCGACTGGCACGCGAGTGACCAGTCCGGCATCAAGCGGCAGCCGGCCGACACGACCGTCTCGACCGAGGGCTCCAACGTGACCGCGACGTCACCGCTGGTCTGCGACAAGGCGCCGACGCCGAACTGTGGCCGCGGCACCCTCGAGGGGCTGAAGATCGACAAGACTGCCCCGCAGCTGGCGGTCACCGGGGTCAGCAACGGCGCCACCTACACCCTCGGGAACGTGCCGACCCCCAGCTGCTCGGCCTCCGACGCGCTCTCCGGGCTGGCCGCACCGTGCAAGGGCATCCGGTCCGGCGGCAACGCCGCTGGTGTCGGGACGTTCACCTACACGACTGCGGTGACCGACAGGGCCGGCAACACCCGCAGCACGAAGGCGACGTACAAGGTCGGCTACCGCTTCGACGGGTTCCTGCCGCCGATCAACGACCCCGGTCCTCCAATGAGCGTGTTCAAGGCCGGGAGCACGGTCCCGGTCGCCATCACCATCAAGAAGGCGAACGGACAGGTCGTCACCCCCGTCAGCAAGCCGACGTGGGTGACCCCGAGCCGCGGGGCCCGCACGAACGCATCGGTCAACGAGTCCGTCTCGAACGCGTCTGGCACCTCTGGGTCCGCGTTCGTGTGGCGCAACGGCCGCTGGGAGTTCAACTGGTCGACCAGGGGCGTGAGTGCCGGGTACGTGTACCGGATCGGGGTTCGGCTCGACGACGGCAGCACGCACTACGTGAACATCGGGGTGCGGTAGGCGAGGCCGCGAGACAGCCGACGCCTCACGAGATCAGGACGGGAACCGCGATGTTCGGGGAGGGCTCCTGGGCAGCGGGCGTCAGTGGAATGCGGATCACGAACGTGCTGCCGACGCCGAACTGACTCTTCACAGTGATGGACCCACCCATCAGCTCTGTGAGTTCTCGGCAGATCGCGAGGCCCAGGCCGTTGCCGCCATACCGCCTGGTCATCGAACCGTCGACCTGTCGGTAGGACTCGAACACCGATTCCTGGTCCTCATCCCGGATCCCGATGCCGGTGTCGTTGACCACGAACTCCACGACTTCGCCAGCACCACCAACCTGGTCATCGGTATTGGTGGGACGGACGACCAGGCTCACCTGTCCCTGGTGGGTGAACTTCAAGGCGTTGTCGAGGACGTTGGTGAGGACCTGAAAGAGCCGGCCGGCGTCGCCGACCACCATTCGAGGCGAGCAGGAGTCCAGGTGCCACTCGAAACTGACGCCTGCTTCGATCGCCCGCAACTCGTAGACGTCGGCGGCGTCGGTCACCATGGCGTGCAGGTCGAAGGGCGTCGAGGCCAGCACGAGCTGCCCGGCCTCGATCCGGGAGAAGTCGAGGATCCCCTCCACCAGGATCTTCAGCCGATCTCCCGAGCGGTGCATCTTCCCCAGAAGGCTGAGCTGGAGGTCGTCCAGGGGCGTGTCCTCGAGAATCTCGCCCGCGGCGAGCACGGTGGTCAACGGTGTCCGAATCTCGTGGCTCATGTTGGCCAGGAACGTCGACTTGGCAAGTGAGGCCTCCAGGGCTGCGTCTCGCGCCGCCTCGACCTCCCGACGGGCGCGTCCCTCGGACCGGATCAACCGCGCGGTGCGCAGGAAGGCGAGCGTGCCCAGCAGCGCGGTGCCGACGAACAACACGAGCGGCTGATCGGGCTCGCCCCGGAGGTCTGTGACGAGCTCGAGCGCGGCAGGAACAAGAAGAGGGCCGATCGCGACCACGAGCGCCCAGCCGGCGAGGGCCGGCGAGCCTGAGGAGTCGGCCCGTATCTCGCGGATTCGCCACACGGACCAGGCGCCCATCGCTGGTGCGAGCATCCAGGCGGCGTTCATCATCACCAGCACGCTGCCCTCGGGTGCCTGCAGGTAGAGCAAGTTGGCGACCAGCACAAGACCCGCGCTCATTGCGAACGAGACACCGATGGCCGAGCGTGCGCTCCGGCTCATCAGGACGCGCACCACCAGGGCGAACAGCACCGCGCTCGCGAGGGGGTACGCCGCCCACACCATGCGCGTGAACGGCGACACACTGTCGTCGGCAGCGATCGCGTCGACCGAGATGTTCCAGATGATCAGCACCGTGACGGCCACGACGGTGAGCGCGTCGACCAGCAAGTCGACGTCGAAGCGGCTTGCGCTCCGGAACCGGCTTCGACGGAGCACGACCCACATCGCGACGCAGAACACGACGTAGCTGGCCAACCACGGTAGATCGGCGATCGACACGTCGGTCTCGGCCCCGATGGAGTCGAGCACCCCGAACAAGACGTGACCCAGCATCGAGAGGGAGAGGCCGCCCGCGATGAGACGGGGCACCAACCGCTGGCCACGCGGCGCGCGCTCGGCCCCGATCCAGGCACCCACACTGGCACCGACCGCCACACCCAGATCGCAGGCAGTGGCGAGGGCCTCGTTGTCCGTGACGGCGTACACCACCACCGCCGTCAGCACGACGACGGCAACGGCTCCAGTGGCCACCACGGACTTTGCTCTCACTTCATGACGATATGCGGCCTCAGCGCATCTGTGGGTGTTATCGGGCTTTTGTGAGCTCGACAAGGGGCTCCCTCGGTGCGCCAGAGAAGGAAGTTCGTTGTCTTCGTCCAGATGAGCCCGCGTGAGTGACCGGTCAGCACCCGCGAACTGCCTCCTCCTGGGGGTCGGCTCGATGGATCCCGCGTACCTGAACTCGGCACGGGAAACACCGCCCCGTCAGCGAAGCCGGTACAGCTGCCTCGCCCGGGCTGCGCCCCGACCGGCAGCGGCACCGTTGATTCGGTGTTGAAGCCCCACGCCTCGTCCCACGTGTTGACGCCCGAGGCGACGCCAACGAAGCCGCCGATCACGTCGCAGACGACCAACACCAGCATGGAGACCATGGGAGCTCGCCCGGAAGCCACCGCCGGCATGGCACGAAATCGGTGGAAGGCTCGAGGTCTGTCCCGACCCGGCTATCCACCCATGGACAAAGCGTGGCACCGCGATAGCGGCTATGAGAGTGCTTCCGTGTCGATGTAACGCACCGACACTTCAAGGGTGACAGCATCTCTTGAGGAGGAAGCATGTGGCGCAGTGAGACGAGCCAGGACTGGTCGGATCGTCACGCCGGGGCGGTCCGGGACGCCGCGCCCGGGGTTCCCGCGTTCAGTGCGGCCGAGCAGGTGGCTCTGTGGGAGCAGATTGAGGTCAACGCGACGGCACCTCGAGCGCGCCGCTCGCGTTGGAAGGGCGTGGTGGCTGGGGTTGTGGCGGTCGTGGCGGTTGGGCTCGGCGGCGCCGCGACGGCTGGGGTCTTCAGTGCGCACACTGGCAAGGGTCCGGTCGATCCGGAGGACGTTGAGCTGGGTGGTCCCGGCGAGCGACTGAACCCTCAGGCTCCCGACTTCGCTGAGGTTCTCGCCAAGTCAACGCGCGACATCCGGTTCCCGTCAAAGCAGGCTCGCGACAGCGCCCTGTCGTGGGAGGTTGGTGCGAATGTCGAGCCTTCCTCCGACGAACCGACGCTGGTGTCGACCGGAGCGCTTCGGCTTTGGATGGCGGGTCACGCCCTTTGCTCGTGGAGCAACACCTGGGCGGCCGCCCTGCGCACGGGCGACATCACCACCGAACAGCAGGCCGCCGCGGTGATCCTCGGGGCCCGCCGGTGGCCATCCATCACCGCCACCGACCCCGACAGGGCGAATGACTCTGAGTTCGCCTGGCTCCCAGACCTGGAGCAGGCGGTTCGCTCCGAAGACCCGCCGGGGGCCAAGGATGCACTGGCCCCCCACGGGGCCTGCATGCCGGGCCTCGCGCCTGAGCTCGGATTAGGCAAACGATGGTGAAGCCAGCCGTATCGAGGTACGACGTGGAGGAGCTATACCGTCGCCACGCCGGCGAGCTCCACGGCTACCTCTTCCGCCGGGCAGGCAAGGCCGGGGCCGATCTTCTGGGTGAAGTCTTCGTCGTGGCGCTCCAGCGCCTTGGTGATCTGCCCGAGCCAGACCTACGACGTGGATGGCTGTTCAGTACCGCCAGGCGACTGTTGCTGGCTGCGGAACGGAACAGCCTGAAGCGTCATCACGCCGAGAACGAGCGTGTCAGGTTCCTCGCGCCGACGGCAGGCAACCTGGACGTCGATCGGTCCGATCGTGACCGAGCCAGCCACGAGGCGCTCGCCTCCCTGCGAGAACAAGACCGCGAACTGATCCGGCTCACTGAGTGGGAGCGACTCGGGATCACCGAAGCCGCGATGGTGCTGGGACTACGACCAGGCACAGCCCGAGTGCGGCTACACCGAGCACGACGAGCTCTCGCGGCTCACCCAGCACTCCAGGGTCTCTTCGAAGCGCCCACCGACCCCGACCCGGGACCCCTCCAAGCTCACCCGCAACTTGGAACTCCCCGACACGGAGTGTGAGTTGTGGGATGACAACGCAGCGAAACGCGGGCGCTCACCCACCTGATCGACCCGACCTCAACTCGCCAGGTCCGAACGTCACTATCAGCGGCATGTGAGTGCGTTTACCTGGTTGTTCCGTCGTGGGTATCGAAGGGGTAGGGCACCGGTAGGCCGAACCGTTCTGCGATCAAGCGAACGTCTGCGAAATCGACAGCTCGGGGCTTGTATCCCTGGTGCATCAGCAACTGGTCCTCCGCCGACGAGCAGCGAATGGACCTGCCCCGTATTGACCCGTCGACCGGCGATGCGTAGTGCCAGGTCTCACTGTCATTGAGCAACTGATCGCCGCCGCCGTCCGCAGTCGGGTCAATCGGATGAAGGTCCACCTCACGGCCGCTCTGATCACGAAAGGCGATCGTCATCGGTAGCCAGTCCCTGATGACGTTGTAGTCCAACGAGACCAACAATGCTTGCACCCGGTCAAGTTCGAGTCGAGGCACGACGAGATCGAGGTCATCATGCGATCGACTCTGCTCGCCGAGCAGGCAATCGACCCCCCATCCCCCGTCAAGCCAGTAGTGGACGTCCTGCTCGTCCAACGCACCCAGCAGTTTGAGAACGTCTGCCGCTTCCACGTCGCGCAATATGCCAGATCTTGGACCGCCCGAAGCACTTGATTTTGGCACGACCGAGCGGATCGCTGCATGTCCGGTTGACCGCATGGTCGGTGTGTGGCGGCCCGATGTCCGAGTACCCGGCGACCTGCTCGTGGCCCTGCCTACTTGAGCCGCGGAGGGCCGAAGATGAGCACCATCTCCGCAGGGCCATCGGACTCATTTGCGATCCCATGCCACGTGCGCGCCGGGGCGTACGCCGCGTCACCGGCCGTCAGGGTGGTGCGTTTCCCCTCGATGTTGATGACCAGTTCACCGCTGACGACCAAGTACAACTCGTCGGAGTCCTCAGCAGTGCAGCTGTCGGCAGCTTCGGCGTCATGTCGGTGCATACCCTCGCTCGCACCCGGCTCGAAGTAGTAGCGCAACACAGAGCTGGTCAACCGGGTTGAATCGGCGAAGTACTCCTCGAGCCCAAGGACGCCGGCGCCGTCATACAACGGTTCCTCGACTCGGCGGCTGTCTCGTCGCTGCAACATCAAGGTTCTGAACCTTCCGAAGGGGACGGCTTTGACACACGGTGAGAGTCCGCCCTGGGGCGGTGTCGCGTCAACGGCTTCCAATCCTGAACGTCGTGAGCTTCCCGAACCTACGCACATGAGCGGATGCCTGGGGGTCTCGTCGCTCTAGGGATAGGCCTGCTCGCGCTCGCGCTGCTCCTCCGGGTGGATTGACCCTCGTCGGAGGTCACGCATCACCGGTCGTGGCGTCTCCGTCCCGTGTCAGCGGCAGTTTCGGATAGCCCGATGCACTCGGACCCCGTTCGAGCAGCCACAAGGGTCGGTTCGCATCGGACTATCGCGCTCGGTCGGGTAGTCCCTACCGAACGGACCCCTTGAGGGTCTCCAGGAGGGTCCGTTCACGCGGGACTATCCGGCACCCCGCAATCGCGGTCGGCCGAAGACGTCCTGCCCGCACATCGGCTATGTGCGTGCACGCCTGGACGTCAGCGTGAGGGCGTCTGGGCCGGGTCGGTTGGTGGGGCGGTGAGGCTAGAAGTGCGGTGGGTCGGTGGAGCGGGGCGGTGGTCGTTCGGCGGTGACGTCGAGCGTGCCTTGGTGGTCGCGGAGGAACTGGTAGCCGTGGGGGCTGGACCAGAGGAAGGTTCCGGGCTCGAGGACGGTGTAGGTCCAGGTCGAGTGGGTCTTGAGCCGGTGATGTCGCCGGCACAGGGGTGCGAGGTTGCACGAGCAGGTGGGGCCGTTATCGGCGTGGGCGATGACGTGGTCGCAGTCGCAGTGACGGGCCGGTCGGGTGCACCACGGGAAGACGCAGGTGGCGTCGCGCAGGGTGGTGTGTTCGGCGAGGCGGTCGGGGACCTCGTAGCTGTGGACGTGGATGTGGTCGTCGAGGTCGATCACCGGCTTGACCACGAGCTGGGTCAGGGGGTTGGCGCACCAGCCGCGGACCTGGTCGGCGGTGACGCCTTGGCGGTGGTTCTCCACCCGCGCCAGCCCGAAGCCGCCGCTCGGACCGCTGATCGCGGCCTCGGAGAGGTGCACGTAGAGGACCACCTGGCGTGGCTTCGGCGCCGAAGTGCCGGCTCCGGGAGGCGCAGCTGGGGAGGCCAGGTCGAGGGCGAGCTGCCTCCTGGCAAGGTCACCGGCGGCGATGGAGCGGCGTACGTCGAGCGGGTCGGTGGATCCGCACAGCTTGAGCTGTTCGGCGCCGCGGGAGAGGGCGGCGTCGAGGTCGAGGGCGTCGGCGAGGTCGAGCTCGCCTTCGACGAGGGTGGTGCCGTTGAAGGAGACCTGCTGGTGGTGGAAGGTGACGTGGCGCCGGTCGGCGGCCTGCTCGGCGTTCTGGAGAGCGAGGTCTGGCATGAAGCGGGCGATGGCCTCCTCGACGAGGCGGTCGAGCTGGGCGGGACCGATCTTGTGGGCGAAGGCGGCGACCTGCCCGTCGACGAAACGCGCACCTTCGCGCGAAAGGCCTAGGGTGGCTTGGGCGATGCGGCGGGCCTTCCACGACTGCAGCCCGGTGTGGATGCGGGCCCAGACCCGGGGGAGGCGGTACTTGAGCTCGAGGGCATCCGCGATCAGTGCCCGGCCCGAATCGGTGGAGATGCCGATCGCGGCGGCGAGCTCGGCGATGCAGAACTCTGCCACCAGCGGCGCACCGGGGCCTGCAGCAGCAGGCCGGTGTCGCCCCCGGCCGTGTGCCAGGTCGCGGCATGGTCGATCGACTCCGGTGGGTGCTGCTCGGCCCAGGTGACCGCGGCGAGGAGGACGTCGGCCTCGGCCCGGTCGGCTGCAGCGCGACGATCACGCGCAAACGCGAGCACCGCGGTAGCGGAGTCGAGGTCGGGCCGGGTCGTCGTCATGGAGCCAATTCAAGCAGGGCCCACTGACAGTTTCTGAGTGAGAATCCCCTTGTGTGGAAGGGGATTCGGGGGTTTCGACACCCTTCATCGAGTGGTTTCGAGACGCTCGCTGGCGCTCGCTCCTCAACCACCGAAGGACTGGCGGTGGTGACGGGTCGCGCCTCGCGGCGAAGGCGCGCATTCCCGACGTCGGCAACAATGCCGGGATGGAACCCATCCTCGACCGAGCGCATGCGATGGCCACCGACCTGGTCGATCTCCGACGCGAGCTGCATCGGGTGCCCGAGCTCGACCGCGAGCTGCCGAAGACCCAGGCGCTGGTGCTGAACGCTCTCGAGGGTCTGGACCTCGAGGTCACGACAGGCATGCAGCTGAGCTCGGTCACCGCCGTTCTCCGCGGTGGCGCCCACGACGGCACCGGGCCGGTCGTCCTGCTGCGTGGAGACATGGATGCCCTGCCCGTCCGTGAGGAGACCGGACTGCCGTTCGCGTCCGAGCACGAGGGGCAGATGCACGCTTGCGGGCACGACCTGCACGTGGCCGCCCTCGTCGGGGCAGCGCGGCTGCTGCACGAGCGGCGCGCCGAGCTGAACGGTGATGTCGTCTTCATGTGGCAGCCGGCGGAGGAGACGACCGCCGGTGCGATGGCGATGATCGACGAGGGTCTGCTCGAGGCGGCGGGCCGGCCAACCGACGCGGCGTACTGCCTGCACGTGATGTCGGCCGAGCGACCCCTCGGTGTCTGGTACTCCCGTCCCGGCCCGTTGATGGCCGCCTCGGACGAGTTCGTGGTCCGGGTGGTCGGTGTCGGCGGCCACGGGTCCGCGCCGCACATGGCTCGGGACCCGATCCCGGTGGCCGCCGAGATGGTCACCGCCCTCCAGACCCTGGTGACGCGGCAGGTGGACATCAACGACCCGGTGGTGCTGACGGTCGGGAAGTTCGCGGCGGGCACGAAGGAGAACATCATCCCGGACGAGGCGGTCTTCGAGACCACAATCCGCTCGTTCAGCCAGCACAACAGGGAGCTGATGAAGCGAGCCGTCTTCCAGCTGCTCGAGGGCATCGCCACCGCGCACGGGCTCCGTGCCGAGATCGTGTGGACGCCGGGCTACCCGCCGACCATCAACGACCTCGACGAGTACGCCTTTGCCCGCGACACGCTCGTCGACCTGTTCGGCGCGGAGCGGTACGTCGAGGAGCAGTTCGCCGATCCGGGCACCGAGGACTTCTCCTACGTCCTGGAACGCGTGCCCGGCGCCTACATGTCGATCAGCGCCTGCAACGCCGAGGACCCGGCTACTGCTCCGGACAACCACTCGGCACGAGCGGTCTTCGACGACTCGGTGCTCCCGGACTGCGCCACGTTCCTCGCCGAGGTCGCCACCAGACGGCTCGCTGCAGGGGCCTAGGACAGCTCGGCCCCGAGGCTGCGCGCCGCCTCCTGCAGGACAGGTACGGCGTGGACGAGCAGCTCGTCGCTCATTCGCGGGGCCGGACCCGAGACAGACATGGCGAGCCGGATGGTCGAACCCGGCACGGCCACGGCGACGCAGCGCACTCCGACCTCCTGCTCGCCCTCGTCCATGGCGAACCCTCGACGTCGCACGCGCCGCAGCTGGACCAACAGCTCGTCGGGGTCGGTGACGGTGTGCGGTGTGTGCCGCGGGAGACCAGTGCGCGCCAGGAGGGCGCGCACCTCCGCGTCGGACGACGTCGCCAGGAGCGCCTTGCCGACGGCCGTGCAGTGGGGGAGGACGCGACGACCGACCTCGGTGAACATCCGCATCGAGTGACGGCCGGGCGCCTGGGCGACGTACGCAACCTGGTCGCCGTCGAGCATGGCGAGGTTGGCGGTCTCGCCGATCTCGTCGACAAGATGTCCGAGGTGCGGCTCGGCCACCGCGTTGAGCATCGTCGAGGAGCTCTCGGCGAGCAGCGCCAGACGCGGCCCGAGGGCGTAGCGACGAGAGGGTTCCTGGCGCAGGTAGCCCAGGTCGACGAGCGTCCGGGCCAGCCGATGCAGGGTGGGCGGCGGCAGGCCGGATTCGGCGGACAGACTCGAAAGGCTCATCGAGCCACCGTTGCCGGCGATCAGCTCGAGGACCGAGAAGGCCCGCTCCAGCGACTGCACTCCGCCCGAACGGGCACGCAGCGCCCCATCGTCAGGGTCCTCGGGTGTGTCCCGGGTCCCGTTGGGTACGTCTCGCATCAGATGACCCTCCACTGACCCATTCCGCATGTCGGAACGCTTTGAGCGTAGCGACTCTTGACAGGCGTGGAAACGATAGGAAGTGTCAGTGATTGACGCCATAACGAGTTCCGCGATACGAAAACGACCGCAAGGAAAGTGACATGGACGAGCGCGTTCAGATCGGCGGGCTCAGCGTCGCCGCAACCCTTCACAGCTTCGTCGAGGAGGAGGCCCTGCCCGGTTCGGGCATCGAGCCGCAGGCCTTCTGGGACGGCGTGGACGCGATCGTCCACGACCTCGCGCCGCGAAACCGTGAGTTGCTGAAGCGCCGCGAGGAGCTGCAGTCGCGCATCGACGCCTGGCACCGCGAGCACCCCGGCAAGCCCGACGCAGCGGCCTACACCGCCTTCCTCCGCGAGATCGGCTACCTGCTCGACGAGCCGGACGAGGTCGCGGTCACCACTGACGATGTCGACGACGAGGTGGCCCGCATCGCCGGGCCCCAGCTCGTCGTCCCTCTCCTCAACGCACGGTTCGCCACCAATGCGGCGAACGCCCGATGGGGCTCCCTCTACGACGCGCTCTACGGGTCCGACGTGGTCCCGCAGGAAGGCGACCTCGCCCCGGGTGAGGGCTACAACAAGGTCCGCGGCGACGAGGTGATCGCTCGCGGTCGAGCCCTCCTCGACGAGCACTTCCCGCTCGCCTCTGGCTCGCACGCCGACGCCTCGTCGTACGCCGTGGACGGTGACGGTCTCGCCGTGACGGTGAAGGACGATGTGCAGCGACTCGCTGACCCCGCGCAACTTGTCGGCCACCGCGGCGCTGCCGATGCGCCCGAGGCGGTGCTGCTGGTCCACCACGGGCTGCACGTCGAGATCCAGGTGGACCGCGAGGACTCGGTCGGCGCCACCGACGGCGCCGGCGTCAAGGACCTACTGGTCGAGGCGGCGGTCTCCACGATCATGGACCTCGAGGACTCGGTCGCGGCGGTCGATGCCGAGGACAAGGTGCTCGGCTACCGCAACTGGAAGCGGCTGATGGAAGGCACCCTCGCCGAGGAGGTCACCAAGGGCGGCAAGACCTTCACCAGGGAAATGAACCCTGACCGGACCTACGCCACGGCCTCTGGCGAGGAGGTCACGCTGCCAGGGCGCGCACTGCTGTTCATCCGGCAGGTCGGCCACCTGATGACCACCGACGCCGTGCTCGACAGGGACGGCAACGAGGTCCCCGAGGGCATCCTCGACGCGGTCATGACCGCCCTGGGCAGCCTCGCGGACCTGCACGGCCGCTCGGAGCTGGCCAACTCCCGCACCGGGTCCATGTACGTCGTGAAGCCGAAGATGCACGGACCCGAGGAAGTCGCCTTCGCCGTCGAGCTGTTCGGCCGCGTCGAAGAGCTGCTCGGCCTGCCGCGCCTGACCATCAAGGTCGGGATCATGGACGAGGAGCGGCGTACGACCGTCAACCTCAAGGCCTGCATCGCAGAGGCCCGCGAGCGGGTCGCGTTCATCAACACCGGCTTCCTGGACCGGACGGGGGACGAGATCCACACCTCCGTCCAGGCCGGGCCCATGGTCCGCAAGAACGACATGAAGGGCGAGACCTGGATCCAGGCCTACGAGGACCTCAACGTCGACATCGGCCTCGAGTGCGGCCTGCTCGGCCGCGCCCAGATCGGCAAGGGCATGTGGGCCGCGCCCGACAGCCTCGCGGCCATGATGGAGGCCAAGATCGGCCACCCGAAGGCCGGTGCGAGCTGCGCGTGGGTGCCGTCCCCCACCGCCGCGACCCTGCACGCGTTGCACTATCACCAGGTCGACGTCCGCGCCCGACAGGAGGAGCTCGCCGACGGCGGGCGTCGCCGCGATCGCGAGGAGCTGCTCGAGGTTCCGCTCGGTGACCCGTCGGGCTGGTCCGACGACGACCGGCAGCAGGAGATCGACAACAACCTGCAGAGTCTTCTCGGGTACGTCGTCCGCTGGGTCGACGCCGGAGTGGGGTGCTCCAAGGTTCCCGACATCACTGGCGAGAAGCTGATGGAGGACCGCGCGACCTGCCGGATCTCCGCGCAACACGTCGCCAACTGGCTGCACCACGGCGTCGTCAACAGCGAGCAGGTGGACGAGACCCTGCGCCGGATGGCGAAGGTCGTCGACGAGCAGAACGCCGAGGACGACACCTACGTCGCGATGGCGCCCGACTTCGACGGCGACGCCTTCCAGGCAGCCCGGGCGCTGGTCTTCGAAGGCCTCGAGCAGCCCAGCGGCTACACCGAGCCGATCCTGCATCGCCACCGCGCCCACAAGAAGTCGGCCCAGGGGTCGGCAGAGAGGAACGTCTCCTGATGGATCTCGACATCGCCCGCACCATCGTCGCCGGCGCCCGCGCCCACGGACGGGCCGAGGGCTTCAAGCCGCTGACCGTGGTCGTGCTCGATGCCGGAGGCCACGTGGTGGCTGTCGAGCGCGAGGACGGCTCGTCCATGAAGCGCTTCGAGATCGGTTTCGGCAAGGCGCACGGCGCGCTCTCGCTCGGGATGGGCTCCCGCGCGCTCATGGGCCGCGCGGAACAGCAGCCGTACTTCATCGCCTCGGTCACCTCGGCCGTCGGCGGCGCCCTGGTGCCGGTGCCTGGCGGGGTCCTGGTCCGCGACGGCGACGGCACGCTTCTGGGGGCAGTGGGCATCACCGGCGACACCTCCGACAACGACGAATCCGCTGCGGTGGCGGGCATCGAGGGCGCCGGCCTCACCGCGCAGGTCGACTGAGCGCCGCGATGCCGACGACGACAGCTACCGGGCCGGCGGCCGACGCGATCGCGGCGGTCACCACCGTGGCTTGGCAGCTCCTCCCCGAAGAGGGGGTCATCACCGACCGCGCCAGGCTGCGGACCTACGAGTGCGACGGGTTGGCGCACTACCGGGTGACGCCCGCCCTGGTCGTCGTACCGGAGGACGCGCGGCAGCTTGCCGCGATCGTGCGTGCCTGTGCCGAGCACGGGGTGCCGTACGTCGCCCGCGGATCCGGCACGGGTCTGTCCGGCGGGGCACTGCCCCATGCCGACGGCGTGTTGATCGTGACGTCCCGGATGCGGGCCATCACGGCCGTACGCCGTGAGGACCAGCGGGCGGTCGTCGAGCCGGGCGTCATCAACCTCGACGTCACGAAGGCGGCCACACCGGAGGGCTACTACTACGCGCCAGACCCGTCGAGCCAGCAGATCTGCTCCATCGGCGGCAACGTCGCGGAGAACTCCGGCGGCGCGCACTGCCTGAAGTACGGCTTCACCACCAACCACGTCCTCGGCGCCGACTTCGTGACCGCCCAGGGCGACACGGTCTCGCTCGGAGGTGTCGCTCCGGACAGCCCCGGCTACGACCTTCTCGGTGCGGTCGTCGGGTCGGAGGGCACGCTCGGCATCGTCACCTCGGTGACGGTCCGGCTGGTCCGCCTGCCAGAAGAAGTTCGCACCCTGCTCGTCGGCTTCGACAGCACCGACCATGCTGGCGCCGCAACGTCCGCGATCATCGCGGCCGGCATCGTCCCGGCCGCCATCGAGATGATGGATGCGCTCGCGATCGAGGCCGCCGAGGCCGCAGTGCAGTGCAACTACCCCGAGGGTGCAGGTGCCGTGCTCGTCATCGAGCTCGACGGTGCGGCGGTCGAGGTGGAGCAGGAGTACGCCGAGGTCGAGCGACTGTGCCACGAGAACGGCGCCTTCGAGCTCAGGCTCGCCACCGACCCGACGGACCGCGCGCTGATCTGGCGGGGACGCAAGTCCGCCTTCGCCGCAGTCGGGAGGATCAGCCCCGACTACATCGTCCAGGACGGTGTGATTCCGCGCACCGCCCTGCCCGAGGTGCTCAAGGCGATCGCGGATCTCTCGGGCGACTCCGGCGTCCGTGTCGCGAACGTCTTCCATGCGGGTGACGGAAACCTGCACCCGCTCGTGCTCTTCGACGACTCCGTCGAGGGTGCAGGTGAGGCGGCCGAGAAGGTGAGTGGCGCGATCCTCGACCTCTGCATCGAGCACGGCGGCTCGATCACCGGCGAGCACGGCGTGGGCATGGACAAGTCGAAGTACATGCCTCGGATGTACAACGCCGAGGACCTCGACACGATGCAGCTCGTGCGGTGCGCCTTCGACCCGCAGTCCATCTCCAACCCCGGCAAGATCTTCCCGACGCCGCGCCTGTGCGGCGAGGTGCCCGGCCGCAAGAAGGGTGCCCACCCGCTCCAGGAAGCCGGGCTGGCGGAGGTGTTCTGAGAATGGGCGCGGCCACCCTCGACCAGACGGCTCGCGAGGCCATCGGCTCGGCCTGTGCCGACGTCCGCGACGCCGAGCCGGAGGACCAGGTGGACGGCGTCGCCCCGGGCCTGGTCGCCCGTCCCGCCGACACCGACCAGGTCGCCGAGGTGCTCCGCGCTGCTGCCGCGCACCGGCTGACCGTCGTGCCCCGCGGTCGCGGCACCAAGCTGTCCTGGGGCCTGCCTCCCACGAACGCCGACGTGCTGGTCGACGTCAGCGCCCTCGACCAGGTTCTCGAGCACGCCGCCGGCGACCTGATCGTCAGGACCCAGGCGGGGACCGGGATCGCCGAACTCCAGGAGGTCGTGGGTCAGGGCGGTCAGCGCCTCGCCCTCGACGAGACCGTGCCGGGTGCCAGCATCGGGGGCACCTTGGCCGCCAACGCCAGCGGCCCGCATCGCCTCGCCACCGGGACCGCCCGCGACCTGCTCATCGGCATCACCGTCGTGCGCGCCGACGGGGTGGTCGCCAAGGCAGGCGGCAAGGTGGTCAAGAACGTGGCGGGCTACGACCTGGGCAAGCTCCTGATCGGCTCGTTCGGCACCCTCGCCGTCGCCACGGAGGCGATCTTCCGCCTGCACCCCGTGCCGGTGGCGCGCCGCTGGCTGAGCACGCCGGTGACCGACCCGGCGCAGGCCCAGACGGCGGTCCAGGCGTCGCTGCACGGACAAGCCGTCCCCGCGGCGATCGAGGTCGAGTGGCCCGAGGACGGTCAGGGAGCCGTGCACGTCCTGCTCGAGGGCCGCGAGGACGGCGTCGACGGCCGGGCAGCCGCTGTCCGGACACTGCTCGGGGGCGCAACGATGGAGTCGCCCGACGACCCGGCTGGCGGTGCGACGTACCCCTGGGACACCGCGGCCACCGGTGACGACCGTGCCACCTGCCTGAAGCTGACCTTCGCACTCTCGGGGCTTGCCGACGTACTCACGACGGCGCGGGACACCAAGCTGCACGTGCGTGGCTCTGCCGGCACCGGAGTGGTGTACGCCGCCCTCGCGCCTGGCTCCTCGCTCGAAGCGGTGCAGGCCGCCCTGCAGCGGATCCGCGAGACCTGCACCCGCGCTGGCGGCACTGCCGTCGTGGTGGACGCTCCCGCAGCGGTCAAGTCCGCCGTCGACGTGTGGGGTCCCGTGCCGGCGCTCGACCTGATGCGTCGGGTCAAGGACCAGTTCGACCCCGACCACCGGCTCGCGCCGGGCCGATTCGTGGGAGGAATCTGAGGATGACGAGCACCTCCGAGAACGACACCGAGGGCACCCTGGGCGAGATGGGCAGCATCGTCGACCTCGGGACCCCCGTTCCCGGCGGCGCCTTCGACGAGCACCACCCGCCGGACGCGGCCCTGATCGGCGACTGTGTGCACTGCGGCTTCTGCCTGCCGACCTGCCCGACGTACGTGCTCTGGGGCGAGGAGATGGACTCCCCACGGGGCCGCATCTACCTGATGAAGCAGGGCCTCGAGGGCGAGCCGATGTCGGACTCGATGGTGTCGCACTGGGACGCCTGCCTCGGCTGCATGGCCTGCGTGACCTCGTGCCCGTCCGGCGTGCAGTACGACCGCCTGATCGAGCAGACGCGTGCCCAGGTCGAGCGCCGGCACGAGCGGTCGGCGAAGGACAAGGCGCTGCGCGGACTGGTGTTCTCGCTGTTCCCACATCCACGACGGCTGCGGCTGCTGCGCGGACCGCTGCGCCTCCTCCAGGCCAGCAGGCTCGACAAGGCATTGCGCCGCACCGGGTTGCTGGAGCGCATGGCCCCGCAGCTGGCCGCCATGGAGAAGCTCGCACCCCGCCTCGGCAAGGCCGAGCGGATCCCTGAGCGGATCATCGCGGCCGGGCAACGCCGAGCCGTGGTCGGGCTGCTCACCGGCTGCGTCCAGGGCGCGTTCTTCCCCGGCGTGAACGCTGCGACTGCGCGGGTGCTGCAGGCCGAGGGCTGCGACGTCGTGGTACCCCGGACCCAGGGCTGCTGCGGCGCCTTGTCCGTGCACAACGGCCGCGAGCCGGAGGGCCAGGCCTACGCGCGCAAGCTGATCGACACCTTCGAGGACTCCGGTGTGGAGTACGTCGTGGTCAACTCGGCCGGCTGCGGCTCGACGATGAAGGAGTACGCCGAGCTGCTGGCCGACGACCCGGCGTACGCCGACCGCGCCAAGGGTTTCGCCGAACGCGTCCGTGACGTCGCGGAGATCCTGGACGAGCTCGGACCCGTCGCCCCCCGACACCCGCTCGACCTGACCGTGGCCTACCACGACGCCTGCCACCTCGGACACGCACAAGGTGTCCGCGCCCAACCCAGGCGGCTGCTCGAGGCGATCCCGGGGCTGGAGCTGAAGGAGATCGCGGAGGCCGAGCTGTGCTGCGGGTCGGCCGGGATCTACAACATCCTCAACCCCGAGCCTGCGCGCGAGCTCGGTGACCGCAAGGCCGCCAACATCCTCGCCACCGGTGCCCAGGTTCTGGTGACGGCCAACCCCGGCTGCCTGATGCAGGTCACCACTGCCATCGAGCGCTCCGGACGCCCCATGGGCATGGCACACACCGTGGAGATGATCGACGCCTCGATCCGAGGCACTCCAGCGAGCGCGTTCGTCCCCACCCCATCCGCCTGATCCGCCCATCCATTTCGGGAGAAGCCATGTTCCAGCAAGACCTCCAGCCGGTCGGCGACTCGCTGTTCCTCAGCGCGCTGTGCGGCGCCATTCCGCTGCTCACCCTGTTCGTCCTGCTGGGTGGGCTGCGCATCAAGGCCTGGCTGTCCGGGCTGATCTCGCTCGGTGTCGCACTGCTGGTCGCCGTCCTGCTGTTCGAGATGCCGGTCGGGCAGGCAGTGCTCGCCGGGACCGAGGGCGCGGCGTTCGGGTTCTTCCCGATCCTCTGGATCGTGATCAACGCGATCTGGGTCTACAACCTGACGGTCGCGTCCGGCCACTTCGACGTGCTGCGGAGGTCCTTCGAGAAGGTCAGCCCCGACCAGCGGATCCAGGCGATCATCATCGCGTTCTGCTTCGGCGCCCTCCTCGAGGCGCTGGCCGGCTTCGGTACGCCGGTCGCGATCACCGTGGTGATGCTGATGGCGCTCGGGTTCCAGCCGCTCAAGGCCGCGGCCGTCGCACTGATCGCGAACACCGCTCCTGTCGCGTTCGGTGCCCTCGCCACTCCGATCGTCACGCTCGCCGAGGTCTCGTCCGGAGCGAGCAACGACCCCGGGCTCACCGTCGACACCCTGGGTTCGATGGTCGGCCGGCAGACCCCGCTGCTCGCGATCGTCGTACCGCTGATCCTGGTGTTCGTGGTCGACGGCCGGCGCGGCGCCAGGCAGACCTGGTTGCCGGCCCTCGTGTGTGGAGTCGCGTTCGGTCTCGCCCAGTTCGTCGCCGCCAACTACATCTCGGTCCCGCTCGCGGACATCGTTGCCTCGCTCGTGGCGGCCGCGTCCGTCGTACTGCTGCTGCGGGTGTGGCAGCCGGCCGAGGTGCTGACGGCGGACGACGCTGACGTCAGGGTCCCCGCGGGTGCGGGGGCCGGAGGTGGCGCCGGCGACACCGCGGCAGCAGCCGGTCCCGTCCGGGACAGCGGCGCTGACGTGGCGAAGGCCTACGCGCCGTACGTCGTGATCATTGCGATCTTCTCGATCACCAACATCACCGCCGTCAAGGAGTTCCTGGCCGAGGAGCCGTGGACGTATGCCTTCCACTGGCCGGGCCTCGACGTGTTCAACGCCGCGGGTGATCCGGTGGCGACGACGACGTTCAACTTCAACTGGTTCCCGGCAGCAGGAACGTTGATGATCTTCGCGGGCATCATCACCGCGCTGATCCTCAAGGTCTCTCCGGCCAAGGCGCTGCGGACGTACGGCGAGACCTACGTCGAGCTGAAGTCGGCGATCATCACGGTGATGGCCGTGCTGGGCCTGGCGTATGTGATGAACCTGTCCGGCCAGACCACGTCGCTCGGAGCCTGGCTGGCCGGAGCCGGCGGGGCGTTCGCGATCCTGTCGCCGATCCTTGGCTGGATCGGGGTCGCGGTGACCGGTTCGGACACCTCGGCGAATGCTCTCTTCGGTGCCCTGCAGGTGCAGACCGCGAAGGAAGCCGGGCTCGATCCGGTGCTGATGGCCGCCGCGAACTCCTCCGGCGGGGTGCTCGGCAAGATGGTCAGCCCACAGAACCTCGCCATCGCGGCAGCCGCGGTCGGCATGGCTGGGCGCGAAGGCGACATCTTCCGCAAGGTCATCGGCTGGAGCCTCGCGCTGTTGCTGCTGATGTGCGTCATCGTCGGGCTGCAGTCGACTCCGGTGCTCGACTGGATGGTGCCCTAGTCACCGGCCCCCGGGGCGGGGAGTAGGACCTCCGTCGAGGTCCCCACCTCGAGGACCCGCACGTCGACCGACGGAGCCGTCGTGCGCGCGAACTCGGCGAACTCCCGGCCGGGCTCGTGGAACACGCGCTTGCGCAACCAGTCGAAGCCAACCGGCCAGAAGGTGCCGTAGTGGATCGGGACCGCTACGTCGGTGTCCAGCACCGGCAGGCATTCGGCTGCCTGCCTGGGGTTCAGGTGCTCGCCGCGAAGGTACGGTCCCCAGCCCCACACCGGCAGCAGCGCCACGTCGAACTTCGTGGGGTACAGGTCGGCCATGCCGTCGAACACAGCGGTGTCACCGGCGAAGTACGTCGTACCAGCACCCTCCAGGACGTAACCGACGGCCTCCCCGCGCAGTCTCCCGAACGGCCAACGCGTGGCGTCGTGCACCGCGTGCACGACGTGCACCTTCGCGCCACCGACCGGTACGACGTCGCCGGCAACGACCTCGACGGGTTCGAGCGGGAGGTCGTTCAGCAGGCTGGCCGCGCCGCGGGGGATGAGCACCGGGGTGCCCGGGTCGAGGAGCGCCAGCGACGGCAGATGCAGATGGTCCATGTGCAGGTGCGAGAGCGCGACCGCGTCCACGCCCGGTGGTGGCGAGGGCACCATTCCGGCCCGGCGATGCAGGTGCATCAGGGCGCCCGTCAGCAGTGGGTCGGTGAGGATGCGAGCGCGGTCGTCGAGCAGGAGCGTCGCGTGCCCCCACCAGGTCACTCGGATCGACGCCCTGGGTGTTTGCACCGGCACGATCAAGATTCAATCCCATCTCGATCTGAGACGCAGGTCATCTGGCCAAGGCAGAGACCGGCGTGGCACACTAAGGCAAGCCTTACCTATTGCCATCTGATGCCGACCGACCGTGGAGGCCTTCGTGATCTTCTGCCACTGCGCCGTGGTCGGCGACCGCGAGGTCGCCGGTGCCATCGACGCGGGCGCGGACACGGTCGCTGCGGTGTGCAAGGCCACCGGCGCCGGGCAGCAGTGCGGCACCTGCATATTCTCCGTTCGTCGTGTGTTGTGCGACCATCAGGCCCAGAGTCCCGCGCGGACTCAGGTCAAGAATGAGGTCCAGGCAACCCCGGCGATCGGAGTAGACGTTGCAGCCAGTTAGCCCGCGCGTGGTCGAGCTCCTCAACGAAGCGTTGACGTTCGAGCTCACCGTGACGAACACCTACTTCCTGCACGCCCGGATGCTCGACAACTGGGGCCTGTCCCGCCTGGGCAAGGTGTACTACGACATCTCCATCGACGAGATGAAGGACGCCGACGCCCTGATCAACCGCATCCTGATGTTCGACGGACACCCCAACGTGCAGCGCCTGAACAACATCGCCGTGGGGGAGAGCCCCGAGGAGATGCTGCGCCTGGCCCTCGACAGCGAGAAGGCCGCCGTAGCGCAGTTCAACGCGTCCGCGCAGGAGTGCCACGATCTCGGTGACCACGGCACCGCCGCGGTCTTCGAGGAGATGGTGCGCGACGAGGAGAGGCACGCCGACTGGTTCGAGGGCCAGATCGACGCGCTCGAGCGGGTGGGCCCCGAGCAGTACCTCGCCCAGCAGATCGACGCCGGCTCCACGCCGTAGTGACCGACAGCAGCTCCGCCTTTCCCGGCTCTCTCGAAGGTGCCGCGGGCAACTTCGTCGACTGGCTCGGCCTGGAGTTCGTCGAGCTCACAGGCGACAAGGTGGTGTGCGCCTGGCGGGCCGAGCCGCGGATGCACCAGCCCTACGGCATCGTGCACGGCGGGATCCACTGCAGCGTCGTCGAGACCATGGCCAGCCTCGGTGCTTCGCTCTGGGTCGGCGACAAGGCCAAGGTGGTTGGCGTCAACAACAACACGGACTTCTACCGCGCCGTCTCGGAGGGATCGCTGACCTCCACCGGCGTCCCGCTGCACCGCGGACGCTCCCAGCAGGTGTGGGTCGTCGAAACGGTCGCCGACGACAGCGGCAAGATCGTCGCGCGCGGTCAGGTACGCCTGCAGAACCTCTACCCCGACGCCTGAATTCAACCGGGGCGCGCCAACAGTCCCAGTCAGGCTAATTCGCCTATTGTCGAACGCAGGAGTCCGGCGTCGTGGCACCCTCAAAGTGTCCCGGGAACGCCGGCGGCGAAGGAGGTGCACGATGGACGCGAAATCCACCCGCAAAGCGGCCCATGTCGACTACGTCTTTGTCGCGCACAACGCCGGCCGCCGCGTACTCCGCGCGACCCTCTTCCTGGCCCTGATCGGGCTCTGCGTGGGCGTCACCCTGAGCATCTCCGACCGCGAGCCCTGGGCCATGATCGCCGCCGCCATCTCGGCCGGGACCCTGGTCGTTTGCTGGGCGATGCTGCAGGCGAGCATCCCGCAGCGGATCACGGTGAGCGGCCCGACCGTCCAGATCCGCCGCGACGGGAAGGTCGAGACCTTCGACCTCGAGGACCCGGGTGTGGACATCCGTGTCAAGGACGGCGAGATCGCGTTCGCTCACTACATGGACCGCTGGGTCGTGGTGCGCTCGCGCGACGTGGACTGGAAGGTCTTCAGCGACGTCGTCATGTACTACCAGAACAAGGCCGACCAGAACGCCGAGGAGCGCGACCGCCGCTTCAACAGGTGAGACGTTCCGCGCGAACCTGAAAAAAGTCGCGAACTAGGCGGAACCTCCCGTGCCCGCGGTCGATTACCCCAGCGGTTGCCCATGTGCACGACCGTGGGCTCCGCGACTTCAGGGCGATGACATAGGTGAGCCTCACTGTGAATGTGGGCACCGCACGAGTGCGGTTCCCGGAGAGCCGGACGTTCTGGGCCGAGATACGCGGCGCGCAGTTCGTCCCCCATGACGTAGCCTGTCGGCCACCCCTACCCCCCGTTGGTGGCCGGCAGGTTACTTGGGCCCATGACCTCTCGAGGAGTGCCAGTCGTTGGAGATCCGCGACGACCTCGTCCGTGCCGCGGCCGCGGGCGATCCAGAGGCGTTCCGGCGCGTGTACGACGCGCTGGCGCCGCGCGTGCTCGGGTATCTCAGGTCGCGCGGGGTCGAGGACCCCGAGGGCATCGTCAGCGAGGTCTTCCTCGCCGTACACCCCCGGCTGCCCGACCTCACCGGTGGCTCCTCAGGTCTGCGCACCCTGGTGTTCTCAGTCGCCCACGCGAGGGCGGTCGACGACGCGCGTCGTCGCTCGCGGCGGCCGGCGAGCTTCTCCTACGACCCGGAGTACGACGACCGCGTCACCGGCTCGGCCGAGCAGATCGCTGTGCAGTCGCTCGAGGCAGACCGGGCGGTCGCTCTGATGCAGCAGCTGAACGAGGACCAGCGGACCGTGGTCACGCTGCGCATCATCGGTGACCTCTCGCTCGAGCAGACCGCCGAGGTCACCGGGAAGACCGTCGCCTCGGTCAAGCAGCTCCAGCGCCGTGGCCTCGCCCGTTTGCGCAGCCTCATGTCCGCACCGGAGGTGGCCCGATGAGCGCCACACGGATCGAGGAGATGCTCCTCGAGTCGGGTTTCGATGCCGAGGAGATGACCGATGTCGCCGATATGCTGGCATCTCTCGATGACCTGGTCGACGACGTGCCGGCTCCCAATGCCGAGCTGGCGGCGCTCCTGGGCCCGACCGGTGGTCCGACCAACCGGGTGAGCTCGTTGCTCGGCCCGCGCCGGAGTGCGGTGGCCGGCGCACTGGTGCTCGCGCTGTCGGGGGTCGGCGCAACTGGACTCTCGGCGGCGGCCAACACCTTGCCTGCACCCCTGCAGCATCAGGTGTCGAAGTTCTCGCGCCACTTCCTGCCCTTCGACCTGCCAGAGCCCCCCATCAGCCCTGAGCAGGTGGACCCCTTCGGGGCTCAGCTGCCGCACGGTTCCACCGACCTCGAGAGGCTTGGCGTTGACCTGGCGTCACGGTCGGCTCAGCCCCGTCAGGGTGACGCCGGCGCGGTGGCAGCTGAGGACGAGACCGCCCTGCAGCCCCGACCCTCGGCCGGGCCGAGCCTCGCCGGGCCCAGTCCTACCTCGTCGATCCAGCCGTCCTCGAGCCCGTCGTCGAGCCCGTCGTCGAGTCCCACGCCGTCGAGTTCTCCGTCGTCGTCCGCGGCCGCCGAGGGGGGTGGGACCATGCCGACCAGCAAGGGTCACCCGGACAAGACCCCGCCGACGGACCGCGACCGCAACGGCGGGAAGCAACAGGACAAGGACAAGGGGAAAGACAAGAAGGACAAGGGTCAGGACAAGGGCAAGGACCACGACAAGCCCGGAGACCCGGGTCAAGGCCAGGGCGGGAACCCGGGCGAGGACCACACCCCCGATCCCGGCCCGGACCCCGGCGATGACCAGGGTGGCGGCACTGGGGAGACGTCGCCGGCCCCGGAGGTGCCCGTGCCGAGCGTCCCGTTGCCCGACCCAGGGTCGGCGCTCGACGCGATCCTCGACGCCGCGACCGGCGGCGGGAACTGACCGCGGGCGCATGATCGCGGTGCCGATGGGCACCATCCGCACGTGACCTCCCTCTGGCTCGAGCACGCCCCGCCCGTCCCCAGCGACCCGTTGCCTGAGGACCCGGTCGACGACCTGGTGGTCGGAGCCGGGATCACAGGCCTCGTCACCGGGCTACTGCTGGCGCGAGGCGGACGCCGCGTCGCGGTGGTCGAGGCACGCGAGGTGGGGGCAGTGACGACGGGCAACACCACGGCCAAGATCTCGCTGCTGCAGGGCACGAAGTACTCCCGCCTGCTGCACTACCAGTCGCAGAAGGTCGCTCGCGCGTATGTCGATGCCAACCGGGAGGGCATGGAGTGGCTGCTGCGCTTCTGCATGGACCACGGAGTTCCGGTGCAGCGTCGACCGGCGATCACCTACGCGGCGCAGGATTCCGAACTGACCACCGTGCGGCGAGAGCACGAAGCGGCATCCTCCCTTGGCCTGGACGTCACCTGGCACGACAGGTTCGACGTCCCGTTCCCCAACTACGGGGCCACCGTCCTGGCGGACCAGGCACAGTTCGACCCGATGGATGCGTTGCGCGCGCTCGTCGATCAGTTGCGCCAGCACGGCGGCACGCTCCATCAGGGTCGGCGTGTCCGCACGGTCTCGCTGACCGGCCGAGCCGAGGCGCGGCTCGACGACGGGAGCACGGTGCGTGCGGAGCACGTCGTCCTCGCCACGGGGTCACCGATCCTGGACAGGGGACTGTACTTCTCGAAGCTCGAACCGCAACGGTCCTATGCCCTGGCCTTCGTGGGAGCAACCGCACCGGAGGGCATGTACCTCTCCGCCGGCTCTGACTCACGCTCGGTGCGCGATGCCCCCGACGGTGCCGGCGGAGCCCGACTGCTCGTCGGTGGGGCCGGTCACTCCGTCGGCCGCACGAGATCCGAGGTCGCGCACGTCGAGCGGCTGCGGCGGTGGACCGAGCAGTACTTCCCCGGCGCGGTGGAGACGCACCAGTGGTCTGCGCAGGACTACCGCTCGCACGACGCGGTCCCGTACGTCGGACGGCTACCGCGCGGCTTCAGCCGGATCTACGTCGCTACCGGCTTCGACAAGTGGGGAATGACGAACGGCGTTGCCGCTGCCCGCAGCATCTCTGGTCAAATCCTCGGCAAGAAACCGTCGTGGGCGACGACGCTTGGTCGACGCCTCACCGGACCGACCGCCGCCGGGCACCTTGCTGCGATCAACATCAAGGTTGGCCTCGGCGCCGTCGGGGGCGCGGTCGAGATGGTGCGACGTGATGGTGCGGATGGCGTGCTGCCCTTCTGCACCCACCTCGGCGGTCCGCTGCACTGGAACGACTGCGAACAGTCGTGGGACTGCCCACTGCACGGGTCGCGGTTCGCCGAGGACGGGCAGGTTCTCGAGGGGCCGGCAACGCGGCCGTTGAAGCGGAAAGGCTAGCCGCCGATCAGGTCGAGCAGCCAACCCGGGCCCATCGTCCGGGCTCCGCGCATCTCGACGCGCAGCCGGAGCTCACGATCGGCGGTGACCACGACGACGTCGTCACCGTGCTCGCGGGCGGTCCGTGCCTCTTCGATGATCGTCGAGTCGCCGTCCTTCGAGGCGTGCACGGTGCGGAGGTGGCCGTCCGTCCCCTTCGGTACGCCGCCCTTGGCCTGCCCCTCGAGCACCAGCACGATCTCGTCGTACGACGTGTCCGCGGTTGCCAGCCGGTCGTGCAACCGGGCCGCTGCTCCCGCCCGGTCACGCCACCAGCCGTCCGGCCTGGACCCGACCACGTTGGCGCCGTCGACGATCAGGACCGTAGCCACTGGACCCTCACCCGAGCAGGTCCGAACGGTCGAACATCTCGGCCGTCTGCCTCGCTGTGGGAGTGCCCGCGTCGAGGTCGGCACCCGCCTCCACCAGCACCCTGACGACCTCGTCCTCGCCCTTGAAGACCGCCCCCGCGACCGGCGACTGGTCGCGGCCGTTGCGAAGGTCGACGTCGGCGCCACGCTCGACGAGCATCCGGACGGTCGCCGCGTGGCCGTGGTAGGCCGCCAGCATGAGCGGGGTGTTGCCGTCCTCGTCCTGTACGTCGGCGGGGAGCCCGTGGTCCACGAACCCCGCAAGCTCCTCGGTCATGCCCTCCCGCGCGAAGTGCATCGCCAGCTCCACCACGCGAACGGTCTCCTCGGGACTGAGCGGGCGGTCCTCCTCGCTCATCTCGCGACCACCGAGAAGAGTCGGTGCTCCCCGGGCAGACCCTTGAACTCCACGGTGTCCTCCTCCACGAAGGCGAAGTCGGCCGAGTCGGCGAGCGCTTCGGCGATGTCGGTGCTGACCAGGATCTCCCCACCGTCGGCCATCGAGGCGACCCGTGCAGCCATGGCCACGTTGCGGCCGAAGTAGTCGCCCTCGCGCTCGATTGCGGTGCCGGTGTGCAGTCCGATGCGCACCCGGATCGGCGTACGGCGAAGCCGGCGGCTGCGTTGTCGTTTGGCGCTGAGCGCGCGCTGGATGTCGAGCGATGCGCCGACAGCGAGCTCGGGCGTCGAGAACGCCACCATGTAGCCGTCGCCCTGGCTCTTCACGATCAGGCCGCGGTGCTTGTCGACGTAGGTGCGCAGCAACCGGTCGTGCGCGGCGAGAAGCTTGACCCACTCCTCGTCGCCGAGCTCGGAGTTGAGCGCTGTGGAGTTCTCGATGTCGGAGAAGAAGATCGTCACCGCGCCGTCGGGACCGGCGACCCTGGCGATCTCGCCCCGGTCCTCCTGTGCCCACCGGGTGAAGTCGTCGATCGAGGCGAGCAGCGTGCTGCGGAAACCCTGCTCGCGCATCCGGCTCACCGTCTCGACAGCGGTCCTCATCGCCAGCCCGGCGGCTTGAGTGGCCTGCGATGCCCGAGGACTGCGCGGCGTCCCAGGATCGGCCTCGAGCGCCTCACGCAGCTCGGCCGCCTGGTTGCGGGTCCGGTTCAGCTGGGTGACCAGCACGAGGATCACGCCGACGGCGACGCAGAGCAGCGCCCCGAGGACGACAGTGACGGCGGTGACCACGGGGCCAAGGTTGGCACAGCTCGGCGGCCATCGGAGTGTGAGCCCCGTCGCTCCCGCTGACACTGTCGACCGTGGCATAGTGAGAACCTGTTCTAGTTTTCGTGAGGAGCGCGGATGCCCGAGGCAGCAGCCATACCGGCCATCGACGGCTGGTTCACGACCGGCCACGAACCGGCGCTGGTCGCGTCGAGGTGTACGACGTGCGCGTCGGTGTTCTTCCCGCCCACCGAGGGGTTCTGTCGCAACCCGGCGTGCGCCGGCGAGGACTTCGAGGCGACCGAGCTCTCCCGTCGCGGGACGGTGTGGTCCTACACCGACGCGCAGTACCAGCCGCCTCCGCCGTACATCCCCGCGGCGGAGCCCTACGTGCCGTTCGCCCTGGCCGCCGTCGAGCTGCCGGAGGGCATCGTCGTGCTCGGCCAGCTCGCGGACGGCTACGGCGTCGGCGACGTCCGGGTCGGGACCGAGGTCGAGCTGGTGGTCGAGACGCTCTACACCGACGAGTCGGGGAAACGCACGATCTGGCGCTGGAAGCCGGTCACCGAGCTCGGTCAGGAGGCTGACCAGTGAGTCACGACGTCGCCGTACTCGGAGTCGGGATGCACCCCTGGGGCAAGTGGGGGCGCAACTTCGTCAGCTACGGCGTGCACGCAGCGCGGCAGGCACTCGCCGACTCAGGCATCTCGTGGGAGGACGTCGACCTGGTCGTGGGTGGTGAGACCGTGCGCAACGGCTACGGCGGTTACGTCGCCGGCGCGACGTTCGCGCAGGCGTTGGGGTGGAACGGCGCGCGCGTGGCCACGTCGTACGCCGCCTGCGCCACCGGTGCCCAGGCCCTCGACACCGCCCGCGCCCGCATCCTCGCCGGCCTGAGCGAGGTCGCGCTCGTGGTCGGCGCGGATACGACTCCGAAGGGATTCCTGGCGCCCAATGCGGGGGAGCGGTGGGACGACCCGGACTGGCTGCGCTTCCGGCTGCTCGGGATGACCAACCCCGGCTACTTCGCCCTCTACGCGCGCCGCCGGATGGACCTCTACGGCGCCACCCAGGCCGACTTCGCGGAGGTGAAGGTGAAGAACGCGCGGCACGGGCTGAACAACCCCAACGCGCGCTACCGCAAGGAGGTGTCGGCCGACGACGTCCTCAACAGCGCCGTCGTCTCCGACCCGCTGCACCTGCTCGACATCTGCGCAACCTCTGACGGGGCGGCGGCCATGGTGCTGACGTCGATGGAGTACGCCCGCCGGCGCGGACTTGTCGACCCGGTGCGCGTGCGTGCCATCTCGACGGTGACGCCGACGTTCCCGAACACCGTCATCGACATGCCGCTGCTCTCCACCGACCCGGCGAACGCCGTGGCACCCGAGCAGACGTTCAAGGAGTCGATCGGCGCCGCGGCGTACGAGGAGGCGGGCATCGACCCGGGCGACGTCAGTCTGGCCGAGGTCTACGACCTGTCGACCGCGTTGGAGCTGGACTGGATCGAGGACCTCGCGCTCTGCAAGCGGGGTGAGGCCGAGCACCTGCTGCGGGCCGGTGACACCACGATCGGTGGCCGGATCCCGGTCAACCCCAGCGGCGGCCTGGCCTGCTTCGGGGAGGCCGTGCCCGCCCAGGCGCTGGCGCAAGTGTGTGAAGTGACATGGCAGCTACGCGGCCAGGCCGAGGGTCGGCAGGTCGAGGACGCCAAAGTAGGGATCACCGCCAACCAGGGCCTGTTCGGGCACGGGTCGTCGGTCGTCCTCAGCGTCTGAGCTCTGCGGCCTCGAGCGTCGGCATCCGAACGGCACCGGCACACGTGGCGCCGATGGCTTCCACGCCGGCCTCCAGGCATGAGGCGGTCGCGCCGCCGATGATTCGAGGCGTGAGCTCGGGCGCATGCGTGGGAGAGCCGGGGTCACCGGGGTCGGGCGAGAAGCAGACGTGGATGTCCTCCCCGACGACGAGACCCCGTCGGAGCAGGGGAGCGACGAGCAGGTCCTCGGCCGCTCCGACGTACGGCGCGCTGGTGAGCACCAGCACCTGGCCGCGTCGGGCGCCCTGCACCACGGCCGCGCACGTGTCGCGCAGCGGGTTCAGATCCTGGGTCTCGGGCGTGGGCGGGCAGACGACGACCGTCCAGGCCCGGCCGATGGCGGTCGCGTCGTTGCTCACCGTCAGCCGCCCGGTGGCAAGTCCCTTCCGGAGCTGGGTGCGCTGCATGCCACGCAGGCCGGTGCGATCGCGGATGATCTGGCTCAGCCGGGCCGGATCGACGTCGACCCCGTGCACCTGTTGTCCGGCGAACGCCAGCGAGACAGCGGTCGGGAGCCCGGCGTACCCGAGCCCGATGACCACGCTGTCGAATCGCCGTCCCGGCGCCCGGCTGCGGCGGTCCTGCTGCATCGGGACGCGAGGACGCCAGCTGACCGAGCGTCGCGAGCGACCTGGAGCGGGGAGCTGCGACAGCGACATGGTGTCCATCCGAAAGGGGTGACGTGGAGCACCCACCCTAGGAGTGGCTTTTGGGAGTAACGCCCGTTTTGCGCAAACGGTGGATTGTGATCTAGACCGGACAGGCTCCGCTCGACGTGACGCCCGGGCGCCGGCCTCGTTGACCGGGCATGCGACGTACTGCTGTCCTCACCCTGCTCGCCCTCCCTGCCTCCGTGCTCGCCGGCTTCGGAGCCGCGCAGACCGCCGACGCAAGCCCTCGTGCCGCGGCGGCACCGGCGGGCCTGCGCGACGTGATGTGGGTCGGCAACAACTGGGCTGGCACCGCCTCGATCGTGGACGCGAACTCGCTCAAGGTGCTCAAGCGCGGTGTGAACCTGGTGCCGGACAAGGACCAGGAGCTCTCCGACATCCAGTCCGACCCCGAGAAGCTCGCCTTCTACATCGCGATCCAGCAGGGTCCGGGCGAGGGACACGATCAGTACGTCGACGACATGTTCGCCACCAAGGACGGCAAGTACCTCGCCGTCTCGCGACCGAGCTTCGCCGACGTCGTGTGGATCGATGTCGCCAAGGCCATCGCCGGTCGCGACGACAGCGTCGTCCGCGAGCAGCCGATGGACGGGCACCGCACCGACCACATGGGTGTGTCGCCCGACGGTCGCCGGCTGCTGGTCAGCGACTCCACCGAACGTCAGGTGATCGAGTTCTCGATGGTCAACGAGACCGTCGGTGGCAAGGTGCTGAAGATGGGCGACCGCACCCGCAGTTTCGAGTCAGGCGAGACGCCGCACGAGAGCAACTTCACCAAGGACGGCTCGCGGATCTTCCACGCGAGCATCGGCAAGGTCTACACGCCCGGGGACGAGAACGGCTACGGCCCGGTGAAGATCGGCCCGCTGCATGACGCCCTCAAGGGTGACCGCTGGTTCCAGATCGTGCGCAACTCCGACTTCAAGATCACCCAGCGGTGGGACATGGGCAAGGAGCTGGCTGAGGCGGGCTACCCCGACATGAGCTCGGCCGTGCGGCCGATGGCGATCGCGCCAGACGAGCGCTACGTCTACTTCCAGGTTTCCTACTTCCACGGTCTGGTCGAGTTCGACACCCAGGCCAAGGACACCAACGGCCTCGTTGACTACACCGCCGGCACCGTCCCGGAGCCGCGCACGGGTGCCGTACGCCGCGTGGTGAACCTGCCCAACCGGGTGCCCACGATGCCCAAGGAGCAGTACGTCAACGACTCGGCGCACCACGGGCTCTCCATCGACAAGGCCGGCACCACGCTGTGCGCCGCCGGCACGATGGACGACTACGCCGCGCTGGTCGACCGCAAGACGATGGTCCCCAAGATCTTCGACACGTCGACCACCGGCCACTCCTACGGCAAGCCGTACTGGACGACGGAGGGCCTGAACAACACCTGCTGGATCTCGCTGAGTGCCGACGACTCGGTGGCGGTGCTGGACTTCGCCACGAAGAAGGAGCTGGCCTACCTCTCGGTGGGTGACCACCCGCAGCGCATCCGCCACGGCCTCGTCAGCAACAAGGTCCTGGCCGCGACCAGCTGACCTACCCGACCTCACCGTCGAGGTAGAACCAGCGGCCGGCGCGCTGCGCGAACCGGCTGCGCTCGTGGCGCACTCCCCGGTCGTGGTGGGCCCGGAACTCGACGGTGTCATCGGCGGCCTCGAGGACCTCCAGACCTGTCCAGGTCGTCGACGGGTCGAGCTCGACCTGCTCAGGCCGAGTCCGCGGGTGCCAGGTGCGCCACAGGTACTCGGCATCGCCGACCGCGAAGGCCGAGTAGCGCGAGCGCATCAGCTCCACCGGTGAGTCGGCCTGCTTCTCCCCCCGGTGGAGCGGCCCGCAGCACCCGTCGTACGACGCAGAGCCGCAGGGGCACGGGCGTGCTCCCAGGTCCGGCTTCATGACGGTCAGTGTCTCGTACGTCGGACGAAGAAGAGGCTTGTGACCAGAATTGTCTATCGTTTCAGGTTAATTAGTAGTCAATCTCGGGAAGAGACCCTCCATGACCAGCCTCCAGACCAGCGGCACGCCGTCCGCGCCGACCGAGGTGCCCGACGGCCCCACCCCCCGACGGGTCGCCATCGCCGCGTCGGTGGGCGCCACCATCGAGTGGTACGACTTCTTCCTCTACGGGACCGCTGCCGGTCTCGTCTTCGACAAGCTCTTCTTCAACGGGCTCGACGGCCCGGCCGCGCAGTTCGCGGCCTTCGGCACCTTCGCGGTCGGGTTCCTGGCCCGGCCGATCGGTGGTCTGCTGTTCGGCCACTTCGGTGATCGCGTCGGCCGCAAGAAGGTGCTGATCATGACGCTGCTGATCATGGGTGTCGGGACCGCGTTGATCGGCCTGCTTCCGTCGTACGACGCGATCGGGGTGTGGGCCCCCGTCCTCCTGGTCGCGTTGCGGGTGCTGCAGGGCATCGGCGTCGGCGGTGAGTACGGCGGCGCGGTGCTGCTGGCCGTGGAGTACGCACCCGCCGAGCGCCGTGGCTTCTTCGGATCGGCCGCGCACATCGGTGTCCCCGGCGGGCTGCTGCTCGCCTCGGGTGCCTTCTCGATCGCCAGCCTGCTGCCGGACGAGGCCTTCCTCGCGTGGGGCTGGCGGGTGTGCTTCCTGATCAGCATCCTGCTGCTTGCCATCGGTGCCTACATCCGCCTCCAGGTGATGGAGACTCCCGCGTTCGCGAGGGTGCAGGAGCGCAAGGAGATCGCCACGGTGCCCCTGAAGGACCTGCTGGCGGCACAGCCCAAGCGGCTGCTGCTCGGGATGGGTACCCGCTTCGTCGAGGGCTTCACCTTCAACCTGTACTCGGTCTACCTCCTCGCATACGTCGTGACCAACCTCGAGCTGCCGAAGCAGTGGGCCCTCAACGGCATCATGGTCGGCGCCTTCCTCGGCGTGCTCCTGGTGCCGATCAGCGGCGCCCTCTCCGACCGCTTCGGGCGCAAGCCCGTCTTCCGCCTCGGCGCGTGGGCCGCGTTGCTGTTCGCTTTCCCGATGGCGGTGCTGGTGCAGAGCGAGACGCGCCTCGGCATCTTCGTCGCGCTGGTCGGTGGACTGGGCGTCCTGTACGGCGTGGTCTACGGCCCGCTGGCTGCGTTCTGGTCGGAGCTGTTCGACACCCGCTACCGCTACACCGCGCTCAGCTCGCTCTACCAGATCTCCGGCATCGTGGCCTCCGGCCTGACCCCGCTGATCGCCGCATGGTTGGTGTCCCGAGGAAATGGCTCGCTGTGGCTGGTCTCGGTGTACGCCGTCGTGGTCGCCGCCATCAGCCTGGTCTCGGCCCGCCTCCTGCCCGAGACCGCCGGCCGCGACCTCGACGAGGCCTGGAAGGAGACCCCGGAACCCGTCGCCGTCCACGCCGCCTGAGTCGAACGACGCCCGCTTCTGCCTTGTATGTCGCATTCGCGTCATCGGAGTCGTCCTTCTGTCCGATCCGGCACCCTCCAACTCACGCGTTTTTGACCCAAGAGCCGTTGTTTGCGTGTTCGATGAGCAGTTGGAGGATCCCGAAGTCTTGGTGCTAGGCCCGGGAGGCGTTCATGGCTCGCATCGTCGTGGCGGACAACGACCTCGACGCGCTGGACCTTGCCCTGACGGATCTGCGGCTGGAAGGGCATGAGGTGCACGGCGCGCTCGATGCCGCGGACGCGGAGGCGCTCGTGGGGACGGTCTCCCCCGACGTGGTCGTCCTGGACCACCGGATGCCTCCCGGAATCAGCGGGCTGGAGCTCGCCGAGCGGCTCCTGACCGCCGACCCGGACCTGCGAGTCGTGATCTACAGCAACTACCAGAGGGTGGAGCTGAGGGCCCATGCCGCGAAGCTGGGTGTGCCGTTCCTCGCGAAGGGCAACCTCCGCGCACTGAGGGCGGCGGTGCTCCAAGGGTGAGCGTGGACCGGGGCCTGAAGAGGTGGGTGGGGCCGACCGCCATCCTGGTGGTCGCCTTGCTGGCAGCCGTTGCCGTGATCCTCGTGGCCCGGGACCGTGCAGATCTGAAGGCGGATCGCGTGGTACGCGCGGCGGCGGCCGATGCGGTCTTGTCGGTCGACGATGCGATGCGCAGCGCACTGAGCGAAGCCGCCTCCGGGACCGCCGGGGGGGCGAGACGTGTCCCGCTCGCCGACCGCAGCGCCGTCGGCGTCTCTGGCGACATCGCCACCCGCGCGCGAGACGCCGGCATGCCCTTGCTCGAGGACTCGGGCGAAGGACTGGTGGTGGTCGCGACCTACGACACTGACACCCCGCCCGCCTCGGTCGAGGAGCGTCGTGCGCATGTCACCGGCCTCCGGGTCCTACCCCTCGGTCTGCGATCGACGCTGAACGATCTGAGGCCTTCGGGAGGCGGCATCTCGCTTGCCGGGCCAGAGCGAACGATTGAGTCCTTGCCAGGTCCGCAACCCTCGGGTCGGGCGTCGTACGCCGTGAAGCTGCAGCCCGGGCCTGTGCAGGTATGGACGTTGACTCTGTGGACAGCTTCTCCTTCGATACCAGGGCCAGTGTGGCTGATCGTCCTCGGGATCGTCGTCGCAGGCTTGGGGGCCGCAGCGTGGCTCGTTCGTCGCAACGACCGCTCCTGGCGAAGTCAGCAGGAGCTTCGGCGGCTGCAAGAGGCGAGTGCGACGACAGCGGAGCTGGCCACCGTCGCCCAGTACAGCCTGGACGTCGCCGACTTGCTGCCGGCCCTCACGACCGAGCTCGCTGCCGCACTCGGCCTCCAGGGACTGTCGTTGGGAGCGCCGACCGCAGATGGCGAACGGCTGTTCTTCTCGTGGGGCGTCGCCCCGGCACCCGTCCCGGCCTCCTCAGCCCTGCCTGCCAGGGTTCTGGCCGGAGAGACGCTGTGCCTGGTCCTGGGCCGGGGCGGGCGGACCGTGGCGAGGCTCAGACTCGTCGCCGGCCGCGACCTGGACGCCCACGACCTGAGCGCGCTCGGAGCCGTCACCGAGGTCTTGACCTCTGCGTTGGCGAACGCCGAAGCCTTCGCCCAGCAACGCGACCTGCTGGAACGGATGAGGTCGGTGGACGAGCTGAAGACGGTGTTCCTGGCGACCGCCTCGCACGAGCTGAGGACACCTGTCAGCGCCATCGCGGGCTACGCCCAGCTCCTTGCCACCAGCTGGGACAGCCTCAGCTCCGAGGAAGCCCAGAGGTACGCCGCTCAGGTCGACAACAATGCCCAGCGTCTCGGCGCTCTGGTCGAGGACCTGCTGGACTTCTCGCGACTGGAGCGCGGCGCCGGCGTGGTCGGAGCCGAGTCGGTTCTGGACCTCGGTGAGGTCGTGACCCGCATCCTCGACGAGCAGCGCGACCTGGCTCCCGATCACCAGGTGCTGCACCAGTCAGTCGACGGCCTCGGCGTCGCTGGATCCTTGCAGGCAATCGAGCGGGTCGTGTCCAACCTGGTGGGCAACGCGGCGAAGTACTCCCCGGCGGGTACGGTCATCCGCGTCTTCGTGAGGGAGAAGCGCGGGCGCGCCGAGCTCGCGGTCGACGACGAGGGTCCGGGAGTACCGGCGGCAGAGCGTGAACAGATCTTCACCCGCTTCTTCCGTGGGCGGGGAGATTCCGTCGTCGCCACGCGTGGGGCTGGGTTGGGCCTCGCCATCGTCAGCGAGTTCGCGGCCACCATGGGTGGTCAGGTCTCCGTGACGTCGGCCCCAAGCGGAGGCGCGCGCTTCGTCGTCTCCTACCCCCTGGCCGGTTCTCCAGAAACCAGCGTCGAAGGAGCATCTGATGTCTATACGTGATCGCCTTGTCCCCGTGGTCGCCGGGGTGGCCGTGCTCCTGGTCGGCCTGATCGTGGTTGCGTTGCTGCGTTCCGCGGCCAATGACGGCACCGACGCCCTGGAGAACGCCAAGGTTGCGCAGGTGGACACCACCGCGGACAGCTTCAACGCGCGGGTTGAGTCCAGCATCAGCTCCCTCGGTGGCCTGGGAGCCCGCCCCTGGGAGCTGACCCTGCGCAGTGCGGCGGACCGGACGACGTTGAGCACGTTCGCCATCGACCCAGATGCCCTGTCCGGGACGTTCCTCGTCGATGCTGACGACACCATCACAAACGGCGTGCTCCTGCGCCCCGGCATGCTCGGCTCGAAGTTCGATCCGCCTGGCTGGGAGAAGGCCAAGGCGGCGCTGGCCTCCTCTCCGGCAGTCGTCCTGCCCGTGGCCAGTTCCGGTGTGACGACCGAGCTGCCGAGCTATGCCTTTGCGGTCGCGATCAGGGGCACGACCCCCACCAGCGTGCGTGGTGCCTTCGTCTTCGAGCAGGCGCTGACCAACGACTCACCCTTCAACCAGGAGATTCGTGGCCTCGCGGGCGACCGGAACTCCACGGCGACCTGGCGGTTCCTGGACAGCAACGGCGCTGTGGTCGCCTCCACCCTCAACACAGGGCTGGGATCACAGGTTCCGGACGCGCGTCTACGCGCTCTCTCCGATGGGTTGCACCAGATCGGCAACAAGCTCGTCGTCAGCGCCGACGTTCCCGTCGTCGGGTGGCACGTCGTGTTCACCCAGAACCGTTCGGAGTTCGTGGAACCCCTTGCCGGGCCTCTGCAATCGGCTGGACTGATCCTGGTCCTGCTGCTGCTCGCGGTCGGCCTCACCCTGACCGTCGTTCTCGCACGACGCTTGCGGCAGTCGCGGGAGCAGGAGACCCGCCTGCTTGCGCTCAACCGTTCCCAGGACGAGTTCATCTCGGTCGTCTCTCACGAGCTGCGCACACCGGTGTCTGGGGTGCTCGGCTTCCTGCAGACGAGCCTCGACCACTGGGACGTGATGAGTGACGAGGATCGGCACAGCGCCGTACGCCGCGCCTTCACCAACGCGCGTCGCCTCCAGGCGATGACCCGCGACGTCCTCGACACCGAGAGCATCGAGTCGGGTCGCTTCGGCTACGTCCGACACCCGATGGACCTCGCCGACGAGGTCCGCACGGCGGTGGACGCGTTCAGCGGCAGCCTGGCCGACGACGTGGTCGTCACGGTTCCGGACACCCCGGTGATGATGGATGGCGATCCCGACCGCATCCAGCAAGTCCTCGCGAACCTTCTCGACAACGCTCGCAAGAACGCCCCGTCGGAGATCCCCATCGAGGTCACCCTGGAGCAGACCGAGAACGTGGCCCGCCTCATCGTCGAGGACCACGGGCCCGGGATCGATCCAGACCAGCTCGAGCGCATCTTCGACAAGTTCGTCCGCGGACGTGCAGGGGCGGTGACCGGGACCGGTCTCGGCCTCTACATCTCGCGGAGGATTGTTGATGCCCATGAGGGCCGGATCTGGGCGGAGAGCCGCCCAGGTGAGTCGACCAGGTTCATCGTTGAACTGCCTTGCCAGACACTCGTTCCGAACTAGGATGGCGGCCACCATGACAGTCACCGTGCAGACCACGAAAGCACCCAGCGTCTTCGTCGTGGATGACGAGCCGGAGATGCGGATGCTCGCCCGTCTCTTCCTCGAGCGGGGCGGGTTCAACGTCGTCGACGAGGCCGAGGACGGCCCTCAGGCACTGGAGCGGTTCCAGGACCTCAACCCCCCACCCATTCCCTCGGTCGTTCTCCTCGACAACCGGATGCCTGGCCTCACCGGACTCGAGGTGGCTCAGCAGATGCTGTCCCGGCACCCCGACCAGGTGATCGTCCTTTTCTCGGCCCATCTTGACCCCGTGGTGGAGGAAAAGGCACGCGCCATCGGCATCGCCGCATGCGTCTCGAAGATGCAGTCGTCGCGACTTCCCGACATCATCCGGAACCTGCTGCAGCAAGACTGACGCCCCTGCCCTGATATGGACAGGCGTCCCCGGCGCGGGCAGGATCTTGCAGGACCGGCTTCTCGGACCGGAAGGACAACTCCATGCGCCAAACCACGACGCACCGTCTCGCACGCAGGTTCGCCGCTCGAACCAGTGCACTCGCCACTCTGGTCGCCGCCACCCTCGTTGCGGTCCCGACGTCAGCCGTCAGTCCGGCAGCGACCGCTCCTGCACCGCAACGGATGTACGTCGCCGTCAACGTCGCGACCGTGTGGACCGACCCGAGCAAGGCGCGGCCGGTCGACCAGCCGGCCCTGACCAATCCCGCGCACCCGCGACGGTGGTTGCGCGCCATGACACCCGAACAGAGCGAGGACCTGACCGACAGCAACCGCACCCAGACCCAGGCGTTGTACGGCGCACCGGTTCTGGTGCTCGCCCAACACGGAGCCTGGAGCCAGGTCGTCGTACCCCGGCAGCCGACCCCGCGCGACCCGAGGGGCTACCCGGGCTGGATCCCGACCGTGCAGCTGACGAGCAACCCGTCGTACGCCGCGGCCGTGGCACGCCGGCCCTTCGCCCTCATCGATCGCGGCATCGGCACCGGCCTCTACTCCGGCCCGAAGCTGCGACACCGAGTGGTCACCCTCAGCATGAACACTCGGCTCCCGGTCCTGCGCCGGACCCACCGTGCCCTGTTGGTTGCCACTCCCGAGCACGGGCGCGAGTGGCTCCCGAAGTCGCGGGCGTCTGTCTACCGGACCGAGAGGGCCATACCCCGGCCGACCGGGCGTGACCTGGTGCGCACGGCCGAGACCTTCCTCCACCAGCCCTACGTGTGGGCCGGACGCTCGGGCTTCGGCTTCGACTGCTCGGGCCTCACCGGGACCGTCTACCAGACCCACGGCATCACCATCCCGCGCGACTCTGGCCCACAGGCCCAGGACCCGCGCGCCCGTCGGGTGGCTGACCAGGATCTTCGGCCCGGAGACCTGCTGTTCTACTCGCACTCCACCGACGCCGACGACATCTACCACGTGGCGATGTACGTCGGGCGTGGCCGCATGATCGAGGCCTTCGACCACCTGACACCGGTACGCGTCACTCCGGCACGGCTGGGCGAGAACTACTGGGGTGCGGTCCGCTATCTGCATCGGTGAGCCCGCGTCTCAGGTCACTCGAGCTCGATGCGCTCGCACACGAGAACCAGTCGCTCGCTGATGGTGGGGTTGTTGCCGGAGTCGAAGGTGGTGATGATCTCGAGGCTCTTCGGCCAGGCCTTCGTGAACCGGTACTTCTTGACTGGGGCACCCGTGAGGTCGAAGGCGGTGACGGCTCCGTTCCTGCCGACGTCGTCCCCTGGACCCAGTTGGGACGCCTTCACCCACTGCGCGAAGCTGGTGTCCGCGGTGAGTCCTCGTGCCAGTGTCACCTCGGGAGACTTCCACGGACCGGGGACCTTGCGAACAATAACTGTCCCACCAGGACCCGTCTCCTTCCGCTCGACGACATCGCGCTCCATCCTCAGGCCGGAGACCCCGCTGAGGCGCGAACTGAAGACGCCGTCGACGTCCAGACTGAAGGAATGTCCGACGTTGGTGCCGATGTCGGGGAGTGGCACGTGCGCACCTGCGTTTCTGCTACCGAAGTGGTCCTTCAGAAACCATCGAGGGCAAGCTCAACGGTGTCAACCAAGCCGCCGTACACCGACCGTGCGATCCGCAGGCGTGCCCCGGCCGGACAACGATGCTGTTGCGTGAGACGCTGGCGCGATGGTTCCCGAAGCTGACCCAATTGGCGACTGGTTGCACCAGGGCACGAGCGATGCTCGAGAGGTCGCCGAGCGGTACGACGAGTGGGCGAAGGGTTACGACGACGACCTGGCCTCGTGGTCCTACCAGGCTCCCGCAGTGGTGGCGGAGACCGTCGTCTCCCGCCATCCCGAGGCGGGCTCGGTGCTCGACGTCGGTTGCGGCACCGGACTCGTCGGCCGAGCTCTCCGCGCACGAGGATTCGCGGGACAGATCCTGGGGCTCGACATCTCGCAGGCCTCTCTCGAGGTTGCTCAGCAGGGCGGAGCATATGACTCGGTCGAGCAGTCAGACCTCCAGGAGCGACTCCCCCTCGAGGATGACAGCGTCGACGCATTGGTCTGTGTGGGAGTGATGACCTACCTCCCGGAAGTCGAGGCGGTGTGGCGAGAGTTCGCGAGAGTTGCCCGGCCGGGTGGACTCGTTGTCGCGACGCAGCGCGAGGACCTGTGGGAGCCACGCGGGTGCCAAGCCGTGGTCGACCGACTGCAGAACGAGGGCGTGTGGACGCCGCTGGAGATCACGGGGCCGGCGCCGTACCTGCCGGAAGGTTACGGGGGTACGCCGGAGGTCGACTGCTACTACCTGACCGCGTTCGTCACCTGACCCACCGGACCTGCGGCGGGCAGTTGCACGGTGACGCAGAGTCCGCCAGCGGCCCGGGGGTCGAGGCTGAGGGTTCCGTCGTGTGCTCGGGTGATGCTCTTGACTATTGAGAGGCCGAGACCGACGCCTGCGTGGTCGGTACGGATGCGTTCGGTACCGCGCTGAAACGGCTCGACAAACGTGGAGACCAGGTGGGGCGAGAGCTTCTCGCCGGTGTTCTCGACGGCGAGCACGACCGTCTCGGGGTGGACGATGGTCGTGACCCACACCGTGCCTTCTCCCGGCAGGTTGTGGACGATCGCGTTGTGCACGAGGTTCGTCGTCAGCTGCTGCAAGAGCGCGTGTGAGCCGATGGTGGGAGTCATGTCGCCGGAGGTTTCGATGGTGACGCCGCGTTCTTCTGCGAGGGGGAGAAGCGTTTCGGTGGCTTCTTCCGCCATCAGGGACAAGTCGACCTGTTCTCGGGTGAAGGACCGTTGGTCGGTGCGGCTGAGCAGGAGCAATGCTTCGGTGAGGTCGATCGCTCGGGCGTTGACGAAGTGGAGGCGGTCCACGAGCTCGCCGGTGTCGCGGTCCGGGTCGTTGCGGGCGACGTCGAGAAGTGTCTGCGTGATCGCCAGTGGGGTGCGGAGCTCGTGGGAGGCGTTGGCGGCGAATCTCTGCTGCTCGGCGTCGTGTGCTTCGAGGCGCGCGAGCATGGTGTCGAAGGCGTCGGCGAGTTCGCGGAACTCATCCTTGCGGCCTTCCAGCTCAATTCGGTGGGAGAGCGATCCGTTTGCGGTCAGGCGGGTGGCATGGGTGATGCGCGTGAGGGGCGCGAGCATGCTGCCGGCGAGGAGCCATCCTCCGAGCAGGGCGAACACCAGCAGGAGCGCCAGCATTGCCGCTGCCTTCGGCGCGAAGGCAGCGAGCAGGTCGGAGCGGTCGGGCATGGCCATCGGCGAGGCGGTGAGAGTCTCGGGCACGTAACGCAGCAGGAACACCCACACGACGGCGAGCAGCAAGGTTCCTGCAAGCATCAGGAACCCGGCGTAGCTGAGGGTGAGCTTGAGGCGAACGCTCAATCCAGGCGCTCTATCCACGGTCTCCTCCCTCTGGCCCGGTGTCTGGTCCTGTGTCGATGCGATAGCCGACGCCGGCCACGGTGACGATGACCCAGGGTTCGCCGAGCCGTTTGCGCAGCGCCGAGACCGTGATGCGTACGGCGTTGGTGAACGGGTTGGCGTTCTCGTCCCATGCCCGTTCCAGTAGCTCTTCGGCGCTGATGACACCGCCTTCGGCGGCGACGAGAACTTCGAGCACGGCGAACTGCTTCCTGGTCAGCGCGACGTAGCGGCCGTCGCGGTAGACCTCGCGGCGGAACGGATCCAGACGCAGGCCTGCGATCTCTCGAACGGGTGGCCTGTGGTGTGCGCGCCTGCGGTCGAGCGCTCTGAGTCGGAGCACGAGCTCTCGGAGATCGAACGGCTTGGTGAGGTAGTCGTCGGCGCCGAGCTCGAATCCGGTGGCCTTGTCGTCGAGCCGGTCGGCGGCGGTGAGCATCAGGATCGGCATGCCGCTGCCGGAGGCGACGATGCTCTTGGCGATCTCGTCGCCGGAGGGGCCAGGCACGTCGCGGTCGAGGACGGCGATGTCGTAGTCGTTGATGCTCAGCAGCTTCAGCGCGGTGTCGCCGTCGCCGGCGATGTCGGCCGCGATCGCTTCCAGGCGCAACCCATCGCGAATGGCGTCGGCCATGAGGGGCTCGTCCTCGACGATCAACACGCGCATCCGCCGATGCTACGAGCCGGAGCATTTCGTCGGCCTATCGAAAACTCTGTACGCGCCTACAACATCGCGCTGCCTTGACTGCAGGCATGCACTACAGCGAACCAGCACGAACCACGACGCGTCGGAATCCCAGGGTCCCTGTTGCCTTCATGTTGGTTGTCATCGCGGCGATCGCCGCACTCATCGGCTACCAGCTGGTGGCCTCGTCCTCGACGGCTGCATCACCCCTCGACGTCCTTCGCAGTCATCACGGGGGTGCACTTGGCGAGGCGGACGGTGCCGTCCCCGATGGCACGACGGTCTTCGATGACGACACCCCGGCGGTCACCCACCTCGACCATGACTTGCTCGATGCCCTGCGCCAGGCGGCTACTGATGCCGCGATGGACGGTGTGGAGTTCTTCGTCGACAGCGGCTGGCGTTCCTCGGAGTACCAGGAACAGCTCCTCCGAGAGGCGGTCTCGAAGTACGGATCCGAAGAGGAGGCCGCCCGATGGGTGGCCACACCCAACAGGTCTGCCCACGTTTCGGGGGACGCGGTCGACATCGGACACTCCGATGCCACGTCGTGGCTGTCCGGGCACGGCGCCGAGTACGGGCTGTGCCAGATCTACCGGAACGAGCCCTGGCACTACGAGCTGAGCCACGAAGCCATCGATCACGGCTGCCCGCACATGTACGCCGATCCGACGCACGATCCAAGGATGCAGCAGTGACCAGCACCGACGGCGTCCGAGGAGTCAGCCGATCCGCTCGGCCAGCGCGACGACGATCCCTTCGGGCCCGCGGACATGGGCCATCTGCCAGATGTTCTCGTACTCGCCGATACCGCCGACCAGTCCGTATCCGTTCGCGATCACGCGGTCGACCATGGCCTGGAGGCCGTCGACCTCGAAACCGATGTTGCGCAGACCCAGCTCGGTGGCCATCGCGTTGGGCGAGCCGGGCACGTGGTCGGGCCTGACGAAGCGCGCGAGCTCGATCCCGACTCCTCCGCCGGGCGGCCGCAGCATGACGATCTCGCTCCGCGAGTCCGGGATGCCGGTGACCGTGTCGATGAACTCGCCCTCCAAGAACGTGCGGCCCTCGATCTCGAGACCCAGGTCGGAGAAGAACGCCGTCGCCGAGTCGAGGTCGGCGACCGTGATGCCGACGTGGTCGAAACTCTTGATGTGTGACATGACTTCCATCCTCCAGTGCTTGTTTGTTTGGTCTTTGGTCCGGGGACGGAGCTGCCGGAGCATTCTCGACATGCGTCTGGTGCAGTCTCGGAATCATCCGTGCCGGACCACGGGGTGTTCCTTGTGGTCGGCCGCGTTATTCGGTTGCATGGCGCGTACGGGGATCCTCTGAAAGCCAGAAGGGGTGGACACATGTTCGCCGAGGACTACCCGCGGTTTGAGGAACTCAGCGAGCTCCCACCCCGACGAGAGCGGATGAACGCGCGCTACGAGGCGATGTTCGCCAGCAACCGGGAGATCTTCGACGGGGCGCGGGTGCTCGATCTGGCCAGCCACGACGGGCGATATTCGTTCGCGGCGCTCAAGACCGGGGCGGCGCACGTAACCGCGGTGGAGGTCAGGCAGGGCCTCATCGACAAGGCTCAGGAGACCTTTGCCTTCTATGGCCAGGACCCGGAGACCTACCGCTTCGTCTGCGGCGATGTCTTCGAGGTGCTGGCCCGGGAGAAGTTCAACGTCGACGTGGTGCTGTGCCTCGGGTTCTTCTACCACACCTACCGGCACACGGAACTGATGTACCGCCTGCACGAACTGGCGCCGAAGCACCTGATCGTCGACACGATGGTCGTGCTCGGTACGGAGCCGACCGTCAAGGTGGTTTACGAACAAGACGTCGCGGACATCCGCAGTGCCGCTGCGGATCCCTGGTCGGTGGGTCGGGTGTTGGTGGCGCGGCCGTCGGTGCCCGCGCTGCAGATGCTGCTGGCGGCCTACGACTTCGAGATCGAGTCGATGTATGACTGGAGGAGCAAGCTGGCCGACCGACCGCCGATACCGGGGCTCAGAGGCTACGCGAAGGGCACCCGCGTGACCCTGCGATGCCGCTCCCGCGAGGCAGCCATAGCGGCCGGTTTGCCCCCGGTCGCTCCGCTCCCCGTCACCGCGGGGCGACCACCCCAGCCGAGCGGGCGCAAACAGACCCAGCCGCCGCCCCCCGCGCCGACGGCTGGGTGGCGCGATCGGGTCAACAAGACGCTCGCCAAAGTCACCGGCTACGAGCTGCGGCGAGCATCCACCAAGCGTTGACGACGCGTCAGACCTTGGCGTACGTCGCGTCGTCGGAGATGTCGGAACGACTTCGGTCCGCGAGGCGCCACACCGCGAAGATCGTGATGACCGAGCACCCCAGGACCGCCCACGCGATCGAGAACACCGAGCCGGTCTTCTCGAGCAGGAACGTTGCCACCAGTGGTGCAGGTCCCCCGGCCACGACGGAGGCGAGCTGGTAGCCCAGACCTGCTCCGGCATATCTCAGTCCGGTCGGGAAGGACTCGGCGATGAGCGAGGCCTGGGGTCCGTACTGCATGGCGTGCGGGATCAGTGCGATGAGCATGGCCAGGAAGGTGAGCGCGGCGGTACCGCTGTCGAGAGCGGCGAACAGGATGAATATGTAGATGCCCATCAACGCCGAGCCGGTGAGGTACACCTTCTTGCGACCGATCGTGTCGGAGAGATGGCCGAAGAGCGGCACCGCCACCAGCTCGACCGCCGCCGCGGACAGGATGGCGGCGAGCGCGAAGCGTTTGGTGTAGCCCTGCTCCTCGGTCAGGTACGTCAGGGTGAAGGTCGTGATCACGTAGAAAGGCGCCTGCTCGGACATCCGCGCCAGCGCGCTCAGCACGATCGGCCGCCAGTGGTCCCTGATCACCTCGATGGACGGCAACCGGTTGATGCTCTTCTCCCGCAGCCGCTTGGCGAACATCGGGGTCTCGAGGATGCGCAGTCGGATGTAGAGGCCGATCGCCACGAGCACGACACTGAACAGGAAGGGGATTCTCCAGCCCCAGGACTGGAACTGGTCTTCGGTGAGCAGCGCGCTCATCAGGTAGAGGAAGCCGGTGCCCAGAATCAGGCCGAAGGCCACGCCCAGCTGCGGGAGGCTCGCCATGAAGCCGCGTCGCTTCTGGTCGCCCCACTCCATCGACAACAGGACCGAGCCGCTCCACTCGCCACCGACGGCCAGGCCCTGCATCAGCCGCAACAGCACCAGCAGCAGCGGTGCCAGCTTCCCGATCGAGTCGGCCCCCGGAAGTACGCCGACCAGCGTGCTCGCGATCCCCATCATCAGCAGCGTGATGATGAGCGTTGCCTTGCGCCCGATCCGGTCACCCCAGTGGCCGAAGATGAACGCACCCACCGGCCTCGCGGCGAACCCGACGGCGTACGTCGCAAAGGACTCCAACCGTCCGGCGTAGGTGGAGGACTCCGGGAAGAACAGCGCCGGAAAGACGAGCGCAGCGGCGGTGTTGTAGAGGAAGAAGTCGTACCACTCGATGGTGGTGCCCACCGTGCTCGCGAGTGCGGCCCTGCGGACCAGACCCTTGTGCTCCTCGGTGCCCTCCGCCTCGGTCGACTCGGACGGTGCTTGTGGGTCCAGCGTCATCTCGGCCTCCTGCCAAGGATCCGGCATTTGTGACTCCAGCCACATTTCCTACCCGGTCGGCAGGACCCGAAACCTCGGTGCGGGATCTGTTCGACTCAGCGGGAGTTCTCCCTGGGACACCGAAACACGCCTGTTGCAGAGGCTGGGTAGCGTGGCGAGGGTGACGACGAACGCGCCTGCCATCAACACCGTCGGTCAGCTCCGCGAGAGCGGCCACCAGCAGAAGACGTTGCGTGAGGAACTGCGCGCCAACCTGCTCGATTCGCTACGCGAGGGCCGGGACCCGTGGCCCGGCCTGCACGGCTTCGACGCCACGGTCATCCCGCAGCTCGAGCGGGCCATCCTCGCCGGTCACGACGTGGTGCTGCTGGGCGAGCGCGGTCAGGGCAAGACGCGCCTGCTGCGCACCCTTGTCGGCCTGCTCGACGAGTGGACGCCGGTGATCGCCGGTGCCGAGCTGGGGGAGCACCCGTACGACCCGATCACGCACGAGTCGAAGCGGCGGGCGCTCGAGGACGGCGAGCACCTGCCCGTCGAGTGGCGCCACCGCGACGATCGGTACGCCGAGAAGCTCGCCACGCCGGACACCAGCGTCGCCGACCTGATCGGTGACGTCGACCCGATGAAGGTGGCCGAGGGACGTAGCCTCGGCGACCCCGAGACCATCCACTTCGGCCTGATCCCACGCTCGCACCGCGGCATCGTCGCCATCAACGAGCTGCCCGACCTCGCCGAACGCATCCAGGTCGCGATGCTCAACGTGATGGAGGAGCGCGACATCCAGATCCGCGGCTATGTGCTGCGCCTCCCGCTGGACACCCTGGTGGTCGCCAGCGCCAACCCCGAGGACTACACCAACCGCGGTCGCATCATCACTCCGCTCAAGGACCGCTTCGGCGCGGAGATCCGAACCCACTACCCCGTCGAGCTCGAGGACGAGATCGCCGTGATCCGGCAGGAGTCCAACCTCGTGGGCGCCGTACCCGACTATCTCGTCGAGATCCTCGCGCGCTTCACCCGTGCGCTGCGCGAGTCCAGCTCGGTCGACCAGCGCTCCGGCGTCTCGGCGCGGTTCGCGATCGCGGGGGCGGAGACGATCGCGGCCGCCGCACTGCACCGAGCCACAGCCCAGGGCGAAGAGGAGCCTGTGGCGCGGCCGGTCGACCTCGAGACGGCGGTCGACGTCCTCGGCGGAAAGATCGAGTTCGAGACCGGCGAGGAGGGACGCGAGGACCAGATCCTCGAGCACCTGCTGCGCCGGGCCACCGCGGAGACCGTGCGCTCCCGCCTCGGTGGACTCGACCTCGGCCTGCTCGTCCAGGCCATCGAGGAGGGCGCCAGCGTCATCACGGGCGAGCAGGTGATCGCCCGCGACTTCCTGGGCGGGCTGCCGGTGCTCGGCGAGTCCGAGCTGTACGACGAGGTCTGCGACAGGCTCGACGCCCGCAATGACGGCGAACGTGCAGGGGCGATCGAGCTCGCGCTCGAGGGACTCTTCCTCGCCCAGAAGGTGAGCAAGGAGACCGACCAGGGAGAGACTGTCTACGGATGAACTTCCTGGACCGGCCCCGCCGGCGGGCCTCTCGCTACGGCCGCTTCGACGGCGGCCCTGACCCGCTCGCGCCTCCGGTTGACCTCGCAGAGGCACTGGACGCGATCGGCGAGGACGTGATGGCCGGCTACTCGCCGGAGCGGGCGATGCGCGAGTTCCTGCGACGCGGGGGGCGGACCCAGCAGGGTCTCGACGACCTGGGCCGGCAGGTGGCTGCCAAGCGTCGCGAGCTGCTGCAGAAGCACAGCCTCGACGGCACCATGCAGGAGGTCAAGGAGCTGCTCGACCGCGCCGTGCTGGAGGAGCGCAAGCAGCTGGCTCGCGACGTCGACCTGGACGACGCCGACCGGGACTTCCGGGAGATGCAGCTCGGCAACCTTCCGTCCAGCACGGCAGCGGCGGTGAGCGAGCTCTCGTCGTACGACTGGCAGAGTCAGCAGGCCCGCGAGGACTACGAGAAGATCAAGGACCTCCTCGGCCGGGAGATGCTCGACCAGCGCTTCAAGGGCATGAAGGAGGCCCTGGAGAACGCGACCGACGAGGACCGCCAGCGGATCAGCGAGATGTTGGGCGACCTCAACGAGCTGCTCGACAAGCACCGCCGTGGCGAGGACACCGAGCAGGACTTCCAGGACTTCATGGACAAGCACGGCGACTTCTTCCCGGAGAACCCGCAGAACATCGACGAGCTGATGGACGCCCTCGCGCAACGGGCGGCCGCCGCCCAACGGATGCGCAACTCGATGACCCAGGAGCAGCGCGACGAGCTCGACGCGCTGGCCGCGCAGGCGTTCGGCAGCCCGGAGCTGATGCAGTCGCTGAGCCAGCTCGACGACAACCTGCGCGCGCTACGCCCCGGTGAGGACTGGGGTGGCTCGGAGGAGTTCGATGGCGAGCAGGGACTCGGGCTGGGCGACGGCACCGGTGTGCTCCAGGACCTGGCTGAGCTCGACGACCTCGCCGAGCAGCTCTCCCAGTCGTACGGCGGCGCGCGGATGGACGACGTCGACCTCGACAAGCTGGCCCGCCAGGTCGGTGACCAGGCCGCCATCGACGCCAAGACTCTGAACGAGCTCGAGCGCGCGCTCAACGAGACCGGCTACCTCAAGCGCGGCTCTGACGGCCAGCTCAAGCTCTCACCGAAGGCGATGCGTCAGCTCGGCAAGGCGCTGCTCAAGGACGTCGCCAACCGGATGTCAGGTCGTCAGGGCCAGCGCGACATGCGCCACGCCGGGGCGGCCGGAGAGCTCAGCGGTGCCAGCCGCGAGTGGACGTTCGGTGACACCGAGCCCTGGAACGTGACCCGCACGATCACGAACGCCGTCGTGCGCACGGTGGGGGAGGGAGAGGGTTTCGAGACGCTCGCTGGCGCTCGCTCCTCAACCACCGGAAAACCCGTCGTACGCCTCGACGTACGCGACATCGAGGTCAACGAGACCGAGGCCCGCACCCAGGCCGCGGTGGCGTTGCTGGTGGACACGTCGTTCTCGATGGCGATGGCCAACCGCTGGGTGCCGATGAAGCGTACGGCGCTCGCCCTGCACCAGCTGATCTCCAGCCGCTTCCGCGGCGACCACCTGCAGCTGATCGGCTTCGGCCGCTCGGCCCGCGTGATGGAGATCGAGGAGCTCACCGGGCTGGACGCCATGTGGGACAAGGGCACCAACCTGCACCACGCCCTGCTGCTCGCCAACCGGCACTTCCGCAAGCACCCGCACGCCCAGCCGGTGCTGCTCATCGTCACTGACGGTGAGCCGACCAGCCACCTCGAGCCCGACGGCGAGGTATGGTTCTCCTACCCACCGCACCCGCTGACGGTTGCGTGGTCGGTGCGCGAGCTCGACAACGCCGCTCGCATGGGAGCCCAGACGACGATCTTCCGGCTCGGTGACGACCCGGGCCTGGCACGGTTCCTCGAGCAGCTCGCCGACCGCGTCGACGGCCGGGTGGTTTCGCCCGAGCTCGACGACCTCGGCGCGGCTGTCGTCGGCAGCTACCTGGGGGCGCGCGGCGGCGCCGCCGGTACCAGCCACATGTCTGACTGGTACGGCGGCCGCGGGTTCTGGTTCGGGGACGACTGACCTCCCGGCGTCGTACGCCGAGGCCATGCTCAGGCCGCGTCGAGTGCCAGTTCCTCCAGCGCCTCGGGAAGCGGCTCGGTCTCCAGCTCGTCGCGCCGGATCAGCGTCAGGGCAGCGACGAGGCCGAACGCGGCGAAGATCGCGCCGACCAGGAAAGCCGAGGAGAAGCCGTCCACCAGTGCCTGGGGCAGGACAGCACCAGTGATGAGGGAGTCCTCGGTCCTGGAGGTGGCGATCGTGGAGAGCGCCGCGATGCCGAGCGCACCGCCGATCTGCTGCGAGGTGTTGATCAGGCCCGACGCCAAGCCGGCCTCGGCCGGCTTCACTCCGGCCAGCGCAGCGATCGAGATCGGCACGAAGGAGAAGCCGATACCGACGCCGACAATCAGGAAGCCGGGCATCAGGTCGGCGAGGTAGCTGCCTTCTACCGACACCTGCGTGAAGTAGAGCAAGCCCGCCGTCAACATGGCCATCCCGACCACGAGCACTGGCTTCACCCCGACGCGGGTCACGAGCTGCGCGGCGACCGCCGACCAGATGATCGCCGTACCGGCAACTGCCAGGTAGGCGACGCCCGTCTTCATGGGGGAGTAGCCCAGCACCTGCTGCATGTAGAGCGTCAGCATCAGGAACATCGAGAACATCGCCGTACCCATGATGAATCCTGCGACGTTCGCACCACTGATCGTCCGGCTCTGGAGGATCCCGAAGCGCATCAGCGGGTCGGGGTGCCGGAGCTCCCACGTGACGAAGCCGACGAGCAGTGCCGCCGAAACCGCGAACACGCTCAGGGTCTCCGCAGCGAGCCACCCGTCCTGGCCGGCCTGCGTGATCGCGTAGACCAGGGACGAGAGTCCACTCGTCACCAGGATCGCGCCCGGCAGGTCGAACTTCTTCACCCGGGCGTCACGGCTCTCCTGCAGGAGGATCGGTGCCAGTGCGAGTCCGGCGATCCCGACCGGGACGTTGACGAAGAAGATCCACTCCCAGCTCAGCGCGTCGGTGAGCACTCCGCCCAGGAGCACGCCTGCGACGGCGCCGAAGCCTCCGACGGCACCCCATGCGCCAAGAGCGATGTTGCGCTCGCGGCCCTCGGAGAAGGTCGTGGAGAGGATCGACAAGGCGGCCGGCGTGATGATCGCGGCGCCCAGGCCCTGGAAGGCGCGGGCTGCGATCAGCGACGTGTCCGACCAGGCCAGACCTGCGAGGAGGGAGGCGACGCTGAACACCACGAGACCGCCGAGGAAGATGCGGCGCCGGCCGAGCATGTCCGCAGCTCGCCCACCGAGGAGCAAGAACCCGCCGAACACCAGGGCGTACGCGCTGATAACCCACTGGAGGTCACCTTGGGAGAAGCCGAGGTCGCGCTTGATCGAGGGAAGCGCGACGTTCACGATCGCGATGTCCAGGACGACCATGAACTGGACGACGCAAAGGAGCGCGAGGGCCAGCCACTTGCCGCGGGTGGAGGACACCGCTGCTGTTACTTGCGTTTGTGAAGTCATGCGTTCGACCGTAACAGCCGCTACTTGCATTTTGCAAGGCTTTTCTTTGAAAACGTGATCGAGTGGTATCCTTTTGGCATGACCAAGCGCTATGAGCAGTACTGTCCGATGGCGCACGCACTGGACCTGGTCGGAGATCGCTGGGCCCTGCTCGTCATCCGCGAGCTGATGCACGGACCCAAGCGCTACACCGACCTCGTGGACCGGCTGCACGGCATCGGGACGAACATCCTGGCCGCTCGGCTTCGTGACCTCGAGGACAACGGTGTCGTCGCACGACGCACACTTCCGCCGCCGGCGGCCTCGAAGGTCTACGAGCTGACCGACTACGGACGCGAGCTGCGTCCGGCCATGCGCGAGCTGGCGCTGTGGGGAGCCCGCTCCCTGGGCCCACCTTCGGACAAGGACGAACTGTTCGACGGCTGGCTGGCCAACGCCATGGACACGGTGATCGCCAACCGCGCGCCGTCCGGTCGCTTCGAGTTCGTTGCCGGCAACGAGATCGCCTCGCTCGTCGACGGCGAAGTCGTGGCAGGCCCCATCGATGATCCGGACGTCCGGGTGGAGGGCGACCCGGACGGCATCTACGACCTGTTCGTGAACCGGTGCTTCGACCTGGTCGCCATCGAGGGCGACCTTGCGCTCCTGCAACAGCTCCTCGACGTGGCGCCCGCCCGGGTCGAGGCCTCGACCAGGGTCTAGGGCCGCGCGACTGTGCTCGGGGGCCTTGACCCTTGCGTCTCGCAGCATGTGGGCTGAAAGTGGAACCAGCTCAACCTCGATGACGAGGAGTTCCCATGGCCACGCTGATCGCGCCACCCCAGACCTCGACTCGCACGACCCGCCGAGAGCGTCGTGCGGAGCGGCGTCGTCTCATGCGTCTGGATGCGCTGTCCGCCCAGCAGGCGGAGCTGCACGCCATCGGTGAGCTCCTCGATGATGCCGCAGCCGTTGTGGGCGCTGGATGGATCCAGGGTGCGTGGTTCAACGTGGAGACGTCCGGCGGTTCGCGACCGTTGACGGCGTACGACGTAGGGCTCGCCGAGGACCTGCCCGTCGTCGGTGCCTGCCTGGTCGGCGCCGTGGTCCAGGCGGCCGGCGGCCCGGCCTCGGTCCGGTCGCAGCTGGTCCAGCACAGCCTCGAGCTCACCCGGCACGTTCTCGTGGAGCCCGGTGGGCAGGTTCGGTGGTGTCCCGGGCCGAGCCTGCGGATGATGACGGTGCTCGAGCTGACCCGCTGGAACGACGCACCCGGACGCACCAGTGACGAGGTCATCGGCCTCCTCGTCTCGGCTCGGCACTCCGCAGCTGCGCAGCGCCAGAACTGTCGAGTCGAGCGGATGGAACTCAGCGGCGGCGCATAGCTGTGGCCGCCCTGAGCGGCGGTGTCGCGGCGCCATAGCATGATGCGATGAGTGAGGGCAGGGCCTCCGAGGTTGCGCTGAATCGGGCGCTGTGGGCGGTCATGAACGAGCGGTTCACCGATGCTGCGGCGGAGGAGATGTGGGCCCGACGCGAGATTGTGTGGGGTCTCTTCGCGGTCACAGAAACTGATCTCGGCATCCTCGGAGACGTCCGCGATCTCGACGTGGCGGAACTGGCGTGCGGCACGGCCTATTTCTCGGCATGGCTCGCCCGTGCTGGCGCGAGCGTGGTGGCCGTCGACCTCTCCGGTGAGCAACTGGCCACCGCGCAGAGGCTGCAAGAACAGCTCGGGCCGGTCTTTCCGCTACTCCAAGCGGATGCGGAGCGGATTCCGTTGGCGAGCGGACGCTTCGACCTGGTCCTGAGCGAGCACGGCGTGGCTGCGTGGTGCGACCCCGAGCGCTGGCTGCCGGAAGCGGCCAGGCTCCTGAGACCCGGCGGACGGCTTGCCTTCTTGACCAACAGTCACTTGTCGGCCCTGTGCGTCCCGGCCGAGGAAGGGGTCGCGGAGGAACGCCTGGTGCGTGGTCAGCGGGAGGCCTACCGGGTCCATTGGCCTGGGGGTGGGATCGAGTTCCACCCCTCACACGGGGACTGGGTGCGGCTCCTTCGCGGGTCCGGTTTCGTGGTCGAAGCCATGCGCGAGCTGTACGCACAGCCAGACGGCGGGGACCATCCCTTCTACGAGATCGTGTCGGGCGCCTGGTCTGCCAAGTGGCCGGCCGAGGAGCTCTGGGTGGCCACGCGGGCGTGAGCGGTGACCGGCCGGCGTCACATGACGCAGCGCGAGCTGGGGAGTACGGCTACTCGGGCACCGAGTCGCCTGGGAAGCCGAGGCACGGGAGGACTTCACACGTCATCATGCTGGCCTGGACACATGGGTCGGCGGCCATGATCTCGCGCGCCCTTTCGATGGGTTCGGTCAGGATCGCCACGCCGGCAACGGTGTCGGAGATGACGGGGAGGAGGATCGCGATCACACCGTCGGCGCGGAGCGACACCAGGCGACGTTGGTGCTCGAGCTCGATGGCCTCAGCTCCGTCTCGGTAGCGGTCCGGGCCCCAGCGGAGCTGGGCGAGGCTGAAGGGTTCGGCAGTCGCTGCGAGCGCCTGGATCTGCTCGTCGGTCACGTTCGGGCTCATCGGGTTCACCTTCCCAGGCCTTGGTGTTCGATCTCGATCACACCGACAACTCGCTCCTGATCGCTGTCGTAGGGTGCGCCGAGGTACTTGTGTGCGATCTGGTCGACGATGTCCCAGCCCTTGTCGCCGTCGAGCCACTCGATCACCTTGCCGCGGAGGGTGACCGGCTGAAACGGGTCGTCCGGGGGCGTCAGCGAGATCGCGATGCGCGGGTCGCGGCGCAGGTTGCGTGCCTTGCGTGATCCGGGGCCGGTCATGATCACGACTCGTTGCTCGTGGGTACCGATCCAGACCGGGACTGAGTGCGGTGCGCCGTCGGGGAGCAGGGTGGCGACGTGGGCGATCGGGGTGCCGTCGAGGACGCGTCGCAGCTGGGAGTCCAGGCTCATCGGACTACCTCGTACTTGAGATGGGTGACGCCGGTCGCCGGGACGGCCTCGAGCAGCTGCAGCTGGACATGCTCGGCCAGCTCGCCGAAGAACGGTCGGCCTGCGCCGAGCAGGACGGGAACCTGGTGCAGGATGACCTCGTCGAGGAGTCCGGCGTCGAGTGCCGCAGTGACCACGCCACCGCCCATCAGGGCGACGTCCTTGTCGCCGGCCAGAGCCATGGCCGCTTCCACGGCGTCCTTGATGCCGGTGGTGACCAGGGTCTGACGCTCGTTGCTGGGTGCGCCGCGGTGGCTCAGCAGGACCAGCGGAGCGTGGGGGTGCGGTGTTCCGCCGCTCGCCCAGCCGGAGTCGTCGTAGGTGTTACGGCCGACAAGGCTGACGCCGACCCGCGATGCCTCGCGGTCGAAGACGCGCGCGCTCGGCTCGCTCAGTCGAAAGCCGTCGAACACCTGGCTCGGGGTGTCACCGTCGAAATACCAGTTGAACAACTGTGAGCCGTCGCCGAGACCGTTCTGGCTCCCGGGGTTGCGTCCGGTGATGTAGCCGTCGACCGAGACCGACAGGGCCGTGAAGACCTTGCTCATCTGTGATTCCTTTCTGAGTTCCTTGAAGAGACTCCACGACCGTAGCATCCTAAGTTCCTTGAGGGAACCCTAAATGCTAGAATAGTTTCATGCAGCGCACGAACTTCGGTGAGATGGCTTGCTCCATCGCTCGCACCCTGGACGTCGTCGGCGAAGCCTGGACGCCCCTCGTCCTGCGTGACGTGTTCGCCGGGATCAACCGCTTCGAGCAGATCCAGGCCGACCTGGGCATCTCGCGCAAGGTGCTGACGGAACGCCTGAACCATCTAGTCGATCACGGCGTCCTGGAACGTCGGCCTTACGACAATCGGCCACGCTTCGAGTACCACCTGACCTCCAAGGGAGCCGAGCTGGTCGATGTTCTGATGGTCATGGTGGGCTGGGGTGACAAGTGGCTCGCCGGTACTGCCGGTCCACCCGTGCTGTACCGCCATCACGCCTGTGGGGAGATCAGTCACGTCGACCTTCGATGTGCACACTGCGGTGAACCGATGCACTCCGAGGACGTGGAGCTGCTGCCCGGGCCGGGTCAGTCCTGAGCGGCGATGAGCTTCTGCGCGAGCGGTTCGATTGCGGTGATCAACTCGTCGCGCTCGGCTGTCGCCAGGACCTCGTACGGCACGACGGCGAGCTCGTCGGTCAACGCTTCGACACGGTCCTTGGCCTGCCGCCCGGCAGGGGTGAACGTCGCCTCGTCCTCGACGAGTCCCCGAGCCTTCATCGTGTCGATCAGGTCGATCAGCTGCGCGGAGGGGAGGTGGTGAATCCGCCCGAAAGTCGTCGCGGGGATCCCCATGTCGATCGCGGACAGCGCGTGCGCCTCGAGGCCGCCGATGCCCTCAGCCATGAGGGCAGAGATGTGCCCGTCGCCGCGGTGTTCGCGCAGCAGCGAGGCTGCGTGGAAGAGGCGGGCCACCGGCTCCTCCGGCAGGGGGAGGGTACGTAGGGCGGCGTACATGGGGCGGCCCTCGAGCGGGGCGCTGGTCGCTGCCTTGGTGAGCAGCTCGACGGCTCGCGTGAAGTCCGGCGTGTCGACGAGGTCGCCGAGGACCCGGCGCAGCGCGTTGACGCAGCCCTGCTGGCGGGCGGCGATCGCCGTCGCCGGTGTGGTCGTGCTCCAGACCTTCGGGATGTGGCGGGCCACCTCCCCGAGCGCGAAGTTGTAGAAGAGCGCGTGGACAACCTCGGCCGGTACAGAGCTGCCGAGCGGGGCAGCCCGGCCTGCGAAGTAGGTGTCCCAGTAGTTGGTGAACCCCAGGGCGAACATCGCCTCGTTCGGTTCGTCAGCCGAGTAGGGGATGCCCCCGATCGGCTCGACGAGGTCGAACATCCTGCGGGCCAGCTGACTCATCGCGCTCAACGCCGGTGGCCGCCGGTCAGGGGAGCGGCTCGACCACGTCGTACGACGTCAGCCGGCGTGACAGGTTCTTGATCTGCTGACGGCCGTCACCGAGCAGGTGGTCGATCGCGGTGAGGCGGGCGGTGAGGTGGCCGACGGAGAACTCCGCCGTCATGCCGATGCCGCCGTGCAGCTGGATCGCCTCCTGGCCGATGTGCCGGCCCGCCTTGCTCACCTGCAGCTTGGCGCGGGCCGCGGCCTCGCGCTTCTTCTCCGCGTCAGAGCCCTCGTCGGCGAGCACCATCGTCGCCCAGGTGACGATGCTCCGTGTCAGCTCGAGCGAGGTGTACATGTCGGCGGCCCTGAAGGTGAGCGACTGGAAGCGGTTTAGCGTCATGCCGAACTGCTTGCGGGTGGTGAGGTAGTCGGTGGTCAGCTTCAACGCCGAGTCCATCGCGCCCAGGGCCTCGTGGCAGTAGGCGATCGTGGCCGCCGCGATGACGTCCTTGGTCGCCTCGGTGGCGTCGCCGCCCTCGCCGAGCGGGGTGGCCGGAGTCTTGTCGAAGGCGACCCGCGCCGCGCGGCCGCCGTCGAAGGTGGAGTACGACGTGATCGAGCCCCCACTTTCAGACAGAGCACCGGGATCGACCAGGAACAACCGGCCCTCGGCGAAGACCACGAGCACGTTGGCCCGGTCAGCGTTCAGCACCGGCTCCTTGACGCCGGTCAGCGTTTCGCCGTCGACCGACACACCCTCTTCGCCTCCGGTCGGGTCACTCCACGCGAACGCGGGGATCAGCTCGCCGGAGGAGAGCCCACCGAGGATCTCCTTCTTCTGCTCGTCGCTGCCGAGGGCCGCGACCAGCCCCCCGGCGAGCACGACGGCTTCCACGAACGGTTCGGGGGCGATCACCCGACCGAACTCCTCGGCGACCACTGAGACCTCTGCCGGTCCGGCACCCATGCCGCCGTCGTCCTCGCTGAAGGGCAGTCCGAGGACACCCATCTCGGCCAGCCGGCCCCAGAGCTTCTCGTCGAAACCGGGGTCCTCCGCGACGACCTCGCGGCGGTGCTCGGCGTCGTACCCCTTCAGCAGGCCGCGCACGGCATCGCGCAGTGCGGTCTGCTCACCATCGAGTGTGAAGTCCATGTCGTGTCCTTCTCAGAGTCCGAGGATGGTGCCGGCGATGATCTGGCGCTGGATCTCGTTCGACCCGCCGTAGATCGACGCCTTGCGGAGGTTGAGGTAGTTGGGAGCTGCGGCACGGGCCCAATCGGGGATGTCCGACCCGTCACCTGCACCGGAGGCCAGCGCCAGCGGACCGGCCACGTCGACCATCAGCTCGGAGACGGCCTGCTGCACCTCGGTGCCCTTGAGCTTGAGCACCGACGACGCCGGGTCCGGCTTGCCGTCACTGGAGTTCGCCACGACGCGAAGCGCGGTCAGCTCGAGCGCGAGCAGCTCGTTCTCCAGCTCGATGATCTGGGCCGCCAGCAAGGGGTCCTCGATCTGACCGGTCTTGCCGGCGATCTCCTTGACCGTGGCCAGGGCTCGCTTCGTGGCTCCGACCGGGGCGACGCCCACCCGTTCGTTGCCGAGCAGGAACTTCGCCATCGTCCAGCCCTGGTTCTCCTCACCGACGAGGTTCTCACCGGGCACGCGGACGTCCTCGAAGAACACCTCGTTGACCTCGTAGCTGCCGTCGATGAGCTCGATCGGGCGCAGGGTCACGCCCTCGGTCTCCATCGGAACCAGGATCATCGAGATGCCCTGCTGCTTCTTGGGAGCGTCCGGGTCGGTGCGGACCAGGTTGAAGATCCAGTCGGCGTGCTGCCCGAGCGTGGTCCACGTCTTCTGGCCGTTGATCACCCAGTCGTCGCCGTCGCGCACGGCCTTGGTCTTCAAGGATGCGAGGTCGGAACCTGCGTCGGGCTCGGAGAAGCCCTGGGCCCACCAGATGTCGAGGTTGGCGGTCTTCGGGAGGAACTTCTTCTTCATCTCCTCGGAACCGAAGTTCGCGATCACCGGCCCGATCATGTTGGCGTTGAAGGCCAGCGGCGGCGGCACGCACGCGAGCTGCATCTCCTCGTGCCAGATGTGCCGCTGCAGCGGCGTCCAGTCCTGGCCGCCCCACTCGACGGGCCAGTTGGGTACGGCGATGCCCGCCTCGTTCATGATCTGCTGTGACTGGACGATCCCGTCCTTGCCGAGGTGGCGGCCGGCGGCGATCGTGTCGCGAAGCTCCTGGGGGATCTTCGTGGTGAAGAAGGTCCGCATCTCCTCGCGGAACGCGGTCTCCTCCTCGGTGAGAGCGAGCTGCATCTGGGCTCCTGTTCGAGACGAGGTGCTGGCCACGTTACCGCGCAGTACTGCCGGCCCGAACAGGGCTCAGGTCAGCCGGGCAAGCTCAGGCGGCGAGGGCCCTCTCGATGTCGGGGGCGATCTTCTCCGGCGGCGTGGTCGAGCCGTAGCGCTTGAGCACGCTGCCGTCCTTGCCCACCAGGAACTTGGTGAAGTTCCACTTGATGGCGTCGCCGAGGATGCCGCCCTTCTCCTCGCGGAGCCAGCTGAACAGCGGGTGCGCATCGTCGCCGTTGACGTCGACCTTCTCGAACATCGGGAAGCTGACGCCGTAGTTCCGCTCGCAGAACTCGCCGATCTCCTCGTTGCTGCCCGGGTCCTGGTTGGCGAACTGGTTGCAGGGGAAGCCGAGGACCACGAGTCCCTTGTCGGCGTACTGCTCGTGGAGCTTCTCCAACCCCTCGAACTGAGGCGTGAAGCCGCACTTGGAGGCCGTGTTGACAACCAGGGCCACCTTGCCCGAGAAGTCGTCCAGGGGCTGCTCGTCCCCTGTGATGGTGGTGGCGGTGAAGTCGCTCAGGATCGGCACGGTGAAGTCTCCTCGGGGTCGGCCACAGACATGGTTGTCTTGTACAACGCCGAAGTGCCGGTTTTGTTCCGCCTAGCGCAAGCTCGTCCGCACCCTGAACACCCGGGCCTGGCCGTAGCGGTTGGTGTTGGCGACGACGACCGCGATGGAGCTGAGCACCCTGCGGTTGAACTGCACCAGCGTGCGGCCGTTGCCGTTGGCACCGAGCTTGATCATCGTGTGGGTGACCCGGCCGTTGCGGAACCTGCGCTGCAGCAGGGCAGCGGTGCCCGATGCCTTCGGGGGGCCGTCGATGTTGACCAGCAGGTGCTTGCGCAACGGCACGTGCTTGCCCGGCGCGACCAGCATGGCCGAGCTGCCGAGGTGCGAGATGCCGACGCTGTGCCAGCCGGTGGTTGCCGCTCCCGGGTTCAGCGTTCTCCGTAACCACCAGACCGGGCTCGGATATCCGGCCCGCTCCTGGTAGCTGTGCAGCGGGAGTGTGTTCCAGCTCCCGAACGTGGTGAGGAACGCCGGCCAGGCCGACGCGCCGATCACGGCCCGGATCGCCTGGAGCGAGGTGCGCTGCCCTACCGCCATGTCCCAGAACCGGCGCACGGTCGTGGCGCCGTGCCGGGCAGTCGCATAGGTGAAGAAGATGAACGAGCCGTAGGGGTAGCCGCCGCCGCTGTAGTCGAGCGAGGTGCGGGGGTGTCGGATCAGGCTGGTGGGGAGGTACTGGTAGTTGTCGTTGATGTTGTCGTAGACGACGTCCTCGACCCACGTCGCCGAGCCCTCCATGAACCACACGTCCTCGGTGACGTCGGCGGCGAACTGGATGGCGTGGAAGAACTCGTGAGCTGCAGTGACGCGCAGCGAGTTCAGCGGATTCGCGCCGCCGAACTGGTTGCGAGCGAAGTCGTCGTCGAGGGCGCAGTACGCCGATACCTGGCTGGCGCCGGTCTCGTCGTCGGTCGTGCAGTAGCCGTAGTAGCCCTCCAACCCGATGTCCTCGAGGAACACGTCGACGCGGTTGTCGGGGTTGGTGTCGTCGCCGGCCGAGCCACCGTCCGCCAGTGGCTGGCGGCGCATCATCGGGACTTCCTGTCCCCACACGTGTTCGAGCGTGACCAACGTCGTCGTCGCCCATGCGGTGGTGGTCGTGGTGCCGTAGTGCACGCAGAAGTGGGTCGAACAACGCACTGTCAGTGCCGCAGCCGCGGAGGTCGCTTGCGCCTGGGCGGCCGGGGTCGAGCGCGACAGGAGCCGGTTCGCTGCCCGCCGGTCGGCTCCGGTGAGCGCGGGGCGGGCGAGGTGCAGGTCGCGCAGCGTCATCGTGAGGTCGTACGCCACGGGGCGGTTCCTGGTCGAACCTGGCCCCTGACGCATCAGGCGCGTGGCCCGGTGGAGCAGGTCGCGGGCATCGGTCCGGCTGAACCGGTCCGCATCCGAGCCCCTCTCGGATCCGTTCCTGGCCTGGACGGTGACGGGCGTCGCCACGATCAGGAGGCAACCCAGGGCAGCAGCCAGCAGGGCACGGAGGGGGTGGGGCACCCGCGCAGCATATGTGCCGGGCCGGGAGCATATTGGCGGTTGGATAGGTTTCTGGCACCCATGACAGCTTCCTTGACAAACCCCGACACCCAGGCCGACGCCGTACGGCTCACCCGGCTACGGCGAATGCAGGCCGTGGCGCTGGGACTACTGCTGTTCGCGGCGGTGGTGTACCTCGCGACGATGGACCAGGACGGATTTCTCGGGTTCGTGAACGCCGGTGCCGAGGCAAGCATGGTCGGTGCGATCGCCGACTGGTTCGCGGTGACGGCGCTGTTCCGGCACCCGTTGGGCCTGCCGATCCCGCACACGGCGCTCATCCCGCGCCGCAAGGACGAGTTCGGCAAGAGCCTCGAAGAGTTCTTCTCCGAGAACTTCCTGCACGAGCAGGTGATCCGCGAGCGGCTCGCGGCCGCTGACATCAGCCGACGCGTGGGCGTCTGGGTGAGCGAGCCGGCCAACGCCGACCGGGTCGTCGCCGAAGGCGCCACCGTGCTCGCGATCGGGTTGCGCAGGCTCCGCGACGCCGACGTCGCCTCGGTGGTGGAGGAGGTGCTGATCCCACGGTTCATGGCCGAGCCGGTCGCGCCGGTGGCCGGTGGGCTGCTGCAGGAGATCGTGGCCGACAACGCCCACCACGGGCTGGTCGACCTCGCGCTGGAAGAGGCGCACCGCTGGCTGGTGCACAACCAGGACACCTTCGCCGACGTCGTTGGCGAGCGGGCACCGTGGTGGGCCCCTGACCGCCTCAACGAGCTGGTCACCGCGCGGCTGCACCTCGAGGCGGTCCGCTGGGTCGCCGACATCCGGCGCGACCCGCAGCACCACGCGCGCCAGGCCCTGGACAGCCTGCTGCGCCAGCTGGCGCACGATCTGCTCAACGACCCCTCGACCCAGGAGCGGGCCGAACGGCTCAAGAACCGCGTGCTCGAGCAGCCGCAGGTGGTCGCGACCGGCATGTCGCTGTGGAGCGCGTTCCGCAAGGCGCTGCTCGAGGCCCTCGAGGACGAGACGGGTCCGCTGCGGGCCCGTGCCTCACGTGAGCTGGTGGCCTTCGGGGAGCGCATCGGCCGTGACGACGTACTCCGTGGGCGGCTGGACACCTGGGGCGCCGACTTCGCCGTCTGGGCGGTCGGCCGGTACGGCGACGAGCTCACCGCGGTCATCACGCACACGATCGAGCGCTGGGACGGCGAGGAGGCCGCGCGCAAGATCGAGCTGCACGTCGGCCGCGACCTGCAGTTCATCCGGATCAACGGCACCATCGTCGGCGGGCTCGTGGGCGTACTCATCCATGCTGTGTCCCTGGCGATCTAGGCAGTTGGCATGGACGAGGTCCCGATCCGTGACGAGTCGATCCGGCTCGGCCAGTTCCTCAAGCTGGCCAACCTGATCGACTCCGGCTCCGACGCCAAGGAGCTGATGATCCAGGGCCTGGTCACCGTCAACGGCGAGATCGAGACCCGGCGTGGCCGGCAGCTCGTGCCCGGTGACGTGGTCTCGCTCGGTGGCGCGGAGGCCTGCGTCGTACGTGCCGGGTGACTGTTGCGGCAATCCATGGTCACTTCGCGTGTTGCAACGCCCGAAGAAGCCATGAGTACCCGGTTAACCGGGTGTTCCGGCACGCCTACTTCACGTCGACGAGATCCACCACGAAGATCAGCGTCTCGCCGGGCTTGATGACGCCACCGGCGCCACGGTCGCCGTACGCGAGGTGGGGTGGGATCACGAGATGACGGCGGCCGCCGACCTTCATGCCCTGCACACCCTCGTCCCAGCCGGAGATGACCTGACCGACCCCGAGGCGGAAGTCGAGCGGGGCGCCGCGGTTGTACGACGCGTCGAACTCCTCACCCGTCGAATGGGCGACACCCACGTAGTGCACCGACACGGTGCTGCCGGCGGTGGCCTCGGGGCCGTCGCCCTCGGTCAGCTCGGTGACCTCGAGGACACTCGGCGGCGGGCCGTCGGGGGGATCGATCTCGGGCTTCTCTGCGCTCATGACTCCACCCTGCCACGACGGTTCCAGGGGCTCCACGCCGGACCGCTCCGATGGAAGACTTCGCCCCATGGACCACGGGATCCGGCTGAGCACGGTCAACATCAACGCCCCCGACCCGAGCGCACTCGGCGCCTTCTACGCCCGGCTGCTCGGCTGGGAGGTCGTCCACGACGAGCCGGGGTGGGTGGTCATCGGGCTGGGCGACGACTACTTCCGGATCTCGTTCGAGGAGGACGTGAACTACCAGCCGCCGGTGTGGCCGAGCGACCCCGGGAAGCCGCCGATCCAGATGCACCTCGACATCCGGGTCACCGACCTCGACGGTTCCGTGAAGCACGCCCTGGAGTGCGGCGCCGAGCTCGCGGCGTACCAACCCCAGGCCGACGTGCGGGTCTGCCTCGACCCCGCCGGTCACGCCTTCTGCCTGTGGCTCGACGAGACCTAGGGATCAGCCGGAGCAGCGGGGTCTGGCTGGTGATCGCCGGCCAGCCTGACGACCGCCAGCTGGAAGATTCCGGAGTCGTCTTTCCAGAAGTCCGAATGACGATGTGCTTCCAGGTACGTCGTGGAGCCTCGCGGTACGTCGAACAAGGGCGGGTCCGGGCTGTGCCACTCCCAAGGCCTCGGGCCGACCACGGGAGGGACAGGCGGCAAGGTGTTGCGCTGGACGGGGGCCGACGGGCTGCTCGGCACGTGTTGGGGTGGGCCGTCGGTGACCTGGCCGCCCAGGTAGTCGGTGTAGCGCCACAGGTTGATCCATCGCGGGTCCGTGTCGCCCTTTCGGGTCAACCGGCCCTGGAGGTGGGTGAGCAAATCCAGACCGAAGTAGGTCGGGAAGTACCTCGCATACAGACGGCGCAGCACACACCCGAAGGTGAGCAGCGAGATCTTCTCCACGTCCGCGGTCGTGTGCCGATCGCCGTCGAGATGTGCGATCACGGCTGCGCTCAGCACCGTGCCCTGACTGTGCGCGGCCAGGACGACGGGCCGGTCCTCCTCTACGTGGAAGTGCACCCTGGTCACGAGGTCGGGCACGGTCCGTTCCGCGTAGCACGGTGCGGCGAGCGGGTGGCAGGACCGCGGCCAGAACGAGGCGACGTCCCACACGATGCCCACCACCCTGCGCGTTGCGGGCACCCGGAAGGCGGCTGCCGCGACGGCCACGAGGCCCAGCAGACCCAGGACCGTGAAGTACGCCCCCCAGGCCTGACCGTTCTGGGAGAACAGCCACAATCGGGCCGACTCACTCAGGGGGACAGGCTTTCCGGGGTCATAGAGATGCGAGATGTCGAACTTCTCGGGTCCGAGCTCCGACAACACCAACGCGACTCCGAAACCCGTCGTGATCACGGTGCCGGCTGCGACGAGCCACGCGGCGACCACGGGGATCCGTTCCACGAACGTGGCCACGAAGACGGCTCGCTCGATGCTGCGTCGGCGCCGTTTCTCGCGCCGCTTGTCGCGGTCCGGCAGGGCCAGCTCGCTCGCGTAGTCCCGGTCGAGGGCGTGCGTCGGGACCCCGGCCACCTTCCACCACCCCCCAGGCCCGACGCCGACGATGGTGCGGGCACCAGCCACGATGAAGATCAACACTGCCGTGATGACCGACACGAGGACGGCTACGGTGGCCACCCGGAAGGCGATGGGGGTGTCGAAGGCTGCCAGGGCTTTGGCCACCTGACCGCGGGAGGGTCTGATCGATCCGGAGTTCAGCCACGAAGCGGCATAGCTGTAGATCGCCGCCGCAAACGCGGCGGCGAGCAGGACCGCCAGAATCGACAATGCGGCAGCGGTCCAGCCCTTGAGGCCTGGCGCGAGGTCGGTCTGGGCCGATCCCTCCGGCGCCCTGGAGTCCTGCTTGCGCACGCTTGCCCATACGAAGGTGAGAAGAACCATCAGAAGAATGGCCGTCGCAAGCAGGACCGCCAGCAGCGTCTTGTCGAAGCCCGGTAGTGGTTTCGGCAGCGACGCGGTCGGTCGCCCACGGCTCTGGACCCACCCCGGGTCGACGGCGCCGTCGTGGAACTGGATCCAGCCGATGGCGATCGTCAGCAAGGCGAGCACGACCCAGATGCATACCGAAAGCTTCAGCCACGGAAGACCCTTCGTACGACGACCGACATAGGTGCGCCGTCCCAGGACGAAGAACCCGTAGACCAACACCGCCGCCGGGCCGAACATCAACAGATGCGAGGTCACCCAGTCCAGGATGGTGTCCGAGGACCCCCAGGGCTCCTGCATGGGAAACGCCAACGACCAGAGAATCATCGCGATCCCGCACTGCACGTGGATCGCGCGCAACCGCCGCACCTGTGACTGGTTGCGCCACATCCACGGGGAGGACAACGGTGTCTCGAGCTCGTCGCCCCCCTCGGGATCGGTGTCTCCGTGGGTGCCGTGGACGCCGACGCGCTCGTACCTGTTCAGGGTTCGACCGCTGACGAACCAGAGGATGAACAGCATCAGGCCGGGGATGAACGCACCCACGAACAAGGGACCCAGGTTCGAGGCGATGTCCGCGTCGGAGCCCGGATGCTTGAGCCAGTCGAGAAAGAAGTTCGGGAGTGATTCGGAGCAACGGGTGCCGAGACGACATTGCCATCCGACCAGGTCCTCGCCCACGCCGATGCCGGCGAGGACGAAGAGCAGGGTGAGCAGCAAGGCCGACGCGCGGGAGAGATACCAGATCCACCACGTGCGCACCTTCGCCCCTCCGCCGATGTCGTTAGGCCGGGCGCGTGGCGCGATGTTGATCAGTGTGAAGGGGAGCAGCAGCAGCCACAGCGCACGTCCGGGAGATCCAGAGGTGAGCCCGCCCCAGTTGTAGCCCTCCATCTCCGGGGCTTTCGGTTGCTTGTCTGCGAACGGGTTCGGTGTGGTGTCGGTGCGCTCGTCCTCGAAGTAGGGGCGGTAGAAACCGGCGATCTTGTCACCGGCCACCTGGCCGACTGAGGGGCGATCAAGCAACGCCTCGGGGCTGGTGCCCGAGACTCCGTGGACGCGGAGCTCGATTGCCTTCACGGGACCGGCCGGCACCGGCTCTGGCTCTGGCTCTGGCACCGTCACTGGCGCAGCCGTCGAGGCGACGTACGACTCGTCCCCGCAAAGCCAACGGATGAATGCAGATCTTGCCTTGCGCGACCCCATTGAAATCTCCGAGCTCAACGTCTCCGCTGATCGATTCGCCCCTGCGTGGGTCGCATCCTAGGGGCCGAAGCAGCGCTTTCCGGGGATGTCGGGCTCGGAAATCATCCTCGGGAAATGGCCGAAATTCGCTGAGTCGGTCAGGTCTGGTGCACGTAGCTGTCGAGCTGGTCGCGCTCGAACTCCAGCTGGGTGATCCGGCTCTTGACGACGTCGCCGATGCTGATCACGGCGATCAGGTCATCGCCGTCCATGACGGGCACGTGGCGGATGCGGTGCTCGGTCATCTGTGCCATCAGCTCGTCGACGTCGAAGCTGGGCTCGCAGGTGTGTACTACGGCCGTCATGATCTCTGCGACCTGCGCGCCGAGGATCTCGTCGTTGCCGTTGAGCTTGCGTACGACGTCGCGCTCGCTGACGATCCCGTCGACCGCCGAGCCGTCCCCGCTCACGATGACGGCACCGATGTTGTGCTCGGCCAACAGGGCCAGCAGGTCTCGCACCGTGGCGTCCGGGGTGATGGTGATGACGTTGTTGCTGGCCTTGTCGCGGATAACGTCGCTGATCTTCATCTTGTCGGCCTCTTTCGTGGGCGGTGACGTCGAGGTCTAATCCCTAGAATCTAATCCTCCGGAGCGTGCGTGCACAGGGGTCTGCGGGTGTGGATCAGTCGACATCGTCGGCGGGATCCCCGCGTCGGGCGCTGAGGTCGTGCACCGTGCCGCCAGGGTGCGGATCGCCGTGCTCGGCGTGCGAGCCCAGGAAGGCCAGCGCCTGGTCGTGCAGCTTGCCGTTGGTGGCCAGGGCACTCCCGCCCATGGGGCCTGGCTCTCCCTCGAGCGAGGTGAAGACGCCCCCAGCCTCGCGCACGATCACGTCGAGGGCGGCCATGTCGTGGATGTAGAGGTCGGGTTCGGTGGCGATGTCCACCGCCCCTTCGGCGACGAGCATGTAGGACCAGAAGTCGCCGTACGCCCGGGTCCGCCAGCACCGACGCGACAGGGCCATGAAGTCCTCGAGGCGTCCGCGCTCGTCCCAGCCGTGCAGCGAGGAGTACGACAGCGAGGCGTCCTCGATGCGGGAGACGTCCGAGACCTGGCAGGCCGTGGCGCGCAGCAGGGACTTGCCGGTCCAGGCGCCGCCGTCCTTCATGGCCCACCAGCGCCGGTTCAGCATCGGCGCCGAGACGACACCGACAACAACCTCGTCGTCGACCATCAGCGAGATCAGGCTGGCCCAGACGGGAACGCCGCGCACGAAGTTCTTGGTGCCGTCGATCGGGTCCACCACCCACCGTCGCTGGCTGTGCCCGGTCGAACCCGTCTCCTCGCCCTGTACGGCGTCACGCGGACGCGCCCGCGACAGGACCCGGCGGATGCCCTCCTCCACCGAGTGGTCGGCGTCGGTGACCGGGGTCAGGTCCGGCTTGGTCATCACGTGCAGGTCGAGGGCCTTGAACCGGGCCTGCGAGGTGGAGTCGGCGTCGTCTGCCAGCACGTGAGCGAGCCGGAGGTCGTCGGTGTAGTCGGACGGCATGGGGCACAGGCTAAGCCCCGTGCGCCGAGCCTGCTTGTCGCACTCGGCGAACCGCGTACGTCCGTGGTCCTAGGACCATTGGACAGCAGATGAACCGGCGGTCCGGTAATACCCTGTGCGCCATGGACATCAACGGGGTGCCGCTCCATCCGCTCGTCATCCATGCCGTCGTCGTGTTCGTCCCCCTGGCCGCCCTCGCGGCCATCGCCATGTCTGTCCCGAAGTGGCGCTGGCTCGCCCGCTGGCCGGCCCTCCTGCTCACACTCGGGGCCACCGCAGCCGCCTACGTGGCCACGCTCACCGGCGCCCAGCTGCGTGACGACCGCAAGCTGGACTCTCCACTGGTCAAGACCCACGAGGAGTGGGGCGACCGGCTGATGATCGCGATGTGGATCTTCGCGGCGATCGTGGTGGTGGCGTTCTGGGTGCTGCCGCACGTGACCCGGGTTTCCGGCGGCAAGGACCGCGCCGCCAAGGTCGAGGCGTTGGAGATGCCGCTGCGGGTGCTGATGCCGCTCGCGGCGGTCGCGGTGCTGGTGCTCGTCGTCATCACTGGCGACGCAGGTGCCCGCGCCGTCTGGTCGTAACTCGGTCGGTCAGTACTGCTCGCCGGCCTCACGGCTGGCCAGCAACCTCCGAAAGGAGTGCACCCGCTCCAGCTGGGTCTCGGATGCCTCGTCGAGGCCGCACTCGGGTTCACCTTCGCCGTGCGTACAGCCACGGGGGCAGGCCAGGGTCAGCTCGTGCAGGTCCGGGAACGCCTCGATCAGCCGGTTGGGGTCGACGTGTGCCAGCCCGAAGGACCGGATGCCAGGCGTGTCGACGATCCAGCCGCCGCCCGGGAGCGCCAGCATCAGCGCAGTCACGGAGGTGTGCCGGCCGCGACCGGTGACGGCGTTGACCACACCCACCTCCCGGAAGGCGTCGGGGACCAGCGCGTTGACCAGCGTCGACTTGCCGACGCCGCTGTGCCCCAGCAACACGCTGGTCCGCCCGGCGAGCCTCTCCCGGACCTCGCTGACGTCGGCCCCGCGCTGCGTGACGACATACGGCACCCCGAGGGGGCGGTAGCTCTCGAGCAACGGGCCGGGATCGGCAAGGTCGGCCTTGGTGAGACAGAGCAGCGGATCCATGCCGGCGTCGTACGCCGCGACGAGTGCCCGGTCGACCAGCCCCTGGCGGGGTTCTGGGTCGGCAAGGGCGGTCACGATGACCAGCTGGTCGGCGTTGGCCACGATGACCCGTTCGACGGGGTCGTCGTCGTCCGCCGTACGACGGAGCACGGTCTTCCGGGGGTCCACGCTCACGATCCGCGCGAGCGACCCGTCGGCGCCCGAGGTGTCGCCGACCAGGCGCACCAGGTCACCGGTGATCACCGCCTTGCGACCCAGGGACCGCGACTTCATCGCGGTCACGATGGGCTCGGTCTCGCCCAGTCGGCAGGTGTACCGGCCTCGGTCGACGGTCACCACGACAGCAGGCACGGCGTCGTCGTAGCTGGGTCGTTCCTTCGTGCGGGGGCGGGTACGGCGACGTGGGCGCTCGTAGCTCTCCGGGTCGTGCTCGTCGTAGCGACCGCTGGTCATCCGACCAGCCCCGCCCAGACGTCGGCGAAACCGGGAAAGGTCTTGGAGGTCGTAGCAACGTCTTCGACCAGCACACCTTCGACGGCCGACCCGACGATGACAGCGGCGTGGGCCATCCGGTGGTCGGCGTAGGTGTGGAAGGTGCCGCCGTGGAGCTGGGCGGGCTCGAAGGAGAGGCCGTCGCGGTGCTCGGTCACGTCCGCGCCGAGGGCGCGCAGCTCGGTCGCGAGGGCCGAGAGCCGGTCGGTCTCGTGACCGCGGATGTGGGCGATGCCGCGGAGCCTCGACGGTGTCACCGCGAGCGCACACAGTGCGGCGACCGCCGGCGCGAGCTCACCGGCGTCGTGCAGGTCGACGTCGATGCCCTCGACCGCGCCGGTGCCGGTCACCGTCAGTGCGTCGTCGTCCAGCGTGACCTCGGCGCCCATTCGGACCAGGAGATCTCGCAGCGCGTCTCCGGCCTGGGTGGTCTGCGGCGGCCAGCCGGGCACCAGCACCCGTCCGCGGCTGGTCATCGCCAGCATCAGGAAGGGCGCGGCGTTGGAGAGGTCGGGCTCGATGGTCACGTCCGTGGCCCGGATGGTGGCCGGCTGGACCGTCCAGGTGTTGTCGCCGGACTCGACCTCGACACCGTGGTCACGCAGGCACTGCACGGTCATCTCGATGTGGGGGAGGGATGGCACCGGTGGCCCCTGGTGGCGGACGCTCACGCCGTCGTCGTACGCCGCCCCAGCGAGCAGCAGCGCCGAGACGAACTGGCTCGACGCCGATGCGTCGATGGTCACCTGACCGCCCGCGACGTGGCCGGTGCCCGACACCGTGAACGGGAGAGTGCTCCGGCCGCCGTCGTCGATCTGGACGCCGAGACCACGCAGGGCGTCGATGACACCGGACATCGGCCGGGTGCGGGCGTGCGGGTCACCGTCGAAGGCGACCGCGCCGTCGGCCAGGGCGGCCACGGGTGGGACGAAGCGCATCACTGTCCCGGCGAGACCGCAGTCGACAGCGCCGGCGTGCAGTGGGCCGGGGGTCACCGACCAGTCAGGTCCCACTGTGTCGACCGACGAACCCAGGGTGGTGAGAGCGGCGGCCATCAGCTCGGTGTCCCGTGACCGGAGGGCGCGGCGTACGACGGAGGGCCCGTCGGAGAGCGCGGCCAGCACCAGCGCGCGGTTCGTCAGCGACTTCGAGCCGGGGAGCTCGACCGTGGCGTCGATGGGCCCACGCACAACCGGCGCCGACCAGAGGTCGGCGCGCGGGTTTGTGTGCTCCGGACGCGTCTCCACGCCCCCGAGGTTATTGGCCGATGGACTGTGCGGCGAGCCTGGCCTCGAGCTTGGCCTGCTTGGCCATGTGTCGCGCCTCGCGACGGACGCCGGTGGCGGCGTGCTTCGTGCGCCAGGCCACGCCCGGCCGTCCCTCGGTGTCGACCGCGGCGAGGAGGAGGCCGCCGAGCATGGAGAGGTTCTTGAAGAAGTGGACCTTCTGGTTGGCCTTCCGCTCCGGGTCGGTCTCGTTCCAGAACTGGTGGCCGGCCAGCGTGGTCGGCGCCAGCGACGCGGCGAGCACCGTGCTGGACAAGCGGGGAGCGCGACCGCGGGCGAGAGCGAGGGCGGCGAGGATCTGCGCGACCGCGTTGATCCGGACCAACGTCTCGGCGTCGTCCGGGATCTTCAGCTGGGGTGCCGCCTTCTCCAGTGTCGGCCGGATCCGGTCCACGATCGGCTTGGCCTTGATGGCCATCGCCGGGGCGTTCTTCAGGGCGCTCACGCCGCCGACCACGAACGTGGACGCGAGCAGCGGACGGGCGATCAGTCGGGTGGCTGTCATGGGTTAATCCTTACCCCATCCCATGTGGCTCAACCTCACGTGTCGTTGTCCTGGTGGTCGCCGTCCCAGCCTTTGACCTGGACCGATCCGTCGTTGTTTCCCGGAGCGCTGTCGGTCATCCCGGAGGGCACCGAGACGGAGTAGGTCAGCGTGGCCCCCGCGCGGCTGTGCACGCCGAAGAGGAACGAATGGTCCCTGGTCACGGTGCAGCTGACTGAATTGCCGGAGCCGTGGCAGGAGCCGAAGCCGTGGACGTGCAGGCTGCCGGCCGACGTGGAGACTTGCAGCTGCACCGTCGCACTGGCGGGCACGCCTTGAACCCGGAGGTGCGCGTGGCCGCGGAAGATCCGGGATGGGAAGGCGTGCACCTGCACGTCGACGGTCGGAGCCGGTGAGCCGGTGGGCTCAGTAGGAGTTGGCTCGGTCGGCGTGGGCTCGGTAGGCGTGATGTCGGTCGGGGTGGGCGTCGCGCTGCCGTTCCCGTTCCCGTTCCCGTTCCCGTTCGCCGTTGCCGTTCCCGTTCGCCGTTGCCCGTTGCCGTTGCCGTTGCCGTTGCCGTTGCCGTTGCCACCGTTGCCGTTGCCACCGTCGCCATCGCCATCGCCCGTTGGTCCCGAGGTCTCGTCGAGAGAACCGGCGTCGGCGGTCGCGCCGGCGCCGACGGCGGACTCCGTGGCACCCGCACCTGGGGTGCGCGCCGAGGTGAGGCTCTTCTTGTTCGCGGTGGTGGGTCGCGAGGACGGCTGCGTGGCAGACGGTGAGGGGGACTCGGAGGGCAGGATGCCGACCACACTGGGAGGCTCGGCCGCGGCGGGCGTCTCGTTCGGTCCCCGGTTGACGACCGCGATGGCCGTGATGCCTGCGACGCCAACCGCAGTGACTGTGGCGGCGGTCGCGGGGAGGTTGCTCATGGCGGCGTCGCGGATCCGGCCGATGACTACCGCCACGCCCGTCGTGGCGCCGGCCACGCCGGCGGCACTGCCACCCAGGTAGGCGGCCGCAGCCCCACCCAGCAGCACCGGGCCCAGGAGACCGGCCAGCGACGAGTTGACCTCGGACAGCTCGAGGTAGACCGCCGTGCAGCGACGGCACTGGTCGAGGTGGTCCTCTACCTTGCCGGCGTCGCGGCGGGAGAGGGCGTGCCGCACATAGCCGCCCATGAGGTCGTTGGTCTCGCGGCACGAGTCGCTGAGCAGGTCGCCGCTGTGCATGTTCAGGAACGCCTGGCGCAGTCCCTCACGGGCGCGGTAGGCGAGCGCGGAGACCGAGTTGGCGGTCATGCCGAGCAGGGGAGCTATGTCGGCCGGCTTCTGGTTCTCCACCTCGAGGTGCCACAGGACCATCTGCCAGCGCTCGGGCAGGGAGGCAAACGCCTTGGCCGCGGCTCCGCCCTCGAAGCCGGCGACCGCGGTGTCGGTGAACGGCACGCCCGGGTCGTACGGCGTCATGTCGCCCGTCGTCGTGAGGCGCTGCTGGCCGCGGATCTTGTCTACGTGGAGGCGGCGGACGGCTGTGAGCAGGTAGGCGCGGAAGGCGACGTCCGGCCCGCCACCCCCGAGGAGCACGTTGAGGACCTTCACGAAGGCCTCGGAGACGAGGTCGTCGGCGTCCGGTGCACCGACCAGCACCCGCGCCAGCTTGGTCGCCGCCTCGACATGGCGGGAGAACAGCGTCCCGTAGGAGGCCACGTCGCCCTCTCGGACCCGGGAAATGAGCTCCGGATCCGTCAGTTCGAGGGCGTCAGCTTCGGTGGCGCTCATGTGGCGATTGCGGCCCTTCCGAGGGGTCGATGAGGAACTGCATGAGTTTATTCCGGTTTTCCCGTCATGGAACCCAATCAGCCCCGTTACTTCACCGAGGTCATTGCGTGGGGGGTGACCTACACGAGAGAGATGGAGTGGGCATGGGCATCTTTGCGACGTTGGTTCGCAGGGGCGCGCAGGCCGAGGTGACGGCGTCCGCCGTACCGGCCGGAGACGTGCTGCGGTTACCGCTGCCAGCACGCTTCGAGGCGGTCGGTGAGCGCCTGTTGGCGGGACACGACGCGAGCAGCGCGTGCGCTTTTGTGGGACGGGAGATAGCCCGTGACGGTGCCGACCTGGGTGAGGCACTGGACGGGTTGAGGACCACATACGCACGTGTCCAGGGAGGGGAGCCCGATTTCCGGGCTCTGCGCGCACTGTGTGTCGCCTGGAGCGAGGAGACCCTCGGTTACCTGCACCAGCTCTCGTGCGAGGACCCTTTGACGGGACTGGCCAGCCTTGCGCACGTGCGGGCCAGGCTCTCGGAGGTCTATCGCGGTGCTGAGCAGGGGGGGAGATCGACGAACACCAGCCATGCGCTGGTGGTGGTCGAACTTCCCCTGCTTGCACGGCAGCTGTCGGTGGAGGACAGCTCGATTGCCGCCGGTTTCGAGTCAGCCCTGTGGCTGGCCCGACTGGCAGACACAGCGCGGTCAGTGTTTCCTGGAGGGGAGACGATCGCGCAGGCCGGCCCGTCGCGGCTGGTTGTTGTCACCAAGCGGGGGGACCTACTCGCCAGACGAGTAGGACTGCTGCGCGGTCTCGTCGAGGATCTGGGCCCCCGGGGGGAGAGGGCGAGGGTCTGGATCGAGGGGCTGCCGCCGTCCGACGACGGCGCCGGCCTCCTTCTCGACGAGATCGCGCGCGGGTAGCCGACGGGCCCGATCGACGTTTCGGGCCTGTCGGTCCCGCACAAAGGATGGCGGCGCCCACCGGGCGCACGCTGCGCCCCACTCATCACGCACGCTGGACTGCGTTGTCGTCAGTCGCCGTGGCTCCGCCACGGCTCCCTCCTCCGCCTTGCCATCGCACGCACTGAGCGGCGCTCGCATGCACGCCCCGTGGGCTTGCTCATCTAGATTTAGGCACATGTGCGGTCGCTACGCCTCGAGCCGTCAGCCCGAGGACCTTGTCGAGGAGTTCGAGATCCGCGGCTCCGACCTGCCACACCTCGAGCCCGACTTCAACGTGGCTCCCACCAAAGAGGTCTACGCCGTCGTCGAGCGGCCGCCCCGGAACGAGCAGACCGGTGAGAAGGAAGCCGAGCCCGAACGTCAGCTGCGGGCGCTCACCTGGGGACTGGTGCCGTTCTGGGCCAAGGACCCCAAGGTCGGCAGCCGGATGATCAACGCCCGGATGGAGAGCGTGGCCGAAAAACCCGCCTACCGCCGCGCGTTCGAGCGCCGGAGGGCCATCCTGCCGGCGGACGGCTACTTCGAGTGGTACCCCACCGAGGAGAAGACGAAGGCGGGGAAGCCGCGCAAGCAGCCCTACTTCATCAAGCCCAAGGACGACGGCGTGCTCGCGATGGCCGGGCTCTACGAGATCTGGCGCGACCCCGCGAAGGCGGAGGACGACCCCACCCGGTTCCTGTGGACCTGCACGGTGCTCACCACCAGCGCGGAGGACTCCCTGGGCCACATCCATGACCGGATGCCGCTGATGCTCAGCCCCGATCGCTACGACGCCTGGCTCGACCCGCGCAGCGCGACCGACGACCTGCTCTCCCTGCTCGAGCCCGCCGCACCCGGCCGGCTCGAGGCCTTCCCGGTGTCCACGCTGGTCTCCAACGTGAAGAACAACGGGCCAGAGCTGGTCGTCCCCCTGCCCCTGGACAACCTGCCGCAGCAGGGCGAGGGGACTGCCTGATGCCGATCGAGCGGATGGTGCCGACGCCCAAGGGCGATGCCCGTCTCGTCGTACGCCGCGCGAAGCGACCGCTTGCCATGCTCGTCCTCACCCACGGAGCCGGTGGCGGGATCGGTGCACCCGATCTGCTCCGCCTCGCCCGCACCCTGCCCCAGCAGGACATCTCGGTGACGCTGGTGGAGATGCCCTGGCGGGTCGCGGGCAAGAAGCTCGCACCGGCGCCGGCCGTGATCGACGAGTGCTACACGGCCGCCCTCGACGACATGCGCACCCGCAGTCCGTTGGTCCTCGGTGGACGCAGCGCGGGCGCGCGGTCGGCGTGCCGCATCGCGCGCGGGGTGGGCGCTCGTGGGGTCCTGGCCCTGTCGTTCCCGCTGCATCCACCCGGGAGGCCGGAGAAGTCCCGGGTCGAGGAGCTCCTGCACGCCCGGGTGCCGACGCTGGTCGTCCAGGGTGAGCGCGATCCGTTCGGCACGCCGGAGGAGTTTCCCGACGGCATCGACCTCGCCGTCGTCCCCGCTGCCGACCACTCGATGAAGGTTCCCAAGTCGGCCGACCTGACCCAGGCCGACGCGCTGGCCGTCGTACTGGAGGCGACCCTGGAGTGGGTCGTGCGCGAGATCGCGGGGAATCGAAACAGCTGAGCCCGTGTTCCCCTCTGTGACGCCTTGACCGAACGGGCTGCAGACCACAGAGGAGGAGAGTCCGTGCTCGCAACACTCGACCGGCCGTCGGCTACGACACCTCGTCTAGTCTGGGGTGTAATGAGTGAATCTGACCCCGAGGCCCTCGAGCCCACCGACGACTCCACTGTCGACCCGGCCGAGATCGATCTCGCCACCGAGAGCGAGGCGGAGCGCCAGCTGCGCTTCGAGCGCGACGCCCTGCCATTCCTGGACCAGCTCTACTCGGCCGCGATGCGGATGACCCGCAATCCCGCCGACGCCGAGGACCTCGTGCAGGAGACGTTCGCGAAGGCCTACGCGTCCTTCCACCAGTTCAAGCCCGGCACCAACCTCAAGGCCTGGCTCTACCGGATCCTGACGAACACCTTCATCAACACCTACCGGAAGAAGCAGCGCCAGCCCCAGCAGTCGATGGCCGAGGACGTCGAGGACTGGCAACTGGCGCGCGCGGAGTCCCACTCGTCGAGCGGACTGAAGTCCGCCGAGATGCAGGCCCTGGAGCACCTCCCCGACTCCGACGTGAAGGATGCGCTGCAGCGACTTCCCGAGGAGTTCCGACTCGCGGTCTATCTCGCCGACGTCGAAGGTTTCCCCTACAAGGAGATCGCCGAGATCATGGAAACCCCCATCGGCACCGTGATGTCGCGGCTGCACCGGGGGCGGCGACAGCTTCGCGAGATGCTCGCCGACTACGTCCGAGACAACGACCTGCTTTCCAGTGGGGCCACGAAGGGAGCCTCGTGATGACGACCCACGACCCCGAGATGCCGACCGGAGAATCCGCGTCGAACTTCTCGGCCCAGGACTGCTCGGAGGTCCTCGGTCGCGTGTTCTTCTTCCTCGACAACGAGCTCGACCAGGCCGACTGCGCCGAGATCCAGCACCACCTCGACGAGTGCGGCCCCTGCCTGGCGCGCTACGACCTCGAACGCACCGTGAAGACCCTGGTGGCGCGATCGTGCAGCGAGGTGGCCCCCGAAGGGCTCCGTCAGCGCGTGATGCTCTCCATCCGCCAGGTGCAGGTCGAGATCACCCGGCACGACTGAGTCCGTCTGCTCCTCGGGCGCCCGATTCGTGTTGTCGCGGCGTACCTGAGACGATGTACGCCGACTTCGGGAGATGTTCCGGAGGCAGCGACGTAGGAGGACCACATGGGCAAGACCGGACGCAAGCGCCGCGCTCGCAAGAAGAAGGCCGCCAACCACGGCAAGCGCCCCAACGCCTGAGCACTTTCAGGCAGCAGCGAAACAGCTGACTCCCTCGAGCCTCGGACCACCTGGTCCGGGGCTCTTGTGATGTGCGGGCGGGTGTTGGATGGGCCCCATGGAACTCGAGAAGCTGGTCAGCGAGGGACACGACGCAATCGCCCGCACCACGGAGGAGCACTCCGCACGCTGGGGCCTGGGTACGGCGCGAAAGTGGGTGCTCGACCAGGAGGACGGCCGCATCGTCTGGGCCTTCGACGACCACGTTGCCTCCGCCCCTGTGCAGATCCTCGGCTCGTGGAACAGCGAGGTGAGCAGCTTCGTCTGGTCGTGGGACAACAACTCGATCGCCGATCCGCTGTGCGAGACCGCCGCGACGGTGCGCGCGTTCGGCGAGGAGCATGACATCGGCGCTCTCACCGGGTCCCCGCTCCCGCTGGACGAGGCCCAGGTGCGCGACGTGGTGGCGCTCGCGTTCAGGGTGGGACGCTGCACCGGCCTCTACCACCCCTTCGACGGCCGCCTGGCCAGCTACATCGCCTTCGGTGCGGTCACGCTCGAGGAGGCCGGCGGCCGGACGTCGACCTTCGAGCCGACGGCGCCGTGATCCCCGACCCGCTCGTCGCCGGCCTCACGGCGACCGTCGAACGCACCGTGACCGAGGACGACACCGCCGAATCGCTCGGTTCGGGAAGCCTGCCGGTCCTCGGCACCCCCAGGCTGCTCGCCTGGTGTGAAGCGGCCACGTGCATGGCGATCGAGCGATGCCTCGTCGAGGGCCAGACCACGGTGGGGACCCGTGTCTCCATCGAGCACGTCGCGCCTTCGGCCGTGGGTGCAGTCCTGCGCATCAGCGCGGGCACCACGCACGTCGACGGCCGGCTCGTGCGCTTCAGCGTCGCCGTGCGTCAGGACGGCAAGCTGGTGGGGTCCGGTGACGTGACCCGGGTCGTCGTCGACGCCGAGCGGTTCATGTCCCGCGTGGGCTAGAACCTCAGCGCGTAGGCGAGCAGCCTGACTCCCGGGGCGGGGGACCAGTCGTCCTCCGGTGACCGGACGAACCCGAGCCGCTCGTAGACGCGATGAGCGGAGGTCATCCGGTCCATGCTCGACATCCGCACGCCGGCGTACCCCAGCTCGCGGGAGCGCCGCAGGCACAGCTCGACCAGCGCCTGGCCCACGCCCTTGCCACGCGCGGCCGGGTTCACGGCGAGCATCCGGAACTCGCCCTCGTCGGCGTGGGCGATCTCGCGGAACGGCGTGCCGGCGGCGGTGAAGGTCACCGAGCCCAGCAGCTTTCCGCCCTCGACGGCCACCCAGATCTCGGCCTCGCGTGCCCGGCGGGCCGTGTCGGCGAGCTGGTCGATGTAGCTGTCCGAGGCGTCGAGGAAGCCGTCGCCGACGTACACCTCGGCCGTCAGGCGCCCGACCTCGACGAGCTCCTCGGCGCGGACCGGACGAAGCTCGAAGCCGCCGGGCGGCTCAGATGCCGAAGGTGTTGCGGGGGTAGGGCGCGTTGACATCGGTGATCACATTTACGAAGTAGGGGACGTTGGCGGCGAAGGCACGGTCGAGGGCAGGCCCGATCTCCTTGGGATCGGTGACGGTCTCGCCGGCCCCGCCGAGTGCCTCGACCACATCGTGGTAGCGCGTCCGCGGTGCGAGGTCGGCGGCCACGTCGTACCCGTAGAGCATCTGCATCGGGCCCTTCTCCAGGCCCCAGGCGGAGTTGTTGCCGCACACCATCACGACTGGCAGGTTGTGCCGGACCAGGGTGTCTACGTCCATCAGGGACATCCCAGCCGCGCCGTCGCCGTACAGCAGCACCACCTGGGCCGACGGGCGCGCAATCCGGGCCGCGATGGCGGCCCCTAGGCCGGCGCCCAGGCAGCCGTAGGGACCCGGGTCCAGCCAGCCACCCGGGCGCTTGGGCTCGACGAACTTGCCGGCGAAGGAGACGAAGTCCCCGCCGTCGCCGATCACCACCGAGTCCTCGGCCAGGCGGGGCACCAGCTCGCCGTAGATGCGCGCGGGATGGATCGGGTCGGCCGTGGCTCCGAGCAGCTCGGCATCGCGCTCAACTGCCTGCTTGACGGTGTCCTGGAGCCCGGTCACCCACGAGGACCAGTCGGGCCTGCGGACCAGGCCGGCGACGGCGTCCCGGAGCCCGTCGAGGACCAGGGTGAGGTCGCCCGACGCTTCGGCGGCCAGCTCGGCGTGCTGGGAGAGCTGGCCGGGTGAGTCCGCGAGGTGTACGACGCGCGCAGGCGTCGCCCCCTCCTTGCCGCCGAAGACGCCGTAGCCCAGCCGGAAGTCCAGAGGCGTGCCTGCGACCACGACGAGGTCGGCCCCGCCGAGGGCCGCCCCACGTGCCTTGGTCACGAGCAGCGGGTGGCCGCCGGGGATGAGGCCCCGGCCCATGCCGTTGGTGATGACCGGGACGCCGGTCTCCTCCACAAGCCGCAGGGCGGCCTCCTCGGCGCCGTCGGCCCACACGTCCGTACCGAGGATCAGCACGGGTCGGGCGGCCTGGCCGAGGAGCTCGGCGATGTCGGAGATGGCGTCGCCGTCGGGCTCGGTGCGATGTCCCGGGCTCACCGCCGGGTGGGCCGATGACGAGGTGTTGAAGAACTCGTCCATCGGGATGTCGACGAACACCGGACCGCGGTGCGAGGTGCCTGCGAGGGTGAACGCCTCGTGCATGCCGGCGGTGACCTCACCGGCCGTGTGGATGGTGCGCGCCAGCTTGGACACCGGCGCGATGATCGGCGGCTGGTCGAGCTCCTGGAGCGAGCCGCTGCCCCACCGGTTGGCGGGAGCGCGGCCGCCGACCACGACCAGGGGAGAGCCGCTGAACTGCGCCTGGGCGATCGCGCTGACGCCGTTGGTGACCCCGGGACCTGCGGTGAGCACCGCGAGGCCCGGCTTGCGGGTCAGCTTGCCCATCGCCTCGGCGGCGAAGGCGGCGGTCTGCTCGTGGCGGACGTCGACGATCCGCATCTTCGGGTCCGCGGTCACCGCGCCGTCGTACATCGGAAAGACGTGGGCCCCCGACAGCGTGAACATCACCTCGACCCCGTGCGCGCGCGCCACCGCGACCGCGTGCTGCCCCGAGTGTGCCTCGACGACCTGGTCCTCGCCCTCGCCCGCCCCGGCGTCACTGCTCTGATCCGTGGGTTGCTCCGCTGCCTGCGTCATGACCGGAAGGCTAGCCCGTGCCCGTAGTCCCGCCGAGAGGGGGATTTTTTGGACGACCACCGCTGTCTCTAGGCTGGGCCGGTGCCGTCGCTGAAGGCGCTTGCCCGAGCCCACACCGACCTCTCACGGGAGGACGTCGAGTGGCTCTCGCTGCTGCTCGCGGACTGGCAGATCATCGCCGACCTCAGCTTCGCCGACCTGGTGCTCTGGTTGCCCGCGCGGGACGGCTCGGGGTACTGGGCCGGAGGACAGATGCGCCCGACGACGGGGCCGACCGCCTTCGTGGACGACATCGTCGGGTCGTTCGTCGAGGTCGGCCGCCGGCCACTGCTCGACTCGGCGCTGCGCGACGGACGGATCGCGCGCGAGGGTGACCCGGAATGGCGCGATGACGTACCCGTGCGCGTCGAGGCGATCCCCGTACGCCGAGGCGATCACCTGATCGCGCTCGTGGCCCGCAACACCAACCTCCAGGGCGTGCGTACGCCGAGCCGACTCGAGCTGTCCTACCTCCAGACCGCCAGCGAGCTCTCACAGATGATCGCCCGGGGCTCATTCCCGTTCGCGGTACAGCGCTCGGACCACGCGGACACCCCACGCGTGGGTGACGGGTTCATCCGCGTCGACGCCGAGGGGCACGTCTCCTACGCCAGTCCCAACGCGCTGTCCGTCTATCGCAAGCTCGGCCTGACCGGGGACCTCAGCGGTCAGTCGCTGGCCGACCTGACGCGGGAGCTGGTGCCGGCCGGGATGCGTCCGGACGAGGAGACGATCAGCGCCGTACTCGGTGGCCGGCTGCCGCGCGACACCGAGCTCGGCAACGCCCAGGCCACCTTGATCCTGCGCTCGATCCCGCTGAGTCCGGCAGGCGAGCACACCGGTGGTCTGGTGCTGCTGCGCGACGTGACCGAGCTGCGCCGGCGCGATCGGGAGCTGGTCACCAAGGACGCGACGATCCGGGAGATCCACCACCGGGTCAAGAACAACCTGCAGACCGTGGCCGCCCTGCTCCGGCTCCAGGCGCGGCGGCTCGACGTACCGGAGGGGCGCGTCGCGCTCGAGGAGGCCGTACGCCGCGTCGGGGCGATCGCGGTCGTCCACGAGACCCTGAGTCAGGCGTTCGACGAGAGCGTCGACTTCGACGAGGTCACCGACCGGCTGACCCGACTGGTCACCGACGTTGGCTCACACGGGTTGCCGATCCGGGCCAACAGGACCGGGTCCTTCGGCTCGATCAGCTCGGACGCCGCCACGCCGCTGGCGATGGTGTTCACCGAGCTGATCCAGAACGCGGTGCAACACGCCTTCGACCCGGAGAGCGGCGGGATCATCGAGATCCGCTGTGCTCGCGAGGGCGACGCACTGCGGTTGTCCGTGGAGGACGACGGTGTGGGCCTGCCCAACGGTTTCAGCCTGGAGGACACATCCAGCCTCGGGCTGTCCATCGTGAGCACCCTGGTGGGTGAGCTCGGTGGTCAGATCAGCCTTGGCCAGCGGGAACAGGGGAGCGGCACGCGAGTCGAGCTGTGGGTCCCCAACGTCGCAGCTCGACCGCGATGAGCGCGGATCAGGCCGTGCGGACCCGGGCCCGCGCGTTGCGGCGCTTGAGCGCGCGGCGCTCGTCCTCGCTCAGGCCACCCCAGACACCATGGTCCTGCCCGGCCTCGAGGGCCCACGCGAGGCACTGTTCGCGCACGTCGCAGCGCCGGCACACCTGCTTTGCCTCCTCAATCTGGAGGATCGCGGGACCGGTGTTGCCGATCGGGAAGAACAGTTCCGGGTCCTCATCGAGGCACGCGGAACGGTGACGCCAATCCATGGGGGGAAACCCTCCGAAAATCGTTTGTGAACGCTTTCACGATCATAGCCCGGCATCCATGGTGGATTGCCGGGTGTGTGTTGGTGGTGCGCACGCACGTTGGGGGCCTTGCTGCGGCGCACGTTTGATCGTTGCAACTGAAGGCCGCGATGACAACCCCCTCGTGTGGTCGTGTTGGTCACAGCCGCACAAGGAATAGGCTCGGCCGGGTGAACGAGGCCCATCACGACCCCTCCGGCCAGGCTCCCGAGCCGGACCCGACCACCCGGTCGCCGTACTCCCGGTATGGCGCGCCGGCGCCGCTCGCGGTTGCCGCGGGGATGGCGTTCATCCAGGGCCTGCTCACGGTGCTGTTCGGCGTCACCGAGCTGGTCAGCATCGACAGTGACCGCCTCGTGATGGGGCTGACCACGTCAGTCTTCTTCCTGGCCTACGGAGTCGGACTCCTTGTCTGCGCCTGGGGGCTGCACACCGTGCGTGCGTGGGCGCGCGGCCCGGTGCTGCTGTCCCAGCTGATCTGCCTGGGGCTGGCCTGGAATTTCAAGGAGGGGTCGACCCTGCCCATCGCCATCGCATTGGCCGTGGCCGCCGCCATCGTGCTGGCCGGGTTGCTGCATCCCCGGTCGATCGACGCGCTGGAGCACGCCGCCTGACTGCCGTCAGCTGACCTCGGACAACGAGTTCCGAAGCTGCTCGAGGGTGCGGTTGAGGAGGCGCGAGACGTGCATCTGCGAGACGCCGATCTCCTCGGCGATCTGGGACTGCGTCATCCCCCGGAAGAACCGGAGCATCAGGATCCGCTTCTCCCGGGCGGGCAGCGCCTCGATGAGTGGCTTGATGGACTCTCGGATCTCCACGTGCGCGAGCGCCACGTCGTCCATGCCGAGGCTGTCGAGCATGCTCGAGCCACCCTCGCCGTTGTTGTCTCCGGCGTCGAGGGAGAGCGTGGAGTAGGCGTTTGCCGACTCGATGCCCTCCATCACCTCCTCGACCGTGACCCCGAGCTTCTCGGCGATCTCGCGGGGGGTGGGGGAGCGGCCGAGGTCCTGTGACATGTCGCCGGTCACCGCACCGATGGACATCCGCAGCTCCTGCAACCGCCGCGGTACCCGGATCGCCCAGCCCTTGTCGCGGAAGTAGCGCTTGATCTCGCCGATGATCGTCGGGGTGGCGTATGTCGAGAACTCCACCCCGCGGTCGGTGTCGAATCGGTCCACCGACTTGATCAGACCGATCGTGCCCACCTGCACCAGGTCGTCGAGCGGCTCGCCGCGGTTCGTGAATCTCCGGGCGCAGTGGTCGACCAGTGGGAGGTGCAGCTGCACCAGCTCCTCGCGGCAGGACGTACGTCGGCGCGCGGAAGTCTTGGGGTGGGTGAACTCGCGGAAGAGAGCCTGGCTCAGCTCCCGTGTCGTCTGGCCCCCGGGACCGCGCCTGTCCGCGCGTGCTTCAGACCCTTGATCGGCCACGAACTCACGCCGCAATGCTGGAGCGCACGGTGAACGAAACCCAGCGCAGTCGCCCTTCACGGCTGGTCACGACCTCGCTCGTCAGCGCGGTGAGTACCTGCCACCCGAAACTGTCGACATCCGGCTCGGTGTCGTTGAGGGAGTCGGCGGAGACCGAGACCCGGATGGAGCCATCCCTGAGGTCGAAGGCGGCGTACAGGTCGCCCGTGGAGTCGGCGTTCTCGAGCACCAGGGCGCATGCCTCGCCCACGGCCATGCGGAGGTCCTCGATGTCGTCGAGGGTGAAGTCGAGCCGGGCAGCCAGCCCGGCGGTGGTCATGCGAAGCACCGCGACATACGCGCTCTCGGCTGGTAGGCGCAGCTCGACGTCAGGTCGATCGCTCACGGTGATGTCCTTGAGAAGGGTGTGGTCTGTGGGACCAGACTAATCCGATTAATGCCGCGGCGGGCGCGTTCTGGGCGGTCCCCGAGGCCACTGGTTTGACCCCGGGGACCTCGACCAGCGAGAGCCGCGGCGCCCGCTACCCGTGCAGGTGCGGTACCCGAGTCTCCGGCGTGCACGCGGTCGGAGATGGCAGGACCCCCGCGCCGTGGGAGCGGGGGTCCTGCGCTGGTGGGTGTACGTGGGGTCTTGGGTTCCGCTAGAAGCGCGCGTCAGCGTTTCGCAAGCTCAGCGCTTCCTCTAGACGAGAAGTCCTGAGCGAGCGGGGACTTCCGTGCGTTGACGCTTCGCAAGCTCAGCGTCGCCTCGAGACGAGAAGTCCTGAGCAAGCTCAGGCTTTCTTCGTCTCCCAGAAGATCTCCGCGATCTCGTCGATCTTGGCGAGGAGCTCGTCGGCCTTGCCCTCGTCGAGCTCGCCCTTGGTGCCGGTCGCGCCGGCCAGCTTGGTGGCCTCGTTGACCAGCTGGTGGAGCTGGGGGTACTTCTCGAAGTGCGGGGGCTTGAAGTAGTCGGTCCACAGCACCCACAGGTGGTGCTTGACGAGCTCGGAGCGCTGCTCCTTGATCAGGATCGCGCGGGTGCGGAAGTCGGGGTCGTCGTTGTCAGCGACCTTCTGAATGATCGCCTTGACCGACTCGGCCTCGATCCGTGCCTGTGCCGGGTCATACACGCCGCAGGGCAGGTCGCAGTGGGCGGAGACCTCGATGGTCGGGGCGAAGAACTTCTTCAGCATGCGGTTTCTTCCTCTCGCTGTCGGCTGTGCTGGCGTCACCGTGTCATCACGGCCACGACCTGCCTGCGACACTACTGCGCACGCAGCGACGCGCTCCATGGGGAGGTCCAGCGCTGATGTTCGGTCGACCGGTACCCAATTCCGGCGGACTGATCCGCCTCGGGATCGCCGTTGTCCGTGGGCGATCCATGACGCCGACGCTCCACGACGGCGACCGGTTGCTGGTGAGGTACGGCGCTACCGCGCGGCCGGGAGCGATCGCCGTCGTGCGGTTCGCCGACGGGGTGGTCGCGGTGAAGCGGCTCGATCACCAGGCCAGCGACGGCTGGTGGGTGGTGCGCGACAACGCCTTCGAGGGGCGCGACTCCTGGTCGGGCGGGGCGATCGCCGAAGGCGGCGTACTCGGGGTCGCGCTGTTTCGTCTGTGGCCCCGTCCCGGACGCCTGCCGGGGTCGCCCGCCACGAGTTGAGATCCCTCACACTTCCCGGTGATCGCTCGGCGTCCAACTCCCGCTGTGCGACCATGTCGACGGGTCACCCCCCATCTGCGTTGCGAATCCGCGGCCCCACCAACGGCCCCGCGTCGAATCGCCCTCACACAAATCTGTTGACCCACGTCTGCCCAAGGGAAGCGACTCATGGTTGCATCGGAGCACATGCCTGATCTCGAGAACCCTCACACCAACGATCCCGTCTTCGCCCTGCACGTCGGCGGCAAGATGGAGATCGCCTCACGGGTCGCCCTGAACGGCCCGGATGAGCTGTCGCTCGCCTACACCCCCGGTGTGGCCCGCGTGTGTGAAGCTATCGCCGAGGATGCCGACCTCGCCGCCGACTACACGTGGGTGTCGAACGTGGTCGGGATCGTGACCGACGGGACCGCGGTGCTGGGTCTCGGCGACATCGGTCCGAAGGCCGCGATGCCGGTGATGGAGGGCAAGGCGGTGCTCTTCAAGCAGTTCGGCGGCGTCGACGCCGTGCCGATCTGCCTGGACACCGTGGACGTCGACGAGATCGTCGAGACCGTTGTGCGGCTCGCGCCGAGCTTCGGTGGCATCAACCTCGAGGACATCTCGGCACCCCGCTGCTTCGAGATCGAGGAGCGGCTCAAGCAGCGCCTGGACATTCCGGTGTTCCACGACGACCAGCACGGTACGGCGGTCGTCGTACTGGCTGCCCTCGAGAACGCACTGCGGCTGACCGGTCGACTGATGGAGACCACGCGCGTCGTCGTCTCGGGAGCAGGCGCCGCCGGAGTGGCGGTCTCGCGCATCCTGCTTGCCGCCGGGATCAGCGACGTCACCGTCCTCGACCGCGCCGGCGTGCTCGCTTCCTCCCGGGGAGTGCTCAACGACTCCAAGAGGGCGATCGCCGAGGCGACGGCCGACCTGACCGGTCGCAGCGGCACCCTGGCCGACGTGATGGTCGGTGCTGACGTGTTCGTCGGCGTCTCGGGCGGCACCGTCCCCGAGGAGATCGTCGCCACGATGGCGCCCGACGCGATCGTCTTCGGGCTGGCCAACCCGAACCCCGAGGTGCACCCAGACGTGGCGCACCGCCACGCGCGCGTGGTCGCGACGGGTCGCTCGGACTTCCCGAACCAGATCAACAACGTGCTCGCGTTCCCGGGCATCTTCCGTGGAGCCTTCGACGCCCGCGCCACTGCGATCACCGAGGGCATGAAGCTCGCCGCCGCCGACGCGCTCGCCTCGATCGTGGCCGACGTCGCGACCGAGGACCTGATCATCCCCTCGCCCTTCGACCCCCGGGTCGGCCCGATGGTGGCCGAGGCGGTCGCCGCTGCTGCTCGGCGGGATGGGGTGGCGCGGCGGTAGGGGCGTCGGTTTCCCCGGGCGCCCGGGGAAACCGCGGCCGGGCAGGCAAAGCATTGGCCGCCAGCCCCCAGAGTCGCCCGCCAGCCCCGTCCGAAATGCGCCCCCCGTTGTCCGGCTCGGCCCGGCCGCTAGGGTCGAAACATGTTTGCCGTGTACGCCGAAAGCTTCTCCTCCGACGACCCGCTGAGCGGACTCGTGATCGGTGAGCGACCCGATCCCGACGTGCCCGACGGGTGGACCACCGTCACCGTCAAGGCATCCGCACTGAACCACCACGACATCTGGTCGCTCAAGGGCGTGGGGCTCAAGGAAGAGGCGCTCCCCATGATCCTCGGGTGCGACGCGGCCGGGCTCGACGAGGACGGCAACGAGGTCGTCGTGCACGCCGTGATCAGCGACCCCTCGTGGCGCGGGGATGAGACCTTCGACCCGAAGCGGTCGCTGCTCAGCGAGCGTTACCAGGGCACCTTCGCCGACAAGGTCGCCGTACCGAAGACCAACGTCGTGCCGAAGCCGGAGTCGCTGTCCTTCGAGGAGGCCGCGTGCCTGCCGACGGCGTGGCTGACGGCGTACCGGATGCTCTTCACGCGTGGCGAGCTCAAGGCCGGCGACAGCGTGCTCGTCCAGGGCGCCGGCGGCGGGGTCGCGACTGCGCTGATCACGCTGGCCCGTGCCGCCGGGCTGAGGGTGTTCGCCACCAGCCGTGACGAGATCAAGCGCAAGCGCGCACTCGAGATCGGCGCCCATGAGGTCGTCGAGACCGGCGAGCGGCTGCCGGACAAGGTCGACGCCGTGATGGAGACCGTTGGCCAGGCGACCTGGGCGCACTCGATCCGGGCGCTCCGCCCCGGCGGCACCATCGTCACCTCCGGTACGACGTCGGGCCCGAAGCTCGACGACGCCGAGCTCACCCGGATCTTCTTCCTCCAACTGAAGGTCGTCGGCTCGACGATGGGCACCAGTACCGAGCTCGCCGCCCTGGTCAACCTGCTCGACGCCACCGGCACCCGGCCCCTGATCGACCGGACGCTGCCGATGGAGGACGCGCGCGACGGGTTCGCCGCGATGGCCGACGGCGATGTCTTCGGCAAGATCGTGTTCACGCGCTGATGCCGACGCACCTGCTCACCGGTGCCGGGTCCGGCATCGGCGCTGCGTTGGCCGACGTACTGCATGCCCGCGGCGACGACCTCGTGCTGCTCGCGCGGTCCCAGGACCGCGCCGACGAGCTGACCGCCCGCTACGAGGGAGCCTGGGGTCTGGTCGCCGACCTCTCCGACCACGCCTCGCTGGCGCGGCTCGAGCTGCCCGTCGCCCTTGACTCCGTCGTCCATGCCGCCGGGGTGGTCGAACTCGGTCCCGTCGCGAAACTGAGTCCGCTCCAGTGGCGCGAGCACGTCGACGTCAACCTGATCGCCCCGGCCGAGCTGACCAGGCTCACGCTGCCGGCACTCCGGTCGAGCCGGGGCACGGTCGTCTTCGTGAATTCCGGCGCCGGCCTGCGCGCGAACCCCGACTGGGCGGCGTACGCCGCGTCGAAGCACGGTCTCCGTGCGTTGGCCGACTCACTCCGCGCCGAGGAGCGCGATCACGGCGTCCGCGTCACCAGCGTCTACCCGGGCCGTACGGCGACCGCGATGCAGGAGCGTGTCCACGAGCAGGAGGGCAAGGAGTACGACGCCGGCGACTGGATGCGCCCCGAGACGGTCGCAGACGCCATCCGGCACGTGCTCGACCTGCCGCGTGACGCCACCATTCCCGACGTGACGCTCAGTCCCAACGGTTAGAGGGCCCTGACGCTGTTGTTGCGGGCCTCGTGGGTGAGCTCGGCCAGCCCGAGCGCCTCGAGCAGCGGCGGGACGTACATGCCAAGCCTTCCGCGGTAGCCGTTGCGCTGCCCGTACCAGCCGCCGACCGGGTTGTCCTCGCTGCGACCCCAGGCCTCCACGGTGCCCTCGGCCGCCGGCTTCTTCTCGTCCGCCGCACCGAGCGGCACCCAGTCACCCTGCTCGCCGAGCCAGGCCGGCAGGTCCTCGAGGACGCTCAGCAGGTAGGTGAGCTTCGTCGACCCGACCTGGCAGACCAGCAACGGCGGGTCGGCCTCCTCGTCGCGGTACATCGTGTACGACGACGAACCCGGTGCCGTGGTCAGCTCCCAGGGATCTTCCTTCGTACCGGTGCCCTCAGTCATGGTCGTCACCTCTCAGTTGTGTGCGAGCGCTCTCGACGGCCTTCACGTAGTGAGGGAGCAGCGTGCTCCACCCGGCGTGGTTGCGGGTACGCCACAGATCGGCGTCGGCACCGAGACGCTCCCAGCCGCGGTGCTCGATCTCGACGCGCGTGCCCGAGCCGTGGGCCTTGAACGCGATCTCGACCTCGGTGGCGTCGGACCGGTCCCGCATCAGGTGCCACAGGTAGCCGAGTCGCCTCGGCGGCTCCCACGCCGTGACCTCGCCCCACTCGTGCTCGACTCCGTCCGCGCCGCGCTCATAGATGCGTCCACCGACGCGGGGCTCCAGGGTCACCAGGTCGGGAGCTCCCGTCACCGTGTGGTCGGCCGGCCACCACAGCGAGAACCGTTGCGTCCACACGTCGAAGGCGTCCTCGGGGCTGCAGTCGACGTCGACGTTCACCACCAGCGGCCCAACCGGCTCCACGGCTTCGCTCACGGTCGTTCCCTGGGCGACAGGTTGTCGGCCGCGATCTTGAAGCGGGCCGCGGCATCACCCCAGACCTGCTGTAGATAGGCCTGTACGGCGAGCATCCCTTCCTCCTGGAGGCGGTAGATCCTGCGGGTCCCCTGCGGCTCCTCCTCGACCAGGCCCGACTGCTTGAGCAGCCGCAGGTGCCGGGAGACGGCGGGCCTGCTGATCGGCAGCTGGTCGGCGATCTCGTGCACCGCCAGGTCGCGCTCGCCGAGGAGGCGGAGGATCTCGCGCCGGTGTGGGTCGCCGAGGGCGTCGAACGGATTGGGGTCGGCCATCGCCATCCGCGCCTCCTTCGGTAACCGTGTGGCTACCGTAACGCAGTGGTTACCGATGCGCCAAGGGTCGTACACCGGTGCGAATGTCTCGCGGGGTGGCCGTGAGCACCTCGTGGGAATCGAAGGTCACATTCGCATGTTCCGTTTCGTCAGGTAGACCGATGAGTTTGTCGGTGCGCTGCGGTCTTATTCGTTTGCAGACACCTTTCAAAGCCGTCACCCTGATCACCGATCTCGGACAGTGAGGACCAGACATGACCACCACCCCGGCACTCCCACAGCGTGAAGCCGCGCCGGACTACGCCGTGCTGCGCTGGCTGGTCGGCGCGACTTTCGTCGTGATCCTCAACGAGACGATCATGATCAACGCGATCCCGCGGCTGATGGCCGACTTCGCGGTCGACGCCAACGCGGCGCAGTGGCTCTCCACGGCGTTCATGCTGACCATGGCCGTTGTCATCCCGATCACCGGCTGGTTCCTCCAGCGGGTGACCACGCGCTTCGCCTTCGGGCTTGCGATGGCCACGTTCTGCACCGGCACGCTGCTCGCTGCAGCTGCCTGGACATTCCCGGTGCTGCTCGTCGCGCGCATCATCCAGGCCGGTGGCACCGCGGTGATGATGCCGCTGCTGATGACCACCCTGATGGCCGTCGTGCCGGAGTACGACCGCGGTCGGGTGATGGGCAACGTCACCCTGGCCATGTCCGTCGCTCCCGCGCTCGGCCCGGCCGTCTCCGGCGTGGTCCTGCAGTCCCTCTCGTGGCGCTGGATCTTCCTCGTCGTGCTGCCGATCGCAGGCACCATCGGCGTCCTCGGGCTGCGCAAGCTCATCAACGTCGGTGAGCCCCAGGCCGGCAACGTCGACTGGTTGAGCGTGGTGATAGCGGCCCTCGGCTTCGGCAGCCTGGTCTACGGCCTCAGCGAGATCGGAGTCGCCGGCGACCACAGCACGGCGTACGCCGCCCTGGCCGTCGGTGTGGTCGGCGTGGCCTGCTTCGTGTGGCGCCAGCTGCTGCTCCAGCGCGAGGACAAGCCGCTGCTCGACCTGCGCACCCTGAAGCTGCGCATCTTCTCCGTCTCGCTCGGCGCGATGTCGGTGGCGTTCATGGCGATGCTCGGCTCGATGATCCTGCTGCAGCTCTACCTCCAGAACGTCCGCGGCATGACCCCGCTCGCCACCGGCCTGCTGGTGATGCCCGGCGGGCTGGCGATGGGCCTGCTCGGCCCGCGCGTCGGCCGGATCTACGACACCTACGGCGCCCGCGTGCTCGTCCTTCCGGGCGCGGTCGGCCTGCTCGTGTCGATGTCCCTGCTCACGTTCCTGAGCCAGACCACCCCGACCTGGCAGATCGTGATCGTGCACGTCGTGCTGATGATCAGTCTGGCCGCCATGTTCACGCCGCTGTTCACGATGGGCCTGGGTGTGCTGCCCCCGAAGCTCTACTCCCACGGGAGCTCGTTGCTCGGCACGACCCAGCAGATCGCCGGAGCGATGGGCACGGCCCTGGTCGTGATGATCATGACCACCCGCGCCTCGTCGCAGGTCCAGGACGGGGTCGCCCCGGTCGCCGCCCAGCTCGATGGCTTGCAGTGGGCGTTCGCGGTCTCCGCAGCTCTCTGTGTCGTGGTCCTCGGTCTGGTGACGCTGCTACCGGCTCGCCTGACGCCGACGACGCCGACGACGCCGGAGGAGGCTCCCGACCTGGACGCCGAGCTCGACGACCTCGACGACGAGTCGCTGGCTTCCTGCCCGACGGCCTGACGCCCTAGCCGGACTTCCAGCGAAGGGCGCCGACCAGCAGCATCCGCAGCTGGGTGCGGGAGTTCTCCAGGATCGCCTGCCTGGTGTCGGGACGGGCGTTCACGATGGCCTCCGTCGCGCCGACCATCAGGGTGACGATCAGGTTGGAGAGCACCCGCAGGTCATCGGCCGACCACCGCGTCGCGTCCGTCAGCCGGGCGAGGTCGGTGGCCAGCTCGCGCTCCACCAGCTCGATCTGGTGGCGGATGGCCTCGCGCACGGCCGGTGGTCCGGCAACTCGCTCCCGGGCGATGAAGGCGAAGTGCGAATGCTGCGCGGCGGTGTGTTCGGCGAGCACCCGCACGGAGTTGTCGATGATGGTCCGGTAGGTCGGGTCGCTGCGGCGTACGTCCTTGAGCATCTCGCGCAAGGACACGAACGACTCCTCCACCAGTGCCAGACCGAGGTCCTCGATGGAGTCGAAGTGGCGGTAGAAGGCGGTCGGGACGATCCCGACCTCCTTGGCCACCTGTCGCAACGACAGGGCCACCAGGCTGCTGTCTTCGCAGAGGTCGAGGGCAGCGTCGAGGATCATCCGTCGGGTGCGCTCCTTGCGCTCCCCTCGGGACTCGGGGGCCACCCCCCGGACAGGGTCGACCGGCCGTCTCACGGACTGCGCCATGCCCACGAGGGTACTGCGAGGGCGCCTGTCGGTGGACGCTCGTGCACCGAGCGTGCCGCTGGGCGGGTCAAGGTGGTCAGTCCCGACGGCTGACCTCGGCGCCGTCGAGGAATACCGCACGCACCCGGTCGCCGAGCTTGGTCACGTCGTCCGGGCTGCCGTCGACGATCACGAGGTCGCCGCGCAGGCCGGGCCGGATCGTGCCCCGGTCGCCCGCCACGTCGAGGAGCTCCGCGGCCGAGCCGGTGGTGGCGTGCAGTGCCTCGAGGGGCGACAGGCCGGTCCCCACCATGAGCTCGACCTCCTCGAGGTTGGTGCCGTGTGCCCCGACGCCGGCGTCGGTGCCCATGGCGATTCGCACGCCGGCCTGATGGGCCCGTCGGACCGCGTCGATGTGAACCTCCGTGAGTGCTCGTGCCTTTTCGACGTGCTCGCGGGGGATGGGCAGACCCGCGTCTGCCGCTGCGATCACCTCGCGAGGTGCCTGCAACGTCGGCACCAGCCAGGCCCCCTTCTGCAACATCAAGTCGATCGCCTCGTCGTCGAGGAAGATGCCGTGCTCGATGGAGCGGACGCCGTTGCGCAGGGCCGTCTTGATGCCGGTTGCCGCCTGCGCGTGCGCCATCACGTGGATGCCGGCGGCGGTCGCCTCCTCGGTCATGGTCGCGATCTCGGCATCACGGAGCTGGCCGTGATGGGGATTCGCCGCGGACAGAACGCCTCCGCTGGTGGCCACCTTGATGACGTCCGCACCGGCACGGACCAGCTCGCGAACCCGCTTGCGGACCTCATCAGGGCCGTCCACGACGCCGCCGGGGCGCCCGGGGTGGGGGAGGAAGACCGGGATCTCCGCCCCACAGACGCTCCAGTCGTCACCATGGCCACCGCTCTGGCTGAGCATGATGATCGAGATCTGCATCCGCGGCCCGGGAATCAGTCCGCGGTCGACCGCCGTCTTGACCCCCAGATCCGCGCCCCCGGCGTCGCGGATGCTGGTGACGCCGGTGTCCAGCGTCTTCCTCAGGTTCACCGCCGCCTTGAAGAACTGCAGGCTGAACGGCGCCTCGATGATCTCCACGAAGTTCGGCGTGTCCATCACCACGTGGACGTGGCAGTCGAAGAAGCCCGGGGAGAGGAAACCGCCCGAGCAGTCAACCACCTCGTCCCCGTTCAGACCGGGTCCGACGTCGACAATGCGACCGTCCTCGACGACTACATCGCCCTCGGCTGGAGGAGCGGTCGTGCCGTCGTACACCAGGCCGCCCGTGAACAGTGTCCGGCTCATGCGACGTGACCCTAGTCGCATCCCTGCCTGAGGTGTCAGGCGTCACGCGCGCTCGCCTTGACCCACCCTCCCGCTCCCACCATGATTTTGAGTGAACAGATGTTCACTGAATCTTCGAAGGGAGGCTTGTCATGACACTCCGACAACCGTTGGCTGAAAGGATCCTCGGCTCCAAGGCGCTGGCGGCGTTGACCTCGCCCCACGGCGTGGACCGCTACCTCGAGCTGGTGAACCCGATGTGGGCCGCCACCGAGGTCCGCGCGCAGGTCGTGGACATCACCCGCGAGACCTCCGGCGAGCACCCGGTCGCGACGCTCACGCTCCAGCCGACCAGCACCTGGCGCGGGCACCGCGCCGGTCAGTACGTCCAGGTCGGCGTGGAGATCAACGGCGCCCGGCGCACCACCCGGTGCTTCTCGATCTCCTCGGCCGAGTCCAACCCCGGGGAGCAGTTCACCATCACGGTCCGGGCCCACGAGGAAGCCAAACCAGGACAGCAGAGAGTGAGCAAGTACCTGGTCCGCGAGGCGCAGCCCGGCCAGATCCTCCACCTCAGCCAGGCCGAGGGAGCGTTCACGCTCACCGAGAGTCCCGCGACACCCACCAACAACCACCTCCTGATGATCTCCGGCGGCTCCGGCATCACCCCGGTGATGTCCCAGATCCGGACTCTGCTGCGTGACGGGTACGACGGCAGGGCCAACCGCAAGGTGACCTTCCTGCACTACGCGCGCTCGGAGGAGGACCAGATCTTCGCCGAGGAGCTGCGGCGCATCCAGTGGGCCGACAACCACATCGACGTGCACCTGAGGTACGGCGACGACGTGTTCAGCGCCGAGTCGCTGGCACGCCTGGTGCCGGACTTCCGCGACACCGACACCTGGGCCTGCGGACCGGCGCCGATGATGGCCCTGGTCTCCGAGGCGTACGACGAGTCGCCGCGCCTGCGCACCGAGTTCTTCAAGACCCCGGTCATCTCGACCGGGTCGGCCGAGGGCGACGTCACCTTCACCCGGTCGGGGAAGAGTGCCGTCAACAGCGGCACGCCCATCCTCGAGCAGGCCGAGGCCTCCGGCCTGACCCCGGAGTTCGGCTGTCGCATGGGAATCTGCTTCACCTGCGTCTCCCGCAAGACCGAGGGCACCGTGCGCAACGTGCTCACCGGCGAGGAGTCCTCACTTCCCGACGAGGACATCCGCATCTGCGTATCGGCTCCAGTCGGCGACTGCGTCGTCGACCTGTGACCACATCAACTGAAGGGACTGACATGGTTTCGACCACTTCGACAAGCTCAGGACAAGCAAGCTCAACCATCGACAAGACCACACCCAGGAACGACAACAAGCTCACCCCCGAGCAGATCGAGGCGTTCGGCAACGAGATGGACGTCATCCGCCAGCGCCTGATCAGCGAGCTCGGCGAGGAGGACGCGGCGTACATCCGCGGCGTCGTCAAGAAGCAGCGCCAGTTCGAGGTCGCCGGTCGCGCGCTGATGTACCTCCCGCCCGCATGGCCGCTCGCGGTCGCGGCGCTCAGCGTCTCCAAGATCCTCGACAACATGGAGATCGGCCACAACGTCATGCACGGCCAGTACGACTGGATGGGTGACCCCGGGCTGAACTCCCGCATGTACGAGTGGGACAACGTCTGCCCCAGCGACCAGTGGAAGTACAGCCACAACTACATCCACCACACGTTCACCAACATCCTCGGCAAGGACCGCGACATCGGGTACGGCGTGCTGCGGATGGACGAGGACCAGAAGTGGCACCCGTACTACCTCGGCAACCCGGTGTACGCATTCCTGCTGATGGTCTTCTTCGAGTGGGGCGTGGCGATGCACGACCTCGAGGTCGAGAACATCGTCAAGGGCACCCGGAAGATCAGCGAGAACAAGGCGCTGCACTCCGGAATCATGCGCAAGGTCAAGAAGCAGGCGCTCAAGGACTACCTGCTCTTCCCGGCGCTCACCGGGCCGCTGTTCCCGCTGACGCTGGCCGGCAACGTCACCGCGAACCTGGTCCGCAACATCTGGGCGTTCAACATCATCTTCTGCGGCCACTTCCCGGCGGGCGTCGCGACGTTCACCGAGGAGGAGTGCGAGAACGAGACCCGCGGCCACTGGTACTACCGCCAGCTGCTCGGCTCGGCGAACATCACCGGCAGCAAGCTCCTGCACCTGATGAGCGGCAACCTGTCGCACCAGATCGAGCACCACCTGTTCCCGGACATCCCGGCACGTCGCTACCCCCAGATCGCCGGCGAGATCCAGGAGATCTGCGAGCGCTACGGGCTGGACTACAACACCGGTCCGCTGCACAAGCAGCTGTTCAGCGTGGCGAAGAAGATCTGTCGCATGGCCCTGCCCGGTGGACGGTCGACGGCACCCGAGCACGGCGCCGAGCAGTCGCACGACCTGGCCGCCTGACGCGCCCCGGACTGAGGGAGACTGGGTCCATGCGCGACAAGTTGAGCAAGGCCGAGATCCGCAAGGACGCGGTGCAGGAGAGCGTGACTGCTGCCAGCCATGCGGTCGGCTCGGTCGCCACGATCATCACGACTGCGGTCGGCGACATCGCCCGGACACTCGGCGGCTTCGCGACCGAGCTGTTCGAGATCCGCGACTCGGCACGCCGGGCCGGACACGACCAGGAGCCCGACGAGGAGATCGAGGAGCACGACGCAACCGTCATCGACTTCTCGGGCACCGACGACGAGCCGGGCTCAGCCGAACGCCATTGAGAAGTCGGCCATCCGGAACGACGCGATGGGTCGCTTGCCTGCCAGCCAGGCGAGCGGCCCCACGTCGTTGAACTCCCAGGACCCTCGGCACGGCAGCACCTTCGCGCGTCCCTTGAGTGCGGCGACCACCTCCTCGCCCGCTCGATCGTGCTCCGGGGGGCGCTCCTGCCGGGTCGCGCCCTTGAAGGGCGTCCGCAGGGTGAGGTTCGAGACGTCGCTGAACCGCGCTCGCGCGATCGGTCGGCCGCCGAGACTCGCGGTCCACGACGTGCGCTGCAGCTTGGTGCCCTGCTTCGCGAGACGGAAGTCGCAGAGGTCCTTCGGGATCGCCCAGAGCTCGCGACCGCCGTCACGTGAGTCGGCCGAGTCCACCCAGATGTCACTGATGGTGACCTTCTTCTCCACCTGTCGCGCCACGAGCAGCTCGGAGTACGTCAACGGGCTCGGCCGCTCGTAGGACACCAGCGCAGCGCCGTACACGCCGGCCGGGCGGTCGGGGTGGTCACCCTCGCGCACCCGGAACAACGACAACCAGAGCTGGCCGTGCATGTTCCACGGCGCCGGGGGATAGGTCATGGCGCCGACCCTAGGGGAACCGCGTGATTAGCCCGCGCGCTCGTCCGGGGTGCGGAACGTGCGCCGGTACTCGGCCGGTGCCACGCCCACTGCCGCGCCGAAGTGGTGCCGCAGCAGCGCCGCCGAACCGAAGCCGGCGCGCGTCGCGACCGTCTCGACGGCGAGGTCGGTGCTCTCCAGGAGCGTGCGGGCGTGGTGCAGTCGCTGTGCCAGCAGCCACTTGCCCGGCGTGGTGCCGGTCTCGGCGGCGAACCGGCGCGCGAACGTGCGCTCCGACATCGCCGACCGACTGGCGAGCAGCTTCACCGGCTGATCCTCGGCGAGGTTCTCGCGCATCCAGGTCAGCAGCGGAGTGAGGCTGTCCGCGGTGCAGGCGGGGACCGGCAGGTCGATGTACTGGCGCTGGCCACCGTCGCGTTGGGGAGGCACCACCATTCGCCGCGCGATGATGTTGGCGACCGATGCGCCGAGCTCGCAGCGCACGTGGTGCAGGCACGCGTCGATCCCGGCGGCGGTGCCGGCGCTGGTGATGATCCGGTCGTCCTCGACGAAGAGCACGTCCGGGTCGACGGTCGCCAGCGGGAAGGCCTCCTGCAGGTCCGCCGCGTGCCGCCAGTGGGTGGTGCAGGACCGACCGTCGAGCAGCCCGGCCTCGCCGAGCAGGAAGGCGCCCGAGCACACCGAGAGCACGTAGGCGCCGCGCGCGTGCGCCTTGCGGACGGTGTCGAGGAGTGCTTCGGAGAGCGGCTCCTCCTGGTTGTACGCCGGGGCGACCACGAGGTCGGCGTCGTCCGCGCCCTCCAGCCCGTAAGGAGTCGTCAGGAACACCCCGTGCTCCATCGGGATCGGGACCCCGGGCTGTTCAGAGCAGAGGCGGAGCTCGATCGCCGGGACCCCTTCGTCGGTGCGGTCGATGCCGAACACCTCGTGGATCACGCCGAGCTCGAAGAAACCGGGTTGCTGGGGCACGACGACCGCCACAGAATTGAGAGCCATGACCACAGTATGGCAGAAACTCTGCGGGGAGTGACAATCCTGCCACTGGTGGCAGGAAACCTAGGAGGGCAAACTTACTGCCATGGAAACCTTCATTGCAGCTTCGGTCCTCTTGTTCATCGTCGCCGGCATCGTGGCGCTCCTCGAGCGCAACCACCGGCGCACTGCCGGCCTCCCGCGGGCGCCGTTCGGCGCCGACGTCGAGGGCGACGCCGACCTGTGGCGGATCCGGCACGACCTGGACTTCGCCCAGTCGGCCCGCTCCAGCGGTCGTCGTGACTCCGGTCGCCGCGTGCACCACCCCCGCGCCGCATGAGTCAGACGTGAGACCCGGGGTCGTCCTGACCGCCGAGGCGAGTAAGGTAAGGCTTACCTAAGCCACCAAGCTCTTCTCGGAAGCCAGGAGGACCCCGGGTGTTCACGCCAACCCTGCGGCATCTGTTCCACCCCGACAATCTCGAGGAGTATCTCGGCTCCATCAGGGCCGGGAGCGATCACCTCGCCGCCACCCTGGGCCGGGTCTCGGGCCCGAGCACGGGGGCCTCGCCCGGACAGGTCGCGGGTCCGGTCGCCGACATCGACCTCGACGCGCCCATCGACGACCTCGACGACGCATTGGAGGAGCTGTCGCGGGTCTACCTCGACGACGCGATCTGGTTCCACGAGCCGTCGTACGCCGCCCACCTGAACTGCCCCGTGGTGATCCCGGCCCTCCTCGCCGAACTGTTCGTCTCCTCGGTGAACTCGTCGATGGACACGTTCGACCAGAGCGTCGGCGGCACCCACATCGAGCGTCGCCTCGTGGAATGGACTGCCGAGCGCATCGGCTTCCCGCCGCCGGCGCTCCGGGGAACCCGCGTCGGTCCCGTCGCCGACGGGGTCTTCACCAGCGGCGGCACCCAGTCCAACCTCCACGCCCTCTTGCTGGCCCGCGACACGGCCGTCGAGACGCACGGCGTACCGCTCGACCGGCTGCGCGTGCTGGTCTCTGCCGACGGCCACTTCAGCGTCGAGAAGTCCGCCCGACTGCTCGGCCTGGCGCCCGACGCCGTCATCAAGATCCCGTTCGACCGGTCGCACCGGATGCGGGTGCCGGCGCTCGAGGCGGCCGTGCAGGGGTGTCTCGACGACGCCCTGGTGCCGATGGCTGTGGTTGCGACGGCCGGCACCACGGACTTCGGCGTGATCGACCCGGTGCGAAGGATCGCGGCTGTGTGCGACCGCTTCGGCATCTGGCTGCACGTCGACGGGGCGTACGGCGGAGGGCTGCTGGCCTCGCGTCGACGGCGGCACCTCCTCGACGGGATCGAGCTCGCAGACTCCGTGACCGTCGACTTCCACAAGACCTGGTTCCTTCCGGTCTCGGCGAGTGCGGTGATCGTCCGCGACGGCCGCACGATGCGCCACGTCACGCATCACGCCGACTACCTGAACCCGCGGGCGACCACCGATCCGAACCAGGTCGACAAGAGCCTGCAGACCACGCGCCGGTTCGACGCGCTCAAGCTGTGGATGACCCTGCGCATCATGGGTCCGGACTGCGTCGGCGACTACTTCGACGCAGCCATCGACCTGGCCCAGCAGGTTCATGTGGAGATGGCGTCGATGCGCGAGATCGAGGTCGCCGCAGCGCCGAGCCTGAGCACCCTGGTCTTCCGCTACCGCCCTGACAACGGTGGCGACGACCTGGGCCGCCTGAACGCCCAGATCCGGTCGGAGCTCTACCGCCGGGGCAACGGCATGGTCGCCGCGACCAAGGTAGACGGCTCGACCTGGCTGAAGTTCACGCTGCTGAACCCGGGTGCGACCGTCGCCGACATCATCTCGATCCTCGAAGACATCTGCGAGATCGGTGACGACCTCACTCCCGCCAGCGAGGTGGCGTGATGAGGGTGCACGACTTCGTGGCCGTCGGCATCGGGCCGTTCAACCTCGGCCTCGCCTGTCTCGCCGATCCGCTCGACATCGACGGAGTCTTCCTCGAGTCGCGGGCAGAGTTCGACTGGCACCCCGGGATGCTCCTCGACGACGCCACCCTTCAGGTCCCGTTCATGGCCGACCTGGTGACCATGGCCGACCCGACCTCGCCGTACAGCTTCCTGAACTTCCTCAAGGACACCGGCCGTCTCTACTCCTTCTACATCCGCGAGTCGTTCTACCCCCTGCGTCGGGAGTACAACGACTACTGCCGCTGGGCTGCCGATCGGCTCTCCTCGCTGCGCTTCGGCCAGCACGTCGAGCGCATCGAGCACGACGGGAGCGTCTACGTCGTACGCACGTCAGGTGGGCAGACGTGGCGGGGTCGGCGCCTGGTTCTCGGTGTCGGCACCAGCCCAGTCGTCCCGGACGCCGCGAGCGACCTGTTGGAGACCGAGCGGGTGCTGCACAGCGCTCAGTACCTCGAGCACCGTGACGACCTCCGCGAGCTGGGCTCGGTCACGGTGGTCGGCAGTGGCCAGAGCGCCGCTGAGGTCTACGCCGACCTGCTCGAGACCCTCGACCCCGGCCAGGCGCTCAACTGGGTCACGCGATCGCCGCGGTTCTTCCCGATGGAGTACACCAAGCTGACCCTCGAGATGACCTCGCCGGAGTACACCGCCTACTTCCAGGCGCTGCCGGACGAGACGCGCGACGACCTGCTGCATGATCAGAAGGCTCTCTACAAGGGGATCAGCTCCGATCTGGTGGACGCCATCTTCGACAAGCTCTACGAGAAGCGGGTCGCCGGTGGGGTCGACACCACCCTCGTCACCTGCTCCGAGCTGGTCGACGCGCGCGCCGAGGGATCGTCGTACGTCCTGGACCTGCACCACCACGAGTCCGGCCAGGACTTCACGATGGGCACCGACGCGCTCGTGCTCGCCACCGGCTACCGCGCGGAGGTGCCGGACTTCCTCGACCCGATCCGCGACCGGATCCGGTGGGACGAGCAGGGCCGGCTCTCGGCGTCACCCTCGTTCGCGGTGGATCTCGAGGATTCGGAGATCTTCGTGCAGAACGCAGAGGAGCACACGCACGGGTTCGTCGCCCCTGACCTCGGCATGGGCGCCCACCGCAACTCCATCGTGCTCGCGGCCATGCTGGGGCGCGAGGTCTACGCAATCGAGAAGCGGGTCGCGTTCCAGCACTTCGGCGTGCCCGACCACCTGCGCGTGCTGGCGGACGCGGGATGAGCGCGTCGGTGCTGTCGACGGGGACCACAGACATCCGTCTCGTCCCACTCGACGTGGAGCGCGACCTCGACCTGCTGCACGGGTGGGTGACGCACCCGCGCTCGGTCTACTGGGAGATGCAGGACGCGAGTGCTGCCGACGTCGCGCACGAGTACGCCGCGATCGCCGAGAACCCCCACCACGACGCCTACCTCGGCCTGGTCGACAGCGAGCCGCAGTTCCTCGTCGAGTGCTACGACCCGCTGCACAGCCCGCTGGCCGGGCTCGAGGAGATCACCGAGGGCGACGTCGGTATGCACGTACTCGTCGCCCCGACCGATCAGCCGCAGCACGGTTTCACCCGGACGGTGATGCGTTCGGTGATGCGCTTCTGCTTCGCTGATCACGGCGTACGACGGGTGGTGGTCGAGCCCGACGTGCGCAACGCGGCCATCGCCGTACTCAACGCCGCAGCCGGCTTCGTCGTACTCCGCCACGTCGAGCTGCCGACCAAGACCGCAGCCCTGTCCGTCGCCACCCGTGCGTCCTTCGCGTACTCCGACCTCGAGAGCGAGCCCTTCGCATGACCCTGACCACCGAGTCCCCGACCCACCCGTCCGCGACCGAGTCCGCGCCTGGTCGCGACGTCGCACACCTCGACCCCGACAACCTGGCGCGGGCGCAGCGCGCTCTCGTCGCCAAGGCGATCACCGAGTTCACCCACGAGCGCATCATCGCTCCGGTGGGAGTCGACGACGGCGGCCACGTCCTCGAGACCCCGGACGGGCGCGGCCGCTACCGGTTCCGTGCTCGGAAGCTCGCCCTCGAGCACCTGCTCATCGACCGCACCTCGCTCGAGCGCGAGCACGACGATCAGCCGCGCGACCTGGACGCCCAGGAGTTCGTCGTCGAGTTCGCAGAGGTTCTCGGCATCCCGCCGGCGCTGCTGCCGACATACCTCGAGGAGGTGGCGAGCACGCTGGCCTCGTCGGCCTGGAAGCTCCAGCACCACCGCTCCACGGCAGACGACCTGGTCGACGCGAGCTACCAGGAGGTCGAGGCCGCCATGACGGAGGGCCACCCCGGGTTCGTGGCCAACAACGGCCGCGTCGGCTTCGGCCTCGACGACTACGAGCGCTTCGTCCCGGAGGCCGGGCGCGCAGTCCGGCTGGTGTGGCTGGCCTGTCGCCGGGACGTCAGCCGGCTCTCGTGCGGCGAGGGCCTCAGCGAGGAGGAGCTGTACGCCGGTGAGCTGGGCGAGGCGGTCTGCGAGCAGTTCACCGCGCGGCTCCGTGCACTAGGGCTCGAACCGGAGGACTACCTCTGGTTGCCGGTGCACCCGTGGCAGTGGACCAACAAGGTGGCGATCACGTTCGCTCCCGACCTGGCCCGACGCGACCTGGTGTTCCTGGGCGAGGGGCTCGACGAACACCGCGCGCAGCAGTCGATCCGCACCTTCTTCAACACCTCGCGGCCCGATCGTCACTACACGAAGACGGCTCTGTCGGTGCAGAACATGGGCTTCATGCGTGGGCTGTCGCCGGCCTACATGGGTGGCACCCCCGCGATCAACGACTGGGTGCACGAGGTCGTGACTGCCGATCACACGTTGCGCCGTTGCGGCTTCACGGTGCTGCGTGAGCGGGCCGCGATCGGCTACACCGGCGACACCTACCACCGGCTCGAACCCACGTCGCCGTACCAGAAGATGCTGGCGGCGCTGTGGCGCGAGAGTCCGGTGCACCGGCTCGAGCCGGGCGAGCAGCTGGCCACGATGGCGGCGCTGCTCCACCGGGACGCGCGCGGCCGGTCGTACGCCGTGGCGCTGGTCCGGCGATCGGGAATGACGCCGACCGAGTGGGTGCAGGCCTACCTGCGAGCACACCTCCGGCCACTCGTGCACTGCCTGCTGCGCCACGACCTGGCCTTCATGGCACATGGAGAGAACGTGATCATGGTGCTGCGGGACGGCGTACCCGTGCGGATGCTGATGAAGGACATCGGCGAGGAGGTCGCGGTGCTCGGGAAGCAGCCGCTTCCGGAGTCCGCCGAGCGGATCCGGCACGAGCTGCCCCCGGAGCAGCTGCCGCTGCCGATCCTCACAGACGTCTTCGACGGCTTCCTGCGACATCTCGCCGCCATCCTCGATGAGGACGGCCTGTTGGCCGAGAGCGAGTTCTGGGCCGCCGTACGCGATTGCATCGAGGAGCACGCCGCCGACCACCCGGAGCTCGCCGACGCGGTCGAACGCTACGACCTGCTGCGACCGGAGTTCCGGCACAGCTGCCTGAACCGGCTCCAGCTGCGCAACACCCTGGAGATGGTCGACCTCGCCGCACCCGTGGAGTCACTCGTCGACGCCGGCAGCATCGTGAATCCGACTGCCGGCGTCGACGGGGCGCGCTTGGGATAGGCGCGGCGCTACTCGTCGTCGGGATCGTCGAGGCGTGCCAGCCAGGTGGCGAAGCGCTCGACCGGGGTCTCGAACTCCGGGTGCAGATCGGTGAACTCCTGCAGCCGCTCGGCGAGCCAGGCGAGGGTGACCTCCTCGTCGCCGCGCCGCTTGTCCAGCTCCTCGATCCCGCGGTCGGTGAAGTACACCGTCAGCCCCTAGTAGCTCTCCTCGGCCTTGCCGCGGACCTCGGCGAACGCCTCGCTCATGATCCCCTTGAGCTCCTCGACGTGCCGCGTGTGCTGACCGACGGACGGCGAGCTCGAAGGCGGGCGGGAGATCACCTGGACCTCGCGGTCCAGGTTGGGGAACAGGTTGAGCCGTAGGTGTGGTGCCGGGCCCATGTTGGCGGGCTCGTCCTGCGCCCACCGGACGTCCCGGAGGCTCGGGTAGCGCCCGATCTCCTCCAGCAGAGCATTCTCGGGAATCGGGTAGAGCTGCTCGAAGCGTGCGATGGCCGTCGTGGGCGCGTCGCCCTGCTGCTTTGCGCGCTCCACCATCAGGTCCCAGGTGATGCGTCCGCTGCACAGCAGCAGGGTGTCCACCTTCTCGGGATCGACGGTCTCGTCACCGATCAGCGGCCGGAAGGTGCCCTCGGTGAAGTCGGACGGCTGCGAGGCAGCTTCCTTGCGACGGAGCATCGACTTCGGCGTGAACACGATCAGCGGCCGGTGCTCGTCGCCGAGCGTGTGTCGCCGCAGCAGGTGGAAGTAGCTGGCCGGGGTCGACGGCTGTGCGACCACGAACGCGTCGTCTGCGCCCATGGTGAGGAATCGCTCGATGCGTGCAGAGGAGTGGTCGGGACCCTGCCCCTCGTAGCCGTGGGGGAGGAGGAGTACGACGCCCGAGGACTGACCCCACTTGGTCTCGCTGGCGGTGATGAACTCGTCGATCACGATCTGGGCGCCGTTCACGAAGTCACCGAACTGCGCTTCCCATGCGACGAGGGCATCCGGCCGCGCAACCGAGTAGCCGTACTCGAACCCGAGGGCGGCGTACTCCGAGAGCAGCGAGTCGTAGACGTAGAACTGTCCCTGCTCCTCGGTGAGGTTTGACAGCGGCGTCCACTCGTTGGCGTTGGTGCGGTCGATGACCGTCGCGAACCGGCTGGCGAAGGTCCCGCGACGCGAGTCCTGACCGGCCAGCCGCACCGGGCGACCGTCCATCAGCAGCGAGCCGATCGCGAGGATCTCGCCGGCCCCCCAGTCGATCGGACCCTCGGTCATCGCGGCTGCCCGCTTCTGCAGCTGTGGCAGCACCTTCGGGTGCACGGTGAACCCCTCGGGGGCACTGACGTAGGAGTCCGAGATCCGCTTCAGTGTCTCCCTGGGGATCGCGGTGGTGAAGTCCTCGTGGATCTTCTCGGGGTAGTCCGGCACCGTCGTCCACGACTCGTCGATGTTGGTGGCCTCGCGCACCTCGGTGAACACCCGCTCCAGCTGCTGCTGGTAGTCCTTGAGGACCTGCTCGGCCTCCTCCAGGGTGATGTCACCTCGACCGATGAGGGACTCGGTGTAGAGCTTGCGCACCGAGCGCTTCTGCTCGATCAGGTCGTACATCAGCGGCTGGGTGTACGACGGGTCGTCGCCCTCGTTGTGACCGCGGCGGCGGTAGCACACCAGGTCGATCACGACGTCCTTGTTGAAGGCCTGGCGGTACTCGAAGGCCAGCCGGGCCACCCGGATGCAGGCCTCGGGGTCATCGCCGTTGACGTGGAAGATCGGGGCCTGCACCATCCGCGCCACGTCCGTGCAGTACAGCGACGAACGCGATGCGGCCGGCGAGGTGGTGAACCCGACCTGGTTGTTGACGACCACGTGGATGGTGCCGCCGGTGCGGTAGCCACGCAGCTGCGAGAGGTTCAGCGTTTCTGCGACCACGCCTTGTCCCGCGAAGGCTGCGTCACCGTGGACCAGGAGCGGCATGACCGGGAAGTTCTCACCCTGGTTGAGCATGTCCTGCTTGGCGCGTGCGATGCCCTCGAGTACGGGGTCGACGGCCTCGAGGTGGGAGGGGTTCGCGGCGACGGAGACCTTGATCTTGTCGCCAGAGTCGGCGAGGAACTCACCCTCGGCGCCGAGGTGGTACTTCACATCACCGGAGCCCTGGACCGTGCGCGGGTCGATGTTGCCCTCGAACTCGCGGAAGATCTGGCTGTAGCTCTTGCCGACGATGTTGGCCAGCACGTTGAGCCGGCCGCGGTGCGCCATCCCGATCGTGACCTCGTCGAGGCCGCCCTCGGCCGCCGCTTCGCAGATCTCGTCGAGCAGCGGGACAGTGGTCTCGCCACCCTCCAGGCTGAAGCGCTTCTGCCCGACGAACTTGGTCTGCAGAAACGTCTCGAAGGCCTCGGCCTGGTTGAGCTTGAGCAGGATGCGCAGCTGCTCCTCGCGGGGCGGCTTCTGGTGTGGCTGCTCGACGCGCTCCTGGATCCAGCGGCGCTGCTCCGGGTCCTGGATGTGCATGTACTCGATGCCGACGGTGCGGCAGTAGGAATCACGCAGGATGCCGAGGATCGAGCGCATCTTCATGAAGCGGCGCTCGCCACCGAACGACCCGGTCGCGAACTCGCGGTCGAGGTCCCAGAGGGTCAGGCCGTGCGACTCGACCTCGAGGTCGGGGTGGCTGCGCTGGCGGTACTCGAGCGGGTCGGTGTCGGCCATCATGTGGCCGCGCACGCGGTAGGCGTGGATCAGCTCGAGGATCCGGGCCTGCTTGCTGATCTCGTCGTCATGGCTGGTGGAGATGTCCGACGACCAGCGGATCGGCTCGTAGGGGATCCGCAGCGCGCGGAAGATCTCGTCGTAGAAGTTGTCCTCGCCGAGCAGGAGGCCGTGCATCCGCTTGAGGAACTCACCGCTCTGTGCGCCCTGGATGACCCGGTGGTCGTACGTCGAGGTCAGCGTCATGATCTTGCTGATCGCGTTGCGGGTGATCGTCTCCTCGGCCGCACCCTGGAACTCGGGCGGGTACTCCATCGAACCGACGCCGATGATCACGCCCTGGCCCTTCATCAGCCTCGGCACCGAGTGGTTGGTGCCGATCGTGCCCGGGTTGGTCAGGCTGATCGAGGTGCCCTGGAAGTCGGTGACGGCGAGCTTGCCGTTGCGCGCCTTGCGCACGAGCTCCTCGTAGGCGGTCCAGAAGTGCGCGAAGTCCATCGTCTCCGCGGCCTTGATGCTCGGCACGAGCAGCTGGCGGGTGCCGTCGGGCTTCTGCATGTCGATCGCCAGGCCGAGGTTGATGTGGGCCGGCGTGATCAGGTTGGGCTTGCCGTCGATGGTGTCGAACCCGACGTTCATCTCGGGCATCGATTTCAGGGCCTTGACCAGCGCGTAGCCGATCAGGTGGGTGAAGGACACCTTGCCGCCGCGGGCGCGGGCGAGATGGTTGTTGATGACGATGCGGTTGTCCCAGAGCAGCTTCACTGGGACAGACCGCACGCTGGTGGCCGTCGGGACGGTGAGGCTCGCGTCCATGTTGGTCACGGTGCGCGCGGGGGCGCCCTTCAGGACGGTGAAGCTCGGCTCGTCGGACGCGGCCGACTCCTGCTTCTTCTCCGGGTCCTTCGGGGTCGGCTTGTCGTTGCTCGACGCGCCGCTCTTGTTGTCGGCCTTGGCCGTGTCCTTCTTCTCGGTGTCCTTCTTCTCGGTGTCCTTCTTCTCCGTGTCCTGCGTTGACTCCTGGGCCACCGGCTTCGTCTCCGACTTCGTCTGGGGCTTGCTCTCAGCGGCCTCGGGCTCCGGCTCGCTCTTGTTCTCGACCTTGGTGGCGGAGGACCCGCCGGAGGGGCGCCGCTTGGGTGCACCGGTGGACTCCTTGACGGCGCCGTTCGTCGAGGACGGTGAACCGTTGGTGGATTCCGACGAAGAGGAGCTGGACCTGCTCCCGCGCTGGTCCTTGCCGAAGAAATCCCACCAGACCTTGTCGACGCTGTTGGGGTCCTTCTGGTAGCGCTCGTACATCTCGTCGACGAGCCACTCGTTGGCTCCGAACCCGGACCTCGAGCTGTCTTCCGATGACTCCGGCACGGCCAGTTTCGCCTCTCTCAATGCACGCGTGTGTGGGTACCCCACAAGGCTAGTCCCCATGCCCGGTGAACCGGAGCGCAGGAGCCGCAATCGGTGCGCGTGTAGCCGAGGTCACGTCATCGCCTGTCCTTGTCTCGATTTTTCCGGACATTCCCCGTGACCTCGTCGAGCGGTTGCTCGTTGGCCAAGGCGAGCGCGTGCACAGGTCCTGAGGGATCAGTTGCCGCTCACAACCCCCGCACACGGGCGGGGCTGACTCGGAACATCGGGTTGGGGGGATCGATGCCGGGAACGTCCTGCCCCCGTTCCGAAGCGAGATCATGCGTATTCGTCATCTCCATCTCCTGTCAGTTGCCGTTCTGCTCCCTCTCCTCCTGGCCCTCTGTGGTCCTGTTCCCACAGCTCGAGCGGCCACGACGTTGTCCAACGGCTGCACCTACTCGGCTCGTGGGATCCCGAGCTGCGGCGCGTTCATCGGAGGTGCCTACGGCGGCAACTCCGACGTCAAGCCCTGGGAGTCGTCGATGGGCAAGACCCTGGGCGTGCACCGGACCTTCTGGGGTTCCGGCTCCGTGGCCTCGGCGGTCAAGACCGCCACGGCCGACGCTGCGAACCATCGCGTCGGCTGGATGAGCTTCTCGGCGCCGTACTCGTGGAGCGACATGGCCGCCGGCAAGGGCGACGCCTGGGCCAGGGACCTCGCGACCAGGATGAAGTCCATCGGCGGCCCGGTCTGGGTCGCGGTCGACCACGAGCCCGAGGGCGAGGGCGACATCCAGACGTGGAAGGCGATGCAGGCCCGTATCGCGCCAATCATGCGCGCGGCCGCACCCAACCTGGGCTACAGCATCATCCTGATGGGCTACCACGAGTTCTACGGCGACAAGAAGTACGCCATGAGCGCGATCTGGCCCAACACCAAGATCGACGTCGCCGGCTTCGACATCTACGAGAAGTACGGCGTGCAGAAGTCGGGCCAGCCGAAGGTCACCGAGTGGAAGAACTTCGACGCCTACTTCTCCAAGATCAAGGCCTGGTCGCAGTCCACGGGCGTGGCATGGGGGCTCGGCGAGACCGGCTACAGCGACCCGGCGGCCGCCGCAAAGCCCAGCTGGATCTCGCAGACCTACGCCGACATGGAGTCCTACGGCGGGATCGCGTTCAGCTACTTCAACACCAACCTGAACAGCCAGGCGAACTGGGCGCTGTCGAACACCACGAAGAAGAACGCGTTCACGGCGGCTTGCAAGAACGCGCCGACGATGTAGGAAGGGCGCTTGCGGCAGTGGGCGCCTCCGGCAGGATTCGAACCTGCGACACCTGGTACCGGAAACCAGTGCTCTATCCCCTGAGCTACGGAGGCCTGCTTGCGCGTCGCGAAGACTACCGGCCGATATCCCCGCGAAGGAAACCGAGGAGCGCCGATACGCTGGGGCAGTGAACCCCGAACAGCTCTCGACCACTCTCGTCGACGCGCTCACGGCGCTCGTCGAGGAAGGTCAGCTCGACCTCCCCGACGGTGTCCCGACCGAGGTGACGGTGGAGCGTCCGCGGCAGCAGGGGCACGGTGACTACGCCACCAACGTGGCGCTCCAGCTGGCCAAGAAGGCGGGCACCAACCCGCGTGCGCTCGGCGAGCTGCTGGCCGCCCGGCTCCGCGAGGCGCCCGGGATCAGCGAGGTCGAGGTGGCCGGTCCCGGTTTCCTGAACGTGACCGTCGAGGCCGGCGCCCAGGGTCAGGTCGCCGCTGACGTGGTGGCCGCGGGCGCGGCGTACGGACACAACGAGACGCTCGCCGGCACCCGCATCAACGTGGAGTTCATCTCGGCGAACCCCACCGGCCCCCTGCACCTCGGCCACACGCGGTGGGCCGTCGTCGGTGACGCGATCGCGCGGGTGCTGGCGGCGGCAGGCGCCGACGTGGCGCGGGAGTTCTACATCAACGACCGCGGCAACCAGATGAACCTCTTCGGAGCCTCATTGGCGGCAGCGGCTCTGGGCCAGCCCATCGCGGACAACGGTTATCACGGTGAGTACATCAACGACCTTGCCCGGCAGGTTGTCGCGCAAGACCCGGCGATCGTCGACCTACCCGCCGATGCCCGGGTGGTCGCGTTCCGTGAGGCAGGCTACGCGCTCCAGCTGCGCGAGCAGCAGGAGCAGCTCGACGCGTTCCGGACCCATTTCGACGTGTGGTTCTCCGAGCGGTCGCTGCACGAGAACGACGCGGTCGTGGAGAACATCGAGAAGCTGCGTGGCCAGGGGCACCTGTTCGAGGAGGACGGCGCCCTGTGGATGCGGACGACCGACGCGGGTGACGACAAGGACCGGGTGCTCATCCGGTCGGACGGCGAGCTCACCTACTTCGCCTCCGACACTGCCTACTACCTCGACAAGCGGTCGCGCGGGTTCGACTTCTGTATCTACCTGCTCGGTGCCGACCACCACGGGTACGTCCGGCGGCTGCAGGCGATGGCGGCCTGCGCGGGCGACGACCCGTCGTACAACCTCCAGGTGCTGATCGGCCAGCTCGTGAAGATCATGCAGGACGGCCAGGAGCTGCGGCTCTCCAAGCGGGCCGGAACGATGGTCACGCTGCAGGAGCTGGTCGACCTGATCGGTGTGGACGCGTTGCGCTACTCGCTGGCGCGCTACCCGGCCGAGTCGCCGCTGGTGCTCGACGTCGCCGAGATCACCAAGGCGTCCAACGACAATCCCGTCTACTACGTGCAGTACGGCCACGCCCGCACCTGCCGGATGATGGAGAACGCTGCCGACCTGGGCATGTCCCTCCCCGACGACTTCGACCCCTCGCTGCTCGCCCACCCGCGGGAGGGCGACCTGCTGCGGGCGCTGGCAGAGTTCCCCAGGGTGGTGGCCAGCGCGGCCGAGCTGCGCCAGCCTCACCGTGTGGCGCGCTACCTCGAAGACACGACGTCGATCTTCAACAGGTGGTACGACACCCGCGAGTGCCGGATGCTGCCCAAGGGTGACGATCCGGTGGCGCCGATCAACGAGGCTCGGCTGATGCTGACCGTCGCCGCGCGCACGGTGCTGGCCAACGGCCTCGAGCTACTCGGTGTCTCCGCCCCGGAGCGCATGTGAGGGCTCACGAGGCCGGCTGGGCGCACGCCGCCGTTTCCGTCCGCGGGCCGGCGTGGCTGCGCGAGCCGGCCGACCCCAACGCGCTCGTGCCCGAGCTGTGGTCCCAGACCGCGCGCAAGGTCGACGGTGTCCTCGAGGTCGGGGGCGTCCCGCTGACCGACCTGGTGGCCGAGCACGGTTCTCCGGCGTACGTCCTGGACGAGGCGGACTTCCGCGCCAGAGCCCGCGCCTTCCGCGACGGGTTCGCGGGGTGCGACGTCTACTACGCGGGCAAGGCCTTCCTGTGTACGACGGTCGCGCGGTGGATCGACGAGGAGGGACTCAGCCTCGACGTGTGTTCGGGCGGGGAGCTGGCCGTCGCGGAGGAGGCGGACTTCCCGATGGCGCGGATCGGCTTCCACGGCAACAACAAGACCGTCGCCGAGCTGGAGCGGGCAGTGGAGCTCGGGGTGGGCCGGATCATCGTCGACTCGTTCCACGAGCTCGTCCGCCTCGCCGCGATCACGCGTGAGCTCGGCCGCACCGCCCGCGTCATGGTGCGGGTGACCGCCGGGGTCGAGGCGCACACCCACGAGTACATCGCCACCGCTCACGAGGACCAGAAGTTCGGGTTCTCGATCAGCAGCGGCGACGCCCTCGATGCGGTGAGGCAGATCCACGCGGCCGAGGGTCTCGAGCTGCTCGGCCTGCACTCACACATCGGATCGCAGATCTTCGACTCCTCGGGCTTCGAGGTTGCAGCCCGGCGCGTGCTGGCCCTGCATGCCGAGATCTCCAGCGAGATCGGCGTGGAGCTGCCCGAACTCGACCTCGGCGGTGGCTTCGGCATCGCCTACACCACCCAGGACGACCCGTCCGACGCCGCGCAGCTGGCCACCGAGATGACCAAGATCGTCCGCGACGAGTGCCGCGCCCTCGATCTCGACGTGCCCCGGATCTCGATCGAGCCCGGACGGGCCATCGCCGGGCCGGCCGTGTGCACCGTCTACGAGGTCGGCACGGTCAAGGCTGTCGAGCTCGACGGTGGCGCGGTCCGCACCTATGTATCTGTCGACGGCGGGATGAGCGACAACATCCGCACCGCGCTCTACGACGCCGACTACTCATGCACGCTCGCCAACCGCGCGTCGGACGCTCCCGCCCTGATGACGCGCCTGGTCGGCAAGCACTGCGAGGCCGGCGACATCGTGGTCAAGGACGAGTTCCTGCCGGGCGACGTGGCGCCGGGTGACCTGGTGGCTGTCCCGGGCACGGGTGCGTACTGCCGCTCGATGGCCAGCAACTACAACCACGCGCTCCGGCCACCGGTGGTCGTGGTCAAGGACGGCGAGTCCCGGGTCGTCGTACGCCGCGAGACGATGGCCGACCTGCTGGCCACCGACCTCGGCTGACCCTGCCCGGGAGCATTTTCGAGGGACTTGTCGAGGGATCCATGCGCTTGGTGGGTGTTCTAACCCTCGACAAGTACATGTTTCCCCGGTCAGCCGGGGAAACCAGCAACCCGACCCAGCACGCGGATACTCCCCACGCGCCCCCAACCCCGGGTGCGAGGATGGTCCGCGATGGACGAGCACTCCCCTAAACAGCAACGCACGGTGAAGGTGGCCCTGCTGGGCTGCGGCGTCGTCGGCTCACAGGTCGCGCGGCTGCTGCACGAGCAGGCCGGCGACCTCGCCGCGCGCGTTGGCGCGCCGGTCGAGCTGGTCGGCGTGGCCGTACGCCGCCTCGGCATCCCGCGCAACGTCGACCTGCCCGAGGACCTGTTCACCACCGACGCCGAGGCCCTCGTGAGCCGCGGCGACATCGACGTCGTGGTCGAGGTGATCGGCGGCATCGAGCCGGCACGGTCGCTCATCCTCGCCGCCCTCGAGAACGGCGCCAGCGTCGTCTCGGCCAACAAGGCCCTCCTGGCAGAGGACGGGAGCACGCTCTTCGAGGCGGCCGAGAAGGCCAGTCGCGACCTCTACTACGAGGCGGCCGTCGCGGGCGCGATCCCGATCCTGCGTCCGTTGCGTGAGTCTCTCGCCGGCGACCAGGTCACCCGCGTCCTGGGCATCGTCAACGGCACCACCAACTTCATCCTCGACCGGATGGACTCCTCCGGAGCCGGCTTCAACGAGGCGCTCGAGGAGGCCCAGGCGCTCGGGTACGCCGAGGCCGACCCGACCGCTGACGTCGAAGGCTTCGACGCCGCCGCGAAGGCAGCGATCCTGGCCAGCCTCGCGTTCCACACCCGGGTGGCAGCCTCCGACGTCCACCGGGAGGGGATCGCGGACGTGACCTCGAAGGACGTCGCCTCCGCCGCGGAGATGGGCTGCGTGGTGAAGCTGCTCGCGATCTGCGCCCTCGAGAACGGCCCCAACGGGCCGGCCGTCTCCGCCCGGGTGCATCCGGCGATGATCCCGAGGACTCACCCGCTGGCCAGCGTGCGCGAAGCCTTCAACGCGGTCTTCGTGGAGAGCGAGGCCGCCGGACAGCTGATGTTCTACGGTCCCGGCGCCGGCGGCGCCCCGACCGCGAGCGCGGTCATGGGTGACCTGGTCACGGTCGCGCGCAACCGCCTCGAGGGAACGCGCGGCGCCGGTGAGTCGTCGTACGCCGCCCTGCCGGTGCTCCCGATGGGGGACACCCAGACCCGCTACCACGTGCAGATCGACGTCGACGACAAGGCGGGCGTGCTCGCGACCGTCGCCCAGGTCTTCGCCGAGCACGACGTGTCGATCCAGACCGTGCGCCAGGAGGGACGCGGTGACGACGCCCAGCTGGTCGTGGTCTCACACCGCGCCAGCGACGCCGACCTGGCCGCCACCGTCGCGACCCTTCAGAGCCTCGCCAACGTGCGCGAGGTGTCCTCGGTCATGCGCGTGGAGGGCGACGGCGAATGACCCGGCAGTGGATGGGGGTGCTCGAGGAGTTCCGCGACCGCCTCGACATCCCCGACGGCACCCCCAACATCACTCTCCGCGAGGGCGGCACCCCAATGGTGGAGTCGGCCTGGCTCTCGCACCTCACCGGCGCCGAGGTCTGGCTCAAGGTCGAGGGCGACAACCCGACCGGCTCGTTCAAGGACCGCGGCATGACCGTGGCGCTCTCGGTCGCGGTCGGTCAGGGCGCCGACGCGGTCGTGTGCGCGTCCACCGGCAACACCTCGGCCTCGATGGCCGCCTATGCCGCGCGCGCCGGTGTGAAGCCACTGGTGCTCGTGCCCCAGGGCAAGATCTCGGCCGGCAAGCTCGCCCAGGCGATCGTCCACGGCGCGCAGGTGATCATGGTCCGGGGCAACTTCGACGACTGTCTGCGCATCTCTCGCGAGCTGGCCGAGCAGTACTCGGTGGCGCTGGTGAACTCGGTGAACCCGATGCGCCTCCAGGGCCAGAAGACGGCCTCGTTCGAGATCGTCGACTTCCTCGGCGATGCGCCCGACGTCCACGTCCTCCCGACGGGCAACGCCGGCAACATCTCGGCGTACTGGCTCGGCTACCGCGAGGCCCACCAGGCCGGCGACGCCGCGCGACTCCCCGTCATGCGCGGCTGGCAGGCCGAGGGCGCGGCACCCCTGGTCCTCGGAGCCCCGGTGCCCGACCCCGAGACCGTGGCGTCGGCGATCCGGATCGGCAACCCCGCCTCGTGGGACCTCGCGGTGGAGGCAGCGGACGCGTCCGGCGGGAAGTTCCGCCAGGTCAGCGACGCCGAGATCCTGGCCGCTCAGCGCGAGCTCGCCTCCCGCGACGGTGTCTTCGTCGAGCCGGCCTCCGCGGCCGGTGTCGCCGGTCTCCTGCTCGAGTCCGCCGAGGGGGTGCGGTACGCCGGCCAACAGATCGTGGTCACGGTGACCGGCCACGGGCTGAAGGACATCGACACGGCACTCTCGACCTTCACGGACCTCGTGGACACTGTCTGCGACGCCGACGTGGACGCCGCAGCCGCCGCGGCCGGGTTGACCTGACGTGGCGTTCGTCCCCGGTCCGGTCACCGTCGAGGTCCCGGCCACGAGCGCCAACCTGGGGCCCGGCTACGACTGCCTCGGCCTTGCCCTGGAGGTGTCCGACACGCTGGTCGGCGAGGTCGTCGGCGATGGCCTCGAGGTGACGGTCGAGGGTGAGGGCGAGGACCTCGGACGCGACGAGAGCCACCTCGTGGTGCGCGCGATGCGGGCCGCCTTCGAGGCGATGGGGGAGCAGCCCCGTGGTCTGCAGTTGTCCTGCACCAACCGGATCCCGCACAGCCGAGGCCTGGGCTCGTCGTCGGCCGCGATCGTCGGTGGCATCGTGCTGGCACGAGGGCTCGTCGCAGACGGAGCTCGGCTGCTCGACGACGCCCAGGCGCTCTCGCTGGCCAACCGGATCGAGGGCCATCCCGACAACGTCGCCCCCGCCCTGCTGGGCGGGTTCGTCATCTCCGGTCAGGCCGGCGAGGCGGTCTGGGCCCAGAACGCGCCGATCGACGCCTCGATCTCGGCGATCGTGCTGATCCCGCCGTACGGCGTCCGCACCGACGTCGCGCGTGGCCTGCTGCCTGACCTCGTGCCCCATGCCGACGCCGTGGCCAACACCGGGCGGGCCGCCCTCCTCGTGGCTGCGCTCGGTGGGCGGCCGGAACTCCTGCTTCGCGCCACCGAGGACTTCCTGCACCAGCAACAGCGCGAGCCGGCGATGCCGGAGTCGATCGGACTGGTCGCTGACCTCCGCGCGCGAGGGATCCCGGCCGTCGTGTCCGGGGCTGGCCCGACCGTGCTGGCGTTCGTCGCCGAGGGGGTGACCCCGGGAGCTGAGCCGGTGGCCGACCTCGTGCCGACCGGGTGGCGGACATGGGCACAGACTGTCGGTGGGCCCGGCGCCCGCATGCTAATCTGAGCGAAGCGTCACGCCCGGCCTCTCGGTTGAGCATCATCCGGAGCCGACGACACCAGACGCCAAGCCGATCACCTCCCACCAGGGGAATCCCGACATGTCTCTGTCCGGATCCCTCAGCAGGGGTCGGTAGCACTGCATCAAATGCCGCTTACGGCATCGCCGTACAGCAGAAAAAGGGGGAAGGACCCCGCATGACGGAAACCACCGAGACCGCTCCCGCCTCCGGCGCAGCTGCGTCCGGCGGCCGCAAGGGCCTGAACGCCATGTTGCTTCCCGAGCTCAAGCAGCTCGCCGGTGGACTCGGCATCAAGGCCACGGGGATGCGCAAGGGTGACCTCATCGAGGCCATCAAGGCCGCTCAGGGTGGCGGCTCCGGCACCAGCGCCGGCACCAAGAACGGTGGCCGCGCCCGAGACGAGAAGCCCAGAGACGAGAAGCCCAGAGACGAGAAACGCCGCGAGGAGCAGCCCCGCCCGGCTCGCGACAAGCAGGACGGCAAGAAGAGCGACCAGAGCCAGAACGACCAGGACGACCGCGCCGACAACCGGGGCGGTGAGCAGCGCGAGACCCGGCGAGAGCGCGACGACCGCCAGAGCGACCGCAGCGACAACCGTGGCAGCGACGGCGGCCGGGACGAGAACCGCGGCACCGACAACCGCAGCGACAACCGGAACGACAACCGCGGCAACCGCGGCAACGACGACGACCGGGGCAACCGCAACGACGACCGCCAGAACGACCGGGGCAACCAGGGCGGCAACCGCAACCAGGGCCAGGACAACCGGGTCGGCGCCAACCGCAGCAACACCGACGACGACGGCGGAGGCAGCCGTCGCAACCGCCGGCGTCGCGGACGCGAACGCACCAACCAGGGCGGAAACCAGGGCGGCGGTGGCGGCGGCGGAGAACGCCGCAGCAACCGCAACGAGCCCGACCTGCAGATTCTCGAGGACGACGTCCTCGCACCGTGCGCGGGCATCCTCGACCTGATGGACAACTACGCGTTCGTCCGCACCAGCGGCTACCTGCCGGGCAGCGACGACGTCTACGTGTCGATGTCCATGGTGCGCAAGTACGGCCTGCGCCGTGGTGACGCCGTCACCGGCCAGGTGCGCCAGCCGCGCGAGGGCGAGCGCAAGGAGAAGTACAACCCGCTCGTGAAGCTCGACACCGTCAACGGCGCCGACCCGGACGCCGCGAAGACCCGCGTCGAGTTCAGCAAGCTGACGCCGCTCTACCCCTCCGAGCGCCTGCGCCTCGAGACCACGTCCACCAACCTGATCGGCCGGGTCATCGACATCGCGGCCCCGATCGGCAAGGGCCAGCGTGGCCTGATCGTGTCGCCGTCCAAGGCCGGCAAGACGATGATCATGCAGTCGATCGCCAACTCGATCACCACCAACAACCCCGAGTGCCACCTGATGGTCGTCCTCGTCGATGAGCGTCCGGAGGAGGTGACCGACTTCGAGCGCTCGGTCAAGGGCGAGGTCGTCAGCTCCACGTTCGACCGCCCGGCGGGCGACCACACGATCGTCGCCGAGCTCGCCATCGAGCGCGCCAAGCGACTCGTCGAGCTGGGACACGATGTCGTCGTACTGCTCGACGGCATCACCCGCCTCGGTCGCGCCTATAACCTCGCCGCGCCGGCGAGTGGCCGGATCCTCTCCGGTGGCGTCGACTCGGCGGCGCTCTACCCGCCCAAGCGGTTCTTCGGAGCTGCGCGCAACATCGAGGACGGCGGTTCGCTGACCATCCTCGCCACCGCCCTGATCGAGAGCGGCTCGAAGATGGACGAGGTCATCTTCGAGGAGTTCAAGGGCACCGGCAACATGGAGATCCGGCTGCGCCGCGACTTCGCGGACAAGCGGATCTTCCCGGCGATCGACGCCGTACAGTCCGGTACCCGGCGCGAGGAGCTGCTGATGAGCAAGGAGGAGCTGTCCATCATCTGGAAGCTGCGCCGTGTTCTCTCGGCCCTCGACGGGCAGCAAGCACTCGAGCTGTTGCTGGAGCGTCTGAAGAAGTCGCAGAACAACCTCGAGTTCTTGATGCAGGTGCAGAAGACCACGCCGACGGCCGGCGGAAAAGACGACTGAGTCCGATATGCCCGCGCCCGCCCATGGGTGTGGATATGCTCATCTGGGATTGCTGAGACTTTCGAGGGGAAACACATGGCTCGCATCGTGATAGCGGATGACGACGCGGACATCCGCGAGCTCGTCGTATTCAAGCTGCGTCACGGTGGGCACGACGTCGTACCGGTGGGGGATGGCGCTGCCGCCGTCGAGGCGTGCACCGCCGAGAAGCCCGACCTGGTCATCCTGGACGTGATGATGCCCGGCATGAGTGGCCTGGACGCTGCCCGCGCTCTGCGCGCGGACTCCAACATGGACGGGCTGCCGATCATCATGCTGACGGCGCGCGCCCAGGAGTCCGACATCGAGCAGGGCTTCGAGGCGGGCGCCGACGACTACATCGTCAAGCCGTTCAGCCCGCGCGAGCTGGCGTCGCGGGTCTCCGCGGTCCTCGCTCGGACCCGCTGACCCCAGGCTCACCGACGCAAATCGCCCGCCTGCGCCTGTGGGAACAGGCGACGACCCACGGGTGTTGAGCATGGTGCCCGCCGATTCGCACGCATGCGGTCGTCGATGGCACACTTGGACGCTGGCTCCGGTTCACGCACATTTCCGTGCGACCCGGCGGCTGTAACCCCGAGAGGAAACCATGAAGAAGGACATCCACCCCGCGTACGTGACCACCGAGGTGACCTGCACCTGCGGCAACACGTTCACGACCCGCAGCACCGCGACGAGTGGCACGATCCACTCCGAGGTCTGCTCCAACTGCCACCCCTTCTACACCGGCAAGCAGAAGATCCTCGACACCGGTGGCCGGGTGGCCCGCTTCGAGGCGCGCTACGCCAAGAAGAAGGCCGACAAGTAGCTCCAGGGGCCGTGCCAGTTTCACAACACCGGTTGTGAAACTGTCACGATGCGAACGAAGTTTCATTCGCACTCTGCCAGTTTCACAACACCGGTTGTGAAACTGTCATCCCCAGGAGCCTCCCTTGTTCGAAGTCGTCTCCCAGCTCGAAGCGGAGCACGCTGAGCTCGAGACGAAGCTGGCCGACCCTTCGGTGCACTCCGACCAGTCGTTGGCCCGTCGCCTCAACCAGCGGTACGCCGAGCTCAACGCGATCCTGCGCGTCCACGGCGAGCTGACCCAGCTGACCGACGACCTCGAGGCTGCCCGCGAGCTGGCCGGCGAGGACGAGTCGTTCGCGCTCGAGGCCGAGCAGCTCGAGAAGTCCCGGGTCCAGGCAGAGGAGCGGCTGCGCCACCTGCTGGTGCCGCGCGACCCGCTCGACCGCAAGGACGTCCTGCTGGAGATCAAGTCCGGCGAGGGCGGGGAGGAGTCCGCGCTCTTCGCGGGCGACCTGTTCCGCATGTACACGCGGTACGCCGAAGGGCGCGGTTGGTCCACCGAGGTGCTCGACGCGACCGAGTCCGACCTGGGTGGCTACAAGTCCGTGACCGTCGCGGTCAAGGCGAAGGGGACTCCCGAGCCGGGCGAGGCGCCGTTCGCCCTCCTCAAGTTCGAGGGCGGGGTGCACCGCGTCCAGCGGGTCCCGGTGACCGAGAGCCAGGGCCGGGTGCACACCAGCGCTGCCGGCGTACTCGTGCTGCCGGAGGCCGAGCCGGTCGAGGTCCAGATCGAGGAGAAGGACCTGCGCATCGACGTGTTCCGCTCGAGCGGTCCCGGCGGACAGAGCGTCAACACCACCGACTCCGCCGTACGCATCACCCACGTCCCGACCGGGATCGTGGTCAGCTGCCAGAACGAGAAGTCCCAGCTGCAGAACCGCGACCAGGCGATGCGCATCCTCCGTGCCAGGCTGCTGGCCCAGGCCGAGGAGGAGGCGAGCTCCGAGGCGAGCGACGCCCGGCGCCTGCAGGTCCGGACCGTCGACCGCTCCGAGCGCATCCGCACCTACAACTATCCGGAGAACCGCATCTCCGACCACCGCACCGGCTACAAGTCCTATGACCTCGACCGGGTGCTCGACGGTGACCTCGAGGCCGTGATCGCCTCCTGCGTCGAGGCCGAGATGGCCACCCGGCTCGAGGCCATCGGTGACTGACGAGGCTCCGTCCGACGAGTCGCCCACGCCCGTGCGAGACCTCCTCCGCGAGGCCTCTCGACGACTGGCCGACGGCGGCGTCGCCAGTCCCGAGTACGACGCTGCCGAGCTGCTCGCCCACGTCCTGGGCACCTCCCGAGGACAGCTGCCTCTCGTCGGCGCGATCCAGGCGGGTCAGCGCGAGACGTACGACGGGCTCGTCGGCCGGCGCGCCACCCGGGAACCGCTCCAGCACCTGATCGGGACGGCGGCGTTCCGTCACGTCGAGGTGCACGTGGGGCCCGGCGTCTTCGTGCCCCGCCCGGAGACCGAGCTGCTCGCGGGCTGGGCGATCGACCGTGCCCGTGAGGCCGGCGAGGAACCGGTGGTCGTCGACCTGTGCACGGGGTCGGGCGCGATCGCGCTCAGCTTCGTCGACGAGCTTCCCGGCGCCCGGGTCAGCGCGGTCGAGCTGGACCCGGCGGCGTTCCAGTGGGCCGAGCGCAACCTGGCCGGCACCGGTATCGACCTCCGGCTCGGTGACATGGCCGACGCCTTCCCCGATCTCGACGGCACCGTCGACGTCGTGGTCTGCAACCCGCCGTACATCCCGCTCGAGGCGTTCGAGGGCGTCGCTCCCGAGGCCCGGGACCACGACCCGGCCCTCGCGCTCTGGTCCGGCGAGGACGGGCTCGCCGCGATGCGGGTCCTGGAGTCGACGGCAGCCCGGCTGCTGAAGCCCGGCGGCTGGGTCGGTGCCGAGCACGCCGACGTGCAGGGGGAGTCTGCGGCGAGGGTCTTCCTGGCCGGCGGTCGCTGGACCGACGTACGCGACCACGAGGACCTGGCAGGTCGTGCGCGCTACGTCGTCGCGCGGCTGGCACGATGACCCCGTGAGGAGGTCCGCGCTTTGAGCACCCGCTACGACATGGCCGACGCCAAGGAGCGCGAGGCCGGGCTCGCGGCCGCGGTCACCGCCGTACGCCGTGGCCAGCTCGTGGTCCTCCCCACCGACACCGTCTACGGCCTGGGCGTGGATGCGTTCGACGCCGAAGGGGTGCAGCGACTCCTCGATGCCAAGGGCCGGGGACGCGACATGCCGCCGCCGGTGCTGATCTCCTCCGACACGACGCTCGAAGCTCTCGCGACCGACCTCCCGGGCTGGGCGAGCGGCCTCGTCGCGGAGTTCTGGCCCGGCCCGCTGACAATCGTCTGCCGCCAGCAGCCTTCGCTGCGGTGGGACCTGGGGGAGACGCGCGGCACCGTCGCCATCCGGATGCCCGACGACCAGGGCGCGCTCGACCTGCTCGGTCGCACGGGTCCGCTCGCCGTCTCCTCCGCCAACAACACCGGCCACCCCGCTGCCACCAACGCCGACGACGCCGAGGACATGCTCGGCTGGGCTGTCGAGGTGGTCCTCGACGGCGGCCCGAGCAACGGCTCGGCACCATCCACGATCGTCGACTGCACCGGAGCCAACCCGCGCATCCTGCGGGAGGGCGCGCTCAGCGCGACCGAGATCGACTCCGTCCTCGAGGGACTCGGGACTCGGCTGGAGACGGAACCTGACCCCTCGCCCGACCCCGGGTCAGACGGTGCGTGAGTACCTGCTCGTCTTCCTCGTGGCCGCGGTGGCCAGCTACCTGCTGTGCGTCTTCGCGCGCGAGCTCGCCATCCGGTCCGGGGCCGTGGCCAGGGTGCGCGACCGCGACGTCCACGCGACGCCGATCCCCTACTTCGGTGGCGTCGCCATGCTCGGCGGCCTCGGCGCCGGTCTGCTCGTCGCCCGGCACCTCCCTTTCCTGAGCACCTCCCAGCCGTTCGTCTTCCACGACGCGGGCATCGTGCTCATCGCCGGCGCGATGATCTGCGCCGTCGGTGTGGTCGACGACCTGATCGAGCTCGACGCCCTCACCAAGCTCGGCGGCCAGATCCTGGCGGCCGGCTTCCTCGTCCTCAACGACGTCCGTCTCTGGTCGATCAAGCTTCCCGGCGCCGGGCAGTTCGTGCTGGACCCGAGCCAGGGCGCACTGCTCACCATGCTGTTGGTGGTCGGCACGATGAACGCCGTCAACTTCGTCGACGGGCTCGACGGTCTGGCCGGTGGTGTGGTGCTGATCGGCTCGGTGGCCTTCTTCCTCTTCTCCTACCAGCTCGCCGACGCCAACGGCGAGACGTTGGCCATCACGGCCGCCATGCTCTGCGCCGCGGTGGGCGGCGCCTGCGCCGGCTTCCTGCCGCACAACTTCTTCCCGGCGCGGATCTTCATGGGGGACTCGGGCTCGATGCTGCTCGGGCTGGTCCTCTCCGGCTCTGCCCTCACTCTCACCGGCCAGTTCGCGAGTGTCTCCGTCGAGCGCGGCGGCAGCGCCGACGGCTCGCTCGTGATGCTGCTGCCGATCCTGTTGCCGATCTCGATCCTGGTCGTCCCGTTGGTGGACCTGGTCCTGGCCGTCGTACGACGCACCCGGCGCGGGCAGGCCTTCTACCAACCGGACAAGGAGCACCTGCACCACCGACTGCTCGAGATCGGGCACAGTCAGCGTCGCGCCGTACTGATCATGTGGCTCTGGGCCGGGCTGATCGCCTTCGGCGCCGTGCTGGTAAGCCTGTACTCGGGCTGGCTCACGTGGGCGGTGATCGCGACCATGACCGTGTTGACGGTGTTCCTCACCTTCCTGCTGCCCCGGGTCCAGCGGCCCGGAGAGCCTCGCGTCGAGGACCGTCTGGTCCGCTGATCAGGATCGCGATTTCGACCTCCGGCAGACTTTGTGCTATTTTTCACAAGACCGCCGTATGACGACGATCCGACGAGGCCGCCAATGATGACGACCCCAACCTCCACGACGAGGCACCCGGACACCTGCGTGCGGTCTTCCGGTCGGTCTTCTGGCCGGTCCTCCGGCCCGACTTCGGCACCAATGCGCTGTGATAGTTTCGCGCGGTCGGGGTCGGGTACTCAGTGCGCCAATGACCGGCTCACCAGCCGGCTCAGTAGTCTCGCGCCCCACATGCGCAGTCTTGAAGAAAGCGAACCGGCCGGATGGGCGATGAGCGTTCCGACAACGAGTTACGGGGACGCGATCTCGTCGGTCTCGGGGGGCTTCTGGTCGCTGGGGTCGTCGGCGGCATGGTCATCGGGCTTGTCGTGGACGACCGGGCAGGCTCCTCGCCTGTCGGCGTCCTGGTCGGTATCGCGGCCGGCGTCGTACTCGGGGCAGTCGGCTTCTGGCTCCGCGTCCGATCTGCCCTTCGAAACTGAGGTGCTCCCATGACCCACCACCCCGTGACACCGACCCCGGTGCCCGAGGCGAGCCCAGAAGTGAGCCCAGAGGTGAGCCCAGAGGTGAGCCCAGAGATCGGGACCGACGCCGGGCCGGTCTCGCCTCTCGCGCCGGGGGAGAAGCCGTCGTTCCTGCGGGTCCTGCGTGACCAGCGCAAGGTGCTGATCGTCGCGGCGATCCTCGTGGTGGCTGACTTCTGGGTCCTGATCCAGCTCGGCGAGTGGACTCTCGCGGGCTGCATCGCCGGAGGCATCGCACTCGGATTGGTGAACCACCTGTTCACGGAGTACTGGCTGCTCAAGCTGCTCGTCTCCGGAGAGCAGCCGACCCGCAAGTCGCTGACCATGTCGACCATCGCCCGGCTGGCCGTCCTCTCGGTCGTGGCCGTAGGCTGCGCCGTGGCCTTCTGGCCCTCGGGCATCGGCCTCTTGCTGGGGCTGGCAGTGTTCCGACTGATCGCCCTCGTGATGACCACCATCCCGTTGCTCAAGGAGTTGAAGTCGCAGTGATCGCAGCAGTGATCGCGCCGCTTGAGATCGACATCAAGCCGGGCGAGCACCCCGAAGGGCACCTGTTCGGGTGGACGTTCAACCTGGACACGATCTGGGTCACCGTCGTCGCCGGTCTGATCGTGGTCGCGCTCGGGTTCTGGGCCAAGGCCAAGCTCACCGAGGAGACCGAGGACCACGTCCCCACCAAGATCCAGCTCGTCTGGGAGACGATCATCAAGGAGGTCACGACGCAGGTCGAGGCCAACCTCGGCAAGGTCAATCCGTTCGTGATCCCGCTGGCGACCGCACTGTTCTTCTTCATCCTGACCGCCAACTGGCTCGAGGTCATCCCGACCGAGCTGAACCACGACGTCCACCTGCTGCCGTCGCCCACGGCCGACACCAACCTCACCTACGCGATGGCGCTCATCGTGATGATCGGGGTCTGGACCTTCAGCATCCGCGAGCGCGGGTTCAAGGGCTGGGTGAAGCACTACTTCGAGCCGGTGCCGTGGATGTTCCCGCTCGAGGTGCTCCAGGACCTGCTGAAGCCGATCACGCTGGCACTGCGACTCTTCGGCAACATCTTCGCCGGTGGCATCATGCTCGCTCTGATCGCGGGCATGGTCAGCCTGGTGCCCGCCAACATCCCCGTCGGGCCTGTCCTCACGATCGTCTTCAGCATCGTCTGGAAGCTCTTCGACACGATCTTCCTCGGTGGGCTGCAGGCATTCATCTTCGCTCTGCTGACCGTCTTGTACTTCGGCATGGCCGGGGCCCACGGCGAGCACGACGAGGAGCACGAAACGCAGGACACGAAGGCCGAGGACCGCTCGGCCGAACCCGAACCAGCGCACTGAACCCGCACAGGGCTCAGGCGCAGCAGAGGTAACCAGAGCGTCGGGAAACCGGCGCCCAACCAAGGAGAGAAACAGACATGGCAGTAAGCGATGAGGCCGTCAAGGCTGCTGGTGCGTTCATCGGTGGTGGCGTCGCCCTCGCCGGCGGCGCGATCGGTGCCGGCGTTGGTGACGGTCTGGCCGGTTCGTCCTACATCGAAGGTGTCGCCCGTCAGCCGGAGGCCCAGGGTCGCCTGCAGACGATCTTCTTCCTGACCGTCGGTCTGGTGGAGGCGATGTTCTTCATCAACCTGGCGTTCATGGCGCTGTTCGTCTTCGTACTGGGCAAGTGACCTCGCCCTTCCGGGACGACCGACCCACGTCAACGAAGTAAGAAGCAAAGGACCGCACTGATGCCACAGGTGGCCGCGGGAATCATCCCGCTAGCGAGCAACTTCCTCGTACCCAACGGCACGTTCCTCGTCGAGCTGATCGCGTTCGGGATCATCGTCTGGGTCCTGGCCAAGTGGGTCATCCCACCGATCAACCGGGCGATGGAGGCGCGCCAGGAGGCGATCCGCAAGGAGTTCGCCGAGCTCGAGGAGTCCAAGGACGAGGCGCACAAGGCCGAGGAAGAGTTCAAGGCGCTGATCGCGGACGCCCGCCACGAGGCCGCCAAGATCCGTGAGGAGGCGCGCGAGCAGGGCGCCCAGATCATCTCGGAGGCTCGCGAGCAGGCCCAGACCGAGGCCAACCGGATCATCGAGCACGGCAAGGCGCAGATCCATGCCGAACGCCAGCAGGCCGTCGCCACGCTGCGGGCCGAGGTCGGCACGCTCGCCATCGACATCGCCGGTCGCATCGTGGGTGAGAGCCTCGATGACGACGAGCGCAGCACCCGAGTGGTCGACCGCTTCCTGGCCGACCTGGAGTCGATGGAGACCGCGGCGGCCGCTGGACGGGACGGAGGCAGCTGATGCTCCGCGGTGCATCCGCCGAAGCGCAGGCGCAGCTCATCTCGGAGCTCGAGGGCTCCGGGGCTAATGAGCAGAAGCTCGGGGAGGAGCTCTTCGGAGTCGCCACCCTGCTTCGCAACGAGCCTGCCCTGCGCCGGATCGCCACGGACGCAGCGATCGAGCCGGCCGCGAAGGCCGACCTCGCGGGCAACGTCTTCGGCAACGCGCTGGACGACGTGTCCCTCGGCCTGGTCAAGTCCGCAGTCAAGCAGCGTTGGACGCGCACACGAGACCTGGCCGACGTCATCGAATACCTCGGTGTGCTGGCCACGGTGCGTTCGGCCGGCGACGACGGACGCACGATCAGCGACGAGCTGTTCGAGGTACGTCGGTCCGTCGACGAGGCCGCGGGCCTGCGCAATGCGCTCTCCGACCCGGCGCGGTCAGCCTCCGACAAGGCGGGGCTGCTGCGGACGCTGTTCGGGGGCAAGGTGCTCCCGGGGACGCTGCTGCTCGTCGAGCAGGCGGCCAACGGCAGCCACGGCGCCATCGACGGAGCGCTCGAGAACTACCAGCACATCGCTGCACAAGCCGTGGGCGAGAAGATCGCTACCGTGCACACCGCTCGCGAGCTGTCCGACGACGAGCGCGCACGGCTGGCGGAGACCCTCGGTACCCAGTACGACTCGGCCATCCACCTGCTCGTCCTGGTGGACCCGGACGTGGTGGGCGGGCTGCGCGTCTCCATCGGTGACGACGTCATCGACGGCACGGTGGCCAGCAAGCTCGAAGACGCACAACGCAGGCTCGCGGGCTGAACGGGCCCGACCGGCGCCCCAAGACAACTGACCTACGCGAAGAAACCAGGGAAGAGGCACAGAGATGACGGAGCTTTCGATTCGTCCGGAGGAAATCAGGGACGCGCTCCAGAAGTACGTCGAGGACTACAAGCCCTCCGCCGCGAGCAAGGAGGAGGTCGGCACGGTCTCCGAGACTGCCGACGGCATCGCGCGGATCACTGGCCTCCCCTCAGCCATGGCCAACGAGCTGCTGGAGTTCGAGGACGGCACCCAGGGCATCGCCCTGAACCTCGACACCCGCGAGATCGGTGTGGTCGTCCTCGGCGACTTCGCCGGGATCGAGGAGGGCCAGTCGGTCCGCCGTACGGGCGAGATCCTGTCGGTCCCCGTGGGTGACAAGTTCCTCGGCCGCGTGATCGACCCGCTCGGCACCCCGATCGACGGCCTGGGCGACGTCGAGAACGAAGGCCGACGCGCCCTCGAGCTCCAGGCGCCCGGCGTGATGCACCGCAAGTCGGTGCACGAGCCGCTCGCGACCGGCATCAAGGCGATCGACTCGATGACCCCGATCGGCCGCGGCCAGCGTCAGCTGATCATCGGCGACCGCTCGACCGGCAAGACCACGATCGCGATCGACACGATCATCAACCAGAAGCAGAACTGGGAGACCGGCGACGAGGACAAGCAGGTCCGCTGCATCTACGTCGCCATCGGTCAGAAGGGCTCCACGATCGCTGCCGTGCGCGGCGCGCTCGAGGAGGCCGGCGCGCTGGAGTACACCACGATCGTGGCGTCACCGGCGTCCGACTCAGCCGGCTTCAAGTACCTCGCGCCGTACACCGGCTCGGCCATCGGCCAGCACTGGATGTACGCCGGCAAGCACGTCCTGATCGTCTTCGACGACCTGACCAAGCAGGCCGAGGCCTACCGCGCCGTGTCCCTGCTGCTGCGCCGTCCGCCAGGTCGTGAGGCCTACCCGGGCGACGTCTTCTACCTGCACAGCCGTCTGCTCGAGCGTTGCGCCAAGCTGTCCGACGACCTCGGCCACGGGTCGATGACGGGTCTGCCGATCATCGAGACCAAGGCCAACGACGTCTCGGCGTACATCCCGACCAACGTCATCTCGATCACCGACGGTCAGATCTTCCTTCAGTCGGACCTGTTCGCCTCCAACCAGCGCCCCGCCATCGACGTCGGTGTCTCGGTGTCTCGAGTCGGTGGTGCGGCCATGACGAAGGCGATGAAGACCGTCACCGGTTCGCTCAAGGTCGACCTGGCGCAGTTCCGCGCCATGGAGGCGTTCGCGATGTTCGCCTCCGACCTCGACGCGGCGTCGCGGCAGCAGCTGGACCGCGGTCAGCGGCTGATGGCACTCCTCAAGCAGCCGCAGTACTCGCCCTACCCGCTCGAGGACATGACGGTCTCGCTGTGGCTGGGCACCTCCGGTCGCCTCGACAAGGTGCCCACCGAGGACGTGCTGCGCTTCGAGCAGGAGTTCATCGACAACGTGCGTCGTTCGCACAAGGACCTGCTCGAGTCGATCGCGTCGAGCCAGAAGTTCGAGGACGAGACCGAGAGTGGTCTCGAGAAGGCCTACGACGACTTCCTCGACCAGTTCGAGACCAGCGAGGGCGGCTCGATCAAGGCCGGCCACGAGGAGCACGAGGCTCTCGAGGACGAGGACATCGACCAGGAGCAGATCGTCAAGCAGAAGAAGAAGGGCTAGGCATGGCGGTATCACTGCGTGAGTACCGCGCTCGGATCAAGTCGACGGAGTCGATGAAGAAGATCACGCGCGCCATGGAGCTCATTGCAGCGTCCCGGATCATCAAGGCGCAGCAACGGGCGCAGGCCGCCGCGCCGTACGCCCGCGAGCTCACCAGGGCCGTCTCCGCGGTGGCGACGTACTCCAACGTCGACCACCCGCTGACCACGGAGCCGGAGGACCCCAAGCGGGCCGCCATCCTCGTGATCACCAGTGACCGCGGACTGGCCGGCGCCTACTCCTCGAGCGTGCTGAAGGAGGCCGAGAGGCTGCGCACCAAGCTCGAGGACGCGGGCAGGGAGGTCGACACCTACGTCTCGGGGCGCAAGGGCGAGGCCTACTACCGGTTCCGCAACCGCACGATCATCCAGTCGTGGACCGGGCACAGCGACCAGCCCAACTACGAGGTGGCCGAGGCGATCGGGAACAGCCTGATCTCGGCCTTCCTCAACGACCAGGACGAGGCGCGCACCATCGAGGAGGACGGCGAGAGCCGCGAGCTCCCGCCGGGCGTCGACGAGGTGCACGTGGTCTTCACCCAGTTCCGCTCGATGCTGGTGCAGGAGCCGCGCGACATCAGGCTGCTCCCGCTCGAGGTCGTTGAGGGTGAGGAGGCTCCGGAGAGCGACGAGGTGCTGCCTCTCTACGAGTTCGAGCCGTCACCCGAGGAGGTGCTCGACGGGCTGCTGCCGAGGTACGTCCAGAGCCGCATCTTCTTCGCGCTGCTCCAGGCCGCTGCGTCGGAGCTCGCCGCCCGTCAGAAGGCGATGAAGTCCGCGACGGACAACGCCGACGAGCTGATCAAGAAGTACACCCGTACCGCCAACCAGGCCCGCCAGGCCGGTATTACCCAGGAAATCAGCGAGATTGTCGGTGGCGTGAACGCGCTGGCCGATGCCCAAGCCGGGAGTGAGTGAGAGAACATGACTGCCACAGCCGAAGAGAACAAGACCGAGAGCGGTTCCACCGGCATCGGTCGCATCGCCCGGGTGATCGGCCCCGTTGTCGATGTGGAGTTCCCCATCGACAACATGCCCGAGATGTACAACAAGCTCGAGTCCGACCTCGAGCTCCTCGGCGAGACCAGGGTCCTCTCCCTCGAGGTTGCCCAGCACATCGGTGACGGCATGGTCCGCGCCATCTCGCTTCAGCCGACCGACGGACTCGTCCGTGGCGCCGAGGTGCGCGACACCGGTGGTCCGATCTCGGTCCCCGTCGGCGACGTGACCAAGGGCCACGTCTTCAACGCCCTCGGTGAGTGCCTCAACCTCGAGGAGGGCGAGGAGCTCGACGTGAAGGAGCGGTGGGGTATCCACCGCAAGGCTCCGGCCTTCGACCAGCTCGAGTCAAAGACCGAGATGTTCGAGACCGGCATCAAGGTCATCGACCTGCTCGCGCCGTACGTCCAGGGCGGCAAGATCGGCCTGTTCGGTGGCGCCGGCGTGGGCAAGACCGTGCTGATCCAGGAGATGATCGCCCGCGTCGCCAAGGATCACGGCGGTGTCTCCGTGTTCGCCGGCGTCGGTGAGCGCACCCGTGAGGGCAACGACCTGATCCAGGAGATGGAGGAGGCCGGCGTCATCGGCCAGACCGCGCTGGTCTTCGGGCAGATGGACGAGCCGCCGGGCACCCGGCTGCGCGTGGCACTGTCGGGCCTGACGATGGCGGAGTACTTCCGCGACGTGCAGAGCCAGGACGTGCTGCTGTTCATCGACAACATCTTCCGGTTCACCCAGGCGGGTTCCGAGGTCTCCACGCTGCTCGGCCGGATGCCGTCCGCGGTGGGCTACCAGCCCAACCTGGCCGACGAGATGGGCACGCTCCAGGAGCGGATCACCTCGACGCGTGGTCACTCGATCACCTCGATGCAGGCGATCTACGTGCCGGCGGACGACTACACCGACCCGGCTCCTGCTGCGACGTTCGCCCACCTGGACGCCACCACCGAGCTCTCGCGTGAGATCGCCTCGCTGGGTATCTACCCCGCGGTGGACCCGCTGACGTCGACCTCGCGGATCCTCGACCCGCAGTACATCGGCAAGGACCACTACGACTGCGCGGTCCGGATCAAGCAGATCCTGCAGCGCAACAAGGAGCTTCAGGACATCATCGCGATCCTCGGTGTCGACGAGCTCTCCGAAGAGGACAAGGTCATCGTGTCCCGCGCTCGCCGTATCCAGCGGTTCCTGTCGCAGAACACCTACGTGGCCAAGCAGTTCACCGGTCTCGAGGGATCCACCGTCCCGATCTCGGACACCATCGAGGCGTTCAACAAGATCGCCGACGGTGACTACGACCACGTGGCGGAGCAGGCCTTCTTCATGTGCGGCGGTCTCGACGACGTCGAGAGGAAGTGGCAGGAGATCCAGAAGCAGACCGGTCAGGGCGGCGACGACTCGTGAGCGACGACACCCTCCAGGTCGAGCTGGTCGCTGCCGACCGGCTCGTCTGGTCCGGTGAGGCCAAGGTGGTCAACGCCCGGACGGCCGGTGGTGAGATCGGCATCCTGGCCAACCACATGCCGATTCTGTCACTGCTCGAAGCCGGTGTGGTCGAGGTCGAGACCGCCGACGGCGACACCGTTGTCGCGGCCGTTGATGAAGGCTTCATCTCGGTCGCGGCCAACCGGGTCTCGATCCTCGCTAGCCACGCCGACCTGGCTGCGGACATCGACGCCGGCGACGCACGTTCACAGCTCGACCAGGCCCGCGGTGAGGGTGACGACCGCAGCCAGGCCGAGATACGACGACTCGAAGCCCGTGTCCAGGCCGCCGAGAAGGCGTCCTGAACCGACTCCGAACCTGATCCACCACCGAGGGCCGTCCCGTTTCCGGGGCGGCCCTCGGTCGACTCTCTGACCATCTCCTAGTCTGTGACCTCACGCATCGCGCGGCGGAACGAGGAATCGATGCCGGTATGGCAATGGCTGCTGGACTCAGCTGGTGCCGTCCTGCTCGTGCTCCTGCTCTTCGGCCTCCTGCTCGTCGGCCGACGACGGCTGCTCTCCCGTCACGGAGGCACCTTCGAGCTCAGCGTCCGTGAGTCGGGCCAGCCCGTGGGTCGTGGCTGGGTGTTGGGGATGGGCCGCTACCGCGAGGACTCGCTCGAGTGGTTCCGCATCTTCTCCCCGCTCCCCGCGCCGCGGCGGACCTGGCGTCGCAACGACCTCTCCGTCCTCTCCCAGCGCGAGCCCGAGGGCGCCGAGGAGTTCGCCCTGTACGCCGGCCACGTCGTCGTGGTCTGCCAGACGCCCCGCGGGGAGGCCGAGCTGGCGATGAGCCCCAGCTCGCTCACCGGGCTGCAGTCGTGGCTCGAGGCTGGGCCGCCGGGGTCGCGGCCTTCGCGGTAGGGGTGCCGGTTTCCCCGGCTGACCGGGGAAACATGCACATGTCGAGGGTTAGAACACCCGCTAAGTGCCTGGATGCCTCGACAAGTTCGCGCCTCCGGGGGCCTAGGAGTTCCTCTTCTTCGTACGGCGACGCCGGGGTGTGGCGGCCGAGGCATCGTCCCGCTCGCCTCCCGGGACCCAGAGGACGTCGCCGTTCGCTCGGTTCGCGTGCCGGGCCAGGATGAACAGCAGGTCGGAGAGCCGGTTGAGGTAGGTGATCGCGAGGACGTTCATCGAGTCGCTGTACTCCGCATGGGCGGCCCAGGCGGAGCGCTCGGCGCGGCGGCAGACGGTGCGGGCGACGTGGAGGTGGGCTGCGGTGACGGTCCCGCCGTTGAGGATGAACGAGCGCAGGTCGGGGAGCTCCTCGTTGTAGTGGTCGCACCAGCCCTCGAGTCGCTCGACGTAGTCGGCCTCGATGCGCAGCGGCGGGTACTCCGGGTCCGGTACGACCGGCGTGCAGAAGTCCGCGCCCACGTCGAACAGGTCGTTCTGCACGTGCGTCAGCACCGCGGCGACGTCGTCCTCGACCGCGCCGGTCGCCAGCACCACACCGATGTGGGCGTTGGTCTCGTCGACGTCGGCGTAGGCCTGGAGCCGCGAATCGGTCTTGCTGGTCTCGCTCATGTCGCCGAGTCGGGTGGTGCCGGCGTCGCCGGTGCGCGTGTAGATGCGCGTCAGGTTGACCATGCCAACACCCTAGGCTTCGCGGGAGGTACGGCGAGTGCCAGCGGGCGCGATCCATCTCACTAGAGTGACGCTCGTGGGCAGCTTCCGTGTGGTCTCCGAGGGTCCGCTGACGCGCCCCTTGTCGGGCACGGTGCACGTCGGCGGGGCCAAGAACTCCGCGCTGAAGCTGATGGCTGCCTCGCTGCTTGCCCCTGGACGATCGGTGATCCACAACGTCCCGAACATCCTCGACGTCGCCGTGATGGGCCAGCTGCTCCGCCAGCTCGGCTGCACGGTCGAGATCGCCTATCCAGGGGATGCCGACCCCACCTGTGAGCCAACCTCCGGCCGGGCCACGATCGAGGTGCCCGAGGAACTGGAGCACAAGGCCCCCTACGAGCTCGTACGCCGCCTCCGGGCATCGATCGCCGTGCTGGGTCCGCTCGTGGCCCGATGCCGCCGCGCCAGCGTGGCCCTGCCCGGCGGGGACGCCATCGGCTCGCGAGGACTGGACATGCACATCCTCGGGCTGCAGGAGCTCGGGGCCGTCGTACGCATCGAGCACGGGCAGGTCATCGCCGAGGTGCCCGAGGGACGATTGCGTGGCGCGAACCTGTGGCTCGACTTCCCGTCAGTCGGGGCGACCGAGAACCTCGTGATGGCGGCTGTGATGGCGCAAGGGACGACGGTCATCGACAACGTCGCCCGTGAGCCCGAGATCATCGACCTGTGCCAGATGCTGCTTGCGATGGGGGCGAGCATCGACGGCGTCTCCACCTCGACCCTGGTGATCGAGGGCGTCGACCGGCTCCACCCCGTGGAGCACACCACCGTCACCGACCGGATCGTCGCCGGCACGTGGGTCTTCGCCAGCGCCATCGCCGGTGGCGACCTGCACATCAACGGCGGCGTGGCCCACCACCTCGACATCGTTCTCGACAAGCTGGTCGCGTCGGGCGCGCAGATCGAGCAGGGAGAGACCGGCTTCACGGTGCGCACCCACACCCGGCTCAGCTCCTTCGACGTCGCGACGCTTCCCTATCCCGGGTTCCCCACCGACCTGCAGCCGTTCGCGATGGCGCTTGCGTCGGTCTCCGCGGGCACCGCGATGATCACCGAGAACGTCTTCGAGGCGCGGTTCATGTTTGCCCAGGAGCTCGCACGGCTCGGAGCGGACCTCCGCACCGACGGCCATCACGCCGTCGTACGTGGAGTCCCGATGCTGTCGGGGGCGCCGGTCGTGGCCCACGACATCCGCGCAGGTGCCGCCTTGGTTCTGGCCGGCCTGGCCGCGCAGGGCACGACCGAGGTGGCCGAGTCGCACCACATCGACCGCGGCTACCCGTGGTTCGCCGAGGCGCTGGCCTCCGTCGGAGCAGAGGTCGGCCGGCTACCTGACTAAACGCCTCGAAAGATGTTGAAGAGAGGGGTATTTTCGGTAACAGCCCGCGCGTCATGTCACCAAAGGGCGCAACGCGCGCCGATAGTTGGTCACTGCAGTGGGGAGGCACCCCGATGGACCACAGGGAAGACGACAGCGCCGACAGTTCGATGCTGGAGTTCTCGGGCTCGCTCGACGTACGACGCACCGCTGAGTTGCGCGCCCAGGTCTACGCCCTGCTCGACAGCGGCACCGGCGACGTCATCGTCGACATCAGCAAGGTCCACTCCATCGACATCACCACGTTGAAGCTGCTCGCGGTCGCCAACCGGGTGGCCGAGCGTGAGGGACGTCGAGTGGTGCTGCGCGGTGCCACGCCCGGCGTACGCCGCCTGCTGCATTTCGCCCACCTCCGCGCGCAGATTCCCCTCGAGCCAAGCCCCGGCCCGTCCCCCGTGTGACCGATCACGCACGGTGACCCATCCAACAAGCCTTACCCGCTGGTACGGATCGGGCCTACCCTCGCCACATGAACGACAACCCCTCCGCGAGGCCTGAGAAGGACCGTCCGTGGGTGATGCGGACCTACGCCGGTCACTCGTCCGCGGCGGAGTCCAACAAGCTCTACCGGATGAACCTCGCCAAGGGGCAGACGGGTCTGTCCGTCGCGTTCGACCTGCCCACCCAGACCGGGTACGACCCGGACTCCCCGCTCTCGCGAGGCGAGGTCGGCAAGGTCGGCGTGCCGATCCCGCACCTGGGCGAGATGCGGCGCCTGTTCGAGGACATCCCGCTGACCGAGATGAACACCTCGATGACGATCAACGCCACGGCCATGTGGCTGATGGCGCTCTACCAGGTGGTGGCCGAGGAGCAGAACCCCGACCTCGAGCCCCTCGAGGTCGCGCACCAGCTCGCCGGGACGACGCAGAACGACATCATCAAGGAGTACCTCTCGCGCGGGACCTACGTGTTCCCGCCGGAGCACTCGCTGCGGTTGATCTCCGACGTCATCTCCTACACGGTCAACGAGATCCCGAAGTGGAACCCGATCAACATCTGCAGCTACCACCTGCAGGAGGCCGGGGCCACGCCCACCCAGGAGCTCGCCTACGCGCTGTGCACCGCGATCGCCGTGCTCGACGCCGTCAAGGACGCCGGACAGGTCTCCGAGGACGACTTCGACAAGGTCGTCGGCCGCATCTCCTTCTTCGTCAACGCCGGGGTCCGGTTCATCGAGGAGACCTGCAAGATGCGGGCCTTCGTTCGCCTGTGGGACGAGATCACCCGGGAGCGCTACGGCGTCACCGACGAGAAGATGCGCCGCTTTCGCTACGGCGTACAGGTCAACTCCCTCGGGCTGACCGAGGCGCAGCCCGAGAACAACGTGCAACGGATCGTGCTCGAGATGCTCGGTGTCACGCTCAGCAAGAACGCCCGCGCCCGCGCCGTACAGCTGCCTGCGTGGAACGAGGCACTCGGCCTGCCGCGGCCGTGGGACCAGCAGTGGTCGTTGCGATTCCAGCAGGTGCTCGCCTTCGAGTCCGACCTGCTTGAGTACGACGACATCTTCGAGGGGTCGACTGTCATCGAGGCCAAGGTCAGCCAGATGGTCGGCGATGCTCGTGACGAGATGGACCGGGTGCAGGCGCTCGGTGGCGCGATCGCGGCTGTCGAGTCCGGGTACATGAAGCAGGCACTGGTCAGCTCGCACTCGGCTCGCCGTTCACGGATCGAGAACGGCGAGGACATCGTCGTCGGGGTGAACCGGTTCGAGACCACCGAGGTCTCGCCACTGACAGCGGACCTCGACGCGGCCATCCAGGCGGCCGACCCCGAGGCCGAGCGCTCGGCGATCGCCGGGCTCGAGGCATGGCGCGAGGAACGCGACCAGGGTGAGGTCGACGCGGCGCTCGAAGCTCTGGCCGCCGCGGCCAAGACCGACGCCAACCTGATGGAGCCGACGCTGGTCGCGGCCCGCGCCGGTGCCACGACCGGGGAGTGGGCGGGGACGCTGCGCGAGGTGTTCGGCGAGTTCCGCGCTCCGACCGGCGTGTCCGGTGCTGTCGGCGTCGCAGAGGCGGGCGAGGAGCTCGCTGCCGTGCGGGAGCAGGTGCGCGCCACCAGTGAGGAGCTCGGCGGGCGGCTGCGACTGCTGGTCGGCAAGCCCGGGCTCGACGGCCACTCCAACGGCGCCGAGCAGGTCGCCGTACGTGCGCGCGACGCGGGGTTCGAGGTCGTTTACCAGGGGATCCGACTGACCCCCGAGCAGATCGTCGCGGCGACGGTCGCCGAGGACGTGCACTGCGTGGGGCTCTCGATCCTCTCCGGCTCCCACATGGAGCTGGTTCCGGATGTGCTTGAGCAGATGAAGGCGGCCGGTCTCGATGACATCCCCGTGATCGTTGGAGGGATCATCCCGACACGCGACGCCAAGCTGCTCAAGGAGATGGGCGTGGCCATGGTGTTCACCCCCAAGGACTTCAGCCTCACGCAGGCGATGGCCGGGATCGTGCGGGTCATCCGTGACGCCCACGAACTGGTCTAGAAAAGGGTTTGGTCAATCCGGACTTGCCCTGTTGTATCGCGATCTCAGGGCCCTCGGCGTCGTAGTCTGCGACTGGACGTCACGTGCGGCCGGGCGACAAGGCTGCCTCGGGCTTCGACGATCAAGGCGGATCGACATATGGAGTTGCTGCACGACGAGGAGCAGTGGGATTTCGACGCGCTCTCGGACATGGTTCTCACGTCCGACGAAGCGATCGTGCTCGCTGACCCCCAGGGTGTCGTCGTGCTCGCCAACAAGGCTGCGGGCGAGGTCGTCGGGATTCAGCACGACCTCATGTCCGGACACACGGTCGAGGAATTCGGACGCGAGTCCATGCACGCCTTCCAGAAGATCGCCGTCGCGGCCGTCGTGGAGAACAACATCGAGGTCACGGTCCGCGATGCTCGGCTGCGCCACACCAACGGCACCTCGAGCACCGTCGACCTGACGCTCACCCCGACCCGCAGCGACCGCGGCCCCTTGGTGGCCATCGGCATGCGCGAGCCCAACGACAAGTACCGGCAGACCAAGCTGTTCCGTGGCCTGCTCGAGGCGGCGCCCGACGGCGTGGTCATCGTCAACCGCGACGGCGTCATAGTTCTGGTCAACGCCCAGGTCGAGAAGCTGTTCGGCTACGAGCGCGCCGAGCTCGTGGGAGAGCCGGTGGAGATCCTCGTACCAGACCGCTTCTCGGGCATGCACATGGCCTTCCGGTCCGGCTACGTCAGCGAGCCACGAACGCGCCCGATGGGTCTGGCCGGTGACCTGCACGCACGTCGCAAGGACGGCTCGGAGTTCCCCATCGAGGTCACGCTGTCACCCCTGGAGACCGACGAGGGTCTGCTCGTCTCCGCTGCGGTGCGCGACATCTCCGAACGACGTCGGATGCAGGAGGAGAACGACCGGGTGAAGGACGAGTTCTTCGCCACGGTCTCCCACGAGCTGCGCACGCCGCTGACCTCGATGATCGGGTACGGCGAGCTGATGACCGACCTCGAGGAGCTCAGCCCCCAGGGGCAGCGATTCCTGTCGGTGATCGTGCGCAGCGCCGAGCGCGAGCTGCGTCTGGTCGACGACCTGCTCACCCTTGTCGCAATCGAGGAGTCCGGCCTGGCGATCAGGTCGGCCGAGATCGACCTCGAGCGGGTGGTCCGCGAGGCAGTGGAGGCAGCGCGGCCGCGCGCCGAAGAGGCCCAGCTGTCGTTGTCGATGGAGACGCCCGGCACCGCCGTACCCATGTTCGGCGACCGCGACCGTCTCGGCCAGGCGATGGACAACCTGCTGTCCAACGCGATCAAGTTCACCCCCGCCGAGGGCCGGGTGCGCGTGGTGCTGCGGACGGGGATGACCTCGGCCGAGATCGACGTGATCGACACCGGCATCGGCATCGGCGAGGAAGAGCCAGACGCGCTCTTCGAGCGGTTGTTCCGTTCATCGACCGCTGTCGCCCAGCAGACACCGGGCGCCGGGCTGGGACTGACCATCGCGCTGGCGATCGTCGAGGCCCACGCCGGCACCATCGAGGTGGTCAGCAGCGGGTCGGACGGCACCACCTTCCGGATGACGTTCCCGCTCAGGGCGACGGGCGCAGCCACCTCCCAGTGAGGCAGCAGCACTGCGTTGAAACGCGCCCTGGTGCGCGCTCTCACCCCATTTGTGCCCCATTTGTGACCTGGCTAGAAAAGGCACCAGCATTCCCCGAAAATGGGGCACGAATTCGCGCAAGTGCAAAGGCCTGACTAGAACACCAGACTCAGCGTCACGCCCCTTTGGGCAGTATAAGTCATGAAATCGGACGCTATGCGCAGTTCATTCTGCGGCCCTGCCTTGCTTTACCGCTCAACGATGACGTACAAGAAATGCAGTCCATTCCTCGGGAAATGCCTGTGGACCACCGTCCGTCATTTGGGGAATGAGAAATGCGCCGAGACGCGGAAGGACGCACCTCGCTCGGCCTCCGGTTGCTCACTCCCGTCCTCGTGGTCGCTCTCGGCGCTTCGTTGGCCGTCGTCGCTGCGACCAAGCCCTCTCCGGTGCGCGCCGCTGAACCGGTCTGCACCATCTCGGCGAAGCTGGTGAACTCGTGTCGACCCTGGCTCGGCGCGGAGTCCGGCGGCTACAGCGGGTCTGGTTTCCGGGGGCGCATGCTCGAGCACGAAACCCGCATCGGCCGCCAGCTCGACATCGTCCACGCATACCTGGGGGAGACTGCCACGTCGCTGTCCAGCGACATGATCACGCTGGCCAAGCGGCCGGCAACGATCGGCCTCTACAACTGGCGAGTCTCGCTCAACTGGGCGGCAGGCGGAGGGAGCAACAACACCGTCAACGCGCGGATCGACGCGATGGCCGCCAGCATCAAGGCGCTGGGGTCGTCCCAGATCATGCTCACGATCTACCACGAGCCGGAGGGCAGCATCTCCGCCGGCGGATCACCGAGCTGCCCGGCCATGCACCTGACCGGCGCGTCGGGTTCGACTGCCGACTACGTGAACATGTGGCACAACGTGCGCCAGCGGTTCGACGCGCTCGGCGTGAGCAACGTCGTGTGGGTGATGAACTACACGGGTTACCTCACGGGGCAGTGCCTGACCAAGGACCTCTGGCCCGGCAACGACTTCGTCGACTGGGTGATGTGGGATCCCTATCCCAAGAACAACAGCTGGACCGCGACCGTGAACTCGTTCTACAACTACCTGACCGCCAACAGTGATGCCGATCACGACTTCCTCTCCAAGCCCTGGGGACTGGCCGAGTTCGGCTACGTCGGGAGCAGCCAGAACGCGGCGTACACGATGTACGACGACGCCGCGCGTGCCATCGCGAACAACACTCACCCCAAGCTCAAGGCCTACGTCGTCTGGGACAACTACACCTCCAGCAGCCACGACGACCGGGTGAGGTACACCGAGACCCACGTCGTGGACCCGGTCGAGCAGGAGCACTACAACGCGCTGGTCGACAGCCCGTCGCTGAACGGGACCGCCATACCCGAGCCGACCGACCAGGCCGTTCCGACCGTCGTGCGCACCGCTCCCGACGACGGCGCCACCGTGGACGGCGTTGTCACTGCCACAGGGACCGCGTCCGACAACGTCGAGGTCGAGTCCGTGCAGCTGCTGGTCGACGACGATCCCGTCGGCACAGCGACTCCGGACGGCGACGGCTCGGTGGCCATTGACTGGAACAGCGCCACCGTGACGAACGGGACCCACACGCTGCGCCTGTGGGCGCGGGACACCTCGGGCAACACCGCCGTCTCCGACCCGGCGACCGTGACGGTGGAGAACTTCGACGAGGAGCCGCCGACCCCGCCGACCGGGCTGACAGCGACGTGGAGCCGTCCCAGCAAGGTCACCCTCGAATGGTCGGCCGCGAGCGACAACGGAGCGGTCACGGGCTACCGCGTCTACCGCGACGGCGACCTCGCGACGACACTGGGCCACGCCTCGCTCCAGTACGCCGACCTGGATGCCGAGGACCTCGCCACACACCACTACGTCGTCACCGCGCTCGACGCCGCCGGCAACGAGAGCGAGCCGAGCGAGGAAGTCGAGGTCGAGACCCAAGACGGCACCGCGCCCACGGCGGTTGCAGCGGAGGCCGAGCTGACTGCCCCGGACGAGGCCACAGTGACCTGGGACGAGGCGACCGACAATGACGCGGTGGCCGGCTACCGGGTCTACCGCAACGACGCCCTCCTCGCGGATGTCACCGACGGGAGCCGCACCCTGGTGGACGACGGGCTCGACGACGGGCTCACGTACAGCTACCGCGTGACGGCGTACGACGCAGCCGGCAACACCAGCGAGAACGGCGACCCTGCCTACGTGACCACCCCCGACACCACGGCGCCGACCACCCCGCTCGACCTGAAGGCCGTCTCGGCGCCCCAGAGCGTGGCGCTGACCTGGAAGCCCTCCACCGACAACGTCGGCGTGACCAACTACGTCGTCTACCGCGACAGCCTGCCGGTGATGACCCTGGGCCCGACGGCAACCGGGTGGACTGACAGCGCTCCCATCGGGAGCACGCTGCACCGCTACCAGGTGGCCGCGCGCGACCTGGTTGAGCACGAGAGTGGCAAGAGCAACGAGGTGGCCCGGACCATCGACGGCACCGCGCCGACGATCCCGCTCAACCTCCGCGCGACTTCATCGAGCCAGAGTGTGGCACTGGCCTGGAGCGCCTCCACGGACAACGTGGGCGTGACGAACTACATCGTCTACCGAGACGGTCTGCCACGCGTGACCCTCGCGAGCACGGCGACGAGCTGGACCGACAGTGCGCTCGTCGGGAGCACGCTGCATCGTTACCGCGTCACAGCGCGGGATGCGACGGGCAACGAGAGCGCGAAGAGCAACGAGGTGGCGCGGACGCTCGCTGACACCACTGCTCCGACCGCCCCGACCAGGCTGGCCAGGACGCTCTCGGGGTTCACCGTGCGGCTGACCTGGACCGCGGCGACGGACAACGTCGGCGTGGTTGGCTACACGATCTACCGGGGTGGAGTGGCGATCGGCACCAGCACGACTCCGGCGTACACCGACGCCGCGGCTCCGCTGGGCAAGACCTCGATCTACACCGTGCGTGCTCGGGATGCCGCTGGCAACGTGGGTGCCGCCTCGACCGCACTGAGTGTCGCTGTCCCTGCCGACAAGACCGCACCGAGCACGCCCACCGGACTGCGCGCGACGGTCGGCGCCGCCGGGACGCGGCAGATCACGATGTCGTGGAACGCCTCGACCGACAACGTCGGCGTGACGAACTACTACCTTTACCGGGGCAACGCCAAGTACAAGCTGCTCGGCAAGGTGACCAGCTACGTCGACACGGGCCTCAAGGCGGGCACCAAGTACACCTACAAGGTCTACGCGCTCGATGCCGCGGCCAACTGGAGCGGTGCTTCGGGCAACGTGTCCGCTACGGCTCGCTAGTCACTGACCTCTAGAAGAGGCGCTGGCTCGGGTCGTCCATGCCGCGCAGCAGGTCGTAGTCGACGACGGCGCAGGTGATCCCGCGGTCGGTCGCCAGCACGCGCGCCTGCGGCTTGATCTCCTGGGCGGCGAAGATGCCACGGACCGGCGCAAGCAGGGAGTCGCGGTTGAGCAGCTCGAGGTAACGGGTCAGCTGCTCGACGCCGTCGATCTCGCCACGACGCTTGATCTCGACGGCGACGGACCCGCCCTCGGCGTCGCGGCACATCAGGTCGACCGGACCGATGGCGGTCGGGAACTCACGGCGTACCAGCATCAGGCCCTCGGACAGGGTCGACGGGTGCTCGGCCAGCAGCTCCTGGAGGTGCTTCTCTACACCGTCCTTCTGCAGCCCGGGGTCGACGCCGAGGTCGTGGCTGGAATCATGCAGCACCTCCTCGATCAGGATGCGCAGGCTGTCCCCGGACTTGGCTTCGACCAGCCACTCGGTCTGGCCGTCCTCGGAGGTGCCCTCCTTCACGCTGCACGGGGGGCTCATCCAGTTCAGCGGCTTGTAGGAGCCTCCGTCGGAGTGCACCAGCACCGAGCCGTCGGACTTGAGCATCAGCACGCGGGTGGCCATCGGCAGGTGAGCCGTCAGCCGCCCCGCGTAGTCGACCTGACAGCGGGCCACGACGAGTCTCACGAGCGGAGAATCTACCTGCCATGCTGGCCCCGTGGCGCGCGTGGTCGTGGTGGGAGCTGGGGTCATCGGGATGAGCTGCGCCGTCCGGCTGGCCGAGGTGGGGCACCGGGTCGACGTACTCGCCAGGGACCTGCCGCTGGAGACGACCTCGGTCGTGGCGGCGGCGCTCTGGTATCCCTACAAGGCGCTGCCGCAGATCCGGGTCACCGCCTGGTCGGCCACGTCGTACGCCGCCTTCGCGGAGCTGGCCAAGGACGACGACAATGGCGTCCGGATGCTCCCGGGCACTGAGGTGCTCCACCGGCGGACCGAGGACCCCTGGTGGGCCGATGCCGTGCCCGATCTGGCCCACACCGGTGCGCTGCAGGGGTTCGCCGATGCGTGGAGCTTCACCGCCCCGGTCATCGACATGCCGGTGTACCTGCACTGGCTGCGCGTGCGTCTCGAGGAGCTCGGCGGGACCCTGACCCGGATGAGTCTCGCCGCGCTACCGGAGACCGACGACGTCGTGGTCAACTGCTCCGGCCTCGGCTCGCGCCGGCTGGCCGGCGACCTGGAGGTCCGTCCCGTGCGGGGGCAGGTTCTGCTGGTCGACGGGGTCGACCTGGACCGATGGTGGCTCGATGCCGACGGGCCGACCTACGTCGTACCGCGAAACGACACAATTGTGGTCGGCGGCACCGACGACAACGACGACTGGAGCCGGACTCCCTCACCGGAGACGGCCGCCGAGATCCTGCGACGTGCCACGAGACTGGTGCCGGTTCTCAGTGGTGCCCGGGTGCTCTCCCACCGGGTCGGCCTGCGTCCGGTGCGCCCGGCCGTCCGGCTCGAGACGGAGGGACGGGTGGTCCACTGCTACGGCCACGGTGGCGCCGGCGTCACAGTCAGCTGGGGTTGCGCCGACGAGGTGACGCGGTTGGTCGACGGACTGGGATGAATCGGTCGGGGTGGACGGGCAATTCTGGAGGCTGGCAGGCGAAGCATTGCCCGCCAGCCTCCAGTTTCCCCGGACGTCCGGGGAAACCGCAGCCGCACCTAGCCGAAGAACCCGTCCACGGCGTACTGGTCGCCCTCGAAGATCTCGATCTCGCTGATGTGGTCGTCGCGCACGCGGTAGAGGTTGACGCGGCGGATCTCCAGGCGGTCCTCGCCGCGGACGACGACCTCGCGCACGAGCAGGCCCACGCGGTCGCTCGAGGTCAGCAGGTCGATCGGCTCCACCTCGGCGGCGAGTCCGTCGGTGCGGGCAAGGAGAGCGCGGATGGTGCCCACGACGGCCTCGCGGCCTTTGTGTGATCCGGCCAGGGAGCCTCGACCTGGCAGGTGCATCACGACATCGTCCGCGTAGAAGTCGAAGGCGGCCTCCGGGTCTCCGCGAGCCCAGGCCGCGGCGTACGCGTCGAGGACGGCGCCGGCCTCCATGGACTGACGATAGCCCCGAGTCGGGCGTGAGCGGACACACAATCAGGTCCCCGTGGGCGCGTGGCAGGATGCGCCACATGGCACGTGACTTCAAGACCATCGGCGTTGTCGGACTGGGCACCATGGGTGCCGGCATCACGGAGGTGTTCGCCCGCAACGGCTACACCGTCGTGGGTGTGGAGGTCGACGACGACGGCGTGGCCCGGGGACGCCAGCACCTCGAGCACTCCACGGCGCGCGCGGTCGCGCGCGGCAAGCTGAGCGAGGACGACGCCAGGGCGCTGCACGAGCGGGTCACCTTCGCCACCTCGATCCAGGAGCTGAAGGGCGCCGACCTGGTGGTCGAGGCGGTCGTGGAGTCGATGGAGATCAAGAAGCAGATCTTCAAGCAGCTCGAGGACGTCGTCGCCGAGGACACCATCCTCGCCACCAACACCTCCTCCCTGTCGGTGACCGAGATCTCCACCGCCAACGCCCACCCGGGCCGGGTCATCGGGGTGCACTTCTTCAACCCGGCGCCCGTGCAGGGCTTCGTCGAGATCGTCCGCACGGTCGTCACCGAGCCGGACGTCCTCGAGGACGTCGCCTCCCTGGTGCAGGCTCTGGACAAGAACCCCGTGGTCTGCGGCGACAAGGCCGGTTTCATCGCCAACACGCTGCTGTTCGGCTACCTCAACCACGCCGTGTCCATGTTCGAGGCCCACTACGCCTCCCGTGAGGACATCGACGCGGCGATGCGCTTCGGCTGCGGCTACCCGATGGGTCCGCTGGCCCTGCTCGACCTGATCGGCCTCGACACGGCGTACGAGATCCTCGAGACGATGTACCGCCAGGGTCGCGACCGGCTGCACGCCCCGGCGCCGATCCTCAAGCAGATGGTCACGGCCGGGATGCTCGGCCGCAAGACCGGCAAGGGCTTCTACACCTACGAGGCGGCCGACAGCCCCGTCGTCGTACCCGACGACAAGACCCCGTCGGCCGACGACCTGCCACAGCTCAAGCTCGACATCAAGCTGGTCGGCGTTGTCGGCACCGGCACGATGGCTACAGGCATCGTCGAGGTCTTCGCCAAGGGCGGGTACGACGTCGTCTACGTCGGCCGCTCGCAGAACAAGGTCGACGGCGTCCGTACGACGATCGAGCGGTCGCTCGACAAGGCGATCCAGCGCGGCAAGCTCGACGAGGCGGTCAAGGACGACGTGCTCGGCCGGCTCACCGGATCCACCTCGCTGGACGACCTGGGCAAGGTCGACATCGTGGTCGAGGCGATTGCCGAGGACCTCAAGATCAAGACCACCCTGTTCGAGAACCTCGACGAGATCTGCAAGCCCGGAGCCATCCTCGCGACCACGACGTCCTCGCTGCCGATCATCCAGTGTGCCCAGGCGACCGGCCGACCGCAGGACGTCGTCGGCATGCACTTCTTCAACCCGGCAACGATCATGAAGCTGGTCGAGGTGGTCTCGACGGTCTCCACGTCCGAGGACGTCACCGAGACCACGCAGGCACTAGTCGGCAAGCTCGGCAAGGTGGCGGTCTCCTGCGGCGACCGGGCGGGCTTCATCGTCAACGCGCTGCTGTTCCCCTACCTAAACGACGCGATCAAGATGCTCGAGGCGCACTATGCGACGGCCGACGACATCGACACCGCGATGAAGCAGGGCTGTGCGCTGCCGATGGGCCCCTTCGAGCTCCTCGACGTGGTGGGCAACGACGTGTCGCTGGCGATCCAGCGCGAGCTCTACCTGGAGTTCCGCGAGCCCGGCTTCGCGCCCGCGCCGCTGCTCGAGCACCTGGTCACCGCCGGCTACCTCGGCCGCAAGACCAAGCGCGGGTTCCGGGACTACAGCTCCCGCTGACGTATCTGGCGGCGCGGCACGCCGCTCCTCACTGGTGATACGCCGCCCAGGGCGTGTCCAGGCCCGAGGAGACCTCATGCACGCCCCGATCCGCCTCACCACGATCGTCCCGAACCTGCTGGACTCGAACTCGCCGCGTCTGGTGACCCCGCCGCGGCGGCCGCGCCAGCGCAAGAACTAGCAGCGCCGGCCTACGGGCGGCTGGGAGCCGCCACGTAATCTGGCGTCATGGGTCTACTCGTCTTCCTGGTACTGCTTGCCCTGGCAGCGCTCGCCGTCAGGGCTGTCGTGAAGGCCAACCAGCGCAAGGCCCTCGAACGCAAGCAGGCCGAGCTCGAGCCCGTCCGCAAGCTGGCCTTCGAGGACGTCACCGCGCTCGGCGAGGAGCTGCAGCAGCTCGACGTCGACATGGCAGGCCGTGAGCTCGAGCCGGGGGAGAACGCCGACTACCAGCGAGCGCTGGACGCCTACGAGTCCGCCAAGACCGCGGCCGACTCCATCAACGAGCCCGAGCAGGTCAAGCACGTCACCGAGATCCTCGAGGACGGCCGCTACGCGATGGCGTGCGTGCGCGCGCGCGTCGACGGTCAGCCCCTCCCGACCCGTCGGCCGCCGTGCTTCTTCGACCCGCGTCACGGTCTGTCCGTCGAGGACGTGGCGTACGCCCCGCCCGGCGGCGCCCAGCGCGATGTCCCGGCCTGTGCCCTCGACGCCGAGCGGGTGAAGGCCGGCGCCGAGCCCGACATCCGCAAGGTGATGGTCGGCTCCCAGCGCGTGCCGTACTGGCAGGGCGGCCGCGCCTACCAGCCGTACGCCGCGGGCTACTTCGGCGGCTTCGGCATGATGGACATGATGTTCATGGGCATGCTCTTCGGTGGCGGGTTCGACGGCCTTGGCGACGGGATCGGCTCCATCGGGGAGGGTCTCGGCGACGGGATCGGGTCCATCGGCGACGGCATCGGCGGCATGTTCGACGGCGTCGGCGACATGTTCGACGGCTTCGACTTCTGATCGACCCACAGATCGCCGTTCTGGAGACCTGCCGGTAACCGAACGTCAACCTCTCGGTGACCTTGCCCCTTCACCATTCAGGTACGCCCAGCCGACCTGAAGGAGTGGACATGGACCCGAAGACCGTTCTCGTCGAGCACCAGTACCGTCCCAGCGCTGCCCAACGCGATCTGGCCAGCCGCCACCTCCAGGGGGTCAGCTCGCTGTACGCCGTGCGCGACGACCTCCGTGGGGTCTACGCGTTCGCCGACGTCGTCGAGGAGTCGGTGCGCTGGTCGGCCTGAGCCGACCACCGGACCGGGCCAAACCCAGAGACCCTGGTCGCGCTGGTCCGGGGCAGCGCGACACAATGCCGCGGTGACCCTGCACACCACGACGTACGGCGACGACGGCTCGCCGATCGTCTTCTGCCACGGGCTCTTCGGCCAGGGCCGGAACTGGACGGCGGTGGCCAAGGCCCTCGCCGGCGAGCATCGCACCGTGCTGGTGGACCTGCCGCACCACGGTCGCTCGCCCTGGTCCGAGTCCTTCGACTACCTCGAGATGGCCGATCAGCTTGCCGACCTCCTCGTCGACCTCTTCGGCCAGGAGGATCCGGTCACCCTGGTCGGCCACTCGATGGGCGGGAAGGCAGCCATGGTGACCGCCCTGCGAACACCAGAGCTGGTGAGTCGCCTGTGCGTGGTCGACGTCGCCCCCGTCGACTACGGCGGCAGCGATGAGTTCGCTGGGTACGTCGAGGCCATGGAGGGGCTCGACCTGGCTTCACTGGAGCGACGGGCAGACGCCGACGCTGCGCTCGAGTCGGCCGTGCCGAACCGGACCGTGCGCGACTTCCTGCTCCAGAACCTGCGGCGCGAGAGCGACGGCTGGCGCTGGCAGGTCAACCTCGACGTCCTGGGTCGCAACCTCGATGCGCTCAGTGGCTGGCCGGGGGACCGACTTCAGGAACTGGCACCTTTCGAGGGACCGGTCATCTGGCTTGCCGGTGCGGACTCGGGCTATGTACGCAGCGAGCAGGAGGCCGAGATGCGTCGCCTGTTCCCCCACACCCGCAAGATCGTCGTCAAGGGCGCCGGTCACTGGGTGCATGCTCAGCGACCGGAGGTCGTCGTCGAGGTGTTGCGGCAGCTGACCGCCGTAGCAGCTAGCGCGTGTCCTGCTTGCGGACGAAGACCTCGCGCACGAGCAGCATGATCGCGGCGGCCGTGGGGATCGCGAGCAAGGCGCCGATCACCCCGAGCAGGGACGCGCCGACCAGGGCTGCGATCACGGTCGTCGCGCCGGAGATGTTGACCGAGCGGGACATCACCCGGGGGTAGATCAGGTAGTTCTCGACCTGCTGGTAGACGATGTAGAAGATGATGCACGCGATCCCGACCTTGACGTCGGTGGCCAGCCCGATCGCGCTGACGACCACAGCGCCCAGCGTTGCGCCGATCATCGGGATCACGTCCAGGACCGCCACCACGAGCGCCAGCGCGACGGCGTACTGGCCCAGGCCGACGATGAACAGGAACACAAGCGTCGACAGTCCCGCGCAGAGCGCGACGATGAACGCGCCGGAGACGTAACCGCCGATGCCGGCGAGGATGCGGTCACCGAGGTCGGCCACGGTCTCACGGCGGCTGGCGGGCGCCAGGCGGTAGAGGTTGGCCTTGATCGTGTCCAGGGAGGCCATGAAGTAGAGGGTCAGCACGAGCACGATGAACGTGTTGGCGACGAAGCCCAGGATCGCCAGCCCGACCCCGAGCACGCCGCCGAAGACCTGCTGGGTGAGGTCGCCGCTGGTGACGTATTCCTTCGCATTGTCGATGACGTCGTACTTCGCGTCGAGTCGCTCGATCTGACGGTTGTGCTGGAGCTGGTCGAAGTAGCCAGGGACGTTCTTCGACAGGGTCGAGACCTGGTCGGCGACCACGGGTGCGATGGCCAGGACGAACAGCGCCAGCGCGGCGATGAAGCCGAGTGCGACCAGCAGGACCGCCACGGAGTGCCGGATGTTGTGACGGGTCAGCCACTGCACGACGGGACTGAGGCCGAACGCGAGGAAGAGGGAGACCACGACCAGGATCAGCACGGAGCTGGCCTGGATGATCAGGCCACCGAACCACCACGCGAGGAGAGCGCCGGCAGCCAGCATGAAGCCGGTGACGAAGGGCGAGTGGCTCCAGGTGCCGCGAGCCGTGCGCTCAACAGGCGGTGGGAGCGGGGGCGCCTCGGCGGTGGAGGTACGACGCGCAGCTGCCGTCTTGTGGACGACAGGATCCCCTGGCGGGTTCCCGGACCCGGATGTATGACCCTCCGCGTCGTCCGCGGCGGGGCCCTGGCCCTCGCCGGATCCGGGAACCGCCACGTGTCAGCTCTCGTCGTCGTTGCCGAACCCGGCCACCACGTCGCGCAGCGCCGAGAGCTGGGAGGTGATCGAGTCGCGGCGGCGGGTGAGCCGGGACACCTCCGCCTTGAGCGCCTCGAGCTCCCGCTCGGAGTCGGCGTGACCGCTGTTGCGCAGGGCGTCGGCCTGCTTCTTGGCCGCGCTGACGATCTGCTCGGCCTCGCGACGCGAACGGCTGACCATGGCCTCGGCTTCCTGCGTCGCCGCCTCGCGAGCCGCGGCTGCGGCCTCAGTGGCCTCCCGCGCACGCTGTTCGGCGGCGTTGGAGCGCTCCTCCGCCTCGGCGACCAGGCGCCGGGTCTCAGAGACCGCTGCATCGTGGTTCTCGGCGGCCTCGCGGGTGAGGCGCTCCTTCTCCACGGCGAGGGCGCGGCGGGCCTCCTGCACCTCGCGCTCGGCTTCGGCGCGGGCCTGCTCGGACTCGCGCGTGGCGCTGGTGCGCTGGGCGTTGGTCTCCTGCTCGGCGGCCAGGCGCCGCTGCTCGGCCTCACGCTTCGCGGCGGCGAGGTTGTCGTCGGCCTCGGCCACGGCGCGGGCACGGTGCGCCTCGATGTCGGCCATGGTGCGGTTGCGGGTCTCCTCGAGCTCGCGCAGCTGCACCACCCGCATGTCCTCCGCGTCGGCCTCGGCCTCGCCCTTGACGGCGGCAGCGTCGCGCTGCGCCTGCTCGCGGATCTTGGCAGCGTGCGCGGTCGCCTCCTCGATCACCTCGGAGGCCTGCTCCTCGGCGAGGCGCAGCATCTCGCTGGCCTTCCCGCCGAGTCCGGCGTAGGTCGGGTTCTGGTTCTCGTCGATCTCGGTGCGAAGTGACTCGACCTCGCTCTGGAGCGCCTTGAGCCGCACCTGGGCCTCGGTGAGGCTGGCGACGAGCCCGGCCTTCTCGGCCGTCACGGTGCGCAGGTGCTTGTCGACAGCCGTGGTGTCGTAGCCGCCTCGCCGCACGGTCGGGAGCGAGGGGAGCTGGGCGGCCGGCGGCGGGGTCGCGGGGGCCGCGGGCGTCGGCCGGGCAGGTGCTGCTGCCTCGGACGGCTGGGTGCGCTGCGGGGGCGCCTGACGCGGAGGAGGCTGCACAGCGGCAGGCTTCTCGATGGTCTCGGCGGGCTTCTCGGTGGGCTGCTCGGCCACCTTCTCCGCCAGCTTCTGGGCGGTCTTCTGGGTGCCGTGGCCCTGTTCGCCGGCCTCGCGGGGGATCACCTGAGTGGGCTCGTCCCCGGAGTCGTCGGGCTCGTTGTCAAAGATGGACAGGCCCTGGTTGCTCATGCTTCTCAATCCTCAATCCCGTGGTCGTGGGTCGGGTCGCTGGTCCGACGTACGACGCCCAGTGTCGCCCATGAACCGGGCGAAACCCACCGGCACCCCCTGCGACGCGCCGCACCAAAATGGGTAGTCCAGTGGTGGTTCAGACTCCGCGGAACGCGTTGATCTGGTCGAGGTGCTCGGCCCGCAGCTCCTCGTTGCGAACGCCGAGACCCTCTTCGGGAGCCAGGCACAGCACGCCGACCTTGCCCTGGTGGGCGTTCTGGTGGACGTCGAGCGCGGCCTGTCCGACTTCCTCGAGCGGATAGGTCTTCGAGAGCGTCGGGTGGATCATGCCCTTGGCGATCAGCCGGTTGGCCTCCCACGACTCGCGGTAGTTGGCGAAGTGCGAACCGATGATGCGCTTGAGGTTCATCCACAGGTAGCGGTTGTCGTACTGGTGCATGTAGCCGCTGGTGGAGGCGCAGGTCACGATCGTGCCGCCCTTGCGTGCGGCGAACACAGAGGCGCCGAAGGTCTCGCGACCGGGGTGCTCGAAGACGATGTCGACGTCCTCACCGCCGGTGAGCTCGCGGATGTCCTTGCCGAAGCGACGCCACTCCTTCGGGTCCTGGGTGTTCTCGTCCTGCCAGAACTTGTAGTCGGCCTCGGAGCGGTTGATGATCAGCTCCGCGCCCATCTTGCGGCAGATCGCGGCCTTCTCCTCGTTGGAGACCACGCACACGGGTACGGCACCGCCGTTGAGGGCGTACTGCGTGGCGAACCCACCGAGGCCACCGCTGGCGCCCCAGATCAGCACGTTGTCGCCCTGCTTCATGCCGGCGCCGTTGCGGCTGACCAGCTGGCGATAGGCGGTGGAGTTCACGAGACCGGGCGAGGCGGCCTCCTCCCAGGTGAGGTGGGCCGGCTTGGGCATCAGCTGGTTGGACTTCACCAGGGCCAGATGGGCCAGGCCGCCGAAGTTCGTCTCGAAGCCCCAGATGCGCTGCTCGGGATCCATCATCGTGTCGTTGTGGCCGTCGGGGCTCTCCAGCTCCACCGACAGGCAGTGCGCGACGACAGCATCGCCGGGGTTCCAGGAGTGCACGCCCAGACCGGTCTTGAGCACGACGCCGGACAGGTCGGAGCCGACCACGTGGTACGGCAGGTCGTGGCGCTTGCCGAGGGGGGAGATCCGGCCGTAGCGCTCCAGGAAGCCGAAGGTCGACAACGGCTCGAAGATCGAGGTCCACACGGTGTTGTAGTTGATGGCACTGGCCATCACCGCGACGATCGCCTCGCCCGGGCCGAGCTCGGGCAGCGCCACCTCGTCCACGTGCAACGACTTGCGCGGGTCCTTGTCCCGGCTGTCGACGCCCTCGAACATGTCGACCTCGTCCTTGCGGACGACCGCACCCCGGTAGGACTGCGGGAGCTCGAGGTCGGCGAAGTCCTCACTGGACGTGTCACCGGCGAGGATGGCTTCGAGGATCTGCTGCAACGTGTCGCTCCTGTGCTCAGGGGCCGAGTGGGCTGCGCCGGAATCTACCGGCGAGTACACCGTGTGTCAGCACGGTGTGACCTATCTTGCCCCGCCTGGCGGACGGCTCAGCGTGAGAACCGGTAAGCGGTGTATTTGTCCATCGAGCTGTCCTTGGCGTTCTCCTCGAACGTGCCCATTGGCGTCGAAGCCAGGAGGGTGAGCCCGCGCGAGGTGAAGATCTTGGGTATGTCGTGCGGAAACTGCCGGTGGGTGAGCCGGTCCTCGGGCTCGATCGCGAGCACGTCGTGCCCGACGCGGACCATCTCGTCGAAGACGTGAGCCTCGTCGGGGTGGATGTGCTCGATCACGGCCATGGTGAAGACCAGGTCGAAGCTGTCGTCGGCGAGCTTGGGCAGTACGTCGCCCGCAGCGCCGACATGGATCGTCACGTCGGCGAGCCGGGGGTAGGTCTGGCGCAGCAGCTCGACAGCGTGGGGGTTGATCTCGATGCCCTCTACGTCGGGGAACCCGTTTTCGTGCAGGTACGCAAGGTTGCGGCCCACGTTGCAGCCGACCTCGAGGATGCGCGCCTCGGTCGGAAGGTCGTCGATGAGCTTGCGCAGCGCCTGGCTGCGCCAGATCGTCTTCATGTAGTCCAGGGAGCTGTTGCCGTGTGGACTGGGTTGCCGCCAGAACTCGTGCAGCGTTGCTTGCTTCTCCATCCGACGGAAGACGCGCAGGGTGCTTCCCGCCAGCACGTCCTTCGCGGGGACCTCGTCCCCCAGTCCGCTCGCCTTTCGGAGGGTCATCCCCCGTGAGGTGAACTCCTGCTCGATGTCCCAGGGGTGCTGCCTGCGCAGCTGTTTCGGCGGACCGTCCACCGCGATCACCATGCTGGTGATCCGGGTGATCGTGTCGAAGAGGTCTGCGCTGTCTGGATGGATGTGTCCCAACGTTGCCGCAGCCACGACGCATCGCACGCTGTCGTCACCGAAGCCCTTGAGGACCTGCTCCGCCGGACCCACGAGCACCTGCACCTGGGCCAGCTCGGGATGGTTCTTGCGCATCAGGGCGACCGCGTGCGGGTTGATCTCGACGCCCATCACGTTCGTGTACCCGGCGTCGACCAGGGCGGCGAGCAGGCGACCGTCTCCCGAACCGAGTTCGACGATGAGGTCGGACTTCTCGCGCGCCTCCTTCGCGAGCCTCTTCACGATCTCCCGGGCGCTGCGGGTCGAGTCGTGCGTGGGAACTATCGGGTGCCCGTCGGGACGCGGTGTCTGCCAGTAGCGGTACTGGCTCGCGCGACTGGCCATCCCGAAGCGTGGGGCGAGGGAGTCGATGGCAGGCTTGAGCGTCGGCACCCGCGACGACAGCGAGTATCGGGCCTTGCGAGCCATCGTCTCGGCCCGGTCGCGTATCGCCATGGCGTCAGTGAAGCCTCGCGGCCGCTCCTTGTAAAGCGGGCCCGGAACCGGCTGCTACCGGTTGATGATGCGGCTGGCCACCCGCAGTGCCCGGTCGATGGGTACGGCGAACCCGATGCCGATGTTGCCTGCGCTGCTGGAGGGGCCGCGGACGGTCGCGATGGCGGTGTTCACCCCGATCACCTGGCCGTCGAGGTTCACCAGCGGACCGCCGGAGTTGCCCGGGTTGATCGAGGCGTCGGTCTGGATCACCGTCTGGTTGTTGCGGCCGCCGAGCCGCGCCTTCCGGTTGGTGGTGCTGACGATCCCGGCTGTGACGGTCCCGTTGAGCCCGAGCGGCGAGCCGATCGCGATCACTGGCTCTCCGATGCGCAACAGCGAAGAACGCCCGATGACGGCCGGACGCAGGTCCCTGTTGCTCACGCGCAGGACCGCGACGTCGTTGGCCTCGTCGGTGCCCACAACCCGGGCGGTGACCTGCCGGCCACCACTGAGCTGCAGCACCACCCGGTCGTCGCCGGCGACGACGTGCTCGTTGGTGAGCACGTGCCCGGCCTCGTCGAAGACGAAGCCCGACCCCGAGCCGCGGCCGCTGCGCACCTGCACCACGCTCGGCAGCACGGCGCGTGCCGCCGACTCCTCCGTGCCCGGCCGTGCTGCCGGGCGGCGCGACGGCTCCTCCTGCGTGATCGTGGTCGAGGCCTCAGGACCCAGCCAGTGGGCCCCGGCAACTCCGGCGAGGCCTCCGACGAGCATGGCGGCCAGAAGGATCGCCACGCCTCGTCGCGCTCCGTGAGGAGGTTCGACCAGCGATGGCAGGGGTGGCAGTGGCGCCGGCAGAATGGTCGGGTCGCTCGGCTCGGGCAGCGGTGGCGGCATCCGAGCATCGCGTTGGTCGGGAGCCGGTCGGTGCTCCTGTGGAGGGCGAAGGAAGTCAGGTCCGGCAGGGACCCCGAGCCCGGGCCATGGTGGCGGTGTCGGCATCTCGGTCCTCTCGGAGTCTGTGGGGTCAGGCTGGTGGTCAGGGCAGGCGGGTGAACCAGCGCAGGGACATCGCGGCCGCGAGGAGCCCGATCGCGAGAGCGATCGCGCTGACGTACGGCGTGACGTCGCGGGCCTCGGTCCGGTAGCCGATGGAGGACTGGATGTCGTCGTACACCTCGTTGAGCTCGTCGCTGCTCTGGGCGGTGTAGGCGCGTCCCTTCGTGTTCTCCGCGAGCGCCGCGAGGGTCTCCTCGTCGACGGGTACGGCGAGCACCCGCCCCTGGTTCTCGATGACACCGTCGGGTGTCCCGTAGGCGATGGTCGAGACGGGCACTCCCTCGGAACGGGCCGCCGCGGCGGCTTCCTCGGGCGTGCGACCGGTCGTGTTGGTGCCGTCGGAGAGGAGGACCACGTGGGCGGGCACCTTCTCCTCGCCGGCCACCCGCGCCCGGTCCCGGATCGCGTCGAGGGAGGTGAACACGCCCTCGCCGATCGCGGTGCGGCCGGCCAGGTCGAGGTTCTGCAGCGCCGCCATCGCTGTCTCGCGGTCGGAGGTCGGCGTCGCGCGGACCGTCGTCCGGCCGGAGAACGTCACGATGCCGACGTTGAAGCCCTCGGGCAGGCCCTCGACGAATCGGGTGGCGGCCTCGGCCGCGGCATCGAGCCGGTTCGGTTGGACGTCGGTGGCCTGCATCGACGTCGATACGTCGACCGTCACCACGACCGTGGCGTTCTCACGGGGTACGCGGACGTCCACCTCCGGCCTCGCCGTCGCCAGGACCAGGAGGCCGAACGCGCAGAACATCGTCGCGGCCGACGCGTGCCGTCGCCAGCCCGGTCGGCGCGGCACCAGCCGTTGCAGCATGGGCAGCGAGGCGAAGCGCACGGCGTACCTGCTGCGCCGCCGGTGCTGGAGCACGTACGCAAGGGCAAGCAGCGCCACCGGAATCACCAGCAGCAGCCACACCGGGGACAGCAGCGTCACCGCGGGCTCCCGGGCAGCCGGGCACCGTGGCGCGGCCGGCTCTGCCTGGTCACGAACCGGGCCAGGTCGACGACCCAGTCACGATCCGTACGCACCACGAGGTGTTGGGCACCAGCGGACCGCACCGCCTGGGCGACGGCGGCGCGGTGGTGGGCGGCGAGCGCGGCGTACTGCTCCCGGAGCCGTGGGATCGAGGTCCACACCTCGCACCGATGGCCGGTCTCGGGGTCGAGCAGGACGACGGGACCCACGTCCGGGAGCGACAGCTCACGAGGATCGACCACTTCGATGACGAGCACGTCGTGCTGGGCGGCGAGGCGGCGCAGTGGTGTCTCCCAGGCGAAGGGCCGCTCCACCGCGCCGTCGGGCTCGACGAAGTCCGTCACGACGACGCGCACACCGGGCCGGCGATACCTGGCGCCCAGCAGCGTGATCGCTCCGGCGAGGCTGGTCGGTGTGGAACGGGCAGTGAGGGGCCGCGACTGCACCTTCGACAGGGCACGCACGGCCGCCCGCCGCGGCGGGAGTGGCGGCGACCAGTGGACTCCCTCGGCGCGAAGGTGGGCCACGCCCAGGCGGTTGCCGGGCCCGTCACTGAGCAGGCCCACGGCGCCGGTCACCCATGCTGCGAGGTCGGCCTTCTCCACCTCGACCGTGCCGAAGTCCATGCTCGCGGTCTCGTCGACGAGCACCCAGGTCTCGACCTCGTGCTCGGCACGGGTGCGCCACACGTGCGGCTCCGAAGTCCGGGCAGTCACGTTCCAGTCGATGCGACGTACGTCGTCCTCGCCGGGGCGGTACTTCACCACCTCCTCCGCGTCGCTTCCCGAACCCAGCCGCAGCCCGTCGTGATCACCGTGCAGGAGACCCGAGAGTCGCTTGCGCACGGTCAGGTCGAGCGCGGCGAAGGCGTGCAGCGAGTCGGCCAGCGACCTCACGCCGCACCTGCTCCCGCCTGCTCGAGCGACTCGTCGTTGGGCGCGATCTGCGGCTGCGGGACCACGGCGACGAGGTAGTCGATGATCTGCCGGGGGTCGATGCCCTCCGCCACGGCGTCGAAGGTCAGGACCAGTCGGTGCGAGAGCACATCGCCCGCCACGTCGGAAACGTCGCGGGGCAGCACGTAGTCGCGTCCACGCATCAGGGCCAGGGCGCGGGCGGAGGCCACCAGTCCGAGGGTTCCCCGCGGGGACACGCCGAACTCCACGTGGCGGGCGACCGCGTCGAGACCCCGTCGGGCGGGCTCACGCGTCGTCATGACGAGGGCGACGGCGTACTGCGCGACGGCGTGGTGCACGAAGACCCGGTCGGTGGCCTCCTGCAGCGCGAGCACCTGCGCGGCGGTCAGGACCTCCCGACCCCGTGGCGGGTTGACGCTCATCCGCTGCAGGATCGCGAGCTCCTCGGACTCGTCGGGCAGGTCGACGTCGACCTTCATCAGGAACCGGTCGCGCTGTGCCTCCGGGAGCTGGTAGACCCCTTCGGACTCGATCGGGTTCTGGGTCGCGAGGACGAGGAAGGGGCGCGGCAACGCAAAGGTCCGACCGCCGACGCTCACCTGGCCCTCCGCCATCGCCTCGAGCAGCGCTGACTGCACCTTGGCCGGAGCACGGTTGATCTCGTCGGCGAGAACCAGGTTGGCGAACACCGGCCCCAGCTCGATGTCGAACGACTCGGTCGACGGGCGCCAGACCCGGGTCCCGACGATGTCTCCGGGCATCAGGTCGGGAGTGAACTGAAGTCGGTGGAAGGTGCCGCCGGTGATGTCGGCCAGGGTACGAACCGCCAGCGTCTTGGCGACTCCGGGAACTCCTTCGAGAAGCAGGTGTCCGCGGGCCAGCAATCCGACCAGCATCCGCTCGACCATCGCGTCCTGTCCGACCAGGACTCTCTTGACCTCGAACAGGGCCCGCTCCAGGACCGCGGCGCTGCGGTCCGGTCCTGTGGGCTCGCCCGCGACCGCGTCGTCGGTGCTCACAGCCCGCCTCCGTCATCCCCTCGGTGTTCGGGGCAGTCCCTGGTCGAGGCACCCGACCCGTCGTCCTCCACGACCGTCACCCACGCGGAGTCGGTGCCGTCTCCGTCGTCGCTGGCGTAGGCGAGGCCCGCGCCTGCGAGTGCGAGGGCCGCGGCGCCCAGCCCGACGAGGGTCAGTCGTGCGAGGAGGGTCAGCTTGGCGTCGGCTTGCGTGGGGTCGGGTTGCCTGGGGTCGGGTTGCATGGTCATCGGTCATCCGTCCTCGAGGTCGGCAGAGTCACCACTGCATCAAGCGAGGCAGAAAAGCAGGCGAAAAGGCCCGCCGAAATTCGAGGGAAAGTGCGGGTGCCGCGTCACCGGGGCGCGACTACCGTTTCGGCATGCGGGTGCTCATCGTCGAGGACGAGCCCGGGCTGGCCGGTGCCGTGCAGATCGGCCTCGCCCGCGAGGGGTACGCCGCTGACGTGGCGCTGAGCCTGTCCGAGGCGGAGACGAAGGTCGCCGTCACGGCGTACGACCTGCTGCTGCTCGACGTGACGCTTCCCGACGGCAACGGTCTGGAGCTGGCTGCGTCGGTCCGGTCGGGGGAGATCCCGTGCGTCTCGGGGCCCGACGTACGCATCCTGATGCTCACCGCACGAGGTGGCCTGGCCGACCGGGTGCAGGGTCTCGATGCCGGGGCTGACGACTACCTGGTCAAGCCGTTCGCCCTCGTGGAGCTCACGGCCCGCATCCGTGCGCTCCTCCGCCGGGAGGTGCATGTGGCTTCCACCGTCCTGCGGTCCGGGGAGCTCACCCTCGACACGGCGCGACAGGTGGTCCACCGCGGGCCGCGCGAGCTCACCCTGACTCTCAAGGAGTTCTCGGTGCTCCGCTACCTGATGTCGCGTCCCGGGCACGTGGTGTCCTCCGAGGAGCTGCTCGAGCATGTCTGGGACGAGAACGCCGACCCGTTCACCCAGACTGTCCGGGTCACCGTCGGGACGCTCCGGCGCAAGCTGACCGTCAAGGGCGAGGAGCCGCTCCTGGAGACCGTCATCGGCCGGGGCTACCGGTTGCGGGACGAGCCCATGCAGGGCAGTGCCTGAGGTGGGGCAGCGCCTTCGCTCGCTGGCCGACCGCCTTCCGGGATGGGCGAGCACCGTCCGCATGCGCCTTGCCTTCACCTACTCAGCGCTCCTGTTCGTGATCGCCGCCGTGCTCGTGACCGGGGTGTACGCCGCAGTCAGCAGCACGATCGACGCCCGGCCGCTGGAGAGCAGGACCGTCGAGAAGGTGGTCAAGAAGCACGGCGAGTACGTGCTCAAGCAGGGCGAGCAGTTCGAGGCCGCCGACATCGACAGCATCCAGAAGGCCGTCAACCAGGGCACCCTCGACACCCTGCGCAACTACTCGGGGATGGCCCTCGTGGCCCTGTTCCTGATCAGCATGGCTGTCGGATGGTGGGTATCGGGCCGGGTGCTGCGGCCGATCGGGGCGATCACCGCAACGGCCCGGGAGATCTCGGCCAGCGACCTGTCACGCCGGATCGGGGCGAGCGGTCCCCACGACGAGCTCCGCACCCTGGCCGACACCATCGACGACATGCTCCAGCGCCTCGAGGACGCGTTCGCGGTGCAACGACACCTCGTCGACGAGGTGTCCCACCAGCTGCGCAACCCCGTTGCCGTCGTACGCGCCAACGTCGACGCCGTGCTCGCCAACGAGAACGCCACCCTCGAGCAGCGCCAGCAGGCGGCTGCGGTCGTCTCGCGGGCCACGGTCCGGATGGGACGGATGATCGAGGACCTGCTGGCCACGGCCCGGCAGCGCAGCGGTGCCTTCGAGGAGGCGGAGGTCGACCTGTCGGTGCTGGCGCGTGACGCCGCCGAGCAGTACCGCCTCGAGACGCAGACGGCGGGGGTCACCCTCGACCTGCGCCTGGAGAGCGGTCCGGTGGTGTTCGCGGACGAGGAAGCGCTGACACGTGCACTGGACAACCTGCTGTCCAACGCCGTCCGGCTCTCACCCGTCGGCAGCACCCTGACCGTCGCCGTCGGCAGCCGAGGCGGCTGGGCCTGGCTGGTGGTGCGCGACGAGGGTCCGGGGATCGCGCTCGAGGACCAGGACCGCGTCTTCGACCGCTACTTCAGCAACACCGACCCGGATCCGGAGGACTCCGGGCACAACGGGTCTGGCATCGGTCTGGCCATCGCCAGGCAGATCATCGAGGCGCACGGTGGTCGCCTCGTGCTGACCAGCACCATCGGCGTCGGCAGCTCGTTCGTGATCTGGGTGCCGGACCGGAGCCCCGCTCGTGCGGGCGACCGTGACTCGTCAGCGCCGTACGACGACCCGCTGGGCCGGATCGACCCTCGCGAGCCCTGACGATCAGATGGGGGCGTCTGCGGCAGCGAGACCGACGTCGGTGGTGGCCGGTTCGACCAGCTCGACGAGCACGCCCCCGGCGTCCTTGGGGTGGATGAAGTTGACCTTCGAGTCCGAGGTGCCGCGCTTCGGGGCGTCGTACAGCAGTCGCAGGCCGCGCTCGCGCAGGACCGCGGAGACCTGCTCGACATCGGTGACGCGGTAGGCCAGCTGCTGGATGCCCGGGCCTGACCTCTCGAGGAACCTGGCGATCGTCGAGGACTCGTCGATGGGGGCGAGCAGCTGGATGCACGAGCCGGAGCTACCGACGGCCACCATCGCCTCGCGGACGCCTTGTTCCTCGTTGGTCTCCTGGTGCTGGACCTCCATCCCGAACGCGTCCCGGTAGAACGTGATCGCCTCGTCGAGGTCGGGCACGGCGATGCCCACGTGGTCGATGCAGGTGAACAGGTGGTCGGGGATGTCCGGCGTCATGGGGGCATCCTCGCCCACGTCGTACGGCGCCTCAACGGGGTGTGACGGGTCTGACTCGTACCCCCCTCCTGCGACGGGCCGTTCGTGGGTAGTGTCGAGTCGACCCAGATTTGCTGCTCAGGAGGCCTTCCATGTCCGGTTCCGTCATCGTCGCAGGCGCACGTACGCCGATCGGTCGCCTGCTCGGAGGCCTGAAGAGCCTCTCGGCCGCCGAGCTCGGTGGCGTCGCCATCAAGGGCGCCCTGGAGAAGGCCGGTGTCTCCGGCGACCAGGTCGACTACCTGATCATGGGGCAGGTCATCCAGGCCGGCGCCGGCCAGAACCCCGCTCGGACCGCGGGCATCGCGGCCGGGCTGCCGCTGTCGCTGCCGTCGATCACGATCAACAAGGTGTGCCTCTCGGGCGTCAACGCGATCGCCACCGCCGACGCCCTGATCCAGGGTGGCGTGCACGAGATCATCGTGGCCGGTGGCATGGAGTCGATGACCAACGCCCCGCACCTGCTGCCGAAGTCGCGTGAGGGCTTCAAGTACGGCGACACCACGCTGGTCGACTCGATGGCCTACGACGCGCTCTACGACCAGATCACCCAGCAGGCGATGGGCGGCCTCACCGAGCAGGCCAACGCCGACGGCACCAAGCTGAGCCGCGAGGAGCAGGACGAGTTCGCCGCCCGCTCCCACCAGCTCGCCGCCACCGCCTGGAAGAACGGCGTCTTCGACGACGAGGTCGTTCCCGTCGAGATCCCGCAGCGCAAGGGCGACCCGATCGTGGTCAACACGGACGAGGGCGTGCGTGGCGACACCACCGCCGAGTCGCTCGGCAAGCTGCGTCCCGCCTTCAGCAAGGACGGCACCATCACCGCCGGCTCCGCTTCGCAGATCTCCGACGGTGCGTGCGCCGTGGTCGTGATGAGCAAGGCCAAGGCCGAGGAGCTCGGCCTTGACTGGCTCTGCGAGATCGGTGCCTCCGGCCAGGTCGCCGGTCCCGACTCCACGCTGCAGCAGCAGCCCGCCAACGCGACCGCGAAGGCGCTGGAGAAGGAGGGCATCTCCATCGACGACGTCGACCTCGTGGAGTTCAACGAGGCCTTCGCCGCCGTCGGCATCGAGTCCGCCCGCCAGCTCGGCATCCCCGAGGACAAGGTCAACGTCAACGGCGGCGCGATCGCCCTGGGCCACCCGGTCGGCATGTCCGGCGCCCGCATCGTGCTGCACCTCGCCCTCGAGCTCAAGCGTCGCGGCGGTGGCACCGGCGTCGCCGCCCTCTGTGGTGGCGGCGGCCAGGGTGACGCCCTGGTCGTCAAGGTGCCTGCTTCCTGAGAGGTCCCGAATTCCGGATAGTCCGAGGCTGAAAGCACCATCCGGGCAAGGATTTTGGTGCTTTCGACCTCGGACTACCCGTTTCAATGAGGGAGGATCAGCGGCGTGAGCAGGCGGTCGACGGGTGACGTTCCCGAGCTGGTCGAGAAGGCGCGCTCCGGTGACGCACGTTCGGTCGCGCGGCTGATCTCGCTGGTCGAGGACGCGTCGCCGTTGCTGCGCGAGGTGATGGCCGGCCTGGCGCCGTACGCCGGTCACTCGCACATCGTCGGCATCACCGGATCGCCGGGCGTCGGCAAGTCCACCTCCACCGCCGCGCTCGTCACGGCGTTTCGCAAGCAGGACAAGCGCGTCGGTGTGCTCGCGGTCGACCCGTCGTCGCCGTTCTCCGGTGGCGCTCTGCTCGGTGACCGCGTGCGGATGCAGGACCACGCGCTGGACAAGAACGTCTACATCCGTTCGATGGCCTCGCGCGGGCACCTCGGCGGGCTCTCGTGGGCCACTCCGCAGGCATTGCGGGTACTCGAGGCCGCAGGCTGCGACGTGATCCTGATCGAGACTGTCGGCGTCGGCCAGAGCGAGGTGGAGATCGCCGCGATGGCCGACACCACGATGGTGCTGATCGCGCCGGGGATGGGGGACGGCATCCAGGCAGCGAAGGCAGGGATCCTGGAGATCGGAGATCTCTACGTCATCAACAAGTCCGACCGCGACGGCGCCGACCAGGTACGCCGCGAGCTGCGCTCGATGCTCGGCCTGGCCGAGAGGCCGGAAGGCGCCTGGAGGCCCGAGATCGTCAAGACCGTCGCCAGCAAGGGCGAGGGCATCGACGACGTGGTGGCCGCGATCGAGAAGCACCGCGAGCACCTCGACTCGACCGGCGAGCTGCAGAAGAGACGGCTCCGTCGGGCCCGCGACGAGATCGAGGCCATCGCCGTGACCGCCTTGCGGGAGCAGTGGCGCGGCGTACACGAGAACGCGGCGCTGGACGAGCTCGCGGCCGAGGTGATCGCGGGCAAGAGCGATCCCTACGCGGCTGCAGACCTGCTGCTGGAGAGCCTCGAGGCGGGTTCGGCGAGCGACGTCACCGCCTGAGCCGTACGACGGGCCAAAGCGCGCCTGTCGCCGAACGGTGCCCGAACTTGGTACAAAGGTGTGGACGTGCGTGAGCTCGGCGCACTCGAACCTTCCCCCGACACAAGGAGCAACCGATGACTGGCGCGCTGAAGAAGACGGTGATCCTTCTCGTCGTCCTGTTCCTCGGCTTCTGGCTGGTGCAGGACCCATCCGGCTTCGCCGACAGCGCGAAGCAGACCGGCAACGCGATCTGGGACCTCCTGGTGAAGCTGTTCGACGGTGTCATCAGCTTCTTCAAGTCGATCAGCTCCTAGAGCCCGAGCCATGGGCTCCTTCTGGCGCTGGCTGACCGATCCCCGCATCGGCGACCGCCTCTTGCGCGAGGAGGACGAGGACATCGTCGACGTGGTGCACAAGCACTACGTCGTCTACATCATCCCAGCGCTCCTTGGTTCCGCCGGCTTCATCTGCTGGATCCTGGTGCCGTTCTCGTCGGTCGAAGTCGGCTGGGTGCCGATCCTGTTCGGACTCGGGCTGATGCTCTGGGGCGGGTTCAGGGCGCTGCAGCGCAACATCGACCGTTTCGTGGTGACCAACCAGCGCGTGTTCCGCGTCCACGGCCTGCTGAACCGGAAGGAGGCCACCATGCCGCTGAGCCGGATCCTCGACATCTCCGTCGACAAGCCGCTGCAGGGACGGATGCTCAACTTCGGCCACTTCACCTTCGAGTCGGCCGCGCAGGAGCAGGGGCTCCGCGACATCAAGTACGTCGGACGTCCCGACGAACGCAACCTGACGATCCAGCGGGTGGTGCAGCGCGCCGGCCTGCGTGGCAAAAATCCCACCGTCGAGAAGGTGGAGCAAGACTGATCGGCTACAGGCCGGCCGCTGCTTGCAGGTCGCCCCGGATCGCGTCGAGTCGGCCCACGGCCGAGATCCGGGCCGCATCGACACCGTCCTGCTCGCCGTCCTCCACGGGTACGACGACCTCGAGGTAGCACTTGATCTTGGGCTCGGTCCCGGACGGCCGTACGACGACCCGGCCGTTGTCGGCAAGCACGAAGCGCAGGCCGATCGTCGGCGGCACATGTTCGGACCCGAGCGAGAGGTCATCGACCCGCTCGACCGCCAGTCCGCCCAGCGCTGTCGGCGGATGGTCGCGGAGCCGTTCGACGACAGCCGGGATGGCGTCGAGGTCGTCCATCCGCACAGAGAGCTGGTCGGTGGCGTGCAGACCGAACTCGCGGGCGACGTCGTCGAGCAGGTCACGCAGCGTGCGCCCGGCCGCCTTGGCGCGCGCCGCGATGTCGCAGAGCATCATCAGCGCCGAGACGCCGTCCTTGTCCTTGACGTGCTTGGGGTCGACGCAGTAGCCGAGCGCCTCCTCGTAGCCGAAGGCGAGGTTCTCGACCCTGCCGATCCACTTGAAGCCGGTGAGCGTCTCGGCGTACTGCCGCTTCTCGGCGGTCGCCATCTTGCCCAGCAGCGACGAGGAGACGATCGAGGTCGCGTAGACGCCCCGGCGGCGCAGCTCGAGCAGGTGTTGTGCGAACAGCGCGCCGACCTCGTCGCCGGTGAGCATCTGCCAGCCGTGCGGTCCACCCGGAACCGCGACCGCACAGCGATCGGCATCCGGGTCGTTGGCCACGACGATGTCGGCGTCGACCTGCCCGGCGAGCTCCATCGCCAGGTCCATCGCTCCCGGTTCCTCGGGGTTGGGGAAGGCGACGGTGGGGAAGTCCGGGTCGGGTTCCGCCTGTGCCGTCGCGACATGCGGGGCGGCGAAGCCCGCCTGCTTCAGCGCCGTGATGACCGTGGAGCCGCCGACACCGTGCAGCGGGGTGTAGACGATGGTCAGGTCTCGGGGGCCGTCACCGGCGAGCTTGACCACGGTCTCGAGGTAGCGGTCGAGGATCTCGTCGCCGAGCACCTTGATCTCCGCTTGTCCTGAGCTTGTCGAAGGGCCGCGAGGGATCTCCGCGACCGGGCCGACGGCCGCGATCTGCGCGGCGATCTCCTCGTCGGCAGGGGGCACGATCTGGCTCCCGTCGCCGAGGTAGACCTTGTAGCCGTTGTCCTGGGGTGGGTTGTGGCTCGCGGTGACCATCACACCGGCGACACAGCCGAGGTCGCGGATCGCGAAGGCCAGCAGCGGCGTGGGCAACGGCCGCGGCAGTGTGTACGCCGTCAGCCCGGCACCCGTCATCACCTCGGCCGTGTCACGGGCGAACACGTCGGAGTTGTGGCGGGCGTCGTAGCCGATCACGACGGAGTCGCCGGTCGAGGCCCCCTGGGCGCGGAGGTACGCCGCCAGGCCCGCCGCCGCGCGGAGCACGACGATGCGGTTCATCCGGTTGGGGCCACCTCCGAGCGCACCGCGCAACCCGGCAGTCCCGAACTCGAGGGTGCCGTCGAACCGGTCTGCGAGGTCGGCCAGCGCGGCCGGGTCGCCGGACTCGATGAGCGCCTCGAGCTCGGCCTTCGTGACTGGGTCGGGGTCCTCGGCCGCCCAGTCGCGGGCGCGCTGCAGGAGGTCGGGGTCAGTCATGCGCACGAATCTAGGTGATGGGTCTCAGCCGAGGTCGCGCAGGCGGGGGAGCACCTCTTCGCAGAGCCGCTCCACATGGCCGACCGGGTCCTCGGCCGGCGGCATCACCCAGACCTGGTCGATCCCGATGCCGGCGTACGCATCCATCTTCTGCAGGAACGCGTCGAGGTCGTCGAACGGGTTGCCCCCGGCGAGCGCGGTCCGCCGCACCTCTCCGGGGTCGCGGCCGACGTCGGCGCAATGGGCGTCGAGCACGTCGATCTTGTGCTTCATCTCGTCGGGGTCGAAGCCGTAGAGGTTGCAGGCGTCGGCGTTCTTCGCAACCAGGCGCAGTGTCTTCCGCTCGCCGCTGCCGCCGATGAAGATGGGCGGCCCGCCGTCCTGGATCGGCTTCGGGGTGCAGACCGTCTCGGCCAGCTGGTAGTGCTTGCCCTCGAACGGGCCGTCCTCGTCGCTCCACATCTGGCGGCAGATCTGCACCGCCTCCTCGAGCCGCTCGAAGCGCTCGGAGGTGGAGGGGAACGGGACGCCGAGGGCGGCGTGTTCGCGGGCGTACCAGGCGGCGCCGATGCCGAACATCGCGCGGCCGCCACTGAGCACGTCGAGGGTCGTCACGATCTTGGCCAGGAGGCCGGGCCGCCGGTAGGTCACACCCGTGACGAGCAGGCCGAGGTGGAGGTTGCGCGTCTGGCCGGCCAGGAATCCCAGCGAGGTGTAGCCCTCGAGCATCGGTTCAGGTGGGCCGCCGAGAGACTCCATCTGGAACCAGTGGTCCATCATCGTCAGCGTGCTGACGCCGCCATCGTCGGCGGTGCGGGCCACCTGCGCGAGGGTGGTTCCCAGAGCGGACGGGCCGCCGGGCCAGCTCAGGTTCGCGCAGTGGACCGCCAGCTTCATCGAGATCTCCTCATGCTTGCGCGCTCGCCATACTGGAGCCATGGACCTAAGGACCTACCGGTTCTCCAGCACTTTCACCCTAGAGGCGCCCCGAAACGAGGTGCACCAGGTGCTCGTCGACCTGGAGCACTACGTCGAGTGGTGGCCCCAGGTGCGCGCCGTCGCCAAGATCGACGACGACCACGCACTCGTGGTCTGCAGGTCCTCGTTGCCCTACAACCTCGAGCTGGAGCTCAGTGCGGTCAGCCGGGGCGTGGACCGCCTCGAGGTGGCCATCGACGGGCCGATCCGGGGCTGGGCGAGGTACCACCTCGACGACGCGGGTCCCGGCCTCACCTCACTGCGGTTCGAGCAGGAGGTACGGGCCGAGGCCCGGCTGTTCGTCGTGGCGTCGTACGTCGCGCGGCCGCTGCTGGTGTGGAACCACCACCGGATGACAGCGGGTGCCGAGCGGGGCCTGCGGGCGAGGTTTCAGCCGAGCGCAGCGATCGCCGCGTCGTAGTCCGGCTCCTGGCCGATGTCAGGCACCAGCTCGTTGTAGATGACCTTGCCGTCGGAGTCGACCACGACGACCGAACGCGCAAGCAGTCCCGCGAACTTGTTGTCGAGCAGCCGCACGCCGTAGTCCTCGCCGAAGCTGGACCGGTACGCCGAGCCGACCTTGACGTCCTCGATGCCCTCTGCGGCACAGAAGCCCTTCATGGCGAACGGCAGGTCGAGGGACACGTTGATCACCGTGGTGTCCTCCAGGCCAGCGGCGAGCTCGTTGAACCTGCGCACGCTCGCCTGGCAGACGCCGGTGCCGATGCTCGGGAAGATGTTGAGCACCTTGCGGCCGGACAGGTCGCTGGAGCTGAACTCCTGCAGGTCGGTGTCAACCAGTGAGAAGTCCGGGGCCTTGTCGCCGACGGCGGGAAGCTCTCCAACGGTGTGGGCGGGCTTGCCGCCCTGAGAAGTGGTAGCCATGCCCCCAACCTAACCGGGGGTGCGCAACCCCTCCCCGTGGGTCCGTACTGCGGAGTCACTCCGAGGCGGGGTCACGCGCCGATGGTGGACATGTCGCCGTAGCGGTCTCCGGCGACGGCCTCACGGGGGACGGCCTGGCTGAGGGCGGTGAGGTCCTCGTCGGTGAGCTTCACATCGGTGGCCGCGGCGTTCTCCTCGAGGTACTTGACCCTCTTGGTCCCCGGGATGGGGACGATGTCGTCACCCTGGGCGACCACCCAGGCGAGGGCCAGCTGTCCCGGCGTACATCCCCTCTGCTCCGCGAGCTGCCGGATCTTGTCGACGAGGACGAGGTTGGCATTGAGGGCCTCGCCCTGGAAGCGGGGGAAGTACGACGAACGACGGTTGTCCTTCTCGCCGTCGGCACCGGTGTTCGCGGTGATCGTCCCGGTCAGCAGCCCGCGTCCCAGCGGGGAGTAGGAGACCAGCCCGATGCCGAGCTCGCGGATGGCTCCGAGGATCTCGTCCTCGAGGTCGCGTGTGAACAGGGAGTACTCACTCTGCAGGGCGGTGATCGGGTGCACGGCGTGCGCCTTGCGGATGGTGTCCGCGCCCGCCTCGGACAGGCCGAGGTGGGTGACCTTGCCGGCCTCGACGAGCTCCTTCATGGCGCCGACCGTCTCCTCGATCGGGACGCTCTGGTCCACACGGTGCTGGAAGTAGAGGTCGATGTGGTCGACGCCGAGGCGCTGGAGCGATGCGTCACAGGCCTGGCGGACGTAGTCGGGTGACCCGTCGATGCCGAGCCGCTCGCCGTTGGGACCGCGGACGTTGCCGAACTTGGTCGCCAGCTGGACCTCGTCGCGGCGGCCCTTGATCGCCTTGCCGACCAGCTGCTCGTTGGTGAAGGGGCCGTACATGTCCGCGGTGTCGAGGAAGGTGACGCCGAGGTCGAGCGCCCGGTGGATGGTGTCGATGCCGCCCTGCTCGTCGGGGGTGCCGTAGAACTCCGACATCCCCATGCAGCCCAGTCCGAGGCTGGAGACCGTGAGTGGGTTGACCGTTCCGAGAGTGCGTTGAGTGATCGTCATGCATCCACTCTGCGACTTCGAGCGCACTCGAAGTCAAGCCGGGTCAGGAAGCCGCTCGACCCGGCTCTCATAGATGCCGATCTTGCGGTCGATCGCGCGCAGGTGCCCGGTCACCTCGGAGAGCTGCGCCTCGACGCGCTCGCGATGGGCCTTGAGCAGGGCGAGCCGCTCGGCCTCGTTGCCGTCGCCGTCGCGCACGAGTGCGGCATAGCGGCGTACGTCGCGCATCGGCATCCCTGTCGCACGAAGTCGCGTGATCATCGTGATCCAGATCAGATCATGCTCCGAGTAGCGCCGGTGCCCCGAGGACGCGCGGTCGACCGAGGAGAGCATCAGTCCGTCGCGCTCGTAGTAGCGCAGGGTATGCGCAGTCAAGCCGGTGTGCTCGGCCGCCTGGGCGATCGTCAGGGTCGTCATCGCTGCATTGTCACCCTTCGAGTGCACTCGAAGTCAAGGGTTCGCCGCGGGACCAAGGGAGATTGACATCGGTTGAAGTGAGAGTCACTATCAAATCAAAGTGACTCTCACAATCGTGGAACCAAGGGGTACTTCATGAGCGTCAAGGAGAACATGGTGGTGGCGCCGAGCAGGGTCACCACCGGTGCCACCGTGGCCTGGTCGGCATTCGCGGCGCTGGCGCTTGGTCAGCTGCTCGTCGACGTGGACGACGTCGTGCTCAACATCGCCTTGCCCTCGGTGGCGAGGGACACCGGCCTCACCGCGAGCCTGGTGCCGTGGGCAGTGAACTCCTACTTGCTCTGCTTCGGCGGCCTGCTGCTCCTCGGTGGCCGGCTGGCCGACCGGGCCGGCCACCGGGCCGTGCTCCTCGCGGGGGTCGGGGTCTTCGTCGTCGCCTCGCTTCTAGGGGCCGTTGCCGACTCGCCGGCACAGGTGATCGGCGCCCGGGCCGGCCAGGGGTTGGCCGCCGCGCTGCTGGCGCCGTCCGCGATGAGCCTGCTCGTGCACACCTTTCCGGACCCGACGGAACGGTCTCGGGCACTCGGCCTGTGGGGCGCTGTGACCGGTCTGGGCGCGGTGGTCGGGCTGGTCATCGGGGGAGTCGTGACCGAGTATCTCGGCTGGCGGTGGATATTCAGCGGGAACGCCGTGATCGCTCTCGTGGTGGGTCTGTCGGTGCTGGTGCTGCTGCCGGGCGGCACCGGTGATCGCGGCGTACGCATCGAGCCCTGGGGAGCGCTCCTGGCAGTGCTGGCAGCCGCGTCATTGGTCTGGAGCCTGCACGGCACCCTCGATCACGGTTGGCTCTCCGCGCACACAGCGGTGTGGCTCGCGGTGGCGGCACTCGCGTTGCTCGGGTGCGTGCTCGTGGCCCGCAGCGGTCGAGCGCCGCTCGTGCCGACCGCGTTGCTACGGGACCGGGCCGTCGTCGTCGCCGACCTTTGCGGCGCCCTGGTGGGTGCCGCCCTGCTCGGCACCTTCTACTTCGTCTCGCTGCACCTGCAGCAGGTGCTCGGGTACTCGCCGATGCAGGCGGCCTGGTCCTACCTGCCCTTGGTGGCCGGTCTCGTGTTCGCTGCTGGGATCGGCTCGGGACTTCTGCCCCGCACCGGAGCCCGGCCGCTGTTGGTGCTCGGGATGGCAGCCTGCGCCGCGGGACTGGTGCTGCTCGCGCTCCTCGGCGTCGAGGACCACCGGACAACGTTCGCGACCAGCCTGCTGCCGGGCCTGTCGGTGAGTGGGGTGGGCCTCGGGCTCGCGTTCGTGGCCCTGACCGTGGCGGCGGTACCGGGTGGTGAGGGCAGCACTGGTGGCGGCGCCGCGAGCGGGTTGTACAACACCGCGCTCCAGATAGGGGGAGCACTCGGCATCGCGGTCCTGGCGACGACCGCCACGTCACGGATGCAGTCCCTGGTGGCCGACGGAGTGCCGGCCCTGCGGGCTGTCACCGAGGGACGCGACCTCGCACTGTTCGTCGCGGCCGGACTGTTGCTGGCGGGCATTGGGGTCGCCTTGCGGATGCCGCGCGAAGCGGGCCGGGCGGCGCGTGTCGACGACAGGTCGGGCGACGGTGCCGGCTGAGCGGGTTCTCGTGTCGCATACTGCGGCCATGGCACCCGGGCTGCGTGAGCTGAAGAAGCAACGCACGCGCGAGGCGATCCAGGAAGCGGCTATCGGCCTGATCCAGGAGCACGGGTACGACGAGACGACCTGCGAACAGATCGCCGCGGCGGCCGGCATCTCGCCCGCGACGTTCTTCCGGTACTTCCCGACCAAGGAGGACGTCGTCCTCCAGGACGAGTACGACCCCATGATCTCCGAGATGGTGGCCCTCCGGCCGGCGAGGGAGCGCCCGGTGACCGCCGTGCGCCGTGCGCTGGCCGAGGCGCTGGGCAGTCTCGACGCCGAGGAGATGCGGGTGGTGCGTGAGCGCAGCAAGCTGCTCCGCTCGGTGCCCGCGCTACGTGCGCGTCAGAACGAACAGCTGATGGCGGCACGAGAGGCGCTGGCGGAGTCACTGGCGCCGCGGATGGGCCGCGACGTCGGGGACCTGCAGGTGCGCGCGATCGCCGCCGCGTGTGCCGGCGCGCTTGCGGTTGGGGTCGAGCACTGGACCGAGAACGGTGGTGACCTCGCTACGCACGTCGACACCGCGCTCTCCGCGCTCGCGTGAGCAGCTCAGCTCAGTCGAAGGGGGGGCGCTCGAACTCGTCGGTCGCGAACGGCCCGCCCACGTGCCCGGCCTCGGCGCGGTCGGTCTCGGTCTCCGGCTCGGACTCGACCTGGGCGGCGTACTCCTCGGCGTCGTCCTGCGGCTCGTAGCCGAGGGCGCGACCGGGTGCGAGGTCCCACCAGCCGCGGGTGTTTGCGGAGATCCCGTAGATCACCGCGAAGCCGGGGCTCGGCGCGGTCAGGCCCGCGTCGAACATCCGCACGGTGTCGGCGGGCGATAGCCAGGTCGAGAGCTGACGGCGCGTGGTGGGCCTCTCGCCGAACGAGCCGATGCGCGTGCTGACTGCGTCGATCCCGTAGCGGTCGACATAGAGGTGCAGGAGCGACTCGGCGGCGACCTTGCCCACGCCGTAGTAGGTGTCGGGCCGGGCATCGACCTCGCCGCTGAGCAGGACGCTGCGCGGCACCCGGCCGACGGCGTGGTTGCTGGAGGCGTAGACGATCCGGGGTACGCCGTGACGCCGCATCGCCTCGAGGAGGGCGCCCGTCGAGATGACGTGGGAGCTGAGCGCGTCGGGCAGCGACGACTCTGTCGGGATGCCGGCGAGATGGATGACTGCGTCTGGCCTGGCCTCGGCCATCGCTGCGTCGACGGCCGCGGGGTCGGTGCAGTCCACGGTGAAGTCGGCACCGGCGAGGTCGACGCCGACCACCTCGTGACCGAGTGCGGTGAGCCCGGGTGCCAGGACGCTGCCGATCGACCCGGACGAGCCGGTGAGGAGGACCTTCGACATGCCAGTCAGGTTAGCGACCGGGTCTCAGGAGTCCTTGTCGTCATCGGAGTCCCCGTCCGCGTCCTCGTCGGAGTCGTCGGCCTTGTCGTCAGAGTCGTCGGCCTTGTCGTCAGAGTCGTCGGCCGGGTCGTCTGCCTCGTCCGCGTCGTCGTCGGACTCACTGCTGGCGCTGTCGTCGTTGTCGGGGTTGTTCGGGTCCTCCTTGTCGCTGAACGGAGGGGGCTCGCTCTCGTCGTAGTCCTCGGAGTCGGTGTACATGCCGCGCTCCACGTCGAAGGTGCGGTCGGTGTTGTCGACCTCGGCGTTCTCGGGCCGGTTGTCGGGGTCGAGGCGTTCCTTCCGCTCCTCCTCCATTTCCTTCTTGGTGTCCTCGTCCGGCTCCGCGTCGGGCTCGATGCCGAGGCTGCGACCGGCCCGTTCGTCGGTGTCGATGCCACCGTCGTCGAGGATCGTCCCGCCTTCGTCCTTCGAGTCCTTCTCGCCGTTGTCGCCGTTGTCGTCGCTCATGTGGGCCCCTCCAGGGTCAGTCGTGGCCTCATGGGTATCCGGGTGATCGCAACGCTGTCAACGCGGGGCTGCGCATCGCGGACAAGGCGTTCAGATGCGGGGCACGATCCGGCCGAGCAGCTCGCCCATCCGCGTCGCTGCGGACCGGCCGGCCTCGAGCACCTCTTCGTGGTTGAGCGGCTCACCGGTGATCCCGGCGGCGAGGTTGGTGACCAGGCTGATGCCGAGTACCTCCATGCCGGCTTCGCGGGCCGCGATCGCCTCGAGCGTCGTACTCATCCCGACGAGAGTGCCGCCGATCGCGCGCACCATCCCGATCTCGGCGGGGGTCTCGTAGTGGGGACCGGGGAACTGGACGTAGACGCCCTCGTCGAGCGAGGGGTCGACCTCGTGGCAAAGCTCTCGCAGCCGCGGGCTGTAGAGGTCGGTGAGGTCGACGAAGTTGGCGCCCTCGATCGCGGAGGTCCCGGTGAGGTTGATGTGGTCGCTGATCAGGACCGGGGTGCCGGGGGACCAGCGCTCGTCGAGCCCGCCGCAGCCGTTGGTGAGCACGATGGTCGAGCAGCCGGCGGCGGCGGCGGTGCGTACACCGTGCACGACCGCGCGCACGCCGAGCCCCTCGTAGAAGTGGGTACGGCCCAGGAACACCAGCAGGTTCTTCTCCCCGGCCCGTACTGACCGGATCTTGCCCGCGTGCCCCGCGACGGCCGGCGGCGCAAAGCCGGGTAGCTCCGTGGAGCTGATCTCCGCGGTGGACTCGCCGAGCGCGTCGACGGCAGGCAACCACCCCGACCCCATCACCAGGGCGATGTCGTGGCGCTCGACGCCGGTCTGCTCGGCGAGCACCCGGGCTGCCTCGGTCGCGGCTTCGGTGTAGGTCTGGCTCACGGGAGGAGCCTAGTGCGGGTGCCGGTTTCCCCGGTCAGCCGGTGATTCATGCACTCGGTGGGTGTTGCAACCCTCGACAAGTGCATGTTTCCCCGGTCAGCCGGGGAAACCGTCAGCCCCCAAAGTTCGACCGGCAGGGCCGCGCACGCAGGGCAGCGACGTAGTCGGCGGGGGCGTCGGCAGCCTCCGCGGCATCAGCGAGTACGCCGACGTAGCTGGCCGAAGGGAGCCCGCCCTCGAAAGCGTCGAGGACGTAGACCCAGGCCACGACCTCCTGGTCGAGCGTGGACACGCGCACCTTGGTCTTGCGGAACAGCCCGGTGTCCGCGGACTCCCAGCCGTCGAGGGCGGCGACGTCCTCGTCGGTGACGTCGTAGATGGCCACGTACACCTGCTCGAAGGGGTCCTGCACGATCGTCGCCAGGGCGCCGTCCCAGCCGAGGTCCTCGCCACCGAAGGTGAGTCGCCAACCCTCGAGCCAGCCGGTCTCGCGCAGAGGCGAGTGCGGGCAGCGTTCGCTCATCCGCGCGGGATCGAGGTTGCTCCCGTAGGCGGCGTACAACGTCACCGCGCAAGACTAAGGGGCCGGTCGGGGCTCACCGCAATGCGACACAATGACCCGGTGAGCACACCTAACTTCGGTCCGGCCAACCGCGTCGTGATCGTCGGTGGCGGGCCGGGTGGTTACGAGGCGGCCCTGGTCGCTGCGCAGCTGGGCGCGGACGTGACGGTCGTCGACTCCGACGGCCTGGGTGGTTCGGCCGTGGTCACCGACTGCGTCCCGAGCAAGACGCTCATCGCCACGGCCGAGCTGATGACCGAGCTGGCCGGGGCGCCCGAGCTGGGCGTGGGGTTCGAGGACCACGAGGGTGACGCCGCGCACCACGTGGTGGTCGACCTCGAGCGCGTCAACCGTCGGGTCATGGCGCTCGCCGCCGAACAGTCCGCCGACATCGGCCGCCGGCTCGACCGCGAGGGCGTGCGGGTGGTCGAGGGCTTCGGCCGGTTCGAGAGCGCCGACCAGGTGGTCGTCGAGCTGAAGGCCGGTGGCACCGAGACGATCAAGGCCGACGCCGTACTCCTGGCGACCGGGGCGGCGCCTCGCACGCTGCCGACCGCCGAGCCCGACGGGGAGCGGATCCTCACCTGGGAACAGGTCTACGACCTCAGCGAGACGCCCGCGAAGATGATCGTGGTCGGTTCCGGTGTGACGGGTGCCGAGTTCGCCAGCGCGTACATGTCACTGGGCGTCGAGGTCGTGCTGGTCTCCTCGCGCGACCGGGTGCTGCCCGGCGAGGACGCAGACGCGGCGACCGTCCTCGAGGACGTGCTGAAGCGCCGGGGCATGGAGGTCCTCTCCAAGTCCCGGATGGAGTCGGTCAAGCGCGGCGGCGACGAGGTCACGGTCACCCTCACCGACGGCCGAACCGTCACCGGCTCGCACTGCCTGCTCGCGCTGGGGTCGGTCCCGAAGACCTCGGACCTGGGGCTGGAGAAGGCCGGAGTGGTCGTCGACGACGGAGGCTTCATCCGCGTCGACAAGGTCTCGCGCACCTCCGCGCGTGGGGTGTACGCCGCCGGCGACTGCACCGGCGTACTCATGCTCGCCAGCGTCGCCGCCATGCAGGGGCGGATCGCGATGTGGCACTTCCTCGGTGACGCGGTGACCCCCCTCGACCTGAAGCAGGTCTCGTCGAACGTGTTCACCGCCCCGGAGATCGCCACCGTGGGCTGGCAGCAGAAGGCCATCGACGCGGGGGAGATTCCTGCTGAGGCGGTGCGACTCGACCTCGCCGGCAACCCGCGCGCCAAGATGCAGGGCGTGCACGACGGCTTCGTGAAGCTGTTCTGCCGTCCCGGGACCGGCATCATCGTCGGGGGCGTGGTCGTCGGCCCGCGGGCGAGTGAGCTGATCCACCCGATCTCGATCGCCGTCGCCGAGTCGCTCACCGTCGACCAGCTCGCGCACGCCTTCACCGTCTATCCGTCGATGAGCGGATCCATCGCCGAGGCGGCTCGGCGGCTGCACCACGGGCCTGCCTAGCGACGCATGAATACGGCCCCTAAATCACAAGAATGTAATTCGGCAGCCATTCCCGGGGATATTCTGAAATCCGGGCAAATCGATTATCCAGCGATGCATACTGTCCGAGTTCGCTATTTTCCCACTGGTCACTGGGGTCACAGATGTCACGCTCCGTACGGCGCCTCCCGGCCGCGACGGCCGGCCTCGCGATGCTCGCCTCGCTGCTCGTCATCGCCGCCCCCGGACAGGCCTCGCGCACTGTCGCTGAGGCCTACACCGTGCCCGCCAACGGCAACCTGCAGCTGACCGGGCACGGCTACGGCCACGGCCACGGGATGTCGCAGTACGGCGCCCAGGGAGCCGCGCTGAAAGGCCTCACCTACCAGCAGATCCTCGCCTTCTACTACCCTGGCACGACCCTCGCGGCGGGCGCTGGTTCGATGCGCGTATTGATCTCCGCCGACACCGACAGCGACGTACGGGTGCTCCCGGTCAGCGGACTGAGGGTCCGCGAGGTGGGCAGCGGCAAGGCGTACACCCTGCCGGGGACCGCCGGCATCGCGACCTGGCGCCTGCGGACCACGGTGAGTGGGGCAACTGCGCTCGACTACGAGAAGAACGGATGGCACGTCTACAAGCCCGGCGGCAAGCCGTTGGCCGGAGTCTCCGAGTTCTTCCGCGCCGGGATCCTGTCGCTACGGGTCGGCGGTGGCACCCGGACCTACCGCGGCGCGCTGCGGCTCGCGAACAAGGACACGGTCAACGTGCTCAGCCTCGACCAGTACGTCCAGGGCGTCGTGCCGCGCGAGATGCCGACCTCCTGGCAGCCTGCCGCCGTGCGTGCGCAGGCCGTGGCGGCACGGACCTACGCGGCCTTCGACCGCGCCGCGCACCCGACACGTCACTACGACACCTGCGACACCACCTACTGCCAGGTCTACGGCGGCGTCGGTGACGAGGACGCCCGCGGCAACGCGGCGGTGACCGCGACGGCAGGCAAGGTCCTCAACTACGGCGGCAAGCCTGCGTTCACCCAGTTCGCGTCGAGCAGCGGCGGGTGGTTGTCCGCGGGCAGCCAGCCCTACCTGGTGGCGAAGGCCGACCAGTACGACGGGTTCAGCGGCAACCCGATGCACACCTGGACGAAGACCATCAGCAAGGTGACGATCCAGCACGCCTATCCGTCCATCGGCGTGCTGAAGAGGGTGCTGGTCACCCAGCGCGACGGCCACGGCGCCTGGTACGGCCGGGTCGAGCGGATGCGGCTCGACGGCGGCAAGGCCGACGTGACCCTGACCGGCGACGCGTTCCGCTCGAAGTTCGGGCTCCGGTCGAGCTGGTTCCACTTCGGCTCGGGATCGGGTACCCCGGCGCCGGCACCCGCGCCTTCGCAGGGGACCACCTCGAAGGCCAACTCGCCGATCTACAAGCGCTGGAAGGCGCTGGGCGGGGTGAAGTCTGTGCTCGGTGCGCCCAAGGGTGCGGAGTTCTCAGTCGCCGGCGGTCGCGCTCGTCGTTTCGCGCACGGTCGGATGTTCTACAAGGCTGGGGTTGGCACTCGCGAGCTCTACGGTCGCGTGCTCACGGCGTACGTCAAGCGTGGCGGAGCCACCTCGAGGCTCGGCTTCCCGACGACTCGCCCGTTGAAGAGCGGCAAGAACACCTTCGCCCGGTTCCAGCACGGCTTGATCAGCGTGCGCCCGAACGGCAAGGTCCGGGTCACCTACAGCTGACCGGGCCTGTCGGCGGCCGGTTGTAGCGTCCCGCGCATGGTCGACGCAGATGCCGTACGCCGGGTCGGGCTGGCGTTGCCACGCACCTACGAGGCGTTCATCGGCCGCTGCTGGAAGCTCAAGGTGCGCCAGCTCGTCTACGTCGCGTTCTCGCGGGACGAGACCGAGATGGGCTTCGGTTTCCCCAAGGTGGAGCGCGACGCTCTGATCGCCTCCGACCCCGAGAAGTTCTTCCTGCCGGGCACCTCCGACCTGCGCTACCAGTGGGTGTGCGCCCGGCTCGGTCGCCTCGACGAGTCGGAGATGCGGGAGCTGGTGACCGACGCGTGGCGGATGTGCGTGCCCAAGATGCTGCACGATGCGCCGGAGCTCCCGGGCCCGGCGATCGCGGCCTGGGCCGCCATGGACTCGGGGGAGTGGGCCGAGGTGCGACCCCTCCTGCATCCCTACCTGCACTGGCAGGACCGGCACGGAGAGTTCCGTGGGCGTTCGAAGGTGCTGGCCCACCTGCACGACGTACCCACACCGAAGCCTCCGACCGAGGTCGAGGTCCGCGACGGGCAGGTGTATCGCTGGCGCGCGTGACGTAGCACAGGTAACCGGGCGCGTCTGGCGATGCTAGTTCTATAGTCCGGTTTGTCCGTTTTGCCATAGTTTGTCTGATACTGACGCAGTATCAATATATGAGACTACCTACCCCTTTACCACGCATCGTCCCAGGTGCCCTGCTCGCTTCCATGGTCATCGCCCTCGCCGGCAGTGCCGCCTGGGCGGTTGGCGGCGCAGCCGCCGCCGAGCCGGCAGCCCCGGCGTGTGTGGCCCCGGTGGCACCGATCACGGACACCAAGCGGATCACCTATCTCGAGTGCCAGATGACGGCCCTGCAGGCGCGGGTGACGAAGCTCGAGCCGACTCCGACTCCGACTCCGACTCCGACACCTACTCCGACACCCACCCCGACACCGACACCCACCCCGACACCGACACCCACCCCGACACCCACCCCGACACCCACCCCGACACCCACCCCGACACCCACCCCGACACCCACCCCGACGCCGGCACCCGCGCCGACGTTGCTCGGAGCTGGCGGCGGGAACGTGGACCGCACCAAGACCGGGGTCGATGTCGACCGCTGGTACGGCTCTGCCGGTGACGTCGACAAGGCGATCACTCGGGCCAAGCTCAACCACGCTGCCGGGATCAAGACCTGGCTGAGCTTCAAGCTTCCCTACAGCTGGGCCCAGATGGCCAGCGGTAGCGGCGACGTGTGGGCCAAGGACGTGTTCAAGAAGCTCGACGACCTCAACTTCGAGGTCTGGGTCGCCTTCCACCACGAGCCCGAGGGTGACGGCGTCATCGCCGACTGGCGCAAGATGCAGGACCGCCTCTCGAGGATGGTCCCCGGCGGCATCAAGGGCGACGTCAAGTACTGGCTGATCGTGACCGGCTGGACCCAGGAGTTCAACCCGAGCGACACCGCCAACCAGTGGTCGAACATCTACCCGACCGGTGCCCCCATCTACGGGATCGCCTACGACGCCCCCTACCTCAAGTACGGCTACGAGTGGGTCAACGGCGTCAAGAGCACCACGATGGACACCGGCTGGACCGAGGCTTCGGTGTACGTCGACAAGCTCGCTGCCCGTGCGAAGTCTCTCGGTGTGAAGGCTGGCATCGGTGAGTACGGCTTCTCCGACGAGGCTTTCGCCAAGGACAAGACGTGGCTCGACCGGTTCGTCGCCTCGGCGAGGGCCAACAAGCTCGCCGCGGTGTCGTACTTCGACACCCCGCTGAACTCGAAGCGGTCGTGGTACCTCGGCTCGGCAACCACCGCCAAGCGCAAGTACTTCGACACCTTGATGGCCAAGTGACCTGACGGTCGCTGCGCCAACGCTGGGGTCCTGCCATTGGCAGGGCCCCAGCGGCATGTGGTCACAGGGGCGGTGACGTGCGGGTGACGGCCGGGCCGCCACGCAGGGGCAGCTCGAGCTCGGTGCGTTTCTCGTTGTCGCGCAGCCGCGGTTCGTAGTGGGAGAAGAACACCTTCCCCACGAGGTCGCGCCGACTCCGCACGCCAGTCTTGTCGAAGATGCTCTTGAGATGCTGCTGAACGGTGTGCGGGGACAGCACGAGGTCCGTGGCGATCTGTGTGGTTGAGCTGCCCTGCAGAACCATCCGGGTGACCGCCTGTTCTCGGTCAGTCAGCCCGTACGCCGACATCAGCAGATCGGTGATCCGGGCGGGGTGAGCGGGCTCCACGATGACGGCCACCCGGAGGTCGGGGCCCGTCGACAAGGGGGCGCCGTGCAGGACCACCCACGTGCCAGAACGGGTGAGCACCCGCGCCATCGCGACCTCGCCGGCCCCGGTGCTGTTGACCGATCGCAAGGCTTGTCCGGCGACGGTGAGCACCGCCGAGGGCATCCGGTCAGCGCCCAGGTCCCCATCAGGCAGGTCCTCGAGCCATTGATCCATGCCGGGGGTCGAGGACTCGATCTTCCAGTCAGTCGAAAGTACGAGTAGCCCCGGCGCGTGTGTGGTCTCGGGCTCGGCCGCCTCACCGAAGAGGAGCGAGCGCCGGGCGCCCTCAGCCAGGTAGGGAGCGACCTGCTGCACGAAGCGCTTCTCGGTCTCGTCGAACATCGACTGGCCGGGCTCGCGGTACAGACCGAGGGCACCCCAGGACTCGCCCGTTCGGGTGCGCAGGGCAGCCACCATCTCCTGGTCGCCGCCCATCTCCATGTTGGCCTGCCAACGGGGACTGCCACTGGGGTCGCCACCCATCGCGTCGTGAACCGTCGAGACGCCGCTCTCGCTCCGCGCCACGTCCACGATCTTGTTGACGTCGTCGCCGTAGTACTCGAGAGCCAGCGACTCGGCCGGGAACGTCGGCATGTACGGGTTGTAGTGACTGGTGATCAGCAACGAGGCCGGGTCGAGGGTGTACCAGCAGGGAAAGCTGTAGTACGGAACCGCAGTCTGGATCACGTCCGACGCCTGGTCCCAGAACGTGACCAGGCTCTGGGGCTCGACCGACAGCCTCGCCATCTTTTCGACCGCACGCTGTTTCTTGTCCTCGCCCACCTCGTGATGGTCGCACTTCTCCAGCGCGCGTGGGACACCACCTTTCTGGTATGTCGCTGCTCGCGCACCCGACCTAGCGTCTGGGGCCTTGACCCACGGAGGAAATGATGGCCGACCAAACCACCCCAGTTCGCCTGCTCGCCGCCGGTGACGAGGCAGACGAGTCGGAGCTGGCGGGCGTCCGGGACCGCTTCATGATCGACGGTGCTGACACGGACAAACGCTTCGCCCTCGTGCAACACCTCTTTGCCCCCAAGGCGCTGGCCGCCCCGATGCATCGCCACCGAAATGAGGACGAGTTCACCTATGTGCTCACCGGGCGGATCGGTGCGGTGATCGAAGGACGTGAGGTCGTTGCTGAGCAAGGCGACCTGCTTTTCAAGCCTCGTGGGCAATGGCACACCTTCTGGAACGCCGGCGACGAACCCGCCTCCTGCCTCGAGCTGATCTCGCCCGCTGGCCTCGAAGACCTGTTCCGCTCCTTCGCCAGCCTCGCTGAGCCGCCCACACCTGAGGCGCTTGCGGCGCTGGCCATGGAGTACGCGTGTGAGATCGACTTCGAGGTGACGATGCCGCTCGTGGAACGGCTTGGCCTGGTGTTCTGAGGGTGCCTGCTCTCTCGCCTGAGGAGCTCGAGACCCTCCTGGAGGACGCGCTCGTGCTTCAAGACGTTGCTGAGGTTGCTGCCCTCTTCGAGGACGGTGGCGTGCTCGTCGATGGATCGGGCCGCGTACACGGGCGCCACCAGGTCGCTCACGTTCTCGCCCAACACGACTATGTGGCGTCCCCACGTTCGGTCACCTTGGTCAGCAACGTCGCGATCGTGGTCGGGTCGCGGACGATCAACGTGTCGTGCCGGGTCGAAGGTGGAGGCTGGCGGCTGGTGGCCGCGATCGTCACGACGACTCCGCAAAGTGGCCGAGGTTAGATCGTCCCGCGCGAGAGACCAATCAGTCGGTCGAGCACGCGGCCACCGCTGGTGCGCAGCCCGTTGTGCAGGTACTCGTCGGTGAGCCAACGACGCATCCCGGGCAGCAGATCGGCGGTCTGCTCCGAGAACTGCCGGTCGACGAACGGATCGTCTGCGTAGATCGCTGCAGCGCAGGGGATGTCCACCTCGGCGAGCACCTCCGCGTCGTACAGCTGCGGCCACTCGTGCTCGGCAAGGATGGACGCAACCTCGGCGTACGGCCGCAGGTCCGCGCGGTCCTCGAAGATCCAGGGGAACAGGTGCTCCCCGGTGAGCAGCTGTGAGTCGCCCCGGAAGTCGTCGGGCTCGACGCGATCGGCCGACCACCGGGTCGCAACGCCGTCGGCGTAGCTGGACTCGTGGATGACGGCGTAGAGCGGGTTGCGCGCGTTGAACGGGACCATCGCTGCGAAGTCGTGGGCGAACGCAGGTGAGTCGGGGTCGCGCTCGAGCAGGTAGTGGACCGCCTCGGCGCCGCCATCCATGCCGAACTGGTTGCCGATGGTGCGCATCAGGCGCCGGGTGACCGGCACGCCGTCGGGGCCGTGCACCTCACCCGCGTCGCACAGGTCGAGCAGGCGCTTGAGCCGGTCGCCGTCGTCCGCGAACTGCCGGTGGTACCGATAGTTGAGCCGTCGCATCGACTCGAAGGTGGCCGAGTAGATGTCGTCCACGGGGCGCCCGATCGGCGGAAGGCCTCCGGTGAAGAAAGCCTCGCGGAGGCTGTCGGGTGCGGCGCTGAGGTAGTGCAGCGAGCAGAAGCCCCCGAACGACTGCCCGAGCACGCTCCAGCGTTCGACGTCGAGGTGCTCACGGAAGCTCTCGGCGTCTCGGACGATCGCGTCGGCCCGGAAGTGCGTCAGCCGCTCGGCGTCCGCAGCGGGGTCGGGCCCCGGCGCGCCGTACGGCGTGGAACGGCCGGTGCCGCGCTGGTCGAGCAGCAGCACCCGGTAGTCACGCAGTGCCCGTTCCAGCCACGGGGGCGAGGCGGGACGGCGGGTCGGGCGCCCGGCCTCTTGCCCGGGACCGCCCTGGAGGAACACGAGGAACGGGCGATCGCGGCCGTCGGGAGCCGCGACCTCGCGGGCGAAGACGTCGATGGTCTCGCCGTCACCACGGCCATGGTCGAGTGGCAGGGAGAGAACGTGGTCGGTGAGCACCAACCCGGGAATCCTGATCGTCTGGGTCACCTGGCGAGGTTAGCCGGGGATGGTGACCCCGTACCGTTCCCCCGTGCCCACCACTTCTGCGCGAGCAGAGTCCCTTGCCCAGCAACTGCTCGACGCGCAGGTCGGCTACCACCTGGACCGGCTGACCGGAGATCAGCTCGCGACCACGGTGTCGAGTCTCGCCGACGACCTCTTCGCGGCGGCTGGCCAGCATCGGATCGACGACCTCGTCGACCGGGAGGCGATCAAGGCCATCGTGGTGCGGGCGCTCGGCACCGTTCCTGGCAGCGCCGCGGTCAGCGGCATCGTCGAGCTCGCGACCACGGTGGTGTACGACGGACCCTCCGAGCCGTTTCCGTTGGGCGAGCTCGTGGACCGCCAGCGGGTCGAGGTGCTCCTCGACGAGCTGCTGGCGTTGCACCCCGTGCTCGAGAGGGCGTTGGAGCGGCTGGTCGCCAGTCCGCTGGTCAGCACGATGGCGTCGCGGTTCATGGCCCGCATCGTCGGCGAGGTGTTGCAGGCCAACAAGGCGGTCACCGACAAGGTGCCCGGGTTGGGCTCGCTGATGTCGTTCGGCACGAGTGCCGCGTCGAAGGTGATGGGCGCGGCTGACAAGCAGTTCGAGGGGCTGATCGGGGACACCGTCGGCAAGGGCGGCACGTTCGCCGTACGCCGGCTGAACCGGATCGTCATCGAGACGCTGAGGGATCCCACCACGCGCGAGGCGGTGATGCAGGTGTGGGACCTGCTCTCGAAGGAACAGGTGGCCGGACTGAGTCACTACGCCACGCACGAGGAGATCTCCGGCGTGGTCGACGCCGTGCACGAGCTGGCGGTCACCACCGTCGCCAACGAGCACGTCGCGGACCTCGGCGAGGTGGTCGTCGAAGCCTTCTTCGAACGGTTCGGTGGGTACACCCCGACCGAGCTGCTCGACGAGCTCGACCTCAGCCGCGAGGACCTTGTCGCCGACCTGGTGCGGATCGCGCCGCGTGCTGTCGACGCGTTGCGGGAGTCCGGCGACCTGGAGCGGATGCTGCGGGCCCAGCTCGAGCCGTTCTACGCGTCGACCGAGGTCACTTCTCTGTTGGGTTGAGCGTCACCGGAAGCTGTTCGTAGCCGCGCAGGATGCGGGTGCTCCGTCGTACGGCTCCTCGCTCGATCCGGAGGTCGGGGTATCGCTCGAACAGCGTCCGCAGCCCGACCTCGCCTTCCATCCGGGCCAGCGCCGCGCCCAGGCAATAGTGCCGCCCGGCGGAGAAGGAGACATGGTCGCGCGCGTTCTCCCTGGCGACGTCGAACCGGTCGGGATCCGGGAAGACCTGGGGATCACGGTTCGCGCCCGCCAGCAGCCCGACCATCACGGACCCGCGTTGCATCGGTACGCCGACCACCTCGGTGTCGGCGGTGGTCATGCGTCCCGTGAGCAGCACCGGCGGGTCGACGCGCAGCACCTCGTCGACCGCGTTGGGCCAGAGGCCTTCACGCTCGGCGAGCTGCTTGCGTTGCACTGGGTCGCCGGCCAGCAGCGAGATGCCGTTGCCGAGCAGGTTGACGGTGGTCTCGAACCCGGCGGCGAGCACCAACCCGGCGGTCGCCTTCAGCTCGGCGTCGGTGAGGCTCACGCCGTCATCCTGAGCGGCGACCAACTGGCTGAGCAGGTCGTCGCCCGGTTGCCGACGCAGGCTGGCGAGGTGGCCCTCCAGCCAGTGGTCGAACTCGCGCAGCGCCACCTCGACGCGGCGGAACTCCCGCCAGGAGAGCCCGAGGTCGAGGCTCGGTGCGGCCGCGGCGCCGAACCGGAGCACCTTCTCGCGGTCGGGTTCGGGGACGCCGAGGATCTCCGCGATCACGGTGACGGGCAGCAGGCTGCAGTACGCCGCGATCAGGTCGACCGGAGTGCTCGGGTCGATGCGGTCGAGAAGCTCGTCGGCGATCTCCTGGGTGCGACCGCGCAGCTGCTCGACCGCCCGCACGCTGAAGACGCGCGAGACGAGCTTGCGGTAGCGGGTGTGGTCCGGCGGTTCGGTCACCAGCAGTGAGGGCGGAGTGAGGGGACCGAGCGGTGCGTCCTGCATCGACCAGGTCTGGAGCCGGCCCAAGCGAGTTGCCCCGTCCGCGGGGACGAACGCAGAGCCCGCGTCGGGGTTCGACAGCAGGGCACGTACGGCGGCGTTGTCCGCACTCACCGAGGCGTACTTGCCCCGGTAGAACGGTCGGTGTGTGCGCAGCTCGTCGAGGATCGGCTCGAGCTGCTCGAGCCCGCTGAACTGGGTGGCGACGAACATCCGGCCGTGCAGGTCGCCCTGCTTCGCCGCTCGGTGCAGCAGCGTGCGTGGCAAGGCGTGACCCAGGGACCAGCGAACGGCAGCCCGGGTCACGGGCGCGGGACTGAGCTTGGTCACGCAGGGCCTCCTGGTCATCGGGTGCTGCCCATCTTGCCGGGCGGGGGAGAGCCACGGACGTCCGCCCACCGGACTGGAACGGTGCGCCAGTGACGCAGGACGGTTCCATCGGCGCAGTTGCGGCGTTAAATTCGGGACGGCAAAACCGGGGCCGCGTTCTCGACGGGGAGGTTTGCGATGAGCGACGTTACTGGTGAAGAACGAACCCAGGGTTTGCGGCGAGGCGTCGTCGGGTTCAACGGAGTGCTGTTCCAGTCCATCACGTTCATGGCCCCCGCGATCGCGACCGCGTTCTCGATCCCAGCTGGCATCGCGTTCAGTGGTGGCAGCGCACCGCTCTCGGTCATCTTCGCGCTGGTGGCGTCGCTGCTCGCTGCCGTCTCGATCGGCCAGCTCTCCAAGCACATGCCGACCGCGGGTTCCTTCTACACCTACGTCAGCAACGGTCTGCATCCCGCACTCGGATTCCTGGTCGGGTGGGGGTTCCTGCTCGGGATCCTCGTCGGCGGTCCCTTCCTGGCCCTGCAGATGGGCTTCGTCGTCGCGGGCACGACCAACGCGGAGTGGGGGTGGTCCGCGGACCTGTGGTGGGTCTGGACGGTGCTCGTCTGCCTGCTCGTGTTCTGGTTGGGCTACCGGGGCATCCAGGCATCGACCAAGACCGGCGTACTCCTCGGCGCGTTCGAGATCCTCGTCTTCGTGGGGCTGTCACTGACGCTGATCGTCCAGGCGGGAAGTGACAACACGCTCGAGGTGTTCGGCACCCACTACGCGAACAACCCCGACTACTCCGGTTTCTCCGGGGTGATCGTCGGCTCGATCTTCACGATCCTGGCCTTCATCGGGTTCGAGGAGGCGGCGCCCATCGCCGAGGAGGCGCACGATGCGCACCGCACCGTCAACCTGGCCATCATCTTCTCGTGCATCGGGATCGGCGTCTTCTACATCCTGAACACCTACGCCAGCACCATCACGTTCGGGCCGGAGAAGATGACCGGCTTCGTCGGCTCCGGTGACGGCAACCCCTGGCAGAACCTGCTGGCCCGTGACGGCTGGGGCACGGTCGGCTTCGTGCTGGTGTTCCTCGCGCTGGTCAACTCCGTGATCGCCAACCAGAACGCAGCCAACAACTCCTCGACACGCACGATGTTCTCGATGGGCCGGATCCGGCTGTTGCCGGCGCAGTTCGGCGCTCTGACCCGCGGCTCGCCGATGCTCGCGCTGATCACCCAGCTCGTGGTGAGCATCGGGGTGGCGCTCTGGCTGGGCAACCACTACGACCCCTACACGGGCTTCGTCATCCTGGCGACGATCCTGGTCGACATCTTCGCGCCGATGTACATCCTGCTGAACATCGCGTGCATCACCTACTTCTGGCGCTTCCGCCGGGAGGAGTTCAACTGGCTCCTCCACGGCGTCATCCCGGTGCTTGGTGCGCTTGCGTTCATTCCGGCGTTCTGCGCCGGCGCGGGGATCCCCGTCTTCAGCTTCATCTCGGCGTTGCCGAAGCCGCTGTCGTACGCCGGACCAGCGGCTGCGATCTGGATGGCGATCGGCATCGTGTACCTCGTCGTACTCATGGCGCGACGGCCGGACCGGATCGCCGAGAGCAAGCGTGTGTTCGCAGAGGAAGAGTGAGAGGTAGGACTCGGGCCGGCGACTCTCAGGCTGGGTCGACGCGCTGGGTCGCGTGAGCTACGCGGGACCCAGAGATCGACGTACCGAGATGTCGACGGCAACCGCCTGACGGTTTGTCCGCGTCAGGCGAGCCAGCACCAGCGCTTCCGGCGCTGCCCTACCCCGAGCAACCACCACCAGCTCGGGTTGTTCGACCCAGCGGGTGAAGTCAACGGCGCCGTCCGGGCCGGCCACCGGGCGCTCAGGGACCTCGCGCCACATGATGACGACGTCTCGGACCCATCGTCGGGCGTTCCGGTGTGGCTCCAGGCGCAGGGTCAGCGGCGCCGCGACGACGATCTCACGCCCAAGAACGTCGATGCCCGTTCCGGGACTCACTCGAACACGTCCCCTCGTCACGTCGACCTCCAGCCCGGAGACCGTGCCGTAGCCGTGGAGACGATTGTGGAGATACCGCATCCCGCGGTGGTACTCCTGCTCGGCAGCCAGGTCCGACGCGGTCAGCATCAGTCCTTCGACGAAGTTCACACGACGCGGTTGGTCGGCCATGGTGAAGTATCCACCGTCGAAGTACCGCCTCGATCGCGCGGGAGCGTGTCGTTGTCTATCTCCGCCCGGTGATGATGAGGGCTCTCAGTCGGAGCGGGTAGCCGTCGGCCGTCCGGAGACCATCCATCTCCCGGAAGCATGCGTCGCGATGGGCGACCAGGGCCTCGGGTGGCAGCTGTTCCAGGAGTCCGCGCAGGCTGAACGACCAGTGCCAGTCCCACCACTGCTGCTTGGAGGCGAAGTGGATCTCGGTCTCCTCCTGATGCACCTCGAGGTCGGTGAAGGCCGCCGATTCGAGCAGTTGCGTCACATCTCCGGCCTGGTCGAAGGGCTGCTGCAGGGCCCGGTGCTGTGGCGTGCTCGCAGTGGCGAGGAGGTCGTCCTCAAAGCTCCAGCGTTCGTCCTCGTTGCCCCAGGTCGACGCTGCAACTACACCGCCCGGCCGAAGCACCCGCCGGAACTCGGCGGCAGCGCGCGCGGGGTCAGGGAGGAAGAACAACGCAAAGGCAGCGGTGAGTACGTCGAATCGGGCATCGGGGAACTCCAGCTGTTCGGCGTCCATGACGTGCAGGTCGACGTCGGTGATCCCCGCTGCGCGGAGGTCCGTCCCCGCGAGTTCGATCATGGTCTGTGAGACGTCGATCCCGGTGAGGCGGCCGATTCCTCGCGCCGAGGCCGCGATCAGGACTGCACCGCGTCCGCAGGCGATGTCGAGCAGGTGGGCATCGTGAGGAAGGTCGGCCAGGTCGAGCAGCCGTCCGGCGAAGTGGGCGTGGTACGCCTCGCCGATGCGGTCATAGCTGGGCGCTGCTCGATCGAACACACCCGCCAACCACGCCTTGTGGTCATCCACGCAGCCAGCGTAAGGGCGCGGCAGCATGACGCGCTTGCGGTCCGACCAGGTCGACTACCAGCGTCCTTACCGGAGCTGGTACACGGTCCCGGGCGCTTATAGGTGACCACGCGGAATGCCGAGGAGCGCCCCCGGGTTCTGCTGAGGTGGACTCAAACCTGCTGCCTCTCGATGAGGTGCAGCGCCGCCTCTGCGTCGTGAGCGACAAGAGCGCCCCGCTGCGTCGTCGAGGTGGGCCGGGAACCGTGACCGGATAGTTCGGACCATCTTGCGGCGGGGGTTGCCGGAAGCCTGAACCAGAGAGACACATGTCAGAGGAGACAGACCCATGAAAGCGATCGTGGTAACCGACCAGGCTGCAGGAACGGCCGGGATGACGTTGGCCGACCGGCCCGAGCCGGCGGCAGCGATCAACGACGTCATCGTTCAGATTCATGCCTCTGGCTTCGTCTCGACCGAGCTGGAGTGGCCTTCGACCTGGACCGATCGCGCCGACCGTGACCGAACACCGTCAATCCCCGGACACGAGCTGGCCGGAGTGGTCACCGCCCTCGGCTACGGCACGACGGGGCTATCGGTGGGTCAGCGGGTGTTCGGCCTCGCCGACTGGCATCGTGACGGCACCCTGACTGAATATGTGGCGATCGAGGCACGTAACCTCGCGCCGTTGCCGGGCGACGTCGACTTCACGGCTGGCGCGTCCCTGCCAATCTCAGGGCTGACTGCGTGGCAAGGACTGTTCCAGCATGGCCGTCTTCAGGCGGGGCAGAGCGTCCTCGCGCACGGTGCGGCCGGCGCAGTCGGGACGATGGTTACGCAACTCGCGCGCGAGGCCGGTGCCTACGTCATCGGGACTGGACGCGCCGCGGACCGTGAAAAGGCGCTCGACTTCGGCGCACAGGAGTTCGTCGACCTCGACAACGACACCCTCGAAGACGTCGGCGGAATCGATCTGATCTTCGATGTCATCGGCGGCGACGTCCAGAAGCGGTCAGCAGCCCTGATCAAGGCCGGAGGAACGCTGGTGTCCGTCGTCGGCCCGGTCGAGGCCCGCCCGGTTGACGGCCTGGCGGTCGATTTCGTGGTCGAGGCCGATCGCTCCGAGCTGGGTGAGATCGTGCAAAGGGTGCGGGACGGACGACTGCGGACGAACATCGGAACCACCGTGTCCCTCGACGATGCGGTCGCAGCCCTCAACTCAACCGAGCGACGCAAGGGGAAGACGGTCGTCCAAGTGAGGCAGTGAGGATCCGGGCGCTTGGCTGCACGCACCCTGGGCGGAAGGACGCAACCGGTGCGCGCAAATCGGCGACACACAACTGGCATGGCTGGCCAGTAGTGCGGACGTCAGGAGTGGGGCTCCTGCCGCTGATAAGCCCCCGGTGGTACGCCGACCAGGTCGGTGAACTCGCGGGTGAAGTGGGCCTGGTCGAACCAGCCGTACTTCGCGGCAAGGTCGGCCAGCGAGCCGCCGTACCCGGCGTCGAGGTCGGTGACCACGTCGTGCATCCGGTAGCGGGAGAGCACCCACTTGGGGCTGACGCCGACGTAGCGCTCGAAGAGGCGCTGGAGGGAGCGGGTGCCGACTCCGCACTTCTCCTCGACCTGCGTCACCTTGAGGAGCGAGCGGTCGTCGAGCATCGCCGCGATGACGTCGAGCAGCAGCAGGTAGTCGTCGTTGGGGGCAGTGGCGAGGCGGCCGAGAACGGCGTCGAAGTGGTGCCTGCCCTCGTCGGGCGAGGCATCGGGACCGAGCTCGCGGAGGGCGTCCGTGGTGGCTGCGTCGAAGACCTGGTTGGCCGGGACAGTGGCGTCGCGCAGCGTGCGCGCGTGGACGCCGGTGAGGGCAGCGAGGCCGCCGGGGCGGAACTTCGCGGCGTACACCCAACCCTCGTCGCGGATGGTGACGTCGAAGCGCTTCGTGACTACGCCGGTGACCACGACCGGGTCGTCGCCGATCTCGTCGCGCTGGTGTCCGCGCTCGACGCTGAGGTTGCACGCGGGGTGCGGCAGCGTGGAGCTGATGTACGACGCTCCGGGTGGCAGGTCCCAGCGCAGCGACCAGTAGTTCTCGACCCAGGGGGACAGCTCCTCGGCACAGTCCGACCGCTCGAGGTGGACGTGGCGGGCGAGCTGGTCGGGGCGCAGGATGCCGGCCTTGCTCGAGGTGGGCATGCGGGGCGGGTCGGGCACGGATCGAGTCTGCCCCAGAGGTCTGTCAGTCGTCGGAGCCGGTTGCCCAGAGGCCGATGCGGAAGATCACGAACTCGGCCGGTCGGAGCGGGGCGATGCCGATGACGACGATGAGCCGCCCGTTGTCGATGTCGTCCTGGGTCATCGTGGTCCGGTCGCACTTCACGAAGAACGCGTCCTCGGGCTTGTCACCGACGAGGCGACTGTCGCGCCACAGCGTGGTCAGGAACTCCTCCACCTGTTCGCGGAGGCGGGTCCAGAGTCGCTCGTCGTTCGGCTCGAACACCACCCACTGCAGGCCGTGAACGATCGAGTGCTCGACGTACACGGGCAGCCGGCGCACGTTGACGTACTTCCAGGCTGGGTCTCCGCCACGTATCGGGACCGGCCAGCTCGGCAGCTCATCGATGTGGAAATGGGGGCGGAGCCATTCGGTCACGCGTCCAGTCTCCGCCGAGGGTCGCGGATCTGTCGCCTTTCTCCTATCGGCCACGTCTCCACTGTAGAAGGGTGGAGGCCAAGACACCCTCGGAGAAGGAGACACCCGATGAGCACCCCCACCGCCCGCCTCGCCATGGTCACCCTGGACTGTGCGGACGCCGAGGCCAGCGCCGCCTTCTGGTCGGGAATGCTGGGCTGGGACGTGGCCCACTCTGAACGCGACTACGCCATGCTCACCGGGCCCGACCACGCGATCGGCTTCGGCCGGGTCGAGGGGTACGTCGCTCCGGGCTGGCCGAACGAGAACGGCAGCAAGCAGTTCCACTTCGATCTAGCCGTCGCTGATCTCGACGAGGGGGAGAAGGCGGCTGTCGAGCTCGGCGCCACTGTTGCCGATCCGCAGCCCGGGGAGACCTGGCGGGTCATGCTCGATCCTTCGGGGCATCCGTTCTGCTTGACGAAGGCCGAGAACTGGGGCTGAGGCTCTAGCCACGTTTGGTTTCGACAAGCTCAACCAGCGGTGGTTGCGGTCGACTAGGAGCTGAGGACGAGGACGAGGTCGCCGCCCTCGACCTGCTGGGTGCCGGTGAAGGCCAGTCGGTCTACGGTGCCGGCCTTGGGGGCGGTGATCGAGGCTTCCATCTTCATCGCCTCGATGGTGGCCACGACCTGGCCCGCGTCGACCGAGTCGCCCTCCTCGACCTGCGGGGTGACGACGCCGTCGAAGGGCGCGGGGAGCTGGTTCTCGTCCTTGGGATCGGCCTTCTCCTGGGCCGCGACCTTGGACTCGACGGACTCGTCGCGCACGTTGATGGGCCGGAGCTGGCCGTTGATGGTGGCCATCACGCTGCGGTACCCGCGCTGGTCGGCCTCGCTGACCGCCTGCAGGCCGAGGATCAGGCGCTTGCCCTCCTCGATGTCGACGACGTGCTCCTGGCCTTCGCGGAGACCGTAGAGGTAGTCCGTCGTACGCAGCACCGAGACGTCGCCGTACGTCGCAATCGACTCGTCGAAGGCCTTGGTGGGACCGGGGAAGAGCAGCTCGCTCAGGGTGTGTCGACGAGTCGTTCCGGCAAGCCCTTCGGCCTGTTCGTCGGTCAGCTCGCCGACCGGCTCCTTCCAGGTGCGGCCCTTGAGCGCCTTCTCGCGGAACGGCTCTGGCCAGCCGCCAGGCGGGTCGCCGAGCTCGCCGGAGAGGAAGCCGACGACGGAGTCGGGGATGTCGAACTTCCCGGGGTTCTCCTCGAACTCCTTCGGGTCGGCGCCGACCGCGACGAGGTGCAGTGCGAGGTCGCCCACGACCTTGGACGAGGGCGTGACCTTCACGACGTTGCCGAGGATGTCGTTGGCAGCGGCGTACATGTCCTCGATCTGCTCGAACTTCTCACCCAGCCCAAGGGCGACCGCCTGCTGGCGCAGGTTGGAGAGCTGACCGCCGGGGATCTCGTGGGTGTAGACCCGACCAGTCGGTGAGGCCAGGCCGGACTCGAAGGGGGCGTAGACGCGGCGGGTGGCCTCCCAGTACGGCTCGAGCGCGCACACCGCCTCGAGGTCGAGTCCGGTCTCTCGATCGGAATGGTCGGTCGATGCGACCAGGGAGGAGAGCGCGGGCTGCGACGTCGTACCTGCCATCGAGGCGCTGGCGGCGTCCACGGCGTCGACGCCGGCGGCGATGGCGGCGAGCAGGGTCGCGAGCTGGCCGCCCGGGGTGTCGTGGGTGTGCAGGTGCACCGGCAGGTCGAACCGCTCGCGAAGGGCCGTGACCAGGGTGCGCGCGGCCGGAGGACGCAGCAGCCCTGCCATGTCCTTGATCGCGAGCACGTGCGCGCCGGCGTCGACGATGCGTTCGGCGAGACCGAGGTAGTAGTCGAGGGTGTACAGCTTCTCGTCCGGGCTGCTCAGGTCCCCGGTGTAGCAGAGCGCGACCTCCGCGATCGACGTACCGGTCTCCCGCACCGCGTCGATCGCTGGCCGCATCTGGTCGACGTCGTTGAGCGCGTCGAAGATCCGGAAGATGTCGATGCCGGTCTCGGCGGCCTCTGCGACGAAGGCATTGGTGACCTCGGTCGGGTACGGGGTGTAGCCGACGGTGTTGCGGCCGCGGAGCAGCATTTGCAGGCAGATGTTCGGCACCGACTGGCGCAGCTGTGCGAGCCGGTCCCAGGGGTCCTCGGTGAGGAAGCGCAGCGCCACATCGTACGTCGCACCGCCCCACGCCTCGAGGCTGAGCAGCTCGGGCGTCATCCGCGAGACGTGGCCGGCGACCGCGGTCAGGTCGCGGGTGCGGACCCGTGTCGCGAGCAGCGACTGGTGCGCGTCGCGGAAGGTCGTGTCGGTGACCCCGACCCGCAGCTGCTTGCGCAGGTCGGCGGCGAACGCCTCTGGCCCCAGCTGCAGCAGCGCCTGCCTGGTGCCGTCCGGCGATGGGACGGTGAGGTCGATGTCGGGCAGCTTGCTCACGGGGTCGACACTGACCGGCGCCTCGCCGTGCGGCTTGTTGACCGTCACCTCGGCGAGCCAGGTGAGCAGCTTGGTGCCGCGGTCGGCGTTGGGACGTGCCTTGAGCAGGTCCGGGTGCTCCTCGATGAAGCTGGTGGTCACTCTGCCCGCCCGGAAGTCCGGCTCGTCGAGCAGCGCGATCAGGAACGGGATGTTCGTCGCGACGCCGCGGATCCGGAACTCGGTGACGGCTCGTCTCGCCTTCTGCACCGCGCTCTCGAACGTGCGGCCACGGCAGGTGAGCTTGGCGAGCATCGAGTCGAAGTGTGCGGAGATCTCGGCGCCGGTGTACGTCGTACCGCCGTCGAGGCGGACGCCGCCGCCACCGGGGGAGCGGTACGTCGTGATCCGGCCGGTGTCGGGCCGGAACCCGTTGGACGGGTCCTCGGTGGTGATCCGGCACTGCAGCGCTGCGCCGCGCAGCCTGATCGAGTCCTGGCTCAGGCCGAGGTCGGCCAGCGTCTCGCCCGAGGCGATCCGCATCTGCGACTGCACCAGGTCGACGTCCGAGACCTCCTCGGTCACCGTGTGCTCGACCTGGATCCGCGGGTTCATCTCGATGAAGACGTAGTTGCCCTCGGGGTCGAGGAGGAACTCGACCGTGCCGGCGTTGCGGTAACCGATCTGCTGCGCGAACTTCACCGCGTCCGCGCACATGCGCTCGCGGATCTCGGGGTCCAGGTTGGGCGCCGGCGCGATCTCGACGACCTTCTGGTGACGTCGCTGCACCGAGCAGTCACGCTCGAACAGGTGGATCACGTTGCCCTCACCGTCGGCGAGGATCTGCACCTCGATGTGCCGCGGGTCGACGACTGCCTCTTCGATGAAGACCGTCGGGTCACCGAAGGCACCCTCGGCCTCGCGCATGCAGGTGTCGATCGCGTCCTTGAGGTCCTTCTCCTCGTCGACCTTCCTCATCCCGCGGCCGCCACCGCCGGCGACCGCCTTCACGAACAGCGGGTAGGACAGCTCCTTGGCCGCCTTCATCAGCTCGTCGAGGTCGTCGTCGGGCGGCACCGACTTCAGCGTCGGTACGCCGGCCTCCTTGGCCGCCCCGACCGCACGCGACTTGTTGCCGGTCAGCTCGAGCACCTCGGAGGTGGGGCCGATGAAGGTGATGCCCGCGTTGGTGCACGCCTCGGCCAGGTGGGGGTTCTCGCTGAGGAACCCGTAGCCCGGGTAGACGGCGTCGGCGCCGGACTTCACCGCTACCTCGACGATCGCCTCCGGGTCGAGGTAGGCACGGACCGGGTGTCCTTCCTCGCCGATCTGGTAGGCCTCGTCGGCCTTCATCCGGTGCTCGGACCAGCGGTCCTCGTAGGGGAAGACCGCCACCGTGCGTGCGCCCATCTCCGTGGACGCGCGGAAGGCCCGGATCGCGATCTCGCCGCGGTTGGCCACCAGGATCTTGGAGAACATGGGTCGAGGCTAGTGCTGACGCGTCACGTGCGGGTTACGGCGTACGAGGGGTGGGAAGGGCAGCGGATCCGTCCCACGACATGACACCGATGCGTCACAAAGGGGCGATCTGCGGCGTACTCCGAAGTAACGTGAACCTGTGAGCACCCAGGCGAGCGACCCCGCGGAGTTCATGCCGCGGCGTCGGCCGTCTCAGGAGCGGAGCCGGCGGCGCTTCGACGAGATCCTGCGGGCTGCGCGCGCCCATCTCGTGGAGGTCGGGTTCGAGTCGTTCACCTCTGAACAGGTGGCGCTGCGCGCTGGTGTTCCGATCGGGTCGCTGTATCAATTCTTCGGCAACAAGTACGCCATCATCTGTGAGCTCGACCGGCTGGACACCGTCAACGTGCAGGTCGAGCTGGACAAGTTCGCGGGCGAGATCCCGAGCCTTGACTGGGTCGAGCTGCTCGACAAGCTGCTCGACCACCTCGCCGCCCTCTGGCGGACGGACCCATCGCGCAGGGCGGTCTGGCTGGCGATGCAGGCGACTCCGCCGACTCGCGCGATCGCGGCCGAGCACGAGCGCGATCTCGCCTCGCAGGTCGCGCGCATCCTGGCTCCGCTGACCCCGGGTTCGAAGATCAGTGACCGGCAGTCGATCGCCGAGGTCATCGTGCACGTGACCTACTCGATGCTGAACTTCTCGATCCGCGACGGTCAGTCACACCCCGATGCCGTCGTACAGCTCAAGACGCTGTTGACCGGTTACCTGCTGGCCGCCGAGGCCGAGGCTGCGAAGAACCGCTCGGCCTCCTGAGCCACACTGAGACGAACGCCACGCCCGAACTGCCTATGTGACTCGCGCGTAACCCCTGCGGCGTGACACCTTGGACGCAACGCGAGACCATCCTCGCGTTTGCACCGTCCAACATGAGGGGTACGTCGTGTCGTTCCGTCGCATTGCGATCGTCAACCGTGGCGAGTCCGCCATGCGCCTGATCCATGCCGTGCGCGACCTCAACGCCGCTGGCGAGGACCCGATCCAGACCGTCGCGCTGCACACCACGGGCGAGGCCACCGCCATGTTCGTGCGCGAGGCCGACCTCGCCTATGACCTCGGACCGGCCAGCAACCGGCCCTACGTCGACCTGGCCGTGCTCGAGCGCGCTCTCCTCAACACCGGGGCTGACGCGGCGTGGCCCGGCTGGGGCTTCGTGGCCGAGGACCCGGCGTTCGTAGACCTCTGCGACAAGCACGGCATCACCTTCATCGGGCCGAGCGCCGACGCGATGCGACAGCTCGGCGACAAGATCGGCTCGAAGCTGATCGCCGAGGAGGTCGGCGTACCCGTCGCGCCCTGGAGCCGCGGCGCCGTCGACACCCTCGAGGACGCCCTCGAGAAGGCCGCGGACATCGGCTACCCGCTGATGCTCAAGGCCAGCGCCGGCGGTGGTGGCCGCGGCATCCGGATGGTCGCGTCCGCCGCCGACCTCGAGGACGCGTTCCAGCGCACCAGCGACGAGGCGCTGCGGTCCTTCGGCAACGGCACCGTCTTCCTCGAGCGCCTGGTGACCGGCGCCCGGCACGTCGAGGTCCAGCTGATCGCCGACAGCCACGGCACCGCGTGGGCACTCGGCGTCCGTGACTGCTCGATCCAGCGCCGCAACCAGAAGGTCATCGAGGAGTCATCCTCAGCCCTGCTCAGCGACGAGCAGGTCGACGAGCTGAAGACGTCGGCCGAGCGACTCGCCCTGGCCGTGGGGTACGTCGGTGCCGGCACCGTCGAGTTCCTCTACCACCCCGGCGAGCGCACGTTCGCCTTCCTCGAGGTCAACACCCGGCTGCAGGTCGAGCACTCGATCACCGAGGCCACCACCGGCTTCGACCTGGTCAAGGCGCAGATCCTGGTGGCACAGGGCGGACATCTCGAGGGTGAGAAGCCCGCGGAGCTCGGCCACGCGGTCGAGGCCCGGCTCAACGCCGAGGACCCTGACCGCGACTTCGCGCCCTCGCCGGGCCGCATCGAGCACCTCGACCTGCCGTCCGGCCCGGGCATCCGGGTCGACACCGGCGTGGCAGAGGGCGACACCATCCCGCCCGACTTCGACTCGATGATCGCGAAGATCATCGCCTACGGACGCACCCGCGACGAGGCGTTGGCCCGGCTGCGCCGCGCGATGGCCTCGACCACCGTCGTGATCGAGGGTGGCGCCTGCAACAAGAGCTTTGTGCTCGACCTGCTGGCCCAGCCCGAGGTCACCACCGGCACACCTACCTGGGCCGACACGGGCTGGATCGATCGCGTCCGCGCCGAGGGCCGGCTGGTCGCCCACGCCCACGCCGGCATCGCGGTCGTCGCCGCGGCGATCGAGGCCTACCTCGACAGGGTGCGGGTCGAGACCGCGCGGCTGATCGCGACCGCGCACGGTGGCCGGCCGTCCGCTTCACACCAGGTCGGCCAGCCCGTCGAGCTCAAGCTCCGTGGCGTTCCCTACCTGGCCTCGACCGTGAACACCGGCCCCGGCCGTTTCCAGGTGAACGTCGCCTCGGGCGACTCCTCGCAGACGGTCGACGTCGTTGTCGCGCACGTCGACGACGTACGCCGGCGCCTCGTGGTCGGCGGACGCCGCTACAGCGTCGTCAGCGCCACGCACGGACCCACGACCTTCGTCGAGGTCGACGGCGTGGCCCACCGGGTCAGCCGTGACGAGGGTGGGGTGCTGCGATCGCCCGCACCGGCACTGGTCGTGGCCACGCCCGTGGCGGTCGGCGAGGAGGTCGAAGCCGGCGCCGTCGTCGTCGTGCTCGAGTCGATGAAGATGGAGACCGCGGTGCGCGCGCCGTTCGCTGCCCGGGTCAAGGAGCTGCAGGTCATCACCGGCAGCCAGGTGGAGACCGGTGCCGCGCTGATCAAGCTCGAGCAGCTGGGCGAGGCCCTCGAGGAGGCCGTGTCCACGGAAACTGCCCTCGACCTTCCCACCGACGACATGCTCGACCCCGACACTCGGAGGGCGCGAGCTCGGGCCGCGCTGAGCGCGGTCGTCCTTGGCTACGACGTACCACCGGAAGACCAGGACGCCGCACTGTCGGAGTACCTCGCCGTCCGCGACGAGGTCGCAGAAGCCGAGGAGTGCGTCCTCGCCGACGAGGTATCGCTACTCGAGATCTTCGCCGACCTGGCCGAGCTGACCCGCACCCGACCGGTCGACGAGGACCGCCAGTCCGAGCTGCGGGTGCACAGCTCGCGCGAGCACTTCCACACCTACCTCCAGAGCCTCGACGCCGACCGTGGTGGGCTGCCCGAGCAGTTCCGCGAGCGGCTGCATCGCGTCCTCCTCCACTACGGCGTCGACTCGCTGGACCGCACGCCAGAGCTGGAGGCCGCAGTCTTCCGCATCTTCCTGGCCCAGCAGCGCACGATGCCCGAGGTCGCCCTCGTCTCCGCCCTGCTGGGTTCCTGGAGCCGCGCAACCACGCCGACCGGCGAGCTGGCCGGTCGGGCGCGCGACCTGCTGGAGCGCCTGGGGCGCGTCCCACAGTCGCGCTATCCGGCGATCGGCGACCTGGCCCGCAGCGTCCGCTTCCGCTGGTTCGACCAGCCCGCGGTGGATGCCGAGCGATCCGAGGTCCTGCTGGGCGTCCGTGACGAGATCGCGGCGCTGGCCGCTCTCCCCGCCGGCGTCGATCGCACCGCAGGCATCGAGGCGCTGGCCGCCATCCCCGAGCAGATCGTCGGCTTCCTCGCCGAGCGGCTGTCGCACGGCATCCCGACCCACGAGCCCATGCTGGAGGTGCTCGCGCGTCGGCACTACCGGGAGTACCAGCTGCACGACCTCACGTCTTTCGACGACGACGTCCGCCCGGCCGTGGTCGCGAGCTACACCCTCGACGACCGCCCGACCCGGCTCGTCTCCTCGCTCGGCACGGTGGCCGAGCTGGTCGACGGCTCGGACCTCGTCACCGCGGTCAGGGAGCACGTCGCCGCTCGCGCCGCTCATGAGGAGGCGGTCGTCGACCTCTACCTCGACTGGCCCGACATGCCCGCTGACGCCGACAGGGCCGCCGAAGAGTTGCGAACCCTGGTGGACGCACTCCCGCTGGCTCACGGCGTACGACGCCTCTGCCTCGCCGTCGGCTCCGGCAGCGACCGGCCGGTCGGCTACTTCGTCTTCCGCCCCGATGCGGACGGCACCGAGCCGAGCAGGACCGTGGTCGAGGATGACCTGACCCGCGGCGTGCACCCGATGGTCGGGCGGCGTCTCGACCTGTGGCGACTGCGCAACTTCGACATCACCCGTGTCGACGCGCCGGGGGACGTGCTTCTCTACGACTGTGTCGCCCGGGAGAACCCTGCGGACCGGCGGCTGGTGGCCCTGGCGCAGGTGCGTCAGATGTCAGTCGTACGTGACGAGGACGGCACCATCACCTCGTTGCCGCATGCCGAGCGTGCGGTGGAGAACTGCCTGGAGTCGATCCGGCGTGAGCGGGTCGCACGCGGTGCGTCCGGCGCCAAGCTCGACATGAACCACGTCTGGGTCACCGTCTGGCCGGTCGTCGACCTCGACCTCGACGCGCTCGGCGCGCTCGGGACGAAGATCAGCCCGCTGACCGACGGCGCCGGCGTCGAGGAGGTCGTGGCCCAAGGGCGCCTGGCCAACCCCGGCGGCGAGCCGGTCCCGATGGCCGTGCGCTTCAGCGCCCAACCGGGTTCCGGTGTGGTCTCCACGGTCGAGGACCCGCCAACCGACCTGCTCAAGCCCCTCGACGACTACGCCTCCAAGGTGGTTCGGTCGCGTCGGCGCGGGCTGGTCTACCCCTATGAGCTGAGCGCCGTGCTCGCCGGTCCTGGTGGGACGCTGGTCGAGCACGACCTCGACGAGAACAACGTGCTGGTGCCGGTCGACCGTCCGTACGGTCTCAACACGTCCGGCATCCTGACCGCGGTCGTCACCACACCGACGCCGCTGCACCCCGAGGGCGTGACGCGCGTGGTGCTGTGCGGCGACCCGACGAAGTCGCTCGGCTCCGTCGCGGAGCAGGAGTGCCTCCGAGTGATCGCTGCCCTCGACCTGGCCGAGCGGATGCAGGTGCCGGTCGAGTGGTTCGCGCTTTCCGCGGGCGCCCGGATCTCGATGGACTCCGGCACCGAGAACATGGACTGGGTGGCCCGGGCACTGCGCCGGATCGTGGAGTTCACCCAGGACGGCGGCGAGATCAACGTCGTGGTCGCCGGCATCAACGTGGGCGCACAGCCCTACTGGAACGCCGAGGCCACGATGCTGATGCACACCAAGGGCATCCTGGTGATGACGCCGGACAGCGCGATGGTGCTCACCGGCAAGCAGTCCCTCGACTTCTCCGGCGGCGTCTCTGCCGAGGACAACTACGGCATCGGCGGCTACGACCGGGTCATGGGTCCCAACGGGCAGGCGCAGTACTGGGCGCCCGACCTGGTCGGCGCCTTCGGTGTGCTGATGGCGCACTACGAGCACACCTACGTCGTACCAGGGGAGTCGGCCCCGCGTCGCGCCATCACGTCCGACCCGTCCGACCGGGACATCTCCTCCTTCCCTCACTCCATCGAGGGCAGCGACTTCCAGACGGTCGGCGAGATCTTCTCCGCGGAGACCAACCCCGACCGGAAGAAGGCCTTCGACATCCGCACGGTGATGCGCTCCATCGCCGACCAGGACCACACTGTCCTCGAGCGTTGGGCTGGCATGGCCGACGCGGACACCGCGGTGGTCCAGGACGTCCACGTCGGCGGCCATCCCGTGTGCCTGCTGGGCATCGAGAGCCAGTCCGTGCGTCGCAGCGGTTTCCCACCCACCGACGGTCCCGACGTCTACACGGCCGGCACACTGTTCCCGAAGTCGTCGAAGAAGGCCGCTCGCGCGATCAACACGGCCAGCGGCAACCGCCCGCTGGTGGTGCTGGCGAACCTGTCGGGCTTCGACGGGTCACCGGAGTCGATGCGTAACCTGCAGCTGGAGTACGGCGCCGAGATCGGCCGCGCCATCGTCAACTTCCGTGGCCCGATCGTGTTCTGCGTCATCTCCCGCTACCACGGAGGCGCCTTCGTGGTGTTCTCCAAGGCGCTGAACCCGCACATGACGGTGCTCGCGGTCGAGGGCTCCTTCGCCTCGGTCATCGGCGGTGCGCCGGCGGCCGCGGTGGTGTTCACCGGCGAGGTGGACAAGAGAGTCGCCGCGTCACCTGCCATGCGTGAGCTGGACCAGCGGATCGCGTCGGCTCGCAACGGTGAGCGGATCAGCCTCCGGGCCGACCAGGCCACCCTCCGTGCCACCACCCGCGCCGAGAAGATCAGCGAAGTGGCCGCGGAGTTCGACGGCATCCACGACATTCACCGTGCCGTCGAGGTCGGCTCGGTCGACGCGGTCATCCCGGCCGCTCGGCTGCGCCCGGAGATCATCGCTGCGATCGAGGGATACGACGCGCGGTCGTGAGCAGGACGCTGCTCCTGATCCACGGGATGTCGTCGAGCGGTAGGACGTGGTGGCGCGTCGGCCCGTTGCTTGCTGATCTTGGCTGGGACGTCGTGACAGTCGATCTGGCCGGGCACGGTGGCCGACCGGTCGGTGATGTGCGGTCGCTATCCGGCCTGGCATCAGATGTTGCGACGCGGCATCCCTCGGGCGCGACGCTCGTCGTCGGTCACTCGCTCGGTGCGATCGTGGCCTTGGAGCTGCTCGCCCTCGACCCGTCGTACGCCCAGGGGGTCGTGCTGGAGGACCCGCCCAGCTCGAGCACAGGGGGCTCGGTGGGGGAGAAGCCCGCCGACCTGGGGCGTGAGATGGAGCGCGCCCACGCCGACCCTTCCGGTGTGATCGCCACCCTCTTGTCCGGTCACCCCACCTGGTGTCGCCGTGACGCCCGCAGCGTCCTCGAGGGTCGGCTGCTGGCCGATCCGCGCCTCGCCGATCTGTTTCCCGGCGCCTTGTCCTGGGACCTGCCCGCCCTCGTCTCGGCCTGCCCCGTTCCACTAGCGCTGGTGGCAGCGTTTGGTGTCTACTCCGCGCTGTCCGAGCCCGACCGCTCGTCCCTGCTCCGCCTGCTGCCGCCCGAGAGGGTCACCCAGGTCTCAGCCAGCCATCATGTGCATCTCGACGAGCCGGCGCGCTACGTCGCCGACGTCGACGCGTTTGGCTCCTCCTTGGTCTGAGCGCGACCGTGTGGCGGGCTTTGGCGACTAAGACGCACGTTGACCGGTGCTCCCGACCAGGTCGGATCGCGGCTACCGAGCGCCTGTCGTCCGCGTGCACGGCCGGTGCTCGCGCCAGCGATCCATGCCCCGTCCGCTAGCGGCTGATCGTCGCCTCGACGTCGATCCGTCCGAGCTTGGCGGGGTTGCGGACGGCGTAGATGCGGCTGATCCGGCCCTCTTCGACCACGAAGCTGATCGCGGTGTCGTAGCCGTCGTCGGTGCCCACGATCCGGGCTCCGACCGCGCCGTTGAGCAGCATCGGCAGGATCTGAGCCCCCGGGGCGAGCCGGTTGAACGGTCGCAGCAGGTTGGCAACCTTCTTCGCACCCATCACGGGGTTGACGACGGCCTGGACGACCCCGCCACCGTCGGCCACGAGCACGACGTCCGGCGCGAGGACGTCGAGCAGCCCCTGCAGGTCGCCGTGGGTCACCGCCGCCAGAAACCGCTCGACGACCTCCTGCTGCTCGCCGCGACTGACCTCCATCCGGGGCCTGCGAGCTGCGACGTGTTCCCGCGCTCGGTGACCGATCTGCCGTACGGCGACCGCGGACTTTCCGACCACCACAGCGATCTCGCCGTAGGGCGTGTCGAACACCTCGCGCAGCACGAACACCGCGCGTTCGGTGGGCGTGAGAGTCTCGAGCACGGTGAGCATCGCGATGGAGACGCTCTCGGCGAGCTCGACGTCGTCGGCCACGTCCGGGGCGGTGAGTAGCGGCTCGGGCAGCCACTCACCGACGTACTCCTCACGCCGCCGGGCGTTCGAGCGCAGCCGGTCAAGAGCCTTGCGCGTCACCATCCGCACCAGGTACGCGCGCGGGTCGCGTACCTCGGCGCGTGCATCCTCCCCGATCGCGTCCCACCGCAGCCAGGTGTCCTGCACGACGTCCTCGGCGTCGGTGGCCAAGCCGAGCATCTCGTAGGCGACGGTGAAGAGGAGCCCGCGGTGGGCGACGAACGGGTCCCCGGTCATGGTCACGCCGACGAGCCTACGGAGGTGGGCTGCGCGAGTGGTTTGAGTCCGCACGCGGCAGCGAAGCCGTCCGACTCGATGCCGAGCGCGACGTTCGGGCGTGTGGTGAAGTTGGCGAACGCGATGACCGCCGTGAGCTCGACCACGGCGGCGTCACCGAGCTGGGCTCGCAGCGACGCCACCATCTCGTCGGTCACCGTCGGCTCGGTCACTGTCATCGCCTCGGCGTAGGCCAACACCTCACCCTCGAGCGGCGAAAACACGTCCGACTCGCGCCACCGCGGGATCTCGCGAGCCTTAGCCATGTCGAGGTTCTTGTTGTAGGCCTCGAAGTAGTTGAAGTCCAAGCACCAGCTGCAGCCGACCTGAGCGGCAACCGCCATGTGCGCGAACGACTTGAGCTGATCGTCGCAGGCGTCCCACTTCTGGACCTTGCCACCGGCGCCAGCCATGCCCATGAGCACCTTCTGGTTGTGCCAGTAGACACCGAGCGAGGTCGGGACCTGGCCGAGGCTCTTCTTCGCGAACCGCTTGATCAACATGCCCTTGAAACCGGTGATCTCGGCAGCAGGGATGCGGGTCGTTCCAGTCATGTCGTCTCCTCTGTGAGTCGTACGACATTCAGACGCCGGCCGGCCGCGAAGTGTGACACCGACGGCCGACTTCTTCACCAGCCGTGGCTGAGGCACAGCCCCTCACCGGCGTGACCCGGGCTTCCTGCGGACAGGTGGCGGCATGACATTACCGCCGTCGCCGCGGTGTGACGCACCCACGCGGATCGCGGACCTGACCGAAGCAATAGTCGAAGTGCGCGTTGAACGGGCACACGCTCGGTATCCCCCGCGCCCGGCCCAACTGCGAGCCAGGCTTCCCTGGTGACGCCCCGACGCGGCGGGTCAGCCGATCACGAGCGTCGCGAGCTGGCCGGCGAGGATCACCGCGCCAAGTGTGCGCCGGAACGCGCTCGCGCCGCGAACGACCTCATCAAGCGCCCACACGAGAACTGCTCCGTGGCGGATGCCGCCAACCGTGGACGCGTGCGCGGCCGACAGTTCGAACGACCCCAACACCAGGGCGACCAGCCAGACGCACAGCGCCGGGTTCGGTCGTTGCCACAAAGTCAGAGACCCGTCCGAGGAGCGGAACCACCCGGAGGCGGAGCGCAGGCGAGCGGAGATGGGGTCGATCCTCGTAGAGGAAGCCACAGAGAGAGTGCCCCAGCCTCGGGGCCGCCAAGCCGGATGTGACTGTGACCCGTGACTCGAGACGGCGCGGGCAACGTCCTCCACGCGGCGCTAAGACGCTGGTCGAAACGTGTCAGACCAAGGAGACAACAAGAACGAGGATCTCCCGGAAGCCGATCGGGCACCGGGAAGGCGCCGTGACCCGCGGAGCCGAACGCGTCAGCCTGCAGCCGAGGAGGGCCGACTGCTGGCGTGTCCATCGGTGAACCAGTCTGGCAGGTGCCTGGTCAGCTCCGGGTCACCCGATGCGGTCATCGAACCTTCGGAGAGGGCTTCGCGCCAGGTGAGGTTGCCGCGTGCGACTGCGAGCAAGATGGTGACGGGCGCATCGAGATAGACGTAGCGAGACTGGTCTAGCAGAGGGTCCTCAAAGCATGCATAAGGCGACTGGTCCCGCTCCACGACGAGCCAGCCGCGAGTCGCGCACCGGCGCCGCATCCGGAATTCGATGACAGCTCGCCGAGTGGGCAGTTGTGTTGCGTCGGTAAGGCGGGTGATCCACGCCAGCACGAAGTCCGGGTCCCGCTCGGCCAGCTCCGGGTCATCGGGAAGCCAGGTCGCGGCCCAGTCACGCAGCGACCAGATGGCAGGCACGAGGCCGTGACCGACTGTGGTGAGCTGGTAGGGATCCGCTGCGCCTCGCCTGTCCACGTGGGTGACGATGCCCAGGTTCTCCAGCTTGTGGAGTCTGTCTGCGAGCACGGATCGGGAGATCCGGCCCGGCAGTCCGGAGGCCAGGGCATTGAAGCCCCTCGGCCCGGAGCGGGCGAGCTCCGCGACGATCAGCAGGCTCCAGCGGTCGCCCAGGTGCTCCACCGCCTTAGCGAACCCGCAGTAGTCGTCATCACCGGGCCTCACAACCACCAGTCTCGCACCGCGCGCGTACTCGAGCAGGTTCGAAGTTCGAACTGGTCTCCCTGTCGGCGACGGGGTCACCGTGGGTGTCATGACAACGCACTCGCGATCCTCGGTCCACACCGCAGAGATCATCGACACATACGACCGGATGCTGCCAGCCACCAAGGTGCGCCGGCGTTACCTCACTCTGGTCGACGGCGTCCGCATTCACGTGGTCGAGGCCGGCGACGGGCCGCCGGTGGTGTTCTTGCACGGGATGAACACGTCCTCGTTGTCGTGGGTGCCTCTGCTCGAGCACCTGCGCGAGACGAGGATGGTCGCCATCGATCGACCTGGGCGAGGCCTGAGCGACCCGTGGCCGGCCACCCGGCTTGCCGACAGGCGATCGGCGGCCGTGGCGTTCGTCGACCAGGTCCTGACCGGACTGGAACTCGAGCGTCCCGTCCTCGTCGGACAGTCCGGCGGCGGAATCGAGGCGCTGTGGCACGTCTTGGCCCGACCCGAGAGGGTGAGCGGCCTGGTCCTCCTCGGGGCCACTCCGCTCCTGCCCGGCAGCCGGACGCCGACGCCGCTTAGGATCGCGGCCACCCCCCTGGTCGGCTACCTGATGTCCCGTCTGATGAAGCCAACGCCGAAGGCTCTGGTCCGGTTGTTGTCCTCGGTGGGTGAGGGCGACACGATCGTCAATTACCCCGAGCTGCTGGGCGCGCTGGTCAGCGGTGGAAAGGATCCGGTCGCTGCCGCGGCCGACCGGGCCGAGCTGCGATCCGTCGTCACCCCGTTCGGCTACCGGCGATCGATGCGGATCAGCGCCGACGAGCTGCGGGGCATCAGCGTGCCCATGCTGCTGGTCTGGGGGGATCACGACCCCAGTGGCCCGGTCGCGGTCGCCACCAGCGCGGCTCGGCTGATCCCGGACGCACGCGTTGAGGTGCTCCCCGCAGGCCACGTGCCTCAATTCGGCCAGCCGGACCGGGTCGCAACCCTGATCTCCAGATTCGCTCGACGGGTGGTCCGACACGGACCACTCGCTACATGAGAAGGATTCACGCCATGGACGACGTCAATCGCAATCGGCTGCCCCAGCTCTCCGGTCGTCCGGTCGTCACCGACGGCGGCCTCGAGACCGACCTGATCTACCACCACGAGGTCGACCTGCCGGACTTCGCAGCCTTCCCGCTGCTAGACGACGAGCGCGGCCGCGGGCTCCTGGTGGCCTACTACCGAAAATACATCGACATCGCCGCACGGGCAGAATGCGCCGTGCAGCTCGAGACGCCGACCTGGCGCGCAAGCGCCGACTGGGGTGACCGTCTCGGCTTCTCCGGCGCCGAGCTCCGCCGGCTCAACCGCGATGCGGTCGCCCTCCTGGACCAGCTCCGCGATGAATCCGAGTTCGAGTCAATGTTGGTCAGCGGTTGTCTCGGCCCGCGTGGAGATGGATACGTGGCCGGCGATGTCATCGATGCGGAAGCGGCCGCTGACTACCACGCGCCACAGATCGAGGCGCTCGCCGAAGCCGGAGCCGACCTGGTCACGGTGCTCACCCTGACCGGCACCGGTGAAGCAATCGGGATCACCCGCGCCGCACGTGGGGCCGGGCTGCCGGTCGCCGTGTCGTTCACGGTCGAGCAGGATGGCCGGCTTCCGGACGGAACGGCACTCTCCGAGGCAATCTCAACGGTCGACTCCGAAGCGGCTCCCGACTACTTCATGGTCAACTGCGCCCATCCCACACATATCGCTCCGGCGGTGATCGAGGCCGGTGACTGGCGGGCCCGCATCGTCGGACTGCGCGCGAACGCGTCGGCCCGCAGCCACGCCGAGCTCGATGCGTCGACCGAGTTGGACGAGGGCGATCCCGCCGATCTCGCCCGGTTGCAGGACGCACTGCGACCTCACCTGCCAAACCTCGCCGTGATCGGTGGATGCTGCGGTACGGACGAGCGCCATGTCGCCGCCATGTGGGCGGTGAGCGACTGATGGGGCGGCCTCCACGCGAGGCGCACCGTGGCTACGTCAGGCCGTTCCTGAGTTGATCGACTGGCGTGGCGCGAGCGAACGTGGAAGCAATCCGTCCGGGTGTGGGTCTGACGCCGAGCCGCCACTGGTCCGCCGTATGGCAGGAGCGACACCGACCGTCCACCAAGATCCCGGTGTTCGCCGACGAAAGTGCGTGGACTGGGTGTCAGTACGCTTCCGAGCCCGAACCGGGAACCTCGTGTGGATACGGCACTGATCATCACCGAGCAGTCGTGGCGCGCGTCCCGTTGGACCCGTACGCGGTCATCACCGGGACCGGTTCGTCCTAGGGCCGCACCCCACTGGCCCCCTTCAAGTGCGTGGCCGCGTCCGGTAGGCGGCGGAGTGACGCTCTGCCTGGACCGCCCACCGCGGGTCGGTACGCAGCTCAAGCCGAGAGCTGTTGAAGCTCCCGTTCGATGCCGCGCGGCTCGGAATAGAAGTGCACCAGGTCGCCAGCCTCCTCCGCCGGAGGCGGTGCTGGCGACCCGGGTGGATCGGGCGCGGTCGAGACGTAGGTGTGCCCGGTCGGGGTCGTGATCAAGACCTCGTGGCGGTCGCTGAACAGAGCAATGGCCTGCCAGCCGGCGGCCTCCTTGGCGTAGTTGCAGGCCTCGCAGAGGCCTTCGCCGTTGATGGCGGAGGTCTCGCCGCCATCTGCCACACGCGTGACGTGGTCGGCGTGGCGGATGGGGGCGTCGCACCACGGCGTGCGGCAGACCTGGTCGCGGACGACGAGGAACTCGCGCAGGGCGCCGTCGAAGGGGCGGCGACGGGAGTCCATCGCGACGAGGGAGTTGGAGCCGGGGCGGGTGTACAGGCGGCGCAGCCAGGCGCGGGGCGCCTCGCGCACGACCTGGCGGGCCAGAGAGGCGTGGATCGGTCCGTAACCGACTACGCGTGCGGGAGTGCGGTCGTCGGTGAGCAGCGTGCTGTCGGTCATGACGACCTGTACCTCGACTTCTACATCGGCCGCGGTGGCTTGTCCGGTGGCCCGCTCGACCAACGTGTCGGCCATGACCTGACCGCGGGAGCCGGCGTCCCCGTCGGAGCGGGCAGTGTCGGCCGCCCGCTGGAGGGCGGCGAGGCAGGCCACGCCCTGCTCGACGGGCAGGAACGCGGTCAGATAGCTCATCGTGTCGGGAGCCGGTCGCAGGCTGACGTGGCGGTCGGACCGCGCGCCGCGAGTACGGCGGATGGCGGAGCCTGGATCGAGGCGGTAGCCGATGCCTCGCGCCCTGGCTGCCGCCTCGCGATCACCGAGGTGGGCCAGCTCGGAGGCGAGCTCGGCGTCGACGTGCTGACGGTGCTCCACGGAGAGCACGGCCGTCTCGCGCGCGACAAGGGTGGCTCGCCACTCGCTGATCTCTCCGCGGGTCAGCAGCTCGTGGGTGTGTGGCATCTCGCGGACGATCGCGCGGGCCAGCCCCAGGCTCTGGGCGCCCCGCTGCGGACTGCAGCGTCGAGCCAGGGCGACCTCAGCGGCCAGGCCTTGGCATCGCTTGGCAGTGGGCACGCCTCGCTCGACTTCTCGCGCGGTGCGGGCGATCGCCAAGTTGTCGGTGACCCGGGCCTGGGCTGCGGCTGCAGCGCCCTTCAGCTTCTCCAGCAACGCGACGAGCTCGATCTGCTCGGTCTCGGTCGAGCCGGCGCCGTCGACGGCGGCGAGTCGTTCGAGCAGGCACCCAAGTTCCTCAGTAGTCAGAGGTGAGAGTGTGTCGAACATGTGTTCGATTTTACCAGAGCGACTATCACCGTCAAGAGGCTCAGAACATCTGTGGACGACGCCCGGGGAAGGCTCAGCCTCAGTGCTTCTCCTGCAGTACGACGAACGCCGCTGCGACGTCGGCCGCCGGGTCGTGCGAGAGCGAGACGAGTACGTCGTACCTGGCCATGGAGTCGGCGATGGCGCCGTGCAGCCGGATCGCCGGCCGGCCCCACGCGTCGGTGCGGACCTCGATCTCGCGGAGGTCCACGGACTCGGGGTCGATCACCTCGGGGTGGCCGAAGCAGGTGCTCGACCACGCCTTGATGACCGCTTCCTTCGCGGCCCAGCGGGCTGCGAGGCTCTGCGCCTCGCTGCCCTCACCGGCCCGGGCCGCGCGTCGCTCACCGGGGGTGAACGAACGCGCGAACCGGGTGCCGGGCTGCTCGAGCTGCTCGGCGAAGGCCTCGATGCCCACGATGTCGACGCCGACACCTGCGGTCTCCCGCAGGGAGTCGGGGCCGATCAACGGGGTGGTCATCGAGTCGCCTCTGCGTAGAAGCCGTCCTCACCGAGGCGGGCCCGCGGGTCGACGAGCATTGCGCTCTCGTCGGCCTTGGTGCGGGCGATCTCGCTGTCGGCGAAGCGACGCTGCTCGGGCTTCTTGTACAGCGGCTCACCACCGGTCATCGCGTCGAGGCGACGCGCCTCGCCGGCCACCAGGCGAGCCGTGGCTGCCTGCAGCCAGGCCTCGCGCTGCGTGGGCGAGAGGGCGGCGACGAACGCACCGGGGTGCGCCACCGCAACCATCGCGGACACGTGGCCGAAGCCCAGGCTGGTCAGCAGGCCGGCGCGGAGCGGGCCGGTCTGCAGCGACTCGCGCAGCCAGACCAGGTGCTCGTTGACCGACAGCGCCTCGTCGACACAGTCCAGGCCGCGGTTCGGCGGGATCGTCCCACCGGCGAGCGTCTGGCACAGCCCGATCAGCTGGAAGGCGGCAGCGCCGCCCTTCGCGTGACCGGTCAGCGACTTCTGGCTGACCACGTAGAGCGGCGAGCCGACCGTGCGACCGAGTGCGGCCGCCAGCTTCTCGTGCAGCTGCGACTCGTTGGGGTCGTTGGCCGCCGTCGAGGTGTCGTGCTTGGAGACCACCGCGACGTCGTCCGCGCCCAGGCCCACCGACGCAAGGCCCTTGGCCAGCGGCGAGTTGAGGCCACCGACTCCGGCGCCGAGGGCGCCGAGACCGGGAGCGGGGATCGAGGTGTGGATGCCGTCGGCGAAGGAGCCGGCGTAGGCCACGACACCGAGCACGGGCAGGCCGAGCTCGGCCGCCACGTCACCACGGGCGAGTACGACGGTGCCGCCGCCCTGGCCCTCGACGAACCCGCCACGACGGCGGTCGTTGGGCCGGCAGACGTGACGCTCGTCGATGCCCTTGCCGAGCATCTCGGCGGTGTCGGCGGTCGCGCTCATGTTGCCGAAGCCGAGGATGCCCTCGATGCCGAGGTCGTCGAACCCACCGGTCACGACCACGCTGGCCTTGTCGAGGCGGATCTTGTCCACGCCCTCCTCGACGCTGACCGCCGCGGTTGCGCAGGCGGCGACCGGGTGCACCATCGCGCCGTACCCACCGAGGTAGGACTGCACGGTGTGTGCCGCGATCACGTTCGGCAGCGCCTCCTGGAGGATGTCGTTCGGAGGCTGCTCACCGAGCAGCGCGTCGACGTACATCTTCCGGGTGGACTGCATGCCACCGATGCCGGTGCCCTGGGTGTTCGCGAACTTGGTCGGGTGGATCCAGCGCAGCAGCTCGGCCGGCTCGAAGCCGCTCGAGATGAACGCGTCTACCGTGGCCACGAGGTTCCAGGCGGCCAGGCGGTCGACGGACTCCGTCATCGAGCCCAGGCCCCAGACCTTCGGGTCGAACCCGTCCGGCACCTGCGCACCCACGAAGCGCGAGAGCTTGAACCGGCGCGGCACCCTGATCTGGCTGCCGGCCAGGCGGGTCACCTGCCAGTCGCCGTCGTCGGTCGGGGCGATGCGGGTGTGCTTGGGGTCGGCCTCGAGGAAGGCGTCGGCCTCGTCCTTGGTGCGTACGACGAACGACGTGTCCTCGTCGAGGAACACCGGCACCACGAGGGGAGCCGTGTTGTCGATCATCTGACCGTCGTCGCGGTAGCGACGGATGCCGACGTTGGCCTCGATCTGCTCGCCGAACTTCTCGACGACCTCGGCCTCGGTCAGCTGCTCGCCGCTCTTCGCGTCGGTCCAGCCGGCGACTGGCTGGGTCTCCCAGACGATCAGACCTGTCGTCCACGCGAGCTCGAGGATGCCGGCCGCGGACAGGTGGTCCTCGACCTCCATCTCGAAGCGCGTCCGCGAGGAACCCACGGGGCCGACCTCGCCGGCACCAACGATGACAACCATGTCCTCGAGTGCGGTGTCGATCTGCGGCCACTCCATCGTCGGCTGGGTGATGCCGTAGCCGGCGGGGTGGGTCAGCGCGAGGAGCTCGTCCTCGGCGTCCGTCTCGGTCGTCGCGGTGGCGGCTTCTGCAGCCTCCCGCGCCTCACGAGCCAGGGCCGCGAGGTCCAGGTCGGCCTCGCCGAGACCACCGGTCAGGTCCGCCACGATCGGCGCGCCAGCGGCGGCCTTTCGCGACGTAGGGCTGCACAGCTCGAGGAGCTCGGCGGCCATCTCGGTCGGCGACCACGTGCGCACCCCGGCCTCGGTGACGGCGTCGACCAGCGGGTCGTTGTGACCCATCAGGCCGGTGCCGCGGACCCAGCCGATGTGGGCGTGGGCCAGCGAGACGCGCTGTGCCCAGTCCTTCTCGGCCTGCCAGCGCTGCACGAACGCGTCGAACGCGGCCTTGGCCTCGCCGTACGCACCGTCGCCACCGAAGCGGCCACGGTTCGGCGAGCCCGGCAGTACGACGTGCACGCGTTGGCCGATCTTGTGGTCGGCACCCTTGGACGCCAGACCGGTGACGAGACGCTCGACGCCCCACAGCAGCACGCGGAACTCGACCTCGGCGCGCGGGCCGGCGTCGGCCGCGGTGCCCTGCACCGCAGGAGCGGCGAAGGGGAACACCAGCGTCGGCGAGAGAGCCGGGCGCAGCTCGGTGTTCTGACCGCCGGCGGACTCCACCACGGGGGAGGAGACCCACTCGACGAGCGCGTCGACGTCGGAGTACGACGCCAGGTTGGCCGGCAGCACCCAGAGAGCAGCACCGTTCGACGCGTGGTCGCGGTAGAGCCCTCGGAAGAACGCGAGCCGGTCCTTGTCCAGACGCGATGTGGTCGCCACGACGGTGGCACCGCCGCGCAGCAGGTCGGCCACGACCGCACCGGCGATGGAGCCGGGAGCCGCGCCGGTGACAACAGCGACGTCGTCGGTCCACTCCAGGTCACGGTCGGCTGCCGAGATGGTGCCGTCGTAGAAGGAGACCAGGTCGGTGCGCTGCTCGCGACGGGCGCGGTCCAGCCACCAGCGGGCCTGGGCCATCGCGGCGTCGTCGAGCCCGTTGAAGCTGTGCTCGCGGGCCGAGTCGTCGCCGACCCACACGCGGGCGAAGTCCTCACGGACGGAGGCCCAGCGGTCGTCGAGCAGGACCGCGCGGCGCGCGTCGAAGGACGGCGCCACCTTGCGAGCCCAGTCCGAGCCGAGCTCGGACTCGACGAGCTGCACGAGCTCGGCGTCGAGGTCCTCGGTGTCATCGGCAACGGCGGTGTCGGCGAGGCCGAGCTTGCCGAGGAGGTGGCGCGCCGTGGAGGCGAGCACACCGTCGGCGCCGGTGATCGACTCGGTGATCTCGTTGAGCGCGGCGGAGTCGACCGTCGCACCCTCGCCACCACCGGTGGCGGGCATGCTGACCTGGACACCCTGCGCCTGGCCCACTGCCTGCACGGCGTGGTCGACGACGGAGTTCAGGTCGGACAGGTCGATCTCGAAGCCAAGCGAACCGCCGCGCGTCGACGAACCGTCGCGGAGACCCGCGGCCAGCTCGGCGGACACGTGCGTCACCCAGCCGGGGCCGAGCTGCCAGGTGTCCTTGATCCGGTCGGCGATCGCTGCCGGCTTCGCACCAGCGGCACCCGCGAACTTCCGCAGGCTCTCGCTCACGGCCTCGGTCAGCACGGGGCCGAACGGCGAGTACGTGCGGGCCAGCTTGGTGACCGTGGCCGACAGTGCCTTCCAGTCGGCCTCGGCAGCACCGTCGATGGCACCGAGCGAGAGCTCGGCACCGAGGTCGACGAGCAGCTGGTTGCGGCGCGAGGAGACGCCGTCGCACAGCGCCTCGATCGTGTCGGCAGGGCCGATCTGGTCGGGACGCACCTTGGTGCGCAGCGCGGCCAGGGTCTTGGTCGCGTCGGCTGCCGTGTAGGACAGGTCGGCAGGACGCTCGGCGCCAGCAGCCGCGGTCGGTGCGGCGGCGGGAGCAGCCTTGGCCTCGGCGGGTGCCTGGGCGGGTGCCTCGGCAGGTGCCTCGGTCACGTCCTCCGGCTCGTCGTCGGGCATCGGGGTGTCCGTGGCGAAGACGACGGCCGCGTCACGCGAGGAGTTCACGATCTTCGGCGCGACTCCGTCGTACGACGGGAGCTTGGTCGTCTGGGCGGCCAGGTTGGCCAGCGTCGGAGCGTTGGCCACGCCGACCTCGACGAACTGCTCCATGCCGAGACCGCCGTGCTCGGGCGAACCGAACAGCAGGTCCTGGGTCTCGATCCAGCGCACCGGGCTGGCGAACTGCCACGCGAGCAGCTCGATCAGCAGGGCGCGACCGAGACGGGCCGGGTCGGCCTCCCAGGTGGCCCAGTCCTCGAGCGCGGGCTTGAGGAGCGGCGAGTCGACGTACTCCGCGACCTCCTCGACGTAGGAACGGTCGAGGGTGAACAGGCGCGGCACCAGGTTGGGGATGTAGCGACCGATGAGGACCGACGGGTCGATCGACTCCGGCAACAGCTCGTCGAGCCGGGCGCGGAAGTCCTCGACGCCGGCGTGCAGCTCCGAGGAGTGGAACGGCACGTCGATGCCCGGGACCAGGATGAAGGCCGGCTTGCCACCGACACGTGCGCGGCGCTCCTCGACCTCCTTCTCCAGGGCCTCGAGACCGGCGACCGTTCCTGCGATGGCGTACTGCGAGCCGCGCAGGTTGTAGTTGACGATCTGGATGAACTCGCCGGTGCTCTTCGAGATCTCGGCCACGAAGTCGGCGACGTCGTCGTCGGCCAGCTTGATCTGCGAGGGGCGGATCGCGGCGAGGCGGTAGTTGCTCCGGCCCTTGGCGTCGCGGGGCACCAGGTGGTGCATCGCCATGCCGCGGCGGAACACGATCTCCAGCAGCGCCTCGAGGGGCAGGATGCCGGTGACCGCGGCGAGCGCGTTGTACTCGCCCACCGAGTGACCGCAGGTGATGGCGTCCTCGACGAAGACACCGGCCTCGCGCATCTCGGCGACCTGGGCCACCGCGAGGGTGGCCATCGCGACCTGGGTGAACTGGGTCAGGAAGAGCACACCGTCGGGGTGGCGGTGCAGCTCGCCGTCGGCCCACAGCTCGGTCGGGTTGTCGCGTACGACGGCCAGGATCGAGAAGCCGAGGGCCTCACGGGTGTGGCTGTCGGCGCGGTCCCAGACCTCACGTGCGGCGGCCGAGCGGGAACGGGCCTCGAGGCCCATGCCCTGGCTCTGGATGCCCTGGCCGGGGAAGGCGTACGTCGTGCGCGGGGCCGCGACAACGGCCTCGGCGACCATCACGAGCTCGCCGTCGGCACGTGCGGTCACCTCGACGACGGTGTCGCCACCGACGACGCCGGTGCGCTCGACGGTGATCTCCACCTCGGCGTTCGGCAGCAGCGGGGCGACCCAGCGGGCCAGCCAGCTGCGGATCGGACGGGGGTGGTGGGTGGCGCCGACCGACGCGGCAGCGCGCTGCGCGACGGCGGAGAGCCACATGCCGTGGACGATCGGGCCGTCGAAGCCCGCGAGGCGGGCGGCGGCGACGTCGGTGTGCAGCGGGTTGTGGTCGCCGCTCACCGCCGCGAAGGCACCCATGTGGTGCGGTGCGGTCACGGTGAACCGGTCCATCCGGGCGCGAGGCTTCTCCTCTGCGTCGGGCGCGACCGAGGCGGGTGCCACCAGCTCGGCGGAGCCGGCGCGGCCACGGACCATGAAGCGCTCGACCAGCGTGGCCAGCAGCTCGTCGGCCTGGCTGATCCGCACGTCGACGGTGATGACCTGGCCGGCGGTGGTGTCCTCGACTCCAGCGCGCGTGGCAGCAATGCTGAGCTCGGTGGCGACGCTCGGAATTTCACCGGCGATGTCGATGTGGTGGTCCAGGTGGACCAGGTCGAGCAGACCCTCGATCGGACCGATGCTCGCGAAGACGGCCGGCCAGGCGAGACCGACGAGTGCGTCGGGAACGGCCTGCTCCTCCGGGTCCGCGACCACGTCGCCGCGGCGGGTGCGGGCGGGGCTGGTGACACCGATGTGGTCGGAGACCACGTCGGCGGACCACGGGACGTGGACGACGGCGGTGCCCTCGGTGACCTCGGGCAGGGTGCCACCGGCGGTGACGGCCAGGAGGGCCCCCATCGCCTCGCTGGCGGACTCCGTGGAGATCACGGGCAGGCGACCGCTCGCCACGCCGGACAGGTCGACGCGCAGCTTGAGGACGCCCTGCGAGAGGGGGACCTCCAGCACCGCGGCGTCGTGGCCCTCGGGCACCAGCGCCGAGGCGGTGTCCTTGAGGCGGTGGAGCGGGTTCGGGACGACACGACCGGCCCACACCACGTCCGTGGCGTCGAACGCGGCGTCGATCAGGGTGCGGCCCTCACCAACGGTGGTCCGGCTCGCGGCAGCGACCGGAACGGTCTCGCGCGTCTGGAGCTCGGTGATGATCGCGGACTCGAAGCGGTCGAGCAGGTCGGCGACCGGCTCGTTCACCTCGGTGATGCCACCGACGGCCACCGGGCCGGGGATGACGATGACCTGGTCGGCCCCGTAGGACTCGTCGTGGGCCTGCCACAGCGAGTCGGACCTCCACCAGCGGCGTACGTCGGCGTCGATCACGGGCACGAAGTTCACCGGCTTGCCCGGGCGACGGCACACCTCGAAGAAGTAGTGCACGTCGGCCGGGTGGAGCAGGCAGCTGACTGCCTCCGGGTAGGCGGACACGAGCGTGTCGATGGCGGTGGACGGGTTGTCCCGAACGACGTCCGCGGTGAAGGGACGCTCGATCGGACCGGAGGACTCGGGGTGAACCCGGGCGAGGGAGCGGTCCAGCAGTGCCTCGAAGCGCTGCAGGAAGGTGACGTCCAGCCACCCGGTGCTGTCGGTTGAGCTTGTCGAAGCCGGACCACTGAGCTCGAGGAACCGGCGGAGCAGCTGCTCGTAGGTCATCTCCGGCACGTCGCCGAAGTAGGGCTTGCTGGTGTCGGCCATCGCCGCGACCAGCTCGTCCTTGCGGGCGAGCGCGGCCTCGGCGTCGCCGGCGACCTGGTCGAGGAGGCGGCCGCAACGCGAGGCGGTGTTGTCGATCTCGTGGATGTCCGCACCGAGCTGGCTGCGGCCGGAGGTCACGTCACCGTTGCTGCGGCCTGCGCCGACCCAGCCACCGTTGACGCTGCGGGTGATGCCGGGGGTCTCGACGAGAAGCTTCTTGACGTCGGCGGAGGTGGTGGCCTCCTTGGTCGCCATCGCGGCGGTGCCGATGAGGACACCGTCGACGGGCATGGCGGACTCGCCGTGGGCGAGCGCCCAGCGGCCGGTCAGGTAGTCGACGCCGCGGTCCGGCGTACCGATGCCGCCGCCGACGCACACGACGAGGTTGTCGACGGAGCGCAGGTCGGGGTAGGTCGCGAGCAGCAGCTCGTCGAGGTCCTCCCACGAGTGGTGGCCACCGGCCACGCCGCCCTCGATGTGGGCGATGACGGTGGTGTCGACCTCACGGGCGATCGCCAGCACCTGGCGGATCTGCTTCACGGTGCCGGGCTTGAACACCACGTGGGTGATGCCGACCTCGTGGAGGTCCTCGATGATGCCGACGGCGTCCTCGAGGTCGGGGATGCCGGCGCTGATGATCAGGCCGTCGAAGGGAGCACCGGCGAGGCGGGCCTTCTGCAGCAGGCGCTGGCCGCCGATGTGCAGCTTCCACAGGTAGGGGTCGAGGAACAGGGTGTTGAACTGCGTCGTCACGCCCTCGTCGAGGAGCTCGGTGAGCCTGGCGACGTTGTCGGCGAAGATCTGCTCGGTCACCTGTCCACCACCGGCGAGCTCGGACCAGTGGCCGGCGTTGGCGGCAGCCGCGACGATCTCGGGGTCGACGGTGGTCGGCGTCATGCCGGCCAGCAGGATCGGCGACTTGCCGGTCAGGCGGGTGAACTTCGTGTCCACGACGGGCTTGCCGTCGCCGCGGTCGATCAGGCGAGGGGCGTACGACGACCAGTCGGCCGCCTGGCGAACCTTGGCGCCGGCGGTGAACAGCAGGTCGCGGCCGGCGTCCGTGGCAGCCGGGAGAACGGTGACGCCGCGGCCACGCAGGGCGCGGGCCGTCATGTTGGCGGAGAGCTCGGCCGGACCGAGGTCGACGACCCAGCTGGTGGCGGGGCCGACCGCGTCGGCGAGAGCCCGCGGCCAGTCGACGGTCTCCACGCAGATGGCGTGGGCGAGGTGCTCGGCAAGTACGGAGTCCAGGCCGCACGCGTCGGCCCAGTCGCGGACCATCGCGACGGCGGGCGTGAGAGCGGGGTGGTGGAAGCCCAGTGCGACGGGCACGGACTCGACGGTCGGGGCGAAGGCCCGGCCACCGCGCACCTTGGCCTCTATGTCGGCGGCCTCGGCGGTGGTGCGCTTCTCGATGGCCTTGCGCAGGCGACGGAGCGCAGCGGGCGTGCCGCTGACGACGACCCGGCGGGCGGCGTTGATGACGGCGACGACGGCTACGTCGTCGGCGTCGGAGGCCTCGGCGGCGAGCTCCTCGACCTCGGCGCGGGTGGCGCCAGAGATGGCGAGCATGGGGGAGTCCTCGCCATGGGCGACCAGTCCGGCGCGGCGGCCGACGATGGTGGCGGCGGCGCCGATGAGGCGGGCGATCGCCACGAGGTCGGTGTCGCTGGAGGTGTCGCCCTCGGTCAGGGCCTCGCGGCGGCCGGCGAACGCGGCGACGCCGAGGATGCCCTGGCTGTGGCCGACGGCGGCGACGGGCGCGACGCGGGTGAGGTCGAGGCCCTCGGCGGCGAGCAGGTCGAGGGTGGCGAGCTGCGTGAGCAGCACGCCGGGCAGGCCGAGAGAGGCGGTGGTGAGGTCGGTGCCGCGCGGCTCCTCGCCCTGGGTCAGCCAGGTCTGCGGCTCGAACGGGCGCGGGAGCGCGGCGGCGAGCTGGCCAGCCACCGGGGCGACCCGGCCGCCGGACTCCTCGACCAGCTGCGCGATCCGGGAGGCGTCGGGGTCCTCGCCGAACAGCTCGCGGAGGGTCGCGAACCAGTCGGTGCCCTGGCCGCCGAAGGTCACGGCGAACTCCTCACCCTCGTGCAGGCGGTCCGCCAGAGTGCGGCCTCGCTCGGGGGTGGAATGGTCGTGGGTCAGCGTGGGGGGAGGTAGCTGAGTCATATGAGGAGTGTGTCATGTTCCCCCCGTGAACCTGAAATCCGCCTCACGTTTTTTACGAGGGTGTCATCTGATTTTTCGATACCCGTTGGTAGGCCTCGTGGCGGCGTTTGGCCGACGCACGCCTGTCACGCGCCTGACTCATGAGTAGGGTCCTGATATGACCCTTCCGTCCCCCGCCTCCGGCCGTGTGGCGGTTGTCACAGGCTCATCCAAGGGCATCGGCGCCGAGATTGCCAAGGAGCTCTCCCACCGCGGGCACGAGCTGGTCCTGGTCGCGCGTTCGGCCGACCAGCTCAAGTCCGTGGCCGACGACATGCCCACCACCGCCCACGTCGTACCTGCGGATCTGTCCGACCCTTCGGCCCGCGCCGGCCTGCTCGGCGAGCTCGAGTCCCGGGGACTGACGCCGCAGATCCTGGTCAACAACGCCGGCTTCTCCACGATGGGCCCGGTGCACCGCAGCGACCCCGAGGTCGAGCGCAACATGCTCGAGCTCGACGTGGTCGCGCTGGCCGACCTCTGCGCCCGCTTCTTGCCGGGGATGGTCGAGCGCCAGAGCGGCGCCGTACTCAACGTGGCCTCGACGGCGGCCTTCCAGCCGCTGCCCGGCCAGGCGGGGTACGCCGGGGCAAAGGCCTTCGTGCTCTCCTACACACGCAGCCTGGCCGCCGAGCTGCACGGCACCGGCGTCAGGGCGACCGTGCTCTGCCCGGGCCCGGTGGAGACCGACTTCGGCAAGACCGCAGGGTTCACGCCCAAGGAGGAGAAGGAGTCCCTCCCGCCGATGATGTGGATCCCGGCGCCGGAGGTCGCGCGCGCAGCCGTCGACGGCATGGACGCGGGCAAGGTCGTGGTGATCCCGGGAGCCGCCAACAAGGCGGGCGCCGCGTTCGCCACCATCGCGCCGAAGAGGCTGCTGGCCTCATTCGTGGCGAAGAACCACCCGGGTCTGCGCTGACGTCATACGTTGTGGCTGCTCCGGCGACCACTTCGTATGACGTCCCGGCGGTGCAGGTCCAGCGGTGAGGGGCGACGGTCGAGTCGGTCGTCGAGGACCTTGGCCGCGCGGTCGCCCTGGCCCGAGTGGGCGAGTGCGTAGACGAGCGTGTCCTGGAGGACCTCGCGCTGTGCGGCACTGCCGCCTAGTACGCCGGCCCGCGGCAGCGTCGTCTCAAGCACCTGCACCGCGATGTCGAAGTCTCCCTCGACGACTGCCTGGAGCGCCCGGCACACCGGCGCCACGACGTCGCGGAAGGTGGGGTCGGTGTGGGCGAGCGAGGTGGTGCGCAACGCGGCGAGTCCGACGTCGTCCTGCTCGGCGGCCAGGCTGAGTGCGGAGTGCAGCGCGGCGAACGGCGTGGGTGGCGAGATCAGCCAGCCGTCCGGAGCGGAGCCGCACACCGCCTCGCTCGGGAGGTCGCCCGACCAGGAATCGGTCACGTGGCAGCGCCAGAGCAGGGCGCCGCTGTCGACGAGGGCACGTGAGCCGGTCACCAGCGGCGGTGCGAGCTCGCGCTCGTAGCGACGCTGCACTGCCCCGACGTCACCCTGCATCAGCTCGTGGAGGGCGGCGTGCCAGGAGAAGTGCGAGCGGTGGTTGGCCTGCGGTCCCTGGGTGCGGATCCACTCGTCGAGCCAGGTCAGCCCGGCACTGTGCTGGCCGGTCTCGTAGAAGACATGGGCCCGCGCGTGGGCGGCGTGGCCAGAGCCGGGCACGACCGAGAGGGCGTACGACGAGAGCTCCTCCGCCTCGCTCCAGCGCTCCTGGTCCTGGCGCACGAAGGCCAGCTGTCCGGCGTACCACCAGTCGTCGCCGTAGGTGCGTCCGAGCCCCTCGACGAGGTCGGCGGTCTGCCCACCCGAGGTGAGGCCGCCGAACGCGACGGTCGGCACGGCGACGCTGACGGCGAGCGCGTCGCGCGGGAACAGGCGGATGTGGCGCAGCAACGCGGCCGCACCGGTCGCCTCGTCGGAGCGAAGCCGCGTGGTGACGGCGTCGAGGAAGCTCACCTCGCGGTCGTCGAGGTGGCGGTCGGACGCGGCGGCGTGGGCGGCGCTGAGCGCGCTGCGCCACGACCCGGTTGCGCCCCACTCGTACCCGAGGAGTGCGAGGGCGGCCTGGGCCTGGGCGAAGTCGGGGTCCAGGGCGACCGCCGCCTCGAGACCCTCCTCCACGCCGTCCTGCAGTCGCAACAGCCGTCCGAAGGCCTCGTTGTAGGCCTCGGCCGCCCTGCGGCTCGTCGTGAGTGTGAGCCCATAGATGTCGACGGGCCGGCGCCGGGTCTCGCCGTGCAGGGCGCGTACGACGGCGCGCGCGACGTCGTAGGCCTGCTCGCGGATCTCGGGCATCGCCGTGCTCTCCCACAGGTTGCCGCGTCGCAGCGTCCCGAGCGCGTAGAGCGGCATCGCGCTCGGGAGTACGCCGAGCACGCGGCCGTCGTCGGAGGTGTCGATGCCCAGGCCAGATGGGCCGGGTCGCACGAGTCCGGTGCGCGCGAGCGCGGCCAGCAGCGGGTCGGCGGAGAGCCTGTCGACGGGTCCGGTGCAGTTGACCACGCCACCCACCACGACCTGCGAGCCGTCGGTGAGGGTGACCTCGACGCCGTCGGCGACCTCGCGCGCGTCGGTGAGCGTGCCCGGGTGGCGGACCAGCCTGCCTGCCTCGCTGATGTCGTCGAGCCGGGCCGCGGTGATGGGCGGCATCCGGTGGCGGTGCACGTCCCAGGTGCGCGCGCGCTCGGCCAGGAAGCGCCGCTTGTCGTCGTCGCCGAGCCCCTGCCAGAGCTGCGCGGTGATCGGGCGCAGTCCGTCGATGGCGGCGCGCCAGTCGCCGGTCTCCTCGACCGTGTGGGCCACATGCGCGTCGATCGCTTCGGAGAGCTCGTCGAGCGTGCTCAGACGGGTGATGCCGGGAGGGGGCGGCGTGGCCGGCGTTGTCGGGATGCGGTGCACCTTGGGCACGAGGTCGTGGCGCGAGACCGTGTGCAGGGTCCGGCCGGGCCGGTCGGCAGCGATGGCGACGTCGACCATGGTCAGGCCCGTTCCGACCAGGAGCAGGTCGCCGTCCGGAAGCTCCTGCGTCCACGGGTTCGCCACCAGCCGGGAGGAGGTCGCGAGGGTCTCCGGTGCCCAGTCAGTACCGGGTCGGGAGCCGGTGGCGAGGACGACTGCGCGGGCGACGATCGCCTGGCCGGACGAGAGCCGGACCACGAAACGGTCGCCGCGCCGGTCGATGCCGAGCACGGACTCCTCGCGACGCTCGAGGCGCGCGTTGCCCGGGTACTCGGCGGCGGTCTGCAGCAGGCCGGCGATGTAGTCGCCGTACACCCGGCGCGGGACGAAGTCCTGTGGCTGCGTCTCCGGGTCGTGGTGGGTGCGGACCCATCGGAAGAAGTGCTCGGGGTCGCGCGGGAACGCGCTCATCCCGCTGGCCGGGACGTTGAGCAGGTGGCGGTCGTCGCTCGTGGAGTACGCCGTGCCGCGGCCCGTCGTGGGGGAGGGGTCGACCAGGGCGACGCGGTAGCGAGAGGACAGGGCCGTGACCAGGTGAGACGCAGTCAGCGCCCCGGCCGCTCCGGCACCGACCACCACCACGCAGCAGTCGCCTTCTCCACCCCGCATCGCAATCTCCTTAAAGTTCAGTAACTATATCGACTAAGGTATCAGGAGAAGGATGAATTCCCGGTAGTCCGAGGTCGACGGCACCATTTCCATGACAAGAGTGGTGCTCCTGGCCTCGGAGTACGCCGAATTGGTGAGAGGGCGGTCACACCGGGTTGTGCGGACGGTGGTGCGGGATCAGTCAGTGATCTCGCAGATGACCTCACCGTTGGTGACGCCGGAGCCGACCTCGGCCTTGAGGCCGGTGACGGTGCCGGCCTTGTGCGCCTTGATGGGCTGCTCCATCTTCATCGCCTCGAGTACGACGATGGTGTCGCCCTCCTCGACCGAGGCGCCCTCCTCGACGGTGACCTTGACGATCGTGCCTTGCATCGGCGAGGCGACCGCGTCGCCGGAAGCGGCGGCGCCGGACTTCTTGCCCGCGGCGCGCTTGGGCTTCTTGGCGCCCCCGGCGGCACCTCCGCCGATCGCGGTGAGACCCGCCGGCAGCACGACCTCGAGGCGACGTCCACCGACCTCGACGGTCACCTTGTTGCGCTCGTCGGGCTCGGGAGCATCGGCCGAGTCACCGGCGTACGGCGTGATCTGGTTGTCGAAGTCGGTCTCGATCCACTGCGTGTAGACGTCGAAGGACTCGGGCTGCTCGGCCGGGCTGCCGATGAACGCGGGGTCGTCCACCACGGCGGCGTGGAACGGGATCACTGTCGGCATGCCGTCGACGACGAACTCCGCAAGGGCACGGCGCGAGCGCTCGAGTGCCTGGGTCCGGTCACGACCCGTGACGATCAGCTTGGCGATCAGGGAGTCGAAGGCGCCGGGGATGGTCTCGCCCGCCTCGTACCCGCCGTCGAGCCGTACGCCGGGACCGCTCGGCGGGGCCCACTTCGTCAGCGTGCCGGGTGCCGGCATGAAGTTGGCTCCGCCGTCCTCGGCGTTGATGCGGAACTCGATCGAGTGGCCCTCGACGCGCGGGTCGTCGTACCCGAGCTCCTCGCCGGCGGCGATCCGGAACATCTCGCGCACGAGGTCGATCCCGGTGACCTCCTCGGAGACGCAGTGCTCGACCTGGAGGCGGGTGTTCACCTCGAGGAAGGAGATGGTGCCGTCCTGGGCGATCAGGAACTCGCAGGTGCCGGCGCCGACGTACTTCGCCTCGTGCAGGATCGCCTTGGAGCTCTCGTACAGCCGGCTGACCTGGTCGTCGGTGAGGAACGGCGCGGGTGCCTCCTCGACGAGCTTCTGGTTGCGGCGCTGGAGCGAGCAGTCGCGGGTGGAGACGACGACCACGTTGCCGTGCTGGTCGGCGAGGCACTGGGTCTCGACGTGGCGCGGCTTGTCGAGGAACTTCTCCACCAGGCACTCGCCGCGGCCGAACGCGCTGACCGCCTCGCGGACGGCAGAGTCGAAGGCGTCGGGGATCTCCTCGATCGTGCGGGCGACCTTCAGGCCGCGGCCGCCGCCACCGAAGACGGCCTTGATGGCTACCGGCAGGCCGTTGTCCTTCGCGAACGCCACGACCTCGTCGGCGTCCTTGACCGGGTCCTTGGTGCCGGGGGCGAGCGGAGCGTTCGCCCGCTCCGCAATGTGCTTGGCCTTCGCCTTGTCGCCGAGGTTCTCGATCGCCTCCGGGGGCGGTCCGATCCAGACCAGCCCGGCGTCGATGACGGCCTGGGCGAAGTCGCGGTTCTCCGCGAGGAACCCGTAGCCCGGGTGGACCGAGTCGGCACCGGACTTCTCGGCGACGGCGACGATCTTCTCGATGTCCAGGTAGGAGTCGGCCGGCGTCGCTCCGTCGAGGGAGTGTGCTTCGTCGGCCAGTCGGACGAAGACCGCGTCCCGGTCCGGGTCGGCGTACACCGCGACACTGCCGATGCCCGCGTCCTTGCACGCACGGATCACGCGGACCGCGATCTCGCCACGGTTGGCGATGAGCACCTTCTGCAGTGGTTTGACGTCGGCGTTCTTGGCGGCCACGACTCTCCTCGGGGGGATGCCTTCTTCTCGCGGGAGTCTAGGACCTCCTCGTCGGCCGGTCGCAGGGCGTCCGTCCGACCCGCCCGGCCGGCAGTACCGTGAGCCCATGATCACAGGGGTGCACACGCTCATCTACGCCGACGACCCGGACGCCGCCCGCGCCTTCCTCCGGGACGTGCTGCAGCTGCCGTACGCCGACACCGGCGGTGGCTGGCTCATCTTCAAGACCGGTCCCAGTGAGCTCGCCACGCACCCGAGCTCGTGGGAGTACGAGGGCAAGTCCGGCGGCACGGACCAGGCCTTCGACGTCTCCCTGATGTGCGACGACCTGCCCGCCACGATGGCGCAGCTGGCGGAGCGGGGCGCCGAGTTCGACGGTGATGTGGTCGAACAGGGCTGGGGTCACACGGTGCAGCTCAAGGTTCCCGGCGCCGGCACGATCATGCTGTACGAGCCGACGTACGACCCTCCGGCAACGTCGCTGTGACTGGCCTGCCTTTCGACCCGATCGACGAGGCCGCCCGGCAGTGGGCACTGCACTGGGACGGCGTCCCGCAGATGCACGCGGTCACCTCGCTGATGCGGGTGCAGCAGCTTGTCATCGGACGGCTGGACGCGTTGCTCAGGCCGTTCGGGCTGACCTTCGCGCGCTACGAGGCGCTGGTGCTGCTCACCTTCTCCTCCCGTGGGTCGCTGCCCCTGGGCAAGATGGGCGAGCGTCTCCAGGTGCATCCGACGTCTGTCACCTCGATCGTCGACCGGCTCGAGTCCGCCGGGCTCGTCGTACGACGGCGGCACCCGGATGACGGCCGCGCCGTGCTGGCCGGGATCACCAAGCGCGGCCGGACCCTGGTCGAGCGGGCCACCACCGAGCTCGTCGGCGCCGACTTCGGCCTGGGCGCCCTCGACGACGACGGCCTGCGTGAGCTCTCAGCCCTGCTCCGGCCGGTGCGGCAGTCCGCCGGCGACTTCTGACTCTCGGCGAACTCTGGCTAGGAGAATTTAGTAGGACGTCCTAGTATTTGGTCCATGGCTTCGACAAGCTCAACCGGCGACAGTGCACGCGAGCGCTGGCAGAAGAGGTACGACGAGGCCCTCGAGGCCGGCAAGGTCCGGGACGCGGACTTCACGACCCTCTCGCAGATGGAGGTCGAGCCGGCGTACGGCACCGAGGACTCGGAGTGGCCCGGCGAGTTCCCCTACACCCGCGGCCTCTACGCCACCGGCTACCGCGGCCGGACCTGGACGATCCGCCAGTTCGCCGGGTTCGGCAACGCCCAACAGACCAACGAGCGCTACAAGATGATCCTCGGTCGCGGCGGTGGCGGGCTCTCGGTCGCCTTCGACATGCCGACCCTGATGGGTCGCGACTCCGACGACCCGCGCAGCCTGGGCGAGGTCGGGCACTGCGGCGTGGCGATCGACTCCGCGGCCGACATGGAAGTGCTCTTCGACAGCATCGACCTCGGCGAGGTCACCACCTCGATGACGATCAGCGGCCCGGCGGTCCCGGTCTTCTGCATGATGATCGTCGCGGCGGAGCGTGCCGGCGTCGACACGAGCAAGCTCAACGGCACCCTGCAGACCGACATCTTCAAGGAGTACATCGCGCAGAAGGAGTGGCTCTTCGGTCCCGAGCCGCACCTGAAGCTGATCGGTGACCTGATGGAGTACTGCGGCGAGGAGATCCCGGCGTACAAGCCGCTGAGCGTCTCGGGCTACCACATCCGCGAGGCCGGCTCGACGGCTGCGCAGGAGCTCGCGTTCACGCTCGCCGACGGCTTCGGCTACATCGAGCTCGGACTCTCGCGCGGGCTCGACATCGACCGGTTCGCTCCCGGCCTGAGCTTCTTCTTCGACAGCCACCTCGACTTCTTCGAGGAGATCGCCAAGTTCCGCGCGGCGCGGCGGATCTGGGCCCGTTGGGTCCGCGACGTCTACGGCGCGAAGACCGAGAAGGCGCAGTGGCTGCGGTTCCACACGCAGACGGCCGGTGTCTCGCTGACCGCGCAGCAGCCCTACAACAACGTCGTGCGCACCGGGGTCGAGGCGCTCGCCGCGGTGCTGGGCGGCACCAACTCGCTGCACACCAACGCACTCGACGAGGTGCTGGCCCTGCCGGGCGAGCAGGCCGCCGAGATCGCCCTCCGCACGCAGCAGGTGATCATGGAGGAGACCGGTGTGGTCAACGTCGCGGACCCACTCGGGGGTTCGTGGTACGTCGAGGCGCTGACCGACAAGATCGAGGCCGAGGCCAACGCGATCTTCGACAAGATCCTGGAGATGGGTGGCTCCAGCCTTCGCCACGACCAGGTCGAGAAGCTGGCAGAGTCCGCGCGCAACGGCGAGGACCCGGTCACCCAGGGACTGCTCCGCGGGATCGAGGACGGCTGGTTCATGTCCGAGATCGCCGAGGCCGCGTTCGCCTACCAGGTGGCCCTGGAGAAGGGCGAGAAGAAGGTGGTCGGCGTCAACGTGCACCGCGACTCGGTGACCAGCGAGCTCGAGATCATGCGCGTCTCCCACGAGGTTGAGACCGAGCAGGTGCGGGTACTGGCCGAGCGCAAGTCCGGTCGCGACCAGTCCGCGATCACCGCCGCGATCGAGGAGATGCTCAGTGCCGCACGCGAGGACCGCAACATGGTCCCGTCGATGCTGGACGCCTGTCGCGCCGAGGCCACTCTCGGCGAGATCTGCGACGCGCTGCGCGAGGAGTGGGGCGAGTACCGGGAACCGGCTCGCTTCTGAGCCGCGATGAGTGACGACCAACCTCGCTCGGTGGGTGTCGAGGAGGAGTTCGTGCTCATCGACCCCGACACGCGACAGGTCTCGTCCAGGTCAGACCTCGCCGAGGCTGCCAACGAGTCGGGCGAGGAGGTGGCGCTGGAGCTCTTCCAGCACCAGGTCGAGTCCTCGACGCCTCCGCTTCGTGACGCGGGTGAGCTCGACGAGGCACTGCGCCGCGGGCGCCGGGCGATGGGAGAGTCCGCTGCTGCCGCGGGTGCCAGGGCAGTCGCGACGGCCACGCCGCCGCTGCCCCCGGACGACAAGCAATTCACCAGGACACCCCGCTACCTCCGGTTCGAGGGCGAGTTCGGGCAGATCGCTCGCGAGGCCCACGTGTGCGGGATGCACGTGCACGTCGAGGTCACGGACGACGCCGAAGGTGTCCGGGTCATCGACGGAATCCGGCCGTGGTTGCCGCTGCTGACCGCGATCAGCGCGAACTCGCCGTACTGGAACGGCAGCGACACCGGTTACGCCAGCTGGCGCAGCCGGGTGTGGCGCCGCTGGTCGTCGGCCGGGCCCCGGGAGCCGTTCGGCGACGTCGAGACCTACCGCGAGGTTGCCGAGCGCACCATCGCGTGGGGCGGCGCGATGGACCCGGCGATGCTCTACTTCGACGCCCGCCTCGCCGAGTCGTACCCGACCGTCGAGCTCCGTGTCGCCGACGTCTGCCTCGAGGTCGAGGACGCCGTCCTCGTCGCGGTGCTGGCGCGGGCACTGGTCGAGTCGAACGCCGGTGACGAGCCAGAGTCGTGGCGCGCCGACCTGCTCAACGTCGCCGGCTGGAGGGCGGCGAGGTACGGCATCGGTGGTGACCTGGTGCATCCCGTGACGCGAGAGCTCGCACCTCCACGCGAGGTCTTCGCGTCGCTGGTCGAGCACGTCGGCCCGGCGCTCGATCTCACCGGTGAACGCAGGTTCGTCGAGGACGGCTTCGAACGGGTGGTCACGCGGGGGAACGGCGCCGTACGTCAGCGCCGCACCTTCGAGGAGACCCACGACCTGGTGGCTGTCGTCGACGACCTGGCCGACGCCACCGAGGCGACCTGGCTCTGACTCGCTCTCAGGCGGTCTCGGGCTGCTGGTTTCGATGGGTGGCGGTGGTCAGCGTCTCCGCGTTGGTCGGGAGGGTGAACTCGAAGCAGCTGCCGACTCCGTCGGGGTTGTCGGTGACTGTGATCCTGCCGCCGTGGCGTTCGACGATCCGCTTGACGATGGCCAGGCCGAGGCCGGTGCCGACGTAGCTCTCGGTGGTCAACCGCTCGAACTGGTCGAAGACGCGGTCACGCTGATCAGCCGGGATGCCGATGCCGTTGTCGCGCACCCTCACCTTCGCCCAGTTGTTCTCGGCCTTCTCGGCCTCGATGACGACGCGCGGGAACGTACCGGGCTGGATGTACTTGAAGGCGTTGCCGATCAGGTTGTCGAGCGCCTGGCGGAGCAGCACTCGGTCGGCCCAGACCTCGACCAGCTCTCCGGCCGCAAGGATGTCGCCACCGCCATCGGGACGGTCACGCGTGGCGGAGAGGTGCTTGACCATGTTGTGCAGGGAGACCTGCTCGCAATTGAGTGTCTGGTCGCGAGCCACGGCGTGGGCCAACAGGTCGGCGACGAAGGCGCGCATCTGGTCGACGCCCGCGCGGATGTGCTGCACCATCGGGGCTGCGGCGAGCGCCTCGGGCGATTCACTGTGGGTGAGCTCGTCCTGCAGTGCCTCGGCCCATCCGTCGATGACGCTGAGCGGGTTGTTCAGGTCGTGGGCGACCGTTCCCGCGAACGAGACCAGGGACTCGCGGTGGGCGGTCGCGGTGGTCGTGTCGCGGATGACGATCATGGCGCGTGCGGGGGCGTCCACGGCGTGGGGCATGGGGTACGCCGAGACCTCCAGCCAGCGGGCGACCCCGAACTCGTCGATGTGGTAGAACTCCTCGGTCTCGATCTGCTCTCCCGCCAGCGCCCTCACCAGTGGGTTCTCCGCCTCCTCGAGCGGCCGGCCATCGGGATGGAATGCCTGGCCCTTGTTCTCGTCGGGGTCCTGGACGCGGTCGATCGGCTCGTCTGGCCGGGTCCCGAAGGCGGTGCGCAGCGCCTTGTTGGTGTGCAACATCCGGCCGCCCTCCTCGATGATGGCGACGCCGTCCTCGAGGTGCGCCATCACCAGGTCGAGCTCCTCGGCGCGTACGGCGAGGACTGCCTCGGACTCCTGGAGCTTGACCACGGTGCTCAGCACCTGGCGGCGACTGAGGCTGATCGTCATCCCGAGGACCATCAGCACGACCACGAAGACCTGGGCAATGGCTGCGCGGCTCACGGGGTCGTCGACGGCGGCGATCGGCCCGACGTCGATGATGGTGAGCCAGACGCCCACGGCACCGGTCAGGAGGCAGGCCGCAGCCGTGACCACCGGGTTGAAGCGGACCGCGACCCACACGATGATGAGCGTCAGCATGAACGTGGTGGGCACCTCGGGGCGCAGCACGAACCCGAACCCGAAGATCACGGTGGTGGCCGCCGCCGCTCCGAGCGCCTGGCCCACGTCGGCGGGGCTGGGACGGTTGAAGGCCGCCACTCCCTGGTCGTGGTGCTCGGTGACCCAGCCGGCGAACAGCAGCCCGGCAACGCCGATCGTGGACATTGCTGCCAACGCCCTGGTGGTCCGGCCGAGCGCGATCTCGAGCGTCTCCTGGGGGATGAGCAGCTCACCGAGGGCGGTGCGCAACAGTGCGTAGGCCAGCACGCCTGCGCTCATCGCCAGCAGGACCAGGCCGAAGTCGGCCATCGTTCCCATCGCCCGGCGACCGCCCCCTCCCCACAGCTCCGGGGTCCATCGCCTGAGCAGGTACAGAACCGCCAGGGCCTGCAGGGGGGACAGCACACTGAGCACGGTCTGCATCGCGGTGCCGTCGGTGAGCACGAGCACGGTCACGGTGAGCGCGGCCATGAGGACGACGTCGACGACGAGCTCGCTCCGGTCCCTGGCGCTGGCCAGCCACACCAGCGCCAGACCGGCGGAAGGTGCGATCAGCGAGACGTTGTCGGGCTGGACGACCAGGCTGCGGGTGAGGAGCATGACGAACACAAAGCCTGCCGACCAGCCGATCCAGCGCACGACTGACGGCACGCCTGAATATGCGGCTGCACCGGACCCCACGCGCATCAGTATCGTCCGACGGGGGGCCACTGTGCAGGAAATCGGTCCTACGGAAACAATGGAGACATGAGCCAGCAGCCTTTTTCTCGACCAGGTGCGGTCGATCTGTCCGGATTGCAGGGATCTGACGCTTCGGGGGGTCCCGGCGCGAGCGCGGCGTACGCCGTGCAGGTGACCGAGCAGAACTTCCAGGAGATCCTCGAGGGCTCGCGCAGCGCGCCGGTCCTGCTGGCCTTCGAGAGCCCGAGCCGTTCGCCCGAGAGCGTGCAGCTGGCCGACGACCTGCAGACCCTGTCGAACGAGTTCGAAGGCAGGTTCCTCCTGGGCCGGGTCGACATCGACGCCGTTCCGCAGATCGCCCAGGCGATGCAGATCCCCTCGGTCCCGCTGGTGGTGCTGGTGGCGCAGGGCCGGCCGATGCCGTTGCTCCAGGACGCGGCGCCGATCGAGGAGCTCCGCCAGGCGATCACCCAGGTGCTCCAGCAGCTGACCACGACCGGCTTCACCGGACGTCACCAGCCCCGGTCGGGCGGCGGCGAGGTCGATGAGGAGACCGGTGAGGAGCAGCTCGACCCGCGCTACGTACCGGCACAGGACGCGCTCGAGCGGGGCGACATCGACGCCGCTGTGGCCGAGTACGAGAAGCTCGTCGCGGCCAACCCGGCCGACACCGAGGCAGCAGCCGGGCTGGCGATGGCCCGCCTGCTCAAGCGCACCGAGGGCGTCGACCTCACCGAGGCGCGCGCTGCTGCGGCTGACAACCCCGACGACGTCGCGGCCCAGACCCTGGTGGCCGACCTCGACCTGCTCGGCGGCCACGTGGAGGATGCCTTCAACCGGCTGGTCGACCTGGTGCGTCGTACGACGGAGGCGGATCGCGACACCGCCCGGACCCACCTGATCGGGCTCTTCGGCGCGGTCGGCAACGAGGACCCGCGGGTGCAGCGCGCCCGGCGTGATCTCGCCTCGGCCCTCTTCTAGTCGAGGGTCACCCTTGGACGTCGCGGTCTAGTGCGCAACCGGCGGCCTATCGCATCGTCCCGTTTGAGGACATACGTTCACCTCAGCCCAAACATGGTCTAGGGGGAACAGCGTGACGAGACATCGGCTCAAGCATGCGCTGGCGGGCCTGTGTGCCTCCGGACTGGCGACGGCGTCGCTGGCCATGGTCGGCGTGGCGGTCGCCCCCGCCGCCGACGCAGCCGCACCTCCCGGAACCCCGTGGACCTTCGGCGAGAACTCCTTCGGCCAGCTCGGCAACGGGACCACGACCACCCGCCGATCGGGTGCCCCAGTGACGGGACTCAACGGCGTCATCGACCTGCACGGTGGCCGTGAGCACGTGGTCGCGCTGAAGTCCGACGGCACCGTATGGACCTGGGGCAGCAACGTCGAGGGCCAACAGGGTCGGGGTACCACGGCGAACACGCTGACCCCCACCCAGGTGACCTCGCTCGGCACCAACAACGTGGCCGTCGAGACCGGGCACAACCACACCGTCGTCCTGAAGAGCAACGGCACCGTGTGGGCGTTCGGGCTGAACAGCGACGGCCAGCTCGGCGACGGCACCACCACGACGCGCCGGTCACCGGTGCAGGTGAGCGGCATCAACGACGCCATTGGTATCGCCGCCGGCCGCGACATGTCCTACGCCATCCGTCCCGGCGGACAGGTGTGGGCCTGGGGCCGCAACGTCGAGGGCCAGATGGGCGACGGCACCACGACCCGCCGTCCGGCCCCGGTCAGGGTCGGGACATCGATCAACTTCGCTGACGTCAAGATGCTCACCGGCGGGCGCGACCACGCGGTCGCCGTCAAGAACGACGGCTCGGTGTGGGCCTGGGGCTGGAACGCCTACGGCCAGATCGGCGACGGAACCACCACCAGCCGCCTGACGCCGGTCCCGATCGACATCAACGGCGCCACGGCCGGCAACGGCACCTCGATCGAGGCGGCGGCCGGTGCCCACCACTCCTACGCGCTGCGCACCGACGGCACCGTCGCGTCGTGGGGTCGCAACTACCGCACGGAGCTGGGCGACGGCACCAGCACCAGCAGGACGCGCCCGGTCAACGTGCTCATGGGAACCGGCAGCACACCGCTCAGCGGTGCGGTCAGCATCGGCTCGGGTCGTGACATGGGCAACGTCACGCTGGCCGACGGCCGGGTGATGGCGTGGGGCCACAACGTGTCGGGCCAGCTCGGCGACGGCACCGTCACCAACCGCACCAGGGCGATCGTCGTGCCCGGCATCACCAACGCGGTGAAGGCGGGCGGCGGCGGTTCGGCGTACGGCGTGGTGCTTGTCGGTGACACCACCACTCCGCCGGTCAACCAGCCCCCGGTGGCGCGCATCACCGGCACCAACTGCACCGACCTCACCTGCCCGTTGAGTGGCAGCACCTCGAGCGACGACAACGGCATCGTCAGCTACGCGTGGAACTTCGGCGACACGGAGACCGGAACGGGAGTGAGCCCGGGCCACACCTACGACGAGGGGGACACCTACACGGTGACCCTGACGGTGACCGACGCCCAGGGGCTCACGGACACCGAGACCGCGAGTGTGTCGCCCACCGATCCCGGCCCTCCGGTGAACCAGCCTCCTGTCGCGCACATCACCGGTACGACCTGCAGTGGGCACGTGTGCCCGTTGAACGGCAGCACCTCTAGCGACGACCACGGGATCTCCACCTATGCCTGGGAGTTCGGCGACACCGAGACCGGCACGGGAGCGGACGGCACCCACACCTATGGCGTGGCCGCCACCTACACGGTGACGCTCACGGTCACCGACGCCGAGGGCCTGTCCGACTCCGACACGGCCACTGTCACGCCGAGTGACGCGCCGCCGGTCACCTCGCCCGTGTTCCGCGGTTCGATCTCCTCCGACGCCAACACCTCGTCGGCCTCGGTCGTCGTCCCCGCAGCCGTCCAGCCCGGTGACCAGCTCGTCCTGGTGGCGACCACCAACACCGCCGCGACACACACGACCCCTGCCGGCTGGACCCTGCTCGGCTCGACCGTCGACGGCACCGAGATGCGGTCGTCGGTCTACACGCGCACCACCCCGGTGGGCGGACTGGCGGGCACGACTGTGCGCGTAGCAGTCAGCGGCCTGTCCAAGACGAGCCTTTCGCTTGACGCGTACTCCAACGCAGCCCCGGTCACGGTGCTCGCAAACGCGGTGCAGGGCACGACGACTGTCACCGCTCACCCGGCTCCGGCGGTCAACGTAGCCGTCAACGGGTCGGCCGTGCTCCGCTACTGGTGCGACAAGTCGAGCTCGGCCCGCACCTGGGCAACGCCCGCCGGCCTCACCCGACGTACGACGACGACCGGCAGCGGCGGCGGCAGCCTCGCCTCGTTCACGGCCGATGTCACCGACGTACCGGCCGGTGCGGTCGCGGCACTCAACGCCACGGCGTCGCTGGGCTCCAACAAGGCGATCGCCTGGACGGTCGTGGTCCCGCACGCCTGAGGCCCGAAAACCCTCGAACAGGTGGGACCATGGGTGGCATGAACAGCCCACCGGTGACACCTCCGGTCAGCCGCTTGTCAACGGTCGGGCAGCTCTACGTCACGACCGTCGGGGCGGTCGCGTTCCTGTCGCTGGTCGCCGATTCCTCGAGCTGGCACGTCGCCCTGGTCATCCTGACGCTGCCGCTGAGCCTGCTCGCCCTCTGGGTGGGCTACTACGCCGGACTCGCCGTCGGGTTCGTCATCAGTGCACACAGCGGTGAGCTGTCGTGGCCGGTGGTCGCCGTGTGGGTGGCGGTCTGGACGATGACGGCCTGGCTCAACGCCCAGCTCGCGCAGAAAGTGCTGCGGGTCGGCTGGCGCGCGATGCCGGCGCGACCCACCGAGGAGATCGACGACTAGGAGGGGAGTCCCCGCCCGCTCTCCGTGTACGACGGACCGGGGTTGTCCGAGAGGTTGCGGAGAGCCGACTCGATCCGCCGGGCGGTGAAGTCGGCGCACTGCTCGCGCACCTCGGCCGGCGTACAGAACGACACCGACCGGATCTCGCGTTCCTGCCGCACGATCGTCTCCACCACGGACGGATCGTGCACGCCGCCGTCGAAGACCAGGCAGACCGCGTCGTCCCAACCACCCCATGGCGGCAGCCAGTCGGTGAGCAGCAACCGACCCGCCTCGACCTTCAGGCCGAGCTCCTCCTCGACCTCGCGGGCCACGGCGAGCTGGGGCGACTCGCTCACCTCGACGACGCCGCCGGGGAGGTCGAGGTCTCGCTTGTAGGTCAGCTGGCACAGCAGCACCCGGTCGTCGGTGGAGCGCATCAGCATCTGGCTGATCGCCCGCTTGCGCGGCAGGAACGAGTTCAGCAGTGACCGGAAACCCTTCGGATCCTCCAGCGGGATGTCGTCGGCCAGCCGCGCGTAGACGATGCGGTCGGACTCCTCGGCCACGCCCCTGGCGACGCCTTCGCGCATCAGCCCCGCGAACGTGGCCACCCGCTGAGCCGTCTTGTCCTCGGGGTCGACGTGGGCCTCGACACGCGTCGAGCCGCCCTTGAAGGCCGACTCGACCAGGCCGCGTACCTCGTCCGCCGAGACGCGCAGTCCCTGCTCCTGCAGGTCGGCGTTCCAGGAAACACGCACGACGCCGGGGGAAACGGGGATCAGCTCGGCGGACACGTCCATCACCCTAGCCACACCGCGAGCACCCCAGCGGCCACGGCCAGCGGTACGACGAGCAGGCCCTCGAGGCCGAACCTGACCATCGAGATCTCCAGTCCGCGGGTCCGGCAGGCACGCAGCCACAGCAGGTTGGCGAGCGATCCCCACGCCAGCAGCATCGGGCCCACGTTGACCGCGACGAGAGCCGTGACGAGCCGGTCGGAGGAGTCGGCGAACGGTTCCACGACCAGGTAGGCGGGCAGGTTGTTGATGACGTTGCCGAGCACTCCCGTGGTGCCGGCCAGGTGGAACAGCCACGCGAGCGAGTCGCCGCTCCCGAACAGCGAGCCGAGGAACGACGAGCCCTCCTCGACGACCACCTCGACGACGGCGAACAGCGCGATCGCGAAGGCGAGTACCGACCACGGCACCAGCCGCACCAGCCGACCAGGCTGCACGGCCGCGGGGCGGCGTACGACGAACCCGAGCACGAGCACGACCGAGCCGACGAGCGCCACCACCCAGGGCGGCATCCCCGCCAGGATCGCCGGGCCGATCAGCACGACGACGCCGGCGGACAGCCACAGCAGCACCGTGTCGTAGGACGGCAGCCGGGTCGGCACTGCATAGGAACCTCGCAGGGCGGCCCGATGCCGGACGAGCAGCACGCCGAGCACGACCACCAGCACCGCCAGCTGGGGAAGCCAGGTCTCACGCACGAACGCGGCGCCGACCCCGAGGTGTGACTGAGCCAGCAGGTTGGTCAGGTTGGACACCGGCAACAGCAGGCTCGCCCCGTTGGCCAGCCAGATCGAGGCAAATGCGAACGGCAGCGCGCTGAGCCCGAGCTCGCCGGCCAGTGCGAGCCCGATCGGCGCCAGCAGCACGGCGGTCGTGTCGATGCTGAGCACCCACGTGCACACGGTCGCGAGCAGTGTGAACAGCAGGAAGAGCCGCAACCGGCTCCCGCGGGCGACGCGTGCTGCGACGTGGGCACTGACGTCGAAGAGCCCGGCGTCGTCACACAGGTCGGCGACCACCTGGATCAGGGCGAGGAAGAGGAGGACGGGCCAGACGCGGTCGGCGACGTCGAGAGGGCCGGTCACCGCCGAAGACTACGAGACGCCTGTCGAGCCGCTGCCCACGGCCATGTGCGAACAAAACTGGCGCAGTGCGAACGAAGTTTCATTCGCAGAGTGCCAGTTTCACAACACCGGTTGTGAAACCGGCAGCCTCACGGGTGGGTGCGGGCCAGCCACAGCGTCCCCAGGGGCGGCACCCGCACCGTGGCCGAGGCCGGCTGACCACTGTGCGGGTTGGCGTGCGCGGTGACCGTGCCGAGGTTGCCGACACCGGAACCGCCGTAGACCTCGGCGTCGGTGTTGATCACCTCGCTCCACTCACCGGCCGACGGCAGGCCGAGGTGGTAGCCCTCGTGCGGCACGGGCGAGAAGTTGGTGACGCACACCAGGGCACTGCCGTCGGAGCCCCAGCGCACGAATGCGACGGTGTTGCGGCTCGCGTCGTCGGCGACGATCCACTGGAACCCTTCCGGGACGGTGTCCTGCGACCAGAGGGCGGGGGTGTCGGCGTACACCGAGTTCAGGTCCGTCACCAGTCGGCTCACACCACGGTGGCCCGGGTTGTCGAGCAGGCCCCAGTCGAGCTCGCGCTGCTCGGCCCACTCGTTGTCCTGGGCGAACTCCTGCCCCATGAAGAGCAGCTGCTTGCCCGGGTGGGCCCACTGCCAGGACAGGAACGCGCGCACATTGGCCAGCTGCTGCCACCTGTCACCGGGCATCTTGCGCAGCAACGAGCCCTTGCCGTGCACGACCTCGTCGTGGCTGATCGGCAGCACGTAGTTCTCGGAGTAGGCGTAGACCATCGCGAAGGTCAGCTGGTGGTGGTGGTAGCTGCGGTGGATCGGGTCCTTGGCGACGTACTCGAGGGAGTCGTGCATCCAGCCCATGTTCCACTTGAACCCGAAGCCCAGGCCGTCGGCGTCGGTCGGCTTCGTGACGCCGGGCCACGAGGTCGACTCCTCGGCCATGGTGACCGCTCCGGGGACCCGCTTGTAGATGGTGCCGTTGAGCTCCTGGAGGAACGCGACCGCCTCGAGGTTCTCCCGGCCACCGCGCACGTTGGGCTGCCACTCGCCGGCCTCGCGCGAGTAGTCGAGGTAGATCATCGAGGCCACCGCGTCGACGCGGATGCCGTCGATGTGGAACTCCTCGAGCCAGTACAGCGCGTTGGCTACCAGGAAGTTGCGCACCTCCTTGCGCCCGAAGTTGAACACATAGGTGCCCCAGTCGGGGTGCTCCCCACGGCTCGGGTTGGGGTCCTCGTAGAGGGGTGTCCCGTCGAACCGGGCCAGCGCGAAGTCGTCCTTCGGGAAGTGCGCCGGGACCCAGTCGACGATGACGCCGATGCCGGCGTTGTGCAGCGCTTCGACGAGTCGACGGAAGCCGTCGGGGTCTCCGAAGCGCGACGTCGGGGCGTAGTACGACGTGACCTGGTAGCCCCACGAGCCGCCGAAGGGGTGCTCCATCACGGGGAGGAGCTCCACGTGGGTGAACCCGGTCTCGATGAGGTACGCCGTCAGGTGCTCGGCGAGCTCGTCGTAGGTGTACGGACCGGCGCCTGGGTGCTTCTTCCACGACCCCAGGTGCACCTCGTAGATCGACATCGGCTGCTGGTCGTGACGGGTGTTCTCGGCGCGAGCCGCCATCCACTCGTCGTCGGTCCACTGGTGCGTGCTCTGGAAGACCCGGGACGCGGTGGCCGGGGGGATCTCGGTGAAGGCGGCCAGCGGGTCGGCCTTGTCGCGCCAGTGCCCGTCGGCGCCTCGGATGTGGAACTTGTAGCTCTCACCGGACCCGACGCCCGGCACGAACCCTTCCCAGACGCCGGAGGTGCCGATGTGCGTCAGCGCGTTGCGGCCGCCGTCCCAGCCGTTGAAGTCACCGCGGACCTGGACCTCCTTGGCATTCGGAGCCCAGACGCGGAAGGTGGTGCCACCGTCGCCGACGTGAGCGCCGAGGGCCTGCCAGAGCTGCTCGTGCCGCCCCTCGTTGATCAGGTGAAGATCGATCTCGCCGATCGTCGGCTCGCTCATGACGGTTGTGCTCCGATTCGTTCGATGGCACCAAGTGGGATGTCCAGCCAGGTGGGGCGGTTGCGGGCTTCGTAGAGGACCTCGTAGACCGCCTTGTCCGCCTCGTACGCGTTGATGAGGGCCTGCTCGTCCGCGCTCAGCGGACCGCCCCCGCCCTCGATGCGGCTCTCGATGTAGCCGTCGAGGAAGGCCGAACGGTTGCGCTGGACCCACTCGTTGGCCCGGTAGGTGACCTGCGAACCCGGCTCGTCGGTGTCGTACAGGTCCTTGACCACTGACTGGGCGGCGTAGTCGAAGGAGCGCAGCATGCCGGCCACGTCGCGCCAGGGGGAGTCCGGCAGCTGGCGCTCGGCCAGCGGCTTGGCGGGTTCACCCTCGAAGTCGACCAGCTTCCAGCCCTTGGAGGTGCGCAGGGTCTGGCCGAGGTGCAGGTCGCCGTGGACCCTCTGGGCCCAGGACTTGTCAGGGCCCTTCGCGTCGCCGATCCGCGCGAACACCTGCTCCAGCGCCTCCCGGTGCTCGGCGAGAACAGGCACTGACGCGGCCGCAGACACGAGGCGGCGGCGCATGGCCTCCGCCGCGGAGGCGCCGTCGAACGGCTCGGTGTCGAAGTGCTTGCGGAGGACCTCGTGGACCTCGCTCACGGCCACACCGAGGCGGTGTGCCTCGCCTGCGAAGTCGCCACCGACCTCGTCGGCGTGCAGGTCGGCCTCGGCGAAGAGGTTCCGCGCACTGACCAGCGCCAGGTCCCACCCGTCGCTGGCGGTGCGGAGGAACTGCTGGAGCATCGCCAGGTCGTCCTCTCCCGCCTCGATCCAGCCGTACAGGAGGGCGATGTTGGGGTTGCCGTCCTCCGTCAGCGCGCGGTGGATCTCGATGTCGGGGTTACGACCCGGCGTGACTTTGCGGAACACCTTCATCAGGCTGTCGTCGCCGAACGCGACGGAGGAGTTGCTCTGCTCGCCGCGAAACAGGGTCGAGTGCGCCCCGGCGTCGAGGTCGTAGCCGGCGACCCGGTGGAAGGTGACGCCGCCGTACTCGTTCGGCGACTCCGCAGGCGTCTGGGCGAACGTGTCGAGGTAGACCGCCATCGCCTCGCGGTCGTGCACAGCGTCGTAGCTGTGCACCTGGCCGAGGTCCTCGTCGAGGTGTGGCCCGAGGTACGCGTGCCCGATGCGGCCCTGCTCGGTGTCGTAGTGCGACAACGGCATCTGGTAGCGCTCGGTGGTGGGCTCGGCGCCGCCCTCGTCGGCGTACTCGACGGTGATGATGTCGATGGTCACCGTGGGAGGACCGGGGAGGGTGCCGACGCGCTGGACGTCGACCACGTCGTACTCACGGCCCTTGCCGGCGAACCAGCGCGCCTCGGCCAGGTAGGCCGTCATCGCGGGGTGGTCGGTCATTTGGCCGCCGCCTCGGGGTCGGGTGCCGGCGCAGGCAGCCGGATCCAGTAGAAGCTGTAGCCACCGAGCGTGAGCAGGTACGGCAGCTCGCCGACCTGCGGGAAGCGGACCCCTCCGAGGAGCTCGACGGGCCGCACCCCCTCCCAGCGACGCAGGTCGAGCTCGACCGGCTGCGGGAAGCGGCTGAGGTTGTTCACGCAGAGCACGGTGTCGGTGGTGCCGTCTTCGTCGACGAACTCGCGCACGTAGGAAAGCACCGACGGGTTGGAGCCGCCGAGGTCCGTGAACGCACCGAGGCCGAAGGACGGGTGCTGCTTGCGGGCGTGGATCATCCGGCGGGTCCAGTGCAGCAGTGAGGAGGAGTTGTCCAGCTCGGTCTCGACATTGACCCTCTGGTACCCGAAAACCGGGTCCTGGACCGGCGGCAGGTGCAGCTTTCCGGGGGTGGCGATGGAGAATCCGGCGTTGCGGTCGGGCGTCCACTGCATCGGGGTGCGTACGCCGTCCCGGTCGCCGAGCCAGATGTTGTCGCCCATGCCGATCTCGTCGCCGTAGTAGAGCACCGGCGATCCCGGGAGCGACAGCAGCAGGGCCGTGAACAGCTCCATCCGGTTGGTGTCGTTGTCCAGGAGCGGAGCGAGCCGGCGCCGGATGCCGATGTTGGCCTTCATGCGGGGGTCCTTGGCGTACTCGTCCCACATGTAGTCGCGGTCCTCGTCGGTGACCATCTCCAGAGTCAGCTCGTCGTGGTTGCGAAGGAAGATGCCCCACTGGCAGCCGTCGGGGATGGCCGGAGTCTGCTCCAGGATCTCGGAGATCGGGAACCGGTTCTCCCGGCGTACGGCCATGAAGATGCGCGGCATCACCGGGAAGTGGAAGCACATGTGGCACTCGTCGCCGGGGGAGAGCCACTCACCGCTGTCGGCGTCGCGCTTGCCGCCGAAGTAGTCGACCACGTCGGAGGGCCACTGGTTGGCCTCGGCCAGCAGCACCCGCCCGGGGTAGTTCTCGTCCACGTAGTTGCGGACCCGGCGCAGCGCCTCGTGGGTCTCCGGCAGGTTCTCCCCGTTGGTCCCCGGACGCTCGAAGAGGTAGGGCACGGCGTCGAGCCGGAACCCGTCGAGGCCCATGTCGAGCCAGAAGCTCATCGCCTCGAGCATCGCCTCCATGACCTTCGGGTTGTCGAAGTTCAGGTCGGGCTGGTGGGAGAAGAACCGGTGCCAGTAGTACTGCTGGCGCACGGGGTCCCACGTCCAGTTCGACGGCTCGGTGTCGACGAAGATGACGCGCGCTTCCTCGTAGAGGTCGTCGTTGTCGGACCACACGTAGAAGTCCCCGAACGGACCACCGGGGTCCTCGCGGCTGGCCTGGAACCACGGGTGCTGGTCGCTGGTGTGGTTCATGACGAAGTCGATGATCACGCGGATGTCGCGCTTGTGCGCCTCGTCGAGGAAGTGGTGGAAGTCCTCCACCGTGCCGGCCTCGGGGAGGATGTTGGTGTAGTCGGAGATGTCGTACCCGCCGTCGCGCAGCGGCGAGGAGAAGAACGGCGGCACCCACAGGCAGTCGACGCCGAGCCAGTGCAGGTAGTCGAGCTTCTCCGTCAGACCGCGGAAGTCGCCGACGCCATCGCCGTTGGAGTCCTTGAACGAGCGCACCAGGACCTCGTAGAAGACCGCTGTCTTGAACCAGTCGGGCTGGTCGAAGTGCGCCGGTGTCGGGTCGCCGGTGGTGCTCGGGACCACACCGCTGTCACCGAAGTTGTGTTCGCCGTCCTCGGTGGGCGGTGTCGTCGTCGGGGACTCGGTCACACGGGCCTCCTGACTGAGAGGACGTGTGCGGGTTCCTTGTAGGGATCGAGGTGCACGAAGTTGTGCGCCCCCCACTGCCAGTCCTGGCCGGTGATCTCGTCGTGCACGGCGAACGTGTCCTCCCAGTTGAGTCCGATGGCGGGCAGGTTGAGGTGCACCATCGTGGTGCGGGGTGAGTGCGGGTCGATGTTCACCACCACGATGACGATGTCCTCCTCCGTCGCCTTGGTGAAGACGAGAACGCCGTCGTCGTCGCTCGAGTGCACGGTGAGGTTGCGGAGCTGCTGGAGCGCGGGATGGGCGCGGCGGATCTCGTTGAGCCGGGTGAGGTACGGCGCGAGAGTCTCCCCACTGGTGTTGGCGGCATCCCAGTCGCGGAGCTTGATCTGGTACTTCTCCGAGTCGAGGTACTCCTCGCTGCCGGGCTTGACGGCCACGTGCTCGAAGAGCTCGTAGCCGGCGTACACGCCCCAGCTCGGCGAGCCGGTGGCAGCGATGACTGCGCGGATCTTGAAGGCCGGCGGCCCGCCGTACTGGAGGAACGCGTGCAGGATGTCAGGGGTGTTCACGAAGAAGTTCGGCCTGAGCACGTGCGAGGTCTCGCGCGAGACCTCGTGCAGGTAGGTCTCGAGCTCGGTGCGGCTCGTGCGCCAGGTGAAGTAGGTGTAGCTCTGGTGGAAGCCGACGGTCGCCAGCGCCTGCATCATCGGCGGCTTGGTGAACGCCTCGGAGAGGAACAGCACGTCGGGGTCGGTCTCCCGGATGCGGCCGAGCAGCCACTCCCAGAAGCTGACCGGCTTGGTGTGCGGGTTGTCGACGCGGAAGATGCGCACGCCGTGGGACATCCAGTGGCGGAGGAGCCGCTCGGTCTCGGCGTAGATGCCCTCGGGGTCGTTGTCGAAGTTGATCGGGTAGATGTCCTGGTACTTCTTGGGCGGGTTCTCTGCATAGGCGATGGTGCCGTCCGCGCGCGTGGTGAACCACTCCGGGTGCTCCTTCGCCCAGGGGTGGTCGGGGGCCGCCTGGAGGGCGAAGTCGAGGGCGACCTCGAGGCCGACCTTCTTCGCCTCCTTCACGAACGCGTCGAAGTCCTTGAAGGTGCCGAGGTCGGGGTGGATGGCGTCATGGCCGCCGTAGCTGCTGCCGATCGCCCAGGGCGACCCGACGTCATCGGCGGTGGGGGTGAGGGTGTTGTTGGAGCCCTTGCGGTTCACCTCGCCGATGGGGTGGATCGGTGGCAGGTAGACGACGTCGAAGCCCATGTCCGCCACGCCCTTGAGTCGCTTGGCGGCGGTGCGAAAGTTTCCGCTGACGACCTTGCCGGTCTTCTCGTCGACGTAGGCGCCCTCGGAGCGGGGGAAGAACTCGTACCAGCTGGAGTACAGCGCGCGCTGGCGGTCAGCGAAGAAGGGGTACGGCCCCTCGGTGGTGAGCAGGTCGCGCAACGGGTGCGCCGCGAAGATGCTCGCCATCTCCTCGGACTCGGCGGCCGCGAGGCGCGCCTCCACCGGGCGCTTGCGGTCCTTGAGCGCCTTGATCGCGTCCGTGACCGAGCCCTTCTCGTCGCGGTCCAGGTCGCCCTCCTTGGCGACGCGCTCGAGCAGGAGCGTCCCTTCGGCGAACATCAGGTCGACGTCGACGCCGGCGCGGATCTTGATGCCCGCGTCGTGCAGCCACGTGGCGATGGGATCGCCCCACGCCTGCACCTCGAAGGACCATGCTCCCTCACTGTCCGGGCGCACCCTCGCAGCCATCCGGGAGACCTGACCCTCGACGTCGCGCATGCCCATCGGAGGGCGACGGGCGCCGCCCGGGTCGATGAGGACCACCTCGGCGCCGAGCTGGTCGTGACCCTCCCGGAAGACGAGTGCGGTCACGTCGAAGGGCTCGCCGACAGCAGCCTTCGCGGGGTTGCGCCCGAGGTTGACAACGGGTGTCACGTCCATGACGGGGATGCGTCCGACCATGCTCAACAGACTTGCGAAGTCCGGCCGCTGACGCAAACGGGGCCGTCCGAGGCGGCGGACGCTGGTCTCGGGGAGGTGTCTGACGGGGATCCTGAGGGTAGGACCCCCGCCAGCCCTCCGGTCAGAAGACCTCGAGCTCAGCGGCACGCACCGACAGGTCGGCGTCGGAGCCGGCCTTGCAGTCCGTGTCGTTGACCGGGTCGTTGTCCTGCTCGCCCGCGTACGCCGGTGCGCCGGTGCACTGGTTCTCCAGCGCCACCAGCCGGACCGCCGAGGCTGTGGTGTCCGGCACGTCGAAGCTGCGCAGCGTCAGGTTCGGAGCCACGGGCCTGGGGGCCACGCCCGGGAAGGCGTCGGCCGGGCTCGTGTAGATCCGCTTCCAGGTCGCGGTGGCGGCCGAGCAGTTCGTCGTACAGACCTCGACCGCGAAGCGACGCAGAGCGGTGAACCGCGCCCCGGAGTCCGGGTCGTCGTCGGCTTCCGCGAGCAGCGGCAGACCGTCGGTCGGTCCGGGCGGCGCCGGGCGGAGCATCGCCGAGACCCGCACCGAGCTGACCTTGCGGGCGGCCGTGCCTGCGAGGTCCACGGCCACCCAGGGGCTGGTCGTGTCCACGGAGTCGCTGGCGTTGACGCCCGCCCAGTTGGTCTCCTCGCTGTCGTCGATCAGCGCGGCGGCATTGAGGCTCCCGGCACTGGAGCCCAGCACCGTGGCGCCGTTCTTGGCCGAGGCGATGTTCTGCGTCAGCGCGAAGGACTTCGTCACCGACTGGCCGGCGCTCACCGTGAGGGTCGAGCGAGTCATGCCGTAGCCGGGGGCGACGAACAGCACCTTGTAGGTGCCGGCCGTCAGCTTGGCCGTGTTCGACAGCGGCGTGGTGGAATTGGTGTCGGCCACCGGGGTGGCGCGGGCCTCGAAGTCGCCGATGTAGACCTTGCCGGAGGGAGCCGCCGAGCCCGCAGGCCCAGTGGCCGTGAACTTCACCGTCGCGGGCGTCGACCTCGGGGAGGTGAAGCCGGGTGTCGGGTCGCCGGAGTCCGCGTCGGGCGTCGAGGCGTTGCTGCCCATGCCGCGGCGGGCGAAGGCATCCCACAGCGCGGCCTGGTTGGCGCCTCCGAACCGCATCCGGTCGGCGGCCAGCATCGCGTCGCGGGCGTCGAGCATGCTCGTCGCACCCTGCTGGAGCAGGAAGGCGTCGAAGACCAGCTGCAACCAGCGGCGGTTGCCCGGGCACTGGGTGGCTGGGGTCGGCGTGCTCGTCGCAGTGGCCTGGGCGCACTTGAGGTTCAGCGCCTTGTCGGTGGTCGGGTACGCCGCGTTGTACTTCGTGACGAGGGCCTTGCGGACCTCCCACATGGTGCCGTTCCAGATCTCGCCGTCGGCGTGCACCTCGACGCCGGGGGAGTCGAACCCGTAGTCGCTGTAGTTCAGCGGGTTGGAGTCGATGGCGAAGTCACGGATGCCGACCGTCTTGTTGCCGGTCGCGTAGGGACCGACGGCCCAGGGGTTGGCGCCGTTGGAGTAGCCGTGCTCGAACATGTACTCCCCGGCCGTCAGGTCACCCCAGGACTCGCCCATGGCGCCGCCCTGCTCGGAGGTGATGCCCTCGTCGGGGCCACCGATCATCCGGTTGCTGATCGCGTGGGTGTACTCGTGCCCGACGATGCTCATGTCGAGGCTGCCGTCGGTGCACGGGGAGTAGAACCCACCGGCCAGCGGCTGGAAGAGGTACTGGTTGGTGATCCCGGGGATGCCGTCCTGCAGCGCGATCTGGTTGGCGTTGTCGCGACCGAGGAACGAGGGCTGGCCGCCGGTGAGGGCGCCGGCCTGCGCGTTCCCGATCTCGGGGTCGTTGCCGCGCGACGGGTCGTCGTTACGGCCGAGGTTGTCGACCTGCATGTTGTAGTTCTCCTCGGTGAAGCCGAGGTAGTAGGAGAAGTCGTGCATTCGGTTGTGCGCGACGTGCAGGTTGGTCACCGAGGCGTTGATGTCGTTGCCCGTCGGGTGCAGCTGCGTCGGGTCGCACTTGGAGTTGTTCCAGGCGTCGGTGAACGCGTCGGTGTACTCACGTGTTGGCGAGACCGGTGCCTGTGCGAGTCCACCCGGGGTCAGCGGGCTGGCCCAGGCCTCGTGGGTGTTGGCGTTGTTGCCCACCGTCGTGAAGCTCGGGGTGCCGGTCTTGGCGATGAAGTCCCACGGCCCGGCGGCGGCCACGTTGCGGAAGGGTCCGCTCGGCGACGTGCACCCGGCAGCGGCGGTCCAGCAGCCGATCACCGAGTTGGACGGCGTCGTCGAGGCTGACCAGTCGAGGGTCGGGTTCGAGGTGAAGTAGCGCCACTTCGGCTGACCGAGCGACGTGGTCGGCGTACCGCTGTCGCTGGTGGTGACGCCTGCGGCGTAGTCACCGGCACCGGCGAACGGGACGGTCGGGTCCTCGAAGGGGCACACCTGCATCGAGTAGATGCCGGCGGGAATCGAGTCCGCGCTGTACGTCGCGACCTCGGGGCTGGTGGCGGTGTCGCTGGTCACGAGCACGGCGCCGCTCGGGTTGAAGATCTTGACGGTGATGTCGTTGGTGGTGACGGCCTCGGCAGCGGTCGCCACGATCTGCCTGGTGTTGGCGTCCTTGAGCTCGAACTGGTGCTTGGGGCCACAGTCGGTCGCGGTGATCGCGCCCTGGAACTGGAAGGCGTCGTTGCTCTCGTCGACCTTGTCCTGCCGAACGAGGACCTTGCCGCTCGCGGCGTCGACGAGGACGGTGTACGCCGTTGCGGCGCCGCCCTTCACGTCCACCACGTTGGCCTCGAACACGGGACGGACAGTGCCGTCGGCGAGCGCGAGCGAGCGCAGCCGGACCTGCTGCTCCTGGGCGAACCCGGCCACGTTGAAGCGGGTCCAGCCGAGCTGCTCGGTGACCTTGGCGAGCGAGCCGAGGGAGACGGTTCGGCCGACGTTCGTGGCGGCTTTGAGCCAGGCGGCAGTGGGGGAGAGCGTTGCGGCCGGCACCGACGTGGCGCTCGTGCGCACGAGCGAGGAGGAGACGTACTGGATCGCACCGTTGCCGACACCGACCGTGACCTGGCTGCCCAGCGCAGGGGCCGGTCCGCCGAAGTTCTGACGGAAGAGCACCGCACGGGCGGAGCTGCCGGCGAGCAACTGGTTGTTGACGAGGGTCAGGCCCCTCATCTGCGCCGCGGAGAGCCCGAAGACCGCGGCGTGGGAGGTCAGCCAGGCGCGCGCCGCGGTAGCGGCGTCACCGGAGGCGGAGCCGAGGTTGCCCGTCGCGGGGGAGATGGAGGCCGGGGTGCCGAAGCCGTTCCAGCGAACCGCCGCGTTGAGCCCGGCCGCTGCCGACTTCTGTGCGGCCGAGGGCTGGGCCACGCCTCGCACGTCGAGGTCATCGAGGCCGGCAGACGCCTGCTCCAGCGACTGGGGTGCCAGTCGCGTCGAGGTCGGGGTGGCTGCGCCGGGGAGCTGGCTGAACCCGGCGAGCAGGGCGGTCGCTGTGGCGACGCCGAGAAGCCGGAAGGTGGTGCTGGGCATGGTGCCTCCGCAGGGCTGGATCGACCGGTGGGTCGTAGCGATGTCTATGCACTAACTGCGCGAGGAGGGCGTTGGTTACTGACCGCTCGGTTTGTTCACGCCTCGGAATGGGTGCCGGACGCGGATGAATAGACCGGGTTGGTCAACTTCGGGACTCGTTGGATCGTTCCAACATGCTTGGGCTAGCGTTCTCCCGTGCGAGCAATCCGACGATTCACCGTCCGCCCGGTCCTGCCGGAGCCCCTTCGCCTGCTGGGCGACCTGGCGACCAATCTGCGTTGGTCCTGGCACCCGGAGACACAAGATGTCTTCGCCGCCATCGACCCCGAGATCTGGAGGTCGAGCGGACGCGACCCGGTCAAGACCCTGGGCGCGGTGTCGAGCGCGCGGCTGCAGGAGCTGGCCGTCGACAAGCGCTTCGTGCGGATGCTGGAGCTGGCCCACGCGGACCTCGAGCAGTACCTCACCGGGCCGCGCTGGTTCCAGAAGAAGGCCGGCTCCGAGGCACCCAAGGCGATCGCCTACTTCTCGCCCGAGTACGGCATCACCTCGGTGCTGCCGCAGTACTCCGGAGGTCTCGGCATCCTCGCCGGTGACCACCTCAAGACGGCGAGCGACCTGGGCGTGCCGCTCGTCGGCGTCGGCCTGCTCTACCAGAACGGGTACTTCCGGCAGCAGTTCTCTCGCGAGGGCTGGCAGCAGGAGACCTACCCGGTGCTCGACCCCGACGGCCTGCCGATCACGCTTCTGCGCGAGGGGGACGGAACTCCCGCGGAGGTGCGCCTGTCGGTGCCCGGTGACTCGGAGCTGGTCGCGCGGATCTTCGTCGCCCAGGTGGGCCGGGTGCCGCTGCTGCTGCTCGACACCGACATCGAGGACAACGCGCTGCCGCTGCGCGAGGTGACCGACCGCCTCTACGGCGGCACCACCGAGCACCGGCTGCTGCAGGAGCTGCTCCTCGGGGTCGGCGGCGTACGCGCGGTGCGGACGTTCTCGCGACTCACAGGTCACCCCGAGCCCGAGGTGTTCCACACCAACGAGGGTCACGCCGGCTTCCTCGGTATCGAGCGGATCCGCGAGCTGACCGTCGCCGAGGGCGGCCCCGGGCTCGACTTCGACACCGCCCTCGAGGTCACCCGGGCGGGCACCGTCTTCACCACGCACACGCCGGTGCCGGCGGGTATCGACCGGTTCCCGCGTGAGCTCGTGGAGCAGTACTTCGGCGCGCACAGTGCCGTCGCCGGCGTACCCGTCGACCGGATCCTGCGGCTCGGTGCCGAGGACTACACCGGCGGCGACCGCGGTGTGTTCAACATGGCCGTCATGGGTTTCCGGCTCTCGCAGCGTGCCAACGGCGTCTCGCTGCTGCACGGCGAGGTCAGCCGCGGGATGTTCAACGGACTGTGGCCCGCGTTCGACGAGGCCGAGGTGCCGATCACCTCGATCACCAACGGCGTGCACGCACCGACATGGGTGGCCCGCGAGGTCTTCGAGCTGGCGACCAAGCAGGGCGCTGACACCGACTCCGACACGGCCGACGTGTGGAACGTGGTCGACAAGATTCCCTCGACCGACCTCTGGTCCACCAAGCGGGAGCTCCGCAAGCGGCTCGTCGAGGACGCGCGTGGTCGGCTGCGCAAGTCGTGCCTGCAGCGCGGCCTCGCTCCTGCCGAGCTGGGCTGGACGGAGTCGGCGCTGGACCCCGACATCCTCACGATCGGCTTCGCGCGCCGCGCTGCGTCGTACAAGCGGCTCACGCTGATGCTCCGCGACCCCGAGCGCCTCAAGAAGCTGCTGCTGCACCCGGAACGGCCGATCCAGCTGGTCATGGCCGGCAAGGCCCACCCCGCCGACGACGGCGGCAAGAAGCTGATCCAGGCGATCGTGCAGCTGGCCGACGATCCGGAGGTCCGCCACCGGATCGCCTACCTGCCCAACTACGACATCGCGATGGCGCAGCCGCTGTACCCGGGCTGCGACGTGTGGCTGAACAACCCGTTGCGTCCCTACGAGGCGTGCGGCACCTCCGGCATGAAGGCCGCCCTGAACGGTGGGCTGAACCTCTCGATCCTCGACGGCTGGTGGGACGAGTGGTACGACGGCGAGAACGGTTGGGCCATCCCGTCGGCCGACGGTGTCGAGGACGCCGAGCAGCGTGACGACATCGAGGCAAACGCGCTCTACGACCTGATCGAGAAGGAGGTGGCCCCCCGGTTCTACGACCTCGACGAGGTGGGGGTGCCGACCCGCTGGATCGAGATGGTGCGCCACACGCTGAAGTCGCTCGGGCCCAAGGTGCTCTCGACTCGCATGGTCCGCGAGTACGTCGACCGCCTCTACGCGCCGGCTGCCGTCTCGTCCCGGGCAATGAACGACTCTTACGAGGGTGCCGCCGAGCTCGCCTCGTGGAAGGCGCGCGTCGTCGAGGGGTGGTCAGCGGTGCACGTCGACCACGTAGAGACCGAGGGGCTCTCCGACGCCCCCGAGCTCGGCGGAGGCATGGACCTTCGCGTGTTCGTCTCGTTGGGTTCGCTCACCCCGAAGGACGTCGAGGTCCAGGTCGTGCACGGCCGGGTCAAGGGCGAGGACCAGCTCGTCGACACGACCGCGATGCCGCTCGCGCTCGCCGAGACCTACGAGGGTGGCCGGCACCGGTTCGACGGTCACCTCCAGCTCGCTCGTGCCGGGTCGTTCGGGTACACCGTCCGGATCCTGCCGAGGAACCCGAACCTGGCGTCGCCAGCGGAGCTGGGGTTGGTGGCGCTCGCGTAGGGGGCTGAGGAGACAGCGGGATCGCCGCCCTATCAATAGGCTCACACCGTGATCGAGCTGCTCAACCCCACCGAGATCGAACAGATGAAGCCCGCCGGCCGATTCGTCGCCGGCGTACTGACCCGGCTCGAGGAGGCCGCCGATGTTGGCGTCAACCTGCTCGAGCTCGACGCGCTCGCCCACGACCTGATCAAGGAGGCGGGCGCGGAGTCCTGCTACATCGACTACCACCCGTCCTTCGGGGCGATGCCGTTCGGCAAGGTGCTGTGCACCTCGGTGAACGACGCCGTGCTGCACGGCCTGCCCCACGACTACGCGTTGCGCGACGGCGACCTGCTCAGCCTCGACTTCGCAGCCTCGGTCGACGGCTGGGTGTCGGACGCAGCGCTCAGCCTGGTGGTGGGTACGCCGGACCAGCGCGACCTCGACCTGATCGACACCACCCGGCTTGCCCTCGCCGCGGCGATCGATGCAGCCCGGCCTGGGAACCGGCTCGGGGACATCTCCGCGGCGATCGGGGCCGTGGCCCGCGCCGAGGGGCTGTCGATCAACACCCAGTTCGGCGGGCACGGGGTCGGCCGGACGATGCACGGCGACCCGCACGTCGCGAACGACGGGCGCGCCGGCCGTGGCTTCCCTCTGCGTCCGGGCCTCGTGATCGCGATCGAGCCGTGGTTCCTGCACTCGACCGACCAGATCTACACCGACCGTGACGGGTGGACGATCCGCAGCGCCGACGGCTCGCGCGGCGCCCACTCCGAGCACACGATCGCCATCACCGAGGACGACCCGATCGTGCTCACGGCGCGCTAGATCTCCTCCAGCAGTACCAGCGACCGGGCGGAGACTGTGATCGTCTGGCCCGCCTTGACCGGCTGGCCGATGGGGTTGTCCGGGTCCGTGGACAGCACGACCGTCCCCTGCTGCACCCAGTCGTTGGGCGGCAGGGTCACCTCGCAGTCGTGTGCGGAGGCGTTGGCCCAGAGCATGAAGCTGCTGTCGTGCAGCTGTTCGCCCCGGGGGCCTGGAGAGCGAAGTGGGTCGCCGGAGACGAACATGCCGATCACCCGCAGGCCGGCGTCCTGCCAGTCGTCGCCGGTCATCTCGCGCCCCTCGGGATGCATCCAGGCCAGGTCCTTCGGCCCGCCGACGATGGCCGGTCTTCCCTCGAACCAGTGCCGCTGGCGCAACGCCGGGTGGTCGCGCCGGATCTGCAGCGCAGTCCTGGTGATCTCGAAGACGTCGAGCCACGCGTCGTCCGCCGACCAGTCCACCCACGAGATCTCGTTGTCCTGCGAGTAGGGGTTGTTGTTGCCGCGCTGGGTGCGCCCACGCTCGTCGCCGGCCGTGATCATCGGCACCCCGGCGGAGAGGCACAGCGTCGCGATCAGGTTCGCCGCCTGGCGGTGCCGCAGCTCCAGCACGGCCTCGTCGTCGGTCTCGCCCTCGACGCCGCCGTTCCACGACCGGTTGTTGTCGGTGCCGTCGCGGTTGCCCTCGCGGTTGTCCTCGTTGTGCTTCTCGTTGTAGGACACCAGGTCGCGCAACGTGAAGCCGTCGTGCGCGGTGACGAAGTTGATGGAGGCGTACGGCGAACGCCCGTCGTCGAGGTAGAGGTCGGAGGAGCCGGCCAGCCGGGTCGCCACGTTCCTCACCCCGTCGGAGTGCTCGCGCCAGAAGTCGCGCATGGTGTCGCGGTACTGGTCGTTCCACTCCACCCAGGGCGGCGGGAACTCACCGACTCGGTAGCCGTCCATCGAGATGTCCCACGGCTCCGCGATCAGCTTCACGTGCCGCAGCACCGGGTCCTGCCCGATGGTGGTGAGCAGGTCACCGGTCATGTCGATGTCGTGCCCGGTGCGGGTCAGAGCCGACATCAGGTCGAACCGGAAGCCGTCGACGTGCATCTCGGTGACCCAGTAGCGCAGCGAGTCCATGATCAGCCGCAGCACCATCGGGTTGTCGGCGTTGACGGTGTTCCCGCACCCGGTCACGTCCCAGTAGGCGTCCGCGTGTGCCCCGGGCGGCCCCTCGTCGACCAGCTTCGTCGAGGTGCGCTTGTAGAAGCCGAGGTCGTCGAGCCCCCGGAAGCTGAGCGTCGGGCCGTCCAGTCCGGCCTCGGCGGTGTGGTTGTAGACGACGTCGAGGTATACCTCGATCCCGGCCGCGTGGAAGTTCTTCACCATCTGCTTGAACTCGCGCACCTGCCCGCCCCGGTCGCCCGAGGAGGAGTACGCCGCGTGCGGGGCGAAGAATCCGATCGTGTTGTAACCCCAGTAGTTGGCGAGTCCGTGCTCGGCCAGCGCCGGCTCGGAGGCGAACTGCTGGATCGGCATCAGCTCGACAGCCGTGATCCCGAGGTCGCCGAGGTAGTCGGTGACCACGTGGTGGCCGAGCCCGGCGTACGTCCCGCGCAGCTCCTCGGGGATCCGGTCGTGCAGCGCGGTGAAGCCCTTGACGTGCAGCTCGTAGATCGCCGTGTCGCGCCAGCGGGCGCCGAGCTTCTGGTCGTCACCCCAGTCGAAGTCGTCGTGCACGACGACGCTGCGGCCGACGTACGGCGCTGAGTCCCGCTCGTCGCGTCGATGAGGGGTGCTCTTCGGAAGCAGATCGTCGCCGGCCTCGAAGCCGAAGATCGCGGGGTCGGTGACGACCTCGCCGCTGACCGCACGCCCGTAGGGGTCGAGCAGCAGCTTGTTCGGGTTGAAGCGCAGGCCCCGGTCGGGCTCCCACGGCCCGTCGGCCCGGAATCCGTACCGCCGGCCCGGTAACACGCCCGGAATGGCGCCGTGCCAGATGCCGAGACTGCGCTCGGTCAGCGCGTGACGGGTCTCCTGGTCGACACCGTCGTGCTCGTCGAACAGGCACACCCAGACGGCCGTCGCGTTCGGCGCGTGCACCGCGAAGTTGGTCGACTCCTCGCCCCAGGTGGCCCCCAGCGGCCAGTTGCGCCCGGGCCACACCGCGAAGCTCTCGTCGGCGGACGACCACTCTCGCGGGGTCATCCGGCGATGATGTCACCCGCTACTGGGATCGTCCGGCGTACGTCCAAGTACACAGCGGTAGGTTGACCGCACCGACCCCCAGAGATGAGGAGCAACCATGTCGGAGTTCGTCCGACTCGAGGTCGCCGACGGTGTCGGCACGATCCGTGTCGACCGGCCGAAGATGAACGCCCTGAGCCTCCAGGTGCAGGAGGAGATCCGTGCCGCCGCCGAGGAAGCGTCGGAACGCGACGACGTCAAGGCCGTCGTGATCTACGGCGGCGAGAAGGTGTTCGCGGCAGGGGCTGACGTCAAGGAGATGGCCGACCTCTCCCACACCGACATGATCGACATCTCTTCCCGGATGCAGTCCGGCTACAGCGCCGTCGCGCGACTCCCCAAGCCGGTCGTCGCGGCGGTCAACGGCTACGCGCTCGGTGGCGGCTGTGAGCTCGCGCTGTGCGCCGACATCCGGATCGCGGCCGACAACGCCAACTTCGGTCAGCCCGAGATCCTGCTCGGAATCATCCCGGGGCTCGGCGGCACGCAGCGCCTGGCCCGGCTCGTGGGCCCGAGCCGTGCGAAGGACCTGATCTTCACCGGCCGGTTCGTGAAGGCCGACGAGGCGCTGGCCATCGGGCTGGTCGACAAGGTCGTCCCTGCAGAAGACGTCTACACAGAGGCGGTGAAGTGGGCCTCGCAGTTCGCGAACGCGGCGACGTACGCCCTCCGCGCGGCCAAGGAGACCATCGACCGTGGGCTCGAGGTCGACCTCGACACCGGGCTCGAGATCGAGCGCCAGCAGTTCGCCGGTCTGTTCGCCACTCGGGACCGCAGCATCGGAATGGACTCCTTCGTCCAGAATGGTCCCGGCAAGGCCCAGTTCGAGGGCCGCTGACCCCAGCGGCCACGCCCCACCCCCGCACCAGCCAGCATCATCAGAGGAGCCACCGTGTCGCCCAAGGTCAGGACCGAAGAATCCGACGGGCGCAGCCGTCCCAGCGGCGCGACGCAGAACGCGATCCGGGCGAAGACCGCCCGTGCAGTGCGGATCGTGTTCGGCGTGCTCGCCACCATCCTCGCGCTCGGAGCGCTGCTGGTCGTGCTGCGCAGCAACATCAACGAGGACAACGCCATCGTGAAGCTGATCACCGACATCGCCGACGCGATCTCCGGCCCGTTCAGCCGTGACGACGGCGTCTTCGACTTCACCGGAAAGAACGCCGTTGAGAAGAACGCGCTGCTCAACTGGGGGATCGCAGCCATCGTCTACCTGCTGATCGGGCGTTTTCTGGCCAACGCGATCGCGCCCAAGAGCAGCCGCTGAGCCGCCGTGCACACGGGCAAGCGCCGCCCGAGCGCTGTGACTGACCACACCCACCGCTGATGTTTCTGCTCAGGTGACTCGGCGGTAGCCTCACCACCGGGGTAACCCAATCGTCTCTACTTCAGGAGGGGCCCGCCCAGGGCCGTTAGACCATGAACATTGTCGTCTGTGTGAAGTACGTGCCCGACGCGACTGCCGACCGGCACTTCGAGTCCGACAACACCGTGGACCGTGTCGGTGTCCCTGGTCTGCTCTCCGAGCTCGACGAGTACGCCGTCGAGCAGGCGCTGCAGCTGAAGGAGAAGGGCGAGGCCGACGAGACCGAGGTGACCGCCCTCACGGTCGGTCCCGAGGACGCCTCCGAGGCCATCAAGAAGGCCTTGCAGATGGGTGCCGACAAGGGCGTCCATGTGGTCGACGACGCGATTGCCGGCTCGGACTACCTGGCCACCTCGCAGGTGCTGGCCGCTGCCATCGAGAAGATCGGTGACGTCGACGTCGTGTTGTGCGGGATGTCCTCGACCGACGCCACCGGCAGCGTCATCCCGGCGATGCTGGCCGAGCGCCTCGACCTGCCACAGGTGACGCTGGGCTCGGTGATCGAGAGTCAGGGCAAGGAGTTCCGCATCAAGCGTGACGGCGACACCTCGACCGAGGTGATCGGTGCGAGCGCGCCGCTGGTGCTGTCGGTGACCGACCAGTCCGGCGAGGCGCGCTACCCCTCGTTCAAGGGCATCATGGCCGCCAAGAAGAAGCCGCTGGAGACCTGGTCGCTCAGCGATCTGGGCGTCGAGGCCGGCGACGTCGGCCTGGACGCCGCGTGGACCGCGGTCGAGGAGACCGAGGCGCGCCCGCCGCGCACCCAGGGCGAGATCGTCACCGACGAGGACGGCTCCGGCGCGACAGCGCTGGTCGAGTTCCTCGCGTCCAAGAAGTTCATCTGAGCCCCAAGATCCCAGCACGGCGTAGAGCCACAGGAGCCTGATCACACATGTCTGAAGTTCTGGTACTCGTCGACCACCTCGACGGCAAGGTCCGCAAACCCACCTACGAGCTGCTCACCATCGCCAAGCGCCTCGGTGAGCCCTCCGCGGTGTTCATCGGCGGCAGCGACGCGGCCGACGGCGTGGTGGACGCGGTGAAGAAGTACGGCGCCGAGAAGGTCTACGTCGTCGACGACGCCGAGATCAAGGGCTACCTCGTCGCCCCCAAGGCCGAGGCGCTCCAGCAGCTCGCCGAGAAGACCGACCCGGCCGCGATCCTCATTCCCTCCAACGCCGAGGGCAAGGAGATCGCAGGCCGTCTCGCGATCAAGCTCGGCTCCGGGCTGATCACCGACGCGACCGACGTCCAGGTCGGAGACGACAAGGGCCCGGTCACCACGCAGTCGGTGTTCGCCGGCAGCTACACCGTGCAGGCCAAGTTCACCAAGGGCACCCCGATCATCACCATCAAGCCGAACTCGGCCGCGCCCGAGGAGTCCGAGGGTGCTGGCGACAAGGAGGAGTTCGCAGCGAAGGTCTCCGACTCGGCGAAGAAGGCCAAGATCGTCGCCTCCCAGCCGCGCAAGGCCTCGGGTCGCCCCGAGCTCAGCGAGGCCGCGATCGTGGTCTCCGGCGGTCGCGGGACCGGCGGCAACTTCGAGGAGGTCGAAGGCTTCGCCGACTCGCTCGGTGCCGCCGTCGGTGCCTCGCGTGCCGCGGTCGACTCGGGCTGGATCCCGCACGCCTTCCAGATCGGCCAGACCGGCAAGGTCGTCAGCCCGCAGCTGTACGTCGCCAACGGCATCTCCGGAGCGATCCAGCACCGCGCCGGCATGCAGACCTCGAAGACCATCGTGGCCGTCAACAAGGACGAAGAGGCCCCGATCTTCGAGCTCGTCGACTTCGGCGTCGTGGGTGACCTGCACACGGTCCTCCCCGCCGCGACCGAGGAGATCAACAAGCGCAAGGGCTGAGCGGGATCCGTCAGGAACCGCGTCGCTGGGTGAAGCCGGTCAGGATCGCGGGGGCGTTCGCCGCCCTCGTCTTCCTGGCCGGCTCCCTCGTTCTCACCCTCGCGCGCCTGCTCGACTCCGAGTCAGAAGCGTGGGTGCTGGCTGCCTCGTTCGTGCCCTGGGCGCTCGTCGGTTACTCCGTCGCGCTGGTGCTGTTCGCGCTGGTCCTGTGGCGCCAGCCGTGGGGGAAGGTGCGGATGTCCCTGATCGGCGCACTGTTCCTCTGCGCGGTCGGGCTGGGGCTGCACGCGTGGTGGCTGGCGCCGTCGTACCTCGGTGAGCACGCCCCCGGCCAGCCGAACCTGACGGTGCTGGAGTTCAACATGCTCAAGGGCCGTGCCGACCCGGGTGACACCGCCGCCATGATCAGGCGCTCGCGTCCCGACCTGATGGTGCTGACCGAGGTGACACCGGAAGCGCTCGTCGAGCTTCAGGACGAGGGAGTCGTGGGTCCCGGTAGCCCGCTCCCGCACCTGGCCGGGGAGGCGCTCCCGGGTGCGTCGGGCGTTCTCGTGGCTTCGCGATCTCCGTTGTCGGTGGAGCGGACGCTGGCGCTGACCCATCCTGCCTACGTCGTACGGGTCGAGGCGGCGAAGCCGTATGACGTCTTCGCGGTCCACACGGCCCAGCCGGCCATCGACTTCGACGCCTGGCGCGAGGACCACGCGATCCTGGTGCGCGAGGAGCGACGGATGCAGGGACCGCATCTCGTGGTGGGGGACCTGAACGCCACGCTCGACCACCACAGCATCCGCGAGATGATGGGCGACGGGATGAACGACGCCGCGCAGGTGGCCAACTCGGGGTGGCAGCCGACGTGGCCGAGCCCGGAGAAGGTGCGCGTGAAGGGGATACCCACACCCTTCGGCCTGTTCGCGATCGACCACGTGCTGATGAGTGCCGAATTCTCGGCATCCTCGACGAGCGCGCCCGCTGTCCGCGACTCCGACCATCGCGCGCTGGTCGCGCGGCTCGTGCGTCGCTGACGCACCAGAGGGGCGGCGACCCAATGGTCACCGCCCCTCCGCTCCCACCGTCAGTTGGTGGTGACTGTGCGCGTGCTGAACAGCGCGCCGTTCTTGTAGACCCGGACGACGTGGTTCGGGTCTGACTTCGGGTAGGCGTCCACGTAGTGCTCGTACTCGCCCCAGCCCATCGTGGAGGAGAACTTGCCAACGCCGTCAACCGTGATGCGCCACGCAACCTTGGTGCCGCGCAGGGTGTCGTTGGCAGCCGGGTTGTTCGACGTGAACGTGATGTCGGTCTTCTTGTTCTGGTTGGCCCAGGTGAGGTTGGCCACGACGGGTGCGGACTGCGTGTGAGCCTCAGGAGTACCCGGCGCAACGTTGGTCTCGTCGGTGAAGATGTACTCGTCGCCGTCGTAGGTCTGCGAGCGGAGCACGCCGTCACCCTTGATGCCGGAGCCGAGCGAGAAGCCGTAGGCGAAGACCTCGTGGCGTTGGGGCATCGCTGCCTTCCACTGCGGCGAGCGTGCCGATGGCAGTCGGAACCGAAGTTGCCGCCGGTCTCGGGCACCGTGACGGTTCGACTGCCTTGGCGTCGGGCGCTGGAGCCGTTGGTCAGCCACCAGTCGTCGCCGTAGACGGGCTCGCCGACGAGGATGTTGAAGTCGTTGCCGTTGCTGGGGTCGCCGTCGGAGTCGAAGACGATCTGATTGCCGGGCTCGACGGGGTGGCTGTTGTCGCCTGTGGGCTGGACGGGGCCGTCGCCGAACCAGTCCTGACTGGCAGCGTCGTCGGGATGCCGGTATAGCCACCGCGAGGTGCGTAGTACTCCGCGATCTTGTTGTTCGAGTTGCGGGACCGCGTTGCTCGTCGGTCGAGACGTGCAGGCCCTCCTCGAGGAACTCGTAGGGGCCCGCGGTGCGGACGTCGGCTTCACCGTCAGAGCCAGCGCCCAGAGCGTGATGAAGTCGGCCTGACGCACTTCCTTGCTGTCGTCGACTCCGAAAGCCGCGACGCCGAGGGTGCTGACCCCGACGACCGTGGCGACGATCGTGGCTGTGATCTTGCGCTTGTTCATGGTTTCCTCTTGTTTCCTCGTTTGCGTGAGCAATCGGTTGGCGATTCCGGCGCACTGCATTCGCGAAGACGCCGTATGGGTGAGGATCGCGCGTACTTGGCTGCACACGGTGACCCCCGAGACGAACCGGGCCCTGGCCGATGGCCAAAGGCTCAGTGATGCCCCCCAAGCGGAGATGTTGCGTGCGAAAGCCTCCGAATGCGATGGCCATTCGGTGCCCATCGTCTAGTCATTGGTGACTAGGGCTCTGCACGATTTTTCATGATTCGTCCGACTCCTCAGGCGTGTGGGCCGTTGTGTTCCACATCGGCGCTGTCCCAAGGTGTGGACATTTTCGAGACGCGAAGTCCGAAAGCGGTCTAGTCCCGAGTCGACCCGATTTGGGTTCATCTCCCGCGGAGATCGGTTCACCCGAACGCGCGCCGTACCAGCTCCAGTGCCTCGTCCCGGCCCAGCCCCAACGCACGCAGCCTCTCGGCGTACTCGTGCGCGGCCAGGCGTGCTGCCTGCTCCACGCCCTGCCCGGTGACCACGCTCCCGGCGCGCCCGCGGGTCTCGATCACACCGAGGGCCTCGAGCTCGCGATAGGCACGGGCGACGGTGTTCGTGGCCAGGCCCAGGGCAGCGGCGAGACCGCGTACGGTCGGCAGCTTCGTGCCCGCTGTCAGCTCGCCCGACCGGACCTGCGCGCGGACCTGCTCGCGCACCTGCTCGTACGGCGCGACGGGGGAGTCGTGGTCGATGTTGATCACGCCGTGATCGTGGTTTGTCGCACCGTTTGTGTCAATGCCGGGACTCGACGGGATTCAACTACTGCCACGCCGTACGCTTGACCTTCGATGAGCGTCTACCTCGACCACGCGGCGACCACGCCGATCCTCCCCGAAGCAGCAGCGGCGATGACTGCCCTGCTCGGCCGGGTCGGCAACGCGTCTTCGCTGCACGCCTCGGGTCGTGAGGCCCGCCGCGTCGTGGAGGAGTCGCGGGAGCGGATCGCCGTGGCGCTCAAGTGCCGCCCCGGCGAGGTGGTGTTCACCTCCGGTGGCACCGAGTCCGACAACCTCGCGATCAAGGGCCTGTTCTGGTCGCGTCGTGCGGAGGACCCCCGTCGGGTGCGCATCCTGAGCACCCCGATCGAGCACCACGCCGTTCTCGACCCGCTCGAGTGGCTGGGTACAGAGGGGGCCAAGGTCGAGCTGGTTCCCGTCGACCGACAGGGCCGACTCGACGTGGAGGCCTTCCGGGCAGCCGTCGAGTCCGAGCCCGAGAGCATCGCGCTGGTGACCGTGATGTGGGCCAACAACGAGGTCGGCACCGTTCAGCCGATGCACGAGGTCGTCGAGATCGCGCACGCACACGGCATCCCGGTACACACCGACGCCGTCCAGGCGCTCGGCCAGCTGCCGATGGACTTCGCCAGCTCGGGAGTCGACGCGATGACGATCACCGGTCACAAGATCGGTGGGCCCTACGGCGTCGGCGCGCTCGTCGTACGACGTGAGCTGCAGCCGACCGCACTGCTGCACGGCGGCGGCCAGGAGCGCGACATCCGTTCGGGGACGATCGACCCTCCGGCCATCGCCGGCTTCGCGGTTGCCTGCGAGGTCGCGGTTGCTCGTCAGCCCGAGCTCGCGGAGCGGCTTCGGGGGCTGCGGGACTCGCTGGTGGCCGGCGTACGCCGTGAGGTGCCGGACGCGATCTACAACGGTGACCTGATGGACGGTCCCGAACACCGGCTGCCCGGCAACGCACACCTCGAGTTCCCCGGATGCGAGGGCGACTCGCTGCTGATGCTTCTCGACGCGCGGGGCATCGAGTGCTCGACCGGCTCGGCGTGCGATGCCGGCGTACCCCAGGCCTCGCACGTGCTGTTGGCGATGGGCTCGTCCGAGGAGTTCGCGCGGTCCTCGCTGCGCTTCTCCCTGGGGCACACCTCCACCCAGGCGGACGTCGACGCGCTCGTCGAGGCCATCGCGCCCGTGGTCGAACGGGCCCGCAACGCAGCGCTCGCCACGAGACCAGCCGAGAGCCCGTGATGCGAGTCCTGGCAGCGATGTCGGGCGGCGTGGACTCGGCAGTGGCGGCGGCACGAGCCGCCGAGCAGGGTCACGACGTCACGGGGATCCACCTCGCGCTCTCGCGCAACCCGAAGTCCTACCGGACCGGTGCCCGTGGGTGCTGCACGATCGAGGACGCCAACGACGCACGCCGAGCTGCCGACGTGATCGGCATCCCGTTCTACGTCTGGGACCTGAGCGAGCGCTTCCACGAGGACGTGGTCGAGGACTTCCTGAGCGAGTACGCCGAGGGCCGTACGCCGAACCCGTGCCTGCGCTGCAACGAGAAGATCAAGTTCGCGGCCGTGCTCGACCGGGCGATCGCGCTCGGCTTCGACGCGGTGGTGACCGGTCACTACGCGCAGCTGAACCGCACCGACGACGGGCTGATCGAGATGCATCGCGCGGAGGACATGGGCAAGGACCAGAGCTACGTGCTCGGCGTACTAACCCAGGAGCAGCTCGCCCACTCGATGTTCCCGCTGGGTGACACCACCAAGCCCGTGATCCGCGAGGAGGCGGCCCGTCGAGGCCTCGCCGTGGCGGACAAGCCCGACAGTCACGACATCTGCTTCATCAGCGACGGCGACACCGGTGGGTGGCTCTCCGAAAAGCTGGCCTCGACCGACTCCGGGGTAAACCGGAGCGGGTCGATCGTCTCCTCCGAGGGTGAGGTGCTCGGCTCCCACCAGGGGTCCTGGCGTTACACGATCGGGCAGCGTCGTGGCCTTCGCATCGGGACGCCGGCCGCGGACGGTCAGCCGCGCTACGTGCTCGACATCGAGCCGGTCTCGGGCACAGTCACCGTCGGGTCGCGCGCCGAGCTGTCGGTCGACGGGCTGTCTGCGATCAAGCCGCGATGGTGCGGCCAGGCGCCGACCGGCCCGCTCGAGTGCACCGTCCAGCTCCGGGCTCACGGCGACGAGCACCGCGCCGTGGTGACCGTCTCCGGTGAGTCCGTGGACGTCGACCTGCTCGACGAGGCGGCCGGGATCGCCCCCGGTCAGGCGGTCGTGGTGTACGACGGGTCCCGGGTCGTCGGCTCGGCCACGATCTCGGCCACCCGTCGAGCCGCCGCCGAAACCTCCGCGTGAGCGCACACGCGACTGGCGTCGGGTCGATGCCCGGTGAGGACTTCGCCGAGTCCGTGCGCCTGGTGCTCCACGAGCTGCCCGACCTGCCGCACCTCCCGGAGGTTCCCGCGCGGGGAGCGATCGCCGACATGACCGGTCGCACGCTCGGTCTCATCGGCGAGCTGGGATTCGACCTCCAGCCCGCCGGGTGGCGGCTCACCGACGCCGCCGGGATCGACCATCGGCGCGCGCGATCGCTGATGGCGCAGGATCTCGACACCTTCGAGGAGCTGACGCAGGGCTACCAGGGTGCGCTCAAGGTGCAGGTGACCGGCCCCTGGACGCTGGCGAGCACGGTCGAGAAACCGCGCGGCGACAGGATTCTCTCCGACTTCGGCGCGCGCCGGGACCTGGCACAGGCGCTGGCCGAGGGCGTGCGGGTACACCTGGCCGACGTGCAGCGTCGCGTGTCCGGCGCACAGTTGATGATCCAGTTCGACGAGCCCGCGCTGCCGAGTGTGCTGGCGGGCCAGGTGCCTACGGCCTCGGGGTTCAGCCGGCACCGATCGGTGACTCCACCACTGGCCTCCGAGTCGCTCGAGTGGGTCTTCGCTGCGGCCGGCGAGACTGCGACGTTGGCCCACTGCTGTGCTGCCGAGCCGCCGATCGCGCTGTTCCGCTCGGCCGGCGCAGGGGGAGTCTCGGTCGACCTCGCGCTGCTCGCCGCAGGCGCGTACGACGACCTCGCGACCGCGCTCGACGAGGGCGGCCGGGTGCTGCTCGGAGTGCTTGCCCTCGACCGGTGAGTCGGCGCCCTCCACGAAGAGCGTCGTCGAGCGGGTGCAGCGGCTGCTCGACATGCTCGGCTTCGACCCGGCCGAGGTGGCCGACCAGCTGGTGCTCACACCGGCCTGCGGGCTGGCAGGCGCGGCTCCGTCGTACGCGAAGGCGGCATTGCGGACGCTCCGCGAGGCTGCGGCCGAGCTCGGCTGACGCGAAGCGTTGTCGAGGGCCGGGTCCGGGAGGATTCTGGGTCCCGGGCAACCTTTCGGCTGTTCCAGCGCGTATAGGTAGCGACGCCGGTGCGGACCGGCACCGCCCGAAGGTCGTGATGGCATGGAGGACGAGGCTGAGTTCGACTCGTTCGTCATCGCGCGATCGCCGGCGCTGCTGCGCACGGCGTACCTGCTCGTCCACGACGAAGCACTGGCGGAGGACCTGCTGCAGACGGCGCTGACCAAGGCGTGGTTCGCGTGGAAGCGCATCGAGGGGGACCCGGAGGCCTACGTACGCCGGATCCTCGTCACGACCTCGGCATCCTGGTGGCGCCGCAAGTGGACCCACGAGATGCCCAGCGCTGACCTGCCGGAGCGAGCGACGGCGCCGAAGGACGAGGCCGCGGTTTGGCAGGACCTGTGGAACGCGATCGGGCAGCTGCCGGGACGCCAGCGTGCCGTCGTGGTGCTGCGCTACCTCGAGGACCGCACCGAGGCCGAGACCGCACGCCTGCTCGGATGCTCGCTCGGCACCGTGAAGAGCCAGTGCTCCAAGGCGCTGGCGAAGCTGCGGCTCGACGAGGCCATCGAACGTGTGGACGAGAGGAGCCGGCCGTGAACCCCGAGAACCTCAAGGTCCTGGCCGAGCGTGCCTCGACCGTCGAGGGGCGCCCGAAGGAACGGCTCGACGAGGTGCACGCCCGGATCGCACACACGCGCAGACGGCGCCAGGTCGGGGTGGTCACGGCTGCGGTCGTCGCGGTAGTTCTCGCCCTGACCGCAGGCGCTGGTGTGCTGGCCCTGACCGACACCGATCAGACCCCTCCTGCGAAGCCGGCGCCGATCCCGACGCCGAAGCCGCCCGGCGAGGAGAAGCCGGTCGCGAGGAAGGTCACCTACGCGACGGGGCAGACAATCCACTGGGGTGACCGGACGATTGACGTGGGCGGTGCGGTCGCGGGAGTCGGAGCCACCGACGACGGAGTGGTCTACGTCCGCGATGAGAACGGGGCGCGAGCCAACTGCAACGGGCCGCAGAGCTGCTTCAACGACCTCTGGTTCACCGACGGCTCGGAGGTCGTCCGCATCGGCCGTGTGTCCGGCAGCTGGGTGCGCGGCTACCAGGTCGAGCTTTCGAGCGCCGGATCAACGGTGGTGTGGTTCGAGCCCGATCCGGATGCTCGTCCCCTCAACGACTACTACGGCGTGGGTGGCGAGTACGTCGCCTACGACACCAGCGAACGCCGAGAGGTGGGTCGCTTCGGTGCCGGCAAGAGCGATCTCCAGTGGGTGTACGAGGACCACGTGTACTGGATTCCCGCGGACAAGACCTGGTGCCTCGACTTCTCCAAGTACTACGGGGAGTGCCGACGCTACAAGGGGATCATGCGGCTCGACACCGCCACCGGGGTGCAGACGGAGGTCAGCGTGGCGGCGTACCAGACCGACCGGAACCGCAGGCCGCGCACCTTCGTCGTGCCGATCCGCGGAGTGGCGAACACCCCGGGTCCCGTGTACGAGAACGGGATCGGCTTCGGGCGTGACGGTGACCGGCTCGTGGCGAGCGACGGGGGCGGTGGCGATGTCACCGCGACGTTGGCATCGACCGGCGAGTCCGTGCGGCTGCGTCTGCCCGCTGGCTACCACGACGACGTGGAGCTGTTCTTCTTCGAGATGTGGCTCGACGACGACCGGTTCGTGATCTCCGCCGACAACCGGGGAGACATCCTGAACTGCCACCTCTCCAGCGGACGTTGCAGGCTCGCGGTCAAGGGGCCCACAACCCCTGCCGGGGAACCGACGACGACCTTCGGCGGCCATGGTTGAGGTGACTTCGTTCGGGTACCGGTCCGGCGTACCTCGAAAGGAGTGTCATGACCGACCTGAACGGCAAGAAGATCGCCATCATCGCCACCGACTACTTCGAGGAGGCCGAGCTGGTCACGCCGCGTGACGAGCTGGAGAAGGCCGGCGCCGAGGTGAAGGTGTACTCGAAGGGCACCGACCCGATCCAGGCCGTCGAGGGTGACACCTCGCCGACTCAGAAGGTCGACGTGGACGGCACCTTCGGCGACCTCGACGTGTCCTCGGTGGACGCCGTCGTGGTTCCCGGCGGCACCGTCAACGCCGACCACATCCGCATCGACGAGGACGCGCAGGACATCGTTCGCGAAGCCCTGGACACCGACAAGGTGCTCGCGGTCATCTGCCACGGGCCCTGGCTGCTCATCAACGCCGGTGCCGCCAAGGGCCGCACCCTGACGAGCTACCACAGCCTCTCGCTCGACCTCGAGAACGCAGGCGCCTCCTGGAAGGACGAGGAGGTCGTCGTCGACGGCCGGCTGATCACCAGCCGGAACCCGGACGACCTGCCTGCGTTCGTCGAGGCGATCAGCGAGGCACTGGTCGGGTGACGGTTTCCCCGGTCAGCCGGTGATTCATGCACTTGTTGGGTGTTGCAACCCTCGACAAGTGCATGTTTCCCCGGTCAGCCGGTGAAACCGACACGGCCTCGTCAGACGATCGCCGGAGCCTCCGCCGGACCGTCTGTCGCGAGTTCCTCGTGCTTGACGTTGAGGAAGATCCACGTCACGAGTGAGGCCGTCACCATCAGTCCGGCCGCCAGCAGGAACGCGGCGGTCGCACCCTCGGTGAACACCTGGTGTCCGGCGATCAGCTGCGCCGCCTTCTCCTGTGCGGCGGAGAGCTGCGCCCCACCTGCACCCGCGGCCTTCGCAGCGGCCCCCAGTACGCCGACGCGGTCGTCGATGGTCTGGGTGGCGACGGTCCCGAGGAGTGAGAGCCCGAGCGCTCCGCCGACCTGCTGCATCGTGTTGAGCACGCCGGAGCCGATGCCGGTGTCCTCGTTCCGCAGGTGGTGCACGGCGGTCAGGGTCAGCGGTACGAAGGTCATGCCCATGCCGAAGGACATCAGCAGGATGAACGGCAGCAGGTCCGTGAGGTAGCTGCCCTGCACGTTGCTGACCGGGAAGGAGGTGTCGTACGGCAGCCGCGAGAAGCCCCAGAGAGCGCCGGCGGCCATCAGGGTGCCGATGCCGGCGAGGTACTTGGGATCGATCCGGTTCACCAGGCTCGACGAGATGCCGGCAGCCGCCACCAGCCCGAAGCAGAACGGCAGGAACGCAACGCCCGCCCGGATCGGGCTGAAGCCCATCACCGTCTGGATGTACTGGCTCAGGTAGAAGAACATGGCGAACATCGCGGCTGGCGCGAAGAACATTGCGACGAAGCTCGCGGCGCGGGTGCGGTTCATGAAGACACGTACCGGCAGCAGGGGGTGCTTGACGCGGCGCTCGGTCAGCAGGAACACGACGAGCAGTGCCACGCCGGCCACCAGGCTGGCGATCGTCCAGGTGTCTCCCCAGCCGTCGGTGCCCGCGCGGCTGAGGCCGTAGACCAGACCGAGCAGGCCGAGAGTGCCCGTGACGGCGCCCGGGAGGTCGAGCTCACCCGGGTGCGACTCGGACTCCGCGAGGAAGCGCGGCGCGAGCAGGGCGGTGACGATGCCGATCGGGGTGTTGATCAGCAAGGTGAGGCGCCAGCCGTCGACGTCGAGCCCCATCACGCTGTCGAGGCCGGTCAGCCAGCCACCGAGAAGCAGGCCCACAGCCGCGCCCACTCCAGACATGGCGGCGTAGATCGCGAACGCGCGGTTGCGGAGCGGTCCCGCCGGGAACGTGGTGGTGATCAGCGCGAGGGCGGCTGGCGAAGCCAGCGCGGCGCCGAGACCTTGCAGCGCCCGCGCCGCGAGCAGCAGGCCCTCGCTGGTGGCGAGACCGCCGAGCAGGGAGGCGATGCCGAAGATGACAAGTCCGGTCATGAAGATCTTGCGACGGCCGAACAGGTCGCCGAGACGGCCACCGAGCAGCAGCAGGCTGCCGAACGCCAGCGCGTAGCCGGTGACGATCCAGCGCAGGTTGGCGCTGGCGATGTCGAGGTCGTGCTGGATGAACGGCAGCGCGATGTTCACGATGGTGCCGTCCAGCACCACCATCAGCTGTGCGATCGAGATGAGCACGAGGGCCCATCCGAGCCGGGCGTGGCCCTTCTTCTTCCCCTCCGAGGGGGTGACCGGGGCCGCGGTTACTTCGCTCATGAATTCCTGGCTTTCTTTCGTTGCAGGCTGGTGTCGGCCGCGGGATGTCCCACGGCCGGGAGGATCACGTGGTCGATGACGCGCTTCACCGTCTCGTCGTCGGGGACGAGGCCCAGCACGAAGGAGCGGTGGAGCAGGATGCCCGCGAGGGCGGGCGCGATCACGTCGATGTCGACGTCGGGAGAGATCTCGCCGCGTTCGATGGCGCGGTGGTAGATCTCGCGCGAGACCGCGACCTTCGGCGCGATGAAGGACTCACGGAAGCGGCGGGCGAACTCCGGGTCGCTGGACAGCGCGGTGATCACCGAGCCCAGTGCACCGGTTGCGGTGGTGTGGCTCATCCCATGGGCACCGCAGAAGGTGCTGACCAGGTCGCCGCGCAACGAGCCCGTGTCGTGGTTCTCGACGCTGGGCGCCTGCTTGGCGCGGACCATCGCGTCCACGACCAGGCTGGGCTTGTCCTCCCAGCGACGGTAGAGCGTCGCCTTGCTGGCTCGGGCGCGACGTGCGACGGCGTCCATCGTGAGCCGGTCGTAACCGACCTCGAGGAGCAGCTCGAGGGTCGCGTCGAGGATCTCGTCCTCACGGTCGCCCTCGACCCGAGGACGCGTCCCGGTCATGGTCGGCTTCTGCACGCGGGACTCCCGTCCTGATTCTGGGGAATTGGATGAAACGAAACCGTTTCGTTTCATCGAGGGTAGGTCGTGAACCCTGGGATGCCGAAATCCATTCCCACTGGTCCAGCAATTCGTGGCCCAGTGGGCCGAGGGCTACGGCTGGTCGTCCCCGGACGCCGGCGCCTGGCTCTCGACCGGAGGTGCGCCGGCACCGTCGGCGCCGGTGGACGGGGAGGGAGTTGGCGTCGGAATTGCCGGCGTCGAGGGCACCGGCTCCGTCGGCTGCTGCGGCTCCTGCGACGGAGACTCGGAAGGCGTCGGCTTCGGCGTCGCGGGCTTCTGCTTCTCGGGCGTCTCGTCCTGCTCGGATGACTTGTTGTCGGAGCCGACGACGTGTCCCACGCTGGTGCCCGTTCCGCCGTCCTTGCCGAACCAGGACGCGATCGGCTTGCCGGTGATCCCCTCGACGACGGTGATCCCGGCCAGTGCGACGACCAGTACGGCGAGACTGGCGAGAGCGACCCTGGCCCACGCCAGGTCCAGCTTTCCGGACAGGAACGTGGACGAGCCGCGATCCTCGTCGCGGGCGTCGACGGCTCGACGGCTTCGCCGGTTTCTTCGCTCGGTCGTGGGGCGTTGGGGTCGCGCACCGGTCCAGCCGAGGCAGTTCCGGGGTCCGGTCGCGGCACCACTGTGAGGGCGCCGTGGCGGACCTGCACGGCGGTGCGCTTCACGACGTTGCCCGTGCGCCGGAGCGAGTGGGTGTAGATCGCTGCACCCACCGTTGCGACAACGCTGCCCACTGCGGCGCCGACGAGCGTGCCCGTCGTACCGAGCCACGAGGCGAAGAAGGCACCCGACATCGCGGCCAGGGCGCTGCCGGTCACCTGAGCGGTGGAGAGCCCGAGAGCGCGGTCGTTCGTGTGGTTGTCCTGCTTCATGGTTCCTGTCGAGGTGGGGGGCACTACGTGGGTAGGACGTGCGAGAACGTCCGAGGGTTTCGGTTTCCCGGCGTGACATGGGCCACGCCGTGGCCGTCAGTCGGCGGAGGTGTCGACGTGGCGGCGCATCTGCGGCACCAGGGAGGCGAGGCCAACGAGCGGAAGCACCGTCAACAGGAGCAGCGCCGGCGCCATTCCGAGTACGTCGCCGAACCCGCCGACGACTGCGGAGCCGACTCCACCGCCGACGAGGAAGAACAGCGTCGCGATGCCGAGTGCCACGCCCCGCACGTCGTCGGTGACGGCGTACCCCACTGCCTCCATGAGCGCCGGCTGTCCCAGGCCGAACGCGAAGGTGACGAAGACCACGGCGATGACGAGGAGGCTCGCGGACTCCAGATGTGCCCCCAGTGCCGCGATGGCGAGTGACACAGCGGCCACGAGGGTGGCCAGGGCGAGCGCGCTCGTCGGCCCGATCCGGTTCAGCAGTGGTCCGGCGATGCGCGGGGCCAGCAGAGCGGTCGCGGCGCTGGGAACCAGTGCCACCCCCACCTGCCACGGTTCCCACCCGTGTCCGACGAGAACGGCCGGCACCGCGATGAGCAGCGCGAACCAGGCGGCCGGAACGGCGCCGGCGGCCAGCGAGCTGCGGACGACCATGGCGTTGCGGATGACGACGACGGGAAGGAAGCCCTGCGGATGCCGGCGTACCCAGCCGACAACCGCCGGGACACCGAGTACGGCGAGCCCGGCGCCGACCGCGGCCACCACCGGTCCGGTAGACGGTGACTGCACGAGGAGCACGACGCCGGCTGCGGTCGCGGCGACGAGGGCGGCGCCGATCAGGTCGAGCCGGGCTCCGCTTCCGTTGGTGGGGACCCAGCGCCACAGCAGAGGCAGCAGCAACACACCGAGCATGGGCAGCGCGATCACGAAGCGCCAGCCGAGGAGGCCCTCGACCGCGCCGCCGGCCAAGGGGCCCAGGCAGCTCACGGCCGCTGCGAGGCCGGCCACCCGCCCGAGGGCGATGGCGCGAGCGGAACCCGAGAAGCGTGCGGTCACGATCGCGACGCCAATGGTCGGTACGGCGGCCGCGCCCGCGCCCTGGACGATGCGGGCACCGAGCAGGACGCCGAAGTTGGGGGCGAGGGCACCCACGAGAGCGCCGACCGTCATCAGGCAGACGCCCACCACCAGGGGAAGGCGCAGGCCGACGAGGTCGGAGATCCGCCCGTACACCGCCGTCGCGACCGCCAGCATCAGCGCGTACAGGCTGATCGCCCAGGCGCCGACACCGATGCTGACGTCCAGGTCGGCACCGATCACCGGCAGCGCGATCGCGGCCGAGGAGCTACCGAGGCCGGCCAGCCCGAAGAGCAGCCCGACGAGCACGGGCACGCGAGCACCCGCCGTTGCGGCGGGTGCGGTCGTGGTCGTGGTGGTTGCGGAGTCGGGCGGAGCAGTCATTGTGTGGGTCAACCATGTCGTCTTCCCCTGCATTCCGGCAACGGAATCATCGAGTTCCCGCGCTCGAGGGCACCGGACCGAGGAGCTCGATGCCGTGCTCCTCGGCGACGGCGAGGACGTCGTCCATGCTGGGCTCGCCGTCTGCAGCCAGGGCGGCCGCGGCGCGGCTGAAGTTTCCATGGGCGGTCCAGGTGCGTGCACCATGACTGCGAGCGCGTCCTCGTGCGACTCGTTGCGGATCGTGGCGGCGTCCCGCCGGCGAGGGGTACGAAGTCGCCGGCGCGGGCCGTGGTCCGTCGTACCGACTCCGGGTCGTCCTGCTCGTCATCGATGTAGAAGGTGAACTCACCGCTGCGCACCAGGTAGATCTCGCCCGGGGCGCGCCGGTGCATGACCGGAGCTCCGCCTCCGGGAGGCATCCGCATCTCGATGGCGAACAGCGCGCCCGCCGTCTGCTCGCTCGTCGCGAGGACGACGAGCTCGTCGGCTCCCAGGGTGAGGCGTTCGGCTGTGGCATAATCGACAGGTAGCTTGTCCATATCGCAGAATAGACAGGAGCCTTGTCGAATGTCAAGACGGATTCCGGTGACGTCGGGTCGTGAGCGCCCGCGCAATCTCGCGGTCGTGATGCGGGAAGCGTTCATCGCGCTCAACGACCTCGTCCTCATCCGTCTCGCCGAGCACGGGCACGCCGAGGTGCGCGCGGCACACAGCGCCGTCTTCGAGTACCTCGACGACGACGGGACCACCGTCAGCACGCTGGCCGAGCGTGCCCAGGTGACCAAGCAGGCGATGGCCGAGCTGGTGCACCATCTCGAGGACCACGGCTACCTGATCCGTGTGCCCGACCCTGCCGACCGGCGCGCCAAGCTCGTGCTGCCCACGGATCGCGGGCGTGAAGTGAGCGCGATCGCGCAGGAGCTCCTCGTACCCGAGCTCGAGGGCCTGGCTCGCGAGGTCGTCGGCAGCGGACGCATGCACGCCCTGCACGATGACCTCGAAGCCATCCGTCGGGCCGCCGCCGAGGCGTCGAAGCCGTCGAGCCGCTAGTCCGACTTGCACCCCGAGGTCGGGTCGAGATGGGGGACGTTGGTCGCCAGGTCGAACACCTCGAGGGTGCTCTGCAGCGCGAACTGGTTCCATCGGCGCGGCTTGTGGAGCATGTAGTGCCCCAGCCGGCCGATGTCGACGAACTCTGCCGACGCAGCGACCTCACGGGCCCGCTCGACGTACTTCCGGGTGCTGCGAGCGGACGTGATCTTGTCGCGGCTGCCGTGCCCGGCGATGAGGTGGCGGCCCGCCAGGGGGGCCACCGGGTCGGACCGCTCCAGCCAGGGGGCCAGGGCCACGACCCCCACCACGCTGGGGTGGTCGGCGACGTACGCCGCGGTTCGGCCTCCCATGGAGTGACCGAGCAGGACCACGGGTACGCCGGGATGCTCGGCCTGCGCCTGGTCGAGGGCCCACCGGGCGTCTGGCACGGGTGACGGCTCGGACCCGACACCGGCGTTCCACCCTCGGACGCCGAACCGGAGCAGCCACAGCGACAGTCCCTGGCCGAGCACCCGCTTCTCGAGGGCATTTCGCATGGCCGACGTACGCCAGAGCGACGTGCTGCGGTTCCCGACGGGCTCCAGCCCGGCCTTCGCGCCCCCGTGCAGCATCAGCACGATGCCGCGGGGTGGCTCGACGGGATCCCTGCGCTCGAGTGCGGGAGAGGGCATCCGTTGCTCCGTTCGTGTCCGCCCGATGGAGGACCAGTGTGGGACCAGTGTTTCGGAGCGGGTCAACTCCCGGATGGGTGGGGCGAATTTCCGATAGTCCGAGGTCGAAAGCACCGATCTTCTCTCCCGAATGGTGCTTTGGGCCTCGGACTACCCGTAACTGCGCCATTTCGATGTCGGTGCCGCACGGCAAGATGGTGCCCGTGAGCGAGACAGACCTCGAGCGTCCCGAGCCCGGTGACGTCACCCCCGAGACCGACCCCCAGGCCGAGCTGCGGCAGGAACACCGGATCCTGGCCGAGGAGATCGAGGACGCGCGGTGGCGCTACTACGTCCGTGACGACCCGACGCTCTCCGATGCCGAGTTCGACACCAAGATGCGTCGGCTCGAAGAGCTCGAGGACGAGGTCCCCGACCTCCGCACTCCCGACTCGCCGACCCAGAAGGTCGGTGGCGCCGTCTCCACCGAGTTCACCGCCGTCGATCACCTCGAGCGGATGGAAAGTCTCGACAACGCGTTCTCCTACGAGGAGCTCGAGACCTGGGCCGCGCGGCTGCGTCGAGACGGCATCGTCGACCCGGCCTACCTCTGCGAGCTGAAGGTCGACGGCCTCGCCATCAACCTGCTCTACGAGGACGGACGACTCGTGCGGGCGCTCACCCGCGGTGACGGCCGCACCGGCGAAGACGTCACGCCCAACGTCAAGACGATCGACTCGGTGCCCCACCGGCTCAAGGCGACCAGGAAGTTCCCGGTGCCCAAGCTGATCGAGGTGCGCGGCGAGGTGTTCCTGCCCGTTGCGGCGTTCGAGCGCCTCAACGCATCAATGGCCGACGCCGGCAAGCCGATGTTCGCCAACCCGCGCAACGCCGCCGCCGGCTCACTGCGCCAGAAGGACCCCAAGGTCACTGCCACCCGCGACCTCGGGATGGTCTGCCACGGCATCGGAGCGCGCAGAGGGTTCGAGCCCAAGGCGCAGTCGCACTCCTACCAGGCGCTGGGGGCCTGGGGCCTGCCGGTCTCCGACCAGGTGAAGGTCGTCAAAACCCTCAAGGCCGTCGAGGCCTACATCGAGAACGCCGGTGACAACCGGCACTCGATCGTGCCCTACGAGATCGACGGCGTGGTCGTGAAGGTCGACGACGTCACCCTCCAGCGACGGCTCGGCTCGACCAGCCGTGCGCCGCGCTGGGCGATCGCATTCAAGTACCCGCCCGAGGAGGTCAACGCCAAGCTCCTCGAGATCCGCACCAACACCGGTCGCACCGGACGGGTCACCCCGTTCGGCGTGATGGAGCCGACCAAGGTCGCGGGCTCGACGGTGGAGCGCGCGACGCTGCACAACGCCCACGAGGTGAAGCGCAAGGACGTCCGCCCCGGCGACACCGTGATCCTCCGCAAGGCCGGCGACGTGATCCCCGAGATCCTCGGGCCGGTGCTCGGCCTCCGGCCCGAAGGTCTGGCGGAGTGGGTGATGCCGACGAAGTGCGACTCTTGCGGCACCAAGCTGGTGGAGGAGAAGGAGGGCGACAAGGATCTCCGTTGCCCCAACCACCACACCTGTCCGGCTCAGCTGCTCGACCGGGTCTTCCATGTGGCGGGTCGGGGTGCCTTCGACATCGAAGGGCTCGGCTCCGAGGCGGCGTACGCGCTCTGGACGGCCGGCGTGATCAAGGACGAGGGTGACGTGTTCGACCTCGACCTGGACGCGCTCCTGAAGACCGACCTGTTCACGCGCGCGCCGAAGAAGGGCGAGGAGGGTCCGCAGCTCACCGCCGATGGTTCGCGGGCGCTCACTGCCAACGGGCAGAAGCTCCTCGACAACCTCGACAAGTCCAAGCAGCAGCCGTTGTGGCGGGTGGTGGTCGCGCTGTCGATACGCCATGTCGGTCCGACAGCCGCCCGCGCGCTGGCTGCCGAGTTCGGCTCGATGGACGCGATCCGCTCGGCGTCCCTGGCCGACATCGCCGACGCCGAGCAGGTGGGCCCGACCATCGCCGACTCCGTGCGCGACTGGTTCGACGGCCCGGAGTCCGACTGGCACAACGAGATCGTGCGCAAGTGGGCCGAGGCTGGCGTACGCATGGAGGACGAGCGCGACACGTCAACCCCACAAACCCTCGAAGGCATGACCATCGTGGTCACCGGCTCGCTCGACGACTTCAGCCGCGACGGCGCCAAGGAGGCGATCGTGTCTCGCGGTGGCAAGGCCGCGTCGAGCGTGTCGAAGAAGACCGACTACGTCGTCGTCGGGGACAGCCCGGGGTCCAAGGCCGACAAGGCCGAGCAGCTCGGGGTCACGGTCCTGGACGAGGCCGGCTTCAAGACGCTGCTCGACAAGGGGTCAGCGTGAGGCTTGGACCGCTTTCACCACCAGGTCCGCGACCGCAGCCTGCTCCTTGGCGAAGGGGTGGTAACGGGCCGCGGCCTTCTCGTTGTTGACCGAGCCGTTGACCCAGGGGTCGTCGGAGCAGATGTCGTGGCCTTTGCTGGCTGACCAGACGTCGACGTACGTCGATCCGGTCGCCTTTGCGACCTTGCGCAGCATCTCGGTGAGGGCGAAGTTGACCTGTTCGGCGTACGCATAGTCACCGCGCGCCAGCGGGAGCTCGGGGCAGACATCGTCGGGAGTCACGATCTGCGGGTAGCCGACCACGAGCACCTGCGCCTTCGGCAGCTGCTGGCGTACCTCGCGCACCAGCTCGGTGACCCGCTTGCCCGTACGAGCCAGGGCGGTGAGCAGGGTGTCGGGCCCGTTGGCGCGCATGAACGTCTGGCAAGGCGCTCCCCGCGGGTCGCTCGACCGCAGTGCGGGGCAGCGGCCGACCAGCCGGCCGAAGACCGTGTCGTCGTTGCCGCCGATGCCGATCGTCACGAGGTCGACGCCTGGCTTGATCGCGGTGAGCTGCGCAGGCACGTCGGGGTACTGACTGCGCCTGAAGTCGATCGAGCGCGCGCCACCACAGCTGCGGTCGTCGAGCTCGGCGCCCAGCTTCTTCGCGACGATCGACGGGTAGTTGTTCGATGATCGGAAGCAGCCGTTGGCTACATCGGTGACCGGCACGAGGGGAGCCGCGACGTAGGAGTCGCCGAGGGCGACGTACTGGATGGGCGTCTGCGGAGCGCTCGGCACGTCCGAGGCATCACCGGAGCCGGCCGGCTGCGTCCCTTCGTCCTTCGACATCGAGCAGCCGGTCATCATCAGCAGGAGTGCGCTGAGCAGGCAGGTGAGCAGCAACCTCCACGATCGGGGTGTTGTCATGCGCGTACTCATGGGTCTCCTGCCGGCTGTCCCCAGACGTTAGCCCTCGCGTGGGCGTGGTCGTCGCGGCCGTGCGGGCCCACCACGCCGCGAGTGCCAGGCCCAGTGCAGTGGCGCCGAGAGCAGGTCCACCGCCAACAACCTCTACGCTCACGGGTGCGATCAGCGATCCGACGAGCGCGGCGGCGATGATCACGCTGTCGTTGAGGCCGAGCACGGTGGCGCGGACATCGTCGGCAACCCCCTCCTGCAGGATGCTGGTGGCCGCGGCCTCGACACTCACTGCGGCGGCCCCGGCAAGGGCGAGCGGGACCAGGGCCCAGTGCAGGCTCGGAGCGGGTACGACGAGCAGGATGCCGAGCGCGACGAGCAACAGCCCGCGCCGCACCGAGACGACCGGTGTACGCCCGAGCCGTCGCAGCAGCGGTGCGCCGAGCGCGGCGAACCCGAACACCCCGGTGGCCAGCCCGTACCCGGCGGCGTCGGAGGACCAGGAGTCCAACGCCATCGGGAGCAGGGCGAGCGCGACCAACGAGATGCCCAGGTTCACCGCCGCCATTACCGCGATCGCGCGCCAGGCGGAGGGAGCGCGACGCAGAGCGGCGAACGCCGAAGGCCGGTTGCCCCGACCTCGACGTCGAACAGGAGCCGGCATCGAGACCGGCATGATCAAGGCTGCAGAGACCATGGTCATGGCCACGGGGACCCAGGGCAGCACGTCCCTGGTCACCGGGTTCAGCAGCAACCCGCCGAGCGCGGCACCGACGACGAAGGCGCCTACCTCGACCGTCACGAGAAGCTCGGTGGCGGAGCGTCGCTTGTCGCCGGCGATGCCGGGCATGGCCGCGACCATCGCCGGGTAGGCGGGGGTGGCGACGGCGACGGCCAGGGTGCAGAAGCCGACGGCCAGCCAGGTCTGTCCGGCCACCACCGCGATGGCAGTCGCCGTGAGCAGCAGGCCGCGGGCGACCAGGGTCGCCCGCACGATCCGGTCGCGCCGCATGGCATCGGCCAGCCGGGCGGTCAGCCAGGAGACGGCGACATAGGGCAGCATCCGGGCGCTGCCGGCCAGGCCGAGCAGCCACGGGTCGTCGGTGTGCATGGCCACCAACACGAGGAGCATCGGCCAGGGCAGCGCGACGGCCAGTGCACCGATCGCATGGGACACGATGACGCGCCGGGTGGGTCCGTCCAGGCGTCCCACGTCCCTGCTCCTACGCCTTGACCACGGTCGGCAGGGGAGCGAACCCGTTGAACCCCACGCTCGAGTAACAGGTCGTGTACGCGCCGGCCGAGAGCAGCCGCACCTCGTCGCCCTCGGCCAGGGTGATCGGCAGCTGCACCATCCGGTCCTCGTAGAGCACGTCGGCGCTGTCGCAGGTCGGTCCCGCCAGCACACACGGCCCGGTCGGCGCTCCGTCGGCCGAGGTGCTGAGCCGGTAGCGGATCGCCTCGCCCAGGGTCTCGACCAGACCGGTGAAGACTCCGGCGTCGAGGTACACCCAGCGCACTCCGCCACGGTCGACGACTCCGATCACCGAGGACACCAATTTCCCGGCGTCCCCGACAATGCCGCGTCCCGGCTCGATCAGGGTCGGCGGACGGTGGGCACCGAACGCACGGTGTAGCTGGCGGTCGATGGCCTCGCCGTACGCCGCGAGCGACTGGCAGCCGTCGTCGTACGCCGCGGGGAAGCCGCCGCCCATGTCGAGCAGTCGAGGGTGCAGGCCCCGGCCGCGGAGGAGCTCGAAGACGTGCGCCGAGGCGGCGATGGGACTGCCCCACGCCTCCGGGTCGCGTTGCTGCGAGCCGACGTGGAACGAGACTCCCGCGGCATCGAGCCCGAGCTCGTCCGCGACGGTGAGGATGTCGACGGCCTCGTAGGTGGAGCAGCCGTACTTGCGGGACAGGGGCCAGTCCGAACCTTCGCCGGAGGTGACCAGGCGACAGAGCACCTCGCTGCCGGGAGCGGCCTCGGCGACCTTCTGGGTCTCGGCGAGGGAGTCGACGACGAAGAGGCGGACACCGAGCGCCGCCGACTCGACGATGTGGTCGCGGCGCTTGACCGGGTTGGAGTAGACGAGCCTGTTCGCCGGAGCGCCGGCGGTCAGCGCGGCGCGCACCTCGGCCGGGCTCGCGACGTCGAACCGGCAACCGAGCCCAGCGAGAGCGGCGAGCAGGCGAGGGTGTGGGTTGGCCTTCACGGCGTAGTGCACCGCGGTGCCGGGCAGCGACCGGACCAGGGCGACGTAGCGGTCCAACGCGGCGTTCACGTCGAGCTCGAGGTAGGGCGTGGTCCGGGGCGCGACGGTCTCGTGGGTCCGTTGGCGGGGCAGGCGGTGCGGGAGGGTACTGGTCATGGGGGGTCTCCTGTGCCTCTTGCCGCTCAGGAGTGCAGTGCCGACGTGGAGATACCGGTGGGCACATCAACTCCACAAATGTTGGCCCAGGACGTCTGGAACGCCGCTCGCAACGTCACAAGCCAACATTTGTGCGGGCCGACGGCCCCCACAGACGGCCCGGAGCCGCCGACTAGGCTTGCCGCCATGCCAGAACGCCGTGTTGAGCCTGTCGAAATGATCAGCCGTGACGAGGTGCGCCACCTGGCCGACCTCGCCCGCATCGACCTCGACGACGCGGAGCTCGACCACCTGGCTCCGCAGCTCTCCGTGATCCTCGAGTCGGTGGCGTCGATCAACGAGGTCACGGCCGAGGAGATCCCGCCGACCTCGCACCCGATCCCGGTCACCAACGTGTTCCGCGAGGACGTCGTCGCGCCGTGCCTAACGCCCGAGCAGGCCCTGTCCGGTGCCCCGGCGGTGGAGGAGCAGCGGTTCCTCGTCCCCCGGATCCTCGGGGACGAGCAGTGAACCCTCTGACCACGCGCAGCGCTGCAGACCTGGCCGAGGCGTTGGCTTCTGGCGAGACCACGAGCGTCGAGATCACGCAGGCGTTCCTCGACCGGATCGCCGCGGTCGACGAGGACGTGCACGCGTTCCTCCACGTCGACACCGAGGGTGCCCTCGCGGCTGCGCGCGCCTCGGACGAGCGTCGTACGCGCGGCGAGATCCTCTCGCGGCTCGACGGTGTCCCGATCGCGGTCAAGGACGTGCTCGCCACCGAGGGACTGCCGACCACGTGCGGCTCGAAGATCCTCGAGGGCTGGATCCCGCCGTACGACGCCACTGTGGTCCGGCGCCTCAAGGAGGCCGGGCTCCCGATCCTCGGCAAGACCAACATGGACGAGTTCGCGATGGGCTCGTCGACCGAGCACTCGGCGTACGGGCCCACCCGAAACCCCTGGGACCTCGACCGGATCCCGGGCGGCTCCGGCGGTGGATCCGCGGCGGCGGTCGCTGCCTTCATGGCGCCCCTCGCGATCGGCACCGACACCGGCGGCTCGATCCGTCAGCCAGGAGCGGTCACCGGCACGGTCGGGGCCAAACCGACGTACGGCGGGATCTCCCGCTACGGACTGGTGGCGATGGCCAACTCGCTCGACCAGGCCGGGCCGGTCACGCGCAGCGTTCTCGACGCCGCGCTGCTGCACGAGATCGTCGGCGGCCACGACCCGCTCGACTCGACCAGCATCGACCAGCCGGTCCCCTTGGTCACGGAGTCGGCGTACGCGGGAGCCACCGGCGACCTGAGCGGACTCCGTGTCGGTGTGGTCGCGGAGCTTGGTGGCGAGGGCTACCAGCCGGGCGTGCAGCAGCGCTTCGACGAGGCCGTCGAGCTGCTGGTGAAGGCCGGTGCCGAGATCGTGCAGGTGTCGTGCCCGAACTTCGTGCACGCGCTGGCGGCGTACTACCTGATCATGCCGAGCGAGGCGTCATCCAACCTCGCTCGCTTCGACGCGATGCGCTACGGCCTGAGGGTGCTGCCCGAGGGTGTCGAAGCGCCGAGCGCCGAGGAGGTCATGCGCGCCACTCGCGACGCCGGCTTCGGCGACGAGGTGAAGCGACGCATCATCCTCGGGACCTACGCACTGTCGAGCGGCTACTACGACGAGTACTACGGGCAGGCGCTGAAGGTGCGCACGCTGATCAGCCGCGACTTCGAGCGCGCCTTCGAGGAGGCCGACGTGCTGGTCTCACCGACCGCGCCGACGACCGCGTTCAAGCTGGGGGAGAAGCTCGACGACCCGCTGGCGATGTACCTCAACGACATCGCCACCATCCCGGCCAACCTCGCCGGTGTCCCGGGGCTGTCGGTTCCGGTCGGGCTGGCGCCCGAGGACGACCTGCCGGTCGGCTTCCAGGTACTGGCACCCGCGATGGCCGACGACCGCCTTTACCGCGTGGGCGCGGCCCTCGAGACGTTGCTCGAGCACCAGTGGGGTGGCCCGATGCTGGATGCCGAGAAGCTGGACAAGGCGGTGGCGCGATGACCACGACGACGACAGATGTCCTCTCCTTCGAGGACGCGCTCGCGGCGTACGACCCGGCGATGGGCCTGGAGGTCCACGTCGAGCTGAACACCGCGACCAAGATGTTCTGCGGCTGCCCGGCGACCTTCGGCGGCGAGCCCAACAGCCAGACCTGTCCGACCTGCCTGGGCCTGCCGGGCTCGATGCCGGTGGTCAACGGGAAGGCAGTGGAGTCGGCGATCCGGATCGGGCTGGCGCTGAACTGCGAGATCGCGGAGTGGTGCCGGTTCGCGCGGAAGAACTACTTCTACCCGGACATGCCGAAGAACTTCCAGACCTCCCAGTACGACGAGCCGATCGCCTTCGAGGGCTGGACCGAGGTCGACGTGGACGGTGAGTCCTTCCGCGTGGAGATCGAGCGCGCACACATGGAGGAGGACACCGGCAAGTCGCTGCACGTCGGCGGCTCGACGGGACGCATCCACGGCGCCGACTACTCGCTCGTCGACTACAACCGCGCCGGCATCCCCCTGATCGAGATCGTCACGAAGCCGATCATGGGTGCCCGCGAGAAGGCGCCGGCCGTGGCACGCGCGTACGTCGCTCACCTGCGCGAGCTGATCCTGGGGCTCGGTGTCTCCGACGTCCGGATGGAGCAAGGGTCACTGCGCTGCGACGTGAACCTTTCCCTCGCGCCGCGTGCCTCGTCGGCTGAGCCTGTCGAAACCAAGCTCGGTACCCGCACCGAGACCAAGAACGTCAACTCGCTCCGCTCCGTCGAGCGGGCTGCCCGCTACGAGATCGGCCGCCAGGCAGCGATCCTCGCGAGCGGTGGCTCGATCCTGCAGGAGACCAGGCACTGGCACGAGGACACCGGCATCACCACGTCGGGCCGCGAGAAGTCCGATGCCGACGACTACCGCTACTTCCCCGAGCCCGACCTGACGCCGGTGGCGCCGAGTCGCGAGTGGGTGGAGGAGCTCCGAGCCACGCTGCCCGAGCCGCCGCGCGTACGCCGGGCCCGGCTCCAGGCCGACTGGGGGTTCTCCGACCTCGAGATGCGCGACACGGTCGGTGCCGGCGCCCTTGGTCTCGTCGAGGAGACCATCGCCGCCGGCGCCTCGCCGCAGTCCGCGCGCAAATGGTGGCTCTCCGAGCTGGCCCGCCGTGCCAACGAGCAGGGCACCGAGATCACCGCGCTCCCGATCACCCCGGCCGACGTCGCGCGCATCCAGGCGCTCGTCGACGAGGGTTCGATCAACGACAAGCTGGCGCGCCAGGTGTTCGACGGCGTACTCGACGGCGAGGGGACACCCGACGAGGTCGTCGCCGCCCGCGGACTGGCCATCGTCTCCGACGAGGGCGCCCTCGGCGACGCGGTCGACCGCGCCATCGAGGCCAACCCCGACGTCGCCGCGAAGATCCGCGACGGCAAGGTCGCCGCCGCTGGAGCCCTCATCGGCGCGGTGATGAAGGAGATGCGCGGTCAGGCCGACGCGGGCCGGGTCCGCGAGCTGATCCTCGAACGTCTCTCCTAGGGCCGGACGAGCAGGATCCGGTCGTCCTCGTCGGCGGGGTCGCCGCGGCCGTCGCGGTTGGACGTGGTGACCCAGAAGTTCCCGTCGGGTGCGGGTACGACGGTCCGCATCCGGCCGTAGTCGCCGACGAAGAACGCCTTGTCATTGGTCGCCTTCTCGCCCTTGACGTCGATGCGCCACAGCCGCTCGCCGCGGAGCGCCCCAAGCCAGAGCCGCCCGTCGATGAACGCGAGCCCCGAGGGTGAGGCGTCGTCGGTCGACCAGGTGACCTGCGGGTTGGTCATCCCCGGCTCGTCGCCCTTGCCCTCGACCTCCGGCCAGCCGTAGTTGCGGCCCTTCTGGATCAGGTTGAGCTCGTCGAACGTGTCCTGCCCGAACTCCGAGGCCCACAGGTGCCCCTCGTCGTCGAAGGCGAGGCCCTGGACGTTGCGATGTCCCCACGTCCAGATCGGTGAGCTGCGGTCGGGATTGCCGGGCGCTGGGTCGCCGTCCTGGGTGACGCGCAGGATCTTGCCGCCCAGGGAGCCCCGGTCCTGGGCGAGTTCCGGTTGGCCGGCCTCGCCCGTCGAGATGTAGAGCATGCCGTCGGGCCCGAAGATCATTCGGCCGCCGTCGTGGTTGAACGCGTTGGGGATGCCGGTGACGATCGGTTCGAGCCGACCCAGGGAACCGTTGCGGAACGTCGTCCGCAGCACCCTGTTGTCCTCCGACGTGCTGGCGTAGAGGAACACCCGCCCGTCCTCGGCGTACGACGGCGACACGGCCACGCCGAGCAGACCTCCCTCGCCCTGGGGCCGCGCCTCGTCGACCTGGCCGACCTCGGTCACCTTCCGGTCCGCGATCTGTAGGACCTTGCCGCTGTCCCGCTCCGTGACCAGTGCCGAGCCGTCGGGGAGAAAGGCGATGCCCCACGGCACCTCGAGGTCGTCGGCGATCGTGCCGATCACCTTCGGCCTGGCCGAGGGCTTCGGCGCCTCGCTCGACGGGGAGGACGACGCGCTCTCGCTCGAGGTCGCGGACGGAGTGGGGGAACTCTTCGGCTCGGGTGCCGACTTCTCTTCGTCGGTGCCCCCGCAACCGGCGAGCAGGAGGACAGGAACGATCAGGAGCGTGGCCGGCCGCAACATCTGGCGAGCCTAGCGAGCGGGCCTACTCGGGAACCCGGTCGAGCAGGTCGAGGAGTGCCTCGTGGACCTCGGTCGGCTTCTCCATCGAGATGAAGTGGGTGGCCACGAGCTCGTCGTACACCGCTCCGGGGATCCTCTCGGCCGCAGTCCTCATGTCGTACGACGAGGCGAGGATGTCGAACTTCCCGGCGAGGAAGCTGGTCGGCACGGTGATGTTGCGAAGGGACACGCGCAGGTGGAGCGAGGAGTGCAGCGCGAGGTGCATGTACCAGTCGATCGGCGTACTGAGGAACTCCTTGATCGCGCGCTGCGCGAGCTCCGGGTGCGGCATCGGCAGCATGAAGCCGCTGTGCGACATCACCTGGACGGTGAGCGGTCCGACGGGCAGCCGCGAAGCGATCTGCGTGAGCGGCTTGCCGACCAGCTTCAGCACGCGCGCCGCGTTGACGGTGATCGGCTTGCGAAGGGGACGCGGGATCAGCATCGGAGCGAGCATCGAGGCGAAGGTGTCACCCGGCACGCCTCCGACGGAGAACAGCCCGGTCACCCGCTCGGGACGGGTGACCGCCACCTCGAACATGGTGTTCACCCCCATGGACCAGCCCATCAGCACGCATGCGTCGACGCCGGCGTCGTCCATCACGGCGATGGCGTCCTCGGCGAACGCGTCGATCCCGACGTGCTCCGGGTCGGCGGGGCGCTCGGAGCCGCCGGTGCCGCGGTGGTTCCAGGAGATGATCCGGACGCCGCAGTCGGGGTCGAGCAGCGCCGGCCAGCTGTAGGGGTTGGTGCCGAGCCCGTTGCACAGCAGCACCGTCGGGCCGTCGACGTCGTTGGTCCAGGCCTGCAGCCGGGTGCCGTCACCGCTGGTCACGGTGTAGAAGCGCAGGGCCAGCCCGTCATGGACCGGGGGCGCCACGTGCAGCGGGGTCTGGGCAGCAGCGGACATGCCCGGATTGTGCCCCACGGGGGCCGCTGACATGGGGATTCGTGGCCGAGGTCACCGAGTGGGCTGGCCCACGTTGCGTCATACGAATTGGGGCCTGGAGCCACCAATTCGTATGACGCAAGAAGCCTCAGCCGAGCCGGCCCGCTGGGAGAGAGGGAGTTGCGGCGCCGGCTCGGCGAGCTCGTCGGGCGAGTACGCCTTCCACGAACTCCTGCGTCTCGTCCCGTTCTCGTCGGCCGGCTGCCAGCGCCGTGGACGCCACCATGGCGTTGCGGCATGCAGTGCGCTGGCTGTTCTCCGCCCATCGCGAGAGCGGTCGGAGCATCGGTCCGACGATCTGGTTCATGGTGGTCTCCCTGCTGCCCTGCGGGTGGGCCCCGAGTGGCCCTTCCCCCCGCTGTCCCTCCACGCTAGGGATCAGTGGAGTCCCCGAGGTCACGTGAGTGTGACGGGTGTGTGAACAAGTCCAGGGGGAGATCAGGCGTTGTGGGCGATTCCGCGCCAGGGCGCCCCAGAATCCCCACCGTCGCAGCGATGAGTTCATGTCGGCCATGAGGTCTAAAGTCCGAACGAGATACAACCGAGGAGGACGATGTGGCCCGCGACGAGACGGTGCTCCTGATCGGCACCAGGAAGGGCCTGTGGATCGGCCGCTCCGACGCGAAGCGCCAGGAGTGGACCATCGAGGGCCCGCACTTTCCGATGATGGAGATCTACTCCTGCCTGACCGACACCCGCGGTGACCATCCGCGCCTGCTGGTCGGAGCCTCGCTGAGCTGGACGGGTCCGCAGGTGTTCAGCTCAGACGATCTCGGCGAGACCTGGCAGGAGCACAAGATCGGCTTCCCCGACGACACCGACGCCTCCGTGGAGCGCGTGTGGCAGCTGGTGCCCGGGCCCGAGCGTGAGGTGGTGTACGCCGGCACCGAGCCGGCTGCGGTCTTCAAGTCGACCGACGGCGGATCGACCTTCGACCTCGAGCGTGCGTTGTGGGACCACCCGCACCGCACCGAGTGGGGCGCCGGCTTCGGCGGGCAGGCGTTCCACACCGTGCTCCCACACCCCGACGACGGCGACTCCGTGACCGTCGCACTCTCGACCGGTGGCGTCTACCGGACCACCGACGGGGGAGCGTCGTGGGAGCCCCGCAACCACGGGATCAGGGCCGAGTTCCTGCCGGAGGGCCAGCAGTACCCCGAGTACGGCCAGTGCGTGCACAAGGTGACGAGGCATCCCTCGAACCCGACGCGGATGTTCGCCCAGAACCACGGCGGCGTCTACCGGTCGGACGACGAGGGGGAGACCTGGGTCTCGATCGCCGACGGCCTCCCCTCCGACTTCGGGTTCCCGATCGTCGTACACCCGCATGAGCCCGACACGATCTTCGTCTTCCCGATCGGTGGCGGCGAATCCCGCTTCCCGCCGGAGGGCGTCCCGCGCGTATGGCGCTCTCGCGACGCCGGTGACACCTGGGAGGCGCTCGGCGAGGGCCTGCCCGAGGCGTTCTACGCGGCGGTGATGCGCGACGCGATGTGCACCGACACCCACGACCCGGCAGGCCTCTACTTCGGTGGCCGCAACGGCAGCGTGTGGGGCTCGGCCGACGCCGGCGAGACCTGGCACTCGGTGGCGGCAAACCTGCCCGACGTGATGGTCGTCCGCGCCGGAGTGATCTAGAAGGTCGCCGTCTTCGGGAGGTACGCCGGCATTCCGGTCTCGCCGACCTCGACGTCGAGGATGGCCTCGTGGGACGCGTCGCCCTGAACCGCCGACTGGTTCGCCACCAGCAGGCGCGTGCCGAGGAAGGTCGCGCTGCACGGGGTGTCGAACGGGACCGCTGAGCCGTTGGCACCCGTCAGGGCCTTGCCGAAACGGGTCACCTCGGCGCCCGACGCGGTCAGCTCGACCAGCTGGTTGGCGAGGCCGGCCAGCGCGACGTACACATGCCCCGACCTGCCGATGCCGAAGCCGTCGGGCAGGTCACCGGGTCGAGAGGTCCAGAGTGTCTGCAGCGCTCCGGGAGCACCGTTGGACTTGAGAGGCAGCCGGTAGAGGTGGCCGTTGGTGGGCAGCGAGGCGCCGTCGGTCGCGGTCTGCTGGGTGATCAGCAGGTCGCTCGTACCCGGCCGGAACCGGATGCCGGTGGTGCCGAACTCGATGCCCGACAGGGCCGGCGAGGTGAACCAGCGCGTCGGCGTACGCGAGCCGTGCGGCACCTTCCAGATCACTCCCTGGGCGAAGTCGGTCACGTAGAGCGCGCCGCCCGGGCCCCAGGTCGCGTAGTTCGGTACGGCGCCCGCCGGGAACCGGACCACCCGCTGGAAGCGCCCGGTACTCGGGTCAAGGGTCAGGATCGAGGCCGTCGAGGTCTCGAGCAGCACGAGCTTGCCGTCATGGGTCTGGTTGGCGACCTGCACGCCGTGGTCCTGGTCGAGCACCTGGTCCGGGACGACCCACGACCGGAGCGGCTTGCCGGCCGCGCTCCACTCGAACACCTTCGAAGGGGCGGTGCTGCCGGAGTCGGTGTAGCTGCCGGCGTACACACGGCCGTTGGTGTGCACGTGGACGTACGCCGGGTGGCCCGGCGCGGGCACCGTGGCGAACACGCGCGTGTCCCCCTCGGGCCGGGGTGCGGCCGACGCGGGGGACCAGGTCGCCAGTGCGGTCACGGCCACGACGATGAGGGTCAGCAGGCGCTTGAGGGGGAGGGGCATGACGGCTCCTGTGACTTTTATCTGAACATGTGTCAGATTCGGGTTCAGACTCTACACTGGGCAGATGCCCGTTGTGGATGCGACCTGGAGCACATCCCCCGAGCGACGCGTGCCCCGGCAGGAGCGCAGCCGTCGCCGCGTCGAGGGACTCCTCGATGCTGCGGAGCGCGTCGTGGTCGAGCACGGTCTGGAGGCGGTGACCACGCGTGACATCGCCGAGGCCGCCGGTGTCCCGGTCGCCTCGCTCTACCAGTACTTCTCCGACAAGGAAGACCTGCTGCTGGCGCTCGCGCAGCGTGACATGGAGGAGATGGACACGCAGGTGGCCGCCGACCTCGCCGAGCTCGAGGTGCTCTCGGTGTCGAGCCTGGTCCGCACCACGATGCTGGCCTTCGTCAGCGTCTACCACCGGCGCCGCGCGTTCGTGGAGATCTACCTGCGCGGGCGGACCAACCAGGCCGTGCACCGCTTCGGACGCGAGCACAACCGACGGGTCGCCGAGATGCTGCGCACCTTCGCCATCGACGCCGGGCTCGCTGCCCAGGACCTGAGCCCGATGGTCGCGGAGCTGGCCGTGGAGGTGGGTGACCGCGTCTTCCAGCTCGCCTACGCCGATGACGCCGACGGTGACCGCGTGCTCATCGAGGAGGGCATCGTGCTGGTGACCTCCTACCTCGAGCGCTACGCCACGCGCCGGGGGATCAAGGGCATCCGCCAGTGAGCCTGCGGGAGGACGTGGCCGGTGCCGCACGCCGGCTCGCGGCCGAAGGGCTGCTGATCGGGACCGCCGGCAACGTGTCTGTCCGCGACGGCGACCGGGTTGCTGTCACCGGCACCGGTGTCGTGCTCGGCGAGTGCACCCCCGACCAGGTCAGCGTGGTCTCACGCACCGGTGAGGTGGTCGAGGGCACCCTGCTGCCGACCTCCGAGCTCGCCCTCCATCTCGACCTGTACGCCGCCACCGACACCGCCGCCGTCGTACACACGCACGCGCCGTACTCGACGGCAATCGCCTGCGTGCTCGACGAGCTGCCGGTCCTGCACTACCAGCAACTCCTGCTCGGAGGGTCGGTCCGGGTCGCGCCGTACGCCACCTTCGGCACTCCCGAGCTGGCTGGTCACGTCCGAGAGGCGCTGGCCGACCGGCAGGCAGCCCTGATGGCCAACCACGGGTCGGTCGCCATCGGTGGCTCGCCCGAGAAGGCGGTCGAGAACGCGCTTCTCCTCGAGTGGCTGGCCACCCTCCACCACCGGGCCAGCGCGCTCGGCACGCCCCGACCGCTGTCCGACGAGCAGCAGGCCGACGTCATCACCCAGGCATCGAAGCGTCACTACGGTACGACCGCAGTCATCCAGGAGAAGTCATGAAGATCGCCACCGTCGGCGTCCACGTGCTCGACACACATGTCATCGGTATCGAGTCCATCCCCGACGGCTCGGAAGGCCAGCTGGTGGAGACGATCCGGTCCTCGCCGGCGGGCACGGCGGGTGGAACGGCGGTCATTCTCAGCCGGCTCGGCGCCGAGGTCCACAGCTTCGGTGCGGTGGGCGCGGACCCGTTCGCGGACACCCTCCTGGCGATGCTCGAGCGCGAGGGGGTCGACGTCTCCGGGCTGGTGAGCAAGGCAGACCAGCAGACCTCGTCGTCGGTGATCCCGGTGCGACCCAACGGGGACCGTCCGGCCTGGCACTGCATCGGTGCCAACGGTGCGTTCACCCTGGACGACCTCGATCTCACCGCACTCGACGGCATCACCCACCTGCACCTCGGCGGGCCCGAGTTCCTCGGCGGCGAGGCCGCCGGCGAGCTGCTGGCCCACGCGAGGTCCCTCGGTGCCACCACGTCGCTCGACATCCTCGCGCCGGGCGACCCGGAGATGCTGGCCTGGATCGGCGACGCGCTGCCCCACACCGACTACCTGCTGCCCAACGACGAGCAGGTCCTGGGCTTCACGGGTGCATCCTCGCTGGCCGAGGGCGCTGCCGCTCTCGTCGAGAGGGGTGTCGGGTGCGTTGCCGTCACCCAGGGAGCCCAAGGCGCACTCGTGGTCGTGGGGGAGTCCGTGATCGAGGTGCCGGCGTACGACGTCGAGGTCGTCGACACCACGGGATGTGGCGACGCCTTCTCGGCCGGATTCCTGCGCGGCACCTCGCTCGGTCTCGATCTGGGGCAGTCGGCCCTGCTCGGTTGCGCAACAGCAGCCCAGGTCGCCGGTGGCCTCGGCACGGACGCGGGCTCGTACTCGCTGGAGAGCGTGCAGAAGTTCGCGGAGAGCGCCGGCGTCCGGGGGTGAACCCCCCGCTCGCGTGACGCCCGGCGGGATCGTCGTACGCCGCCCCGGTCTACCCTCTGGGCATGACCGAGCACGACATCAAGCCCCGTTCGCGCGACGTGACCGATGGCCTGGAGAAGGCCGCCGCGCGGGGAATGCTCCGCGCCGTAGGCATGGGCGACGACGACTGGGTGAAGCCGCAGATCGGTGTGGCCTCGAGCTGGAACGAGATCACGCCCTGCAACCTTTCACTGCAGCGTCTCGCGCAGTCGGTCAAGCACGGTGTGCATGCGGCAGGTGGCTACCCGCTCGAGTTCGGCACGATCTCGGTCTCCGACGGCATCTCGATGGGCCACGAGGGGATGCACTTCTCACTGGTCTCCCGCGAGGTGATCGCCGACTCGGTCGAGACCGTGATGATGGCCGAACGGCTCGACGGGTCGGTGCTGCTGGCCGGGTGTGACAAGTCACTGCCCGGCATGCTGATGGCGGCCGCGCGGCTCGACCTCGCCTCGGTGTTCCTGTACGCCGGCTCGATCATGCCGGGCCAGGTCGACGGTCAGGACGTCACGATCATCGACGCCTTCGAGGCGGTCGGTGCCTGCCTGGCCGGCAAGATCTCGCGTGAGCGGGTCGACGAGATCGAGCGCGCGATCTGCCCTGGTGAGGGTGCCTGCGGCGGTATGTACACCGCGAACACGATGGCTGCGGTCGCCGAGGCGCTCGGCATGAGCCTCCCCGGGTCGGCAGCCCCGCCGGCCGTCGACCGGCGACGCGACGGGTTCGCGCACCGGTCGGGCGAGGCCGTCGTCGAGATGCTCCGGCAGGGCATCACCGCGCGCCAGATCATGACGCTCGAGGCCTTCGAGAACGCGATCGCCGTGGTGATGGCGCTGGGCGGCTCCACGAACGCCGTGCTCCACCTCCTGGCGATCGCCCGCGAGGCCGAGGTCGACCTGACCATCGACGACTTCAACCGCATCGGCGACAAGGTCCCCCACTTGGGCGACCTGAAGCCGTTCGGCCGCTTCGTGATGAACGACGTCGACAAGATCGGCGGCATCCCGGTCGTGATGAAGGCGCTGATGGATGCCGGCCTGATGCACGGCGACTGCCTGACCGTGACCGGCAAGACGATGCGCGAGAACCTCGAAGCGCTGGCGCCTGCCGGCATCGACGGCGAGGTGATCCGGCCGCTCGACAAGCCGATCCACAAGACCGGCGGCCTGACGATCCTGAAGGGCACGCTTGCCCCCGAGGGTGCGGTCGTGAAGTCCGCGGGGTTCGACGACTCGACCTTCACCGGAACCGCGCGTGTCTTCGACGGCGAGCGCGCGGCCATGGATGCACTCGAGCAGGGCATCATCGGGGCGGGCGACGTCGTGGTGATCCGCTACGAGGGGCCGAAGGGTGGCCCCGGCATGCGCGAGATGCTCGCTATCACTGGTGCGATCAAGGGCGCCGGCCTCGGCAAGGACGTGCTGCTGATCACCGACGGCCGCTTCTCCGGCGGCACGACCGGTCTGTGCGTGGGACACATCGCCCCCGAGGCCGTCGACGCCGGCCCGATCGCGTTCGTCCGGGACGGCGACCAGATCACCCTCGACGTGGCCGGCCGCACCCTCGACGTGGCGATCGACGAGGCGGAGCTCGCCTCACGCCAGGACGGGTGGACCCCGAACGCCCCGAAGTACACCCGTGGCGTCCTGGGCAAGTACGCCAAGGTCGTCCAGTCGGCCGCGCACGGGGCGGTCTGCGGCTGAGGGTGTCGGTTTCACAACACGTGTTGTGAAACTGGCACCGTGCGAACGAAGTTTCATTCGCAACGTGCCAGTTCTGTTCGCGCGAGGCGATGAAATCTTCCTCAACCAAACGGTTGACAACGCTGTTTCGCCATGCCACGATCGTCTTATTCAACCAATCAGTTGAGGAACGCAGATGACCGATGAGCTGTCCAAGGTGTTCGCCGCCCTGGCCGACCCGACCCGCCGCGACATGGTGGCCCGCCTCTGCACTGGCGACGCCACCGTGGGCGAGCTGGCCGCGCCGTACGACGTGAGCATGCAGGCCGTCTCCAAGCACCTGAAGGTGCTCGAGGGAGCCGGGCTCGTGACACGGGGACGCGACGCCCAGCGCCGACCGGTACATCTCGAGGCGGAGGTGTTCGACCTGATGACCAAGTGGATCGAGCGCTACCGCCAACGAGCCGAGGAGAGGTACCAGCGTCTCGACGCGGTGCTCGCGGCGATGAACGAAGAGAACGAAACCAATCAGAAGGACTCACTCAAGAAGGGCAGGGCATCATGAGCACCACCAAGACCGCCGACGGCACCACCACGATCGAGGCCGTCCAGGACATGCCGTCGATCCGGATGAGCCGCGACTTCACCGCCACGCCCGCGCAGCTGGTGCGCGCGCACACCGACCCCGAACTGTTCGTGCAGTGGGTCGGACCGAGCGGCACGAACATGAAGATCGACTACTGGGACGCGCGCACCGGCGGCAGCTGGCGCTACATCGACGGTCCCGGACCTGACGGCGAGGAGTACGCCTTCCACGGCTCCTTCCACGACGTTCGTGAGGACCGCCTCGTCCAGACCTTCACGTTCGAGGGATTCCCGGACAGCGTCGCCCTGGAGACGATGTGGTTCGAGGACCTGGGCGAGGGCCGCACCCGGCTGCACATCCACTCGCTCTTCGACAGCTACGAGTCGCGCGACGGCATGCTCTCGAGCGGGATGGACGTCGGCGTGAACGACGGCTACGCCAAGCTCGACGCGCTGCTGGCCGACGGCGGCCTCTGAGACCCGTCCCTTGCGTCATACGAATCGTGGCTTCAAGGCCACGATTCGTACGACGCATCCGGCTGTCAGGGGCCGCCAGTGCAAGGGTTGGTGCCATGGACCAGCGCATCAGCTTCTTCAGCCTCGCCGTCGCCGACCTCGACCGGACCCGCGCGTTCTACGTCGACGGGCTCGGCTGGACTCCTGAGATGTTCGTCCCCGACGAGGTGCTGATGATCCGCACCGGCGAGAAGCTGATCCTCTCCCTCTGGGCGGAGCAGGGCTTCGAGGCCGAGGTCGGGCCGATCCGTCGCGGCGAGGGCGTCGTACCCATCACGGTGGCGCACAACGTCGCCACCAACGCCGAGGTCGACGAGATCCTCGCGCTTGCCGCCTCATTGGGTGCGGAGACCCGCGGGCCGGAGCACCGGGACTGGGGCGGCTACACCGGTTACTTCGTCGATCCCGACGGGTTCAATTGGGAGATCGCGGTCAACCCCGGGGAGATCGGCCAGCTGGTCCTGCCCTGAGTCATGTGGTGGGCTTGACGTCCATCACGACCTCGAACTCCAGCAGCTCCGCACCGGTCGCGACGGGCTGGGCGCGCTGTCCTGCGTGCGCCTCGATCGCCGGGCCGTCGCGCCAGGCGGCGAACGACTCCTCGTCCTCCCACTGGGTGACCACGAAGTAGCGGTCCTCGCCCTTGACCGGCCTGAGCAGCTGGAAGCCGAGGAACCCGGGCGTCCCGTCGACGGTGTGCGCCCGGTTGGAGAAGCGCTGCTCCAGCTCCTCGTGGGCCTGCGGCGGAACGGCGATGGCGTTGATCTTCACGACTGGCATGCGACCGAGGCTAGCGAGCGCCTCTCAGTCGATCGCGCTCGCCGGGAGGTCGAACCAGCGCAGGTGCTCAAAGTCGGCGCTCAATGACGCCGGGGGAGTGAGGTCCGGGTCGGGGGCGTTGGCCAGGATCTTGACACCCTCGGCGAGGTGCTGCTCGAGGAGTGACTCGTCGGCCGCCAGTTGCGACGTCGGCGCGTGCATCCCCTCGTCGTCGTAGGTGATCGCGCTCAGCCGCAGCGGTGGCTCCACGACACCCTCGTGGTGCGTCCATCGACCCGTCGTGGTGTCGAAGCGGTAGTCGCCGAGGAGCCGCCAGCCGTCCCGTGCGACGAGGCGGACGGCCTCGATGATGTAGTCCGCGACAGCGTCGGACAGGAAGTAGTTGAAGTTCACGCGCACCCAGCCGGGCTTGATGCCCTCGCAGCCGCCGGTGATCTCGCGCTCGAACTCGTGGCTGCGCTCGATGTCGATCCCGAGGAGCCTGTGGCCGTAGGGCCCGGCGCACGAGCAACCGCCGCGCGACTGGATCCCGAACAGGTCGTTGAGTACGGCGACCACGAAGTTGTGGTGGAGAAAGCGACCCGACGGAGCACGTACGACGAACGACACGATCGAGAGCCGGTCGGCATCGAGGTTGCCGAGGATCTCGATCAAGGGCTCCTCGCTCCACGACGCCACCGCCCGGCTGAGGAACCGCTCCTCGGCAGCGCGGATCGCGTCGACACCCACTGCCTGCTTGAGCTGGAAGACCAGGCCGGCGCGGACCGACTCGATGATCGCCGGGGTGCCGCCCTCCTCGCGATGCTCGGGCTCCGGCAGGTACGCGTGATCCGCGTCGTTCACGTAGACGACCGTCCCGCCGCCCGGCACCTCAGGCACTCGGTTCGAGAACAGCTCCCGCCGGGCGACCAGCACGCCCGGCGTCGACGGCCCGCCGATGAACTTGTGCGGCGACAGGAAGATCGCGTCCTTGTGCGCGAGCGGGTGCTGCTCCGGATCCGGGTACATCTCGATGTCGATGTACGGCGCTGCCGCCGCGAAGTCCCAGAACGACAAGGCATCGTGCTCGTGCAGGATCGTGGCGATGGCCACCGTGTTCGACACGATGCCGGTCACGTTGGACGCCGCTGAGAACGAGCCGATCCGCATCGGCCGGTCGGCGTACTCCTCGAGCGCCGCTCGCAGCCGGTCGAGGTCGATGTGGCCGTCGGCGTCCTGGGGGATCGTGACCACGTCCGCGATCGTCTCGCGCCACGGGATCTCGTTGGAGTGGTGCTCGTAGGGCCCGATGAACACGACCGGCCGTTGGTCGGCGGGGATGTGCCGGCTGAGCCCGTGCCGGTCCTCGAGTGCCGACGGGATGCGCAGCCCCAGCACACCGATCAGCTTCGAGACCGCTCCGGTGCAGCCGGATCCGGCGAACAGCACCACGGTGTCGTCGTCCCCGCCGACGGCGTCGTGGATGATCCGCCGCGCGTCCTCACGCAGCCTGGTCGTCTGGAGCCCGGTGCCGCTCGACTCGGTGTGGGTGTTGGCGTAGCTCGGCAGCACCTCGTCGCGGATGAAGTCCTCGATGAAGGAGAGCGCGCGCCCGGATGCGGTGTAGTCGGCGTAGGTGACCCGGCGCTCGCCGTACGGCGTGCGCATGACGTGGTCCTCGCCGATCACTGACTCGCGGATCAACCGCAGCAGAGCCGATTGCGTTGACACTTTGCCTCCTCTCGACAGGCTACGCGCGCCTCGCGCTGTCACTCAGTGGCGGCCTGCCGGAGTGCCTCGATGGTGCGCGCGACGTCCTTGTCGGTCGTGCCCGCGTTGCTGACCGCGATCCGGAGCACCGCGCGGTCGCGCCAGCGTGAGCCGCTGGTCCACGCGGTGCCGTCGGCCAGCATCCGGTCGACCACGGCGACGGTCCGCTCGTCGCTGCCGAACGAGACGCACACCTGGGTGAAGACGACGTCGTTGAGCACCTCCACGCCGGGCATCGCGGCGAGTGCGTCGGCGAAGGTCTGCGCGTGGCGGCACATCCGGTCGACCATGTCCGCGACCCCCACCCGACCTGCTGCGCGGATGGCCGCCCACACCGGTACCCCGCGGCTGCGCCTCGACATCTCCGGGACGCGATCCATCGGGTCGCCGGCAGCGTCCTGGATGAAGTAGTCGGTCCGGCTACCCATGACGGCGTTGAGCGCCTCCGGGTCCCGCACGGCGACGACACCGCAGTCGTAGGGCACGTTCAGCGTCTTGTGCGCGTCCGTCGCCCAGGAGTCGGCGAGCTCGACACCGGCCGTGAGGTGGCGGTACGACGGCGACGCGGATGCCCACAACCCGAACGCGCCGTCGACGTGCACCCAGGCACCCTGCTCGTGGGCCAGGGCGATGCACTCCTCGAACGGGTCGCACGCCCCCGAGTGGAGATTCCCCGCCTGCAGCAGCACGATCGTCGGAACGTCGCTCGCACCCTCCAGGGCCACCGCGAGGCTCTCCGGCCGGGCCCTGCCCTCCTCGTCGGCGTCGACGAGCTCGGCGACCGGCAGCCCGAGGTAACGCAGCGCGATGTCGGCGGAGGCATGCCGCTCGCGCCCGGCGAGCACACGCACCGGCGGCGAGCCGGCGAGCCCACGGTCGAGGTCCCAGCCACGAGCCGTCAGGACAGAGTTGCGCGCGGCGGCCAGCCCGGTGAAGTTGGCCATCGTGGCGCCCGTGACGAAGCCGACGCCGCTGCCCGATGGCAGTCCGAGCAGGTCGAGGCACCAGTCGGCCGCGATCTCCTCGACCGCGGCCACGCCCGGGGTCACCTTGCGCATCACGGCGTTCTGGTCCCAGGCGCTGACCAGCCAGTCAGCGGCGAGGGCGGCCGGTTGCGAGCCGCCGATCACGAAACCGTAGAAGCGGCCGGACGGCATCGCCACCAGGCCCGGCTCGCACTCGGTGGCGAGCAGGTCCACCACTTCCTCCGCAGGCGTCGGTCCCTCGGGCAGGTCGCGACCGAGGGCACCGATCACCTTGTCGGCGTCGGCCCTGGGCGGCACGGGTCGATCCTCCAGACTGTCGAGCCAGCTGAGCGCGTGCTCGTGGGCTCGCTCGAGCGGGCTCCTGAACGGGAGGAGGTGCGGCGAATCAGGCATGCATCGAGTCTTGGCCGTCGGGTCGCGGTTGACCATCCCGGTCTAGCCTGATCCGCGTGAGCGGCCTCAACGAGTACGGCCAGCCCGTCGGAGACGCCGTGGACTGGACCCCTGGACCAGAGCTGGTCCCGGTCACCTTGACCGGACGCACCTGCAGACTCGAGCCGCTGGCGGACCAGCACCTCGATGGTCTGTACGCCGCGCTCTGCGTCGACTCACCTCCGAGCATCTGGACCTACATGCCGAGTGGCCCGTTCGCCGACCGGGAGTCCTTCGCGGCGTACGTCGCCAAGCTGCACACGATCCCGGCGATGGTCGCGCTGGCCATCGTGCTGCCCGACAGCAGCCCAGTGGGGATCGCCACCTACCTGCGCATCGACCACGCCAACGGGTCCGCCGAGGTCGGCTACATCAGCTACTCGTCGGCGCTGCAGCGCACGACCGCCGCGACAGAGGCGATGTACCTGATGGCCGCGCACGTCTTCGACGTGATCGGAGTCCGCCGCTACGAATGGAAGTGCGACGCCCTCAACGAAGGATCCCGTCGAGCCGCTGCACGCCTCGGGTTCAGCTACGAGGGGACCTTCCGCCAGGCCGTGGTCTACAAGGGCCGCAACCGCGACACCGCATGGTTCGCCATCACCGATGACGAGTGGCCACGGCTGCGTGCGGCCTTCGACACCTGGCTCGAGCCCGCCAACTTCAACGCCGAGGGGAACCAGCTCACCCGGCTCCAGGACCTGCCCCGGGACCCAGCGCCAAGCCAGGTGGCCCGGGACAGGTCCTGAACCGTCACGGCGTGGTTGGGGCCGCGCTGGGCTCGACGCTGGGTGCCTGGCTCGTCGCGGGAATCGGTGCCGGCACCGCACTCGGCAGGTTGAGCACCTCCGCCCGCTTGCCCGTGGCACCGTGCAGGTGCAGGAGCAGCGCCTTCACCGGAGCAGGTCCGGTCACCGAGTAGTCGATCCGGGTGCCACCCTGGTCGCGGTAGAGCGGCCCGGCTGTCGTGAACGCCGGGGTGCCGGCGTCGAACAGCACCGGTCCGACGTGATCGGTGTCGGCGCCGCTCGCGCCGTTGAAGGTCCCGACCGTGTAGGTGACCGGGGTGCTGGCCGCTCCGATCCCGACCGACTTCTTCAGCACCGGCAGCGTGATCACGTTCGTGTCCCACACGTTCGTGTCCACGTCGCCGAAGTTGAAGTTGACCGGCTGCGCGTCGACCGTGGACCCAGTCGTCAGGTCGACGGTGAACGCCACCAGCACGTCGCTGGCCGCAACCATCTGCACAAACGTCTCGAAGTCCGCCTTGCCGTCGCCCGTGGTGTCGTAGTCGACGTACGGGATCAGGGCGGTGCCGACCTTCGCCCAGTCGGCGTAGGTGCTCAGCCCGAACCACAGCCACTTACCCGAGCTCCCGGCCCCGACGTACTGGAGGTCACCCGCCTGCTCGCTGCGGGTGGTCGCGCAGCCACCGGCCTGCCCTGGCAGGCACGTCGGCAGCGTGCCGGACTCCTTGCCGAGCTGCAGCACCGACGCGAACGAGGACCAGCCGGTGCTGCCGCCACCTTGCTGGAACCCCTTGCCCGACAGAGCGATGCTGCTTGCGTCGGCTGTCGCGTCGGTCGTCGAGACCGGCTTGGCGGCGCCGTACACGGGGACCCGAGCGGCCTCTGCGCCGGAGGGCTTGACCAGCACCCGACCCGAAGCGTCGGAGACGTATTGCCTCGCTTCCTCGAGCTGGATCTTGTCCATCGTCGGGTCGATGCTGTGCCGAAGTGCGGACGACCTCACGCGCATCGTGACCGTGGCCTTGCCCTTGCTCTTCCCCTTCACCGACAGCGTCGAGGGCGACACCGAGTAGGTCACTCCCGGCTGGCTGACGACCGGCTCGTAGGACAGCTGGTAGCGGATGGTCCGGTTGCTCTTGTTCACCACCGTGAGCGGCCGCGTCTTCGACGTCTTGGCCCTGTCCACCGGGGCGGGTACGACGCCGAACGACGCCGAGACCGGGTTGTCGGGTCCGGGGCTGAAGGCGATCGTGTCCGCGTTGACGGCACGGAGCGCGTCCACCCGGCCGGCTCCGACGCGCGCCGGACCGTAGCGGTTGCCGGACTTGTCGGGACCGGTCCAGACGTCGTGGCCCGCGTTGTTCATGACCGCGGCCTTGAGCTCCAACGGTGAGTAGTCCGGGTGCTTCGATCGCACCAGGGCGCTGATGCCGGCGGTGAGGGGTGAGGCCATCGACGTGCCGTTGAGGACCAGTACCCCGTCGCCGGTGCCACGTCCGGCCGAGGCGATGGTGTCTCCCGGGGCCGCGACATCCGGCTTCACCCCGGCGAGCGACCCGTGGACACCGCGCGAGCTGAAGTTGGAGAGCGTGTCGGTGATCGACTCGGTGATGTCCTTGATCGTGGCCTGGAGGGCTCCATCGAAGGTCACCTGGAGCGTGCCCGCCTCGGCCGGCGGACGCAGCTTGTCGGTCCCGGCCTTGGGCAGCTGGATGACGGGGATCGCCGCGTCACCGGTGATGCCCGCGCCGAAGACGTCGAGCCCGGAGGTGAAGATCGCGCCGATCGCGCCGGCAGTCCTGGCGTTGGCTGCACGACCGGCCGAACCGCATCGACGGGTCGTGTCGTTGTCGTCCCACTCCAGCCAGGCGACCTTGCCCTGCACCTTCGCAGCCTCAGCGGCTGAGAAGGTCTGGCAGCCGTCAGCGTTCGCACCGGGGATGGTGGCCACGGTGCCGCTGACCGGCTGGTGGGTAGGACCGTTGCCCGGCCAGTCGTAGGCGACCGACATCTGGCCGGCGACGACCCCGGCGACCGAGCTCGGGGCGTCGACCTTCATGCCGTCCCGCAGCTGGAAGGAGTCGACCGAGCTGCCCACGGTGAGTGCGCTGGTGGCGTTGCCCGGCGCACCTCCGGTGTCGGTGAGGTCGCCGTTGTTGCCGGCGGACATCACGGCCAGTACGCCGTGACTGGTGAGCTCGTTGACGACGTCGTTCTCGGGGTCGTCGGCCGGCGACTCAGCGGCCCCCAGGGAGAGGTTGACGATGTCGAGGTGGTCGGAGAAGTCGCCGTCACCGTTGGGGTCCATCGCCCAGTCGAGAGCCGGGATGACCTCGTCGGTGGAACCTGCGCAGCCGAAGACCTTCAGGCCGTAGAGCGTGGCGGCAGGAGCCATGCCCGGTCCGACCGTCATGTCGAGCAGCCCCGGCTTGGTGAGGTTGGCGTAGTTGCCGGTGAACGTCGAGCCGTTCGCGTTGACGCCGTACCCGGACGCGGTGCCGGAGACGTGGGTCCCGTGGTTGTTGCAGTCCAGAGGGTTCTCGTCGGGGTGCGGCACCGGCTGGTAGGTCGGGTCCTCCGGGTCGGCGTTGTAGTCGTCTCCGACGAAGTCGTGGCCGCCCGCGATCTTTGCCTTGCCGAGTGCCGGAAGGGTGTCGCGCCAGGTGGGGGAGGCGGAGGCGGCCTTGGCCGCGTCGTACGCCGCTGGCGTGCCGGGACCACCGAAGTCCTTGTGCGTGTAGTCGATGCCGGTGTCGATGACGCCGATCCGGACGCCCTTGCCCAGAGCGCCGGCGAACTTCCAGCTGTCGTAGGCCCGAGTGAGCGCGGCCGTGTTGGCGTTGGTGAGGTGCTTGGGCACGATCCGCGAGACCTTGACCACGTCGGTGCGCTCGGCAACCGCCTCGATGCCGGTCTGGTCGGTGCGCAGTGCGACGCCCGGGAGCGTGTTGCTGATCGTGAAGAGCTTGGTGGCGTCAGAGTCCTCACCCTTCGCGGTCGCCAGGACTGCGTTGCCCTGACGGGTCACCGCGGCGCGGCGAGCCTTCACCCTGTCCTTGCTCGCTTCCGGGGCCGGCTTCGCTGCCGCGGTCGGCGGAGCCAGATTGGCCGTGCCCTCACCCGAGAGCTGCACGAAGACGGTCTGCGTGCCGCGCCTGGAACGGTCGATCCCGTGCACCTTGCCCAGGGAGGGCACGTCGATCTTCTTGGTCGAGACCGGGGCCTTCTGCGCCGGTGCGGGGTCTGCGGCGGACGCGCCCGAGCTGGTGCTCAGAGCGGTGGCAACAGCGGTGGCGGCGACGAGTACGGCGAAGCCGACTCGTCGCATGCGAGTTGTGGTCACCCGAGATTCCTTTTCGTCGGGCGAGGAGTCAGCCGGAAGGACTGCGGAGAAGCACGCCGCACAGCCCGAAATGTGCGGTGGCTCACAACAACCAACGCACCATAGCCCCGAATCCCACCGAAACGGGAGAACCTGCGTGTGGGAATCTACGAACATGAGTGACTCAGGGACGACCGACGACAAGACCCCGCTGAGGGGGCAGCAGATCCACGACGAAGGGCTCGACGGCTGGCGCAAGGTGCTGAACAAGCTCGTCGTCCGCTACGAGACCGGTGACTTCAACACCGGCGCGGCACTGGTCACGAAGATCGCCGAGGTGGCCGACGAAGCCAACCATCACCCGGACGTCGACCTGCGCTACCCGCACCTCACCGTCTCGTTGATGAGCCATGACGTCGGCGCGATCACCCGGCGCGACCTGAGGCTGGCACGGCAGATCAGCGAGCTGGCCGAGGCCGCCGGTGTCAGCGCGGCCGCCCACGCGCCCGACGTCCTCGAGCTCGCGCTGGACACCCCCGACCACGAGCGGGTCAAGCCGTTCTGGGCCGCCATCCTCGGTTACGCGGACGGGGGAGACGAGGTGAGCGACAAGGCCGACCGCAGCCCCAGCGTCTGGTTCCAGAGCACCGACTCCGAGGCTCCCGACCGCCAGCGCTGGCACATCGACATCAGCGTCCCCCACGACGTCGCGCAGGAGCGGATCAAGGCGGCCATCGACGCCGGCGGCATCCTGGTCGACGACGGCGCGGCTCCTGCCTTCTGGGTGCTCGCAGATGCCGACGGCAACAGGGCCTGCATCTGCACCTGGGAGTCCCGCGACTGACCGTCAGGATGTGGGACCGGGATCCCACGATTCGGGACGACTGGCAGACTGAGTTGAGCGCCGTAACGCGCGAGGGGCATGCTGGGTGCATGCAGCGTTCTGGGCAACACCGCGAGATTCTCGTACGCACGCGACGCGTGAGCTAACGGCTTCAGCCGCAGCACACGCGTCGACCCCTCGTCAGCCGACCGGCTCGAGGGGTTTTTTGTTGGGCGGATGCAGCAGACGGACAAGAGCGACACAGGGAAGATGAGCAGATGACGGATCAGAAGGCGGTCAAGGGCCCGGCGATGACTCCCGACGAGGCCGCAGGGACGGTCACCGGTGCGCAGAGCCTGATCAAGTCCCTCGAGAGCGCCGGCGCGGAGAACATCTTCGGCATCCCGGGCGGCGCGATCCTGCCGGCGTACGACCCCCTCTACGACAGCAAGATCCGCCACATCCTGGTGCGACACGAGCAGGGTGCCGGGCACGCTGCGCAGGGGTACGCCGTGGCCACCGGCAAGGTCGGAGTGTGTATGGCCACCAGCGGCCCGGGCGCGACCAACCTGGTCACGGCGATCGCCGACGCCTACATGGACTCGGTTCCGATGGTCGCGGTCACCGGACAGGTCCCGGCGGCGGCGATCGGAACTGACGCCTTCCAGGAAGCCGACATCCGCGGCATCACGATGCCGATCACCAAGCACAACTTCCTGGTCACTGATCCGGCCCAGATCCCGCGCGTCGTCGCCGAGGCCTTCTACCTCGCGTCGACCGGTCGGCCCGGCCCGGTGCTGGTCGATGTCGCCAAGTCGGCGCTGCAGGCGAAGACCATCTTCGAGTGGCCGACCGAGATCAACCTGCCCGGCTACCGTCCCGTGACCCGGCCCCATTCCAAGCAGATCCGCGAGGCCACCCGGCTGCTGCTCGAGTCGCGCCGACCGGTGCTCTACGTCGGCGGTGGCGTCATCCGAGCGCGGGCCAGCAAGGAACTGCGTCTGCTCGCGGAGCTCACCGGCATCCCCGTCGTGACGACGCTGATGGCACGAGGCACCTTCCCCGACAGCCACCCGCAGCACCTCGGCATGCCCGGCATGCACGGCACCGTGGCGGCCGTCGCGGGGCTCCAGAAGAGCGACCTCATCATCAGCCTCGGTGCCCGCTTCGACGACCGGGTCACCGGCAACCTCGACTCGTTCGCGCCCGGCGCCAAGGTGATCCACGCCGACATCGACCCCGCAGAGATCGGCAAGAACCGCGTCGCAGACGTGCCGATCGTAGGTGACTGCCGTGAGGTGATCGCGGATCTGATCGTCGCGCTCCAGGCCGAGCAGGACCAGGGGCACACCGGTGACTACGAGGGCTGGGTGAAGTTCATCTCCGGCGTGAAGGAGCAGTACCCACTGGGGTACGACATCCCCGCCGAGGGCCTCGCCCCGCAGTACGTCATCGAACGTCTGGGCAAGATCGCCGGCCCAGACTCGATCTACGTCGCCGGCGTGGGTCAGCACCAGATGTGGGCCGCCCACTACGTCGGCTACGAGAAGCCGAACACGTGGATCAACTCCGGTGGCCTCGGGACGATGGGCTTCGCCGTGCCCGCTGCCATGGGTGCCAAGGTCGGTTGCCCGGACACGACCGTGTGGGCGATCGACGGCGACGGCTGCTTCCAGATGACCAACCAGGAGCTGGCCACGTGCACGATCGAGGGCATCCCGATCAAGGTCGCCATCATCAACAACGAGTCGCTCGGGATGGTGCGGCAGTGGCAGACCCTGTTCTACGAGGGCCGCTACTCCAGCACCGACCTGGACTCGAAGCGGGTGCCGGACTTCGTCAAGCTGGCCGAGGCGTACGGCGCCGTCGGGCTCGCCTGCGACAGCCCCGACGACGTGGACGCCACGATCAACAAGGCGATGGAGATCAACGACGTGCCGGTCGTCGTCGACTTCCGGGTCCATCGCGACGCCATGGTCTGGCCGATGGTCGCGGCCGGCACGTCCAACGACACCATCAAGTACGCCCGCGACCTGGCGCCCGAGTTCGAGGAGGACGACCTGTGAGTACGCACACTCTGTCGGTGCTGGTCGAGAACAAGCCCGGCGTCCTCGCGCGCATCGCGGGGTTGTTCAGCCGCCGTGGGTTCAACATCGACTCCCTCGCGGTGGGCCCGACCGAGCACCCCGAGATCTCCCGCATGACGATCGTGGTCGGCGTCGAGGACTCTCCGCTCGAGCAGGTCACCAAGCAGCTGAACAAGCTGATCGAGGTGATCAAGATCGTCGAGCTCGAGGACAAGGACGCCATCGAGCGCGAGCTGCTGCTCGTCAAGGTCAGGGCTGACGTCGAGACGCGCGGCCAGGTGCTCGACGCCGTCCAGCTCTTCCGCGCCAAGGTCGTCGACGTCGCTCCTGACGCCGTCACGATCGAAGTGACCGGCAACGCCGCCAAGCTCAAGGACTTCCTCGCCGTGATGGAACCTTTCGGGATCCGCGAACTCGTGCAGTCCGGCATGGTGGCGATCGGTCGCGGCAGCCGTTCCATCACCGAGCGCACCCTTCGGCCGGTGCCTGTTCCGGTGCCGGCCGCGCAGGCGGTGCCGGGGTGACGGTTTCCCCGGCCGACCGGGGAAACATGCACATGTCGAGGGTTAGAACACCCGCAAAGTGCATGGATGCCTCGACAAGTTCATCCGATTGTTCAGATCGCCAATGATGAAGGAGAGCCCCCGTGGCTGAGATGTTCTACGACGACGACGCCGACCTGTCCCTGATCCAGGGCAAGAACGTGGCCGTGCTCGGCTACGGAAGCCAGGGTCACGCGCACTCGCTTTCCCTGCGCGACTCCGGTGTCGACGTACGGATCGGGCTCCCCGAGGGGTCCAAGAGCCGCGCCAAGGCCGAGGCCGAGGGGCTGCGCGTGCTGACGCCGGCCGAGGCGGTCGAGGAGGCAGACGTCATCGTCATCCTCGCGCCCGACCACGTGCAGCGGAAGCTGTACGCCGAGTCGGTGGAGCCCAACATCGCCCCCGGGGACACCCTCGTCTTCGGGCACGGATTCAACATCCGCTTCGGCTACATCACCCCGCCCGAGGGCGTCGACGTGTTCATGGTCGCCCCCAAGGGACCGGGCCACCTCGTCCGCCGCGAGTACGTCGACGGGCGCGGCGTACCCGTCCTCGTCGCCGTCGAGAAGGACGAGTCCGGCAAAACCTGGGACCTCGCGCTTTCCTACGCCAAGGCCATCGGCGGGCTGCGTGCCGGCGGCATCAAGACCACCTTCACCGAGGAGACCGAGACCGACCTGTTCGGCGAGCAGGCCGTCCTCTGCGGTGGCGCCAGCCAGCTGGTGCAGTACGGGTTCGAGGTCCTCACCGAGGCCGGCTACCAGCCCGAGGTCGCCTACTTCGAGTGCCTCCACGAGCTGAAGCTGATCGTCGACCTGATGTACGAGGGTGGCATCGCCAAGCAGCGCTGGTCGGTCTCCGACACGGCGGAGTACGGCGACTACGTGTCCGGCCCGCGCGTGATCGACGCGCACGTGAAGCAGAATATGCAGGAGATCCTCGAGGACATCAAGAACGGCTCCTTCGCGCAGCGCTTCATCGACGACCAGGACAACGGCGGTAAGGAGTTCAAGGAGCTGCGGGCCAAGGGCGAGCAGCACCCGATCGAAGCGACCGGCCGCGAGCTGCGCAAGCTGATGTCCTGGGTGAAGAGCCACGACTCCGACTACGTGGAGGGGTCCTCCGCGCGGTAGTCACAGGTGTCACAAGTTTCACAACTCCGGTTGTGAAACCGGCACGGTGCGACCAAAACTTCGTTCGCACCGCGCCAGTTCTTGTATGACGACCGGGCCCACCCGGCCTTGTTCGTTTTCTAGAACACGTTCTACTCTGGCGGCATGGACGTCGCCGCAGTCGAAGAGATCAAGCGCCTGAAGTACCGCTACTTCCGCTCCCTCGACCTCAAGGACTGGGACACGTTCAGGGACTGTCTGGCCGAGGACGTCAGCGCCCGGTACGGCACTAAGGCCATGGGCGAGCCGCTGCACTACGACAACCGCGAGGCCGTCGTGGAGTTCATGTCGACGAACCTGGGGCCCGGTGTCGTCACGATGCACGTCGCCCAGCACCCAGAGATCGACGTTCATGAGGGGGGCGATGGCGACACGGCGACCGGCTCCTGGGCCTTCGAGGACACCGTCATCGTGCCCGAGTTCAAGGTCTTCATCCGGGGCGCCGGTTACTACAACGACACCTACCGGAGGGATCCGGACGGGGCGTGGCGCATCGCGTCGACCGGGTACGAGCGCATCTACGAGGCGATGACCTCCTTGGAGGACACTCCGAGCTTCAGGCTGATCGCGAATCGCTGGGATCCCGAGCTCCGGCACTGATCCGCCTCGCCGTACGACGTGACGGACTTGGGCCGCGTCCGGACAATGGGCCCGTGAGCACACTGGAGACGCGTCACCGCGTCGGCGTCGTCGGGGCATCGATCTCGATGGCCCTGATCGTGGGCTTCCTGTGGCTGCTCGAGGCGGTCGACCAGGCCAGCGGCAACTCGCTCGACCAGTACGGCATCACGCCGCGCACTGACGATGGCCTGGTCGGGGTGTTCGCGGCGCCGTTCCTGCACGGCGGCTGGGAGCACCTCGCCTCCAACTCGGTGCCGTTCTTCGTCCTGGGCGTCATCGTGCTGCTCGACGGGTGGCGCGCCTGGTTGACCGTCACGCTGACGATCGTCGTGGTCTCCGGTGCGACCGTCTGGCTCGTGTCGCCGGCCGGTTCACTGACCCTCGGGGCGAGTGGCGTGGTCTTCGGCTGGCTGACCTACCTCATCGTCCGCGGTGTCTACACGCGTGCGCCTGGCCAGGTGGCGCTGGGAGTGGTGGTGTTCCTCTTCTACGGCGGCCTGCTCTGGGGCGTGCTGCCCACCGACGAACTGGTGTCCTGGCAGGGCCACCTCGGCGGCGCCATCGGCGGTGTGATCGCCGCCGGCCGCCAGCGCAGACGTCCGGTCAACCCGCGCTGGGAGTGACCCGGCTACCCGAGCTTCAGCACCCGGTCGATCCCGATCCGGTCCAGGAACGCCTGGTCGTGGCTGACCACGAGCAGGGTCCCGGTGTAGCCAGCCAACGCTGACTCCAGCTGCTCGATCGCGCGTACGTCGAGATGGTTGGTCGGCTCGTCGAGGACCAGCACGTTCACCCCGCGGGCCTGGAACAACGCCATCAGCGCCCGGGTGCGCTCGCCCATCGACAGACTCCTGGCGGGCCGGTCGACGTGCTCGGCGCCGAGCCCGAACTTGGCCAGCAGCGTCCGGACCTCGGCGATCTCCGGGTCACCGAGCTCGGCTCGCACGAGCTCGACCAGGCTCGTCGACGAGTCCAGGAGTGACCGGTCCTGGTCGATGACCCCGATCTGGACCCGTGAGCCCAAGGAGACCCGGCCTGCGGTCAGCGGCAGCTGCTCGAGCATCGCGGCCAGCAGTGTGGTCTTGCCGGTCCCGTTGTCTCCGGTGAGCAACAGACGGTCGCCGCGGGCGATGGTGAGGTCGATGGGACCCAGCTCGAAGTCGCCACGCCTGACCTCGACGCGGTCGAGCATCCAGACCACCTCGGCGGATTCAGGCCCTGCCTCGATCGCGTAGCGCAGCTCCCACTCCTTGCGCGGCTGGTCCACGACGTCGAGCCTGGAGGCCGCCCGCCTGAGGCGCGCACCCTTGGCCGCCTGGCGGTCGGCGCGGGCCTTGTACTTCTCGCGGATGTTCTTGTCGGGCTCGTCCTTTCGCTTGAGGTTTCGCCGACCCTTCTCGGCCCAGTCCGTGCGCTGCTGCCCCTGGGCGACGAGGCCGTCCCGCGTCTCGGCGTACTCCTCGAACGCCTCCTGGGCCTGCCGGCGCCGCTCCTCCCGCACTGCGACGAAGTGGCTGTAGTTGCCGGCGTAGATACCGATGCGTCGCTGGGCCAGGTCGAGCTCGACCACGCTGGTGGCCACGCGATCGAGGAAGTCGCGGTCGTGGCTCGCGATGAGCACAGGGCCTTCGTGCCCGGTCACGAAGTCCGCCATCAGCTCGAGCCCACGCGCGTCCAGGTTGTTGGTCGGCTCGTCGAGGAGGAGCACGTCGTAGCGGCTGAGCAGGATCGACGCGAGGACGGCACGGGCGGTCTGACCGCCCGACAACGTCCCGAGCGCGCGGGCTGGGTTGGCATCGAGACCCAGCTGGGCCGCGACCTGTGGCAGCCGGTCCTCGAGGTCGGCGGCCCCGAGCGCAAGCCAGTGCTCGAGCGCGGCGGCGTAGTGGTCGTCGGCCCCCGAGGCACCAGCTGCCAGCGACGACGACGCATCGGCCAGCGCGAGGTCTGCCTGCGTCACTCCGGTGCGGCGTCGGGCGTAGGCGAGCAGCGACTCGTCCGGCTCTGGCGCGGTCTGGGGTAACCAGCCGATGGACGCCTCGACGGGGGAGAGCCGGATGGACCCGGACTCGACGGGCAGCTCGCCGACGATCGTGCGCATCAGGCTGGACTTGCCGGACCCGTTCGGACCGACGAGGGCGGTGACGCCACCCGATGGGACGACGAGGTCGAGTCCCTGGACGAGGGTGCGGGCGCCGTACCTGACGTCGAGGCTTGTGATCGTGAGAGTGGTGGACATGATTGCTCCTGGCATGACGAGTGAACCACCTGGCGGCGGTGGTGGGGATGTCGTCAGCGGATGTCCACGAGTGCAGGGTGCCTGAGCGGAGAGTGCGCCCACAAGCGGTTTTCGTCGTCACAGGAGTGGACAAGTTTCACTACCGGTGTAGTGAAACTGGCGCGATGCGACCGAAACTTCAGTCGCATCGCGCCAGTTTCGCAACCGGTGTTGTGAAACCGCGGGCGCCTACTTGACCTCGGACCGCAGCACCAGCCAGATCCCGACGGTGAGCGGGACGATCAGCCAGATGAAACCGGAGACGCCGAGGTGAGCCCAGTCGGTGCTGCTCAGGCCTCCGTCGAACAGCTTGGACGAGGAGTAGTTGAAGTCGATCCAGCCTCGCAGGTCCTGGAACCAGTCCTGGAAGTTGGCCAGCAGCTCGAAGATGGTCGGCAGCACCAGCGAGTAGACGAAGTACCCCACGATGGCGCCGGCCGAGTTCCGGATCAGGACGCCCAGCATGAAGCCCATCAGCAGGCCCAGGACGTTCGCGAAGGTGATGTAGAGCAGGTTCCCGAACGTCAGGTCCCACACCAGGTCCGTGCCGGCGATCGCGGCACCGATCAGGTTGCCGAGCGCGCCGATGGAGAACGCCACGATGATGGAGACAACCCCGACACTGACCGCCGAGATCGCCTTGGCCCAGACCACGCGGCCACGGTGCGGTACGAGCGTGAACGTCGTCAGGCCGCTGCGCTGGCTCCACTCGCTGGTCACCGACAAGATGGCGATGATCGGCAAGATGATCGTCATCGGAACACCGATGGCTGCCGCGAAGCTGTTGTACGTGATCGCGTCGTCAGGGGCGAACAGGATCACTGCGCCGGTGGCGAGCAGGGCGGTGATCGCGATGCTCGTCATCAGCCAGAACCCTGACCTGGTGTCGAACATCTTGCGCAGCTCGACACCGATGATCCGCGGCAGCGGGATCGGGGCCGGCTCGGGCCTGGACGCTGCGTCGCGGCCGGCCACTCGCTCGACGGTCATGGTGCTCATGCTGCTGCTCCTTCTCGTTGTGACTCTGCGGTGAGCTCGAGGAACATCTCCTCGAGCCCGGCTCCGTCAGCGGACCGGAGCTCGGTGAGGGCGACGCCGGCGGCGAGGGCGATCTGGCCCACGCGCTCGGCATCCGCCGTGGTGCGTACGGCGCCGTCCGGCGACCTCGTGGTGGAGATCCCCGCGGCTTCCAGCGCACGGGCCAGGGTCTCCGGCGAGGCGCTGCGTACGACGGTGCCGGCTGCGTGCAGCAGGTCGGCCTTGGTGCCCTGGGCCACGATGCGCCCCTCACCGATGAGCACAAGATCGTCGGCGATGACCTCGATCTCGTGGAGCAGGTGTGAGGACAGCAGCACGGTGCCGCCCTGGTCGGCGTAGGACCGCAGCAGGTCGCGCATCCAGCGGATGCCGGCTGGGTCGAGACCGTTGGCCGGCTCGTCGAGGATGAGTACCTGGGGCTCGCCGATCAACGCGGTTGCGATGCCGAGTCGCTGGCGCATGCCGAGGGAGTAGTTACGGACCCTGCGACCGGCCTCGGCCTCGGTCAGGCTGACCCGGTCGAGCATCTCCTCGACGCGGAGCTTGGGCAGCCCCATCGTGCGCTGGGCGATCGTGAGGATCTCTCGGCCGGTGCGTCCGGCGTGCTGGGCCGAGGCATCGAGCAGGACGCCGACCTCGAAGCCGGGGTTGGGCAGGTCGGCGTACCGACGCCCGTTGATGGTGACCTCGCCGGAGGTGGGCGGGGTGAGGCCCACCATCACTCGCATGGTCGTGGACTTGCCGGCCCCGTTGGGGCCGAGGAAGCCGGTCACCCGTCCCGGGCTGGCGGTGAAGGTGACATCGTCAACGGCGGTGAAGCGGCCGTACCTCTTCGTGAGGGATTCGATCGTGATCATGTCGTAGAGCCTCGCTTGATTGGGTCCCCGTCCACATCGGGGAGGTTGCTGGGCTCGTCCCTGATACACCCCCGGTGTTTTCTCGGGGTCACCCTCAGGAAGGCTGAGGGTGGATCGGCCGTTCAGCGGGTCACGAACCCTGCGGAACCGCCCGGAAGAAGACCGAAGGCTCGTCGTACCACTTGTCCGTCTCGCCGAGTGGCTCCATGCCGATCCGTCGGGCGACGGCCTGGGAGGGGTAGTTGTCGAGGTGCATCAGCGCGTAGATGACGGGTAGTCCGCCGTCGAGGCCGTACTGCACGATCGCGGCGGCTGCCTCGCTGGCGAATCCGTTGCCCCAGGAGTCGGGGTGCAGGTGCCAGCCGATCTCCACCTCGCCGTCCTCGGCGTTCGGCATGGTCATCAACATCACCGAGCCGATCGCCACGCCGGTTTCGCGCACCTCGATGGCCCAGATGCCGAGTGGAGGCGTGGCGGCATGCTCCGGGTAGCGTCGCTCGATCCGATCGCGTGCCTCGTCGAGGTCCTTCATCAGCACCGGCTCACCGTCGCCGAGCCACCGGACGACCTCGACCCTGCTCAGCATGTCGAGCAGGCGCGGCGCGTCCTCGAGACGCCACGGCCGAATCACCAGTCGCTCGGTCTCCGCGATCGCGTCCGGGGGTGGTCGAGTCACGGGAACACCCAACCACCCGGATCTGTTGTGATGCACGTGAGAATCGAGATCTGGTCCGACGTGGTCTGCCCCTGGTGCTACATCGGCAAGCGCCGCCTCGAGAGCGCGCTTTCGCGCTTCGAGCACGCCGACGGCGTGGATGTTGTCTACCGCTCCTTCCAGCTCGACCCAGCAGCTCCGCGCCTGCCCGTCCAGACGGTGGCCGAGCACCTTGGATCCAAGTACGGCGGCGGCCCAGCGGCCGGCCAGCAGATGGTCGACCGGACCGAGGCAGTTGCCGCCGAGGAGGGTCTGCTCTTCCGTTTGGGCGAGGCGCAGCGCGTGAACACCGTCGACGCGCATCGGGTCCTGCACCTGGCGCTGGAGGCAGGTGGACCGGCGCTGCAGTCGGCCCTCAAGGAGGAGCTGCTGGCGGCGTACTTCCTGAACGCGGAGAACGTGGCCGACCACGACCAGCTGCGTCGTACGGCGGAGAAGGTCGGCCTCGACACAACCGCGGTCGACGAGGTTCTCACCAGCGATCGCTACGCCTACGCAGTCGAGCACGACATCCGCGAAGCGGCCGCTCTGGGTGCGACCGGTGTGCCTTTCTTCGTGATCGACCGCAAGTACGGCATCTCGGGCGCGCAGCCGGCGGAGGTGTTCAGCCAGGTGCTCGAACGTGCGTGGGACGAGGCGCATCCCCGACTCGAGCACGTCGGAGGTCCTGGGTCGGACGACTCGTGTGGACCTGACGGCTGCCCGATCTGAAGCTTCGTCATCCACAGGAACGATCAACCATCTGTGGACTACTGACGCATCCCTGTGGACGACCAGTGTGGATCTGTGCACGACACGCCGCAGCGCGAGAATTCGCAGAAATAGTTGGGGAAACCCCCTTGTGCGACCCCCCTCCGCGGGCATAGAACTTCTCTCACGCACTTCCTTCGGGGAGAGCGGGATCACTCGAAGTAGACGGTCCATACGACGAGGCAACTCGTCGCGGTGAGCACGGTGACGGCAGCCGGGACCTGAGCGGAGAGTGATCGATCGGAAGGTCACCGTTCTCCGATCAAAAGAAAGGCCCAGCAACTCATACTTGCTGGGCCTTTCGCCTGTCCCCAGGACTTTCGTCACCTCGTGAGGGCTGCCCACGACGGCGTCTTCGTCACTGCCGGTTCGTCCGGTTCGGATACGCTGACGAACGCACAGCGTCGTGCGGGCAGACTCATCACCAACGTCAGGAAGCTCGTGACCTCCTCCGATTCCCGGCCCGTCGTACTCATCGCCGAAGAGCTGAGTCCCGCCACCGTCGAGGCCCTCGGCCCCGACTTCGAGGTCCGGTACTGCGACGGCGCCAACCGCTCCGAGTTGCTCTCCGCGATCGTCGAGGCCGACGCCGTCCTGGTGCGTTCGGCCACCAAGGTGGACCAGGAGGCACTGTCGGCGGCCAAGAGGCTCAAGGTCGTCGCGCGCGCGGGGGTCGGCCTGGACAACGTCGACGTCAAGGCGGCGACGCAGAGTGGCGTCCTCGTGGTCAACGCGCCAACGTCCAACATCGTCAGCGCCGCCGAGCTCGCGGTCGCGCTGCTCCTGGCGGCGGCCCGGCACATCAGCCCTGCCCATGCCGCGCTGACCCGCGGCGAGTGGCAGCGCAGCAAGTACACCGGCGTCGAGCTCTACGAGAAGACCGCCGGCATCGTCGGGCTCGGCCGCATCGGGGTCCTGGTCGCCCATCGACTGGCCGCCTTCGGCATGGATGTCCTCGCGTACGACCCCTACGTCCAGGCGGGCCGAGCCGCCCAGATGGGCGTACGCATGGTGAGCCTCGAGGAGCTGATGGCCGAAGCGGACTTCATCAGCGTCCACCTGCCCAAGACTCCGGAGACGGTCGGCCTGATCGGCACGGACGAGTTCGCCCTCGCTCGCCCGGGACTCGTGCTGGTGAACGCGGCCCGAGGCGGGATCGTGGACGAGAAGGCCCTGTACGACGCCCTGAAGACCGGCCGCATCGGGGGAGCCGGGCTCGACGTCTTCAGCGAGGAGCCCTGCACCGACTCGCCTCTCTTCGAGCTCGAGAACGTCGTGGCGACGCCCCACCTCGGTGCTTCCACCGACGAGGCGCAGGAGAAGGCCGGCATCGCCGTCGCGAGGTCCGTCCGTCTCGCTCTCTCCGGTGAGCTGGTGCCCGACGCGGTGAACGTGCAGGGCGGCGTCATCGCCGAGGACGTTCGTCCCGGTATCCCGCTCGTCGAGAAGCTCGGTCGCATCTTCACCGCGCTCGCAGGCGAGGTCGCGCAGCAGATCGACGTCGAGGTTCGTGGCGAGATCACCGAGTACGACGTGAAGGTGCTCGAGCTCGCCGCGCTCAAGGGAGTCTTCGCCGACATCGTCGAGGACCAGGTCTCCTACGTGAACGCACCGCTGCTCGCCGCCGAGCGTGGCGTCGAGGTCCGGCTCGTCACCGACCCGGAGAGCCCCGACCACCGCAACCTGATCACCATCCGCGGCACGCTCGCCGACGGCACACGCGTCTCGGTCTCGGGCACCCTGATCGGAATCGCCCAGCGCGAGCGGCTGGTCGAGGTCAACGACTTCGTGGTCGACCTCGAGCCGACCGAGCACCTCGCGTTCTTCGCCTACGAGGACCGCCCAGGGATGGTCGGCACCGTCGGCAAGATCCTCGGCGACGCAGGCGTCAACATCGCCGGCATGCAGGTCTCCCGAAACGAGAAGGGCGGCCAGGCGCTGGTCGCGTTGTCGGTCGACTCGCCGGTGCCACCAGAGGTGCTCGAGGAGATCCGCGGCGCGATCGACGCCGAGACCGTGCGCGGTGTCAGCCTCACCGAGAAGTCTGTGCCAACGGTCTGACCCGGTCGGCTCAGTGCGACTCGGACGCCAGGGTGTCGCGGATCTTCTGGGCGTCGCTTCGCGGGGCCAACTGTGCCGGCGCCGGGCTCGGGTTGTCGTAGGTCTTCCTCAGCCCACGGACGCCGTCGTCCACGACGAAGCGGGCGCGGGTGAACGCCGCGAGACCCTTGACGGTGACCTTCGGCACACAGCGGTAGTCGACCGTGAACGAGGTGGGCGTGAGCTTGGTGTTCACGTAGCCCCGGAGGTTGGTCCAGAACTTCAGGTTCGGGTTGTACGCCGCCCACGGATGCTGGCCGGTCGGCTCGTCATACCCGTCCGCACCCGAGGTGATCGACGTGGTGACGAACTCCGACCCCACCACGGGCGAGTCCGGGTTGTTGAAGTCCTGGAGCACGTCGGAGGCCCAGTGGGCGTGGACGTCGCCGGTGAGCACGATCGGGTTGCGCACCTGCGCGTTGACCCAGGCGTTCGTGACGCGGGCACGAGATGCCGAGTAGCCGTCCCAGCACTCCATCGACACGGTGTTGCCGGGTGTCGGTGAGGTGTCGCGGCGGCTGAAGAACACCTGCTGGCCGAGAACGTCCCAGGTGGCGCGGCTGCTCGCGAAACCGTTCGAGAGCCACTGCTCCTGCTGGGCCCCGGTGATCGACCGCGCGGGATCGTCGGCGGCCGCGCAGTTGGTCCTGACGCCGTCCCCGCAGGCCTGGTCGCTGCGGTACTGGCGGGTGTCTAGCATGTGGAAGTTCGCGAGCCGGCCCCACTGGAGCCGGCGGTAGATCTGGATGTCGGGGCCGACCGGGATCGAAGCCTTTCGGAGGGGCATGTTCTCGTAGTACGCCTTGAACGCTGCGGTTCTCCGCGCCCTGAACTGGGGTGCCTCGGCGGGCTTTTCCGGGACGTCGTCGGCCCAGTTGTTCTCGACCTCGTGGTCGTCGAAGACCACCAGCCACGGCGCCACCGCGTGGGCCGCCTGCAGGTCCGGGTCCGTGCGGTACTGCGCGTACCGCTGGCGGTAGTTGCCCAGGGTGACGGTCTCCGGACCGCGCACGTCTCGCACCGTGTCGCCGGCCGTGGTGCCCTGCTGGTACTCGTACTGGTAGTCGCCGAGGTGCAGCACCAGGTCGGGTTGGTCCTCGGCCAGTCGCCGGTAGGCCGTGAACCAGCCGCGCTCGTAGCTCACGCAGGATACGAATGACATCGCGAGGGACGCGGGCAGGGAGTCGAACAACGGAGACGTCCTGGTCCGGCCGATCCGGGAGGTGTAGCTGCCCAGCTTGAACCGGTAGAAGTACACCCGGCCCGGGAGCAAGCCGCTGACCTCCACGTGCACCGAGTGGGCGTTGGCCGCGCTGGCCGCAACAGTGCCCAGCTGGACGACGTTGCGGAACTTGTCGTCCGTGGCCACCTGCCAGCGCACCGGGTAGGTGCTCGAGGACATGCCGCCGAGGCCGTTGTCCGCGATGGGGTTGACGGCCAGCCGCGTCCACAGCACCACGCCGTCTGGCACCGGGTCACCACTCGCGACGCCGAGGGTGAACGGGTTAGTGCTGGGCGGGACGGCGGCCGCCGAGGCACGGGTGTCGAGCTGGCGGGACCCGATCACCGCGGCCGTACCGGTGAGCAGGCCGGCCCGCATCAAGGCTCGCCGTGATGTCCGCATACGTCGATTGAACCGTGATTGCTGACATTCCGGACGCGTTCTCTCAAACAGCCACGTATTGCGTGACTCAGTGCGACTCCGACTCCAGGGTGTCGCGGATCTTCTGCGCGTCCGTGCGCGGCGCCAGCTTGGCCCGGGCGGCGCTCGGGTTGTCGAAGGTCTGGCGCATGCCCCGGACGCCGTCGTCCACGACGAAGCTGGCGCGGGTGAACGCGGCGAGTCCCTTGACGCTCACCTGCGGGACGCAGCGGTAGTCGGCCGTGAACGAGGTGGGCGTGATCCTGGTGTTCACGTAGCCGCGCAGGTTGGTCCAGAACCTCAGGTTCGGGTTGTACGCCGCCCAGGGGTGCTGGCCGGTCGGCTCGTCGTACCCGTCCCCGCCGGTGGTCACCGACGAGGTGATGAACTCCGACGCCACGATGGGCGAGTCCGGGGCGTTGAAGTCCGCGAGCACGTCGGATGCCCAGTGGGCGTGCAGGTCGCCGGTGAGCACGATCGGGTTGCGGACCTGCGCGTTGACCCACGCGCTGGTCACGCGGGCCCGGGAAGCGCGGTAGCCGTCCCAGCAGTCCATGGACACGGTGTTGTCGGGCGTCTCGGTGCTGTCGCGTCGGCCGAAGAACACCTGCTGGCCGATGACATCCCAGGTGGCCCGACTGCTCGCGAAACCGTTCGAGAGCCACTGCTCCTGCTGGGAGCCGGTGAGCGATCGTGCGGGGTCGTCGGCGGCCGGGCAGTCCTTGTACCCGTCATCGCACACCTGGTCGCTGCGGTACTGGCGAGTGTCGAGCATGTGGAAGTTCGCGAGCCGGCCCCACTGGAGCCGGCGGTAGACCTGGATGTCCGGTCCGACAGGGATCGAGGCCTTACGCAGCGGCATGTTCTCGTAGTACGCCTTGAACGCAGCGGCCCTGCGGATCATGAACCCCGGCACCGACGGGGCGTCAGCAGGGATTTCGTCGGCCCAGTTGTTGTCGACCTCGTGGTCGTCGAAGACCACCAGCCACGGCGCCACGGCGTGTGCCGCCTGGAGATCCGGGTCGGTGTGGTGCTGGGCGTAGCGCTGGCGGTAGTTGGCCAGCGTGACGGTCTCCGGACCGCGGAGGCTACGCACGTTGCCACTCGGGGCCTTGTAGGCATTGGCCTTGTACTCGTACTGGTAGTCACCCAGGTGGAGCACCAGGTCGGGCTGGTCCTCGGCGAGGCGGCGGTACGCCGTGAACCAGCCGTGCTCGTAGGCGGCGCAGGACAGGAACGACATCGCGAGGGACCCACCCACCGTGTCGAGCGCCGGAGCGGTGCGCGTGCGACCGACCGCGGAGTAGTAGGTGCCCAACCGGAAGCGGTAGTAGTAGACCCGGCCGGGGAGCAGCCCGGTCACCTCCACGTGCACGGAGTGTGCGTTGGCCGACGTGGCCGCCACGGTCCCCGACTTGGACAGCGTGCGGAAGCGACTGTCCTGGGACACCTGCCATGTCAGCGTGTAGGTGCTCGTCGACATCCCGCCCTTGCCGTTGTCGGCGAGCGGCGTGACGGCGAGCCGGGTCCACAGCACCACGCCGGTGGGCAACGGGTCGCCGCTCGCGACGCCGAGGGTGAACGGGTTGGTCTTGGGTGGGGCAGCGGCTGCCGAGGCACGAGTGTCGAGCTGGCGCGACGCGAGGACCGCGGCCGCACCGGTGACCAGACCGGTCCGGATCAGGACTCGCCGGGAGGTGTGCCCGGGCGCAGTCAAGCGCGGTTCCAGATCAGCAGGTGGGCGGCCCCCGGTCATGCGACCAGTGTGGGTGCTCTCGGGACGGTGTAGCCCGGCTGGTCTAGCGTGCTCCGCCACGCGACGCCCAGACGCGCGATCGCGTCGCTGAGCACGTGTGCGGGCAGGGTGTAGGGAAGCCGGACGAAGCGGTCGAGACCGCCTTCCGGCGCGAAGCTCGGGCCTGCTGCGAGCAACACGTCGTGCACCGCAGCCTTGGGCACCAGCGCCGAAGACAGGGCGACTGGCAGCTCGCACCACAGGTTGAGACCTCCTCCCGGAGGGCTGACCCGCCAGTCCGGCAGGTGCTCCGCGACAGCGGCGAGCGCGGCGTCGCGGGAGGCGCGCAGCTGCGTCCGGCGATGGTCGAGCAGTTCGCTCCCAGAGTTGATCAGCTCGGTGGCGACCAGCTGCTCGAGCAGTGGGGCACCGAGGTCGAGGCTGAGCCGCGCCCGGAAGAACGCGTCGACGCGACCTTCGGGGATCCGCAGCCAGCCGATCCGCAGGCCGCCCCAGTAGGGCTTGCTGAGGCTGCCCACGCTGATCGCGTCTGAGGAGTACGACGCGAACGGCGCCGGCATCTCCTGCCCGTCCAGGGCCAGGGCGGCCATCGACTCGTCGATCACGGCCGTCGTGCGTGTCCTGGCCAGCGCCCGGCCGACCCGCTCGCGCTCGGTGGCGCTCATCAGCGCGCCGGTGGGGTTGTGGAAGTCGGGGATCAGGTAGGCCACGCGCGGTGAGACCTGGCGCAACGTTGCGATCAGCCCCTCGACGTCGGACCCGGCGACCGCGGCGTCCGGCGGTACGTCGACTCCGACCAGCCGTGCCCCGGAGTGGGTGAGCGTGGCGATCGCGTTGGGGTAGGTCGGGCTCTCCACGAGGGCCCGGTCACCGGTCGAGAGCAAGGCACGTGCCGCGATCGCGACGCCGGCCAGTGCTCCGGGCACGATCATGACCTGGTCGGGTCTCGTGGCCAGCCCGCGTGCGTCGTACGACGCAGCCACGGACTCGCGCAGCAGTGGCAGTCCGGAGGGGTAGTAGCCGGTGCCGGCCAGGTACGCCGGCAGCTCGGCCGTCGCCTTCTCGTAGGCCGCCAGGATGCCCGGCCCGGGGACCGGAGCGGCACAGGTCAGGTCGATCTTGTCCTCCGGCAGGTCGCCCGGCGGCAGCAGGTGGTCGCCGCGGTGGCCGCGGGTGGCCGGCAGGCTGGCGACGCTGCCGGAGCCCTGCCGCGAGACCAGGAAGCCGTGGTCGCGCAGCTCGGCGTACGCCCGGGTGACGGTGGTCCGGCTGACGGCCAGTGCGTCGGTGAGCTCGCGTTCGCTGGGGAGCCGGGCGCCCACCGGGACGCGGCCGTCGGTGATCAGCACCCGCAGGCCTTCGGCCAGCCCCTTGTACGCCGGTGCGCGGTCGAACTCGCCGAGCAGGGTGGCTATCCGCGAGGCGGCGAGGATGCGGGACATGCAGGCCAGTGAAGCACGATTGGCTATGTGCGACCAGACCAATTGGTGATGAACTGGCGTCATGACCAGCGACGTGGGCCTCGAGACCCTGGGAGACGCAGCGCCCCGACGGGTGCGCGAGCTCGCCCGGCTCGGCCCGCTCGCGCAGCTCCGCGCCGGCCGGCTGACCCGTCGGCTCTCGCAGCTAGCCCTGGGCCTGGTGCTGTACGGCGTCACGCTCGGGATGATGATCCGCGCCACCCTCGGCAACGCGCCCTGGGACGTGCTCCACCAGGGGATGGCCATCCACCTCCCCATCAGCATCGGCACCGCGGTGATCGTGATGAGCGTCGTGGTCCTGCTGTTCTGGATCCCGCTGCGCGAGCTGCCCGGCCTCGGCACCGTGACCAACTCGCTGGTCGTCGGGCTGACCGCCGACGTCACGCTGAGCCTGCTCGAGGCACCCGAGGCGATGTGGGAGCGCGTGCTGCTCATGGTCGGCGGCATCGTGCTGAACGCGTTGGCGACCGCCCTCTACATCGGCTCCCAGTTCGGACCTGGTCCGCGCGACGGGTTGATGACCGGGCTGCACCGGCGGACCGGGTTGTCGATCCGGCTGGTGCGCACGGGGCTCGAGGTCGTCGTCGTCGCCATCGGCTGGCTGCTCGGCGGCGTGGTCGGCATCGGCACCTTGCTCTACGCCTTGGCGATCGGGCCGCTGGTGCAGGTGATGCTGCCGAGGTTCATTGTCGAGCTGCCTGAGCACAGTGACGGGTGAGGCGCGAAGGGTCTTTGACGGCGAACAGCCCGGATCAGTCAAACTGGACTGACGTTGACGCGTTAACTACGTCGGCATCTGGGAACGCTGCTCCTCATGGTTGAGACGGCGACAGCTCCCCAGAAGAAGAAACGCTCCACAGCGCTCAAGCGCGAGATCGGCCTGATCGGCCTGATGTGGGCCTCGATGGGCTCGATCATCGGGTCCGGCTGGCTGTTCGGCCCCAAGGACGCCCTGATGGTGGCCGGCCCGGCCGCCATCTTCTCCTGGGTCATCGGAGGCATCGCGATCGTGATCCTGGCGCTCCCTCACGCCGAGCTGGGCGGGATGTACCCCGTCTCCGGGGGGACCGCGCGGTTCCCGCACTACGCCTTCGGTGGCGTGGCCGGCGCCTCCTTCGGCTGGTTCGCCTGGCTGAACGCCGCGACCGTCGCGCCGATCGAGGTGTCGGCGATGCTGACGTACGCCGGTCACTACGACTTCGCGCACGGGTGGATCGACGAGGAGACGTCGGTCCTCAGCGCGACCGGCATCTTCGTGGCCGTGATCTTGATGGCGATCATGGTGGCGATCAACTTCCTGGGTGTGAAGAAGCTCGCGGCGACCAACAGTGCCGCAACGTGGTGGAAGATCGCGGTCCCGCTGCTCACCATCCTGATGCTCGCGCTCACCAACTTCGACACCAGCAACCTGCATGCCGCCGACGGGTTCATGCCCGGTGGCTGGAAGTCGGTCTTCGCCGCGATCTCGACCAGCGGCATCATCTTCAGCTACCTCGGTTTCGAGCAGGCAGACCAGCTCGCCGGTGAGGCCGCGAACCCGAAGCGGGACGTGCCGTTCGCGATCATCGGGTCGGTTGTCTTCGGCACGATCATCTACATCCTGCTGCAGTTCACGTTCCTTTTCGCCCTGCCGAAGAGCGCCATCGGCGACACCTGGGACCAGGTCGGTGACGGTCTCTACACGACCATGACCGGCCCGTTCGCCGAGATCGCGACCCTGCTCAGCATCGGCTGGTTGGCGACGATCATCTATGCCGACGCAATCATCAGCCCCGGAGGCACCGGCCTGATCTACACGACCGGCAGCTCCAGGCTGGCCTACGGCCTGTCCCGCAACGGATACGTGCCGTCCGCCTTCGAGTGGACCAACTCGCGCGGCGTGCCCTGGGTCGGCCTGCTCGCAGCCTTCGTCACCGGGTGCATCTGCTTCCTGCCGTTCCCGAGCTGGCAGTCACTGGTCGGTCTGATCACGAGCGCCTCGGTGTTGATGTACGGCGGTGCGCCACTCTCGCTCGGTGCGTTCCGTCGCCGACTGCCGAACGCGGACCGTCCCTACAAGCTGCCGGCGGCCGGGATCATGTCGCCTCTCGCCTTCGTCGTGGCCAACCTGATCATCCTCTGGACCGGGTGGGACACCGTCTGGAAGCTCGGAATCTCGCTCCTGGTCGGCGCCGCGATCCTGGTCGCCAACCGGTTCTTCCACCTCAACGAGCACAAGCCCACCCTGGACTGGAAGGCGGCCTCGTGGCTGCTTCCCTACCTGCTCGGCATGGGCCTGATCGTCTACCTCAGCGACTTCGGTCCCAAGGGTGACGACGCCCTGATCGGGTTCGGCTGGGATGCCGTCGTGGTGGCGGTCTGGAGCCTGATCATCTACTTCTGGGCGATGGCCGTTGCGCTGTCGACCGAGCAGATCGAGGAGATGATCGGCGAGGTCGAGCTTCCCGAAGAAGACATGAAGATGCCGACCCACTGACCTCGCGTCGCCGCCGCCGGGATCGGCGGCGGTCAGCGGCGGGTGGCGATGATCGCCGACGCGTCGGGCGCGACCATCACCTCGACGGCGGTGAAGCGCTCGTCTGTGAGCCAGTTCTCGCGCAGGATGTCGACTCGTCCGGCCGTGATCGGGGGCCAGATCTCGCACGGTGTGAAGTCGTCGAGCACGACGATGCCGCCCGTCTCGACCAGGTCGGCCACCGCGTCGACACTGGCGTCCTCGGGCACCGACGGGTCGAGGAACAGCAGCGAGTAGGGGCCCTTGTTGCGCAGCGTCGACCAGTCGGCGGCGAGGACCTCGACCTGCGGGTCGTCGGTGAAGATCTCCTGGGCAGCGGTGGCGAGGTCGGCGTCGAGCTCGGCGGAGAGGATGTGGGTCCCGGGGCGTACGCCGGAGCGCAACCACGCCGTACCGACTCCGCAGCCGGTGCCGAACTCGGCCATGGTGCCGCCCCGAGTCGCCGCCAGCGTGGCCAGCAGCCGCCCCGTCTCGTTGCGGCAGAACGACGCATAGCCCGCCCGCAGGGAGACGTCGAAGGCCCGCGAGACGATCGCGGGCACCTCGGGGGGTGCACTCATGCGTCGAGTCTTGCAAATCCGGTGGCCTATCCCAGCCCTCCGCGGACTGTCTCGGATCGTGGGACATGTAGCCAAAGGCCGGACAGCACCCCGCAGGCGGGCCGTAGGCTGGTCTCACCATGCGGAGGAACTTCGTACTTATTTGCCGCCGTGGCGGGGCCTGTACTCGATAGGCCACCTCGCCGCGGAGTTCGGCGCACCCCGCCACCAGGCCCATCACTCTCCGCGAGCGAGACGACGAAGTTCCACCCGCTACTTCCGAACCCCTCCACCCATGTGATCCGTGGGCTCTCGAGCCGGTTCATCTCCTCCGGAGTGCAGCACCTCATCCAGCACTCAATTTTCGTGACTCACCAGGAGAGCAGACCGATGTACGAGATGTACCCCGAGTGGGGTCCGGCCAAGAACAACCCCGAGAGCCCGATGAGCGCCCAGGCGGTCCAGGCGGCGCTCGACCTGCGGGACAACGGCGGCGAGCGCCCGGACGACAACTAGCATCGCCGCATGCCTGAGTCCCCCACAATCTCTGGTCCTGTGAAGCTTGCCGTCATCCCGGGTGACGGGATCGGTCCAGAGGTCACGGCCGAGGCGCTCAAGGTGCTCGACCAGGCCACTCCTACAGGGGTGAAGTTCGAGCCCACGCGCTACGACCTCGGTGCCGAGCGCTACCTCGCGACCGGCGAGGTGCTGCCCGACTCCGTGCTCGCCGAGATCCGACAGCACGACGCGATCCTCCTCGGAGCCGTGGGCGGCAAGCCCGGCGACCCGAACCTTCCGCCGGGCATCCTCGAGCGTGGGCTGCTGCTGCGGTTGCGCTTCGAGCTCGACCACTACGTCAACCTGCGTCCCTCGCGGATCTTCCCCGGCGCGGGCTCACCCCTGGCCGACCCGGGAGACGTCGACTTCGTCGTCGTACGCGAGGGGACGGAGGGTCCCTACACCGGCAATGGCGGGGCGCTCCGCGTCGGCACGCCTCAGGAGATCGCCACCGAGGTGTCGGTCAACACCGCCTTCGGCGTCGAGCGCGTCGTACGAGATGCCTTCCGTCGGGCGCAGAAGCGCGACGGCAAGCTCACGCTGGTCCACAAGACCAACGTGCTGGTCAACGCGGGCGCCGTCTGGTGGCGGCTGATGCAGGAGGTCTCGGCCGAGTTCCCCGACGTCACCGTCGACTACATGCACATCGACGCGGCCATGATCTTCATGGTCACCGACCCGGCCCGCTTCGACGTGATCGTCACCGACAACCTGTTCGGCGACATCATCACCGACCTCGCCGCCGCCATCACCGGTGGCATCGGGCTGGCCGCGAGCGGCAACATCAACCCGGACCGCACCGCGCCCAGCATGTTCGAGCCCGTCCACGGCTCGGCCCCCGACATCGCCGGCCAGCAGAAGGCCGACCCCACGGCCGCGATCCTCTCGACAGCCCTGATGCTCGAGCACCTGGGACTCGACGAGGCCGCTGCTCGAGTAGAGAAGGCCGTGATCGCCGACCTCGCCGCCCGTACGCCGGGAACCCCGGTCGTCACGTCGGAGGTCGGCGACTCGATTGCCGCGCGGGTAGCTGGCTGAGGCTGGTCCCACGAGTCACAGGTTTCACTACCGGTGTAGTGAAACTGACGCGATGTTCGGAAAGCTTCGTATACAACGTGCCAGTTTCACTACCGGAGTAGTGAAACCGCCGGGCCGAGACCATCCATCTCACGAGATAGCGTTCATCCCATGACCCTCGAGATCACCACCACTGCATCGGACAGCCCGCGCAGCGAGTCCGAGGTCGCGGAGATACTGGCCAACCCCGGCTTCGGCATCCACTTCACCGACCACATGCTCACCCTCGAGTGGACCCCGGAGCAGGGCTGGCACGACGCACGGATCACCAAGTACGGACCGCTGAGCCTGGATCCGGCCACCGCCGTACTCCACTACGCCCAGGAGATCTTCGAGGGCATGAAGGCCTACCGCCACGACGACGGGTCGATCTGGACGTTCCGTCCCGAGGAGAACGCCAAGCGGATGACGCGGTCCTCGCACCGGCTGGCGCTGCCGGTGCTCGAGCCGGAGGACTTCGTGCAGGCGGTCGACGCGCTCGTCGAGGTGGACCAGGGGTGGGTGCCGCAGAACACGGTCGCCGGGTCGGGGGAGAAGAGCCTCTACCTGCGTCCGTTCATGATCGCGACCGAGGCGTTCCTCGGCGTGCGTCCGGCACAGCACGTGACGTTCATGGTGATCGCGTCGCCTGCCGGTGCTTACTTCAAGGGTGGGATCAAGCCGCTGAGCCTGTGGCTGACCGAGGAGTACACGCGTGCCGGCCGCGGTGGCATGGGTGCGGCCAAGACGGGCGGCAACTATGCGAGCTCGCTCGTCGCGCAGCAGGAGGCGTCGCGCAACGACTGCGACCAGGTCGTCTTCCTCGACACCGCTGAGGGGAAGTACGTCGAGGAGCTCGGCGGGATGAACATGTACTTCGTGTACGCCGACGGCCACATCGTCACCCCCGAGGCCGGCACCATCCTCGAGGGCATCACCCGCTCGGCGATCATCGAGCTCGCGCAGAAGAAGGGTCACCAGGTCGAGGAGCGCAAGTTCTCCATCGATGAGTGGCGCGACGGCGTGGCCAGCGGCGACATCACCGAGGTCTTCGCCTGCGGCACTGCTGCCGTCGTGACACCGGTCGGGAAGCTGAAGTGGGACGGCGGCGAGGTGGCGACGGCGGGGGACCAGGGCGACGAGGCCGGGCCGCTCACGATGGAGATCCGGCAGGACCTCGTCGACATCCAGTTCGGCCGGGCCGACGACGCATTCGGGTGGATGCACCGGGTCTGCTGACCGGCCGCGACCCGTCGGCGTCGTAGTCCCATCGGGCAGGCGTGCCCCGCGTCCAGCCGCGTCCTGCCCGGCTACCGTTGGTCCGGTGACATCCATGCCCACGCCGACGCCGGAGGACAAGCGCGTCGGTCCCTACCGGCTGCTCGCGCCCATCGGCGAGGGCGGGATGGGTGTCGTGCACCTGGCGCAGGCACCGGACGGCACGCGGGTGGCGCTGAAGGTGCTGCGTCCGCACATCGTCGGTGACCGCGAGGCCCGCGAACGGCTGGCCCGTGAGGTCAGCTCGCTCAAGCGGATCACCAGTCCGCGGATCGCCGAGATCCTCGACGCCGACCCGTACGGTCCGGTGCCCTACGTCGTGACCCGCTACGTGCCGGGCCTCTCGCTCTACCACCACGTGGCGGAGGAGGGGTCGATCAGCGGTGCCAACCTGCTGCACTTCGCCGACTGCCTCGCCGAGGCACTCCAGGCTGTCCACTCCGTCGGCGTGCTGCACCGCGACGTGAAGCCGACCAACGTCCTGATGGAGGGGCGCTCCCCGGTCCTGATCGACTTCGGCCTCGCCCGGGTCGCGGAGGATCCGCGGCTCACGCAGGCCGGCTGGCTGCTCGGGACGCCCGGGTACCTCGCTCCGGAGATCCTGTACGGCGACGACGCCAGCCCGGCCTCCGACGTACACGCCTGGGCCGCCACGGTCGTGTTCGCGGCGACCGGCCGCCCGCCGTACGGCAAGGGGCCGACGATGGCGATCATGGACCGGGTACGCCGCGGCGAGCACGATCTCTCCCGCGTCGACGAGCCGCTGCGCCAGCTGCTGCGCGCGGCGTTGGCACCGGAACCGCTCGAGCGTCCCTCCGTGCACGAGCTGCGCGAATTCGTCGCCGGCCTGAGCCAGGGCCTGCGCGGCGCCGCGCAGAGCGAGCTGCCGCAGGCCCAGCCGGCTCCCGAGCCATGGACGATGCCGTTCGCGCCCGCCCCGACCCCCGAGACCGCGACGACCGAGCAGGTGCCCCTCGAACCGGTTCCGCCGGCGAACGATTCGGTCAACCCTCCGGTCGGCCTGCTCGGTGGGCTCCCCGTGCGCGAGGCCACGCCGTACCAGCAGCCCCAGCCGGCCCCCTCGTCCGCCGCGCCGCCGACCCCACCGACGCCACCCACCCGGATCCTCCCCGCGATGCAGGAGCGGCCCGCCCCTGAGGACCGGCCGTTCGTCCCCCTGGTGCACCGCGAACCCAGCCGTGCCCAGCGGCTGCTGCAGCTGCTCGGGATCGGCGCCCTGACCTCGGCGACGGTGGCGTTCGCGCCGTACCTCGGCGCCGCCCTGGTCGCTGCGCTCGTGCTGTTGCTCCGCACGGCATCAGTGACGAGACAGCGACACGGCCGGCGCCGGCTGATCCGCGGCCGTGCCCGTTGGTACGACGTGCCCAAGACCACGCTCTCCACACCGGCGTACCTCGTGCTCGCCCTGTTCGGCTCCCTCGCGCTCGTCGCGGTTGCCGCGATCGCCTGGCTGGCGGTGTTCTCGCTGGGCTATCTGCTCTCCCAACCGGTCGCACCGACCATGGTGGTCGCAGGGATCGGGTTCACGACCGCTCTCTGGTTGGGGCCGGGATCGGGCCGGCTGCGCGAGATGATCCGCGGCCTGACGACCCGGACCGCCCGCACCGAGTTCGGTGGCTGGTTCGTGGTGGCGATGAGCGTCCTCGGGGCCGCCGTACTCCTCGGGCTGCTGTTCAGCGGGGGAGTCAACTGGGCACCACAGCTCGACGGCCCCTGGCAGTGACTAGACCAATCCCATAAGAGGGCTCTAAAAGCGGATAATTAGCATGAAACGGGCCCTAGTCTTGCCCCGTGCCCACGCTCTCTCGGATGTTGCCCGCTGCCCTGTCGTTGTTCCTTGCCACCGCTCTGGTGCTGACCATCGACGGGACCGCCGCCGCGTCCTCAGCTGCCGCCGACCAGTCGGCCCCGGCCCCGGCTCAGTCAGCGGCACGAACCGTCGCGCCCGCTGCCGGCGACGGTGCGCTGGACCTTGGCTCGGACGCCGTCCTTCCCCGTCGTAACGGGAGGACCGCGAAGGTCCAGAAGTGGAACGTGCGCACCCTCTGGTACTACGAAACGCTCCCCCCGAAGTGGGACTGGAGCCTCTCGACGGCCGTCGCCAAGTGGAACGCCTCCGGTGGCCGGATCCGGCTGGCGCGCACGACACTGCCGCGCAAGGCGCAGGTGCGCATCAGCTACGGGAAGATCGGCAGCGCCGCAGGCCAGGCGACCGTGGGGGCCACCCGCAACGCCTATGTGCGGCTGAGCTCGCGGTTCAGCTCGATGGATGCGGTGAACGCCCGCAACCGCGTCACCATCATGAACGTCTTCGCCCACGAGCTCGGTCACGTGCTCGGCTTCCAGCACGTTGCCGCCCGATGCTCCCTGATGGCCCCGGTCATCAACGTCGGCGCCTGCAACGTCCTACCGCCGTCGTCGCCCGGCTACTACAAGTGCCGCACCATCGACACCACGCTCGTGCAGCGCTTCATCCGGATGTACGGCGGCCGCGCGCGCTATCCCAGCACCGCCTGGTGCCTCATCGACCCGCTTCCGCCGGTGCTGAACGGCGTCACCTTCACTGGTGGCACCACGTCGCCGGTCACCGTGCGCTGGAAGCCGCCGGCGTCGGTCCCGTCCGGCTCGACGATGGTGGTCAAGCGGTGGCAGACGGCGACCTGTGGCACTCCGCCCGCCGGGGCTGCCACGTTCCGACCGTCGGTGAGCTCCGGCGTGTGGCAGGACACCTCGGTCACCGAGGCCGAGGACGACTGCTTCCAGCTCCAGCTGCTCAACAGGTACGGCGCGGGCCGCGCCGCCCAGAAGCGGCTCATGTCGCGCTGGCTGCCGGCCACTCCCGTGCCGGTGATCGGCACGCCGTCGTACGACGCGGAGACCGACCAGTTCAGCTTCACGGCCACCCTGCCTGCCGGCGCCACGCTTCGCGCCCGGTGGGACAGCGCGAACCCGACCACGTGCGTCACCGGACCGAACGACGGGACGGACAGTGTGTTCGTGTCGGTCGTCAACGGCGTGGGCACGATGGCCGCGCCCGGGTCACTGCCGCAGTGCGTCTCGTTCTTCGCCCACGACCCGGACGCGAACCGCTACAGCGCGGCTGTCCACGTCACCTTCAACAGCCCGGTACCGGACCCGCCCGTGCTCGACTTCGCCAGCTGGAACCCGGCGGACCACTCGTTCCTGATGCCGGTGACCCAGCCCGAGGGAACGCACCTGGTGTACCTGCAGGACGACGACGATCCCTCTGTGTGCCCCGGCGCCTACACCTCGGGCGGAGAGGCCGTGGTGCAGGATGCCGGGCAGGCTGGGGTCGTGCAGTTCTTCACCGTCTACCCAGACGCTTGCGTCTCCTTCTACGCGGTCAACGACGACACGGGGAACGTCAGCGACCCGGCCAGCCTCATCGCCGAGGCACCGCTGCCGAGCGAGGACCTGACGGTCGGGAACTTCTACAAGTACCCGAGCTCCGGGGAGTTCGCGCAGGCCCGCGTCAACGGTGCGAGCACCGGTGACAAGGCCGTCTACGCCACGCTGCCGGGCGCGTGCCCGAGCCAGGTGCCGGATGACGTCCACTGGTTGCTGCAGCCGAACCCGTGGGCGCCCGACCCGATCCCGGCCGATCGCAGCGACGAGTTCTGGGTCGCCAACCGCGGTGTCGGCACCACGTGTGCGTTGTTCACGTCGGCCGACTGGTTCTTCTGGTCCGGGCAGCGCAACGGCGAGTGGCTCGACGACCGGCACGGCCCCGTCGTGATGAAGCAGTTCACCGACAACGCGGTGCCGCCGCCCGCGTAGTCATCGTTTGCCGGATCCCGGAACGGCGTACCGACCCGCGGACCGCTGTGGCACACTCGTTGGCATGCAGCACCGCAGCATCATCATTATCGAGTAGCGCGACAGGGATCCCTGCCGCGCTGACCTCCTGTTCCCACGGGAGGTCTTTTTGTTGCCAGACGACCTCCACCATGACCAAGGGTTTCGGATGACCAGCGACCTGTTCCACGTCTACGACACGACGCTCCGCGACGGCGCGCAGCAGGAGGGGCTCAACCTCTCCGTTGCCGACAAGCTGTCGATCGCGCGGCACATCGACGGCCTGGGCGTCGGTTTCATCGAGGGTGGCTGGCCAGGCGCCAACCCGAAGGACACCGAGTTCTTCCGCCGGGCCCGCGAGGAGCTCGACCTCAAGCACGCCCAGCTCGCGGCATTCGGCGCCACCAGGCGGGCCGGTGCGAAGGCAGCCGACGATCCCCTGGTCGCGGCACTGCGTGACTCCGGCGCCGGCGTGGTGACCCTGGTCGCGAAGTCGCACGACCGTCACGTCGAGCTTGCATTGCGTACGACGCTGGCGGAGAACCTGGCGATGGTCCGCGACACCGTCGCGCACCTGCGCGCGGAGGGACAGCGGGTGTTCCTCGACGCCGAGCACTTCTTCGACGGCTACCGCGACAACCGTGACTACGCCCTCGAGGTCTTGCGCACTGCGTTCGAGGCCGGCGCCGACGTAGCCGCCCTGTGCGACACGAACGGCGGGATGCTGCCGGACTGGGTCGCCGACGTGGTCAATGACGTCATGGAGACAACCGGCGTGCGCATCGGGATCCACTGCCACAACGACACGGGTTGCGCGGTCGCGAACACATTGGCTGCGGTCGACGCGGGTGCGACGCACGTGCAGGGCACGCTCAACGGGTACGGCGAGCGCACCGGCAACGCGGACCTGATCAGCGTCGTCGCCAACCTCCAGCTCAAGCTCGACAAGCAGGTGCTCCCGGTCGGGCTTCTGCGCGAGGCGACCCGCGTGGCGCACGCGGTCGCCGACGTCACCAACTTCCCGCCCGCGTCGCGCCAGCCGTACGTCGGTGTCTCGGCGTTCACCCACAAGGCCGGGCTGCACGCGAGCGCGATCAAGA
>CAVUNI010000002.1:0-1311738 GCA_963742785.1 uncultured Actinomycetota bacterium
GCCAGCAGGCCGTAGATCAGGTTGAGCATCATGTCGATCTCCGTCGTGATGGCCTCCTTGAAGGCGGCCTGGTCCTGCAGCTCGGCGTTGGGCCACTGCTCGAGGCTCGCCTCGAGGGCTCGCCGTGGCCGTGGCGGCGTTGACGCCGTCGCCGATCGTCACGAACACCTGCCGGTCGAACTGGTCGGTCACGTTGGCCTCGAAGGTGTCGAGGCCGACGATGTACGTGCTCTCGCCGGCGCCGAGGATCTCGCCGTCGAACGAGCGGCCTGCACGGTGAGGCGACGTCGCCGGTCGCCGGCGAACGACACGGCACGGTGTCGCCCAGGCCGAGCCCGAGCTCCTCGGCCTGGTCGCCGACCGACGGCGATGCCGTCGCCGTGGACGTCGGCGATGCGAGCCCTCGGTGACCTCGAGGTCGATGAGGTCGTCGATGACGGCGGTGTCGACGGCCAGGACGCTCGCCGGTGCCGCTCGTCGATGCTCGACGGGCGTGGACCGCAGCGGGGACAGCGCCTCGACCTCGGGCAGCGCCGCGAGGTCGCCCTCGATGGCGGGGCCGAAGCCACCGTCGCCCCACGAACCGGAGTCGACCACGTAGTCGGCTCGCATCGAGCGGTCGACGGCCTCGGCGGTGGAGGCCTTGGTCGAGGCGGCCAGGATGGTGATGAAGCCGACGAGGGCGACACCGATCATCAGGGCCGAGGCGGTGGCCGCGGTCCGCCGCGGGTTGCGCGGGCGTTCTCCCGGGCCAGGTGGCCGGTCGCGCCGGACAGCCTGGGTCGGGGCAGCCGAGGACGCCGCATGGCCGGCCGGGCGATCACCGGGCCGAGGACGAACACGCCGATGATGAGCAGCAGCGCGCCGAGGCCGAGCAGCTCAGGGCGCCCTGTCGCCGGACCCGCGATGCCGGCGGCGAAGGCGGCCACGCCGGCGCCGGTGATGCGCGAGGCCGAACACCGTGCCGCTTGACCGAGGCGTTGGTGTGCTCGATGGCGATGTCCCGCAGCGCGGCGATGGGCTCGATGCGGCTGGCCCGCAGGGCCGGGCCGATCGAGCCGACAGCAGCGTCACGCGACACCCGACCACGAACGCGGTGACGACCGTGCCGGTCGTGATGACCACGTCGCCGCTCGGGGATCTCGAGCCCGACGGCGCCGAGGAGCGCCCGGAGGCCGTAGGACATCGCCGACACCGGCGACCAGGCCGACGGCCGAGGCGACCAGCGCCGACCATGGCGGACTCCAGCAGCACCGACGCGCAGCACCTGCCGGCGGCTGGCGCCGACGGCCCGGAGCATCGCCATCTCCCGCATGCGCTGGGCGATGATGATCGAGAAGGTGTTGTAGATGATGAACATGCCGACGAACAGGGCGATGTAGGCGAAGGCCAGCAGGAAGGTGCTGAAGAACGCCATGTCCTTCTTGAAGTCGGCCTGCTTGTCGGCCGTGTCGGCGGCGCCGGTGACGATCTCGAGCTCGATCGGAGCCGACCGCGGCCTGCGACCGCGGTCGGCCAGCTCGGCGTTGGTGGCGCTGCCGTCGGAGGCCACGACGATGGAGTCGTAGCGTGCCCGGCTGCGGCGAACATCGCCTGCGCGGTGGCGTCGTCGACGGCCACACGGAGATGCCGGGGAGGCCGTCGACGTCGCCGAACGTGGCGGTGCCGACGATGGTCATGTCGGTCGGCGCCGTCCTTGGCGAGCACGCCGACCGTGTCGCCGAGCGCCCAGCCCTCGGCTTCGACGGTGGCCTGGTCGAGGACGACCTCGTGCCGGACCGTCGGGCGCGTGGCCGGCGGACAGGTCGAACGGGTTGAGCCGCTCGTCGGTCGATCCAGCTGACGCCGATGGTGCCGCCGAGGCCGTCGCCGGCGGTGATGGCCTTGCCGTCGTCGTCGACGAGCTGGGCGAAGCCCTCGATGGTGCCGGCGGCGGCGTCGACGCCGTCGACCGCCGCGATCTGGTCGACCAGGGCGGCGTCGACCCGCTCCTGGACATCGCATGCCTGGCCGTCGACGGCCGGTCGTGCGGTGCACGACCACGTCGATGCCCTCGTTGGCGGTGGCGAAGAGCCCGTCGAAGGTCTTCCCCATGGTGTCGGTGAGGATCATGGTCCCCGCCATGAAGGCCACGCCGAGGATGACGGCGAGTCCGGTGAGCACGAAGCGCACCTTGTGGGCCCAGAGGCCCTTGCGGGTGAGGTTGAACATGACGATCTACCTTCCGAAGCTCTTCATGCGGTCCAGGACGGACTCGGCGGTGGGGTTGAGCAGCTCGTCGACGATGTGGCCGTCGGCGAGGAAGACGACCCGGTCGGCGTAGGACGCCGCCACGGGGTCGTGGGTCACCATCACGATGGTCTGGCCGAGCTCGCGCACGGCCTGCCGCATGAAGGCGAGGATCTCGGCGCCGGTGCGGCTGTCGAGGTTGCCGGTGGGCTCGTCGGCGAAGACGATGTCCGGCCGGCCGGCAAGGGCCCGGGCCACGGCCACGCGCTGCTGCTGGCCGCCGGAGAGCTCGCTGGGCCGGTGCGCAGACGGTCGTCGAGCCCGACGGTGCGACACGACGAGGTCGAGCCACACCTGGTCGGGCTTGCGGCCGGCCAGGTCCATCGGGAGCGTGATGTTCTCGAGCGCGGTGAGCGTCGGCACCAGGTTGAACGCCTGGAAGATGAACCCGAGGCGGTCGCGCCGCAGCTTGGTGAGCTTCTTGTCGTTCAGCGAGGTGAGGTCGACGTCGCCGATGAGCACCTGGCCCTCGGTGAGGTCGTCGAGCCCGGCGAGGCTGTGCATCAGCGTGGACTTGCCGGACCCGGACGGGCCCATGATGGCGGTGAACTGGCCGGCGTGGAACTCGACGCTGATGCCGTCGAGGGCCAGGATCTGGCTCTCGCCCTTGCCGTACGCCTTGGTCGCCCCGATGGCTCGGGCGGCCGGAGCGGCGGGCGGCTGGTGGAAGGTGGCCCCCTGGGGAGCGGTGAGGACTGCGGTCATGGCGGTGGTTCTCCTGGGAAGTTGGGTTGGTGAGGCGAATCTGCGCCCAGGGGGTGACCTCGGACTGACCCTCGAGCCCGTTTCCGAGGTCAGCGCCAGGTCAGCGACACCAGGGAAGGTGCAGCGGTGCCCCCCGAACCACGCCCCGCCAGCTGTTCCCGCCGGCTCACCCGCCGCGAACGCCACCACCTCGAGATCGTGCTGCTGGCCGCGCGCGGCGACATCGCCCGTGCCTCAGCCCTGGCGCGGGAGCACTTGAGCGACTTCCCTGACGACGCGGTGGTGTCCCGCCTCCTCGCCGACTGGGAAGGTCAGTGAAGGAGGGTGTCGAGGTCGGCCCCGCGGCCTCGCTCGCAGGCGGCGTCGAACCGCTCCTGCCCGAGCACCTCCACGATCGATTCGCTGATCCGCCCCACGTCGGAAGCTGGCCCCGACGGCGCCCCGTTCAGGTTGCGCAGGTGGCCGGCGGCTCCCACGAGGGTCGCGCCGCGCTCGTGGTCGCCGCGCGCCACGGCGACGCCGGCCAGTCCCTCCAGCGCCAGCGCGACCAACCGCTCGTCACCGAGCTGGCGAGCGGCGGACAGCGCCTCGGTGTGGTGCTCGTCGGCGCCCGAGACGTCGCCGAGGCACTCGGTCGCGAACCCGAGCAGCGCGAGCGACAGCGCTTGGCCTGAGAGCAGCTGCGTTCGGCGGTAGACGTCGAGCGCCGCGGCGGCCGCCTCCACGGCATCGTCGAGCCGGCCCTGGGCCCGGCGCACCATGGCCCGTCCGGTCAGGATCACGCCGAAGCTGACCCGCGACCCCACCGCTTCGGCCAAGGCCATCGACTGCTCGTGCAACGCGTCGGCGCGCGTCGACGTCTCCCTGGCAGAGCAGCAGGTTCCCCAGACGGGCGCCCATCTGGATCTCGGCCAGCTGCAGGTTGAGGCGCCGGGCGGCGAGCATGGCCCGCTCTGTGTAGGCCACCGCGGCATCCAGGTCCCCCTGGGCCTCTGATCACGAGCGCGATGTCGGAGCCGACGCTGGACACCGCCCACTCCGCGCCGATCGCCTCGAAGTGCTCCAGCGACGCGAGGTGGTACTCGGTGGCCGCCGCCAGATCACCCCGGACGCCGGCCGCTCGGCCCGCGGAGGAGGCCGCCACCGCCTGGCTCCATCGGTCCTGTCGATCGGCGTAGAGCACGACGGCCTCGTCGAAGCACGCCAGCGCCCGCTCGTGATGGGCCGGTCGCATGTGGTCGCCGCCGAGGAGCGGTGCACGCATCCGCCAACGACAACCGATCGTCCGGCTCGACCTCGCGAAGGAGGGCCACCGCCTCCTCGCCACGAGCGATCGCCAGGTCGACGCCCTCGCCCGTGTTGACCCCCACCGCGCCGGCCCACGCGAGCACCAGGGCCCGGCTCTGGGGCTCGACCGGCCCCTTGCTGGCGAGGGCGGCGTCGAACCAGCGCAGCCCCTCCTCCCCGTTTCCGGCCAGCCACCACGACCAGCCCATCCCGCCGACGAGGCGATGCGCGCCTTCGGCGTCCTCCCGCTCGACGAGCCATGCGAGGGCCGCGCGGAGGTTGTCGCTCTCCCGAGCGATCTCCGCCAGCCAGGCCGCCTGGTCGTCGCCCCGGAACGCCGCCGGGCCCGCGCTCGGCCAGCGCGCGGTAGTGGGCGGCGTGCCGGTCCCGGGCGTCGCTCGCCACCTTCGACGCGGCCAGGCGCTCCCGCCCGAAGAGGGCGAGCGTCTGGAGGAGGTGGAAGCGGGCCTCGCCGCCGGTGTGGTCGGCGACCAGCAGGGACTTGTCGACGAGGTGGGCCAGCAGGTCGGCGACGTCCTCGGCCTCGATCTGGTCTCCGGCGCACACGGCCTCGGCCGCCTCCAGCGAGCACCCACCGGCGAAGACGGAGAGCAGCTCGAACACGCGTCGCTCGTCGTCGAACAGGAGGTCGTAGCTCCACTCCACCACGGCTCGGAGCGTCTGCTGCCGGGGCAGCGCCGTGCGGGCCCCTCCGGTGAGGAGCCGGAAGCGATCGTCGAGTCGGTCCGCCAGCTGCTGCACGGGGATCACACGCACCCGGGCGGCGGCCAGCTCGATCGCCAGCGGGAGCCCGTCGAGGCGCGTGCAGACGTCTTCGACGACCGCGGCTCGGCGTCGAGCGAGCCGTCGCGCCGCGCCCGCGGCGTCGGCCCGGTCGGTGAACAGCTCGATCGGCATCGTCGATCGGCCAGCGGAGGTACCGGCCAGATCGTCTCGCCGCCGAGGCCGAGGGCCTCGCGGCTCGTGGCGAGGATGCGCAGCAGCGGGCAGTGCACCAGCAGGTGCTCGACCACCCGAGCCGACTCGCCGATGACGTGCTCGCAGTTGTCCATGACGACGATCGTCGGGCCGATCGGCCAGGTGCTCGACCAGGCGCTCGAGCGCCGCAGACGCATCCCGTTGGAGGAGGCCGGCCTCCGGCAGGCCGATGCCCGCGGCCACCGCGTCGGGCAGGGCGGCCGGGTCGCCCACGGGGGCGAGCTCCACGAAGAAGGCATCGTGCTCCAGCCGGCGCCCGGCGCCAGCTCCTGGGCCAGGCGGGTCTTCCCGGCGCCGCCCGGCCCGACGATCGTCACCAGGCGGTGGGCGTCCACCAGGCGTCCCAGCACCGCGAGGTCGTCCTCGCGCCCGATGAACCGGCTGAGGCCCGCCGTGAGGTTCGTCCGGCGGCTCGGGCCCGGCCGTGCTGGGCCGGACCGGCAGGAGCAGGGCGGGATCCTGGCGGAGGATCGCGGCCTCGAGCGCCTGCAGCTCCGGGCCGGGATCGAGGCCCAGCTCCTCGCCGAGGATCTCGCGGGCCGCTTGGAAGGCGCGCAGCGCCTCGGCCTGTCGTCCCGCCCGGTACAGGGCGAGCATCAGGAACCCGTGGAGCCGCTCACGGAGCGGCGCCTCGGCGACCAGCTGCTCGAGCTCGCCCACCAGCTCGGCGTGGTCGACCGCGTCGGAGGTCGGCGTCGCAGCGATCCTCGAGCGCCGCCCAGCGCTGCTCCTCGAGGTGCACCGCCTCTCGCCGCAGGACGCCTTCGTCATCGGCGCCGTCGAGCGCGGGGCCGCGCCACATCGCCAGGCGCAACGGCGAGCTGTTCGGCTGCCGCCGCTGACGTCACCGGCGGCGAGCGCCTCGCGTCCGTGGGCGGCCGGCGGCCGCGAAGCACCGGGCGTCGATCTCGTCGTCCTCCACGTCGAGGCGGTAGCCGCCCTGGGCGGTGATCAGGCGCCCGCTCAGGGGTCCGAGGGCACGCCGCAGCTTCGACACCAGCGCCTGCAGGGCGTTGGCTCCGCCGCCGGGCGGGTCATCCCCCCACAGCTCGTCGGCCAGCCGGTCCGCCTGCACGGTCTCGCGGGCTCGCACCAGCAGGAGCAGGAGCAGGGCCCGCTGCTTGGCCCCTCGGATCGGCAGCTCGACGTCGCCGTCCGCCACCTCGAGGTCGCCCAGCATCCGGAACCGCACAGCGCGACGCTACGCCGAGAGGCTGCCGATCGGTGCCTCAGCGCCCTGCGCGTAGGCCGCGTCGAAGGCCGCGTCGCCGATCAGCTCCCCGCGAGCGACGTGACCCGTTCCCCCTCCGAGGGCGACACCGTCCACAGGGCGGTCACGGTCGTTGCGACCGCGGCCGCGTGGCCGAGGAGCGCCGCGGCTCGTTCGCCGTGGCCCTCGGCCACGGCGACGCCGGCCAGCCCTTCGAGCGCGTACGCCACGTCCCGCCCGTCCAGGGTCTCAGCGACCTCGAGCCCGGCCCGGTGGAGCCGCTGCGCCTCGGCCAGGTCGCCGCGGAGCTCCGCCACGAACCCGAGGTTGCACAACGCGCGGGTCACGCCGATCGGTGACTCCGCGGCGCGGTACACCGTCGAGCGCGACCTGCGCCGCGTCGAAGGCATCGTCGAGCCGACCGACTCGCCGACGGGCCACGGAACGCCAGTTGAGCGTGAAGGCGGCGCTGAGGGTCGCCCCGGTCGCCTCGGCCAGCGCCAACGCCTGGTCGTGCCACACCTCCACGCGGTCGACGTCGCCCTGGTGCACGGCGAGGTTCCCGAGCCGAGCCAGCATCTGCGCAGCGGCCAGGTGGAGGTCGAGCGCACGGGCGGCCTCCAACGCCTGCTCGGTGGCCTCTACCGCGCCCGTGAGATCGCCGAGGACCTCGAGCAGGTTCGCCACGTCGGAGTAGACGCTCGCCAGTGCCCACCGCACCCCCGCCGCCTCGAAGCTCGCCACGCTGGCTCGCAGCAGCGGATCGGCGGCCTCCAGGTCGCCCCGGAACATCGCCGTGCGCCCAGCGGCCGACGCCGCCATCGCCTGGCTGAAGGGGTCAGGGTGCGCAGAGAAGTATGCGTACACCTCCGCGAACAGCTCGACGGCGCGTGCACGCCCACCGTGCATCACGTGCACGCCGGCGACCATGATCGATGCCTCGGCGTGCTCCGCGTCGTCGTCCACCTCCGCCCAGAGGGCGATCCCCTCCTCGCCCAGCTCCACTGCTCGGTCGAGCCCGGTGCCGGCGTTCGATCGGACGACGCATTCCCAGGTGAGGGCTCTCGCACGGCGCGCGGGGGACGACGGCCCGGCACAGGCCAATGCCGGCGTCGAGGAGGCGGATGCCCTCGTCGCCGCCACCTGACAGCCAGAACGTCCACGCGATGCCAGCGGCGATCTCGAGCGCGGCATCCGCGTCCTCGTGGTCGATCGCCCAGGTCATCGCGGTGCGGATGTTGTCCGGCTCCCGGCGCGCCTCGCCGAACCAGGCGAGCTGGTCGACGCCTCGGAACGCCTCCACGCCCCGAGCGCAGATGGCACGGAAGTGCTCGGCGTGGCGACGCACGCGTCGCTGGCCCCTCGCGGCTGGCGGCCAGCCGCTCACGTCCGTACAACGTCAGGGTCTGGAGCAACGAGAACCGGACCTGCCCGAGGGTCGCGTCGGCGATGACGAGCGACTTGTCGACGAGGCGGGCCAGCACGTCGGCGACGTCCGCCGCCTCGATGTCGCCCCCGGCGCAGACCGCCTCGGCCGCGTCGAGCGTGCAGCCGCCGGCGAACACGGACAGACGATCGAACACGCGCTGCTCGTCCTCGAAGAGCAGGTCGTAGCTCCACTCGACCACGGCGCGGAGCGTCTGCTGGCGCGGCAGCGCGGTGCGGACGCCGCCGGTCAGCAGCCGGAACCGGTCGTCGAGCCGCGTGGCGAGCTGTCGGACGGGGATGGCCCGGGTGCGGGCGGCGGCCAGCTCGATCGCGAGCGGGAGGCCGTCGAGCCGGGTGCAGACCTCGGCGATGACCGGCGCCATGTCGGCGCGCCGAGTCGAGCGCCGACCGACCGCGGCGGCTCGGTCGACGAACAGGGCGGCCGCGTCGTCGGCCGGACAGCGGCGGGCACGGGCCAGAGCGCCTCGCCCGGGACGCCGAGCGCCCTCGCGGCTCGTGGCCAGCGACCCGCAGGCTCGGGCAGGCCTGCAGCAGCTCCTCGGCCACGCGGCGCCGCCTCGCCGATCACGTGCTCGCAGTTGTCGAGGACGAGCGAGCGTGTCGCGCTCGCCGATGTGCTCCGCCACGCGGCTCGAGGGCTGAGTCGGCTCGCCGTCCGGCACGGTCGGGGCGAGCACGAAGGCGTCGGTCACGGCGACCGGATCGCCGAGGGCGAGCCAGCTCCACCATCCACACGTCGGCTGCGATCGCTCTGCCGGCGCTGCCACCTCCACGGCGAGCCGGGTCTTGCCGGCCCCGCCAGGACCGACGACCGTCACCAGTCGGTGGTCGTCGACCAGCGCCGCGAGGGCGTCCAGGTCGGCCGCCCGCCCGATGAACGAGCTGAGCGCCGGCACCAGGTTCGACCGCCTCCGCGACGGCATCGAGCAGGTCGCGCCGGTCGCAGGTCGAGGGATGGATCGTGGGCGAGGATCGCCGACTCGAGGGCCTGGAGCTCGGGCCCAGGGTCGAGGCCGAGCTCCTCGCCGAGGACGTCGCGGCGCTCTTGGAAGGCGCGCAGCGCCTCTGCCTGCCGTCCGGCCCGGTAGAGCGCCAGCATCAAGAACCCGTGCAGGCGCTCGCGCAGCGGCGCCTCGGCCACCGCCTGCTCGAGCTCCGCCACGAGCTCCGTGCTGTGCCCCAGCTGGAGCTCGGCGTCGATGCAGTCCTCCAGCGCCGACCATCGGAGCTCTTCGAGGCGCTCGGCCTCGCGCCGGAGCACTCCCTCGTCGTCGGATCCGTCGAGCGCTCGGCCCCCGCCAGAGGCTCAAGCCGGCCCGCAGCGCCTCCGCCGCGCCCGCCGCATCACCGGACAGCAACGCATCCCGGCCACCCTGCACCGCCGCCTCGAAGACCTGCGCGTCGACGTCGCCGTCGGGCACGTCGAGGCGGTAGCCACCCGCGCCCGTCACCAGCGGCCGCTGAGCGGACCGAGCGCCCGTCGGAGCTTCGACACCTGGGCCTGCAGCGCGTTGGCACCCCCGGCCGGCAGATCGTCCCCCCAGAGGTCGTCGGCCAGCCGCTCGGCCTGGACGGTCTCGCGTGCGCGCACCAGGAGGAGCAGCAGGAGGGCTCGCTGCCTCGCCCCCCGGATCGGCAGCTCGACATCTCCGTCGGACACCTCGAGCTCGCCCAGCATCCGGAACGTCACCAGGCGACGCTACGCCCACCACCCCCGCCGAGGTCAGAGCCACGTCAGCGCCCGAGGCGATGGTGCGGCCATGCCAACGCACGCCGACCCGACCCTCCTGCGCCTGGGACAGGTACGGCGCGCCGTCCGCCAGACCCTCGTGCTGCTCGCCGGCGGGTTCCTGCTCCTCGTCGGGCTCGTCCTCCTCGTGCTCCCTGGCCCCGGCACCCCGGTGCTGCTGGCTGGGCTCGCCCTGCTGGCGACGGAGTTCGACTGGGCCGACCGCCTCCTCGAGCGGGCCAAGGCCGGTCTCAGCCGGCTGCGGCCGTCCCGGGAGACCATCGTGCGGATCGCCGCCACGTTGGGTGGTTGCGCCGTCGATCATCGCGAGCGTGGCCGGGGTCGACGAGCTGGCGGGCCTGATCGCCACCTGAACCACGCGTCAGCGCGACGTCAGAGGCCTGTCAGAGGCCGAGCGCAGGGTCAGGGCATGACCACCACCGCCACCCGGGTCCGCCGGCTGGAGCCCAGCCCGAACCTCTACGGAAGCCACGTCGACGCCATCCCCACCGGGTCCGTCCTCCTCCCCGCCACCCTCCTGGCGGTGGGAGACGTCCTGCAGCACGCCCGAGAGACGTTCGACCTCGTCACCAGCATCGACCCCGCCGGTGCATCGACCCAGCTCGTGCACGTCCTCCGCACGATGCCCAACGGGCGCACCGCCACCTGCTTCTTCTGGATCGGCGAGCACGCCCGCACGACCGTCCACCTGGTCGTGGCGACACCGTCGAGGTAGCGCCGCCGGTCAGGCGAGAGCGACCAGCTGGACCTCGTGGTCGGCGGCGTCCGGCTGCCAGAACCGGATGGCCCGGCGGCCCTCCGCCTCCACCTTGGCCAGGCTCCGCTTGGGCAGCGGGTGGTGCTCGACGACGGCGGTGGCTCGGCCCCTCTCCTCGTCTCGCTCGACCCGCCAGATCGCCTGGACGAACCCGTCGACGAGCACGGTGCCCTTGGCGGCGCCGAGCGCCCGGTCGAACCCCGTCCCGTCGACCGGCGCGAAGCGGCTGCGGTCCGCGTGGGACAGCAGGACGTTGTCGTACTCCGGCAGGAAGCGCACCGGCGCCGGGCGTGTCCGGATCGGGCCGCGGCGCATCGGCGAGGTCGAAGAGCTCGCGGCCGTGTCGTCGGTGAACGTCCGCAGCCGCGGCCGCAGACGTTCGACGACCTCGCGCAGCCCGGTGAGCCGCGACCACGCGGCGACGTCGGCGACGGTGGCCGGCCCGAAGGCGGCGAGGTAGCGGAGCACGGCCTCGTCGATCGACGGCGTCGGTGCGCAGCGGGCGGCCGACCCACGCCTCGAGCGGCGTGGAGGTCACCTGGCAGCTTCTTGCCCCACACGCCGCGGGGCGGCACCTGCACGAGCGGGAGCACGCAGCGGCAGGCGTAGGCGAGCGCGGCGGCGTGCAGCTCGGGGAACCGCTCGGCCAGCGCGGCGCGCAGCGGCGGCGCCGGACATCGGCGTCGCCGCCAGCAGCGGACGGGCGAACGCCATCACCGGCGCGAGGTCGACGCCGACGAGCGCGGGCGCGAACTCGCTGTGGCGGGCGATCTCGGCGTCGAGCACCGGCTGCGTCAGCGGGCGCAGGAACAGGGCGTCGTCGGCGGTGACGAGGTGGATCGTCCCCCGCATCACCACGATGCGCACCAGCGCGCGATCCTCGAGGAGCGCGCCGACGGCGTGCGGGATCGAAGCCTCCAGCCGTGACCACAGCGCCAGGTAGGGGTCGAGCGGGTTCTGGGCCTGGAGCCCGACGAGGTGCTCGATGGCGGCGCACCGGCGTGAGGTCGGCGACCGCTCGAGCAGCAGCTGGCGGGCGAGCGTGGCCCGGTTGAGCGCCCGGTCGCTCAAGGGGTCAGCCGCCATCGGCTGATCTTCTCACCGACCTCCGGCGCGCTCAGATCCGCTCGAGGGCCTCGCCGTCGAAGAGTGGCTGGATGTCGAGGGCGTCGACGTCGGCCTGCAGCTCTGCCTCGGTCGGGACCTCGCCCGTGGCGGCCGTGGCGAGGACGACCGGGAGCAACGTGGCGTCACTGGACGTGTTGAGGAAGAGCTGGTCGTGGCTCAGGACCCATCGCGCCGCCCGGCCGATGGCCGCCTCGTCGGTGATGGGCTGGTACCAGCTGAAGCGTCGGCCCTCGTGATCCTCGGGCCAGCGCCGACGACCGATCGCCTTGATGGTCTGCACCGCCACCTGGCGGTCGGCGCACACCGCCAGCAGCTCCTCGACGTCCGCCCGGTACGCGTCGTCCTGCATCCCGACGTAGCTGTACGGCAGGAGCACCGACGCGAACGGGAACTCCTCCAGGCTGCGCAGGTGCATCCGCGCGATGCGAGTGCCGTGCCCGGTGACGCCGATGTGCCGCACCAGGCCCTCGTCGCGCGCGGCGGCCAACGCCTCGGTGGCGCCGCCCGGTCCGTGGGCGATCTCCCACTCCTCGGGCTCGACGAGGTTGTGCAGCTGGATGAGGTCGACCGAGTCGACCTGCAGGCGTTCGAGCGAGCGCTCGAGCTCGGCGCGCGCGTCGGCGCCGCGGCGCTGGCCCGTCTTGGTGGCGAGGAAGAAGCGGTCGCGGTGATCGGCCATCCACGGACCGATGCGGAGCTCGGAGTCGCCGTACATGGCGGCGGTGTCGATGTGGTTGACCCCGAGCATCGAGCAGCTGCTGGAGGATGGCGTCGGCACGGTCCTGGCGCAGGCCGCCCAGGGCGGCCGCCCCGAAGATCACCCTTGTGCTGGCATGTCCGGTTCGACCGAAGGGCGCGGTGGCGATCACGTCTCGAACCTAGGCGGGACGACCTAGGCCGTGTTCGAACGGGTCATGCATGTCGTAGCCAGTCGCTGTCATCTCTGCTTTGGTCCTGTTGAGCCGTGGCCGCCGACCGTACCGTCACCGCCATGACGCACACCGGCGTCGAATGGGGCGGCAAACGACCTTCCAACCACCGCTAGGCGCACCCGCCCGTGCGGGCAGGGTTCGCTTCGGCGCCGATCGGGCATGACCCACCCATGATCCGACGCATGTTCCGACAGGTGGGCGCCGTAGCCGTGGTGTCGTTCCTCTGGCAGCACCGTGGTTCGGTGGTGCGCACCGTTGACCTGGCGCAACGCCTGCCACAGCTGCTCAGCAGCGGCAAGGGCGGCGACGCCTTCACCGAGGCCAAGGCCGTGGTCGCCCTGGACGGTCCTCTGCCGACGAGCACAGACGTCCGGATCACCGGGATCGACGACGGCGCCGTCACCCTCCGGGGCGACGTCTCGGTCGAGTCGCTCGGCACCGCCCGCAGCGCCCTGCTCGGCGTCTCCGACGTGCTCGACGTCCGCACCGACGGCCTCGACCAGATCACCCTCGACGACATGCTGACGCCCGCCCGATGACCGACAGCGGGCGGCCTTCACCCATCGACCGGGCGGAGGAGTGGCTGGACGAGCGCACGCAGCCGGACGGGAACCGTCCGAAGGGCCTCGAAGACGCCGACGCCACGCCGACGGTGGGCCAGCTACGTCGGGAGCAGCGCCGTGAGATCGAGCGCGTCACCTTCGGCACCGAGGGCCAGACCCACGGCGCGGTCTTCGGGGGCCTCGCCGGCATGGTCGTCGGTGCGATCCTGGGAGCGCTGCTCGGGGTGCTGCTCTTCGACGACGGCACCGCCCGCGCGATCGCTGCCGCGATGGGCGCGCTGTTCGGGAGCGTCGTCGGCTTCGTCTACTGGGGTGGTCGCACCCCCGAGCTCGAGAACGAGACGATGACGACGAGTGGCCTGCCGGAGTCCGGGACGACGCCGCGGGATCCGGGCACCGACGACCGGGGCCGCTGAAGTCGAACCAGCCCCGTGACCCCCGAGCCTCACGCCCACGGGTGGCCGGGCACGACCGGGAGGGACGACAGACCGCGGAGCACGAGGCCGTCGCCGCGGCCCCAGTGCAGCTCGTCGACGGGCACGGCGAGCCGCAGGTCGGGGAAGCGCGCGAAGGAGCGAGCCCGAGCGCGATCTGGCCCTCCATGCGGGCGAGGGGCGCACCGAGGCAGTGGTGGATGCCGTGCCCGAAGGCGAGGTGGCGGCTGTCGGCGCGGCCGAGGTCGAGCGTCGGTCGGGGTCGGCGATACCGGTCGCGGTCGCGGTTGGCCGCCGCCAGGCAGATGATCACCTGGGCGCCCGCCGGGATCGTCGCGTCGCCGAGGGTGACGGGCTCGGTGGCGTAGCGGAAGGTCGCGTGGTGGACCGGGCCGTCGTAGCGGATCAGCTCCTCGACCGCGGCCGGCAGCCGGGTCGGGTCGGCGCGCAGCGCCGCCAGCTGCTCGGGATGGTCGGAGCAGGGCGACGACGGCGTTGCCGATGAGGTTCGTCGGTGGTCTCGTGCCCGGCGACGATCAGCTGGAAGATCGTGGACAGCAGCTCCTGCGTCGGTCGAGGCGCTCGTCGCCGTCGCGGGCTGCGACGAGCGCGCTCACGAGGTCGTCGCCGGGCTGCCGTCTGCTTGGCGTCGACGAGCGAGCGCAGCATCCCGACCACGACGTCGGACGCTGCCTTCGCCGCGCGCGTACGCCTCGGGTGTCGACGTCGGGCCGAGCAGGGTCGTGAGGCAGGACCCGAGCCGTTCCCGGTCGCTCCGCCGGCACGCCGAGCAGCTCGCAGATGACGGTGAACGGGCAGGGGGAAGGCGAACCGCTCGACCAGGTCGACCGTGGCGTCCGGGCCCGTCCGCCTCGATGTCGTCGAGCAGCTCGTCGACGATCGACTGGATGTGCGGCCGCAGCGCCTCGACTCCGACTCGTGCGTGAAGGCGGCGGCGACGAGGCGTCGGAGGCGCGTGTGGTCGGGCGGATCGACGTTGAGCATGTGACGGGCGAAGGCCGGGCCGGGCAGCCCCTCGGCCACCACCCCGGCGCCGTCCGCCAGCGCCGCCTGCATGTCCTTCGAGAGCCGGGCATCGTTCAGGGCCGCCCGGGCCTCGGCGTAGCGGACGACCAGCCAGGCGTCGTGCCCGTCAGCCAGGGTGACGGCGTGCACCGCGCCCTGCTCCCGGAGGGCGTCGAACAGCGGGAAGGGGTCGTCCTGGTCGTAGCTGCCCCAGGCGCCGACGGCGTCCGCGAGCAGGGCATCGGTCTGGGGGATGGTCTGCACGGCCTCCAGCATGCGCCGTGGCGACGGCGCCCGCATCGGGAGATCGCGCCATCTCCAGGACGGCGATCGTCGCCCGATGGGTCATTTCACCCACACGGGCTACGGCGCGACGAGGTCGGGCCTGGCGTAGTCCTCGATCGAGGCCCGGTCGGCCTCGAGCACGAAGCCGGCCTCGATGGCCTCGTCGACCGCATCGCTGTAGGCCTGCTCGTACGCGTCAGCCGAGGCGTAGAGCTCCGCCAGGCGAGCGGCGGGGAGTGGGGTCGTCGAGCCCGAGAGGATGCAGATCGTGTCGTTGCCGGGCCCCTTCTGGCCGCTGAGCACCTCGGCGGGCACGTCGACCGGCGGCACGCGGACACCACCCTGGGCGATGCCGTCGGCGTCTCGCTGGATGTCGGCCTGGGGACCGTCGGTCACCTCCAGCCGAGCAGCTTCCGGAGGCGGCTCGCCCTCGAGCACCCAGGCGATCAGGTGGTGCAGGGCGGCTCTGGCCACCACGTGCATCGGCGCGTCGTTGATCGGCACACCGCAGTCGACGAGGTCGGCGGTCGCGTCGCCCACGAGCGTGCGATCCGCGTGGGCGGTGCCGGCGACCTCCCACAGCCGGAACGTGTCGCTGTCAGGCTGACGCGCCGGTGCGGATCCGAGCACGCCGAAGAGGTCGTTCTCGGCCTGCACGTCGACGATCGGCGCCGTGGTGTCGGCGCGGAGGATGGTGGCCGCCCGGCCGAACGTGCTGGTGAGGTCGACGGACTCCCCCACCGGCGGGAAGGGCAGGCTCGCTCCACCGCGGCTGTGCAGGAAGAACCCGTCGAAGGCTTGCGTGAGCGGCTGCACGCCGTTGATGTAGCTCACCATGGCCGCGGCCGACTGCGACTGGCCGGACGCCACCAGCCGCGCGGGCTCGAGCTCGCCGACGCCCTGGTCGTCGCGCACGGCCCGGGCCACCTGGGTGAAGATGTCGTAGGCGAACGCGTCGCCGGGATGGTCCAGAGAGTCGTAGCGGTCGGGATCGATCTGCTTCAGGCCGAGGCCCACGAACTCGGCGCCGGGGACGTCCACCGCCACCAGCACCGGCCCCCCTTCCACTCCGATCATCTGCGCGGAGACGCCGACGTAGGCATGGCCCTGCCGGACGACCTCCTCCCGCAACGACGTCCACCCGGGATCGGCGTCAGCCCCGGCGCTGACGTTGAGCCACTCGACGATCACCACCCCGCTGAAGTCGTCGGCGGCCTCTGGTCGGCGCACGACGACACGGGTGCGGTAGTCCGCCGTCTGGTCGGGCTCCAGCACCCACTCGCCGTCGCCGGTGAGCTCGCCGTCGACCACATACGACGTCGCCGAACCGGACGCCACGAGCTCCTCTTGGACGTAGCCCGACTCGTCGATCTCGACGATGTAGCTCCCGCCGGAGTCGAAGGCCTCAGGTGAGCCCAGGAAGACCCCGTGACCCCCGGTCAGCTCCTCGGACAGGTCGGCGGCGGGGCCATCGGGACGCTCGACGGTCGTGGAGGTGGAGCCCGTGACGGTCGGGCCGTCATCGCTCGCACCGTCATCGGCATCGTCGCCACTGCACCCGACGGTCGTGACCAGCACCACGGCGATGAGCGCCCCCGCCCGAACGAACCTGCGCGCGTGCATCCTCTCCCCTGATCGCTGAGGCCACGACAGTAGATCCACCGAGGCCGCACGAAGTGGCCAACGGGATCCGAACCTGTGCCCGTAGCCTCGTCCTGTGGCCAGGCTCGACTCGTCGAAGCGGACCGACCTCCCGGATCGAGCGTTCGCCTACGTCGACTCGCAGGGTCGTCGACGGCTCCCGATCCACGACGCGGCCCACGTCCGGAACGCGCTGGCTCGGTTCAACCAGGTCCGCTTCGAGGACGACGCCGCCCGCGATCGGGCGCGGAGTCGGCTGCTCAACGCCGCCAAGAAGCACAAGATCGTGCCCGTCGGGTTCATCACCAGCCAGCTCGACTCGGAGCGGGCGCTCGGCGAACGTCGTGGCCGGGCACCAGCGTCGCTGCCGACCGGCTTCCTCACCCTGCTGATGACCGACATCGAGGACTCGACGGGTCTCGTCGATCGGTTGGGCGAGCGGTACGCCGAGCTGCTCGGCGACGTGCGGACCATGCTGCGGAACACCGCGGTGGCTTCCGCCGGTCAGGAGGTCGAGACGCGAGCCGACGAGTTCTTCGCCGTGTTCGAGAGCCCCGGCGCCGCACTCGATGCCGCCATCTCGATGCAGCGCCAGCTCCTCGGGGGGTCCTGGCCGGACGGCGTCGAGGTGAAGGTCCGCATCGGGATCCACAGCGGCTATCCGACCCTCGACGAGGTGAACTACGTCGGGCTGGCCATCCACACGACGGCCCGCATCAGCGCCGCCGCCCACGGGGGCCAGGTGATCGTGTCCGGCGACACGAAGGAGGCGAGCCAAGGTCAACGCCCGGCGGGCCTGCGGTTCGTGAGCCTCGGCGCGCATCGCCTCCGAGGCATCCCCGACGAGGTGCCCCTGTTCCAGGCCGCCGCCAAGGGCCTGCCTTCTCGCTTTCCGCCGCCCCAGACCGTCGCTCTCCGGTCATCAACCGAGTGAACCACAACCCGACGTGGTCGTCGCGGGAGCTGAGGGATCAGGTCGATCGGCTCGGGGTAGTGCCGCCTCGACAGACGCACCACAGAGGAGGTTGATCATGATCACGGCTCGCGACATCGTGGCGCCTTCTGCTACCCATCCTGAGCAGCAACAGCTGACGGCGGCGCCGAGCCCGGGCCGTGTCCGCTGACCTGCCCGCCCTTCTGCGAGCGGAAGGGATGACACTGGCTGTCGCGGAGTCGCTCACCGGCGGCCTGCTCTGCAGCCACTTCGCTCGCATGGACGACGCTGCCGACTGGTTTCGCGGCGGCATCGTCGCCTACTGCCGGCCGGTGAAAGAGGAGCTGCTGCACATCGGCGAATCGCCTGTGATCAGCGAGAACGCCGCGTGCGCCATGGCCGACAACGCAGCGAAGGTCCTTGGAGCGACCGTGGCTGCAGCCGTCACGGGCGTCGGCGGGCCCGATGACCAGGACGGCATCCCTGCCGGCACCGTGTGGATCGGAGTGCGAACGCCTGCTCGAACTCGCGCCCAGGTGTACCAGTTCGTCGGCGATCCCGAAGAGGTCTGCCGCCAGACGTGTGCCGCCGCGGAGCAACAGCTGGCCACATCCATCATGGGACACGGCGATCCTCGCCTGGCCCGAGAAGAGCTGGCCGATCACGTCGTGGTGCGCATCGTCGGTGATCTCGATGTCGACACTGCCCTCGAGCTGCGCAACGCGCTTGCCCCCGACGGCCACCGCCCGATCGTGGTGGATCTGGCCGAGACCACGTTCATGGACTCGCACGGGCTGAACGCGCTCGTAGCGGCTTGGCACCGTGGCAGCGTTGTCGCCGTGCGCGATCCCTCCCCGACCGTCCGGCGCCTCATCGAGATCTCCGGTCTCCGTGAGATGGTCGAGATCGACCCCTAGGTCCACTGGACGGTCGCGTGTCGGCACCCGCAGGTGGGGTACCGAAGACGGCTGAAGTGGAGGTCGGGTGTGGCCGGAGGTTCGCCGACGGCCCTGCGGGGTACGGCCCTCGGCATGACGGGTGCTGACGACGAGACCGGTGCCTACGTGCCCGACGCCGCCCACACTCGACCTGTGGGCGTGGACGACGACCTGGTGGAGGCGATGGGCAAGCTGAGCGAGGCGCTCGAATGGGTGGAGCGCCTTCGCGGGCGCTTGTACGACTTCCACCAGATGACGGGTCACGCCGACTTCCTCTTCGGTGACGCAGCCGCCGCACTCGAGTCCGCTGGCTGCGCAGACGCCGCCGAGGAGGTACGTCACGAGCTGGTGGGGCGGAACGTCCTCGATGGCCGCTGGACGTTCCAGATGGTGGAGGAGTTCGAAGTCTCGTACTACCGGCCGGTGTACGAGCTCGAAGCGCGGCTGCGGGAGACGCTGATGGAGGGCAAACGGCACGTCTACGAGGCTGAGCTCAAGGAGCAGCGGCGCACCTCGGGCCATCCGTCCCACACCAGTCGACCGACGCCCTGACCAGCCGACGTCGGGCCCCTACATCAGTGGCACCCCAACGGGATTCGAACCCGTGCCGCCACCTTGGGAGTGGACGAGGCATGGGTCCATCAGCTGTGACCGGGGACCGTAGCGTCCACAGATCCGCCAGGAAGCGCCGATTCGCCAGGGCGGGCTGACGACTGCTGACGGCTGCGGACGACGGGCGTCGACGTTCGGAGGGCTCTGAGCGGTCGGTCCGCTCTGACGGGTGCTCGTTGCGCAACCCCTACGGTCGGCCAGGCCGCGACCTACGCCCTGTGCGGGATCTCGGCTGTCTCGTCCCGAGAGCCATCGCTGCATGGCCCTGCCCCTGCCGTGGGTGCGGTGGGCTCACCCTCGGCAACACGCGCCGTCTTGTCCCAGCCGGTCTCACCTCTGAGCATGCGCACGAGCGCGCGCCAGCAACATGCCCACGACAAGTAGTTCATGGCGACGAAGGAGTGGCCGAGGGCGATGCAGCGCAACCAGCCGATCTCCGGGTCTCGACGTCGGCACAGGACCGCGGTCACCAGTGCCGGGTAGAAGGCCACGATGTAGAGCAACGCGACGCCGAGGGGGCTCCCCGCCCCGGCGGCGAGGTGGTTGTCGGCCACGGTGAGCGCGAAGCGGAGCAGCGCCAGGTGGTAGAGGATCGACCACGGGAGGTCGAGGACCCACGGCACGAGCAGGTACATGATCGCTTCGATGGCCGAGCTGTGACCGATGCGGTTGCTGCGCCAGATCTCGGGGATGCGCTTCGCAGCGGTCATGTGTCCCTGGTACCAACGGGTCCGCTGGTTGAGCAGACGCTTCGCCGTCTCCACCCCTTGCTGGTCCACCGATGCGTGCGGGGTGGTGGTGCAGCGCCATCCCCGGACGATCAGGCTCACGGTGAGGTCGAGATCCTCGGTGAGGGATTCGTCCCACGGCTGGTCGCCGACCGACAGCAGGGCCGAGAGCCGCGTGAACTGCCCGTTCCCGCCGAGGCTCACCGTGCCGGTCCTGACCCGTCCCAGCTGCGTCAGCGCTGACATCGTCCAGAACTGGAAGTTCTGGAACGACGTGACCCAGGTACCCCGGTTTCGGATGCGGACCGCCAGCTGCGCGCCCCCGACCCTCGGGTCGTCGAACAGCGGGAGCACGACGCTGAGCGCGCCCTCCGACAGGCGGCCGTCCGCGTCCATGACGACGACGACGACGTCCTCGGGGTCCTGTCCACGCTCGTCGACCATCCGCGTGATCTCGCGGAACCCGGCGTTGAGGGCGGGACCCTTGCCCTGACGAGCGAGCGGGAGCTCACGGCGGACCACCGTGACGGTCGACCCCCCAGAGGCGCTCGCCGTCGAGCTGGTGCTGTCGTCGGAGGCGTCGTCGATGACGACGATGGCGCCGGGGTCCGCCGCCGAGGCGAGGAACGCCACCGTGGATCCGATGACCAGCTCCTCGTTCAAGCACGGGATCAGGTAGTAGGTGTGGAACCGATCTCGAGCGAGGCCGTCGGCTCCGTGCACTGCGAGGGTCGCCTCCGGCCGCTCGTACACCGCGGCGGCCTGGGCCGACAGCGGCGCGACTCCCGCGCGGCTCGCCCGCCACCCCAGCAGGACCATCCCGAAGAAGTAGCAAGCGGACAGCCCGAGGACGAGCCCGGTCAGGGCCTGGAGGATCTGCCCCACGTCAGGCGGCGAGCCCGGCGGTGTGGCGCCGCAGGAGGCGCAGGTACAGACCGCAGCCGACCGCGATGGCCGCCATGGAGACCGCGGCGCCCCCGTAGAGGTGCACCCACTCGAACCAGCCCGTGCGGCCCCAGCTGGTGACGGTCCACGACAAGACGGTGAGCCGAAGGGCGTTGACGACGAACAGCAGGCCGACCATCGACCCGAGCGCCAGCAGGGCGCGCGACGCTCGCGCGCCGGCGAACGCGATGAGCACACCGGTGATGATGGTGGTGACCCCGACGATCGCTCCGGTCGAGCACAGCTGATCGATCCGGAGCCCGACCGCGTTCTGTGTTCCCAGGCCCACGATGAACGTCGACGAGCCAGGGAGGAGCTGGGCCCCCCGGTCGACCGTCGCGGCGACGAGCTGGGCCGCCGACCACGCCTCCGCGCTGCGATAGCGAGCGCTGTTCAGCAGCACCCAGAGCCCGAGCAGGCCGAGGGTCGCGCCGGTGGCGCGGTGCATCCACACGAGACTGGGTCGGCGAGCGCTCACTGGTGACCTCCTTCCCTTCGATGTCCTGCGGCTCCCGGCTGCGGTCCGCACCCCGCCGGTTCGAGCTGCACGCAGCGCGAGCGCACCAGGATCAGTCCGGCGAAGATCAGGGCGAACGCCATCACCGAGAGTGCCAAGACGTTGAACCCGGTGACGGCGAGGGCGCCTCCGGCGCCAGCGCCGCCGCCGAGGATCCCGCCGGCACCCGGGTCGTTGTACATGTGGGCGCCGGCCAGGATCAGACGGTCGCGCGGCGGCGACGGATGAGGAGCGCGGTGGGCACCAGGATGGCGATGGCGCCGAGCAGGACGAACGGGCTGACCAGCGGCACCCCGACGACCGGGACCACATCGATGAGCAGCGAGGCGGAGCCGGTGATGCCGGCCGAGTCGGTCACCCGGTAGACGACGGCCTGGGTGAGCCCCGTGAAGCCCGGGGCGGGCGTGAAGGTGATCGTGCCTTCCGGGTCGACCTCGTAGGTGCCGTCGCTGTTGGTCAGCGTGGTGACGGCGGTCGATCCATCCATGAGGCGCGTCAGCGCAGGGTCGACGGTGCGTCCTGCGGGCGGCGTCACCGCGGGGGTGACGGTCACGGGCGTGTCCGCCGCGGTGGTCGCCAGGGCGTCCTCCGCCACAGGGGCGGGGGCGAGCAGGGTGAAGGCGAGGATCTGGAAGTTCGGGGTGCTGTTCTGGATCGCGTACACGAGGGCGGTCCTCGACCCCGCGTACCGCACAGCCAGGCCGTCGTCGACCGAGCCCGTCGCCGCGCTCGTGAAGGTGTAGATGTCGCCGGCGCCCACCGACACGTTGTTGGAGTCGAGCACCTCGGTCCCCGAGGGCAGGTCGATCGCAACGCCGGGCACCCCGTGGACGATGAGCAGCACGGGGTCCGTCATCGCCGGGCTGATGGGGATGACCTTCAGGTTGCTGGTGGTCGTAGGCGATGCGACGAGGCCCGCCGAGCTCGACGAGACACCCCCCGCCGTCACAGCGTCCGTCGCGTCGCTGTTGACCCAGTCGACCGTGATGGTGTTGGTCGGCGAGACGCCGGGACCGAACTGGGGCGTGCTGACCGTGTGCGGTCCGAGCGTGCCCTGGATCCGGTTGGTCGCCGTCGGCTGCTCCTGCCACTCGACCGTCGCGTTGGGCGCACTGTCCGCCGCCGCCGGGCTGGCGAGCCCCGTCAGGGCGGCCGCCGTGGCGGCGACGGCGAGGATCATCTTGCGCATGGAACTTGGCCTTTCGATCGGGAGGGTGCTCACGCCGTGGCCGTCCGACGGCGGCGGACGAGGACGACGGTGGGCACCAGGACCACCGCGGCTGCGATGGCGATGGGGCTGGCCAGCGGGACGCCGACCTCGGGGACGACCTCGACGCTGATCGTCGCGCTGGCCTGGATCCCGGCGGAGTCCTGCACCCGGTAGCTCACGGGGGTGACGGGCCCGGTGACGCCGGGGGCGGGGGTGAAGGTGATCGCGCCGGTGCTGGTGTCGACCTCCCAGGTGCCGTCGGCGTTGGTGAGGGACGTGACGGGGGCGCTGCTCGCGTCGATCAGGCGGGTCTGGGCGACGTCGAGGGTGCGACCGTCAGGCAGCCCCACCGTCGGGGTCACGGTGACCGGGGTGCTCGGAGTGGTCGCGGTCGAGATGTCGTCGACGACCGGCGCCGGGGAGGTGAGCGTCACGGCCAGGGATCCGAGACCCGCCGACCCGTTGGAGAAGGAGAACCCCAGCTGCCCCTGACCCGGGTCGCCGAAGGGCACGTTGCCGAACGTCCCGTTCACCCGCACGGCGAAGCCGTCGTCGGCGGAGCCGGTGGCGGCGGCGGTGAAGTTGAACGCTCCGCTCGCGCTGTCGAAGGTCACGTTGCTGCTGTCGAGCACCGTGACGTTGGGCCCGAAGCCCAAGGTCTCACCCGGGTTGCCGTTGGCGACGAGGAACGTCGGGTTGGTCACCGGCGGAGCGAAGCCGATGAAGCCGAAGATGCCGTTGCCGGGCTGCATCGTGATGAGCCCTGCCGAGCTGGACTGGACGCCCGACCCGACGACGCCGTCGCTGCCGTCCGCGGTGGCCCACGGGATGGTGGTGGTGCCGCCGTCGCCCGGGCCGCTGAGCGAGATGCTGTGCGAGCCGAGCGTGCCGCCCAGCCCGCTGGTCCACACGGCGGTGGCGTGGGGCGCGCTGGCGGCGGACGCCGGGGCGGCCCCGAAGACGGCCAGGCCCAAGGCCAGGCCCATGCCGCCGGCCAGGGTGCGCACGACCCGTCGTCGGCCCCCATTCCGTGATCCCAGTGTCCGCATCCGGTCCGCTCCTGTCTGTGGTCACGCTCGCGCTCGAGCGCGCGAATTCGTACAGACGTCTTGATACGGCAGGCGGCGGGATGCGCTGGATACCCCTGTTGGGGCATTTGGGACGGTGCAGCGCTTTCAGCGGTGAGAGGAGAAGCCGGTCAGGCGCCCCACCGCTTCGTGGCGCGAGTGGACCCCAAGGCGGCGGTAGATCTCGCGGAGGTGGGTCCGGAGCGTCTGGTAGCTGATGAACAGCGCCTCTGCGATCGCTTCGGCGGACAGGTCGGTGGCCAGGTACCGGGCGATCTCCTGTTGCCGGGGCGTCAGCACGTCGGCCGACGGGCCCTGCACGCCGCTCGGCACCCGGACCTCCTGGCCGAACAGGACCTGGCGCAGCCGTTCCAGGAACGGCGCGTCCGGGAAGGTGCGCATGAGCGCCGCCGCCCGACGTTCGAACGGCTCCGCCTGCTCGGTCGAGCCCGCCCGCCGGAACGTGCGCGCGACCACCAGGAGCGCCATCGTCGCCTCGGTGTACTGCCCCTTGGACTCGAAGAAGGTGGGGAGGTCGCTCACACCCTCGGCGATGGCTGCGAGCGCGTCGTGGTCGCTGGTGCGGGAGCCGGCGAGGATCGCCCCGAGCATGAAGTTGTCGCGACGGATGGGCCGCCCGAGCTCCTTGGCGACGCTCGCCTGGAAGAACTCCTCGGCGAGCGACTCCGCCAGCTCGCCGGCGCCGTCGACGAAGGCGACGATCCCCCAGTAGGAGCTGATCCACGCGGCGAGCACCGGTGCCTGCGGCCGGATGAGGCTGACCGCGGACGGGAAGAGGGTGTCGTCGTGGCTCGTCGAGCCTTGGAGGACCCGGGCCCGGATCAGGTTCGAGAAGGCGCTCCCGAGCAGGAGCGTGCTCAGCTCCCCGACCTCGCCCATGGTCCCTTCGAGGCAGCGGTGCATGACCTGCTCGGACAGCTCCACGGCCTGCGTCGAGCGCCCCTCTCGCATGGCCTCGATGGCGGTCACCAGGGTCCACAGCGGGTCGTCGCCGCCGAAGTGGCGCTGCCGGCTGCGCAGCCACGCCCCCCGGTCGTCGCGGTCCATCCACTCCGTCGCCAGGTACACGCCGATGCCGTGCGCTTGGGGGTCAGCCACGAGGTCCTCGGGGTCGATGCGCTCGAGCCACTGCACGCACCGGACCGCCTCGCCTCGAAGGGCGGCGTCCAGCAGCACGCCGCCTGCCTCCTCGGCGATCAGCTCGCGTTCGCGCGCCCGGACGGCGTAGTCGAGCGCCGCCTCGGACAACCCGCGCGCCTGGCACCAGCGGGCGGCCCGACGCCAGATCCGGCGCACGTTCACCGACCCCGCACCGCGGCGCCGGGCGACCTCCGCCACGACGGGATGGATGTGGCACCAGCCCTCGATGTCGCCCGGTTCGCTGTCGACCACGAAGAGGCCGCGATCGCGAAGCCAGCCGAGAGCCGCTCCTGCATCTTCCCGACCGGTCGCCACCTCGCACAGGTCGACCGTGAAGTCGTCGAGGTAGGCGACGTGGATCAACAACGAGCGCACGTGCTCCGGCAGTGCCTCGAGGATCTCGTCGGTCACGTAGCGCTCGACGTCGGATGAAGGGGGGTCGGAGACGTCGGCCCCCGATCGGTGGATCGCCGCGAGCGCGACGGGCCACCCGTCCGTGGCGCGCAGCAGCTGCGCCACCGCCCGTCGATCTCCTCCCACCAGCGCGCTGACCTCCTGCTCGGAGAACCTCGAGCTCGGCGGGACCCACGAGCTGAGCGCTCCCATCGGCGAGCCGTGCTGAGACCGGGGCGGGAAGCTCGTGGCGCGAGGCGAGGGCCACCGTGCAGCCCGGCGGCATCGACTCGATGAGCCGACTGAGCGGGCTCGCCGCGGAATGATCGGCGAGGACGTGGACGTCGTCGACGACGATGGCGAACTCGAAGCCGGACTCGAACCGATCGCCCAGGCGGTCGAGGGTCGCGTTCGAGCCAGCCCGGTCGTCGTCGACGTCGGTCGCCGGGCCCAGCACCTCGTCGAGGGCCCGACCGATCCCGGCCCAGAACCGGACCGGATCGTCATCGGACTCGTCGAGGGTGATCCACGCCACCGGGTGTGGCTGCTCGACAGCCCACTGCGCCAGGAACGTCGACTTGCCGAAGCCCGCGGGTGCCACGACGGCGAGCACCGGCACGTCGCCCACCCTCGGTCCCGTGGACGCCAGGGAGCGAGGCACGACCCGCCCGGCCGGCCACGGGGCCCGGACCTTGGCGCGCTCCCATCGCTCGCGTGGTCCTGGGGGATGGGCGAGGTCGAGCAGCCGGCGTCGGAGCTCCCCGAGCCGCCTGGCCTGCCTGGTGAGGGTCGCCGAGGCGGGGAACCCGCCGTAGGGAGCGCCGCGCCAGAGGCCGAGCGCTTGCTTGGCTGCGCTCGCGTCTTCCTCGGTCATGGCGAGGCGCGCGAGCTCCTCGAACTCCACACGATCCATCGCCGACGCGTCGACGCGCAGCAGGTACCCCCCGTCCACGGTGTCCACCGACCATCGGAGGTGCTCCTCTGACGCGTCGGCGACGAACGCCCGCAGGCGGCTGACGGTGACCTGCAACCGCCGACGATCAGCCTGCGGCACGCGGTGGCTCGCGGACCACACCTCTGCGATCAGGTCATCGGCACTGACCACCTCGTTCGGCTCGAGCAGCAGCCTCCTGAAGACCGCCGCGAGGTTGCCGGAGGGCAGGTCGACGGGCTTCCCCGCTCGCACCAGCTGCACAGTTCCGAGGACGTTTGCACGCATCTGGGGCCAAAGGTACTGATGGTGACCGCCCCAACAGCACAGGGTGCGCGTGGAGGTGCCCTGTTCCGTCGGATCGGGCGGTTCGACCGGGGTGGTCAGCCCGGGAGCGTGCCTGCCCAGTCGAGGGGCCGAGGTCCTGACCCCAGGTGCCACGCGACGGCTTGGGCCACCCGCTCTCCGGCGTGTCCGTCGCCGTACGGGTTCGGCGCGCTACTGGCGATGCCGGGGTCAGCGAGGCGAGCGTTGACCGCGGCGACGAGGCGCTGGCGATCGAGCCCGACCAGATCCGCCCAGCCCGCTTCGACCCCTTCGGCTCGCTCGGTCACCGAACGTGCGACCACACAGGGGATGCGCAGTGACGGCGCCTCCTCCTGGATCCCCCCGGAGTCGGTGAGCACGACGGTCGCCCGGGAGAGCAAGGCGAGCATGACATCGTAGGGAAGGGGATCGACGACCAGGCATCGTTCGGTTCGACCGAGGACATCGCGAACGTCGGCGGCCACCGCTGGGTTCGGATGGGTGACAACGGCCGCCACGAGATCGCGGTGTTCGGCGAGCAGGTCGGCCACCGCGGACGCCACGGACCGAACGCCAGCCCCCCACGCCTCGCGTCGGTGAACGGTGACAGCCAGGACCTTCGACGCGGTGGCGATCTGGTCCAAGGCCGGTGGAAGCGGTTGCTGTCGCGCGACTGGAAGGAGCGTTTCGAGGGCGTCGACCACGGTGTTGCCCGTGACGACGACCTGGCGCCCGGCGATCCCCTCGGTGGCGAGCGCGCTGGCCGCGAGCGGCGTGGGGGCGAGGTGGAGCGTCGCCACGTCAGCGATGAGTGTCCGGTTGATCTCCTCGGGGAACGGCAGCGCAGGGTCGCCCGTGCGAAGGCCTGCCTCCAGGTGGACGACCGGCCGGCCCTCCATCGACGCAGTGAAGGCGGCGGCGAAGGCGGTGCTGGTGTCTCCCTGCACCAGCACCGCGACGGGCCCCGCCCGGTGCATCCAAGCCGCCGAACGGGTGACCGTCTGGCTGACGAGCTCGGTGAGGGACCCGTCAGCCCGCTCCACACCGAGCACCTCGTCGGCGGCGAGACCGAAGGGGCCCAGGGCCTCGTCGACCCGTCCCGGTTGTTGCCCGGTGTCGACGATCACGACCTGTTGCTGCCGCTTCCGCATCGCCAGGACGACCGGGGCGACCTTCACCGCTTCGGGTCGAGTCCCGACGATCACGCCGACGGGCCCGGATCCGCTCATCGGAGCTGCTCCCACGAAGCGATGACGGCGTCGGGCGAGACCTGGGTCAGCTGCGCCCGCCAGCAGGTTCCGAGACCGATGCTCATCGGCGAGGCGAGAGACCGGCGGCCGCCATCTCGCCGATCGTAGGACTCGCCCTCGACGCGGCCGCGCATGCGCAGACCTGGTGGGCTGGATCCGCCCTGAGTCGACCGAGCCGGTCGTATCGGCGGTTGTGCCCGGATGGGGTCGCTCGTGTAGTCGAGTTCGGAGATACCCAGAGCCGTGAGCGCATCAGCGACCGCTGCCATCGACTCGAGAGAGCTGTCGTCGACCGGCTGATCGAGACTGGGACCGTTCAAGATCGGTCGCGGATCGAGGCAGGCAGCGCCGTGGGCCGATGTGTTTCGCACACCGCCACGGTGAGCTCCTCGAAGAACACGCCCGAAAGCGCGGCCCGTCGTGGCCTCGTCCATCCCTGGCAGCGTGGAACCGACAAAGGCGTTGGCGGCGTTCACGAGGCGCACCGCCGTCGCCTGACCAGATCGCAGCTGCTCGATCTCACCAAGGATCCCGTCGAGGTTCTCGCTCCACTGCTGCCCCAGCTCGCGGACCACAGTCGAGGTGGTCCGTGCCGCCGCACGTCCCCGCTGCGACGGCTTCCATCACGGCATCGCCCTCGTTCGGCCCTGTGGCGATCACGATGACGTCGCCCGACGCCACCTCGGCCCTGAAGGCCTCGTCGGGACCGACAGCATCCAGAAGGCTCGCCATACCGCCGCCTTCCCCGAAGCCAGGCTGCGCCTGACCAGCGAGGTTCTTGAACTCGATCGTGCGCCCGGTCTCGACCTGAAGCGCTTCGGAGTGCAGCTCAGGAAACGGCTGGCACCCATTGGAATGCGCGCCCTCGGGCCACGAAGGACCAAGGGCGACGTAGGTCATATCTGCCGGCGCTGCAGCCGTCGTCGTCGTGGACTCGGTCGTGGTCGGGCCCGAACCCGCGTCCGGGTCATCACCGCACCCGACGCCGCATGCGGCCAGGAGCACGACCGCAGCCGCGGCTGCGAAGGAAGACGATCTGGTCACGTCAGCGCCTCCAGCGAGTTCACCCCGTTTGGGTCGCCCACATCTTCCGCCTTCGCTCGGTCCGGTCCCAGGGTGCAGCCACACCCATGGACCGGGAAGTGGCACGCCCGCACACGCACCGCAGGCGACCATCCGAGTGGACCAGCGCCATGCGCACTCTGCCCTGATCGAGGCTGCGGGCTTCACCGACCCGACTGATCGACTCATACGTCTGCCGATCAGCCGGCCGGATGAGCCACAGTTGGCTGCGTGGTCGAGATCGGGTTTGCGCTCCTTGTTCGCCAGGGATCCACGAGAACATCGCCGGCTTGGGGGCCTAGGTCCCCGAAGCAGCAGAACCCAAGCATCCGGCCGCTTGCCTGAGATCCCTTGGCACCCCCAACGGGATTCGAACCCGTGCCGCCACCTTGAAGAGGCGTGAGGCATGGTCCCATCAAGCCGCAACTAGGGAACGTACTGTCCAGTTGATCCGCGTGGAAGACTCGGGTTCGCCCCAGTGCGCTGACAGGCCGCTGCATTCGGCCTCCTGGCGCTAGCCATCGCGCCACTCTTACGAGGATCCGAACAGCCCCCCGCGGCCCCACCTTGGCGAGGCTCGGCCACGAGAGCCTGTCGAATCGGCTGCCACTTTGCATGGTCGGCACGGGCGAGCGTCCGAGCCCTTGTGCAGGGTAGTGCGATCCGCGACGGGCTAGGACCCGCTGCTGCTTGGTGGCGTTTCGCTGTTCACGGTAGAAGCGCCCACCGCCCCGCTGCAGCGGCTGGCCTGCCCGTGCGCCAGATCCGAGGATCACGGCGTCGTTTCGGAGTCAAGCCGACCCACAAAGCGAGCCCGGCCGCGAGACCGACGGACACCAGCGTGATGGTGACGGCGCCGATTCCTGAGCCGAGAACCCGAAACACCGTCGTCGCGGGCCGGTCGCGGATGCCGGGGCAAATCCTCGATCGTCGTAGACGTGCCAGCAGGACTCAGCGAGTCAGCTGCCTTCAGCGTCGCCTTGCCTGCCTTGATGGCTCGAACCCTGACTCGGTCGACGCTTGATGTGGCGGAGAAGTAGCGCCGCTGCATCGGCGGGGTCGATAGTCCACGACACCGTCACGTCCTGATCACCACGACGAGCCACGAACTCACTGCTGTCAGCGCCCACAACAAGCTGCGCGCGGCGGCCGACGATTGTCAGTGGGTGCACGTCGTGCTTGTCGCGGCGTTTGCGACTGCGCCAGCGAGGCTGGAAGGACTTTCCTGGTAAGGAGCACCGTGTCGTGCTGTTCGCTTGGTGTTCCAGCTTGAGCGCCTTTGCTTGCACGTCGCGAGCGCCTTGGCGGTCTCCATAGACGAGCACCATCAGGGCGAGCCACGGCAGCGAGAGCCCCTGGATGAACAGCGTCCCGGCGGTGACGGTGAACGCGATCAGCAGGAGTACGTCGCGATGCGGGGCGTCCGGGGGGATGACGAAGGCAGCCGCCAGCGTGACCACGCCGCGCATGCCGGCCCAGCCGACGAGGAACGTGTAGGTCCAGGGAGGCCGTCCCCCTCCGGCGCTACGAGGCCGCACCAGGAAGTAGCGAGAGAAGAAGACCCAGATGATCCGCAGCACAATGACACAGACGAGAGTGCCGCCACACACGGCAGCGATCATGCCTGTGGTCACTTCGCCGCCGAACGCGTCTCCGATGATCGTGCGTGCCTGCAGGCCGATGAGCAGGAACACCGAGCTCTCGAGCAGGAAGGCGATGCTCCGCCAGGTCAGCCGCTCAGCGATCCGCGACTGCGCGGTCTGCAGGATCGGCGACTTGTGCCCGAGCAGGAGTCCCGCCACGACGACGCTGATGACGCCCGAGGCATGGATCTCCTCCGCGGTGACGTACGCCGCGAACGGCGTCAGGAAGCTCAGGCCGGTGTCGAGCACCGGGTCGGTGACGTGCTTGCGCACGAACCCGATCACGATGAAGAAAACCAGCCCGACGAGGATGCCGCCACCAGCAGCGACGACGAAGTCCCGGCCCACCGTCTGCCAGGCCACCGCCACCGTCGCCGCCCCGATGGCGGTGTTCAGCGCGACCAGGGCAGTCGCGTCGTTGAGCAGCGACTCGCCCTCGAGGAGGGTCACGATGCGCCGCGGCAACCCGATACGCCGGCCGATCGCGGTAGCAGCGACGGCGTCCGGAGGTGCGACCACCGCTCCAATGGCGAAGGCCGGCCACCAGCCGAGATCGGGCAGGAGCGCGTGCACGAGCACTGCCACGCCCGCGGTGGTGAAGGCGACGAGGCCGACCGAAAGCAGCAGGATCGCGCGTCGGTGGGCGTTGAAGTCGACCAGGCTCGTCTGCATGGCAGTGGCGTACAGCAGCGGCGGGAGCAGCCCGAACAGCACCACCTCTGGCTCGAGAGCGACGTCCGGCACGAACGGGAGGTAGGAGCCGATCACCCCAACCACGATCAGGACGAGCGGCGTGGGCAGGTCGAGCTTGGAGCAGATGCCGGCGACGACGATGACCGTCGCGACGATCCCGACCAGCGTGAGGACCAGGTGCATGTCCTCATCATCGCGCCAGCAGCCTCGGGCATTCCCCGTAGCAGTGGTGGGTCAGTCGGCGAGAGCCCTAATCGCCGCGTCCAGCTCGCGACGGTTGTCGCGCCGGATCACCGCCTCGACGACCTCGATGCCGCCGTTGGGACTGGCCAGGGCGTGCTCGAGCTCGGCGCGTTCGGTGACCCGCCAGTGCGGCGTACTCGTGGCCGCGCAGAGCGACCCGAGGTCGACGCCGTGGGGGGTACCGAAGAGCTGCTCGTACGACGACGCGTGCTCCGGTGCCCCCTGCTCGAGGGTGGCGAAGATCGAGCCCCCGTCGTCGTTGGCGACCACGATCGTCAGGTCGGGCCGAGCCTCCGCGGGACCGAGCACCAGCGCGTTCGCGTCGTGCAGGAAGGTGACGTCACCGATGTAGGCGATCGCGCGGCTGCTGCGCGGCCGACCGAGCGCAGCCCCGATCGCGCTGGAGACGGTGCCATCGATGCCGGCCAGGCCACGGTTGGCCAGCACCATCCTCCGCTCGCCGACCGGGTGAGCGGTGGCCATCAGGTCGAGGTCCCGGATCGGGTTGCTGGCGCCGAGGAAGAGGAGTCCGCCCGGCGGGTTGGCGGCGTTGACGACGGCCGCCACGTCGTACGGCGTGAGGCCGGGCTGTGCGGCCACAAATGTGTCGATCCGCCGACCGAGCGCTTGGTCGGCCTCGCGCCACTCCTCCAGCCACGCCGGGTCGTCGGCGTCCGCCGTGACGGCATCGTGCTCGGAGGTGACCGGTGAGGGGCGGGCGGGCCAGCGGCCGTGAGTACGCACCGAGACGACCTCGATGTCGTCGCGCGCGAGCAGCTGCATCACCGGGCGGGAGAGCGTCGGGTGCCCGAAGACGACGACCCGCTCGATCCGCGTGCCCAGGTCGGTGCCCAGGAGGATGCGGTAGGTGCGGATCGGGTTCTCCCCCGTACGCGACCCGCTGCTCGGCTCGGCCAGCAACGGCCAGTTCGCGTTCTCGGCCAGCTGCCGCGCCGGAGGTCCCGCGTCGTCCCCGGCCACCACCACCGTCCGCGGACCAAGCTCCAGCTGGTCGGAGTCGGCCACCTCGGACCGCCGCCACGGGTAGTCCGAGGTCGAAAGCACCGGTTCAGGGGTGTCAATTGGTGCTTTCGGCCTCGGACTACCCGGTTCGGGGATCAGCGGGTCATCGAACTGACAGTTGAGGTGGACCGGGCCGCCGGGGAACCAGGCAGCGTCGAGGGCGTCGGGATCGGGGGCGATGAGGTCGGCGAAGCTGGCCGCGTCACCGAAGAGTCGCACCTGGTCAGTCGTCTGGTTGGCGCCCGTGCCGCGGAGGCGGGCGGGGCGGTCGGCGGTGACCGCAATCAGGGGTACGCCGGCATGGGCGGCCTCGAGCACAGCCGGATGAAGGTTGGCCGACGCGGTACCCGACGTGGTCACCACCGCCGTCGGACGCCGCGCGGCCCGGGCCAGCCCGAGGGCGAGGAAGCCGGCCGTGCGCTCGTCGATCCGGGTGTGCAGGGTGACCCGCTCGTCGGCCGCCAGCGCGAAGGACAGCGGGGCGTTGCGCGAGCCCGGGCACAGCACCGCATCGGTGAGGCCGCGCTCGACCAGCTGGTCCACCAGCCAGGTGGCGAGTTCAGAGGAGGCCGTCACAGCCGACGATCCTGCCGCACGGCCTCGACCTCGGACATCCGGCGTCGCCAGTGCTCCTGCCGCTCCGGCCAGGCAGCCAGCGCCTCCAGCCGTTCCGGGTCGACCACCGGGCGCCGTACCGGCAATGCGCCGTCGACTGGCAGCAGCGGATCCGCCACCACGTCGTCGCTGAGCAGCTGGATCGTCGCCAGCCCGCACGCGTAGGGCAGCTCGGGCAGGGCCGCCGCCAGCGCGAGGCCCGCGGCGATGCCGATGCTCGACTCGACGGCGCTCGAGACGACGACCGGCAGGCCGATGTCCTCGGCGATCCGCAGGCAGGCGCGTACGCCGCCCAGCGGCTGCACCTTGAGTACGGCGATGTCGGCCGCCTCGAGATCACGCACCCGATAGGGATCAGCGGCCCGACGGATCGACTCGTCCGCCGCGATCGGCACCGAGACCCGCCGACGCACGAGTGCGAGTTCCTCGACAGAAGCGACCGGCTGCTCGACGTACTCGAGTCCGCCGGCTGACCTCTCCAGCACCGGGATCCGGGCGACGGCCTCGTCGACGGACCAGCCGCCGTTGACGTCGATCCGCACCAGCCCGCCAGGTCCGAGCGCGTCGCGGACGGCCTCGAGCCGGGCCTCGTCCTCGCCTGGTTGTTGTCCCGGCTCGGCCACCTTGACCTTGGCCGTAAGGCAGCCGGCCGAGGCCCCCACCATGGCACGGGCCTGTTCGGGCGAGCAGGCCGGTACCGTCACGTTGACCGGGACGGAGGACCGCACGGGAGCCGGCCAGCCGACGTCAGCCGCCTCGCGGGCGCAGTCCAGCCAGGGCGCCGACGTCGGGGCGTCGTACTCCAGGAAGGGGCTGAACTCGCCCCACCCCGCGTCGCCCTCGACCAGCACGCCCTCGCGGACGGTGATGCCGCGGAAGCGGGTCCGCAGCGGGATCGAGAAGACCTTCACGCGAGCTCCCGCAGGCGCACCCGGTCGGGCTTGCCGTTGGACAGCAGGGGGATCTCCTCGACCAGCACGAGCTGGCGCGGCGCCCACTCGCGGGGGTGCACGAGATCGCGGACGAACTCGAGACTCAGCTCGTTGTCGGCCTCGACGATCGCGACCACGCGTTCGCCCCACTCCGGGTCAGGCACACCGATCACCTCGACGGCGAGTACGTCGGACTCGGCGGCGATCATGCCGGCGACAGCCCGAGCGGACACGTTCACGCCGCCGCTGATGATGACGTCGTCGGCCCTCCCCGTCACCCACAGCCGGCCGTCATCGTCGACGCGCCCGAGGTCGTTGGTGTGGAACCAGCCGTCACGCAGGACGGCAGCGGTCCGCTCCGGTTCACCGTCGTAGCCGTCGAAAAGCATGGGCCCCCGGAGGAGCACCTCCTCGTCGGACCCGATCCGGATCTCGACGCCGTCGAGCGGCCGTCCGTCGTACACGCAGCCACCGCAGGTCTCGCTCATGCCGTAGGTCTGCACGATCCTGATGCTTCGCGCCTCGGCCTCACGGCGAACTTCCGGGGCCAGCGGGCCACCTCCGACCAGCACGGCATCGAGCCTCGCCAGCCGCTCGCTCGACATCTCCCGACGGAGCAGGCGGACCAGCTGGGTCGGCACCAGCGAGATGTAGGTCCGGTCGCCCCAGAGCTCGTCGATCTCGTGGACCGGCTCCTCCCCGGCCACCACGGACCGGTACAGCACCTGCATCCCGGCCACATGGGTCGGCGGCAGGTTCAGCACCCACTGCCCCGGCCCGCCGAGCCGATCCTGGGTGGCCAGCGCCGAGGCCCGCATGGCGTCGCGAGAGAGGACGACCCGCTTGGGCTGGCCGGTCGAGCCCGACGTCGCGATCACCAGCGGTTCAGGGTCGTCGGCGGCGTCCCAGTCGCGGAGCAGACCGAGGATCTCCTCGGCGGTGCCGCTCACCGGACGCAGGCTGCTCACGACGGCCAAACTAGTCCTGCGAGAATCCCCGCCATGGCCAGCCCCTCGCCCGGCCCCTCTCCCGGCCCCGCCCCCACGATCGGCCAGTGGATCGCCGGCGCCCGCCCGCGCACGCTGCCCGCCGCCGTCTCCCCCGTCCTGGCCGGGACCGCGATCGCAGTGTGGGAACGCGAGGAGGTGTGGTGGAAGGCGCTGCTCGCCCTCGTCGTGGCGCTGTTGCTGCAGATAGGCGTCAACTACGCCAACGACTACTCCGACGGGGTCCGCGGTACCGACGACGATCGGGTCGGCCCACTTCGTCTGGTCGGCAGCAAGGTGGCCAGCCCCCGCGCCGTCAAGACCGCCGCCTTCCTCTCGCTCGGCGGCGCTGCCGTGGTCGGCCTGGTGCTGGCGGCCACCACGTCCTGGTGGCTGGTCGGCGTCGGCCTGCTCTGCATCCTCGCCGCGTGGTTCTACACCGGCGGCTCCCGCCCCTACGGCTACATGGGCCTGGGCGAGGTCATGGTGTTCGTCTTCTTCGGGCTGGTCGCGGTCCTCGGTACGACGTACGTCCAGACCGAGAGCTTCGAGCTCTCCGCGCTGTACGCCGCCTGCGGGGTCGGGGCCCTCGCGTGCGCCATCCTGGTTGCCAACAACCTCCGCGACATCCCGACCGACAAGGTCGCGGGCAAGCGAACCCTGGCCGTGGCCCTCGGCGACGAGCGCACCCGCCACCTCTACGGGCTGCTCGTCGACGCAGCCGTCGTCGCCCTGATCGGGGTCTGCCTGACCACCAGCTGGTGGGCCGTGCTCGCACTCGCCGCAGGTGTGCCGGCGATCCGCGCGCTCACCACGGTCCTCGGCGAGAAGGCCACCGGACCGGCCCTGGTACCGGTGCTCCAGCAGACCGGCATCGCCGAGCTGCTCTACGCCGTTGGACTCTTCGCCGGCCTGACGATCGACGTGGTCATCGCGTCTGTCTGAGGTGCCCACGGCAGTGCGACACTGGGGACATGTGGTTCTTCATCCTGGTTGCGATCGTGGCCGTCTGCGCGCTGGCCTACGTCAACCGCGTCACCCTGCTCGCCAAGATGCTCGGTCAGTCCGAGACCCGCATCAACCGGCAGCTCAAGCGCAAGCCGCGCTGACCGTCTCCTCGGTGGTTGAGGAGGTTGCGCAGCAACCGTCTCGAAACCACTGGATCAGGTGGTTTCGAGACGCTCGCTGGCGCTCGCTCCTCAACCACCGGAAACGCGCTCAGTCCACGTCCTCCTTGGACCGCATCTCCTCGATCGTGGCCGTCTGCGCGCTGGCCTACGTCAACCGCGTCACCCTGCTCGCCAAGATGCTCGGTCACTCCGAGACCCGCATCAACCGGCAGCTCAAGCGCAAGCCGCGCTGACCGTCTCCTCGGTGGTTGAGGAGGTTGCGCAGCAACCGTCTCGAAACCACTGGATCAGGTGGTTTCGAGACGCTCGCTGGCGCTCGCTCCTCAACCACCGAAAACGCGCTCAGTCCACGTCCTCTTTGGACCGCATCTCCTCGATCTTGGCCGACGCCCGCTCCGCGCGCCCCTGGACCACGGCCGCGAACCGCTCCCGCTGCGGAGCGAGGTACTTCCACGACAAGAAGGACGAAATCACGATCGCCGCGAGGAACGGCCACAGCAGCGCGCCGGTCTTCCCGAACACGCCCAGGTAGATCCAGCCGAGCACGGCGTAGCAGGCCACGAAGATGCCCAGCCTGAGTGCTGTGTAGATCGCAAACGCCTTCACGCCTCGACCATAACCGCCGACCGCTTACTCTTAGAGACATGCTCCGCTTCGTGGTCTTCCTCGCCTTCTTCGCGGCGGTGGTCTACGCGTTCTTCTGGCTGCTCGAACGACGCAACCACGGCGGGGGCAACGGCACTCGTCCGGCTCCCCGCGGACCGGTGGGTCCCGACGACGACGAGGACTTCCTGCGCAAGCTCGACTGGGAGCAGCGGCGCACCCGTCATCCGGGCGACGAGGACACCACCTAGTCCGAGCTAGAGCGTCCGGACGACTGAGATCGACTCGGGGGCGGCGTACGAGTGCTGGCTGCCGCTGCCGAAGAAGAAGTTGATCCCGACGAAGTTGAACCACAGCGTGGCCAGGCCGACCAGCGCGACCATCGCGGCCTGGCGGCCCTTCCAACCCGAGGTGGCGCGGGCGTGCAGGTACGCGGCGTACACCACCCAGGTGATGAACGCCCACACCTCCTTGGGATCCCAGCCCCAGTAGCGGCCCCACGCGTAGTGCGCCCAGATCGGCCCCGCGATCAGGGCGGCGAAGGTCCAGATCGGGAAGGCGAAGGCATGGGTGCGGTAGGCGATCCGGTCCAGCACCTCGAGCCGCGGGAGTCGCGCCAGGTAGCCACCTGAACGAGCACCAGCGGTCTGCTTCTCCTCCCAGCGCGACTTGACCAGGAAAAGGGCCGAGCACATCCCGCCGAGGGTGAACGCGCCGGTGGCGATGATCGCGGCGACCACGTGGATCACCAACCAGGGCGACTGGAGCGCGTCACGCAGCGGCACGACCGGGGTGTAGAGCACCAGCACGTCGACCATCAGGGTGACGAGCACGAAGCTGGTCACGACCGGCGCGAGCCACGACAGCGAGAAGCGCTTGTAGAGCAGCAGGTAGCCGGTGACGACGACCAGCGTGCCGGTCAGGGTGAACTCGTACATGTTCCCCCACGGCACCCGCACCGGGTCGGCGGCGAGTCCGCGGCTGACCACGGCGATGAGGTGCACGCACGCGGCCGCCACCGTCAGCGCGACCCCCATCCGGCCGAACAGCTGCATCCGCTCGGACTCCTCCGGCACGGTCTGTTCCGGGAGCGGAGCTGTGGCGGCTTCGCCAACGCCGACGGACACAGGCTGAGCCGCCACGTCCTCGACCTTGCGACCGGCCGCCCACTGCGCGAGGTGCGCGAGCACGGCCAGGAAGTAGATCACCGCACATGCGGCGACGGCCTGGTTGCTGAGCACCTCGTACTGCTCGTGGGTCACGACGACTCTCCTGCTGTCGGGCCTGCTGGCGGTCGGGTGGTTCCAGGTTGCAACGCGGCGACGAGCCCCTCGATCTCACCGGAGAGGTCGCCGCCGGCACTTCGGTCGAGCCCGGCGACCTCGACGAGCGTACGCCCGCCCTCACGGCGGGCCCGGACCCAGACGCGCCGGGGCCGGATGAACAGTGACGCGAGCAGGCCGATCAGCGCCAGGACCACACCGGTCAACGCGATCAGCTGACCGGGGGTGTGGCTGACCTGGAGCTTCACGTAGCGACTGACCCCGTCGAAGGTGACCGTGCCGAGGCCGTCCGGCAGCTTCGCGGTGGCTCCCAGCGCGAGGTCGACGCGCAGCGGCTTGCCCGCGGCGTTCTTGATCGCCTTGAGGTTCTTCTTCTGCAGCGCGTAGACCGACTGCGGCACCCCGTTGTCCAGGCCGAGGTCACCGCTGTAGGCGAGCATCGAGATCGCCGGGTTGCGGTCGTCGGGGAAGGCCGAGAAGGGTCCGCTCGCCTTGGTGAAGGCGTACGTCGGGTAGAACTCGCCTTCCAGTCCCAGCTGGGTGCCGGCCTTCCCTGGCTCTGCTGACTTCTGGAGGTCGGGCACCTTCACCACCCCGAAGGACCGGAAGGTGCTGTCCTCGGGCAGGAACACCACCGGACCCGAGAACGCCACGCTCTTGTCGGCGTTGCGCACGGTGATGTGCGGCGCGTAGCCGTGGCTGAGCAGGTAGACGTCGGTGTCGTCGATGCTCAGCGGGTGGTTCACCGAGATCTGCTTCGTCCTGTCCTTCGCGCCGGGCGAGCTGCGGTAGGTGAGGTCGGCCGCGAACTTGTGCGCCATCCCGGCCTCGCGACCCTCGCGGATGAAGGTCACGTCGAAGTCGTTGACCGTGAAGTCGAAGGGCTTGAGCTCCGAGGGCTCGAAGAAGGCGCCGGCGCGGAAGTCGTCGTACTGGCTCAGTGTGTTGGCGAACCCGTCCCTGGTCACCACGATCACGCCGCCCTTGAAGCCGAGCAGCCCGCCGATCGCGAACCCGACGAGCACGATCAGCACCGAGACGTGGAACATCAGGTTGCCCGCCTCGCGCAGGTAGCCGCGCTCCGCGGACACGGTGTCCCCTTCGTCGGTTGAGCTTGTCGAAACCACGACTCGATATCGCTTCCGCTTCAACCACGCCGCCGCGGTGTCGATCGCAGTCTGTTCGTCATCGGTTGAGCCGGCCCCGTCGGTTGAGCTTGTCGAAACCACCTCCCTGTGCTCCGGCAGCCGGGACAGGTGCTTCGGCGCCTTCGGCGGCGCTGCGCGTACGCCGCGCCAGTACACGCGCATCCGCGGCAGGAAGCAGCCGACGAGCGAGATCATCAGCAGGATGTAGATCGCCGAGAACCACGCCGAGTCGTAGACCGAGAACAGGCCGAGCTTCTCGTAGATCGGCGTCAGCTGGGGGTGCTGGTCCCGCCACTGCGAGGCCCGTACCGAGTCGACGGCCTCCTGCGGCACGACCGACCCGGGGATGGCCGCGAGCGCGAGCAGGAACAGCAGGATCAGCGCCGTGCGCATCGAGGTGAGCTGGCGCCACGACCAGCGGGCGAGCTCCTTGGGGCGCAGTGCGGGAGCCGGCTCGTAACCAGTAGCCGGCACTAGACCCCCGCCTCGAAGCCCGGGAAGAACCAGGTGCGGATCCAGTCGACCATCTCGCCCCACCAGCCCGTGACGAGCAGCAGGCCCACGGCAATGAGCATCAGCCCACCGATGGCCGTCACCCACTGCTGGTGCTTGCGGACCCACGCGACGGTGCCGAGCATCCGGCGGTAGGCCAGGGCGGCGGCGATGAACGGCAGCCCGAGGCCGAGGCAGTAGACGAAGCTGAGCAAGGCACCCCGCCCGGCGCTGCCTTCGTTGAGCGCGAGTGCGGTCACCGCGGTCAGGGTCGGGCCGATGCAGGGCGCCCAGCCCAGCCCGAACAGCACGCCGAGCAGCGGCGCCGCGGCCAGCCCGACGGCCGGCACCTGGTGGATCCGCCAGTCGCGTTGCAGCCACGGGACCACGCCGAGGAAGACCAGCCCGAGCAGGATCGTCAGCACGCCGAGCACGATGGTGATCGGGCGCTCGTAGCGGAACAGCCACTCCCCGACGGCACCGATGAGGGCTCCGTAGGAGACGAACACGAACGAGAAGCCGAGGACGAACAGCAGCGAGCCGGCGAGCATCCGGCCGCGCTTGGCGTCGGCGAGGTCGGCGCCCGAGAGCCCGGTGGCGTAGGACAGGTAGCCAGGCAGCAGCGGCACCACGCAGGGCGAGAAGAAGGAGACCAGACCGGCCACCATCGCGACCGGGACGGCGAGCAACAGCGATCCGTCGTACGCCGTGTTGGCGAACCAGTCGCCGAGGTCCTGGGGAGTCACGAGGCCGACCCCTTGGCGACGTCGCGCACCAGGTCGACCAGGGTCTGTCGGCTCGGCACCTCTCCGAGGATGCTGGCTGCCACCCGGCCCTGCTTGTCGAGCACGACGGTGCTCGGGATGGCGCTCGGGTTCAGCGTCCCGTGGAAGGCGAGCAGCGTTCGGCCCGACGGGTCGTAGAACGAGTCGTAGGGGATGTCGTAGCGGCGTTCGTAGGCGAGGCCCTGGTCGCGACTGGAGTCCTTGGTGTTCACGCCCACGAAGACGACGTCGTCCTTCGCGAGGTCGCGGGCCGCGGCTGCGATGGTGCTCGCCTCTCTGCGGCAGGGCGGGCACCACGAACCCCACACGTTGAGCACGATCACCTTGCCGGCGTACTGCTTCAGCGAGAGGTCCTTGCCGTCGAGGGTCTCGCCGGAAACCTCGCCCGGCTTCTTGCGCTTGTCCACGGCCAGCCGGGTGATGATGCCGGTGCCGTCGATGTAGCCCTTGTCGCCGGTGTCCGTGGAGTTGTCGCAGCCCGAGGTCACCGCACCCACGAGGAGTACGGCGAGCAGGGCGGCGACGGGTTTGGTCACGTGGTTACGACGGGGGCCCAGAGGGAGGTGGAGTCTCGTCGTCGGCGCCGCCGGCCGAGAAGGGAGCGTTGCGGTCGGCCACCGGGATCAGGTCACCCGCGGGCTCGGAGTAGCCGACGCTGGCCAGGCGGTCGTCGTCGAAGGTGAACGACGTCAGGCTGCACAGGGTGCAGTGCCGCTTGCGCGGATCGTGCAGGAAGCGCCGGCCCTCGGCCTTGAGCCGGGTGACCCAGATCGGCAGCTGGTGGGAGACGATGACTCCCTCGTGACCGGCTGCGGCCTCGCGGACGTCGAGCACGGCCGGCCACATCCGCGCGACGACATCCTTGTAGGGCTCGCCCCATGACGGACGGAACGGGTTCCACAGCGAGCGCCACACCTGCGGCTGGCGCAGGATCGAGTCGCCGAGGTCGAACGGCTTGCCCTCGAAGATGTTTCCCGACTCGATCACCCGGTCGTCGAGCTCGACCGAGAGCCCCCGCACGGCCGCGAGCGGCATCGCGGTCTCCTGGGCGCGCTCGAGAGGCGAGCTGACGATGTGGGTGATGTCGCGATCGCCGATGCGGTCGGCCACCCGGTCTGCCATCGCGCGGCCGCGCTCGGAGAGGTGGTAGCCGGTCGAGCGGCCGTAGAGAATGCCCTGCGGGTTGTGCACTTCGCCATGTCGCAGCAGGTGGACGGTGGTCTTCACGAATCCTCGCTGGTTGAGCTTGTCGAGACCGCGGCAGCCTGTGCAGCCGCCGGGAGTGCGTCGAGCACGTGCTGGAGCGCCTGGTCGTCGTGAGCGGCGGAGAGGAACCACGCCTCGTAGGCGCTCGGCGGCAGGTAGACCCCACGATCGAGCATCGCGTGGAAGAAGGCCTTGAACGCGTCGGTGTCCTGGCTCGAGGCATCCGCGTAGTCGCGCACGGGCCGGCCGTCGGAGGTGAAGAAGACGCTGAACATGTTGCCGCCCGACTGCACCACGTGGGGTACGCCGGCCCGGGTCAGCTCCTCGCCGACCGCGGTCGAGAGCGTCTTCGCGGCCGCGTCGATGTGCGCATAGACGTCGTCGGTCGCCAGCCGCAGCGTGGCCACTCCGGCGGCCGTCGCGACCGGGTTACCGGACAGGGTGCCTGCCTGGTAGACGGGCCCGTCCGGGGAGAGCTTCCCCATCACGTCGGCGCGGCCACCGAACGCCGCTGCAGGTAGGCCACCACCCATCACCTTGCCGAAGGTGACCAGGTCGGGACGCCAACCCTCGCGGGCGCCGTCGAGGCCCCACTGACCCTGCCGGGAGACGCGGAAGCCGGTCATCACCTCGTCACTCACGAAGAGCGCGCCGTGCTTCGCGCAGGTCTCCGAGAGGAACTGGTTGAAGCCGGGCTCGGGCGGGACCACGCCCATGTTGCCGGGCGACGCCTCGGTGATCAGGCAGGCGATCTCGGAACCGCGCTCCGCGAAGGCCGCCTCGACTGCTTCGCGGTCGTTGTAGGGCAGCACCAGGGTGGCCTCGGTCGAGGCCGCCGGGACTCCGGGGGTGCCGGGGACGGCGCCCTCGATCCGGTGGGTGGCCAGTCCGGAGCCGGCCTCGGCCAGCAGGGAGTCGACATGACCGTGGTAGCAGCCGGCGAACTTCACCACCACGTCGCGGCCGGTGAACCCGCGGGCCAGCCGGATGGCCGACATGGTGGCCTCGGTGCCCGACGAGACCAGGCGCACCTGCTCGACCGGCGTACGCCCCACGATCTCCTCGGCGAGCTCGACCTCGCTCCGCGTCGGGGTGCCGTACGACGTGCCGCGGGAGACCGCATCGATGATCGCGGCCTCCACCTCGGGGTGGGCGTGGCCCAGCAGGAGCGGGCCCCACGAGCAGATCAGGTCGACGTACTCGTTGCCGTCGACGTCACGCAGCCAGGCGCCGCGTCCCGAGGCCATGAACCGGGGGGTTCCGCCGACCGCCTTGAAGGCCCGGACCGGGGAGTTCACACCGCCCGGCGTGACCCGATGAGCGCGCTCGAACCAGTCGGAGGAGGAGGCGCTGAGACGGGTCTGGGAGGGGTTGACGGTCTCGGACACAGTGGCATTCTCCCCGACCACCCGAAACGGGAGCCAACCGCCCGCCACCCGCCGCCGACCCGGTGATCGAGATGTTGACAGCGGGTGTTCTATTTCGGAGGTTTGAGGCTTATTCTGAGCGCTAGCTACGCCCTCGGGAGCAGGGCTAGCGGCCTTTGTGGCGTCGGTCACACGATGAGTTTGTGCGTGACCAGCGCGGGGAAGGGTCGTTGATGGATATGTCGGCGGGACGGGGACCGACGGCACCGTGATGACCCAGGGGAGAGAGTCCACAGATGACCAGCAGGCCATTGTCCCGTCGGAGCAAGGCGATAACCCTTGTCCCCCTCGCACTCATGTCGGGGGTGTGGACGGCCAGTCTGGTCTCTTCGAGTGCGACGGCCACCAACGCCAGCAGCGGTTCGTTGCCTGATGGCACCAAGGTGCCCACGGCGGCGATCGAGGCCCCCGCGAGTGTCCCGACACCGGGTGTGATCGCTCCGGCGGTCCCCAACGGCTCGGCTGACTCGGTGGTCTCCGGTGCCTCCACCAACGGCATCCCGGCCCCCGCGCTGGCGGCCTACCAGCGTGGCGCGCAGATCATCAACGCCGCGGACAAGTCCTGCAACATCCCCTGGGAGCTGATCGCTGCGATCGGCCGGGTGGAGTCTGACCACGGCCGCTACGGCGGCAACACCCTGACCGAGGACGGCGTCTCCAAGCCCGGCATCTACGGGATCGCGCTGAACGGCAAGAACGGCACCCAGGCCATCAACGACACCGACGGCGGCCAGCTCGACAAGGACCCGGTCTATGACCGGGCGGTCGGTCCGATGCAGTTCATCCCCTCGACCTGGCAGGTCGTCAAGGTCGACGCCGACGGCGATGACCAGCGCAACCCCCAGGACATGGACGATGCCTCCCTGGCCACCGCGGTCTACCTCTGTTCGGGCAAGGACAACCTCTCCGCGCGCACCGGGCAAGAGGCAGCGGTGCTGCGCTACAACCACTCCACCGACTACGTGAACCTGGTGCTGCGGATCATGGAGGCCTACTCCTCCGGTGACTACACCGCAGTCCCCTCCGGCACCTACGGCGGCACCTCCTACTCCCCCTCCTACTCCTCCGCGATCGACAAGTCCTACAAGGTCGCCAAGGAACGCAAGGCCAAGCAGAAGGCCGCCAAGCAGCGCGCCATCGCCAACGGAACCACCGGCTCGGGCACGGCCGGCAGCGGCAGCAGCACGGCGGTGTCGGTGGCACCGGCACCACGGGCAGCACCGGTGGCACCGGCTCACTTCCCGGCACCAGCGGCGGTAGCAGCTCCGGTCGGCAGCAACCCGGTCGAAGATGCTCGTGCAACGACGTCAGGCGACGCGGTTGGCGGCGTGGTCGGCGGTGGCGGCGGCTCTGGTGGCGGCAGCGGTACGCCGACTCCCCCGCCCGCTCCGACCCGGTCGAGGCACCGACGCTGGCTGAGTGCCAAGGCGCAGTGCGCCAACGCAGTGTCGAACCCTCCTCAGCCCAGCGCTGTGAAGCTACGCCAGTGCCTGACGAGCCTGCGGCTACTGACCGAGCACATGACAACAGAACCCCCGGCCACCGGCCGGGGGTTCTGTCATTTCGGCTAGGTTCGCCTGCGTGAGCAGCGACGCCGTCTCCTTCGTGCACCGGCTCCGGGTGCGCTACCACGAGTGCGACATGCAGGGCATCGTGTTCAACAGCCACTACTACACCTGGATCGACGACGCCCACACCGAGTGGATCCGCGCGCTGCTGGGTCCCGTGTCCGTGCTGCGTTCCCACGGCGTCGAGGTGATGGTGGCGGAGTCCTCGGCGCGGTTCTGGGCCTCGGCGCGCTTCGACCAGGAGATCGACGTCGAGGTCCGCCTCGACAGCCTCACCACGACCTCGATGACCACGGTCCACACCTTCCGTCACGGCGACGAGCTGCTCGCCGAGGGCCGGATCCGCCACGTCTGCGTCGACACGAAGTCGTGGTCGAAGCGGTCGTGGCCCGACGCCGTACGCGACGCGTTCTCCCCCGTCCTCGATCCGCGCTAGCTATCGGCTGGCGTCGGATCGCAGCAGGCGCCACCCGCCGGCCACCAGCGCTGCGAGGGCCCAGGCCGCCAGGGTGAGTCGGGACGACGCGACCGTCATGTCGTCGCTCGGGCCCTCCCCGAAGATCAGGAACATGGCACCCGAGCCCGGCATCCGGGCGGAGAGCTCGATCGCCCAGTCGTACGGGAGCTGGGCCAGCAACGTCGGCAGCACGAGCACGAGCCCGATGACGGTGACGAGGCCACCGGCTGTGCTCCGCAGGGCCAGCCCCGTGCCCACCGCGAGCAGCGCACCGGTGACGAAGACGTAGCCGAGCCCGCCGAGCGTCTCCGCGCCGTCGCCCAGCGGGAGGCCGAGCTCGGGCAGGAACGTCCGCACTGCCACGCTCGCCCCGGCCACCAGCAGCACGCCCAGTGCGGTCGCGGTCGCGGCGATGACGCTGATGCGGGCCGCGAGCAGGACACCGCGGCGAGGCGTCCACTGCAGGGTGGGCACGATGCCGCCGGTGCCGTGGTCGGCGGTGGCCGTGACCACCGACAGCGCGAGGATCCCGAAGAGCGCGAACATCGCGGTCGGACGGCCACCGTCCCAGCCGGTCGAGCCGGCGCTCGGGCTGGGGCCGTTCGCGACGTCGTACCCGATCAGCGAGCCAATCCCGAGCACCGCGACCGCGGTGACCAGGGCCAGGACCCAGCTGGAGCGGACGCTCCAGATCCGGCCCCACTCGGCCCGGCAGGTACGGGCCAGGACGGTTGGTGTGCTCATCGGGCTGCTCCGTTCGCGATCGCCTCGGGGGTGTGGCCGTGGTAGTCGACGCTGCCCTCGGTCAGGGAGATGTAGGCGTGCTCGAGGGACTGCTCGACCTCCGCGAGGTGGTGCACGGGTACGCCGGCCGCGTGGGCGAGGTCACCGATGTCGCTGGCAGGCAGGCCGGTGACGTCGAGCTCGTCGTGGGCGGTGCGCTCCACGTCGGCAAGGTGGAGCAGGGCACGGCTCAGCTCGTCGGCCTGCGGCGTACGGACCCGCACCCGTTGACCGCCCAGGCCGTGCAGCACCTCGTCGACCTCGGCGTCCGCGATGAGCCGGCCGCGGCCGATGATCACGACGCGGTCTGCGATCAGCTGCATCTCGCTCATCAGGTGGCTGGAGACCAGGACCGTGCGGCCGTCGTCGGCAAAGCCCCGCAGCAGCGACCGGATCCATCTGACCCCGTCGAGGTCGAGGCCGTTGACCGGCTCGTCGAACAGCAGCACCTGGGGGTCGCCGAGCAGAGCCGCGGCGATGCCGAGCCGCTGGCGCATGCCCAGGGAGTAGCCCCTGATCCGACGACTGGCCGCCGTACCGAGCCCCACCTGTTCGATGACCTCCTCGACCCGGGAGGTGGGGATGCCGTTGGTGCAGGCGCCGATGCGCAGGTGGGCCCGGCCGGTGCGTCCGGGATGCATCGCACCCGCGTCCAGCAGGGCACCGACCTCGCGCAGCGGTGGGGCGAGGTCGACGTACCGCTTCCCGTTGACGGTGGCCGTGCCGACAGTGGACCGGTCCAGGCCCATCACCATCCGCATGGTCGTGGACTTGCCGGCGCCGTTGGGGCCGAGGAAGCCGGTGACCTTGCCCGCCATCACATCGAAGCTCAGGTCGTCGACGGCACGCACGTCGCCGTACTGCTTGGAGAGTCCTCGCACGCTGATCATGCGCCGAACGCTAGGAGAGCGACCGGTCAGGAGGCGCGGAGAAGGTGTGGAAGTTCTGTGCAGATCCACGGTCCGCGGGTAGTAATGAACCAAGGAGCGGGAGGAACCCATGACACGCGCGCAGGTTGTCGCGCTCATCCTGCTCGGGATCCTCTTCCTGATCGCTGTGGCGATCCTGACGATTCAGGTGCTCGGGGGTGGCCTCGAGCTGGACGAGCTCCCCGGGTAGGGGCGACGCGTTCGTGACCCGAGCGCGCAGGCCACCGGTTACCTCAGGTGCCGGGCGAAGAACCCGGCGGAGGCAGCTGCCTCGAACGACGGAACGCCGGTGTGCCCACCCATGTTGGCGTGCAGCGTCTTCTCTCTGGTGCCGAAGGCGTCGAAGAGATCCAACGCCATCTGCCGGTCATTTCCTTCGTCATCCCACTGCAACAGGACGTGCAGGGGAATGGTGATCTGGCGGGCTTCCTCGAACATCGTGCGGGGCACGAAACTTCCTGCAAACAGCAGGGCGGCGACGATGCGCGGTTCGACCACCGCCAGCCGGATGCCGATGGCGATCAGCCCTCCTGAAAACCCGACCGGACCGCGGATCTCGTGCAGCTCGAGGACGGCGTCCAGGGTGGCTTGCCATTCCGGGACCGCCTTGTCGACCAGCGGGAGGACGAGGGCGTCGACAATCTCGTCGACTGGCTCGCCGGCCGCCATGGCCCTGCGCAAGGAGGCGCGCGCCTGCTCGGCGTCGGCCGAACGGGGCCGGTCACCGCTTCCAGGGAGCTCGATGGCGACCGACGCGAAGCCATGCTCCGCTGCGTGCAAGGCCCGCCCCGCCAGCCGGGGATGCATCTGACGCAGTCCGCCGGGGTGCCCGACCAGGATCAGCGGACAAGGTTCGGTCACGGATCCGGGCGTCCACAGGATGCCGGGGATCTCGCCGAGGCTGAATTCGCGTTCGAGGACGCCGTGGTCAAGACGCTGTTCGGTAGTGAAGTGCATGGTCGTGCCTTTCAGGAGTGCTGTTTGACGGCGCTCCCGGACGACCTATCGCCCGACCGTGACCCCACAAGGAAGCACCCACGTCGATACGTTCACGGGTACCACCTCCTCGGTCTCCTGCACGGAGTCCAGAAGATAGCAATCGCCTGATCGTCGGTGCGTAGTCACTTGCCGATGAGTGGTCGGGTCATTACGTCGGGGGTGTTTCGAGGGCCTGCCTGACGAGGGCGTCGACCATCCATTGTTGGAGGGCGCTGACTTCTGCGGGGGCGAGCGCGGCGACGTCGCTCAGCCAGACGCGGGTCTCGATGCCACATGCGGCGCGGAGTGCCAACGCAAGCCGGCGGACGCCCTCTTCGCCGATCGACTCGGCCATTGGCTCGAGCGCCTCGATGAACCACGGAATGGCGCGGCCCTGGCGGAGCGGCAGCTCGTGCGGCACTTCTCCCAGCGAGAGGCGCAGCATCGCACGTTGCTGCGGCTCACTCTCCTGCACGCGGCTGATGACGAACCCGGCAACGGCGGCCACGCGTTCGTCCACGGCTTCCGGCGGCGGGTCGGGAAGGGCGGACGCGGCTCCTGTCTCCGGGTATGCCGCGGCGAGAAGCTCGGCCTGTGAGGCGAAGTAGCGGTAGGCGGTGGGGCGAGAGATCCCGGCAGCCTCCGCGACCTGCTCGACACGGGGCGTGTCGCCGGCGGTGATCAGCTCGCGCGCCGCGGCGATCAGCTGGTCGCGGGTCCGTTGCTTCTGCCGCGTGCGACCCGACGCGAGGTAGTCCGTTGACACGGTCTTCATGATATGTCAATCTCGTTACGAGACACAAGTCTCAGGAATGATCGGAGTGTCAGATGACTGAAAGGACGACGCTCGCGCCGGTGATCCGACGGGCCGGCGAGGGCGAGAAGCGATGGTTCTTCGGCGGTGGAGTCTTCACCTGGAAGCTCAGCAGCGCGAACGAGGACATCAGCCTGATCGAGGTCGACATGGTCGAGGGCAAGTGGACCCCGATCCACACGCACCCGGTCTCGGAGTCGATGTGGGTGCTCGACGGACAGATTCAGTACCGCATCGATGACGATGAACACGAGCTCGGTGCCGGCGACTTCGTGATGGTGCCCGCGGGTGTGGCTCACGCCTTCGTCGTCAAGAGCGCAACGGCCAAGGTGCTCGGTATCCAGCCAACATGCGAGTGCGAACCCTTCTACCTCGGCGCGAGCGAGCCCTTCGAAGGATCCGCGTGCGTCGTGGACTTCGCCAGGATCGCGAAGAGCGCTCATGAGAACGGCGGCATCGAGATTGTCGGACCCCCACCCTTCTAGAGAAGGGTGCACTCATCTGCTGCGATGAGCGCGCACTACGCGTCCACCGCTTCAAGCCCTGGCGCCCCAGGACGCTCACCCACAAGCATCAAGGGGTTGACCATCAGTAGTCAGGATGAGGCACGGGACTCCTTCGCCAGGCAAGAACCCCGTCAACACTCCGTGCTGGCTTGCGCGCCGATCATCCTGTGAAGGTCGCGTTGGAGGCTGCGCGGCAACGGCGCTTGCCGACCACACCACGCTTGCGTTGCTGACGCGGTGCCAGTCCCACGTGAACGGACCCTCCTGGAGACCTTCAAGGGGTCCGTTCGGTAGGGACTACCTCACACCAACGGGTAGTCCGAGATCATTGCGCTGTGGTCGTGGACACGCGCCGGGCGTGTGGTGACCAAGAGCCTTGGTCAGCCGAAGAACGCGGCTTCGACGGTCGACGGCCAAAGGCATAGCAGTCGCCCCCCGTCGGGACCGGTCCGAAAACCGTGGACCGCGCCCGGAGGGATGAAGACAAATGTGCCTGGTCCGATGCCTTCGGCCGGGTCAGCGTCGGTGTAGAAGGTGTACAGCCCCTCTAGCACGTAGAACGCCTCGGCCTCGTCGTGGACGTGAGGCGGATTGTCGAAGTGCGGCTCCTGCCACGCCTCACCGAGCGCCCAGTGCCCGCCGGTTTCGGTTCGGGCCGCTTTGCGGGTGATGTGCGCCTTCAAATCGCCCATCGGCAAAACGATGCTGTCCCCTTCGGCCGGGCCGCGCAGAATGACTTTCGGTACGTCCTGCTCGTCCTGCTCGTCCATGCTCAGCTCTCCATCGAGGCGATCTATCAGCCAAGCATGACCCTGATCCGCCCGCGCCGCGAGATTTCTTCGCCATACTTCAGGGTCGTCGACTGCCACGCAGGCGTCCGGATCTGCGGGGATCCGCAGGGGGATTGCCGAGAGACCCGTTGGTAGGTTGAAAGAGTGCTGCCCGCTGGGCCACGCCGTACGTGGTCAACACTGGCGTGGTGGGAGGCTCATCGCCTACCGCGGCATACTGCCCTGACACCACGCCACCGGAGCAGTCGGCTCGCGTCGAGTCGAAAGTGGTCAGAACCTGACACGGCCCCTAGCCTCGTCCCGTGTCAGAGACCGGGGGATCCACGGAGCCGTCTCCGCTGGGGCGCAACCGCGACTTCCTGATCCTGTGGCTAGGACAGGCGGTCTCCGCGCTCGGCTCCTCGATGAGCGCCCTGGTCTTCCCGTTGGTCGGGTACTCGATCACGGGGTCTGCCGGCGAGGCCGGACTCGCCACCGCTGCGGTGCTGTTGGGCAGGGTGGTCGCACGGCTACCGGCCGGGGCGCTGGTCGACCGATGGCCACGAGGGCGGGTGCTGTGGCTGGCGAATCTCTCCGGCGCCGCCTGCTACGGCAGCCTGGCGGTCGCGGCCTTCGCCGATCACCTCACGATCGAGCACCTGGTCGTCGCCGGGTTCCTCGGGGGCGTGGCCGACTCCTTCTTCGCGCCGGCCGCGTCGGCGGCGATCCGCAACGTGGTGCCGGCTAGTCAGCTACCGCTCGCCTATACCCGACTCGCGGTGCGCGAGCACGCGGCCGACCTCGTCGGCCCGCCCCTCGGTGGTGCCCTGTACTCACTGGGACGCGGGTTGCCCTTCCTGGTCGACACGATCACGTACGCGCTCTCCGCGCTGTCGATCATCTGGGTACGCCACCCGTTGCCGGCACCGCAGCCGGAGGGAAGGGGTGCATCGATGCGGGCCGACGTGGCCGAGGGCCTTCGGTTCGTGTGGAGGCACGCAGTCACCCGCGCGATCCTGACGTGGGGGGCGGCGGTCAACTTCTCCGTGATGCTCGCACTGGTGACGGTCACCCTGCGCCTGGTGGAAGCGGGCGTGCACCCGGCGGCGATCGGTCTGGTCGACTCGATTGCTGCTGCCTCTGGTCTCGTGGGCGCGTTGGTGGCGCCCCTGATCATCGCGCGGATGCGCACGGGCGTGACGACGATCATCACCGGCCTGATCCTCCCAGCGGTCGTCTTCCCGATGGCCTGGACGACGAACGTCACGATCATCGGCGCGTTGCTAGCCGTCGGGATCTTCCTGCTGCCGGCCAACAACTCCGGCATCTCGGCGTACCTCGTGACGATCGTGCCCGACCGCCTGCAGGGTCGGGTCAATGCCGCCGGCGGATTCGTCGCGGAGGGCGTAGTGCCGCTCGCGCCCGTGTTGGCCGGACTGCTCGTGGGATCGGTCGGCGGTGAGACCGCGACGATCGTCGGTGCGGTCCTGATCACGGCGAGCCTGGTCCCCTTGCTGGCGAGCAGCGAGATCCGTGGTCTCGGACGACCCGACACGTGGGACACCCACAGCCTTGACCCTGACGGCGGGCACGGGGGATGAATGGTCGACGAGGATCCTCACGGACTGACTGAACACCCATCGCCGTGGGACGGACGGCCTTGCGTCATACGAAATGTGGCCTCAAGACCACGATTCGTATGACGTCCGCGGCCAACCGAGCAACCTCGCTCGTGTCGATGACCTGTGTCACGCTCACGTGTCGCGATGCGAGCAGCCCGATCGGAGATTCCACATGTCGTTCCACCCACAGATCCGTCTGGTCGCAGCAACCGTGCCGTTGCTGAACGCGCTGAACGACGACCACTCCCTGTTCAGCGAGTTGATCGGCTCGCCCGTCCCGGACGGTTGGCCTGAGTTCCCCGAGGCCATCGGCTTCACTCTGGAGCACTTGCAGAATGCGTCCGACGGTGACCGTTCGTGGTCGATGCAGTTCTTCGTCGACCAAGCGAACTGGCAGCTTGTCGGCTCCGGTGGGTTCGTTGCTCCGCCGCAGGGGCGGACTGTTGAGATCGGCTACGAAGTCGCTCCTGAGTTCCGTGGTCACGGGTTCGGCACTGCCGCTGCCCGGGCGCTCATCGAACATGCTGTCGCCAGCGGAGAGGTTGACCACGTCATCGCGCACACCCTGCCCGGCACCAATGCGTCCACTGGTGTGCTCATGTCGCTGGACTTCGAACACGTCGAGGATCAGGAGGACCCTGAAGTCGGCGTCGTCTGGGAGTGGCGATGGACCCGTTGATAGGTAACCGCAACTGTCCGTGTGCGGATGATCGCCGGTTGCTTGCCGTGCCAGCTACTACCGCTTTCCCCGACCGAACATGCGACCCAACCGGTCGGCCATCGACCTCCCCGGTTTGATGGTGACCAGGGTCGACCCATCGGGCGGCGGGAGGTTCGCCGCCTGCTCCGAGGAGAGTGTCGTGCAGACGTAGGTGGTGTAGATCGAGCCGATCTGATCGGCATCGACGAACCGTGCACCTTCTGCTGTCTGGACGACGATGCCGTCGAACACCGAGACCTTCTCGTCGACCAGCACTGCCTGGACCGTCGCGAACTGATAACCGTCGCTCGTCAGCACCGGTGTGCCCGGCTTGAGCGCGGTGTAGGCGATGGGGTGGTCCGCTGCGTCAGGCACGCCGCAATCCTATGGCAGCCCCGGCGACGTACGGCGCGCTCGTTGGCCTCGCAATCGGCAGATCCAGGGCTCAGCTCACCGGAGACCGCGTTAGCCCGCACGGAGTTCGACGCGCCATGCGCCGCCCGGCTTGTCACACCAGGGCTGCTGGCCGGGAGTCTTGGCAGTCCTCCTGTGACAAGCCCAGGTGCACTGTCCGCATCTGCTGCCATCGGCGCGCGGACGTGTCGACGTCAGTGCATGCGTGACAGGCCTTGATCAGCTGCGCAGCTGCTCGAGCAGTCCCAAGTCGTCGCGACATGCCCAATGCTCGACGATCATTCCGTCGGCGACTCGCCAGATGTGGATGAACGACCACGCCATCGGGCGTCCGGATACGGGGGTGCCGGCGAGCAGCGGCATCGTGGAGGCTCGATGGACCCCACGCAGCGTGAGGTGCTGTGCGACCAAATCACCTTCACCGATGAGGTGGTGCTGCTCGACGGTGACCGGCCCCAGGTCCTCCTCGATGATGCGCAGGATGCGGCCCAGGCCCTCGCGACCCTGGGGACCGGCGGCGTGGTTCACCATGTCAGCCGCCACCAGGTCGAGGGCGGTGACGTCCCCCGCCATCTGCCGTCTCAACATTTCCCCGACAATCGCCTTCGCGCTTGACCCGCTCATGTCGCTCAGCCTCCTTCGATCGTGGAACAGGTGCGCCTGTCCGGACGCGCTTTCGACGTTCACGCAGGCAGCGCGAGGGAGAACGGTAACAACGGGTTGAGGATGGTCGCGTCCAGCAGGTAGGTGACAAGCGCAGCGACCACCAGGAGGAGGCAACTCACGGGCGGTGATCGGACACCCACGCGGGTCATCTGTACGACGAGGACGAACTGCCTCCCTCTGTCGCACCGAAGCCCACGGTCGTCGCCACACGCCCGCACACGCCGCGATCCGCTCGTCATGCCGGCACGTGAGCGGGCCCAACACTGTTCGCGCCCTTGCGGGCATCAGAAGCCCTCGGCAACGCTCGACCCATGGAGTTCTTCTGCTACCACCGTGATCGCCTTGGATCGACGCCGCTTCGGACCCGGATGGTGGAGCAACACTGGTCGTACATGGACCGCTTCGCTGCGACCATGGTCGCCCGCGGCCCAACCTTCACCAGCGACGAGACTCTGACCGGCAGCGTCCACATCCTCGACCTGCCAGATCCCTCCGCTGCCCGCGCGTTCGCGTTCGAGGAGCCTGGCTATCAAGCGGGTGCCTATCGCGATGTGATGCTCCGCCGTTGGCGCAACAGCCTGGGCCGCACGATGTGGGACTTTCGTGGCGGGAGCGCCGAGAACAACCGCTACCTGGTCCTGGGCTTCACGTTGGAGCCAGAGCCGCAGGCCGCCGAGCCAACTACGCGCGACGATCTGATCGCCTGCGGACCGCTGTTGTCAGACGACGGTTCGATGGTCCTCGGGGCGGCGGTTCTCCTGGAGGCGTCGGACGCGGAGGCAGCGCGGACAGTCCTGGACCCCGCTCGGTACGTCGGGATCGAGACGCATGCATGGGAGTTCGGTGGGCGGGACTCCAGCTGATGAGTACGCCACCATTACCGCCCCGCGCCAAGGACAGACTTGCAGGACGCGAGCGGGCGGCCGTGGTGGCTCTCACGATCGTTTTGCTGACGGCCTGTGATGCTGACTCGTCTGACGACGCCACGCGCTCCACGCCGGAGCCGGTGGCCACGAGCACGGCGTCCTCCACCCCGAAGTCGTTGGGCACGCCCGGCGCGACGAGGACGACCGGCGGGATCTATCGCGCGACCACCCCGTGCGACGCGATCACGAGGCCGGTGCCGGCGATGGCACCCGGCGCTCAGTGCGAGATGGCGACGTGGACGCTGAACCTCCGCGGGGACGGCAGGTATGCACTCGACGCCGCGTACGGGATGAGCGAGCCGAACACCCTCGGGATGCGCCATGGTGGGACCTCGGTCTCTCTGGCCGGGACGTGGTCGTCCGAGCAGGACCTGATCACCCTGGCCACCGGCAATCCTGGGGTTGCCGTCCGGCTCCTGCAGGTCGGGTCAGACCTGCTCCACCTCGTCGGTGCCGATGGCCGCCTGCTGGTTGGCAACGCCGCCTGGAGCTACACCCTCAACCGGGCCGGGGAGGCCGGTCGCCACGCTGCGGTCGTCGCCTCCACCTACGACGAACCGGGCGGGATCCGGGGCGGCGTCTTCGAGGGCCGTACTCCGTGCACCGCGGAGGTGAAGGCGTTCACCGCGGATCTCGTGCCCGGGTGCAGCCGGCTGAAGTGGCGACTGACGCTTCGTCAGAGCGCGGGTGGTCAACCGGCCGGGTACGTCTCCGGAGTGGTGGGTCGCCCCGACGCGACGAAGGGCGAGTGGCGGATCCGGCGGGACCTCGCCGGCTTTCCGGGCGCGGTGGTCTACGAGATCCGGCCGTCCGGCTCGCGGCAGTGGCTCGCGCTGCTGCTGGTGGGTGGGAAGAACCTGTTCATGCTCGGGCCTGACCGGCAGTTGCTCGTCGGGGACGAGAACTGGAGCTACACGCTCAGCCGGACGGGCTAGAGCTGCCCGCGCCACGAGACCGCAAAATCCATGCGACGACGGCTGGATCGCGTCTCTATGGTGGACCGATGCCATCGGTCAAGCATTTCCAGGTCACCTTCGACTGCGCGGATCCAGAGCGCGTCGCTCGGTTCTGGTGCGAGGTGCTGGGGTACGTCGTACCGCCGCCACCGGAGGGGTTTGCCACCTGGGACGACTTCGATCGCGCGCTGCCGCCGGAGCAGCAGGGTTCGGCGTTCGCCTGCGTGGATCCCACGGGTGTGGGACCGCGACTGTTCTTCCAGCGCGTTCCCGAAGGCAAGGTCGTCAAGAACCGGGTGCACCTTGATGTGCGGGTCGGCACCGGTCTCGTGGGTGAGGAGCGCCTGGCCGTAATCGAGGCCGAAGGCGCACGACTGCTCGAGCTCGGTGCGACAAAGGTGCTACTGCAGCTTGCCGACGAAGACAACGAGTCGTGCCTGACGATGCAGGACATCGAGGGCAACGAGTTCTGTCTCGACTGAGTGGCCGGGAACGCGCCGAGGTGCGACGACGGGTGTCACACGGAAAAGCCTGCGTCGGCGAGGATGTTGCGGCCCACTGCCATGCGGCTGCCTCGCCTCTCCGGCATGGTGGTCCAGTAGTACCAGATCATCAGCGTGATGGAGAGTGCCCAGGCCCGGCCGCGCAGCCAGGTCGCGTCATCGACGCCGACCCGCGTTCGGAACACCTCCCTGGCGGGGGGATCAAGCACCTCCCAGGCCACCACGAGGTCAACGGTCGGGTCGCCGACCGACAAGACCCCGAAGTCCAGGACCGCGGCCAGAGCCCCGTCACGCAACAACAGGTTCTCGGCTGCCAGGTCGCCGTGGTACCAGCGTGGCGGCGTACGGTCTGCTGTGCTCGGCAGCTTCATGGCCTCGACCCAGATCTGCTCGGCGGCGTCGAGGTCGAATCCGAAGTCATCCAGGGACCGGCAACGCTCGAGGTTCTCTCGCGTCGACTGGTCCATCGTTGAGAGCGGCTCGCCTCGGTACGACCGGAGCTGCGGGTCGTTGACTGCCTCCGGGGGTACCTCCGCCTGCCTCAGGCCGTCGAGCACCGTGGCGAGGTTCTCCGCCAGGTCTTCGCGCCGTGGGTCGATGGATGTGTCGGGATCGACCACCTCGGGGTGTTCACCTTCGATCCAGCGGACCACTGACCAGCGCTCCGGGTAGTCGCGGTCGGGCCCGAACACGGCAACCACGTCGGGCACGGAAACCGGCAGCAGTGGTCCCAGCACCGGCAGCCAGGTGGCTTCCTTCGAGATGGTCGCCGATCCTCCGGGTTGGCGCGGCAGCCGCACGAGGAGCTCTTCGCCGAGACGGAACAACGCGTTGGTCGAGCCGCTGGATGCCAGCCGGCGAACAGGTGCGTCGGCAAGAGTGGGCATCGCCCGGCCCACCAAGCGACGGACCAGCTCGGCATCGATCGGGATCTCGTCGGCATGCAGAGGTCGAGCCACCCCTGGACTCAATCCCACCGTTCGCTCGTACTGCAACCGACTTCAGCGGTCGAGCAGGCGGACCGCGTCGAGAGCCCAGTAGCTCAGGATGATGTCGGCGCCGGCGCGACGGATCGAGGTGAGCACCTCGACGATCGCGGTGTCGCGGTCGATCCAGCCGTTGGCGGCGGCGGCCTCGACCATGGCGTATTCCCCCGAGACGTTGTACGCCGCGACCGGGACGTCGACTGCCGCGCGCACCGCCGCCAAGACGTCGAGGTAGGACATCGCCGGCTTCACCAGCACGATGTCGGCGCCCTCCTCGACATCGAGGAGCGCCTCGCGGACTCCTTCGACGCCGTTGGCGGGGTCCTGCTGGTAGGTCTTGCGGTCGCCCGTGAGCGAGGAGTTCACGGCCTCGCGGAAGGGGCCGAAGAAGGTCGAGGAGTACTTCGCGGAGTAGGCCAGGATCCCGACGCCTTCGTGCTCCTCCGCGTCGAGGGCCTTGCGGATCACGCCGACCTGGCCGTCCATCATCCCGCTGGGGGCGACGAGGTCGACCCCGGCAGCCGCGTGCGCGACCGCCATCTGCCCGTAGATCTCCAGGGTGCGGTCGTTGTCCACCCAGCCGTCGGGGTCGAGCACGCCACAGTGGCCGTGGTCGGTGAACTCGTCGAGGCACAGGTCTGACATCACGGTGAGCTGCTCGCCCACTTCGGCGACCACGTCGGTGATCGCGAGGTTGAGGATCCCGTGGGGGTCGATGGCGCCCGAGCCGACGGCGTCCTTCTCCGCGGGCAGCCCGAAGAGCATCACCCCGCCGAGCCCTGCTTCGGCAGCTTCCGATGCCGCCTTCTTCAGCGAGTCACGGGTGTGCTGGACGACGCCCGGCATGCTCGAGATCTCGCGCGGCTCCGACGCGTCCTCCGCGACGAACAGCGGCAGCACCAGCTGGCTGGGCCGCACCGCCGTCTCCGCGACGAGGCGCCGCAGTGCCGGCGTACGCCGCAGCCGTCGCGGGCGGATCTCCGGGAAGCCGGGCATGGGCTACTTCGAGCTCGCCCTGCGGCGGGTGCTGGGACGACGCTCCGAGGGACGGGTGACCGGCTGCCCTGACTCGAGCAGCGAGGCGCGACGGGCCGCACCGAAGTCGGCCAGCGCGTCCACGACGGCCTCGATCGACGGCTCGGGTGCGAGTACGTCGACGCGCAGGCCGTGCTCCTCGGCGGTCTTGGCCGTGGCCGGACCGATCACCGCGATGATCGTCGAGGCGTGCGGCTTGCCGGCGATGCCGACCAGGTTGCGCACGGTCGAGGACGAGGTGAACACGACCGCGTCGAACTTGCCGGTCTTGATCGCCTCGCGCGTCGCGGCCGGCGGCGGGGCCGCGCGCACGGTGCGGTAGGCGGTCACGTCGTCGACCTCCCAGCCCAGCTCGACCAGTCCGGCGACAAGGGTCTCGGTGGCGATGTCGGCGCGCGGGAGGAATACCCGGTTGATCGGGTCGAGCACGTCGTCGTACGGCGGCCAGTCCTCGAGCAGACCGCGGGCGGACTGCTCACCGGAGGGGACCAGGTCGGAGTTCAGGCCCCAGTCGGCCAGACGGGCCGCGGTCTTCTCGCCGACCGCGGCGATCTTCAGGCCGGAGAAGGCGCGGGCGTCTAGGCCGTACTCCTCGAACTTCTCGCGTACGGCGCGCACCGCGTTGACCGAGGTGAACGCGATCCACTCGTAGCGACCCTCGACCAGCCCGCGGACGGCCTTGTCCATCTGCTGGGGGTTGCGCGGCGGCTCGACCGAGATGGTCGGCACCTCCTCGGCAACCGCACCGAAGCCGCGCAGGCGCGAGGAGAGCGCACCGGCCTGCTCCTTGGTGCGCGGCACCAGGACGCGCCAGCCGAACAGCGGCTTGGTCTCGAACCACGACAGCGCCTCGCGCAGGTCGACGACCGGGCCGACCACGATGATCGCGGGCGGCGTCATGCCGGCCGTACGCGAGTCGGCGGCGATGTTCTCGAGCGTGGAGACGATGGTCTCCTGCGAGGTCAGCGTGCCGGTGCGGGTCATCGACACGGGGGTGTCCGCGCCACGACCGGCCTCGATCAGCTGGGCCGCGATGTCGCCGATGGAGCTGACCGCGGAGAGCAGCACCAGAGTCGGGTGGGCGGCGTACGTCGACCAGTCGATCTTGGTCTCGTTGCAGGTCACCACGGCCACCTCACGGTGGGTCTTGGTGGTCAGCGGGATGCCGGCGTACGCCGGGACTGCGGTCACCGACGAGACTCCCGGCACGATCTCGAAGCCGATGCCGGCCTTGGTGCAGGCCTGCGCCTCCTCGGGGCCGGAGGCGTAGACGAACGGGTCGCCGGCCATCAGGCGTACGACGCGCTTGCCGGTCTTGGCCTGCCGCACGATCAGCTTGGCGCGCGAGGCGTGGGTGAGCGGCTGGCCGTCCTCGCCGAAACCACCGTCGATGAACACCGGCCCGACGTGCGGGGCCGGCTCGGCGCCCTCGACCGCGTCCTCCGGGGCAACCGGAGCCGGCAGGCCGAGGAGCGTGCGTACGAGCTCCTCGTGGTCGGGCACCTCGGTGATGACGACCTCGGCCTCGCGAAGGAGCTCGACGGCACGAAGCGTCAGCAGTCCGGGGTCGCCGGGGCCGCTGCCCACGAAGGAAACCCACTTCAGGGGGCGGCGGGCTGCACCGTTTGCTGGGGTGCTGGTCGTCTTCTGCTTGGTCACAATCGCCTTCTTGCTACTTCGCTGTTTCGTTGATCAAGTCTGCTGCGCCGTCGGCGAGCATTTCCGCGCCCAGCTTCTGGCCAAGCCCGACGGGATCGTCGAGCGGACCGGACGCGGACCGTCGTACGGAGAGCGCACCGTCTGGTGAGAGCGCAACTGCTCGCACCCACAGTTCGTCACCGAGGTCCCCTTCCGCAACTTCAGCCATGGCACCGACCGGTGCCGAGCACCCTGCCTCGAGCTCGGCGAGCAGTGCTCGCTCCGCCTCGACGCAGGCTCGGGTGGGTGCGTGCTCGAGCGCGTTGTGGACTACGTCACGCAGGTCGTCGTCGGCCCGGCACTCGATCGCCAGGGCTCCCTGACCCGGCGCCGGCAGCACCTGGAGGGGGTCGAGGACTTCGGTCGCCTCGTCGACGCGGCCCAGGCGGGCCAGCCCCGCACGCGCGAGCACGACGGCGTCGAGCTCACCTGCGGCCACCTTGCCCAGGCGGGTGTCGACGTTTCCGCGTACGCCGACCAGCTCGATGCCGAGACCGAGCGCGGCCAGCTGGGCGACACGTCGGGGCGCGCCGGTGCCCACGCGGGACCCGGCCGGGAGCTCGCCGAGCGTGAGGCCGTCGCGGGCGACGACCACGTCGCGCGGGTCTTCCCGCTCGGGGATGGCCGCCAGCGAGATGCCCTCGGGCGGCGCGGTGGGAAGGTCCTTGAGGGAGTGCACGGCCAGGTCGACCTCGCCACGCAGCAGCGCCTCGCGCAGCGCGCTGACGAACACGCCGTTGCCGCCGATCTGGGCCAGCGGCTCGCTGGAGATGTCGCCCTCGGTGCGGACGTCGACCAGCTCGGTCTCCAGCCCGGTGGCAGCGGTGAGGGCCTCGGCGACCAGACGGCTCTGCGTGCGGGCCAGGGCGGAGGCGCGGGTGCCGATCTTCACGACGGTTGAGGTTGTCGAAACCGTCACGTGACCCCCTCGACGCGGGTCACGGCCTCGACGGCCTCGGGATCGAGCGCGAACAGCTCGGCGAGCGCGGCCGCGTAGGAGACGGCGCCGGTGTCGTTGGCCAGCTCCTTCACGCGGACGGTCGGGTGGTGCAGCAGCTTCTCCGCGACCCGGCGGAGCGTCTTCTCGACCTCGGCGCGCGCGGGTTCGTCGAGGTCGGGCATCCGGCTCATCAACCGGGTCAGCTCGGCCTCGACCACGCCGGTCGCCATGGTGCGGAGCGCGACCACCGTCGGCGTCACGCTCTGGCTGCGGCGGGCGGTCAGGAAGGCGGACAGCTCCTGGGCGACGATCGTGCGCACACCCTCGACGTCACCGGCTCCGGGCATGTCCTCGAGGTCTGCGGCGAGCGTGTCGAGCGCGATCAGGCGTACGCCGGGAAGGTGGGCCACCTCGGGGTCGACGTCGCGCGGGAGGGCCAGGTCGACGACGGCGAGGGGCTTCGCCTCGCGGCGTCGGGTCGCGACCGCGTCGAAGTCGATGAGGACGCCGGCGGCGCCAGTGCAGGAGACGAGTACGTCGACCGGGCCTGAGAACGAGGCCAGGTCGGCGAGCGGGATCGCCGTGGCGTCGTACTGGGAGGCGAGGCGGGTGGCGCGCTCAGGGGTCCGGTTGGCGACCAGGATCGAGGCGGCGCCGGCGCGCGACGCAGTGGCCGCGGTCAGGCCGGCCATCGAGCCGGCACCGACGATCACGACGTGCTTGCCTGCGAGGTCCCCGACGTGCTCGGCGGCGCGGTCGAGCGCGGACGCCACCAGGCTGGGGGCGACGCGGTCGATGTCGGTCTCGGCGTGAGAGCGCTTGCCGACGCGCAGGGCCTGCTGGAACAAGACGTTGAGGGCCGGTCCGACGCTGCCGTTCTCCTGGCCCATCCGCAGCGCCTCGCGGGTCTGGCCGAGGATCTGGCTCTCCCCGGGCACCATCGAGTCCAGGCCGGAGGCGACGTGGAACAGGTGCGAGACGGCGGCCTCGTCGTAGTGCACGTAGACGTGGGAGAGGACGTCCTCGGGCGAGTCCGTGGCCAGCTCGCCGAGCATCCGGGAGATGGTCTCGACGCTGCCGTGGAAGCGCTCGACGTCGGTGTAGACCTCGGTGCGGTTGCAGGTCGAGAGCACGGTGGCCTCGGTGACGTACTCGAGGTCGGAGACGTCACGGACCAGCTTCACGGCACTGTCGGCGTCGAGCGCGACGTGCTCGAGCACGGACACGGGTGCGGTCTTGTGGGAGATGCCCACGACGAGGACGCTCATCCTGCCTCCTCCACGGGGCGCGGCAGCGCGGCGTCGGCGTTCTTGCGCTGCTCGTGGTACGCGAGGATCTGCAGCTCGCTGGACAGGTCGACCCGGCGTACGTCGACGCCCTCGGGCACTGTGAGGATCGTCGGTGCGAAGTTCAGGATGCTGCGGAGACCGACCTCGACCATCCGGTCGCACACGGCCTGGGCGGCGATGGCCGGCGTCGCGATCACACCGATGCCGACGCCGTGCTCGGCGACGACCTCCTGGAGGTCCTCGAACGAGCGGATCTCCAGCCCGGCGACCACCTCACCGTGGCGGCTCTCGTCGGCGTCGAGGAGCGCGACCGTGCGGAACCCGCGCGAGGAGAATCCGGAGTAGTTCGCGAGTGCGTGGCCCAGGTTGCCGATCCCGACCACGACCACGGGCCAGTCCTGGGTCAGGCCGATCTCGCGGGAGATCTGGTAGCGGAGGTACGCCACGTCGTACCCGACCCCGCGGGTGCCGTAGGAACCGAGGTGCGAGAGGTCCTTGCGCAGCTTGGCGCTGTTGACGCCGGCTGCGGCCGCGAGCTCGAGGCTCGAGCAGGTCGTAGTGCCCGCGTCGCTCATCGAATTGAGAGCCCGCAGGTAGACCGGGAGTCGGGCCACCGTCGCCTCGGGGATGCGGGTACTGCTCACAGCTCAGACACTCTCCACAGGTGGGGAACCTTGGTCACTGTAAGAGTTTGTGAACGTGCGAACAAATACAGTCCGGCGCGTGGCTACCACATGTGAGATGTCCCACGGAGTCGGGGGGTGCTCACGGGGGTGCTCACGGGGGTGCCGGTTTCACTACTCCGGTAGTGAAACTGACGTGATGTTCGGAAAACTTCGCGAACATCCGGTCAGTTCTCGTACGACGAGGACGAGCCGGTTCGGCCGCACAGGGCCGATCTTGGTCCTCGGGATCCACAGGTCTGTCCGCCTCACCAGCGCGACCTCGCTCCAGCCCGCAAGGTGCCAGGCATGGATGACCTCGCTTCTTTGCACACCGACCACGTGTTCCTCCGGCGCGAGGCGCTCGAGCACGGGTATGACGACCGCGATCTCCGTACGGCGGTCAGGGCCGGCGTACTCGACAAGGTGCGGCATGGTGCCTATGTCCCGAGTTCCGTGTGGAAGGCCGCCGACGAGCTGGAACGCCATCGCTTGCGCGCCCACGCCGTACTCCGGTCACATGACTCCGCATTGGCGCTGAGCCACACCAGCGCCGCCGTCGAACACGGCTTGCGCCTGCACCAGCCGAACCTCTCCAAGGTGCACGTGGTGTGTCTCGACGAGCCTCTCGCCAGAAGCACGCCGGACATCGTCTACCACCGCCGACCGGTCGCCGAGACGCAGCTCGAAGAGCGTGCCGACAAGGTCCTGCTCGTCGATCCGACGCGGGCAGCCTTGGAGACGGCCTCGCTGAGCACGGTGGCGTCCGGGTTGGTCGTGCTCGACAGCCTCGTCGATCTGAAGAAGGTCTCGGTCGACGAGGTGCACGCAGCCTTCGCGGGCTACCACGGCCCAGGCTCACGCAAGCTCCAGATCACGGTCCGGCTGGTCCGGGCAGGCGCTGAATCGGTCGGCGAAACACTTGGACGACACCTCTTCTGGGGGCAGCACGTGCCTGAGCCGGTCCTCCAGTTCAAGGTGTACGACGAGCACGGCAACCTCGTGGGCCGCACCGACTACGCCTGGCCCGGGCTCGGCATGCTCGGTGAATTCGACGGCAACGTGAAGTACGAGCGGTACCTCCGCCCAGGTGAGACAGTCCACGACGCCGTCCTTCGTGAGAAGCGCCGCGAGGACCTGCTCCGCGAGATCACCGGTTGGCTCATGATCCGTCTCATCTGGGCCGACCTTTACCGGCCGGACGAGACTGGGGCCCGCGTTCGAAGCCAACTGATGCGACGGCGCTCGATGGTCAGCTGACCCCCTTGCGCATACAAAACTGACGCGATGTTCGTGAAGTTTTCGTATGACGGCGCCAGTTTCACTACTCCGGTAGTGAAACCGTCACGCCGAAACCTCAACCCAACGCCGCCCGCAGGCGCTCCGGGTCAACCCGCCAGAAGTCGTGCTGGCGACCGTCGACGAAGGTGACGGGGATCTGCTCGGCGTAGGCGTTCATCAGCTCGGGGGAGGTGGTGATGTCGACCTCGTCGTACGACGTGCCGACCTCGGCGCAGATGCGTTCGATGACCAGGCGGGCGTCCTCGCACAGGTGGCAGCCCGGCTTCGCGTAGAGGGTGATCCGCGCGTCCATGGTCTATTCCAGCAGCCCGAGTGCCCGACGCCGCTCGGTGGCGCGGAGCCGACCCTTCTGGACCTTGCCGGTGATCGTGTATGGCAGCTCCCCGACCACGTGGATCACGGTTGGCTGCTTGAACCGGGCGAGGCGCTGCTCGCAGTGGCGGCGTACGACGTCGACCAGCGCGTCGCTCGATCCGGCGACCGTGGGCTTCACGTAGGCGACGACCGCCTCGCCGGTCTGCTCGTCCTCCACCCCGATCACGGCCGCCTCCGCCACCTCGGGCAGCTCGGCGATCACGTCCTCGACCTCGCTCGGGTAGACGTTGAAGCCCGAGACGATCACCAGCTCCTTCACCCGGTCGACCAGGTAGAGATCACCGGTGGGGTCGAGGTAGCCGACGTCGCCAGTTGCCCACCAGCCCTCGGCGTCGGGACCGTCCGAGCCGTCGGGCCAGTAGCCGGAGAACAGGTTGGCGCCGCGGATGTGGATCTCGCCGTCGTCCTCGGTGTTCGGCTCGTGACCGGCGTCGTCGACCAGCCGGATCTCGATCCCCGGCAGCGCCGCGCCCACCGAGCGGGGGTCGGGGTCCTTGCTGCACAGCGTCGAGGTGACGACGGGCGCGGCCTCCGTCAGGCCGTAGCCCTGGTTGATGCCGATACCGGTGCGCGCAGTGAACGCCTCGGTGAGCTCCGCCGCCAAAGGGGCCGAGCCGCTGAGCACCAGCCGCACCGGCCCGAGCCGCTCCTCGAGGCCGGGCACGCCCATCCAGTAGGCGAAGACGGGCGGCGCCACGGGCACCACCGAGATCGCCTCGTCCTCGATGATGTCCAGCGAGCCCTCCGGGTCGAAGCCGTCGACGAGCACCAGGCGCGCGCACTGGCGCAGCGCCTGCCCGAGCACGGCGTTGAGCCCGTAGACGTGGAAGAGAGGCAGTACGCCGAGGACGACGTCACGTCCGGTGATCATCGGGGGGTCCACCTGCGCGACCTGCTCGATGTTGGCCAGCAGCGCCCGGTGGGAGAGCATCGCCGCGCGCGGCCGCCCCGACGTGCCGCTGGTGTAGAGGAGCACGGCCAGCCCCTCGGGGTCGACGCGGACAGGACCCTGACGGCCCTTCGTCGCGACCAGCTGGTCCCAACCGCGCTCACCCGGCGCGAGCGTGGTGCCGACGGTGATGATGCGAGGCCGAGCGGGTGCCTCCATCCCGGCCGACTCGAGGGCGTCGTTCAGTCCGCCTACGGCCTCGCGGACTGTTGCGATGGTTGCGGCGTCGGCGATGACCATCCGGGAACCGGAGTCGACGATGGTGCGCATCAGCTCGCCGGTCGCGCTGCGCGGGTTGATGGGTACGACGACCATCCCGGCACGCAGAGCTCCGAGGTACGCCGCCACGAACTCGATGCTGTTGCCGGCCGCGACCATGACGCGATAGCCGGCGACCATGCCTGCGTCGGAGAAGCCCTGGACCACACGACCGACGAGATCGTCGAGGCCGCTCCACGTGATGGTCCGTCCGGAGGTCGCCTCTGAAAGTGCTGTCTTGTCGGGCTCCCGTGTGGCCGCCCGGCTCAACAGCTCGGCGACGTTGGACTCCATCGGGCGAGTCTCGCACATCAGAAGCGTGCATCAAGAGGGGTCGTCGTACCGCCTAGTCTGGGTCCGTGACGCCGTCTCCGCCGAGCAGCAAGCCGGGCCAGAAGTCGGGTCAGAAGTCTGCGCGGAAGCCCACTCGAAGGCCCACCAACCTGCAGCGCCGGTCGCAGATGGCAGGGGAAGCGGCGGCCGCGATCGCCGAGGTCGAGAGCGCACTCAGCGTCGAGTCCGACCCCAGCTCTGCGGCCTTCTTCGACGTCGACAACACGGTGATGCAAGGCGCCTCGATCTTCCACCTGGCGCGGGGTCTGCACCGTCGCGAGTTCTTCACCACGCGCGACATCCTGGGTGCGGCGTGGAAGCAGGCCTACTTCCGGATCGTCGGGGTCGAGGACCCCGAGCACGTCGCGGACGCCCGCGCCTCGGCCCTCTCCTTCATCGCGGGCCATACCGTCAGCGAGCTCGAGTCCCTCGGCGAGGAGATCTTCGACGAACGGATGGCGCACCGCATCTGGCCGGGCACCCGCGCCCTGGCCCAGCTCCACCTCGACCAGGGCCAGCGGGTCTGGCTGGTCACCGCGGCCCCGATCGAGATCGCGACGATCATCGCCCGACGCCTCGGCCTGACCGGCGCGCTCGGCACGGTGTCCGAACACGTCGACGGTGTCTACACCGGAGAGCTGGTCGGCGAGATGCTGCACGGCTCGGCGAAGGCGGTCGCGGTCAAGGAGCTCGCGGAGCGGTTCGGGCTGGACCTCGAGAAGTGCTCGGCGTACTCCGACTCCTACAACGACCTGCCGATGCTCAGCGCGGTCGGCGACCCCGTCGCCATCAACCCCGACCACCGGTTGCGAGAGCACGCGCGCGCCAACGGCTGGCGCATCCGCGACTACCGGACGGGCCGCAAGGCCGCGCGGGCCGGCCTCTTCACCGCCGCCCTGGCCGGGGCCGCAGCGGGCACGGTCGCGGCGGGGGCCGCCATCCGCCGCAAGGTCAGCTGACCGACGCGAAGATCACGGATCGAGACGGTCGGCGACCCGCCCTAGCAGCGGGGCCACGTCCTGCAGCTGCCGAAGCTCCTCGTCGGTGAACCCCTCGGACAGCGCCCGCGCGAGCTGCTCCCCACGCGCCGTCCGCTTGCGCTCGAGCTGCTGTCGTCCAGCGACGGTCACCGTGAGCAGCACCCGGCGGCTGTCGCCCCGGTCCCGATGACGCTTGACGAGCCCCCGCGACTCGAGGCCCCCGACGATCGCCCCCATCGACTGGGGGCGCATCCGCTCCGCGCGGGCGAGGTCGGCGACCGTCGTCGGAGCCGCACCGGACAGGCGCAACAGGGTGGCCGACTCGGCCTGGGACAGCTCGCCGGTGACCGGTCGCTGGCGCAGCCGCCGGTCGAGCCGGTTGATGTTCTCGAGCACGGCGGCGACGACCTCGTCGACAAGCTCCTCGGACGGCATGTCGGCAGGTTAACTGATCAGCCTTCCTTCTATGGTTTTCGGGCATATCCGCCCGAACAAGTGGGATGCCTCACGAATTGGTTTCCAACTCCACTACCGACGCGTAGCATCGACTGTTCAGGAGGGGCCACCGACAGGCTTGGTCGGTGGGAGCTGAATACATGGGTGCACACGATCTGAAGCGCGGTCTCGACGCGCTCCGTCGTGCCCTGGCCGAGGTCCTCGACGCCGGCTTCGACCTCCCCGATCCGCTCCCTGTCACGGCGTACGACGGGCCGGCTCGCCGTCCAGATCGCACCAATGAGCTCCCGTGGCTGCTGACCCAGACCAGCCACTCCCCCACGGCGACCTCGTCAGACAGCCGCTCCGGCACCGCCGACGACTCAGCCCTGGCGACCTCGTCGCTCCAGGACGAGGCCGAGGGCAGCCGCCTGATCGCGCTGGTCGAGCTGGCCCGCAAGGGCGACTCCGAGGCCTTCGGACAGCTCTACGACCACTACCACGGGAGCGTCTACCGCTTCCTCTACTACCGCGTGGGCTCGGTGCAGCTGGCCGAGGACCTCACCGCCGAGACGTTCTTCCGCGCCCTGCGCTCGATGAGCTCCTTCCGCTGGCAGGGCAAGGACTTCGGCGCCTGGCTGATGACCATCGCCCGCAACCTCACGACCGACCACTTCAAGGCCGGACGCACCCGTCTGGAGTCGACGACCGAGGACATGAGCACCCTCGACAGCACTGCCGAGGGCCCCGAGAACGCCGTGCTGGCGTCGCTGACCAACGAGGCGCTGCTCGAGGCACTCAGTGAGCTGCCCACCGAGCAGCGCGAATGTCTGGTGATGCGGTTCCTCCAGGGACTGTCCATCGCAGAGACCGCCGACGTACTCGGGCGCAGCGCCGGAGCGGTCAAGCAGCTCCAGCTGCGCGGGGTCCGCAACCTCGCCAAGATCCTCCCTGAGGGGACCCGGTGATGACCGCCCGATTTGTCAGAATGCGAGATGGTGTAGACCACCCCGTGGACAGGCTTCGCCAGCCCATAACTTCCGCGTGGAAGCCGTCGTTGGTCCGGGTGTCAGAGTGCACGCCCTTCAGCGAAGAAGTCGCTGATGGACACGACGCCAACTCCCACATCTCAGGAACGAACCCATGACGCCCCTCTTCCCCGCTCAGCGTGCGGCCGAGGAGTTCGACCAAGTCCTCAGCGGCACCGCAGACCCTGCGGTCGCTGCCCGCTACGCCGAGCTCCTCGACGCCGTCGAAGAACTACGTGCGCTGCCCGAGGTCACACCTCGCGCCGAGTTCGTCGGCGACCTCCGTTCCCGTCTGATGACAGCCGCCGAGACCGAGCTGGTGCCCGCACCGCCCGGCGTCCGCTCGCTGCCCCAGGAACGCACCCACCGCCGCAACCGTCGCCTCGGCACGATCGCCGCCTCACTGGTCGTGATCGGCGGCACCGCCGGCATGGCTGCTGCGGCCTCCGGCGCCCTGCCCGGTGACGAGCTCTACCCGATCAAGCGCGGCATCGAACAGGTCACCAACGCGGCTCGCTTCAACGACGCCAGCCAGGGCAAGGCCCTGCTCGACCAGGCCGCCACCCGCCTCGAAGAGGTCCGTGCGCTGCAGGCCAAGGGCTCGGCCGACCCCGACCTCATCGCCGAGACCCTCGACGCCTTCCAGGTGGCCGCCGACGCCGGTTCCGAGAAGCTGTTCGCCAGCTACCAGGCCGGCGGCGACCAGGGCGACATCACCACGGTCCGCGACTTCACCGCGACACAGATGGTCGACGTCGCCGACATGACCGCGACCGCCGACACCGCCACCGACGACCTGCTCCGCTTCGCTGCCGACACCCTGGCCGACATCGACGCACAGGCCCGCGGTCTGTGCGCGGACTGCAGCCCCAGCGCGCCCGTCGCGCCTCCGGACGCGCTCACCTCGAGCGCCGGTGCCGCGAGCATGGCCAATCTGATCGCGCGACCGGTCGCCCAGGCCCAGAGCGACATCGACGCCGCCACCGCGAAACAGATCGCCGCGATCAAGGCGCGTGCCGAGAAGCGCGCCGACGAGATCCCGCAGCTCCCGACGGGCACCGACCCCACCACCACCGTGCTCCCGGGAACCTCAGCTGACCCGGGCGAGCCCTTGAAGAGCACGATCACCTCCGACGGCAAGCTGCTGCCCACCGTCACGAGTGGCGTGGCGATCAAGGACCTCGTCTCCGGAGTGACCGGCACGGTCGACCAGGCCACCGGCGGCGCCACGGCCCCGCTCACCAAGCCCCTCGACGACGCAGTCAAGAAGCTCGGCGACGCCGTCGGCGAGACCACCGACCAGATCCTGCCCTGACCTGAACGGGCCCTTTCGTCGTTCCGGACCCTCGACGGGTCAGGAGAAGACCGACGAGCGCTTCATCAGCAGCGTGTAGAGCGTCTGCTGGATCGACTCGCGCACCTGGTCGGTCACGTTGAACACCAGCATGGGGTCGTCCGCAGCGCCCACGTCGTACTCGTCGGTGCGGATCGGGTCGCCGAACTCGATCAGCCACTTCGACGGCAGCGGGATCAGACCCAACGGCCCGAGCAGCGGGAACAGCGGTGTGATCGGCAGGTAGGGGATGCCCAGCAGTCGGGCCAGCGAGGGGATGTTGCCCACGAGGGGGTAGATCTCCTCCGCACCCACGACCGACGTCGGGATGATGGGTACGCCGGTCCGGATCGCCGCCGAGACGAAGCCGCCCCGACCGAACCGCTGGAGCTTGTAGCGCTCGCTGAACGGCTTGCCGATCCCCTTGAAGCCCTCCGGCCAGACACCGACGAGCTCTCCGCCGCGCAGCAGCCGCTCCGCGTCCTCGTTGCAGGCCAGGGTGGCACCGCCCCTGCGGGCGAGGTCGCCGACCCACGGAAGCTTGAAGACGAGGTCGGCACCGAGGGGACGCAGGAACCGGCCGGTGTGTTCGTGGACCATCACAGCGGTCATCAGGCCGTCGACCGGGACCGTGCCGGAGTGGTTGGAGACCACCAGGGCACCGCCGTCGGCGGGGATGTTGTCCGCACCGAGCACCTCGACCCGGAACCACTTCTGGGCGATGGGGCGCAGCGCGGTCACCAGGAACCGCTCGGTGACCTCCTCGTCGAACCCGTAGGTGTCGACGGCGTAGTCACCGGTCAGGCGACGGCGGAGGAACGCGAGGAACTCCGCGAGACGCGGCTCCCAGTTTTCCCCGAAGAGCTCCTTGGAGGCCGAGGTCAGGCCCGCGAGCCACTCCAGGGGCGCGATGCCCGGGGCCGGGTGTCGGTGGTCAGTGGTCACCGGTGGACGCGCGGGGATCACGGCGGCCTCACCGTCCGAGGTGTTGGTGGCGCCGCTGTTCGCCGATGCCTTCACCGGCTTGGCCGGCTTGCTCGCCTTCGGAGCGGTGGTCGCGTGGACCCGCGGCGTCTTCTGGTCCTTGGCACGGGACGGCGCGGGGGCCGGCGCCTTCTGGGCGGGCACGCGGACCTCGTCGCGCGCCGGCTCTTGCTGCTCCATGCTGCTCTCCGGCCCACTCTCCGGGCCACTCTCCGGGACTTGCCGGCGGGATGCCGACTTGGGCGCGAGGCTGCGGCTGCTGGACGAGGGCTTGTCGTCTCCGGTGCCACGGCCAGGCTTGCCCCGAGTGCCGATCGGGATGATCTCTGCGTCACCCACGGCTACCCCTTCCTGACGTGAGAGCTCCCACGAGGGCCGACTCCGTGGCCAGCACACGCTCTGGGCCGAAGATACCGGGGGTTACCGAGTCCGCGAAGTCGTCGAACGCCTCGGCCGTGGTGAAGCTCGGCTCGAAGCCGAGCATCGAGCGCATCCGCGTGGTGTCCAGTCCGCGACCGTACGTCAGGAAGGCCACCTGCTCCGGCGAGAAGTCGGCCCGGCGGGTCTGTCGGATCGCGGCGCCGAACGACGGGACGGCGAAGCCCGGGAGCGGGAGCGAGGGACGGCCGATGCGGCGTACGGCCTGGGCGAGGGTGAGGATGCCGTCACCGGCGACGTTGAAGGTGCCGGTGACGTCGGAGACCGTCGCGTGCTCGAGAACGTCGAGCGCGTCCTGCTCGTGGACGAACTGGAAGCGCGGGTTGAAGCCGAGCACGGTCGGGATCACCGGGAGCCGGAAGTAGCCGGTCATCGCCGAGGTGATCCGCGGACCGATGACGTTGGCGATCCGGAGCGTGGTGACGGCCACGTCGGGACGTCGGCGGGCAAAACCGCGCGTGTAGGACTCGACCTCGGTGATGTCCTTGGCGAACCCGCTCGTGGCGAGGCGCTTGGCATTCATGCCCTCGGTGAACATGGCCGGGTCGCGGTTGGAGGCGCCGTACACCGCGGCGCTCGACTTGAGCACCAGCTTGCGTACGTCGGGCGCCTGCTGGCACGCCGCGAGGAGCTGCATAGTCCCGATGACGTTGAGCTCCTTCATCGAGGTGCGCCCTCCGGAAGCCGCCGGGGTGGCCGCGACGCTGGTGTGCACGACCGTGTCGACACGCTCGCGCACGATCACCTTCGCGATGACGGGGTTGCGGATGTCGGCGCGGACGAAGTCGGCTTCGGCGAGGTCACCGCGCGGCGGCACCACGTCGATGCCGATGACGCGCTCGACCGCCGGCGACTGGGAGAGCTGCGCTGCGAAGCGCCTCCCGAGGTCGCCGGCCACGCCGGTGACGAGAACAACCTGACCCATGATGGTCCGTCTGGGGGTGATGCCTACTTGCCGAGACGGCGACGCTGCACGCGCGTCTTCTTCAGCAGCTTGCGATGCTTCTTCTTCGCCATGCGCTTGCGGCGCTTCTTGATGACAGAACCCACGTTTGACCAATCCGTTCGATGTGCCCAGGCAGGGACGGCGATGCGTCCCTGTTCGAAGGGCACAGCCTATCCGCCCACGCTCGGTGGAACCGAATCGGTCCGAGACCGGTCAAAGCGTGGTCGAGGCCGGCTCAGCCGGCGTCGAAGAAACTGCTCTTGAGGTACTCGTTGACGTCGGCCTCGCTCACGCGGAACGAGCGTCCGACCCGTACGGCAGGCAGTTCGCCGTTGTGGACCAGTCGGTAGACGGTCATCTTTGAGACGCGCATGACGGCCGCAACCTCGGCAACGGTCAGGAACCTCACGTCGGAGATGTCTCCGGGGATATGAGTCGGCATGGCGCACCGCACTTTCTTTTCGCGCGTCCCACAACTTCCCCGCTGTGGGCTTTACGCGCGGTCTGAGAGAAATATAGGGCCAGATGTGACCAATGTGCCAGAGATTCGCCAAAGTGGTAGGTGAGGCTCCGGCGTGTCCGCTTGCGCCACATCCGTACCAGCCTCTCATATTTGCGGGTCGAGGCCATTCCACGGGAAGACGGCATCCCGCGTGGACTGCACCGCCCGGTCGAGCCAGGTGTCGGGGTCGTAGCCCTCGGACCAGTCCCGATAGGCAGGCGTCCGGCCGTCGGTCATCCGCGACGGCGCGCGTACGCCGAGCCGCCCGGCCACCTCGTCGCGCCAGGACGCCGGCGTCTCGAGCGCCGGGTCCAGCGGGTTGCCTGAGACCACGGAGAGCAGGTGCGTCCAGGCGCGTGGGACGACGTCGATCACCGAGTAGCCGCCACCTCCGAAAGCCACCCAGCGGCCGCCCGCCACCTCGTGGGCCAGGTCGTGCAGGGCGACATAGCTCGCGCGCTGGCCGTCGACGGTCAGCGCGAGATGGGCCAGCGGGTCGTCACGATGGCTGTCGCACCCCTGCTGGGTGACCAGGACGTCAGGCGCGAACTCGCGCACCAGGGGCGGGACCACGGCATGGAAGGCGCGCAGCCAGCCGGCGTCGGTCGTGCCCGGTGGCAGGGCCACGTTGGCCGCCGAGCCGACTGCGTCCGGCCCGCCCGAGTCGGCCGGGAACCCGGTGCCGGGGAAGAGCATCTGGCCGGTCTCGTGCAGAGAGATGGTGAGCACCCGCGGGTCGTCGTAGAAGATCTGCTCCACGCCGTCGCCGTGGTGCACGTCCACGTCGACGTAGGCGACCTTCTTGGCGCCGTGGTCGAGCAGCCACCGGATCGCCACGGCCACGTCGTTGTAGACACAGAACCCACTGGCCCGGTCGGGCATCGCGTGGTGCAGGCCGCCGGCGATGTTGGCGGCGTGGTCGACCTCACCCGTCCACACCCGGCGGGCAGCCTCGATGCTCGCGCCGACGATGTGCCGGGACGCCTCGTGCATGTGCGCGAAGGTCGGGGTGTCCTCGCTGCCGAGCCCGTGGGCGAGGTCGATCTGCAACGGGTTCTCCCCGGCGGCCATCACCGCCTCGATCAGGGCCGGCTCGTGCACGGTGGCGAGGTCGTCATCGGTCGCGTCCGGTGCAGGCACTCGCGGCAGCCTGTCGAGTACGCCGATGTGGCCGGCCAGCGCGACGGTCAGGCCAACCCGGATCGGGTTCATCGGGTGGGTGGATCCGAAGTCATAGGAGATCAGCGACTCGTCGTACACCAGGCAGGCGCGGCAGGGCTGCTCGTCCATGCCCGGGACGCTACTCGCCACTCCTACTCGGTCTTCCGCTGGGCGATGAGGATCCCGTCGGCCTCCGCAATCACGTCGAACTCGCCGCTCTCGATGAGCTGCGCGAAGCCGCGCCAGGCCGGCACCGGTGCCGGCGCGATCCGGGTGTCCATCGCGATCCACTCGACGTCGTCGAAGGCCGAGGGCGGCAGCGGCGGCCCGTCCGGACCGATGGTGTCGCCGATCAGGTAGAGGTCGGTGCGCAGGGCGATCCGGGACCCGAGGTTGTCGGAGGCCGCGACCCGGCTGCCGGTCGGGATCTGGTCGAGCAGCCGGTCCGCGACCACGGTGCGGGCCGGCGTACGCCAGAAGTCCGGGTCCCAGACCTGTTCGAACGCCTGCTGGGGCACCAGGAACAGCGTCCCGGCGACGGCGAGGGCAAGGCCGATCTGCCGCAGCCGCCCGTGGAACAGGATCGCCCCCTCGATCATCGCGGCGACCGCGATGGGGACGAGGATGGCGTCGTACTGGTACCAGGGATCCCAGTACGTGGGTCGGTCGGAGAGGAAGCGCCACGCGTAAGTGGGCACGGCCACGAGCAGCAGCATCGGCGAGCGCAGGGCGAGAAAGCCGGTGGGGATCAGCAGGAACAGCACGGTCTTGACCTTGTTGCCGGCGCCCTCGCCGAGGATGCGCCAGGCATCGCTGAGGCTGCTCGGCGCGTAGTTGTCCGCGAAGCTGCCGTTGCCGGCGGTCACGTGCGGCAGCCACACGATCAGCACGGCTGCCGCGACGACTCCGAAGCCCATCGCGACCAGTCCCCAGCGTCGTGACCCGCGCAGGAAGACAACCACGCCCAGAGCGATGATCGTGAGGGCCAGGTCCTCCTTGACCAGGACCAGCGGCAGCGCCCACAACACGGCGGACCGGTGCTTGCCGCGCACCATCGCGGCCATGCTCAGGGCGAGCAGCGGTACGCCGAGCGCCACCTCGTGGAAGTCGAAGCCGAACAGGGCACCGAAGGCAGGTGCCAGCCCGTAGCTCACCGCGACCGCCCAGACCATCAGGCCAGGGACGGCGGCACGCATCAGCGGCACCACTCCCGCTGCGACGCAGACCGCCTGGGCGACCAGGACCGCGATCGGCGAGGGCCAGACGAGGACCAGCGGCGCGAGCAGCGCGAGGGCTGGGCTGAAGTGCAGCGTCGCCACCGACGTGTCGGTGAGCGGGATCTCGGGCCAGTGCCCGTGCGCGTAGTCGCGGATGATCGACTCGAAGAATCCGAGGTCGAAGACGAACGAGTCCATCCGGTTGTACTGCTGGATCGAGACCGCGGCGTACAGCGTGGTGAGGAGCAGGAACGCCAGGGCAGGCTGCCAGGCCGGCGTTCGGTCGAGCCGGTGACTGACCTCTGGTTCAGTCATCGGTGGCGGCAAGGGCCACCGAGCGATCTCGGGCGGCCTCCATGGCCGTGATGAACGCGGCCCGCACCTTGTGGTCCTCCAGCTGCCGGATCGCCGCAGCGGTGGTGCCGCCGGGTGAGGTGACCTGCTCACGCAGCACCGTGGGGTGCGTCCCGGTCTCGCGCAGGAGTTTGGCTGAACCGACGACGGTCTGCACGACCAGCTCGGTCGCGGTGCTCCGCGGCAGCCCGAGGTGTACGCCGGCCTCGATCATCGCCTCGACCACGAAGAACAGGTACGCCGGACCGGAACCGGAGATCGCGGTCACCGCGTCCTGCTGCTTCTCCGGCACCCGTACGACGCGGCCGGTCACCGACAGCATCCGCTCGGTGAGTGCGAGGTGCTCCTCGTCGCAGTGGGTGCCGGGCGAGATGGCGGCCATGCCCTCGTCGACCAGCGCAGGAGTGTTGGGCATGACGCGGACGACCGCGATGCCGTCGGGGATGTGCTTCTCGATGTATTGCGTGGTGATGCCGGCAGCGAGGCTGATCAGGACCTGACCGGCGCGCAGGTGCGGCGCGATCTCGGTCAGGACGTCGCCCATGTCCTGCGGCTTGACGACCAGCGCCACGGTGTCGGCGGCTGCTGCCGCTTCGGTGTTGGCGACCACGCGCACGCCGTACTTCTCGCGCAGCTCGACCGCGCGCTCGGGGCGCTTCTCCCCCACCATCAGGTCGGCGACCTCGTGGCCACCACGGATCAGGCCGGAGAGCAGGGTCTCTCCCATCACGCCGGCACCGATGATCGCGACGGTCATGTCGGACCCTTTCCGGCCGCCTCGGCGAAGAGGCCTACTTCTGGGAGATGAGCGAACGCAGGAAGAATGTCAGGTTCTGCGGTCGCTCCGCGAGCCTTCTCATCAGGTAGCCGTACCACTCCTCGCCGTACGGCAGGTAGACGCGCACCTTCTCGCCTGCCTTCGCGAGGCGCTTCTGCTCCTCGCCGCGGATGCCGTAGAGCATCTGGAACTCGTAGGTGCCGGGCATCCGGCCGTTGCGCGTCGCGAGGGCGGAGGCGATCTTGACCAGGCGCGGGTCGTGGGTGGCCACCATCGGGTAGCCGTCGCCGGCCATCAGCACCTTGAGGCAGCGCACGTAGGACTTGTCGACATCGTGCCGGTCCTGCCAGGCCACCTCCTCGGGCTCGTTGTAGGCGCCCTTGCACAGCCGCACCCGGCTGCCCTCGTAGGCAAGCGCGCGGCAGTCCTCCTCGGTGCGGTGCAGGTAGGCCTGGACCACAGCTCCGGTCTCCGGGAAGTCCTTGCGCAGCTCCTGCAGCGTGCTCAGCGTGAGGTCGGTGGTGGTGTGGTCCTCCATGTCGAGCGTCACCGTTGTGCCCACGTTGCGCGCCGCGCGGCAGATGCGCCGCGCGTTCTCGGTCGCCAGCTTGGGGCCGATGTCGGGGAGTGCCTGGCCGATCGCGGAGAGCTTCACGCTCACCTCCGCGTTGCGGGCGAGACCCGCGCGGCTGAGCCCTTCGAGCACCTCGAGGTAGGCGTTCACGGTGTACTCCGCCTGCGCCTCGTCGAGGGTGTCCTCGCCGAGGAAGTCGAGCGTGACATGCAGGCCCTCGTCGATCAGCTCACGCGTCGCCCGGACTGCATCCTCGGTGCCCTCACCTGGGACGTAGCGGTTCACGATGCCGCTGCTCACCGGCAGGCGGGTGACGATTTCCTTGACCTGCTGGCTCCGGGCCAGCAGCAGCAGTGCTTGTCGCAGCACAGTTGATCCTCCATGAGGGCAATCGAGTCCGGGCAACGGTACCGCCGCCCGGATCGCCCCCGAAATCGACGCTAGGCCGTCGTCACCATCGCGACAGCCCGGGTACGCGGAACCCGCCCCAGCGCCCAGCCGTCTTCTCCGACAGGTGGTCGTTGGTGGAGCGCCGGACCCGCTTCCACGCTCCGGCGGACCACTTGTAGTCGGTGGCCGTCCCGGTGAAGGTCGCTGAGTCGCCGTTGCGCTCGGCGGCCAGCCGGGTCAGGGTGCCGGCCGGCTTGCCCGCCCGCCGGAGGAACCCGAGGGAGATCCGGTAGGCGCCGTCGACGACCCAGTCGGATTCACCGCCCGGCGCGCGCAGGGTGACGAGCTTGCCGGCACGCCAGGTGAGTGCCCGGAAGAGCTGCGTGTGGGCCCCGGAGGTGTGCCCGATGACGAGGTCGTGCCCCTTGCGCCCGTCGAGCCTGGCCGCTCCCTGCCAGGCCCGGCCGTACCAGTAGGGCAGCTCGCGACGTGCGACTGCGATGTGGTTGCTCGCTGTCTTCACGCGGACGTAGACGAAGCCCTTGGGACCGCCGTTCTTCCCGCGCCGGGCGAGCGCCACCGCGTCGGAGGTCCCGTTGCCGTCCACGTCGACGTGAGCGACCACGCGACACCTGTTGACGCCGGCGCACACCCCTGGTCCGGCGGCCTGGGTCGCGGGCGTCGTACCCGTCAAGAGGGCGAGGAGCATGGTGATGACAGCAGCGATGCGGATGGATCTCGTGGACATGCGGCCCCCCGATGTGCCAGTTGCTTCACACGATGCCCCAACGATGTCACGCAGGGGTGCTCGGCGGCGGGAGCGACGCGGGGGCGGCGGAGCAGTGTCGGTTTCCCCGGCTGACCGGGGAAACATGCACTTGTCGAGGGTTGCAACACCCACCGAGTGCATGAATCACCGGCTGACCGGGGAAACCGTCACCCTCAGGCGCTCTGCCGACGCAGCGTCAGTGCACCCAGGGCGAGGCCGGCGACGACGTACGCCGCGACGATGAGGATGTCGCCCCAGACGGCACCGGTGTCCGTCGACGACGCGACCTTCTGCATCGCGTCGACCGCGTAGGACAGCGGCAGCACGTTGGAGATCACCTCGAGCGTCCGCGGGAGTTCGTCGCGCGGCACGAACAAGCCGCAGAGCAGGATCTGCGGGATCACCAGGGCCGGCATGAACTGCACAGCCTGGAACTCCGTGCGTGCGAAGGCGGAGACGAACAGCCCGAGAGCGGTGCCGAGGATCGCGTCGACGACGGCCACGACCATCAGCATCCACACCGAGCCCACGATCGTGAGGTCGAGCAGCCACACGCAGACACCGACGGCGAGCGCGGACTGAACCGCGGCCACCAGCCCGAACGCGATGGCGTAGCCGAGCAGGAAGTCGAGCTTGCCCATCGGCATCGCGAGCAGCCGCTCGAGGGTGCCCGAGGTGCGCTCGCGCAGCGTCGTCACCGAGGTGACCAGGAACATGATGATGAACGGGATCAGCGCCAGCAGTGCCGGGCCGAGCCCGGAGAAGCCGTCGCCGGGGAGGCCGTCGAACATCCACCACAGCAGCGACATCAGCGCGCACGGCAGCACGAGCAGCATCGCCAGCGTGCGATGGTCCCGACGCAGCTGGGTGAGGACGCGGGTGGTGACGGCACTGGTGGACCGGACGCTCAGGGCGCTCTGCGTGCTCATCACGCAGCCTCCTTGTCACGGACGATGGAGAGGAAGGCGTGCTCGATGTCCTCCGCCGAGGTGCTTTCCAGCAGGCCCGCGGGGGTGTCGTCGGCGATCAGGCGGCCCTCTCGCATCAGCAGCAGCCGGTCGCAGCGCGAGGCCTCGTCCATGACGTGGCTCGACACCAGGACCCCGGCACCTGCCGCGGCGAGCCGGTGGAAGGTCTCCCACAGCTCCACGCGCAGCACCGGGTCGAGGCCGACGGTGGGTTCGTCGAGGACCAGCAACGCGGGTTCGCCGAGCAGGGCGACGGCGAGCGAGACGCGCGAGCGCTGGCCGCCCGAGAGCCGGCTGACGATGCTGTCGCGGTGGCTGCCCAGGGCGACGAGCCCGATGCACTCGTCGACCCGGGATGGTGCGACGCCGAGGATCCGGGCAAAGAAGCGGAGGTTCTCGGTGACGGTGAGGTCGTCGTACACGCTCGGCTGCTGGGTGACGTAGCCGATCCGGTCGCGAAGCGAGGCGTCACCCGCGGGCGAGCCGAAGACCTCGACCTCGCCGCTGGTGATCCGCTGCACCCCCACGATCGAGCGCATCAGGGTGGTCTTGCCACACCCGGACGGGCCGAGCAGGCCGGTGACCTGACCGGACTTGACGAAGAAGTCGAGGTCGCGCAGGACCTCGGTGCCACCACGGGTGACGCGGAGGCTGCGTACCGACACGGCGTTATTCATCATGTGATGAATTAAGCCACGCCGCACCCGCCGACGTCAAGTGGGCGGCAGGTCTCCGTCGAGGTAGCGCTGCAGGGTCGGGGCGTACGTCGCCACCAGCACCTCCTGGTCCATCGAGGCGAGCGGCTCGACCTCGAGCACGTAGCGCAGCATCACCAGCCCGATCATCTGGCTGGCCACGTGGGCGATGCGTCGCTGCGGCTCGTCGAGGCCGAGGGCGTCCCCGATCGGCCCGAGGATCACGCCGAACAGGCCCTCGCGCAGGAGCATCCGGCCCTCCGGATCGACGACGCCGCGGACCACCCCCAGCAGTGCCAGTCGCGCGTCCGGGTTGTCCCAGACCGACAAGAAGACGCGGAGCAGCCGCTCCCCCGCACCATCGACGCCACCCTCGAAGACCGGAGCCAGGACAACCCTCGGGTCGACCGGGAGCTGCAGGGCGGCCACGAACAGGTCGTCCTTGGTGCCGAAGTAGTGGTGCACGAGTGCGGGGTCGACACCGGCGTCACCGGCGACTGCGCGGACCGAAGTGCTGTTGAAGCCGCGAGTCGCGAACAGGGACCGCGCCGAGGCCAGGATCTCGGCGCGGGTGTCAGGTGCGCCTGGCCTGCGTCCGCGGCCACCCCTCGCGCGATCAGTCACGCGGGCAGTGTCGCACTCCCGGTAGCAGTCGTGGTCGCAGTCGTGGTTGCAGTCGTGGCCACGTCGCGGTGGTGGCCACGCCGGTCAGCGGGCGTAGCTGACGCGGGTCTGCACCTCGCCGACCGGCAACGTCACCGGGGCACTGGGAGGTGAGGTCAGGGGGATCGTCTGGGCCCCCTGACCGGGCAGCACGAACGACAGGTTGTAGGTCGTCGTGGTGGTGATGTCGTAGCTGCCCTGGGTGCTGTAGGCGTGCTCGATCGAACCGGGGGCTCCGAGGCCAGCGCCCTCGACACCGTTGCCCGTGGCGGTCGCACCGTCGCCGAAGTCCCAGGTCGTGCCGGTCGGCGTCCAGGTCAGCGCGATCGCGCGACCCAGGATGTTGACGGACGTCTGGACCGTCGGGGCGTCGGTCCAGTAGTTGTTGGGGATGTTCACGTAGGAACGGTTGCCGGGTTCGACGTGCGGCGGGGTGGTGGGAGCGGTGACCCGAGCGGCGTCGGTGACCATCTGGGTGGTGATGACCGGAGGGGCCGGAGCCTGCGGGGGCGCGGCGGGGTCGCCGGGGGTCGGCTGGATGCAGGGGGACGGGACCGCGAAGGTGTCGCTGTAGCCGCCGGGGTAGTTGGCCGGGTCGCAGGATCCGGTGCCCGGTCCACCGGTGGAGCTCTCGAAGCCGGGGAAGACGGGCGCGGTCGAGGAACCGGTGGAGGACCCACTCGATCCGGTGCTCCCGGTGTTGCCGCTGGAGCCCGGTGAGACGTGGGTCGTCGTCTGGCTGCCGCCGAGCGTGGCACTGCTCGGCCCGTCCTGACTGCCGGAGAACGCACCGGGTGGACCGTCCCCGCCGTCGGCCTGGGCGACCCCGGCGGACAGGGCCCAAGGCGTGGCGAGGACGAGTGCTCCGGTGACGAGCAGACGAACGAGCTTGCGCATGGTGAATCCCCCGGGATGTTGGTCCTGTGCATGGCGACTGCCCGGTCCCCGCTGGTCTCAAACCTCGGTCTCAGGCCGACTTTCGTTCGAAGGTGTAGTCGACGACCCGCCAGCTGGCGTCCGAGTCGTCCCAGGTGAGGTCGACGGAGTAGCGGTACGGCGCCGCGGGGATCGTCTTCTCGACGGTCCCGTCGACCTTGACGTCCTGCAGCTCCGGGTAGACGAACGCACCCGAGACCCGGATCCCGTCTCCCGTGGGCCGGGACCTGAGCTTGCCGAGGTCGAGGTCGTCGGAGAGCTGCCAGTACCCGCCGGACTCGAGGTCGGCGATGAAGGTCGCGAGCTCGCGGCACGTCGTACAGCTGGCCTGGTCGAAGGCCTCGTCGTTGACCGGCCGCGCATCGCGTGTCTCGATCGCGTACTGCACCAGGTGGGCGAACCAGCCGGCGTACTCCACCGCGCTCGCCGGAGTGTCGGCCTGCCCAGCCGGTTTCTCCGGAGGATTCGCGTCCAGCCCGGGCGGTGCCGTCGGACTCGGGGACGACGTCGGCCCGTCGGCCTTGGGATCCCCGTCGCTGCCGCACCCGGTCAGGACGAGCGCGACCGCCACCACTCCCGAGAGTGCGAGTCGCATAGGCATGGCGCGAACCTACCCACCCGGTTGCACGGGGAACCTGCTCAGGCGCCGGTAGCGGCGAAGTGGAGCTTGCTGAACGCGAGCGACTCGAGGAGGTCGGCCTCGCGGGCTTCGCGGTCGCCCGCCTTGCGGGTGTTGATCTCGATGACGATGTGACCGTCGAAGCCACGGTCGGCCAGCAGCTCGAGGAACGGGCCACAGGGCTGGGAGCCGTGGCCAGGGACCAGGTGCTCGTCCTTCGGGGAGCCGCTCCCGTCGGTCATGTGGACGTGGCGCAACCGGTCGCCCAGTCGTCGGGCCATGGCGATTGGATCGGAGTTGGCGGTCGCAGAGTGTGAGAGGTCGACCGTGGCGTTCGCGTAGGACTCCTCGGAGGGGTCCCAGCCCGGTTGGTAGACCTTCATCTCGCGCCGCGAGGTCGCCCGCCAGGGGTACATGTTCTCCACGGCGAAGGCGATGCCCGTACGACGCTCGAGGTCGGCGATCCCCTCGACGAACCCACTCGCGTAGTCGCGCTGCCACCGGAACGGCGGGTGCACGACGACCACGTCGGCGTCGAGGGCCTTGGCCATCTCCGCGCTTCGCTCGAGCTTCGCCCACGGGTCGGTGCCCCACACGCGTTGGGTGATCAAGAGGCACGGCGCATGCACCGCGCACACCGGAATCTGGTGGTACTCACTGAGCGAGCGAACCTTCTCGACGCTCTGGCTCACGACGTCGATGCCGACCATCACCTCCACGGCGTCGTAGCCGAGCTTCTCGGCGTAGTCGAATGCATGGGTGGTGTTCTCGGGATAGACCGAGGCCGTCGACAGGGCGAACTTGGGCACCAGGGCTCGCCGTCCTCAGCCCAGGGCGCTGAGCTGATCGAGCCGGTCGAGGATGACGCCCTCGCGCAGGGCCCACGGGCAGATCTCCAGCTCGGGGAGGTCGAAGACGTCCATCACAGCGGCGGCCACGAGAGCGCCGGCCACGACCTGGTGGGCGCGACCGCTGGAGACGCCCGGCAGCTCGGCGACCTCGACCCGGCTCATCTCGAGGAGCTTCGGGATCCATTCGTCGAGCTCCGCGGCCTGGAGGATGCGGCGTACGAACAGGCCTTCGCTGGAGGGCGCCGCGCCACAGATCCGCGCGAGCGAACGGAACGTCTTCGACGTCGCCACCGCGTGGTCGGGCGCACCGCCGCGCAACAGCGTGCCGGCATCATGCGCGATCTCGGTGCGGATCTTCTTGCGCAGCTTGCGCATCGCCTTGTCGCCCGGCGGTCCGTCGCCGAAGTGCTCACGGGAGAGCCGGCCGGCTCCGAGCGGCAGCGACCACGCCACGTCCGGCGCCTCGTCGTCGCCTCCGGCGATCTCGAGGGAGCCACCGCCGATGTCGAAGACGGCGAGACGACCAGAGGACCAGCCGAACCACCGGCGTACGGCGAGGAAAGTCAGCCTGGCCTCGTCCTCTCCCGGCAGCACCTTGATGGCCACACCGGTGCGGTCCTCCACGTGTGCCAGCACGTCGTCGCAGTTGCCGGCGTCGCGCACTGCCGAGGTGGCGAAGGAGTAGATCTCCTCGCAACCCTTGTCCTCGGCCAGTGTGAGGGCGTTGCCGACGAACTCGGTGAGCGCGTCCACCCCGCGATCGCTGACCGTGCCGTCCTTCTGGAGGTGCTCGGCAAGACGGAGCTCCTCCTTGTAGGAGGACGCCGGCATCGGAGCGGCACCACGGTAGGCATCGACCACGAGCAGGTGGCCCGTGTTTGAGCCGATGTCGAGCACACCGAGGCGCATGCCCCCACGGTATCGGGCGAAACGCGCTTCGACCCTGCGGATAGGGTTTCCCCCGTGCCAGAGGTCGATCCCGTCTTTCCCCGTGCCTGGATCGAATTCCAGGACCCGGCCGACGCCGAACAGGTGTTCCGCTGCGACGTCACCTGGCTGACCTCCAACTGGAACTGCATCTTCGGCAACGGCTGCCCCGGCATCTACGCCACCGCCCCCGAAGCGGGTTGCTGCGCGTTGGGTGCGCACTTCTCCGACAAGGACGACGAGGACCGCGTGGCCGAGTGGGTCGAGCTGCTCGACGACGACAGTTGGGAGCACCGTCCCGAGGCCCTCGGCAAACGCGGCAAGGTGAGCCGAAAGCGCTGGGTCGAGACCGACGACGAGGGTGACCGGAAGACCCGGGTCGTCGGCGACGCATGCATCTTCCACAACTCGCGCGACTTCCCCGGCGGCTACGGCTGCGCACTCCACCACCTGGCGTTGCGCGAGGACGTGCACTTCGTCGAGACCAAGCCGGACGTGTGCTGGCAGCTGCCGCTGCGCCGTACCTTCCGCGACGTCGAGCGCAACGACGGCACCACCTACACCGAGGTCTCGATCGGCGAGTACGAGCGCGGTGGCTGGGGTCCGGGCGGTCACGACTTCGACTGGTACTGCTCTGGAAACACCGACGCCCACGACGCTCCCGAGCCCGTCTACCTGTCGAGCGCGACCGAGCTGATCACGCTGATGGGGCAGCCGGCGTACGACGTGCTGGCGGCGAAGTGCGAGGCGCATCTGCGCTCGAGGTCGACGCTCGCGTTGCACCCGGCCTCGTACCGGACCTGATCGGGCGCCGAAAGGGACACCTCGACCCCGGTGTTCGGCGCGCATCCGGGCCGGGTGAGAATCAACTATGCGTCTCGACCACATCGTCTTTGCGGCCGGACCCGGGGGACTTGCGGGAACCACTTCTCGCCTCTCTGCCTTGTTGGGAGAGCAGTTCGTCACCGGGGGCATCCATCCCCGCTTCGGCACCCGCAACTCGATCCTGCCGTTGACCGACGAAACCTACTTCGAGGTCGTCGAGGTTCTCGACCATCCGGCCTCGGACAAGGCCCCCTTCGGGCAGGCCGTGCGCGCGCGCTCCGAGCTCGGCGGCGGCTGGCTCGGTTGGGTGGTCGCGGTGGAGGACATCAGGCCCCACGAGGCGAGGCTCGGCCGCGACGCCGTCAACGGGAACCGGCACCGGCCGGACGGCACCGAGCTGCTGTGGAAGCAGCTCGGCGTGCGTGGACTGCAGGCCGACCCGCAGCTGCCGTTCTTCATCGAGTGGAACACACCCCGGGACCTCCACCCCAGCACGGGCGCCACCGGCGAGGTCTCACTCGACTGCCTCGAGATCGCCGGTGACCCGGCCCGCGTCTCGGAGTGGCTCGGCCAGTCGGTAGACGCCCCGCTCGAGGCCGTGAAGGTCGAGTGGGTGGCACCCCACGGGACCCCCGGCATCGTGGCGGCCAAGTTCCAGACCCCGAACGGGCTCGTCCGGATCTAGCTCGGTGGTTGAGGAGCGCCCCGAGCCTCCCGTTGAGGAAGGCGCCCCGGCGCCCGTCTCGAAACGAGCGTCTCGAAACCCGGGTCTCGCGCCGGGAGCCATCCCCAGCCCGAACATCTGGAACCACCCCGAGGTCTACGAGCTCGAGAACCGTGCGGTCGACCGCGCCGGCGCGATCACCTCGCTGATGTGGTCGCTCGCCCCCTGGGGCGGTCGCGACCTGCTCGACGTCGGCTGCGGCACCGGCTTCCACCTCCCACTGTTCGCCGAGACCGCCCGCTTCGTCACCGGTGTCGAGCCGCATCCCGACCTGGCCGCGATCGCGCGTCGGCGGGTGCGCCGCCTCGAGCACGTGAACGTACTCCGGGGCTCTGCTGAGGCGCTGCCGTTGCCGACCGAGTCGGTGGACGTGATGCACGCGCGCTGGGCCTACTTCTTCGGGCCGGGTTGCGAGCCCGGTCTGGCCGAGCTGGACCGGGTGATGCGTCCGGGATCGCGCGCCTTCGTGATCGACAACGACGCCACCCGCTCGACGTTCGGCGAGTGGTTCCGTCGCGGGTACCCGCAGGTCGACCACGTCGAGGCCGTTGCGTTCTGGACGCAGCAGGGGTGGGAGCGGCACGGCGTCGACATGGCGTGGACGTTCGACTCGCGCGAGGACCTCGAGTCCGTCGTACGGATCGAGTTCGCGGCCGACGTAGCCGAGGAGATCCTCGCCGGCCATGAGGGCACCAGCGTCGACTACGCCGTCAACGTGTGGACCCGCGGCTGGTGATCGCCCGGACGTCATACGAACAGGTTGCTGGGGCGACCACAACGTATGACGTCCTGCCGTGGCCTGGGAACGAGTCCCGGCCGGACCCGGGAGAAGTTCCTGCGCCAGTTGAGGCGCAGCTGGGTCGGCGGCGACTACAGCGCCTTCCCGAAGGATCCAGATGCGGCGCCGATCTCCTACGGCCTCGTCTCCCTCGCGATCATGCTGGTCGGGTTCGCCCTGGTCCTCGGCGGCCACAAGCTCGCCGTACGACGCGGACGGGTGCAGGTGGCGACAGAGCCCGAGAGCTCAGGAACGCTGGCTGGAGCGACGTACGACGAGTGAAGGGCGCAGCATCCGGCCCTTGTCGCCGAACGGCTTGTGCGCGAGCACCAGGTGCAGGATGCGCACCAGCTCGACGGCGACCTCCTCCAGCGGCTGCCGCACCGAGGTGAGGCCGGGCCAGATGACCTGCGCCGGGAGCGAGTCGTCGAACCCGACCACGCCGATGTCCTCACCGGGGCGCAGGCCGCGCTCCGCGCAGGCATGGAGTACGCCGATCCCGAGGGTGTCGCTCGCACACACGAAGCCGGTGATCGAGGCGTCCTCGAGGAGGTCGTGGGCCGCCATCCGGGCGGCATCGACGTTGTCGGTGATGCGTACGCCGAGCCCGGTGATGTCCTCACCGGCTGCCTGCATCGCGGTCTCCCACCCGCTGCGCCGGTCCTGCCCGATCCGTGAGGTCCGCTCCCAGCCCAGCCACGCGATCCGGCGGTGCCCTTGCTCGATCAGGTGCTCGGTGGCGAGTCGGGCACCGTGGGCGCCGTCAACGTCGGTCCAGGCGTGGTCGGCCCCAGGTTCGTCCCAGGGCCGGCCGAACGCGACGAACGGAGCACCACGCTCGGTGAGGAAGCCGGCCTGCGGAGTACCGGCATAGGTGTCGGTGACCACGAACGCGTCCACGGCGGTCGAGCGCAGCAGGTCGTCGTACCCGTCCAGCGGGTCCTTCGAGTCACCGGAGAACAGCAGCAGGTGGTGCCCGGTGCGCGAGGCCGCCTCGGTCAGGCTGTGCAGGAACCGGTCCATCAGCGCGTTGCTGGTGCCCTCCTGAGCGGCCTCGAAGCGCAGGCCGATCAGGTGCGAGGAGCGGGTGCGCAGCTGGCGGGCAGCCCGGTTGGGCGAGTAGCCGAGCCGGTCGATCACCGACTGGACCCGGAGCAAGGTCTCGGGCCGGAGCAGCTCGGGGTTGTTCAGCGCGTTCGAGACAGTCTGGCGCGAGACCCCGGCCTCGTCGGCGACCGTGGCGAGCGTCGGGGGGGTCTGCGGCACCACCGCACCGGTCGTTGACCGGCGTCCGGCTGCGTTGGCCTGGGTCTTTGACTGCGCTTTTGTCTGCGCTTTCGACTGGGGTTTCGTTTGGGCCGTCGACTGGGCCCCCGAGTGGCTCGTGGACTGGCTCATGCGTCTCCCGTGGCTCTTGATCGTTCCAATCCTAGACGCGACCGACGCCCATGAGCACGTCGTACCACGGACTTGTCGGTCCGTTCACCTAGCGTGCGCTCCATGGCGAAAGCGACCGCGAAGACCCCACGATCGGGCTACCACTGCCACGAGTGCGGCTGGGAGACGGTCAAGTGGGTCGGCCGCTGTGGCGAGTGCCAGGCGTGGGGCACGGTCGTCGAACGCGCTGCCCCGAGCAGCCGGGTCCAGGCCGGTCCGGTCACGTCGCCGGCGCTGCCGATCGGCGAGGTGCCGATCGAGGACTCCCTGTCCCGCACCAGCGGCGTGCCCGAGCTCGACCGGGTGCTCGGTGGAGGTCTGGTCCCCGGCGCGGCCATCCTGATCGCGGGCGAGCCGGGCGTCGGCAAGTCCACGCTCCTGCTCGAGGTCGCGGCGCAGACCGCCCGTCTTCGCCACCGGGTGCTCTACGTGACCGGCGAGGAGTCCGCCGCCCAGGTGCGGATGCGCGCCGACCGGACGGGCGGGATCCAGGAGGAGCTCTACCTCGCCGCCGAGACCGACCTCGGCGCCGTTCTGGGCCACGTCGAGGCGGTCAAGCCGACCCTGCTGGTCATCGACTCGGTGCAGACCATCAGTGCCGGTGACGTCGACGGCGTGCCTGGCGGGGTCACCCAGGTCAAGGAGGTCTCGGCCGCCCTGATCCGGATGGCCAAGCTGCGCAACATCACGCTGGTGATCATCGGCCACGTCACCAAGGACGGCAGCATCGCCGGCCCCCGCGTGCTCGAACACCTCGTGGATGTCGTGCTGCACTTCGAGGGCGAGCGCACCTCCCGACTGCGGATGGTCCGGGCGGTCAAGAACCGCTACGGCCCCGTCGACGAGGTCGGTTGCTTCGACCTATCGGCCGAGGGCATCGAGGCGATCACCGACCCGACCGGGCTGTTCCTCGACACCCGACACGGCCCGGTGCCCGGCACCTGCGTGGCGGTGGCCCTCGAGGGTCGCCGTCCGCTGCTGAGCGAGGTGCAGGCGCTGGTCACCCACAGCGCCGGCGAGCGGCCCCGGCGTACGACGTCCGGCGTCGACTCGGCCCGCGTGGCCATGATCATCGCCGTGCTCCAGCAGCATGCCGGCATTCGGCTGCACAGCTTCGACGTGTTCGTCTCCAGCGTCGGAGGCGCTCGACTGACCGAGCCGAGCAACGACATCGCCATCGCCCTGGCCCTCGCCTCCGCGTGGCACGGCCGGCCGCTGGCCCGCAACGTCGTGGCCATCGGCGAGCTAGGACTCTCCGGCGAGCTGCGCCGCGCGCGCGACATCGGCGTACGGCTCGCCGAGGCCGGAAGGATGGGTTTTCGCTCGGCGCTCGTCCCCGCCCTGGCCCCCGAGAGCGCGGGCAACAGCCGGGTGCTCGACGGCATGCGCGTGGTCGATGTCGACAACATCGCGCGTGCATTGACCTTGCTGGGTCTGGACAAGCACGACGACCAGCAGGCCGGGACCCAATAGACTTCGTGCGTGGCTTCCCCCGATCGCCCCGTCGATGACGCGACCCGCCTGCGGGCGACGCTGGCTGTCATCGCGCCCGGCACCTCGCTGCGTGACGGACTCGAACGCATCCTGCGTGGGCGCACCGGCGCCCTGATCGTGCTGGGCCACGACGCCCACGTCGAAGGCATCCTCACCGGTGGCTTCACCCTCGACGTCCCGTTCACCCCCACCGCGCTGCGCGAGCTGGCCAAGATGGACGGCGCCCTCGTGCTGGACCGCGACATCTCGCGGATCCACCGTGCCAACGTGCACCTGATGCCGGACCACACCATCCCCTCGGAGGAGACCGGTACCCGGCACCGCACTGCCGACCGCGTCGCCAAGCAGACCGGCGCCCCCGTGATCTCGGTGTCGCAGTCGATGCAGATCATCGCCATCTACGTGGGCGAGATCCGCTACGTACTCGAGGATTCCGGCTCGATCCTGGCGCGTGCCAACCAGGCACTCGCAACGCTGGAGCGCTACAAGGTGCGGCTCGACGAGGTCTCGAGCACACTGTCGGCCCTGGAGATCGAGGACCTCGTGACCGTGCGCGACGTCGCCGTGGTCGCGCAGCGGCTCGAGATGGTCAGCCGGATTGCTCGCGAGATCGACGACTACGTCAACGAGCTCGGCACCGACGGCCGGCTGCTCTCGCTCCAGCTCGAGGAGCTGGTCACCGGCGTCGAGGTCGAGCGCCATCTGGTGGTTCGCGACTACCAGTCCGGCGGTCGCCGCACGAAGCCCTCGGAGGAAGTGCTCGCGGAGCTCGAGGCACTCTCCCCCGCCGACCTCGTCGACATCGCCTGCGTCGCCCGCGCCGTTGGCCTGGGGCAGGGCGAGCATCTCGACGGCGCGGTCACGCCGCGCGGCTACCGGCTGCTCGCCAAGGTCCCGCGGCTCCCGAGCGCCGTCGTCGACCGGTTGGTCGAGCACTTCGAGTCGCTCCAGAAGCTGCTCTCCGCGAGCGTCGAGGACCTGCAGCTGGTCGACGGCGTCGGCGAGCTGCGTGCCCGCAGCGTGCGCGAGGGCCTCTCGCGGCTGGCCGAGTCGAGCATCCTCGAGCGCTACGTCTGACGCCCCGCGCCCGAGCTTGCGAGGGCGCGAACAGGGCGGCAGGTTGAGGAGGGTCGGCTCTGACCCGACGAAGGAGGGGCTGAGCGAGCCGTCTCGAAACCCGGTGAGTCGAGAAGCAGCCTTGGTGCGGCAGTAGCCTGCTCAACAGCTGTCGGCAGCGTTGTCGCCACCGCACTTCGACTGCTTGCCCTTGACCGTCGCGCTCTGCGAGGGCTTGGCCCTCGGCGTGGACTTGGCGCCCGGCTTGGCCGACGTAGTCGGGGAGGCCGACTTGCTGGGCTTCGGCTTCGCGGTCTTGGTGACCGTCGATGTAGGCGCCCGGGTCACCTCGAACTGCACGTCGGTCGGCGTCGAGCCCATCGCGGCGGCGTACACGTGGTAGAAACCGCCGTGCGCCCAGTCGGTCTGAGCGGGGCATCCGACGTCGGAGCGCCGTCCGCTCCAGGTCACGTTGACGTTGGTCGCGACGCCGCTGCGGACGACGATGTCCTGCACGGGGATGGACTTGGGGCAGTCCTGGCTCGACCAGATCCGGTCGTCGCCGCTGGTGATCTTCACGACCAGGGTCTCCGGGGAGACCTTGAAGGTGCACGCGGGCTGCAGGCTCTGCAGCGCCAGCTGGATCACGACCGGCTTGAGGCCCCAGGCCTGCGGCACCGTCGGTAGCACGCTGACCTCGTCGTCCTGGCACTCACCGCTCGGCGGCAGCAGCGGCGGCTTCGCCTTCTGGTGTGGCGCCTTGGAGGGCGCGACCGGACCGAGGCTGACCGACGGCTCGGGATCCTGCTGCTGGGCGGACGTGGTGCTCGCCTTGATGTCGGAGTCGGCGGGGTCATTGCCGGTGCCACCCAGGACCTTGCCGATCCCGAAGACCAGCAACACGGCCACCCCGAGCACCACGCTTCTGCGAACCCAGTACACGCGTCGGGGCAGCCGTCCACGCGGATGCCTGACCGAGCCCATGCGCGCCACCGTAGTCAGCCGTCAGTCCCGATCGTGGGTGCAACGCCGACAGGGCACTTCTGGTTGCTCCAAGTACGCCGAAAGGGCTGTTCTGGTTGGACATTCGGCGGCGAGCGGGCACTAATGGTTGCCGACATGAGCGACCTGCACGCCCCGATCCTGCGCTGGTATGACGCCAACGCCCGCGACCTGCCCTGGCGCGGACCCGGCCCCACGCCGTGGGCGGTGATGGTCTCGGAGTTCATGCTCCAGCAGACCCCGGTCGCCCGCGTGCTGCCGGTCTTCGAGAGCTGGATGAGCACATGGCCGACGCCGGGCGCCCTCGCCGCCGTACCGAGTGGGGAGGCAGTACGGGCGTGGGGCCGGCTCGGCTATCCCCGCAGGGCGCTCCGGCTGCACGCAGCCGCGCAGGCGATCATGGACCGTCATGACGGCGAGGTGCCGGCGTCGTACGACGACCTGCTGGCGCTGCCGGGAGTCGGCGACTACACCGCCAGCGCCATCGCCTCGTTCGCCTTCGGCGGCAGCCACGCCGTACTCGACACCAACGTGCGCCGCGTCTTCGCCCGTGCGGTCAGCGGCGTCGAGTTTCCGTCTGCGTCGGTGACCAGAGCGGAGAAGCAGCTCGCGGAGTCGCTCGTACCCGCCGAGCAGCCGGCCACCTGGGCCGTGGCCGTGATGGAGCTCGGCGCGCTGGTCTGCACGGCCGCGAACCCGAAATGCGGCGCGTGCCCGGTCAACGACGTCTGCGCCTGGAACCTCGCCGGCCGTCCGGCGTACGACGGACCACCGCGCCGCGGCCAGGCGTGGGCCGGCACCGACCGGATGGCCCGTGGCCGGTTGATGGCCGTGCTGCGCGAGGCGGAGGGAAGCGTGGCGCGTCCCCGGCTCGATCAGGCGTGGTCCGACGCTGTCCAGCGCGAGCGTGCGCTCCAGAGCCTGATCGCGGACGGCCTGGTCGTGGAGTCCGACGACCGCTTCGCACTGCCTTCGTGAGAGCCCCGGACGTCATACGAAGTGGTCGCCCGAGCGACCACCTCGTAGGACGTTGCGGCGTGGATCAGTCGTTCTTCGGTACGTCGACCGGACCCTCGGCGTCGTCGGGCCCACCGACCGTCTCGAGCGGCGGGCTGTCCGGAAGGCTGCCCTTGTGGCTGCCCTCGAAGGTGAACTTCGCCTCTGCGCCCTCGCCCTCGACGCCCACGAGCACGATCTGGCCGGGGCCGACCTCGCCGTAGAGCATCTTCTCGGCGAGCACGTCCTCGATCTCGCGCTGAATGGTGCGACGAAGCGGGCGCGCACCCAGCACCGGGTCGAACCCGCGCATTGCCAACAGGTCCTTGGCGTCCTGCGTCAGTTCGAGCGACATGTCACGGTCCTTCATGCGCAGCTCCACGAAGGCGATCATGTTGTCCACCATGGAGATGATCTGCTCCTTGGTCAGCGGCGGGAACACGATGATCTCGTCGACACGGTTGAGGAACTCCGGGCGGAAGTGCTGCTTGAGCTCTTCGGTGACCTTGTTCTTCATCCGGTCGTAGTCGCCCGCCTCGCCGGCCTGGTTGAAGCCGAGGCTGACGCCCTTGGAGATGTCGCGGGTGCCGAGGTTGGTGGTCATGATGATCACGGTGTTCTTGAAGTCGATCACCCGGCCCTGGCTGTCGGTCAGGCGACCTTCCTCCAGGATCTGCAACAGGCTGTTGAAGATGTCGGGGTGGGCCTTCTCGACCTCGTCGAAGAGGACCACGGAGAACGGCTTGCGGCGTACCTTCTCGGTGAGCTGGCCGCCTTCCTCGTAGCCGACGTAGCCGGGAGGCGAGCCGAACAGCCGCGAGACGGTGTGCTTCTCGCTGAACTCCGACATGTCGAGCTGGATCAGCGCGTCCTCGTCGCCGAAGAGGAATTCGGCGAGCGTCTTGGACAGCCAGGTCTTACCGACACCCGAGGGACCGGCGAAGATGAACGAGCCACCGGGGCGCTTGGGGTCCTTCAGACCAGCACGCGTACGACGGATGGCCCGGCTGAGCGCCTTGACGGCCTCCTCCTGACCGATGACGCGCTTGTGCAGCTCGTCCTCCATCTTGAGCAGTCGGGTCGACTCCGCCTCGGAGAGCTTGACGATCGGGATGCCGGTCGCCACGGCAAGCACCTCGGCGATCAGCTCCTCGTCGACCTCCGCGACGACGTCCATGTCGCCGGCACGCCACTGCTTCTCGCGCTCGCCCTTGGCCAGGATGAGCTGCTTCTCCTCGTCACGGAGACGAGCCGCGGCTTCGAAGTCCTGGCCGTCGATCGCGCCCTCCTTGCGGCGGCGTACGTCGGCGATCTTGTCGTCGAACTCACGCAGGTCCGGCGGAGCGGTCATCCGGCGGATCCGCAGCCGTGAGCCTGCCTCGTCGATCAGGTCGATCGCCTTGTCGGGGAGGAACCGGTCGGAGATGTAGCGGTCGGCCAGGGTCGCGGCCGAGACCAGCGCCTCGTCGGTGATCGTCACGCGGTGGTGCGCCTCGTAGCGGTCACGCAGGCCTTTGAGCATCTCGATGGTGTGCGCGATCGAAGGCTCGTTGACCTGGATCGGCTGGAACCGGCGCTCGAGAGCGGCGTCCTTCTCGAGGTGCTTGCGGTATTCATCCAGGGTGGTGGCACCGATGGTCTGGAGCTCACCGCGGGCCAGCATCGGCTTGAGGATGCTGGCGGCGTCGATCGCGCCCTCGGCCGCGCCGGCTCCGACGAGGGTGTGGATCTCGTCGATGAACAGCACGATGTCGCCGCGGGTGCGGATCTCCTTGAGCACCTTCTTCAGGCGCTCCTCGAAGTCACCGCGGTAGCGGGAACCTGCGACCAGGGCACCGAGGTCGAGGGTGTAGATCTGCTTGTCCTTGAGCGTCTCGGGCACGTCGCCGCGGACGATGTCCTGGGCGAGGCCCTCCACGATCGTGGTCTTGCCGACGCCGGGCTCACCGATGAGCACGGGGTTGTTCTTCGTACGCCGCGACAGGATCTGCATGACCCGCTCGATCTCCTGCTCCCGGCCGATGACCGGATCGAGCTTGCCCTCCTTGGCGGCCTGGGTCAGGTTGCGGCCGAACTGGTCGAGCACGAGCGAGCTCGAGGGCGCTGCCTCGGGCGCCGTACCGGCCGTCTGCTGCTCCTTGCCCTGGTAGCCGGACAGGAGCTGGATGACCTGCTGGCGGACCCGGTTGAGGTCGGCGCCGAGCTTGTGCAGCACCTGGGCGGCGACGCCCTCACCCTCACGGATCAGGCCGAGCAGGATGTGCTCGGTGCCGATGTAGTTGTGGCCGAGCTGCAGCGCCTCGCGCAGGGACAGTTCGAGCACCTTCTTGGCGCGCGGGGTGAAGGGGATGTGACCGCTGGGTGCCTGCTGGCCCTGGCCGATGATCTCCTCGACCTGGGCGCGGACGGCCTCGAGCGAGACGCCGAGGCTCTCGAGGGCCTTGGCGGCGATGCCGTCACCCTCGTGGATCAGACCGAGCAGGATGTGCTCGGTGCCGATGTAGTTGTGCGAGAGCATGCGGGCCTCTTCCTGGGCCAGCACGACGACTCGTCGGGCTCGGTCGGTGAACCGCTCGAACATGGGCTACTCCTCAAACTCTGCGGGGGTCGACGCGTGCGCCCGCACGGTCGGTTGAACCCTGCTGACAGCCTACGTGTTCCGGGGTGAGCGCCGCTTCGCTCTGAGCGAACAGACCGCTCAGAGGACGTCTTCTGGTTTCTCGGGGCGCTTGAGCCTGAACACCTCGACGGGGTGTCCCCATTCCTGACCGCCCAGGCGTGACACAGGTCGCAGCCGGTCCATGGCGGGGAGACCGTCCACGAGAGCCTCGTTGACCACCGTGATCGCCGTCACCTCGCCGAAGACGACGAACGCATGGCCGACCTCGACGATCCGGTCGAGTCGGCACTCGATTGACGCAGGTGAGGCCGTCACACGGGGCGGGTCGACGGTCTGGGAGGGCTCCGTCGCGATGCCGAGCTCCACGGCCTCGTCGTCACCGCGCTCGAACGGCGCGCTGCTCGCGTTGACCTGCTCGAGCATCGACTCCGAGGAGAAGTTGATGACGAACTCCCCGGTCTGCTCGATGTTGCGGACCGTGTCCTTGCGGCCCAGCGAGCTGAACAGCACGACGGGCGGCCGCCCGCTCGCCACGGTGTAGAAGGAGTGCGGGGCGAGGTTGCCCTGCCCGTCGGCGTCGAGCGTGGAGACCCAGGCGATCGGGCGGGGCACCACCAGCCCGGTCAGCAGCCGGTAGGCGTTGACGTCGGGGTCGGCGGGGTCGAAGACCGTGCGTTCGGGGGTCACGGCAGCGGGCTCTCCAGACGGTTCAGGATCCGGTCCACCACGTCCTCAGTGCAGCCCTGCTCGTGCAGGAAGGTCTTCTCCTCGGGACTCCGGGTCATCCCGGCTTTCAGAACGTGCGCGCCACCGATGTGGCGGTCCTGGCGCGCGAGGGCGAGGCGGAACGCACCCTCGACAACGCTGCGTACGTCATGGTCCAGCGGGAGCAGCCCAGGAACCGGGTGCTGCGAGGCGGGACCGGCCCGGTCGACGAGCGCTTGCCACAGAGAGTCGACGTCCACGCCCTCGTCCGACAGCAACACCCGCAGCGAGTCCGGCGTATCGGGCTCGCGCTCGCAGACGAGTCCCATCAGGAGGTCCCGCAAGGCGGTCATCGAGCGACCGACCCTGCGCGCTTCCTCCTGTGCAAAAACCATGGCCACCCGTACCTCCGGGGTGGTCATCGCAAAGAGGTCCGGGTCCTTGGACATGTCTTCAGGCTAGAGGTCGGTCGTCATACGAAAACTGGCGCTGTGCATACGAAGTTTTGTATGCACAGCGCCAGTTTCACTACCGGAGTAGTGAAACCTCACCCCAGACGAGTCAGTGGGCGGCGGCGTAGGCCTCGCGGACCTCGGCCGAGACGCGGCCACGCTCGGGTACGTCCCAGCCGTTCTCGCGTGCCCAGGCGCGGATCTCCGAGGGGGCGGCGCCTGCCGCGGCCTTGGCAGCGCTCCGTCGTCCGCGGGTGCTGACGGGCCGTGCGTGGGCGACGTACGGCGCCAGCGCGTCACGCAGCGATCGCGCATTCTTCTTGTTCAGGTCGATGGCGAATTCCTTGCCGTCGAGCCCGAATGACACCGTCTCCTCGGCATCGCTCTGGTCGATGTCGTCGATGAGTACGATGTGCACCTTCTGAGCCATTGGATTAGCCGTCCTCAGTTGTGTTTTGTGGATTTTCCCACGACGACACTAACAGGCCAGTATGTGAGACGCATCCCTCACTCGGGTCTAAGTAGCGGAAAAAGAATCGTCTCTCGAATACCCGCTCCGGTGAGCAACATGACGAGCCGATCGACGCCCATTCCCATGCCTCCGGCAGGGGGCATGCCGTACTCCATCGCCTTGAGGAAAACCTCGTCGAGCTCCATCGCCTCGGGATCGCCTTGCGCGGCTAGCAAGGACTGTCGCTCGAGACGGTGACGCTGCTCGATCGGGTCGTTGAGCTCCGAATAGGCCGGGGCCAGCTCGATCCCGTTGATGATCAGGTCCCATGCCTCGTTCACGCCCGGGTTGGTGCGGTGCGGCTTGGCCAGCGGCTTCACCGCCGCGGGGTAATCCATCACGAAAGTGGGATTGATCAGATGGTCCTCGACGAGCTGTTCGTAGAGCTCCACAACTATTTCCGGAGCCTGCCATTTCGGCTGCAGCTCCACACCGTGGGTCTCGGAATACTTTCGCAATGTTTCAGCAGTTGTTTCGACCGTCACCTCCTCACCCACGGCCTCGGAGACGAGGTCGAGGATCGAGGCTTGCCGCCACTCGCCCTCGAGGTCGATCTCACTCCCGTCGCGGGCGAGTACGACGGTCCGGCCGACCGCCTTCGCTGCGTTGATCACCAGGGCCTTGACCAGCTCCATCATCGTGAACTGGTCGCCGTAGGCCTCATAGGCCTCCAGCATCGAGAACTCGGCGGCGTGGGTGGAGTCGAGTCCCTCGTTTCGGAAGGTACGGCCGATCTCGTAGACCTTGTCGACGCCGCCGATCATCGCGCGCTTGAGGTCGAGCTCCAGCGCGATCCGCAGCAGCATGTCCTGGTCGAGGGCGTTGAGGTGCGTCTGGAACGGGCGGGCGGCCGCACCCCCGTTGGTCAGCTGGAGGATCGGCGTCTCGACCTCGACGTAGCCGCGGTCGTCGAGGGTCTGGCGCAGGCTCTTGAGGACGGTCGCCTTGGTGCGGACCATCTCCCGGGCCTCGGGCCGGATCATCATGTCGACGTACCGCATCCGGATGCGCGCCTCGTCGGAGAGCGGCCGGTGCTCGTTGGGCAGCGGACGCAGCGTCTTGGCCGCGAGCTCCCACTCGGTGGTCGCCACGGAAAGCTCGCCCCGCCGGCTGGTGATCACCTCGCCGCGCACGGCCAGCAGGTCGCCGATGTCGACCAGGGACTTGAACTCGGCCAGCGACTCCTCACCGACCTCGGCCAGGCTGAGCATCACCTGGATCTCGGAGCCGTCGCCCTCGCGCAACCGGACGAAGCAGAGCTTTCCGGTGTTGCGCAGGAAGATCACGCGTCCCGTGATCGCGACCCGTTCGCCGGTGCGGGTGTCCGGCTCGAGCTCGCCCGCCTTGAGCTTCGGATCCCACTCCTCGCGGATCTGCCGGATCGTGTGGCTGCGCTCGACAGTGACCGGGTAGGCCTGGCGCCCGGAGTCCAGGACCCGCTGCCGCTTCTCCCTGCGTACCTGCATCTGCTCGGGCAGGTCGTCGCCCTCGGTCTCAGGCTCGGCCTGGGGCTGGTCCACCATGGCGCACAGGCTACTTTGCTGCCACCGACGGCTGAGAAGGAGGCGCAGGGCGATGAAAGCTGTGGTCTGTCACGAGACGAAGCTCGAGGTCGAGGACGTCCCGGACCCCGTCCCGGGTCCCGGCCAGGTGCTGCTCGAGGTGGTCCGGGGCGGCATCTGCGGCTCGGACCTGCACGCCCGCAAGCACGCCGACCAGATCGCCGACCTCGTCTCGGGGATCGGCTACCACGACGTGATGCGCCCGCACGAGTCGGTGGTGATGGGTCACGAGTTCAGCGGGCGCGTGCTGGACTACGGCCCGGGCACCCGCAAGGCCTGGGCGAGCGGTACGCCGGTGGTGTCGCTGCCGATGATCCGGATGGGCGACCAGGTGCACATGACCGGCCTGTCGGCCAAGGCGCCGGGTGCGTACGCCGAGCGCGTGCTCGTCCAGGAGTCCCTCACCATGGACGTGCCCGACGAGCTGTCCCCCGAGACGGCCGCGCTCACCGAGCCGATGGCGGTCGCCTGGCACGCCGTACGACGGAGCCGGGTGCGCAAGCGCGAGACCGCTGTCGTCGTCGGGTGCGGTCCCATCGGGCTGGCCGTGATCCTGATGCTCAAGGCACGCGGCGTGAAGCGTGTGATCGCCAGTGACTTCTCGCCGGGACGTCGCGCACTGGCCGAACGATGCGGCGCAGACGTGGTCATCGACCCGGGTGCGGAGTCTCCGTGGACGAGCTTCGAGCAGAGCCGCTACATCACCGACGCCAACGACCTCTTCGACCTCGCGCTGGGGACCATGGCCAAGCTGCGAAAGGTCCCGATGCTGCCGTGGTGGCAGGTACTCCGCGCCGCCGAGGCCACGGGAGCCACCCCCAGCGGGCCGGTCGTGTTCGAGTGCGTCGGCGTCCCGGGAATCATCGACCAGATCATCAACCAGGCGCCACTCGCCACCCGGGTCGTGGTCGTCGGGGTGTGTATGGAGCCGGACACGATCCAGCCCGCTATGGCGATCAACAAGGAGATCGAGCTGCGCTTCGTCTTCGCCTACCAGCCGCACGAGTTCCGCGAGACCCTCCACCTGATGGCAGCCGGGACCGTCGACCCGACGCCACTGATCACCGGCACCGTCGGGCTCGGCGGGGTCGCGACCGCCTTCGAGACCCTCGGCGACCCCGAGCGACACGCGAAGATCCTGATCGACCCGGCGAGCGAGGTCACGACCGTCTGAGACCGGATAGTCCCGAGTGTTCGGACCCTTTTCGGGTCGCTCCGAGGGTCCGTTCACTCGGGACTATCCGGAATTTCAGGAGTTCCGCGCGAAGACCAGCTCGAGGCCGAGGAGGGTGAGCCAGGGCTGGTGGGCGGTGAAGGAGCGGCACTCCTCGACGACGATCGGGGCGAGGCCGCCGGTGGCGATCACGTTGACTGACTCCGTCGGTACGTCGAGCTCCTCGATCATCCGGCTCACGATGCCGTCGACCTGGCTGGCGAAGCCGAAGACCATGCCGGACTGGAGCGCCTCGACGGTGTTCTTCGCGATCACCGTACGGGGGCGGAGCAGCTCGACCTTGCGCAGCTGGGCGCCGCGGCGGCCGAGGGCCTCGAGCGAGATGTCGATGCCGGGAGAGATCGCGCCGCCGATGTACTCCCCGCGCGGGCTGACCACGTCGAAGGTGGTGGCGGTGCCGAAGTCGACGACGATCGCCGGCCCGTCGTACAGGCTGGCGGCGGCGAGCGCGTTCATCACCCGGTCGGCGCCGACCTCGCGGGGGTTGTCCATCAGCACGGGTACGCCGGTCCGCACGCCCGGCTCGACGACCACGTTCGGGAGCGTCCCGTAGTGGCGCACGAGCATGTCGCGCCACTCGTGCAGCACAGCGGGCACGGTGGCGCACACGGCGATGCCCTGCACCTGGTCGGACACGTTGCTCTCGCGGAGCAGGCCCTTGAGCAGCACCGCCCACTCGTCAGCCGTACGACGCTCGTCGGTCGCCACCCGCCAGTGGTCGAGCACGTCCCCGTCGTCAACGAGCCCGATGACCGTGTGGGAGTTGCCGATGTCGGCGCAGAGCAGCGTCATTGCAGGTCCATCCCGATGTCGAACACGATCACCGAGTGCGTCAGCGCGCCGACCGAGATGAAGTCGACCCCGGTCTCGGCGACGTCTCGGGCGCGATCGTGGGTCAGCCCGCCGGACGCCTCGAGGGTGGCGTGTCCGTCGGTGATCGCCACGGCTTCGGCCATCTCGTCGTCGGTCATGTTGTCGAGCAGGATCCGCTCGCAGCCGGCGTCGAGCAGCTCGCGCAGCTGGTCGAGGTCGGTCACCTCCACCTCGACGGGGATGTCGGGATGCGCCGTCCGCACCGCGTCGAAGGCTGGCACCACGCCACCCGCAGCAAGGACGTGGTTGTCCTTGACCATCGCCATGTCGCTGAGCCCGAAGCGGTGGTTGACGCCGCCGCCACAGCGCACGGCGTACTTCTGCAGCGCGCGCCAGTTCGGCAGCGTCTTGCGGGTGTCGAGCACCCGCGCCTTGGTGCCCTCGAGCGCCTCGACCCAACGTGCCGTGGCGGTGGCGACACCGGAGAGGTGGGAGGCGAAGTTGAGGGCGGTCCGCTCCGCGGTGAGCAGCCCCCGCGTGGGTCCGGAGACGCGCATGACGGTGTCGCCCGCGTCGACACTGGTGCCGTCGGGGACCCGGTCAGTCACGGAGACGTCGTTGCCGAGCACCACCGCGAACACCAGAGCCGCGATGCCGAGGCCCGCCACCACGCCGGCCTCGCGGGCTGCGAAGTCAGCGGTGCCGCGAGCGTCCGTCGGGATGGTGGCGGCACTCGTGATGTCGTCGGCACCGCCCGGGAGATCCTCTTCGAGGGCACCGAGGATGTCGTCGTAGACAGCGTGCGGGTCCAGCCCTGCCTCGGTCAGCTCGTCGAGCAGGTCGCTCGGAAGGTCGTCGTACGCCGTGGGCTTCATCCCGCACCTCCGTCCGACGGCGCGGCCGGCGTGAACGCGACAGCGAGGCCGTCACCGTCGAGGCGTACGTCGAAGTGGCCGGACCACCGCTCGTCGTCGCGATCCGGGAAGTCCTCGCGCCAGTGCGAGCCGCGGGTCTCCTCGCGTCGGCGGGCCGACTCGGCCAGGGCGGTGCTGATCGTGAGCAGGTTGGTCGCCTCCCAGGCTCGGGTGCCGACCTCACCGACCTTGCCGGACAGCGCGGAGAGCTCCTCGAGTGCGTGCTCCAGGCCATCGGCGGAACGCAGCACCCCGGCTTCCTCGGTCATCACGGCCTGGAGGTGCGAGCGGATGTCTGCTGCGACCAAACCGGTCGGTCGGTCGTCGGGTACCGCGTCGGCGTACGGGCGCAGCTCGTCGGGCAGCACCTGCGCGATCCGCCGGGAGAACACGAGCCCCTCGAGCAGCGAGTTGGAGGCGAGTCGGTTGGCGCCGTGGACGCCCGAGCAGGCAACCTCACCGGTCGCGTAGAGGCCGGGTACGCCGGAGCGGCCCCAGAGGTCGGTGGCGACCCCTCCGGAGGCGTAGTGGCAGGCCGGCGCGACCGGGATCAGCTCGGTGACCGGGTCGACTCCGTGCTCGCGGCAGGTCGCGAGGATGGTGGGGAAGCGCTTCTCCCAGAACTCCCGGCCCAGATGGCGCGCGTCCAGCCACATGTGCGGGTGGCCGGTCTCGTGCATCCGCCGGGTGATCGCCTTCGCGACGACGTCACGGGGGGCGAGGTCGGCGAGCTCGTGCTGGCCCTGCATGAAGCGGTTTTCCTCGAAGTCGACCAGGAACGCGCCCTCGCCCCGGACCGCCTCGCTGATCAGGGGCTGCTGGCCACGGGAGTCGGGGCCGAGGTACATCACGGTCGGGTGGAACTGCACGAACTCGAGGTCACGCAGCGCCGCACCGGCACGCATCGCCAGCGCCATCCCGTCGCCGGTCGAGACGGCCGGGTTGGTGGTCTGGGAGAAGACCTGACCGAGCCCTCCCGAGGCGAGTACGACGGACCGGCAGCGGACCGCGCCGACGCCGTCACGCTGGCCCTCGCCCATGACGTGCAGGGTGATCCCCGCGACCCCTCCGTCGGACGCGCGCAGCAGGTCGACGGCCAGGGCGTGCTCGATGACCTCGATGTCGGGAGCCGCGTGGATCGCCGCGACCAGGGCGCGCTGGATCTCTGCTCCAGTGGCGTCGCCGCCGGCGTGCGCGATCCGGTCGCGGTGGTGGCCGCCCTCCCGGGTCAGCGACAGCACACCTTCGGGCGAGTGGTCGAAGTTGGCGCCGAGGGCGATCAGCTCGCGAACGGACTCCGGTCCCTCGTTGACGAGGACCCGTACCGCGGCCGGCGTACACGCTCCGGCACCCGCCACGAGCGTGTCGCGCTCGTGCTGGTCGGGGCTGTCGCCCGGTCCGAGGGCCGCCGCGATCCCGCCCTGGGCCCACTGCGTCGATCCGGCGGCGAGCACGTCCTTGGTGACCACGAGGATCTTGTCGACCTGGTGCCGAAGCCGCAGCGCGGCGGTGAGTCCGGCGATACCGGAGCCGACCACGACCACATCCGCGTCGGTGGTCCAGCCGGGCTCACCGGCGGAGAGTCGACCCGGCACCGAGGAGTTCATCGGGGCAGGTTATCGGTGCGGTTGCGGCGGGACGTCATACGTAATGGCTCCTCCGGCGACCGGATCGTATGACGTCCGGCGGAACGTCATACGAAGTGGCGGTCAGAGCGACCAGAACGTACGACGCTATGGGACTCACCGGCCGGCTACGAGGTCGGACGGGGCGAAGCTGTGCAGGTCGCCGCGGACCAGGTCGCTGCCGGGGAGTGCCTCGGCCGGGTCGTGGCCGGTCCCGACGATCCGGTTGTCGGCGTCGACGAAGACGACGCTCGGCTGGTAGTCCTTCGCCTCGGCGGTCTCCATCTGCCCGTAGGCGATCAGGATGACGACGTCGCCGGGGTGGACGAGGCGTGCGGCGGCGCCGTTGATGCCGAGTACGCCGGACCCGCGCTCGCCCGCGATCGTGTAGGTCTCGATCCGCGCACCGTTGGTCACGTCGACGATGTGCACCAGCTCGCCCGGCAGCAGGTCGGCCGCCTCGAGGAGGTCCTCGTCCACGGTCACCGAACCGACGTAGTGCAGGTCGGCCTGCGTCACCGTCGCGCGGTGGATCTTGCTCTTCATCATGGTGCGCAACATCTGGCGTCTCCGTTCGGGACGGGTGTTCAGGAGGGGGCGTTGAGCGTCAGCGCCACGTTGTCGATCAGACGGGTGTTGCCGACGCGGGCGGCGATGAGCAGGCGGGCTGGCCCCGACTCGGGCGCCGGTCCGAGGTCGGGATCGGTCAGCTCGAGGTACTCGAGGTCGACGCCCCTGGCGTGCCGCAGCTGGTGGCGGGCGGAGTCCATGGCCGCCTTGGAGCCGTACTTCGCGGCGTCCCGGGCGGCGAACAGCGTGCGGGAGAGCGCGGTGGCGCGCCACCGCTGGTCCTCGTCGAGGTAGCGGTTGCGGCTGGACAACGCGAGGCCGTCCTGTTCACGCACGATCTCCGCCCCGATCACGTCGACGCCCATGCACAGGTCGGAGACCATCCGCCGGATCAGCGCCAGCTGCTGGTAGTCCTTCTCGCCGAACACCGCCACGTCCGGCTGCACCAGGCCGAACAGCTTGGCGACAACGGTGAGCACTCCGTGGAAGTGGGTCGGCCGGGTGACACCCTCGAGGATGGTCGCGAGCGGGCCGGGATCGACGGTCACCTGCTGGTCACCGCCCGGGTAGACCTCGTCGACCGAAGGGGCGAAGACGATGTCAGCGCCACGCTCCGCGCACAGCTCGAAGTCGGCATCGAAGGTGCGCGGGTAGCGGTCGAGGTCCTCACCCGGCGCGAACTGCATCGGGTTGACGAAGAGGGTCACCACCACAGGAGCCTCGGAGCCGACCTCCTTGCGGGCCCGGTCGATCAGTGAGGCGTGACCCGCATGCAGCGCGCCCATCGTCGGCACCAGGCCCAACGGTCTCGTGCGCCCGCTGAGGGCGGCCCGCAGCTCCTCGCGAGTGTTCGCGAGGAGGGGCGAGGTCGTCATCGAAGGTCGTTCCGGGCGTCAGGACGAGCGGGTGCGGCGAGGGGGCCGGAGACAGGGCCGGAGACAGGGCCGGAGACAGGGCCGGAGACAGGGCCGGAGACAGGGCCGGAGACCGGACCGGTCTCGCCCACGCGGACGAGCGCCTCGTCGAGCAGGCCGACGATGCGGGCCGCACGGATCGGCAGCAGCCGTCCGTCGAGCACGGCACGGTCGGCGGTGGCCTTCGCCATGGCGACGTACGACGGGATGGTTGCCGGTGCGTTCTCGGCGATGTCCTGGAGGTGGGCCTGGACCGTCTTGACGTCGCCGCGCACGATCGGTCCGGTGAGGGCGGCGTCACCCTGTGACAGGGCGTTGTCGAGGGCGGCGGTGAGCAGGGGCCGCAGCGTTGCGGCGGGGTCCTCGGCGCCGGAGGCGGCCAGCAGCTCCATCGCCTGGCTGACCAGGGTGACGAGGTGGTTGGCGCCGTGCGCCAGGCCGGCGTGATAGAGCGTGCGCTTGCTCTCGGGCACCCACATTGCGATGCCGCCCAGGTCTGCGACCAGGGCCTCGGCGTACTCCCGCTCCGTGTCGCCGGCAGTCATGCCGAACACGCAGCCGGCCAGGCGGTCGAGGTCGAGCCCGGTGCCGGTGAAGGTCATCGCGGGGTGCATCGCGATCGGGCGGGCACCGACGGCGGTCGCGGAGGCGAGCACGGCCAGGCCGTGGCGGCCCGACGTGTGGCAGATGACCTGGCCCTCGCGGATCGCGCCGGCGCCGACGAGCTGGGTGATGACGTTCTCGAGCATGTCGTCGGGCACGGTCAGCAACAGTAGGTCGGAGGCACGCGCAACGTCGGTGGGCTTGGCATGACGGACACCGGGCAGCAGCGTCTCGATGCGGTGCAAGGAGGCAGCGGAGTCACCGGCAGCGGCCACGATCTCGTGACCAGCAGCGCGGAATGCCGCGGACAGTACGGCGCCGACACGTCCGGCACCGATAACCCCGATTCGGGCCATCAGAACTCATCGCCTTTCGTTCCAGTCCACAGGGGGTACCGGACTACTCAATGACTCGTGCAGTTCAACGGTACGCGGGGCCCGAAGGTCACGGCAGGTGTATGGCGGGTGTGTTATCTCACAGCTGTGGGCTGGGGGTCCGTCGGCCGCGCCACCTCCACAAATGTTGGCTTGTGACGTCGAGATGAGCGGCTCAGACGTCCCGATCCAACAATTGTGGGGTCCGCACGCCCACACTGACCACGAGGTCGCCGACCAGGAGGGTCTCGACCTCCACGCCCGGCGCTTCGAGCCCGTGCCGCCGCACCCAGAGATGCATCGGGACGTCGGCCAGCTTCGCGCCGCACTCGGCCCTGGTCCAGCGACCGATGAAGTCCTCGGCACCGAAACGAGCCACTAGGTGCGCGGGCGGAGTGGCTCCGCGGACCTCCGCATCGACGACTGTCCCGGGTGCGCCGTACCACCCCACGACCCGGCCGTCGCCGAGGTGTGACCTGGTGACGGCGTCGGCCATCTCGGCGGCGGTCCCGACCCTGACGTGGGCCGCGACCTCAGATGGAGCCGGCACCGTCGATCACGATCGACTGGCCGTTGATGTTGGTGTCCTCGAGCAGCAGCATCCGTACGACGGGCACCACCTCCTCGGGCGTGGTGAGCCGCCCGGTCGGCGTACGACGGAGGATGGCGGCGAGCTGCGTCTGACCGAGCACCGCCGACATCTCGGAGGCGAAGAACCCGGGCGCCACCGCGTTGGCCAGCACCCGTCCCGAGAACTCGCGGGCGAGCGAGCGGGTGGCCGCATCGAGGCCACCCTTGGTGGAGGAGTACGCGACCAGGCCGGGATAGCCGCGCTGGCCGCAGATCGAGGTCACGTTGACCAGCCGTCCGCGGCGACCCTTGCCGAGCAGCCGACGCAGCCAGAAGCGGGTGAGCACCAGCGGCGCCGTGAGGTTGGTGTTGATGATCTGCTCGATGCGGTCGGCCGGGGTGTGCACGTGCAGCGAGTCCTGGCCGATCGCTGCGTTGTTGACCAGCGCGTCGACCACGCCGAGCTTGGCCTCGACCTCCTTGACGAAGGCCTGGCAGGCCTTGCCGTCGGTGATGTCGACCGAGCCGAAGTGCGAGGCATCGGGGAACCGCTCGGCCAGCGCCTCGAGCTCCGGGGTGACCGTGCGGGCGAACGCGGCCACCTTGACGCCCTGCTCGAGCAGGTCGGTGACCATGGCCAGCCCGAGGCCGCGTGAGGCACCTGAGATGAGTACGACGGTGGCCGGCGGGACCGGAGACAGCTCCTCGGCCGAACCGGTGGACTCGGGAGACTCTTCCGTCTCTGGAGGGGGGTTCTCAGACATCGCTCTTCAGCGTCTCCTTCTGGGGGATCGAGTCGAGCAGCTTGATGCGACGCGGTACGCCGTACTCCGGCAGTCGCTCCTGGCACCACTTGCTGATGTCGGCGACCGTCTCGGGAGCGGAGGTCTCGCCGGAGCGCAGCACCACGTCGGCCACCACCATGGTGCCGACCAGCGGTGCCTTGCGCCCACGCACGTGTGCCCAGACCACCTCGGGGTGGGACTGCAGCACCGAGCGCACCATCCCGGCCGACACCTTGGCGCCACCGACGTTGATCTCGTCGGCACTGGTCCGTCCTGTGATCAGCACGCGGCCGTCCTCGACGACCACCGCGTCACCCGTGCGCACCGCCCCCTCGAGGCCCTCGCCGTGGTGGGGTGACGCGATCACCAGCTCACCGTCCTCGACGGAGAGCCGGGGGCGGTCCGGGGCGTCGCGCTCGAGCCACTCGACCGGGAAGCCGGCGCGACCGTCGTGGACGACGATCGAGGCGCCGAGCTCCGAGGAGGCGTAGATCCAGGAGACGCGTGCGTTCGGGAACAGTCCGGTCAGCTGGTCGAGGACGGCCTGGTCGACCGGCTCGCCCCCGAGACTGACCTGCTGCAGCGGCACCTCGGCGAGCGCGTCGCCGTGGGTCATGATCGTCTGGCGCCAGAACGTCGGGGTGCCCGAAGCAGCGGTGACACCGTGCTCGATCCCGGCAGCGACCCATCCCTCGAGGTCTGCGGGGTCGACGACCACGAGGTCCTGTCCGGGGCTGCCCAGCCCCAGCGTGACCACCTGCCACCAGGCATAGGTGCCCGGCGAGTAGGGGCACAGCCAGCGCCGCGGCGCCATCTCGCCGGACACGGTGGTCAGCGACTCCAGGGTGTGCCCGATGCGCTTGGGTCTGCCGGTCGAACCCGAAGTCAGCAGCCACAGCCGGCCGGGCTCCGGCTCACGTGAGTTCGTCGTGTTCTCGACCTCGTCGCCATCGACGATGTTGAAGCCCGCGTCGAGCAGCTCGGTGTGCAGGTTCTGCTCCATCCGGCCACTGGCCACGACAAGGAACTCCGCACCGGTGCGTGCGTGCGCCCACACCGACGGCAGCGCGTCGAACGACGAGGGCGCCACCACAGCAGCCGGGGCGGGCAGCTCGAGGTCGGGCAGCTCCGCCCAGGTGGTGGTCACGCCGGTGCGTACGTCGACGAGGGCGTTGCCCGCGCCGGGGACTTCAGGAGCCACAGGAAACTCAGGCGTCCTGGATCTCGGTCAGCAGGTCGAGCACGTCACTGACAGTGGTGATCTGGCGCAGCCCGGCCGCGTCGAAGTTGAGCTCCTCGTCGATCTCGTCCTCGACGCGCAGAGCGAGCTCGGAGAAGTCCAGCGAACGGAAGCCGATCTGCTGCAGGTCCGCGGACTCGTCCGAGGGCAGGGACTTCCCCTGCGCCTCCAGGACCTCGCTCATCAGGGTGCGCAACTGTTCACGGGACACAGCACTCATGGCGGCAGACTACCGTTGGGCCGAGCCCGACCTGAGGCCGTCCCGACGCGAGGAGGAACACATGCTGCGCCCGGCAGGCGAAGCCGACGTGGACACCATGCGTGAGTGGCGGAACCAGCCCGTCAACCGCGAGGTCAGCATCAACCACCACGAGATCGGCGCCGACGAGCACCGCGCCTGGTGGTCGCGGGTCACCGAGGATCCCACGCGGCAGGTGCTGGTCTTCGAGTACGACGGGCGCCCGCTCGGGATCGTCAGTTTCTTCGACCTCGACCTCGACGGTCCTGAGCGCACCGGCGCGTGGGGTTTCTACCTCGACAACGACACCACCACTGCCGAGGGGACGACGATGATGGCCTGGATGCAGGTGATGAAGGAGGCGACCCGCTACGCCTTCGACGACGAGGACGGTCCCCGGCTCGACGTACTCAACGGCGAGGTGCTCGAGGGCAACGACGCCGTACGCACCATGAACCGGCGGTTCCGGATCACCGAGGGCGAGCCCGAGCAGCGCGAGGTCGACGGCCGCACGATCACCGTCTACCCGATCTCGCTGCGACGCGAGGACCGGCGGCAGAAGAAGGCTCAGCGGAAGGGATCCACCTCATGAGCGAGCTCCCCGCGGGCGCGGCCACTCGCACCATCAAGGTGGGCGACCGATCGATCGGACCCGACCACGAGCCGTTCGTGATCGCCGAGATGTCGGGCAACCACAACGGCGACCTCGAGCGCGCGCTGGACATCGTGCGCGCGGCCGGCGAGGCCGGGGCGAGCGCACTGAAGATCCAGACCTACACCGCCGACACGATCACCCTCGACGTCGACTCCCCGATGTTCCGGCTGAGCAAGGACCACCCGCTCTGGCCCGACCGTCGGCTCTACGACCTGTACACCGAGGCGCACACCCCGTGGGACTGGCACGAGCCGATCTTCGCCCTCGCGCAGGAGCTCGGCATGCTCGCCTTCTCGGCGCCGTTCGACCCCACGGCCGTGGACTTCCTGGTCGGGCTCGGCGTACCCCTGATCAAGTCCGCGTCGAGCGAGATCACCGACCTCCCGCTGATCCGGGCCATCGCCGGCACCGGGCTGCCGACGATCATCTCCACGGGTACGGCGACTCTGGGCGAGATCGACCAGGCCGTCCGGGCGGCTCGCGAGACGGGCAACGAGGACGTGATCGTGCTGTCCTGCACGGCGTCGTACCCCGCTCCCCCGGAAAGCTCCAACCTGCGCGGGATCCCGGTCCTGCGCGACGCGCTCGACGTCCAGGTCGGACTCTCCGACCACACGCTCGGCATCGGGGCGTCAGTGGCCGCCGTGGCCATGGGCGCCACCGTCCTCGAGAAGCACCTGACGCTGTCGCGCGACGAGGGCGGTGTCGATGCAGACTTCTCCCTCGTCCCGGGCGAGTTCGCCTCGCTGGTGGCGGAGAGCCGGATCGCGTGGCGGGCGATGGGTGAGGCGCGCATCGGCCCGAAGAAGATCGAGGCCGAGGGACTGCGCTTCCGCCGTTCGCTGTTCGTCAGCCGTGACGTCAAGGCCGGTGAGAAGGTGAGCGCCGACAACGTGCGTTCGGTACGTCCGGCCGACGGGATGCCGCCGGACTCTTTCCGCGAGATCGAGGGGCGGGTCTTCCGGGTCGATGCGGCGAAGGGCACGCCGATGTCGCTCGACCTGCTCTGAGGTCAGCTCTGGTCGGCACCGCAATGCCGCGTTCACCCACCGTCATCACCGACCTGGCTGTCGGCAGCCGTTGGGCGCGCGCTGACGGCGAGGCAGGTGACCAGACCGTCCAGGTCCGGCTCGAGGAACAGCTGGAAGAAATGGTGGGACGGGCCAGACTCCACCTTGGCCAGGGCAAGCTGCGCTGAACTGGTCGACGCCAGTGCGTCGGCCGCCTCGAAGGCAGCGAATGCGTCGATGCCGTGCTCCTGAAGGTGCTGCGCCCGTCGGCGATAGATCGACTCGAGCACGGGCGCGTCGACCAGCCCTGGCATCAGCTCGAGGTCAGCACCTCCGAGCAGGTCGCTCCGGCACAGCTCGGCGGCCGGGCCGCGCCCCGAGAGCATGCCCATGAGAACTTCGCGATCCATGCTCACATCTCACCTCACGGCCGGTAGCGACGAGGCCCCCACCCCGAAGGGTGAGGGCCTCATTTCTCCGCGTACCGATCAGCCGCGCACGGTTTGGTGCGGGGCAGTCGGCCTCGGGCTCGCCGGCTTGGGTGCCGGCTTCGGGCTCGTCGGCTTCGACTCCGGCTTGGGGGTCGTTGCCGTGGTCCGGGGCGCCGGGACGTGCTTGCCTGCGAGGCGGTCCGACTGTCCAAGGCGGAAGGAAGCCGCGATGTCCATGAACGCCGGGTTGCTCGGGTTCTTGTAGGCGAGCCTCAGCGGAGTACCGCTGTGCGAGTAGTTGTCGAAGTTGATGGCCACGCGGCCGCGCCCGCGGTTGAAGCTCTTGCACTTCTTGTAGGTGCGCACGACGTCGATCACCGGCTCCCAGTAGGCGTAGTCGTCGTAGTACGACATGTCCATCCAGTACATTTCGCTGACCCACACCTCGCCGGTGTAGTTGCCGAGCTCGTCGTACTGCGACTCCCAGTAGCCGTCATCGACCCAGTAGCCGTCATCGACCCAGTCGCCCATCCAGTAGCCGTGGTCGTTGTTGAAGCGCACCGCACCCCAGGTGTCGAAGATTTCCTTGACGCGGGTCTGGGTCGCGCCCGGACGAGCGGCGTTGTACTCGGCGCGAGTGACACACCCAGGGGTGTCCCGCTTCTTCTTCTTGGCCTCGGCCGCCAGCGGCGTGGCGAAGACCAACCCGACGCTCAGCAGGCAGGTGAGACATACAGCAATGACGCGGTTCATGGTTCTCCAGATGTACGGATGCCCCCCGTTGGGCACCGCGCGATCCTAGGAAGTCGCGCGCAGCCGACAAAAAGCCCGCCACCGAACATCTAGACCACTCCGGTACGTCGTACCCGATGTCGGTCATCCGTGGGGTGACAAGACCGCAGACGTCAGCCCTTCGTGCGCTTGACGCGAACGCCCCAGTTCACGTTCCGGGGCTCGCCGGCAACGACCTTGCGCGCGCGGACGAAGACCGGCCCGGTGCCGCCGGGCACCGTGAACTCATGCCGCCCGCCAGACTGCGGGACGGTGCTCTCGAGGACGGTCCTGCCCTTGAGGTCGACGACCTCGATCTCCGCGGGCGTCGAGGAGTCCACCTTGCGGTCCTGCGCCTTCTCCCTGGCAAAGCGCACGGGGTTCTTCACCTTGGCGCGACGCCCCTGGAGCCGCTCGCCACCGGCGCCGCGTACCGCGATGGACAGGTCGACCGGGCCGCCTTCGGCGGCCGGGTTGAGCACGAAGAAACCTGGGTTCGCCGCGGCGATCGGCGTGTGCTCCACGCCGGTGCGTCCGGTGATCACGTGTGCCGGGACCCGCTCGACGACCGGGTCGATCATCATCCGGGCCACACAGAGGCCGACCAGCGAGTCCTCGAGCTCGTTGTGCCGGCTCCACTCGGGAGCGTGCCTCGGGTTCTCGAGACCGACCATGATCAGTCCCGAGTCGCCGACCTCGTCAGCCGAGAGCTCGAAGGACAGCTGCTGTCGGATGATGCCTTCGTCGGTGCGCCGCAACGCCAGCATCGCCAGCCCGCGGGAGCGGCCTTGGGCGACCACCTCGACGAGCCGGTGGTTCGAGGTGACGTCGGTCGGGACGTACTCCTCCTCCTCCGGCATCGGTTCACCGTGCAGCCGGTGCATGTGCCGGTCCCAGATGTTGGTGGAGATGTCGTCCGCGAGCAGGCGCATGGTGATGCGTACGCCGGCAATCGGTTCGGCCAGCTTGACACCGAGGAGCCCGACCGGCCGGACCAGCCGGGAGAGCCGGTGTGGCGCCCGGTTGGCACCGTCGAGGATGCACAGTGCCGAGTCGGAGCCCTTGCCCAGGGTCCCGGGCACCTCCAGCGGCACGATCGGGCCGTCGAATGCGGTGCCGAGCTGGAGGCTGGGGAGCAGGAAGTTGGTCGCGGATGAAGTCACTGGGTGGCCTCCAGGGGGCCCACCGGGGCCAGCTGGTCGGCGATGACCTCGGGGTCGTTGCGCCAGTCGATGCGGGTCAGGAACGGGTCACGGCGACGCCACAGCCGGCGTACGGCGGTGAACGCGGGCTCGGCGTCCACCTCGCTCTGCAGCATGTTGATGGTCAGCAGGTTGAACAGCTCGTCGCCCTCACCGACCTTCCACTGCTGCACCAGGCCGGACGGGACGTCACTGCCGGAGCGGTAGAACCAGGCCCACAGCCGGGCGCGCTCGACCTGCTCGGGCGTGATCAGGACCTTGCCCGCGATCAGCCCGTCGATGTGGTCCTGGAGCTTCTCGAAGTACTCCTCGGGGGTCTCCGCGACCTCGGTGAACCCGCACTTGCTCCACTCCGACCAGCCGGCCAGGAGGGCCGGGATGCCGAGGGCGGGGTACTCGTTGCTCACGCTGCCGCGCACGGTCAGGACCAGGTCGGTGAGCGCGGTCAGGAAGTTCTTGGAGAGGTCCATGCTGCGCATGAACCGCATGTGCTCGTGCTCCTCGAACCGGGCAGCGCACCGCTTGAAGAAGTCCGAGGCGTCGTACAACGGCTGGTGTGGGTGGTCGAGGAACAACCAGTTGGCCTCGTCGTGCTCGGCTGCGTATTCCGCAGTGCTCTCGAACCAGTCGCCGAGATCGCTGAACGCCTCGACGTTGGTGCCGAGCGCATCGGACACCGCGTGGGCGAAGACGCTGATCACGGGCTTGGCGGGATCGACCTCGATGCGCAGAGAGGCGTAGGTGCGCACCACGGAACGGTCGTCTGTGTCGCGCAGGTCGACGCTGGAGTAGCTCCCTCCGCCCCGCCACCACGCGGGCCGACCGAGGGTGGCCTTGGCACGCCACATGGTCAGCTCGCGACTGCGCTCGAGGAGCTTCCGGTTGGCCCAGACGTGCGTCTCGAAGAACTCCCCGATCTCGTCGGTCAGGCCGGCCCTGATCGGCATCCCCTTGCGCACCTGCTCCGGGAACAGGGCATAGGCCTTGAGGCCGCCCGTCGACTGCGGGAACAACACCGGGACGTCGTTGCGGATCGCCGACTCGACGGCGAGGCCGAAGTTGTTGTAGTCGACGTGACTGGAGACGAGCGCGACGACGTCGTTCTGGGTGATCAGGGCTTCGTAGATGCGCGCGAACTCGTGGCTGCGTGCCTCGACCTGGGCCTTCTTCGCCTCGTGCTCCGGGCCCCCGTCGAGACGGGCCACCCGCGCCATCCGACAGGCAGTCGCATACACGATGTCGTCGAAGGCCTTGGACGGGATCCCGGACTCGGGCAGGTCGCCGCCGAGGTCGACGCCGGCGACGACGAGCTCTTCGGCCTTCCCGGCCACTCGCTGGTCGACCAGCTCGTGCGCGTCGAAGACGGCCTCGGCGCCGTAGGCGACCGCCATCTGGCGGATCTCGTCGAGGTTGAAGTAGGTCCAGACGATCTGGTTCCAGTCCTCGTCCGCGCCGCTGTAGACGATCAATCGGGCCGGCTCGATGCGCCGCAGGGCGTTGGCGACGGTGAGGTTGCGCAGCGTGACGCGGAGGTCCTGGCTCATCGCCTCGACGAGGATGATGCGCTCGCCCTCAGGGAGGACATTGACCTTCCAGAACGCGCTGGCCGTCTCGCAGAAGGGAGTGAAGTCGGTCAGTTCGCGCACGTCGCAGTTATATCAACCGCAACCGCCCTCAGTTCGGCCGCAGGTGCCGAATCAGGGCGTCGGCAACACGCTCACGGCCGCGGCCGTCGACGAGACTGCGACCGGCGGCGCGGAGCCGGTCCTGCTCCGACCCGTCGCTGAGCAGCTGACCGAGCACACTGACCGCTTCGGTGGAGTCGGCACGCAACCGCTCCAGCCGACCCAGTCCCGCGACGGCCCCGAGGGCGGTGACGCGGTCGTAGGACACCACCTGGTTGTCGGCCACGCAGACGAACGCGCACGCAGCCCCCAGGCACAACAGCTCCCACGACGACGTTCCGGCCGCACTCACGACCACGTCGGCCGAGTTGACCTCGCTGGCCAACTCGGACGTCGGTTCGATCGCGGTGATCCGCTGGTCGGGGCCGGCCGTGGTCAGGTGCAGCTCGTCGAGGAGCGCCTCGGTCGCGCCGACCACCCGGAGGTCGAACGGCAGACCGGTGGCGACCATCGCCCGGGTGAGGTCCGGGGCGGCACCGAACGCATCGGTGCCGCCGAAGAACGCGAACACCGGCACCGGTGAGCCGGGGGGTGCGTGGGTCCCGCTGCGCGCGGAGAGGATCTCGTCGCGCATGAGCGCGTAGTCCAGCCCGGCGAGACGGACAGTCCCCTCGGGTAGCGGCCACTTGTCGCCCTCGGCACCGATGTTCTGGTCAACCATCACGTGGCCGTCCGTGCCGGCGGGGTCTCCGTCGACGATCGCGAGGGTCGGCCGGACGCGTCGTACGTCGGTGTAGGCCTCGCGAGGCAGGGCGTAGGAGTCGATCACCACCGCATCGGCGCCACCCGCTTGGTCGACCAGGCCGGACGCGGAGTCGGGCGGAGCAACCCACCGGAACCCTCGTGCGCGCAACTGGTCCTGGGCGAACGGGACGCTCTCGACGTCGGCGGAGAACACCACCTCGAAGCCGCGTGACGCGAACTCCTCGGAGAGGGCCACGCAACGCATCAGATGGCCCACGCCGTACGCCGGTCCGACGTCGCACCGCACCAGCAATCTCCGGGGCAACGTCCGGATCTGCGACAACCCGCTGCCTCCTCGCCGTGGGTCACTGGGACAGAGTCGGCCCACGGTATCGTCAAGCCGGTTGTCAACGGCGGGCACGGACCCGCACTTGTGCTCAGACGGGAAGGCCACGACACAGTGTCAGAACTGAGCGGTTCCAGCATCCTGATCACCGGCGGCACGGGGTCCTTCGGAAAGGCGTTCATCAGCCACGCGCTGGAGAACCTCGACCCCAAGCGCCTCGTGGTGTTCTCCCGTGACGAGCTGAAGCAGTACGAGGTCCGGCAGCTGTTCAAGGACGACCACCGCCTGCGCTTCTTCATCGGCGACATCCGCGACGAGCGCCGCCTGCTGCGCGCGATGCACAACGTCGACTACGTCGTCCACGCTGCGGCGCTCAAGCAGGTCGACACTGCGGAGTACAACCCCTACGAGTTCGTGAAGACCAACGTCCTCGGCAGCCAGAACGTGATCGAGGCGGCCATCGACACGGGCGTCAAGAAGGTCGTCGCCCTGTCGACCGACAAGGCCTCCAGCCCGATCAACCTGTACGGCGCCACCAAGCTGACCGCCGACAAGCTCTTCATCACCGGCAACCACTACGCGGCGGCGTACGACACCCGTTTCGCCGTCGTCCGCTACGGCAACGTGATGGGCAGCCGCGGCTCGGTGATTCCGTTCTTCAAGAAGCTCGGCGACGCGGGTGAGTCGCTCCCCATCACCGACCTGCGCTGCACCCGGTTCTTCATCACACTGCCTCAGGCCGTGCAGATGGTGGTCGACACCTTCGACATGATGCAGGGCGGTGAGCTCCTGGTGCCGAGGATCCCGTCGATGAAGGTGACCGACCTCGCCCAGGCGATCGCACCGGGCGCGAAGATGCACGACGTGGGCCTCCGCCCGGGCGAGAAGCTCCACGAGGAGATGATCAGCCCCGAGGAGGGCCGCCGTGCGGTCATCGTGGCCGACGGCAAGTACTACGTGATCCAGCCCGACCTCGCCTCGTGGGGCTACCAGCCGCCGCCGGACGGCAAGCCTGTCGAGGACGGCTTCTTCTTCCGCTCCGACAGCAACGACCAGTGGTACTCCGAGGAGGAGATCCGCGCGATCATCCAGGCGGGGATCTGATGCTGCCTTATGGGCGCCAGTCCATCTCGGAGGAGGACATCGAGGCGGTCTCGGCGATCCTCCGGGGCGACTGGCTGACGACCGGGCCCACCGTCACCGCCTTCGAGGAGGCCGTTGGCCAGGTGGCAGGCGGCCACCGCGCGGTCAGCTGCACCTCGGGCACCGCCGCCCTGCACATCGCCTACTCCGCGCTGCGTCTCGGGCCGGGTGACCAGGTCGTCACCACGCCGATGACCTTCGTGGCCACGGCGTCCTGCGCATCCATTCTCGGCGCCGAGGTGGTCTTCGCCGACGTCGAGGAGGACACCGCGCTGCTCGACCCGGCGACCGCGGAGGCAGCGGTCACCGACCAGACCCGCGTGGTCGCGGCCGTCGACTACGCGGGCCACCCGGCCGACTACGACGCGCTCCAGCCGATCGCCGACCGGGTGGGCGCGCTGACGCTCGACGATGCGGCGCACTCCGTCGGCGGCACCTACAAGGGCCGACCGGTCGGCGGCCTGGCCGACATCAACACGCTGTCGTTCTTCCCGACCAAGAACCTGACCACCGGTGAGGGCGGGGCCGTCGTGTTCCGCGACCCCGACCTTGCGCAGCGGGCCCACGAGTTCCACTTCATCGGCCTGATGCGCGATCCCGACCGCTTCGCCATCACCGACGAAGGGCCGTGGCACCAGGAGGTCCACGAGTTCGGGCTGAACTACCGGCTCACCGACATCGCGTGCGCGCTCGGGCTGGCCCAGCTGCACCGTCTCGCCGCGTTCAAGCAGCGCCGGACCGACATCACTGCGCGCTACAACGCCGCCCTTGCCGGCGTCGACGGACTGCGTACGCCGCCACAGCGGAGCGACGTCGACCCCGCCTGGCACCTCTACCCGCTCCGTGTGCTCGACGGTCGCCGGCGCGAGGTCTTCGAGAAGATGCGGGCCCGGGACATCGGGGTGCAGGTCAACTACATCCCGGTCTACTGGCACCCGGTGTACGCCGAGCTCGGCTACCGGCGCGGCATGTGCCCCAACGCGGAGGCCTTCTACGCCGAGGAGCTCTCGCTGCCGCTCTACCCCGACCTGACCGACGCCCAGGCCGACCAGGTCATCGAGACCCTCCTCGACGTGGTCGGGTAGCCCGGTGTCCGTCCCGGCAGGCGATGCCCCGCGCATCCGCGTCGTGCTCCAGTCGCGGCTGAGCTCGACCCGCCTGCCCGGCAAGGCGATGCTGACGGCGTCCGGGCGTCCGATGGTGGTGCTGGCGGCCCAGCGCGCGGGAACGACCGGCGCCGAGGTGGTCGTGGCGACCAGCGACCGGCCCGAGGACGACGTGATCGCCGCAGCGGTCGAGGACGCCGGAATCGGCCTCGTTCGGGGGCCGCTGGACGACCCGCTGCGCAGGTTCGCGATGGCGACGGCCGACCTCGCTGACGAGGACGTCGTGGTGCGGCTCACCGCCGACAACGTGGTGCCCGACGGGGACGTGGTGACCCTGCTGGCCGCCGAGCTGGCCGGCGATGCGTCGTACGTGCGCGTTGGTGGGGACGACCCGGCCCTCCCCTACGGCGTGGCCGGCGAGGCGTTCACGGTCCGGGCGCTGCGCGAGGCCGACAAGGAGGCCACCGACCCGGGTGACCGGGAGCACGTCACGCCGTACCTGCGGCGGATGCACGGCGACCACCGAGCCACTGTCCCTGACGTCCCGGACGACTGGGCCGGGCTGCGGTGCACCGTGGACACCTTCGACGACTACGTCGCGCTGAGCCGGGTGCTCGCCGGGATCGACGATCCGGTCGGCACCGGCTGGCGCGAGCTCTGCGCGCGGCTGGCGACACACTCCGCGAGGGTGCCCGTCGCCGCTCCGCGGCGCGAGAACGCCCTCGGCCAGGGGCCCTTCGTGCTGGGCACAGTGCAGCTCGGCCTCGCCTACGGAGCTGCGAACCAGACGGGGATGCCCGACGAGGCTGCCGCCGGCGAGGTACTCGCCGAGGCCGCAGCCGCAGGCGTCACGCACGTCGACACCGCCCGGGCGTACGGCGAGTCCGAGCGCCGGATCGGCCAGGCACTGACGCGTGGACTCTCCGAGCACCTGCGCGTGGTCACCAAGGTCCGCCCGCTCGACGACGTACCTCCGGACGCCCCTTCTGGCTGGGGTCACGAGGCTGTGCTCGCTTCGGCCCGACACAGCCTGCGTCTCCTCGACGCCGACTCGGTGGACGCGGTGCTGCTGCACCGGGCGGCGGACTGGACCCGGCCCGGGGTCCGGGACGGGCTGGTCCAGCTGCGCGGCGAGGGACAAGCCCGACTCAGCGGAGCGTCGGTGGCCAGTCCGGGCGAGCTGCTGGCGCTGCTGGACGACCTCGAGCTCGGCTACGTGCAGCTCCCCTTCAACCTGCTCGACCGGCGCTGGTTGACCGAGGAGGTGACCGCGCGCCTGGAGGTCCGGCCGGACGTCATCGTGACCGTGCGAAGCGCCTACCTCCAGGGACTGCTGGTCAATCCCGGCGCCCGCTGGCCCGTCAACGCCGGGCTCGACCAAGCCGACGTCACGGCGCGCGTCGCTGGACTCGTGGAGGAGCTCGGGCGCGAGTCCGCGGCCGATCTGTGCCTGGCCTGGGTGCTGGGCCATGCCTGGGTCACCTCGGTCGTCGTCGGTGCCGAGACACCGGAGCAGGTGCGTGACAGCGCCCGTCTGACGCGCAACCCACCGCTCACACCGGAGGAGATCGCCCACGTCGCGGAGGTTCTCCCGGCCGGTGGCGACGACCTCGTCGACCCCTCGCGATGGAGGACCTCATGAGCGACCTTTTCGACCTGTCCGGCTGCACGGCGGTAGTGAGCGGGGCCTCCGGGCGCCTCGGCCCGTCGATGGTGCGCACCCTGGTCGACGCCGGCGCCCACGTGGTCGCGGTCGCCAGGGACGTGACCCGCCTCGAGGAGGCGCTCGACGGCGTTCCGGCCGAGCTCCGGAGCTGCGACATCACCTCGCCCGAGTGGCCGGCCGTCCTGGCCTCGGTGGCCGAGGAGCGCGGCCGCATCGACGTACTCGTCAACAACGCGCACGTCGGCCGCGGCGGCTCGCTCCGGCTCGCGCAGGCCGAGGACTTCGCCGAGGCCTTCGGTCTCGCGGTGACCGCGACCGCCCACGGGATCAACGCCGCTCGCGACGGACTGCGCGCCTCGGCCGACGCGGGCGGGCCGGCATCCGTGGTCAACATCGCCTCGATGTACGGCGTCGTGGCCCCCGACCCGCGGGTCTACGACTCCGAGGAGGGACGCAACCCGCCGGCGTACGGCGCCGCCAAGGCAGCGATGCTCCAGCTCACGCGGTACGCCGCAGCGGAACTCGCCCCCGAGGGCATCCGGGTCAACTCGATCACGCTGGGCCCGTTCCCGGGGTCGGCCACGCCCGAGACCGAGGCCCTCTTCGAGCGGATCGCGTCGAGGACGATGGTGGGGCGCGTCGGACAGCCTTCGGAGGTGGCCACGGCGCTGCTCTACCTCGCCTCGCCCGCGTCGTCCTACGTGACTGGGTCCAATGTCGTCGTCGACGGCGGCTGGACCGCCTGGTGACTCGTGTGTGTCGGTTTCACCGGTCAGCCGGGGATCCATGCACTTAGTGGGTGTTCTTTCCCTCGACAAGTGCATGCTTCCCCGGTCAGCCGGGGAAACCAGCAGCCATTAGGTCAGGGCGACAGTCGCCGACCCGTCGTCGATTCGATCCCGGCCTGCTGCTCGAGCACCCGCAGCCGCTCTTCGAAGACGGTCGCGGCACTGATCCGGGCGCGTACCTGCGCGTGCTCGCGGCGTACCTCGTCCACGAGCGCGCGGGCCTCGGCCCGGTCGGCGTCGGAGGCGTCGAGGTCGGGCACGTCGAGGCGTTGTCGGAGGTCCTCCACGCGCTCCTCGAGGGCCGCCAGCTGGGGTGAGACCCGCTTCAGCTCGCGCTCGAGCTCGGCGATGCGCTCGTGCTGGCGTTGGGCACGCTCCTGCAACGCGCGCACCCTGCCAGAGGTCGGGAGTCTCATGCCGTCTCCGTCATGGGCAGCATCCTCACACGCCCCTCGTCACGCCACCGGCGCAGCAACGCGGCCTCGGCCGCGATCCGGTGTTCCGGCCCGACCTTCACCGAGTCGCCCCACTGGTGGTCCCACTCGACCTGGTCGGGTGCGTCCACGAAAGAGAGCCCGGCCAGCAGCACGTCGGCCTCGGGGAACAGGCGCACGGCCAGCCAGGCCGCTGTCGTGCCGGTGGTCGGGGCCAGACGTTCGGCTCGCCACGGCAGGCCGAGCTCCTCGTTGAGCGGGATGGCCACCTCGTCGTTGCGGGCCGCCACGAAACCGAGGTCACTCGGCCATGACGCCGGCCAGACCTCACGACGGCCGTACATCCGCATCGGCTCCAGCAGCACGTACAGCCGCTCGCGGTAGTCCTGGAACAGAGATGGTGTCGCCTTGACCAGTCGGCTCCACAGCACCACGTCCGCCCGACGGCCCTGGGTCGGCGGCTCGTCGTCCCTGTCCAGTACGAACGAGTTGACGCGGATCACGAGGTCGCTGTCATCAATCTGCGCGGCCCGGTGCTCCGAGGGCTCCATCGGGGCGTTGCCGACCACAGCCACCCGCCGGACCGGGTGGCCGACCGGGACCTGGGCGTACGCCGCAACCAGATCGCGCAGCCCCCGGGGGCCGGCGGACTCAGGACCGGCCGAGCACACGACGTCCCACCGCACCGGCCCTGCGCCGCAGCCGGCGCCGCAAGGTCTGCTCGGCGGCCTCCTGCTCCTTGCGGGCGCGCTGGCGGCGTTGACGCCGCGCTGCGTTGCGTTCGTCGACCTCGACCTCGATGGCCTGCAACTGTCGGGTCCACGCTTTGAGGGCGGCCTCGAGCAGCTCGGTGTCGGTGACCTTGTCGGGCGGGAGCGTGGCCGACTCCACCTGCGCACGCAGGTCCTCCACGGAGCCCACGACGTCGACCTGCCCACCGAGAGCCTTCAGCTCCTCGACCATCTGGTCGGCGCGGTCAGTTATCCACGGGACCCACTCCTCGGGTACACCGATGCGAACCGCCGTGGGCGAGCCCTGCAGCGCCGGACGCATCAGGTGGTCGCGCACGACCTTGATGTAGGGGTCACGCAGGGGGAACAGCGAGCCCAGCTGGGCGTTGAAGCGGCGCAGCAGCTCGGACTCGACGACACCCAGGGACTCGTTCTGCGGGGTCTCCAGGGTGGTGGCCTGGCTGGCGTCGGCCCCGAAGATGGAGCAGAAGCGTTCCCACAGCATCGTGGGCGGGGCACCGCGCGCCGGCACGGTGAGGACGTGGAAGTGCCCCGGGTCCAGGGCCACCCCCCAGCGCTTGTAGACGTGCACGGGGTCCTGGGTGTTCCAGAAGCTGCGGTCCGGCTCGTCACGCAGGCGTTGGAGCCACTCTTCGTACGGCATCGCTGACCGGGCCCGCAGCGACTGCTGCCACTCGGCCGGCACCTGACGGCCGATGTCGCGGGCGGCAAGGATGACGTGCACCGGGACGGGAGCCAGGGACGCGAGCACTCGTTCGATGTGTTCTGGCGTGGAGCCGCACAACAGCTCCTCGCTGACCACCGCCACGCCGGGCCGCGCCTTCACGTCGTCGGCAAGCTCATCCCAGGTCTTCGTGATCGCACCATCGGTCCAGATGCCCCCGCGCAGGGAGGCCACGGCGTCGAAGTGCGCTCGACGACGACCGAGGGGCAGGAAGACGCCCTGCTCCTCGAGCACCTCCCGGTTGCGCCAGATCATCTGCTGCAGGTAGCTGGTGCCCGTCTTCGCTGCGCCGATGTGTAGGTAAACCCTGTCAGCCACGGTCCTAGAGGAGTCCCTTCTCGTTCAGGTAGTCCTCGGCGACCTGGCTGGCCTCGAGGCGCTCACCGTCGACCTTGGCGTTGAGCGTCTTCAGGTCGGCAGTGGTGAGTACGGCGGAGAGCTTGTCCAGCGCTGCCTCGGCCCTGGGGTTGTCCTCGAGCCACGCACTGTTGACCACTGGGACGACGTTCTCGGCATTCTGCCAGTTCCTGTCGTCCTGCAGGACCACGACACCGAGGCTGTCGAGCGTGCCGTCGGTGGTGCCCACCTGAGCCAGCTGCACCTCACCGCTGGTCAGCGCACCGACGGTTTCGCCCGACCCAAGGCCGAGGGGCTCGATCCTGGAGAGCTCGATCCCGTAGACGCTCTTGAGCCCCTGACCGCAGTCCGCGCCCTCGGAGCAGTCCGTCTCGGCGGCGAGCGCGATCGGCCGGCCCAGCCGACCGAGGTCGCTCAGCGTCGTGAGGTGAAACTTCTCGGCAAACGCTTTCGTCACGGCGTACCCCTTGCCGGACTCGGCCCGGGCCGGTCGCAGTGGCGTGATGCCGTACTCCAGGCCCAAGGTCGCCAGCAGAGCGAGGGTGGCCGTCATGTCGGAGGAGGCCACGGGTGCCGCGGCATCGCCGTTCTGCTCACTGTTCAGTGCGTCCGTCATCGAGGACAGGTAATCGGCCGCGACCTGCACCTCGCCCTTCTGGAGCGGACCGAGGTAGTACTCGCGAGCGCCGAGCTCCTTGATCTCGGTCCGGAAGCCGTCCTTCTCGAGGAGCACCTTGTAGAGCTGGGTCAACAGGTCGGCCTCGGTGAACTTCTGGCCGACGATGGCGACGGTCGGGGCAGAAGCGGTGTCGCGCTGCGGTGAGGGGCTGTCGCTTCCACACGCGGCCACCAGCAGGAGAGGGACGGTCGCCACGCCGACGAGGGCTCGCCGTACGGCGTCCATCGGTCCCACCTTCCGCGTCTGTCACAGGGACGCCGGGTCGGCGGCCGCGCCGCGACTCTAACGCCGGCGCGCACCAGGCCCCGTGGCCCGGTGCGCGTCGGTGAGATTGCTTGACGGAGCCTGGTCAGCCCTTCTTGGCCAGGTCCTCGATCGTCTTCAGCTTGAACTTGTCCGCGGTCTCCTTGGTGACCACGATCGCGTCACTGTCCTGTGCCTCCGCCATGTCGAGCTCGACCAGGTTGGGCGGCAGAGCCTTGGCCAGCGCGGCGTAGACGTCGTCGGGGCTGGTCGCCGTCGACTTCTCGTCGATGTACACGAGGATCGAACCGGTGTACTCAGGGAAGAGGTCGATGGACCCACCCTTGAGCGACTTCCAGTAGACCGGCCGGGCGCCGATGTTCATCTTCTTCTCGATGGTCGCTCCCTGAGCCTCGAGCGCCTGTGCATAGATCTCGCCGAGGATGACGTTCTCCGGGAAGTTCGCCGAGCCCACGGTCAGGGTCTCTCCCTTTGCGGACGTGCCGGTGGCGTCGAGGCCGTTGTCGGACAGGAAGCCCTTGGCGACGTCGGCGGGGTCGGCCTTGTCATTGATCACCTCACCCAGCAGCCCACTGAGATTCTCGGTGGTGAGCTTGGCCTGGATCCCGTTGATGACCTGCTTGACCCCGTCGGTCGCCTTGGACTTGGTGATCAGAGGCACCACGTTCTGCGCCGCGAAGTTGCTCTTCGGGTCCTCGAGGATCACGAAGTCGTTCGCTGCGATCGACGGGTCGGTCGTGAACAGGTCGACGGCGTCCACCTGACCACGCTTGAGGCTGTTGATCGTGACCGGACCGCCGACGTCGGTGACGGTGTACTTGCCGAACTTGACCCCGTAGTTCTTCTCCAGACCGGGGATGCCGTCGGGCCGGGTCTTGAACTCCGGCGGGCCACCGAAGATCATCTGGGACGCGATCGTGCCGTCGCCCTTGGACGACGAGTCCGACGAGTCCGACGAGTCCGACCCACAGCCGCTGAGCCCCATGGTCAGGGCGGTGGCAGCAGCAGCGGCGAGCGCTACGAGCTTGGTTTTCATGTTCTCTCCTGGGGTTCCACTTGGGTGTTGCCTGGGGTCCGATCCATACGAGGGACAAAGGTCATGCGGCCTCCGACGCGAGCTCTTGAGTCAGCACGGCTTCCCTGGGGTCCGGGCCGGCCCTGCGCTGGCGGCCGGTGATGCCGCGCGAGACCGTGTAGCGCTGCAGGAGCGCCAGCAACAGGTCCGCGACGAGAGCCAGGGCGGCGACGAGCAGGCCGCCGCTGATCATCTGGGGGTAGTCCTGCTGGGCGAGCCCGTCGTAGATGAACCGACCGAGACCGCCGAGCGTGACGTAGGCGGCAATGGTGGCCGTGGCGATCACCTGCAAGGTGGCCGACCGAAAGCCCGAGAAGATCAGCGGCAACGCGTTGGGGAACTCAACCCGGAACAGCACCTGCGGTCCCGTCATGCCCATGCCGTACGCCGCGTCGCGCGCGGCGGGGTCGACGTTCTGCACACCCGCCACCGTGTTGGACAGGATCGACGGCACGGCCAGCAGCACCAGCACGATCTCGGTCGGGATCACATAACCGATGTCGGTGCGGCCGTAGAAGTTCGGGGCGATGATCACCACGAGGAGGACCAGCAGCCCGACACTCGGCAGCGCACGGACGGCGTTCATAGCGCTGACCACCCAGGTCGCCTTCCCGGCGTGACCGATCGCCAGACCGGCTGGGAGGGCGATCGCCAACGCGATCGCGAGCGCGATCACGGAGTACTGGAGGTGCGCGACCAGCTGGTCCCAGATGCCGGTGTCGAAGTTGGTGCTCTGCCAGTGGGCCGGGTCGGTTATCCAGTCGAAGACGTCGCCGATCATGTCGCGACCGCCCTACGCCAGGGGGTCAGCAACCGGTTACCCAGCAGCACCAGACCGTCGAGCACGAGGGCCAGGAGGACGCACAAGATGATGCCCAGCACGATCGGTGGGTAGTAGGGAGTGTCGGTCGAGAGCTTGAACCCCTCGTCGAAGAGCCGCCCGAGGTTGTCGAAGCCGATGGTGCCGGCAACCGTGACGATGCTGACGTTGGCCACGACAGCCACCCGCAGACCGGCCGTGATCACCGGCACCGCGATCGGCAGCTCGACCCGGAAGAACCGGCCGAGTGGCTTGTAGCCGACCGCGGTGGCGGCCTGCAGCGTCTCGTTCGACACGGCGCCCAAGCCGTCCGCGACCACCCGCACGAGCAGGGCCAGGGAGTAGAGGCTGAGTGCGATCGGCACCTGCAGCGGGCTGAGCGGGTCCAGGCCCAGCAACGGCGGGACCAGCACGAACAACGCGATCGAGGGGATCGTGTAGAGCAGCCCGCTGAGCGACATCATCGGCGGGTAGATCCAGCTGTAGCGGCGCGAGAGCCACCCCAGAGGAAGCGCGAGCAGCAGACCCACGACGACGGGGACGACCGAGAGCCAGGTGTGGTCCCAGAGGTAGCCGAGCACGGCTTCGCGGTGGTCGAGGAAGTAGCTGAAGAAGGCCCAGGGCGATGAGCTGGCGGTGGCGAGCGGAATCACGAGGACACCGCCGCAGCTCCTGGGAGCGCCTCGATCAGGGCCAGCACCTCACGGGCGGTGGTCGAGCCGACCAGTCGACCTGACTCGTCCACCACGATGCCACGGCCAGACGGCGAGGAGAGGCAGGCGTCGAGAGCACTGCGCAGGGTGCCGCCCTGGGTGGCGAGTGTGCCTCCCCGGTATAGCATCCGGTCCTCGACGACGGCGCCGTGTGGCTCGTCCTCGAGGTTAAGCCAGCCTTGCGGTGCGCCAGCGTCGTTGACGGCGAGCAGCCAGTCCTGGTCGCCCTTGGTCGGGAGCGGCTCACCCATCGTGACGCTGGCCTCGTCGCGCGTCGGGATCGTGCCGGCGCTGGTGAAGCCCAGCGCCCGGTACCCGCGGTCACGCCCCACGAAGCCGGCGACGAACGCGTCGACGGGGCGGGAGAGCAGCTCGGCCGGCGGGGCCAGCTGGGCGAGCGTGCCACCGACGCGCAACACCGCGACCTGGTCGCCGAGCTTGATCGCCTCGTCGATGTCGTGTGTGACGAACACGATGGTCTTGCCGAGCTCTCCCTGCAGCCGCAGGAACTCGTCCTGGAGCTGGTCGCGGACCACCGGGTCGACGGCCGAGAACGGCTCGTCCATCAGCATCACGGGCGGGTCGGCTGCCAGCGCCCGGGCGACGCCGACGCGCTGTTGCTGTCCTCCGGAGAGCTGGGCGGGATAGCGCTTGGCGAAGGCGGGGTCGAGACCGACGCGCTCGAGCAGCTCCATCGCGCGCGCCCGCGCCTGCTTCTTGTCGGTGCCGAGCAGGAACGGAACCGTGGCGACGTTGTCCACGATGGTGCGGTGCGGGAACAGTCCGGCGTGCTGGATGACGTAGCCGATCTGACGGCGCAGCTCGTGCGCCGGCATGCTCGCCGTGTCGGTGTCATCGAGCCAGATCGTGCCGGACGTGGGCTCGATCATCCGGTTGATCATTCGCAACGAGGTGGTCTTGCCGCAGCCCGAAGGACCCACGAGCACGGTGATCTTGCCCGACGGGGCCTCGAGGTCGAGCTCGTTGACGGCCACGGTCCCGTCCGGGTAGCGCTTGGTGGCGCGGTCGAAGCGGATCATCGTCGGGACTCCTGCTCGTCGGGAACCGAGCCCAGCCGGGCGCTGAGCTCTGCTGCCTCGGTGGCCACGATCCGGCCGTAGGCGAGCATCGTGTCCGGGTCGATCCGGTACGTCGGCCCCAACACGCTCAGCGCACCCGCGATGCCTCCCGGGTAGCGCACGGGCGCGACGATCGCCGTCACGTCGGGCTCGAGGCGGTCGCGGCCCGCGACGTACCCCTCCTTCGGGATCTCGCCGCGAAGCACCTGTCCGACGGCCAACCCCTCCATGGGTACCGCGCGCCCGATCCAGCTGATGTGCCGGACCGCGTGGGTGCCTTCGACCAGCGCGATGTAGACGGCCGTGTCGTCGACCCCGCGGATCGAGAGGTACGCCGACTCCTTGGTCGCCGAGCCGATCCGGTCGAGCGCCGGCCGGGCAAGGCGCGCCAGCTCGTTGCGTCCCAGTGCGGTCGCGCCGTGCTGGATCATCCGCGGACCTGCGCGGAAGCTGCCGCCCCCGTCCCGGCTCACGAAGCCGGCACTCTCGAGCGTGCGCAGCAGCCTCAGCGCCGTGCTGGCCGGGAGCGAGGTCTGCCGGGCGCACTCGGTGAGGGTGATCGCCTCTCGCGTGCAGACCTCGGACAGCAGCGCGAGCGCGCGCTCCACTGCTCGGGTGGAGCTGACCCGTCCCGACCCGACCCCGGTGGCGGCCCCTCGTGCGACTCGGGCCTTGCGGGTGCCTGCGGCGACCTGCGACGTCATCGGGTGCCCCCTCACGGGCCTTCAGCGGAACGCGGATCCAGGCGTTGCCTGTTTCACTGTGCAAAACCAGACTGCCACTGGACGAGACTATTGCACCACCACCACGCATCCGGAAGTCTTCTGGTGAGCCGAGTTTTCGGCGCTGGTCCGAGGAGTCCGTATTGACCACACTCGACGGGAGGCACCTCTCCCTCGACGAGATCGTGGCCGTCTCGCAGCGCCGCGAGCAGGTCCAGGTCGAGCCGTCGGCTCGTGAGCGGGTGGCGGCCTCACACGAGTTTGCCGACGCGATCGCGGAAGGCCGCGCGATCTACGGCCGCTCGACCGGGGTCGGCGCCAACCGCGACCAGGTCCAGCCGGAACCCGCCTCCCAGGCCCTTCAGTTGCTGCGCTCGCACGCCACCAGCTCGGGTGAGCTTCGCTCTGCCCAGCGGGTGCGGGCGATGCTGGTGATCCGGCTCAACCAGCTGGCCACGGACGGCAACGGGATCAGCCCCGACGTGCTCGACGCCCTGGAGGCGATGCTCACCGCCGACGCCCTGCCTCCGGTGCGCGAGGGCGGCAGCGTGGGTACGGCGGACCTCGCAGCGCTCGCGACCACCGCCCTGGTGCTCCGCGGGGAGGTGCCCAGCACTCCGCCGGTCCCCGCCACCACCGAGTTCGGGCCGGGCGACGCACTGACGTTCATGTCGAGCAACGCCGCCGTCCTCGCCGACGCCGCCCTGGCCGTCGCCGACCTCGACCGCCTGGCCCGGAGCACCGCGGTGATCGCGGCCATGGACTTCGCCGCCGTCCGGGGCAATGCCGAGGCCTTCAGTGCGGCTGTCGAGGTCGCCACCCCGTTCCCGGGATCACGGTGGGTCTGCCGGACGATGCGGGAGCTGATCGGCCCCGAGACCTCGGCTGCCCGGATCCAGGACCCGTTCAGCCTGCGGACCTTTCCTCAGGTGCACGGCGCGCTGATGGACCGGCTCGCGTTCGCCGAGGAGGTCATCGTGACGATGGCCAACAGCCCGTCGGAGAACCCGATCGTCTCCCCGCGCCTCGGGGTGGCCCATCACGGCGCCTTCCACGCGGCATACCTGGTGCAGTCGCTGGACTCGCTGGTGCTCGCCGTGGCCCAGTCGGCGCAGCTCAGCCTGGCGAGGCTCACGATGCTGGCTGAGCCGGCGTACACCGGCCTGCACCCGTTCCTGGGAGATGGCACCCCGGCGGCCTCGGGCGTGATGATCGTGGAGTACAGCGCCGCGTCGGCCCTCGCCGAGCTGAGGGCACTGGCGACTCCGGCCGGGATCCAGGCCGTCACGCTCTCCCGCGGGGTCGAGGAGGACGCGTCGTTCGCCACACTGGCGGCGCGGCAGGCCCTGGAGGCGGTGTCGCGGTTCCGCGCCGTCCTGGCCGCCGAGCTGGTCGCGTCACTCCGGTGCCTGCGGATGCAGGGCGCTCACCCGCCGACGTTGAGCACCGCCATGGCGTACTTCGACGACCGCGACGGCGGCGTCCCGGACATGCACGACCGCGACCTGACCTCCGACCTGCTCCTGGCGGAGGAGCTCGTGGACGCGCTGCCCGCCCACGTCGGGCCGGTGCAGCGAGTGGCAGACCCTAGGCGTGCTTGAGGGCGGGACGCTGCTTCGCGGTCTTGGCAGCGGCCTTCTTGGCGGTCTGCTCGTCCCAGGTGATGAGGTCGACCACCGAGCCGTCGTCGGCACGCATCGCGGCCATGGCGTCCTCGAGCTGCCGCACCCGGCCCTGGGTCTCGGCGTGGGCCCCGATCTCGGCAGCCAGCTTGGACTCGGCGCGCTGGGCGTTGGTCTCGTGCTGCACCATCAGGCCCTCGAGCTCACGTTGCAGGATGTGCGCCCGGGCGAGCCGCTCGGTCATCGCGGTGGTGAACTCGGCGTGCTCCGCCGCGCGGGCAGCGAACAGGTTGCGGTAGGCCGCCGCTGCTGCCGCACGGTCGGCGGCGTTCTCGCGCCGCGACTCGAGCACTTCGGTCCACATCACCCGCAGAGCCGTCCCCGACAACGCGAGGGCGAGCACGGCGGCGAAGCCGACCCACAGGGCCGACTGGGTGGGGAGGGAGGCCAGGACGGCGACCGAGGCCACCGAGAGCAGAACAACCGCGCCGGTGACACGGAAGCTGCGTTGCCGACGACGCATAGGGGTGCGAGACGCTGCCATAGGCGCAGCGTAAGTCGCTATTCGTCCACCTTCGGGACGCGACACGCGAGCTCCAGCAGCAGGGCGGCGACGGTCATCGCGAGTGCGGCCAGCGCCGCCAGCAGCGAATGCCACAGCCTGACGTCGGAGGCGGGATCCCCCACACCGAGCTGGGCCAGCGCGTAGCCGAGATAGCCGCCGAGGGCCAGAGCGCCGACGAGGGCACATGCCTTGCCGAGGACGAGCCGGTTCACAGCCTGGTGGTGGGCCAGGTCAAAGCGGTTGCGTTGCACGGTGCGCCTGGTGACGTACGCCGTGCCGCCGATGATCGCGGCCACGAAGAATAGCCCACCGACCGCCGACAAGGTGACGTCCGGTTCGGCGTACCCGAGCCGCAGGGAGAGCGGACGGACCGCCCAGCCGCCGATGAGCCCGATCACGCCCGAAACGACGAGCGGGCCCGGGCCGGTGGTCCGGATGTGCCCCGGTGGCTGGTCCGGGTCCGGGTCCTCCTCCGGTTCTGGATCAATCACCTGTTCGGACTCGGTGTCAGCTGAACTCGAGCTCGATGTCCTCGCGGAGGGCGACGCCCTCGCGTCCGGTCTTCTCGACCAGCTCGGCCACCGGCCCGACGCCCGGGATCTCGGCCTCGGGCTCCAGGTCGAACCACGGCACCAGCACGAAGGCACGCTCGGCGGCGCGCGGGTGCGGCAGCGTGAGGTCCTCCTCGTCGGCACGGCGGTCGCCCACCACGATCAGGTCGACGTCGAGGGTGCGTGGAGCGTTGCGCTCGCCGCCGTGCTCCCGGCCGTAGGCCGACTCGACCGCGTGAGCGCGCTCCAGCAGGGTTCGCGCCGAGAGCGTGGTGTCGAGCAGCACGATCGCGTTGAGGAAGTCCGTCGAGCCCTCCGGGGCGTCGATGGGCTCGGTCTCGTAGACCCCCGAGACGGCGGTGACCCAGACCTCGGGGGTGTCCGCCAGCGAGTCGACCGCACCCTGCAAGTTGATGTGGCGCTCGCCGACGTTGGACCCGATCGAGATCACGGCGCGGCGGATGGGGTGCATCTCACCGGTGATCGTGTCGGTGTCCACGATGTTCGGGTTAGGCGACTCTGTCACTGAGGGCTCCGGTTTGTGCTTGCGGCGTTCGGGTTAGGTGGCTGCGTCACTCTTTGGGTCACGAACGACTCCGGTTGATTGTCAGGGCGACGTCATCGAACGTCGCCTGGATCGGGGCGTGGGGCTTGTGCACGGTGACCTCCACGTCGGCCACATGGTCGTTGCGCAGGCAGATGTCCGCGATGCGCTGGGCCAGGGTCTCGATCAGGTCAACCGGATCGCTGGCGACGGCTGACGTGACCTGGTCCACGAGGGTTCCGTAGTCGACCGTGTCCTGCAAATCGTCGCTGCGGGCGGCCTCACGAGTGTCCATGCCCAGCACCAGGTCGATGAGGAACTCCTGGCCGTCCCGGCGCTCGAAGTCGAGGACCCCGTGGTGTCCGTGGACGGCGATACCGCGCACGGCCAGGCGGTCCCCGGCGAGGGCTGGGAGCTGTTGGGTCATGGTGCCCCGACACTACCGGCGGGTCCGAGCGACCGGAACGGCCGTCCAGCACAGACCGCCCGCCCAGCCCGCTGACCTGCAGGAACGCGGATGGGCCGCCCACTCCGGCGGTCCTCCGTCGCCGAGCTAGTCACCCAGCCAGCGGCTGACCACCCGGATGGCATCGAGGCTGGCGTGCACCTCGTGCACGCGTACCCCCCAGACTCCCTGGATCGCCGCGATGGTGGTGAGCGCCACGTTGGCGTCCTCGCGGTCCAGGACCGGGCGGGGGGTCCCGTCCGGCCCGGCCAGCAGGGTGCCGAGGAACGACTTTCGGCTCGACCCGACGAGGATCGGGACCCCCAGCTGCTCCAGCTCCGGCAGCCGCTGGAGCAGCTCCCAGTTGTGGTCGGCCGTCTTGGCGAACCCCAGGCCCGGATCGACGACGAGACGATCTGCCGCGATCCCTGCCCGGGTCGCTTCTTCGAGACGCTTCGCCAGCTCGTTGCGGACGTCGACCACCACGTCGTCGTACGACGCGTGCTCGCGCATCACCGCCGAGTGTGCGCGCCAGTGCATGGCCACGTACGCCGCACCACTGTCGGCCACGACGTCGAGGATCTGCGGGTCGGCGAGCCCGCCGGACACGTCGTTGACGAGCACGGCCCCGGCCTCGAGGGCGGCGTCGGCCACCTCGTGACGCATGGTGTCCACCGAGACCGCGATGCCGTCCCCGGCCAGCGCGCGGATGACCGGCACGACCCGGTCGAGCTCCTCGGCCACGAGAGGACGGGTCGCACCGGGTCGCGTGGACTCACCACCGATGTCCAGGATGTCGGCGCCCTGCTCGCTGAGCTCGATGCCGTGTGCGATCGCGGCCTCGGTCGTGGCGTACAGGCCACCGTCGGAGAAGGAGTCCGGGGTGACGTTGACGACACCCATGACCAGCGGCCGGGGCAACGCCGGCAGCCCGGCGCGCCACGACTCCCTGTCTGTCATGGGTTCATCATGGGCCAGATGTGGCCGGTCAGCGGTGGCTGCGGGCGGCGTTGATCAGCGACATCGCCTCGGCGCGCGTGGCCGGCTTGTGCATGATGCCGCGCACCGCCGAGGTGATCGTGCGGGCGCCGGCCTTGCGGACCCCCCGCATCGTCATGCACAGGTGCTCTGCCTCGATCACCACGATCACTCCACGTGGCTCGAGGATCTTAACGAGCGCGTCGGCGATCTGCGTGGTCAGGCGCTCCTGCACCTGCGGCCGCTTGGCGAACACGTCGACCAGCCGAGCCAGCTTGGACAGGCCGGTGATCTTGCCGCTCTCGTTGGGGATGTAGCCGACGTGCGCGACCCCGGTGAAGGGCACCAGGTGGTGCTCACACATCGACCAGAGCTCGATGTCGCGGACGAGGACCATCTCGTCGTGACCGATGTCGAAGGTGGTGGTGAGCACCTGCTCCGGGCTCTGGTGCAGGCCGCCGGTCAGCTCGGCGTACGCCCGCGCCACCCTGATCGGGGTGTCCTGCAGTCCCTCGCGCTCGGGGTCCTCCCCGATGGCGATGAGCAGTTCCCGGACCGCCGCTGCGGCCCGGTCGTAGTCGAACTCGCGGATGGCGCCGCTCCCCGCGCCGACGGGGTCAACACCCATCAGGCGCGCCGCCGCCCCATCGAGCTTCGGGTCATGACTGATGTCCCTGGCCACCCGGGGTCGGTGGTGCCGGAGACGAGGGGCCCATGCCCGGGTCGCCGTGGACGTCGCCGCCCGAGCCCGGAGGCGTGAGGATGACCGCGGCCTCCTGGTCGTCGGGGATGGCGCCCTCGGCGGCCGCCTGGCGGATCTTCTCGGGAATGACCACCGGCGGGATGCTCGAGGGGTTGCGGTCGGGCGATCCGGTCCAGGCGGGTCGTACCGGTCGGCGCCGCAACGGCTCGAAGACCTCGGCGACCTCTGCCTTGTCCAGGGTCTCCCGCTCCATCAGCGCCAGCACGAGCGAGTCGAGGACGTCGCGGTTCTCCTCGAGGATGTCGAAGGCCTCCTGGTGGGCGGTCGCCAGCAGCTTCTTGGTTTCCTCGTCGACGATCGCGGCGACATCCTCGGAGTAGTTGCGCTGATGACCCATGTCGCGACCGAGGAAGGGCTCACCCTGGGCCTCGCCGAGCTTGATCGCGCCGAGCCGTTCGGTCATGCCGTACTGGGTGACCATCGCGCGGGCCAGCGCAGTCGCCTTCTCGATGTCGTTGCCGGCACCGGTGGTCGGGTCGTGGAAGACCATCTCCTCGGCGGCACGTCCGCCCATCATGTAGGCGAGCTTGTCGAGCATCTCCGAGCGGGTCTGGGAGTACTTGTCCTCGTCGGGCAGCACCATCGTGTAGCCGAGGGCACGGCCGCGCGGCAGGATCGTCACCTTGTGCACCGGGTCGGTCCCGGGGAGCGCCGCGGCGACGAGGGCGTGGCCACCTTCGTGGTACGCCGTGATCATCCGCTCCTTCTCGCTCATCAGGCGGGTGCGCTTCTGCGGACCGGCGATGACGCGGTCGATCGCCTCTTCCAGCGCCTCGTTGTCGATCAGCTTGCCGTTCTGACGGGCGGTCAGCAGGGCAGCCTCGTTGAGCACGTTGGCGAGGTCGGCGCCGGTGAAGCCCGGCGTACGGCGCGCCACGGTGAGCAGGTCCACGTTGGGTGACATCGGCTTGCCGCGCGCGTGCACGTTCAGGATCTGGTGGCGACCGTTGAGGTCGGGGGCGTCGACGCTGATCTGGCGGTCGAAGCGACCGGGACGCAGCAGCGCCGGGTCGAGGATGTCAGGACGGTTGGTCGCCGCGATCAGGATGACCCCGCCGCGCACGTCGAATCCGTCCATCTCCACCAGGAGCTGGTTGAGGGTCTGCTCGCGCTCGTCGTGGCCGCCGCCCATGCCAGCGCCGCGGTGACGCCCGACGGCGTCGATCTCGTCGATGAAGACAATGGCCGGGGCGTTCTCCTTGGCCTGCTCGAACAGGTCGCGCACTCGCGAGGCACCCACACCGACGAACATCTCGACGAAGTCGGAACCGGAGATGGAGTAGAAGGGGACGCCCGCCTCACCCGCAACCGCGCGGGCCAGCAGCGTCTTGCCGGTGCCGGGCTGGCCGTAGAGCAGCACGCCCTTGGGGATCTTCGCGCCGACGGCCTGGAACTTCGCCGGCTCCTGCAGGAACTCCTTGATCTCGCCGAGCTCCTCGATCGCCTCCTCGCAGCCAGCGACGTCGGAGAACGTGGTCTTGGGCATGTCCTTGCTGATCAGCTTTGCCTTGGACTTGGCGAACTGCATCACCCGGCCGCCGCCGCCCTGCACCTGGTTCATCAGGAACAGGAACAGTCCGATGATCAGCACGAACGGGAGCAGCGTCCCGAGGATCGAGCCGAGCAGGCTGGGCTTGGGGTTCTTGACGTTGTACTTCTCGATCTTGCCGTCCTGGACCTGCTGCTCCACCTCGCGCACGAGGGAGCGCTGCTGGCCACTGACCCAGGTCGCCATGACCTTCTTGCCGTCGTCGAGCGTGGCCCGGATCTGCTGGTCACCACCGTCGACGAAGGTGATCTCCTTGACCTCACCCGAACTGATTTCGTCGGTCATCTTGGAGGTTTCGATCTCCGTGTAACCCCCGTTGGGCACGAGGTACTGCAGGGCGATGATGACACCGACTGCGGCCAGGACGATCCACAGCCACGGACTACGAACGATTCGCTTCACGCGCGTAATCCTCTCAGGTGGGACAACCAGTCACTAACTGAGTGTGGAGAGAGCCTCAGGAGTAGACGTGTGGGGCCAAGGTCCCGATGTCCCGGAGGTTGCGGTACTCCTCGTTGTAGTCGAGCCCGTAGCCCACGACGAACTCGTTTGCCAGGGAATGTCACAGGTCCCAGCCGACGTACTTTCCATCCCTCACGAGTAGACGTGTGGGGCCAAGGTCCCGATGTCCCGGAGGTTGCGGTACTCCTCGTTGTAGTCGAGCCCGTAGCCCACGACGAACTCGTTTGCCAGGGAATGTCACAGGTCCCAGCCGACGTACTTTCCATCCCTCACGAGTAGACGTGTGGGGCCAAGGTCCCGATGTCCCGGAGGTTGCGGTACTCCTCGTTGTAGTCGAGCCCGTAGCCCACGACGAACTCGTTTGCCGGGGAATGTCACAGGTCCCAGCCGACGTACTTTCCATCCCTCACGAGTAGACGTGTGGGGCCAAGGTCCCGATGTCCCGGAGGTTGCGGTACTCCTCGTTGTAGTCGAGCCCGTAGCCCACGACGAACTCGTTTGCCGGGGAATGTCACAGGTCCCAGCCGACGTACTTTCCATCCCTCACGAGTAGACGTGTGGGGCCAAGGTCCCGATGTCCCGGAGGTTGCGGTACTCCTCGTTGTAGTCGAGCCCGTAGCCCACGACGAACTCGTTGGGGATGTCCCAGCCGACGTACTTGACCTCGACGTCCATGCGCTGCGCATCGGGCTTGCGGAGCAGCGTGCAGATCTCAACCGAGGCGGCGTTGCGCGAGGCGAGGTTGGCCGTCAGCCAGTTGAGGGTCAGGCCGGTGTCGATGATCTCGTCGACGATCAGGACATGGCGGCCGGTGATGTCGGTGTCGAGGTCCTTGAGGATGCGGACCACGCCGGAGCTCTTGGTTCCCGAGCCGTACGACGAGACCGCCATCCAGTCCATCTCGAGGTGTCGCTTGAACGACCGTGCCAGGTCGGCCATCACCATCACGGCACCTCGGAGAACGCCGACGATGAGCAGGTCCTCGCCCTCGTAGTCCTTCTCGATCTCGCGGGCCAGCTCCTCGAGGCGGCCGAGAATCTGCTCCTCGGTGAACAGGATCTTGACCAGGTCGCCCTCGACGTCAGCTACGTCCATGGATGCAGCCTGCCACGGCATCTTCGGGAAGTCTCGGCGGCCTCCGTGCGTTGGGTCCTACATGCAGCTGTCCGTTCTCGACCTCGTGCCCGTCCGCAGCGACCAGACCACCGGAGACGCCCTCACGGCCACCCGTGGCCTGGCGCGCACTGCGGAGGAGCACGGCTTCCACAGGTACTGGCTGGCCGAGCACCACAACATGCCGGCCGTCGCGGCGACCAACCCTCCCGTGCTGATCTCGATGGTGGCCGGGGCCACCTCTCGGATCCGCGTCGGGTCGGGTGGCGTGATGCTTCCCAACCACGCACCGCTGGTGGTGGCGGAGCAGTTCGCGTTGCTCGAGGCGGCGTACCCCCGGCGCATCGACCTCGGCATCGGCCGTGCGCCTGGCTCGGACGCCGTCACCAGCTGGGCGCTGCGCCACGGAGCCGGCGGTGTCGAAGACGATGCGGTGTCGCGCTTCCCCGAGTACGTCGACAACGTGATCTCGATGATGAGCCCCGGCGGGGTCGGCCTCCAGGTCGGTGGACGGATGCACGCCCTCACCGCGACGCCGGCCGCGACCTCGGTCCCGCCGGTCTGGCTGCTCGGGTCGTCCGACTACTCGGCGCAGCTGGCCGCCTCGCGTGGGTTGCCCTACGTCTTCGCGCACCACTTCTCCGGGCAGGGCACGGCCGAGGCGCTGGCGCTCTACCGCTCGCAGTTCCGGCCCTCCGAGACGAACCCGTCCCCGCGCACGTTCCTGACGGTCAACGCCGTGGTCGCTTCGTCGCAGGAGGAAGCCGATCGGTTGGCCCTCCCCCAGCTCCAGGCGATGGTTGCGCTCAGGACGGGTCAGCCCCTCCAGCCACAGCGGCTCGTCGAAGAGGCCGAGAAGGAGACCATCCCCGACGCGCACCAGGGACTGGTCGAGTCGATGTCCCGCCGCTGGGTCATCGGTACGCCGGCCATTGCCGCCGACCAGATCCGTGAGCTGGCCTCGTCGTACGACGTGGACGAGGTGATGGTCCACCCGGTCGCCGGCGCGTTCGTCGGCACTCCCCCCGACTCGTCCCCCGCCCGCGAGGCGACGCTGTCGTTGCTCGCGGAAGCACTCGACTAACGGGTAGTCCGAGGCTGAAAGCACCATCTCGCGCGCAGAAACGGTGCTTTCGACCTCGGACTATCCCGTCTCAGCGGGTCCGAAGACGAGCACGCCCTGATCGCGGCGGACGAGGACGTGGCCGGGGAGGTCGACCCACTTCTGGCCGTGCCAGTCTGTGACGAGCCTGTCCATCTCGACGACGTGGGTGTGGAACAGCTCGGCGCCGAGGGCACCGGCTTCGAGGGCCGCGAGTCGGAGTACGCGGCTGCGGATTGCCTCGGGCAGCTCAGCGAGGACAGCCACCGAGAGGGAGTCCTGGTCCCAAGCGGACTCCAGAGCCTCGTCGGCGACCTCGTCGAGATAGGTGATGTCGGCGCGGACCTGGTCGGCGGTGCGGGCGAGCGCCGCGGCGACGCCCGGCCCGAGCTCGCGCTCGAGCATCGGCATCACTTCGTGCCGCACGCGGGACCGGGTGAAGCGGGGGTCGCTGTTGTGCGGGTCGGTCCAGAACGCGATGTCCTCAGCGGCGCAGGCCGCCTCGGTCTGGGCGCGGGTCACCTCGAGCAGCGGCCGGTGGAAGAGGTCGTCGACGGAGCGGCGCATTCCCGCGAGCGCGCGTCCACCTGACCCGCGGGTCAGTCCGAGGAGCACCGTCTCGGCCTGGTCGTCGAGCGTGTGGCCGAGGAGTACGACGCGCGCGTCGAAGTGACCGGCGATCTCGGCCAGGGCGACGTACCTCGCCTCCCGGGCGGCAGCCTCGATGCCCTGTCCTCCCGGGTCGACAGTCACCGAGATGGTCGCCGTCTCGTCGGCACCGAGCTGCGCCATCTGGCCGACGACGCGCATCGCGTGGTCGGCCGACCCCTCCTGCAGACCGTGGTCGACGGTCACCCCGATCACGCGCAGGGCATCGGGACGCGCCTCGAAGACGGTGGCGGCCAGCAGCGCGAGCGAGTCGGCGCCACCGGAGCAGGCGACGAGGACGGGTTCACCGGTGGCGGCGGTCGCGGCCAGGGTGCGCCGTACGGCGAGCCGGACTGCGGCAACCGAGGGGTCGAGCGACATCAGCCGATCAGCCGTGAACGCGGGCGATCCACAGAGCCGGGTCGAGGATCTCGCTCTTGGTCGGCAGGTTGGCAGGTTCCGCCCACACGGCGTTGAAGCCGTCCATGCCGACCTTGTCGATCGCGGCGTGCACGAAGACCGCACCGTCGCGGTATTGCGCCATCTTCTGGTCCAGTCCCAGCAGCCTGCGCAGCAGCCGGTCGAGACCGCCGACGCCCTTGCGACGCTGGGTGAACTTGCGACGGATCTCCGCCACGGTCGGGATGACCTCGGGTCCGACGCCGTCCATGACCACGTCGGCGTGGCCCTCCAGCAGGCTCATCACTCCGGTGACGCGCTCGATGACGACCTTCTGCTCCGGGCTGGAGAACAGGTCGAGCAGGCTGCCCTCGGTCTTGCCCGAGACCAGGTCGCCCACCTTGCGGACCGCGTCGCCGAGCAGCTCGGCCGGGTCGGTCTGCACGGCGCCGACGATCGAGCTCATCTCCGAGCGCAGGTGGTCGGTCATCCACGGGACCGCGGTGAACTGCACGCGGTGGGTCTCCTCGTGCAGGCAGACCCAGAGCCGGAAGTCGTGGGGATCGGCGTGCAGCTCACGCTCGACGTGCACGATGTTGGGCGCGACGAGCAGCAACCGTCCCTGCTCGCCGGGCTTGTCGTGGAAGGGGTCGAACTGGCCGAGGACCTTCGAGCCGAGGAAGCCGAGCATCGCCCCGAGCTCCACGCCGGTGATCCGTGACCCGATGGCCTCCATGATCGGCCCGGGCGTGCCCTTCTTCTCCTGCAGCTTGTCGATCAGCGGCGCGATCACGGTGGCGAAGCCGTCGGCGTTCGCCTGCACCCAGCCCGGGCGGTCGACGACCAGGACGGGTGCGGTGCGCTCGTTGGCGACGAGTCCGGTGTACTCGCGCACCAACGGGGATGACTGCGCCGCACCGGCGCGCAGCTCCTCGACCGCCTCGACGGCCTCGCTCCGGCTGACCTCCGGGCCCTCTCCAACGAGCCGGGACCCCACCCTGACGGCGAGGTCCCAGTCGACCATTCCGGGCCGGCTCGGCCGTTCTTCACTCATGACGAAGACCCTACGCTGCACCTGCACGCGCCAAGGGCGCCCGCGATCCTGTCGATCAGCGTCTGTGCCCGGAGGTTCTTGAGCGGACCCACTCGGTCGGCCACGAGCACGAACACCATCCGGGCTCCGCTCGCGTCGTCGGCGATTCCCGCGAGGCCGTGGACGCCGGTCAGCGTCCCGGTCTTCGCCCGGACCCGGCCGCGGGCGGCGTCGGGGCCCTTGTCGAAGCGGTACGACAGCGAGCCGGTGAAGCCCGCGACCGGCAGTCCGGTCAGGACGTTGCGCAGCTCCGGGTGGTCCTGGCTGGCGGCGAGCCGGAGTACGCCGGCCAGTGAGTCGGTGGTGAGCCGGTTCAGGCGCGAGAGCCCGCTGCCGTCGTACAGCTGGTCGCCGTTGACGCGTACGCCGAGCCCGCGGAGCACCTCGATGACCGACGCGGCGCCGGCCTGGAAGGACCCCTCCTGTTTCTCGGCCAGCCCCACGTGACGGGCCAGCACCTCGGCGGCCTGGTTGTCGCTGACCTCCAGGGTGCGCTCGACGATCTCGCCCAGCGGCGCACTCGACACCGCGGCCAGCTCGGTCGCGCCGGTGGGGGTCGGCATCCGGCGTACCTGCGGGCCGACCTTCAGCCCGGCAGACCGGAGCGCCGAGGCGAACACGTTCGCGGCGCCGGCGGCGGGGTCGAGGAGGAAGCCGAAACCGTCGGGTTGCTGTCCCTCGTCGACCCACAGCGAGCTGATCGGCGGCACCACGTCCTCGGGAATGTAGGTCGCGGGCCACGCCGGGTTGACCGCCGGCCCGGAGAAGTAGGAGTCGTCGAAGCCGAGGCGGATCCGCGCCACCTTCGACGCCCGCAACTTGCGGGCGACCTGCTGCGCCAGCGTGACCACGTCAGCGCGGTCGGGATAGCTGGACTGCCCGCGCCGCTGCGAGCTGGCCAGGAACGGGTCGCCCCCACCGACGAGCACGAGCTGGTGGGTGCGGGGCACGTAGCGCACGGTCGTCCGGAACCGCACCATGGGACCGAGACTCTCGAGGGCCGCCGCGGACGTCAGCAGCTTCGTCGTCGAGGCGGGGGTGATGATCGCGCTTCCCGAGCGGAACAACGGACGCCCGGTGGTGAGCTCGGTGACGAGGACGCCCACATGCGGGCCGAGCACCCGCTTGCGCAGCAACGGCTGCACGGCGGCGGCGACCCGCGCCGGCACGGCCCTCCGTGACTCCGGTTCGCCCGCCACACTGCGGGCGGGGCCGGATGCCGGGAGCTTCAGGCCCTCGGGCGGCTGTACGGCGGCAGGCTCGGTCGCCGGGTCGGCCGTACCCCAGCCGAACCAGCGCTCACCGAGGTCGAAGCGGTAGCTGGCGAAGGCCGCTGCCAGCAGGAGCAGGACGACGATCTCGGCGAGGAACCGCACCGGAAGGCCCAGCCAGTGGCGTTGCTCACGCACGGTCTCGTCAGGCCCCCTTCGATGTGCCGTTCGGGCGAAAGTGCTGCGAGACTAGCCCCGGTGCGGCCATGAACGGACGCACAGGTGTCTGGTGGAAGGAAGAGTCGGTGGAGTTCGACGTACTCGTGGAGATCCCGAAGGGTGAGCGCAACAAGTACGAGGTCGACCACGAGTCGGGCCGGATCCGCCTGGACCGCACGCTCTTCACCTCGACCGCCTACCCGGCCGACTACGGCTTCATCGAGGACACTCTCGGTCAGGACGGCGACCCCCTCGACGCTCTGGTGATCCTCCAGCAGCCGACGTTCCCGGGCTGCCTGATCCGCTGCCGCGCGATCGGCATGTTCCGCATGAAGGACGAGGCAGGCGGCGACGACAAGGTGCTCTGCGTGCCGTCGCACGACCCGCGCCTCGAGCACCTGCGCGACATCAACCACGTCTCCAAGTTCGACCGGCTCGAGATCCAGCACTTCTTCGAGGTCTACAAGGACCTCGAGCCCGGCAAGTCCGTCGAGGGCGCCAACTGGGTCGGCCGCACCGACGCCGAGGCCGAGGTGCAGGCATCGTTCGAGCGCGCCAAGGAGCACCCCGAGCAGGTGGGGACGCAACAGGGCGCTGCCCCCGACGTCGGGCGCCACCCCGACAAGTGACCTCGGTCGCCCGCTTTTGTCGCCCTGCCCGCCCGCTGTAACGCGGAGTTATTGACGCTGAACATGCCGCCCAACGCGCACTCAGCGTCGAGGACGCCGCGTTACATGCACTGCGCGCCGGGCAGCCAGCACCCCGACCACTCCGGTGACGCCCAGCAGGAACACCTGGTACGCCGACAGGGCCGGCGTGAGCTTGTCGTTGCCGATGCCGCCGTCGAAGAAGCCCGAGATGATGCTGACCAGGCAGGCCGCCGCGAGCAGCCCGGCCGGGATCGCCGCCTTCCGCCCGGGGAGCCTGACCGCGAGCACGGTCAGCAGGATCTGCGCCCCGATCATCGGCAGCGGAGCGGCGAGCAGCGCCTTGCTCCCCCAGGCCTCGCCCCAGGTGTTCACGTCCGACGAGACGGCTAGCAGTCCGCCGACGAGATCGGCGGCGAGCAGGGCGACCATGGCCGGGACAAGCGGGTCGGCGCGCCGGGTGGTCCGCGTGGACGAGGTGGCGATGGTGGTGGTGGTGAAGGACATGACGGTCTCCTATCGGCTGCTGGACCGACTCTCGCCGTACGTTCTTGGGCCGGGCTTGGCGTTGACTTGAGCCGCCGGCCACCCTCGACAAATCGGCCGACTTGTCGAGGGATGCATGCACTTGGTGGGTGTTCTAACCCTCAACATGTGCATGTTTCCCCGGTCAGCCGGGGAAACCGGCAGCCCTAGACCTTGCGCCCGCGGAAGTACCCGATCGCCCCGGACAGCTCAAGCGTGACGTCCTCGAACCCCGCCTCGCCGAGCCAGGTGCTCACGTCGGTGGAGCTGGCGCCGGGGCCGAGAAGGCCGGCGAGGCGGCCCGCCTGGCGCACCGGCAGGTAGCGCAGGCCGGTGTCGGTGAGCAGCGCGCTGCCGGTGAGGACTCCACCGGGATGCAGCACCCGGGCCATCTCGAGGACGGCGAGGTGCGGGTCGGGGAAGCAGTGCAGGCCGGTGAAGGAGACCACCAGGTCGAACTCGCCGTCGGCGAACGGCAGTGACCCGACGTCGGCGAGAACGGGTTCGACCTGTGCCAGGACGTGACGCTCGCGTGCTGCCTTGATGGCTCGGTCGAGCATCCCCTGCGAGATGTCGGCGGCGACGTACCGGACCCCCTGGCCCGGCCGCAGGCCGCGCAGGGCGACCCCACCGCCGACGGGCACGTCGAGGATCGAGGACCCGGCTGGCTGACGGCCGATCTCCGCCGCAGCGGAGTACAGGCGGCGCAGGTCGCTGCCGATGCCGACCTTCCACAGCACGCCACCGGCCTGCGGGTGCTCGACGGTCCAGTCGTAGAACGTGGCCCAGAGCGGGTCGTCACCCCAACCGCCGAGGCCGGGGATCCGCAACCGGTCGAGCATCAGTAGGACTCGAGCATCTCGGCGTGCAGCATCTCCGGTGGGATGCCGAAGCCGTCGACGAGGTCCTCGGCGATCGGACGCAGCTGGCGGCACAGCGAGGACACCTCGCGGCTGATCGCCTTCGAACGGGTGCTGGACAGCCGGCCGTGCTCCATCCACCAGGCCCGGTCGGCCTCGATGGTGGAGAGCGCATACAGGTCGCAGAGCATGTTCAGCGCGACCTTGTTGTCGCTGTCGACCATGGCCGAGGTCTTCGCGACGAAACCCTCGAGCACGAGCCGTTCGACGTGCGCGCGTCCGGCCGCGATCACGTGGTCCTGCACCTGGCTGAACACCTCGACGGTGTCCATGCCGCTGTCCATCCCGCGCTTCAGCCGACGGGCGACGCCGGAGAGGATGTGCTCCTCGCGCCAGCGGAACATCGCGAGCTGGTACTCCGGGTCGAGCAGCCCCGCCTCCTGGTCCCAGCTGTCGTCGCGACCGCCGGGCAGCACGTCCTTGATCCGCTCGAGCAGCTTGTGCGCGCTGGTGCGCTCGACCACGGTCTCCACGGCCAGACTGGCCACGAACCGCACCATGCCGAGCTGGTCGAGGTCCCCGAAGCTCGAGGAGTAGTCGGTCAGCAGTCCCTTCGCGACGAGCTGCAGCAGGATGTGGTTGTCGCCCTCGAAGGTGGTGAACACGTCGGTGTCGGCCCGCAGCGCGCCGAGCCGGTTGGACATCAGGTAGCCCGCGCCGCCGCACGCCTCGCGACACTCCTGGATCGTGTGGCTGGCGTGCCAGGTGCCGAGCGCCTTGGTCCCGGCGGCGAGCGACTCCAGCGCGCGCCGCTGTCGGTCGGGCGCCTCGGTCGTCGACAGCACGTTGTGCAGCTCCGCCAGCAGGTTCTCCTGGGTGAAGTGGAGCGCGTAGGTCTTGGCCAGCAACGGCAGCAGCCGACGCTGGTGCATGCCGTAGTCGAGGAGCAGCTCCTCCTCGTCGGTGTCGGGCGCACCGAACTGGCGACGCCTGTTGGCGTACTTGATCGCCACCGCCAGTGCCACCTTGCTGGCCGTGATGGCGGCGCCGCCGACGCAGACCCTTCCCTGGATCAGGGTCCCGAGCATGGTGAAGAACCGGCGGTCCTTGTTCTCGATGCTGGAGACGTAGCGACCGTCCTCGGTCACGTCGGCGTAGCGGTTGAGCAGGTTGGTGCGCGGGACGCGGACGTGGTCGAACCAGATGCGGCCGTTGTCGACGCCGTTGAGGCCGATCTTCGGTCCGTCGTCCTCGATGCGTACGCCGTCGAGCGGCTTCCCCTTCTTGTCCCGGATCGGTACGACGAACGCGTGCACGCCCTCAGAGGCGTCGTGGATCTCGAGCTGGGCGAACACGACCGCCACCGACGCGTGCGCGGCGGCGTTGCCGATGTAGTCCTTGCGTGACCGGTCGTCCGGAGTCGTGATCACGAACTCCTTCGCGTCCTGGTCGTACGCCGCGACGGTGCCCAGCGCCTGCACGTTGGAGCCGTGACCCGTCTCGGTCATCGCGAAGCAACCGAGCAGGTCGGCCTTGACGAGGTCGGCGAGGTAGGCGTCGTGATGCTCCTTCGAGCCGAGCTGCAGGATCGCGCCGCCGAACAGGCCGAACTGGACGCCCACCTTCACCAGGATCGAGAGGTCACCGAACCCCAACGTCTCGAACGCGGCCACGGACGCGCCGATGTCTCCACCGCCGCCGTACTGGGTGGGGAAGCCGAGCCCGGTAGCCCCGGTGGAAGCCATCAGCCGGACCAGCTCGAGGACCCGCTCGCGGAACTCGTCGCGTGGCATCTCGATCGCGTCGTCGAGCACACCGGCGTACTCGGCGAGGTTCTTGCGGGTCAGCTGCCGGATCTCGGCGTACTTGCCGTCGAGCATGGCGGTGAGGGCGGGGACGTCGACATCGGGTTGCTCGCGGTCGGCCATGGCGTCACTCTGCCGCATCGCTCAGCGGACCGTCACGGGATCCCTCGCAGCCGCGGACTGCCGGCGTGGAGCTGCGTCGATCAGGGACGAGCGACGAAGTCCGGGTACCAGTTGTAGATCGAGTTGTAGCGGACGTTCGCCCCGGTGTGAGGAGCCTCGATGAACTGGCCACCGCCGAGGTAGAGCGCCACGTGGTGGATCCCGCTCGGGCCGCCGTTGTTGCTCCAGAAGAGAAGGTCACCGGGCCTGGCATCGATCATCGAGACGCGCGTGCTCTGGTAGAACTGCGCGACCGAGTAGTGCGGCAACGCCTTGCCGCCCATGCCCCAGGCCCGCATCGTCAGGCCGGAGCAGTCGAACGAGTTCGGACCCGCGGCCGCCCACACGTAGGGCTTGCCGAGCTGCGCCTTGGCGTAGGCGATCGCGCGCTGTACCGCAATCGCCTGGTTCGGAGCCGGGTTGGCCACTGGCGGCGGCGCCGTGTCACCCGGCGAGGTCGCGGAGCCTACGCCTCCGCTGCCCTGCTCGCCCGAGGTCTTCTGCTCGTGCTTGGCGTGAGCCGCGTCCTTCTTGGCCTGCGCGGCCTGCTTCTTCAGGGCGGCGTGCTGGGCAGCCTGCTTGGCCTTGGCCGCGGCGGCCGCCTTCTGACGGGCGAGCCGCTCGAGTGCGGCGTGCCGGCGGGTGGCCAGCGTCACCGAGATGTTCTGTGCACTCGCCAGCGCCTGCATCAGCTGCGCCTTCTGCGAGGCGATCTGGTTGGCGGCGTAACCGGCAGCGGTGGCCGCCTCACCTGCCTCGACGGCCAGCTTCTTCGCCTCGGCGGCCAGCGACTCCTGTCGCTTCTCGGCCTTGGCGGCCCGGACGACGTAGATCTTCGCACGCGCCGACGCTGCCCTGAAGCGGTCGTAGGCGGCCTCCATGGAGTCGCCCGCGCTCTGCACCACTCCGTAGCGGTTCATCATGCCGACCGGTCCCTCGTCGGTCAGCAGGGCGCTGGCCGAGTTGAGCTCGGTGCCGTTCTGGTAGCTCTCGGTGACCAGGGAGATGATGCCGGTGCGCTGGGCGGCCACGTCCGCGACGGCCTGGCGAGCGCGCAGCTGCGCGAGGGTGCTCGCCTTGTGTGCCTCCTCGAGCTGCCACATCGCGCCGTTGTAGCGCTCGGCAGCGGCCTCTGCGGCCATCGAGGCGGCTTCCATCCGGGCGCTGGCGGCCGCGAGTGCGGCCTCGATCTGGGAGACGCTGCGCTTCTTGGACGCGACGTCGGCCTGTGCCCGGTCAACCTGGGCCTTGGTGGGGACGTGTGGCTTCGGCTTCGGGTCCGCGCTGGCAGCACCGGTGAGCGGGAGGGTGATTGCCAAGGTCGTTGCGGCCGCGATGGCCAAGCGAGCGACGGGGTGCACCGGTTAAGTCCCTTTCGTCGGTGGTCTCGGTCGCTTCTTGCGACACAAGAGACAAAACCGACGTTAGAGCTCACACGTCACTCATGAAACAGTTTTCACAGAATTACAGGCCTGTAATACGCGTGTCGCCTTGACATTTGACACCGATGCAACCCCCGATTTCGCGACGGAGACCGGGGCGCGCCTCAGCTCGTGACGCTGGCGCTGTCGGTGCTCTCGCCGCTGTCGACGGGCACGTCGCTGGTGGTGGTCGTCGGGTGCGAATGTCGCCCGTGCTCGTCGAAGCGCTGCCCGGTCGCGATGCCGCCGAGGTAGAAGGCGATGAACGCGATGATCGCCCCCGCGATGTCGTCGGCGATGTAGTGCCAGCCGAAGTACGTCGTGGAGAGCACCGTCACCCCCATGTAGGCCCAGAGGGTGATCTTGATGAAGCGATGGCGAACGGTGTATTGAGCCACCAGCGCCATCAGCAGCGTGATGGCGACATGCAGGGACGCGAAGCCGGCCACCGATTGGACGCCGCTGGCGAACGGATCGAACCGGATGTTCGTCCGGCCGTAGAACAGCGAGTTCTGCAGCGAGGTGACCCCGGTCTCCGCGAGGTTGCTGTAGAGCCACGGGAAGGCGAAGTTGGGACCCAGGGTGGGGAGCATGTAGTAGCTGGCAGTGCCCAGGGTCCAGCAGATGCACTGGCCGGTGATGAACCAGTAGCCGAAGCTCACGTTGCGCGACCAGACCGCCCAGACCGTCACCGAGACCGGCACCATCGGCAGGAAGATCAGGTAGAACCAGGACAGCGCGTGCGCCGAGAACGTCGTGCCGAGCATGTCGTGCAGGAGCAGGGCCGGGTCGTGGCCGAACAGGATCCAGTGGTCGAGCCGGTGCAGCTCGTAGTCACCCCTGACACGCGTCTCGCGCGGCAGCACGAAGGGCAGGAAGTTCTTCAGGTTGCGATAGCTGACGTAGGTCACGTAGAAGCAGACCAGCCCGACGACCACGAGCGTGATCCGCTCGCGGGTCCAGTGCTCGCGGATGAGCAGCTGCGCCTCGATCTTGAAGTGACCGGGCTTGCCCCGTGCACGCCACAGCGTGCGCGGCAGGATGTCGGCGGCGAACGCAGCGAGGCAGAGCAGCGGCAAGCGCACCCACGCCGGGCCCAGGAAGCCGTCGGGATCGCGCAAGGGATAGCCCACCGCCTGCCCCGTGATGAAGGCCAGCGTTCCCATGACCACAGCGATCGTCACCAGTGCTGCATAGGCGCGCCGCTTCACAACGGGTCATTCTAGGGTCGCGTGCCGACAGGTCGTCACGGCACCAGCGCGATCCTCGACGTGTCAATGGACACACGCACCCGCGACCCCACGCGTACGTCGCTCCCGGGATCGGCCACTCCCGGCAGTGAGCCGGCGCCGTCGACGTCGAGCTGTACCCGGATCTGGTCGGGCGTGACCCGGGCCTCCTCGACGCGAGCCGTCAACGGACCGGCGGGGTCGACGCGCAGGGCCGAGCGGCGCAGGGCGACCGACTCCCAGTCGTCGCCGGGTGCGACCAGCTCACGCAACCGGGCCGCCGCGTCGCCGGTCAGCACTGTCGCGTAACCGAGGAAGGCCGCGGTCCACCCGTCGGCCGGCCGGCTCCACACCTCCGCGAGGGTGCCTGCCTGGACGATGCGACCCTCGCGCATCACCGCCATCCGGTCGGCGACCGCGAAGGCCTCCTCGTGGTCGTGCGTCACCAGCATCGCGGTGGCGCCGGCCGCGTGCAGGATGTCGTGGAGCTCACCGGCGAGCCGTTCACGCAGGCCACGGTCGAGGGCACTCAGCGGCTCGTCCAGCAGGAGCAGCCGCGGCTCGACGGCCAGCGCCCTCGCCAGCGCGACCCGCTGTCGTTCACCGCCCGAGAGGGTGGCTGGCACCCGGTCGGCGTACCCCTGCAGCCCGACGAGCGTGAGCAGCTCCCTCACCTTGTCGCGCTGGTCGCTGCGGCTGCGGTGACGCAGGCGGAGCGGGTAGGCGATGTTGGCGGCGACGTCGAGGTGCTCGAAGAGCTGGCCGTCCTGGAACATCAGCGCGAAGCCGCGCTTGTGGGTGGGGGTGCCGGCGAGGTCGCGTCCGTCGTACGAGACAGCACCGGAGGCCGGGCTCTCCAGACCGGCGACCGCGCGCAGGAGGGTGGACTTGCCACAGCCCGAGGGTCCGAGCACGGCCACCACCGAGCCGGACGGCACCGCGAGATCGACGTGGTCAACGGCGAGGGTCGCGCCGAAGCGGACGGTCAGGTCGCGGACCTCCAGCCCCTCGGCGCTTGCGCCCCCCTCGTTGGTTGAGCTTGTCGAAACCATCAGAAGGCCCCCATCGAACCGACGCGGAGGCGCTGGACGGCAAACATCACCGCGGCGGTCGTGGCGGCGAGCACGACTGACGCGGCCATGGCCATCCCGAAGTTCTCCGCCCCCGGGTGCCCGATCAGCCGGTAGATCACGACCGGCAACGTCGGGTTGTCGTCGCGGGCCAGGAAGCTGGTCGCCCCGAACTCGCCGAGCGAGACTGCGAACGCGAAGCCCGCCGCGGCGAGCAGCGCGCGCCAGCTCACCGGCACGTCGACCGTCATCAGCACCCGCAGCGGGCCGGCTCCGAGGGAAGCAGCCGCCTGCCGCTGGCGGTCGTCGATCGAGCGGAGCACCGGCGCCACAGTGCGTACGACGAGCGGCAGCGCGACCATCGCCTGGGCGATCGGGATCAGCAGGGAGGAGCTCCGCAAGTCGATCGGAGGCCGGTCGAGGGTGATCAGGAAGCCGAAGCCGACCGTGACGGCCGAGACACCCAGCGGCAGCATGAACAGCCCGTCGAGCACCGTCACCCCACGACCGCCAGCAGGTCGGGACACCAGGTAGGCCACCGCCGATCCCAGACCCAGGGCGATCACGCTGGCCGCCACGGCGATCACGAGGGAATTAGCGAGGCCTTCGGTGGCCGGCACGAGCAGCGCGTTGCGGGCACCGGTCGTGCCGAGAGCCCGGTAGTTCTCGAGACCCCAGTGCTCCCCTCGTTGCAGCGAGGCCAGCACCAGCGAGGCGATCGGGGCCATCAGGAAGACCAGGACGAGGGACGTCCAGACCAGCGACGGCAGGTGCGCCAGACGTGGACGGGGCTGCCGCCTGATGGTGCGGTCGAGGGAGCCGGGCGAGCGTCGTGCCCGGGCAGTGATGGCGAGCAGGCCGATGATCACCAGCAGCTGCAGCACCGACAGGGCGGCAGCACCGGTGAGATCGAGCTCCTGCGTCGTGAGCAGGTAGATCTCTGTCTCCACGTTGGCGTAGCGCAGCCCGCCCATCGTGAGCACCACGCCGAACGAGGTCGCACAGAACAGGAAGACCACGCTGGCCGCGGACACGATGCCCGGCAGGAGCGCGGGCAGGGTCACGGTCCGGATGACCTGCCACGGGCTCGCACCCAGGACGGCCGCAGCCTCCTCGCGGCGCGGGTCGATCGCCTCCCAGAAGGCGCCGACCGTCCGCACCACCACGCTGATGTTGAAGAAGACGAGTGCGGCGACGATCGCAGCTGCCGTGCCGTCGAGTCCCGTCCAGCCCAGCGGCCCGGACGGGGCAATCAGCTGCCGGAAGGCAACACCCACGACCACCGTGGGCAGCACGAACGGCACCACCACCAGGGCGCGCAACAGGTCGCGACCGGGGAAGCGCAGCCGGTGCAGCACGAACGCGACCGGTACCCCGGCGACCACGGACACGAGGGTCGCCAGCCCGGCCGACCACACGGTGAACCAGAGCACGCGGTGCACTCGCGGGCGGCTGAGCACCTCCGCCACCGCAGCCGGGTCGAAGGTGCCGTCAGGCCAGAAGCCACGCGCGAGCATCCCTGCGACCGGGTAGACGAAGAAGAGCGTGAATGCGGCCAACGGCACCGCGGCGACTGCCACGGTCCCCCAATGGATTTTCGAGGGGGGCCGCCACTTGGGGCGAGCCAGGTCAGGAGTCGTCACCGCGACGTGACGTCCCTCCAGTCGCTGAGCCACTGCGCGAGGTTGCTCTCGATCTCCTCGGCGTCCATCGTCAACGGCGTGGGCGCAGTCTTCGCGTACGCCGCCCAGGACTCGGGCAGCTCGACACTGCTGTCGATCGGGTAGACGTACATGTTGTCCGGCAGGGCCGCCTGGAAGTCCTGCTCCAGCATGAAGTCGATGAACTTCCTCATGCCGTCGGGGTTGTCGGACCCGTTGAGCACGCCGGCGTACTCCACCTGGCGGAAGCACGTGTCGAGCAGCGCGCTCGTGGTCGGCTTGGTGCCGCCCTCGGGGATGGTGAACGGCGGCGACGAGGAGTACGACGTGACGACGGGCCGGTCGCCGTTGCCGCCACCGGCGGTGAAGTCGACCTCGTAGGCGTCGGTCCACCCGGAGGTGATCTTGGCGCCGTTCGCCATCAGCTTCTCCCAGTAGTCCTTCCAGCCGTCGTCACCCTCGGCGACGATCGTTGCGACCAGGAACGCGAGCCCCGGCGACGACGTGGTCGCACCTGGCGTGACGAACAGGTTCTTGTACTCGGGCTTGGTCAGGTCGTCGATCGTCTTCGGAGGGGCCAGCTTCTTCTTCGCGAACCAGGTGTCGTCGACGTTGAGGCACACGTCGCTGTAGTCGATCGGCGTGAGGCTGTCGGCTGCTCCGCCCTCGAGCCGGTACTGCCGCGCCGACGACGGCAGACCCTTGGCGTCGTACGGCGTGAGCACACCCTCCGCGACCGCCCGGGAGCCGAAGGTGTTGTCGATCCCGTAGACCCCGTCGGCGAGCGGGGAGTCCTTGGTGAGCACCAGCTTGTTGGTGAGCTCTCCTGCGTCGCCCTGCGGTCGCACCTTCACGGTGATGCCCGTCTCCGCCTTGAACTTCGCGAGCACGTCCTTCGACATCGCCCAGCTGTCGTGGGTGGCGACCACTAGGGTCTTCGGGCTCTCCTTCGAGTCAGAACCGCAGGCGGCCACCGAGGTGAGGGCCACGAGCACGCAGAGGACGGTGGGCAGCAGTCGAGACCTCATCTGGGTCATCTCCTTCGACTTCCTTCGCCGGTGCTAACCGGAGCAGGTTCAAGGGTCTGCGGCTCACCGCACTCTCAGCGCCCCCGTGTGCCTGGGCGCTCCCCTGTCGGACGTCCTCCACACTAACCTGAGGCGGTTCCCTCCCTGCGCGAGGAGTGCGCCGTGGACGCTGCCCCGACCAGGGCCGGTCATACCCAAGGGCAGCTGCCCCTGCTCGGCCGCGACGACGTCCTCGCCCGAGTCGACTCGCTGATGACGAGCGCCCGCGCCGGAAACGGGTCCCTGCTCTGGCTGCACGGGGAGGCCGGCATCGGCAAGACGCGGGTGCTCACCGAGATCGCCGCCCGGTCGCACGGGGCCGTCGTCCTCCGAGGGACCGGCTGGGAGGACCCCGGCACGCCGTCGTACTGGGTCTGGTCGCAGATCCTCCGCGGGGTGGCCACCGTGCGGGCGCCGGAGAAGTGGGGAGAGCGCGGGCGACTGGCGGTGCCGTTGTTGGACGGTACGGCCGAGGCCCTGGCCGATGTTCCCGGACGCTTTCCGTTGTTCGACGCGGTGAACGGGGTGATCGAGCAGCTGGCCCGCGAGCAGGCCGTCGTACTCCTGCTCGATGACGTGCACTGGGTCGACGTCGACTCCTTGCGGCTGCTGCAGTTCCTCACCACCGAGCTGCCCGACCGGGCGCTGTTGGTGGTGTGCGGCTGGCGGGACCACGACGACGTCGTCGGCCCACAACAACGAGACCTCGCCGCGCAGATCGCAGCGCGCGGCGAGTCGTGGCTGCTGGGAGGCCTGCCCGAGCACGACGTGCGGACGCTGCTCACGATGACCACCGGGCGCACCCCCGACGACGTCGAGACCCACGCGGTCCACGAGCGCACGAGCGGCAACCCGTTGTTCGTCTCCGAGATGGCGCGGCTGGCTGCCTCCCGCGGGGCGCACTCGGTTGCCGCCGTCCTGCCCGAGTCGGCAAGAGCCGCCATCCGTCGCCGCGTCGCGCGCCTGGCCCAGCCGGCCGAGGCCGCGCTCGGTGCGGCGGCGGTGCTCGGGGCCTCCTTGTCGGTCGCGCGGCTAGGGGCCCTGCTCGGCGCGTCGCCGGTCGACCTGGCCGTGCTCGTCGACGAGCTGGTGAGTGCGGGGCTGGTGACCCAGGACGGTGACCGGCTGGACTTCTCACACGCCCTGGTTCGAGATGCTGTGTACGACGCTCTCCCCCCGGCCGGTCGACGGGAGCTCCATCGGGCGACGGCCGACCTCATCGAGAGGGCGGCTCTTGCCACGGGTGCCCAGGCAGCCGAGCGCGCCCACCACCTCATCCAGGCACTCCCCCTGGTCGACGTCGCCACTGCGGCCGCAGCCGCGGAGGAGGCATCGCGTGCCGCGGCCGCGATGCTGGCCTACGAGGACTCCGCGCGATGGTGTGACCGCGCCCTCGAGCTGGTCGAGCCGGGATCCGCGACGTACTCGCGACTCGTGCTCCTCGCCGGCGAGACCCGACTCACCGCCGGTGAGCTCGACCGGGCTCGTGAGGCGTTCCTCGAGGCGGCCGAGATCGCGCGACGGACCGATGACGCCGACCTCTTCGCACTTGCCGCTCTGGGCTTCGCCTCCGGCCTGTCCGGCTTCGAGGTGCGTTTGTGGGACCGCGTCCAGACCGATCTGCTCGAAGAAGGACTGGCGCGGCTGGGGCCGGACGACTCCGTGCCCCGGGCACAGGTGCTGGCGCGGTTGTCGGTAGCGCTGTCGTTCACAGCGTCCGACGCGCGCCGACGCGAGCTCGCCGAGGAGGCGGTCGCCATGGGCCGGCGACTCGGGGATCCGAGCGCACTCGCCGGCGCGCTCGCGGCACACTGCGACGCGGTCGCCGGGCCGGCGTACGTCGACCTGCGCGAGCAGCAGGCCGGTGAGATCGTGGCCCTCGCCCGGCAGGTCCCGGACGTCGGTCAGGAGCTGCTCGGCCTCCGGCTGCGCGTGATCGCGAGACTAGAGCGTGGCGACCTGGCGGGGGCGAGGCTGGACATCGCCGAGTTCGAGCGCCTGGTCGCGCGGCTGCACCAGCCCTTCTTCTCCTGGTACGCCGTTCTGTGGCGCGGGCTCGAGGCGCACCTGGCCGGCGACCTCGACGAGATGGCCACGTGCGCCGTAGAGGTCGGACGGCTCGCCGAGCTCGGCGGGAGCCGCAATGCGACCGTGCTGAGCACGGTGCAGGGCGTCTGGCCGCTCATCGAGCGCGGTCGCGGCGCGGAGGCAATGGCGCTGATCAAGACGGCGTTCGGCGAGCTCCCAGAACTCGCAGGCGACGGTGGTTCGCTGACCCGCCTCTACCACGGGCAGTCGCCGGAGATCAGGTCTGCGGCACTGCCCCTCCTGCCCCAGATGCTGGAGAACCTGCCCGTGGACAAGGAGTGGTTGCCGAACCTCGCTGGCGTGATCGGAGGGTTCTGGGAACAGGGCATCGGTGGTGAGCCCGCCCGGCTGCTCTACGACACGCTGCTGCCGTGGTCGGCACTGTTCTTCGTCGATGGCATCGGCGCGGCCTGCTACGGCTCGGTGGAGATCGCCCTCGGCCAGCTGGCCACCCTCCTCGAGGAGTACGACGATGCTGCGGGCCACTTCGACCGGGCCCTGGAGGTCAATGCCACGGCCGGGGCGGCGCTGCCCGTCGCCAACACCGAGCGGTTCTACGCCCAGATGCTGGCGCGACGAGGCGGGCCCGGCGACGAACCGCTGCGCAGGACCCTGCTCGACGAGGCGCTGGCGTTCTACCGTCGCGCGGGGATCGACGAACGGGTTGCCGAGGTGGAGGCGATGCTCGGTCCGCGGCCCGATGCCGTGCCCGGCACCGAGGCGAGCGGCGTGTTCCGCCGGGACGGGTCGTTCTGGACCGTCGCGTGGCGCGGGAGTGAGGCAGTGCTCCCTGCGGTCAAGGGGATGGCCGACCTCGCCGTGCTCCTCGCCCAACCGGACCGGGAGGTCCATGTCCTCGACCTGGTCGGCGCGCCGGCCGTGCCGCGAGGCGACCTCGGTGAGGTGATCGACGCACCGGCCCGCGAGGCGTATCGGGCCCGGCTGGCCGACCTGGACGAGCGCCTCGCCGACGCCGAGGCGACCGGCGACTCCGAGGGGTCCGAGCAGGCGGCCCGCGAGCGGGAGTTCCTGATCGCGGAGCTGGGCGCGGCGTACGGCCTGGGCGGGCGGGCCCGGCGTGCCGGGGACCCGGCGGAGCGGGCCCGCACCACCGTCACCTCCCGCGTACGCGACGCAATCGCGCGGATCGACGCCGAGATCCCTGAGCTGGGCCGACACCTCCGGGCCTCGGTCCGGACCGGCAGCTACTGCGTCTACGCGCCCGAGTCCCCGACGACGTGGGAGACCCGTCCCACGTCGTGAGGCGGTTTCCCACGCCTGTGGGGTGTCAGACAAACCCCACCCGGAAAGGGCTCGTCATGGGCTTCCTTCAGATCATCGACTTCCACACCGACCACTACGACGAGTTCGTCGCACTCGAGAGGAAGTGGGAGCTGGACACCGCCGGCAGCCGCACCTCCACCGGCGGCCAGCTCTTCGCCGATCGCGACAACCCGGGGCACTACGTCGCCCTCGACTGGTTCACCGACTACGACTCGGCGATGGTGAACTCCCAGCTGCCAGCCACCTCGACCTTCGCCGAGGAGGCGATGGAACTCAGCAACGGCGACGTCGTGTTCCTCAACCTCGACCCCGCCCTGGAGGTCTTCATCCAGGGTGAGCCCGAGCTCCGGCAGGCGTTCGAGACCAACCAGGTCGTCGAGCACGCCTTCGCCGACGACATCGTGATCGACATGATCGTCCCGCACGGCCGCGTCGTCACCAACGGCCTGGACGCGTTGACCGAGGTGATGCGCACGGAGACCTCAGCGGGCCGCCGCCTCGAGGTGTGGGAGGCCCAGCCGACACCGACCGGGTTCGTGGTCGAGTACGCCTACCGGACCCTCGACGAGGCCGACAGCGTGGCCGTCGGCACCATCGTCGTGAAGGTCCACGAGGGTCGCATCGCCCGGATGTTCCTCACCTGCGGCGGCAACTGGGACGCCGAGACTCAGCGCCAGGTCCGCGAGTCGACCGGCGAGCTGGCCGGGAGCCGGTCGTGACCGCCGTCGAGACCGGTGCCAACCAGGAGATCCTCCCCGAGGGCATCGAGGAGGGCGGCGCCGTCATGGAACGTCTATTCGGGGCGCTGCTCGGTTCCATGGAGCTCGCGACCGTCCATCTCGGGACCCAGCTCGGGCTGTACGCCGCGCTGGCCGAGCCACGGACCGCTGACGAGCTGGCGCGCGACACTGGCATCGACGCCCGCTACGCCCGGGAGTGGCTGGAGCAGCAGGCCATCGGCGGGCTGGTCGATGTGGCAGAACCGGGCGACGCCCACACGCGGCGCTACGTCACCAGCCCTGGGCAGCGGCAAGCGCTGGCCGACAGCGACTCACCGGTGTACGCCGCAGCCATGGCGCTGCTGCTCGGTGGTCTCGGCACTGTGCTCCCACGGCTGCCAGACGCCTATCGCACCGGGACCGGCATCAGCTTCGGCGAGTACGGCGACGACGTCCGCCTCGGCCAGGGACTCTTCAACCGAGGCCCCTTCCTCGGTCAGCTCACCCAGGAGTGGCTCCCTGCCATGCCGGAGGTGGCGTCGCTGCTCGCCCGCGACGGAGCGGTGGCTGTCGATCTCGGCTGCGGGGTCGGCTGGTCGAGCATCGCGCTCGCCCAGGCGCACCCCGGGCTGACGGTGCTCGGCGTGGACAGCGACGACGCATCGGTCATGGATGCCCGCAGCAACGCCGCCGAGGCCGTGCTCGGAGACCGGGTCCGGTTCGAGGTGAACGACGCCGACGCCGACCTCGGCGAGGGCAGCTACGACGTGGCGTTCTACTTCGAGGCGCTGCACGACATGGCCCATCCCGTCGAGGCACTCGCCTCGGTCCGTCGGTCCTTGCGACCGGGCGGGCGCGTGGTCGTGATGGAGGAGGGCGCAGAGGAGCAGTTCGCGCCTGGTGGCTCGGAGATCGAGCGGCTGTTGGCTGCCTCGAGCGTGCTGCACTGCCTGCCGGTCGGTCGCTCCCAGCCGGACTCGGCGGCGACCGGGGCGCTGTTCCGACCGGACACCATGCGTCGTTACGCCGAGGCGGCCGGCTACACGAACGTCGAGGTCGCACCCATCGAGCACGACCTGTTCCGGTTCTACGTGCTCACACCCTGACCTCGTCAGCGATCGCGGCGATGTGCTCGTGGTCGGTGCCGCAGCATCCACCGACGACGCGCAGGCCGGGCAACGTCCGCTGCAGCTCGCCGTAGTGGCGGGCGAGCCCGGCCACGTCGCCGCGGTCGAGGTCGGGAGCCTCGTCCAGCTCGGCATGGCTCATCGTGGAGGCGTTGGCGCGGATCCCCTGCACCCGCTGCGTCCATGGCTCCTGGGGCTCGAGGACATCCTCGAAGTGGGTCGGGTGGGCGCAGTTGACCATGAAGTACGCCGCAGCCCCGTAGGTCGCGGCGTCGACCTCGGTGATCGCGTCGCCGAGGTCCTGACCGGACGGCAGCCGTCCGTCGGTCTCGACGGTGAAGGAGACCACTACGGGTATGCCAGCCGCCTTCGCCGCTTCGACGACGCCGACCGCCTCGGCGGCGTACGTCATGGTGACGGCGGTCATCATCTGCGCTCCGGCGCTCGCGAAGGCTTGTGCCTGGAGCGAGTGGTAGGACGCCGCCTGGTCCGCCGTCATGACCTGGCCGACCACGTAGCCGTCGCCCCGGGGTCCGATCACCCCGTCGAGGACGATCCGGACGGAAGGCCGCGACGCGGCCAGACTTGCCGCGAACTCGACGGCTCTCTTGTTCACTCCCGCGAGTGCGCTGTCGTCGTACCCGAGCCGAGTGCCCCAGTCACGGTTGGCACGCCAGGTCGCCGTGTCGAGGACGAAGCCGGAGCCGCGGCGTTCGGCGATGTCGAGATAGGGCGTGAAGTAGCGCTCCATGTGCGCGCGACCGTCGTCGGAGTCCAGCAACGGGAATGCCGCGAAGTCCGGCAGTTCGAGCCCTTCGAGGAACACGAGCGTGGTCTCGAGGCCACCGTCGGTCAGGTAGACCGAGTCACTGGCGAGCTGGGGCAGGGTTTGGGCCGGCATGACGCGCCTCCTTGTCGGGGTTCGTCGATCGTGCCTCAGGCAACGCCCGCGGCACAGCCCCGGTCGAGACCAGCTTTCAGTCTTGTGCGAGCGGCTCGAACCGGACGGTAGGCCCGGCGACGCGGACCAGCTTGCCCTGCAGGGCGAGCAGCTCGAGGTGCGCCATCGTCTCGAAGGCCGCCAGTACCCCGTCGAACGGACCGAGATCGTCGCGGCGGCGTAGGTGCCGGGTCCAGGGCAGCTCGCCGGCCACCTCCCACGACGTACGTGCGCCCCCTTCGACCGCCTTCACCGACCGGTCGAGTCGTTCGTCGTGGTGCGCGACCAGCTCGTCGATGCGGGTGTGCGATGACTCCGTCACTGGCCCGTGCGCGGGCAGCAGCTTCATGTCCGGCAGCGCGCGGACCTTGGCCAGCGAGGCGAGGTAGTCGCGCAACGGCTGCTGGACGTACGCCGGTTCGAAGCCGATCGACGGCGTGATCGTCGACAGCACGTGGTCTCCGGCGAAGAGGAGGGACGCGTCCTCGTCCGCGAACACATAGTGGCCCTGAGTGTGACCCGGCGTGGAGATCGCCCCGAGCCGGCGCGGTCGGATGTCGATGGCCAGGTCGCGGTCGAGCCACTCGTCGGGCATGCCGTAGTCATCCATCGACGGCCTGGTCGGCATCATCGAGCGCCACCCCTCGGCGAGCTGCTCGGCCCCGGCCGCTCGTAAGCGGTCCATGTTGGGGTCCTCGTTGAGAGTGTCGCCGTGCATCAGCTCCATCGTGGCCTTGTCACCGAGCCCGAGGACGACATGCGCCCCGACCTCGCGGCCCACCACGGACGCCTGCGTGTAGTGATCGCGGTGCATGTGTGTGACCAGGAATCGGCGGATGTCGCGCACGGTGTAGCCGAGCTGCTTGAGGCCGGCGTCGAAGACCTTGCGCGACTCCGGGATCGCCCAACCGCCGTCGACGAGGACCAACCCGTCGTCGGTCTCGATGACGTAGACGTTGACGGCACGCAGGCCGTCCATCGGCAGGGGCAGCGGGAGCCGGTGCACACCGGGTGCGACCTCGAAGGCACCAGGCTCGGTCCATTCACCCCGCCCGGCTCGGTCGACTACTCGCTCGCTCACTCGTTCACTCTCCCTGGAACGGGGTGTCGGCGGCGGTCAGCATCTGTACGACGGCCCCGGGCCCGGTGTCCGACGTCGTGAGCTCGACCGTCACGACCTGACCCGTGGTGCGGGACCCACGCACTGTCACGTAGTCCGACAGCGGCCGGTTGGTCCGGCGGCTGGTGCCTTTCTCCCACATCGCCCGGAGCTGCTCGGCACCGGCCTCCACGTCGTCGGGGAACCAGTACCCGACGTGCACCACCGGTGTGTCGTCGTCGAGGTCGAGCCCGATGGCCACGGCGTCGAACTCCTCCTTCGCAGCGTCGTCGGGCGGATGGCCGCGGAATTGGTCGAAGGAGCCCTCGACGAGGTACGCGCTGTAGACGGTCCGGCGATCCAGTGCTGCAGCGAGGTCTGCCAGCTTCTCGTTCCGATCTAGCCGCCGGCCCGTGCCCGCCTGCCACGCCTCGACGTCGGAAGGCTCCGTGGAGAAGGCGACCCGGTGGGCGTCGTCCTCCGCGAGCACGTTGACGATCGGGAACTGACCGGGGAACGTCGCGGCCTTGTCGAACGCACCGGGTTTGCCCTCCCCGGTCGCACGCAGACCGGCGATGGTCGGCAGGTCGTCGCGCACCGTCGCGTCGTCGAACAGCCGCTGGACGGCGAACCGGTCGAGGCCGTCGCGCAGCTCGGCGAAGAACCGCACGTCGGCCGCGGTGAAGCCGAGCCTGTCCGCGCCCGACTGCAGCTGCATGGCGCTCAGCCCGGTCGACGCCGCTGGAAGCACGGTGATGTCGCCCTCGAGCGCGCGCAGCCACTCCGCCCGCTCGCCCGGGTCGTCGCCCGGGCGCTCCTTGCCGGCCAGCCCGGTCGCCTGCTCGAGGTCACCGGTCTGCACGATCACCTGGGTCCGGCCGCGCGACTCGGCGTACGGCAGCTCGGCCAGGGCGGCGGCGACGGAGTACGTGCCCTCCTCGAAGCCTGCGCCGTGGGGTCCCTCGTCGCCGTCACTGTCGGCGCATGCGGTCGTCGTACCGAGCAGCACGCCGGCGAGCACAGGCACGAGTCGGTGCATCGGACCCCCTTGTCGGATCGCGACGCTACCGGCTTGGGACCAGCCCGCGTCCGGTGATCGGCGGCAGGTCCTTGGCGAAGACGAGCCCTGGTTCGGCGTCGCAGACCGCGTGCACGGCGTTGACCAGCCGCATGGCCGTCACGATCATGCCCGACACGTTGTGGTCGCCGTCCTCGCCGTGGTGGGTGAAGTCGATGCGCATGACCGGCTCGCCCTCGACCTCGACGCGGTAGCAGCCGCCTCCCTCGGGTGGCTGCGGCCACGACGGCATCTGGTCGACGTGGGTGCGCGTGACGTGGTCGAGGATGATCCGCGGAACGCCGTCGACCTTGCCGACCACCTGGAACCGGACGGCGCCCATGGTGCCCTCGGCGATGTCGACGCTCACCGTGCTCAGGTCTCTGTCGGCCGGCTCGCGTTCGACGATCTCCTCGAGCTCCGGGTCCAGCTCGAGGTCCAGACCCGCGGCGATCTGGCGTACGACGGGACCCCATGCCGTGGTCAGGATCCCGGGCTGCCAGAGCATCGCCACATGGTCCATCGGCTTGCCGAAGCCGTAGATGTCGTTCATCACCACGGGCTGGTAGTACGTCGAGTAGTCGGCGATCTCGCTGACCCGGACGAGGTCGATCCGCTGTGACAGCGAGGTCAGGGCCAGCGGCAGCACGTCGTTGGCCCAGCCCGGGTCGATCCCGTTGACATGGAGGCTGGCGCCGGTCTTCTCACCGGCAACGTCGATCGCGTCGACGAAGTCGTCGAGGCCAAGGCCCTTGGGATAACAGAGCAGCACCGGTCCGCTGGAGACCACGTTGATGCCCCGCTCGACCATCCCGGTCAGATCGGCGATCGCCTCGAAGATGCGGTCGTCGACCATCGCGGTGTGCACGATGCAGTCGGGCTCCAGCGCGTAGAGCTCCTCCTTGTCGTCGGTCGCGATGACGCCGAGCTGCCGTCCCAGCCCCGCCAGCACGCCCGCGTCCTTGCCGACCTTGTCGGCACTGGACACCCAGACACCGACCAGCTCGAGGTCCGGCCGGGCGTCGATGCCGGCGATCGCGTGCCGGCCGACGGTTCCGGTCGACCAGGCGACGACTCGCTTGACCGGCGCGCTCATCCGGACGTCTCCGTCTCCGTGCCCGCGACCAGGTCGGGCAGTCGCAGGTCGAGGTTCGGCATCTGCAGCCCGCCGTCGACCTCGAGCACCTTGCCGGTGACGAAACCACCCGCAGGGCTGGCCAGGTAGAGGACAGCCGCGGAGATGTCCTCGACCTCTCCGACCTTGGCCAGCGGGGTCTTCGAGGTCATCTCGTTCATGGTCGCCTCGTCGCTGGCGACGAACTCCAGGGCGCTGGTCATCACACTGCCCACGGCGATGGCGTTGACGCGGATCGTCGGGCTCAGGTCCTGTGCGGCGAGCTTGGTGTAGTGGGCCAGCGCCGCCTTGGCCGTGCCGTAGGCGAGGTAGCCCCTCCCTGCGACGCGGCCAACGACGCTGGAGATGTTGACGATGGAGCCACCATCGTTCTTCAGCATCTGCGGTACCGCTGCGCGGGTCAGGGCGTGGGCGGTGGAGACGTTGAAGTGGAAGGCTTCCTCGAGGTAGCGCGGGTCCGTGTCGAGCAGGGCGTTGGGGATGGTGCCGCCGACGTTGTTGACCACGATGTCGAGGCGCCCGAACTCCTCGTACGCCGCATCCGCGAGGTCGGCCACCGCCTCGAGGTCCATCAGGTCTGCTGGCACGACATGTGCCCGGCGACCCAGCGCCTCGATGGCCTTCGCCACCTGCTCGAGCTGGTCGGCACTACGGGCGGAGAGGACCACGTCGGCACCCGCCTCGGCGAGGGCCAGGGCGCTCGCGGCGCCGATTCCTCGTCCGGCGCCGGTGACGACAGCGACCTTTCCGTCCACCTTGAAGCGGTCCAGAATCATGCCGGAAACTGTAACAGGTTCTAGTTGTCACGTCGCGGGGTCCGAGCCTGCGAGGACACCGATATGACGGGAGGTTGAGGAGCGTCGGCTGCGGGCCGAAGCGAAGCGAGGGACGCAGCGACGCGTCTCGAAAACCGGTGAGGCTGGAAGCAGCCCTAAGCCGGGTCGGCCAGAGCATGCACCGCAAGCGGAACCTGCAGCAGGAAGGTCGCACCCTCACCGCGCTCGGACTCGACACTCACCGTCCCGCCGTGGCTCTCCGCGATCTGCTTGGTGATGAACAGCCCCAGACCCAGACCAGGCAGGTGGGCGGTGTCCTCCTCACGATGGAACACCTCGAAGATGCGCGCCTTGCCGTCGTCGCTGATGCCCGGGCCCTGGTCGCGAACCGAGATCTTCGCGAAGTGGGCGCCGCGATCCACACCGACGGTCACGTGGGATCCAGCGGGCGAGAACTTGATCGCGTTGCCGAGCAGGTTGACGAGCGCTCGCTCCAGCCGGACCGAGTCGCCGTCGACCCAGCAGCCCTGGTTGTGCGTCCTGTCGGCGAAGAACATCAGCTTCATGTCCTTGGCCCCGGCGAGCAGTTGGGTGCGGTCCACCACCGAAGACACCAGCTCGACGAGGTCGAGCCGCTCGAGCTCGAGGTTCTCGTTGTCGTCCAGCGAGAAGCCGTGGTTGAGATCGGTGATCAGCGCCGTCATCGTCAGCGCCGAGCGGTGCAGCTGGTCGATGTGTCGACGCACCATCGGGTCGAGGACCTGGTGCTCGAGCAGGACCTCGCTCAGGCCGAGGATGATCTGGGCCGGGTTCGAGAGGTCGTGCACGGTCATCGCGTTGAGGCGTCGCTGGGAGGCAAGCTCGCTGTTGACACGACCCAGCTCGCGCAGGAGCAGTTCGTTGTGGCTGTCTTCAGCCTGCATCGACTCGGTCCCCCGTCCAGCTCAGACAGAGGTCGAGTACCTCCCGGGCGGCCGTCATGCAGGAATGCTAGGGGCGACTCCGGCGCAGTTCACTGCCCTGTCCATGGGTCCGCCGCGCAACGGCCTCCAAACCCCGACAAAGCCGGACAAGTCGTTCGCAACTTCTCGACTTCGTCCGAAAAGTCAGGCGGGGGCAGGGCCGGTCGAGTCACGCACCACCAGGTGGGTGGGCAGGATCCTGGTCGGAGCATCGGTCGGGCGGTTCGGGATCTGCTGCACCAGCAGCTCCACCGCCCGCGAGCCGGCGTCCTCGGTCCGCTCGGCCAGGGTCGTCAGCGTCGGGTGGCAGAAGTCGGCACCGAACACGTCGTCGAAGCCGACCACGCTCACGTCCTCGGGGATCCGCTGCCCGCGCTCGGTGAGCCGTCGCATCACCCCGATCGCCAGCATGTCGTTGTGGCACACGATCGCGGTCGCACCGGAGCCCATGGCGGCATCGGCGGCGGCCGGACCGCCTCCGAGCGTGGGCATGTAGGGACCGAACCGCCTGGCCTCCATGCCCCTCTCGGCAGCCGCGGCCTTCAACCCGTGCCAGCGGCGGGCTCCGGACCACGACTCGGGTGGCCCGCCGGCGAAGACGAACGACCGGTGAGCGTAGGAGGCGAGGTGGTCGACGATCTGCCGGGTCCCTGAGTCGTAGTCCGCGACGACGCAGCCGAGTCCTGCTGTCGCCCGGTTGACGAGAGCGATCGGGCTACGCTCCGCGGCGGCACGCAGCTCCTCATCGGCGAGCCGAGATGCGCTGATCACGAACCCGTCCACGGCACGCTCGAGGCGGCGTACGAGCTCTGCCTCGGCCGTCGGGTTCTCCGCGGTGTCACCCAGCACCAGTGTCAGATCTGCCCCCGCCGCCGCCCGCTCGGCACCCTTGATGACCCCGGAGAAGAAGGGGTTGGTGATGTCGGGGACCAGCAGCGCGATCCTGCGCGTTCGCCCCGATCCCAGCGCCTGGGCTGTCGGGTTCGGCACGTAGCCGAGCTCCCGGGCGACGCGGAGGACATGCTCGCGAGTCCGGTGGTTGACGCGCTGCGGTCGGGAGAAGGCCCGGGAGACGGTCGACGCCGCCACCCCGGCCTCAGCCGCGACGTCGGCCAGGGTGGGCCGGAGGTGTGCAGGTCGCTGACGTACTGCTCGGTCGGCCATCCGCACACGATATGGCAAGAAATGGCAAACGCTTGCCATGTGATGCGGGCCACTCCTAAGTTCCCCGGAACACCAGACGGACCGGCGGCAGGCAGCCCGGTCGTGAGCAGGAGATGTGGCCCGATGAACGCACCGTCCGAACTCGTCAGAACCCCCCGCAGGGCAGCTGTCGCCGCCTGGATCGGCAGCGCGCTGGAGTACTACGACTTCGCCATCTACGGGACGGCCGCCGCGCTGGTCTTCCCGAAGATCTTCTTCCCGGAGGGCAACGACTCCGCGGCCACGGTGGCGGCGTTCGCCACCTTCGGTGTCGCGTACGTCGCCCGGCCCATCGGATCCTTCCTGATGGGTCACATCGGCGACCGGCTCGGACGCAAGACGATCATGGTCGGCACCTTGCTGCTGATGGGCATCTCGACCTTCCTGGTCGGCTGCCTGCCGACGTACGGCCAGGTGGGGATGCTCGCGCCGACACTGCTGGTCATCCTCCGGCTGCTGCAGGGACTCTCCGCCGCCGGCGAACAGGCGGGTGCGAACTCGATGTCCTTCGAGCACGCCCCCGACGACCGGCGCGGCTTCTTCACCAGCTTCACGCTGAGCGGCACTCAGGGCGGCCAGGTGCTGGCCCCGGCGGTGTTCCTCCCGCTCGCCGCAGCCCTACCCGAGGACCAACTGCTGGCCTGGGGATGGCGGGTGCCGTTCCTGCTCAGCGCCGTCGTCGTCTTCGTCGGCCTGTACATCCGCCTCAAGCTCGAGGAGACCCCGGAGTTCCGCGCCGAGGCAGAGCAGGACGAGGTGGCCAGCGCACCGCTCGGCGTCCTCTTCCGCGACCACTGGGTCAACGTGCTGCGCGTCTTCTTCGCCGCCTTCATCGCCATGGTCAACACGATGTTCGCGGTCTTCGCCCTCAACTTCGCTACGTCCGACGACTTCGGCATCGGGTTCAGCAACACCTTCATGCTGTGGCTCGCCATAGTCGCCAACATCGTCGCCATCTGCACCATCCCGTTCTGGGCGATGCTCTCGGACCGCGTCGGGCGCAAGCAGGTCTTCGTCACCGGAGTCCTCGGCAGCGCGGTGCTCGTCGTGGCGTTCCTCGGCGCCATCCACGCCGGAAACCACGTCCTGACGTTCACCCTGGGCGTCCTGCTCGCGGGCGTCGTCTACAGCATGCCCAATGCGGTGTGGCCGTCGACGTACGCCGAGTACTTCCCGACCCGCGTCCGTCTGTCGGGGATGGCGATCGGCACGCAGTTCGGCTTCGCGCTGGCCGGCTTCACGCCCACAATTGCTGGCGCGCTGATGGACGGTGACGCCGACAACTGGATCAAGGTCGCCCTGTTCGCCGCTGGCGCCTGCGTGATCTCCGCGGTCGCCGTCATCACGGGACCGTCGAACACGCACCGGGTACCGACCCGGCAGATCGGCGCCACCCCCCGCGTCGGAGTTCGGCAGCGCGTCGTGAGCGAGGCGTGAACGACCGCGGGTCGTTCACCCTGGGCCTGATCGGCTCGGGGATCGGCGCCTCGCTGACCCCGGCCATGCAGGAGCGCGAGGGCCGTGAGGCAGGGCTGTCACTGACCTACCGGCTGATCGACCTCGACCAGTACGCGATGACGAGCTCCGACCTGGCGGAGGTGCTCGACTGGGTCCGCCGCCTCGGCTTCGACGGGCTGAACATCACCCACCCGTTCAAGCAGGCTGTCGTCCCGCTGCTCGACGATCTCTCCGAGGATGCCCGCGACCTCGGGGCCGTCAACACGGTGTTGATCCGAGACGGTCGCCTCGCCGGGCGCAACACCGACTGGTCCGGCTACAGCCGGGCGTTCCAGCAGGTGCTGCCCGACGCAGTCAAGGACCGGGCAGTGCTCATCGGGGCTGGGGGCGCCGGGGTCGCGGTCGGCTACGGCCTGCTGCGACAGGGTGCCGTGCACGTCGCGATCATCGACAACGACCTGGACAAGGCGAAGGCCTGCGTGGAGAGGCTGGCAGGCCGGTTCGGCGACGATCGCGTCTCCATCTCCGAGGACCTCGAGGACGCCCTGCACGATGCCCAGGGCGTCGTGAACGCGACGCCCCTCGGGATGCACGGCCATCCGGGTACGGCGATCCAGGCACGGCTGCTGCGGCCGGACCTGTGGGTCAGTGACGTCGTCTACTTCCCGCTGCAGACCGAGCTGGTGCAGGCAGCCCGTTCACGTGGCTGCCGGGTCCTTCCCGGAGGCGGGATGGCGGTCCAGCAGGCGGTAGGCGCGTTCGAGTACTTCACCGGCCGTCCCGCTGACTCGGAGCGGATGGCTCGTCACTTCGGCGAGCTGACCGGTTGATGCGTACTGGCATCGCGACGGTCTCGCTCAGCGGCGTACTGGAGGACAAGCTCGCTGCCGCTGCTGGCGCTGGCTTCGACACCATCGAGCTCTTCGACAACGACCTGATCGCCTCGCCACTGAGCCCGAAGGAGGTGGCCGCACGCTGCGCCGACCTCGGGCTGGAGATCGCGCTGTTCCAGCCGATCCGTGACGTCGAGGGGGTGAGCCCGGATTCCTTCGACGCCGTGCTGCACCGGCTCCGCACGAAGCTCGGGGTGATGGCCGAGCTCGGAACCACCACGCTGCTGGCTTGTTCCAATGCCCAGCCCGGGGCTCTCGACGACCTCGACCTGACGGCCGAGCAGCTGCGCCGGGTCGGTGAGGTCGCTGCCGAGGCGGGTGTCACGGTCGCGTTCGAGGCGCTGGCGTGGGGACGCCATGTCAACCGCGTCGGTCAGGCCTGGGAAGCCGTCCGGCGGGCCGACCACCCGGCCATCACGGTGGCGGTTGACACCTTCCACATGCTCGCGCGCGGCGACGACGGGCGCGCTCTCGAGGACGTGCCCGGGGACCGAATCGGCTTCCTCCAGGTCGCGGACGCCCCGCTGCTCGACATGAACCTGCTCGAGTGGAGCCGGCACCACCGCTGCTTCCCGGGCCAGGGCACGCTCGACGTGACGGGGGTCGTGGCGGCAACCCTGGAGGCTGGGTACCGCGGTCCGCTGTCGCTGGAGGTTTTCAGCGACGTGGTCCGTGAGACCGATCCTCACGTCACGGCGCGCGACGCGATGCGTTCGCTGGTGTTCCTGGAGGACGACGTCGCTTCCGTCGTACCTGATCTGGAACCGAACGTCGTCCGCCGTGCCTCCCCGCGCGCGGCACGAACGGATGCCGCGTTCCTCGAGATCGCAAGTCCGGACGGCAGTGGCCACGTCGCAGACGTCCTCGGCACCCTGGGCTTCGGCATCGCCGGGCAGCACCGGACCAAGCCAGTCACCTGGTGGCGCAACGGCGAGGCGCACGTCGTGGTGAACCGGCAGCCGGACTCGGGAGACCGACCGCACGCCACCGCCATCGGGGTGGCCGCACGTCCGGTCCAGTCGGTCGCAGCGCGGGCCTCCGCACTGCTCTGGCCCGAGGTGGACACCACGAGGGGGACCGGCGAGGCGATGCTTCCCGGGATCACGTCTCCGTCCGGACTACATGTCTTCGTCAGCGACACGATTGGCCACCCCGACCACTGGCAGGGTGACTTCGAGCCCACCGGCGATTCCGGCGCCGGGGCCGCGACCGGGCTCGACCACGTCGTCATCTCCGTCTCCGCGCTGCAGCTCAACGAGGAGCTGGCCTTCTTCCGGAGTGTGTTCGGCCTCGAGTCCGAGTCTCCGCAGGAGTTCATGGAGCCGCATGGGCGTCTGCGCAGCATTGCGTTGCGCCCGCCCGAGGGCGACGTCCGCGTCGTCCTCAACGTCACCGAGGCCCCGACCGGTGCGCCACATCCCGACGGCGTCACCCAGGTCGCGCTGCGGTGCGACGACGTCGCGTCGGCCGTCGTCGAGCTGCGCGCTCGGGGCGTGCGACTGATGTCAGTGCCGGACAACTACTACGTCGACCTCGACGCGCGGTTCGGCCTGCCCCAAGAGGTCCTGGAGCACCTTCGTGAGCACCAGTTGCTCTACGACCGTCTGGCCCATGGGGAGTTCCTGCATGCCTTCACCGAGGAGCTCGGCACCGGATTCCACGTCGAGCTGCTGGAGCGTCGTCACGGCTACGACGGCTACGGCAGCTCCAACACCTTCGTCCGGCTGGCCTCCCAGGTGAACCCGTCGCAACTCGCTGATTCGTTGCCATCCGGGGCATCAACAGACACCTGAAGGCGCGTAAAGTGGGTAGCGGAAGGTCGTGGAGCTTTTGCGACCTGCGAGCAGGCGTTCGCCGACACCCCCTTACGCTGACCGATCACATGGGCGCGAATAGGAGACGGCGATGTTTCGGTTCACGGGCCGTTCAGGTAGGCGCGACGGTACGCCGATGAAAGTCGTCACATGACGACCCCTGTCGAGGACCAGCTCGTGTGGCTGTGCGAAGCCACCGTGTCGGTCACGGAGGTGAGTTGCTGTGGGGTCACGATGGTGACCCAGGGTGGCCAGAGTGTCACCGCGCACGCCTCCGACGCCCGTGCGAGAGCCGTCGAAGAACTGCAGCACACCCTGGGTGAGGGACCGGGCGTGGCCGCCTCGGAGTCAGGGGCCGCGGTACTCGTCCCTGACCTGCGCGAAAAGAAGGATCCAGCGTTGCAGCGGTGGCCGGTCTTCGCGCGCGATGCGGTGGGCTTGGGTGTGCTCGCGGCGTTCGCCTTCCCGCTGCTCCTCGGTAGTTCGAGGATCGGAGCCCTCAGCCTGTACCGCACGGGGCCGGGCGGCCTCAACCCCCTGCAGCTCTCGCAGAGCCTCACCGCGGCCGACTCGGTGGCCATGATGCTCGCCGGGAACGGGGACGGCCTGCCAGCGAAGATCGACCACCAGGACCCGATGCGTGTCCACCAGGCCGCGGGTATGGCGATGGTCCAGCTCGGAGTTCCCATAGACCAGGCGCTGCTACGAATGCGCGCCATTGCCTACACAGAGGGAAAGAGCGTCGACGAGTTCGCCGAATCGATCCTGACGCGACGCCGACGACTGTCCCAGGAGGACGTATGACACCAGAGAAGAGATTGGAGCGACAGGCGCTTCTCGCGGAACGCTTCGTCGTACTGGCCGACACACTCGTTGACGACTTCGACGTCGTGGAGGTGCTCGACGGCCTGATGCGCACCTGCCTCGAGCTCCTCGAGGTCGATGAGGCCGGGCTGCTGCTCACCGACCCGCAGGGCCGGTTGCAGCGCGTCGCATCGTCGAGCGAAGAGGCTCGCCTGCTCGAGCTGCTCCAGGTGCAGACGCGTGAGGGGCCGTGCTTCGAGGCAGTGGAGACCGGGCAGTCGATCATGGTCGAGGACATCGCCGCGTCCCGCGATCGGTGGCCAAGCTTCGCCGAGCGAGCCACGGCAGACGGGTTCAAGTCGGTCTACGCATTCCCGATGAAGCTCCGCGAGGCGACGGTCGGTGGCATCAACCTGTTCGCCGTACGCGAGCACAGCCTGGACGACGAGGGCCGGGTCATCGCGAAGGCGCTGGCTGACATCGCCACGATCGGGATCCTGCAGCAGCGCTCACTGCACCGGTCCTCACTGCTCGCCGAGAACCTGCAACGCGCCCTGAACACCCGCATCGTCGTGGAGCAGGCCAAGGGAGTGCTCTCGGAGCGCGGCGGCCTCCCGATGGAAGCGACCTTCGAGCTGCTGCGTTCCTACGCAAGGAGCAACAACCTCAAGCTGAGCGAGGTGGCCCAGTCGGTGGTCTACCCGCCACACATCGCCGACACGGTCCTCGGGAGACTTCCCGACTGAGTTTGCGCGAAATCTCGCCGAAACCCGGGCGCGTGTCGTAACCTCCCCTCGACGGGCTTGGCCCGTCATCACGCGCCCGTCGCGGGCGCGGCAGCCCTGACCCCGCTGCTCGACACGACCCGAGAGCAGAGGCGGCCCGCGTGCCCTCCACCCATCAACCTCCACTGCGTGGGTCCCGATCCAGGTTCAGTCACCTGCCTCATCTCACGACCGCTGGTCAACACCAGCGGCCGTTTCTGCCTCCGAGCCCATAGGCCCGGGGGGTCTCGGGCGGACCACACTCCCTCCTTTAAGTGTTGTCGCCCGAGCTGGGGTCGCGGCACCCGCCGAGAGCTACGCGCTTCGGCGGGTGCCAGCGATCCTCTGACCTGTCAGACGACGACCAGGTGCAGGGCCATGTCGATGCCTGCGGAGACACCAGCGCTGGTGATCAGGTCACCGTCGTCGACGAAGCGTGCGTGGACGTCGGTCTCCACTGTGGGGTCGAGTTCGGCGAGCAGGTTCAGCGACGCCCAGTGTGTCGTTGCCGGCCGACCCGTCAGGAGTCCAGCCGCCGCGTAGACGAGGCTCCCGGTGCACACCGAGACCATCAGCGGAACCGAAGCGCGTTGCGTGCGCACCCAGGCCAGGTGCTCGGGGTCGCGCAGTAGCCGCCGGGTGCCGTGGCCGCCGGGGTGGATGAGGACGTCCAGGTCGGGAGCATCGTCCAGGGAGTGGTGGGCGCCCAGGACGAGGTGCTTCGCGCCGATGACGTCCGTGCCGTCTGCGGACAGGCATGAGATGGTCCAGCCGTCCTCGGGGTGATGCAACGTCCAGTACGCCAGCACCTCCCAAGGGCCGACGGCGTCGAGCTCCTCGACCCCGTCGAACAAGAACAGCCCGATGTTGCGCTGCAAGGGCGCCGCGGTGGTCCTCTCGGGTTCGATGCGGTTGTCGCTTTCCATCGGTTGCTCCTCGTGTCGTGGGCGGTGTCGCCACTTGGTGCCCGAACCTCGGTTAGGACTGGTCTGCCTGCTCTCACGATCGCCGTGTTCGGCTGGGGTCACCCCGTTCAAAGTGCCGGGGGTGAGGGATCGTCGCGCGTGTACGGTCGGACGGTGCTAGTCGGTCGCGAGCTCGAGAGGGCACAGCTGGGCGACCTGCTCGAGCAGGCCCGGCACGGGTCGGCCAGCAGCACCGTGGTTCGCGGTGAGCCAGGCGTCGGCAAGACAGCTCTGCTGGAGGAGCTCGTCGCAGACGCAGATGGGGAACTGGTCCTGCGTACACAGGGGCTCGAGGTCGAGGCGCCATTGGCCTTCGCAGCCCTGCACCGACTGCTGCTACCGGTGATGCGGCTGCGCGATGAGATCCCTGTCCCGCAGGCACGGGCGCTGCGTGTCGTGTTCGGCGAGGACGACGGGCCCTCGATCGAGCCGTTCCTCGTGGCAGTGGCCACCTTGTCGATGCTGACCGCGGCTGCCGAGGAGAACACCGTGTTGTGCGTCGTCGAGGACGCGCACTGGTTGGACTCCGCGACTGCAGACGCGCTGCTGTTCTGCGCGCGCCGACTCGGTGCTGACCGCGTACTCCTGGTGTTTTCAGCGCGCGACGGGGCAGTGACACCGTTCCTGCCAGTCGGCATCCCCGAGATCCAGCTGACCGGGCTTGACGCGGCTGCTGCGCGGGAGCTCCTCGATCAGCGCCTGGGAAACGCCCCGGCCCCAGAGGTCACCGAGCGTCTCGTCGCGGAGAGCGGCGGAAACCCGCTGGCGCTGCTGGAGCTCCCGACCGAGCTCAGGCCGGACCAGCTCGGAGGGTCCTCGCCGTTGCCGACACAGCTGCACCTCACCACTCGCGTGGAACAGGCCTTCCTGGACCGCAGCCGGTTGCTGCCGCCGACCGTGCAGACAACGCTCCTGCTCGCGGCCGCCGACGACACTGGGGACATTGCAGTTCTCCGCCAAGCGGCATCGACCCTCGACGTGGGCGAGCAGGGTCTCGAGGCCGCGGCGGCCTCTGGACTTCTCATCACCGACGCGGGGTCGGTGACGGTGCGTCACCCACTCGTGCGCTCGGCCGTGTACCAGGCCGCCACCGCGCAGCAACGTCGCCGGGTGCACCACGCGCTGGCCGGCGCGTTTGCCGGTCTCGGAGACTCCGACCGCGAAGCGTGGCATCGGGCCGCAGCCGCCGAAGGTCCCGACCCCGACGTTGTCGCAGCCCTAGAGCTCGTCGGGTCCCGCGCCGAGCGTCGTGGCGCGTACGTGTCTGCGCTGGCGGCCTACGAACGCGCGGCAGCGATGACCACCATCACGCCACACCGAGCCGCGCTGACACTTGCTGCAGCCCGCAATGCCTGGGCCTGCGGGAAGACCGTGCAGGCACGAGCACTCCTCACAGAGACCAGGCAGTTCGCAGAAGACCCCATAATGCTCAGCGACATCGCCCGTCTGCAGGGGCGCATCGAGGTCAACATCGGCTCGGCGAGCGACGCCCACCGCATCTTCACGGAAGCGGCCCACGCCGTGCGCGACGTCGACCCATCGCGGGCTCTGGAGATGGCGGTCGCCGCCGCCATCATGGCTACGTACGGCGCCGACGGAGGCGCCACGTTGACCCTTGGCGACATCGACCTGGAGGTCACCGAGACCGACTCCGCCCGGACCGTGTGCCTTAAGCAGATGCTCCTGGCCATGACCCGGGCTGCCGAGGGCGACTGGGCCAGTGCGGTCGCTGCACTCGATGTCGCGCTTGCAACCGGCGAGGAGCTCACCGACCTCGACGTGTTGGGGAACCTGGGCAACGCCGCCCTGCAGTTGGGTGACGACGTGGCACAACAGCGCTTCTACACCCTCGCTCTCTCGCGTGCTCGTGAAGCGGGCGCTGCCATGGCGGTGATCTACGCGCTGCAGCGACTGTGCTTCGGCTACCTCGTCGCGGGTGACTGGGCAGCGGTGCGTGCCAGTGCCGAGGAAGCACTCGCGCTGGGCGCGAGCATGGGGCAGCGTGCGCTGACCGCTCCACCGCTGGCCTGGCTGACGCTGCTCGCGGCCCTCCAGGGCAGGGACGACTACGACGCACGTCTGGTTGACCTCGAGGAGGTCGTCGGAGCCCACCCGCTGGGCATCCTCACCGACCCGGTGCACGACCTCACCCGCTGGGCCAAGGCCGCACGCGCCGCTGGAGCGGCCGACAACTTCGGCGCCCTGCACCACCTCTCCCGGATGCGGCTTCCCGTGCTGGCCCGGATGGCGGCTGTTGAGCGGATCGACGCGGCCGTGCGCGCCGGTGAACCCGACCTCGCCCGGCGCTGGGTCGAGGAGCTCGCCGGTTTCGCCGATGCCACCGGCAGAGCCTGGGCGCTGGCCACCGTCGTCTACGGGCAGGCAATGACCGGTGACTCGGCAGCCGCCGACCAGCTGTTCGGCCAGGCATTGGCCCACCACGCGCACGCACGACGACCGTACGACGAGGCGCGCGTCCATCTCGCCTACGGGGAATGGCTGCGTCGATCCCAACGTCGCGTCGACGCCCGCGAGCACCTCCGGCACGCCCTGGAGACATTCAGCGACGTACACGCCGAAGCGCTCGTGGAGCGCGCGACTGCAGAGCTGCGTGCCTCCGGGGAGACCGCCCGCAAGCGCGATGTCTCAACTCTCGTGAAGCTGACGCCCATGGAGCTCAAGGTCGCCCAGCTGGTGGCCTCCGGGCTCTCCAACAAGGACGTCGCTGCCCAGATCTGGGTGTCACCGAGAACCGTGGCGTTCCACCTGCGCAACGTGTTCGCAAAGGCAGGGGTCACCTCACGCGGCGAGCTCGCCCAGCTCGAGCTCGGCTAGCGCCCAACTCGCGTAACCCGGCCATCTGACCGGGGTGAGCAAACCCGTTCGCGTCCACGCTCGAGAGCAGAACCCACCTCTGCGAGAGCGAGACCGAGATGAGCGTCGCCAGCCCCCCAACAACCGGCCACCCCACTGGCCACCCGAGCGACACTGCCGCACCTTCCCGTCCGAAGTCAGGGCCGGTGGCACGCGTCGTCGCCGTGTGCCTGGCCGCCGGAGCCGTGAGCGCCCTCGTGCTCACGGTGGTGGTGTTCGCCGGCGCCACCGAGAGCGTCATCACCGGCTCGATGCTGCTGGGGTTCGGGATCGGCTGGGGGCTGATCGCGATCCTGACCTCGCTTCTGACCAACCGGCCACAGCGCTGGGCCGCCGTGCCGGCTGCCGCAATGGGCGCCACCGGCGCGGCGCTGGTGGTCTTCGCCCCAGACAACGACGTCATCACCACGCTGAATTGGGCCTGGCCGCCGGTGATGTTGGCGCTGTCGGTGTGGATGTTCGTCCAGATGCGCCGGAACCTGACCGTCGGCGGCCGCTGGCTGCTCACCCCCGTCATCGCCGGCCTGGCGCTCGCATCCGTCGGCGCGACGTACGCGAACCTAACCCACGACGACCACACCTACGCCGCCCCCGGCAAGAGCTACCAGGTCAACGGCCATCGACTGCACCTGGACTGCCACGGCGACGGCAGCCCCACCGTCGTCCTCTCCAACGGGATGGGCGAGATCAGCGCCTCGTGGGCGCGCATCGCACGTCCGGTAGCCGAATCGACCCGCGTGTGCGCCTACGACCGCGCCGGACAGGGCTGGAGCGAGGACGCCGACAGCCCCAAGGACGGCGTCACTGCGGCCAAGGAGCTGCACGCGCTCCTGGCAGCGGCCGGCGAGCACGGTCCCTACGTCCTGGTCGGGCACTCCATCGGCGGTACCTACGCGATGACCTATGCCGCCCGCTACGCCGAGCAGGTCGCCGGCATGGTGTTGCTGGACAGCTCGAGCCCCCACCAGCTCACCGCGATTCCCGCGTTCGCCGGCCAGTACGCCCTGATGCGTCGCGGCCTCGCGCTGCTGCCCACCCTGACCCGCCTCGGCCTGGGTGAGCCGATGGCGCCGGCCTCCCACCTCTCCGGGTCCGCGGCCGACGAGGTCAACGCCCTCATCTCAACGGCACGCGCCTACAGGAACGGGCGTGACGAGGTCTCGGAACTTCGCCGCATCTTCGCCCAGGCGCAAGCCCTGACCAGCCTCCACGGCCACCCGCTCGTCGTACTCACCGCGTCCGAGACGCTAGATGACGCCGGGTGGGGCGCCGCCCAGGAGCAGCTCGCCGCACTCTCGACCAACCACATGCACCGAACCGTGCATTCCACCCACGCCGGACTGCTCGAGGACGAGGAGCCTGCGGCCGAGTCGGTCGACGCCATCGGCGAGGTCATCTCCGCGGTCCGTACCGGATCACACCTGGAGACCCAGTGACCTCCCGCGGGCACCAGGCCGCACCAACCACCCACACACCCAGCCACACCCCACCCCGAGGAGTTCCGATGTCGCACACCATCCACCCCGAACAGATGATCACCGAGGTCCCCAGGAAGTCCTGGGCGCTGCTCGCGGTCGCCCTGGCCGCCCAGGTCCTGGTCGTACTCGACATCTCGGTCGTCAACACCGCGCTGCCGTCCATCGGACGCTCATTGCACCTCGAGGGCGGCCAGCTCCAGTGGCTGGTCACCGCTTACCTGATGATGTCCGGCGGTGGCCTGCTCCTGGGCGGTCGGATCGCCGACCTGCTCTCGCGGCGCCGCGTCTTCCTGACCGGGCTGACGCTGTTCACCATCGCCTCGCTGGTCAGCGGATTCGTCGACAGCGGCAGCCAGCTCATCGTCGCCCGCGCCGTACAAGGGCTCAGCGCCGCACTGCTCACCCCGTCCGCACTGTCGCTCATCATGACGACGTACGACGGCACCCAGCGCAAGACCGCGCTCGCCATTTGGGGCGCCGTGGGAAGCCTCGGTGTCGCGGCCGGAGTCCTCGTCGGCGGCGCGCTCACCACCTGGGCAAGCTGGCAGGCCATCTTCTGGATCAACGTTCCCATCGGCATCGTTGCCCTGTTCATCGGGCGCCGCATCATCACCAGGGACACCACCCCCCGACCCAGCCTGCGCGACTTCGACCTCCCCGGCGCACTCACCGTGATCGGCGGGCTCGCCACCCTCATCTACGGCGTCTCCGAAACCGAAGCCCACGGCTGGTGGTCAGTTCAGACCGTGACCGCGCTCGCAATCTCGGCGTCCCTGCTGGTGGCATTCCTCAAGCTCGAGCAGCGCGCGCCCAAGCCGCTGTTCCCGCCGCACGTCTGGAAGCTCCAGGCACTCGTGTCCGGCACCGCGGTGATGCTCGGGGTCACCGGGATCCTCGTCGGCGCTGTCTTCCTGACCTCGATCTTCCTGCAGACCGTCCTCGGCCTGTCCGCGCTGGAGACCGGGCTCGTGTTCTTGCCGTTCGCGCTCGCCATCACGGTCGGCACCCTGGTCGCCAAGCACATGCTGGGCCACCTGTCACCGCGCGTCATTGCGACCCTCGGCCTGCTCATCAGCGTCGCCGCCTCCCTGTGGCTCTCGACCGCCGACGCCGGGGCACATTTGGCCACCGACATCCTCCCGGCGCTGTCCACACTCGGGCTCGGCGTCGGCATGGTGTTCGTGCCCGTCTCAGTGACCTCCATGGCCGGCATCCCTGCGTCCCACGCGGGGGTTGCCTCGGGATTCCTGATGACGGGCCACGAGATCGGTGCCGCCCTGGGTGTCGCCATCCTGTCCGCGGTCGCCAGCACCGCCGGCTCACTGACCACTGCCGCCGGCGCGGCCGACGCGTTCTCGACCGGGTTCATCGGCGCTGCGGTGATGGCTGCCGTCGTCGCGGTCTTCGCGTTGCTCCGGATGCCGGCCAGCCGCGTCAGCGGCGGTGGCGGCCACATGCACATGCACTGACCGATGCACTTGTCAGGCGGGAGCACTCGCCACGGGCACTTGGCCCTGGAAGTGGTGGCGATGCTCGCCGGGGGTGGTGCCGAGCCGTCGGCGGAAGGTGCGGTTCATGGTTTCGGGGGTTCCGAAGCCGCAGGTCCTGGCGACCTGCTCGATGGTCCTGCTGGTGGTCTCCAGGAGCCGGCACGCCGACTCGAGTCGTAGCGCTTCGACGTGGTCGGCAGCAGTGGAGCCAACCTCGGCCTTGAACACCCGCGTGAACTGTCGTTCGGACAGGTTGATCTGTCGGGCGAGGGCGGCGACGGACAGGTCGTCGGTGAGGTGGTCGCGCAGCCATGCCAGCAGGTCGCGAACCGGTTCGGTGTCGGCTGCTTGTCCGGCCAGCAGTGACGAGAACTGCGCCTGGCCGCCGGAGCGCTGGAGGTAGACAACCAGCTGTCGCGCGATGGTGGCGGCCGCTCGATGCCCGTGGTCGTCTGCGACGAGCGCGAGCGCGAGGTCTATCCCGGCGGTGACACCGGCAGACGTCCATACGTTGCCGTCGTGCACGTAGATGGCGTCGGGGTCGACCGTCACGCCGGCGTACGACTCGTCGAGCAGGGCGCACTCTGCCCAGTGGGTGGTGGCGCGCCGTCCCTCCAGCAGGCCGGCCGCCGCGAGCACGAACGCACCGGAACAGATCGAGGTAACCCGGCGTGCGTCGGTGGCGAGTCGCCGTATCTGGGTCAGCAGCTCCTGGTCCGCGGCTGCGGCGTCCATCTCGGCACCGCCCGCCACCATCAGGGTGTCGACCGGGCCGGTGACGTCGGCGATGGAGGTCGAGGCGAACTCGAGTCCGCAGCTCGCGCGGACGGGTCCGCCTGTCGTGGTCACAACCTGGGTGCGGTAGGTGACTGCCGGCAGGAAGCGGGAGGCGCTGGAGAAGACCTCGAGCGGGCCGGTGACGTCGAGGATCTGGGCCGTATCGAACGTCACGATGACCACTCCCCGCACTCCGGGCGGATCCAGGGACGGCTCCTTCGTCGGCGGGGTCATCGGGAGTCCATGCCCCTGACGGTACGCCGCGGCGTGGCCGACATCGTCAACAACGTGTCCTTGTGGGTGCCATCACGGGGGCGCAGTCTGAAGACCCCACTACGTCGGGTACCCGGCGAACGCTCCCCTGAGGCGGGCGAGCTCATCCGCTGCTACGCACAAAGGTGAAACAGATGCCCCCCGCCCAGAACGCTCTCGCTACGCTGCCCGCTCCGTCGTCCGATCACCCACTCGCCCCCGAACCGCCGGAGCCAGGTCGGCGCGACCGGCGCCTTGCCGCGGCGCTGCACAAACTGCTCGACCGCGACACCGCCTCGTTCGCACGCCGTTGGCCCGGCAAGGTACTGGTCGCTTCGGTGCTGGTCCTCATCCCGGTGTCGATGCTGGTTATCTCGGTGAGTGGCGGCCGGTACGGCAGCTATGCCGACGACAGCTGGAAAGCCCTGCTCATGATGGTCGTCCTCGCGGGCAGCTACGTCGCCACACGTCGTCTCCTCCTCACCGTGCTCATCGGAGCTGTCACCGTTGCCGTCGCGTCCTGGGTTCTGGCCCCGGACCTGGCAACCGTGCGCAACGGCGACGCGACGGTCCTGGCGCACCTCGACCATCAGGCCAGCAGGGGCTGGTTGACCGGCTTCCATGGCGTCGCCGTCGCTGAAGTCGACCTTGATGCGACCCATCCGGTGCGGCTGGCTGGCATCGGCGCCGACGACACCACCCCGATGGAAGTCGGTTCCATGACCAAGGCGATGACCGGCCTGGTCATCGCCGACGCCGTACGCCGCGGCGAGATCAGCATGGGCGCGCCCGTTTCCACCTATCTCCCGGAGCTCGAGGGTTCGCCTGCCGGCGCCGCCACGATGCACGAGCTGGTCACGCACACCGCCGGCTTCACCGAGTTCGGTGACGCCACCCTGCGCCTTGCCGCATGGAAGGCCCCGCTGGGTCAGGGCTTCCTGACCGCTGACAGCTCGCAGATGACCAACGAGACCCGCGACCAGAAGCTGAGCGGCCGTGGCCACTACACGTACTCCACCTTGGGTGCAGCCACGGCCGGGCAGGCCGTCGCGTCGGCAGCTCACCTGAGCTATCCCGACCTGATGAGAACCCGTCTGTTCGAGCCCCTCGGCATGTCCCACACCGCCATCGAGACCGACCACACACTCGTCGCCGGCGGTAGGTCCCGGACCGGACTCCCGGCCCAAGCGTGGGTGATGGACGCCTACGCCCCCGGCGGCGCCGCCGTCTCCACCACCGCTGATCTCGCGAAACTCGCCACCGCACTCCTCGACGGGACCGCACCCGGCATGGACGCCCTGGAGCCCACCACCGCCACGGACGAGTCGAACACCCGCGTCGGCGACTTCTGGCAGGTTTCCACGTGGGGGTCCGGGCAGACGATCACCGCGCACGCCGGGCAGACCGGCGGCTACGCCTCCTACATCGGCATCGACCGCGCCCGACACAAAGCCGTCATCGTCCTGTCCGATGTCGCCAACAACGCCAACGACCTCGGGATCGAGCTCCTCGCCGACCGCGCGTAAGTCCCTGCACAAGTCACCCCGGCCTGCCTAAGAGGCCAGATACTCTTGGATACTTCGCTAAAGTATCCAAGAGTATCTGGAGGGAGCTCCTGTTGACGCAACTCAACCCTTACACGCCCGGTCAGGTACCCCGCGTCCTGGCCGGACGCACCCGCGAGCTCGGCCGCCTGCGTGACCGCCTGGGACGAGTCTCCACGTTCGGGGAGTTCGCCGGGCCACTACTCACGTTCCAGGGTCCACGCGGCCTGGGCAAGACCTCGCTGCTTCGTGAGGCCGAACGTGACGCTCGCGAGGCCGGGTTCGTTTCGGCATGGGTCTCCACCACCCACGAGACCTCCGTGCTCGAGGAGCTCGACGCAGCGGTTGGCCGCGCGCTGCGCAACACCGACGCACTCTCGGATGCCGATGTCTCCCGGTGGCGTGCGGCGAGCCGCACCCTGGGAGCCGAGCTGTCCGCACACCTGGGCCCTGTAAGCGGCAAAGTGACGCGGTCGACGACCAGCGAACCGCCGACGCAGTCGCGTGCCCCGATCAACGCGCTCATCGAGACCCTGGGCACCGCGTCACGTCTGGTCACAGACGCAGGTGGCACCGGTCTGGTCGTCTTCCTCGATGAGCTGCACGCGGCCAGCACTGAAGACCTAGCGGTCCTATTGAATGCACTGCAGATCCTCGACGGTGAACGGGACCAGCTCCGGATGGCCGTTTTCGCCGCCGGTCTGCCCTCCACCGCGGGCTTGCTTACCAAGGCCGCCACGTTCGGTGAGCGGACCTTCTTCGTCGAGCTGCACCGCCTCGACCCGGCCGCCGCACAGGAGGCACTGGTCGCGCCCGCTGCAGCACTCGAGGTCTCCTGGGCACCCGACGCGCTCGATGCGGTCTTGCGTGCGGCCGACGGGTTTCCCTACTTCCTGCAGCTTCTCGGCGACTCCGCGTGGAGAGCAACGCGACCAGAGCGCGGGTCGGTCATCACCCTGGATGACGCAATCGAGGGTCGCTACGAGGCTCTGGAGCAGCTGAGCGCGATGTACCGGGCTCGCTGGGAGGCAGCGACCGAGAAGGAGCGCGACTTCATGGTCGCGATGTCCGACCACCCCGAACCAGTGGGCCGCAAGGTGATCGCCGAGGCCCTCAGCATGTCGTCGCGCTCGCTCAGTGGCGTACGGGAAAGGCTGGTGGAGAAGGGGATCATCGAGCCCGCCCAGCACGGCACCGTGCGGTTCACGCTCCCCGGGTTCCGCGCCTACGTGCGCGCTCAGATCGACGCGACCGCAGACTTCGCCGAGCTGATGTTCGCACCACCCGACGAACTGTCAGGACCCTGACGACCAGACATGCAGTCAGGTCGGCATCCGAGTCGCGTCGCCTTGGCCCGGGACTGCAAACCAACCAATGGAGCCGCTGTTTGGCTCCGGGTGATGCGTGACGTGTTGGCTTCGCCAGTTCGTTGACACTCTGGTTCGAGGTTAGTCCTCGGTCTTGGTGATCGAGGCTCTCTTCTTGCGGACCTCCCCTCGGCTGGTTCGGGGCACGGTCTTGAGTAGCTGGTTGCCGTCCCAGACCTGCAGCACCTGTTCGGTGACGTGCACGTCGACGGGGTGGCCGGCGGCGGCCTTGCCCAGGCAGATCTGCTGCCAGGACACCGAGATGACTCCGTTGGAGCCGGCTCGTCGTGCCACCCATGCGTCCCCGGTGCGGTCGCTGACCGGCGACTGCGTCGGGGCCCTGGCCGAGGCCGGTTGCCGGTGGAACCGTTCGACCGGTGGCACCATCGCGATCGCCGAGTGCGGTCGACGCTGGTTGTACTCACCGACCCACTCATCGAGCTCGGCCTGCGCGGTGGACAGGTCGGCGAAGACCCGGTCGGTGCGGAACTCCGCGCGCAGCGTGCGGTGGAACCGCTCGATCTTCCCGGTCGTGGTCGGGCTCCTGGGCTGGGTCAGTCGGTGGGTGATCCCGTTCTCCCGACAGACCCGGTCGAAGAGCACCTCGACCGGTGGCCGGTTGAACCGTCCGGTGAACACCTTCCCGTTGTCGGTCAAGATCTCCTCAGGCACCCCGTAGGTCCGCATCGCCAGCGCCAGCCCGTCACAGACCCGCTGCGCGGTCTCGCGCACCATCAGATAGGCGCTCACACAGAAACGCGAATGGTCATCGACCCCGGTCAACGCCTTGACCCGGCGCCCATCAGCCAGCAAGAACCCACCCACGGTGTCCAGCTGCCACAGCTCCATCGGCTCACCGCGCTCCCACCGCTTCCAGTGCTCGCCACGCCGCCGCCGAGCCGCAGGCTCGATCAGACCCGCCCGCACCAACGCCCGGTAGATCCCCGACCGTGACGGCACCGGCTCACCAGGCCCAGCGGTGCGTTGAAGTTCATATAAGATCCGCCGCGGACCCCACCCCGGATGGGCCCGCCGCATCTCCAGGATCCGCGCCTCGACCACCCCACTCATCTGGTGCGGACACGAGACCGGACGACGCGACCGGGCCGCCAGACCCGCCAACCCGAAGTCCTCATAGCGACGCAGCCACGCATGCACCGACTGCCTCGAGACACCCCACTGCTCAGCGACCTCCGAGACCGACCGGCCATCGGAGAGCACCGCCAACACCGCTTGATACTTCTGCTCCTGCACGCTCAGCTCCATGAACATGAACCGAGTGTCAAGAATCAGCCGGAGCCACCGTCAAGCATCAGCCGGAGCCGTGTAAAGCAAGAACCCGAGCCAATCCGTCAAGGATGACCCGGGTCCATACACAACCAATGGAGCCGCCTGTCGGAATCGAACCGACGACCTTCTCATTACGAGTGAGACGCTCTACCGACTGAGCTAAGGCGGCACAGTGCCCGGCCGGTCAGCCGGGCACGCCGGACGAGTATAGGACCGGGTGCGGGGGTCCTTCCAAACCGGGGCAGAGGCCTCAGCAGGAGAGGTTGTCCTTCGGGACGGCGCCACCGACGAGGTAGCGCTCGACGGCGTTGTCGACGCACTGGTTGCCCTGGTGGAAGCCGGTGTGGCCGTCACCGTCGCGGGTGATCAACCTGCCGGAGTCGAGCTGTGAGGCGAGCGACTCGGCCCATTCGTAGGGCGTGGCCGGGTCACGCGTCGTACCGATCACAACGATGGGCGGCGCCCCCGCGGCGTGGATCGGAGCCTGAGTCCCCGTGCTCTTGACCGGCCACCCAGCGCACTTGGCGAGGTCGTAGACGAAGATGCGCCCGAAGGTCGGCGAGACATCGTCGAACTCCTTGAAGTGAGCCGGAATCTGATCCGAGGGAACGCTGTCTGGGTAGTCGAGGCAGTTGACCGCCCAGAACATCGCGAACGAGTTGTCCTTGTAGGCGTCAGGACCGCGTGACAGGTACTGGTCCGACAGCGCGAGCAGCTGGTCGCCGTTCCCGTTCTGAATGGCCTGTTTCAGTGCGATCGTGAGAAGAGGCCAGTAGGCCTTGAGGTAGAGCGGCAGGATGACGCCATACCGCGCCTGTCCTTCCGTGAGCTCGCGGCCGCTCGAAGTCGGGAGCGGGCTCGAGTCGAGCTGGTCGAGCAGTTCCCGGATCCGGTGCTTCGCGCCGGCGACATCGTTGCCGAGGACGCAGTCGCCCTCGCCGATGCAGTACTTCACGTATGCGTCCAGCGCGGTCTCGAACCCGCGCGTCTGACCGATGTTCACCTGCTCGCTGGACAGGGTCGGGTCGAGAGCTCCGTCGAGGACCATCCGGCGGACGTTGTGCGGGAACAGGTCCGCGTACTTGGCGCCGAGCAGGGTGCCGTACGACGCTCCGAGGTAGTCCAGCTGCCGCTCACCCAGCGCCGCCCGGAGGATGTCCATGTCCTTCGCCACCTCGTTGGTGGAGATGTGGCCGGCCAGCTCTCCGGACCGGGTCAGGCAGCTCTGTCCGAAGACCCGGTTGATCCGGTCGAACTGGGAGACCTCAGCGGGAGTGTCCGGGTCGGGGTCGACTGTGGCGAACCCGTCGGTCAGCTTCGTGTCGGCGCACTCCAGCGGCGTGCTCTTGCCAACGCCACGCGGGTCGAAGCCGACGATGTCGTAGTAGCGGGTCAGCTCGTCGCCGAAGGTGAACGCACCCCCGGCGGCGTAGTTGACACCAGACCCGCCGGGACCCCCCGGGTTGACCACCAGCTGCCCGACGCGCTCTCCGCGCCGCGTCGCGGGAGACCGCAGCACGGCCAGCTCGATGCTCTTCCCGTCGGGTCTCGAGTAGTCGAGAGGAACCTTCAGCCGGGCGCACTGGTTGGAGTCACACCGACGCCAATCGAGCTTCTGCTCGTAGTAGCTCGTCAATGCGGCGGGTGCTGACGAGGGCTCCACCGTGCTGCTTGGCTCGGGTGGCGATACCAGTGGGCCACCCCCGTTGTCCTGGCCGAAGAGACTCAGCGCCGCCCAGGCGGTGAGGCCGACGCCGGTGACCACGAGGAGCATGACGAGCGCGATCGAGACCGCGACGACGGCCGGCGAGCGGCGTCGCGGCGGATACGGCGGCGGCGCGGCTCCGGACATGCGGCAAGAGTAGGCGGATACCGGTGGGAACCGGGGCCGATCGGTCAGACGCGGACGACCTGCAGAGCGACCATCATCGACTCGAGTGCGAGCAGTGGCGGGACGTTGAACTCCAGCATCTGCTCGCGCGCCTCGAAGACCGCCTCGATGCGACTCAGGCTCTGCTCGGCCGACGACGCGTTGGCCAGCGCGATGATGTCGCCGCGAACCTCCTCGTTGACCAGATCGACACCGGTCTCGAGCTGCACCGTGAGGACGTCGCGGTAGACCGAGACGAGGTCCATCAGTCCACGGTCGACGACGTCGAGGTGGCGCCGTTTGGCCCGCGTCTTCTGGGACTTCTCCATGTCACGTAGGGCGGGGGCGTACTCGCGCGGCCGCCGGCCACGCTCGACGACTCCGTAGGCCCGGTCGAGCTCGGACTTCTCGCGCTGGTCGTGGTCGCTGGTCAGGGAGTCGGCCTCTTCCTTGGCCAGGTCGTGCAGGTCGGCAGCCGCGGCGATGCAGGCGCCGAGCGAGGCCAGCCGCCCGGGGATGGCGACGACCTCCATGCGGCGCCGCCGGGTGTCCTCGTCACGGGCGAGCGCCCGAGCGCGACCGATGTGGCCCTGGCTGGCGCGGGCGGCGTACGACGCGGTCTCGACGCTGAGCCCCTCGGCCCGCACCAGGAAGTCGGTGACGTCGTCGACCGAGGGAGTGGCGAGCACGACGAGCCGGGTGCGCGACCGGATCGTCGGCAGGACGTCCTCGACCGTGGGCGCGCACAGCAACCAGACCGTGCGCACGGTGGGCTCCTCGATCGCCTTGAGCAGCGCGTTGGCTGCCTGGTCGGTGAGCCGGTCGGCGTCCTCGACCACCATGACCTGCCACCGCCGACCGACCGGGGCAAGAGCCGAGGTGCGCACCAGCTCGCGGACCTCGTCGACGCCGATCGAGAGCTTCTCCGTGCGGGTGATGCGAACGTCGGGGTGGGAGCCGACCGACACCTCGTGGCAGGAGTGGCACTGGCCGCAGCCGCCCTGCTCGCACTGCAGGGCCGCGGCGAAGGCGATCGCGGTGTTGGAGCGACCCGAGCCGGGAGGGCCCGTGAACAGCCAGGCGTGCGTCATCTCCCCCGCGCTCAGCCCGGCCACCGCGCGCTGCAGCCGCTCGATGACCCGCGCCTGACCGACCAGCCCGTCCCAGACGGTGCCCTCACGTACGGCGGTCATGGCAGCAACCCTTTCACCCGCTCGGCAACGGCCTCCGAGAGAGCCGATGGTTCGCCATGCGCGTCGAGCACCAGGTAGTGCTCAGGGTCGGACGCGGCCAGGGACAGGAAGCCGTCGCGGGCACGCCGGTGGAACTCGATCGACTCGGCCTCGATCCGGTCGCGGCCCTCGAAGCGCCCCAGCCCGTTCCCTGGGTCGACGTCGAGCAGGACTGTGAGGTGCGGCCGCAGGTCGCGGGTGGCCCAGCGCAGTACGGACTCCAGCTCCGTCGGGTCCAACCCCCGACCCGTCCCCTGGTAGGCCAGCGAGGTGTCGACGTAGCGGTCGGTGATCACCACCTCACCCCTCTCGAGGGCGGGTCGCACCACCTTCTCGACGTGCTCGGCCTTGTCGGCGGCGTACAGCAGCGCCTCGGTGCGGTCGGCTAGGTGCCCCGTGGCCGGGTCGAGGACGATGCGGCGGATGTCCTTGCCGACCAGGGTGTCGCCCGGCTCGAAGGTCAGGAGTACGACGCGTCCATCGGCTTCGAGTCGCTCCTTGAGCAGCTGCGCCTGGGTCGACTTCCCCGCCCCCTCGCCACCCTCGAAGCAGATGAACACACCGCTCGAGGCGTAGACGCCGGGATGCTGATCGGACACGGCTTCACCCTAGGGGGCGGTGGTGACGGGCTGGGTGGGTGCGCTGCCAGTTTCACAACACCGGTAGTGAAACTGGCACGGTGCGAACGAAACTTTCGTATGACGGCGTCAGTTTCACTACACCGGTTGTGAAACTGGCAACTCGAATCAGGACTTCTTGGCAGCCTTCTTGGTCGACTTCTTCGCGGTCTTCTTCGCGCCCCGCTTGGCGGCCTTCTTCGCCGGGCCCTTGGCACGACGCTCGGCGAGCAGCTCGGCCGCGCGCTCGAGGGTGATGGACTCGACGGAGTCCTCCTTGCGGAGGGTGGCGTTGTACTCGCCGTCGGTGACGTACTCGCCGAACCGGCCGGCCTTGACCACGACCGGCGCCCCCGAGACCGGGTCGTTGCCCAGCTCCTTGAGCGGCGCCGTCGCGCTCGCGCCGCCGCGCTGCTTGGGCTGGGCGTAGATTGCCAGGGCCTGGTCGAGGGTGATGTCGAAGAGCTGCTGTTCGGTCTCGAGCGAGCGGGAGTCGGTGCCGCGCTTGAGGTAGGGGCCGTAGCGACCGTTCTGCGCGGTGATCTCCACACCCTCGGCGTCGACGCCGACGACCCGCGGCAGCGAGAGCAGCTTGACGGCCTGCTCGAGGTGGATCGTCTCCAGCGACATGTCCTTGAACAGCGAGCCGGTCCGCGGCTTCGCCTTCTTCGGGGCGTCCTCGGGCAGCAGCTCGGTCACGTAGGGGCCGTAGCGGCCGTTCTTCGCCACCACCTCCAGGCCCGTCTCCGGGTGCGTGCCCAGTGGGATCTCCTCGCCCGCCGGCTTGGAGAGCAGCTCCTTCGCCATCTCCGTGGTGAGCTCGTCGGGCGGCAGGTCGTCAGGCACGTTGGCCTTCTTGGCCGCCGGAGTGCCGTCGTCACCGGGACCCTCGAGGTAGGGGCCGTACTTGCCCACGCGCAGGGCGATCCCGGCCTCGGGGTCGCCGATCGGGAAGGTGGCGAGCTCCTTGGCGTCGATCTCGCCGAGCTCGGTCACCAGCTTCTTGAGGCCTTCGACCTGGCCGCTGCCGAAGTAGAACTCGGCCAGCTCGGTGTTGCGGTCGCGTCGGCCGCCGGCGATCTCGTCGAGCACGTCCTCCATGCGGGCGGTGAACTCGTAGGACACCAGCCTCGAGAAGTGCTCCTCCAGCAGTCGGATCACCGAGAACGCCAGCCACGCAGGAACGAGCGCGTTCCCCTTCTTGTAGACGTAGCCGCGGTTGAGGATGGTGCCGAGGATCGAGGCGTACGTCGAAGGCCGGCCGATCTCGCGCTCCTCGAGCTCCTTGATCAGGGTCGCCTCGGTGTAGCGCGCGGGCGGCTTGGTCTGGTGGCCCTCGGCACGGATCGCCGCAGCGCTGACCGAGTCACCCTCGACCACGTTGGGCAGCCGGGTCTCCTGGTCGTCGGTGGCACTGTCGTCGTCGCTGCCCTCGACGTAGGCCTTGAGGAACCCGTGGAACGTGATGACACGTCCACTTGCCGAGAACACGACGTCCTCGCCGGTGCTCGCCGCGCCGCCGAGCCGGATCGTCACCGAGTTGCCCTGGGCGTCCTTCATCTGCGAGGCAATGGTGCGCATCCAGATCAGCTCGTAGAGCCGGAACTCGTCGCCGGTGAGGCCCGTCTGCGCCGGCGTACGGAAGGAGTCGCCGGCTGGACGGATCGCCTCGTGCGCCTCCTGCGCGTTCTTCACCTTGGAGGCGTAGACCCGCGGTGCGTCGGGGATGTACTCGTGTCCGTACAGCTCCCGCGCCTGTGTCCGGGCGGCGTTGATCGCCGTCTCCGACAGGGTCGTGGAGTCGGTACGCATGTAGGTGATGAAGCCGTTCTCGTAGAGACGCTGCGCCACCGACATCGTCCGCGACGCGCCGTACCCGAGCTTGCGGCTGGCCTCCTGCTGCATCGTCGTGGTGCGGAACGGCGCATAGGGCTTGCGGGAATAGGGCTTCGACTCGACCGATCGCACTGCGAACTCGGTGTTGTGCAGCGCGCCGGCCAACGCCTCTGCCCTGGTCTTGGTCAGGTGCGTCACCTGCTTCCCGGTGGTTGAGCCTGTCGAAACCTTCAGCTCGCCGTCCTGGCCGAAGTCGGAGCCGCGTGCCACCCGGGTGTCGTCGATCGAGTGCAGCCGCGCCGGGAACATCCGCTGGTCGTGCTTCTCGCCGGCGTCGAAGGTGCCCTCGAGATCCCAGTACGACGCCAGCCGGAACTTCATCCGTTCGCGTTCACGGTCCACGACGAGTCGGGTCGCCACCGACTGCACCCGGCCGGCCGAGAGACCCGACATGACCTTGCGCCAGAGCACCGGACTGACCTCGTAGCCGTAGAGCCGGTCAAGGATCCGTCGCGCCTCCTGCGCCTCGACGAGGTCCATGTCGATCTCGCGCGGGTTCGCGACCGCGGCGGCAATGGCCTGCGGCGTGATCTCGTGGAAGACCATCCGGTGCACCGGCACCTTGGGGTTGAGCTCGTCGAGCAGGTGCCAGGCGATCGCCTCGCCCTCGCGGTCCTCGTCAGTGGCGAGGTAGAGCTCGTCAGCGTCCTTCAGCAGCCCCTTGAGCTTGGTCATGTGCGCCTTCTTGTCGCGCGAGACCACGTAGACCGGTTCGAACCCGTTGTCCACATCGACGCCGAGGCGCGCCCAGGGCTCCCCCTTCAGCTTCGCGGGAATGTCCGCAGCGCTCTGCGGAAGATCGCGGATGTGTCCTATGGAGGACTCCACGACGTAGTCCCGGCCGAGGTATCCCGCGATGGTGCGGGCCTTGGCCGGAGACTCGACGATCACGAGCTTGGGTGCCACTGCTGGGTTACTCATCCTTTTCACTGCCGGCGACATTGCTCCCTGGGCCGCATGCCCCTTGAGCCCCGTCAAGGTAGCGCGTTGCCACAACGGCCCCGTTGACCCGTCCAGACTGGACGGCCCGTGGCCCCCGAAGGGGGCCGGAGCATTGGCACTGGTCTACTTCCGGTTTCACCGCGTGCGTCGGTCTCAGTGTTTCCCGCTCCAGCTGTCCCACAGCGCGGCGTACGAGCCGCCAGCCGCAACCAGCTCGTCGTGCGAGCCGAGCTCGGTGATGCGGCCGTCCTCGACCACGGCGACCCGGTCGGCGTCGTGTGCCGAGAACAGCCGATGGGCTATGGCGATCACGGTGCGGCCGTTGAGCACGGCGGCCAGCGACCGCTCCAGGTGGCGGGCCGACCTGGGGTCGATCAGCGACGTCGCCTCGTCGAGGACCAGGGTGTGCGGGTCGGCCAGCACCAGCCTCGCCAGTGCGACCTGCTGGGCCTCAGCGTCGGTCAACGCCCGGCCACCGGATCCCACAATTGTGTCGAGACCATCGGGCAGCGCGTCGACCCAGACCAGGGCGTCGACCGCGTCGAGCGCCGAGCGGATGTCGTCGTCGGTGGCGCCGGGCGGCGCCGCGAGCGCGAGATTCTCGCGCAGCGTGCCGACGAACACGTGGTGCTCCTGGGTGACGAGTGCGACGTGGCCCCGCAGGACGGGAAGAGCCATCTCGACGAGGCCCACTCCGCCGAGGGCCACCGTGCCAGTGCGCGGTGGGTGGATGCCCGCGAGCAGCCTTCCGAGCGTCGACTTGCCCGCACCCGACGGCCCGACCATGGCGATCCGCTCGCCCGGCGCCACCTCGAGATCCACACCGTGCAGGACGTCTCGTCCGTCGACGTAGGAGAAGCGCACGTCCTCAGCGCGAAGCTCCTCACCTCGCGGCACGTGGCCGGTGACCTCACGGTCGTCCGGCACCTCGGCCACTCCGAGTAGCCGGGCGAGTGACGCCGCGCCGAGCTGCAGCTCGTCCAGGATCGAGACGATCCGGTCGACGGGGTCGATCAGCATCTGCACGTAGAGGGTGGCGGCGGTGACGTCACCGAGCGACACCGTGCCCTGCATGTAGAGGTACCCGCCGAGCAGCAGGGTCGACACCGTCGGGATCAGGTAGCTCAGCTCCATGCTCGGGAAGAACACCGTGCGGAGGTAGAGGGTGTACCGCTCCGCGGCGTACGACTCCCGGATGTCGCCGTCGATCGCCTCGATGCGCTCGTCGCCGAGGCCGAGGGCCTCAACCGTGCGTGCGCCGTCGACGGTCTCGGTCAGCGTCGCGTTGATCCTGGAGTACGACGCCCCCTCGCGCAGGTAGCCGTCCTTGGCACGGGCGAGATACCAACGCAGGCCGATCACCAGCGGCGGAACGCCCAGCAGGCACGGGATCGCGACCCACAGCCCGACGCTGATGGCGGCGGCGAACGTGACCACGGCGGTCACCAGCGCGATCGTCCACTCGGGCAGGGCCCAGCGCACCGACCAGCCGAGCTGGTCGACGTCACGCCCGGTCCGGGTGAGCAGGTCTCCGGAACCCGCCGACTCCACCACCCCGACCGGAAGGGCGAGAGTGTTGGCCACGAAGTCCTCGCGCAGCTCGGCCAGGACCTGCTCGCCGAGCACCTGGCTGACCTGGCGCGCGTAGCGGGTCAGCACAGTCTGGGCGAGCAGGAACCCCGCCAGCACCACGATGATGCGATCGACGTGGCCGACGGTCGTCCCCTTCTGGACGGCCTCGACGAGCTCGCCGATCAGACGCGGTGCGGCCAGCCCGGCCAGCGCGGCGGCCACGTGCAGGACAAGAGCGCCCCACAGCATCCGCGGGTACTGGCGTGCGATGACGCGGGCATACCGGCGGACCGAACGACCGTTCGCGACCGGAAGAGTCGTGCTCATGAAGTCACCGCCTCCGACTCGCGGGTGACGACCATGCGGTACTCCGGCACGTTGTCGAGGAGGTCCTCGTGCCGCCCGGTGGCCACGATCCGGCCCTCGTGCAGGAACGCCACCTGATCGACCGCGCCCAGCACCAGCGGGCTGCTGGTGGTGAGGACGGTGATGCGCCCCTGTCGTTGGGCGCGCAGCCGGGCCGCGATCCTGGCCTCGGTGTGCGCGTCGACGGCGGAGGTCGGCTCGACAAGGACGAGCACCTCGGGGTCGAGTGCCAGGGCACGCACGAGGACCAGTCGCTGCCGCTGGCCGCCGGAGAACGTACGGCCGCGCTCCGCGACCCAGGAGTCGAAACCCTCTGGCAGCCCGTCCAGGATGTCGGCCGCCGAGGCGGTGTTCATGGCGCGCTCGAGGTCTCCGTCGCCGCTGACGTCGAGCCGGTCACCCAGACGACCGGAGAACAGGGCCGCTCCGGTGTCGGAGACGACGACGCGACGGCGTACCTCTGCACGGGTGAGGGAGCTCAGGGGTACGTCGCCCAGGAGCACGTCACTGTCGATCACCGGTCCCGCAAGGCCGAGCCGCTCGGCCAGCACTGCCGACTCGTCGGGGCGTTCGCTCACCACTGCGACGAGCTGGCCCGGCTCGACCGTCAGACCCGTGCGCAGGTCGCGCAGAGGCGACCCGGGCGGCGGTGAAGCAGCCGGGTGCTCGGGGTCGAGGTAGTCGGTGGTCAGGGCGAGCACGTGGCACACACGTTTCGCCGCGACGCGGGCACGGATCAGCTTGTTGGCGTACTCGGTGGCCGTGCGCAACGGGATCATCAGGAACGCCGAGTAGCCGTAGAACGCGACCAGCTCACCGGCCGTGATCTGGCCCTCGACCGCATAGCGCGCACCGATCCACACGACGACCACCACGAACACGCCGGGCAGGAACACCTGGAGGGCGTCGAGCACCGACTGCAGCCGCGCCACCCTCACGCCGGCCTGGCGTGTCTCCTGGGACTCGCGGCGGTAGCGGTCGAGGAAGACCTTCTCGCCGCCGATCCCGCGCAGCACCCGCAGCCCGGAGACGATGTCGTTGGCGGTGTTCGACAGCGAACCCATCAGCTCTCGTTGCTGGGTACTGCGCACCTGGAGCGGCTTGAGCAGCGGTCCCACGAGCAGGGTCAGGAGCGGCACCCCGATGAGCACGATCAGGCCCAGGGTCACCGAGGTCTGCAGCAGGATCACCGCGACGATGACGAAGGAGACGATGGCGCCGGCGAACCGGGCGCTCACGTCCATCAGGTTCCCGAGGTGCTCGAGGTCCGAGGTCCCGATCGCCACGACCTCACCGGTCGACACCTTGCGCGGCAGGGTGCCTCCCAGTGTGACCGCCTGGCGACCGACCAGCTGGACCGTGCGGTAGGCGGCGGTCAGCCAGTTGGTGACGGCGTAGCGGTGCCGGATGATCCCGGCGGTTGCCTGGACGAGTCCGATCGCGAACATCAGGCCGGAGTACTTCAGCAGCTCGCTCGAGTCCCGTGCCGCGACGCCGAGGTCGATCGCGCGCCCGATCACGGCCGGCAGCACAGCCTGCGCGCTCATCCAGGCGATGCCGAAGAGCATTCCCATGACGAGGGTGCGCCACTGCCCCTTCGCCAGCCACCACAACAACCGCCCCGCCGAGCGGTGGTCGGCGACGCCGGGATGGTCGAGGGGGAGGACGCGCACTGCCTCACGTTAGGGACCCGGAGCATGAGGCGCGACAGGTTTTCCCACGGGCCGGGCGGGGAGCATGTGCCGACTCTTCGCGACATGTCGTGCAGGGGCTAGCCCGTCCGAGTCATGCGGCCCCTCGCCAGCCGACCTAGCGTGAGACTTCGGGCTCGAGAAGGAGAACAGGATGAAGTACCTGGTGTCGTGGGAGACCCGTCAGACGGCCTCCGAAGAACTGCAGGCGCGCGGACTGCAGGTGTTCAGCAAGTGGTCCCCGTCAAAGGGGACGACCTTCCACCAGTTCCTGGGCCGAATCGACGGACGCGGCGGCTACGCCGTCGTCGAGACCGATGACCCCGCCCTGGTGGCCAAGGACATGGCGGTGTTCAGCTCGTTCTTCGACATGAGCGTGCACCCGGTCATGGAGATCGCGGACATCGCCATGATCGGCGCCGAGGCGGTGGAGTTCCGGGCCTCGATCAGCTGAGCTCCAGGAACCCCTCGGTGACCAGATCACGGACGACGGGGAGGTACGTCGCCCGCAGGGCGGGTGCGTCCGCGTCGAGGAGCTGGCCGAGCGCCGCGAGGATCTGGTCGACCGTGAGCTCCCCGTCGCAGGCACCGACGAGGGCCGCCTCGACGGTGTCCGCCTGACGGGCCCGCCGGGTGTGCCGCTGCTGCCGGAGCACGATCTCCTCGGGATCGGCTGCTCCCGGAGCGCCGTACGACTCCTGGCGGAGGTCTGGGCGAGCAACCAGCCGTGCTGCCCCGAGCCGGTCGTCGCTCAGCCCGCGCAGCAATGCGACGCGGGCGAAGAAGCTGCTGACCTCGGGGCCGATCGGCTGCTCGACGTCGTACGGCCAGTTCTCCAGGCGGACCGTGTGGCTGTTCGAAGCGACCTTCCGAAGGTTGATCCAGCCGAAGCCCACGGCCTCCGCTCCCTGCTCCTCGAACCAGGACAGCCAGGTGTCGTAGCGCTCGTGGTAGTCCACCCCGCCGTGCACCCCGGCGTCCTTGAGCCAGAGCTCGACGTACGTCGGCAGGTCCGCCACCTCGCGCTGGACGACCCACGCGTCGCAGCCGCTGACCCAGGCGGCCAGGCGTTCGTCCCAGGGCTGGTCGCGGTGGATCATCCAGTTGGCCAGCACCTGGGCGGTCCCACCCTCGGCGAGCACACCGGGAGCCTCCCGGACGATGTGCTCCACGACCCGGTCCCCCGGCAGGCCGGAGTCTCGGTAGACGAGGCGCTCACCGGTGCCGGGAGAGATCACGAACGGCGGGTTGGTGGCGACGAGGTCGAAGAGCTCTCCGGCGACCGGGTCGAAGAAGCTGCCCTCACGGACCTCGATGCGGTCGGCCACGGCGTTCAGCTCGGCGTTGAACCGGGTCAGCTCGAGAGCCCGCTTGTTGACGTCGGTGGCCACCACTTGCTGCGCGTGGGCGGCGAGGTGCAGCGCCTGGACTCCGCAGCCGGTGCCGAGGTCGAGCGCCCTGGCGACGGGCTCGCGGACGGTCAGCTGGGCCAGCGACGTCGCCGCCGAGCTGATCCCGAGGACGTGGTCGGGTGCCACCCGGGACGGTCCGCCGTCGAGACCGGGGGTGAGATCGCTCGCCACCCACAGGTCGAGGTCGTCGGCGGCATAGGGACGTACGTCGACCCGGGCACGGACCTCCCCGACCGAGCGCTCGATCAGACCGGCATTGCACAGCGGGTCGAGCAGTCCGGGAAGCGCCTCCTCCACCTTCTCCGCACGCACTGGTGCCTGCAGGAGCCACAGCCGGGCGAGCGTCTCGACGGGACTCCCGCCGGTCGTGGCGCGCAGGCCCGGGGTGGTCTCGTTGCGCGACAGCGCCCCGTGCGCCGTCGTACCGAGGGCTGCGGCGACTCCGTCATACGTGAACCCCGCCCCGACCAGCCCCTCCCGCAACCTGGTCGCCAATCCGATTCCACCCACCACAATTCGTCACGCTAGCGGTCTCTCTCACTTCGCCGACCGGGCACAGATGGTTGGTCAGAAAGCACTGACCGGGCACTTCCGGTTGGACGAACCAACCAGAACTGCCCGGTCAGGGTGCTAGGGGCAACCAGAATTGCCCTCTCGGCGAGCTAGACGCTGGCCTCCGCGGGGGCGGGAGCGTCGTCGGTCATCACGTTGGCGCGGCGCTTGGAGACCACGACGGCCACCACGATGATCGCCACTGCCACCAGGGAGATCAGGATTCGCAGGGGGTCGTTGGCGTCGTCGCCCACGCTCATCGAGACGACCGCGCTGGCGATCAGCAGCGAGACCAGGTTCATCACCTTGATCAGCGGGTTGATCGCTGGCCCGGCGGTGTCCTTGAACGGGTCACCGACGGTGTCACCGATGATGGTCGCCTCGTGCGCCGACGAACCCTTGCCGCCGTGGTGTCCGTCCTCGACCAGCTTCTTCGCGTTGTCCCAGGCGCCACCCGAGTTGGCCAGGAACACAGCCATCAGGGTGCCGGAGCCGATCGCTCCGGCCAGGAAGCCCGCGAGCGGGGCCACGCCGAGGCCGAAGCCCACGGCGATGGGCGCCAGGACCGCCAGCAGGCCCGGGGTGACGAGCTCGCGCAGCGAGTCCTTGGTGACGATGTCGACGACCTTGCCGTACTCCGGACGGCCGGTACCCTCCATGATTCCGGGGATGTCGCGGAACTGGCGACGAACCTCGTAGACCACCGCGCCTGCTGCCCGGCCGACGGCGTTGATCGCGAGACCGGAGAACATGAACACCACGGAGGCACCGAGGAGGACGCCCACCAGGACCGCCGGGTTGAAGACGAGGAAGTTCAGGGCCGTCTCGTCGTCCGCGCTGAGCGCGCCCGCGTCGCGGACCGCTTCGATGACGGAGGTCGAGTAGGAACCGAACAGCGCCGTCGCCGCCAGCACCGCAGTCGCGATCGCGATGCCCTTGGTGATCGCCTTCGTGGTGTTGCCGACCGCGTCGAGCTCGGTGAGGATCTGCGCACCCTCCGGGCTGACGTCGCCGGACATCTCGGCGATGCCCTGGGCGTTGTCGGAGACCGGGCCGAAGGTGTCCATCGCGACGATCACGCCAACGGTGGTGAGCAGGCCACAACCGGCCAGGGCCACTGCGAACAGCGAGACCGTGACCGTGGCGCCTCCCAGCAGGAACGCGCCGAACACGGCGGCGCCGATCACGAGGGTCGTGTAGACAGCCGACTCGAAGCCGACCGCGAGGCCGGACAGGATCACGGTGGCCGCGCCCGTCAGCGAGGTCGACCCGACGTCCTTGACCGGCTTGTACTCGGTGCCGGTGAAGTAGCCGGTCAGCGCCAGGATGCCGGCGGCCATCACGATGCCGATGACGACGGCGGCCGACGCGATCAGGCGCGGGTCGCCCTCAGCGCCGCTCATGTCGGAGCCCATGACGTTCTGGAACTCCGAGAAGCTGCCCGGCAGGTAGATGTAGGAGGCAATGATCGAGACCACAGCGCCGACTGCCGCGGAGATGTAGAAAGCCCGGTTGATCGTGGTCAGGCCGTTCTCACCCGGTCGCGGGGTGGTGATGTAGACGCCCAGGACGGCCGTCAGCGCGCCGATCGCGGGGATCATCAGGGGGTAGACCAGACCGGCGTCACCGAAGGCCTGCGAACCCAGGATCAGCGCGGCAACCAGCGTCACGGCGTACGACTCGAAGAGGTCGGCAGCCATGCCGGCGCAGTCGCCCACGTTGTCGCCCACGTTGTCGGCGATCGTCGCCGCGTTGCGGGGGTCGTCCTCGGGGATGTTCTGCTCGACCTTGCCGACCAGGTCGGCCCCGACGTCGGCCGCCTTGGTGAAGATGCCGCCGCCGACACGCATGAACATGGCGAGCAGCGCGGCGCCGAAACCGAAGCCCTCGAGCACGTGGGGAGCCTCGTCCTGGAAGGCCAGGACAACGAGGCTGGCGCCGAGAAGGCCGAGGCCGACCGTGAGCATGCCGACCATCGCGCCGGTGCGGAACCCGATCTTCATGGCCGGGTCGCGTCCGACGGAGTTGGCGGCGGCGGCGACGCGCAGGTTGGCCTGCACGGCCAGCGACATGCCCAGGTAGCCCACCGACGCGGAGAAACCGGCACCGAAGAGGAATGCCACCGAGCGCCCGATGCGAACCAGCGTGTCGTCGGCGGGCAGCGCCAGCAGGCCCACGAAGGCGATGGCGGCGAAGATGCCGAGCGTGCGGAACTGACGGGTCAGGTAGGCGTTGGCGCCCTCTTGCACCGCGTGCGCGATGTTCTTCATGTTGTCCGTGCCCTCGGCGGCGGCCAGGACCTCCTTGCGGAACATCACGGCCATGCCGAGTGCGGCGAGCGCAATCACGGCGACGATGATGACCAGCACGAGGTTGGAGCCATCGAGTTGCACGACTGCGGGGTGGAGCCCGGTCATGATTCTCCTCGGAGTCTGTCTGGGGATGACAGGCGCGGAGTCTACGTGTGACGGGGCGTGATGCAGTGACCGGGTTCACACACCGGTCGCGAGCGTGTCGCGCTGAGCGGAATCAGGCGCCGAGCGCCGCGGACTCCGACTCGTGGATCGTGAAAACCTTCGCAAGGCCGGTGATGCGGAAGATCTTCAGCAGACGGTCCTGGGAGCAGATCAGCTCCATCGAGCCGTCGTGGGCGCGAACCTTCTTCAGGCCTCCCACGAGTACGCCGAGCCCGGTGGAGTCCAGGAAGTCGACGTTCTCCATGTCGATGACCAGCTGGTGGTGGCCCTCGCCGACAAGCTCCGTGATCTTGTCGCGGAGCTTCGGAGCCGTGTAGACGTCGATCTCCCCACCGACGGAGACAATTGTCCGACCGTCCACCTCACGGGTTTGTAGCGAAAGATCCACAGTCACTCCTCCGAGCCAGGGCCTACCCCGGTCCCCCACTCCTACGTACATTTCACTGAAATGTATTGAACCACGCTCCGGCCGGCGCCGTGGGGAGACCGTCGGTGAGCGCTGAGAGACTGGTCCAGTGCAGGTAATCGATCTCGAAACGCTCGTGGGGCGGCTGGCCGGTGGTCCCGGACGCAGCGAGAGCCTGACCCACCTCGAGATCGTGGAGCCGAGGGCCGCTCGCGAGGTTGCCTGGCCCGAGTGGCTGCACGTCCCCGTCCGCGAGGCGTTCGAGGGGCTCGGTGTCTCCTCCCCCTGGACCCACCAGCGCGCCGCGGCCGACCGTGCCCATCAGGGGCAGCACACCGTCATCTCGACCGGGACCGCGTCCGGCAAGTCCCTGGCCTACCTGCTGCCTGCGCTGCACGCTATCGAGACCTCTCGGGGGCCGAAGGGGCAGCGGGGGGCGAGCGTCCTCTACCTGGCGCCCACGAAGGCCCTCGCGCAGGACCAGCTCGCGACCCTGAGGCGGGTGGGTCAGGCGGGGCTGCCGGGGTTGAAGTGTTCGACCCACGACGGTGACTCCACCCCGGAGATGCGGGAGTGGACGCGCGACCACGCGGAATACGTCCTCACCAACCCCGACATGCTGCACCGCGCGCTGCTGCCCGGCCACGCGCGCTGGTCGCGCTTCTTCGGCTCACTGCGCTACGTGGTCATCGACGAGTGCCACCACTACCGCGGGGTCTTCGGGGCCCATGTCGCCCAGATCCTGCGGCGCCTGCGGCGAGTCGCGGCGCTCTACGGAGCGCACCCGACGTTCGTGCTCGCCTCGGCCACGGTCGCCGAGCCGGAGATCTCGGCCGGCCGGCTCACCGGGCTCGAGGTCGGCGCGGTCACCGATGACGGCTCCCCGCGTGGACGCACTGCGCTCGCCCTGTGGGAGCCGCCGTTCGTGCCTGGGCTCGGCGAGAACGGCGCTCCCGTACGCCGCTCGGCCGCGAGCGAGGTCGCCGACCTGCTGACCGACCTCGTCATCGAGCGGGTGCGGACCCTCGCGTTCATCCGGTCAAGACGAGGCGCCGAGACGGTGGCCCTGACCGCACGTCGTCTGCTCGGCGAGGTGGATCAGAGCCTGGTCGAGCAGGTGGCCGCCTACCGCGGTGGCTACCTCCCCGAAGAACGCCGGGAGCTCGAGCAGGCGCTGCGCGACGGGCGACTCCTGGGCCTGGCCGCCACCAACGCGCTCGAGCTCGGCATCGACATCAGCGGCCTCGATGCCGTGCTGCTCGCCGGGTTCCCCGGCACCCGGGCGGCAATGTGGCAACAGGTCGGCCGAGCCGGGCGCGGCGTCCGCGACGCGCTCGCCGTGATGGTCGCCCGCGACGACCCACTCGACACCTATCTGGTCAACCACCCCGAGGCGTTGCTCGGCCAGCCGGTCGAGGCCAATGTCTTCGACCCTGACAACCCCTACGTGCTCGGGCCGCACCTCTGCGCCGCGGCAGCCGAGTCGCCGCTGACCCTGATGGACCTGCCGCTGTTCGGACCCCGCGCCAGGGCCGCTGTGGAGGCACTCACGGAGGGCGGGCTGCTGCGCCGCCGGCCGCGAGGCTGGTTCTGGACCGACCGACGGCGCGCCAGCGACCTCGCCGACATCCGCTCCACTGGTGGTCCGCCGGTCCGGCTCGTCGAGGACGAGACCGGGCGCGTGCTCGGCACCGTCGACCACTCATCGGCACACGGCACGGCCCACGCGGGCGCGGTGTACCTCCACCAGGGCGAGACCTGGCTGGTCACCGACCTCGACCTCGACGAGTCGGTCGCGGTGGTGGTGCGCGCGGACCCGGACTACTCGACGTCGGCCCGCGAGATCACCGACATCGAGATCCTCACCGAGCGCCAGTCCGTGGCCTGGGGCGAGGCCCGGTTGAGCCTCGGCGGCGTACGGGTCTCCCACCAGGTGGTGTCATTCCTCAAGCGCAGGGTGCCCTCTGGCGAGGTGATCGGCGAGGAGCCGCTCGACCTTCCCGAACGGATCCTCCAGACCACGGCCGTGTGGTGGACCATCCCCGATCACGTCCTCACCGAGTCGGGCCTCGCCGAGGCGGATCTGCCCGGCTCCGCCCACGCGGCGGAGCACGCCTCCATCGGGCTGCTGCCACTGTTCGCAACCTGCGACCGGTGGGACATCGGCGGGGTCTCCACGGCGCTGCACCCCGACACCGGTCGACTGACGGTGTTCGTCCATGACGGTCACCCGGGCGGTGCGGGGTTCGCGGAACGGGGCTTCCACGCCGCACCCGCATGGCTGCGGGCCACCCGCGAGGCGATCGCCTCGTGTACCTGCTCGGAGGGCTGCCCTTCCTGCGTCCAGTCACCCAAGTGCGGGAACCAGAACAACCCGCTCGACAAACCCGGGGCGATCGCGCTGCTCGACCTGCTGCTCGAAGGCGCTCCCGGACACTAGTCTCGAGGCGTTGGCCCCTCGGAGAGGAAGTGCCCCGTGTTCGTTGCCGCGCTCATCGTCCTGATCGCCGCCGTCCTGCTCGTGATCGCTGCCCTGTTCGGTGGAAGCGGTGACGCGACCCTGGACCTCGGGTCGTTCAACCTCGAGACCAACGCGACGATGATCTTCTTCCTCGGCATGCTCACTCTGCTGCTGTTCGTGATGGCCCTCGGGATGTTCCGCAGCGGCGCGAAGCGCGCCGCGGCCCGCCGCGCCGACCGCAAGAAGGTCAGCGAGCTGAGCAACAAGCTCGACGAGTACAAGCGCGAGGAGCACGAGGCAGGGCCTCACCGCGACGAGCCCTGAATCTCTTTGCGGGGCTGTCACTGTGCGGGTGTGCTGACGGCAGGGCCGGCCCGACCTCGAGCGTGGAGGTCGAGAACACCACCGGGCAGCCGGGCCGTGTCGGCTGACACGACGACCGTCACGTCCCAGCCGGCGACCTCGCACTCCGTCAGGCTCGCGCGGTTGCGGTCCGCGACGGCGGCGGCCTGGGCACACGCGTCGCCCCCGTCCTGGAGAGCAGCGGCGCCTGCGAGGGCCGCGAGATCGGCGGCCGACTGGGCGGTGCGGTGAGTGGCGACCACGCCGACCACCCCGGCTGTGGCGACGGCGACCGTCACCAGCAGGCCCATCATCGCCACCGCCAGCACCGAGCCGGCGCCGTCTTCTCCCCGCCACGGCGCTGTGCTCACCACGTCGGCTCCTCGGCGGCCACGGCCTCGGCCGTGACCCGGAACCAGGCCCACCGGCCGAACAGGCCTGCGGGGCCGTTGACGGGACTGCTCACCCGGGCGACCACGGCGCCGTCCGCGCGGCTCACGCTGATCCGGGACCCGTCGGGTGCGACGCGGCGTCCCAGCGAGGTCGCCTCCCCGGCGCCGTCCGAGCGGGCCGCTGACCGAGCGGTCTCACGAGCCGCGTCCAGCGCCCGCACCTCGGTGATGCCGATGGTCACGAGCCACGCCATCGACAGGGCGAAGATCGCGATCAGCGGCAGTGCCATTGCCGTCTCGGCCGTCACGGCCCCGTGCTCGTTCCTGAGTTGGTCTCGTCGGCGCATGAGCCTCCTCCTTTCTCGGGCTGTGGTGCCCGCGGTGTTGGTGCGGCCGGCGGGACAGGCAGCCCCTTCCCCGTCCCGCCGGCCGGTCTGCGGGCGCTCTAGAAGGGCAGCAGGGCCTTGATGGCGCTGAAGATCAGCTTGAGCAGGTCCTGTCCTGCCGAGCTGGTCAGGAACTTGAAGAGGACCGCGGCGAAGCCGACACCGCATCCGGTGACGGTGGCGTACTCCGCGGTGGTGGCCCCGATCTCATCTCTGACCTCGTCCCGGACGACGGCGAGTGCGGTGTGGCTCATGACTTCTCCTGACTGCTGACCCGGGCCCCTCGGTCCGGGGTGGATGTGTGGACGGGTCGAGGGTTCTCGACCTGGGACTCGGGCGCGATCACGTCTTCGCGAACGGTGGAGAACCCGGGTGTGCCGGTGACTTGTGGACGCGTGCTGGTCACTGGAAGAGCCGCATCGCGCCGAAGACTCCTGCCACCAGCGGCACCACCCCGAGCACCACGAACGCCGGTAGGAGGCAGAGTCCGAGCGGTGCTGCGGCCTTCACCTCGATGCTCCGGGCGCGCGCCTCCACGTCGGCGCGGGCACGTTCGCGCAGCTCGTCGGCGAGCTGGTGCACCGCGCGTCCGACCGGGGCGCCAGTCTCGTGCGCGCGGCCCACGGCCCGCCCCAACGGACCGATCTGGTCGTGCGCGGCCACCGACCGCCACACTTGTCGGGGATCGACGCCCACCTCGAGGCGGTGGTGGATCGCGAGGAACTCCTCGCCGACGGGACCGCCGAGAGCTCGGCTCACCGTCACCAGGGCCGACTCTGGAGCCGACCCGGCATCGAGGCACGAGGCGAGCAGGTCGACCCCGGTAGGCAGGTCCTCGAGCAGCAGCTCCCGACGTCGTACGACGGACGGGTCCTCGGTGCGCCCGAGCACGACCCAGACCGCCACGGCACCGGCAGCTCCGCCGATCCACCCGAGGAGGCCACCGAGCATCGCCCATCCACCGGCGAAGCCGACCAGCGCGAGCAGCGGTCGCAGCCGTCGCAGCATCGCGGTCTCCCCGGATCTCATGGAGGCGGAGGCGGTCGGTGCGCCGAGGACGGGGCGGAGCTGCTCACGTGGTCTCAGGAACAGGGCGACGGCGACGGCCAGCAGTCCCGCCACCAACCACGAGGCACCGCCGGTCATCGGCGCAGCACGCGGTCGGCGATCCGTTCGAGCCAGAGCAGCCCGGCGTACGAGAGTCCCAGGCCGACCGCGAGGCACACCAGACCCGCCGTCGAGCCGGTCAGGAAGCCGACTGGGTCACCGCCGATGCCGGTGCCGAGGAGCAGCACCCCCACCGGCAGCACTGCGAGCATCCGGGCGGTGGCGTGGGCCGCGGCCAGCTCGGCGGCGACCAGCCGGGCCGTGCGCCGGTCGGCGCGGATCGCGTCTGCCGCCTGCCTGATCGCGCCAGCGAGCCCGGAACCGGTGTCGTGGGCGACCTGCCAGGTGGCCGCGAGTGTCCGCAGCTGGCCGGCCCCTGGTCGGCGGGCGAGATCGCGCAGCAGGCTGGGAACGTCCGCCCCCATCTGCCCGGCCACAGCGACCGGAGCGAAGTCGGGCCACTCATCTGCGGCACGATCGAGGCTGGCCAGCGGGGGTTGGCCGGCCGCGAGGTCGGAGGCCATCGCGTCGCACACGGCGAGCACCTGGTCTGCGGTCTGGTCGGCCGCCCACGCGGCCCGGCGTCGCCGGACCATGCGACCCACCGCCATTGCCACGAGACCAGACAGCATGGCCAACACGAACTGATGAGCGTCCAGCCAGGACCACAGCGCGAGCGCCAGCGACCCGACCGCGAGCAGCACCAGTGCACGGGGAACGACTCGCCCGACCGATGTGCCGGCTGGCACCTTCAGCGGCCCCGTAACCGCCAGTGCGACCGCGGCCATCGCCAGCGTGACGGCGAGGAGCGTCACGACTCGACGAGCGCCGAGAGCGCATCGACGGCTGGACCCGGCGTCATCGAGCCGTCGGACGCAAACGCCACTCCGGTGATGACGTCGACGCCACCACCCGCCTGCCGCGCCACGACACCGATCTCCTCGAGTCGTCGCACCCGGTCGGGACCGCGGCCCAGGTGGATCACCACGTCGACGGCCGAGCACAGCTGGCTGTGTGCCGCCTCCCGGCTGAGCCCGGCGGCCAGGGCCAGCCCTTCGACCCGGCTGGGGACGTCGGCAGCGGAGTTGGCGTGGATGGTCGCGCAGCCACCCTCGTGGCCGGTGTTCATCGCGGCGAGCATGTCGACGACCTCACCTCCACGCACCTCGCCGACGACCAGCCGGTCGGGGCGCATCCGCAGCGCCTGCCGGACGAGCGTGCGCAGGGTGACCTCGCCGGCGCCCTCGATGTTCGCGGGCCGTGACTCCAGGGCCACCACATGGCCGTGCTCGGGCCGGAGCTCCGAGGCGTCCTCCACGATGACCAACCGCTCCTCGGCCCCGACCATGGACAGGAGTGCATTGAGCAGTGTGGTCTTACCCGAACCGGTGCCGCCACTGATCAGCAGGGCCAGTCGGCGGCGCACGACCGACTCGAGGAGCGCCACCCCCATGGTCGGAATGGCGCCGGCGTCCACCAGCTCGTCCATCGTGAAGACCCGCTGCCGCGGAACCCGCAGGGACAGCACGGTGCCGGGCCGCGACAGCGGTGCCAGCACCGCGTGGAAGCGAGTCCCGTCGGGGAGCCGGAGGTCGACGTAGGGCGAGGCGTCGTCGAGACGCCGCCCACCCGCTGCTGCCAGCCGCTGCGCCAGACGGCGCACGGCCTGGTCGTCGAGGAAGGAGATGCCGGTGCGCTCGAGCCCGGCTCCACGGTCGATCCAGACCTGGGCGGCACCGTTGACCAGGACGTCGGTGACACCCTCGAGACGGAGCAGGGGTTCGAGCGGACCGGCCCCGACCACGTCGCGGTGCAGTGCGTCGTGCACGGCCAGCACGGTGGCATCCCCCACCGGACGGCCCTGCTCGCGCAGCGCTTGCGCGACCAGCTGAGGGGTGAGAGGAGCGGCATCGCGCGCCAGTCGTTCGCGGACGCCGTCGAGCAGCTCGACCGACACCTCGCCCATGGCTTGGGGTGATGTCATGCGGCGGCCACGGCCCGGCCGGTGAGCAGCGCGGACGCGCACGAGCGGGCCGCTCTCGCCAGGGTGCCGCGGCGTGAGCGAGCCGGTCCGGCGCCGAGGTTGATCGCCTCGTCGAGTCCGCGCTGGTCACCCATGGCCGCGAGCAAGGGCATCCGCAGGAGCCGGCTCACCGACTCGGGCGTGACCCCGGCCCGGCTGCCACGCGTGACCAGGTGCCGCTCGGGCGTGAACTCCGGCAACCGGCTCGCCACCCGCGCGGCCGACGTCACGCCGGGGACCGTCAACGTCGAGAGGAGCACGATGTGGTCGCAGCGGGTGATCGTCTCCTCCACCACGGCGTCGCGGTGTCGGGGCAGGTCGACCACGACGGCCTCGAACCCGCGTCGCCCGGCCGAGAGCACCTCGCGCATCGCAAACGCCTGCAGCGAAGCCGGCCGGTCCGTGGGCCAGGTCAGCACGGAGAGCCCGCCGGAGCGAGGGAGCGCCTCGCGCAGCGAACGCGAGCTGAGTCGTCCGGTCGTCTGCAGCATCGAGTCCCACCGGATGCCGTCGGTCGACTCGAGACCGAGCACTCGGTCGATGCCGGCTCCGATCGGGTCGGCGTCGACGAGGAGGGTCGAACCGAGTGCTGCGGCTGTCTGGGCCAGGGCCGCCGCGAACACGGTCGCCCCGGCACCGCCGGAGCCGCCGATCACTCCGATCGTCACCCCGGGTGCGGCACCGCCGTCGCCCACGTCGGTGAGCAGCTCGACGAGCCAGGTCTCCGACTCGGGCAGGCCGGCCACCGTCTCCGCGCCGACACCAAGGGCGTCGCGGAAGAGTGCGTCATCGACGGGCGCCCGACCGAGGACGAAGACGCGTGGTCTGCGTGGCGGGCTCGACGCCGCGAGGACGCCGGCACTGTCCGAACCCACGAGCACGACGGGCGGTCCGTTCCACCATCGGAGGGCGTGGGCGGGGTCACCCACCACCTCCGGCACCACACCGGCGGCCGCGCTCAGCCGTTGCACATCGGAGACGAGCAACGGGTCGGAGGAGACGAGGAGTGGGGCGCTGGCATCCATGCCGTCGATGCTGTCCACCAACGAGAAGCCTCGCGAGAGTGCGTCGCAGGACTGTGGACGCACCGGCCCGTGAAAGTGCCTGTGGACGCGAAACGGCCCATGTCATGGGCACATCCGGGCCGCTGCCTACACTTCAGGACATGAGCCCGGTGCCCCGACCGACGGCAGCCTTCTTCGATCTCGACAAGACCATCATCGCGAAGTCGAGCACGCTTGCCTTCAGCCGCGAGTTCCAGGCTGGAGGTCTGATCTCGCGCGGGGCGGTGCTGCGATCGGCGTACGCACAGTTCGTCTACCTCGTCGGCGGAGCCGACCACGACCAGATGGAGAAGATGCGTCAGTTCATGTCACAGCTGTGCTCGGGCTGGGACGTGGAGACCGTCAAGGAGATCGTCGGCGACACCCTGCACAACATCGTCGACCCCCTGGTGTACGACGAAGCGGTGAGCCTGATCGAGGACCATCACCTCGCCGGACGCGACGTCATCATCGTCTCCACCAGCGGGTCGGAGGTCGTCGAGCCGATCGGTCAGATGCTCGGCGCCGACAAGGTGATCGCGACCCGGATGGAGGTCGCTGACGGCAAGTACACCGGCGAGATCAGCTTCTATGCGTACGCCGAGAACAAGGCCACCGCCATCCGCGACCTCGCGGCCCGACGCGGCTACGACCTCGACCGCAGCTACGCCTACAGCGACTCGGTCACCGACGTGCACATGCTCGAGGCCGTCGGCCACCCGCACGCGGTCAACCCCGACAAGGACCTGCGACGCATCGCCCGCGACCGCGGCTGGCCCATCCTCGTCTTCGACAAGCCGGTCGCGCTGCGCACCAGGCTGAAGCTTCCGCCGGCCCGACAGACGATCACCGTGCTCACGATCAGTGGGGTTGCGGCCATCGGAGCGGCACTCTGGCTGAACCTCAGGCGGCGTCGCGCTGCCGACTGAAAAGTCAAGGGTTGTGTTAGTTCGTGGGGCGGCGTACACAGGACACAACAACTACACAGACTCACACGGTGGCGGTACCCACGCGGCGATCTACCCTTCCTACAGGGTGCTGGTCAGACCCGGATCGGCCGGGGGCCACAATTAGAAAATGCACGCCTGGTAACCCAACCCCGTGTGTCGAGCGGCATCGAGATCTCCCAAACATTCTTGGGGGAGTTCGGTGCCGCTCATCCGTGTAAGGGGTCTCGACACCTGCGAGGACGTCAGGCGCGCAACGGGCTCGCGTCCGCTCCCCTCGTCTGCGCCTCGGCGGCATAGAGCAGCCACGAGTGCAGGCCGCCCTGACCGCCGTCGCGGTAGCCGCGCAGGTTGGACTCGTACTGCGGACGCAGGGCCAGGTGCCCCGCCTCGGGTACGACGAGCGAGGCCGGATCGACTCCCCGCGAGACCAGCACCAACCGTTCGGCGGCACGGGCGACGATCCCGTTGTGCGAGGCGAACGGCATCGCCGTCGCGAGATCAGCGTGCAGCAGCGCCGCGACCATCAGGGCCGGCGCCGACGTCGCGAGCAACGTCTGGGACAGCGACTGCAGCCTCGCCGCACCCTCTGCGGACGACGGCTGACCGGCACCACCGGCAAGCACGTCCAGCCGCGCGAAGACCTGCAACGGCGACCGCCCGAGGACCGGCGCGAGGGACAGCAGCTCGCTGCTCACCCGCACCGCGGCGCGGGCCAGCTCGTCGCCCGAACCGTCCCGCACCTGCTCGAGTGACGACGCCGATCCCTCGAGCACGGCGCTGGCGTGGGCACCCCGCAGCAACGACTCCGCCGTCTGCTCGGGAGTGGTCCTGCGCAGGCCCCGATCGCGCAGCATCACGTCGATCCCGTCGCGCGTGGCCGCGAAGGCGGACGGCACCCCCTCCAGGCTGGTCAGCCAGGCCAGCGGATCGGGTTGAGACTCGGTCGACGGGTGGGGCACGGCGGGAAGGCTATCGGGTAACTTCGAGCGCACGATGAGCAAGCCCAAGGGCAGGAACAGCCCACCTCCGGAACGGTCGCTCGGCCCCGTGGCCGACGTCTACGAGCGAGCCCGCCCGTCGTACCCTGAGGACGCCGTCAGCTGGTTGACCGGACCCGGTCACTCGATGGTGCTCGAGCTCGGCGCCGGCACCGGCAAGCTGACCGCCGTCATGCACGCTGCCGGGCACGAGATCCTCGCCACCGACCCGCTGCCGGAGATGCTCACCGTGCTCCGCACCCACCTCGACGTCCCCCACGTCGTCGCAACTGCCGAGCAGATCCCGATGCGATCGCGCTCGGTCGACGTCGTCGTCTGCGGCCAGTCGTTCCACTGGTTCGACCACTCGCTGGCGATGGCCGAGATCGCGCGCGTCCTACGTCCCGGCGGGGTGCTCGCGCTCGCGTGGAACACCTATGACGAGGGCATCCCCTGGGTGAAGCGGCTCAAGAAGCTGATCTCGCCACAGGCTGACAGCACGCAGCTGGCGACGCCGCTGATGGAGACTCCCTACTTCGGGTTCGTGGACGAGAAGCAGTTCCGCTTCTGGCAGCCGCACACGGCGAAGACCCTGGCCGACCTGGCCTGCTCGGTCTCCCACGTCGCCACGATGACTGAGCCGGCCCGGGCCGACGTGCTGGCCAAGGTGGACGCCCTCTATGCCGAGTACGGCCGCGGCCACGACGGCATGCAGGTCCCCTACATCACCCGGTGCTACCGGGCCGTCGTACGCCACCAGGAGCTGCCGCCCGAGGTGGCCCCACCCTCCGCCGACCCGCCCGGCCTGGAGGAGCCCGATGTCGAGGAGACCGGTCCGGTCGCCCGCCCGTCGACGCGGAAGCCGCCGGAGGACCCCGGCATGCAGCTGATCGACTTCAAGTAGGCCCCTGGCGATGGCGTTCGAGGGGATCCGCAGCCGCTGGTACGCCCGTCAGCTGGGGAGCGACGCCGACCTCGCCACCTTCCGGACGCTGCACACCGCGTCGCTCGCCTCCCCGGCGTTGCGCCAGGGGCTCACGATGGACTCCGTCGAGCGCAGCCTCAAGCACCTGCGCAACCTGCTGGGCACCGCCGCCGTCGCGATCGCCGACACCCACCGCCTCCTCGGGTACGACGGGCTCTCGACCCATCACGCCGACCAGGCCCAGCTCCTCGCCGCGCGGGCCGTCGACGCGATGGGCACCGTCGTCGCCGGCCGCACCGAGCTCGAGTGCGAGACCCCCGGATGCCTCGTGCAGCACGCGATCGCCAGCCCACTGGTGGTCGAGCAACGCGTGGCCGGCGCCCTCGTCGTCCTGACCGATCGGTCATCGGCGGGCCTGCTGCGCGCCACCGAGGAGGTGGCCAGCTGGGTCTCAAGCCAGCTCGCACTCGCCGAGCTCGAGGAGTCCCGGCACCGCCTGATGCGAGCCGAGGTCCGGGCGCTGCGCGCGCAGATCAGCCCGCACTTCATCTACAACTCCCTCGGCGCGATCGCGTCCTTCGTGCGCACGGACCCCGACCGGGCCCGCGAGCTGCTGCTCGAGTTCGCCGACTTCACCCGCTACTCCTTCCGCCAGCACGGCGAGTTCACGACGCTCGCCGAGGAGCTCCGGTCGATCGAGCGCTACCTGCTGCTCGAGCAGGCCCGCTTCGGCGACCGGCTGCGCGTGACCCTCCAGGTTGCGCCTGAGGTGCTCGGCGTGAACATCCCGTTCCTCTGCCTCCAGCCGCTCGTCGAGAACGCCGTACAGCACGGCCTTGACGCCGGACGTGGGCACCTCTCGATCGAGGCCCGCGACGTCGACCGCGAGTGCGTCATCTCCATCGAGGACAACGGCGTGGGCCAGGACCCCGAACGCATCCGCGCGATCCTCGCCGGCGAGGCCGGTAGCGAGTCGGTCGGCCTGGCCAACGTGGACGAGCGGCTGCGGGCGACGTTCGGCGACGAATACGGTCTCGTCGTGGAGACAGCGCCCGGCGCCGGTACCAAGGTCGTCGTCCGCGTGCCCAAGTTCGCACCGGGGGTGACGGCGTGACCGGCCTGCGGGTGCTGGTGATCGACGACGAGCGCCCGGCCCTCGACGAGGTCACGTTCCTTCTCGAGCGCGACGAACGCGTCGCCGAGGTCCACTCCACCGACTCCCCGACCGAGGCGCTTCGACTGCTCCAGCAGCTCGAGGTGGACGCGGTGTTCCTCGACGTCCAGATGCCCGGGCTGACCGGCATCGAGCTGGCCCAGGTGCTGTCGCGCTTCAAGACCCCGCCCGTCGCCGTGTTCGTCACCGCGCACGACCAGCACGCGGTGGACGCCTTCGAGCTCAACGCGGTCGACTACGTGCTCAAGCCCGTGCGCGCGGCACGCCTCGCCGAGGCCGTACGCCGAGTACTGGCAGCCACCCGCACCGAGCAGGCGGAGGAACAGGTGCCCGTGGAGCGCGGCGGGGTCACCCGGTTCGTGCCGATCTCCCGCATCCACTACGTCGAGGCCGAGGGCGACTACGCACGGCTGCACACGGCCGACGACAGCTACCTCGTGCGGGTGCCGATCAGCCAGCTCGAGCACGACTGGGCGGACTCTGGCTTCGTGCGCATCCACCGCTCGCTGCTGATCGCGACGGCATACGTCGACGAGGTGCACGTCGACGGCGGCCGCTGCACGGTCGTGATCGGCGACCAGCACCTCCAGGTCAGCAGGCGACACACCCGAGAGCTGCGCGACCTCCTCGTCCGCCACGCCAGGCCGGGCGTCGAGACATGAGCCAGCAGCCGCCCGAGCGGGCCAGTGCACGAGTGAGGGTCACCAGCCCCTGGACCGAGCGTCCCCGGGTGCGGCCGCGGCCGACGGCGGCCTCCGAGATCGACGCGCAGAGCGAGGTCGGCGAGATCTACCTCCGGACGCTGCTGCGCGCCCAGCTCCGGCTCGCGCTGAGCATCCTGCTGACGCTCGGCCTGACCGTCGGCGTGCTCCCGCTGGTTTTCACCCTCGTGCCCGGCCTGACCACGCACCATGTCCTCGGGATGCCCGTCTCGTGGGGCATGCTGGCCTTCGGCTGCTACCCGGTTCTCGTGCTCCTAGCCTGGCGCTACGTACGCCTGGCCGAACGCAACGAGCGCGCCTTCGCCCGCGTCGTGGAGCGCTCGTCGTGAACCACGCCATGGGCTTCGTCGCCGTCCTGGCGGTCACGCTGGCCACGCTCGCCATCGGTTACTGGGGGCTGCGGTTCAGCCGGACCACCTCGGACTTCTTCGTGGCCTCGCGCTCGGTCAGACCGGGGCTGAACGCCTCGGCGATCAGCGGCGAGTACCTCTCGGCCGCGTCCTTCCTTGGCATCGCCGGGCTGGTGCTGAGCTTCGGCGCCGAGATGCTCTGGTACCCGATCGGCTGGACCGCCGGCTACCTGGTGCTGCTGGTGCTCGTCGCGGCTCCCCTGCGTCGCTCGGGTGCCTACACGCTGCCCGACTTCGCCGAGGCCCGCCTCGACTCCCGGGCAGTTCGCACGCTCGCGTCGCTGATGGTGGTGGCGATCGGCTGGCTCTACGTGATGCCGCAGCTGCAGGGCGCCGGGGTAGCCCTCGAAGCGGCGACCGGGCTTCCCCCGTGGGCAGGCGGGCTCGTCGTCGCGGTCGTCGTACTCCTCAACGTCCTGGCTGGCGGGATGCGCTCGATCACGTTCGTGCAGGCCTTCCAGTACTGGCTCAAGCTGACTGCCCTCCTGGTCCCGATCGTGTTCCTGGTCATCGTCTGGCTCGGTGACGGCGGCCGGTCGCCGGCGGACCCGACGCTGCTGGTCGGCGGCGAGTCGGGTACGGCGTGGGCGAACCCGATCGACTTCGCAGGCGGACACCCGCTGTACTCGACGTACTCCCTCATGGTCGCGACCTTCCTCGGCACCATGGGCCTGCCCCACGTGGTGGTGCGCTTCTACACCAACCCCGACGGCAAGGCGGCCCGTCAGACGACCGTGGCGGTGCTCGCGCTACTCGGGTTCTTCTACGTGCTGCCACCGGTGTACGCCGCCCTCGGTCGCCTCTACGCCCCCGACCTGGTCGGGAGTGGCCGCGCCGACGGGATGGTGCTCGAGCTTCCCGGGCGGATGATCGGAGACCTCGGGGGCGACCTCCTGACCGCGCTGCTCACAGCCGGCGCGTTCGCCGCGTTCCTGGCCACGTCGTCCGGGCTGACCATCGCGGTCGCCGGCGTCATCACCCAGGACGTGATGAGCAAGCGCCTCGAGGGCGTCACCGCCTTCCGGCTCTCAGCCGTCGTCGCGGTGGTCGTTCCGTTCCTGCTCGCGCTGGTCACGCGGGACGTCGCCGTGGCGACGGTGGTCGGGCTGGCCTTCGCGATGGCCGCCGCCACGTTCAGTCCGTTGCTGCTCCTGGGCATCTGGTGGCGCGGGCTGACCGACGTCGGCGCGTTCGCCGGGATCGTCGTGGGCGGCCTGCTCACCGGCGGCGCGGTCCTCGACAACCTGCTCACCGACCGAAGTGCGGGCTGGCTCGCCTCCCTGTTGGCCCAGCCTGCGGCGTGGGCGGTGCCGGCGTCCTTCGCGACGATGATCGTCGTGTCGCGGATGACCCGCCACCGGCTGCCCGTGCACGCCTCCCGCTTCATGGTGAGGCTGCACACCCCGGAGACGGTGCAGCTCGACCGCGGCTGACGGCCGGACGTCATACGAACTGGTTGCCCGGACAGGTTGCCCGGACGACCACGACGTATGACGCATACCGGCGCCCTGGACGACCGTTCGTCGTGCGTCTTCGACCGCTGGGCGATTCCCCCTGTCCACCCGCCGACACGTCGCCGCGCCACGGTGGCGGCCCGGCACGTGCGCTGCCACGGTGACGGCATCACAGCCTCTCGAGAAGGGCCCGCCCATGGCTGAACCAACCGTCGACGCGCATGATCAGGCGTCGCGCCACGATCCGGTCTACGACACGTTGCACGAGTCCGCGGAGTTCCAGGAGCTGCGCCGCCGGTTCCGCAAGTTCGTCTTCCCGGCCACCGTCGCGTTCCTGGCTTGGTACCTGCTCTACGTGTTCATGTCGAACTGGGCCCATGACTTCATGAGCCAGCGGCTGTTCGGCCACATCAACGTGGCCCTTGTCTTCGGGCTGCTCCAGTTCGCCACCACCTTCGCCCTCGCCTGGGCCTACGCGAACTACATGAACCGTAAGGTCGACCCGCTCGCCCGCCAGCTGGAAGAGCAGTACAAGCGGGAGGCCCGGCGATGAGCTCCCAGGCACTCACTGCAGTCCTCTTCGTAGCGGTCGTGCTCGTCACGGTCGGCATCACCATGTGGGCCAGCCGGCAACAGTCGGGCACCACCGACTTCTATGCCGGTGGGCGATCCTTCAGTGGCTTCCAGAACGGCATGGCCGTCTCCGGGGACTACATGTCGGCCGCTTCCTTCCTGGGTATCTCCGGTCTGATCGCCCTCAACGGCTACGACGGCTTCCTGTACTCCATCGGCTTCCTGGTCGCGTGGCTGGTCGCACTCCTGCTCGTGGCAGAACTGCTCCGGAACTCGGGCCGCTACACGATGGCTGACCAGCTGGCCTATCGGATGAAGCAGCGGCCGGTGAGGACCGCAGCGGCGACCTCCACGGTCGTCGTCTCGATCTTCTATCTGCTCGCCCAGATGGTCGGTGCCGGTGCGCTCGTCGCTCTGCTCCTCGACGTCGAGTCCGAGGCGCTCAAGGCGTTGACGATCGTCGGTGTCGGCATGCTGATGGTCTTCTACGTGACCGTCGGTGGCATGAAGGGCACCACCTGGGTGCAGATCGTCAAGGCGGTCCTGCTGATGACCGGCACCGTGCTGATCACCTTCCTGGTGCTCAAGGAGTTCGGGTTCAACTTTTCCGACCTGCTCCAAGCGGCCTCGGAGAAGACCGGCAAGGGCGAGGCGTTCCTCCAGCCGGGTCTGAAGTACGGGATCGACACGACCTCGAAGATTGATTTCGTCTCGCTCGGCCTGGCCCTGGTGCTCGGCACTGCCGGTCTGCCGCACATCCTGATCCGCTTCTACACGGTGCCCACCGCCGCGGCGGCACGCAAGTCGGTGCTGTGGGCGATCGGTCTGATCGGCACCTTCTACCTGATGACGCTGGTTCTCGGTTTCGGTGCCGCGGCAATGCTCGACACCGGCCCGGAGAGCGAAGTGGCAGCCTCGGGCGGCAACCTGGCCTCGCCACTGTTGGCCGAAGCGGTCGGTGGTGGTGAGGGCACCACGGGCGGTGCGGTGCTCCTGGCGCTGATCTCGGCCGTGGCCTTCGCGACCATCCTTGCCGTGGTGGCCGGCCTGACGCTGACGTCGGCCTCGTCCGTGGCACACGATCTCTACGCCACCGTGTTCAAGCGCGGGAGTGCGTCGGAGAAGGACGAGGTGAAGGTGGCCCGGATCGCTGCCTTCGTCATCGGTGGCATCGCGGTCGCACTGGCCATCCCGGCACAGAAGCTCAACATCGCCTTCCTGGTGGCGCTGGCCTTCGCTGTGGCGGCTTCGGCCAACCTCCCGTCGCTGCTCTACAACTTGTTCTGGCGACGGTTCAACACCCGCGGCGCGGTGTGGGCCATCTACGGCGGACTGGTCACCTGCCTCGTGCTGGTGTTCTTCTCGCCAGTGGTGTCCGGGTCTGAGACTGCGCTGGTCACCGGGTCCGACTGGTCGTGGTTCCCGCTCAGCAACCCCGGCATCATCTCGATCCCTGCCGGCTTCCTGCTCGGCTGGTTGGGCACGGTCACCTCCAAGGAGCCGGAGGCTGAGGAGCGCTACACCGAGCTGGAGGTGCGCGCACTCACGGGTGCGGGCTCCGAGGTTGCGGTCAAGCACTGAGGGATTGGGTACGGGCCAGGTATCGCTCGGTCGGACCCGTCCGGGCGCCCCCCACGGGGGTCGTCCGGACGAGGTCCGGGGAGTAGGTTCGAAACCGCCTGACGCACGACCATCCAGATGTCCCACGAGGAGAGATTGATGAGCGAGTCCAGCGAGACCCTGGCCAACCTGTCCAAGGAGGAGCGCCGGTTCGAGCCTCCCGAGGACTTCGCCAAGCAGGCCAACCTCACCGAGGACGCGTACGCCGAGGCCGAGAAGGATCGGCTCGCCTTCTGGGAGAAGCAGGCCGAGCGCCTCGACTGGGACACCAAGTGGGACCAGGTCCTCGACTGGGACGACCCTCCCTTCGCCAAGTGGTTCGTCGGCGGCAAGATCAACGCCGCCTACAACTGCGTGGACCGGCACGTCGAGAACGGCGCCGGTGACAAGGTCGCCTTCCACTGGGTCGGCGAGCCCGAGGACGACACCCGGGACATCACCTACGCCGAGCTCAAGGACGAGGTCTGCCAGGCCGCCAACGCGCTGGTCGAGCTGGGCGTCGAGACCGGCGACCGGGTCGCGATCTACATGCCGATGCTTCCCGAGACGGTCATCGCGATGCTGGCCTGCGCACGGATCGGTGCACCGCACACCGTGGTGTTCGGCGGGTTCTCCTCCGACGCGCTGGCCAACCGGCTCGAGGACTGCAATGCCAAGGTCGTGATCACCTCCGACGGCGGCTACCGGCGCGGGGCCCCCTCCGCACTCAAGCCGGCCGTCGACGAGGCCTGCGACAAGGCGGCCGGCAACGGACACGAGGTCAGCAAGGTGCTGGTGGTCCGTCGTACGGGCGAGGACGTGGAGTGGAACGACCGCGACGTGTGGTGGCACGACGTCGTCGACGAGGCGTCGACCGACCACGAGTGCGAGTTCTTCGACAGCGAGCACCCGCTCTACGTCATGTACACCTCGGGCACGACCGGCAAGCCCAAGGGCATCCTGCACACGACCGGTGGCTACCTGGTCGGCTGCGCCTACACGCACTGGGGGATCTTCGACCTCAAGCCCGACGACGACGTCTACTGGTGCACCGCCGACGTCGGCTGGGTGACCGGACACTCCTACGGCGTCTACGGCCCACTCGCGAACCAGACCACGTCGGTGATGTACGAAGGCACGCCGGACACCCCGGACAAGGGCCGGTGGTGGGAGATCTGCGAGAAGTACGGCGTCACGCTCTTCTACACCGCACCGACGGCGATCCGGACGTTCATGAAGTGGGGTGACGACATCCCCGAGAAGCACGACCTGTCCAAGCTGCGGCTGCTCGGGTCGGTCGGCGAGCCGATCAACCCCGAGGCCTGGATCTGGTACCGCGAGACCATCGGTGCGGGCAAGGTTCCAGTCGTCGACACCTGGTGGCAGACCGAGACCGGCTCGATCATGATCAGCCCGCTCCCGGGCGTGACCGCGGCCAAGCCCGGCTCGGCGATGAAGGCGATCCCTGGCATCGTCACCGACGTGGTCAACGACGACGGAGAGTCGGTGCCCGACGGGTCCGGCGGGTTCCTCGTCGTCAAGGAGCCATGGCCCTCGATGCTGCGCACGCTGTGGGGCGACGACGAGCGGTTCAAGGACACCTACTGGTCACGCTTCGAGAAGCAGGGTTACTACTTCGCCGGCGACGGTGCCAAGAAGGACGACGACGGTGACGTGTGGCTGCTCGGTCGCGTCGACGACGTCATGAACATCTCCGGCCACCGGCTGTCCACGACCGAGATCGAGTCGGCGCTGGTCTCGCACCCCAAGGTGGCCGAGGCCGCCGTGGTCGGAGCCGCCGACGAGACCACCGGCCAGGCGGTCTGCGCGTTCGTGATCCTCAAGGAGTCGGCGCTCGAGAAGGGCGAGGAGGCCCCCGACTCACTGATCCAGGAGCTGCGCAAGCACGTGCAGAAGGAGATCGGGGCGATCGCCAAGCCCCGGCAGATCATGGTCGTCCCCGAGCTGCCGAAGACCCGGTCGGGCAAGATCATGCGCCGGCTGCTTCAGGACGTGGCCGAGCACCGCGAGGTCGGCGACGTGACCACCCTGGCCGACTCGACGGTCATGGACCTGATCGGTGAGGGCATGAACTCCGACAAGGACGACGGCTGAGGCCCTCTGGCTCCGCAGAACGTCATACGACCTGGTCGCTCGAGCGACCAGGTCGTATGACGTTGTGGCGTGTGGTCGGGCGGCGCGGGGGTCACACCTGGTCGGACTTCTTCGAAGGCAGGCCGGTCTTCGCGAGGCTGGCGACCGTGGTCACGACCAGGATCCCGATGATGACGACCAGCGAGAGCCAGATCGGGATGTCCGGGGCCCACGGGATGGGCTCGCCGCCGTTGATGAACGGCAGCTCGTTCTCGTGCATGGCGTGCAGGATCAGCTTCACGCCGATGAAGCCGAGCAGGACCGCCAGGCCGATGGAGAGGTAGACGAGCCGCTCGAGCAGCCCGCCGATCAGGAAGTACAGCTGCCGCAGCCCCATCAGGGCGAAGATGTTGGCGGTCAGCACGATGTAGGGCTCGCTGGTGAGGCCGTAGATCGCGGGAATCGAGTCCAGCGCGAAGAGCAGGTCCGTGGTGCCGAGCGCCAGGATCACGATGAGCATCGGCGTGATGACCCTCTTGCCGTTCTCCTTGGCCACGATGTGGGTGCCGTGCCACTCCGAGGTGGCGGGGAACCTGCGCTCGACGAACTTGATCAGCCGGTTCTCCTCGAAGTCGCCCTCGTCCGCACCACCCTCCCGGGCCAGGTTGACCGCGGTCCACACGAGGAAGAAGCCGAAGAGGTAGAAGACCCAGCTGAAGTTGTTGATCGCCGCGGCGCCGACGGCGATGAAGATGCCGCGCATGATCAGCGCGAGCACGATGCCGACGAGGAGCGCGCTCTGCTGGAGCTGCTTCGGCACGCCGAACTTGCTCATGATGATGAGGAAGATGAACAGGTTGTCGACCGAGAGTGAGTACTCGGTCAGCCAACCGGCGAAGAACTCGGTGCCGTACTGGTGACCCGCGGTGACCCAGATGCCGATGCCGAAGGCGACCGCCATCCCGATGAAGATGGCCAGCGCGATGCTGACCTCCTTCTTGGAGGGTTCGTGCGGACGCCGGCCGATGACGACGACGTCGAAGAGGAGGACGACGGACGTGATGCCGATCGTCAACCACCACACCAGGGGGGATACATCCATGCTCAGTTCCTCCGGACTCGATTTCGCGCACGCGCGCAACGGCGGGTGCGTGTGTGCTGTCCGGAGGTCTCTTCCGCCGCATCGTCGCGACCGACGACCCCGGGCCGGGACTGCTCAGCAGTGCACCGACCGTGATGACGAGATCGCCGCGAAGGAATACTCCCCTCCAACGTCTGACTATTGTCCCAGACGTTGCGGCCAGCGACCAAACCCGTCCGATTGCGGCCGCTAGGGTGAGCGGTGGTGAGCCGGGAAGTCTGGTCGGCATCTTCTCGCCGACCCCGCAGGAGCTGCCGATGATCGTCACCCGCTGGTTGCCCGACCCGGACCCTGACGACCCGGGCGAGAGCAACTTCGTCGTCGACCTGCTCCGCTCCGAGACCGTCGGCGGTTCGATCGCGCTCGTCGCCGCCGTGGTCGCCCTCGTCTGGGCCAACCTGGACTTCGCCTCCTACCAGGAGCTCCGCCACTGGGACCTCGGTCCCCTCGACGTCGAGCACTGGGCAGCCGACGGGGCCCTGGCGATCTTCTTCTTCGTGGCCGGCCTCGAGCTGAAGCGCGAGCTCCTGGTCGGCTCCCTGCGCCGTCCGGCCGACGCGGCCGTGCCGGTGGTCGCCGCCTGCTGCGGCGTCGCAGTCCCGGCGCTGATCTTCGTCGTGGTCAACCGCGGCACCGAGAACCTGGAGGGCTGGGCCATCCCCGCCGCCACGGACATCGCCTTCGCCCTGGCGATCCTGGCGGTGGTCGGGTCCGCCCTCCCGACGCAGCTCCGCGCGTTCCTGCTGACGCTCGCCGTCGTGGACGACCTGATCGTCATCGTGGTGATCGCGGTCTTCTACACCTCGACGATCCACGTCGCAGGGCTGCTCGTGGCCGCTGCGGCCTTCGTGGTGTACGCCGTGCTCCAGCGGATGCGCGTCCGCAGCAGCCTGCTCTACCTCCCCGTGGCCGCGATCGCGTGGGCCGGCCTGCACGAGAGCGGCGTGCACGCCACGATCGCGGGCGTCGTGCTCGGTCTGCTCACCCGGGTGCTGCCCGACGAGGACGAGCCCCGGTCCCCCGCCGAGCGCCTGGAGCACCGGATCGCACCGCTCAGCGCCGGAGTGGCCGTGCCCTTCTTCGCGCTGGTGAGCGCGGGCGTGCAGCTCACCGGTGGTATCGGCGTGCTCGGTGAGCCGATCGTGCTCGGCGTCGTACTCGGGCTGGTGCTGGGCAAGCCGATCGGCGTCCTGGGCGGCGCCTGGCTGTTGACGCGGTTCACCCGGGCTGAGCTCAACGAGGGGCTGATGTGGCGCGACCTGTTCGGGGTCGCGATCGTGGCTGGCGTGGGCTTCACCGTCTCGCTGCTGGTCAGCGACCTCGCGTTCACCGGTTTGGAGCGCGAGCAGGCGAAGACCGCCGTACTCCTCGCCTCGCTGCTCGCCGGACTCGCGGCCGCCCTGGTGCTGGGACGGCGCAACCGGCGACACCGTGACGCGTGAGGATAGGGTTCGACGCGGACCTGAGAACCGAAGGGAAACCATCTGCCATGTCACAGCGTGAGCCCGTCACCAGCGAGGAAGAGCCCACCATCGGCAAGCTGGTCGCCGACGCCAGCCGCGACGTCTCCACCCTGATCAAGTCCGAGATCGCGCTGGTCAAGTCCGAGCTGAAGGTCTCGATGACGGCCGGCGGGATCGGCATCGCGCTGTTCGCGGCGGCCGGCTTCCTCGTGTTCCTCGGGATCATCATGATCTCGGTCGCGTTCGCATACTTCCTGACCATGTGGTTCGACATCGACCTCGCCTGGAGCTTCCTGATCGTGTTCGGCGCCTACGTCCTCCTTGCCGCGTTGCTCGGCCTGGTCGGCGTACGCAAGATCAAGCAGGTGCGAGCCCCGGAGCGCGCGATCGAGCAGGCCAGGGAGATTCCCTCGGCCTTCAAGCGCAGCACCTGACCTGTCAAGGGATACCTGCACCTGTCGGGTGTTGCAACACCCACTGAGCGCAGGAATCCCCGGTCAGCCGGGGATTCCGACAGCCCCACCTACGACGCACAGTTCCCGCTCGACACCCGGTCGTTGGAGTCCAGGCCCACGGCAGCGGCCTGGCGTACCTGGTCGGCCGTGAGCGCGTAGCCTGTCTCCCTGTCGCTGACCGAGGCGGCGAAGACGACCCCGAGGGCACGGCCGGCGGTCGAGACGAGGGGCCCACCGGAGTTCCCGGGGCGGATCCGGCCGCGCAGGGAGAACACGTGACGGGTGACCGTCCCGTTGCCGTAGATGTCGGGTGAGCGCAGCCGCTGGTCCCCGCGGATCCGCGCCGGCTGGGCGTCGAACGGGCCGTCCTGCGGGAAGCCGAGGACGGCGGCCTGCTGCTTCTCCTTGCCCTTGAAGTCGAACCTGATCGTGGGACCGCTGAGGGCAGGCACCTTGAGCACGGCGACGTCGATGTCGGGGTTGTAGTAGATGACCGTGCCCTTCAAGGACGCGTCGCCGTCCTTGATGACCGGTTCGGTCACACCGGCGACCACGTGCGCGTTGGTCATCAGCCGGTTGGGGGCGTAGAGGAAACCGGTGCCCTCCACGCCGCTGCCGCACTGGTTGGTGCTGCGGATCTTGAAGACCGACTCGGCCGCCCTGCGGATGTCGGGGTCGCGGAGCACGCGCGGGTCGGCCGGCGCCACGTTGACGATGCGCTCGCGCGCGAACGGCTCGAGGTAGCGCGGGAAGAAGCTGGAGCCGACCACCTGGTCGAAGGACTTCAGCGCCTGCTGGGCCTGGACCGGCATCACCTTGTTGACGGCGATCAGGACTTTGGACTCGCGGACCTGCGGGCTGACGCCCGGGATCCGGGAGCCGCTGATGGCGACACCGAGCATCCACGCGACGAGCAGCACGGCTACCACGCTCAGCGCCGCTCCCCCGATGGCGTCGACGGCCCGGATCGGCTGCCAGGTGATGCGCGCCCGGATGCGGGTCCCGGCGAACTGCAGGACCGCCTGGCCGAGCGAGGCACAGATGAGTACGACGAACAGCGCGCCCAGCGAGACCCACAGGGACGGGGCGGCGTCTCCGAGGAGCAGCGGCGCCAGCCAGATGCCGGCCAGCCCACCCAGGAGCAACCCGGCGGTCGCGAAGGCACCAGCGATGAACCCCTGCCAGTACCCGGACACGGCGTACGCAAGGGTCAGCACGACCAGGCACCAGTCGAGGAAGTTCATGCGGACCCTTTGCGGAAGATGGCCGTCAGGCCGGGGACGGGGTCAATCTTGACTCAGGCCGAACATGTAGTCGGGCAAGGGCTGTTCTACGGACGCGTCCCAGGGACGCGTCCACCCGACGTGGTCGAACAGCTTGTTGACCAGGCCAGCGGTGAAGCCCCACAGGATCAGGTCCTTGTCCTCTCCGATCATGAACCCCGGGCTGCTGTATCCCATCGGGTGCGTGACGGTCACCCGGTGCTTCGGGTCGAGGAGCTCCTCGATCGGCACCCGGAGTACGGCGTTGACCTCCGCCGGGTCGACCACCGAGACGGTGGAGGGCTCCTTCCACCAGCCGAGGACCGCGGTCACCGCGAAGTTGCTCGGTGGCAGCCAGAGCTCGGGAAGTGAGGCGAACACCTCCACTCCGGCCGGATCGAGACCGGTCTCCTCCTCGGCCTCGCGCAGGGCGGCAGCCTCGGGCGAGGGGTCGGTGTCGTCGATCGAACCGCCGGGAAAGCTCACCTGACCCGGGTGGGAACGCATGTCGTGGGCACGCTCGGTCAGGAGCAGGTCGGGCCCGCTCGGCCCCTCGCCGAAGAGCATCAGCACCGCGCCCTTGCGGGTCCGCGACCCCTCCGGCGGCACGAAGCGGCTGATGTCATCGGCCGTGATGGAGCGGGCGCCCTCGCGGATCGGCTCGAGCCAGTCGGGAAAGCTCATGATGCAGCCCCATGCAGGTGCTGATTGACGAGTTTCTCGAGCTGGGCCACAGACGTGATCTTGACGTACTGCTCAAAGGCGACCTTGCCGTCCTCATCGAGCAGGATCAGCTTGGGCAGCACCTGGGTGCGCAGCCGGCCGTCGGGATCCGCGACGAGCGGGTAGGTCACCCCCGACTGCCGGGCCAGCTTGCGGGCCGCGTCCACGCGGGTCTCCTGCCAGTCGACGCCCAGGACATCCACCTTGCCGGCGTACTTCTTCGCGAACGCCTGGTAGCGCGGCAGCTCCTCACGGCACGGCGCGCACCAGCTGGCCCAGAGGTTGACCACCATCGGTCCGCGCAGGGCGGCCAGGTCGACGGACTCGCCGTCGCCGAGGGGCTGGAGGGTCACCTTCGGCAGCCGGACGTCGTCCTTGGACCCTCCGGTCGAGGAGGCGGAGCAGCCGCTGAGCAGGAGCAGCGCGGCCGCCAGGATGACCACACGCCTCATGCGGGTCCTTGCGTCTTGACCAGCAGAGCGGCGGCTTCTGGGTCGGTCGGCCCAGCGCCGTACGACGGGCACCAGCGGGCCACCGTGCAGGCACCGCAAGCCGGTTTCTTGGCATGGCAGACCCGGCGACCGTGCCAGATCAGGTGGTGGCTCAGCATCGTCCAGTCGCGCTTGGGGAACAACGCGCCGATCGCGTGCTCGGCCTTCACCGGGTCGGTCTCCTCGGTCCAGCCGAGGCGGCGGATCAGCCGCCCGAAGTGGGTGTCGACGGTGATCCCGGGGACGCCGAAGCCGTTGCCGAGCACCACGTTGGCGGTCTTGCGACCGACTCCGGGCAGCTTGACGAGGTCCTGCAGCCGGGACGGCACCTCACCGTTGTGGTCGGCCACCAGCGCTGCGGAGAGCTTCAGGAGCGCCTCGGTCTTGGCCCGGAAGAAGCCCAGGGGTCCGATGATCCGCTCGAGGTCCTCGCGCGGAGCCGCGGCCATGGCGCGGGCGTCGGGGTAGGCGCCGAAGAGCACCGGCCGCACGGCATTGACCCGACGGTCCGTGGTCTGCGCGCTGAGCACCGTCACGACAAGCAGCTGGAAGGGGTCGTCGAAGTCCAGCTCGATCGTGGCGTCGGGGTAGGTCTCGGCCAGAACGCGGTTGACCTTGCGGGCTCTGCGGACCAGGGACGTGTCAGGCGTGGAGATCTGGGCGGCGGCCTTGGTGGAGTCTGGCACGCGGACCAGCGTACGGCGCAGCGCGGACAGTCGCCCCGACCGGGTGGAGCGTGCCCGGACGGGTTCGCCGGGCGGGCCACCCGTCGCGTGTACGGCCGGGGCCGCGTGGCGATTGTGGGGGCAATGGGACAGACTGTGATCTGCAACACGGCCGGATGGATCGCGCCCGATTGGGGCACGACGCAGAAAGGGACATCACGTGGAGAACGACGTACTCCGGCAGGCGCCGCTGTTCAGCGCCCTCGACGACGAGGCTGCCGCAGCGCTCCGCTCGTCGATGAGCGAGGCCCGCCTGCGTCGCGGAGAGGTGCTGTTCCATGAGGGCGACCCTGGCGACAAGCTCTACATCGTCACCGACGGCAAGGTGAAGCTCGGCCGCACCTCCTCCGACGGGCGCGAGAACCTGCTCGCGATCCTGGGGCCCGGGCAGATGTTCGGCGAGCTCTCCCTCTTCGACCCCGGCCCGCGCTCGGCGACCGTCACCGCGGTCACCGAGACCACCTTCCTTTCCCTGTCCCACGACGACCTGCTGCGGTGGCTCGAGGGACGACCGGGCGTCTCCCTCGGGCTGCTCACCCAGCTCGCGGGCCGGCTGCGGAAAACCAACGAGGTCGTCGCCGACCTGGTGTTCTCCGACGTCCCGGGCCGGGTCGCGAAAGCCCTGCTCGACCTCGCCGACCGCTTCGGCCGCACTGCCGACGATGGCGTCCACGTCCATCACGACCTGACCCAGGAGGAGCTCGCCCAGCTGGTCGGGGCCTCCCGCGAGACGGTCAACAAGGCGCTGGCCGACTTCGCCTCGCGCGGCTGGCTGCGGCTCGAGCCGCGCTCGGTGGTGATCCACGACGTGGAGCGCTTGCGCAAACGCGCCCGCTGATCAAGGGCAGCCGACGATCCGGCCGGCCGGCTCAGCCCGGGGGTGCCGCGGTGATCGGTGCGTTCGGGTCGTAGGCGTTCTTGAACTTCATCGCGTCGATCGTGGCCGAGGTGACCACGACCGGGTGGTCCGTCGTACGACGAACGAGCGGGCTGCGGTCGATGGTGTAGCCACTCCACACGACTCCGGGGCTGCCGAAGATCCAGTCGATCTGGGTGGGCTTCGGGACCGCACATCCACCGTTGTTGCTGCCCCCGGCGGCAGCCGTCAGAGGGGTGGCGCCGGTGATCTTGCAGAAGTACTCCGAGCGCTCGTTCATGTCACCGGTGACGAACTGTGGTGTTCCGGTGGCCTCGAGCTGCTTGAACAGGTTGATCTCCCGCCGGGTCGCCTCGTTGCGGAAGCGCTGCATGTTGCCCCCGATGTTCGCGGGGTTGTGGAAGGTCGAGAAGTAGGCCTGCACCCCGGTCTGCTTGTTGCGAAGCAGGATGTAGGGCATCGGCCGGATGCGACCGTTGAAGTAGGGGATCGGGATCAGGCCCGGCTTGACCATCTCCCAGGTGTCGGAGCGCCAGGCGACGGAGTTCTCACCGGCCCGCCGGCCCATCGTCAGCCCGGGGTACATCTCCCACCCGGTCCAGCGCTTGAGGAACACCGAACGCTGATCAGGCTGGAACTCCTGGAGGCCGACCACCGTGATCTGGTGCTGCGTGAGGATCTGGAGCGCACCGCTCATCCGCGACGTCCCGGGGCCCAGGCGAGCTGCCGAGCCGCCCTTCTTGGTGTGCGAGCTGCCCAGGAGGTTGAAGCTCGCCATTTTGAAGGTCAGTACCGGCGGCAGCGCGATCGGCTTGGGTCGGGCGGCCGCGGGGTTGATGTTGACCGGCTCGCGCTCTTCACGAGGAGTGAGCTTTCCGCTGTACGTCGCCCTGGCCTTGGGAACCGCTGACGGGGTGCCGCTGGGGGTCGCGCTCGCGCTGGGTTTTGCCTTGGGCTTCGCCGCTTCGGCCTTGTCCGGGCCCGCGCCGAGGTCGCCGCGGAACCAGAGGAAGCCGACTCCCCAGACCGCGACCAGCAGCACCACGAAGGCCGCCATCCCCAACTTCTGTCGCACGGGCAAAAGGTATCCCGCGGGCGGGTGGCGCGTGACCCGTATGCCCTATTCCAAGACGGGGCTGATGCGCGCGCGTTACCCCGGTCAGTCGCGGCCGGCGAGGTGGGCCAGCTGAGCGCGGACCGAGAGCTCGGCAGCGCCCCAGAGCACCGGGTCGACGTCCGAGTAGACGATCTCCACGACGCGGCGCGGAAGCTCGTCGGCAGCCACCCCCTCGGGGTGCGGCTGGGCTCGGAGGTCCGCGAGCGCCGCCTCGACCTGCTGGAGCCGCTCCGCCCGATGCGCGATGTAGTAGTCGAGGGCGCCGAGTGCGTCGTCGATCACCGGCCCGTGTCCCGGCCAGATGGTGCCGATCTCGTTGGCCTCGGCCAGGCCATGGAGTCGGTCGAGGGAGTCGAGGTAGGCACCCAGCTGTCCGTCGGGATGGGCCACGACGGTGGTGCCGCGGCCCAGCACGGTGTCGCCGGTGAGGACCGCTCGCTCGGCGGGCAGCACGAACGACATCGAGTCAGCGGTGTGACCGGGCGTCGAGACGACGCGCACCTCGAGCCCGTCGACCTCGACCACGTCGCCGCCACCGAGTCCTTCGGAGCCGAGGCGGTACTCCGGGTCGAGGGCGCGTACGCCGCACCCCATCCGCTCCGCGAACTCCTTCGCGGCCTCGGAGTGGTCGAGGTGGTGATGCGTCAGCAGTACGACGCCCACCTCGCCGGCCAGCTCGGCGACCGCATCGAGATGCGACCGGTCGGGAGGACCCGGGTCGATCACCACCGAGCGCCGGGCACCCGGCTCTCGGAGGATCCAGGTGTTGGTGCCGTCGAGCGTCATCATGTTGGCGTTCGGCGCGAGCACGCACTCGCCGCGCTCGCCGAACGAGCCACCGGACCAGGTCATGCGCGGGACTCGAGGAGAGTGTCGAAGCGCGGTGGCACCGAGAGCGTCCCACCGTCGTCGTTCTCCTCGACCTGCGGCATGAACATCTCGACGGTGCGCCCGCGGGCGGCCTCGACCACGGCCGCCGGGTCGGCGTACTGGCCCACTTCGAGGCAGGTCAGGTAGGTCGGCGGCAGCATGAAGATCTGCTCCTTCTCCACGTCCTCCACTGCCTGCATGGCGGGCAACCAGGTCACCTGGTCGGACTCGGTGGAGACGTCCCGCGTCCGCTGCCCCTCGGGCAGGTCGGCGACGAAGAACCAGGTGCGGTAACGGCGCGGCTCGAAGAGGGGCGTGAGCCACGCCGCCCAGGCGCCAAGCAGGTCGGTGCGCAGCACCAGTCCGCGACCGTCGAGAAAGTCGGTGAAGGACAGCTCACGGGCCTCGAGCGCCGCTCGGTCCTTCTCCCAGTCATCTCCCGTGGTGTCGGCGACCACGGTGTCGGCGGAGTCACCTGCGAGGAGCACCCCCGACTCCTCGAAGGTCTCGCGCACGGCCGCACACACGAGCGCTCGTGCGGTGGCCTCGTCGGTCCTCAGGAGTGAGGCCCATTGCTCGGGGGTCGGCCCGGCCCACGCGGTCGCCCGTGAGTGTCGAGGGTCGAAGTCGCGCGGGTCCACACCACCGCCGGGGAAGACGCACATGCCGCCGGCGAAGGCCATCGAGGTCTGGCGGCGCAGGAGGTAGACCTCTGGACCCGCGTGCCCGGGACGCAGCAGGACGACGGTCGCCGCGTTGCGCGGCTCCGCGGGCTCACGGGTCCCGTCGGAGAAGGCACGAGCGTCGTCGACCAGCTGCGGTGGCAGCTGTACGCGGATCGTCACGGGTCAGATCTCGACGAGCAGCTCGACCTCGACCGGGGCATCGAGCGGCAGCACCGGTACGCCGACCGCCGAGCGGGCGTGCCGACCTGCCTCGCCGAAGACCTCGCCGAGCAGCTCGGAGACGCCGTTGGCGACCTGCGGCTGGGCGGTGAAGTCGGGGGTGGAGGCGATGAACGCGACCACCTTGACGACGCGCTTGACCGCCGAGAGCTCGCCGACCTCGGACTTGACCGCGGCGATCGCGTTGAGCGCGCACTGGCGGGCGCACTCCACGGCCTCCTCCTGGCTGACCTCGCCACCGACCTTGCCGGTGCGGATCAGCTGTCCGTCGCGCATCGGCAGCTGGCCAGAGGTGTAGACGTAGTTCCCGCTGCGCAGTGCGGGGATGTACGCCGCCACCGGAGTGGCCACCTCGGGCACGCTCAGCCCGAGCTCCGCGAGACGCTCCTCAGGGGTGCTCATTCGACCGGGCGCTTGAAGTAGGCCACCAGGTTCTCCGGGTTCATCCCCGGCACCATCTGGACCAGCTCCCAGCCGTCGGAGCCGAAGTTGTCGAGGATCTGTTTGGTGGAGTGCACCAGCACGGGCGCGGTCAGGTATTCCCACTTGGTCATGCTGGTCACCCTAGACGGCCGTTACGGTGACGCCCATGCTGCCCGACCTCCCCGACGCGACGGTGCGGTACGCCGGCCACGAGGACGCGGTCGTCGACCTGCACCTCCCGGGAGGCTCGCGCCCGACCAGGCCGGACAGCCCGTTGGTCGTCTTCCTGCACGGCGGCTTCTGGAAGCAGGAGTGGGACCGCCGGCACGCCCGCCCGATGGCCCGCGCCCTCTCCGATCTCGGGTACGTGGTCGCGACCCCGGAGTACCGCCGGGTTGGGGGCGGTGGCGGCTGGCCGGTCACCGGCGACGACGCACACCTCGCCGTACGCCGCCTGCCTGAGCTGCTCGGTGAGCTCGGTGTCGCGACCGGGCCGACCGTGCTCGCTGGTCACTCGGCCGGAGGCCACCTGGCGCTGTGGCTGGCCACCCTGGACCTGCCCGTGGCGAAGGTCGTGGCCCTCGCCCCCGTCTGCGACCTGCGCGAGGCGATGCGGCTCGGGCTCGGGGGCAACGCCACCCAGGCCCTGCTCGGGGACACTGACGCATCCAGCGCCGATCCGATGACCCTGCTCGACGAGCGCCCAGGCTGCCCGATCGTGATCGTGCACGGCGTCGACGACGTCGACGTACCCATCTCACTCAGCCGTGGCCTCGTCGAACGGCACCCGTGGGTGGAGCTGCACGAGCTGCCGGTCGGACACATGGAGCCCATCGATCCGGGATCGATCGCGTGGCCGACCGTGGTCGAAGCGCTGGGCTCGGCGGACGGGATCAGCCCAGGATCTCCGGCTCGGTCTTCTCCCTGACCTCGTCCTCGGTGACGTCGGTGGCGAGCTCGACCAGCTTGAGGCCGTCGTCTGTGACGTCGAGGACGCACAGGTCGGTGATGATCCGATGTACGACGGCGCGGCCGGTGTACGGCAGCGAGCACTCGTTGACGATCTTGTAGGAGCCGTCCTTGGCGTTGTGCTCCATCAGCACGATCACCCGCTTGGCGCCGTGGACCAGGTCCATCGCGCCGCCCATGCCCTTGACCATCTTTCCGGGGATCATCCAGTTGGCGATGTCACCCGTCGCGGAGACCTGCATCGCACCCAGGATGGCGGCGTCGATCTTGCCGCCGCGGATCATCCCGAAGCTGGTCGCGGAGTCGAAGAACGACGCCCCCTTGCGCAGCGTCACGGTCTCCTTGCCGGCGTTGATCAGGTCCGGGTCCTCCTCCCCCTCATAGGGGTAAGCGCCCACACCGAGAATCCCGTTCTCCGACTGCAGCACCAGCTCGACGTCGTCATCGACATAGTTCGGCACCAGCGTCGGCAGCCCGATGCCGAGGTTCACGTACGACCCGTCGGTCAGCTCTGACGCTGCCCGCGCGGCCATCTCCTCACGGCTCCAGCCATGTCCTTGGGCCATGTCACTCACCACCTTCCGCGATCCCGGCTGCTGCGCCACCCGCAGGGGCGTCCGCCGGCTCACCACCGTCTTCTGGTCGCGGTCGCGTGGTGCGCTTCTCGATGCGCTTGTCCGCCGCCTCCTCCGGGGTCAGCGCGAGCACGCGCTGCACGAACACCCCGGGGGTGTGTACGTCGTTGGGGTTCAGGTCACCGGGCTCGACGAGCTCCTCGACCTCGGCGATCGTGATCCGTCCGCACATCGCGGCCAGCGGGTTGAAGTTGCGTGCGGAGTCCCGGTAGACGAGGTTGCCGTGCCGGTCACCCTTCCAGGCACGCACCAGCCCGAAGTCGGCGATGATCGCCTCCTCGAGGACGTACTCACGCCCGCCGAAGTCGCGAGTCTCCTTCGGTGGCGAGGACTTGACCACGTTGCCCTCCGCGTCGTACCTCCACGGCAGACCACCCTCGGCGACCTGGGTGCCGCCACCGGTCGCGGTGAAGAACGCCGCGATCCCCGAGCCACCCGCGCGCATCCGCTCGGCCAACGTGCCCTGCGGGGTCAGCTCCACCTCCAGCTCGCCGTGCAGGTACTGGCGGGCGAACTCCTTGTTCTCCCCCACGTAGGAGGACACCATCCGCCGCAGCCGTTTCTCGGCCAGCAACCGGCCCAGACCCCAGTCGTCGACCCCGCAGTTGTTCGAGACCGCCTCGAGGTCGGTCGTGCCGGCCTCCAGCAACGCATCGATCAACACCGACGGGATCCCGCACAACCCGAACCCGCCCACCGACAGCGTCGCGCCGTCCGGGACGTCCGCGACCGCCTCACGCGCACTTGCCACAACCTTGTCCACCGAAGACACCTCCGGCCGCGATCCTGCCACGGGTGGTGTGCCCGAGGTCACCCCTGGCCGCGGCAGCTCCGCGACTACCCTCGTCGCATGCCTGCCCAGACCGCTTCGCCCACCCCTGGGCAGCGCGACTCCGCTCCCGACTGGCCAGGCGTCCAGCTGCACATCGTCACCGGCAAGGGCGGCACCGGGAAGACCACAGTCGCCGCCTCGCTCGCGCTCGCGCTGGCCTCACGCGGCAAGACGGTGCTGCTGTGCGAAGTCGAGGGCCGCCAGGGGATCGCCCAGCTCTTCGACGTCCCGCCGCTGCCCTACGAGGAGCGGCTGGTCGCACGTGGCACGACCGGCGCGGGCGACGTCTACGCGCTGGCGATCGACGCGGAGTCGGCGTTGCTGGAGTACCTCGACATGTACTACCGGCTCGGTCGGGCCGGGAAGGCGCTCGACCGGTTCGGCGTCGTCGAGTTCGCCACCACCATCGCTCCGGGCGTCCGCGACGTGCTCTTGACGGGCAAGGTCTACGAGGCGGCCAAGCGCAACCGCCGCAACAAGGGCGCCCGGAGCTACGACGCGATCGTGCTGGACGCCCCGCCCACCGGGCGGATCGCGCAGTTCCTCAACGTCAACAACGAGCTCGCCGGCCTGGCCAAGGTCGGTCCGATCAAGGCGCAGGCCGACACCGTCACCACCCTCCTGCGTTCCAGCCGTACGGCGATCCACCTGGCCACCGTCCTGGAGGAGATGCCGGTGCAGGAGACGGGTGACGGGATCGCGGAGCTCCGTGAGGCCGGGCTGCCGGTCGGTGGCGTGATCATGAACATGGTCCGGCCCCAGGACCTCGACGCCGACGAGCGCCGGGGGCTGATCGACGGCACCACCGACCGCGGCGAGCTGGTGGCCAGCCTCGAGAAGGCCGGGATCACCGGCGGGGACGAGCTGGTCGACGGCCTGCTCGACGAGGGCCGCTACCACGCCGAGCGGCGCCGTCTCGAGGACAGCCAGCGGGCCCTGATCGAGGAGATGGACGTCCCGGCTTACGAGCTCCCCCTGATGCCGGGCGGTGTGGACCTGGCCGCGCTCTATGAGCTGGCCGAGGTCATCTGCGACGAGGGACTGGCATGAACGCCGCCAGGAGCAACAAGGCCGCGACCCACCAGAACACCCGTGCCAGCGCGCGGGTCGGCCCGCTCGTGGCCACCCACGAGCCGAAGCAGATCCTCGACGTCGACGCACTGCTCGACGACCCCCACCGCGGGATCATCGTGTGCTGCGGTTCAGGCGGCGTCGGGAAGACCACGACGTCCGCGGCCCTCGCGCTGCGCGCGGCCGAGCGTGGCCGCAAGGTCGTGGTGCTGACCATCGACCCGGCCCGCCGGCTGGCGCAGTCGATGGGCATCGAGGCGTTGGACAACACACCGCGGCCGGTGCCGGGGGTGCCCACCGACGGGAGCGGCGGGTCGCTCGACGCGATGATGCTCGACATGAAGCGCACCTTCGACGAGGTGGTGCAGAGCCAGGCCAGCCCCGAGAAGGCCGAGCAGATCCTGAGCAACCCGTTCTACATCGCGGTGTCGAGCTCCTTCGCCGGCACGCAGGAGTACATGGCGATGGAGAAGCTCGGACAGCTCGACAAGGACGCCCGCAAGACCGGCCGTTGGGACCTGATCGTGGTGGACACACCACCCTCGCGCAGCGCGCTGGACTTCCTCGACGCCCCCGAGCGCCTCTCGAGCTTCCTCGACGGGCGGTTCATGAAGCTGCTGATCGCGCCGGCACGCGGACCTGCCCGGCTGATGACGGCCGGCTTCGGGATGGTGACCAACACGATCACCAAGATCATCGGTGCCCAGGTGCTCCAGGACATCAAGGCCTTCGTGGCCGCGTTCGACACGCTGTTCGGCGGTTTCCGGCAACGGGCGCTGCGCACCTACGAGCTGCTCCAGGACCGGCGTACGGCGTTCCTGGTGGTCGCCGCCCCGGAGCCGGACGCCCTGCGCGAGGCGGCGTACTTCGTCGAAAGGCTGCGCGCCGAGCGGATGCCGCTGGCGGGACTGGTCGTCAACCGTGCGAACAGCAAGCCCGACGGCGACCTGACCGCCCATGCGGCCATGACCGGGGTCGAGCGACTGCGCACCTCGGGCGAGGACCACGGACTGGCCGCAGGACTGCTGCGGTTGCACGCCGACCGCCTGACCGTCGTCGACCGCGAGAAGCGGTTGACCGGCCGGTTCGGCACCAGTCACCCCGACGTGCCGACGGCGGTGCTGCCGGCCTTGTCGACCGACGTGCACGACCTCGACGGCCTGCGCCGGATCGGTGAGCTGTTGGCGGCCCAGGTGGACCACCGCCCGGTCGGCTGACCCGTCATCGAAGACGGATCAGCCAGCTCGGATCACGCAGTTGCGCTCGCGCTCGCCACTTCGTGCTCGACCTTTGCAGTCTCGAGCAGCTGGCGCCACGACGTCACGTTCGGCCGCTTGCGCAGCAGAGCACGACGCTCGCGTTCGGTGAGGCCGCCCCAGACGCCCCACTCGATCTCGTTGTCAAGGGCCTCGGCCAGGCATTCGGCTCGCACAGGGCACGCACCGCACACGGCCTTGGCCTTGTGCTGTTCTGCTCCACGGACGAAAAGCTCATCCGGCGACGACTGCTGACACAAGGCCGCACTGGCCCACATCTCATTCCAGGACATGTTCCCTCCAAAGTTCAGGTCCCGGGTGAACTTCCGGCTCGTCCCAATACGTCCGTTTTCAACCCACTTTTAGATTAGAGAGAAGAGGAGATTCGAAACAGACCCCAACAGGTCAAACTCCTATAGTCCGAAATGACTAGTTGTGTCCGTCCGTGTGTCCGGATTTGCACCCGGCCCCTCTAGGATTGTGCTATGCCCCGACGCCGTCCCCACGTCACGTTCGGCACGGTCGTCTCCCACCTGGGCGTGATCGTGGTCGTGTCCGTTGTCCTCGGCGTGCTCGCCGCGGGTCTGGTGATCCCCATCGTCGGAGCAATTGGGTACGGCGCGAGCGCCACCGCCCGGTCGATGCAGAACCTTCCCGCGGAGCTCAAGGCGATGCCGCTGGCCCAGCGCACCCGCGTCCTGGACCGCAACGGCAGGCCGATCGCCACCTTCTACGACGAGAACCGCGTCAACGTGCCCCTGCAGCGGGTCTCCCCGATCATGAAGCGGGCGATCATCGCGATCGAGGACTACCGGTTCTACGAGCACGGCGCCCTCGACGTGAAGGGCACCCTGCGCGCCTTCGTCAACAACCAGACCTCCTCGAGCGGTGGCACCCAGGGTGGCTCCTCGATCACCCAGCAGATGGCCAAGATGACCCAGCTGGCCCAGGCGCGCACCGCGGCCGAGCGCAAGGCCGCGACCGAGAACACCTACCAGCGCAAGATCCAGGAGCTGCGGCACGCGATCGCGTTCGAGCAGAACTACTCCAAGGACTGGATCCTCGAGCGCTACCTGAACCTCGCCTACTTCGGCGACGGGGCCTACGGCGTCCAGGCCGCTGCCCGGCACTTCTTCTCGGTGAACGCCAGCCAGCTCAACACCATCCAGTCGGCGACGCTCGCCGGGCTGGTGAAGAACCCCGTCGGCTTCGACCCGACCAGGTTCAAGGACCGCGCGATCGCCCGCCGCAACGTCGTGATCAACCGGATGGCAGAGCTCGGCGTGGTCCGCGACGTGGCTGCGGAGAGCATGACGAAGCAACCGCTCGGCCTCAAGGTCAGCAAGAGCCGCAACGGCTGCCTGGGGACCCAGGCGGCCTTCTTCTGCGACTACGTACGCCGCTACCTGATGGCCGATCCGGCGCTCGGCCGGACGCCCGCCGACAGGACCCAGCTGATCAACAGCGGCGGGCTGACCATCAAGACCACCGTCGACCTCGACTTCCAGAAGGCCGCCGACCAGGCCACCAAGCTCAGCGTGAAGAAGACCGACCAGGCGATCGGGGCCTTGGCAATGGTCCAGCCCGGCACGGGTGAGGTCATGGGCATCTCGCAGAGCCGGCCCATGGGCCGGGACCGCAAGAACGGCGAGACCTTCCTGAACTACGTCGTGGACAGCAAGTACGGCGACGCCAACGGGTTCCAGGCCGGGTCCACCTTCAAGCTCTTCGTCCTCGCGGCCGCGCTGGAGCAAGGGCTGCCGACCTCGACGAGCTTCAAGTCGCCAGCGACGATGAGCATCCCGAGCAACACCTTCCCCGACTGCGACGGGAACTACGCCAGCACCGAGGTCCACGACTGGCACAACTCCACGTCGAGCGGAAAGATGAACATGGTCACCGGTGCGCGGCTCTCGGTGAACACGTTCTTCGCCCAGCTCGAGCGCAAGACCGGGCTCTGCGAGCCGTACGCCCTCGCCAAGGCCATGGGTGTCGACCTCACGGATCCCGACCGTGAGCGGGTCCCGACCTTCACCCTCGGAGTGTCAGACGTCAGCCCCCTGGAGATGGCAGGCGCCTACGCCACAGTCGCGGCGCGCGGCAAGTTCTGTGACACCCACCCCGTCACCCAGATCCTCAACAGCGACGGCAAGGTCTTCAAGAACTACCCCAAGCGCTGCCACCAGGTGATGCAGGAGTCGACGGCCGACACCATCAACGACATCCTCCGGGGAGTCATGGCGCCGGGCGGCTTCGGCCAGGCACTGGCCCTCAACAAGCCGTCGGCCGGCAAGACCGGCACGATCAACAGCAACATGGCCGTGTGGTTCGACGGCTACACGCCGGCACTCGCGACAGCAGCCATGGTCGCGGGGGCCAACCAGGAAGGCCACTGGGTCACCCTGAACGGCCAGAGCGTCGGCGGCCGCTACATCGACGTCGCCCACGGCTCCACCGTCGCGGGCCCGATGTGGGCGCTGGCCATGCGCGCGATCCAGGACAAGCTGCCCTACGAGTCGTTCACCCCGCCGTCGCGCTCGTCCAGCGAGCCCCAGATCCAGGTCGAGGTCCCCGACGTGACGGGCATGTCGGAGCGACGCGCGGCCCAGAAGCTGGCCGCGTTGGGCTTCTACGTCAGCGTCGGCGACCGCAAGCCCTCCGACGAGCGCGAAGGCACGATCGCCTCGACCAGCCCCGCTACCGGCGAGTCCACCGCTCGCGGGTCGACGGTCTACCTCTACCCGTCGTCCGGCTGACCAAGTCCTGCCTCAGCCACCCAGCTCGCGGCGTACTGCGGCGGCGACGAGGCCACCGTCGGCACGCCCCTTGGTCTTCGGCGTCAGCACACCCATGACCCGGCCCATGGCGCGCATGCCGTCGTCGCGCACCCCGAGCTCGTCGATCGTCTCCGCGACCAGCGCGTCGACCTCCTCGGCACTCAGCTGCTCGGGCAGGTAGTCGGCGATCACAGCGGCCTCGGCCCGCTCCTTGGCTGCCTGCTCGTCGCGCCCGGCGTCCGCGAACGCCTCGGCCGCCTCACGCCGCTTCTTGGACTCGCTGGTGAGCACGCCGAGCACGTCGTCGTCGGTGAGCTCCTTGGACTCCTTGCCGGCCACCTCGGCGTTGGTGATGGAGGTCAGCACCATGCGCAGGGTCGAGGACCTGACCCCGTCACGCGCCTTGATCGAGGCGGTGAGATCGGTCCGCAACCTGTCCTTGAGAGCACTCATGCGGGCCATTGTGACAGCCTGTCGTCATGAATCCGCAGCCAGTTTCTCGCGGCCTGCGCACCCTCGGATGGGGCGTCGGGCTGGGTGCTGTCGCGGGTCTCGGGACGCTGGCCTACTCGGCGGGGATCGAGGTCCGCAACTTCGTCGTACGCCGCGCCGAGGTCGCCGTACTCCCGCCCGGGCACGACCCGCTGAGGATCCTGCACCTCAGCGACCTGCACCTGACCCCGTCGCAAGGCGTCAAGCGTCGCTGGCTGGCCTCGCTGGCCGACCTCGAGCCCGACCTGGTCGTCAACACGGGCGACAACATCGCGCACATGGACGCAGTGGCGCCGCTGGTCGAAGGTCTCGGCCGGCTGCTCGACGTACCCGGCGTGTTCGTCTTCGGGTCCAACGACTACTTCGCACCGACCCTGCGCAACCCGCTGTGGTACCTCTTCCCCGACAACGGCCATCGCAACACGAACACCCCGAAGCTCCCGTGGCAGGACTTGCGCGCGGCCTTCGAGGGACGCGGCTGGAACGACCTGACCAACACGCGCGGGCGGCTCATTGTGGGCGCCAGCACGATCGCCTTCGTCGGCGTCGACGACCCGCACCTCGCCTACGACGACCTCGGCGCCGTCGCCGGACCCGCGCCATCGGACGCGGACGTCCGCATCGGTGTCGCGCATGCGCCGTACCTGCGGGTGCTCGACCAGTACGCCGACGACGGCTACGACATCACCCTTGCTGGCCACACTCACGGCGGCCAGGTATGCCTGCCGATCAAGGGCGCCATCGTGACCAACTGCGACCTCGACACCAAGCGAGCCAAGGGGCTGCACCGGCACCCGGCCGACTCGCGACCGGGTGACGCGCGCTCCTCGTGGCTGCACGTGTCGGCGGGCGGCGGGACCTCGCCGTACGCTCCGATCCGGCTGTGCTGCCGGCCCGAAGCGACCCTGCTGACCCTGCTTCCGAAGGCGTCCCAAACCCGGTACGGAGCACCCAATTCGCTCTAGTAGACTCGCCTCGCCTTCGGGCTGTGGCGCAGCTTGGTAGCGCGCCTCGTTCGGGACGAGGAGGCCGCAGGTTCAAATCCTGTCAGCCCGACCGTGTGATGTCTCAAGACATCGGCGACACCCGAACCCACGGTGACGTGGGTTCGGGTGTTCGTCATTTCGGGGTTCGTGGCTGGTAGTCCTTGCTGGTATCGATGGTGAGCTCGCGGAGCAGTTCGCCGGTGACGGCGTTGACGATGCGGACCTCGAGGTCCTGGATGAGCAGGATGACGTGGGTTCCCTTGTGGGTTCGTCCGATGCCGAGGTGGCGGAGCTGGCCGTGGACTCGCAGGGTGATGGTGCCGGACTTGTCGATGCGGTCGTGGCGGATCCGGTCGTGGCTCTTGGCGTCGCGGCTGGGCCCGGGGAGGGCTCTGGGCATCTCGTTGTAGAGCGTGGCGGGGGCCGCTAGGTGCGGCAGGGAGCGGTGCGGACGGTGATGGTTGTATTCGGTCTGGAAGCGGTCGAGCAGGAGCTGCAGCTCGGCCAGGGTGGTCGGCTGGTCGGGTTGGGCGCGGAGCCAGTTCTTCATGGTCTGCCGGATGCGTTCGACCTTGCCGCAGGTGGTGGGGTGGTTGGGCCGGGAGTTCTTCTGGAGGACGTCCCAGGCACGGAGTTGCTGCTCGAATCCGTTGCGCCCACCGCGGCGGCCGATGCCGGCCAGGCGGACGGTGTAGACCATCCCGTTGTCGGTCGGGGTGGAGGCAGGGATGCCGTGCTGACCTGCGGTTTCGCGGAAGGTGGCCGTCACGATGGGGGTGGTGACCCGGCGGTGTGCGCTGATGTGCAGGGCATAGCGGGTGCAGTCGTCGAGCCAGGTGATGATCTCGGTGTTACCGATGTCTTGAGACATCGTGTCGCCTATGTCTTGAGACATGTGTCGCCGATGTCCTGATCCAGCACACTGTCAGCCCGACCGAAGGATGTTGCAGGACATCTCCGACTGCCGGATCCGCATCACGCGGGTCCGGCAGTCGTCGTTCCAGGCATGCGAATGTGCCGCATGCGTCGGGTGCACGCTCCCCACGCCTCGTGAGCGACATTTGCATGTTCGACTCATGGGCCTTCGCCGGTGACCGGGGCCCGTTCGTGGCACTATTCGCAACATGGCCGAGGATCCAGACAAGCGGGACGAGCAGCCCAACCTCGAACTCCCGTCGCTGTTCTCCCGCCGGAAGAAGAAGCGGCAGCCAGTCCCTCCACTGGAGGACTTCGAGTCCGTCCCGGCGGAAACCGCCGCCACCACCGAGGAGCCGGTTGGCTTCCCGTCGGAGGACCCGGTGACAGACCCAGCCGAAGGCGCCGCCTCCGCAGCGGAGGCGCCCCCTCAGCCCGGGCCCGCGCCGGTCGGAAGTTCGACCAGGCGCCCGCCACCCACGCCGCCGCCTTCGTCGCGTGACGACGCGGTCGAGGAGACGGCACCGATCCCGACCGCCAGTACACCGGCCCCACCGCTCGAGCCGCCGCCGACCCCCTCACCCGAGCCGATCCCCGTTCCCGACCCGGTGCCCGACCCGGTGCCCGAGCCGGCACCCACCCCGGCACCCACTCCGGCGCCCACTCCGGCGCCGACCCCGGGCCCCCCGCCGGCCCCGGACCCGGTTCCCGAACCGGAGCCCACACCGACACCTCAACCCGAGCCGACACCAGTGCCGGAGCCCGAACCCGTCCCTCAGCCCGCACCCGTCGAGGAGACCACCGTGCTCCCCGGACCGGTGCCGCTCGACGAGCCGGAGTCGCAGCCGGAGCCGCAGCCCGCGACCGTGCCCGTGACCGCCGCCGAGGCTGTCGGCGCGCCGTTGTTCGAGGACGAGGTCCCCACGCCGAAAGCGCCCAAGGAACGTACGCCGCTGACACTGCCCGTCATCAACCCGCGGATCGCAGCCCTGGTCACCGGACTGATCGTCGGGTTCGTGGGTGTGCTGCTCTCCTTCGGCGCCAGCCAGGGTTGCGAGTCGGTGCGCGGCGTCGGCAGCTGCGGCGGCATCGGGTTGTTCGCGCTCCTCGCCGTTCTCGCCATCCAGGTCATGCTCGGAGCGGCGCTGCTCAAGGCGTGGCGCCTCACCGACCCGACCAGCACCAGCTTCCTGGGGGTCGGGTTGGTCGCCGTGATGGCTCTGCTGTTCTTCCTCAGCCAGCTGGACTCGGTGTGGATGCTGCTGGTGCTACCGGTGCTCACCGCAATCACGTTCCTGGTGTCCTGGTGGGTCACCGAGACGTTCGTCCAGGAAGGCGCGGGCGACAACCTGCATCGCTGAAAGCGATTTGAGCCGACCGGGTTGAACGCACCGGAGGAGCGCAGCCGGGGGAGGGCGGCTCTGCCCTGTCGGCGTCCAAAGCGGACCGTGGGCCAACAAGCAACCCGCTTGTGCCGACTACAAGCAGCTGCGAGCCGAAAGGCCACCGCGGATCAGCGGAAGCTCAAATCGCCCTTCGGGCGATGAGCTCGGCGATCTGCACGGTGTTCAGCGCGGCACCCTTGCGGAGGTTGTCGTTGCTGACGAACAGGGCGAGGCCGCGCTCGTCAGGGACGCCCGGGTCGTGGCGGAGGCGACCGACGTACGACGGGTCCTTGCCGGCCGCCTGGAGCGGGGTAGGAATGTCGCTGAGCTCGACCCCTGGGGCGGACGCCAGAATCTCGCGGGCGCGGGCCACGGGCAGTGAGGAGGCGAACTCGGCGTTGATCGCCAGCGAGTGGCCGGTGAAGACGGGGACGCGCACACAGATCCCGGAGACGAGCAGGTCGGGGATGTCGAGGATCTTGCGCGACTCGTTGCGCAGCTTCTTCTCCTCGTCGGTCTCGTCGAGACCGTCGTCCACGATGGAGCCGGCGAGCGGCACCACGTTGAAGGCGATGGTGCGCGGGTACTTCACGGGTGCGGGGAATGCGATCGCCGAACCGTCGTACGACAGCTCGCGCGCCTTGTCGCCCGCGGCCTCGATCTGGGTTGCGAGCTCCTCGACGCCGGCCACTCCGGAGCCGGAGACGGCCTGGTAGGTCGAGGCGATCATCCGCACCAGCCCGGCCTCGTCGTGCAGCGGCTTGAGCACCGGCATCGCGGCCATCGTCGTGCAGTTGGGGTTGGCGATGATGCCCTTGCGAGCGTCGGCGATGGCGTGCGGGTTGACCTCGCTGACCACCAACGGCACGTCGGGGTCCATCCGCCAGGCAGAGGAGTTGTCGACGACGGTCACGCCGGCCTCGGCGAAACGCGGGGCCAGGGCACGCGAGGTGGTGGCGCCGGCGGAGAACAGTGCGATGTCCAGGCCGCTCGGGTCGGCGGTGGAGGCGTCCTCGACCGTGATCTCACGGTCGCCGTACGGCAGCAACGTGCCGGCCGAGCGTTCGGAGGCGAAGAAGCGGATCTCGTCGGCCGGGAAATGGCGCTCGAGCAGGATCTGGCGCATGGCGACGCCCACCTGGCCGGTGGCGCCGACGATGCCGAGTCGGATACCCATGCCTACCGCCCACTCCCGCCGTACACGACCGCTTCGACCTCGTCGGCGTCGAGGTCGAACGCGGTGTGCGTCGACGCCACGGCGGCATCGACGTCGACCTCGTCGACGACGACGGAGATGCGGATCTCCGAGGTCGAGATCATCCCGATGTTGACGCCGGCCTGGGCGAGCGCGGAGAAGAACTTAGCGGTGACGCCCGGGTGCGAGCGCATGCCGGCACCGATCAGCGAGACCTTGCCGATCTTGTCGTCGTAGAGCAACGAGTCGAAGCCGATCTCGTCCTTGAGCCCGTCGAGCGCGGTCATCGCGGTCTGTCCGTCGGTGCGCGGCAGGGTGAAGGAGATGTCGGTCAGGTTCGTGGCGGCAGCCGACACGTTCTGGACGATCATGTCGAGGTTGATCTGCGCGCGGGCGAGCGCGTCGAAGATGCGGGCGGCCTCGCCGACCTTGTCGGGGACGCCGACGACGGTGATCTTGGCCTCGCTCCGGTCGTGAGCGACTCCGGCGATGATGGCTGCTTCCATGGTGGCCTCCTGATGGGCCTCGTCGTTGATGCTGCCCTCGACGACGGTGCCGTCCAGCTGGCTGAACGACGATCGCACGTGGATGGGGATGTCGTAGCGGCGGGCGTACTCGACGCACCGAAGGTGCAGGATCTTGGCTCCACCCGCGGCCAGCTCGAGCATCTCCTCGTAGGTGACGCGGTCTAGCTTGCGGGCTGTGGGCACGATCCGCGGGTCGGCGGTGAACACCCCGTCGACGTCGGTGTAGATCTCGCACACGTCGGCGCGCAGGGCCGCGGCCAGCGCGACGGCAGTGGTGTCGGTGCCACCCCGGCCGAGCGTGGTGATCTCCTTGGTGTCCTGGCTGACGCCCTGGAACCCGGCCACGATCACAATGTGCCCGTCGTCGAGCGCGGCAGAGATGCGACCGGGCGTGACGTCGATGATCTTGGCCTTGCCGTGCACCGAGTCGGTGATCACGCCGGCCTGCGAGCCGGTGAACGACCTGGCCGTGAACCCGAGGTCGGAGATCGCCATCGCAACCAGCGCCATCGAGATCCGCTCACCGGCCGTGAGCAGCATGTCGAGCTCGCGAGCCGGTGGCAGCGGGCTGACGCCCTCGGCGAGCTCGAGCAGCTCGTCGGTGGTGTCGCCCATCGCGGAGACCGCGACGACGACATCGTGCCCGGACTTCTTGACCTCGACGATCCGGCGGGCAACGCGCTTGACGGCCGAGGCGTCGGAGAGGGACGAGCCGCCGTACTTCTGCACCACGATGCCCACGGCGCTGCCCTCCTCCAAAGATCGGTATGGCCCGCTCCCCGCGAGCCGCCGCCGATTCTACGTGGGCTCAGGCAACCGGCTCGCCGGTGTCCAACACGGCCTCCGCTGCGGCGATCTGCTCGCTCTCGCTCTCGAAGTCGGTGTCCAGGCGGTCGTGCGCGACCACGGACTGGAGTGCCCGCAGGGCAGCGCTGGCCAGGATGCCCCAGTCGGCGACGTAGGAGTACTGCCACCACCACAGCGCCTCGGCGACGTCACCCGCCCGGAAGTGACGCAACCCGTTGGCGAGGTCGGTCGCCACGGCGACCAGGTCGTCGGAGAGCTGCGCCGTGACGATGTCCGGCGCGTAAGGGTCGAAGTTGTAGGTGTAGGTGTCCACGCTGTCGAGCAGCCGTGCCAGGCGCAGTCGCATCGCGTCGAGGTCGGGATCGGGGCCGACGTCAGGCTGGTACTCGCCCGACGGCGTGAAGTCCTGCTGAGCACCCAGCCGGGCGCCTGCGAACAGGATCTGGCTGACCTCCACGAGCAGCAGGGGTACGACGGTGCCGGGGTTGTCCTCGCGGGACATCGCCTGCAGCGTGACGAGGAAGGACTCCACCCCGTCAGCGATCTGCTGGGCGAACTCCTCGAGCTCGGGGTCCATCCGTGTCTCAGTCACCGGCGTTTCGCCTTCCTGCGAATGCGCGTCCCAAGGTGACTTCGTCGGCGTACTCGAGATCACCACCTACTGGCAGTCCACTCGCCAGACGGGTCACGCGCAAGTCCATCGCGGCCAAGTTTCTGCTGAGATATGCCGCCGTCGCGTCGCCCTCGATGTTGGGATCGGTCGCGAGGATGACCTCTGTGACCGTTCCGTCGGACAGTCGACTCATCAGCTCGCGGATGCGCAGCTGCTCCGGACCGATGCCCTCGAGCGGCGAGATCGCGCCGCCCAGCACGTGGTAGCGGCCCCGGAACTCACGCGTGCGCTCGATCGCGACGACGTCCTTGGGCTCCTCGACGACGCAGATCAGAGCGGGGTCCCGTCTCGGGTCGCGGCAGATCCGGCACAGCTCCTCCTCGGAGACGTTGCCGCAGACAGTGCAGAACTTCGCCTTCGCCTTCATCTCGACGAGCGTGTCCGCGAGGCGGCGGACGTCGACCGGGTCGGCCGCGAGCAGGTGGAACGCGATCCGCTGGGCGCCCTTGGGGCCGACGCCCGGTAACCGGGCGAGCTCGTCGATCAGGTCCTGGAGGACACCCTCATACACCGAAACCTCCAGGCAGACCTGGACTCTCGTCTCCGAGACCACCGCCGGCCAGCGGGCCGAGCGCCTGTGCAGCGAGCTCGTCGACCTTGGCCTTGGCGTCGCGGTAGGCCGCCACCACCAGGTCGCCGAGGTCGGTGACGGAATCGGCGTCGTTGCCGTCGAAGGTGCCGGGCGCGACCGTCACCCCGGTCAGCTCGCCGGTGCCCGTGAGCGTGACGGTCACACCGCCCGCGGTGCCCTCGGCCGTGGCAGCGGCAAGCTCCTCCTGCGCGGCGACCAGCTGGGACTGCATCTGCTGGGCCTGCTCGAGCATGGCGTTGAGGTCGAAGCCGCCCTCGCCTCCGAGACCGCCGAACGGGTTGGTGTCGCTCATGTCGTCGCTCCTGGTCCTGGGGTGCTCTTGGTCATCATCATGGTCAGTCGTGCGGGATCTCTTCGATGACGGTGGCGCCGAGCTCGCGCTGGAGCAGCTCGGTGCTGTCAAGGCCGTTGTCGTCGGCCGCCGGGTCGTCGGGATGGGCGTCGGCGTCCGGGTCGGGCCCACTGGCGGGCGGCACGGGGTCGTCGCCGTTGCGAGTGGTCGGCGACATGTTGGATCGCGCGGCTGCGATCGACTCGGGCTTGGCCTTTGACTGGGACGGAGGTGGCTGCGCCTCGGACGGTCCTTCGTCGCTCGCCCAGTCGGGCGGTGAGCTCGGAGGTGGTGGCGCCTCCGACCGGACCGCGGGCCGGGTCACTCGCGGCGCGGACTCGGAGCCGGGCTGGGCAGAGGGGTCCACCGCGGTCTCGATCTGCCAGTCGGCTCCGATCATGTCGATCGCGGCCTGGCGCAGGATCTCCTCGCTGCCGCCACCGATGAACGAGTCGCGTGCCCCCGCCGTCTTGAAGCCCACCGTCAGGCTGGTCGCGTCCACCCCAATCACCTGGGCGTTCTGGCTGAGCAGGATCCAGGTGAACCGGCGCATCTTCTTGACGGCCTCGAGCAGGTCGGGCCAGATCCGGCGCACGTCCGCGAGGGAGAGAGCTGCTGCGGATGCGGTCGAGGCAGACGGGGCCTCAGCGGTGGGAGCGGGGGCGGGAGCGGCGGGTTCCGCGCCCTCGTGCCCGGAGTCGGCGGGAGCGGGGGTGACCGGGAGGGAGCGTGGATGGGACTGGCCCTCCCCGTGCGCCGAAGGCGCCGCCGGAGTGGTTACGACCGAGTGGTCACCCCCGCGGGAGCCGCCGGAGGGCGCCTCTGGCGCGGGGGCCGACGCGGGGGCCGACGTTGGCGCCGAGTCCTGGTGGTTTCGAGACGCTCGCTGCGTTCGCTCCTCAACCACCGGAGGGGGCGCCGCTTTGACCACGGCAAGACGCCGCTCGAGACGATCCATCCGTGCCGTCAGGCCCAAGGTGCCATGGTCGGCCGCAGGCAGGAGCACCCGCGCACAGATCAGCTCCAGCAGCAGCCGCGGGGTCGTCGCACCCCGCATCTCGGTGAGCCCCGACGCGACGATGTCGGCGGCCCGCACGAGCTCGGCCTTGCCGAACCGGGCCGCCTGAGCAACCAGCCGCTCGGCCTGGTCCTCGGGCGCATCGATCAGTCCCGAGGCGGGTGCGTCGGGTACGGCCGCGATGATGACGAGGTCGCGCAGCCGGCGGAGCACGTCCTCGGTGAAGCGGCGCGGGTCCTGCCCGGTCTCGATCACCTTGTCGACGACCCCGAAGACACCGGCGCCGTCGGCGGCCGCGAACGCGTCGACCACCTCGTCGAGGAGGTTGTCGGGGGTGTAGCCGAGCAGGTTGGTGGCGACGTCGTACGTCACCCCGCCGGGTCCTGCCCCGCCGAGCAGCTGGTCGAGGACGGAGAGGGAGTCGCGGGCGGATCCGGCACCGGCGCGTACGACGAGCGGCAGCGCCGCCGGGTCGATCTTGACGCCCTCCTTGTCACACAGCTCCGCGAGGTGGTCCGACAGCGTGCGCGGCGGGATCAGTCGGAACGGGTAGTGGTGCGTGCGCGAGCGGATCGTCGGGATGACCTTCTCCGGCTCGGTCGTGGCGAAGATGAAGCGCAGGTGCTCGGGCGGCTCCTCGACCAGCTTGAGCAGGGCGTTGAAGCCCTGCGTGCTGACCATGTGGGCCTCGTCGATGATGTAGACCTTGTAGCGGCTGGCGACCGGGGCGAAGAACGCGCGTTCGCGCAGGTCACGGGCATCATCGACGCCTCCGTGGCTGGCCGCGTCGATCTCGATGACGTCGACCGAGCCGGGGCCGCCACGAGCCAGGTCACGGCAGGACTGGCACTCACCACACGGGTCGGCGACCGGGGCCTTCTCGCAGTTCAGGGTCCGAGCCAGGATGCGCGCGCTGGTGGTCTTGCCGCAGCCTCGGGGGCCGGAGAAGAGGTAGGCGTGGTTGACCCTGTTGTTGGCCAGCGCGGCGCGCAGGGGCTCGGTCACGTGGTCCTGCCCGATCACCTCGGCGAACGTCTCCGGCCGGTAGCGGCGGTACAGGGCGAGGGATGGCTCCACACAGGCACCCTAACCAGCCGCCCTGACATCCGGTCAGGTGCCACCACCCGCGCCTGACCCCCGATCAGCCGGCTCCCAGGGCCCGCGACAACAGCACCTGGCGGGTGCGGGCACTCGCCTTCTCGAGCACCGCCTTCACGTGGTCGTTGACGGTGTGCTCCGAGAGGACGAGCAGAGCGGCGACCTCGTGCGACGACAACCCGTTGCCCAGCAGCGCGAGCACCTCGGTCTCCCGGGTCGACAATCCGTGCACCCGGCCGAACAGATCGGTGCGCTCGGCCGGCGTACTCGGCTCGATGGACACGGCGATGTCGCGCGCGTCGCCCTCCTCGGATGGCCCCATCCGGTCTGCCTTCACCGTCACCCACCGGCTGCCGCCGAGGTGGACGCGCGACCACGGTTCCCCCAACGGGACGCCCTGCTCGGCGGCCACCAGCGCCCCGGCCACGTTGTATGCCGCGGCCGGGATCGGCGTCATCGGCTCGTCGGGCGGGTTCAGCTGCAGCAGCGCCGCGGCAGCGCCGGCCGTCTGGGAACGCACCTGGAGGTCAGGGTCGAGCACCACGACCGCGGGTCCGACGGGCAGCAGCTGCTCGGGCGTGTCCACGAAAGTGCGCGCGAGGGCGGCACGGAGGCCCGGCACGACGTACGACGCGAGCGAGCCGAGGTACCTCAGCTCCGGCGAGGTGAAGGTGCCGTCGGTGCGCCAGAGCTCGAGCATCGCCCAGCTACCGTGCCGGTCGCCGAACGGGACGACGGCGATGTCGGTCACCCCGAGCTCGCGCTGGACCTCGCGCCAGAGCAGGGAGCGGGACGGGTCTCCCTCGGTCGTCGCCAGCAGGGAGGCCGAAGGGACCCTTGCCTCGAGGAGCTCTGGCCAGCGGTTCACCGTGGTCAGGTAGCGCGCCCTGATCAGCGCCGGCAACCGCGGCCAGGGCAGCATCGGCACGTCCGCCAGCGGCGAGCTCCCGACACACGTGACGGGGTCGGTGAGCATGAACACGTAGGCGTCGAACGGCGCCACTCGGCGTACCTCAGCCACGACCTCCTCGCGCAGCTTCTTGGCCGTGAGCGACCCGCGGCACAGCCGCTCGATCCGGTCCAGGCTCGACGACTCAGTCGGCACGCGCTCAGCGTACGGCGGACAAGACCCCCAGGATCGGGGATGTTCCGCGGAGGGGCAGCGGTCGGAGTCTTGAGGTCCATCGACAACAACACCTGACAGGGAGATCGTCATGACCACACTGCACATCGAGAACACCGTCCGCGACTACGCCAGCTGGCAGGAGGCGTTCGACAAGTTCGAGCGGTTCCGCGCCGACAACGGCGTGAAGTCCTACCGCATCTGTCAGCAGGCCTCCGACCCGAACCAGGTCACGGTCGACCTCGAGTTCGGGTCGACCGAGGAGGCAGAGGCGTTCGTGCCAAAGCTGGAGCAGATCTGGAGTACGCCGCAGTCCGCGGAGCAGCTGTTGGCACACAGCGCGCCCACGCTCATGGAAGTGGTGCGACTCCGCGACCTCGAGCCCAGCGCCTCGTAGACAGGCCCCGTCGAGATGCAGAGGCCCCCCGTGCACCCGATAGAGCCCGCCTGCCCTTGCTGCCTTCCGGCCCTGGGGGATTCGGTGAGATACCGCCGCACGGGGGGTTGGCGCAGAGTCTAGGAGGTCGATTTCGTGAGGGCCAATCGGGAGCCTGCCCGGTGGAAGCCCAGGACGTCATACGTTCTGGTCGCTCGGGGAGCCTGTTCGTATGACGTCTCGCCGTACGTCATACGACGTGGTCGCCAGCTGCCAGAAGGTATGACGCACAACCCGGCAGCAGCGATTTCTCGGCCGGAGAGCGAACCGGTAGCCTCTCCGGCGGAGGATTCGCCTAGTGGCCTATGGCGCTCGCTTGGAAAGCGGGTTGGGTTAATAGCCCTCAGGGGTTCGAATCCCCTATCCTCCGCCACCACGTGAGCGCGGTGGATCCGGCGCACCAGGTGCGTCAGGTCTGCCGCGCTGGATCGTCAGCTATGCGCTCAGGTCCAGGTCGGCGTCCGTCGGCTCCACCACGGCGCGAAGCCGGGTGAGGATCCGGGTCAGGACCCTCGAGACCTGCATCTGGCTGAGACCGATCTCGTCCCCGATCTCTCGCTGGGTGCGGTCGTCGCAGAACCGACGCTTCAGGATCAGTAGATCGCGCGACGACAAGGACCCGAACGCCTCTCGGAGCACGATCGCGTTCTCGACACCGTCGTAGTCGTTTCCACCAGAGGCGAGCAGATCGCCCAGCGTGGCGGCGGATCCCGGTTCGCCGACAGGGACGTCGAATGACATCGGATTGAACCCGTTGCAGGTGAGCGCCTCGATGACCTCGCTGACGTCGACGCCGAGACGCGCCGCGATCTCACTGGGCCGGGCATCGCCACCAAGTGACTGAGTGGTGTCGTCGGATGCGGCGTTGATCCTTGCCTGCAGCTCCTGGATGCGTCGAGGCGGGCGCACCGTCCAACCCAGGTCGCGGAAGTGGCGCTTGACCTCTCCCCTGATGGTGGGTACGGCGTAGCTCAGGAAGTCCTTCTCGAGGCTGGGGTCAAAGCCGTTGGCGGCCTTGACGAGTCCCAGACAGGCAATCTGCTGGAGGTCATCGAGCGAGATGCCCCTCGATCGGTAGCGGCCGGCGATGGCCTGCGCAACCGACATGTTCAGGACGACTACTTCCTCGCGGAGAACGGCGCGCTCTGTCTCGCTGTGCGACGAAGCGATCCGCTCCCACAACGAGGACGTCTCCCGTCTGCGACGATCTTGTGAGGCGCTGGGCAAGTTCCGCACGATGGCTCCTTCCGATGAGGAGGATCGGCTGTTGGCTCAACCGTCCACTGAGGGTCAGCTGCGACCAGGAGTGGGCACCGAGGAGAGGCGACGCCGCCGCTGGTTGACCGGCTCGATGATGTCGACCCCGGGCGGGCGCACGAGCATGCCGGCTCGGGCGACCTCGAGGGCGATGACCCGAAGCTTGCGGTTGAGCTGCTGGCTGACGCGGCTCAACAGGTCGAAGGCCTGTTCGTCGGTGAGGTTGTGGCTCACCATCAGGATTCCCACAGCCACACCGATCTCCCGGTTCGAGGAGAGGGCACGCTCGAGATGGTCCGCTACGGCTCTGCGGCTGGCGGCCGCTTCGAGCAACCTCTCCCGCTCCACGATCGCCATCGCGCGATCCACGAGGAGCTGCGCGATGAAGGGTCCGCTCTCTTCCTCGCGAGGGAACCGGAACGAGACGAGCCCGTGGTATCCGGCGTAGTCACCCGACGCGGGTGCGTCGAAGTCGGTGACCACGCTCTCGGGCTGCGACCAGTGACTCAGCGCGCTCATGGGCCAGGTCGTTGCGTGGATCCTTCCGTCCAGCCTGGACACCGTGGCCGTGGCGGCCTCACAGACAAGCGGGGCGCACCGCTGAACCAGGCTCTCGAACACGACGTCCGGTTCCGCAGAACTCGCCAGCGCGCTCGCGGCCTGCACCACGACCGACAGTGAGGTCTCCGGCCGCTCAGCCGTGGTGTCCGTGCTGATCGCTTGCGTCGTCGCTTCGCTCATGAGTTTTCCCTAGCTCTCGGCACCGTTGTCGCACCAGATGGATGTCTGCGTGGATGTGTCCGGACGAGGGAAAGCGTGCTCGATCAGAGGCGGCGTGTCACCGTTCGAATCTATGCAAGATGGCGTCCCGCCTCGCATCCCTTCCCAAGATCGCCAGTGCCTCCGCAGGATGGAGCGAACCCGACCTCGAGGGGCGCCAGTGACCAGCCGGTTTCCGATGCCGACCTCGGCAGTCTTTGTCCGGGAGATCGTGGCGGCCTGCGCCAACTACGACCCTGCACGAGTGCGCCAAGAGCTGGGACTGGCGGTCGAGGCCATTGGCGTCGGGGGCTGCATGGACGATGTGCTGTTCCCCGCGTTGCGGCGGATCGGCAGCCTGTGGCAGTCCGGGCAGCTTGACCTCGAGGCCGAACGGCTCACGAGCGAGGTGGTCCGTGGCTGGTTGGAGGTGCTGGCGCTCGGCGCACCAGAACCGATGGAAGCAGCACCGTTGATCCTCGCGTGCGGCCCCGCTGACCGGCACTCCATCGGGCTCGAGGCGCTCGGTGTTCTGCTGAGTCACCAAAAGCGGCGCTGTCGCGTCCTCGGCAGCAGAACGTCTGTCCGGACGCTCACCACGGCGGTGCAGGCGAACCGACCCAGCGCCGTCGTGATCACCTCCCATCTCCGGGCCAACCGGATGAGCGCCACGCTGTCGTTGCGCGCGGCCGCAGCCCTGGGACCTGAGGTGTTCTACGCCGGAGATGCCTTCGCCTCAGCCCGACTGCGACGACACGTCCCCGGAACCCATCTGGACACGAACCTGCAGGGCGCCTGCGCCCTCATCCTCGGGCCGCCGAATCGAGCGATCTCCGACTGAGCCCTTCGCGCGGCCGTCTCGCCCTATCCAACGCGCCGCCGTCGTGTGATGGTGCAGTACAGGGATCTCCAGGGTGACCAGTGCGATCACCTCCGATGGATGTTCCCGTCGGCCCAGCGCGCGGCCGGAGGCCAGAGTTCAGATGACTGACGACACGAACGGAACTCAGACCGTGGAGACGTCCGACCACGGCGCACGCGAGGGCGCATTCCCCGGCTTACCCATCGCAGAGGTCTCCCGCCAACTCGGTGTCCCGATGCCCACCCTGCGCTCCTGGGAGCTCCGCTATGGAATCCCCCCGAGCGACCGAGGCTTCGGTAGGCACCGCAGGTACTCGCCATCGGAGCTGCACATCTTGCGCCTGATGCGCGACGAGATCGCCCGCGGGAAAAGAGCGAGCCTCGCTGCCGACGCGGTGCGGGAGCTGCTCGGGATCACCGGTCCGGCCGCCGAGCTCATCGCTGCGATGCTGAGTGCTTCCGAACGCTCCGATGCAGTCGCCGTCCGCGCACTGCTCAGTGAGGCACACTCGACCCTTGGCCTCGGGCCCTGTCTGGACGACGTTCTCCTGCCTGCGATGCAACAGGTCGGCCTGTGGTGGCAGACGGGTCGGTGCACCGTGGAGGACGAGCACCTGACCACCGAAGCTGCCCGCGGGTGGCTGGAGACCCTGAGCTCCTCCGCGCCCGCGCCTGTTCGTACGGCGTCGCTCGTGCTTGCCTGCGGGCCGACGGACCTGCACACCATCGGCCTCGAAGCGTTGTGTGTCCTGCTCCGACACGACGGCTGGAGCTGTCGACTGCTCGGCGCGCGAACCTCCGTGCCCGCCCTCGCGGCGGCCCTGCACGCCACCGCAGCCAAGGCGGTCGTGATCGTGTCCCACCTCAGCAGTGGTCGGGCACGCGCTGTCGAGGCCATGCGCGCAGCTGAACGTGGCGGGGTCAAGGTGTTCTACGCGGGCAACGCCTTCAGTGCTCCCCGGAGCCGACGGAACCTCCCAGGACGATTTCTGGGCACCCGTCTGCAGGACGCCTGCGAGCTCATCGAGACCGAGCTCGCATGAGCGCTCGGCGTTCGACATCGGTCATCCCCCCGAGGATGCCGTGGTCCAGACCCGCCTCGAGCGCCCACGAGAGACACGCTTCCCTGACGTCGCATCGCCGGCACACCCGCCTCGCGGCTTCCACCTGAGCCAGCGCCGGTTCGGCTTGGCCGATCGGGAAGAACAGCTCAGGGTTCTCGTTCAGGCACGCAGAACGATGACGCCAATCCATCTCCAGCCCCTCCTCGTCGCGCAGGCGACGGGTCGGTCATCCCCGCTGCTCGAGGTGACGCTGTGAGTTACCCCTGGATGTCTCGGCTAAACAGCGATTCGAGGACGGCATCGCCGACCCACGGCTACCCCACGCGCGCAGACCCGATCACACCCACTCCACTGAGCACGCCGACGACGCTCAGGAGGAGACACGCGACGACGACGGAGATCGCCCAGGTACGACGCCTGGGTCGCTGCACGAACGTGAGGGCCAGCGCCGCCCACAGCAGCCCGACGAGGAGGAACCACGGTTCGTTGAACAGCAGGTCCTGGAGGTCAGCGGTACGCCGGTCGAAGGAGCGCCACGCCTCGGCCGGCAGCTCGGTCGGGTGCTGCCCCGTCAGGCTGAGCACGCGCAGCGTGACGTCGACCAGCGCGTGCATGCAGCAGCCGACGGCGCCGATCCAGCCGAACACCGGCACGGCGCGATTGAAGCGGCGAACGTGCACGACCACGAGCGGCAGCACGACGGAGAAGAGCACGATCAGGATGCTGCCGACGGCGTTGATGGCCCGGAACTGGGCCTCCGACACTGGCACACCGATCATGCCGACGGTGCCTCCGGCCGCGTAGTAGGCCCGGTAGCCGGCATAGAGGAGCGAACACGCGGCCAGCCACCATGCGAGGTGGGTTGCCGTGGTCCCGCGTGACCCGACTGCGTCCGGCTCAGCTGGTCCTGAGTCCGCATCGGTGCCATCGCGACGCCGAGTCGTCGCTGCGTGACGCATGGTTGAAACCCCCGTTCCTTCGACCCGCTCGACCTGAGCGGCGCACAAAAGAAGGTAGGTCGCTGTTGGGCGTCACGCCACTGGATAAGTCCCTGGAGACTGTCGGGAGAGGCTGCGTCGAGCCGAGCTCGCATCGATCGCGACGCTGCTCCCCTGCTCGGCGCTGAGGCGCGCCGCGTCCAGCACGACGAGCGTGCGGACCGCGTCCAGTGCCGGGACCGGCTGCCCACCTTCTCCACGGATGGCAGCGGCGAAGGCCGTGTAGAGAGCCTGGTAGCGCCCTTGCTCGGACGGCACCGACACCTCGCCCGAAGTGGTCGCCAGCATGCCCCAACGCGCGGGGTGCTCGTAGCCCCACTCCTCCAGGTCGTGGACCGGCCGGCGCCCCGCGAAGATCGCCTCCGCCTGCACGTCGGTGCCCAGGGCCCGGTAGCTGCCCTCGCTGCCGTAGGCCCGCAGCTCGCGAGCTTCGACGTGGTTGATCTTGCTGGCCTCGACCTGGGAGCGGACGCCGGAGGCGTGCTCGAGCTCGACGCAGAACCCGGCGTCGGTGCGGCCGTCCGGCAGCTCGATCCAGTCGAGATGAGCGTTGACCGAACGTACGTCGCCCAGGAGCCACACCATCTGGTCGACCAGGTGGCTACCGAGGTCGCGCAGCAGGCCACCGCCCGGTCCGGCCTCCAGCGTCTCGGGGTCGTCGAGGTCGAAGCGCGAGTGGACCCGCCACAGCTCACCGAGCCGGCCGCTCTCCACCACGGCGGCAAGCGTGCGGATGTCTGCGTCCCAGCGCCGGTTGTGGAACACCGACAGCAGCACCTCGGCCGACTCCGCGGCAGCGGCCAGCTCGCGGCCACCCTCGGCGCTGGGTGCGAACGGCTTGTCGGCGATCACGTGGACACCCGCCGCAACGGCCTCGAGGACGAGCTCTCGCCTGGTCTCGGGCGGTGTGGTGATCGTGACGGCGTCGACCCCGCTCTCGAGCAGGTCGCCCATGCTGTCGAAGACCGGCACCCCGGGCCAGTCCTCGGTGACCTCGGCCCGTCGCTTCGGGGAGCGGGTCACGACGCCCGCGAGCTCGATGCCCTCGGCCGCCTCGATGAACGGCGTGTGGAAGAACCGGCCGCCGACGCCGTACCCGACGACACCCAACCTGACCGGACGGCGCGTCACAGCCACCGCAGCTGATCTTGCTTGGCCTCGTCGTAGGACTCGCGGCCAGTGAGTGACTGCGGCACACCCGTCTCCCACCACGCACCGGCCTCGGTCCATGTCGAGTAGTGAGTGCGGCACACCACCACGGCGGGTCGCCGCTGCTCGCGTGCGGCGTTCCGCGCGCGTTCGTACGCCGCTCGCAGCTCGTCGACCCCGGCTCCGGAAGGAACGTCTTCGACGATGCAACCCAGCGATCGAGCGTGCGCGGCGAAGTCCACGTGCACGCTCCCGTCGGCGCCCGGACCACGCGAGTCGGCCAGCATGTTGTTGAACCCGTCGGCACCCTGGTTGGTCTGGAGTCGGTGGATGACGGCGAACCCGGAGTTGTCGCAGAGCACCGATACGTAGGGGTGGCCGGCGAACGCAGCGGAGTAGAGCTCGGAGTTGAGCATCAGGTAGGAGCCGTCCCCGAACAGTGCCGTCACGAGGCCGTCGGGATGGGTCTGCGCCCGTGCGATGGCCGCACCCCACGGGGCCACGACCTCGTAGCCCATGCACGAGAAGCCGTACTCCAGGTCCATGGTGGCGCCCGAGGTGGGCGACCCGTCGTGCTTGACGATGCCGGTGCGCCAGCCGCCGTGGAGCTCGCCGGGCATCCCGCCGGAGGCAGTGAGCACGTAGTCCTCCGGCCCGCTCGCGTCGTTGACGACGCCGACCACCTGGGCGTAGGTGAGCGAGCCGTCGGGGGCCACGCCCTCACGAAGCTTGTCGACGTGGGCGTCCCAGTCGGCCAGCTTCGATGACGCCTCCGCCGACCAGCCCTGGTCGACAGCCCAGTCACCCAGCACCTCGGAGAGCTCGACGAGCGTCTCCCTGGCGTCGCCCACCACGGCCTGCGCGGAGTGCTTGACCGCGTCGAAGCGGGCCGCGTTGACGGTGACGATGCGGACACCGGATGCGAAGCCGGTCCACGAGGAGGTGGTGAAGTCCTGGAGCCGGGTCCCGACCGCCAGCACGACGTCGGCCTCCGAGGCGAGGTCGTTGGCCGAGGTGGCGCCGATGATGCCCAGCGCCCCGCCGTACAGCCGGTGCTCGTGCGGGACCAGCGTGCGTCCGGCCACTGTCTCGACGACGGGGACACCATGCGTCTCGGCGAAGGCAACCGCCTGCGCCGCTGCGCCGGAGTAGCGGACGCCGCCACCGACCACGAGCAGCGGACGCTCAGCGCTGCGAAGCGTCGCGGCCGCGTCGGCGAGGTCGTCGCGGTCCGGCCGCTGGCGCGGGACACGGTGGACCCGCGGCTCGAACATCGACAGCGGGAAGTCGAAATCCTCGACCTGGGCGTCCTGTGGCATCGCGAGCACGACCGGACCACAGTCGGCCGGGTCGGTGAGCACCCGCGCCACCTGCGGAAGAGTGGAGAGCAGCTGCTCGGGCCGCGTGATGCGGTCGAAGTAGCGCGCGACGGAGCGGAACGAGTCGTTGACCGAGGTCGTGGGGTCGCCGAAGTGCTCAACCTGCTGAAGCACCGGGTCGGGAGCGCGACTCGCGAACGTGTCGCCGGGCAGCAACAGGACGGGGAGCCGGTTGGCGTGCGCCACGCCGGCAGCAGTGACCAGGTTGAGCGCGCCAGGTCCGATCGAGGTGGTCACCGCCATCACCTGGCGCCGGTCGGTCGCCCGGGCGAAGCCGACCGCGGCAAGCGCCATGCCCTGCTCGTTCTGACCGCGCCACGTCGGCAGCTCGTCGCGCTTCTCGTGCAGCGCTGTGCCCAGCCCGAGGACGTTGCCGTGGCCGAAGATCGCGAACACACCTGGGAACAGCGACACCTCGGTGCCGTCCAGCAGCTCAGAGCGTTGCGCGATCATCCAGCGAACGAGCGCCTGGGCGGTGGTCAGCCGGATCGTGCCGGTCATGGTGCGTCCTCCGAGTCGCGTTCTGAGGTGGTGCCGCCATCGTCGTACGACGGAACGAGGCCGTCCTTGCGTCCCGTCGTCGAGGTGACGGGGCAGCGCGGGTCGATCTCCATCCCCGCCCACGTGTCGCGGATCCACGCGTGGGTCGGGTCGTCGCAGAACGACATCGACCGGTCGTCGGCCGGACCAGCCATCACGTTGAGGTAGTACATCGGGTAGCCCGGCGATGCCATGCACGGTCCGTGGTAGCCGTGAGGCACGAGCACGACGTCGTGGTCGTGCACCTCGAAGGTCTCGTCGAGCGCGCCCAGGCCGGCCGCCAGGTGCTCGGGCCCGGTGTAGGTGCGGTGGTAGCCGTGGCCTTCGCGCGAGGGCGTGACCTGGTCGGACCCGGCGATCCGGTAGTAGTAGATCTCCTCGTTCACGACCTCGCACGGCTCGGACGCATCGTGCTTGTGCGGCGGGTAGCTCGACCAGTTGCCCGGCGGGGTGATCAGCTCGACACACACCAGCTTCTCCGCGTGCTCCCACACCCCTGGCACCGCGAAGTTGTTGACCTGCCGACTCGCATTGCCCGCGCCGCGCGTGTCCACCGGTACGTCGGAAGCCGCACCGTAGCGGGCCTCGAGCCGGGTGCTGCAGCGAGCGGCCGGGATCGCCACCTCGGCCACGTCGTCGGAGTCGAGGACCACGACGCTGTCGCGCCCCACGTAGGCGAAGTCGGTCACCGCACTGAACACGCTGGCGCGTCCGTCGAGGTCGAACTTGGCCTCGGTGGCGCCGGGCTCGAGCCCGGAGGAGACTTCGAGTCGTACCGAGCCACGTAGTGGCAGCACGAAGACCTCGCTGGGCCCGGTCTCGAGACGCACCGGCAGTCCCGGAGAGAGCCGTACGACGCGGAGGCCGGTCCAGTCCCAACCGGCGTCCTCGGGAGTGAGCGAGACCAGCTCGCCCGTTGCGTCGGGCGATCCGGCGAAGGGTCGATGGATGGTCACGTCAGCTCGCCTGCTTCGCCGCGTCGAGCACCTCTGCCGCAGCGTGCACCGCCGACCCGACATCTCCGTCCGGCGGGTAGAGCAGGGTCCGGCCGACGACGAGCCCACGCACTGCCGGGTGCGACAGCGTCTGACCCCAGGACGCGAGGTCCGCGACCGGGTCCGAGCTGGGCACTCCACCGAGGACGACGCACGGCAGTGTGGTCGACCCGAAGACCGTCTCGTAGTCGTCGCAGGAAGGCATCTTCAGCCAGGTGTAGGCACTCGTGGTGCCGAGGCCGGAGGCAATCGTGACGGCGCGCGACAGCGCCGGGCCGTCCTTGCGCAGGAACAGCTTACCCTCCGCGTCGCGCTCGTAGGGCAACGGCTCGACCATCGCCACCAGCTGACGCTCGGCCAGCTCGCTGACTGCCTGTGCACACGCCTCGATCGTGGAGGCTGTGCCGGCGTCCGAGTCGTCGATGCGCAGCAGCATCTTGCCGCCCTCGAGACCGCAGGACGCGATGCTGGCCGCGTCGTATCCCGTGAACCGGTCGTCCATCGTCCACGTGGCACCGTCGAGACCGCCACGGTTCATCGAGCCGATCACGACCTTGTCCTCCAGCACGCCGAGGAGGAGCAGCTCCTCGATGATGTCGGGCGTACCGAGCACGCCGTCGACGTCGGGGTGCTGCAACGCCTCGACGAGTCGGGAGAGCAGCGATCGCCGGTCGGCCATCGCCATGGCGTCCCCGCCCGAGGCCAGGGCTCCGCGCGCGGGATGGTCGGCGGCGACCAGGAACACCGTGCCGCGGTCGGAGAGGAAACGTGCGGGCCGGCTCCGAGCGGCGTACGCCTTGGCAATCGCGCTCGGATCCGAGACGCGTCGATCGAGAAGGTCGCGCCACTCGGCGTCGGAGATCGCCGGACTGCGCCGCTCCCCTGGCCCTGCTTCGGCGACAGTCATGCGGAACCTCCTTGACGGGCGACGAGGTCATGGAGCTCGTCCAGGGTGGGCATGGCGTCAGCACAGGCCAGACGGGAGGCCACGATCGCGCCGGCGGCGTTGGCATAGCCGGCGATCTTCACGGGGTCCCATCCGGCCAGAAGACCGTGGACCAGGGCGCCCCCGAACGCGTCGCCCGCCCCCAGGCCGCAGACGACCTCGACCGGGTGCGGCGCCACGACGTCGCGGCTGTCCGCGGTAGCGACGAGGACGCCCTCGCCGCCCATCTTGACCAGGGCGAGCTCAACGCCCCGGTCGAGCAGGCGCGTGGCCGCCTCGTCGGGGTCGCTGGTGCCGACGGCCACCTCGACCTCGGCACGGTTTCCGACGGCCACGGTGACGTGGTCGAGCATCGCGTCGTACTCCGCGCTTGCCTGCTCGGGCGAGGACCAGAACATCGGCCGCCAGTCCAGGTCGAGCACCGTGTAGCGGCCGGAACCCGTCTCGGGTCGACCGCGGTGCTTGAGCATCGCCAGCTGCGACGTGCGGGACGGCTCCACGCTGGCACCGGTCCCGGTGACCCAGAAGACAGGCACATCGCGGACCAGGTCCCACGGGATGTCGTCGTCGCCGATCGTCAGGTCGGGTGCGATCGGTTGGCGGTAGAAGACAAGGCCCGGGTCCTCGGGCGGGTCCAGCTCGCAGAACACGACCGGCGTCAGCAGTCCCGGCGCGGTCCCCACGTAGGAGGAGTCGACGCCGAAGCCCTCGAGGGCCTCACGCACGAACTCACCGAAGCCGTCGGGGCCGACCTTCGTCAGCACTGCCGTACGCCGACCGAGCCGCGCTGCCCCGACGGCGACATTGGTGGCCGTCCCGCCCAGGTACTTCGCGAACGTCGAGACGTCCTTGAGGGGGCCGTTCTGCTGGGGGTAGATGTCGACGCCGACCCGCCCGACCGTGAGCAGGTCGAGGGATCCGGACGAGTCGGTGGTCGTGCTCACCACGACCCCACGTGGGAGTCGATCGTCTCGCGCATGAACCGGCTCGACTCCTCGGCGCGCTCCTCCCAGGCGAAGACGCAGGACGTCATGACGTTGCCCGCACGGTCACCGAAGCCGAGCTTGTTCAGTGTCTCGAAGAACAGATCCCACTTGACCTCGCCCTGGCCGATGTCGAGGTGCTGGTGCACGCGGATCGGGTTGCCGGGCGGGTTGGTGATGTAGCGCAGACCTGACGAGCCGGTGTGGTCGAAGGAGTCGGCCAGGTGCAGCTGGGTCATCAGGTCCCCGGCGTACTCCATGATCTCGACCATGTTGCCGCCCATGTGGAAGGTGTGCGGGGCGCAGTACAGGAAGGACACGAGCGGTGAGTTGATCCCGCGGATCATGTCGACGGCGACGAGGCCGTCCTCCACGAAGTCGTCGGGGTGCGGCTCGAGGCGCAGCTCGACACCCTCGCGCTCGAAGACCGGCAGCAACTCCTCCATGGACTTCCAGAACTGGCCCTCCGACAGGCTCGCGAGCTCAGGTCGTCCGTTGAACTCGGAGTTCATCACGTGGCAGTCGAGGTCGACGGTGATCTGGATGGCCCGCTTCCAGTAGCGCACCGCTGCCTGGCGCTCGTCCTCGTCCGGTCCCGACCAGCGGTACAGCGGGAGGTGCGAGGCGATCTTGACGCCGGCTCCGTCCAGCGCCTTCTTGAACGCCTTGACCCCTCCGTCGTCGACGCGAGGGTGCAGGAAGAAGGGCGTGAAGTCCTCGCGCGGTGACAGCTCGATGTACTCGTAGCCGAGGTCGGCCACGACGCCGGGAAGCTCGAGCAGCGGAGTGCTGCGGAGCATGTACGGGTCGAGGGCGATCTTCATGGGTGGAACCTCACTTGGACGTCGGGAAGTGGAAGCTGGCGTCACTGGCGTGCTCGCTGCGCGGCCAGCGGGCGGTGACGACCTTGGCCCGGGTGTAGAAGCTGACCCCCTCGGGGCCGTGCACGTGCTTGTCCCCGAATAGCGAGTCCTTCCAGCCACCGAAGGAGTAGAACGCCATCGGCACGGGCACGGGCACGTTGATGCCGATCATCCCGACGTGCACTCCCCGCTGGAACCGACGCGCAGCCTCACCACTGTTGGTGAAGATCGCGGTGCCGTTGCCGTAGGGGTTCGCGTTGATCAGGGCGATCGCCTCGTCCACCGTGTCCGTGCGTACGACGGACAGCACCGGGCCGAAGATCTCCTCGGTGTAGACGTCCATCTCGGTGGACACCCTGTCGATGACTGTGGGCCCGACGAAGAAGCCGTTCTCGAAGCCGGGGACGGTGTAGCCGCGTCCGTCGACCTCGATGCTCGCGCCCTGGCTCTCGCCGGAGTCGATCAGCCCGACGATCCGCTCCTGTGCCTGGCGGGTGACGACCGGTCCCATCTCGGAGGCGTCGTCACGACCGCTACCGACGGTGACCGCGCGAGCACGGTCGTTGACAGCCTGCACGATCCGGTCGCCCGCGTCGCCCACTGCGACCGCAGCCGAGATCGCCATGCACCGCTCACCGGCAGAGCCGAAGGCGGCCGCAGCGAGGTGGTCCGCCGCGAAGTCCATGTCGGCGTCGGGAAGGACGATGGCATGGTTCTTGGCTCCACCTAGGGCCTGCACCCGCTTGCCGTTCGCCGTACCCCGCTCGTGGATGTACCTGGCGATCGGGGTCGACCCGACGAAGGACACCGCCGCGACGTCCGGGGAGTCCAGGATCGTGTCGACCGCCACCTTGTCGCCGTGGACGACGTTGAAGACGCCGTCAGGCAAGCCCGCCTGCTGCCACATCTCCGCGATCAGCAGCGACGCGGATGGGTCCCGCTCGCTCGGCTTGAGCACGAAGGTGTTCCCACACGCGATCGCGACCGGGAACATCCACATCGGCACCATCGCCGGGAAGTTGAACGGGGTGATGCCGGCGACCACACCGAGCGGCTCCCGGAAGGAGAAGGTGTCCACATCGGTGGACACCTGGTCGGAGTAGTCACCCTTGAGCAGGCTGGGGATGCCACATGCGAACTCCACGACCTCGAGCCCGCGCTGCACCTCGCCCAGCGCGTCGGAGAGGACTTTGCCGTGCTCGTCGGTGATGACCGCAGCAATCTCCTTGGCACGCGCGTTGACGATCTCCCGGAAGGCGAACAACACCTTCGTGCGCTTGCTGATCGAGGTCTGTGACCAGTCCCCGAACGCGTCCCTCGCCGCCGCGATGGCAGCCTCGACGTCGCTCACGTCCGCCAGCAGGACCTCGGCCTGCTGCTCTCCCGTAGCGGGGTTGTAGACCGGAGCTGTCCGGTCTGAGACTCCGGTGGTGCTCTTGCCAGCGACCCAGTGCTCGATGGTCCTCAACGGAACCCTCCTCGTATTTGTCCTTACATTCTGACTTTAGCAGTCATGGCCGCTTCACGCGAGTCCTGCCTGGTCGGCAGCTTCGAGCAGGTTGTCCGCCGCGAACTTCAGGCCCTCGACCTGTCCGAACGTCGCGTCCTCGTGCTCGATGTTGACTGCCATGTCAGGGTCCACCTTGTAGATGGCCGTGAGGAAGCGGGCCCAGAAGTCGACGTCGTGACCACGGCCCACGGCCACGAAGGACCAACCGGGCACCTCGGGCCACTTCGTGACGGTGTAGTGACCGCCGAGGCCCACCGGGTTCTCCTCCGCGGGGATCCACTCGAACCTGTCGTCGAGCACACCGTTCACCGCCGCGGTCTCGTGGATCAGCGTGTCCTTGGCTGCGGCGAAGAACACCAGTGGACCGAGGTCCTCGATCGCCTTGACCGGGTCGATGTGCTGCCAGAACAGGTGGCTCGGGTCCATCTCGGCGCCGACGTGCGTGGTGCCGCCCTCAGGGGTGGTCAGCTCGGCGAGCCGCTTCATGGTCGCCGGGTTGAAGACCAGGTTGTGCGGGTGCATCTCGATCGCCACGTTGACATCGTTCTCGGCGGCGAGCTCCTGGATCTCCTTCCAGAACGGCACGGCGACCTCGTCCCACTGGTAGTCCAGGGTCTCCTTGTAGACGCTGTCCCAGGGGATGACCGTCCACGAGGGCCGCTTGCCGTCGGGGTCGGTTCCGGGGAGGCCGGACATGGTGATCACGGTCTTGATACCGAGCAGGTTGGCGAGCTTGATGGACCGACGGATGTCGTTGCTGTGCTTCTCACGCACCTCGGGGTCCGGGTGGAGCGGGTTGCCGTTGCAGTTCAGGGCTGTGAGCGTGATGCCGTACTTCGCGAAGGTGGCGAGGTACTCCTCGCGCGCCGACGCGCTCTCGAGGATCTCCTCCACGGGCAGGTGCGGCGTCGCGAGGAACCCACCGGAGTTGATCTCCGCGCTGTTCAGGCCGAGATCGCGCAGGATCTCCAGCGCCTCCTCGAGGGGCTTGCCGTGCAGGCAGGCGGTGTAGGCGCCGAGCTTCATGGGGATGGTCCTTTCGATCGTGGGGTCGGGTCAGGCCAGGGAGACGGCCTGGCCGCCGTTGAGTGCGGACTGGGTGACCGCGGCGAGGATCTCCATGTTGTGGAGCCCGTGCTGCAGGGTCGGTACTGCCGGCAGCCGGTCGAGCCCGGCCACCTGGTCCAGGAAGGCACGTGCCTGCCAGGCGAAGAAGTCGTTCTGCCCGTGACCCACCGACGGGAAGTCCATGGGCAGGCCCCGCTCGAGGTACGGGTGGTCCGGACCGAGCAGCACCTGGCGCGGCCCGTTGACGACGCCGGCAGGACCCTGGTCGGCGAAGGTGAACTCGCCCGGGCGGTTCAGGTCGTACGCCGCCGATCCGCGCTCTGCGAAGACCTCGAAGCCGAGCCCGTTCGGCAGCCCGTGCGCGACCCGCGAGATGGAGAAGGTGCCCACGGCGCCGTTGGCGAAGTTCGCCGTGAAGGTGGCGATGTCCTCGTTGTCCACGGCTTCCTTCTTGTCGCCGACCTCACCACCACCGTGCCCGACGGTCACCCCGGTGGGGACGGGACGCTCGGTGGTGAACGTCTGGAAGACGGCGCCGCTGACACTCGTGATCGGTCCGGAGATGTACTCACCGAGGTCGATCATGTGGCTGCCGATGTCGGCCAGCGCGCCGCTGCCCGGGCCGCCGCGGTAGCGCCAGCTGATCGGGCCGTTGGGGTCCTGCGCGTAGTTGCACCAGTAGTGGCCGTTGAAGTGGCGGACGTCGCCGATCGCTCCTGCCAGGACCTGCTCGCGGATCGCGTTGATCCCCGGGGCCCGCCGGAAGGTGAAACCGACGCCGGCGTGGGTGGTCGCAGCCTCCGCGGCGCGCACCATGGCCTTGGCGTCCTCGACGGAGGGCGCCAGCGGCTTCTCGCAGAGCACATGCTTGCCCGCGGCCAGCAGGGCCTCGACCACCTCGCGGTGCATCGAGTTGGCAACCGCGACACTCACGACGTCGATGTCGGGTGCCTCGACGATCGCCTGCCACGACGTCTCGGAGCGGTCGTAGCCGAACCGCTTGGCCGCATCAACGGCGAACGGCTCGTAGGCGTCCGCGATCGCGACCAGTCGGGTGTCCGGCCGGCCGGTGATGTCGAACAGGCTGCCGGCAGTCCGGTAGCCGGCCGCGTGCGCGCGGCCGACCATGCCGACGCCGATGACGGCGATGCCGAGGGAGTCCTGGGTCATGGTTCCTCAGTCCTTCTGGTTGGTGGTTCGGGTCAGGAGTAGAGAGGTGGTTTGCTGCCGAGCTCGATCTCCACTCGTTCGCCGCCGTAGAGCGCCCTCACGCCGGCGTCGCACACCGCCTGGGCGGCGTAGCCGTCCCAGGCGCTGGGGCCGGTCAGGCTCGTTCCGGCGACGACCTCGTTGATCCACTCCTGGAACTCCACGTCGTAGGCGGCGATGAACCGCTCGCGCCAGTCCTCGGGGATCCGCACGCCGACGTTGTTGCTCGTGCGCAGGAGGACCTGGCCGGTCTCGGCCAGCGCCGCGGTGCCGTCCTCGCCGATGACCTCGCCACGGATGTCGTAGCCGTAGCGGATGTTGACCGACGTCTCGACGTTCACCAACACCCCCGAGGACGACTCGAGGATCATCAGCAGCGGGTCCTGCAGGTCGCCACCGTGGCTGTTGGGCTTGGCGGCCAGGACGCGGATCGCGACCAGCTCCTCGCCGAGCAGCCATCGCGTGACGTCGAAGTCGTGCACGGCGGTGTCCACGATCGCCATGTCCCTGGTGTAGTGCTCGGGCACGGAGGGGTTGCGGTGGCCCGAGTAGTAGATGAGGGGTGCGCCGACGGCGCCGGAGTCGATCACCCGCTTCAGGGCGCGGTACGACGCGTCGTAGCGCCGCATGAAGCCGACCTGAACCAGCCGCCCGCCGCTAGCCACCTCGGCTTCCATGATGTGGCGACAGGCCTCGGTGGTGGTTGCCAGCGGCTTCTCGCAGAAGACGTGCTTGCGCGCCGCGATCGAGGCGAGCACGTACTGCTCGTGGCTCGGACCCCAGGAACACACGATGACCGCCTCGACGTCGTCGTCGGCGATGAGGTCCTCACCGGTGGCGTGGACCTTCGCATTCGCGAGGCCGGCAGCCACCTCCTTGGCGGCCACTTCGTTCGCGTCCGTCACGGCGACCACCTCGGCCCCCGAGACGACCTCGGTGAGCCGACGGATGTGATCGCGACCGATCATGCCGGTCCCGATGACTCCAACCCTGAGCGTCATGACTCGTCTCCTCCGTCGATTGTCAGTACGGCCAGCGGCGAACGGGGCCCAGCCCGCAGCCGACGTAGTAGCCGGCGGTGCGCGCGCCGATGGGCATGGGAATGTGCGGCTCGACCGGGTACAGGTCCTGCTCGATCACGGTGTAGATCTCCCGGTCGAGGGTGCCGAGCACGTCGAGCAGTGGCGGCATGTCCGGCTCGCCGTAGGGCGGCTCGCACATGATGCCGAGCTTGACCGACTCCGAGAGAGGCATCTTCTCGGCCAGCGCGCGGGCCCGGACGACGGGATCGACCGACTTCAGGTGCACATAGGTGATGCGCTCGGGGAACGCCTTGACGATCTCGATGTTGTCGCCCTCGCAGTAGGAGACATGACCGGTGTCGAGGCAGAGGTTCACCAGCTCGGGGTCGGTGTCGGACAGGAAGCGCTCGATGCGGTCCTGCGTGTCGACATGGGTGTCCGCGTGCGGATGGAAGACCAGTTTCACGCCGTACTCGCTGTAGAGCACCTTCGCGAGCTCGTCGGTGCCGGTGACCAGGTTCTTCCACTGCTCGGTGTCGAGGTCACCGGACTCGGTGGCCGCACCGGTGTGCTGGTCGGTGTACTGCTCCGGCAGGTGCACGAGGTACTCGGCGCCGACCGCAGCCAGGAGCCTGGCCTCCTGGCCGAACTCCGCGATCGCCTTGTCCAGAGCGTCCTTGCCCTTGTGCAGGCCGGCGAAGACGGTGCCACCGCAGACGGTCAGGTTGCGCTTGGCCAGCTCTTCCTTCAGCTGGGAGGCGTCCTGCGGCATGAACCCCTGCGGACCGAGCTCGGTGTAGACGTAGCCGACGGCAGCGATCTCGTCCAGGTACACGTCCCACGTGACCTGGTTCGGGTCGCTGGAAAACCAGACGCCCCAGGAGTCCGGCGCGGTGCCGAGACGAAGCTTGGACAGGTCGGACATGGAGGACTCCGGTCGATTGTGCGGGTGCTTCGCGGACGACGACTGACGCATCAGGGTCGGTGCCGTGCGTCACAACCAGTCAAATCGAGCGGCGTCGTCGCTGTCAAGAGTTTGTTCTAACATTCTGTCTGTCTGCCAAATCAGTCCGTCAGAAGTTCCTAACCTCAGAATGTTAGAACAAACCCTTGACAAGCAAAGTTCTGCTCGGCAAGGCTGTGATGGCCGACACACGGTCGGCACACGAGCGAATCAGGCACTCCCCAAGCGCCAGGGCCACTCGGGGTCCACGAGGAAAGGAACCTCCGCCATGAAACTGTCCCGAGCTCGAACAGGTGGCGCGCTCGTCGTGGCCGCCGTCCTCGCAGTCGTCCTGTCGGCCTGCACGCTTTCCGGCGGCCGCCCGGACCTCGAGAGTGAAGACGACGGGGGCGGGGGTGCAGGGGACAACTCCGGCTACACCATCGCCATGGTCACCCACGAAACCCCGGGCGACACCTTCTGGGACAAGATCAAGTCGGGTGCGACGCAGGCTGCCAAGAACTACGGCATCAACCTGAAGTACTCCAACGACCCGGTTGCCGCCAACCAGGCGACGCTGATCCAGAACGCCGTCGACTCCAAGGTCGACGGCATCGCGACCACCCTGGCGACGCCGGACGCACTCGAGGGGGCTGTCAAGGACGCGAACGACGCGAAGATTCCAGTCGTGGCGTTCAACTCGGGGATCGGCGAGTACAAGGATGTCGGCGCCTTGATGTACTTCGGCTCCGACGAGCAGCTGGCCGGTGAGACCGCAGGACAACGCATTGCCGACGCCGGTGGCGAGCACCCACTCTGTGTGATCCAGGCTGCCGGTTCGGTGGCACTCGAGGCGCGTTGCGCCGGCGTGAAGAGCAAGTCTCCCAACACCGAGAACATCCAGGTGGAGGGAAAGGACGACTCCGCGGTCGTCTCCGCGCTCCAGGCCAAGCTGTCCCAGGACAAGTCGATCGACTACATCGTCACGCTCGGCGCCCCGATCGCCCAGGACGCCTTGAAGGCCAGGGCCGATGCCGGCAGTAAGGCGAAGCTCATCACCTTCGACCTCAGCCCCGATGCAGCGCAGGCCATCAAGGACGGCGAGATCGAGTTCTCGATCGACCAGCAGCCCTACGTCCAGGGGTACCAGGCCGTCACGGCGCTGTACCTCAATCTGAAGAACGGCAACGACATCGGCGGTGGTGGCCCGGTCCTGACCGGTCCGTCGTTCGTGGACAAGGACAACATCGACGTCATTCTCCCGTTCGCAAAGAAGGGCACCCGCTAAGGGGCCCCGCAGGAGGCCGACCGGCTGAGAAGTCGGTCGGCCTCCCGCGACAACGGAACCCCGGAGGTTCTCATGAGTCAGACGCAAGAAAAGAAGCCCACCCAGGAAGCCCCGTCCGAGAGGTCGAACCGGGTGCAGATCGGGCTCCTCAGCCGAGCCCTGGCACGACCCGAGATCGGTGCCCTGGTCGCCGCCATCGTGATCGGGATCTTCTTCCTGATCGTGGCGCCGCCCTTCAGGTCGACCGAGGCCCTGTCGACCGTGCTCTACCAGAGCGCGACCATCGGGATCGTCGCCGTTGCTGTCGGCATGCTGATGATCGGCGGCGAGTTCGACCTCTCGGCCGGCGTCATGGTCACATCGGCCGGGCTGGTCAGCGCGATGTTCTCCTACCAGTACAACCTCAACCTGTGGCTCGGAGCCATCGTCTCACTGGTCTTCGCGTTGGCCCTCGGGTTCGTCAACGGGTTCCTCGTCATGAAGACGGGCATCGCGAGCTTCCTGATCACCCTGGGCACGTTCTTCATCCTCCAGGGCGCCAACCTGGGGCTCACGAAGGTCATCACCGGTTCGGTGTCCACCCCCAACATCAACCAGATGAACGGCTACACGTCGCTCGAGAAGGTCTTCGCCTCGACGTTCACGATCGGCTCGGTCCGGGTGAGCATCATCGTGGTGTGGTGGTTCGTGTTCGTGGCCATCGCCTCCTGGGTCCTGCTGCGTACCAAGGTCGGCAACTGGATCTACGCCGTGGGCGGCAACCAGGCGAGTGCCCGCGCAGTGGGCGTCCCGGTCTTGCGGGTCAAGATCGGCCTGTTCATGACCGTGAGCTTCCTTGCCTGGTTCATGGGCATGCACACGCTGTACAGGTTCAACACCCTTCAGGCCGGCAACGGAGTGGGCAACGAGTTCCTCTACATCATCGCGGCGGTCGTGGGTGGCACCCTGCTGACCGGCGGCTACGGGAACGCCATCGGCGCGGCCATCGGATCCTTCATCTTCGGTATGACGAGCCTGTGCATCGTCTACGCGGGCTGGGACCCGAACTGGTTCCGGGCCTTCCTCGGCGTGATGCTCCTGCTCGCCGTCCTCGTCAACCTGTACGTCAAGAGGCTCTCGACAACCAGGAAGGTTGGTTAGTCATGACCGACACCATCAGCGAACACGCAGACCAGACCCTCCAGCAGGGCGAAGCCCTGGTCAATCTGGAGGACGTTGGCAAGCGGTACGGCGCGATCCGCGCCCTGAAGGGCATCAACCTCACGGTTCGCGCGGGGGAGGTGACCTGTGTGCTCGGCGACAACGGCGCCGGGAAGTCCACCCTGATCAAGATCATCTCGGGCCTGCACCCCCACAACGAGGGTGTCGTCAAGGTCGACGGCAACGAAGTCCAGTTCAGCTCCCCACGCGCGGCGCTGGACCACGGCATCGCCACGGTCTACCAGGATCTCGCCGTGGTCGGACTGATGGAGGTGTGGCGGAACTTCTTCCTCGGCTCCGAGCTGACAGCCAGCCGGATCCCGCTCTCCGGGCTCAAGGTCAAGGACATGAAGCGCATCGCCGACGAGGAGCTGCGCAAGATGGGGATCGTGGTCAAGAACATCGACCAACCCATCGGTGAGCTCTCCGGAGGTCAGCGCCAGTGTGTCGCGATTGCACGTGCGGTGTACTTCGGCGCGCGCGTGCTGATCCTCGACGAGCCCACGGCAGCCCTGGGTGTCAAGCAGTCGGGTGTGGTGCTGAAGTACACGGCGGCGGCCCGCGATGCCGGACTCGGCGTGGTGTTCATCACCCACAACCCGCACCACGCCTACATGGTCGGAGACCACTTCGTCATCCTCAAGCTCGGACAGGCGGTCCTCGACAAGAAGCGTGACGAGGTCACCCTGGACGAGCTCACCCGTCAGATGGCCGGCGGTGACGAGCTGACCGAGCTGTCGCACGAGCTGCAGCGATGACCGTCGCCGTCGCGCACCAGGTCTCGGAGACCGCCCGGTTGGCACTGTCGCACGCAGTTCAGGAGGCCAAGTACCGGGGCACCGATCTCGCCGTACTGCACGTGGTGAACTCCGCGCTGGACGCCGATCGGGAGGAGGCATACCGGCTCGGCGTGTCCGACGAGATCGAGAAGGCGGTCGGGCCGGACAGCGACGTGAGCTGGAGGCTGCACCTGCACACGGTGAGCGGCGACATCGGTGAAGCGATCGTGGGAATCACCGACAAGCTCCGTCCAGACCTTCTCGTCCTCGGCGCCCGACGCCGCTCGCCGGTGGGCAAGGCACTGCTCGGCAGCGTCGCGCAGACGATCATCCTGGAGGCAGGCGTTCCCGTGCTTGTGGTGAAGACCTCGTAGTGGTGGGCGATTGGGTGAGCTGACCCTCACCGCCTGGCTCTGGCTGGCCCTCGCCGGAGCGCTGGTGGGGGTGGCCAAGACGGCGCTCAATGGCGTCGCCTCCATCGCGGTCGTGATCTTTGCTGCCGTGCTGCCCTCGCGGGAGTCGACCGGCGCGATTCTCCCGCTGTTGCTGTGCGGCGATCTGATCGCTGTGACCTGGTACCGGCGCCACGCCGACTGGCGCACGCTCTGGCGACTGCTTCCGGGGGTCCTGCCGGGTCTGCTCCTCGGAGCGTGGTTCCTGTCCACTGTGGACGATGTCGTGATGCGCAGGACGATCGCCGTCACCCTGCTGGTCATGTCCGCCGTCCAGCTGTGGCAGCTCAAGCACAGCGCTGGCGGCACGTCGGCCGAAAGGCCTCGGCACCCCCATGGCCTGGTGACGGTCAGCACCGGTGCCGCCGCCGGGTTCGCCACGATGACGGCGAATGCAGCGGGTCCGATCACGACCATCTACCTGATCAGGGCGGGCTTGCCGATGCTCCGGATGATCGGCACCGGGGCCTGGTTCTACCTGGTCGTCAACCTCGCCAAGGTGCCGTTCAGCGCTGGGCTCGGGCTGATCACGCCCACCAGCCTGGTGCGGGACGCCCTGCTATTGCCCGCGCTGCTCGTGGGCGCCGGCCTGGGGATCGTGCTGGTAGGCCGCCTGCGGCAACGCCAGTTCGAGGTGGCAGCTCTGGGGTTCTCGGCGGCGACCGCCGTGCTGCTCCTGATCTGAACGACCGCCCGGCCAGTGAGATAGTTCGCCTTATTCCCACATTGATAGTTAGTTCTGACATACTGACACCATGAATGGCCCAGCCATTGATGGCATGCCCAGGCTGGTCATAGACCGCAACAGCCCGGTGCCTTTGTACTACCAGGTTGCCCAGCACCTGGAGTCCGCGATCAACTCCGGACAGCTGCCGACCGGCACCCTGCTCCAGAACGAGGTCGACCTCGCACAGTCCCTGGGGCTGTCGCGGCCGACGATGCGCCGAGCGATGCAGCACCTCGTGGACAAGGGGCTGGTGACGAGACGCCGGGGCATCGGGACCCGTGTTGTCCAGCCGAAGCTGCGGAGACCACTCGAGCTGACCAGCCTGTACGACGACCTGGACCGCGCCGGCAAGAAACCGACCACCGAAGTGTTGTCCTTCGAGATCGTCGACGCCGAGGAGGATGTCGCCGCCGGACTGGAGGTACCCGAAGGGACCCCCGTCCTCGAGCTCGTGCGTCTCCGAAGCGCCGGGGGCGAGCCGATCGCGAAGATGACGAACTACCTACCCGAGGGACTGGCCCGTTTTGATGCCGACGACCTGGCGGAGACCGGCCTCTACGACCTGATCCGCCGACAGGGAATTGCGCTGCACTCGGCCACCCAGTCGCTCGGCGCCCGCACCGCCACCGCCTCCGAGGCCCGGATGCTCGACGAGGGTCGCGGGGCAGCGCTGATCACGGCGATCCGCATCACCTACGACGACCACGGCAAGGCGGTCGAGTACGGCACGCACATCTACGCCGCGAGCCGCTACACCTTCGAGGTCAACCTGCTCACCTGAGGTCCCGGCGCCGACGTCGATCCCTTGGCCGGCGGTCCTCGAGGCCGGCCATCCCCCACCGCACCAGGGACGCCGAGACGACGCCGGCACGCGTCGCGACCGCCAGGCCAGGACCGCGGAGCGGGAGGCGCAACGACTGCCGGGCCCACTCGGGGAGCAGCGCGACCGCACCGGCGGCGATCAGCGCGTAGCCCGGACGAAGGACCAGCGGCACCGGCGGGTTGAGCAGCATGAAGCGCGTGGCCTCGCGGGCGGCCGGAGTGCACTCCAGCTCGGGGCGGAACCCATCGATGGCTTCGTGCAGCTCCTGGACCGTGTGCGGCAGGTCGGTCGCCCCGAGCCGCGAGGCGGCGAAGGTGGTCTGGTGCACGAAGAGGTCGGCCTCCTCGGCCGTGAGCGGCGTCGCGGCGTACGCCTGGAAGGCCGCGAGGAACGACCAGATCTCGGCGACGTGCACCCAGCTCAGCAAGTGCGGGTCGTCCGCGGCGTACGGCCGGCCGCGATGGTCTGTCCCGCGGACCCGGCGGTGCACCGACCGGACCCGGGCGATGGCCTGTTCCGCGTCGGCCACGGTGCCGAAGGTCGTGACGGCGAGGTAGTGGCTGGTGCGCTGCAGCCGGCCCCACGGATCGCCCTTGTACCCGCTGTGCCCTGCCACTCCAGCCATCGCCAGCGGGTGCAGCGACTGCAGCAGGAGTGCGGCCAGCCCACCGGGGAACATCGAGGCGTCCGCGTTCACCCGCCAGACGGGGTCGTCGGAGGTGAACCACCGTTCGCCCTCGGCGCCCCAGATCCGCTTGGCCCGCTCCGGGGCATCGTCGCCGGCCACCCTCGACCGGAGCGCCAGTCCGAGCCGGCGTTGCACCGCACGCGACGCCATCGCCGGGGACGGGATCGCTCGCGAGGCAGGCACGTACCGAGCCTAGTCAGGCAGTCACACTCGTCGGGCGCCGTGGTCCGCCCGGGCCGGTGGATGCCGGAATCTGGGACCGTCAGCGGCGACCGGTCTTGAAAAGACCGCGGAAGATCTCACGGACAGCGGTTCGGCCCAGCTGTCGGGCTGTCGTAGAGGTCAAGACCTCCTCGACGACGGACTTCTCCTTGGCTCGCGGGCGGGTGCGGCTCCGTGACGTTGCTCGATCGCCCTCCCGGCGCAGCTTGTCGGTCGCGTCGTCCCGCGTCTCGGCCTCTTGCTCCGCCTGTGCCTTGGCCGCGCCGGCCGCGAGCTTCTCGGCCAGCTTCTCGCGGGCGGACTCGCGATCCACCGGCTCGGCGTACTTGGGATGGAGCGGGGACGCCTGCACCGCCTGCTGCATCGCGGAGGCTTCGGCCGGACCCATCAGTGACTCCGGTGCGCGCAGCCGGGTCCACGCAACCGGGGTGGGCGCACCGCGCTCGTTCATCACCGTGACGACCGCCTCGCCGATGCCGAGGGAGAGCATCACCGCGCCGAGGTCGTCGTACGCCGAGTGCGGGTAGGTGTTCACCGTCTGCTTGAGCGCCTTGGCGTCGTTGGGCGTGGCCGCGCGCAGCTGGTGCTGGATCCGCGACCCGAGCTGGGCCAGCACGTCGTCGGGTACGTCGGTGGGCGACTGGGTCACGAAGAAGACGCCCACACCCTTCGAGCGGATCAGCCGCACCGTCTGCGCGATCGCGTCGAGGAAGGCCTTGGACGCGTCGTTGAACAGCAGGTGTGCCTCGTCGAAGAAGAACACCAGCTTGGGCTTGTCGACGTCGCCCACCTCGGGCAGGTCGTGGAACAGGTCGGCAAGCAGCCACATCAGGAAGGTCGAGAAGACCGCGGGTCGGTCCACCAGGTTGGGCAGCTCGACCAGCGAGATCAGGCCCTTGCCGCCCCCTTCGGCGGTCGAGCCTGTCGAGACCCGCAGGAAGTCGCTGGTCTCGAACTCGGGCTCGCCGAAGAACGCGTCGGCGCCCTGGTCGGAGAAGCCGATCAGCTCGCGCAGGATCACCCCGGCCGTGGCGCTGGAGAGGCCACCGAGGTCCTTGAGGTCGGCCTTGCCCTCGTCGGAGGTCAGGTACTTCACGACCTCGCGCAGGTCGGCCAGGTCCAGCAGCGGGAGGCCGGCCTTGTCGGCGTAGTGGAAGACCAGCCCCAGCGAGGACTCCTGGGTGTCGTTGAGGCCGAGCACCTTGGCGAGCAGCGTGGGGCCGAAGGCGCTCATCGTGACCCGGAGCGGCGTACCGATGCCCTGGCCCCCGAGCGCGAAGAACTCCACCGGGAACCCCTCGCCCTGCCAGTCCTGCCCGAGCGAGGTGGCCCGCTCGGTGACCTTGGGGTTCTCCTGACCCGGGACGGACAAGCCGGAGAGGTCGCCCTTGATGTCCGCCGCGAAGACGGGCACGCCGGCCGCCGAGAGCTGTTCGGCGAGCAGTTGCAGGGTCTTGGTCTTGCCGGTGCCGGTTGCGCCGGCGACGAGGCCGTGGCGGTTCAGCATGCCCAGCGGGATCTTGATGGGTACGCCGGACAGGGTTGTCGCGTCGACCATCAGGCCGCCGAGCTCCAGCGCCGGACCGTCGAAGGCGTAGCCGGGAGCAACAGCAGCGCTGATCGGGTCCTGCGTCGATTCCCCGGCATCGGTCATGCGGGTCAGACTAGACGGGCACATGGGCTGCCCTACCTATGATGGCGCCGTGATCTTCAAGCGCGTGGGCGATGGGCGGCCCTACCCCGACCACAACCTGGGACCCCGGGACTGGGCCGCGCTGCCGCCTCGTCCGGTGCGGCTCGACGAGCTCGTGACCACCAAGGACACCCTCCAGCTGGCCGCCCTCCTCGACGAGGACTCCACCTTCTTCGGCGACCTCTTCGCGCACGTGGTCGAGTGGCGCAGCGACCTCTACCTCGAGGACGGCCTGCACCGGGCGCTGCGCGCGGCCCTGCAGCAGCGGCACGTCCTGCACGCCCGCGTCCACATCGTCGAGGGCTGAACCCTGTCCGGCCGCAAGCTCACCACCGCCGCCACGCTCGTGGTGCTCTTCGTCGTGCTGGGAGTGATGGCGGTGATCGGCTTCAAGTCCGCGCTCGCTCCGCTGCCCGGCATCTCGTCCTCGGACCCGACGTGCTCGGAGAGTGAGAAGGAGATCCAGAAGTTCCTCAAGCGCAGCGAGGTCCAGGTCAGCGTCTTCAACGCCGGCACTCGCGAGGGCCTGGCCGGGCAGACCCTGGAGAAGGTCGAGGAGGCAGGGTTCAAGGCGGGCAACGCAGGCAACGCACCGAAGAGCGCCACGACCGTGCGCCGCGCCGTCGTCTGGACGACCGAGCCCAACGACCCGTCCGCCAAGCTGGTCGCCCTCGCCTTCGGCAGGGGCACCCGCGTGGAGGTCAACGAGACCGATCTGGGGCCGGGAGTCGACGTGCTCGTCGGCAACCGGTTCAGGGGCCTGGACCGGAAGGCACCGCAGCAGATCCGCCTGCCCCAGCCGGTGGAGACCTGCATCGAGGTCGACTAGGACGGGGCCTTTCGACCGAGCCACTGGGCGAGTCGCCCCCCGACCGAGACCGCACGCAACCGCTGCTCGGTGGCCACGCGGTCCTTGCGCGGCGTGACCACGAGGATCTCGTCACCGCGGCGCAGGACCGTACGCCGCTCGGGGACCATTGACCTTCCGTCCCGCACGATCAGTGCGACCGACGAGCCCGCAGGCAGGCGCAGCTCCCCGACCTCGACCCCGTGCATCAGCGACTTCGGCGAGATCGTCACCTGCAGGAGGTCGGCCGCGATCCGCTCGAGCGGTGCCGCCTCGACCTCGAGGTCACGTGGCTCGCTTCGCCGGGCAACCTTGAGCACCTTGGCCACCCACGGCAGCGTCGGTGCGGTGACCAGGGTGTCGATCACGACCAGCACGAACACGATGTTGAACAACTGCCTGGAATCGACGACGTGCTCGGCGAGCGGGATCGTCGCGAGCACGATGGGCACCGCCCCACGCAGGCCGGCCCACGACAGGAAGGCCAGCTCACGCGGCGGCATCGGTTGCGCCACTGACGCCACCAGGATCGAGATCGGCCGCGCGAGCAGGGCGAGAGCGAGGCCGGCGACGACCGCGGTCACGACAGCTGCGGCGTCGATCTCGTCCGGCGTCACGAGCAGTCCGAGCATCACGAACAGCCCGATCTGCGCGAGCCACGCCACCCCTTCGGAGAACGACCGCGTGGCGGCGCGGTGCGGCAGCTCGGCGTTCCCGAGGACCAGCGCGGCGACGTACACAGCCGCGAATCCGGACCCGTGGAGGGCCGCGGTGCCGGCGTACGCGAGCACGGTCAGCGACATCACGGCCAACGGGTAGAGGCCCGAGCTGGGCAGCGCCGAGCGACGCAGCAGCCAGGCGCCGCCGTACCCGACGGCGAGACCACCTGCAGTGCCGAGCCCGAGCTCCCAGGCGATCTCACCGGCGAACCCCCACACGGTGTGGTTGCCACCCGCGCTGATCAGCGTCACCAGCACGACTGTCGGGGCGTCGTTGAGACCCGACTCGGCCTCGAGCGCGCCTGTCAGCCGGCGCGGCAGTGGCACCCGGCGCAGCACCGAGAAGACCGCGGCGGCGTCGGTAGGCGAGGTGACCGCCCCGAGCAGCACCGCGAGCTCCCAGCTCAGCCCCAGCACGTAGTGGCCGAAGACCGCCATCACCAGCACGCTCACCGCGACACCCACTGTCGCGAGCGACAGGCCCAACCGCATCACCGGGCGGATCTCCTGCCACGGCGTCGTCAGACCGCCCTCGGCCAGGATCAGGATCAGGGCGGCAAAGCCCAGTGCGTGCGCGACCTCGGCGCTGTTGAACTCGAGCCCGAAGCCGGAACTGCCGAGCAGGACCCCGATGAGCAGGTAGATGAGCAGCGTCGGCAGACCGAAACCGACGCTCACGCGCACCGCGAGGATCGACAGCAGCAGCACAGCGGCCCCGACCAGGAGCACCTGGTCGAGCGTGTGCACGTCGAGTGTCATGGCGGCCCTCGGCGGTTGGGGGTCGGAGCCTGAGTCTATGAGGCCCCGAAACAGCCGCTGACCACGAATATCGCCGGAGCGCAAGCCGGTCACCCGAGTCCACTAGTTGGCGCAAGCGCCGATACCCGACATAAGCGATATGCCACTTACTGTGATGAATGTCCCTGGCGCTACCCGCGGCTAACCCACCCAGGTCACTCACCTGGAAACTGGAGAACCGAATGCGCCCGACCCTGCACCTCCGACGAGCACCGCTGGCCGTCTGCCTGGCCATCCTGCTGACGGCGCTCGCTGTCCTCGCTGCGGCTCCCACGGCGGACGCAACCACGGGTTCCAGAGCGGCCGCACCCGTGGTCGTGCGCGGTTGTGCTGCCTACTCAGGCGCCAAGGTGCTCGGCTCCTACTACGCCGACCCCATGGTCCGGGTCTATGCGTGTGGCCAGCGTCCCAGCTTCGACGGCGCAAGGAACGGTAGCGGCCCCGTCGTCCGCCCCTATGCCGGATCGAAGATCTACTACCGCGGCTACCAGTGCATCGAGCTGGTCGCTCGCTACCTCAAGGTCCGCTACAACGCGGATCCCGGCGTCGCCAACGGTGCGCAGGCTGTGGACCGGTACGTCGCCGCGTACCCCAGCAAGTTCTTGAAGATTGCCAATGGCACCAAGGGCAAGGCACCTCGCAAGGGCGACGTGCTCAGCCTCTCGGCCAACAAGTCCTTCAAGGACGTCGGGCACACCGGCATCGTCGTGACCTCCACCGTGAACTCCGCGGGCAACGGGACCATGCGCACCCTCGAGCAGAACTGGGGCGGGGCCGGAGGCACCAGCGGCTACCACAACTACCCGGTGAAGAGCTGGCGCGTCGTCTACGCGGGCCTCCCCAACATCAAGTGGCTGCGCTCGCGCTGACCTCCCCAGCGACTAGAACTTGTTCTAGTTTCTTCGTAGACTCGCAGGCATGACCACGGACCTACCTGCGCTCCTGCATGCCTCCGACGTCGAGACGTGGAGCGACGACGCCGACGTGGTCGTGGTCGGCTTCGGCATCGCAGGTGCCTGCGCCGCGCTCGAGGCGGCCCGGGCGGGCGCCAGCGTCGTACTGCTCGAGCGGGCGGCGGAGTACGGCGGGACCAGCTCGATGTCCGGCGGGCACTTCTACCTCGGTGGCGGGACGGCCGTGCAGAGGGCGACCGGCATCGAGGACTCGCCCGAGGAGATGTTCAAGTACCTGATGGCGGTCAGCCTCGACCCCGACGAGGCGAAGATCCGCGCGTTCTGCGAGGACAGCGTGGAGCACTTCGACTGGATCGAGGCGCTCGGGATGCAGTTCGAGCGCTCGTTCTACCCCGAGAAGGCGGTGATCCAGCCCGGCACCGAGGGGCTGATGTTCACCGGCAACGAGAAGGTGCATCCCTTCCGCGACCTCGCCAAGCCAGCGCCCCGCGGCCACAAGGTGCCTGTTGCCGGCGACACCGGCGGCGCCAAGATGGTGCTGGACCTGATGGCAGCACGGATCAGCGAGACCGACATCGACGTCCGCTACGAAACGGGAGCGAGCAGCCTGGTGGTGGACGGCGACGCCGTTGTCGGCATTGCCTGGCGCAAGTACGACGAGCGTGGCGTGATCCGCGCGAAGTCGGTCGTGATCGCCGCGGGTGGTTACGTCGGCAACGACAAGATGGTCGCCGAGTACACCCCGCAGCTCGGCTCCAAGCTGTTCCCGCTCGCCTCGACCTACGACGACGGGCTCGGCATCCGGCTGGGGGCGTCGGCCGGCGCGCAGCTGCGCTTCATGGAGCAGGCCTTCATCACCGCCCCCTTCTACCCTCCGGCACAGCTGGTCACGGGGATTGTGGTCAACAAGGAGGGCAAGCGGTTCGTCGCCGAGGACTCCTACCACTCTCGGACGTCCGGCTTCGTGATGGACCAGACCGACCAGGCGGCGTACCTGATCGTCGACTCGGCCCACATCGAGCACCCCAGCTTCCCGCTGTGCCCGTTCATCGACGGCTGGGAGACCGTCGAGGAGATGGAGGAGGCGCTGGGCATCCCGACCGGCGCACTCGACGAGACGCTCGCGTCGTACAACGAGAACGCGGCACGCAAGGAGGACCCGGACTTCCACAAGCACCCGGACTGGCTCGAGCCGCAGGACACCGGCCCGTGGGGCGCCTACGACCTGACGCTGGGCAAGGCGATGTACGCCGGCTTCACCATGGGCGGCATGCGTACCGGGCTCGACGGCCAGGTCCAGCGCGAGGACGGCTCGGTGATCGAGGGCCTGTACGCCGCCGGCGCGTGCGCGGTCAACATCGCGCAGGACGGGAAGGGCTACGCGTCCGGCACCCAGCTCGCCGAGGGGTCGTACTTCGGGAGGCGGGCGGGGCGGCACGCTGCGAGCAGAGTGCTGTAACGCGGAGTTACGGACGCTGAACATGCGGCGTACGGCGCACCCAGCGCCCCTAACACCGCGTTACAGCCGACCCTCCGCGTTTGAGGTGACACGCGTTAATCACTTGGTCCGGTCGGGCGCATCCGATGGAATGAGGCCCATGGCCACCCAGAGATCGAAGCAGCGCTCGACCGCACCGCATCTCGTCCAACCTCAGCTGAAGTACATGACCGACGCGACCTTCACGGAGTTCCACAAGGCGATCTCGCGAGGCTTCCAGGAGCAAGGGCACGTCGAGCTCAAGGACATGGACCGCAAGATCTTCGACAAGAAGCGGATGTTCGGCTTCAAGGTCGGCAGGCGATGGGTCTCGACCTGCGGAGACTTCGCCCGGCAGCTGACCGTGCCGGGGGGCGACCTCGTGCCGACCGCCGCGGTGACCGTGGTGACGGTGCACCCTCCCTACCGTCGTCGCGGCCTGCTCACGAAGATGATGGTCCACCAGCTGGAGCAGGTGGCCACGCGCGGGGAACCACTGGCGGCGCTGTGGGCCTCGGAGTCACTCATCTACGGACGCTTCGGTTACGGGCCGGCCAGCAGCCGTGCGGTGCTCAGCGGGACCAACCGCCGCCTCGCCTTCCTCCCTGCGGTGCGAACCTCCGGCTCGGTCGACGAGGTGACCCGCGAGGAGTTCTTCCCGATTGCGCGCGGCCTGCACGAGTCGATGCGTCCGGAGCGGCCGGGCACGATGGCGCGTGACGACGACGTCTGGGAGTTCGCGATCTTCGACAAGGAGTTTGCACGCGGTGGCTCCTCGGAGCTGCGCTATGCCCTGCACTACGACGAGGCCGGTGAGGTCGACGGGTACGCGACGTACCGCTTCAAGGACAAGTTCGAGGCCGAGCCGGAGGGCGAGGTGCGGATCAAGGAGGTGTGGGCGGAGGAGCCGACCGCGTACGCCGGCCTCTGGCGCTACCTGCTCGACCTCGACCTGGCGCGCACCTTCCACCTCTGGAGCACGCCCCTCGACGAACCGCTGCGCCACCTGGTCACCGACGCACGCGCAGTCGAGACCCGGGTCACCGACAACCTCTACCTCCGCGTCATCGATGTCGAGGCCGCCCTGCGCGCCCGCAAGTACGCCGCAGGAGTCGACCTGGTCATCGAGATCGAGGACCCGCTCCTGCCCGCCAACTCAGGCTGCTACCGGCTCGTCACCGACGGTGATCCCGAGGGCGCGGCCGCCGAGGTCACCCGGGTCGAGTCGAAGCCCGACATCACGATGGGCATCCTCGAGCTCGGCACCATCTACCTGGGTGGCACTGCCCTGACGCACCTGCACCGTGTCCGACGGGTCACGGAGCACAGTCAGGGTGCGGTCGCGGCCGCCTCGACGGCCTTCGGCTGGCACCGCGCGCCGTACTGCCCCGACATGTTCTGAGCCAGCTGTAACGCGGAGTTATTGCCGCACAACAAGGCTCTGGAAGTCTGTTCGGCGACCGTAACTCCGCGTTACAGCCGCTCCACCCGACGTGCCTCCTGGCCGAACTCCTCCTCGAGGAGACGGAGCACGGCCACGGAGTCCTCCGCACCGTGGCCGGCGAGCACTGCCCGGTCGTGAAGGTCCCGGGCCGCCGACCCGACGGCGAGCTCGAGGCCGAGGCTGGTGGCGAGCTGGACCGCGAGGTCGTTGTCCTTGCGGGCCAGCTCGAGGGAGAACGTCGGCGTGAAGTTGCCGTCGACGGCTCGCGGCGCGATGGAGCGGAACAGCCCGCTGACAGTTGCCGCACCCGAGTCGATGACCGTGTCCACGAAGACGCCGGGGTCGAGACCCGCGGCCTGCGCGAGCAGGAGCGCCTCGGCCGTGACGGCGTTGATCACGCTGAACATCAGGTTGTTCGCGACCTTCAGGGTGGCCGCGGAACCGAGGTCGCCGACGTGTACGACGCGAGCCGCGACGGGGTCGAGGACCGCGACCACTGCGTCGTACGCCGTGGCGGGACCGCCGACCGGGATCGTCCATGAGCCGACCATCTCCGGGCGGCCGAGGATCGGGGTGTCGAGGTAGGTCGAGCCGTCGGCCAGGGCCAGGGCACCTATCCGGCGTGAGTCGTCGGGCCCGATGGTGCTGGTGTCGAGGATGAGCAACCCGGGGGCTGCCGGGGCGATCTCGGCAACGACCTCCTCGACGACCGCGGCCGAGGGGAGGGACAGGAGCACCGTGTTGCAGGAGCGGGCCAGCTCGGTCAGCGACTCGGCGACCTCGAGGCCCATGTCGGCGGCGCGCGACCGGGCCGCGGGCGCGGCGTCATGGACGACGACCGGCCCGCGGGTCGTCAGCGCGTTGGCGATGGGGAGGCCCATCGCGCCCAGGCCGACGACCCCGACCGTGCCGGCCGGTGCTCCTGCCCCTTCGCTCACGAACCCTTCGCCGCCTCGATGAACAGGCTCGTGTCGAAGAACTCCTTCGGGTCGACGTACTTCGGCACGCCGCCGAGCTCGACGTACGCCTTCTCGGCGTCACCGACCCACTTCAGGACGTCACCGTTCTCGTAGGCCTTCAGCCAGTCCTCGTTGCTGTAGTCCTGCTGGAACTCCACCTGGTGCTGCAGGTCGGTGAGCTTCGCGTCGTCCTTGTAGGCCAGGGCGTGCACCTTCTGCAGCGAGCCCTCGGGGTCCTTGCGGTAGGCCTCGTTGACCTTCAGCCAGGCGCCGATGATCTTCTTCACGGTCGGCTGGTTGTCGGCGTACCAGTCGTTGTTCGCGATCCAGCCGTCGCCGACGCCCGCGTCGGGGTAGTTGCCGGCGTTGTCGATCTCCTTGGCGCCCTTCCCGGCCTCGTTGACGCGCAGGTCGAACGGCACCCACAGAGCGACCGCCGGGACCTGCCCGCTGATGAAGGCGTTGACGGCGTCGGGCATCTTGGCGTTCACGACCGTCACCTCGTCGCGGTCCAGCCCTGCCTTCTGGAGGGCACGGTGCAGGTAGATGTCGGCGGTGGTGCCCTCGGTGGTGATGATCTTCTTGCCCTTGAGGTCGGACACCGTCGAGATGCCGCTGTCGCCCTGGACGAACAGGCGCGCGGTCGCGGTCTCACGGGAGTTGAGCATGAAGACCTTGCCCTGGCCCTGGGCAGGGAAGTTCGAAGTGACGCCGCCCATGATCGCGACGTCGATGCTGCCGCCGGCAAGTGCCTGGCTGAGCTCGATGCCGGTGTCGAAGGCGGTGGTCTTGAGGTCGAGCCCGGCGTCGGCCCACTGTCCCTCGGCCTGGCCGAGCCAGAGCTTGTCGTCGACCGCGATCGTGTGCAGGAAGCCGACCTTGACCTCGGTCGCTCCCTCCTTGGCCTTCGCGGTGCCCTTGTCGTCGCCGCCGCCTTCGTCGAGGGCACCGCAGGCGGCCAGCGCCAGGGCGAGCAGGGCCACCAGGGCCGTGCCCAGCAGTCGTCGCAGTGTTGTCATGGTCGTTCCTTCTCTCATCGGTTGGGCGTCGGGCGGGTGGCCATGGATCTCATGACCTCCTCGAGGTGCTTGCGGAGCTCGATGAAGGCGGGCGCAGTGCGGGACTCAGGTGTCCGCGGCCAGTCGACGTCGACGGGGACGACCTCGTGCACGTGCGTGGGCCGGTTGCCGAGCACGACGATCCGCCGCGACAGGAAGATCGCCTCCTCCACGGAGTGGGTGATCAACATGGCCGTGCGCTGGTCGCGCTGGCTGGCTTCGTGCAGGAGCTCCTGCATGTACTCGCGCGTCTGGGCGTCCAGCGCGGCGAACGGCTCGTCGAGCAGCATCACGTCGGGCTCGGTGGCGTACGCGCGGGCGAGCGCCACCCGCTGCCGCATGCCGCCCGAGAGGGTCTTGGGCAGTGCCTTCTCGAAGCCGTTCAGTCCCATCAGGTCGACGTATCGGGCCACGACCTCACGGATCTCCGCCTTCGGTCGCCGGTTGGCCTTGAGCGTGAGTCCGAAGGCGATGTTCTTCTCGACGGTCAGCCACGGGAAGATCGCGTACTGCTGGAAGACCACGCCCCGTCGCGCATCGGGCGCCGTGACCCGCTCGCCGTCGACCTCGACCAGTCCCGAGTCGGGTGTCAGGAAACCGGCCGCCAGGTTGAGCAGCGTCGACTTGCCGCACCCGCTGGGGCCGAGCACACTGACGAACTCTCCCGAGCGCACGCCGAAGTCGACGCCGTCGAGGACCTCCAGCCGGTTGCGCCCCTTGCCGAAGCCGAGGCGTACGTCGGTGAAGCTGATCCGCTCGACCGTGTCCTGGGTCATCGGGCCACCCGCTCCTGCCAGCGGACCGTCCGCGCCATCAGGAGCTGAACCAGCCCGTCCATCACCAGGGCCGAGACGCCGATCAGGATGATGCCGGCGAACACGTCGTCCTGCCGGAAGAAGTTTTGGGCGTCCTGCATCATCGCGCCCAGACCACGCTGGGCGGCGACCAGCTCGGCGGCCACCACGGTCGCCCAGCAAACACCGAGGGCGACCCGGACACCGACGAAGATCTGCGGGACGGTGAGCGGGACGACCACCCGCCAGAACAGCTCCAGCTCGGTGGCGCCGAGCGCTCGACCGGCGCGGATGTAGATGTCGTCGATCGCGGCCACGCTCTCGTAGATCACGATCACCGACGAGAAGAAGGCGGCGTAGACGAGGACGGAGATGCGCGCGGACTCACCGATGCCGAGGTAGACGATGACCAGCGGGATCAGCGCCAGGGGAGGCAGCGCGCGGAAGAAGCTGATCAGGGGGTTGAACATGCTGCGCACGGTGCGGAACCACGCCAGCGCGAACCCGACCGGTATGGCGGCGGTGCAGCCGATGGCGATCCCGATCAGCACCCGGAGCACGCTCAGCCGGGTGTCGAGGAGGAGGCCGTCGCTCGTGGTGAGTCCGTCGACGAGCTGGTGGAAGACCGCCGCCGGAGTCGGCGTCTTGTCGTCGTCCAGCTCGCTGGCCAGCCACCACGCGCCGATGGCCACGGCGATCCCGGCAAGGGGCAGCAGCAGGCGTCGAACCGTGACGGTCACCGAGACTCCCCTGATATAAAACTAGTCCGGTAAACAATAGAGGTCCCCCTGAGAGGAGCTTGATGCGACTCGCCATCGAGTACGGCGACGGCCATGTCGACGTCGAGCTGCCGGAGGACACGACGGTGATCTCCCCCGAACACGCGCGCCATCTCTCCCACCGGGAGCCACCTCCCTTGGCCGACCCGGTAGGCGCCACCCGCGACGCGCTGGCGAGCCCGCTGGGCACCGGGCCGATCGGGGACCTGGTGGGCAAGGGCGACACGGTGACGATCGCGTTCCCCGACCGGGTCAAGGGCGGGGCCCACGACACCGCCCATCGCAAGGTCGTGCTGCCGCTGCTGCTCGACGAGCTCGAGGCGGCCGGCGTACGACTCGAGGACACGCGCCTGGTCTGCGCCATCGGGCTGCACCGCAAGAACCGTCGCGAGGAGTTCGTCGGCTACCTCGGCCGTGAGGTGCTCGACCGGGTTCCGCGCGCCAACATCGTCAACCACGACGCGGAGGACCCGGGCGGGATGGCCGACCTCGGGCTGTCCGCGCTCGGCGACCCGGTGCAGGTGAACAGCGCCGTCGTCGAGTCCGACCTGTCCATCCTCGTCGGGCACGCAGCGGGGAACCCGTACGGCGGTTTCAGCGGCGGCTACAAGATGCCGGCAACCGGGCTGACCTCATGGCGGTCGATCGCGTCGCACCACGCCCCCCGATCGCTGTACCGCGACGACTTCGTGCCTGTCTCGGCGCGCAGCCGGTTCCGCGACCAGCTCACCTCCATCGGCCGGGCGATGGAGGCAAAGATGCCCCAGCCGTTCTTCAGCGTCGACGCCGTCCTCGACTCACAGTCACGCCAGCTCGGCGTACGCGCCGGTCGCATCACCGACGTCGAACAGGCGACGTGGCCGCTGGCCAGCGAGCGCACCGACCTCGAGGTCAGCGGCGAACCTGCCGACGTGCTGCTCGTCGGGATCCCGCGCAACTTCCACTACGGCCCGGGGATGGGCAGCAACCCGATCCTGATGATGCAGGCGATCGGGTCGAGCCTGGTCCGCGCCAAGCGCGCGTTGGTGAAGCGCCCGATCGTGATCGCGGCGGCGATCTGCGACGGGTGGTTCAACAGCACCGAGTTCCCGCCCTACGAGGCCGCCTTCGAGCTGCTCCAGAAGTGCCATCACCCGGCCGACATGGTCGAGCACCAGGAAGCCATGGCCACCGACCCGGAGTGGGTGTACCGCTACCGGCACCACTACGGCTACCACCCCTTCCACGCGTTCTCGATGATCTACGTCGGTGGCATCGCCCGGGACCACTCGAGCGCCGTCTACATCGCCGGCGCCAGGCGACCCGACCTCGCGCGTGCCATGGGTGCACGTACGACGGCGACGGTCGAGGAGGCGCTTCGCGAGGCGACGGCGACCATCGGCCGGACCCCCCGTGTCCTCGCGGTCCCCGCGCTGTCCAAGCCGGCGTTCCATCTCGCGACGGGGTCGGGGCACACGGTCTGAGCCGGCTGTAACGCGGAGTTATCGACACTGAACATGGCGTACGCCGGCCACTCAGCGTCCGTAACACCGCGTTACAAGCGGCCCGAGCCCACCGCCTAGCCTGTCCCCATGAGTGACCGGATGCAGGTGGCGCTGCGTGCGAACGTGCCTCCCTTCCACGTGATGGACCTGCTCGCGGCGGCCCAGCGAAGGCAGCTCACGCACGGTGACCTGGTCAACTTCGTGGCGGGTCAGCCGTCGACGGGTGCGCCGAAGGCGGTGCGCGAGGAGGCCAAGCGGCTGCTGGACGAGGAGGTGCTCGGCTACACGGTCGCGACCGGCATCCCCGGGCTTCGCGAGGCGGTCGCCGCCCACCACCGTCGTACGTCGGGCATCGACGTCAGCCTGGACGATGTCGTCATCACCACCGGGTCCTCCGGTGGGTTCCTGCTCGCCTTCCTGGCCGCATTCGAGCCGGGAGACCGCGTGGTGATGGCCCGACCCGGATACGCCTGCTACCGCAACGTGCTCACGGCACTCGGCTGCGAGGTGGTCGAGATCGACTGCGGGCCGGAGACCCGGTTCCAGCCGACGGTCGAGCAGCTCGCCGCAGTCGAGGGAATGGTCCACGGGTTGGTGCTGGCGTCGCCTGCCAATCCCACCGGCACCATGGTCCCGCCCGACGAGCTGGCCGCACTTGCGCGCTGGTGCGAGGAGAACCTGGTCCGGCTGGTCAGCGACGAGATCTACCACGGCATCACCTACGGCGTGGGTTTCGAGACGCTCGCTGACGCTCGCTCCTCAACCAGCCAGAGCAGCGCGTGGCAGACCTCTCGCACAGGGGTGGTGTTCGGGTCCTTCAGCAAGTACTTCTCGATGACCGGTTGGCGGTTGGGCTGGATGCTGGTGCCCGAGGACCTGCGACGACCCGTCGACGTGCTGACCGGGAACTTCACGATCTGCCCTCCGGTGCTCAGCCAGTACGCCGGGATCGCAGCCTTCACGCCCGAGTCGTACGCCGAGCTCGACAGCCACGTGGCCCGCTACGCCACCAACCGAGCGCTGCTGCTCGAGGGCCTGCCACAGCTGGGCATCGCCCGGCTCGCCCCGGCGGACGGCGCGTTCTACGTGTACGCCGACATCGGCCACCTCACCGACGACTCCTACTCGTGGTGCCTGCGCCTGCTCGACGAGACCGGGGTGGCCACGGCGCCCGGGATCGACTTCGACACCCGCAGGGGCAACGAGTTCGTCCGCCTCTCGTTCGCCGGCAGCACCGAGGAGATCACCGAGGGGATCAACCGGCTCGGGCAGTGGCTGGGCTGACGCCGATCATGCGCCTTCTGTCCGCCGGCCCGTTCGAGCAGTCAGCGCACCGGTGAGGACGTCCACGAGATGGTCGACGAACCGCTCGTGGGACATCCGCTGACGCTGACCGGACTCCACCGACCGCGCCCGGGCGGCCAGAGCACCGGTCAGGAAGATGACCATCAGGGCCACCCGTTCACGGGAGAGCGGCGTCCCGACCCGGTCGGCGAGGCGCCGGGCCACAGCCTCGAGCTGGGTCCCGATCACCATGCCGCGTAGTGGTGCGGCCGGGTGTCCGGAGCCGACCCCGGACCAGTCGGCGAGCTGCTCGGTGATCCGCAGGAAGTCACGTCCGTCGTCGGTGGCGAGCAGCTCCGCCGTGGGCCGGACGATGGCGTCGACCAGGGTGCGCATCCCGGCGCTGCGGGGCGGCACCTCCCGATGCTCGTCCATCGCCTCAACGTGGTTGGCGACTATCGCGTCGAGGAGTCCCTGCCGCGAACCGAAGTGGTAGCCGACCGCGGAGTCGTTCGCCTGCCCCGCGTCGCGGACGACGTCGCTCATCCGTGCCCCGGTCACGCCGTCCCGGGCGAACCGCTGCTCCCCGGCGCGCAACAGCCGCGCGCGGGTGAGGGTTGCATCACGTGGCATGACACCGCAGACTAACGTGGATTGTTAGTAACGGCCCTTGTTAGTTGAGACTGCGTTAGAGGACTGATGTCGACTTCCCGGTTCGACCCGCTGGACCCAGCCTTCCTGGCCGACCCCTACCCCGGCTACGCCTGGCTCCGCGATCACGAGCCTGTCCACCACCATCCCCGGGACCACCGGGCGCCGGCCTTCTGGGCACTCTCGCGGTTCGACGACGTCTGGGCCGCGGTGCGTCGACCCGAGGTGTTCTCCTCGGCGTCCGGACTCACCTTCTTCGACGACGAGATCGGCCAGCTCGGCCTACCCCCGACGATAGTGATGCTGGACCCGCCGGTGCAGACCAGGCTGCGGGCGTTGATCGGACGCGCCTTCACCCCCAAGCATGTCGCGCGGCTCGAGGAGGGCATCCGTTCGTTCGTGCGCGAGCGGATCTCGGAGATGACCGCCCGGGCTTCCGATGGCGGCGCGGTGGACCTGCACGCCGACTACTCCTCCGCGGTGCCCACCTGGGTGCTGGCCGAGCTGTTCGGTCTGCCCGAGGCGGACCGGGAGCGGTTCAGCCCGTGGGTACAGACGCTGACCCGCCTCCAGAACGAGGGCTTCGACGCCAACGCCCTGGTCGGTGACTCCACCGTCGACCCCAACGCAGCGGCGGGCACCCAGGTCGTGGGCGAGATGTTCGCGTACTTCACGGAGGCGATCACCGCGGCCAGGAAGGACCCGGGCGACGACCTGCTCGGCCGCCTGGTGAGTGCTGAGATCGACGGAGAACGCCTCTCCGACTGGGACATCCTCGGCTTCTGCTTCGTCGTCGTCGCGGGCGGTGCCGACACGACGGCAGGGCTGATCTCGCACACGGTGCTGCTCACGGGAGAGCACATGGAACAGCGCGAGGCGGTGCTGGCCGAGCCGGGGCTGCTGCCGGGCGCCCTCGTCGAGTGCCTGCGCTACGAGTCCTCCGTGCAGGCGTTGGCCCGCACCACGCTGGCCGATGTCGTGGTCGACGGCGTCGAGATCCCCGCCGGTGAGAAGGTGTTGATGCTCTACGGCTCGGCCAACCGCGACCCGCGCGAGTACGGCGAGACGGCCGACCGGCTCGACGTACGACGCGAGGTGGGTCGGCACCTCGCCTTCAGCAGCGGGCCGCACTTCTGCCTCGGCAACCACCTCGCCCGGCTGCAGGCACGAGTCGCCGTCGAGGAGTTGTTCGCCGCCCACCCGCACGTGACCGTCGATCCCGACGCCGGGGTGCGCCACGAGTCAGCCTTCGTACGCGGCTGGGTCTCGCTGCCCGCGCACGGGCTCGAACCTGCCTGACTACTTCTTCTTGTTGAGGAACGCGGTCATCGCCTCGCGGGCCGCGTCCGAGCCGAAGAGCCGGGCGCTGAGCGCCGCCATCTCGTCGGCCTGGCTGTCGATGCGAGCGACCAGGTCGTGCGCGAGCAGCGCCTTGGTCTCGCGGAGGCCTTGGGGATGCGCCTTCTTCAGCTCCGTGCAGACCTCGGTCACGGCGTCGTCCAGCTCGTCGGCCGGGACCGCGCGCGTGACCAGCCCCATCGCCGCGGCCTCCCGGGCGTCGAAGGTGCGCCCGGTCAGGAACGTCTCGGCGGCCGCGCGGCTGGTGAGCCGGGGCACCACGGTCAGCGAGATCACCGCCGGAGCCAGGGCCAGCCTGCTCTCGGTGAACGCGAAGGTCACGTCGTCGCTGCACAGCACCAGATCGCTCGAGGCGACGATGCCGAGACCTCCCGCACGTACCGGACCGGCGAGCCTCGTCACGATCGGACGCTCGTGCGTGACGAGTCGTCGTTGGAGGGCGACCAGCGCCTTGGTGCCCTCGTCCATGCCCCCACCGGCCGCTTCGCTCAGGTCAGCGCCGGAGCAGAACACGCGGTCCGCCGACCTGAGCAGCACCACCCGTGCGTCCTCGTCCTCCTCCGCGCGGTCGAGTGCGTCGAAGAGCTCGGTGAGGAGCTGCCGCGAGAGCGCGTTGCGGTTGTGCGGTGAGTCGAGGGTGATGGTGGCGACCCCGTCGGTGAGGCCGAAGTGCACCAGCTCGGTCATGTGGTTCCTTCCGTCAGGTCTCGGTGGTTGAGGAGGTTGCGCAGCAACCGTCTCGAAACCACTCGATCAGGTGGTTTCGAGACGCTCGCTGGCGCTCGCTCCTCAACCACCGAAGAACGTCAGTATGACTTCGGCAGACCGAGCGAGTGCATCCCGACGAAGTTCAGGATCATCTCCCGGCTGACCGGTGCGATCCGGCCGGCGCGGGCGGCGACGAGGAGACCGGCCACGCCGTACTCCTGGGTGATGCCGTTGCCCCCGTGCGACTGCACCGCGCGGTCGGCGGCGTCGCAGGCAGCCTCGGCGGCGGCGTACTTGGCCATGTTCGCGGCCTCACCGGCGCCCATGTCGTCGCCCTGCTCGTACAGAGCAGCCGCCTTCTGCGTCATCAACCTGGCCAGCTCGATCTCGATCTTCGACTGGGCGAGCGGGTGCGCGATCCCCTGGTGGCTGCCGATCGGTGCTCCGAACACCTCCCGGGTCTTGACGTACTCGGTCGCCCGGTCCAGCGCGTAGCGGGCCAGTCCGGTGGAGAACGACGCCGCCATGATCCGCTCGGGGTTGAGGCCGGCGAACAGCTGGACCAGGCCGGCGTCCTCGTCACCGACGAGGGCGTCAGCGGGCAGCCGGACATCGTCGATGAACACCTGGAACTGCAGCTCGGGACTGACGATCTCCATCGGGATCGGCGTGAAGCTGAGCCCGGGCGCGTCCGTGGGCACCACGAACAGGCACGGCTTGAGCTTCCCCGTCTTCGCATCCTCCGCGCGGCTGACGACGAGCACGTTCTTCGACTCGTCGACGCCGGAGATGTAGATCTTCTGGCCCTTGAGCAGCCATTCGTCGCCGTCACGGCGGGCAGTCGTGGTGATGTTGTGCGAGTTGGTGCCCGCGTCCGGCTCGGTGATCGCAAACGCCATCGTCTCGGTGCCGTCGCAGATGCCGGGCAGCCACTTCTGCTTCTGTGCGTCGGTGCCGAAGCGGCTGATCACGGTCCCGCAGATCGCCGGGCTGACCACCATCATCAACAGCGGGCAGCCCTGCGCGGCGAGCTCCTCACAGACAGCCGCGACGTCGCCGATGCCGCCGCCACCGCCGCCGTACTCCTCCGGGATGTTGATGCCGAGGTAGCCCGCCTTGCCGATGGCGAGCCACAGGTCGGTGGTCTTCTCGCCGCTGCGCGCCTGGCGGGTGAAGTACTCGCGGCCGTACGACGAGGCGAGCTTCGCCACCTCCTTGCGCAGGGTCTGGCGCTCCTCGGACTCGGTGAAGCTGCTCATGACTCGTTCTCCTCGTTGGTTGAGCCTGTGGAAACCACTGCCAGGACCTCCCCGGCCGCCACCTGGGCCCCGGGTTTCACATCGATCTCGGTGACCGTGCCGTCGGCCGGCGCGCTCACGGTGTGCTGCATCTTCATGGCCTCGAGCACCAGCACCGGCTGGCCCGCGACGACTTCCGCGCCGACCTCGACCGCGACGCTGACGACCGACCCGGGCATCGGCGCGAGCAGCGACCCACTGGCCAACGCCTCGGCCGGGTCGACGAAACGTGGGAGCGCGCGCAGGTGCGCCGAGCCCAACGGGCCGTCTACGTAGACGTCGCGCGAACCGGCAGCCTCGGCAGCACCTAGCGTCACGTCGATGCGCGCGCTGACGCCTGCGATCTCCAGCGTCACCGCGGAGGGCGAGGCCTCCAGCACGCGAGCATCGCCTCGGGCCGGGCGATAGCCGTTGCGATCGCCGAACCACTCGATGGTGTGCTCCTCGTCGTCCAGAGCGAACACGTTCCGCTGCGGCTGCGACACCACGTTGCGCCACGCGACCGGGGTCCCGGCCTGGACCCTGCGACCCCGCCGGTCGTGCTCGGCCAGCGCCACTGCCGCTGCGAGGAGCAGGTGCTCGTCAGGAGCCATCCGCTCCGTCGACTCGACGACCGGTCGCTGCTCGAAGAAGTCGGTGCTGACCTGGCCGTCAAGGAAAGCCTGGTCGCGCAGGATGGCTACCAGGAGGTCGCGGTTGGTGACGACGCCGTGCAGTCGCGCCCGCGACAGGGCACCGGCAAGCATCCGCGCAGCGTCGCGACGCGTTGGCCCCCAGGCGATGACCTTGGCGAGCATCGCGTCGTAGTACGTCGACACCTCGTTGCCGGACTCGAAGCCGGAGTCGATGCGGACGCCGTGGTCCAAGGTCCGGCTGAGCTCTGCGGCAGCGCCGGGGAAATCGAACGTGACCAGTGAGCCACTCTGCGGCTGCCAGTCGTGCACCGGGTCCTCGGCGTACAGACGCACCTCGATCGCGTGACCCTGCGGCTCACGCACCTCCAGGTCGAGGGCCGCTCCCTCGGCGACCCGGAGCTGGAGCTCGACCAGGTCGAGGCCTGTCACGGCCTCGGTCACCGGGTGCTCGACCTGCAGCCGGGTGTTCATCTCGAGGAAGAAGAACCGCTCACGTTCGGGGTCATACAGGAACTCGACGGTGCCGGCACCGACGTACGCGATCGCCTCGGCTGCCTTGCGCGCCGCGGCGTGCATCGCGTGGGTGACCTCGGCCGCGATGTCGGGGGCGGGAGCCTCCTCCACCACCTTCTGGTGGCGACGCTGGATGGAGCAGTCGCGCTCGCCGAGGACGAGTACGCCGCCGTGCCGGTCGCCGACGACCTGTACCTCGACGTGCCGGCCGTGCTCCAGGTACGGCTCGACGAAGACGGTGCCGTCGCCGAACGCGGAGGCGGCCTCCGACTCGGCCGCACTCACCTCCTCGGCGAGGACGTCGAGGGTGCGGACGACACGCATGCCGCGCCCGCCACCTCCGGCCGAGGCCTTCACCAGCAGCGGCAGGTCGGCGTGGGTGGGCTCCTTCGGCGCCTCGAGCACCGGCACTCCGGCGTCGCGCATCAGCTTCTTCGCCTCGATCTTCGAGCCCATCGCGTCGATCGACTCGGGATCGGGGCCGACCCAGGTCAGCCCCGCGTCGAGTATGGCGCGCGCGAAGGCGGCGTTCTCCGACAGGAAGCCGTAGCCGGGGTGAATCGCATCGACACCAGTCCGCCGCGCCGCCTCGATGATGAGGTCAGCGCGGAGATAGGTCTCGGTCGGGCTGGTGCCTGGCAGGCGTACGGCCGCGTCTGCCTCGCGCACGAACGGCAGCCCGGCGTCGGCGTCCGAGTGGACGGCCACTGTCTCGATCCCGAGCCGGCGACAGGTCGCGAAGACGCGGCGCGCGATCTCGCCGCGGTTGGCGACGAGGAGTCTGCTGATGGTGGTCATGTGCGGAACACCCCGTAGCGACTGGTGCCCTCGACGGGCCGGTTGGCAGTGATCACGGAGAGACAGATGCCGAGGATGGTGCGGGTGTCGCGGGGATCGATGACGCCGTCGTCGTACAACATCCCGGAGAGGAAGAACGGCAGGCTCTGCTCCTCGACGCTGGCCTCGACGAAGTCGCGCATGCCCTTGTCGGCGTCCTCGTCGTACTCCTTGCCCTTGGCCTCGGCAGCCGCCCGCGCGACGATGCTCAGGACACCCGCCAGCTGGGCCGGCCCCATCACCGCGGACTTCGCGCTGGGCCAGGTGAAGAGGAAACGGGGGTCGTAGGCCCGGCCGTTCATGCCGTAGTTCCCGGCGCCGTACGACGCACCCATGATGATCGAGATGTGCGGCACGGTGCTGTTGCTGACCGCGTTGATCATCTGCGCGCCGTGCTTGATGATGCCGCCCTGCTCGTACTCCTTGCCGACCATGTAGCCGGTGGTGTTGTGCAGGAAGAGCAGGGGTACGTCGACCTGGTTGGCCAGCTGGACGAACTGGGTGGCCTTCTGCGCCTCCTCGGAGAACAGCACGCCCTGGGCGTTGGCGAGGATGCCGACCTGGTGGCCGTGGATCTTCGCCCAGCCGGTGACCAGCGAGGGTCCGTAGAGCGGCTTGAACTCGTCGAAGACCGCACCGTTGTCCTCCGAGACGCCGTCTGCGACCAGCGCGATCACCTCGCGCGGGTCGAACGGCTCCTTGAGGTCGGTCGGGATCAGGTCGAGCAGGGTCTCGACGTCACCGGCCGGCTCGGCGAACCCTCTCGGTGGTTGAGGAAGGCGCGCAGCGCCTGTCTCGAAACCACTTGATCCGGGTCGTTTCGAGACGCTCGCTGGCGCTCGCTCCTCAACCACCGAACGGCGCTGCCGGTTCAGCCGCGCCACGATCCGGCGACCGATCCGCAGGGCGTCGTACTCGTCGGCGGCCAGGTAGTCCGCGAGACCGGAGGTGCGTGCGTGCATCTCTGCCCCGCCGAGCGACTCGTCGTCGGACTCCTCACCGGTGGCCATCTTCACCAGCGGCGGGCCACCGAGGAACACCTTGGCCTGCTCCTTGACCATCACCGTGTAGTCACTCATGCCCGGCACATAGGCGCCGCCGGCGGTCGAGTTGCCGAAGACCAGCGCGATGGTCGGGACCTTGGCGGCCGACGACCGGGTGATGTCGCGGAACAGCTTGCCGCCCGGGATGAAGATCTCCTTCTGCGTCGGCAGGTCCGCTCCCCCGGACTCGACGAGCGCGACGGTCGGCAGCCGGTTCTCCTCGGCGATCTGCGAGGCGCGGAAGATCTTCTTCACGGTCCACGGGTTGCTGGCGCCACCCTTCACCGTCGGGTCGTTGGCGGTGATCATGCACTCGACGCCCTCGATGACCCCGATGCCGGTGACCACGCTGGCGCCGACGGTGAAGTCCGATCCCCACCCGGCCAGCGGCGAGAGCTCGAGGAAGGCGCTGCCGGGGTCGACGAGCAGCTCGATCCGCTCGCGCGGCAGCAGCTTGCCACGGGCGTGGTGGCGTTCGACGTACTTCTCCCCGCCGCCGGCCACGGCTTTGGCGTGCTCGGCCTCGAGGTCGGCGATCTTGTCCAACATCGCGGTGCGGTTGTCGGTCATGGCGTGTAGCCAAGCATTCGGGCGGACAGGTCGGTGAGCACTTCGGTCGCTCCTCCTCCGATGCCGAGGATCCGGGCGTCGCGGTAGTGCCGCTCGACCTCGGTCCCGTGCATGTAGCCGGTGCCGCCGTGCAGCTGCACGGCCTCGTCGACGACGTGGGAGCACGCCTCGACCGCGGTCTGCTTCGCGAGGCAGGCCTCGGCGATCACGCTGCCCCCCGCGACGTGCCGGGCGGCGACGTGACGGGTGTAGACGCGCGCTGCCTCGACTTGCCTGTGCATCTCGACGAGCTTGTGCTGCACCACCTGGTTGGCGATCAGGGGCTTGCCGAAGGTCGTGCGCTCTTGGCAGTACGCCGCTGCCAGGGCCAGCGACCGGGCCGCGATCCCGTAGGCATGCACCGCGAGCGCGATCCGCTCGACGACGAACTGCTCGGCGATCAGGTAGAAGCCGCTGTTCTCCTCGCCGATCAGGTTCGCTGCGGGGACGCGTGCGTCGACGTACGACAGCTCGGCGGTGTCCGAGCAGTGCCAGCCCATCTTTGCCAGCGGCCTGTCGACGGTGAAGCCCGGTGTGCCCTTCTCGACGACCAGCAGGCTGACCCCCGAGTGCCCGTGACCGCCGGTGCGCACGGCCGTGGTGACGAAGTCGGCGCGGACACCGCTGGTGATGAAGGTCTTGGCGCCGTTGACGACAAACTCTCCTGCTTGTCCTGAGCTTGTCGAAGGGTCGCGTGCGGCGGTCGTGCGGATGCCAGCGACATCGCTGCCGCCGCCGGGTTCGGTGATCGCGAGCGACCCGATCTTCTCGCCGGCCAGGGTCGGCCGCACGAACGCGTCGATCTGCTCGGGCGTCCCGTGAGCCGCCATGTGCGGCAGTGCGATCCCGCCGGTGAACAGGGCCGCGGCCAGGCCGGAGGAGCCGCCGGCCTCGAAGAACGCCTCCTGCATCGCCACCGAGTCGAGCAGCGTCCCGCCCTGGCCGCCGACCTCCTCGGGGAACGAGACGCCCAGCAGTCCTGCCTTGGCGGCGGCGTGGTGCACCGACCGCGGGACCTCGCAGGCGTCCTCCCACTCCTGCAGATGCGGCTCCACCTCCCGGCGTACGAACTCGCGCGTCGACTCCTGCAGGGCCAGCTGTTCGGGCGTCCAGGTCATCGACGGCCACCACTCTTCGGGCATTGCATGCCTTGTTCGGGTGTTGCAACGCCCGAACCGACCATGAGTACCCGGCTAACCGGGTATTCCGACACCCTCATTGCAGCTCCTCCGGGACGTTCACGAGCCGCGAGCGCAGCCACTCGCCGAGCGCCTTGGCCTGTGGGTCGAAGCGGGTGCTCGCGGCGACGCCCTCACCGAGCAGGCCATGGATGAGCACGTTGACACCGTGCAGGTTGGCCAGCTCGAAGACCTCGATCTCCAGGTCTTCAGCCTCCGGGATCAGTCGTCGGATCCGGTCCACGGTGACGAACTGGCGCAGCCACTGGGACTGCTCCTTGCGACGGTCGCCCTCGCGCACCCACAGGCCGACGTTGGCATCGCCACCCTTGTCGCCCGACCGGGCGTGCACGAAGGTGCCGAGCGGAATCCGCCGGGTGATGGCGGCGTCCGCGACACCGGGGATCGAGTCCGTCTGCGCCGGGTCGTCCTTGGTCTGGTCCTCCGGCTGTACGACGGTCGGCGGGTCGGGCACCACCTCGGTGCTCCCGTCGGGCAGGTGCACGGTGTGCTCGACGGCGTCGCGGTCGACGTACGCCGGCCGGTAGACGCCGTAGGGCGAGGGCGCACCCGGAGGGGCGGTCAGCGTGAAGCCGGGGTACGACGCCAGCGCCAGCTCGACAGCCGCGGCGGTGAACGGCTTGCCAACGACCCTCGCGTTGTCGTCCTTGACCACGCAGCGCAGCAGGACAGACGCGCCTTCCTCAGTGTCGGAGTCCACCTCGGGCACGCCACCCATCGACCACGTCACGGATGCGGCCTCGATCCGGCCGTCGAGCTGAGTGCGCAGCCACGCGGCCTTCTCATCGACGTCGAGACCGGTGAGCACGAACTCCATCTGGTTGCGGAAGCCGCCGAGCGCGTTGACGCACACCTTCAGCTGCGGTGGCGGGGCATAGCCGCGTACGCCGGAGATGCTGACCCGGTCCTCGCGCTCGTCGCCGAGCTGGATCGTGGTGAGGTCGACGGTCACGTCCGGGCCGAGGTAGAGGCCCGACTGCACCTCGTACATCAGCTGCGCGGTCACCGTGTCCACGGAGACCAGGCCGCCCGTGCCGTCGTGCTTGGTGATCACGCTGCTGCCGTCGGCGGCGATCTCCGCGATCGGGAAGCCCAGCGGCTCCGCATCGCGAGGCAGGTCGAGGAAGCCGGAGAAGTTGCCACCGGTCGCCTGGGTACCGCACTCGATCACGTGGCCAGCGACGACGGCGCCGGCCAGCTCGTCGTACTGCTCGGGCGACCAGCCGAACCTCCAGACCGCCGGTCCGACGACCACAGAGGCGTCGGTGACCCGGCCGGTCACCACGATGTCCGCGCCCGCCTCCAGCGCCCGGGCGATGCCGAACGCGCCGAGGTAGGCGTTGGCCGTGAGCGCACCGTCGAGCCCCAGCTCCGAGGCTCGGGGAGCGAGGTTGTCGCCGTCGACCCACGCGATCTTCGGCGAGAGCCCCTGCTCCTCGGCGACCTCGCCCAGCTTGTCCACCAGACCCGCGGGGTTCAACCCGCCGGCGTTCGCGACGATCCGCACACCCTTCTCCAGCGCCAGGGCCAGACAGTCCGAGACCTGTGTGACGAACGTGCGGGCGTAGCCGAGCGAAGGGTCCTTGAGCTGGTCCTTGCCCAGGATCAGCATGGTCAGCTCGGCGAGGTAGTCCCCGGTGACGATGTCGAGGTCGCCTCCTTCGAGGAGCTCGCGCATGGCCGAGAGACGGTCTCCGTAGAAACCGCTGCAGTTGCCGACACGAAGGGCCTGGCTCACGTGGGGTCCCTGGTTTCGACGGGCTCAACCGACGGGGCACGGCCAGATCCCGGGGGGCCAGCGAAGGCCTGGGCGATGTCGAGCCACTTGTCGGCATCGGGACCGGTTGCGACCAGGTCGAGGTCGTCACGGTGGCGACGCTGGGTGACCCGCAGGCAGAAGTCGTACGCCGACCCGCGCACCGACTGCTCCGCCTCGACCGGACCCCACTCCCACACCTCGCCGGACGGAGAACGCAGCTCGATGCGGAAGTCCTGGGCAGGCGGCTCCAGCCCTTGCACCCCGTAGGAGTAGTTGCGCGTGCGGACACCGAGGTGCGCGACGTGCCGGATCCGGTCGGTCGGCTCCGGAGACACACCGAGGGCGTCGGTCACGTCGAGCGAGTGCGCCCAGGTCTCCATGAACCTGGCCGTGGCCATCGACGTCGGGCTCATCGGCGGCCCGAACCAGGGGATCCTCTCCCCCGCCGGGTAGGCCCGCAAGGTGTCCTGCAGCGCCGGACGGGCCTCTCGCCAGCGCGCCAGGATCTCGGCCGGCGATGCCTGCGCCCCCGCCAGGGCCGCGGTACCCGCGAAACCCTCCGGGTCGGCGATCGCCTGGAGGACGACCTCGTCCCACGCCACCTTGTCGGTGGCCGCGAAGACGGCGACCTCGTCGGTCCACGCCAGGTGTGCGACCTGAGTTGCGATGTCCCAGCCGACTGCCGGGGTCGACGTACGCCAGGCCGCGTCGTCGAGCGGCGCGACCAGCGCGTCGAGGGCCGCACCCTCGTGGGCGAGGTCGTTGAGCACCTGCTCGAGAAGGTCCGTCATTCGTACCTCAGCTCTGCGTCGAGGGTGTGCGCCCACGCGGTGAGGATCCGGTGCCGCCGCGCGGTGTCGTCGGTGATCGTGTTCGCCAGCCCGAGACCGCGGACGAGGTCGAGGGTCGCCTGAACGAGCTCGCGCACCCGCGGCCGGTCCTCGTCCACGCCGAGAGCGTCCACCGCGATCCGGTGCGCCTCGCGGCCCACCCGCTGCTCGAGGGGTACGACTGCCGCGTGCAGGGCCTCGTCCGTGCGTGCGGCGACCCAGAGCTCGAGGGCGGCGGTGAACACCGGGCTGGTGAAGTGGTCCGCGAACATCTCGAGCACCGCGCGGGTACGCCGCTTGCCGGACGGCAGCCGACCGGCCGCCTCACGCAGCTCCTGGCCGCGCAGCTCGCTGAGGTGCTCGACCGCGGCGAGGACCAGGTCGTTCTTGGTCGGGAAGTGGTGCAGCTGTGCGCCGCGGCTGACCCCGGCGCGCTGGGAGACGAGCGTGGTCGACGTGCCGCTCCAGCCGTGCTCGACCAGGCACTCGACGGTGGCCTCGAGGAGCCGCTGCCGCATGGCGCGGGTGCGCTCCTCCTGCGGCACCCGAGCCGGGGACACCTTGGCACTGGTCATGCTCAGCATCGTGGCGCGTCAGGAACAAACAGTCAAGCCTGACTTTTAATATCATCGGACGGTCGAGCCTTTCGAGACCCGATGTTCAGCCACCGAGATGGTGGCGTCAGTTAGTGGCGTTGGTGTGGTGCGAGGCGATCTCGCCCGGGGTGAGCACGTCGGTGTACACCGCGAGCTCGTCGAGGCTGCCCTCGAAGTAGTCGTCCGTGGGGTTGCCGGGCCAGCCGGTGAGGTGCTCTGCGCCGGCGCGCCACCAGCCGGTGAAGGCCTGAGCAGATCCGGTGGTCTGACCCTGGAGCACCCCGTCGACGTAGAGCTTCATCCCGTTGGCGCCGGTGGTGTAGGTGCCGACCACGTGGTGCCACGCACCGTTGTTGACGTTGACCGTGCTCGCCACGGTGGTCTTCGCCGGGCCGACGCCGAAGTACACCTTGCCGGTGGGCGCCAGGTAGAGCTGGCGGTCCATCGTGGTGGCCGGGTTCTGGCCGTTGGCATTGCCGAAGCCGATGATCCGGCCTCCCGTGGTCGAGGTGGTCTTCACCCACGCCTCGACACTGAACGCCGCCGTGCTGGCGTACGAGGCGTTCGAGGTGATCGAGGCGATTGTGAAGCTCATCGCCTTGTTGACAGTCTCGGAGGTCAATGCGCCGGTCTGGCCGAGCGCGTAGGTCTGTGCCAGCACGGTGCCGTCGCGGTTGCCGGTCCCGGCGTCGTTGATCACAGTGCCGCTGGCCTCGTCGAGGCGCCAGTACAGGAAGGGCGAGTCGCCGCGGACCTCGGTGCTGTAGGAATGGAAGGCAACGGCGCCGGTGAAGGTGGAGATCGGGTTGCCGACTGCCCGCTTGAAGGCGGCGTCAGCGGAACCGGCCGTGGCACCGACGGCGATCGCGGCCAGGGCGACGGTCGCTGCGATTCGGCGTGGGCGCGAGGTGCGCGTCGGGCGGGTGGGACCGGACCCGGTCGTGGGGCCGTCCTGGTCGTCCTCGGCGGTGTCCTCGGACCTGCGAGACCCCGGGAAGGCGGTGAGGAGGCACCAGCCGAGGAAGAGTGCGGTGGCGCCCATCGGGAGCCAGTTGTGCTCGGCCAGCCAGTACGCCGGTCGACCTACGTAGGGGACCCGGACGACGCCGAGGCCAATCACGTCGGCGGCGGAGATCTTGGAGGAGTCTGCCTCGCGGTTCGCGTCACCCTTGAGTACCAGCGTGCCGTCGGCCTCGCGGCGCAGCAGGCGGTGGGTTCGCGTCATGTCGAGGTGGTCGGGGTCCTTGACGGTGATGACCTGACCCTTGGTCAGGGTGGCGGCCGGGACGGTCCGCGTGACGACGATGTCGCCGGAATGGATCCGGGGCTCCATCGAGCCGGAGAGGATCACCTGGGGCGTCCAGCCGGCGAGGAGAGGTAGCAGCGACCAGAGCATGAGCGAGGCCACCAGTGCGAGCGCGGCACGGGCCACGCTGATCCGCAGCACCCGACCCCAACCCAGCTCGGCGTCCGGAGCAGGAGCAGCAGTGGCTGCGACCTGGTCCGGCGCCGAGCGCTGGGCTGGGATGTGGATGTTCATCTGCGAAATGAAGCTTTCTCGTTCGGTGTGCGGTCAGAGCAGCCGGATCAGCTGTTCTGCGACTCCCACGTGAAGCCGAGGCTCGCGGTGCCGCCCTGGGCGGTGTCCGGCGTGCTGGCGCTCAGGGTGTAGGTGATGCGGTAGGACTTGGTCTCGTTGGCAGCGCCTGTCGGTGCCCAGCTGCTGACGCCGGTGGCGAAGCTCGTCTTGGTGGTCCCGAAGGAGCTCAGGGCCGCGTCGAAGAGCGTCGTTGCCCCGGTGAAGCCGGCGCAGCTGGCGGAGGTGGCGTTGGTGCCTTCCTCGACCTTGAGGTTGATGTTGGAGGCGAGCGCGTTCGTCGTGGCGTACCCCGTGGAGTAGAGCTTGACGGTCGAGGCCAGCGAGCCTGTCGAGGTCACCGCGATGCACTTCACGCCGGTGGCGCCCGGCTTCAGGTTGGTGGCGTTGAACATCGCCGTGCTGTTGTCGTCGTCAGCGAGCGCGACGGTGCCGGAGGTCCAGTTGTTGGTCGAGTTCGACGCGGTTGAGGAGAACGCCGAGTACGACGACTGCCAGACCAGGCCACCGCTGGCGAGGACGGCGAGAGGGACGACGGCCCCGGCTACGAGCTTCTTCTTGTTGAGGTTGAGAGACATGATGTGTTTCCTTCGCAGATTCGGTTCCGACCACCAAGCGGGTCGGTGGTTGAACGTTCACACGCGGAGGTTTCACATGCCAACAAAACGGACTCTTCGGGCCGAAACCATCGATATCGGGCTAGACCGGAGCGTCATTCGCCAGATTGCTCAAGGTTGCTGCCTCACACCTCTGTACCTTTTGGCATAAGTTGTGTTATAAGCCGCGATTATCCCGATAACTGAGGCGCCTAGAACCGAGGCCGCACTCGCCACCAGCACCGCTGTGGTCCATCCGTCCACCAGCTTTGCGGCCCCTGAACCGGCGCCGGCGTGGCTCAGCAGCACCGAGAAGACCGTGATGCCGAAGGCGGCGCCGACATAGCGAGCGGTGTTGTTCGAACCGCTCCCCATCGCGGCCCGGTCGGCGGCCACGCTGGCCACTGCCTCCCGACCGAGGACGGCGTTGAGCACTCCCGTCGCCAGACCCGAGACGACGAGGGACGGCAGCAGCCGCCACGGCGACGAGCCGACCCCGAGCCCCAGGGCGAGCAGCTGGCCCGCTCCGACGATGCCCATCGCCGTCGCGATCACGGCGGGGCCGGAGGCCCGGATCCGGACGAGGCGTACGAGCAGGGAGGCAACGACACTGGTCGCCGACCACCCCAGGATGAGCCAGGTGGCCGTCCAGAGGGAGCCACCGAGCCCGACCTGCACCAGCGTCGGCACGTTGGAGGTCATACCGATGATCCCCGCCCCGAGAACCAGGGCGCCCAGGGTCGCGGCCAGGAAACCGGGTGTGCGCAGCAGGCTCAGGTCGACCATCGGCTCGGCGACCCACGCCTCGATCACGACGTACGCCGCCAGGGCCGCGGCCCCGCCACCGAGCAGCGACAGCGCCGTCGTCGTCAGGCCGGAACGCGACTCGGTCAGACCGCTGACGAGCAACGTGAGCGCGAGAGCCAGCGTCACGACCCCGGCGAGGTCGAGCCGGCGAGCCTGGTCGGCCGACGACTCGGGCAGCAGCCGGCGACTGGGCACGATCAGACCCAGGGCGGCCAGGCCGACGACCACGTAGGTCTCGCGCCAACCGGTACCGATGTCGAGGCCTGCCGCAAGGACAGCGCCCGCGCTGATGCCGAGCCCGACGCTGGCGCCCCAGATCCCAGTGGCGCGCGCCCGGTCAGCGGGCATCGGGAACGCGTGCGCCAGCACCGCCAGCCCGCATGCGAGCACGGCCGCCCCGCCGACCCCCTCGAGTACCCGGGCAGCCACGAAGACCACGCTGTCGACGGCGGTGGCACAACCCAGCGACCCGATGCCGAGCAGGCCCAGCCCCACGACGTAGGTGCGCCGACGCCCGACCGCGTCACCGACCGCGCCGGACGCCAGCAGCGCCGCCGCGAGCCCGACGCTCATCGAGGAGAGGATCCAGGCCCGAGCGCCGGCCCCCGCATCGAGGTCCAGCGCCGTCTGCGGGACGGTGGCCATCGGGGTGACGTAGGTGACCAGCACCAGGGCGGTGCCCAGGGCGACGAGGGTCAACGGACGTTCGGTGCGGTGACCCTGAGCGGAGCTGAGCGACAGGTCTCTAGTCAGTTTGACTTTCAAACTCATACCGGAGAACATAGCAGCCATGTCTACCGCTCAGATCCCGCTCGCCGACCTCCCGGGCCGGCCGTGCCCGATCGCCGCCGGGCTCGAGGTCGTCGGTGAGCGGTGGGCGCTCCTGGTGATCCGTGAGCTCGCGCTCGGGTCCCGCCGGTTCACCGACATCGTGGCCGGCACCGGTGCCCCGCGAGACCGGATCGCCGCCCGCCTGAAGGCTTTGACCGACGCCGGGGTCGTGGAGCGCCGGCAGTACCAGTCCGGCCCCGACAGGTTCGAGTACCACCTGACCGAGTCCGGTCGCGCCGTGCTGCCGGTCCTGGACGCCCTGCTTGCCTGGGGCCGCGAGTGGGCGGTCTCCCCCGACGACCCCGACCTCGACAGATACCGCACCCTTCGGCGCCAGGAGGCCTGATGACCGACCAGCTGAGCACCCCGGACACCGACGCCGGCACCGACCTCGAGGACATCGACTGGGGTCCCGAGCGCTCGCGAACCGTGGCCTGGCACGATCCCCAGCGGCCTGCCGAGGTAGGCCTCGGGATGGCCGGCATCGATTACCTCGCGGCGATGATCGACGGCACGATCCCGCCACCACCCATCTCCCAGCTCATCCAGATGGACCTGGTCGAGGCGGAGCCCGGTCGGGTGGTCTTCAGCTGCATCCCGGACGAGTCGGCGTACAACCCGATCGGCGCCGTCCACGGCGGCCTCGTCTGCACGCTGCTCGACTCCGTTACCGGTTGCGCGCTGCACAGCACGCTGCCGCAGGGCAAGGGCTACACCTCGGTCGAGATCAAGGTGAATTACCTCAAGGCCGTGCGCGCCTCGAGCGGCCAGCTCACCGCGGTCGGCACCCTGGTCAAGGCCGGGTCGCGCGTCGGCTTCACCGAGGGCGTGGTCACCGACGCGTCCGGTTCAGTGGTAGCCACCGCGACGAGCACGCTGCTCCTCTTCGACCTGCCCTGAGGGTCGGGCGAGGGAACAGCGACCGTCCGCACCCCGAGCGCGCCCCCGGACGCGGCCGGGCGCAGGCAGCGCCAGGGCCTCCGGGGTGAGCGTGGATGGGACTGGCCCCCCGGAGCGAGGAACGAGCGTAGGGGTGGTTGCGATCCCCGGAGTGTTCTGGCGCGGCCGGAGCCCGGCCGCCCACGGCGCGCTCGGGGTGCGGGCGCCCCGCGAGCCCTACCGCAGGCCGGCCCGCTTCCGTGACTGCTTGCGCTCCCGCCCGAGCTCGGCCCGGTAGGCGTGGAAGTCGACCTCCATGGTGTGCCGCTTCGATGCGACGAAGCGGCGGCGCAGCCGGTCGTCGTACGCCGCGATCTGGTTCCGCATCTCGGAGGCGGAGGGCAGCGCACCGGCGCCGGTGACGAGGTCGCCGATCCACTCCGCCTGGGCCTCGGCGAGCGGCATGATCGCGCCCAGCGGCTGGATCAGCCCGACGAAGTAGAGGCCCGGGTGGTCGGGGTCGACGACCCGGCGGTAGAGCTCGACGTGGTTGTCCTCGGCAGGCACCACCTCGTCGCCGAGGAACGGAAAGCTCACCTTGTAGCCGGTGCAGTAGACGACAACGTCGTACTCCCCCGCGGTGCCGTCGGTGAAGAACACCTTGGAGCCTTCGAAGCGGTCGATGTTCGGCCGGACGGTGATGTCGCCGTGCCCGAGGCGGTTGAGCAGGTCCTGGCTGACGGTCGGGTGGGCGTGGAGCACCTGATGGTCGGGTTTCGGCAGCCCGTAGTCGGTCACCTTGCCCTGGCTGAGCCGGAGCAGACCCGATAGCACCAGCTGTTGCACCTTGACCGGACCGCGCGCGAGCGGTGAGTCGGTCAGGTGGTCGGTTGGCATCCCGAACATGTACTTGGGCAGGATGTGCGCGCCCCGGCGCATCGCGAGGTCGGTCGACCGGGCCACGCGAGCCGACTCGACGGCGATGTCGCACGCCGAGTTGCCGATGCCGAGCACGAGCACGCGCTTGTCTTCGAGCGGTTGGGTGGTGCGGTAGTAGTGCGCGTGGAGCTGCTCCCCGGGAAAGGTGTCGGCGCCGGGGAACGACGGCTCGGGCCAGCGCGGGTCCCAGTGGTGGCCGTTGGCGACGACGACGTGGCGGTAGCTGCGGGTCTCGGGTTCGCCACCGTCGCGCGATCGGAGCGTCACCTCCCAACGACGGTCCGGGCCGCCGGCGACCGGGTTCAGCCGGGTCACCTCGGTGCGGAAGGTGATCTTGTCGCGCAGTCCGAAGTGCTCCACGAAGTCGTCGAAGTACTGCGCGACCTGGCGGTGGTCGGGGTAGTCCGGCAGCGACGTGGGCATCGGGTAGGCGGCGTACTCCATCATCTGCCGCGAGGTGTTGATGTGCAGGGACTCGTACGCCGAGGACATCTCGTTGTCGTTGCCGAAGCGCCAGTTGCCGCCGATGCTGCTGCCGGCCTCGAAGCAGTCGAAGGCGACTCCGCGGGCGTCGAGGACCTGGGCCATCGTGATCCCGGAGGACCCGGCGCCGATGATGCAGACCTGCGCGTCCTTGGGGCCAGGGCGGGTCCGAGTCATGGGGCCAGATCCTACGTCCGGCAAGACGGCCCCGTGGATGCGTCCCACCGCGCAGGTAGATTGCCGGGGTGACGATTCTTGACGACGCCCGCGAGGGCATGGACACCAACATTCGCATCCAGGACGACCTGTTCGGACACGTCAACGGCCGTTGGCTGGACACGGCCGAGATCCCGGAGGACCGCTCCTCGTGGGGCCCCTTCGTGATGCTTGCCGACACCGCGGAGGAGCAGGTCCGCGAGATCATCGAGGCCTGTGCTGACGGGTCGCTCTCGGGCGAGACCGCGGAGAGTGCCGACGAGGCGCGCAAGATCGGCGACCTCTACGCCAGCTTCATGAACGAGGACCGGGTCGAGGAGCTCGGCCACACCCCGATCCTGCCGCTGCTGGAGCAGATCGACGGGCTCACCGACCTGGGCGAGCTGGCGATCTTCCTCGGTGCGTTCGAGCGCCGCGGCGGTGGTGGCCTGTTCGGTTCTTTCGTCGACACCGACGACCGCAACTCCGACCGCTACGTCGTCAACGTGCTGCAGGGCGGCATCGGGCTGCCGGACGAGACCTACTACCGCGAGGAGAAGTTCGCGGAGATCCGCGAGAAGTACAACGCCTACCTCGCCCGCATCCTCACCCTCGCCGAGCGCCCCGACCCGGAGGGCACGGCTGCGCGGGTGGTCGCGCTGGAGACCCGGCTGGCGAAGGGCCACTGGGAGCGGGCGGAGACCCGCGACGTGATCAAGACCTACAACCTCACCTCACTCGAGGACCTCAAGGCCACGCTGCCCAGCTTCGACTTCGACGCGTGGATCACCGCGCTCGGCGGGAGCGAGACGACCATCGCGGAGGCCGTCGTGCGGCAGCCGTCCTACCTCGCGCACCTCGAGACGGTCCTTGCCGACACCCCCATCGAGGACTGGCAGGCCTTCCTGACGGTCCGCGCGATCCGCACCGCCGCGGCGTACCTCTCCGGCGCGTTCGTCGAGGCCAACTTCGACTTCTACGGCCGCACCCTTTCGGGCACCCCCGAGCTGCGTGCGCGGTGGAAGCGGGGCGTGGGGCTGGTCGAGGGCGCGCTCGGCGAGGCCGTCGGACGGGAGTACGTCGCTCGGCACTTCCCGCCGCGGTCGAAGGAGCTGATGGACGAGCTGGTCGCGAACCTGCTCGAGGCCTACCGTCGCTCGATCGCCGACCTGGACTGGATGACCGACGAGACCAAGCAGCGGGCCTTCGAGAAGCTGGACACCTTCCGGCCCAAGATCGGCTACCCGGTCAAGTTCCGCGACTACTCCGCGCTCGAGATCAGTGCCGACGACCTGCTCGGCAACGTGCTCGCAGCCACCGCGTTCGAGACCGACCGCGAGCTGCGCAAGATCGGCTCGCCGGTCGACCGCGACGAGTGGTTCATGCTGCCGCAGACTGTGAACGCCTACTACAACCCGGGCACGAACGAGATCTGCTTCCCCGCCGGCATCCTGCAGAAGCCCTTCTTCGACGCTGATGCAGACCCGGCCGAGAACTACGGCGGCATCGGCGCGGTCATCGGCCACGAGGTCGGGCACGGCTTCGACGACCAGGGTGCGCAGTACGACGGCCAGGGCAACCTGAACGACTGGTGGACTGCCGAGGACAAGGCGGCCTTCGAGGTGAAGTCCAAGTCGCTGATCGACCAGTACGACGGCTTCGAGCCGCGCGAGCTCCCCGGCGAGCACGTCAACGGCGCCCTGACCGTGGGCGAGAACATCGGCGACCTCGGCGGCCTGACGATCGGGCACCGGGCCTACCTGATCTCCATCGAGGGCCAGGAGGTCCCCGAGCGCGACGGCCTGACCGGGCCGCAGCGGCTGTTCCTGAACTGGGCCTACGTGTGGCGCACCAAGCGGCGCAAGGAGCTGTCGCTGCAGTTCCTCACGACCGACCCGCACAGCCCCCCGGAGTTCCGCGCCAACATCGCTCGCAACCTCGTCGAGTTCCACGAGGCCTTCGACGTGCAGCCGGGTGACGCCCTCTGGCTCGAGCCCGAGGACCGCGTCCGCATCTGGTAGCCGAAGAACGGCCCGTTCAGTGTCTTGTGGGGGTCTGGTCGCGGGGATAGCCTGAGGTATCAGTGGTGCGTATCACGAAACGAGTTCCATCATGCGCAACAAAACGGCCACTCGGAACCAGGCCCTCCAGCGGTTGCTGACCCACACCCGCTACGAGGTGCTTCCGACTGCCAGCACCGAGGAGAAGGTGCTCGCGCACGTGCCGCTGGACCTGGCCGTCACTGTCACCGCGTCGAGCAGCAAGGGACTCGAGGCGACGCTGCTGCTGGCCGAGGCGTTCGCCAAGCACGGGTACGTCGCCGTACCCCACCTCGCGGCGCGGATGATCCACGACCACAACGAGCTGGTCGAGATCCGCGAACGCCTCGGCGCAGCGGGGATCACCCGGGTCTTCGTGCCGGGCGGGGACGCGGACCCGGTCGGCGACTACCCCGACGCGTTCAGCCTGCTCGAGGATCTGGCGAAACTGGAGAAGCCGTTCGAGCAGGTCGGGATCACCGGCTACCCGGAGACGCACCCCAAGATCACCGACGACATGACCGTCCAGGCGATGTGGGACAAGCGGCGCCACGCGACCCACGTGGTCAGCAACCTGACCTTCGACGCCGGCGCGATCAAGGCCTGGGTCGGGCGGATGCGGACCCGCGGGATCACGATGCCGCTGCTGCTCGGCATCCCCGGCCCCGTCGACCGGACCAAGCTGCTCACGATGGCCACCAAGATCGGGGTCGGCGAGTCGAGCCGGTTCCTGGTCAAGCACAAGGGCACCTTGGCCCGCCTCGCAGCACCCGGCGGCTGGACCGGTCAGAAGTTCCTCGAGGACTGCGCCGGGGTCGCCGCCAGGCCCGAGTCACTGATCGAGGGCCTGCACGTCTTCACGTTCAACCAGATCGCGGAGACCGAGGCCTGGCGGCAGGAGATGCTGGCGCGACTTCGCTGACCGAGCCCGGAGTACAGATCGGGCGGGGCAGGCGGCCAATTCTGGAGGCTGACGGGCGAAGTATTGCCCGCCCGCTACCGGTTTCCCCGGACGTCCGGGGAAACCGCCGCAACCAGCGCCGCCAGGGCCTTCTCCAGACCATCGTTGCCGGTCGGCACCACGGTGAGCGGCAGTCCGAGGCTGGCGGCGGCGTCCTCGGCGGCTGCGCGGAGCTCGGGGGTCTCGTCCTGGGCCAGCCAGACGACGCGGGTGTAGTGGCGGAAGTACTCGTCGCGCAGCTCCGGCCACCGGTCCAGCCCCAGCTCGGTCTCGACCGTGCGCGCGAACGACTTCACCAGGAAGTCGGTGAGCAGGTAGGTGCCGGGCTGGTCGGCGAAGAAGGCCTCGATCCGGCTGGCGCCGGCGTACACGTCGTAGCAGTGCAGGCCCTCGAGCCGCCTGAGCCCGAGCCGGTCGCACACCTCGTCGAGGGCACCGTAGGTGCCGCAGTCGGCGTACCCCACTGCCACCGAGTCGTACGACGCCGCCAGTCGCCGCGCGAGCCCCTCGACTTCACCCGCGATCAGGTGAGGCTGGTTGTGCAGCAACGGCGGAAGCGGGTGTACGTCGACGTCCCAGCCGTGCGCCTCGACGATCCGGGCGGCCGGCTGCGCGATCGCGCCGCAGGCGATCAGGGCGGTGCTAGCCCGGGAAGGCGAGAAGGTCGACGAAACGGTCGTTGAACTCGGGACGGTCTGAGAGCTCGACATACTCCACCTCCTTCAGCAACGTGGCGGCCCCCACGCGCTCGCGCAGGGACAGCAGGATCATCTTCGCGCCTTCGCCCGCGACGTTCCCGGCCGAGACGATGCGGAGCACGGGAAGCTTCGGAACCAGCCCGATCCGGATCGCCGAGGCCGGCGAGAGGTAGGACCCGAACGAGCCCGCGAGCAACACCTGCTGGATGTCGCCCTGCTCCAGCCCGAGCTGCTCGAGCAGCAGCGTCCAGCCGGTCGAGATCGCGGCCTTGCCGAACTGGAGCTCGCGCACGTCGCGCTGGGAGAGGTAGACGGTCTCGGCCACGTCGGTGTCCGGGGTCGACCGGTGCAGCACGAACACCCGCTCCTCGCCGATCTTCGCCAGCCGGTCGGCGAGCGCCGGAGCGAGCACTGCTGCCTCGTCGTCGGGGATGAAGCGGCCGCTGTGGTCGAGCAGGCCGACCTTGACGAGCTCGGCCACCGCGTCGACGAGCCCCGACCCACACAGTCCGCGCGGCTCGACGTCACCGATCACCTGCAGCTCCACGCCGACGGCAGGATCGACCCGGACCACCTCGATCGCCCCCTCGGCCGCGCGCATCCCGCACCGGATCGCGCCGCCCTCGAAGGCCGGCCCGGCGGGCGCAGCGGTCGAGACGATCGTGTCGCCGTTGCTGAGCACGATCTCGCAGTTGGTGCCGACGTCGATGAACAGCCGGACGCGCTTGTCGCGGTCCATGCCTGTCGCCAGCATGCCCGCGACGATGTCGCCGCCGACGTAGGCGCCCAGGGCCGGGAACGTCGCCGCGCGGGCACGTGGATGCAGGTGCAGCCCGACCTCCGCAGCGAGTACGACGGGCGGCTGCGACGTGGTCATCACGAACGGCGCCACCCCGAGCGGCTCGGGATCCACCCCGAGAGCCAGCATCGTCATCGTCGCGTTGCCCGCGATTGCGACCTCGTAGACGAAGGCGGGATCGACACCGCCCTCCTTGCAGACCTGCTGGGCGAGCTCGTCGAGCGTCTCGCCGGCCAGCTGTTGCAGCCGGCCGAGTGCCTGGGGATCCATCATCGTGGCGCTGATCCGGGTGATCACGTCACCGCCGAACGGCTGCTGCTTGTTGAGCCGGGAGGCGACCGCGACCGGCGTGCCGGTGCCGAGGTCGAGCAGGGTCGCGACGACGGTGGTGGTGCCGAGGTCGAAGGCGATCGCATAGCGGCGGTCGGTGGTGTCACCGGGCTCGACGTCGATCAGGGCCTCGTCGACGACCACAGCGGTGACCTTGAAGTCCGCCTCGCGCAGGACCTTCGGGAGGCGCCGCAGCACCGGCAGGTCGACGGTCAGCTCGAGGTCGTCGATGGCGTCGGTCAGGCGGGCCAGGTCGGTGCGCTGGTCCTGGAGTGTCGGGTCCGCGAGCTCGACATAGCGCTTCTGCACCGCCGGTCGCAGGATCACCTGCCGGCCCACGCCCACAGTCGCTGCCTTGGGCCGCGTGGTCAGCGGTGGGACCTCGACCTTGAGGTCCTGGGTCGCTGTGGTGAGGCAGGCAAGCCTCCAGCCGCCGTTGAGCTCGGTCGACGAGAAGGTGCGCCGGTCGTGGCGGGAGATCGGGGTCTGGACGTCGAGGCGCACCTTGCACTTGTGGCAGGTGCCGTGCCCGCCGCAGGTGGAGTCGATCGCGATGCCGTTCCACGACGCCGAGTCGAAGACGGTGACCCCTGGCGGGACGCGCACGTCCCGGTCCTGCCCGTCGGTCACCGTGAAGGAAAGCTGGACGCGACCGGTGCCATCGTGCGGCTCCACCGACGCCCCGGGCGGAGCCAGCAGGCCCTCGCGGCCGACCTGGCCGAGCGAGGTCGCGAGCTCTTCGGGCGGGTTGCCCCGAGCCGGGGACGTCACGTCACGGCGGCCGCCTCGGCCGCTGCCTTCTGGGCGGCCTGCGCCTGGCGGTGCCGGGAGATCCACTCCGTGCCCCACTCGTCGTGGCCGAGCAGCAGGTCGGTCGCCTTGACCGCGGAGACCACCGCAGGCGTGCGCGCGTCCATGATGGCGCTGGTGAGGCCCGAGGTCATCGCCATGCTCAGGAAGGTGCCGTTGAGCTCGTGGCGCCCGGGCATGCCGAAGGAGACGTTGGAGCAGCCACACGTCATGTTCAGCCCGTAGGTGTCGCGGATCCGGCGCATCGTCTCCAGCGTCGCGAGTCCGTTGGTGACGTCGGCCCCGATCGGCATCGCCAACGGGTCGATGACGATGTCCTCGAGGGCGATGCCGTACTCGGTCGTCGCCACGCGCACGATCTTGTCCACAAGCAGCAGCCGCTTGTCGGGCTCCATCGGGATCTCGTCGACGTCGTTGGGCAGCGCGATCACCGCGGCGTCGTACTTCTTGACCAGCGGCAGGATCTGCTCCATCCGCTCGTCCTCGGCAGTGATCGAGTTGACCAGCGCCCTCCCGTTGTACGCCGACAGCCCGGCCTCGAGCGCCTCGACCACCGAGCTGTCGATGCACAGCGGCAGGTCGGTCAGCTCCTGGATCATCGTCACGACCTTGGCGAGCAGCTCGGCCTCGTCGACCAGCGGCACGCCCATGTTGACGTCGAGCACGTCCGCCCCACCCTCGACCTGGGCCTTCACATCGCGTTCCACGGCCGAGAGGTCCCCGGCCTTGATCTGCTCCTGGAAGATGCGTCGGCCCGTGGGGTTGATCCGCTCGCCGATGATGCAGAACCGGTGCATGCCGCCGATGATGACCTCCTTGGAGGCCGACCGGATCCGGGTCTCCTGCAGCTCGACCCCCATCAGGCGAGCACCTTCGCGCGCTTGGTCTGGAGGAGGTCCTTGGCCTTGCGCACACAACCGGAGGCGTCGGCCGCGTAGCCGTCGGCACCCACCGCATCGGCGTACTCCTGCGTGACGGGGGCACCGCCCACCATCACGATCACGTCGTCGCGCATGCCGGCCTTCTGCAACGCGTTGATGTTGGCCTTGAACATCGGCATCGTCGTGGTCAGGAACGCCGAGAAGCCCACGATGTCGGGCTGGTGCTCCTGGATCTTGGCCACGAACGTCTCCGGGGCCACCTGCACGCCGAGGTCGATGACCTCGAAGCCCGCGCCCTCGAGCATGATGTTGACGAGGTTCTTGCCGATGTCGTGGACGTCGCCCTTGACGGTGCCCATCAGGAACTTGCCGATGGTCTCGACACCGGTCTCGGCCAGCAACGGCCGCAGCACCTCCATGGCGCCGGCCATCGCGCGACCGGCGATCAGCATCTCGGGCACGAAGAAGTCGCCGCGCTCGAAGCGGGCCCCGACTTCCTCCAGCGAGGGGATCAGAGCGTCGAACAGCAGGCTCTGCGGCTCCATCTCCATGCCGAGCGCCTCATGGGTGAGCTCAAGCACCCTCGGCGCGTTGCCGACGAGCGTCTCGTCGTACAAACCCTGGAGGATCTCTTCTGGTGTCATGCCGTTTCCCTTTCTGGGCCCTGCGTGTGCGTGCCTCGCCGGAGCAGTGCGGACAGCTGCTCCGTCTGTTCGATGAGGAGCATGGCCATCTGCTCGACCTTGCCCTCGAGCCGTGCCGTGGGGCCGGAGACCCCGACGGCAGCGACCACGTCCTTGTCCGACCCGAAGACCGGTGCGGCGATACCGGCGAGCCCGACCTCGAGCTCGTCGCGGGTGACGGCGAAACCACGGGTGCGCACCTCCGCCAGGTCGACATCGAGGTCACCCCGGCTGCGCAGTGTGTGGCCGGTCGGCGTCTCGAGCCGCCCGCTCGGCCGCGGCAGCACGTCCCAGGCGAGCAGCACCTTGCCGAGCGCCGAGCTGTGCGGCGGGACCTCGATGTCGGTCCAGTCCCGGGCGCCGAGCAGGTACGTCGAGTCGACCTGGGCGATGTGGGCGATCTGGACCCCGTTGGCGACCGCGAGGTGCACGTCCTCGCCGGTGGTCGCTCCGATCTTCGCCAGGGCCGGGTAGGCCAGCCGGGCCAGCTGGGCGTTGCGGTCGTGACGGGCGGCGTAGAGCACGAACAGCGGGCCGCCGACGTACTCCCCCGGCGCGGAGCGCTCGAGCAGCCGGTTGTTCTCCAGGGCGGCCAGCAGCCGCGACGTGGTCGAGCGGGCCAGGCCGAGGGCCTCGGTGGCCTCGGCGAAGGTGACCGGGTGGTCGGCCTCCACGACATAGGTGAGCAGCGCGGCAGCCCGGTCCACAGCCTGGGTTCCGCCCTGTGCTGCGCCCTGGGTCGCGCTCGGGCTCTCGACGGTCGAACTGTTCGTCACTCTTGACCGCCCTTCGCTCTTCGTCCAAGGTGTCTGTAGGCGACACTCCCACGATGTGGAACTGGTTGCCCACATGGTGAGGCTAGGTTTTACTTACGCCCCGGTCAAGCACCGCAGCCGATCAAGATGCAGCCAAGAGATCCAGGGAGTCAGAAAATGTTCCGGAACCAGATGCCGCGCTACGAGATCCTCTCGGCGGACGCGATGGCCACGCTCGACGCCGGCTGGCGCCGGCTGGTCACCGAGCTCGGCGTGGAGTTCATGAGCCAGCGCGCCCTCGACGTGCTCGCTGAGGCCGGGCAGAAGGTCGAGGAGAACAAGGTCTTCTTCGACCCCGAGTGGATCCTGGAGCAGGTGGCGAAGGCCCCCCGTTCGTTCGACGTACAGGCCCGCAACCCCGCCAACACGATCCACATCGGCGACGACTCGATGGCGTTCGGCGCGGTCTACGGCCCGCCGTTCGTGCGCCAGGGGGACGTACGCCGCGACGCGACGATGGACGACTACCGCAACTTCACCAAGCTGGCGCAGTCGTTTCCGATCCTCGACTCGGCGGGCGGCGTGATCTGCGAGCCCAACGACACCCCGCTGGACAGCCGCCACCTCGACATGACCTACGCGCTGGCGACGCTGACCGACAAGATCTTCATGGGCAACGTGGTGTCCGGCCCCAACGCGAAGGACACCATCGAGCTCTGCTCGATCCTGTTCGGCGGCGGCAAGGGGCGGGAGGCCGGACGCGCGAGCATCGAGCAGACGCCCGCGACGATCTCGCTGATCAACTGCAACTCCCCGCTGCGTTGGGACGACCGGATGCTCGACTCGCTCTTCGAGTACGTCGAGGCCAACCAGGCCGTGGTCCTCACGCCGTTCATCCTGATGGGCGCGATGTCACCGGTGACCATCCCGGCCGCGCTGGTGCAGCAGATCGCGGAGGCGTTGACCGGCATCGCCCTGGCCCAGACCATCCGGCCCGGCGCCCCGGTGATCTTCGGCTCGTTCCTGTCCAACATCGACATGCAGTCCGGGTCGCCGACCTTCGGCACCCCCGAGTCCGGCATCGGCCTGCTGTGCACCGGGCAGATCGCGCGCCACTTCGGGCTTCCCTTCCGCTCCGGCGGTGGCCTCACCTCCTCGCAGGTCCCCGACGCGCAGGCCGGCTACGAAGCACTGATGACCATGCTGCCGACCTTCCTGGCCGGCACCAACTGGGTGATGCACTCGGCGGGCTGGCTCGAGGGCGGCCTGGTCGCGGGCTACGAGAAGTTCATCGTCGACATCGAGCTGCTCCAGATGATGCAGGTGGAGTTCACTCCCCTGGAGATCAACGAGGAGTCGCTGGCGTTCGGTGCCCACGAGGAGGTCGGCTCGGGCGGTCACTTCCTCGGCGCGGCGCACACGATGGAACGGTTCCGCACCTGCTTCTACCGGCCGATGCTGTCGTCCTCGGACAACTACGAGAAGTGGATGCGCACCGGCGGCAACGACGCCGCCGCCCGCGCGACGAAGATCTACCAGGAGCGGCTCGAAGCGTACGAGCAACCCGCCCTCGACGAGGCGATCCGCCAGGAGATGGAAGAATTCGTGATCCGTCGCCGAAAGGAGCTCGGCGACTGATGGGCCCGCTCGACACCTCCAACGCCGGCCTGCCCGCCGGCGACTTCGTGATCGTCCTCGACTGCCCCGACCAGCCCGGCATCGTGCACGCGGTGTCCGGCTTCCTCTACGAGCGTGGCGGCAACATCGTCGAGAGCCAGCAGTTCTTCGACCGGCTCAACGGCCGCTTCTTCATGCGTATGGACTTCACGTTGCCTGGCCATGACGCGACCGAGGAGTCCCTGCGCGCCGACTTCGCCGGGATCGCGCGGGCGTTCGAGATGAGCTTCGAGATCTGGGGCGCGCGGGCTCCCTACCGGACCATGGTCATGGTCAGCAAGCAGCTGCACTGCCTCAACGACCTGTTGTTCCGCGCCTCCAACGGCAGCATCCAGATCGACATCCCGGTGGTCGTCTCCAACCACCCGGACGCGGAGGCGCTGGTGCGCAGCCACGGCATCGAGTTCCGCCACATCCCGGTCACGCCCGACACCAAGGCCGATGCTGAGGCGGAGATGATGGAGCTGCACAAGGAGCTCGGGATCCATCTCGTCGTACTCGCCCGCTACATGCAGGTGCTCTCCGACGACGTGTGCCGCCAGCTGTCCGGCCAGGCGATCAACATCCATCACTCGTTCCTGCCGAGCTTCAAGGGCGCCCGGCCCTACCACCAGGCCTTCGAGCGAGGAGTCAAGCTGATCGGCGCGACCGCCCACTACGTGACCGCCGACCTCGACGAGGGGCCGATCATCGAGCAGGACGTGATCCGCGTCCGCCACAACCACACCCAGGAGCAGCTCGCCCGAGCGGGTCGCGACGTCGAGGCGCAGGTGCTCTCCCGCGCTGTGCGCTGGCACTCCGAGTCGCGGGTGCTGCTCAACGGGAACCGGACGGTCGTCTTCCGCTGACGTCTCGGTGGTTGAGGAGGGCGAGGAACGACGTGCGACTGCTACTCGACACTCGCTGGCGCTCGCTCCTCAACCACCGAAGAGGCTGCCTTGCTCTTCACCACCGAAGGCCGGTGCGGGCTTCTCGACGGCCGAGGGGTGGTGGCTGGCCTCGACTGCGAGGCGGTCGACGAGGTCGTTCATCGGATGGCCCGAGTGGCCCTTGACCCAGCGGAACGTGACGTCGCCTCGCGCCTCGACGAGGTCGATCAGCGGTTCCCACAGGTCCCGGTTGGCCACCGGCTTCCTGGCGCTGTTCAACCAGCCGCGGGCACGCCAGCCGGTGAACCAGGAGTTCTTGAAGCAGTTCACGACGTACGTCGAGTCGCTGACCACCACCAGCGGACCCGGCAAGGCACAGATCGCCTCGTAGGCCGCCCGCACCTCCATCCGCTGGTTGGTCGTGGCCGGGTCGTGGCCGAACCCCTGAGGACCTTCGGCTACCGCCCACGCCCAGCCACCCGGGCCGGGATTACCGCGGCAGGCACCGTCGGTGAACGCCTCCGTGGTGCCGTGCATCGCTGCGTCGATCCTCCATCGGTCTGGCTAGACCACCGTCTGGCGGGGTTGCGCTGTGCAGTCTACGGTTGCGCAATGAGCAACGCCGTCACGGACACCGCCGGCGGGGTCCAGTCGGTAGATCGGGCGCTGCGGATCCTGGAGATCCTCGCCCGCTCCGGCGAGTCAGGCGTCACCGAGATCGCGGCCACCCTCGACGTACACAAGAGCACGGCCTTCCGCCTCGTCGCCACCCTCGAGCAGCACGGCCTCGTCGAGCAGGTCGAGGGACGTGGCAAGTACCGCCTCGGCGTCGGCCTTCTCCGGCTCGCCGGCGCCACCAGTGCCCGCCTCGACGTGGTCCAGGAAGCCCGCCCGCTGTGCAAGCAGCTCGCCGCCGCGACCGGCGAGACGGTCAACCTCGCCAGCCTGTCCGGCAGCAGCGCGCTCTACCTCGACCAGGTGGCCGGACCGTCCGCACTGCAGCCGCACAACTGGGTCGGCCAGCACATCCCGCTGCACGCGACCAGCAACGGCAAGGTCTTGATGGCCTGGCTCACCGACGCCGACCTCCGCGACCTGCTCGGCCGGCTCCCGGCGTTCACCGACACCACGATCACCTCGAAGAGCAAGCTGCGAAAAGAGCTCGAGGGCGTGCGCACGTGCGGGTACGCCGTCGCGGTGGACGAGCTCGAGGTCGGGCTGACCGCGATCGCAGCACCGGTCCGCAACGCGCACGGCGACGTGATCTGCTCGATGAGCCTCTCGGGTCCCACGTTCCGCCTTCCGCCCGAACGCGTGGCCGAGGTCGTGCCGCTCCTCGTCGAGGCTGCCGACGAACTCTCACACCGACTCGGTTGGGGCGTTCGGTGAGGGCGATCCACGACCGGTTCATACCGCAGGTCTCGATCCGATCGCGAACCTTGACGTCAGCGGCGCGCGTCAGCATTGTGTTTCGCATAGCGCCTAGCTGTTGCATGCAGCGCAACGACTAGGCGGGGACGGATCCGGATGCCCGAGAATTTCATCAACGGAGAATGGGTCTCCGCCCAGGAGGGCGGACGCCGCGAGATCCGCTGTCCTGCCAACGGCCAGCTGGTCGCCGAGATCGACGAGTCCACGGCCGTCGACACCGTAGCCGCCATCGCTGCGGCCCGTGAGGCGTTCGACTCAGGCGCGTGGTCCGCGTCGAGCGCGCGCGAACGCGGCGACGTGCTCCTGAAGGTCGCCGACCTGCTCCAGCGCGACAAGGCCGACCTCGCCCGGATGGAGTCCCTCGACACCGGTAAGCGCCTGGTCGAGAGCGAGCTCGACATCGACGACGTGACCAGCGTCTTCCGCCACTTCGGCCTGGTCGCCGACGCCGACGGAGGACGGGTCGTCGACACCGGCCGCGGCGACGTCGTCAGCCGGGTGGTCCACGAGCCGGTCGGCGTGTGCGGGCTGATCACGCCGTGGAACTACCCGTTGCTGCAGGTGTCCTGGAAGGTCGCTCCCGCGCTGGCGGCCGGCTGCACGTTCATACTCAAGCCGAGCGAGCTGTCGCCGCACACCGCGATCCACCTGATGCGACTCCTGGACGAGGCAGGCCTGCCTGCGGGCGTGGGCAACCTCGTCGTCGGCGACGGGCCCCACGCCGGTGCCCCACTGAGCGAGGACCCCCGGATCGATCTCGTCTCGTTCACCGGCGGCCTCGAGACCGGCAAGCGGATCATGGCGATCGCGTCGGGCACCGTGAAGAAGATCGCGCTCGAGCTCGGTGGCAAGAACCCCAACATCGTCTTCGCCGACTCCGACATCGAGACCGCGATCGACATGGCACTCACCGCGGTGTTCCTCCACTCGGGCCAGGTGTGCTCGGCGGGCGCGCGCCTGCTCGTCGAGGAGTCGATCCGGGAGAGCTTCGTCGACGAGCTCGTGACGCGAGCCCGCGAGATCCGGCTCGGCGGTCCCTTCGACGAGAAGGCCGAGACGGGTGCGCTGATCTCGCGGGCCCACCTCGACAAGGTCACGGCGTACGTCGAGGCCGGCCGCGCTGAGGGAGCAACCGTGCTGCTCGGCGGCGAGCGGGCCACCGAGGGAGACCTGGCCGCCGGGTTCTTCTTCGCGCCCACGATCCTCGGGGACGTCCGCTCCGACATGCGGGTCGCCCAGGAGGAGTCGTTCGGTCCGGTGCTGACCGTCGAGTCGTTCACCGACGAGGCCGACGCCGTACGCATCGCCAACGACTCGATCTACGGGCTGGCCGGCGCGGTGTGGACCCAGGACGCCGGCAAGGGCCAGCGTGTCGCCGCTGCTCTGCGCATGGGCACGGTGTGGATCAACGACTACCACCCCTACGTCGCGCAGGCCGAGTGGGGCGGCTACAAGCAGTCCGGCATCGGTCGCGAGCTCGGCGAAGCGGGGCTCGACGAGTACCGCGAGTCCAAGCACATCTGGCACAACATCGCCCCTGCTCCGCAGGGCTGGTTCGGTTCCTCGGTGGTTGAGGAGGGCGAGGAACGAGCCCGTCTCGAAACCACCAGATCAAGTGGTTTCGAGCCCTTCGAGACGGTTGCTGCGCAACCTCCTCAGGAACCAACGCACAGCGGCGCTCGCTCCTCAACCACCGAACATCCAGGAGGGGAACAGGCGTGAGCAGTCGGAAGCGGGACCACTGGGACTACGTCATCGTGGGTGGCGGCTCCGCCGGTTGTGCGATCGCCAACCGGATCAGTGCCGACCCGTCGACGAGCGTGCTGGTGCTCGAGGCGGGTCGTTCCGACTTCCGCATCGACCCGTTCATCCACATGCCGGCGGCCCTTCCGTTCCCGATCGGGAGCCGCTTCTACGACTGGAAGTACGAGACCGAGCCCGAGCCGGAGATGTACGGCCGGAAGATCTACCACGCCCGCGGCAAGGTGCTCGGCGGGTCGAGCTCGATCAACGGGATGATCTTCCAGCGCGGCAACCCGATGGACTACGAGCGCTGGGCAGGCGACAAGGGCCTGGACGACTGGGACTACCTGCACTGTCTCCCGTACTTCAAGCGCATGGAGACCCTGATGGTCGACGGCCAGCGCCGCGCGGACACGTGGCGAGGTGGCAGCGGGCCCCTGGTCCTCGAGCGCGGACCCGCGACCAACCCGTTGTTCGGTGCCTTCTTCGAGGCCGCGCAACAGGCGGGCTACCCCCTGACGGACGACGTGAACGGCTACCGGCAGGAAGGCTTCGCGCGCTTCGACCGCAACGTGCACGACGGCCGTCGGCTCTCTGCTGCGCGGGCCTACCTGCACCCCGTGATGGGCCGTCCCAACCTCCGCGTCGAGACCTTGGCGATGGCGACCAAGGTCAACTTCGACGGCAACCGCGCGACCGGCGTCGAGTATCTCCGCGGAGGTCGGGTGGCCCGCTCGGTCAAGGCCGGCGAGGTGATCCTCTGCGGCGGCGCGATCAACACCCCCCAGCTGATGCAGCTCTCCGGCGTCGGCGATCCAGCGCACCTGCAGCCGCTCGGCGTACGCATGGTCCACGACCTCCCGGGCGTGGGCCAGAACCTGCAGGACCACCTCGAGGTCTACATCCAGTACGCCTCCAAGCTGCCTGTCTCGATCGCCCCCGGAATGGCGTGGCACCGCCGCCCCGGCATCGGCTACCAGTGGCTCTTCCACCGGCGCGGGCTCGGCGCCACCAACCACTTCGAGGGCGGCGGCTTCGCGCGCAGCAACGACGACGTGGACTGGCCCAACCTGATGTTCCACTTCCTGCCGATCGCCGTCCGCTACGACGGCACCTCGCCCACCGAGGGCCACGGCTACCAGGTGCACATCGGCCCGATGTACGCCGACACCCGCGGCTGGGTCAAGATCGCCAGCACGAACCCGAAGCAGCACCCGAAGATGCTCTTCAACTACCTCACCACCCCCAACGACCGCCGCGAGTGGGTTGAGGCGATCCGAGTCGCCCGGAACATCCTCAACCAGCAGGCCTTCGCCCCGTTCAACGACGGGGAGCTCTCGCCCGGCAAGAGTGTGGAGACCGACGACGAGATCCTCGATTGGGTCCGCAAGGACGCCGAGACCGCACTGCACCCGTCCTGCACGGCGAAGATGGGCGTCGACGACATGTCGGTGACCGACCCGACCTCGATGGGCGTCCACGGACTCGACGGGCTGCGCGTCGTGGACGCCAGCGTCTTCCCCTACGTCACGAACGGCAACATCTACGCCCCCGTGATGATGGTGGCCGAAAAGGCCGCCGACCTGATCCTCGGCAACACCCCGCTACCCGCCGAGAAGGTGCCGTACTACCGGCACCGCGACCACTCACCGCTCTACCCACCCGGAGACAGCCGGAACGCCATCCCCCAACCCATCAGTCAGTCAGCTTCCAACGGCGAGGAAAGCAAATGACCACTACAGCCAGCACACCGACCCACCGTGGCGAGGAACGCGCCGAGACAGGCGCCGGCCTGGAGGTGCGCAACCTCTGGAAGATCTTCGGTCCCGGTGCTGACAAGATCATCGGCACGCCCGACGCGGAGCTGTCGCGCGCCGACCTGAAGACGAAGACGGGCTGCGTCGTCGGGGTCAAGGACGTCTCCTTCGACGTCGCTCCCGGCGAGGTCTTCGTGGTGATGGGCCTCTCCGGCTCGGGGAAGTCGACACTGGTGCGGTGCCTGACCCGGCTGATCGAGCCGACTTCGGGCACCGTCCGGATCGGTGCCGACGAGGTCACCGGCGCCTCCGACTCCCAGCTGCGCGACCTGCGGCGCCACCAGGTCTCGATGGTCTTCCAGCACTTCGGACTGCTGCCTCACAAGCAGGTGATCGACAACGTGGCCTACGGCCTCGAGATCCGCGGCATGGGCAAGAAGGAACGACGCGCCAAGGCGGGCGAAGTGGTCGACCTCGTCGGCCTGACCGGCTACGAGAACAGCTACCCCGACCAGCTCTCCGGCGGCATGCAGCAGCGCGTCGGACTGGCCCGTGCGCTGGCGGGCGACCCGGCGATGCTGCTCTTCGACGAGCCGTTCTCCGCGCTCGACCCGCTGATCCGGCGTGACATGCAGAACGAGGTCATCCGGCTGCACCACGAGGTCGGCAAGACGATGGTCTTCATCACCCACGATCTAGCCGAGGCGCTCAAGCTCGGCGACCGGATCATGATCCTGCGCGACGGCGCGGTCATCCAGGTCGGCACGCCCGACGAGGTTGTCGGCGCTCCGGCCGACGAGTACGTCGCCGACTTCACCTCCGACGTCCCGCGCTCGCACGTGCTCACCCTCAAGTGGGTCATGCGCGAGCCCAGGCCCGACGACTCCCAAGAGGGGCCGGTGATGAGCTCCAGCACGATCGTCCGGGAGGCGGCCCAGGCGGCGCTCGCCTCCGAGCACCCGGTGCGGGTCGTCGACGACGGCAAGCTCGTCGGCATCGTCGACGACGACGCGATCCTGCGCGTGGTCGTTGCTGAGGAGAGCGTGACACCGCCCAACCAGCAGGCGACCCCGGATGCGTCCCAGGAAGTGTCTGGCTCATGACCACCACGGCCACGGCCCCGACCCCGACGGACCCGACGCAGGCGGCTCCCGTCGCGGAAGAAGCCGGCGGGATCCCGCGCTGGGCGATGGTCGTCGGGGTGATGGTGGTGTGGATCATCCTCTGGGCTATGACTCGCGGCACCAACACCCTGGAGCTCCCGGGTCGCGTCCACACCGACCTGCACGAGTCGTTGACGGACTTCCGCGACAGTGTGCTGGCGAGCCGGGACACCAACCCGATCGTGGCGCTCACCACCAGCATCGCCGACGTCTTCCGCAACAGCTTCGACTGGCTGCAGCGGATGTTCTCCGTGCCCAACTTCCCCCGACCCGTGCCGGAGGTCGGCTGGCTCGGCGTGACCGCACTGGCCACCTGGGTGGCCCTGGCCATCGCCAACTGGCGGATCTCCATCCTCGTCGCTGCGACGTTCTTCTCGTACGGGCTGCTGGGTTACTGGAGCGACTCGATCGACCTGCTGCTGCTGACCGGTGTCTCGGTGCTGATCGCGGTGGCGATCGGGATGCCGCTGGCGGTCCTCTACGGGACCAGTCCGAAGGCACGCGGCGTGATGACGACCATCCTCGACCTGATGCAGACGATGCCGACGTTCGTCTACCTGCTGCCGATCGTGCTGTTCTTCGGCATCGGTGTCTCCGGCGCGATCGTGTGCACCCTGATCTACGCACTGCCGCCGCTGATCCGCATCGGAGGCTACGGGATCAGTGCGGTGTCACCGACCACGATCGAGGCCACCGACTCGGCCGGCCAGACGAAGTGGCAGCGGCTGACCAAGGTGCAGATCCCGATGGCCCGCAAGACGATCATCGTGGGTGTCAACCAGACGACGATGGCTGCGCTCTCGATGGCGATCATCGCGTCGTACGTCGACGGGCCCGGGCTCGGCAAGCCGGTGCTCCGTGCCCTGGTGCGCAACGACGTCGGTGGCGCGATCGTCCCCGGCATCCTGATCGTGTTGACCGCCATCATGCTCGACCGCACGACCACCGCGGCGAGCGAACGGGCCGAGCTCGCCTCCCGCGGCCAGGGCCTGGTCGGACGCACCCGTCAGATCGTGCTCGGTGTCGGTGGGGCGCTGGTCCTGGTCGCGATCTGGTACTCGCGTCAGAACGTCGACGCCGCGGTCTTCCCCAAGAACGACCTCGGCGACTCGATCGCCGACACCCTCGACTCGTTCGTCACCTGGGTCGTGGGCATCCTCGACGGGCCGTTCGGTGCGTTCAAGGACTTCATCAGCTGGGCCCTCCTCAACCCGATGCAGTCGTTGCTCGCCGAGTCCCCTTGGTGGCTCACTGCCCTCGCCATCACTGCCATCGCCGCCATCGTGGGCGGGCTCAAGGCCCTGGTGCCGACGGTGATCTGCCTCGCCGGCATCAAGTTCTTCGACCTGTGGCACGACGCGATGGTCACCCTGAACATGACCCTCGTGGCCACGTTGCTGGTGATGATCCTGGCTCTGGTCTTCGGCGTCTGGATGGCCCGCAGCCGCCGGGTCGACTTCGCACTCAGACCACTGCTCGACGCGGGCCAGACGATCCCGGCGTTCGTCTACCTGATCCCGGTGCTGGCGCTGTTCGGCCCGACCCGGTTCACCGCCATCGTCGCCGGCATCGTGTACGCCGCCCCCGCCGCGATCAAGCTGGTGGCCGACGGGGTGAAGGCGGTGCCCGAGACGACGGTCGAGGCCTCGCGCTCGACGGGCACGACCGCATGGCAGGAGATCACGCAGGTGCAGCTGCCGATGGCCAAGGGGTCGCTGGTGCTCGCCGCCAACCAGGGGCTGCTCTATGTGCTCGCCATGGTCGTGATCGGCGGCCTGGTCGGCGCAGGCGCCCTGGGCTACGACGCGGTGCTCGGCTTCTCCCGCAGCGAGGAATGGGGCAAGGGCGCCGCGGCCGGCATCACGATCGTGCTGCTCGGCATCATGGTCGACCGCATCGCCAAGGCGGCCGCGGACCGTCAGGGCCGCATGAGCAAGCCAGTGGCCATCGACAGGCGCCAGTGGTGGCGGCCGGTTGGCAGTGGTGGGTAGTCCAAAGACGTGACAAGCAGCCCCACCCGGGGATGGCAATGACCGACAAAGAGGAGAAGAGATGAGAAGGACAGCTAGGAAGGCCGGTCTGCTGGTCGCCGGGGTGGCAACAGCATTGCTCGCGCTCGGCGCGTGTGGCAGCGGCGGTTCCATCGATGAGGAGACCAAGAAGAACGAGGCCAACTCAGCCGGCAAGGGGGACTGCGGCGAGTTCAACATCGCAGTGAACCCCTGGGTCGGCTACGAGGCCGACGCCTACGTGGTGGGTCACGTGGCCGAGGAGAAGCTCGGCTGCAAGGTGAACTACAAGGAGCTCAAGGAGGACGTCTCGTGGCAGGGTTTCGGCACCGGCGACGTGGACGTCGTCCTCGAGGACTGGGGACACCCCGACCTCGAGAAGAAGTTCTTCGCCGAGTCCGGTGACGGCAGCGCCACGGACCTCGGTCCCACGGGCAACATCGGGATCATCCACTGGTACGTGCCGCCGTGGTTGGCCAAGGCGCACCCCGACATCCTCGACTACAAGAACCTGAACAAGTACGCCGACCAGTTCAAGACGTCCGAGTCGGGCGGCAAGGGACAGTTCCTGGGGGCCGACCCGTCGTACGTGCAGTTCGACGAGGCGATCGTCAGCAACCTGAAGCTCAACTTCAAGGTGATCTTCTCCGGTTCCGAGGCGGCCAGCATCCAGGCCTACGAGAAGGCGGAGAAGAACAAGGAGTGGCTGATCGGCTACTTCTACGAGCCCCAGTGGCTCTTCGCGGAGTACCCGCTCGAGGCCGTGAAGCTGCCGCCGTACAAGGAGGGCTGCCAGGACGACCCCGCCAAGGTCGCCTGTGACTACCCCGAGACGACCTTGAAGAAGATCGGCTCGACGAAGTGGATCGAGGAGGGCTCCCCCGCCGTCGACCTGGTCAAGAACTTCAAGTGGACCAACGACGACCAGAACGAGGTCGGGAAGTACATCGCGAAGGACGGCATGTCCTCCGACGATGCCGCAGCGAAGTGGATCGCGGACAACCAGGACAAGGTTGATGCCTGGCTCGGCTGACGCTTCTGCTGTTCGCACGTGACGTGTGCCCGGGACCGTCTGACGGTCCCGGGCACACGTACTTGACACCCCGCTCGTCCCGGGGTGATGCTTGGTTCATCGTTTCGCAATACGCATCAGGTTGCACAATACGCAACACTGGTCATTAGCTTGGGAGTCGCCGTGGCCACCGTCCCCGCCACCGCCAAGGTCGTCGTCATCGGAGCCGGCATCGTCGGCAACAGCCTGGTCCACCATCTCGCCGAGCTCGGCTGGACCGACATCGTGCAGATCGACCAGGGCCCCCTGCCCAACCCAGGCGGGTCGACAGGCCACGCCTCGAACTTCATCTTTCCCGTGGACCACTCCCGCGAGATCACGGACCTGACGCTGGACTCCGTGCGCCAGTACAAGGAGATGGGCGTCTTCACCGAGTCCGGTGGCTTCGAGGTCGCCCGCACCGAGGCACGCATGGAGGAGCTGCGCAGGCGGATGTCCAGCGCCAAGGCTTGGGGCATCGAGGCCGAGCTGGTCAGCCCTGAGTTCGTGGTCGAGAAGGTGCCCTTCCTCGATCCCGACCAGATCATCGGCGCCTTCTGGACGCCGTCGGTCGGCGTGGTCGACTCCCTGCGCGCCGGCACGATCATGCGCGAGAACGCGCTGTCCAAGGGCGTGCTGACGGTCGTGCCCAACGTCGAGGTGACCGACCTCGATGTCGAGGACGGGCGCATCCGCCGGGTGCACACCGACCAGGGCGTGATCGAGGCGTCGTACGTCGTGATCGCGTCCGGAGTCTGGAGCCCGAAGATCGGCGACATGGCCGGCGTACGGATCGCCCTGACGCCCGCCGTGCACCAGATGGTCTCGGTCGGCCCGTGCCCGCAGCTCGCCGAGCGGGAGGGGGAGATCTCCTTCCCGATCGTGCGCGACATGGACACGCTCTGCTACGAGCGCCAGCACGGCGCGGACATGGAGGTCGGCTCCTACGCGCACCGCGCGATCCTGCACGACCCTGAGGAGATCCCCTCGCTCACCCAGGCGAAGCTCTCGCCGACCGAGATGCCCTTCACCGAGGACGACTTCGACCCGCAGCTCGAGCAGGCCCTCGAGCTGATGCCCGAGCTCCTCGGGGCCGAGGGAGCCGAGATCCGCTATGCGATCAACGGTCTCCTCTCGCTGACCGCCGACGGATCGCCGATCCTCGGCGAGAGCGAGGTCGGCGGCCTCTGGGTGGCCGCGGCCGTGTGGATCAAGGAGGGCCCGGGTGTCGGGCGCGCGGTCGCGGAGTGGATGACCCACGGCTACTCGGAGATCGACATCGCCGCGAGCGACATGGCCCGGTTCCACGACCACGAGACCACCCGGCCGCACGTGAAGGCGCGCACCGGCGAGGCGTTCATCAAGACCTACGGGATCATCCACCCCTCCGAGCAGTACGAGTCCGACCGCGGCGTGCGCTGGTCGCCGATGGTGGAGTCGCAGAAGGCACTCGAGGCGAGGTTCTACGAGACGGTCGGCTGGGAGCGGCCGTGGTGGTACGACTCCAACGCCGGCCTGGTCGAGAAGTACGGCGACGCGGTGATGCCGCGCGAGCACGAGTGGGACTCGCGCTGGTGGAGCCCGATCATCAACGCCGAGCACCTCGCGATGCGCGAGAACGCCGGCGTCATCGACCTGACCGCGTTCTGCATCTTCGACATCACCGGCCCCGGCGCGCTTGCGTCGGTCCAGCAGACCTGTGTGGCGCAGTGTGACGTCGCCGTCGGCAAGGTCATCTACACGCCGGTGCTCGACGCCAAGGGCGGGTTCGTCTCCGACCTCACCGTGATGCGACTGGGCGAAGACCACTTCCGGGTGGTCACCGGTGGCGCCCACGGCATGGCCGACCGGAAGTGGTTCGGCGACCGGCTCATCGACGCGCAGCTGGCCGACCGGACCGAGGACATCTCGACGATCGGCCTGTGGGGTCCGCGAGCCCGCGACATCCTCAGCTCGCTGACCGGCGAAGACGTGAGCGACGCCGGCTTCGGCTTCCTGAACTGTCGCGAGATCGACGTCAAGGGGGTCGACGCCCCGGTGCTGGCGTCGCGCATCTCCTACGTCGGCGAGCTGGGCTGGGAGCTCTACGTGCCCTTCGACCGAGCCGCCCAGCTGTGGGACACCGTGCTCGGCGCCGGCAAGGACCACGGCGCGGTGCCGGTCGGCATCGGCGTCTACGCGACGACCGGACGCATCGAGAAGGGCTACCGCGCGTTCGGCTACGAGCTCGACTCCGAGCGCTCGATCATCGAGGCCGGGATGCAGCGACCCAAGGTGAAGGCGGCCGACTTCGTCGGCAAGGAGGCCTACCTCGCGCAGCGCCAGGCTCTCGAGGACGGGACCGGACCTGCGTCTGTGCTGTGCACGCTGACGGTCGACGACCACACGTCGGCGAGTGGCATCAAGCGGTACATGCTCGGCGGCGAGCCGATCCTGACCCGCGACGGCGGAACGCTGACCGACGGTCACGGTCACCACCCCTACGTGACCACGGCCGGCTCGGCCCCGACACTGGGCAAGCACGTGCTGCTGGCCTACCTGCCCCCGGAGGAGGCGCGGATCGGCAACGAGCTGGCCGTGTCCTACATGGAGGAGCTGTACCCCGTCACCATCGGCTCCGTGGACGCCACCCCGCTCCTCGACCCCGGCAACGAGCGGATCCGGTGACATGGTTTCGACAAGCTCGACCGGTGTGAACGTCCTGGTCTGCGTCAAGCGGGTGCCGGACTTCTCCGGCGAGGTGCTGCTCAGCGAGGACGCCCAGTCCGCCGACGCGCGGTTCGTGGGCTTCACGATGAGCAACCACGACAGCTGCGCGGTCGAGCTGGCCGTGCAGATCGCCTCGGCGACCGAGGGTCAGGCGACCGTCCTGACGATCGGCTCCGCGGAGTCGGTCGAGCAGCTGCGATCGGCCCTCGGCGTCGGCTGCGCGGGCGCGGTGCTGGTTGAGGCCGACCCGGTCGCACTGGGCCCGGCCGACGTCGCACACGAGATCGCGCAGGTGGTCCGTGACCACGAGGCATCGGGTACGTCGTACGGGCTGGTGCTGATGGGCAACGACGCCGCCGACTCCGGCGACTTCCAGGTGGGCATCCGGGTTGGGCACGAGCTCAGTCGGCCGGTGGTCACCGGCATCATGACGATCTCCACCGAGGGCGAGCAGGCGAAGCTACGAGCCGACGGGCCCGACGGACACGAGACCTATGTGGTGCCGATGCCGACGGTCGTGACCGTGCTCGAGGGCGGTGTCGAGCCGCGCTACCCCACGATCACCGGACGCATGAAGGCCAAGAAGGTCGAGGTCGAGACCCGTCAGCTCTCGCGGGAGCCCGCGGGGAGCGGCCGGGTGAAGCTCACCCTTCCGCCGCCCACGCCGGCAACGGCGGAGGTGCTCGGTGAGGGTCCGGAGACGGCGAAGGTCGTGGTGGACCTCCTCCAGAAGCTGGGGGTGTCGCGATGATCCTGGTCTACGTCGAGACCTCCGCTGACGGGATCCAGGAGGTCTCGCTCGAGGCGATCACGTTCGCGCGCAGTCTGTCCGCGGCCGGCGGCAACATCGCTATCGATGCGGTGCAGGTCGGGCCGGCGCCCCAGGACGCCGCGTCCGAGCTGGCGTCGTACGGCGTCCGGAACGTCTACCAGGCCTCCGGCGACGGCTTCGACCTCTTCTCCGGAGCGGCCACGGCCACCGCCGTGGTCGCGGCCCGCGAAGCGGCCGGCGCCGTGGTCGTGATGGCTGGCGGCACCAACCGCGGCAACGAGGTCGTCGCGCGGGTGGCAACCCGGCTCGACGTCCCGATGGCCGCCAACGTCGTGTCCTTCCACGGCCTCTCCCCCTTCGTGGTCACCCGCCAGGTGGTCGGGGGAGCAGCCCTGGAGGAGATGCGTCTCGGCAAGCGCCCGGCGATCTTCTCGGTCGCCGGCCACGCGGTGGAGCCGGTCCCTGCAGAGACGCCGGGGGCCGGCTCGGTCGTCGCGCTGGACGTCGACCCGTCCCCCGAGGACCTGCTCGTGCGGGTCACCTCGGTCGAAGGTGCCGACAGCGACGACCCCGACAACCTGAAGTCGGCCCGCGTGGTCGTCGGCGCCGGCCGCGGCGCCGGAGGCCCCGAAGGCTTCGGCGACGTCATCGAGCTAGCGGAGCTCCTCGGTGGTTCCCTCGGCGTCTCACGCGTGGTCACCTCGCTCGGGTGGCGACCGCACCACGAACAGGTCGGCCAGACGGGCAGCCGGATCTCGCCGGAGATCTACATCCCCTGCGGCATCAGCGGCGCAATCCAGCACTGGGCCGGCTGCGCGAGCTCGAAGGTGATCCTCGCGATCAACACCGACGCGGAGGCGCCGATGATGACCAAGGCGACGTACTCCGTGGTCGGCGACATGCACGAGGTGGTCCCCGCGATCATCGACGAGATCAAGCGACGTCGGGCCTGAGCGGGGGTGCCGGTTTCACTACTCCGGTAGTGAAACTGACGCTCTGCATACAAAACTTTCCGAACATCACGCCAGTTTCACTACTCCGGTAGTGAAACCGGCACGACTCGCAGACCTACGCTGACCAGCGTGAGCAGGCGGGCGTTGGTGATCGGGGCGATGGTGATCGCGCTCGTGGCATCCGCGGGGTACGCCTACTCGCAGACCCGTCACGAGTGCGGCTCGGCCGTCACCAGCCTGCCGGCCTCGAAGTCGAGTACGCCGTTCCTCGACGCGGAGGAGAGGGCGGAGCAGCCCGACCACGACCGCGACGTGCTGGTGAGCACGCTCGCGGGAGACCCGGCGCCGATCGGGCCGGTGCTGGGTGCAGTCGGCTACCACTACGAGCAATGGGCCCACGTCTCGTCGTACGCCCAGGGCATGGGCCTGCGCACGCGAGACAACCCCGACTTCACGATGCTCGACGACGAGACCACGCGGCCGCGGTGGAGCGTCGAGGTGAGCACGAAGCGATCGACGTACGACGCGAGCGAGCAGCGCTACCTGGTCGCGACGATGCCCAGGGAGTCCGGTCCGGACCTCGTCGCGCTGGACGCGAACAACGGCCGGCGGATCTGGTGCACCTCGCTGGACCGGACGGTGGATGAGGCGGACCCGTTCGCGACGCAGTTCCTCGACGACGAGGACGTTGCCGTGCTCGGGCCGGGTCCGGGGTCGCAGGAGCGGATCGTGCGGTTGTCGGCCCGGGACGGCGAGGTGGTGTGGGAGCGGACACTCGACGCGGACTCCGGTGACTTCCTCGGCGACATGGGCAACGGCACGCTGCTGGCCGGCGGACGTGCGCAGTTCGAGCTCTTCGACCCGGCGTCGGTCGGGAAGAGACCCGAGGGCGTCGCGCTGGTGCTGCTCTCCGCGAGGGACGGCAAGACGATCTGGACACGGCGAGAGCCGGCCGGCTCGGACGCACACGTGCTCGGCACCGATCCCGCGACCGGCACGGTGGTGGTGCAGGAGTGGGGTGCCCGGGCGGGCACAGCCCTGCTGCGTGCGATCAACAGCCAGGGCAACCAGGAGTGGTTCGCGGTGCCGGCGCGCGGCGACAACTACGACGCCACGCTGCGTGCCGGACGGATCCTCGTGCGGGTGGGCGACCGGTGGTCGGCGTACGGCATCGAGGACGGGCACCGGTTGTGGACGCGGACGGTCCCGGCGAAACCCCAGTTCCTGCCCTACGGGTTCGAGCTCGACAGCATCCCGCTGCTCGACGCCGACCACGTGCTGATCGGCGGGACCACCGCCCTGCACACCCTCGACCTGCGGACCGGCGCGATGACCTCGGCGCCGCTGCCGACCGACGGGATCAACACCACGTACTGGCCATACCAGCTCGCGGTGAGCGAGCGGCTGATCGCGGTGGCCACGAACACCGGCGCCGTGCTGGTACGCCGCGAGTGAGGCTGCGACCTGTGGATGCCGCGGTGAAGATGTCGTCTCGTCTTGGTAGACAGAGCCCGTGACCACGACCCAGAACGCGACCAGCGCCGCCGGCACCCGCGACGAGGCCGAGCGTCACCTGCGCGCGCTGGTGGGCCGTGACGACGTGCGCCTCCACGACGACCAGTGGGCCGCCATCGAGTCCCTCGTGGTCGAGCAGAGCCGCGTGCTGGTGGTGCAGCGCACCGGCTGGGGCAAGTCGGCGGTCTACTTCGTCGCGACCGCCCTGATGCGCGAGCTCGGGGCCGGGCCGACCGTGATCATCTCGCCGCTGCTCGCGTTGATGCGCAACCAGATCGAGGCGGCCGAGCGCGCCGGCATCCGGGCCGCCACGATCAACTCGACCAACAACGAGGACTGGGCGGCCATCCGGGCGCAGGTCGACGCCGGCGAGGTCGACGTACTGCTGGTGAGCCCCGAGCGGCTGAACAACCCGACGTTCCGCGACGAGGTGCTGCCGCAGCTGACCGAGACGGCCGGGCTGCTGGTGGTCGACGAGGCGCACTGCATCTCCGACTGGGGTCACGACTTCCGGCCCGACTACCGGCGCATCCGCCAGATGATCGCCTCCCTCCCGCCCGGCATCCCGGTGCTGGCCACGACGGCCACGGCCAACGCGCGGGTGACCAGCGACGTGGCCGAACAGCTCGGCACCGACGTGCTGGTGCTCCGCGGCTCGCTCGACCGGGAGTCCCTGCACCTCGCGGTGCTCCAGCTCCAACGTCCCGAGCAACGGCTGGCCTGGCTCAGCGACCACCTCGCCGAGCTCGAGGGCTGCGGCATCATCTACACGCTGACCGTCGCGGCCACCCAGGAGGTCGCGGAGCACCTGCGGGCACACGGCCACGCCGTCGCGGCGTACTCAGGGCAGACCGAGGCCACCGAACGGCTGGCGCTCGAGCAGGACCTGCTGTCGGGCCGGTTGAAGGCCCTCGTGGCGACCAGTGCGCTCGGGATGGGCTTCGACGCGCAGCTCGGGTTCGTGGTCAACCTCGGGGCGCCGTCGTCACCGGTGGCCTACTACCAGCAGGTCGGGCGCGCCGGCCGCGGCACCGGTCCGGCGAAGGTGATCCTGCTCCCGGCCCAGGAAGACCGCGACATCTGGCGCTACTTCGCCTCGCTCGCGTTCCCTCCCGAGCAGCACGTACGCGCAACGCTGCGCGCACTGGCTGAGAACGGCGCACCCATGTCGACGGCCGCGCTGGAGACCTACGTCGACCTGAGTCGCAACCGCATGGAGACGATGCTCAAGGTGCTCGACGTCGACGGGGCAGTCGACCGCGTGCGCGGTGGCTGGACCGCCACCGGGCAGGACTGGGTCTACGACCAGGAGCGCTACGACCGGGTCGCAGCAGCGCGACGCGACGAGCAGGCCGCGATGCTGGAGTACGCCGCCACCGACGGCTGCCGGATGCGCTTCCTGCGCGAGCAGCTCGACGATCCGGGCGCCGCGGACTGCGGGCGGTGCGACAACTGCGGCGGGCTCGAGCTGCCCGGCGAGGTCTCCGAGACGGCGCTGGCGGATGCGGGTGAGCGGCTACGTCGACCCGGGGTGACGCTGTCGCAGCGCAAGATGTGGCCTACCGCGCTGGCGAACCTCGGCATCGACCTGAAGGGGAAGATCGCCGAGGCGGCGGAGGAGGGGCGGGCTGTCGGTCGGATGACTGACCTCGGTCACGGCCAGACACTGCGCCAGCTCTTCCGACCCGACACCGAGGACGGCCCCGTGCCCCGAACACTGGTCGACGCCGTGATCGAGGTCCTCGGCGACTGGCACTCCGACTGGCCGGCGCGCCCGACAGCGGTGGTGTACGTCGAGTCGGCGCGCCGTCCGCAGCTGACCCGCGACCTGGCCGAAGGACTGGCCCGCTATCTCAAGCTGCCCGTGGTCGGGCGCTGGAGCATCGTCGACCGCGACGTCCCTCCCGGCCACGGCTCGGCCAACTCGGCCCAGCGGGTGGCGGCGGTGGCCCGCCGCTTCGACCTTCAGCTCGACGAGGAGCTCGACGGCGGCCCGGTCCTGCTGGTCGACGACCTGATGGCCACCGGCTGGACCCTCACCCTGGCCGCCCGTGCCCTCCGCGCCGCCGGCGCCAGCGCCGTACTCCCTCTCACGCTGGGCGCCGAGAACTAGCTACCGGTGGCTAGTGAGCCGCCAGCACCGCGGGGTCAACCGGGTGCTTCGGCTTGCTGCGCGGCAGGAACAGCGCGGGGATGAGGCATCCCGCGAGCAGGATCGTCGCGATCATGAACACGTACGCATAGGAGTCGGCCATGTCATGGAGCGCCTTTGCTGCGAGAACGGGCAGGTCACCCTGGCCGAGGTGGAACTTCTCCAGCACCTCCGCGACCTTGCCCTGGTCCTTGCCGGCCTGCCCGAGGGCGCTGGACGCCTGGATCCACCTGCTGTCCTGGAAGGAGTTGGTCAACAGCACCGAGAAGAGTGCGGTGCCGATCGACGCCGCGACCTGCTGGGTGATGTTCATCAGCGTGGAACCCCGGGCGATGCTGTGGTCGGAGAGGGTGGCGAGCGCGGCACTCATGATCGGCATCATGGTCGCGCCCATGCCGAGGCCCATGATGAACAGTGCGGTGATCAGGTAGGCGTAGGAAGTGTGCTCGTCGGTGAAGGCGAACATCCCCAGTCCCACGATGTCGACGACGAGACCCGTGAGGACGACCTTGCCCGGGCCGATCCTGTCCGCCAGCACCCCGGCGATCGGCATCGTGAGCATGGCGCCGATCCCCTGGGGGGCCATCAGGAGGCCCGACTTCAGCGCGGTCTCTCCGTGCACCTGCTGGAAGTACAACGGGAACAGCAGCCCGGCGCCGAAGAACGCAATTGCGAACAGCGCCATCGCGATGACCGCGATGGTCATGTTCATCTGCTTGAACAGGCGGAGGTCGACCAGTGGGTGGATGTTGCGGCGGCGCAGCGCCCAGGGCACGAACGCCGCGATCAGCGCCAGCCCGAGCAGAGAGCAGACGACGACCCGCGCGGTCCACATGGTGCCGTGCTCCTGCTCGGCCTGTGGGATCGAGGAGACCCCGAACAGGAACAGTGCCAGTCCGGGCGAGAGCAGCAGCATCCCGACGAAGTCGAAGCTCTCCGAGGGAGTGACGTTGTCACGAGGGAGCACCAGCGCCGCGTAGACGACGGCGCCGATCCCGATGGGGACGTTGATCAGGAAGATCCAGTGCCAGCTGGCGGCATCGATCAGCCAGCCACCGACGATTGGGCCGAAGATCGGACCGAGCAGCATCGGTACGCCGAGTACGGCCATCACCCGGCCGACCCGTTCGGGACCGGCGGCGCGGGTCATGATCGTCATGCCGAGCGGCATCAGCATGCCTCCGCCGAGGCCCTGGAGCACCCGGAAGCCGACCAGCATCTCGAGGTTCTGCGCCGTCGCGCACGCGGCCGAGCCCATCGTGAACAGGACCACGGCCAGGATGTAGAGGCGCTTGGTGCCGAACCGGTCCGCCGCCCAACCGGTCAGCGGGATCACGGCCGCAAGTGCCAGGGTGTAGCCGGTCATCGTCCAGGCGACCTGCGCCGGGGTGGCGTCGAAGATGTCCTGGAACGTGCGCAGGGCCACCGACACGACGGTGATGTCGAGGATCGACATGATCGCGCCGAGCACGACGACGCCGGCCACCATCAGTACGCGCTTGTCGAGCTTGTCGGACTCCGGGGTGGGGGCGGGGCCGTTGCCCACATCAACTGGCTGACTCACCTGCCCAAGCGTAGGTCGTGTTTCGGACTGGCGCGTAACGGTTTTCTGGTGGTCCTCGTCACCAACGGACGCGGACTCGCCGGTAACCCTCGCGGCCGGGCAGGATGAAGGCATGGCCAACACGTCGGACACCAGTCCCAAGAAGCGCCGGGCAGCCACCAGCGCGTCGTACTCGATCACGATGCGGCTGCACACCGATGTCGACCCGGCGGTCGTCGGGAGGGTCGCCACCGCCATCGCGTCGGCCGGCGGCATCGTGACCGCCCTCGACGTGGCGGAATCGCGGCATGACCGCCTCGTGGTGGACGTGACCTGCTCGGCGACCGACAGCGAGCACGCCGACGAGATCGTCGCCGAGGTCAAGAACCTCGAGGGCGTCACCGTCCACAAGGTCTCCGACCGCACCTTCCTGTTGCACATCGGCGGCAAGATCGAGGTCACCTCCAAGGTGCCGCTGCGCACGCGTGACGACCTCTCGATGGCCTACACACCCGGGGTCGGTCGCGTCAGCCTCGCGCTCGCCGAGCACCCCGAGGACGTGCCGCGGCTGACGATCAAGGGCAACAGCGTCGCCGTCGTCACCGACGGGTCGGCGGTGCTCGGCCTGGGCAACATCGGGCCCGGCGCCGCCCTGCCGGTGATGGAGGGCAAGGCCGCCCTGTTCAAGCGGTTCGCCGGCATCGACGCCTGGCCGATCTGCCTGGACACGCAGGACACAGACCGGATCGTCGACGTGGTCGAGGCGATCGCGCCGGGCTTCGGCGGGATCAACCTGGAGGACATCGCGGCGCCGCGCTGCTTCGAGATCGAGCGGCGACTTCGGGAACGGCTCGACATCCCCGTCTTCCACGACGATCAGCACGGCACCGCGATCGTGGTGCTGGCCGCACTCACCAATGCGCTGCGCTGCATCGGCAAGGAGCTCGAGCCGTCGCGGATCGTGGTGGCAGGTGCCGGGGCGGCGGGTACGGCGATCGTGACGCTCCTGCTCGCCGAAGGAGCGAAGGACGTCGTGGTCTGGGATCGCGAGGGCTGCCTGTCCGCCGACGACGACTCACTCCCTCCCGCCAAAGCGGAGCTGGCAGGCCGGACCAACCCCCGGCGCGTGCGCGGCGACCTGCGCGCGGCACTCCAGGGTGCCGACGTCTTCATCGGCGTGAGCGGACCGGGGGTGCTCGAGGCCGACTCGATCAAGGAGATGGCCGACAAGGCGATCGTCTTCGCGCTGGCCAACCCCGACCCCGAGATCGACCCGGCCGAGGCGGCGCAGTACGCAGCAGTCGTGGCGAGCGGGCGAAGCGACTACCCCAACCAGATCAACAACGTACTTGCCTTCCCCGGCGTCTTCCGCGGCCTGCTCGACGCGCGCGCCAGCGACGTGACCATCGAGATGCTGCGGCGGGCTGCCGAGGCCATCGCGCATGTGGTCACCGACGACGAGCTCAACGCCAGCTACATCATCCCGAGCGTCTTCGACGAGAAGGTGCCCAAGGCCGTGGCCGCGGCGATCCGGGGCGTCGAGGAGTAGTCAGGACTGCTCGACCATCGTCGCGTACGCCGCCTCCAGCTCCTGGACCATGACCGGGCCACCGTGCCCCTCGTTCTCGACCACGACGAGCCGGCTCGCCGGCCAGCGCCGATGCAGTTCCCACGGGGTCTCGACGGGGCCGCTGACGTCGAACCGGCCGTGGATGAGCACTGCGGGGATGTGCGCGATCGCGGCGATGCCGTCGAGCACACCAGCCTCACCCAGCCAGGCGTCGTGCGACCAGTTGTTCACCACGTGCGTGGCGATCTGCAGCCGCCGTTCCGGATCCTGCTCGGCCATCGAGTGTCCCGGCGGGACGGCCACGCCCAGCTGTCCGATCGCGACGTGCGTGTCCTCCCAGGTGCACCAGGCGAGGGCCGCAGCATGGCGGACCGCGGGGTCGGGATCGGTGAGGCGTTCCAGGTAGGCCTCGAGCAGCGGTTGGCCAGGACGCCGACCCGACGCCGCCTCGAGCTCGGCCCATGCCTCGGGAAAGATCCGGCCCACACCCTCACTGATCCACTGGATCTCCCGGCGCGACCCCGTGGTCACCGCCATCACCACGATGCCGGTGACCCGATCGGGATGTGCCTCGGCGTACGCAAGAGCGAGGGTGCTGCCCCATGAGGCGCCTGCAACGAGCCAGCGCTCGATTCCCAGGTGCTCGCGCAGTGCCTCGATGTCCGCGATCAGGCGCTGGGTGGTCAGGGTGTCGAGGTCGAAGCCTGGCGCAGTGGCGAGCGGACGGCTTCGGCCGCACGCTCGTTGGTCGAAGCCGATGATCTGCCAGTGGTCGGGATCCAGGTCACCGCGGTAGCTGCCACTGCCGAGCCCCGTGCCGGGACCCCCGTGCAGCCACACCATCGGTTGACCCACGGGGTTGCCCGACGCCTCCCACCAGATCTCGGCACCGTCGTCGAGAAACAGGTGACCCGTCACGAACGGCTTTGTGTCAGGAAACGGCATGCACCCGAGACTGGCACGCCGCCCGCTGTCGGGACCACCGGCTAGGTTCGATCCGTGACCCCGGTGGTTGAGGAGCGGCCACAGCCTTGCGTTGAGGAGGGCCGCCAGGCCCGTCTCGAAACGAGCGTCTCGAAACCACACCGAAGGCGACCGCTGTGAGTTTCGTGCCGTTGCAGGGCCGGGCGACCTGGGTACCCCAGCACCCGCCGCGCGACAGCGAGATCGAGTTCTCCGGTCCGGCGCGGACGATCCGGATGCCGATGCGCGGTGCCATTCCCGTGCTGACCCGGGCGATGCGCGCCGAGGACGCCCATCCGTCCGTCGGGTTGCTCAGCGGCGCGACGCTGCTGGCGATGAAGCTCGTGGCGGCGGGCCGCATCCGGCTCTCCGAGACCGGTGACTCCTGGCGGGTCGGTCCCCTGCAGCCCGACGACGAGGACCGGCTCCGCGCGCTCGCGGTGGCCCGGGCGCACGGCGACACCGAGGTCGACGAGGCCGAGGACGTCATCCGGCAGCTGCTGGACGCGGTGGCGGACACGATGACCCGGACCCCGGCGTCGCACGACTCCGGGATGTTCACCCGGCGCCGGGTGAGCACCTCGACCGACCCGGAGGATCCAGACCTGCCCAGCGAGGTGAGGCTGGCCCTGCGGGTCGAGGCACCGTCGGAGGTGCTCGAGGGCGGTGGCGTGGTCGTCGTGCTCCAGGCCCACGACGTGGACGACGACACCCACTTCGCCGACGCCGACCAGCTCTGGCTCGGCACGGGAGGATCAGAGGGGCACGGCTTCTCGACCCGGGCGCGCCTCAGCCTCGGTCGCGCCCTGCGGACTGCGGCAGAGGCCTGGCCACCGCTCGACCGGCTGCAACGGATGCAGGTGCCCGACCGGATGATCCTCGACGCCGACGAGCTGGCACACCTCCTCGAACACGGCCTCGAGGCCCTCGACGACGTCGGCATCGACGTGTTCTGGCCGCGTGGTCTCCGCGGTGAGCTGATCCCCCAGGCACGCGTCGAGGTCGCGTCGGGACCGCGCGAGGGTCAGCTGATGGAGGGACTGTTCGGGCCCGACGCCATGTTCAGCTTCGACTGGAGGCTCGCCCTCGGCCCTGACCCCCTCAGCGACGAGGAGATGACACTGCTCGCCGGCGCGAACTCGCCGGTGATCAAGCTGCGCGACAACTGGATGGTGATCGACCCGGCCGTCGCCCGGCGTGCCCGCAAGCGAAAGGCCGCGCAGCCACTCAAGCCGGTGGTGGCGTTGCAGGCGGCCCTCACCGGCAAGCTCTACCTCGACGGTGGCGCACTCGAGGTGCACCCCGGCGCGACGCTGGAGAAGGTGCGAGACCGCATCGTCGACGCCGCCGTCGTCGCACCGCTGGAGACCCCCGAGGCACTCAACGCCACCCTGCGCGACTACCAGCGCCACGGGCTCACCTGGCTTGCCGAGCTGACCGGCGCCGGGCTCGGCGCCTGCCTGGCCGACGACATGGGCCTGGGCAAGACGATCACGCTGATCGCCCTGCACCTGCACCGGCGGCGGCGCGGCCTCGCCAAGGGCCCCACGCTGGTGGTCTGTCCCGCCAGCCTGATGGGCAACTGGGAGACCGAGATACGGCGGTTCGCGCCGGGGGTCGCCGTACGCCGCTTCCACGGCACCTCGCGTGCGCTCGGCGAACTCGACGACGGGTTCGTGCTGACCACCTACGGCACCATGCGACGCGATCACGCAACACTGGCAGCCGTCCCGTGGGACCTCGTCGTCGCCGACGAGGCGCAGCACATCAAGAACGCCACCTCGTCGACGGCGCGCAACCTGCGCACGATCGAGTCGCGCTGTCGTGTCGCGCTGACCGGCACACCGGTCGAGAACAACCTCACCGAGCTGTGGGCGATCCTCGACTGGGCCACGCCTGGACTCCTCGGCTCACGGGCCGCGTTCCGGAAGGTCTGGGCCGCACCGATCGAGAGCGGGGTCGACCCGGGCGTCGCGCGGCGGTTCGCCCAGCTCGTCGAGCCCTTCCTGCTGCGCCGCCGCAAGTCCGACCCGGGTATCGCACCGGAGCTGCCGGCCAAGACCGAGACCGACCAGGTGATCGGGCTGACCCGCGAGCAGGTCGTGCTCTACGAGTCGCTCGTCCGCGAGTCGATGGATCGCATCGAGCGTGCCGACGAGGACACCCGGCGCGGGCTGGTGCTGGCCCTCCTCACGGGGCTCAAGCAGATCTGCAACCACCCGGCGCACTACCTCCGCCAGGCCAACGGGCGGCTCAAGGGCCGATCGGAGAAGCTCGACGTCTCCGACGAGCTGATCGGCACGATCCTGGCGGAGAACGGCTCGGTCCTCGTCTTCACCCAGTACGTCGCCATGGCCCGCCTGCTCGAGCGACACTTCGCGGCCGCCTCGATCCCCACGCTCTTCCTGCACGGCGGCACTCCTGTGCGTGCCCGCGAGCAGATGGTGCAGGACTTCCAGGACGGCGCCGCCCCCGTCTTCCTGCTCTCGCTCAAGGCCGGCGGCACCGGACTCAACCTGACCCGCGCCGACCATGTGATCCACTTCGACCGCTGGTGGAACCCCGCGGTCGAGGACCAGGCGACCGATCGCGCCCACCGCATCGGCCAGACCCGTCCCGTCCAGGTGCACCGCCTCGTCACCGAGGGCACCATCGAGCAGAAGATCGGCCAGCTCCTGCAGCGCAAGCGCAGTCTGGCCGACTCCGTGCTCGGCGCCGGGGAGACCGCACTCACCGAGCTGAACGACGAGGAGCTGCGCGACCTCGTGACGCTGCGCGTCCCCGGGGACAGCGATGGGTCCTGACAGCTACGACGTCGCCGTCGTCGGCGCGGGGCTCACCGGCGCCGCCGCGGCGCGCGAGCTGACGAGCCGCGGTCACTCCGTACTCCTCCTCGAGCAGTACGCCGCCGGACACGACCGGGGCAGCTCGCACGGCTCCTCCCGGATCTTTCGCAGGGCCTACGTGGAGCCGGACTACGTCGCGCTCACCGGGCGGGCCGCGGGCGAGTGGGCTCGCCTCGAGGACGAGTCGGGCGTGACGCTGCGCACCCGGACGGGCGGCCTCGACGCAGGTCGTGGCCGCCAGCGGATGATCTACGACTCGCTGCGCGCCCAGGGCGTCGACGCCACCATGCTCTCGCCGTCCGCCGTCACAGAGCGTTGGCCCGGCATCGCGCTCGACGGCGAGGCGTGCTTCCACCCCGAAGCCGGACACCTGAACGCCGACCTGACCGTGTCCACCCTGCTCGACCTCGCCGTGCGGCAGGGTGCCGAGCTCCGTGAGCAGGCCGAGCTCACCCGCGTCGAGCCGATGGCCGACGGGCTGCTCGTGCACCACTCGGGCGGCCGCGACCGGGTCGGCTCCGTGGTGGTCGCAGCCGGAGCCTGGTTGCCAGAGCTCCTCGGTGGTCTCGCGGTGACTCCCGTGCTCCCGTCCCTGCAGGTCAGGCAGGTCGAGGTCTTCCACCACCGGCACCTCGACCTCGAGGCGTCCTGGCCGACATTCGTCCACGACCACGAGGTCGAGCTCTACGGCCTCGCATCGGGCAGCGACGCCGGCCCTGGTCCGGCATACAAGGTCGGCCAGTTCGACGGCGACCGCACGACCACCGCCTCCTCCCGCGACGGGGTGATCGACGACCGGACCCGTCGAGCCGTCCGATCCTTCGTGGAGCGGCACCTGCCCGGCCTCGAACCGGATCCACTCGTAGAGCAGAGCTGCCTGTTCACGATGACCTCCGACGAGCACTTCGTGCTCGACCGGGCAGCCACGGGTGGTGGCAGTGTCGTCATCGCCTCGCCCTGCTCGGGCCACGGGGCCAAGTTCGCGCCGCTGGTCGGGGTGCTGGTCGCCGACCTCGTGGAGGGTGCCCGACCACACCCGCGCTTCGCCTTCCGCGGTTCTCGTCCGGGCACCGGTCATGCCTGACCCGATCGTGCTGTCCCGGCTGGCCCGCGTCCGCGGAGCGGCGGCCCGCAGCACCACCTGGTGGGGTCGGGCTCTGGTCCGCTCCTTCGAGGAGCTCACCCTGGAGGCTGACGACCTCGGCGCCGCCCGGGCACTGGCCCGCTCGGGCAGGCTCGGCGCCATCGTGGTGCTCGACGCGATGGCCTCGGCGGTCGTCGACCCGGGCAGCGAGGCACCACTGATGGCGCAGGTGAAGGTCGACCGGCTCGATGCCGGGGCATGGACGACGTTCGCGCGGGAAGCTGCCCGCGAGAGTGGTCACGCCATTGCGCTCGAGGCGGGAGACCTTCCGGCCGACCTCGTGGAGCACGCCGACGAGGCAGGCGTCGAGCTGATCCCGGGGCCGGGCGACATCGACAGCGCGTGTGACTGCGATGCGTGGGCCCAGCCCTGCGTGCACACCCTGGCCCTGCTCTACCAACTGGCCTGGCAGGTCGACCGCGACCCCTACGTACTGATGCTGCTGCGCGGCCGCACCCGCGAGGACCTGCTGGCCGAGGTCGCGGCACTGGCGAGCGGGATGCCGACGCCGGGCGCCGAGCAACGTGAGGACGTCCGGATCCGGGCAGCCCAGGTGATCGCCCTGGCCGAGGACGCCCCCAGCGGGCACGGGCTCGCCGATGCGGCCGTCGCGGCGTACGACGAGGCGGTCAGTCGGCTGCTGTGACCCCGGCATCGAGGCGAGCAGCAAGCCCGTCGAGGATCAGGTCGAGCCCGAACCCGAACTCGTCGCCGAAGTCGTAGCCGGGCTGCAGGACGTGCTCCGTCACGAGCTCGATCATGTGCGGGTACCCACCGTCGCGGAACATCTCCATCATCGGCGCGGCCACCTCGGCGACGTCGGTCTCGTCGAACGGCAGCGACGCCTCCTGCAAGGCGAAGCCGTAGACGAAGCTGTCGATCAGGGCGTAGGCGTGTGCGGTCAGCGGGACCGAGAACCCGCCGGCACGGAAGGTCGCGATGTTCGCGTCGTGGTGCTTCAGGGTGGCGGGGCCCGGGCTGGTGCGCGACTCGAGCAGACCGATCGCCCACGGATGACGCCGCAGCACCGCCCGGGCCGACTCCGCACGACGACGCACCTCGGTGCGCCACTCGCCGTCGGGCGACGGGAGCTCGATCTCCCCGAAGACGAGGTCGACGATGCCGTCGAGGATCTGCTCCTTGTTGGCGACGTGGTGGTAGACCGACATCGGCTTCACCCCGAGCGCCTGGGCGAGCGAGCGGATCGTGAGCGACCCGATCCCGCCGGCGTCGGCGATCTCCAGGGCTGCCTGCAGCACGCGGTCCCGGCTCAGACGGGGTCGCTCGCGGGTCTTGTCCCTGGCTGGTGCAGTCATCCTGTGCCGGACGATAGCACTTTCGTACTTTGTAAGGTACGGTGCCTTACTAAGTACGACTCCTCTTCAGATCGGACACGGCCATGGGCCAGGACACCCACCCCTCAGCGACGACGACCGGGACGCAGGTGCCCGCGACGATGCGGGCGATCACGCAGGAGCGGTACGGCTCCGCGGACCAGCTGCACCTCGAAGAGGTCGCCACCCCGCAGCCCGGTGACGACGAGGTGCTCCTCCGGGTGCACGCGGCCGGACTCGACCGGGGGACGTGGCACCTGATGACCGGCAAGCCCTATGCGATGCGGCTCGCCATGGGCATGCGCGGGCCGAAGAACCCCGTGGTGGGTCTCGACGTCGCCGGGACCGTCGTCGCCGTCGGTTCGGCGGTGACCACCTTCTCCGTGGGTGAGGAGGTGTTCGGGATCGCCAAGGGATCCTTCGCCGAGTACGCCGTGGCCCGCGCCGACAAGCTTGCCGCCAAGCCTGTGAACCTCACCTTCGAACAGGCCGCCGTGGTCCCCGTCTCCGGAATCACCGCGCAGCGCGCCGTGATCGACGTCGGCCGGGTCGAGGCCGGCCAGAAGGTGCTCGTCATCGGAGCGTCGGGAGGAGTCGGCAGCTACGCCGTACAGATCGCAGCAGCGGCCGGTGCAACTGTCACCGGCGTGTCCAGCACCGCGAAGCTCGACCTGGTCCGCGCACTCGGCGCCACCGACGTCGTCGACTACACCAAGGACGACTTCGCGGACGGGACCAGGCGCTACGACCTGATCATCGACATCGGGGGCAACCCGTCGCTCTCCCGGCTGCGTCGCGCACTGACGCCCACCGGCACCGCTGTACTCACCGGGGGTGAGGAGGGCGAGAGCCTGACCGGAGGTCTCGACCGGCAGGTCCGGGCGATGATCCTGTCGCTCTTCGTCCGCCAGCGGCTGACGGGCTTCGTCCCGAAGGAGCGCGGTAGCGACATCGCACGCGTGGGCCAGCTGATCGAGGCCGGCCAGGTGAGCCCGAGCATCGACAGCAGCTTCACCCTGGATCGCGCGCCGGAGGCTATGCGTCGCCTCGATGCAGGCGATGTCCGCGGCAAGATCGCCATCACGGTCGTCACGTCATGAAGGCCCGTGTTCCTGCCCTGGTCGCAGGCGGCGGCATCGTGGCCATGGCCGTGCTCGCCGGACTCGTCGGCGCAGCCGGCCCCAAGGGTCTGCTCACCGGGAGCGACACCGGCGCGACGCTGCGAGACAGCCTCGCCTCCCCCGATCTGTTCCGGTTCAGCGTGGTGGCTCTGGTCCTGGTGGCGATCCTCGACGTGGTCGTGGCCTGGGGGGTCTTCGAGCTGTTCGCGCCGGTCAACCCGGCCCTGGCCCGACTCGTCGCGTGGTCGCGACTGGCTTACGCGGTCGTCTTCCTGGTCGCGATCAGCCAGCTCGTCGGGGTGCCCGACCGCGGCGGGCTCATCGCCTTCAACGACATCTGGCAGGTGTCGCTCGTCCTGTTCGGGTTCCACCTGGTGGTCCTCGGGATCCTCGGCTACACCTCTGGCCTCGTTCCCAAGCTGATCGACGTCCTGCTGGTCGTGGCCGGAGTCGGCTACCTCGTGGACAGCTTCGGGTACCTGTTGCTCCCCGACTACTCCGCCGCCGTCGGCACCTATACCTTCATCGGCGAGCTGCTGCTGGGGTTGTGGCTGCTCGTGAGGGGCGGGCGCAGTACCGCGCGTTCGAGCGGACCGGACCTGGACCAGGCGGTCGTCACACAGGTGCCGGTGCCGAGCTCTCGCTGACCCCGAGGGCCCGGGCCGCCATCGAGCCAAGCAACGTGCGCATCTCCTCGGGTGGCAGGAAGGCACTGTGCGGGGTGGAGTTCAGCAGGCCGAAGGCGGCATGCACTCCAGCCCGCGCCTCCTTCGGTGGGAGCTCCGGCCGGATCGCGCGGAGCTGCTTGACCCACACCTCGACGTACTTGCGTTGGGTGTCACGCACCTTCTCCCGCGCCTCGAGCGGCAGTGCCGACCAGTCGCGGTCCTGTACGACGATCAGTGCCTTGTGGTCGAGCGCGAAGGTGACGTGCCAGTCGATGAGCGATGCCAGCGCCTCGGCTGGTGAATCCGCCGCTCGCGCCCGCTCTCGGCCCTCGGTGAGGAGCTCGTCGCTGATGCTGACCAGCATCTCGGCCAGCACTGCGTCCTTGGAGCGAAAGTGCCGGTAGAGAGCGGGACCGGAGAAACCACAGGCGGCGCCCAGTTCGGAGATGGAAACACCGTGGAAGCCCTTCTGCGCGAAGAGCTCGGCCGCGATGGCCAGTATCTGTTCGCGTCGGGTGGTCACGGCCTCAGGATAGTCACAGAGGTTAACGATCGCTAACATAGGTCGGTGACCTCTGAATTCCACGCCCTCGTCGACGAGCTGCGTGACCGCACGGCTCGGGTCCGCCAGGGCGGGTCCGAGTCGGCCCGCACCAAGCACACGGACCGAGGCAAGATGCTCGCCCGCGAGCGGGTCGATGCGCTGCTCGACCCCGGGAGTCCTTTCCTCGAGCTGAGCCCGCTGGCGGCGTACGGGATGTACGCGGAGGCCAAGGATGGACGGGTCGATCCATTCGCCGTCCCGAGCGCCAGCATCGTCACCGGGATCGGCCGGGTCGAGGGCCGCGAGTGCGTGATCGTCGCCAACGACGCCACCGTGAAGGGCGGCACCTACTACCCGATCACCGTCAAGAAGCACCTGCGCGCGCAGGAGGTCGCCCGCGCCAACAAGCTCCCCTGCATCTACCTCGTCGACTCGGGCGGCGCGTTCCTGCCGATGCAGGACGACGTGTTCCCCGACAAGGAGCACTTCGGCCGCATCTTCTTCAACCAGGCCAACCTGTCCGCCGAGGGGATCCCCCAGATCGCAGCGGTGATGGGATCGTGCACGGCCGGCGGTGCCTACGTGCCGGCGATGTCCGACGAGACCGTGATCGTCAAGGAGCAGGGCACGATCTTCCTCGGCGGTCCCCCACTGGTGAAGGCCGCGACCGGCGAGGTGGTCACGGCCGAGGACCTCGGCGGGGGCGACGTACACGCCCGCAAGTCCGGCGTCGTCGACCACCTGGCCGAGGACGATGCCCACGCTCTCCAGATCGTCCGCTCGATCGTCGACACGCTGCCGCAGCCCCCGCCCCCGTCGGGGGTTTCGACAGGCTCAACCGGCGGAGCCACCGAGGTGGAGGAGCCCGTCGCCGACCCACGCGAGCTCTACGACGTCGTGCCGACCGACACCCGCACGCCGTACGACGTCCGCGAGGTCATCTCCCGGATCGTGGACGCGAGCCGCTTCCACGAGTTCAAGAAGCTGTACGCCGAGACGCTCGTGTGTGGCTTCGCGAGGATCTGGGGCCACGACGTCGGCATCGTCGCGAACAACGGGATCCTGTTCTCGGAGTCGGCCCGCAAGGGTGCGCACTTCATCGAGCTGTGCAACCAGCGCAAGACCCCGATCGTGTTCCTGCAGAACATCAGCGGGTTCATGGTCGGCAAGGAGTACGAGAACGCCGGCATCGCCCGCGACGGCGCCAAGCTCGTCACCGCAGTTGCATGCTCGGTGGTGCCGAAGTTCACCGTCGTCATCGGTGGCTCCTTCGGCGCCGGCAACTACGGCATGTGCGGACGGGCCTACGACCCCCGCTTCCTGTGGATGTGGCCCAACGCGCGGATCTCGGTGATGGGCGGCGAGCAGGCGGCCTCCGTGCTTGCGACGGTTCGTCGGGACGGCATCGAGTCGAAGGGCGGCGAGTGGTCGGCCGAGGACGAGGAGTCGTTCAAGGCGCCGATCCGCGACCAGTACGAGCACCAGGGGTCGCCGTACTACTCCACCGCACGCCTCTGGGACGACGGCATCATCGATCCGATCGACACCCGCCGCGTCCTCGGGATGGGGCTGGCCGCCGCCGCCAACGCGCCGATCCCGCCGCCCTCCTACGGCATCTGGAGGATGTGAAACAACATGATCCAGAGACTCCTGATCGCCAACCGCGGCGAGATCGCCTGCCGGATCATCCGGTCCGCCCGCGACATGGGCCTGCACACGATCGCGCTGCACAGCGAGATCGACCGCTCCGCGCCGCACGTTTACGACGCCGACGAGGCGGTCCTGGTCGACTCCTACCTCGACATCGACGCCGTCATCAGCGCCGCGAAGGCGACCGGTGCCGACGCGATCCACCCCGGCTACGGCTTCCTCTCCGAGCGCGCCGCCTTCGCCCAGGCCGTCGAGGACGCCGGCATCACGATGGTCGGTCCCAGCGCACGGGTGATGGAGCAGATGGGTCGCAAGGATGCGGCCCGCAAGATCGCGGAGGAGGCGGGAGTCGCCGTGGTCCCGTCGTACGACGTGGAGGCGGATGCCGCGGGCTTCGAGTTCCCCGTCCTGGTCAAGGCTGCCGCCGGTGGAGGCGGCAAGGGCATGCGCATCGTCCGCCATGCCGACGAGTACGCCGACGCAGTTGCCGCCGCCCGACGCGAGGCCCAGTCGGCCTTCGGCGACGACACCATGCTGGTCGAGAAGTATGTCGAGTCCGGTCGCCACATCGAGGTGCAGGTGCTCGCCGACCGGCACGGCAACGTGGTCCACCTCTTCGAGCGCGACTGCTCCACGCAGCGTCGTCACCAGAAGGTGCTCGAGGAGGCCCCCGCCCCGACCATCACGCCCGAGCAACGCGACGAGGTGACCTCGGCCGCGGTCGCCCTCGCGCAGCAGGTGGGCTACGAGAACGCCGGCACCGTGGAGTTCCTGCTCGACAACGCAACCGGCAACACCTACTTCCTGGAGATGAACACGCGCCTCCAGGTCGAACACCCGGTGACTGAGATGGTGACGGGCGTCGACCTCGTCGAGCTCCAGCTCCGGGTCGCCTCGGGTGAGGAGCTGCCGTTCTCCCAGGGCGACCTGCACCTCGACGGCCACGCGATCGAGGCGCGGGTCTACGCCGAGGACTCCTTCGGTGGGTTCCTGCCGCAGGCCGGCACGGCGACACGGGTGCGCTGGCCCGAACGCGCCCGGGTCGACGCGGCGTTGGAGAGCGGGCAGGTCGTCTCGACGGCGTACGACCCCATGCTCGGCAAGGTGATCGTCCACGGCCCCAACCGGGAGTCCGCGCGCCGGGCGCTCGTGGCGGCACTGGACGACACGGCCGTCCTCGGGTTCACGACGAACGTCGGTTTCCTCCGCGTGCTCGCGGCGTCGGAGGAGTTCCGCGACGCGACCATCGACACGGCGTGGCTCGACCACGCTGTGCTGCCGGCACCCGACGCTGACCTGGCCCGCACGATCGCTGCCTGGGTGCCGGCGATGCTGTCCGCGGAGCACGGCGACCAGGGGCCTTACCGGGCGGACGGCTTCCGGCTCAGCGCCGCACCGGCACCCACGCGTGTCGAGCTCGACCGGGTCGTCCTCGTCGACCGGGCCCGTGGGCTGGTCGACGACGTCCCCGTCACGCAGTTCTCGGCGGAGCAGCACGTCGTGCGCCTCGAGGTCGCCGGGCGTCGCGTCCAGGCTGTCGTGCACGCGACCGCACACTCGGTCGAGGTGGTGGTGCACGGGCAGCGCTTCGTCTTCGAGCGGCCTGACCCGTTCGCCGGAGCCGGTGCTGTCGCCGGCGAGGGCAGCCTGACCGCGCCGATGCCGGGCACCGTGCTCGCGGTCGACGTCGCCGAGGGGGATGCTGTCGAGGAGGGACAGCGGCTGGGCGTACTGGAGGCGATGAAGATGGAGCTGGCGCTCAAGGCGCCGTTCGCCGGCACGGTCACCTCGGTCGGCGCGGAGACCGGCGAGCAGGTGGCCCTGGGTCAGCTGCTCTTCGAAGTGGAGGCAGACGATGAGTGAGCCTTTGCCGGAGACCGTCACCATCTACGAGGTCGGCCCCCGCGACGGCCTGCAGAACGAGGACGGCATCGTGCCCCTCGAGGCCAAGGCGGAGTTCATCGAGCGCCTGCTGGCGGCCGGTCTGCCCGTCGTCGAGGCGACCAGCTTCGTCCACCCGAAGTGGGTGCCGCAGCTGGCAGATGCGGGCGACCTGATGGAGCTGCTAGGTGAGCACGGACGCGATCTCCCGGTGCTGGTCCCCAACGAGCGCGGCCTCGACCGGGCACTCGAGCTGGGCTGCCGCCACATCGCGATCTTCGGCAGTGCGACCGAGACTTTCGCCAAGCGCAACCTGAACCGCAGCCTCGACGAGCAGTTCGCGATGTTCGAACCCACGGTGACCCGGGCGCGCGACGCCGGTCTCGACGTACGCGCCTACGTCAGCATGTGCTTCGGCGACCCGTGGGAGGGCGAGGTCCCGATCGACCAGGTCGTCAGCGTCGGCAAGCGCCTGTTCGACCTCGGCGCCAGCCAGCTGTCCCTCGGCGACACCATCGGCGTCGGCACGGCCGGCCACGTCCGCGACCTGCTCCGCGCGTTCAACAACGCCGGCCTGTCCAACGACGGCCTCGCGGTGCACTTCCACGACACCTACGGCCAGGCCCTCGCGAACGCGTACGCCGCCCTCCAGCACGGCATCACCACTTTCGACGCCAGCGCCGGCGGCCTCGGTGGGTGCCCGTACGCCGAGAGCGCCACCGGCAACCTCGCCACCGAGGACCTCGTCTGGATGCTGCACGGCCTCGGCATCGAGACCGGGGTCGACCTGGGCTCCCTGGTCGCCACCAGCCGCTGGATGGCCGACGTCCTCGGCCGTCCGAGTCCCTCGCGCGTCGTCCAGGCACTCAGCCCGGCACAATGACCCCATGACCACCCCACGAAATCGTGGGCTCCACTCGCAGAGCTCGCTCCACCCACGATTCCTCGGGGACCCCGGATGAGCCGTCGCCGTGTCTACCTGCACGTCGGCACTCCCAAGAGCGGCACCAGCTACCTCCAGGACAAGCTGGCGCTGAACCGGGACGAGCTGGAGCGGCAGGGGCTCGAGTACCTCCGCACCCGCACGGGCGACCACTTCGAGGCCGCGCTCGACCTGATCGGTGAGCGGTGGGCGGGTGAGGAGAAGTCCTCCAGGGGTCAGTGGGAGGCCCTGGCCCAGGAAGCGCGCAAGAGCCGACGCAACGTGCTGGTCAGCCACGAGATCCTCGCCGCCGCCGGCCCCGAGAGCGTCGCCCGCGCGATGGCGTCCTTCCCGACCCACGAGGTGCACGTCGTCGTCACCGCGCGGGACCTCGGCCGGCAGATACCAGCCGAGTGGCAGGAGCGGGTCAAGCACCGCGGCGGCCGCGACTACACCAACTTCCTCAAGACGCTGATGCGCAGCTACCGGACCAAGGACCAGGCGTTGTGGTTCTGGAAGGTGCAGCACCTGCCACGCATCCTCGCGACCTGGGGCAAGGGCCTTCCCCCCGAGCGCGTCCACCTGGTCACGGTGCCGCCGGTCGGAGGGCCACGCGATGAGTTGTGGAAGCGGTTCGCGGGCGTGCTCGGCCTGAGCCAGCGTGCGTCGTACGCCGAGAGTGAGACCACGAACGCCTCGCTCGGTGGGGCCGAGGTGACCATGCTGCGCCGCCTGAACGCCGCGCTGGCCGAGCAGAAGGTCCCGCGGACCGTCTACGTCAACTGGGTCCGCGAGACCATCGTCAGGGAGGTCCTGGCCCAGCGTCCGGACAAGGTGCCGGCGACGGTTCCCCCGAAACGACGACCTCAGGTCGAAAGCATCACTGCCAAGTGGCTCGAGGAGGTTCGCGCTGCGGGGATCGACGTGGTCGGCACTCTCGAGGACCTCGAGTCGGTCTGGCCGGACGGCAGCGAACCGTGGCCCAACCCCGACAGGGCTGAGCCGGACGCCATCGCGGACGCCGCCATCGAAGCGCTCGCGCACGTGCTCGCGCGGGTCGACCGCGCCCCGATCACCGACGCCGGCACCGTCGCCCGCCTGACCCGGTTGCTGCGCCCCTGATGTCCGCACCGCAGACCGAGGAGCAGTACGCGGAGGCCGTCTCCAGCTGGGCGGAGCACCTCCGCTCAGGCGGTACGACGCCCTGGCCGGACTGGCTCGGGAGAGCCACGGCCACGGACCCGCCCGCAGCACGCGTCCACCCGCTGCCCGACGCGGTGCATCTCGAGCTCGTTCGCCGCATCAACCTGGCTGCCCACGACCAACCCATCACCGGACTCGCCGACCGAGTGCTCGCGACCGCCTCGCCCGGTCGCGGGCTGGTGGAGGTGCCCCTCCCCTGGCCGGCGGCACCGCGGCGGTTCGGAAGCCCCGCCATCGAACCCGACCGGCTCCCCGAGGACGAGCTGATCCGCCTCGCGGTCGGTGTCATCGTGCACCTGCTGCCCGGGTTGCGGCCGCCCCACGTCAGCTCCGAACCCGCCGGCTGGCCGGTGCCCTGGCGACGTCGATTCCGGCTGCACGGCTCCCCCGGGACGGTGGCTGCGGTGCGTCACGGGCTGCTGGTGCAGGGCCTCGTCGAGAGCGACTGGCGCCCGACGCACATCGTCATCGCCCGCCCTGTCGAGGCGATGATGGCCGAGCTCTGGGCGGCCAATGCCCGGGCCGGCGGCATCTTGAAGTGGAGCACGCTGTGGCGCCGCGCGGAGGCCGCCGGTCGCCTGCCCGGCCAGCTCGACATCAGTGCGATTGCCGAGCGTCTCGAAGGCCGTCGGCGCGAGCCGGTGCACGTGGTGGTCGCCCGGGACTCCAAAGCGGCCGGCGAGACCAGCGCCCGGTTGCTCCGCGCCCGACCCTTGGTCGTTGACGGCAAGGGCGACCTCGCCGAGACCGACCTGCTGCGGAGGGTGAACCGGCTCACCGCGGTCACCGACGGGCCCGCTCAGGTCCAGGACCGCGCCCTGCGACTGGCGACCGCGCTGGCCGACGTGCCCGCGCTGCCCGGCGCGGGAGCGACCCCGTTCGTCCCGCGCCCCTCGCTCGCCTGGGCCCGTGAGCAGGCCACCGCGATGGCGCGCGAGGTCCGGGCCGCTGGCTACGCTGTGCACGGCGACCCGGACGAGCTGGCCCCCAGGGGACACCAGCACTCCGGCACCGTCGACCGCACCCGCACCCTCGAGCTGGCCATCGCGGCCTGTCTCCGGACCTGGCGCCTGCAGGGAGGCACACCGTGACCAAACGCGTGCTCCTGCACGTCGGCGCCCCGAAGACCGGCACGTCGTTCGTCCAGGACATCCTGTTCAGCAACCGGGACGCGCTCCGCAAGCACGGCATCCTCTACCCGGCCGCCCGCCACGACTCCCACTTCCTGGCCGCGCTCGACCTGATGGAGCTGCCGTGGGGAGGGCTCGAAGGTGAGGCCGTCGGGGCCTGGGACCGGCTGGCCGCCGAGGTCCGCGAATGGCCCGACACGGCGATCATCAGCCACGAGATCCTCGGGACCGCGTCCCGCGTACAGGTGGCCCGTGCCATCGAGTCCCTGAGCGGTTCCGACACCGAGATCCACATCGTGTTCTCCGCCCGCGACCTGGTCCGCCAGATCCCGGCGGAGTGGCAGGAGAACGTCAAGCACCGGCGCACCAAGACCTACGGCCGCTTCCTGGAGAACCTCCGCGACCCCCAGCGCAGCGCCGAGGTCGCGCAGTGGTTCTGGGGGGTCCAGGAGATCCCCGACGTGCTGGACCGCTGGGGCGACGCCGTCCCACGCGAGCGCGTCCACCTCATCACCGTCCCGCCGCCCGGTTCGAGCCCGACGCTGCTCTGGGAGCGCTTCGCCGGCGTGTTCGGCATCGACCCCACCGAGTTCACCCCGTCGAGCAAGTCGAACACGTCGCTCGGCGTACCCGAGTCGGCGATGATCCGCCGCCTCAACATGCGGCTCAACGACTCACTGCCAAACCACCACTACCGAGCGTTCGTCCGGGAGATGGTGGTGCACCGGAATCTTTCGCAACGCCCGGGCTCACAGCGGCTGTCCCTGCCCGAGGAGGCCTACCGGTGGGCGAGCGACCTCGGCCGCTCCTGGGTCAGCGAGCTCGCGCTGCGCGGGTACGACGTGGTCGGCACCCTTGACGACCTGGTGCCGGGAGACCCGCTGCCGTACGTCGATCCCGACCACGGCGACGAGGAGCAGGTGGCCGACGCCGCCCTCGACGCGCTGGCGATCATGACCAAGGAGACCGCGAAGCTGCGCGACGTCGAGATCGAGCTGCACGGCGTCATCGAGGACCTGATGGGCCAGCTCGACCGGTTCCACGCGACCCGCACCTACAAGGCCAAGGAACGCCTGGTCGCGATGTCGAGGACCAACCCGCTGGCCCGGGCCGGTCTTGCGGTCTACCGCCGGTTGCGGGGCAGGAACTCGCGGTCCACGTAGCGGCCGATCTGCCACGTCGAGTACCCGTCGGTGCCCGCCCCGACCAGGCCACCGACGACCGGGACCCGACGGCCGACCGTGTACGCGATCCGCTTGCCGACGATCCGGGTGATCATCTCCGACGCGACCTCGTTGGCCATCAAGACGTCGAGACCGGGGTCGTAGACCGGCGCCGTTGCCAGCGCCATCGGGGGGCCGGGAAGCCTCTTCTTCTTGATCATCGCGAGCATCCGCTCCTCGCCCAGCAGGCACGCCAGGATCGCGTTGCGCACGCGCTTGTCCTCGAGGTCGTAACCGCGCAGGTGCGCGATCGCCGCGACCATCCGGGACTGGATCAGCGCCAGCCCGGCGATGTTCGTGGGCACCATCACCGGCATCGTGACCAGCCCCCCGATGTTGGTCAGGAAGCCCTGGGCACCGGCCAGGCGTACGTGGACCTCGATGATGTCCTTGATCGCCTTGTTCATGTCCCCCTTCCGCTCGTCTAGGTGCTTCTCGCCCACCAGGGCGGCCGGGTCGAGGGGTCCGGCCCCGTGGATCGCCCGGTCCAGCGCCTGGTGCACGAAGCTGGCGGTGATGTGGGGGGCCACCCGGGTGACCTGGGGCGCCAGGTTCTTCCCGACGCGCTTGGCGATGCTCATGCGTGAAGGGTACAAACCGCTGCCACGATGGCTCTGTGCCCGTCCAACCTCCCGCGACCCCGTGGGCGTTCCCCCCTCCCGACTCCGGTGACGGTGATCTCGTCGCCATCGGGGCCGACCTCGCGCCGGGCACCGTGCTGATGGCCTACCGGCGCGGGCTGTTCCCGATGGCCGTCGACCTCCCCGGGCTCAGCCGCTCACGCGACAGGAGCGGGGACATGGCCTGGTGGTCACCGGACCCGCGCGGAGTCCTCCCGCTCTCCGGGCTGCGGGTCACCCGCTCGATGCGCCAGTCGGCCCGTCACTTCGAGATCCGCATCGACACCGCGTTCTCCGATGTCGTCGCGGGATGCGCAGACCCGGACCGGTCCGGCGGCTGGATCGACCAGCACATCGTGGCGGCGTACTCCGAGCTGCACCGCCTCGGCTGGGCGCACTCCGTCGAGGCCTGGCGCGACGGGGAGCTCGTGGGGGGTCTCTACGGCCTCGCCATCGGCGGTCTGTTCGCCGGTGAGTCGATGTTCACCCGGGCGCGCGACGCGTCGAAGGTCGCGCTGATGTCGCTGGTCGACCTGCTCCGGGACGAGTACGCCGACCGGCGACTCCTCGACACCCAGTGGCAGACACCGCACCTCGCGACGCTCGGAGTCGTCGAGGTCCAGCGCAGGGACTACCTCGAGCGCCTCGACCAGGCGCTCCAAGTGCCGCTGCCCGCAGCCTTCGACAGCTAGACGACCAGCGGGTCGCCGGCGCCGTCGGCCACCATCGGGCGGCCGGCCTCCGCCCAGTCGATCATCCCTCCGGAGAGGTTGATCGCCTCGAAGCCCTTCTCACGCAGGAAGGCAGTGACTTGCGCCGAGCGACTGCCGACCTTGCAGACCACGAGCAGCTGCTGGTCGACCGGGAGCTCCTCGGCGCGGCCGGGGACTTGGGTGATCGGGATGTGGACCGCACCGTCGATGCGGCCGTGCTGCCACTCGACGGGTTCGCGCACGTCGAGGACTGTGACCCCCTCGGGGATCGGATCGGGGACCTGGGCGACCTCGATCGTTGGGACTTCAATCATGTCCCGCAGGTTACTTCAGGAGCTTGGAGAGGCGCCGGTCGGCAAGCGGTTTGCCCCCTGTCTGGCAGGTGGCGCAGTACTGCAGGCTCGAGTCGGCGAAGCTGACCTCGCGCACGACGTCGCCGCACACGGGGCACTTGTGGCCGGTGCGCCCGTGCACTGCCATGTGGCTCTTCTTCTCCCCCTTGAGCTCGCTGGCCGCCAGCCCTTCCGAGCGCCTGACCGCGTCACCGAGCACGTCGCGGATGGCGTCGTACAACGTCTGCAGCTCGGTGTCGTCGAGGCTGTTGGAGGGCTTGAACGGCGACATCTTCGCCGCGTGCAGCAGCTCGTCGGAGTAGGCATTCCCGATGCCCGCGATGTTGCCCTGGCTGCGCAGGACACCCTTGATCTGAGCCCGACCGGCCCCTTCCAGGATCGAGCGGAGCACGTCGATGGTGAAGTCGTCGGCCAGCGGGTCGGGACCGAGCCGGGCGATGCCCTCGACGTCGGTCGCATTGCGGACGACGTACAAGGCCAGGCTCTTGCGCGTCCCGGCCTCGGTGATGTCGAGACCGGCGCCGTTGTCCAGGACGATCCGCGCTGCCAGGGGTGACTTGCTGTTGGGTCGCGCAGGCAGCTGCGGCACCTCGTCCTTCCAGCGCACCCAGCCCGCGCGAGCCAGGTGCAGCACCAGATGGGTGCCGGAGACGTCGAAGTCGAGGAACTTGCCGTGCCGGGTCACCCCGTCCACCATGCCGCCGGCGAGCGCCGAGATCGGGGGGTCGTAGGTCTTCAGGCAGGAGAACGCCGCGATGTCGACCCGGACGATCGCGCGTCCATCGAGACGACGGGACAGGTCGTCCACCAGGGCTTCGACCTCAGGCAGCTCAGGCACGCGCCAACGGTACTGCCGGTAACCGACTGCCACGACCCTCGTTTGTCCCACATGCACAGTCACCGAACCCGTTCGTTCCTGGCCGCGGCGGCAGGCATCGCTGTCGCGACCGTCCTGCTGCCGACCACGTCGTACGCCGCCGACCCCGCCCCGGCGCCCGCTCCTACTCCGGGCAGTCCGGCGTACGTCGCCCGGGACCTCCAGAACCTGAACGACGCCTACGGCCGTATCACCGGGCCAGGTGGACAGCTGCAGAACCCCGCCTACCTGGCGGCGCTCGTGACCGCAGGCACCGCCGACCAGACCCAGCAGCTGATGGAGCAGGCGGCCTCCCCGACCCGGATCGCCGTCACTCCCGGCCGAGTCTTCCCGGGCTGGAACGTCGGCAACCCGCTCCGCGCCGGCTGGAACGGCACCCGCGGGCTCAGCGAACGGATCTCCTTCACGAACCGGTACGGCGCGCTGCTCAACGGCACCGTCTACCGCCCCAGGCCCGGAGCCCGCGACCCCTACACCGGCCAGGTCCTGCGCGGACCCTTCCCGGGCGCCGTGATCACCGAGGGGTCGGTGCAGGGCAGCGAGGGCATGTACCGCTGGTTGGCCCAGGACCTCGCCGAGCGCGGCTACGTGGTCCTCACCTACGACGTGCAGGGCCAGGGTGGCGGCGAGACGCTCCCGCACGAGCCCCTACCCGGCAGCGAGAGCAATGCGCTGCCCTTCTGCAACCCGTTCGCCACCCCTCAGCCCGGCGAGGAGTACGGCTGCCCCGGCGCCCCCGCCCAGCAGCTGTCGAACTTCGTCGTCGGCACCGAGGACGCGCTGTCGTTCTTCACCTCCACTCCGTCAAAGCACTACCCCAACCCGCGTTCCGAGGGCGCCAAGGTGAGCGACTTCAACCCCTACTGGCAGTCCTTCGACCGAACCACCGACCGTCGTACTGCGACCCCGGGACGGACCACGAAGATCGCGATCATCGGCCACTCGATGGGCGCCGCGGCCGTGTCGAAGGTCCAGGGCACCGACAAGCGTGTGGCCGCTGTGGTGGCCCTCGACAAGCTGACCGGTCCGGGCGCCTCCGGGCCGCTCGACGGCAACGGCAACAAGCCGGTGGTCCCGGGTCTGGGTCTCCAGTCGGAGTACGGGTTCACCGTCTCGCCGTACCTCACCAGCGGCGGCTCCTCCCTGACCCCAGAGCCCACCCCCGACGGTCCTGACCCGAAGCGAGAGCGCGCCACCGGGTACGACGCCTGGCGCAAGGCCGGTGTGGACAGCATGGTCGTCGTCCCGCGCGCCTCGACCCACCTGGAGTACACCGACATCCCGCTCGTGCTTCCCGCCAGCCGCTACGGCCAGGCACTGTCCAGCCACTACGTACAGGCCTGGCTGGACCGCTATCTCAAGCACCAGGGCAACGACGCGGCGCTCACCGGCAGCACCTTCCGCTACCTGGAACCGGCCGGCCACGGGATCTGGGCGCCGGTTAGATTGCACCGCGGCTCGCTACTGAGCTTCTACTACTGCTCGGCCTACGGCTTCCACTCCGGCTCGCGCGTCCTGAGCGACGGCGACATCGCGAAGGTGGGCGGCTGCGGCGCTTGACCATCACGTCACCGAAAACTCCCTAAGAACAACGCTCTGGCCTCAGCGAGACTGGCGAGGGAGAATCAGGCATGACCGCGGTCGCGCCAGCCCCCTTGGGAGCCGAGTTCTTCCTCGACGCCCGCGGCGACGCCCGCTCCCTTCGGGTCCGCTGGCACCGCGAGGAGGGGCTCGTGGTCCTCTCCCTGTGGCGCGGCCCTGAGTGCACCGGCACCTTCCGGCTCGCCGTCGATGAGGTGCCCGTGCTGATCGAGGCCCTCCGCACCGGGCTCGACGCGGCGTACGACGACGTCCGCGACTAGGTGTTTGATACGACTCGCTAGCGAAATCTACGGAATCCGCTAGACACCTCGATAACCTCCGATCGTGGACCCGATCCGGAACCCCTACGCCCCCGGCGCCGGTCAGCGCCCGCCCGAGCTGGCCGGCCGCGACCGCGAGCTGAAGCAGTTCGAGGTCACCCTCGAGCGAGTGGCCGCGGGCCGCCCCGACCGCAGCATGGTGCTCTCCGGGCTGCGCGGTGTCGGCAAGACGGTGCTGCTCAACGCGCTCCGGAGTCTGGCCGTGAAGCGAGCCTGGGGCACCGGCAAGATCGAGGCCCGGCCCGACCAGTCGCTGCGCCTCCCGCTCGCCCAGGCTGTGCACGTCGCCGTGCGAGAGGTGGCGCACCGGCACCGCGATCCCGACAAGGTCGACCGGGTCGCCGGAGTGCTCAAGGCCTTCGCGCTGCGCACCGAGCTGAAGGACCGGAAAGGCAGAAGTGGGCCCAGAGGTGGGCAGAGCAGGTGGCAGCCGCCGATCGACGTCCTCGCCGCCAGGGGACGTGCGGACAGTGGCGACCTCGAGCTCGACCTGATCGAGCTGTTCACCGACGTCGCCTCGCTCGCGGGCGACCTGGGCGTGGGCATCGCGCTCTTCGTCGACGAGATGCAGGACATCCCACTGGAAGAGCTGTCGGCTGTCTGCGGCGCCTGCCACGAGATCAGCCAGCAGGGCGCCCCGCTGATCGTCGTCGGCGCTGGCCTGCCGCACCTGCCGGTGGCGCTCTCGTCGTCCAAGTCGTACGCCGAGCGCCTGTTCCGCTACGTCGTCGTCGACCGACTCCCCCGCGACATGGCCGAGCGCGCCTGGACGCTGCCTGCGGCGGGCGAGGATGCGACCTACGAGCCCAAGGCGCTCGAGGAGCTCTATCGCCTGACCGACGGCTATCCGTACTTCGTGCAGGCCTACGGCAAGGTCACCTGGGACATGGCCGTCGAGTCGCCGATCACCTGGGCCGACGTCATGCAGGCCGCCCCCGAGGCAGAGGCCGAGCTCGCGGTCGGCTTCTTCGGCGCCCGCTACGACCGGGCCACCCCGGCCGAACGCGAATACATGGTCGCCATGGCCGACCTGGGCGAGGGCATCGACGACTTGGCCGTGAGCACGGCTGACGTCGCCAAGCTGCTCGCGCGCAAGCCGCAGTCGCTCTCCCCCGCCCGCGACGGGCTCATCAAGAAGGGCCTGGTGTTCTCCGGCGAGCGCGGCACCGTCGCGTTCACCGTGCCCCACTTCGGCAAGTTCCTCCGTAGCCAGCGCTGATCGCACGCCGCTCATGTCCGCGCACCACCCCTCTGTGGTTGAGGAGCGAGCGCCAGCGAGCGTCTCGAAACCACACGATCAGGTTTCGACAAGCTCAACCAACGGTGGTCGCCGTCCGCTGTCGACGGGAGCGGCGACCCCGTCGTACGACCCATCCAGCCGACTCAGCCGTACGGCGTAGGCCGTCTAGTCCATCGGCGGTAGCAGAAGTTCAGCCCTGCGGCGGATTCGCGCCGAGGTATCTGGGAGCGAACGTGGTGCTCATCCACAGCAGCCCGATCACCTCCGAGAGGAAACCCACCATGTCCAGCATCACCGCCCCCCGCACCCGGATCGCCACTTCCTCGCCGCGCTCAGTCGTGAACGCTGCGGTCGACAAGCTGACCGACGTCCTGACTGCACACAGCATCACCATTCTGCGGATCAGCCTCGGCCTGGTCTTCCTGGCCTTCGCCTCGTTCAAGTTCGTCGCAGGCGCCAGTCCCGCAGAAGACCTCGCCATCGCCACGGTCGACAAGCTCACCTTCGGCATCGTCTCCGGTTCGGCGGCCCTGCTCTTCACCGCCATCACCGAGACCGTCATCGGCATCACGCTGCTGACGGGTCGCTTCGTCAAGGTCGGCCTCGTCGTCCTCGCCGGCGCCCTGGTCGGGATCCTGTCCCCGCTGGTCCTGTTCCCCGACCAGATGTGGAGCGGCAACGGGCCGACCCTCACCGGTCAGTACGTGTTCAAGGACATCGTGCTGGTCGCCGGAGGCCTCGTCGTGGCCGCACACGCCCTCGGCGCGCGCCTGCGTCGCGGCTGAAGGACACAGCACGTCCGACGTCCGCCGTAGAGTCCCGCCATGTATTCGTGGGAGGACCTCGCGGCACGCGCCCTGGCACGTCAGTTCCCCGACGTGCCGGGGCGCGACGTCAATTCCGTCGCGCAGGCGGTGCACCTGATCGGACCCATCCAGGCCCAGACCGCCCGCTCCCCCTTCCTCGGGCTCGCGGCCCGGATCCCAGGCGTGACGCTGGCGACCATCTCCTCGGCGTACGACGAGCACCGGATCGTCCGGGGCAGCAACATCCGCGGCACCGTGCACACGTCCACGCCGGAGGACCACCCTCTCCTCGAGGTCGCGACGCGCATCGGCCAACGCACGACGTGGCAGCGCACCATGAAGCTCGAGCGGACCACCCTCGAGGACGTGTGGGCCGGCATCGAGGAGTTCGCGCGCGACGACTGGCGCACGCCCGCCGAGCTGAGCACCCATCTGAGCGCGTGGCTCCAGGATCACGACCCGCGGGCCGCGCCGACTCTCGACAACCAGGCCGGCCGCTACTTCGGCTTCGGTCACGGCGGCCTGATCCGGCGGCCGCTGAAGGGCGGCTGGCAGGCACAGGGTGCGCCCGGCTACCGAGCCGCGTCGGCCGTGCTCGGCGACCGCAGGGCGATCCTCGCCGATCCGGAAGGTTCGATGGACGCGCTCGTCCTTCGGCACATCGCCAGCTACGGCCCCGCCAGCCGCCAGGACCTCGCCTGGTGGACGGGTGTCGGGCTTCGGGTCGTGGACGCGAGTCTCGAGCGGCTCGCCGACGAGCTCGGGGACGACACCGGTCCCGACGGCCGGACCTACCACGACATCGCCGGCGGCCCACCCCCACAGGTCCCTCGGGGCGTCCGCCTGCTCCCCGAGTTCGACGCCCTGTTCTGCGGCTACGACCCGAAGGCCCGTGCGCGCGTCGTCACCCCCGAGCACCACGGACGCCTCTGGATCCAGGGCAACGGACTGATCCCGGCGCTGCTGCTGGTCGACGGACGGGTCACCGGGCACTGGCGGCTTCCGGGCAGCGGCTCGAGACGTCCGTGCGAGGTCACCTGGTTCTCCGGCACCCGCAGGCCCACCAAGTCCGAGCTCGCCGAATCCCTCGCAGCGGTCGAGGCGGCGTACGCCGTCACCCTCACGGGTCTGACGATCACGCGGGGCTGACTGCGCAAGCCCTCCCACCGGAACGGTGTCGCGACGGGCAGAATGGCTGCATGGTCGAGAGCTGGCCTCAGGTGGTCGCGCACCGCGGAGCCAGTGCCGTGCAGGCCGAGCACACCCTTGGCGCCTACGTGGCTGCCCTCGACGAGGGGGCCGAAGCGTTCGAGTGCGACGTGCGCCTGACCGCTGACGGTCATCTCGTGTGCGTGCACGACCGCAACCTGCGCCGTACCGCCCACCAGAACGGCGTGGTCTCATCGATGGAGCTGGCCGACCTCGAGGATCTCGACTTCTCCTCGTGGAAGAACCCGTGGGGCGACCTCGACGACGAGGCCCCGGACATCGATCCAGAGCTCGGCAAGGTCCTGACGATGCGCCGGCTCCTCGAGACGGTTGCGGACTATCCCCGCCGTGTCGAGCTCGCCATCGAGACCAAGCACCCGACCCGCTACGCAGGGTTGGTGGAGCGCCGGCTGGTGCAGCTGCTCGACGAGTTCGGCTGGCTGGGCAAAGGCGCGCCGGTCAGGGTGATGTCGTTCTCCTGGGTGGCACTGCGCCGGATCCGTCGCGTGGCCCCGGACATCGAGCTGGTGATGCTGGCGGAGACCCGCACGCAGTGGTACCGCGCCAAGCCCTTCATCGACAACGACTGGATCGCCGGTCCGGGGATCGAGATGGTCCGCGAACACCCGGAGGTCATCTCAAAGATCCGCGAGGGCGGTCGTCGGGTGCACTGCTGGGTGGTGAACACCCCTGAGGACATGGACCGCTGCGTCGAGCTGGGGATTGAGGCGCTCATCACAGACAAGCCCGGAGAAGCCGTGAAGCACTTGAGATTGTCGGGCAGATGAGTTTACGGCCACGTGCGATGGGCAACATCGACTCACCAGTAACAAGCGCCCCGGCACCCTCACCCCTGGAGGATGACATGACCGGACCGACCAGGGAGATCTCGGAGTTGCAGCCGATGGCCCTCGACCTGCCGTTCATCCCCGAGAGCGCCGGCGTAGCCCGCAAGAAGCTCGTCGAGTGGATGCGCACCCTGGGTGTTCCGGACGAGACCCGCGACGATGCCCGTCTCGTGGTGAGTGAACTGGTCGGCAACGCCGTACGTCACGCCCGTCCTCTCGCCGACGGGACCATGCAGGTCACCTGGACCACGAGTCCCTCGGGCGTCGACATCGCCGTGAGTGACGGTGGCGCCCTGAGCACCCCCGAGCGCGTCGACGCCGGTGTCTCCGACCTCGCCGGACGCGGCCTCGCGATCGTGGAGACACTCGCGACCCGCTGGTGGGTGGAGAGCACCCGCTCCCGCACCACCGTGCACGCGCTGCTCGAACTCGCCTGACCGGCAGCCGCACCGCTCGTCCGCAACGCGCGCTGTCTAGTGTTCGGCACATGGGAAAGAAGTCTCGCCAGCGCAACCGCACCGAAGCCGCCGCACAGACCACTTCGGAAGCACCCGGTGCCGTCGGCCCGCGCCAGCCGTGTCCCTGCGGTTCGGGCCGCCGCTACAAGCACTGTCACGGGAGCGCCGCCGGAGCACCCTCCGCCTTCGTCGCCCGCCCGTTCGCGGGACTGGCCGGCGAGGCCGACCTGGTCGCACTCCGCGAGTTCGTCCCAGCCGCGACCGCGCCCCTCGTCCTGTCCGACAGCGACCGCACCGTCCAGCTGTGCTCACTGCTGCCGGCCGCCGCGCCGGCACTTGTCCGTGAGGACGGCACCATCTGGCTCGGACTCCAGGTGCAGCACTCGTACGGCGATCCGAGCCGCGATCTGGCCGCCGTACTGACCAAGGCGCTCGACGCCGAACCGGGCACGATGGTCGGCCTCACCGAGGCTCCCGGCGACGGCCCGCGACTGCAGGACCTGGTCCGCGACGAGCCGATGACGGTGACTGTTCACCACGGCTTCGAATACTGGGTGGCCGACCTCGAGGACTCCGACGGATCCATGGCGGCGGCACTCGAGCAGGCGAACGACGCAGCCTCGCCGACGGATCGACTGACCTCGGTCGAGGCGGCGTACTGGACCTCGGTGGGCAACCGCGAGTACCTCCGGTGGGTGCTGCCTGACGACGAGGACCGCGTCCTCGACGGCCTTGCCCGGCTGCATGCGACCGATGCGGAGCACCTCGTCGAAGGCGACCGGATGATCGGAATGTTTCGGGCACATGGCCTGGTGGCACCAGTCTGGGACCTGCCCCTGGGCACGGGCGCGGAGGCGCTCGAGGAGCCCGCCGCTCGGGTGCATTCGGCACTGCGTGAGGCGATGGCGTCGTCCGAACCACTGACCGTCGACCAGCGGTCTGCGCGGGCCGGTCTGGCCAGCCGTCAGCTCACGATTCGGTGACACGAACAGAGCTGGTATACCCGGTGGTTGTGGGCCGGTCTGGCGATGCCGTACATTCGTATTGCCCGACCGATGTTGTCCCCCCCGTCAACACCGGTCGGGCATCTCCCTTTTCCGGGCCATTGAGTCCGATAACACAAATGCCGTCAAACGTCGCCGTGAAGGCTGTGCTCAGACCTCGTCGCGGGCGATCGGGCAGGACATGCAACGCGGGCCCCCACGTCCCGAACCGAGCTCCGAGCCGGAGATCGCGATGACCTCGATGCCGGCCTCTTCGAGACGGCTGTTGGTCTCGATGTTGCGCTCGTAGGCCACCGCGACACGGGGCGCGACAGCCAGGGTGTTGTTGCCGTCGTCCCACTGCTCGCGCTCTGCGGTGACCGGGTCGAGCCCGGTGTCGAGCTGGTGCAGCGTGTCGATTGCCATCGCCTTGGCGGCCGCGACCAGGAACGGCTCGGCGTCTGCGACCAGCAGTGAGCCGTCGGCGCCGGCGGTGACCGCGTGAGCGGTCAGGTGGTCGGCGACGTTGGGGTACATCACGATCTTGTCGACGTCGACCATCGTGCACACCGTGTCGAGGTGCATCGTGGCGCGTTCCTGCGCGATGGGTACGGCGAGGACCGTGTGGGCGTCACCGAACGCGAAGACCTGTCGGGCCAGGCGCTCGACACCTGCGGGCGTCGTACGTTCCCCGACGCCGACGGCGATCACACCCGTCGACAGCAGGAGTACGTCGCCACCCTCGACGTGCTCGCGATGCCAGCCGTGGATCTTCGGCGACGAGGCGAAGCGAGGGTGCTCGGTGTAGATCAGCTCGGTCAGCTGGCTCTCGCGTTCCCGCGCCGGCATCGCCAGCGACGTGATCGCGACCTTGTCGCGGATCCACACACTGGAGTCGCGAGTGAACAGCAGGTTGGGCAGCGGGTCGATCACGAACTCGTCACTGTGCAGCAGGCTCGTCACCAGTCCGAAGCCACCGCGCACCTCGTCGTTGCGCAGACCCGCGGTGAGCACGTCCTTGAGCTCTTCCGGTGACATCTCCGCCAGCGCCTTGCGCAGGTACTCGCGCAACGTGTCGCCGAGCCGCAGCGAACCGCAGACCCCTTCGATGGCACGACGCCGCGCATCCTCGCTCGCAAGAGTCTCGACGAGCAGGTCGGTCAGGTAGAGCACCTCGACGTCACGGCTGCGCAGGGCTTCGGCGAACGCGTCGTGTTCCTCCTGCGCGCGGCTCACCCACGGGATGCCGTCGAAGAGCAGCTTGTCGTTGTTGCGGGGCGTGAGCCGCTGGAGCTCGGGGCCGGGCCGGTGCAGCATCACCGTGCGCAGCCGGCCGACCTCGGACGAGACATCCGGCTTCACGAACGGGCTCTGGTCTGCGTCGCTCATGCGTGCACCCTATTGGGAGCGGCGGGGCTCCAGCCGTCAGACCAGCAGCTCCACAGCGGTGACGCCAGCGAGCACCAGGCAGATGGCGGAACCCAGGTAGTGGATCACCGAGAGCCTCACGTGCCGCAGGAGCACGCGACCGGCGAGAACCGCGAGGCCGGAGACTGTGAGCAGAGCCGCCCACGCACCGATGAAGACGCTGAGCGGGTGGCCATACCTCGCGACCATGCTGATGGTCAGCAGCTGCGAGAGGTCACCCCACTCGGCCGCGAAGAGCACCAGGAACGACGCGCCCACGGCCTTCAGACCCGTGCGGGCGTCGACGGCCTTGGCGGCGTACTCCTCCTCCGCCTGCTTCTCCTCCGCGTCGGCGCCGGGTGCGGACCGGTACAGGACGACCGCGCCGACGAGGAAGATCACCAACGCGGCCGACTTGATCAAGGCTTCGGGAAGGTACGTCGTGAGGTGACCCGCGAGCACCGCGATCAGCGTCTGGACGAGGAAGGCCAGGCCCACACCGACCCACACGGCCAACGGCTTGTAGCGGGTGGAAAGGACGAGCGCCGCGATGAAGGTCTTGTCGGGCAGCTCGACGATGAAGATCGCTCCGAAGACGATCGCGATGACGGGCAGCGACATCAGGCCAGGTGTCCACGCAGTTCGCGAGCGGCAGCAGCGGCCTCGGCCATCAACGTCTTGGCGGGACGGCCCAGCGCGCGCGCTGCTGCGGCAACGTCCTCGAACTCCGGTTGCACGTTGACCACCTCTCCGTCGAGCCGGGCGACCTTGACCCCGATCGTGTGTCCGTCGACCTCGACCGTAGCCATCGACCGGTCGAGCTCGCGCTTGCCGATCCGCTGCTCGCGCAGGCCGATGGTGGAGGTCTGGCGATAGACCTCGCGGCGTACGACGTCGGCCCGGTCGGCGCCCACGAGGATGCTGAGCGTGTGCGCTGGGCGGCCCTTCTTCATCAGGATCGGCGTCAGCCACGCGTCGCTGGCACCGGCTTCCAGCAGAGCCGTGAGCACCCCCGGCCACAGCCGCGGGTCCAGGTCGTCGACGTTGGTCTCCATCAGCAACGGTGAGCGATCACCGCTGCCAGCACCCCCGTCGGTTGAGCCTGTCGAAACCCCGACCAGAAGCCGGACCACGTTCGCGTGCCCCTCCGGGTCTCGCGCACCCGCCCCGACGCCGACGCCGCTGACCGACATCGCCGGCTGTGGTCCCCACTCGTCGGCCAGCGTGGTGAGCAAGGCGGCGCCCGTCGGCGTGCACAGCTCCAGTTCGACAGGCCCCCCGGAGCTAGGCACGCCACGCAGGAGCTCGACCACCGCCGGCGGCGGAACCGGCAGGCGGCCGTGCTCGGAGCTCACCGTGCCACCCCCCACCGACACTTGTGAGACCACGACGCGCTGCATGCGCAGGTGGACGAAGCCGGCACACACGCCGACGACGTCGGCGATGGCGTCGAGAGCCCCCACCTCGTGGAAGTGCACGTCCTCGGGAGGATGCCCGTGGACCTGGCCCTCGGCTTCCGCGATGCGCGAGAACACGTCGTGCGACAGGGAGCGGACGTCCTCGTGCAGGCCCGCCTCGTTCAGCAGCTTCTCGACGTCGCGCCAGGTGCGGTGCGCCGCTGTGTCCGCGATCTCGACATGGCAGCGAGTGGCCGCGAAGCCCGCGCGGTGGACCTCCCTGATCTCCAGGCCGACCTGGCCCGGGGCCACCTTGTCGACGGCCTCGACCATCACCCCCAACGGGACACCGGCCCCGGCGAGCGCACCCAGCAGCATGTCGCCGCTGGCTCCCGATGACGCGTCGATCCAGGCGACCCTGGCGGGCGCGTCAGGCACCGGGGCTCCGGTGGGCGTTGCGGGCCACGCGTGCGGCGAAGACCCCGGCGCCGTAGCCGTTGTCGATGTTGACCACGCTGACCCCCGGTGCGCACGAGTTCAGCATCGCCAACAGCGCGGCCAGCCCGCCGAACGAAGCGCCGTACCCGACGCTGGTGGGCACCGCCACGAGGGGTACGCCGACCAGGCCGCCCACCACGCTGGGCAGAGCGCCCTCCATGCCCGCGACCACGACCAGGCAGTCAGCACCGGCGAAGCGATCCCGAGCCTCCAGCAGCCGATGCAGCCCGGCCACCCCGACATCCTCGATCCGCTCGACCCCGGCGCCGTGGACGGACGCGCTGAGGGCCGCCTCGGCGGCCACGGGAGCGTCGGAGGTGCCAGCACTGATCACCGCAACGAGACCTCGCGCTGTCGGGATCGGGCCGAGCGTCGCAGCGCGGGCGACCTCGTCGATGCGTGCCTCGGGAAGCTCGCTGCGGACATGGGCCATGGCCTCGGCGGAGAGCCGCGTCGCCAGCACCGCCCGGTCGGAGTGACGGGCATGCAGGGTGCTCAGGATGCCCACGACCTGTTCGGGCGTCTTCCCCTCGCCGTAGACGACCTCGGGATCGCCGGTGCGCGCGGCACGGTCGACGTCGACACGGGCGTAGCCCAGGTCTGCCGTGCGCGGCTGCGTGGTCGGGTCGGGACTGTCGGTCACGTCCCTCAAGGTATCTCCGGGATCACTCCGGTTCGTTGCCGGAGTCCGAGCCCAGCTTGTAGGGCGTCGACACACCCTCGTACATCAGGTGCGTCACCATCCCCTGCCGGGCGTGCTTGAGGTTGTGGCAGTGGTCCATCCAGATGCCGGGGTTGTCGGCGACGAAGGCGATGTCGAAGCTCTCGCCGTTGTTGACCTCGAGTGAGTCGAACCACCACGGGCTGCCGGTGACATTCTTTCCGTCGCGCGCCAGCACGAGCGCATGGTGTCCGTGGATGTGCATGGGGTGCGTCTTGCCGCTGCTGTTGGAGATCGTCACCTTGACGACATCGCCTTCACGGACCGTCATCATCGGCATGTCGGGGTAGAGGTTGCCGTTGATGCTCCACCACAGCCCGGGCTTGCCGTTGATGAAGCCGGGCCGCCTTCCGATGGAGTACTCGAACTTCCGGTCGAAGTGGCTGGTGTCGATGCCCGACGGGGCCGATGCTCCGTAGCTGAGCAGCTCGACCCTGGCAGTCGGCTGCTTCACCTTGGGCGCGTCCGAGCCTTCCGGTCCGATGACCAGCCCGGGGCCGCCGAGGATCTGCACGCGCGCGGCCGAGCCGTCCTCCGGCGCAGCCAGGACCAGGTCGGCCCGACCTCCCGCAGGGATCTCGACCTCCTTGCCCGAGACCTCGTCGGGACGGTTCACGTCGTGACCGTCGATGGCCGCGACCTTGAACGGCACGTTGGTCCACGCCACCTGGGCGCCGTTGTCGGTGTTGACCAAACGCACGCGGACCCGTTGACCAGGCTCGATGACGGCCGGTCGGTCACCGGTGTGGCCGTTGAGCGTCTGGACCCCGTCGTAGAGGTGGGCTATGGCAAGCACGTCGGTGACGGCGGGGTCGGGATTTGCGGGCGCGATGACGATGCCCCCGAGCAGACCCCCGCTCACCTGTTCTTGCGACATCTGGTGGGAGTGGTACCAGTAGGTGCCGACGTCCGGGGCGACCCAGCGGTAGGTGAAGTCCTTGCCCGGCTTCACGGCGTTCTGGGTGACTCCGGCGACGCCGTCCTCCGCGTTGGGCACGTCGACGCCGTGCCAGTGCAGGGCGACGCCGCCCTCGACGTTGTCGTTGTGCAGGTGCACCTCGACCAGGTCGCCGACGGTCGCCTCGATGGTCGGGCCAGGAGACTTGCCGTTGATCGTGTAGCCGTCGACGGTCTTTCCCGACGCGAGCTTCACCTTGCCCTCGCGGGCGGTGAGGTCGACGACGACGTCGGGACGCCCACCCTTCGGGGTGTCGAGCGACGCAACACTGACCCCGCCCGCGGCGTGCTCCATCCCCTCCATGCCGGCCATGTCGTGCTTCGCGGGATGAGGCCCGCCGCCGTAGTCGGCGTACCCCATGTCCATCACGGAGTACGACGAAGGCAGCAGGCTGCTCCACCACATCCATCCCAGCGGTCCGACGATCGCCAGAGTGAGGACGACACCGAGCAGGACGCGGAGCCGAGCCCGCGACATCACTGTGTCGCGGCGACCTCAGTCGGCGTCGTGGTGTCGGCGAGCGTGCTCACACGACGACCCGCCTGAAGGGCGACCGAGAAGACGACGAGGGCGTTCAAGCCGTGAAGCAGCCCGGCGACCGGCGCCTCGAAAGCGACGATGGCGAAGACCCACTGCGCCAGAACCGCGAGGAACACGAATCCAGCCCACTTCACCGCGCCATCGAACTTCGCGAAGAACGAGATGATGAGGAGCACGATCGCGAGGAGGGCGATGGCGATGGCACCAAAACTGTGGATCGCGATCCCCACGGACCCGGTGACCCCCTCGCCGCGGTCCTCCGACACCTGCGGGGTGAAGGAGTTTCCGTCGTCGACCCACTTGAACAACCCGAAGACCCACAGGGCGATCGCGGCCGCCTGAACCGCCACGAGACCGGCCGTGGTGTGTGCGATGACCTTGTAGGCAGAACGCATGGAATGACCTCCCACGAGAGTGCACGGACGCGGACATCTTCCACGGTGGGGATCCAGTATGCGCGGATGACACGAACTCGGACTAGTCCAGAATTAAGGACGATTCACTCAGACCTGAACGAGTCGGCCGGGTAGACGCCCAGGATCTTCACGTCGGTGGTGAAGAAGGCGAGCTCCTCGAGCGCCCGCTTCAACGGCGGGTCCTGCGGGTGTCCGTCGACCTCGGCGAGGAACTGGGTCGCGGTGAAGTGGCCGCCGACCATGTAGCTCTCCAGCTTGGTCATGTTCACGCCGTTGGTCGCGAAGCCGCCGAGAGCCTTGTAGAGCGCTGCCGGGAGGTTGCGCACGTTGAAGATGAAGCTCGTGACGACCGGCCCGTTGTCCACGGGCGCTTCGACCAGCTCCCGGGAGAGCACCACGAACCGGGTGGTGTTGTGGTCCTCGTCCTCCACGTCGGGCGCGAGGATCTCGAGGCCGTAGGTCTCCGCGGCGAGCGGCGGTGAGATCGCTGACTGCGTCAGGTCTCCCGACTCGGCCACCTCGCGGGCCGCTCCGGCCGTGTCGCCTGACATCACCGGCCGCAGGCCGTGCTCACGAATCACCTTGCGGCACTGGCCCAGCGCGTGCACGTGGCTGTGCACGGTCTTGATCGTGTCGAGGTTGGCCCCCGGCAGGGCCATCAGCGCGAACTGGATGCGGAGGAAGTGCTCGCCGATGATGTGCAGGTCGGAGTCGGGCAGGAAGTGGTGGATGTCGGCGACCCGGCCGGCGATCGAGTTGTCGATCGGGATCATCGCGAGCGCGGCGTCACCGCCCTCGACGGTTGCGAAGACGTCCTCGAACGACGCGCAGGGCACCGGCTCCCAGTCGGGGTAGTGCAGCTTGCAGACGATGTGGGAGTTGGCTCCCGGCTCGCCCTGGTAGGCGATCCGGCGCTGAGGCGGCGTTGTCACACGGCCGAGTTTCCCACGTCGTACCCGGATTGCCCCGCGAGTCGTCACAGGGCGAACCGTCCGGCTCTCTACCCTCACAGCGTGGAAACGTTCCTCGGGGTCCTGGCCCTTCTGGTGTCGCTGGTCGCGCTCGGAGTCGCGCTCACGGGTCGGCGTACGACGGGGCGCGCACGCGGCAAGGCCGACGCGAGCGGCCTGTCCGAGGACCCACGCGCCCTCCGACAGGAGGTCGCGGCGCTCAAGGCCGAGAGCGGCCAGGCGATGCGGAACGTCGCCGTGATCCGCTACGACGCGTTCACCGACACCGGCGGCCAGCTCTCCTGGTCGATGGCGTTGCTCGACGACACGGGCAGCGGCGTCGTACTGACCTCGATCCAGGGCCGCAACGAGTCACGGACCTACGCCAAGAGCATCGCCGGCTGGACCAGCGAGACCCAGCTGTCTCCCGAGGAGGAGGACGCCATCACCAACGCCCGCCCCTGATGGACGGCGTCCCAGGAAGCTGTCGCGCGGACCTAGGATTCGGGCGTGAACATCCTGACCCCGCTCGCCGTACGCATCGGCGCCATCCCGTGGATGCCCAAGCTGCTGCCGCAGATCACCGCGACCGACAAGTTCATCCAGCGCCTCAGCAAGGGACGCGTGACGATCCTCGACGTCGCCGGCCTGCCCAACCTGATGCTGACCGTGAAGGGCCGCAAGTCCGGGGTGCCGAGGACCACACCGCTGCTCTGCGTCCCCTACAGGGACGGCAACCTGATCGCCGGCTCCAACTTCGGCGGTGAGAAGAAGCCTGTGTGGGTGGTGAACGTGCGCGCGGCAGTCGAGCAGGGCGAAAGGGTCGGGGTTCGCGCCGGTGGCGTCACCCAGCAGGCCGCCGTACGTGAGCTCACTGGTCCCGAGCGCGGGGAGGCCTGGGAGCACATGATCAAGACCTGGCCCAACTATGCGAGGTACGCCGAGCGCACCGACCGCACGATCCCGGTGTTCTACCTCGATCCGAGCTGACGGGTGCGGGTTTCCCCGGTCAGCAGGTGAAACCGGTACCTAGCGGGTGTTCTTTCCCTCGACAGGTGCATGTTTCCCCGGTCAGCCGGGGAAACCGACACGCCTAGCGCGGCACCCGCACCAGCAACCGTCCATGGATACACCGGGCGCGGATCTCCTTGCCCGGCGCGATCAGGTCGCCGTCGAGCTGTCGGGGTGCGTCGGTGCTCGCGCGCACGACGACCTCCTTGCCGCTCATCCGCGTGATCAGCTCGTCGGTGCGCTTGTTCTTGGTCATCACCCGGATCGCCAGTGGCAGCCAGGACAGGAACCTGCGTGGGTAGAGCAGTACGACGTCGAGCTTGCCGTCGTCGATCGACGCGTCGGGGATGAGCGGCATCCCGGCCTGGAGGAACCCGACGTTGCCGATCACCAGGGTGCGCGCTCGGTGGCGGGTGAACTCGGCCCCGTCGACCGAGACGTCGATCCTGATCGCCGGGAACATCAGCGACTTCAGCGCGGACCAGACGTAGGCCAGCCAGCCGACCTTGGCCTTGATGCCCTCGTTGACGCCCTCCATGATCGCGGCGTCGAAGCCCATCCCGGCCATCACCAGGAAGGTCGTGTCCTCCATCTTGTCGCCGCCTGCCTCGACCATGTCGATGGCGCGGTCCTGCCCGTTGAGCGCGACGTCGACCGCCGAGCGCAGGTAGAGCGGGATGTCGAGGTTGCGGGCCAGCAGGTTGCCCGTGCCTGCGGGGACGATCCCGACCGGGATGCCGGTGCCGGCGAGCTCCTCGCACACCGCACGAACGGTGCCGTCGCCCCCGATCGCGATCACGAGGTCGGCTCCGCTGACCGCCGCCTCGTGCGCCATCCCGTAGCCCGTGTCCTCGATCGTGGTGGCCCACCACACGACCGTGGTGTAGCCCGACTCCGTGGCCAGCGCCTCGACGAGCGTGCGGAACTGGTCGGCGTCGTCGATCTTCGACGGGTTGAGGATGACGGCCAGCTTCTTGCGCTGGTTCGGCACCGCTTCCGCCAGGGGCGGGCTGTCCAGCGCGATCGAGCGAGGGGTCGGGTCGTAGAACGCCAGCCAGACGAGCACCACTCCTGCGCCGAGGAGATACCCGGCGATGACGTCTGAGACGTTGTGCACGCCCAGGAAGATCCGGTCGGCGCCAACGAGCAGTCCGACGCCCAGGGAGACCACGAGCACCAGGCGTCGTACGCCGCGACGGCGAACCAGCATCCGGGTGAGCACCATCGTCACGCCGATGGCACCCGCGATGCCTGCCGCGTGGCCCGACGGGAACGAGTAGCTGTCATAGACCATCAACGGGTTCTCGAAGACCGGCCGGTCGCGGTCGATCAGCTCCTTGAGACCCCACACCAGGAGTCCGATGCTCGACATGACGCCGATGACCCAGATCGCTGCGCGGCGGTAGCCCTTCGATGCCAGTGCCACCGCGACGACCGCGGTCGCGATCGCCTCGGGGATCGTCGAGGTCGCGAGGGAGACGGCACGCCAGAACTCGAAGGCGGCATGGTGCTCACTGGTGAACGACTCCGGCCACCCGCCGAGGTCGGTGTCGAGGTCGTACAGCGCGGACCAGTCGGCGAGCACGAAGATGGCGAGGATCGCGAAGAGCACGAAGCACAGGGCGCTCCATCCCAGTCGGGTGGGGCGCAGTTCGGCTTCCGTCACATTTCCGTCCTGTGCTCGAGGCGGGCCACCTCGGGAAAGTATGCCGCCGCGCGTGCCTTTCGATGTCCTACCTGCGGGTTGTCTTCTGTGGGATCATTTTGAGGAGCTGACCTGGCCATGTTCCCCATTCAAGACCATGGCTGCTCTCACCAAGGGGGACCACGTGCGACGCACCAGATTGATGAGGTCCGCGGCCCCGGTCGCCGCCGTCCTGGCCGCCCTGTTGATGACCTCCGCCTGCGGTGACGTCGAGGTCACCTCCGACTCCAAGAAGTCAGACCCCAAGGCCGACAAGACCCAGTCGCCTGCCCCCGCCGCTGTCGACACCGGCGCTGCCAACGGCAACTGGCTGCTCGGGATGCAGAGCGCAGGCGGTGACGACGCCGAGACCGCGACCACGGTCTACGTGACCTTCAACCCCGCCACTGGCCAGGCCACGGCGCGCAAGCTGCCCGGGGTCAAAGGCGGAAGTGCCTCGCCCGAGCAGGCCGCGCTGCTGGTCAGCAGCGACCGCAAGTGGGCGATCCTCGACACCGAGATCTCGGGGGCCGACGAGTCGAGTGGCAAGCTCAAGGTCTACTCCCTGGCCACAGGCGGGTCGAAGGTCATCGACATCCGCGAGCGCGCCGGCGACAACGACGTCAAGCCGATCGGCTGGGCCTTCGACCCTGAGCGTGCCGACACCCTGCGCGTCGTGGACACCGCCAAGCGGGTCTGGGCCGTGAACGTCGCAGGCGGCAAGGCCACCCAGGAGGCGCCGCTGGCCAAGGGGCCGTGGGAGTTCATCAACGGCTTCAACCGCAACACCGGCGAGCCCTACGCGGAGAGCATCGACAGCGACGCGACCAACCCGGCAGGCAACGGTCCTGCAGACACCTCCCCCGTGACCCGCGACGGCGGCACCGTCCTTCCGAACGGTTCCGAGGGTCTCACCAAGCTGCCCGCAAGCCCGTGCCGGCTCGGGGCCGGCTTCACGGACGCCAACGGCGTCACGTGGGCGTTCTGCGCCGACCAACCGACGATCTCCACGTACTACCTGCCCAAGGACGGCAAGGAGTGGACGGCCTTCGGCAAGCCGAGCCCGGCCGTGGCGCCCGTCGCGGCGAGTTTCCCACTGGTGCTGCCTCCCGCCGCGTAAACCAGTCGCCCCCGGTCGATATCCTCGCGAGGTGATCGACCCACGACTGCTCCGCGACAACCCCGACGCACTCCGTGCTGCCCAGGAGAAGCGGGGACTGTCCGGCTCGGTGGTCGACCGCGCGCTGGCGGCCGACTCCGCCCGACGGGCAGCCATCGCCGACTTCGAGAACCTGCGCGCCGAGCAGAAGCAGCTCGGCAAGCTGATCCCGAAGGCTCAGGGCGAGGAGAAGGCCGGGCTGCTCGCCCGCACCAAGACCCTCGCCGCGGACGTCAAGGCAGCCGAACTCGCGCAGACCGAGGCCGAGAAGGACTGGCGCGACGCGATCTACGAGATCCCCAACCCGGCAGCCGACGAGTCACCCGCCGGTGGTGAGGACGACTACGTCGTGCTGTCGGAGCACGGCACCCCGCGGGACTTCGCGGCCGAGGGGTTCGAGCCGCGCGACCATGTGGAGCTCGGCCGCATCCTCGGGGCCATCGACGTCGAGCGTGGCGCGAAGGTGTCCGGCTCGCGGTTCTACTACCTCACCGGCGCCGGAGCCGACCTCGAGTTCGCCCTGGTCAACATGGCGATGGACCAGGCCAGGTCGGCCGGCTTCATCCCGATGGTGCCGCCGACGCTGGTCAAGCCACGCGCCATGGAGGGCACCGGCTTCCTCGGCCAGGCGGCCGACGACGTCTACCGCATCGAGGGACAGGACATGTACCTCGTCGGCACCTCGGAGGTGCCGTTGGCGGCGTACCACTCGGAGGAGATCCTCGACGCCGAGACGTTGCCTCGTCGCTACGTCGCGTTCAGCCCCTGCTTCCGCAAGGAGGCAGGCTCACACGGCAAGGACACGCGGGGGATCATCCGCGTGCACTGGTTCGACAAGGTGGAGATGTTCTCCTACACGACCCTCGAGGAAGCTGCCGCCGAGCACGAGCGCCTCCTCGGCTGGGAGCAGGAGTGGCTCGAGAAGCTCGAGCTGGCCTACCGCGTGATCGACGTCGCCGCCGGTGACCTCGGGCTCTCCGCGAAGCGCAAGTTCGACTGCGAGGCGTGGGTACCGACCCAGGGCCGCTACCGCGAACTGACCTCGACCTCCAACTGCACCGACTTCCAGACGCGGCGTCTCGACATCCGCGGCCGCTTTCCCGCCAAAGGCGGCTCGGGAAAACCAGCCGACGTCAAGCCGATCGCCACGTTGAACGGCACCCTGGTCGCCATCCCGCGCACGATCGTCGCCATCCTCGAGACCCACCAGCAGGCCGACGGTTCAGTGCGGGTCCCGAAGGCGCTGCAGCCCTATCTCCAGGGTCGCGAGGTCCTCGAGCCCGTAGGTGGCGTGGGTGGTTGAGGAGGGCGAGGAACGAGCCCGTCTCGAAACCACTGGATCACGTGGTTTCGAGCCCTCCGAGACGGTTGCTGCGCAACCTCCTCAGGAACCAACGCAAAGCGCCGCTCGCTCCTCAACCACCGAGTCCATGTGGCAGCCGAAGCTGGTCGCTCTCGACATCGACGGCACCTTGCTGAAGTGGGTCGAGGGGACCGGACAGAACTACGAGGTGATCGCGCCGGCGCTGAACGATGCCATCCAGGCGGCGGTCGACGCGGGCGCCCACATCGTGCTGGCGAGCGGGCGGTCACCGCACGGCATGACCAAGATCGCCGACCTGCTCGAGCTGCCGCGGGAGGGCCAGGACCGGCTCTGGATCGTCGCCTCCAACGGTGCCGTGATCTTCCGCTACCCGCCGCTGGAAGTGGTCCACGAGGAGACCTTCGATGCCAGCGAGGCAGTGCGCCAGGTGCTCGAGCAGCACCCGAGCGCGCTGGTGGCGGTCGAGGAGCGCGGAGTGGGCTACCGCGTCAACCGGCCCTTCCCCGACGGTGAGCTCTCGGGCGACATGATCGAGACCGAGCTCCACCAGATCCTCGGCGAACCGGTCAGCCGCGTCATCATCCGCGACCCCACCGCCTCGGCCGACGACTTCGTGGCGATGGCAGCCCGGCTCGGGCTGCACGGCACCGACTACGTGGTCGGCTGGACCGCGTGGCTCGACCTCTCACCCGTGGGGGTGTCCAAGGCCTCCGGGCTGGAGTACGTCGCCCGTCACCTCGACCTCACGAGCGAGGAGACCCTGGCGATCGGCGACGGCCGCAACGACATCGAGATGCTCCGCTGGGCCCACCGCGGGGTGGCCATGGGCCAGGCCGTCGAGGAGGTCCACGAGGCCGCCGACGCCACCACCGAGACCGTGTATGAAGACGGGGCAGCAGTTGAACTCCGGCGCTGGTTTCCATGAGCCTTCCGGAGACCGTGACGTCCGAAAGGCTGCATCTTCCTCTGGTCACTCCCGAGGACGCCGAAGGGATGCTGGCCGGACGCCGCCGCGTCTCGTGGCATCCCGACTACCCCCGCAAGGACGACCAGGACGCGGCCGCGATGGTGAAGGCCGGTGATCCCGAGGCCGGTTGGGGGCCGCGACACATCGTGCGCAGCCTCGACGGCCTTGTGGTCGGCTCGATCGGCTTCTTCGGTGCTCCACAGACCGCCGACGACGAGACGACGGAGGCCGAGATCGGCTTCGGTCTGGTCGAGGACGCCCGCGGACACGGAGCGGTGACCGAGGCCGTCACCGCCCTGCTGGAGCACACCGACCGGGCCGGCGTACGCGTCCGCGCGTGCGTCCAGCCGGAGAATCGCGCCAGCCTGCGGGTGCTGGCCAAATGCGGCTTCACCCAGCTCCGCGGGTCGAGCCCCGAGGGCGAGCTGGTGATGGTCCGCCCCCTCCCGCGCGGCTGAACCGGAACATCCGGCATAAGGTCAGGGCATGCCGGAGTTCGAGAAGGTCGATCGTGATCACGTGCTCCGTGCCATGAGTGAGTACGACCGCAGGGGCGCCGATGCCTTCCTGTCTCATCACGGGATGAGCCCGGCCCGCGAATACCCGCTGGTCCACGAGAAGAAGGAGTACGACTCCATGGCGATCCTCGGGGTCGCACATCAGTACGCCGTCGGGCGGGATGCCGGACCCGACGACTTCTCCGGCGGGCAAGAAGGGGCCGCCAAGATCCTCCAGGATCTTGGCTTCGACGTGAAGCTCCGAACCGACGACCCGGATGAAAGCGTGGACGCCTCGGAGGTGGGTTCCGGGGAGGCACGAGCGGCGTGGGCGACGGCCGGCCGACAGGTCTTGCTGGAGACCGCAGGCGTCTACCACGCGGTGGTCACCTACAAGGAGCTGTCGTCCGCTGTCATGCGCATGACCGGGATCCGCACGAAGCAGCTCACCCACTACTGGATCGGCGACGTCCTCGGCCGTGTCACGGACGAGTGCGAACGACTCGAGGAGCCACTGCTCTCATCCTTGTGCGTCAACGCAGAGGGAAGCGTCGGCGAGGGGTACGCCGAGGGCGTGCTCCGGGCGCGAGGCACGCGCCCTGAGGACGCGGACGAGCACGCCGCCCGCGAACGTCTGGAGTGCTACCGCCACTTCGGCGCCAACCTCCCGCCGGGAGGCGGGGTGGCCGCGCTCACCCCGAAGGTGAAGGCCAGCCGCGACCGAGCCAGAAAGGCACGACAGGCCGAGAAGGTCTCCCCGATGTGCCCCAAGTGCCACATCGCGGTGCCCGCCTCGGGCGTGTGCGACAACTGCGACTAGATTTCGAGACGCGTCGCACGGTCCGTCGCTCCGCGCCGCTCCGTGCCGACGCTCCTCAATCTCTTCGCTTTGGCACACCTCGCAGGCTCGGTGTGCCGCTCAGAGGTACATGCCGCCCTGGGCACCGGGCTCGTTGCCGTCGTCGTCCTGCTGACCCTGCTGGCCGGATGGACCGTGCATGCCCGGCATCGCGCCGGGCGGCAGGGCGCGCCGCATCTGCTCGAGCTGTGACCGCGCCGCCATCTGCTGGGCGTAGATGGCGGTCTGGATGCCGTGGAAGAGCCCCTCCAGCCAGCCGACGAGCTGGGCCTGGGCGATCCGCAGCTCGGACTCGCTGGGAGTGGTCTCGTCGAAGGGCTGGATCAGCCGGTCGAGCTCGTCGTCGAGCTCCGGGGCCAGGCCGTCCTTGAGCTCCTGGATCGAGGTGTGCAGCACCGTCGCCAGCCGCTTGCGTCCCGGCTCGTCGACCGGTGCGGACTTCACCTCTTCGAGGAGCTGCTGCACCATGCGGCCGATCCGCATCACCTTGGCCGGCTGCTCCACCAGGCCGGTGAGCCGCTCGGCGTCGTCGCCGCCCTCGTCCTCCTGCACGGCGTCGGCAGGTACGGCCACGGGCTGGCCGTCGGGACCGATCACCATGACGTGGTCGGCCTCTGGCTGCTGGTCTCGAGGTGTCGACATACCTCGACCCTACTCACCGACGACGAGCAGGATCTTGCCGCTGTGCGATCCCGACTCCATCAGCTCGTGGGCACGCGAGACCTCCTCCAGCGGCACCTCCTCGTGTACGACGGTCCGCAGCTTGCCCTCGTCGATCAATGGCCACACGTGCTCCACGACAGCGGCACAGATGGCCGCCTTCTCCTCGGTCGGCCGGGCCCGCAGCGAGGTGGCGATGACCGCTCCACGCTTGGCCATCAGCGCCCCGAGGTCGAGCTCTCCCTTGGTCCCGCCCTGCATCCCGATGACCACGAGGCGTCCTTCCGTGGCCAGCGCAGGGACGTTGCGCGGCAGGTACTTGGCGCCCATGTTGTCGAGGATCACGTCGGCGCCCCCGGCCTCCTTGAGCACCTCGACGAAGTCCTCGTCGTGGTAGTTGATCGCCCGGTCGGCGCCGAGCGACTCGCACAGCTCGAGCTTCTCGGGCGTGCCGGCCGTGGCGAACACGCGTGAGCCGAGCGCCTTGGCAAGCTGGATGGCGAAGTTCCCGATGCCGCCCGCGCCGCCATGGACGAGCAGGGTCTCGTGGGGCTGCAGGTGGGCGACCATGAACACGTTGGACCAGACGGTGCAGGCCACCTCCGGGAAGGCGGCCGCGGTCTTCACGTCCACCCCCGGCGGCAGCGGCATCACCTGGCCGGCGGGGACGACCACCTTCTCGGCGTACCCCCCGGAGGCGAGCAGCGCGCACACCTCGTCCTCGACCTCGTGCCCCTCCACGCCCTCCCCGACGGCGCTGATGCGGCCCGAGCACTCCAGGCCGAGCACGTCCGACGCACCCTTCGGCGGTGGGTAGAAGCCCTGCCGCTGCAGGGTGTCGGCGCGGTTGACGGCACTCGCGACGACGTCGACGACGACCTCGCCGGGACCCGGCTCCGGGTCGGGCATGTCGACAACGGTCAGGGCCTCGGGACCACCCGGTTCGGGTGCAGTGACGGCACGCATGCGGTCACCCTACGAGGGGGCTCCGAGGCCCGGGTCAGACCTCGACCTCAAGCACGGCCTCGACCTCTTCGTCGTCCAGCTCGTGCTCGAGCTCCTCGGGTGACTTGTCCCAACGAGCTGCCAGCGCGAGGGCCAGAGCCGCCAGCCGTTCCACCTGGGCGGGGTTGCCGTCGAACCCGGCGGCGGCATACCCGAGCAGGAACGTGGAGATCGGTGCTGCGGGGCGTTCGACCTGGTGTGCGGCGTCCCTGGCGAGGTCGAGGATGAGCGCCTCGTCCACCTCGACCTCGATGTCGAGGACGTCACAGAGCTCGTCGATCCAGTCGTGCAGGTTCACGCCCACAGTCTTGGCGTGTCGGCGTTGGTGCGCAACACGTATCCCATATGTCTTTTCCAGCGAGGCTCCGATCAGCCTCCCAGCCACTCCCGGAGCTCGGTCAGGTCTTCCCAGGTGTCCACATCCCGGGCCTCCCACGGCAGCGCCGGGACATCGGCGAGCCGGAGCCCCGAGACCAGGGACCGCATCGGCAGGCCGTGCTGCTCCTCCAACGGAGGGGCGGCCGTGACCAGCGCCTCGCTGCGATAGATCGCACAGAGGTACTGACGCCGCCCGTCGTCGTCCACGAGCAGCGCGCCGTCCTCCTCGGCCGAGAGCATCAGCCGGTCCACGGTCGCGGTCGTGACCAGCGGCATGTCCACCGCGAGCACGACCACCAGCCGCGGTAACCGCGGGAAGCCGGTCAGCCCCGCCAGCAGGCCTGCCGCCGGGCCGCCGCCGGGCGGGTCCTCGCGGACGAACCCCACCGGACGGCTCGTGATCAGCCGGTCCCCGACGACGACGACCTCAGGGACGTCGGCCAGCGCTCCGAGAACATGCTCGAGCAGGGTCACCCCGTCGATCTCGATGGAGGCCTTGTCGGCCCCCTGGAAACGGACAGCGCTGCCACCGGTGAGCACGATCCCGCCGAGCTCGGCCGTGCTTACTTCGCTCACGCTCGCAGTCTGGCATCACGCAGCGCAGGTGGCGACGGCTCGACGGCGGCTTGGGCTGCGGCTCAGGTGACTGGCAGGCTGGGGGACATGGCTGACCAACTTCGTGTTCGTCTCGTCCAGCGCGCCTCCAGTCTCGACCCGGCCGACAACCGCGCCGTCCTCGACGAGCTCGCTCCCCTGGCCGACGGGACCGACCTGGTGGTGCTGCCCGAGGCCTTCGCCCGTGACTTCGGCGAGCCGGGCTCGGACCTCGCGCCGTACGCCGAGCCGCTGGACGGGCCCTTCGCCACCAGGCTGCGCGAGCTGAGCACCGGCACCGGGACCGCCTGGCTGGCCGGGATGTTCGAGGTCGCCGAGGACCCCGCCAGGCCGCTGAACACCCTCGTCCTGGCCGACGACGGCAACCTGACGGCGTACCGCAAGATCCACCTCTACGACTCCTTCGGGTACAAGGAGTCCGCCACGATCAGCCCGGGCGCCATCGCCCCGAGCCGGGTCGACGTCGGCGGGTTCCCGCTGGGCCTGATGACCTGCTACGACCTGCGCTTCCCCGAGCTCGCCCGCACCCTGGTCGAGCAGGGTGCCGAGGCGCTGGTCCTGCCCGCCGCCTGGGTGGCCGGGGAACGCAAGGTCGAGCACTGGCGCACGCTGCTGCGGGCGAGAGCGATCGAGAACACCGTCTGGGTGATCGCCGTGGCCCAGCCGGGTCCTCGCTACTCCGGTCACTCGCTGGTCGTCGCCCCTGATGGTGACGTGGTCGTCGAGGCCGGCGAGGACGACGCAGCCGTGCTCGACGCCGTCGTCGACCGCGAGTCGGTGAGCGGCGTCCGTCGTACCAACCCCTCGCTGGCCAACCGGCGGATGTAGCGCCGCAGCGGTATCCTCCCGGGCGTGCCGAGGGTCGAGAGGGTGCCTGGCCGCCGCAAGGCGGTCCCGCAACGACTCGACACGCCCTTCGAGCAACCCGCACGTGCTCGCGCGCCCCGCGTCGGCAGCCACATGGCGGGTGACGAACAGCCACCGCCGCCCCTCACCGGTGCCCGCTCGTCCACGGCGCTCGGCCTGCTCTGGCTACTCGCGTTCCTGGCCTCGGCCGGTGGCCTGGGTGTCCTGCGCTATCTCGAGGCCGAGGCCCTCCCGCAGCAGTCAGTGGCTGCCGCGCTCGGGGTCCTGCTCGCCCTTGGGCTGTCGGTCCGCGCCGGTGGCCGGCCGATCCCCGCAGTCGCGCTGGCCGCCCTCGTCGGCGCCGGTGCGCTGGTGACCCAGTGGCCGGCCCTTCTCGCGGGCGCTGCCGTTGGCACCGGCGTGCTCGCCGCCTGCCTCGCGGTCCTCGCGACAACACCCTCCCGCACCTTCCCGCGGGCGATCCTCGAGGTCGTCGTTGCGGAGATCGTGGCCATCGCCGGTGCCCTGGGAGTCGCCGGGTTCCAAGTCGACCTGGACCGTGACCGGTTCGCCTACACCGTGCTCGCCGTGTCGTTGGCCGCCACCGTCGCGCTCGTCTACCGCCTCGGTGGCGGAGTGCACGGTCTCGGACGGAGCGGAGTCGTGCTCTTCGGCGCCGCTCTGGTTCTGCTCGTGGTCGGGCTCGCGTACACAGCGGCACTCACGCGTTGGGGTTCCCCGGAGCTGCGCCTCGACGTGGAGTCGGCCAGGCATTGGGTGCGCGACAACCTCGGCGCCGTACCCCATCCGATCGAGGTCCTCATCGGCATCCCCGCCCTCGTCTGGGGCGTCTCCATGCGTGCGCGGCGCCGGCAGGGCTGGTGGGTGTGCGTCTTCGGTACGGCGGCCACCGCGGCCGCGACCACCCGGTTCATCCAGGACGACGCCACCTTCAGGACGATCGCACTGGGCGAGGCCTACAGCGTGATGCTGGGGCTGGTCGTCGGGTTCATCGTCATCCGCGTCGTACGGCTCCTCCGCGGTACGGGCAGGCGCTCCAAGAACACAGACGTGGCGACCCACCGGCCCGAGCCACGGCGCATCCAGCCGCTGCACTAGGACGTGGCTCCCGACCCTCGTCCGTCGTGAGCGTCGTCCCACGGAGTGCATCGCAAGGCGGAGGAGGGAGCGATGCGCCAGCATCGTCGACTGACGACAACGCAGCGAGGTGCCCGTGGGGCGGCGCGCAGCAGGACATGGGGTCGGGAGGCACGGCCTTGGCGCGTGACTACACTCAGGCGCGGTCCCGCAAGGGACCTGGAGGGGTGCCGGAGTGGCCGATCGGAACCGCCTTGAAAGCGGTCGCTGGCAGTGATGTCAGCCGCGGGTTCGAATCCCGCCCCCTCTGCCGACTGTTACTCGGACCCGCCGAGCTCCAGGGAAACCGAGTCGTAGACGAGGTCGTGCACACGCTGCACGTGGTGCTCGAGGTCGCTCACCAGGCGACGCAGCTCGGTGACGATGCTGTCGGTGTCGAGCTTGTCGAGTACTCCGCTCGCCAGGTTGGTCGCACGTGCATGCAGTTGATGGCGTACCCGGTTGGAGGACTGGGCCTTCGCCGCCAGCCAGGCGTCGGCCTGTCGTGCCTGGGGGCCGGCCAAGGCGTCCTTGACCGCCGAGAGCCTGCGTCGCACGTTCCACCGCCACTCGGGCGCGGTGCTGTCCGCCGAGAGAATCTGTCGTAGTTCGCCAACCGCGGTTTCGAGAGGAGCCATCTCGAACCACCTCCACGAGTCGATTCGTGCACAGTGGGGAGTCTGAGTGTGACTCCTAACACGTATTCCGACAAGAGTGGACTTGGTGGGCGGCCCACTGGCCCTGTGTAATCGCCCCGTGACCTCGCCTCCACCCCATCCCCAGGCCCCCGCGGAACGGGTCGACTTCGCCTTGGCACCGGCGCTGAGGGCCCGTCTGCTGGGCACCGGCCTGGTCGCGATCGGTGTCGTGGTCGCCCTCGGCGCGCTCCTCAGCTGGGTCTCCGGCCTCCCGTCCGGCATCGTGAGCGGCCTGGTCGTGCTGGCCGTCGTGGGGGTCGTGACCCTCGGCCTGCTGGTCGGCGTCCGCCACTGGGTGCTGCGCCTCGACGAGACCGGTTACCGGGTGCGCGTGCTTCGAACGGCCCAGGCCAAGTCGGCCCGCTGGACCGATGTCCTCGACCTCCAGACGAGGACGGTTGGCGGCGTGCCGTGCGTCGTACTCCGCCTGCGCGATGGTCGCACGACGGCCCTCCCGGTGGGCGCTCTCGAGGGTGGGGAAACAGCCCTGACCGAGAGCCTGACGAACCACCTCGACCGTGGCCACGGCTACCGCCGACTTGGCTGAAATGACGCCCGGAGCACCCGATTTTTCGCGAACCCCCCACATGGGTACCCTGTGGCCTGCTGTCATTGGAGGTGTCGCCTAGTCCGGTTTATGGCGCCCGCCTGCTAAGCGGGTTGAGGGCAAACCCCTCTCGCGGGTTCAAATCCCGCCACCTCCGCCGGCGCACCGCCCCGGGCCTCATGGGCCCGGGGCGGTACTAGTCATGTTCCGAAAACCTGCGTGATCATGCATTGCACAGTCATGTGGACAGCAGATCTGTTATTGGGCTCCCAGCCATGGGCACCATTTGCCTTGCCCCGATGAGAGAAGGATTTGCTCCATGAATTCACGAATTTTCAAGCCACTAGCCGCAATTCTCCTGGCAATCGGCCTGGCCACGGTCAGTGTCGCTGCCCCGGCCTCCGCCGCTACACCGAAGAAGGCGCCCGCCGCATCAACGCAGGACACTGGGTGGGGCTTCAAGTAAGCCGACCCCGGAACAGCCGCGGAGTCGGTCAGCTTTCGGGGGCTGACTCCGTGCCACTGGTCCCCATCGCATAACCGAGCTGGAACCTGGTCTCCACGCCGTACTCCTCCTTGAGGGCTGCGACGTAGGAGGCGTAGGTCCGAGTGCTGACTCCTACGCGCTTGGCACTAGCAGGGTCGCTGTGGCCCTCTGTGAGCATCCTTACCGTCAGCTGACGCACCTCGGCGGCAATGTCGCTGTCGGAGGCGCTCCCTCGCTCGTTGTACTCACGCGCACGCTCCCACGAGCGGTCGAAGACGTCGGCCAGGTACGACACGAGGTTCTTGTCGCGGACGGCCACCGCGACGTCGGGTGTCTCACCCGGCACGATCGCCAACCGACGGTCGACCACGATCAGACGGTTGAAGAACTCGTCCAGGGTGCGCACCTGGGCACCGTGGGCGAGCATCAGGTTCACGTGGTCGCGCGTCGCCTTCGAGCGCCGTGCGGTGTGCTGGTAGAGCGTCCGCATGTGCACGCCCCGCTCGATGGTTCGCATGTCGCGGTCCACCGCCTGCTCCAGGACGACTGCCCGTCGTGCGCCCGCGGGCTGCGCGGTGAGCAGCTCGCTCTCGGCGTCGTCGACCGCCGACTCGAGGAAACGGTTGATGCTCGGCAGACCGCGGATCGCCTCGACCGGGCTCGCGCCGGCCGGCGTACGGCGGAACGCCTGGGCCAGTGAACCGAGCGCGTCGGCCCATGCCGCCGACTCCGAGAGGATCTCCATCACCTGTCGGCCCAGGGGCGCCACCACCCCCGACTGCACCGCGGCGGGGTCGACCGCCACCCAGTCACCGCTCTCGTCCTGGCGCAGCAGGCCCAGGTCGATGAGCAGCTCGACGGCCTCGTGGTCCTCGTGGCCCCGCCTGAGCCGCGCACTTTCACCCGGGAGCACGCCTGCCGCGACGACCTCACGGAAGATCGAGCCAGCGGCTCCCTCCAGCAGTGCGCGTCTTGCGGGCCCCTGCTGCACATTCATGCAACTCATCATGTCGTGAAAGACCGTGACCCGCACCCTGTGGGTGCTAGTCCACGTCGTGAACAGGGGGCGAGCAGTGGGTGCTCGCGGGGTTTCTCAGGCGCCGAGACGGGCCTTCAGCCCGTCGAGCTCGGTCCAGAGAACGGCCGGGAGCTGGTCACCGAACTTCTCGAACCACTCGGTGATCTGGGGGATCTCCTTCTTCCACTCCTCGACGTCGACGTCGAGCGCCTGCCTCAGCTCGTCCTCGGTCATGTCGAGACCGTCGATGTCAAGCGAGCCCGGCGCCGGGACGTGCCCGATGGGCGTCTCCACGGCAGCGGCCTGGCCTTCCATGCGCTCGATGACCCACTTCAGCACTCGACTGTTCTCACCGAATCCGGGCCACAGGAAGTCGCCGTCGGCATCGCGACGGAACCAGTTGACGTAGAAGATGCGCGGCATCTTCGCGGCGTCGTTCTCCTTGCCCATGTTGATCCAGTGGCTGAAGTAGTCGCCGGCGTTGTAGCCGATGAACGGCAGCATCGCCATCGGGTCACGACGCACGACACCGACCTGGCCGGTCGCGGCTGCGGTGGTCTCCGAGGAGAGGGTGGCGCCCATGAAGGTGCCGTGGACCCAGTCCCGGGCCTCGGTGACCAGCGGGATCGTGGTCTTGCGACGACCGCCGAAGAGGATCGCGTCGATCGGGACACCACGCGGGTCGTCGTACTCGGGGGCCAGGATCGGGCACTGCTTGATCGGCGTGCAGTAGCGGCTGTTCGGGTGGCTGGAGAGCTCCTCGGAGTCAGGTGTCCACGGCTCGCCCTTCCAGGACGTGGCGTGGTCCGGCGTGTTCTCCAGGCCCTCCCACCAGACGTCGCCGTCGTCGGTGAGTGCCACGTTGGTGAAGACCGAGTTGCCGATGTTGATGGTCTTCATCGCGTTGGGGTTGGTGTGCTCGTTGGTGCCGGGGGCCACGCCGAAGAAGCCGTACTCCGGGTTCACCGCCCACAGCCGGCCGTCCTCGCGGATGCGCATCCAGGCGATGTCATCACCGATCGACTCGACCTTCCAGCCGGGGATCGTCGGCTCGAGCATCGCGAGGTTGGTCTTGCCGCACGCGCTGGGGAAGGCCGCAGCGACGTACTTGGTGACGCCCTCGGGGCTGGTCAGCTTCAGGATCAGCATGTGCTCGGCCATCCAGCCCTCGTCGCGCGCCATCGCGCTGGCGATCCGGAGGGCGTAGCACTTCTTCCCGAGCAGCGCGTTGCCGCCGTACCCGGAGCCGTAGGACCAGATCGCGCGCTCCTCGGGGAACTGCACGATGTACTTGGTGTCGTTGCACGGCCACGAGACGTCGGCCTGGCCCTCCTCGAGCGGCATCCCGACCGAGTGCAGGGCCGGAACCCAGTGGAAGTCCTCACCGGCCGCGTCGAGCTCCTCCATCTTGCGAAGCACGTGGGTGCCCATGCGCGCCATCACCCGCATGCTCGCAGTGACGTACGCCGAGTCGGTGAGCTCGACCCCGAACATGGGGTGCTCGGCCTCGAGGTGGCCCATCACGAACGGGATGACGTACATCGTCCGGCCCTTCATGCAGCCCGCGTAGAGCTTGCGCATGATGGCCTTCATCTCGCCGGGGTCCATCCAGTTGTTGGTGGGCCCGCAGTCCTTCTCGTCGACCGAGCAGATGTAGGTGCGGTCCTCGACGCGCGCCACGTCAGTGGGGTCGGAGGCCGCGTGGAAGGAGTTCGGCTTCTTCTCGGGGTCCAGGCGCGTGAACGTCCCGGTGGCCACCAGTGCGTCGGTCAGCTCCACCCACTCCTCGTCGGAGCCCGTGCACCAGTACACGCGGTCCGGGGTGGTGAGCTCGGCGACCTCGTTGACGAAGGCCAGAATGCCTTCGTGGCTGGTCGGCGCGCTGTCGCTGGCGGTGGTGGTCTCTTTCGACGTATCGGCGGTCATGCCTGTTCCCTCTCGAGCATTTCTCGGTGGTTCCCGGAAGGGTCCATCCCGGCCGCCGAGTGCATCGGCGGTGTGTCCTTGAGTTATCAGTACCCGGGCGACGCGCCGTTGCATCCACCCGTTTTGTAATCCCTCAAGTTACGCCCAGGGAAGTCGGCGAAGTAACCGAGGTTGAGGGGGAATCTACGTCCCAGGCACGATTCGGCCTATTGGATCGATCCAGCCGTCTGACAGGCGGGAAAAGGTGCGCTCCGGCTCACGTTCAGCTGAGGCTCCCGGCCGATTTCGAGCCGACGCCGGTCGTCGGCTAGAGTTTCGCAGTCCTCGGACCAGTCCGGAGCCGGCGCCTGTAGCTCAACGGATAGAGCATCTGACTACGGATCAGAAGGTTGGGGGTTCGAATCCCTCCAGGCGCGCAAGACAGAAGCCGCAGATCAGTGTCGCTGACCTGCGGCTTCGTCCTTGTGCGGCAGCCTTGTGCGGCAGCCTTGTGCGCCAGCCTTGTGCGGCAGCCTTGTGCGGCAGCCTCCCGCCCGAGGACTATCCAGCGGCCGAACCGGCCAGTTCCGAGTCGCTGTCATCGGGGCTCGCGGGGTCCTCGTCAAGAGCGGCGGCCTGGGTCGACCTGCGAAGCAGGAGCGACACGCAGATCGCTGCCACGAGCGCCGCCACGGAACCGACCATCAGGGCCGCCTGGAGCCCGTCGACGAACGCAGTGCGACCCGCATCGGCCACCGGACCACCCAGGTGGGTGGCCACCGCGATCGACTCCCTGGCCTTCTCTCCGAGCCCGGCCGGCAGGCTGCCCGCACCCTGAGGGAGCGCGAAGTGGCTGTGGTACGTCGAGGCGAGCACACTGCCGACCACGGCGATCCCCAGCGCACCGCCGAGCTCACGGGCGAGGTCGTTCATCGCCGACCCGACACCCTGCTGTGCCCGCGGCAGCGCCTCGGTGATCGCGCTGGTGGCCGGGGTCATCGCCGCGCCCATCCCGATCCCGAGGGGGATCAGGCCGCCGATGAGGTGCCACACCGAGCTGGCGGCATCCAGCCGGGAGAGCACCAGCAGCGCGCCGGAGATGAGAACCAGGCCGGTCACACACACTGCCCGGCTGCCGACCCGTGCGACGAGGACGGGAGTGAGACGCGCGGTTGGCATCATCGCCGCAGCCATGGGCAGCATCAGCAGCGCTGAGTGCAGGGCCGAGTCGCCGCGGACGAGTTGCAGGTACTGCAGCACCACGAACACGAACCCGAAGAAGGCGAAGAACTGCACGAAGATCGACAGGCTCCCGGCCGAGAGTCCGCGGCGGGTGAAGATCCGCGGGTCGAGCAGGGGGTGTCGACGACGCAGCTCGACGTACACGAACACCGCGAGGACCAGCAGACCTCCGGCCAGACCGGCGAGCGTGCGACCCGCACCCCAGCCGTGGTTCGGCGCCTCGATGATCGAGAAGACCAGGGTCACGAGACCGACAACGGCCAGTCCGGCGCCGATGACATCGAGCTTCGGGGCCGCGGGGTCTGCGGACTCGGGCACGACGCGCAGCGTGCCGACGATGGCGACGACCGCGAGGACGACGTTCAGGGCGAAGATCGAACGCCAGCTCCAGAACTCGAGCAGGACTCCGGAGCACAGCAGGCCGAGTACGGCACTGGCGCCGGCGACTCCGGCCCACACGCTCACGGCCTTGACGCGCTGGGCTGGCGGGAACGTCCCAGTGATCGTGGACAGGGTGGCGGGCATGACCAGGGCAGCACCGAGGCCCAGCACCGCACGGAGCCCGATCAGCTGCTCGGCGCCGTCGACCGTCATCGCCACGGCAGACGCAGCGCCGAAGATGCCGAGGCCGAGCAGCAACGTCAGTCGGCGACCGAAGCGGTCGCCGAGCGCACCGGCCGGCAGCAGCAGTGCTGCGAACACGAGCGAGTAGCTGTCGATGATCCAGGTCAGCTGGGTCTCGCCCGCGTGGGTGCCGCGGGCGATGTCCGGCAGCGCGACGTTCAGCGACGACATCGCGGACACCACTGCGGCCAGGGCGACGCAGACGACCACGGTGATCGCCCGGTGGTTGGAGGCCTCGCCCGGTCGGGCGGCCCGATCTTTGCTTGTCGGTGTGGTGCTCATCGTGTTCGCCTTCTCTTCTAGAGCGTAGTTCTAATGATTTGGAATGATACTCCAAACCATGCCACACTCTGGTGCCATGTACAAGAGCGAGCGGGTAGGAGGCGGCACAATCAGCCGCATGCCTCCAGAGAAGTCGGCGACGCGCCGGGTCAGCCGCCAGCGCGAGGCGGGCGAGGCCACCCGTCGGGAGACCCGCCGCAAGCTCCTCTTCGCCGCGAGGGACGAGTTCGCGGAGAGCGGCTACCGGTCGGCGACGGTCTCCCGGATCGCCGACCGGGCGGATGTGTCCGTGCAGACCCTCTACCACTCCTGGGGCAGCAAACGCGACCTGCTCCGCGGCGTACTCGAGCTCGCCGTGACCGGGCAGGAGGAGGCGTCCATCGACGAGGGTGTCGTCCGCGCCAACCTGCTCGCGTCCATCGATCCGGAGGACGCGAAGGATCCCCGGCTGCTGCTGGCGCACGTCGTGCACGGCTTCCGCGTCCTCGCGGAACGTTCGGCCAGCGTGTGGCGCACCTATCGCGACGCCGCATCGGTCGATGCCGACATCGCGTCGGACTGGCGCGCACTGATGGAGCTGCGCAGGGCGGAGTTCCACAGGCTGATGGCGATCCTGCCGAAGTCGGCCCTGAAGAAGGGGCTCACCACCAAAAGCGCGGCAGACACTGCCTGGGCGATCGTCAGCCCCCAGATCCATGAGCAGCTCGTGGACACGGCCGGCTATTCCTACGACGACTTCGAGGCCTGGATGCGCGACACCCTCGTGGCTGCGCTGCTCCGTCAACCATGACTGACATGCATGAATAGAACCGCAATCCGTTATTGGACGTATGGATCCAATGAGCGGATGCTTGAGACGTGAACGCGCCTACTACCACCAGCACCGCTCCTGTCCGCCGCACGCGTGAGACCTGGGCCGCGGCCCACGATGCCTTCCGCAAGCGCCGTCAGGCACGACGTGAGTACCGCGCGCTGGCCAAGTCCCTCGCGTTCCACAGCAGCACCCGCCAGATCGACGACCTTCGCGTGGCCGTGGACCGCCAGAACACCGGCGACGCGCTCGTGATGCGCACGATCCTGTCGACGAGCCGCTAGCGACGATCAGCCGGGTGACTCAGTAGCCGTAGCGGCGCATGCAGGCGTCGTAGGCGCCCTTCTTGCCTAGCAGCAGCGCCACGTTCTCGACGCCCACCTCGGCGAGGCATCGAGTGCTGGCCAGCGTTTGTGAGATCTGCGCGGGCGGGTCGGGGACCGGGTTCGAGCCGCCGCTCCCACCCGAGCCACCACCCGAGCCGCCACCTGGGAGGGTCGGCAGGTTCGGCAGGCTTGGCGTGCCGCCGCCGCCCCCAGCCGGGGTGTCGCCGCCCGTCACGCCGGTGCCACCGGTGGTGCTGCCGCCGGTGGAACTGCCAGAGCTGGAGCTCGAGGTGCCGTTCGCCGCTGCCTTTTGCTTGGCGGCCTTCTGCTTGGCCTTGCGTTCCTTGGCGACCTTGTAGGACTTGTCGATCGCGGAGGAGTAGGAGGGGGAGTAGGAGGTGCCGCCGTAGGTGCCGGAGGGGACTGCGGTGTAGTCACCGGAGGAGTAGGCCTCCATGATCCGCAGCACCAGGTTCACGTAGTCGGTGGAGTGGTTGTAGCGCAGCACCGCTGCCTCTTGCCCGGTGCGCGCGGAGAGGTTGTCCTTGCCCGAACAGAGGTAGACCGCGGTGGCCAGGGAGGCATCGTCCATGTCCTGGGGGTTGCGCTGGTCATCGCCGTCGGCGTCGACCTTGACGACCTGCCAGGTCGAGGGGATGAACTGCATCGGACCGACCGCCCGGTCATAGACCGGGTCCTTGTCGAGCTGGCCGCCGTCGGTGTCGTTGATGGCCTGGGTGCCGTTCTTGCCGTTCAGCGCGATCCCGTAGATGCCGGGCTTGGAGACGCCGTCCTCGGTCAGGGTGTTGCCGCCGTAGCGGCCGTGGTCAGACTCCACCCGGCCGATCGCAGCGATCAGCTCCCAGGGGATGTTGCAGGACTTGTCCGCGGCGTTGATGATCTGCGCGCCACGCTGGTAGGCCGCCAGCGCGGGGGCCGGGATGCCGTTGGTGGAGGCACCGGAGACCACCGAGTCAGCCGAGCCGTTGGGGACCGCCGGAGCGATCACACCCGGTGTCGGGACACTCGCGGGGGCCTCGATCGCCGCCGTGGGCACCTTGGTGCCATCAGGCAACGAACCGCTGCTGGCGTTGGTGGCCGTCGCACTCGAAGAGACCAGACTTGCCGTCCACACCCCGGATGCCAGAGCCAACGGGAGGAGCACCATCGACTTCTGACGGGTACTGAGTCGGTGGGTGGAGCGGGTCATAACGGCCTTTCGGAGGCATACGGGTGTAAGTATCTCCCGAGACGGTAGAACACGTTCCTGAAATCGCCGCATTTATCTCAGCCTGCGAGGTCCACTAGACCTGCGTCTTTGGTCACATCGGCGACGGTCGCGTCACCGGATTGTCACCACGAGTGCCTATCGTGTGTGTGTGGAGGCGAGCCAGCGGGGCCTGACTGCCGCGCCCGAGAGTTCCGTCGAGACGGCGGACACCGGACGCGGGCTTCGCGGGTTCTTCGACCGCGTTGTGCCCAGCCGGCTGCGGTCACTGGTGGCACTGGCCCTCGTCATGGGCCTGGCGACCGTTGCCGTCACCGAGGACCAGAACCTTCCGATTCGCGATCCTGACGATGCCCTCGGTCCGTCCTGGATCCGACTGCCGCTCATCCTGCTGCTCGCGGTGCTGATCGACGTGGTGCCCCGCGTTGTGGCCCGACGGCTGCGACACGGGGTCCGTACCGTCGCCGCTCTCCGGGCGGTGCTGGCCGAGCGGTGGCCACACACGCAGATCCAGTTCACGCTGATCGGGCTGGCCAGCTGGTACCTCACCTACAGCGCCTTCCGGAACCTCAAGAGTGCGGTTCCGTTCGTCAACGACAAGATCTGGGACCCCCGGTTCGCTGATCTCGATCAGCTGATCTGGCTCGGGCACGACCCGGCCGGCGTACTCCACAGCCTGCTGGGGGTGGGCTGGGCTGCTGCCTTCTTCTCCGCGGTCTACATGATCTGGATCGGCCTGATCCCGGCCAGCCTGGCGTGGGCTCTCACCTGGACCCGCAACCAGGCGGTCGCGGCCTGGTACGTCACGGCCCTGGCCTTCGACTGGGCGTTGGGCGTCGCGGCGTACTACGCGTTCCCGACCCTGGGTCCGATCTACACCCACGCCGTCGAGTTCGCGTCCCTGCCCGGCTCGAGCACGCAGCTGCAGACGACCATGATGCGCGACCGGTTCGAGGTGCTCGGGGACGCACGGGCGACCGACACCCTCCAGACGATCGCGGCCTTCCCCTCGTTGCACGTGGGGATGATGGTGACGATCTGCCTGCTGGTGCACTGGAACACCCGTAGTCTGCTCCCCCGCCTGCTGGCCTGGACGATGCTGGCGCTCACCGTGCTGGCGACGCTCTACCTGGGCTGGCACTTCTTCATCGACGTCATCGGCGGAGTGGCCGTCGGTGCACTGGCTGCCTGGTTGGGCGCCGTGGCCAGCGGTCACCGCGCTCCCCGGCTCCGGCTCCGCGCCGAGAAACCCGTCGGAGCCACGGGGCGTGACTGACTCCGCACCCACTCCGGCACGTCGGGGGCGACCCGGCTACGACCAGGAGACGGTGCTGCGGCGGGCGATCGGGCTGTTCAACCTCCAGGGGTACGACGCGACCAGCATCGGCGACCTGGCCAAGGAACTCGGGCTGACCAAGTCGGCGATCTACCACCACGTCCCGAGCAAGGAAGCCCTGCTGGCCGCCGCCCTGGACGAGGCACTGGACGGGCTGGCCGAGACCATCGATGCGGCCGCCAACGAGGTTGCCGAGACCAGCGCCTACGAGCGACTCCGGACGGCCGTGCGCCAGTCGGTCGAGATCCTCGGCCACCACCTGCCCGCCGTGACGCTGCTCCTGCGCGTGCGCGGCAACAGCGAGGTGGAGCTGGCCGCACTCAAGCGCCGCCGGGTGATCGACGACAAGCTCGCGGGCCTCGTCCAGGCCGCCGTCGACGAGGGCTCCCTGCGCGCCGACATCGCGCCGGAGCTGATCAGCCGGCTGCTGTTCGGGATGGTGAACTCGCTGGTCGAGTGGTACCGCCCCGACGGCCCCGTCCCCGTCGAGGAGCTCTCCACCGCGATCGTGGATCTGGCGTTCGAGGGGCTTCGCAACCAGTAGAACTGGATAGTCCCGAGTGTTCGGACCCCTTTCGGCGCCCGAACAGGGTCCGTTCATGAGGGACTATCCGGGAATTGCGCGTCCCGTCGAGTGGCTCCGGCCCCGGAACTCGGCGATCACAGTGTCGTCGGAGGCGCGGGTGACGGTCACGTCGTACAGACCAGAGCGGCCGCGGAGGGCGCGCTCGACGGCCACCGCGACCAGCTCGTCGCCGAGGCGCCCGGACTCGAGGAACGTGACGTCGAAGCCCGAGGCGACGGTCACGGTGCCGTGGGAGTTGCAGGCGAAGGCGAACGCACTGTCGGCCAGTGAGGCGATCAGGCCGCCGTGGCAGAGGTCCCAGCCGTTGACCATGTCCTCGCGGACCTTCATCGACAGCGTGGCCGTGCCGGGGCCGACGAACAGGATCTCCATCCCCAGCATCTGCGAGGCGGCGTCGCCCTCCCACATGGCGTCGGCGCTGCGGCGGGCGAGATCGTCGGGGCCAGTCTCGTGTCCAGCCTCATGTCCAGTCATGCGTCGTAGTCCACGGTCACCTCGTCGGACACCGGGAGGCTCTGGCAGGTGAGCACGAAGCCGCGGGCGACCTCGTCGTCGTCGAGGGCGTAGTTGCGGCGCATCTCGACCTGGCCCGACGTGAGGTGGGCGCGGCAGGTGCCGCAGACGCCGCCCTTGCACGCGAACGGCAGGTCGGCCCGGACCTTCTGGGCAGCGTCCAGGATCGGCTGGTCCTTCGGCATCGGCGCCGTCATGCTGCGCCCGTCGAGTACGACGGTCACGCTGCTCGTCTCGCCGGTCACGACCGCCTCGGGGCGGTTGACCTCCGGCGGCGGCTCGTCGACGTAGAACAGCTCGAAGTGGACCTTGTCGCGCGACACCCCGAGCTCCTCCAGGATCGCGCGCGAGTCCGCGATCATCCCGAACGGCCCGCACAGCCAGACGTGGTCCACCGACGCCAACGGCACCAGGGTGGTAAGCAACCGGCGGAGACGGTCACCCTCGAGCCGACCGGAGAACAGCTCCACGTCGCGAGGCTCACGGGAGAGGACGTGGACGAGGTCGAGGCGAGCGCCGTACCTGTTCTTCAGGTCGGCCAGCTCCTCGGCGAACATGACCGACGACGTCGTCCGGTTGCCGTACAGCAACGTCAGCCGCGAGGAGGGGTTCGTCAGCACGGTCGAGGCGATCGACATCATCGGGGTGATGCCCGAGCCTGCGGCGATGCAGAGGTGGCGACCGCCGTCCGGCGCGGCCCGGAAGCTGCCGCGCGGAGTCTGCACCTCGATCTCGTCCCCGGGGCGTACCTCGTTGACCAGCCACTCCGAGAACCGTCCGCCCGGGATCAGGCGTACGCCGACCCGCGGCCGCTCCCCAACCCGCGCGCAGATCGAGTAGTCGCGTCGATGGTCCTCGCCGTCGATGATCCGGCGCAGGGTGAGGGACTGCCCCGCTTCGAAGTCGTACGCCGCAAGCAGGTTGTCGGGCACATCGAAGGTCACCGCGACCGCGTCGTCGCAGAGTCGCTCGACCGACGCGACGGTGAGCGTGTGGAACGTGCCCCTCGTCGTGCGCTCCCCCACGCTGGTCGAGCTTGTCGAGGCCGCGACCATCAGATCTCCTTCACGTGCTCGAAGGGCTCGAGGCAGGACGTGCAGCGGTACATCGCCTTGCACGCCGTCGGCCCGAACTCCGAGGTCAGCTCCACGTCTGCCGACCCGCACCGGGTGCACGAGACCGCCCGACGCGTCGGAAGGAGCGAGAGGCCGACCGCGCCGCGGGGCGCGGGCCCTGGAGGTGAGATGCCGTGTGCCGCCAGCGCCGCGCGTCCCTCGGGAGTGATCCAGTCGCTCGACCACGCCGGGCTCAGGCTGATCCGGACCTCGGCGTCGAAACCGGCCTCGGCCAGCCGGTGCACGAGGTCGTCGCGCATGGTGGCCATCGCCGGGCAGCCGGAGTAGGTCGGCGTGATCGTCACGACCACACATTTGTTGGGTTCGAGCGTGACGGACCGGAGCACCCCGAGATCCTCGAGGGTGAGCATCGGCATCTCCGGGTCTGGAACCGAAGCCGCGACGCGTCGGGCTCGCTCCCAGGTTGCGGGAGTGGTATCGACTGATCGCTCGCTTCGCTCGCTGCTCGACCACCTATTGGTTGCGGTTGTCTGCACCATCACCACACCCCCATCGGGTGGGCGCGGGCGACGGACTGCATCTCGGCGAGCAGGTGCGAGAGCGACTCTGTGTGGCGGCCGTGGCGGCCCATGCCACCGCTGACCGGCCCCACCTGCGCGACCGGCTCGCGTTCGACGGCGCTGATCGAGAACACCTGCTCTAGGACCACCCCGACCTCGGCAACCACGGCCGAAGGAGCGACGCCGACGCCGGAAGCCGCGACCGAGGTCTCGACCGGGTGGTCGGTGAACAGCTCGTCGTGGAAGGCCAACACCTGCGGCAGTGCAGCGAGCAGCCGCGAGCGGGACTCGTCGGTTCCCTGCGCGAGAGTGAGGAACCACCGCCCGGCATAATGGCGGTGGTAGGTCACCTCCTTGACGCCCTTGGTCGCGATCGCGGACAGCACCTGGTCGCTCGAGGACGCCAGTCGCTCGAGCAGGGCCAGCCGCCAGGTCGAGAACAGCAGCAGGCGCACGATCGTCACCGCGAAGTCGCCGTTGTCCGGCTCGACCAGCCGCACGTTGCGCAGTTCCGCGTCGGAGCGGAAGAAGGCCAGCGCGTCCTCGGGCGGCACGGGCGACCCCTCGGGCAGTGCGGGCACGACCGAGGGCGATGCCGCGGCGGCACGCGCCAACAGCAGCCGGGCCTGGCCGAGGAGGTCGAGTGCGATGTTGGCCAGCGCGATGTCCTCCTCGAGGTCCGGCGCACGGCTGCACCACTCCGAGAGCCGGTGGGAGTAGACGAGGGCGTCGTCCGCGAGCATCAGGCAGTACGCCGCGAGCTCCCTGTGGTCGACCCCGTCGGGGATGGTGGTGTCGACGCCGGCCAGCGGGTCCTCGAAGGAGGTGCCGAACGCCCAGTGGGACGCGTCGCCGCCGAGGAGGTCCTCGTCGTACACGGAGTCGTGAAAGTGGTCGTCGTCAGTCATCACATATGAGGAACGTCGTCGGGGATGGAGTAGAAGGTCGGGTGCCGGTAGACCTTGTCGTTGGCCGGCGCGAACATCGGGTCCTTCTCGTCCGGCGAGGAGGCCGCGATCGCATCGGAACGGACCGCCCAGATGCTCACGCCCTCGTTGCGGCGGGTGTAGACGTCGCGGGCGTGACGCAGCGCCATCTCGTCGTCTGCCGCGTGCAGCGAGCCGACGTGCACATGGTTGAGCCCGCGCTTGCCGCGCACGAAGATCTCGTAGAGGGGCCACTCGTCCTGGATCTCGGTCATCGCTGCTCCTTCTCGAGATCCAGTGGTTTCGAGACGGGCGCCGGGGCGCCCTCCTCAACCACCGATTCGGTGGTTGAGGAGCGAGCGCCGCTGTGCGTTGGTTCCTGAGGAGGTTGCGCAGCAACCGTCTCGAAGGGCTCGAAACCACCTGACGACTTCTTCGCAAACTCAGTGGCAGACTCGCGGACCCAGGCACCGTCTTCGTGGGCTTGGCGGCGGTGGATGATCCGCTGGGTGTTGCACGGACCCTCGCCCTTGACCACGCGCGCGAACTCATCCCAGTCGGGCTGGCCGAAGTCGTGGTGGCCGCGTGCCTCGTTCCACGAGAGGCCGGGGTCGGGCAGGGTGACCCCGAGCGCCTTGGCCTGCGGCACGGTCATGTCGACGAACTTCTGCCGCAGGTCGTCGTTGGTGTCGCGCTTGATCCCCCACGCCATCGACTGCTCGGTGTTGGGCGAGTCGGCATCGGGCGGGCCGAACATCATCAGCGCCGGCCACCAGAACCGGTCCACCGACTCCTGCACCATCGCGCGCTGTTCATCGGTGCCGCGCATCATCGTCGCGAGCAGCTCGAAGCCCTGCCGCTGGTGGAAGGACTCCTCCTTGCAGATCCGGATCATCGAGCGTCCGTAGGGGCCATACGACGTCCGGCACAGCGGCACCTGGTTGCAGATCGCCGCCCCGTCGACCAGCCAGCCGATGGTGCCCACGTCGGCGTACGACAGCGTCGGGTAGTTGAAGATCGAGGAGTACTTCTGCCGTCCCTCGATCAGCATCTCGGTCAGCTCGCGCCGGGAGGCGCCGAGCGTCTCGCACGCGGAATAGAGATACAGCCCGTGCCCGGCCTCGTCCTGCACCTTCGCCAGCAGGATCGCCTTGCGTCGCAGCGAGGGTGCCCGGGTGATCCAGTTCCCCTCGGGCTGCATCCCGATGATCTCGGAGTGGGCGTGCTGCGCCACCTGGCGGATCAGTGTCTTGCGGTACTTGTCCGGCATCCAGTCACGCGGCTCGATCCGGTCGTTGCGCGCGATGGTCTCGTCGAACTGAGCCAACAACTGGGCCTCGAGCTCGGCGTCGGTGAGGGTCATCCCGTCCTCCTCACAGGTTTACTGACCGATCGGTCTGGTATTAGTCTGCCATACATGGCCGACTCCACTCCAGTCCTCGAGAGCTACGTCGCAGGCGCCTGGTTCCGCGCCGACGACGAGGGCTCCCCGCTGCTCGACGCCACCACGGGCGAGGAAGTCGCCCGGATCTCCTCCACCGGCATCGACCTCGCCGCCATGACCGACCACGCCCGAACGATGGGTGGCCCCGCGCTCCGCGCGCTGACCTTCCACGAGCGCGCCGCCCTCCTCAAGGCGATGGCGAAGCACCTGACCGAGCGCAAGGACGAGTTCTACGCGCTCTCCGCGCGGACCGGCGCGACCAAGCGCGACTCGGCGGTCGACATCGACGGCGGCTTCGGCACTGTCTTCTCCTACGCCTCGAAGGGCACCCGCGAGCTGCCCAACGACACCGTCGTCCTGGACGGACCCGCCGAACAGCTCGGCCGCGAGGGCACCTTCCTGGGCCGGCACGTCTACACCTCGCGCCCGGGCGTCGCGGTCCAGATCAACGCCTTCAACTTCCCGGTCTGGGGGTTCCTCGAGAAGCTCGCGCCGGCGTTCCTGGCCGGACTGCCGACCATCGTGAAGCCGGCCAGCCAGACGGCGTACCTCACCGAGCTGGTCGTACGCCGCATCATCGAGTCCGGCATCCTGCCCGAGGGATCGCTCCAGCTTCTCTGCGGAAGCCCGGCCGGCCTGCTCGAGGAGCTCGGCGCCCAGGACTCGGTCGCCTTCACCGGCTCGGCCGCGACCGGCGCCCACCTGCGCCAGCACCCCGCCGTACTCCACGGCGGCGTCCGTCTCGGCATCGAGGCCGACTCGTTGAACTGCTCGATCCTGGGCCCCGACGTCACGCCCGAGGACCCCGAGTTCGACCTCTTCGTCAAGGCCGTCGTGACCGAGATGACGGTCAAGGCCGGCCAGAAGTGCACCGCGATCCGGCGGGTCATCGTGCCTGCCGCGACTGCGGACGACGTGACCGAGGCGATCGCGGCTCGGCTCGGCAAGATCACCGTCGGGAACCCGACCAGCGCCGACGTCCGGATGGGAGCGCTCGCCAGCCTCGACCAGCGCGAGGAGGTCCGCAAGGCCGTCCAGGCACTGCGGGGCTCGGCCGAGATCCTCTTCGGCGACCCCGACACCGTCGAGGTGATCGACGCCGACGCCGAACGGGGCGCGTTCATGTCACCCGTCCTGCTTCGGGCCGCGGCCGGTGCCAGTGAGCCGCACGACGTCGAGCCGTTCGGCCCAGTGTCGACCGTGATGACCTATGACGACCTCGACGAGGCGGTCGCGCTGGCGGCCCGCGGGTCCGGCAGCCTGGTCGGCTCTGTGGTCACGCACGACCCGTCCGTGGCTCGCACCGTGACCCTCGGCCTCGCGCCGTGGCACGGCCGCATCCTCGTGCTCGACCGCGACGACGCCGGCGAGTCGACGGGGCATGGATCCCCGCTGCCGATGCTCGTCCACGGCGGTCCCGGTCGCGCCGGTGGCGGCGAGGAGCTCGGCGGGATCCGCGGGGTTCTGCACCACATGCAGCGCACCGCGATCCAGGCCTCGCCCGACATGCTGACCGCCATCACCGGACAATGGACGACCGGCTCGCAGCGCACCGAGACCGACGTCCACCCGTTCCGCAAGAGCCTGGCCGATCTGGCCATCGGCGACACGATCAGCTCGGAGCCGCGCACGATCAGCCTCGAGGACATCGAGCACTTCGCGGAGTTCACGGGTGACACCTTCTACGCGCACACCGACGAGGAGGCCGCCGCGAAGAACCCGCTGTTCGGCGGCATCGTGGCGCACGGGTACCTCATCGTCTCGATGGCAGCGGGCCTGTTCGTGGAGCCGAGTCCAGGTCCGGTGCTGGCCAACTTCGGCGTCGACAACCTGCGGTTCCTCACCCCGGTCAAGGCCGGCGACTCCATCGCGGTGACGCTGACGGTCAAGCAGATCACCCCGCGCAGGAGCGCCGACTACGGCGAGGTCCGCTGGGATGCGCTGGTCACGAACGGGGAGGGCAACCCGGTCGCGACGTACGACGTGCTGACGCTGGTCGCGAAGACCTGGCCGCAGGAGTAGGGCCGCCACCACCCTTGTAACGCGGAGTTATGGGCACTGAACAACGCGCGCGCACCTTGTTCAGCGTCAATAACTCCGCGTTACAGCCGGCTCCGGCTCCGCAGCACCCTCGCCACCCACGGCCCGAGCGCGTCACCCGGGCCGGCCTCGGCACCCTCGTTGCTGAGGACCAGCTCGGCGTCCGCGGACAGCTCGATGCCCTCCTCGTCCGGCACCAGCCCGTCCTCGTCGGACAGGTTCGCGACCACGATGAGTCGTACGTCGCCGAAGGTGCGCGTGAACGCGTAGAGCTCCTCGTGCTCCGGGACGAGCATGGTGAAGTCACCACGGGCGACGCACGGCTCCTCGTGACGCAGCTCGATCAGCCGGCGGTAGTGGTGGAAGACCGAATCCGGATCGTCGACCTGGGCGGCCGCGTTGATCTCGACGTGGTTCGGATTGACCGGCAACCACGGCTCGCCGGTGGTGAAGCCGGCGTGCGGCGAATCGTCCCACTGCATCGGCGTACGCGCGTTGTCGCGGCTCTTGTACCGCAGCGCGGACAGCACCCGCTCGGGGTCGTGGCCGCGTCCGATTGCGAAGCGATGGTGGTTGATCGACTCGATGTCGCGGAAGTCCTCCACCCCGGCGAAGGGCGCGTTCGTCATCCCGAGCTCCTCGCCCTGGTAGATGTACGGCGTGCCGCGGTGCAGGTGCAGCACGGTGCCGAGCGCCTTCGCCGAGCGGACCCGAAACCTCGGGTCGTCGCTGCCGAACCGGCTGACCGCCCGAGGCTGGTCGTGGTTGCTCCAGTACAGGCTGTTCCACCCCGTGGTCGCGAGCCCGTCCTGCCACTTGTGCATCGCCCTCTTGAGCACTGCCAGCGGCAGCGGTATGACGTCCCACTTGCCGCCCGGACCGGAGTCGAGGTCGACGTGCTCGAACTGGAAGATCATGTCGAGCTCGGCCCGCGCCGGATCGGTGTAGAGCCGAGCCTGCTCCACGCTGGCCCCGGGCATCTCGCCCACGTTCAGCAGTCCCGCGGGACGACCGGCGAAGACCTCACGATGCATCTCCTGCAGGAACTCGTGGATCCGCGGCCCGTTGAGCACGTGCGGTGCCGGGTCCCCGTACGTCTCGGTGTCGACGACCCGCGGCGACGTCGGGTCGGCCTCACCGACGGGCGAGTCGAGCAGGCCGGGCGACCCGGGCACGGTCCGCTTGGAGATCAGGTTGATCACGTCCATCCGGAACCCGTCGACGCCGCGGTCGAGCCACCACTGCATCATCGAGTAGACCGCCTCGCGCAGGCGAGGGTTCTCCCAGTTCAGCTCGGGCTGCTCGGGGGCGAAGATGCGCAGGTAGTACTCGCCGGTGGCCTCGTCCCAGGTCCAGGCAGGTCCCGAGAAGGCCGACCCCCAGTTGGTCGGCTCGGCCCCCTCCTCACCGCCGACGTGACCCTCACGCGGCGGACGCCACCAGTAGAAGTCCCTCAGCGCGCTGTCGCGTGAGCACCGGGCGTCGAGGAACCAGGCGTGCTGGTCGCTGCTGTGGTTGACGACGAGGTCCATGATCACCGCGAGGCCCCGCTCGTGCGCGGCGGCGATGAGCTCGTCCATCTGCTCGAGCGACCCGAACAGCGGCTCGATGTCCTGGTAGTCGCTGATGTCGTAGCCGTTGTCGACCATCGGCGAGCGGTAGACCGGGCTCAGCCAGACCGCGTCCACGCCGAGGCGTTGGAGGTAGTCGAGCCGACCGATGATCCCGCCGAGGTCGCCCACGCCGTCACCGTCACTGTCGGAGAAGCTCTTCGGGTAGATCTGGTAGACGACAGCCGACTTCCACCAGTCCCGCTCGCGTTCACGCTCGCGGACCTCCGCCGACCGATCCGTCATGCAGAGACCTTGGCGAGCCGGAGCCACGTGTCGACGACCGTGTCGGGGTTCAGGGACATCGACTCGATGCCCAGCCCGAGCAGCCACTCCGCCATGTCGGGATGGTCGCTGGGGCCCTGCCCGCAGATGCCGACGTACTTGCCGGCCTCGCGGCACGCGGTGATCGCGCGCTCGAGCATGAACTTGACCGCAGGGTCGCGCTCGTCGAACGACGCAGCGACGAGCGCCGAGTCACGGTCGAGGCCGAGGGTCAGCTGGGTCATGTCGTTGGACCCGATTGAGAATCCGTCGAAGTGCTCGAGGAACTCGTGGGCGAGGATCGCGTTGGAGGGAACCTCGCACATCATCACCACCTGCAGGTCGTTCTCGCCGCGACGCAGTCCGTGCTCGGCGAGCAGGTCGATCACGCCCTTGCCCTCGGCGACGGTGCGCACGAACGGGATCATGATCTTGACGTTGGTCAGACCCATCTCGTCACGGACGAACTTGAGTGCCTCGGCTTCCATCGCGAAGCAGTCCGCGAAGTCCGGCGACAGGTAGCGCGACGCGCCCCGGTAGCCGATCATCGGGTTCTCCTCGTCCGGCTCGAAGAGCTCGCCGCCGACGAGGTTGGCGTACTCGTTGGACTTGAAGTCGCTCATCCGGACGATCACCGGGTTGGGCGCGAACGCCGCCGCGATGGTCGAGACCCCTTCGGCGACGCGCTGCACGAAGTACTCGCGAGGACCGGGGTACGCCGCGATGGCCTCCGTCACCTGTGTGTAGAGCGGGTCCTCGAGGTCGGCAAGACCGAGCAGCGCCTTCGGGTGGATCCCGATCTGCCGGTTGATGATGAACTCCAGGCGCGCCAGCCCCACCCCCGAGTTGGGCAGCTGAGCGAAGGTGAATGCCTGCTCCGGCGTGCCGACGTTCATCATGATCTTGGTCGCGATCTCCGGCATCTCGGAGAGCTCGGTCTCCTCGACGGTGAAGGCCAGCTTCCCGTCGTACACCAGCCCGGTGTCTCCCTCGGCGCACGAGACGGTGACGGCCCGGCCGTCCGCCAGGGCACCGGTCGCGTCGCCGGTGCCGACGACGGCCGGGATGCCGAGCTCGCGCGCGATGATCGCTGCGTGACAGGTGCGGCCACCGCGGTTCGTGACGATCGCGGAGGCCCGCTTCATGATCGGCTCCCAGTCGGGGTCGGTCATGTCGGCGACGAGCACCTCGCCCTCGACGAAGTCGTGCATCTCGTCGATCGAGGTCATCACCCGCACCTCACCGGCGCCGATCTTCTGGCCGATGGCCCGTCCTTCGACGACGACCTCGCCCTTCTCGTCCATCCGGAAGCGCTTGCGGGTGCCGGCGGACCGTGACATCACCGTCTCCGGCCTCGCCTGGAGGACGTAGAGCTGCCCGTCGAGACCGTCCTTGCCCCACTCGATGTCCATCGGGCGCCCGTAGTGCTCCTCGATGGTGAGCGCGTGCCGGGCCAGCTCCTGGACCTCGTCGTCGTTGAGGCTGAGCAGCCGGCGCTCGTCGTCGTCGGTGTCGACGAACTCCGTGGTGCGACCGACGGCCTGGTCTTCGGTGTAGATCATCTTGGTGGCCTTGGTGCCGACGCCGCGCTTGAGGATGGCCGGTCGCCCTGCGCGCAACGACGGCTTGTAGACGTAGAACTCGTCGGGGTTGACCGCGCCCTGGACCACCGCCTCCCCCAGGCCGTACGACGAGGTCACGAACACCGCGTCATCGAACCCGGACTCGGTGTCCATCGTGAACATCACCCCGGATGCTCCGATGTCGGAGCGGACCATCTGCTGCACCCCGGCCGACAGGGCGACGGCGTCGTGGTCGAAGTCATGGTGCACGCGGTAGGCGATCGCACGGTCGTTGTAGAGCGACGCGAACACCTCACGGATCGCCAGCAGCACACCGTCGATGCCCTTGATGTTCAGGAACGTCTCCTGCTGACCGGCGAACGACGCGTCCGGGAGGTCTTCCGCGGTCGCACTCGAGCGGACCGCGAACGAGACGTCGTCACGTCCGGCGACGAGCCGGTCGAAGGATTCCCGGATGTCGCTCTCCAGGTCTTCGGGAAACTCCTGCATGACCACTGACTCGCGAATGGCGCGACCCACTTCGGCGAGGCGACGCGTGTCATCGGTGTCGAGGTTGCGGAGCTTGCCCGAGATGGCCTCCGCCAGCCCGGTGTCGCCGATGAACCGTCGGAAGGCGCCCGCCGTGGTCGCGAACCCGTCAGGGACCCGAACCCCCAGCGACGAGAGGTTCCGCACCATCTCGCCCAAGGACGCATTTTTCCCACCGACCTCCTCGATGTCGTCGAGGCCGATGTCGGCAAACGCCCGGACGTTGACGGCGTCGTTCTCACTCATCGCTGACTCCTGGGTTTGGGACGTGGTTTCCGAGTGGTGTTGAGGCTCTGCAGGATCATCGTGGAGATCTCCTCCACCGACTTCGTCGAGGAGTCCACGACCGGGAGGTCGTGCAGCTTGAAGATCGCCTCGGTCTGCCGGAGCTCGAAGGTGCACTGCTCCAAGGAGGCGTAGCGCGAGCCGGGGCGTCGCTCCTGACGTACGGCGGAGAGCCGCGCCGGTGTCGTCATCAACCCGAAGCATCGCTCGCGCAGATGCCGGACCGGACGCGGGAGCTGACTGCTGTCGAGGTCCTCCTCGACGATCGGGTAGTTGGCCACGAACAGGCCGTGCTGGAGAGCGAGATACATCGCCGTGGGTGTCTTGCCGCACCGCGACGGAGCCACCAGGACCACGTCGGCCTTGTCCAGGCCACGCAAGCTCTGCCCGTCGTCGTGCTCGATCGTGTACTCGACCGCCTGCATCCGGCTGTTGTAGCGCTTGACGTCACCGACACCGTGGAGCCGAAGCGCTGCGTGCACACCCCGGGTCTCGAGGATCGACTCCACCCGCGACATGTGCAGGTCGAAGAAGTCGATCATCTGACACCGCGTCTTGCTCAGCTCGATCCGTACCTCGTCGTTCGCCGCGGTCGCGAAGACGAGCGGGGCGCGGTTGGTCTCGTCGAGTACCGCGTCGAGCCGCGCGACCACCTGCCGGGCCTCGTCCACCGAGGAGATGAACGGGATCAGGGTTCGCTCGAAGCGCACGTCGGGGAACTGGATGAGCAAAGCGTTGCCCATCGTCTCGGCGCTGATGCCGGTGCTGTCGGACAGGAAGAAGACCTGGACCACGTCGTCTGCGCCTGAGCCGTTGCCCGTCAATGCGACCTCCTCCCGGGGCAGTCCCGTCGGCCTTCAGGGCCGGGACCGTCACCGGAACCATCATGCGACAGAAATGCGGCCCGTGACGACGAGGGTCGACTCTCCCTGCCGGCCCGGAAGAATCTGCCTCGGCAATGGCTCGGCGGCTACCCGTCGTCGACTGACGCGCGTAGCGTTTGGTCGACTCCCAGACCCGGAGGTGGTGTCCATGTACCCGATGCGACAGCGACTGGCAGCCGAGCTGTTCGGCACATTCTGGCTGGTCCTCGGCGGCTGCGGCACCGCGGTCCTCGCGAGCTACAACGTGAAGTTCCTCGGGGTGGCGCTCGCCTTCGGGCTGACGGTCCTCACGATGGCCTACGCCGTGGGTCACGTGTCCGGCGGCCACTTCAACCCGGCGGTCACCATCGGGCTGGCGACCGGACGTCGCTTCGAGTGGCGCGAGGTCCCGGCGTACGTCGTCACCCAGATCGTCGGCGCGATCCTCGCTGCGGCCGTGCTCTTCGTGATCGCGAGCGGCAAGGACGGCTTCTCGGCGAGCGACGGCTTCGCCACCAACGGGTACGGCGAACACTCGCCCGACGGCTACACCCTGCTGGCCGTCCTCGTGACCGAGGTGGTCCTGACTGCGTTCTTCCTCTACGTGATCCTCGGCGTCACGGACACCCGGGCTCCCAAGGGCTTCGCCCCGCTCGCGATCGGGCTCGCGCTGACCCTGATCCACCTGATCTCCATCCCGGTCAGCAACACCTCGGTCAACCCGGCACGTTCGATCGGACCGGCGCTGTTCGCAGGGGGCGATGCGCTGGTCCAGCTCTGGGCGTTCCTGGTGGCTCCGGTCGTCGGAGCGCTGATCGCCGGCGCGACGTACGCCGGGCTGTTCGGCGCCGAGGCCGAGGCTGCGCCGCTGGAGGTCGCGACCGAGGGCTGACACCATCACCAGGTGACGTCCACAGCCTTCGTCAACGGAGCCCTCTTCGACGGCCATCACCACCTCGGCATGGGAACCGTCGCAGTCACGGACGGCCGCATCGTCGCGGTCGGCGAGGTGGACGTCCCTGCCGGCGCACACCTGGTCGACCTCGCCGGTGGTCTGCTGGCTCCCGGCTTCGTCGACGCACACGTACACGCCGTCCAGGGTGGGCTGGAGCGAACCCGGTGCGACCTCTCAGCGGGGAGCACGCGCGAGGACTACCTCGCGCTCATCAAGACCTACGCCGAGACCCATCCAGACGTCCCGTGGATCCTCGGCGGCGGCTGGGCGATGGCTGCCTTCCCGGGAGGTACGCCGACCGCCGCCGACCTGGACACGGTCGTCCCCGACCGACCGGTGTTCCTGCCCAACCGCGACCACCACGGTGCCTGGGTCAACACCCGGGCGATGGAGGTCGCCGGCATCACCCGCGACTCGCCGGAGCCTCCGCACGGCCGGTTCGAACGCGACGCCGACGGCCACCCCAGCGGGACCCTGCACGAGGGCGCGATGCATGCGGTGACGAGGGTCGTGCCGGACACGTCGGACGAGGCCTACTACGAGGGCCTGCTCGCGGCCCAGTCCTACCTGCACTCGCTGGGCGTGACCGGCTGGCAGGACGCGATCGTCGGCAACTACGCAGGGATGGACGACCCCGGTCCGACGTACCTCGCCGCCGCCCAGCGCGGCGACCTGACCGCCCACGTCGTCGGCGCCCTGTGGTGGGACCGCGACCGCGGGGACGAGCAGGTCGAGTCGCTGATCGAGCGGCGCGAGACCTACACCCAGGGCCGGTTCCGCGCGACCAGCGTCAAGGTGATGCAGGACGGCGTTCCCGAGAACGGAACTGCCGCCCTGAGCACGCCGTACCTCGACCGGTGCGGCCACGCCACCACCAACAGCGGGCACTCGTTCGTCGACCCGCTGGCATTACGGAGGTACGTCGCGCGGCTCGACGCCGAGGGCTTCCAGGTGCACGTGCACGGCATCGGTGACCGCGGCATCCGAGAGGCACTCGACGCCTTCGAGGGGGTCTCGACAGGCACGACCGGCGGGAATCCGAACCGGCACCACATCGCACACCTCCAGCTGGTGCACCCCGACGACGTGCGCCGCTTCGCGGAGCTGGGCGTCGCCGCCAACATGCAGGCGCTCTGGGCCTGCCTTGATGACCAGATGACCGAGCTCACGCTCCCGTTCATCGGCGAGGAACGGGCGACCTGGCAGTACCAGTTCGGCGGACTCCATCGCGCCGGCGCGCGGCTGGTGGCCGGTAGCGACTGGCCGGTCAGCACACCGAACCCACTCGAGGCGATCCACGTCGCAGTCAACCGTTGGGCCTACGGCGAGGAGGGACCGGGTGGCAGGGAGCCGTTCCTGCCCGAGCAGGCCCTCGACCTCGAGACCGCGTTCGCGGCGTACACGAGCGGGTCGGCCTGGGTGAACCATCGCGACGACGCAGGCACCCTCGCACCCGGCCAGGCGGCCGACCTCGTGGTGCTCGACCGCGACCCGTTCGCCGGCGACCCGGCCGAGATCGGTGCAGCGCAGGTTGTCTCCACCTGGGTCGACGGGGTCGCCGTCCACGGCGGCGGATAAGCCCTTGGGCACCCCCAGCCCGAGACCTACCCAGCGATTACCTGGTACCCAGCCTCGACCAACGCGGCTCGGACCTGGTCAGCAATGGCCGTCGGTACGAAGATGCCGAAGCCGTGGCGCGGCTCGAAGCTCGGGACCAACCCCGGCTCGCCTGGTTTCCCCGTCACAGTCAGGCCCATGTCGGCGATCACCGTCCCTATATCCGACTCGAATCGGGTAGCGATTCCATCCCCTGGGTCTATGTCCGCCAACCGGAAAGTCGTTCCTGTCGACGACTCGAGCGTCTCAATCCGTTCAACCAGAAGGGCCATGCACAGCAGGCTGCTCGCCGCGAGGTCTGTCAGCAACCGTCGGTTTAGACCGGACCGGCTGTACCCCTGTTCACACACGCCCCATCAGTGCCACGGTAGGACGGCTGGGGCAATCCGGGGCAGACGCGTATCTGTGCACCCATTGCCCTCTCCTAGGGAGCACAACGCCGGGACGAACGGGAACGGAAGGGCGTATTCGATGTCGGACGGGATGAAGCACGGATCGGAGACCTTCTTCATCGAGGGCGAGGGCCTGCTGACCACGCAGGTGGGCGGTCGGAGCGGCAACGAGGGCGATCCCCTCACGGACACCGACAACCCGAAGGCCGGAAAAGCGAGGGCACTCGCCGCCGACACCGCACCTCCGTTCCGCTTCTCCAGAGTCGGCCCGCAGGGCCACCCGCTCAGCAACGCCGTCCTCAAGAAGCTCGCGCTCGCCATGGTCGTCGGTGGCGGTGGCGCCGGGAAGGTCCCCGCCGGGTACACCTACCTCGGTCAGTTCGTCGACCACGACCTGACCATGGACCACACCGACGTGGCGCTCGGAGACGAGGTCTCCCCCGGCGAGCTGCTGCAGGGACGCTCTCCTCGGCTCGACCTCGACTCGCTGTACGGCAACGGCCCCAGCAGTCCCGCGTCCACCAAGTTCTACGCCGCCGACGGGATGCACCTCAAGACGGGTACGACGATCGCGGCCGAGGGCGTGCAGCCGAAGCCACGCCATGACCTGCCTCGCGTCGGCAAGGGCGGGGTGACCGCCGCCCAGAAGGCGCTGATCCCGGACCCGCGCAACGACGAGAACCTGATCGTCGCGCAGACGCACACGGCGATGATCAACTTCCACAACAAGGTGGTCGACAAGACCTCGAGCACGCTGCCGGCGAACCAGCGGTTCGCCCAGGCGCGCAAGCGGGTGACGCTCCACTACCAGTGGCTGTTACGCCACGACTACCTGCCGCGCATCTGTGCGCCGACCGTCGTCGACTCGGTGTTCAAGAACGGCCGCAAGCTCGTCGAGCCGGACGCCCAGCCGACCGACGTACCGACGATGCCGATCGAGTTCTCGGTCGCCGCGTTCCGACTCGGCCACACCATGATCCGAGCGGACTACAACTGGAACTCCCACTTCCCCGACACCGCCGGAGACCTGGGCTACATGTTCCTGTTCTCCGGACTCGGCGGTGGGCTCGCCGGCGAGAAGCGGCTCCTCGGGAGCTGGATTGCAGACTGGCGCCGGATGTTCGACTTCCCGGCAGCGGGCAAGCCCGGTCTCGCCGCGCCGGACATTGGCGTCAACATGGCCATGCGGATCGACACTCGCCTGACCGACCCGCTCTCGTTCCTGCCGCCGAGCACGTTCGGTGGCGACGAGAGCACCCCGGACATGCCGCGGAACCTCGCCTTCCGCAACCTCGTCCGCGCCAGCATGGTCAAGCTCGCGAGCGGTCAGCAGATGGTGACCAAGATGAAGAGCCTCGGCATCCCGGTCACCGCGCTGACGAAGGCCGAGATCCTGGGCGGCAAGAACGGCGCCAGCCTCGACCACCTGACCACTGCCGAGAAGAACTCGCTGTCAACGCGTACGCCGCTGTGGTTCTACATCCTGCGCGAGGCCGAGATCAACAACGGTCGGCTCAAGGGCGTCGGTGCCCGCCTCGTGGCGGAGACCTTCCACCGCGCCATGGAGGGGAGCAAGTTCTCCATCGTGCGCACCCCGGACTTCAAGCCGAACCTGGGGCCGCGGCCCGGCACCTTCGAGATGACCGACCTGCTGTTCTTCACCTTCGGCACCAAGGCAGAACTGGCACCGGCCGGCTGACGGCCGCCACGAACGGCCTTCCGCTTCGGGGGAACGGAAAGGTTCGGGGGAAGCGAAGGGCCTCGGGTGACACCCGGGGCCCTTCGCCTCGAAACTTGGGTTTCGAGACGCGCCGCTCGTGCTTCCCGTGATCGGTCTCGCGTGGCTTCGCAGTCGCCGGGTCTCGAACTAGAGGACCCAACGGACCTCACCGTCGACGACCGTCGCGGTGGGTGCGAGCCCAAGCCGGGTGGCGACCGCGCGGGACGCCCCGTGATCCGGGTGGATGTGCGCCTGGACACTGCCGACCCTGTGTCGCGCCAACCAGGACAGCATGCCGGCGGCCGCCTCTCCGGCGAGCCCCTCGCCCTGGTGGGCCGATCCGATGACCCAGGCAACGTCAGCGACCAGCGCTGAACCATCGCGCGTCAGGGTCGCCTGCACGAAGCCGGTGGCCACACCGGTCCCCTCGCGCCGTACGACCCAGTTGAGCCAGCCCTCTGCACCGTCCCGGGACGCGCCTGCCGACTGTGTGGCGTAACGCTCCTCGAGCTCGCGCTCCGTCGGTGGGCCACCTCCGGTGAACGCATAGAGGTCCGGATCCGACAGGACCGGCGCCATCTCCTGAGCGTGGCCGATCGTCAGTGGTTCCAGCACGAGGCGCTGGGTCCGGATCGGCTCCGCCTGCGGCCACACCTGTCCAGTATGGCGCCGGATCGCAAAGGGTGAGGTGCGTCAGCCCGAGCCGTCGCGCAACTTCTCCAGCAACGGCTTCGCCGCCTCGGCGAGGAACTCGTCCTGGTGCTCGCCGCCGATCTGTACCAACGCCACGTCGGTGAAGCCGGCCTCCCAGAACGGCCTGACGCCCTCGACGATGGCGTCGAGGTCGGGCCCGCACGGGATCTTGTCGGCGACGTCCTCGGGGCGGACGAACTGAGTGGCCGCGGCGAACCCGGCAGTCGTCGGCAGGTCTGCGTTCACCGACCAGCCACCGGCGAACCAGCGGAACTGCTCGTGGGCGCGCTTGATCGCCGTGTCCCTGTCCGGGTCCCAGCAGATCGGGATCTGGCCGACTGCGCGTGCGTTGTCACCGATCCTCGGCGCCCCCTCGACCGCGTTCCAGTCCTTGACGAGGTCCGGCAGCGGCTCGACGCCGATCAGGTGGTCGGCGAGCGGTGCCAGCTCCTCGATCGCCCGGTCACCGGCGACGGCGACCGCGATCTCGACAGGGTCCTCTGGCAGGTCCCAGATGCGGGCGGAGTCGACCTGGTAGTAGTCGCCCTGATGATCGATCACGTCGCCCGTGTGCAGCTTGCGGATGACCTCGATGGCCTCGCGGAGCATCGCCTGGCGTTCGTTGAGGGCCGGCCAGCCCTGGCCGACGACGTGCTCGTTGAGGTTCTCCCCACTGCCCAGTCCGAGGGTGAAGCGGCCCTCGGCGAGCAGCTGCACGGTCGCCGCCTTCTGCGCCACCACCGCCGGGTGGTAGCGGATCGTCGGGCAGGTCACGTAGGTCATCAGCCGCACCCGTTCGGTCGCGTGAGCGACTGCACCGAGCACCGACCACGCGTACGGCGCATGCCCCTGCGCGGAGAGCCACGGGAAGTAGTGGTCGCTCATCACCTCGAAGTCGAATCCGGCGCCCTCGGCACGAACGGCGTGGTCGACGAGCTCGCGCGGGCCGGTCTGCTCGGTCATCAGGGTGTAGCCGAAGTTGGTCACTGGTTTCCTTCGCTCAGGTAGCTGTTCAAGTCCAGGTCGATCAGGTCTTCCGGCGCATCGACGACGAGCACAGCACCGGCCTCGACGAGCTCGGCCTCGCTGTACCCACCCGATCGCAGGCCGATGCACTTCAGCCCGGCGCGCTCGGCCGACTCAACGTCGTACGGCGTGTCCCCGACGAGGACCGCGCGACCGGTTCCGAGCGCATCGAGGGTGACCTCGATCAGGTCCGGCTCCGGCTTGGAGCCGTCGACGTCCTCCGAGGTCTTCAGTACGGCGATGTCGTCTCGGATCTCCAGATCGTCGAGCGCCTCGTCGGCGAACTCAGGATCGCCCGAGGAGGCGAGCGCGACCTGGTAGCCCGCCCTCACGAGCGCGCGGATCAGCTCGGTCGCGCCGGGGAGCGGAGCCACCTCGCCCTTGATCTCGACGTACTCCTCACGCCAGGCATCACGCAGCTCGTCGCCGAGACGCTCCTCGACCTCTTCACCGCCCACCTCCGCGACCAGCTTGTCGCCGCCCATGCCGATGGTGCGATGGATCCGCCACAGTGGGACCACGATGTCGTGGCGGGCGAAGGCGCGCCGCCAGGCGATCGCGTGGTGGTAGGTCGAGTCGACCAGCGTGCCGTCGATGTCGAACAGGACGGCCGCGTTCTCGGAGTCAGTCATTGAGCGTGACGACCGACTTGCCGAGGGTCTTGCGGTCCGCCATGTCCTGCAGCGCCTGGCCGAACTGCTCGAGCGGGTACGTAGCACCGATCGGCGGGTCGATCACGCCGGACTCCATCATCGGCACCAGCTCGTCCCATTGCTTGCGCATGAAGCCGGGGCGAACCATCGCGTATGCACCCCAGCCGACGCCGCGGACGTCGACGTTGTTGAGCAGCAGCCGGTTGACCTTGACCTCGGGGATGGCGCCGGCGGTGAACCCGACCACGAGCACCCGCCCCTGGGTGCCGAGCGATCGCAGCGAGTCGGTCATCAGGTCGCCGCCGACGACGTCCATCACGACGTCCACGCCGTCACCCCCGGTGAGCTCCTTGACCGCGTCGCGGAATCCGTCGACGAGGACCACCTCGTCGGCTCCGGCCTTGCGCGCGACCTCGCCCTTCTCCTCCGTGGAGACCACGGCGATGCTGCGGGCGCCGTACCCCTTCGCCACCTGGATGGTCGCAGTGCCGACCCCGCCCGCGGCACCGTGCACGAGGACCGTCTCGCCCTTCTTGAGGTGGCCGCGCTCGGCGAGCGCGAACTGGGCGGTGAGGTAGTTCATCGGGATGGCCGCGCCCTGCTCGAAGCTGAGCGAGTCGGGGAGTGGAAAGACACTGTCCGGTCCGAGCCCGACGACGTCGGAGGCGCCGCCGTGGCCGAGACATGCGGCCACGCGGTCACCCTCGGTGAGGCCGGAGTCCTCAGGGGCGGAACGTACGACGCCCGCGAAGTCGACCCCGAGCGTGAACGGGAGGTCCGGCTTGAGCTGGTACTCGCCCTTGGTCAGCAACAGGTCGGGGAAGGAGATCCCGACCGCGTGGACCTCGACCAGCACCTGCGGGCCGAACGGGCCCTCGGCGGTGGGCTCGGGAACCTCTTCGACCGTGACTGCGGATGGACCGTCGAGCCGGGAAACCTGGACTGCGCGCATGGGGTCGAGGCTAGAGGGTGCCGAAGGAATGGATAGTCCGAGGTCCAGGGCACCGTTCCGGGCACTGAAATGGTGCTTTCGGCCTCGGACTACCTGGTTCAGGGGTCACTTGGCCTTGACCAGGCGGGCCAGCTCGAAGTGCATCGGGTCGGTGTAGTTCCAGTCGCCACCCCACGCGAAGCCCCAGCGCTTGAAGATGGCCACCACCTGGCGGTCCATCTTTCCGGCGATGCCGCGGTAGTTGTCTGCGGCGTTCAGGTCGATGGCAGTGCCGTAGGTGTGGAAGCTGAGCCCCTTCGAGGGGTCGTGGGCGATGAAGCGAGGCACGTAGCAGCCGTCGTAGTGGTAGATCTTGCTGGACAGGCCGCGCGCGACGACCTCGAGGAGGGCCGCGCGGAGCTGGGGCAGCATCACGATGTTGCCGGTGACCCGGCCGATGATCGGCATCTCCTCGGTGCGGATCTTCGCCGCGACCCACGCAGGGTCCGGGTTGACGGTGCCGTCGCGGTTCGCGGTGTAGTTGAACGAGCCGACGGCCCTCGCGACGGACCCGCCGGTCAGGAACGCGGTCTGGAGGCCCAGGTCGAAGTTGGGGCCGAGGATCTGCACGCTCGCCTTGTCGCCGGCGTACTGCTTCAGCTGCTTCTGGATGCTCTGCGGCGACGGCGACCCCATCGCGACCAACATGGCGTTGTCCTTGCGCATGCCGAGCTTCTCGACCCACTTGTAGTTCACGACGGCGTCGATGCGCCGCGCATAGGAGTGGTCGAGGATCTCGGCGTAGGCGCCGATGTGGATCTTGTCGGCGTCGGTCTCGTTGCCGAGCTTCATATACCCGTCGTCTTGCTCGAGCCGCTTCGCGATCGGCGGGTCCACGGCCATCTCACCACCGGCGACCCGGTCCCACACGCCCTGCGTTTGAGCAGTCCCGGGCGGTGTGAATCGGCGAAAGGTCTCGGGGTTGACCGCGGCGTACGTCACTTCCTGCTCCGCGACGAAGAAGGAACCCATCGAGATCGTCTCGACAGCGTCGACGCCCTTGATCGCCTTGATCTTCTCGATGGTGTCCTTGTCGAGGGAGTCCTGGCTGTAGACCAGGACGTCGGAGGACAGCAGCGGGTCAGTGAGCTTCGGGGGCGGGTCGATCGCCACGTCGTTGCTGATCGGCTTCGCCGAGGAACCCTTCTGACCCCCGACGCCGTCCGAGGCCTTCGTGGGATCGTCGGAGCCCTGTTTGAGGTTGCCGCAGGCGGAAACGAGCAGGCCCACGCCGACAACCGTCGCGAAGTCGCGCCGCGACACCTGCTTCATTCGATTCCTCTGCTCTCGGCCACCGACGCGGCCGTCCCCTGTTCGAGGGTATCCGCCCGCACGAATCGGGGAGCAGGCTTCCAGACACCGCCTCGAGCTGATCCCACGAGCGGCTGCAGATCGTCAGGCGTTCTCCTTGCGGAACACCGCCGTGCCCCACCACAGCGCGACAGCGAACAGGCCCAGGGCCCAGACGGTGCCCCAGAGCATCGCGCTGGTGCCGAAGTCGCCGGTGAACGTGTCGCGCACGGAGTCGACGATCCACTTGAAGGGCATGAAGTCGCTGACCCGCTCCAACCACTCGGGCCCGAGGGTCATCGGCAGCAGGATCCCGGACAGCAGCAGGACCGGCATCATCACCATGTTGATGACCGGCGCCATCACGTCCTCGCTCTTGGTCGTCAACGCCAGGGCGTTGGACGCGGCGGCGCAGGCACCGCCGACGAGCAGGGTGAGCAGGATGCCGACGATCACGCCGTCGATCGGGGCACGCATACCCATGAACCAGCCGAGGATCACCAGGATCAGGGCCTGCACGAACAGCTGGGCGACATCGCGGCTCAGTCGCCCGACCAGCAGCGCGGTCCGACTGGCGGGGGTCACCCGCTCAGCCTCCACCACACCCTCGCGCCACTCGCCGATCAGGCCGAAGCCGGCGAAGAACGCACCGAACATGCCCAGCTGGATCAGCAGGCCCGGCACCAGGAACGTGTAGGCGTTGTCGACGCCGAAGTCGTCGACGAGCGGCTTGAGCAGTGGGCCGAAGAGCACCAGGTAGAGGACGGGCTGCATCACGCCGATCAGGACCCACGCGGGGTTGCGCAGGTTCATCCGCACCTGACGGCGGAAGACGATGAAGGACTCTCGCGCGAACGTCACTTGTCTGCTCCTTCGAGAACGGGCTTGTCGCCCTGCTCGGCCTCCGCGTCGCGCAGCGAGCGGCCCGTGAGCGTGAGGAAGACGTCGTCGAGGGTCGGACGGTGGACCTCGATCGAGTCCAGGGTGATGTCCGTGCGGTCGAGGTCACGCAGCAGACCGGGTACGGCGCGGCCGGCACGCGAGACCCGGCCACGTACGTGCAGGCCGTCGACCTCTACCGAGTCTGCGATGGACTTCAGTGCCGTGGCGGCGTCACCGAGCCGTGAGGGGTCGGCCACCTCGAGGTCGACCTGGTCGCCGGACACCGCTGCCTTGAGGTTCTCGGCGGTGTCGCTCGCGATGATCCGGCCCTGGTCGATGATCATGATCCGGTCGCTGAGGGCGTCGGCCTCGTCGAGGTAGTGGGTGGTGAGGAAGACCGTCGCGCCGCGATCGCTGCGCAGCCTGCCGATGTGGTCCCACAGGTTGGCCCGGGCCTGGGGGTCGAGGCCGGTGGTGGGCTCGTCGAGGAAGATCAGGGTCGGGTCGTGGACCAGGCCCATCACGATGTCGAGTCGCCGTTTCTGACCACCGGACATCTGCTTGGGCGTGCGCTGCCAGAGGCCCGGCAGGTCGAGCTGCTCGAAGAGCTCCTGACCGCGCTTCGTGGCCTGGGCCAGGCTCAGCCCGTAGAGCATGCCGTGGTCGACGACCTCGTCACCGGCACGGGCATAGGAGGAGACACCCCCGGCCTGGGAGACGTAGCCGATGCTGCGGCGTACCTGCTTGGAGTCCTTGACCACGTCGTAGCCCGCCACCGTCGCCGTGCCCGCCGTGGGACGCAGCAACGTGGTCAGCATTCTCAGCGTCGTGGTCTTTCCCGCGCCGTTGGGCCCGAGGAACCCGACGACCTCCCCTTCGGCGACGTCGAGGTCGACGCCGTCGACGGCACGCACCTCGACCTTCGTGCGCCCCTGGCGAGTCTGGAAGGTCTGCACCAACCCTCGCGCGTGGATCATCCGGCTGCCCCTTCTCTGGACTGTGTTCAAGGTTGAATACGGATAGTGTTCAAGTTTGAACACCACCTGTCAAACCGTTGGCTCCGAGTAGACCAGCGAGCACCCACAAACTCATCGGGTTTTGCGCCGGTATGGGTACTTCAGCGGCGCAGCAGTGCGAGGTAGCGATCGCGGTCGTCCTGCATCTGGTGACCCGGATCGTCTGCTGCCGGGGTCCAGCCCATCTCCTCGCCGAGGAAGTTCAGCTCACCGTCGCCGATCCGGAAGATCAGCCGGAGCAACCAGTCCCGCTCCACCGCGCCGACGCGGTCCCAGTAGTCCATCACCGCCACCACGTGCGGTGGCACGTGCTCGATGTCCGCCGCCTTCGTCTCACCCTCGACGCGCGCCTGGTCGAGCCTTTCGAGGCGGATCTGCAGCAGCCTCTTCGCCTCCGCGCGCTCGACCAGCGGGAGCATCGACAACGCGGTCTGGAAGGCAAGCGGGGCCGTGGGCCTGACCTCGATGATCGCCTCCTCGAAGAGCCGCCTGAACTCCTTGCGTCCCAGATCGCTCAGCTCGTAGACGGCCACGTCGCGGGTCCCGTCGCGCAGGTCATGGCGCACCAGCTCACCTCGCTGGGCGAGCGTCGCGAGGCCGTTGTAGATCGAGCCGGGCCTGATGTTGGCCCAGTCCTCCACGCCCCAGGACACCAGCTCGCGCCGGATCTGGTAGCCGTTGACCGGCTCGAAGATCGCGACCGCACCCAGGAGCAGCATCCGCGTCTCGGTCGTGGCCATGGCGCGAGTCTAGGAGGATGCCAGCGGGTTGGACCTCAGACCGCGAGCACGCGTGCCGCGATCCAGGCGACGGTCGCGGCCGTCTCGGCAGGCTCACCGGTCGGCTGCATCACATGGCTGAGCACCAGCCGGACAACCATGTCGATGAGGACCTCGATGCGGTGGTCCTCCAGGGGTACGTCGTACGTCACGACGTGGGTACGGATCATCTGCCCGGCTGCCGCGAGGAGCCCTTCGGAGTTGGTCGTCAGCAACGGCAGCAGCTCGCTGTCTGCGCCCTGGGTGCTGCTCAGGATGGCGTGCAGCAGCGGGTCGGTGCGGGCGAGGTCGAGGACCCGGAACGCCGCGGCCTCGATCGCCGCGACCAGGTCGTCGGGGTTGTCCTCGAAGGCGGAGTCGACGTGGTCGAGGAACAGCTCGAGCTCGCGCATGACCATGGCCTCGGCCAGCTGTGGCTTGCCGCCGAGCTCGTTGTAGACCGTCTGCCGGCTGACCCCGACGAGGTCGGCCAGCTTGCCCATGGTCAGCGCGCCCCACCCGTGCTCGGCGGTGAACCGCGAGGCCGCCACCAGCAGTCGGTCACGATGCGTGACCGGCTGGGGAGGCCGAACTGCGGCGGAGCTCATGTCGCCCAGCCTATGCAGGACTCCGGGCAGGACTCCGGTCAGCACCGACATCTGTTGACTCAGCCGGCGAGGCTGAGCGCGAGCACCGGGCAGGCCTCGACGGCGGCGTGCACCTTGGAGCGGTCGTCCTCGGGCGGGGACTCGACGAGCACCGTCATGGTGTCGTCGTCATCGACCTCGAAGTACTCGTGCGCCATTGCCTCGCACATCCCGAGGCCCTCGCACTTGTCGCGGTCCACGTGGATCCTCATGAGGTCAGCCCAGAATTGAACTCAGCCTCCACGGGCACGAAGTCGACCTTCTCGCGCACTCCGCAGTCGGGGCAGCACCACGACTCGGGTACGTCGGCCCAAGCGGTGCCGGCCGCGAAGCCCTCGTGCTCGTCGCCGCGGGCGACGTCGTAGGTGTAGCCGCAGCCGGGGCAGCGGGCCGCCATGACCTCGTCGGTTGCCGTGTTGGTTTCGACAGGCTCAACCAGCGTTTGCGTGGGTATCGCCTCGACGGCTACGGCGTACTTCGCGATGATCCGGTCCCGCTTGCGGGGATTGATGTTGGCCCGGCTCACGTCGCCACCGAAGTGGGCGACCACTCGTGGGTCCATCACACGGCGCCAGATGGCCGGGACGATGGCGAGCACGATCATGCCGGCGTACCCGGTCGGCAGCACGGGAGACTCCTCGAAGTCGCGCAGGGTCTGGTAGCGCCGGGTCGGGTTGGCGTGGTGGTCGCTGTGCCGCTGCAGGTGGTAGAGCAGCACGTTGGTCGCGATGTTGTTCGAGTTCCAGCTGTGGCTGGGGTCGACGCGCTCGTAGCGCTGGCGCTCGCCGGCACCGACCTTCTGGCGCAGCATCCCGTAGTGCTCCATGTAGTTGACGACCTCGAGCAGCGAGAAGCCGACGATCGCCTGGATCACCAGCAGCGGGAAGATCCACCAGCCGAGCACGGCCATCAGCACGCCCCACAGCACGGCCGACATCAGCCAGGCGTTGAGCACGTCGTTGCCGATCCGGAAGGGGTGCTTGTCCTTGCGCGCGTAGCGCCTCTTCTCCAGGCGCCAGGCACTCTTCAGCGAGCCCCAGACCGTGCGGAACCAGAACTGGTAGAAGTTCTCGCCGAGCCGGCTGCTGGCCGGGTCCTCCGGAGTCGCGACACGGACGTGGTGTCCGCGGTTGTGCTCGATGTAGAAGTGGCCGTAGAAGCTCTGTGCCAGCGCGATCTTGGACAGCCAGCGCTCGTGGCTCTCCTTCTTGTGGCCGAGCTCGTGGGCGGTGTTGATGCCGATGCCACCGATGGCGCCGATCGAGATCGCGATGCCGATCTTGTCGAAGGTGGACAGCTCGGCGACGCCCAGCCACTCAGGCTTCGCGATCCAGATGAAGGCGCCGAGGAAGCCTACGTACTGGATCGGCAGGAACACATAGGTGATCCAGCGGTAGTACTTGTCGTTCTCGAGGCGCTCGATCACGTCGTCCGGAGGGTTGGAGCGGTCGAGGCCGGCGACCAGGTCGATGGTGGGTACGACGCCCAGGATGATGATCGGGCCGATCCACAACCACACGCTCCAGCCGGTCAGCTGGAACATCCCGAACGCGATGAACGCCAGGGACGGCACCACCAGTCCGATCAGCCAGAGGTAGCGCTTGTTGTCCCTCCACTGCTCGCTCGATCCGGCCGGAACCGTCGAGTTGGCCACGCTGTCCGAGGTGATCGCCATCGATCTCTCCTTTACATCTGAGGACCAGATGTAAAACCAGCGTAGGGGAAGCCCGACCGTTTGACAAGAGGTCGACGAATGTAAAGCGGTCGTGGGTCGATCAACCTCGGGTGGGCGTGAAGCAGAGCGTTCCGCGGACCTCGGTCGGGTCCCGGATGTCGGCACGGATGCGGTGCCGTCCGGTCTCGACCCGGAGGCGGGACCGGTCGTCGAGCTCGAGGACCATGCGGCCGGTGCGGGCTTCCACGACCCGCCCACGCACGACGTACGACGACCCGTGGACCTGCTCGAACCCGCCAACCTCCGACCCGGGCAGCACCTCGTGGTCGGTGGCCAGGTGCACCCCGCCGCTGACCCGCTGACCCGTGTGCAGCCGCGCCGCCCAGCCGGGTGGGCCGGCCACCGTCAGGTGCCACCGAGGCGACACGAGCGTCACGTCGTCGCCGTCGACCGCGTCCACGACGTACAGCGAGCGCTGTCGCCACCGCCGGTAGCCGACCACCATCGCCAGCAGCAGTGCGAGGTCACCGAGCACCGCCACGACCAGGAAGAGGTTGTTGCTTACTTGCCCCTCTGGCCGGTTCGTCCCGGGCTTGCCGGGCACCACCCGCACCCTCAGGGCATCGCTCTGCCGGGCGTGGTCGAACGTTGCCTTGTCGACCCGCGCGGAGGACCGGGTCTGCTTCGGGTCCACCGAGCGCGGCAGCCGGTAGTCGAGCAGGTAGTTGCCGCCGGCCCGGCGCGCGTCGATGACGGTGGCCTCGACGTCCCGGCCGGACCTGTCGAGCTGTCGGTCGGTCCACGACTGGTGCACGAACGGCAGGTTCACCAGGAACAGCGCCATCAACAGCACACCGACGCGTCTCACGTCGGCAGGCTAGATGACTCAGGGTCGTTGGGGCAGCGAGACCGTGAGCTGGGTCGTGGTCTGCGACGAGCGCGTCTCCGGCGATCCGAGGTAGCGCACGCTCAGCGTGTGGCGTCCGGGGATCACGTAGCGGGGCAGCGTCACCTCGGTCACACCGTGGCGCACGGTTCCGCGGCCGAGCACGAAGCCCGCCTCGCGCACCTCGACGGTGCCACCGCTCACGCTGCCGAACTCCGAGGAGACCTTGACGTGCACGACCGGACGGTCGAGCAGCCAACGCACAGGGGCCACCGTGGCGACGGTCGTGGTCGGCACGGGTCCCACCGGCAGGTCGATGCCGACCACCAGCGGGTCGTGGTCGGAGGCTCGATAGGGCCCGGGCTCGTAGAAGTCCGTCGCGTTGTAGTTGTAGCGGCTGTACTCGAGGGCCACCGGCTCCACCGAGCTCAGGTTCCAGACGTGGGCGCCGGTGACGGTGTGCATCGCCGCGGCGTTGCCGAGCACGTGATCCAGCGAGCCGACGGTCCCGTCGAAGAGGTAGGTGTGCTCCTCGGGCGAGCTGTTCGAGCCGATGTCGGTGTAGCCGGCGTCGTACAGCTTCTGCAGCGGGTCCTCGCGGGTGTAGGCGTTGAAGTCCCCCGAGAGGAAGACCTTGCAGAAGTCGCGCGAGGGGACCTTGCAGTTGCCCAGCTTTTCCTTCATGGCCTCTGCGAAGTGCACCACCTCCTCGGCCTGCGCGATCCGCTGCGGGTTCGAGGCGCCCTGGCCGGTGCCGTCGTCGGGCCCGGAGCTCTTGGACTTGAAGTGGTTCACGATCACCAGGAAGCGGGAGTACGACGAACCGCCGATCGGCTCGAATATCTGCGCCAGCGGGTCGCGTGCGACGTCGAACACCGGGACGTCGTCGATGACCGAGTCACCGACCGGCTCGACCTTCGCCGCGCGGTAGATGAACGCGGTGCGGATGACGTCCTCCTCGGTCTGGTCACCGGCTGTCGGCGGAGTGGGCACGAACTTCCACGTGCCGGCGCCCGCGTCGGCGTTGAGGGCGTCCACCAGTGTGGAGACAGCCGCGTCACGGTCCTGACCGAACTTGGCGGAGTTCTCGATCTCCTCCAGGGACACCACGTCCGCACCGAGCGCGTTGATCGCCTTCACGATCTTGGCCTGTTGGCGGGCGAGGTCGTCGTCCTCGGCTGCACCGCGTGGACCGAGCTCGCCGTTGGGGCCGGTGCAGGTGTTGACCGTGACGTGCTGGCCGGCGCGGTCGTCGTACCACGTGCACTTCCCACCAGAGGCGACGAACTCGACGCCAGTCGTCGGGAAGTAGTTGAGCACGTTCATCGAGGCGATCTTCACGTTGCCACCCGTGGACGCGGGCGCGTTGGTCCGGGTGTGGCCGAAGGTCACCGGCAGCGTCTCGTCGGCGGTCAGCTGATCCGTCGGCTGGAAGCGCCACGCGCTGAAGCGCCACTCGAAGACGACGGGCTGGTCGAAGGTGACCGGAGCGCCGACGCGGATCTGGTGATCCTGGGTGAGGTACGGCAGCGGCGTGTTCTTGTCAGTGGTGAGGAAGGGCATCGAGGCGCCGTCGTCGAGGGTGACGGAACGCGCGGCGTTGTCGTCCTGGACCGCCTTGACCGCGGCCGCGTCGTGCGGGTCGGCCACCTCGGTCGGCGTGAACAGCGGACGGTCGCCGGCAGCGAGCCCGATCTCGCCGTACGCGTTCAGTGAGTAGTTGTCGGCCACGGTGTACGGCCCCCGCGGGGCCAGCAGCATCCCCTCGAATGACTCGCGTGAGGCCTCCGAGCGAGGAAGTACGACGGACGCGGGCTGGACCGTGGCCGGGTCGGGCAGGACCTTCAGGTCGGCGACCACAGGCGAGATCTCGGTGGTGCCCTGGAACTCACTGACCTTGCCGGTGACCTGCACGTGCTCGCCGACCTGGACCGCCTTCGCCGCCGCGGAGCCGAACACGAACACGGCGTCCGAGGCGTGGTGAGTCGCCGGGTCTACGTCGCCGCCGGTGCCGGCGGTCTGGAGGTAGAAGCCGTTGAAGCCACCGTCGGGGTAGGCAGCCGTCACGACGCCTACGGTCGTGACCGCCTTGCCGGCCAGCGGGCTGGTGTCTCCGGTGCCCTGGATCTCGGCGATCGTCTTCGTGACGGGCGGGTCGGTCGGCGGGTCGGTGGGACCAGTCCCGGGCCCGACTCCCGGTGTCCCCGTGCCGATGGTGAAGTCGTGCGAGTTGTCGTCGGTGTCGGCACCCGCGGCGTTGCGCTCCGCGGATGTCGAGGTCGAGGTGGCGGGCGCGGCGGCCGTCTCGAAGGTGTTGCTGGTGCCGTAGCCGACCACGTCGAGCACGGCCGGGTTGCCGGTGAGCGAGCCGGTCGGCGGCGCGGTCAGCGCCGTGGCCTGGTTCGCGAGGAAGATCGTGGCGGCGGTGCCGCTCATCGAGATGGAGCCGTTCACCGCGGGTGTCGGGACCGGTGCGCCCGACGTCCCGGTCCCCTCCCCGACGAGGAAGTAGCCCTTGGCGGGGATGGATCCGCTGAGCGGTGTGACCCCGCTCGGGTTGGCGGTGCCGGTCGCCGAGCGGTACTGCACCGACGTGCCGCCAAGGTCGACCGCCTGGTCCGTGGGGTTGTAGAGCTCGACGTAGTCGCGCTGCCACGTCGAAGCGGCGGCCCCGCCTCCGCCGTACACCTCGGAGATGACGACCTTCGACGCGTCCGTCGCGGCGCCTGCCGGAGGGGCAGCGAGTGGGAGGGCCGCAGCGGCGAGTGCCGCCACCAGCGAGATGGGCAGGGCAGGACGAACTGACATCGGGGCTCCTCGAGAACGCGTGCGCAATGACACAGCCGGGTTCTTCCTATCCCGGATCGCGACCGAATGGGAGGCCTGCCGGTTAACAGTTCGGCAACCCTTCCGGTGCACAGGACGCTGGTCCGCGGCTAAGTTGCAGTACATGGAACATCCGATCGGCATCGACTTCGGTGGCAGCGGCATCAAGGGCGCGCCTGTCGACCTGTCCACCGGTGAGCTCACCGTCGAGCGCGAGCGCATCGACACTCCGAAGGCGTCCAACCCCAAGGCGGTCGCCGAGGTGATGGCGACGCTGCTCGAGCGGTTCGAGGGTCACGATTCGGCCGTCGGGGTGACGATCCCGGCCGTCGTACGCAAGAACGGGGTGGTGGCCTCGGCCGCCAACATCGACAAGGGCTGGATCGGGACCGACGCCGACGAGTTGCTCAGCGCCAGGCTCGGCCGCGAGGTCCACGTGATCAACGACGCTGACGCGGCGGGGCTCGCCGAGACCCGGTTCGGAGCCGCGAAGGGTCGTGAAGGTCTGGTCATCGTGACCACCCTGGGCACCGGAATCGGCTCGGCGATCATGTACGACGGTGTCCTGGTCCCGAACTCCGAGCTCGGCCACCTCGAGATCGACGGTCACGACGCAGAGACCCAGGCGGCGAGCTCGGCACGGAAGCGCGAGGATCTCTCGTGGGAGAAGTGGGCCAAGCGGCTGACCACCTACTACCGGACGCTCGAGAAGCTGTTCTCCCCCGACCTGATCGTCGTCGGTGGCGGCGTGAGCAAGCACGGCCAGGAGTTCATCCCGCTCATCGACATCGAGACCGAGATCATCGCAGCCACCCTGCGCAACACCGCAGGCATCGTCGGCGCGGCCGCGTTGGCCGTCGACAAGCAGGACGCGTAGGGCTGTCGGTTTCCCCGGTCAGCCGGGGAAACCTGCACTTGTTGAGGGTTAGAACACCCACCAAGCGCATGGAACCCTCGACAGGTACGCCGAGGTCTCGCGGGCTCAGTCCTCGGTGGAACCCGCCCACAGGTTGATGCCGGCGTCGACAGCGTTCTGGTCGATGGCGGCGAGCTCGTCGTCGGTGAGAGGTGGGCCCTCCAGGGCGTCGAGGTTGGTGTCGAGCTGCTCCACCGAGGACGCCCCGATCACCGCCGAGGTGACCCGCCGGTCCCGCAGCGCCCACTGCAAGGCCATCTGGGCGAGCTTCTGGCCGCGCGAGGCAGCGATCTCGTTGAGCGCCCGCACGTGCCCGAGCGTGGCCTCGTCGAGGTGGTCGTCGCCGATCGTGCTGTCTGACCGAGCCGCTCGCGAATCCTTCGGGATCCCGTCGAGATAGCGGTCGGTGAGCAGCCCCTGGGCCAGTGCGGAGAAGACGATGCAGCCCATCCCCTGCTCCTCGAGCTCGTCGAGGAGGCCCTGCTCGATCCAGCGGTTCAGCATCGAGTACGACGGCTGGTGGATCAGCAGCGGAGTGCCGAGCTCACGGGCGATCGTCGCGGCCTCCCTGGTCTTCGCCGGCGAGTACGACGAGATGCCGGCGTACAGCGCCCGACCGGAACGCACCGCCGTGTCGAGCGCCTGCATCGTCTCCTCGACCGGCGTCTCCGGGTCGAAGCGGTGGCTGTAGAAGATGTCGACGTACTCCAGACCCATCCGGTCCAGCGACTGGTCGAGCGAGGCCAGGACGTACTTCCGCGAGCCCCCGCCCTGTCCGTACGGCCCCGGCCACATGTCCCAGCCGGCCTTGCTCGAGATCACGAGCTCGTCGCGCAGTCCTGCGAAGTCCTCGCGGAGGTAGACGCCGAAGTTCTCCTCCGCCCGGCCGTAGGGCGGCCCGTAGTTGTTGGCCAGGTCGAAGTGCGTGATGCCACGGTCGAAGGCCCGGCGCAGGATGGCGCGTTGGGTCTCCTCGGGCCGGTCGTTGCCGAAGTTCTGCCACAGGCCCAGTGAGAGGGCCGGCAGCTTCAGGCCACTCCTGCCTGAGTAGCGGTAGTCCATCTGGTCGTAGCGATCCTCGGCCGGCACATAGTCACCCATGGGGCCATTCTGCAGCGCCTCGGCGCCGTACTAACGTCGGGCCCATGCCGGCCACCCGCGTCCTCCCCACCGAGGAGGCCACCGCCCTGCTCGAGCTGACCCGCGACATCGCGACGCGCGAGCTGCTACCGAAGGTCGCCGAGGCCGAGGCCACAGAGACCTTCCCGCGCGAGGCGTTCCGAACTCTGGGGCGTGCCGGGCTGCTCGGACTTCCGTACGCCGAGCAGTACGGCGGTGGCGGGCAGCCCTACGAGGTCTACCTCCAGGTCGTCGAGGAGATCGCAACCGTCTGGGCGAGCGTCGGTGTCGGTGTCTCGGTGCATGCGCTCTCGTGCTTCGGCCTCGTCACCCAAGGGACCGAGGAACAGCGGGAGAAATGGCTGCCGGACATGCTCGGTGGTGAGCTCCTCGGCGCCTACTGCCTCTCCGAGGCGCACGCGGGCTCCGACCCGTCGGCGATGAAGACGCGAGCCCGGCGTGACGGCGACGAGTACGTCATCAACGGCGCCAAGGCATGGACCACCCATGGCGGGCACGCCGACTTCTACAAGGTGATGGCCCGCACCTCCGACCCTTCGACAAGCTCAGGACAGGGGAGGGGCGGGATCTCGTGCTTCCTCGTGCCCGCGGACACCGAGGGCCTCACGGCCGACCCGCCCGAACGGAAGATGGGGCTGACCGGGTCCGCGACCGCGACGATGCGGTTCGACGACGTACGCATCCCCGCCGAGCGACTCCTCGGCCAGGAGGGCGACGGCCTCAAGATCGCGCTCGCCGGGCTCGACTCCGGACGACTCGGGATCGCCTCGGTGGCCGTGGGGCTCGGTCAGGCAGCCCTCGACCATGCGGTCGCCTATGCCAAGGAGCGCCAGCAGTTCGGCAAGCCGATCATCGAGTTCCAGGGACTGGCCTTCGTGCTCGCCGACATGGAGGCAGCCGTGCAGAGCGCCCGGGCGATGACGCTGCACGCTGCGCGCCTGAAGGACCGTGGGCTGCCGTTCTCGCGGGAGGCCTCGATCGCGAAGCTGACCGCCACAGATGCGGCCATGAAGGTGACCACCGACGCCGTCCAGGTCCTCGGCGGCTACGGCTACACCCGCGACTTCCCGGTCGAACGCTTCATGCGCGAGGCGAAGGTGACCCAGATCTTCGAGGGCACCAACCAGATCCAGCGGATGGTGATCAGCCGGTCGCTGGGCAAGGACAGCTCCGGTCGGTTGCACACCGACCCCGGCGTCGGTGGTTGAGGAGCGAGGAACGAGCGTCTCGAAACCACCCGATCCAGTGGTTTCGAGACGGTTGCTGCGCAACCTCCTCAACCACCGAAGAGGCGGATGGTGACCAGCCGGTCGCTGAGCAACGTGTGTCCAAGACCACCACCGACGGAACGGTTGCCGTAACCACAACCGGGCAGGCTGGTTAAGCAGAGCGCAACCCATTCCGAGGAGACTGATGACTGACACGCCCGACCTGCCCGGCTTCAAACCCAGGGACCTGCCTGACCTGACCGGGATCAAGGCCGTCGTCACCGGTGCCAACTCCGGCATCGGCTTCCACACCGCTGCCGCCCTCGCCGACCACGGCGCCGAGGTGGTGCTGGCCTGCCGCAACACCGACGCCGCACGCGAGGTCGCCAAGAAGATCAAGGGCATCAGCACCGTCGAGGAGCTCGACCTTGCCTCGCAGACCTCGATCCACGAGTTCGTGGACCGGTTCGACGGTTCGCTGGACCTGCTGATCAACAACGCCGGCGTGATGTACCCGCCGAAGTACCGCGAGACCCCAGAGGGTCACGAGCTGCAGTTCGGCACCAACCACCTCGGCCACTTCGCGCTCACCGGCCTGCTGCTCCCGGCGCTGCTCAAGTCCGAGTCCCCCCGCGTGGTGACGGTCGCCTCGATCGCCCACCACCGCGGTGACGAGTCCGTGCTCGAGGGCAACCCTGAGTCGTCGTACGACCCGCAGAAGTGCTACGGCAACAGCAAGCTGGCCAACCTGCTCTTCGCCCAGGAGCTGCACCGTCGCAACGAGGCCGCGGGCTCCCACCTGATCTCGGTCGCCGCGCACCCGGGCGTCTCGGCCACGAACCTGGTCGGCTCGTCCGAGGGGATGGGGTCCAACCCGATCGTCCGCAAGACCGCGCCGTACTTCATGCCGGTGATCTTCCAGTCCTCGGCGTCCGGTGCGAACCCGACGCTGTGGGCCGCGACGTACGGCGAACCGGGGTCCTACGTCGGACCGCAGTGGCTGATGGAGAGTCGCGGCCGTCTCGGTCAGGCGAAGCTGAGCCGGCACGCCCGCAACGAGGACCTCGCGCGCAAGCTCTGGGACCTCTCCGAGGCCAAGACCGGCGTCGTCTTCGACCTCACCGTCTGAACGCGCCGGAGTCGACCATCGCGCGGTAGAGGTACGGCGCCAGCGTCTTCGCGTACGTCAACGACACGTGGTTGTTGTCGTGGTAGACGTTCACGCCACCGATGACGACCGGGCAGGTGCTCTCATCGCAGTAGAAGGGCGTCAGGTCGATCAGGTGCGCCCCTGGCGTACGACGGACCGCGGCCGAGAGCGCGTCGAACCAGCGGTCGAGCCTGTCATGACGATCGAGGGAGCACTTGTCGTTCGCCTCGGCCACGGAGACTTGGGAGAGGCAGAACTGCGGGTTGTTCTCTGGATCGTTGTCCTGCGGGTTGTCGCGCAGCGCCAGGACGGGCACACCCTTGGCAATGATCGGCTTCCATGCCTGCGAGAGCCCGTCCGCGAGGACCTCGGGATCGCCGTGCATGATCGTGAGGCGAGCCGTGGTGATCATCGCGTCGTAGTCGGTGGCCGTGCGTTGTAGCAGCGGGTACAGCTTGGCGCGGTACTCCGCACACTGGACGCCGGTGGGCTTCCGGAGATTGGGCTCCTTCGTCGTCCACGGGCAGCCGCTCATCACGAACATGTCCACCGACAGCTTTCCCTGGCCCACGAGTCTCTCGAGCATGCCCATCAACACGCGGGCGTGCGAGTCGCCGACGACCGCGATGTGCGGCACGCCGGCGCGGGATTCACCGAAGCGGCACGGCCGGATCGGGTCGGCGCGCAGGGGTGCGTTGCAGCGCGGGTACTTCGGCCAGTCGTCCTTTGCACCGGCCGGGGTCGGCACGAGCGCGTCCTCGAGGTCGGGGTTGGGACACCCCTTCGCCTTGGGATCACGAGAGGCCGCGCCGAAGCACGGCGGCGACTTGGCAGCGAGCGAGGCGGCCGCCTGCTCCGTCTCCTTGACCTCGCGGGCCACGTCGAGCCGAGGCACGACGCACATCACCGTGAGGAGGACCGCTCCGACAGCGGCGTACCCGAAGGTGACACGCGACCTGGCCAGGCCGAAGTGCCGCGCGGCGCGAACGGGGTCCTCGACCCAGCGCTTGGTCATCGCCGACAGCGCGATCGTGGCCAGCAGGATCGAGATCTTGTCGATTGTGGTCAGTGCGTGGTCGGTGACGTAGGGCAGCAGGATGATCAGCGGCCAGTGCCACAGGTAGATCGAGTAGGAGAGGTCGCCGAGGTAGCGAGCAGGCCGCAGCATCAACAGTCGCGCGCTCGACCACGCCACGCTCGGTGCCTCCACCCAGATCAGCGCCGCCGAGGCGACCACCACCCACAGTGCGGCCGTGCCCGGCATCGGGGTCCTCGCGTCGAAGACCAGCGAGCAGGCCAGCAGGACGACGAGCGCGATCCAGCCGATGACGGCACGGGCCGGGGGCGCCATCCGCGCGGCTGCCGCAGGGGCGAACGCCAGCAGCGCTCCTGCGGCGAACTCCCAGGCCCGGGCCGGAGTGACGAAGTAGGCCCACGCCGGGTTGGTCGCGGTGACCCACAGCGAGTACGCCAGCGAGGCCGCAGTGCCGAGTGCGAGTACGACGAACACCCCGGTGGCCGTGCTCCTGCCGGTTGAGCCGCCTCCGCCGGTTGAGCCGCCTCCGCCGGTTGAGCCGCCTCCGCCGGTTGAGCCGCCTCCGCTGGTTGAGCTTGTCGAAACCCGACGCCTGGCGAGCCAGATCCCCAGCAGCACCAACAGCGGCCAGACGAGGTAGAACTGCTCCTCGGCCGAGAGCGTCCAGTAGTGCTGCGCCGGCGAGGGGGTGTTCTCGGCGGCGAGGTAGTCGACGGAGTTCAGGGCGAGCGTCCAGTTCTCGACGTACAGCGCGGCCGCCAGGATCTCGCCGAAGAACTGTTCCCACACCAGCCGCGGCACGAACACGAGCACGCCGACCGCCGAGACCGCCAGCACGACGTACGACGCCGGCAGCAACCGCCGGATCCGCCGCGCCCAGAACTGGGTCATGCTCACCGACCCGGTCCGGTCGACCTCGCGCATCAGGTGCGAGGTGATCAGGAACCCGCTGATCACGAAGAAGACGTCGACCCCGACGTAACCTCCCGGCATCCTGTTCGGCCACAGGTGGAAGAAGACGACCAGGAGCACGGCCACCGCCCGCAGCCCCTGGATCTCCTGACGCACCGCATGAGCCTACAAACCGCGGCCCCCGGATCCGGAAGCCGCGGCTGGTAGCTGGCCGAACAGTGACGACCTACGGGCCGCCGGCCGGGTCCGGAGCCGGGTTGCCGTTCGGACCGTTCGTCAGCAGGATCGAGTCGATCGCGACACGCGGGTGGCTCGGCGAACCCATGTTGGTCAGCGCCAGGGTGTGGGTGCCCATGCTCAGAGGCTTCTGCCACACGATGACCCGGTGCTTGGGCGACGAGGCGTACGTGGCGACCGTGGTGGTCGGACCGCCGTCGACGCTGATGCCGAGCCGGCCGCGGTTGGTGTTCTTGTCGACCACCACGCCGACGACCTGGCCCACGTTGGTCGTGGTCACTCGGTAGGTCAACCTGGCGCCCCTGAGCGTGGAGTAGAGCAACCGACCGTTGTTGTAGCAGGTGCAAGTGGCACCGGCCCAGCCGGAACGAGTGAGCGGCACTGCCGGCTGGGCACCCGTCGCGTCGACACCGTTCTCCTGCCAGGCCTTGAGGTACCCCGTGACCTGACCGGACGCGGCAGTGTTCGCCCGGTTGTCCCTGGCCACGACCCAGTAGTTGACCTCGAACTCCGTGCCGCCACCGCAGTCACCGTCGTAGTTGGTTCCCTCGAAGTCGAAGTGCTTGGCCTGGGTCTGGTCGACGAGCTTGTCGGGCGGGATGTGCTGCGGGCCGATGACCCAGACGTCGTAGCCGGCTATCCCGCTGATGGGGTCAGACCCCGACCAGGCCCATCTGAGAGGGACGAAGTTCGAGGAAACGTCTGGGCAGTTCGCGCCCGGAGGCGCGGCCGCATCGATGCTGCGGCCGATGATGAAGCTGGGGCGACTGACGGCGAAGGCTGGTGCGGTCCCGTCGTAGGCCTTCGGGTGTGGGTTCGCGGCCTGGCGCGCCGTGCCGTTGAGTGCCGACGAGGGGACGGCGACCAGGAGGGTCGCCGCCAGTGCCCCGGCGGCGAATGAGGGTAGTGAGATGCGCATCGGTTCTTCCCTTCGAGGGGGTACCACGGATGGCGCGGTGGTCAACGTCGTTGACGTTTCCTGCCCAACACGGTCTGCGAGCTCTGTCAGCGATCGACGCTGGACGAGCACATCCCCGGCCTGGCCACTACGAGATCCAACCAAGCAAGCAGTTGCCCTGGAAACGGGTCAAGCAATGCCCGGTGACTGCGCTGATCGGTATGGACCAACACCGGGTCCTTTCGGGTGCAGATGGCCGGAACCGACCCGTTTTGGACCGGCCAGTCTCGGAAAACCCTTGCCACCTCACGGAACCGCCCCGGCGAGCGGACGTCCGTGCCGCCGGGCCTACGCTCTACGGGTGTCCGACCCCAAGCCGCCCGTACGCCGGCCGCGGCACCTGCTCGACCCGGACGACCTGCGCCGCAGCCACCTGCGCTCGCAGGGAACCTCCGAGTCGCTGACCAGCGTGCAGCGGTGGGTGATGTCGGCGCTGGCGGTGACCACGATCCTGCACCTGGCCGGGGGCGTGGTGCTGCTGGCGGTCTTCACCGACGATGACCGTCTCGACGCGCGCATCGGGCTGAACTTCATCGCGGGGGTCATCGGAGTGGTCGCCGTTGCCACCGGGCTGCTCATCCACGGCAAGAAGCCGCTGAGCTGGTGGCTCCTCCTCGGCCTGGTCCCGATGCTCGTCGGCCTCTGGTTCACCTTCTGAGCCCAGAACCGAAGCCAGACAGCGCAAACCAACGGTTCGTCAGGTATGGACCACGTGCACGAGATGTCCCAGGATGTGTGCCCGACCTTGACCGGCATCACCTCCGCGGCAAGCATGCAAGGAGAGAGCCGACAGCGGTGTTCGAAACGCCTCGGGGAGCACCGCGACCAGGCCTCGGCTAGGGGGGTCCCATGCACGACCTACGTTTCGCGCGCGTCCTGGGGCTGGTGGCCTTCCTCCTCGTCCTGCCGTTCGCAGTGGTGGCGACACCGGCGAGTGCCGCCGTACCGAAGGACACCGGACTGCTGAGCTTCGTGCGGTCCAACCAGATCTACACCTCCACGACTGCCGGTACGTCGGTCAAGGCGCTCACCACGTCGGGAAAGAACTACCGACCCCACTGGTCGCCCGACGGCAAGCGGATCGCCTACGTCCACGAGGCCCCTGCGGGCTCCCGAGACATCTGGGTGATGAACGCCAACGGTTCGGCCAAGACTCGCGTCACGCACCTCGGGGACACCACCGAACCCACCTGGTCGCCCGACGGGAAGTGGCTGGCGTTCGGCGCGAGCGGCACCCCGCCGTACTCCAGCGGCAGCGACTACCCCCTGCAGAAGATCAGGTCGACCGCACCCTTCGGCAAACCCGTGGTGCTGCCGACCGGTGACAACGACGCCCGCGTGGCGGGAACGCTGGCATGGTCGCCCGACGCCAAGCAGATCGCGTTCGTCAGCAACACCTTCCCGTTCTCTCCAGACCACTACCTGCTCGTCTACACGCTCGCGACCCATGAGGTCGAGCTGGTCGACATGGTCGGCGGCTCCTGCTGTGGGTTGGGCAACTTCTCCGACCCCGCCTGGACGAGCAACAGCAACACCATCGCCTACAGCGTGGTCCGCCACGATTTCGATGAGCCGCCCCCGGCCGGTCCGCACCTCGAGTTCGCGAGCCAGCGAGGCGCGCCCATCCCGACGTTCCCGGACGTGACCGGCGACAGCGACCCCGACTACTCACCCACGGGCAAGAAGGTCGTCTTCCGGCACTTCTCGCGGATTTACATCGCTGACGCCGACGGCGGTCACCGCACGAACGTGATGGCAGGCACCAACCCCGACTGGCAACCGGTCGCCTGAGCACCTGACCTTCGATCACCCTGCTGCGCCGGGGCCGAGACGCCTTGTCCGATGGCGTCTCGGCCTTAGTCTGGCTGCCGATGTGAAATCTCGGTGAAGGGAGATCGTGGTGAGCGAGGCAGAGGCCGAGCAGCACGTATCTGGGGACCGCAGCCTGACGCAGGCCGAGGCGGAGGAACGCGCCGCCCTGCTGGACGTACGCCGCTACGACATCGCGGTCGACCTGACCGACCTGCTGACCGGCACCGACGTTCGCTGCACCTCCACGATCAGTTTCGTCTGCCGCGACCCCGGCACCTCCACCTTCGTCGACTGCGCGGCCACCGTGGTCTCGGCCCGGCTCAACGGTGTCGACCTGTCGGAGCCGGCAGAGGGCCGCATCGCTCTCGCCGGGCTCGAGGCGGAGAACACCCTCGTGGTCGAGAGCGTGCAGCCGAACACGGCCGACGGCGAGGGCGTGCACCGCTCGGTCGACCCGGCCGACAAGGAGGTCTACGTCTGGACCTCGTTCGAGCCCGACGAGGCCCGGCACGTCTGGGCCTGCTTCGACCAGCCCGACCTCAAGGCACCGCACGCGTTCACCGTCATCGCGCCGGAGGTGTGGCGGGTGGTGAGCAACTCCGGCGACCCGGTCGTCGAGGAGGCCGAGTCGCCCGACGGCTCGCCGGCGCGCCGGTGGAGCTTCCCGGACACGCCACCACTCTCGACGTACAACCCCGTGGTGCTCGCCGGTCCGTTCCACGAGATCCGGCGCGAGATCGACGGCTACGACCTCGGCCTGCTCACCCGGCGGTCACTGGCCTCGCTCCTCGAGCGCGACGCCGAGGAGCTCTTCACGCTCACCGGCCAGGGCCTCGCGTTCTTCGGTGAGGTCTTCGCGATGCCCTTCCCGCAGACCAAGTACGACCAGGTGTTCCTGCCCGAGTTCGGCGGCGCCATGGAGAACTACGGCTGCGTGGCCTGGTCCGACGCGTTCCTCAGCCGGGTCACGCCCACCCCGGCCGAGCTCGACGAGCTGGCCCGGGTGCTGCTGCACGAGATGGCGCACATGTGGTTCGGCAACATCGTCACGATGCGCTGGTGGGACGACCTGTGGCTCAACGAGGCGTTCGCGGAGTTCGCGTGCAACTGGGTGATGATCCGTGCGACCCGATACACCGACGCGTGGGCGACCCACCTGGCGACCGGCCAGCTGACGGCCTACCTGGCGGACCAGGGTCCTGCGTCGCACCCCATCCGGCAGCCGATCCATGACGTGGCGCAGGCCGCCGCGAGCTTCGACGCCATCACCTATCCCAAGGGAGCCTCGGCCCTGGCCCAGCTGATGCACTACATCGGCGAGCCGACGTTCGAGGCCGGCATGGCGGCGTACTTCGCCCGGCACGCGTGGGGAAACACCACCCTGCAGGACCTGATCAACGAGCTGGCGGCCGTGAGCGGGCGCGACCTGGACGCGTGGCGCACCTCCTGGCTGGAGACGGCCGGCACCGACCTGCTCCGTCTCGACCGCAGTCCCCGGGGCGACCAGGACTTCGAGCTGGTTGCCACGCCTCCCGACGAGTCGGCCCCCCGGCGCCCGCACGTGCTCGACGTGGGTGCCTACCGCCGTACGCCTTCCGGGCTGGAGCGGGTCGCGCTGAAGAGCGTCGAGGTCAGCGGGCCTCGCACCTGGGTCGGCCTGCCCCTCGACGCCGACCTCTACCTGGTCAACGACGACGACCTGACCTTCGCCCGCACCCGCGCCGACGCCGGCTCGCGGGACGCGCTCTTCGAGCTCGCACCCTCACTGCCCACGGCCCTCTCCCGTGGGGTTGCGGTCGCGACCGTGTGGGACATGCTCACCAACGGCGACGCCCGGACCGCCGAAGTCGTGCGCGTGCTCACCGGTGTGCTGCGGACCGAGACCGCCCACCCCTGCCTGGAGCCCTACCTGGCCCTCGCGAACGCCGCCGTCGACCTGTGGGCGCCGCCGGCCGATCGCCCGGAGCTGACCGTGCTCGTGGCCGACGCCTGCCGCGAGCTCGCGGAGACACCCGACCGCCGCCAGGTCGCCCTGCGCGGACTGGCGCGAACGGCGGACCTCGAGGAGGTCTCCCGGCTGTTGGCTCAGACCGAGGACGACGTCGACCTGCAGTGGCGCCTGCTCCAGCGGCAGGCCGAGCTCGGCGGCGAGGTGGACGAGGAGCAGACCCGCCTCCTGCTCGACCGCGACCCCGACCCCGAGTCGTGGGTGCGCGGCCTCACCGTCCGCGCCGCCACCCCGACGGCCGAGGACAAGGAAGCGGTCTGGCAGGCCCTGGCGGTGGACCGCAGCGTGCCGATCTCCTCGGTGGGTCAGGTGGCCACCGCGTTCTGGGCGCCCAGCCACGTCGAGCTGCTGAAGCCGTACGCCGACCGCTACCTCACGCTGCTACCGAACCTGAACGCCGGAGGGATGATCCCCGCGCTGGTCAACACCGGTCGACTGTTCCCCCTGTTCGGCATCGACGCGGAGTACTTCGCCCGGGCGCAGGAGGAAGCTGCCTCCGCCGGGCCCGTCGTACGCAAGCGGCTCCAGGAGCGTTCCTACGAGGTACGCCGGATGCTGGTCGCCCGATCGCTCTGAAGGGGTGATCGCGCCGTACCGGGTAGTCCGAGGTCGAAAGCACCAGTTCAACCGCCGTGATGGTGCTTTCAGCCTCGGACTATCGGGATCAGGCGAACTCGTAGGGCTGGCTACGCCACCGCGTGCAGGATCTCGAGCAGTGCAGCGGTGGCCGGAGGGTCTGGTGGGTCGCCGTAAGTGACGGTGTAGATCTGCCGTGCATCGTCAACGAGCTCGGTCGCGTGGATACCCGGCATCCGGTGCGCCTCGAGCGCGAGCCCGGGCAGGGTGGCAACGGCCATGCCAGCGGCGACCAGCATCTGGATGACGACCATGTCGTCGCTGGAGTAGGCGATCCGCGGCGTGAACCCGGCCCGCTCACACAGCGCGACCGTCGCGGCTCGGCACCGCACGCACCCGCCGACCCAGGGCGTCTCCCGGTGGTCGTCGAGGTGTTGGTCGGGCTGGTTGCTGATCAGGTAGAGCGGGTCCTCATGAAGGTGCTTGAGGCGGAATCCCTGGTCTTCGACCGGGGTGTCGGCATGCCGGAAGATCAGCGCGATGTCGACCTGCCCGGCGCGCAACATCTCGAGACCCTCGACCGGATGGACGTCGATGAGGTTCAGCTCGATGCCGGGATAGGTCCGAGCCAGCTCTTCCGCCGCTTTCGGAACGAGGGTGCTCAGCACCGTCTGGAAGCCGGCGAGCCGCACTCGCCCGGACCGCAGCCCGACCCGCGCAGCCAGCTCGACAGACGCGGCGTCCACCCGGCCCAGGATCTCGGATGCTCGCGCCGCCAGCATCTCGCCTTCGGGTGTCAGCCGGATCCCGCGGCCGACGCGCTGGATCAGCCTTGCGTCGGTCGCGGCCTCGAGCCGACCGAGATGGTGGCTGACCGACGGTTGGGAGTAGTGCAGTTCCTTGGCGGCCTCGGTCACCGAGCCGTGCCGGGCAACCGCCTCCAGCACCCGGAGGTGCGTCAGGTTGAGCACTGATCAATCCCCTCTATGAGTAGAGGCTCATATTGGCATTAGACGTCATGCCATGTCTCCATCACTATCGACTTCATGACCGAATTGATCAATGCCCCCGTCGGATCACCGACCAGGCCGGGGCTTGCCGAGCTAGTGATGCGGATCCGACCCAGCGCGCAGGGGCCTGACGATGCTGCGACGATCGCGCGACGGGTCGCCGACGTACTGACCGACTTCGAGCCTGCTCCGGACCTGCTGACCGAGGCAGAGCGGGGAGGTTCGCCGGACGAATGCACCAGGCACACCCTGCACACGGAGTCGTCGTTCTCGATCTCGGCCGTCGTGTGGCGGCCTGGACAGGTGACGGAGATCCATGACCACCTCGTGTGGTGCTCCTTCATGGTGCTCCAGGGCGCGGAGACCGAGACCCTCTACGGCATCGCCGGCGACCACCTCGTCGAGGTCGGCGAAGTGCACCGGCCGACGGGCTCGGTGAGCGGAGCCGCCCCGCCCGACGACATCCACCGGGTCCGCAACACCGGCGACGACGTCGCGATCACCCTCCACGTCTACGGCGCCGACCTCAGCACCGGCAGCAGCGTCCGGCGTACCTACCAGGAACCGACCACCCCGAACGAAAGCCCGGACGCGAGGGAGACCACACGATGAGCAAGCAGGACTTCACCACGACCCTCATCGTTGATCGCACACCCGCAGAGGTGTACGACGCGATCAACGACGTCCGCGGATGGTGGTCGGCCACGATCGTGGGCGAGACGGCGCACGTCGGTGACGAGTTCGTCCAGCACGTGCCGGACCTGCACTGGGCCCGGTTGCGAGTCAGCGAGCTCGAGCCAGGCCGGACGGTCGCGTGGCAGGTGCTCGACAGCCTGTTCCCCTGGGTTTCGGAGCAGGCCGAGTGGCGCGGCACCGAGATCCGGTTCGAGCTCTCCGAGACCGGGGACGGGACGCGAATCCAGTTCACCCACGTAGGTCTGATGCCGGAGCACGAGTGCTTCGACGTGTGTGCCAACGCCTGGGGCGGCTACATCGGCGGCAGTCTCCGCCAGCTGGTCATGACGGGCGTCGGGAACCCCAACCAGGACAACGTCGCCGCCGACACGAAGGACCGCGTCGCAGCCAGCTGACCTCCGACTGCCATCGAACCAAGCACCGAGCGGCTCAGATCTGACCTGAGCCGCTTACGTGCGCGAGGGGGGAGTTGAACCCCCACGCCCTTTCGGGCACACGGACCTGAACCGTGCGCGTCTGCCTATTCCGCCACTCGCGCCTGAAGCGGACGTAAGGCTATCCCACCGCGTCTCAGCCTCCCAAACCGGCCGCTGACGGGACAACTGCGCCCGATACCATCGCCAGAACGCCCGATTGAGGAACGACCCACCAGACGCCGGCGACACCCGAGAGGAGGCACCTTGAGCGCGCTTCAAAGGTTCGAGAACAGGCTCGAGCAGATGATCTCCGGTGTCTTCGCGCGGACCTTTCGCAGCGCCGTACAGCCGGTCGAGATCGCCTCGGCGCTCAACCGTGAGGTCGACAACTCCGCCCAGATCCTCAGTCGCGACCGCCGGCTGGTGCCCAACAACTTCCATGTCGAGCTCTCCGAAGCCGACCATCAGCGACTCGAGGGCCTCGGTCCGCAGCTGACGCGGGAGCTCACCGAGATGCTGCGGGAGCACGCCGCCCAGCAGTCCTACGTCTTCACCGGTCCGGTCAGCATCACCCTGGAGACCAGCGACGAGCTGACGACCGGCCGCTTCCGGGTGCGCAGCAAGGCCATCGCCAGCTCGAGCATGGCGGGCGGCGACCCCAGCGACACCCAGGTACGACGGGCGACGGCGACCCTCGAGCTCAACGGCGAGAACCTGCCCCTGGCGCCCCCCGGCATCGTCATCGGCCGCGGCAACGACGCCGACCTGCGTATCGACGACCCCGGGGTCTCGCGCAAGCACATCGAGATCCGCGTCGAGGAGCCCCAGGACCTCGGCGGCGAGCCGCGGATCACCGTCCACGACCTCGGGTCCACCAACGGGATGTCGGTCAACGGCAAGCGGGTCGAGAAGGCGACGCTCGCCGATGGTGCGACGATCAGGATCGGCAACACGACCATGTCCCTGCGCCTCAAACAAGGGTGAGTTGAGTCTTGTCAGAGCTGACTCTTGTCCTGATCCGCTTCGCCTACCTGGCGATCTTGTGGATCTTTGTGCTCTCGTGCATCTCGGTCATCCGCTCGGACATGTTCGGCGCCCGCGTCGCCCGTCAGGAGGCCGGGGGTTCATCACGTCAGGAACGCCGAACCCGCTCCAAGCAGCAGAAGAGCAACAAGCCCCGCCGCGGCGTACCCACCCAGGTCGTGATCGTCGAGGGCGGCAACAAGGGCGAGACGGTCTCGCTCGAACAGGCACCCCTGCTGATCGGGCGCGGCAACGACGCTGCCATCCGGCTCGACGACGACTACGTCTCCACCCGCCACGCGCGCATCGCCAGCTCCGGTGACCAGTGGTTCGTGGAGGACCTCGGCTCCACCAACGGCACCTACGTCGGCAACAGCCGCATCTCCCAGGCCACCGCGATCCAGCTCGGCACCCAGGTCCGCATCGGGAAGACGATCCTGGAGCTGCGCAAGTGAGCCCGCGGCGGAGCCGAGTATGAGATTGCGCTACGCGGCGCTGTCGGACGTGGGCCGGGTCCGGCGCGACAACCAGGACTCGGGGTACGCCGGACCCCACCTGCTCGTGATCGCCGACGGCGTGGGTGGGTCTGCTCGCGGGGACATCGCGAGCGCCGCCACGGTCGAGGTCCTGCGCCGGCTCGACGAGACGCCCGGCAACGACATGCTCGGTGCTCTCGCCGGCGCGATCCACCGCAGCCACGACCGGATCGCCGGGCTGGTCGCGGAGGACCCGGAGATCGAGGGCACCAGCACCACGGTCACCGCGGTCATCTTCGACGGCACCCACGTCGGCGTGGGGCACGTCGGTGACAGTCGCGGCTACCTCCTGCGCGACGGCACACTGTCGCAGCTGACCACCGACCACACCTTCGTGCAGAGCCTGATCGACGAGGGCCGCATCACCGAGGACGAGGCGCGGGTGCATCCGCACCGCAACCTGATCCTGCGCGCCGTCGACGGTGTCCACGAGCCCGAACCCGACGTCTTCACCCTCGAGGTCGCGGCCGGTGACCGGATCCTGCTGTGCTCCGACGGCTGCTCCGGCGTGCTCTCGGACGAGGAGCTCGCGCGAATCCTCGGCGAGGGCACCCCCGACCACGTCGCGGTCTCCCTGGTCAGCGCCTCGCTCGACGCCGGCAGCTCCGACAACGTCACGGTCGTCGTGGCCGACGTCGTCGGGGACGACGAGGACGACGACGAGGAGACGACGGCCTCGGCCGTCACCGGCCCGATGGTGGTGGGTGCGGCAGCCGAGGCTCCGCGCCGGCGTCGGATCGGCTCGGGCGGGACACCGAGGGCCGACACCGGCGAGCTCGAACCCGTGAAGGACTCCGACGACCACGTCGATCCCGAGACGGTGCGCTACGCACCTCGTCCTCCCCGACGCTTCACGTGGGCCCGCCGGCTCGTCGTGCTCGGCGTGGTGGTGCTGCTGGCCGCGATCATCGGATTCGCGGGCTACAAGTGGAGCCAGAACCAGTACTACGTCGCCAGCAGCGGAGACAACGTCGCCATCTTCAAGGGCATCGAGGCCGACATCCCCGGCATCAGCACCCACCACGTCGAGGAGACCAGCGACGTCACCCTGGACGACCTGCCCGACTTCAACGCCCGCCAGGTCCGCGACGGCATCAGCGCCAGCAGCCTCGACGACGCCCGGGGCATCGTCAGCCGGCTCGAGCGCCTGGTCCTCTGCCCGGAGCCGACAACGCCCACACCGAGTGCGAGCCCGAGCAGGAAGCCCAGCGCCACCGCGACCACGAAGCCCGGCAGGAAGCGCAAGCCCAGCCCGACTCCGACACCCACTCCCAGCCCGAGCCCGTCGCCGTCCTCCGACTCCGCCCCGTGCACCGAGGCGCCATGAGCAACGACCGCGCCAACGCACCGCAGGGCCTGATGGGATTCGTCCACCGCCGCCGCCGCGGTGCCGAGTTGGTCCTCCTGGTCCTGAGCCTGGTGGTCGGCATCGGCGCCTACGCTGCCGTGGGCCTCGGCGTCGACGGCGAGGTGCCCGTCAACCTGTTCACGTACGGCGCCTGGCTGGCGGCGCTCGTCGTCGGGTGCCACATCGTGGTGCGGATGTTCGCGGCGTACGCCGACCCGATCCTGCTGCCCATCGTGTCCGCCCTCAACGGCCTCGGCCTGGCGATGATCCACCGCATCGACCTGGGCCGGCAGACCACCAACCCCGACGCCAACGGCTTCGCCGACGCCCAGCTGATCTGGATGACGCTGGGAGCCTTGCTCTTCGCGGCAGTCCTGATCGGGCTGCGCGACCATCGCCGACTGCAGGCATTCACCTACACCGCGGGTCTGGCGGCGATCGTGCTGCTGCTGCTGCCGCTCGTGCCAGGACTGGGCCGCACCATCAACGGATCGCGGATCTGGATCCATGCCGGGCCGATGAGCTTCCAGCCGGGTGAGATCGCCAAGGTCCTGCTTGTCGTCGCCTTCGCCGGCTACCTGGTGCTCCACCGCGATGCCCTGGCTCTGGCCGGCCGCCGGTTCCTGTTCGTCGACCTCCCGCGCGGCCGCGACCTCGGCCCGATCCTCGGCATGTGGCTGGTCTCGCTGGGCATCCTGGTCTTCCAGCGCGACCTCGGCTCCTCGCTGCTCTTCTTCGGCCTGTTCCTGGTGATGCTCTACGTCGCCACCGAACGTCCCGGCTGGCTCGTCGTCGGTGGCGTCATGTTCGCGGCCGGTGCTTACGTCGGCTACCTCGCGCTCAACCACGTGCACCAGCGCGTGGACGCGTGGCTGCATCCCTTCGACGCCGACTCCAACGCCTACCAGCTGGTGCAGGGCCTCTACGGGATGGGCTGGGGCGGGCTGGTCGGCCGGGGGCTCGGACAGGGCCAGCCCCAGATCACCCCGCTGGCCTGGTCCGACTTCATCCTGCCCTCGTTGGGCGAGGAGCTCGGGCTCACCGGCGTGATGGCGATCATCCTGCTCTACGGCATCCTCGTGGAGCGCGGTCTCCGCACCGCCCTGATCTGTCGCGACAACTTCGGCAAGCTGATGGCCACCGGCCTCGCGGTCGTCTTCGCCCTCCAGGTGTTCGTGGTGGTCGGCGGCGTGACCAAGCTGATCCCGTTGACCGGCCTGACGACTCCGTTCCTCTCCCAGGGAGGTTCGAGCCTGGTCGCCAACTGGGTGATCGTTGCGCTGCTGCTGCGCATCTCCGACCATGCTCGCCGACCACCGCCGGAGCTGGTCGAGCCAGCCGATGACTACGACGCCGACGCCACCCAGGTGGTGAGGATGCCGCGATGAACAAGCCCATCCGCAACCTGGCAGTCGCGTGCATGCTGATGTTCGTGGCGCTGCTGATCAACGCCACCTACGTGCAGTACTGGGAGGCCGACGACCTCACCTCGCTGAGCCAGCACCCCGACAACAAGCGCGTGCGCGACGCCGAGTTCTCCCGCGAGCGCGGCGGCATCCTGGTCCGCGGCAAGGCGGTCGCGGAGAGCAACAAGTCCGACGACGTCTACAAGTTCCAGCGGGTCTACCCGCAGGGGCCGACGTACGCCCACCTCACCGGCTACTTCTCGCGCGACTACGGCCTCGGCGGGGTCGAGGCGACCCAGAACTCCATCCTGTCCGGCAGCGACTCCCGGCTGTTCATCGACAACCGGGTGATCGCGCTGGCGGGCGGCGAGGATCCCAAGGGCGGCAGCGTCACCCTGACCGTCGACCCCGACGCCCAGAAGGCGGCGTACGACGGGCTCAGGGCGCTGGGCAACAACGTCCGCGGTGCCGTGGTGGCTCTCGAACCCCGCACCGGCAAGATCCTCGCGATGGTGTCGAGCCCGACGTTCAACCCCAACAGGCTGGCCAGCCACGACTTCACCGAGGCCGGCCGCACCAAGCAGCGGCTGGCAAGTGCCAACCCGAGCCCGCTGAACAACCGGGCCATCGAGGAGGTGCTGCCGCCCGGCTCGACGTTCAAGCTGGTGACTGCTGCGGCGGCGCTCGACTCCGGCAAGTACAACCCCGACACCCTGGTCCCCGGAACCGCGAGCCTCGACCTCCCCCAGACCACCAAGGACCTCGTCAACGAGAGCCGCGGCGGGTGCGGTGGTGACAAGATCACCCTCACCCAGGCACTGCAGGTCTCCTGCAACGTCTCCTTCGGCGACGTGGGCCTCAAGATCGGCGATGACGCGATCCGCAACAGCGCCGAGAAGTTCGGCTTCGGCACCCGCACCTTCTTCGACCTCGACGACTCGCTCACGCGTCAGGCGATCAGCCGCTTCCCCGAGGACCCGGACCCGCCCCAGACGGCGCTGTCGGCCATCGGGCAGTTCGACGTGGCCGCCACTCCCCTCCAGATGGCCATGGTCGCTGCCGGCATCGCCAACGACGGCACCGTGATGAAGCCCTACCTGGTCGACGAGACGAAGTCACCGAAGCTCGAGACCATCGACCAGACCAAGCCCGAGCCGATGCCGGACCAGCCGGCAATGAGCTCCGCGTCCTCGCGCGACCTGCGCCAGATGATGGTGGCGGTCGTCGACGGTGGCACCGGCAAGACGGCGCAGATCCCGGGCGTAGAGGTCGCCGGCAAGACCGGTACCGCCCAGAGCGCGCCCGACCGTCCGCCGTACGCCTGGTTCGTGTCGTTCGCCCCCGCAGACACCCCGGCAGTCGCTGTCGCGGTCCTCGTCCAGGACGCGGGCGTCGCGCGTGACCAGATCTCCGGCAGCGGCCTGGCAGCCCCCATCGCCAAGGCCGTGATGGAGGCGGTGATCGGCAAGTGAGCGGCACCGATGCGGGCAACGGCGGTAGTCTCCCGGGCGCCGGCGAGCGCTACGAGAGGCTCGACCGGATCGCGACCGGTGGCATGGGCGAGGTGTGGCGTGCTCGCGACACCGTCCTCGGTCGCGAGGTGGCGGTGAAGGTGCTCAAGCGGGAGTACGCCGACGACCCCACCTTCCGCGCCCGGTTCGCCGACGAGGCACGGCACGCCGCCGGCCTGCACCATCCCGGCATCGCTGCGATCTTCGACTACGGCGCCCTCGAGGGCGAGACTCCGTTCCTGGTGATGGAGCTGGTCGACGGCCGGCCGCTGTCAGAGCTCATCGCCGGTGACCGCCAGATCGATCCCGAGCAGGCACGGCTGCTGGCACTCCAGGTCGCGGAGGCGCTCGCCGTCGCACACCGGGCCGGCGTGGTCCATCGCGACGTCAAGCCGGCCAACCTGCTGGTCACTCCTGACGGCACCGTGAAGATCACCGACTTCGGCATCGCCCGTGCCGCCGGCTCGGTCGCGTACACGCAGACCGGCCAGATCGTCGGGACGCCGCACTACCTCTCCCCCGAGCAGGCGCGTGGTGAGTCGGCGACGGCTGCCAGCGACGTCTACTCCCTCGGGGTGGTGCTCTTCGAGTGCCTCAACGGGGCGCGTCCGTTCGTCGCTGACAGCCCGATCGCGACGGCCCTCGCGCACATCCGCGACGAGGTGCCGCCCCTGCCCGACCATGTCCCACCCGCGCTGGCGGCCGTCGTACTGCGCGCGCTGGCCAAGGATCCGTCCGAGCGGTACGCCGACGGCGGTGCGATCGCGGTGGCCCTGCGCGAGGCGGGCGGCTCCGGAGCCGGCGTACCACCCCCGCCGCCCGCGGACAGTACCCAGGTGATGCCCGCCCCCGTGCCCGCTGCCGGCCCGGTCGCAGCCACACCGGACACCCAGGAGACCCCAGCGGCTCGGGTGACCACCACCAAGACCCAGAACCGCTGGCCGCTGTACGCCGCCGGGGCACTCGTCCTGATCGTCGTGATCGCTCTGCTGGTCGCCCATCCGTGGACCAACAATGACACCACCGCCGACGACCCACCTGGCGCCGGTGACACCGTGCAGGTCAAGGCGGGGGCCTACATCGGCGAACCCGTCGAGGAGGTCGAGGCGGCACTCGCCGACAAGGGCCTCAAGACCAAGACCAGCGACCGCGACAACTCCGGCAACCACGATGCCGGCACGGTCGCCGCCCTCGACCCCACGGGCACCGTGGAGAAGGGGTCGACCATCACCCTCGACGTCTGGGGCGACCCACCGGCCGACGAGAGTGACAACAGCGACGAAGGTGACGGCAAGACCAAGCCGCCCAAGCCTGACAAGACCGAGAAGACTGACAAGCCGGATCCCGGCAAGACCGACGAGCCGGAGCCCAGCGTCATCCCGGACACCGACAACGGCAACACCGACAACGGCAACGGCAACACCGACAACGGCAACGGCAACACCGGCTCCGGCGGCGCGACGAGCGACCCGGGCGGCCGTGGCGTCCAGCCCAGCACCGGGCCCGGCAACGGCACGAAGGGAGACTGAGCCTGCGATGACGGAACCGCAACGGATCGGTGGACGCTACGAGGTGGGAGAGCTCCTCGGGCGCGGAGGTATGGCCGAGGTCCGCAAGGGCATCGACGTACGCCTCGGTCGCACGGTCGCCGTCAAGCGCCTGCGCACCGACCTCGCGAGCGACGCCACCTTCCAGGCCCGGTTCCGCCGCGAGGCCCAGTCGGCCGCCTCGCTCAACCACCCCGCCATCGTGTCGGTCTACGACACCGGCGAGGAGATGTCGACCGACGGCAGCAACGTGGCGCAGCCCTACATCGTGATGGAGTACGTCGCCGGGCGGACACTGCGCGACATCCTCCGCGAGGGGCGCAAGATCCTGCCGGAGCGGGCCCTCGAGATCACCTCCGGCGTACTGGCGGCCCTCGACTACAGCCACCGGGCGGGCATCATTCACCGCGACATCAAGCCCGGGAACGTGATGCTCACCCCGGCAGGCGACGTGAAGGTGATGGACTTCGGCATCGCCCGTGCGGTCTCGGACGCGTCCAGCACCATGACGCAGACCGCAGCGGTCGTCGGCACCGCGCAGTACCTCTCTCCCGAGCAGGCCCGTGGCGAGACCGTCGACTCCCGCTCCGACGTCTACTCCACCGGCTGCCTGCTCTACGAGCTGCTCACCGGGCGCCCGCCCTTCGTCGGTGACAGTCCCGTGTCGGTGGCCTACCAGCACGTGCGGGAGCAGGCTCAGCCGCCGTCGAGTCATGACGAGGACCTCACCCCCGAGCTCGACAGCATCGTGATGAAGTCCCTGGCCAAGGACGTCAACGACCGCTACCCCAGTGCCGCGGCGATGAAGGCCGACATCGACCGCTACCTCGCCGGCAAGCCGGTGGAGGCCCCGGCGGTCGTCGCCGCGCCGGCAACGAGCTTCATTCCGCCGGACTCGCCCACCCAGCTGAGCCAGGCGTTGCAGGACACGGACGCCGACGGGGAACCGGAGCGCAAGCGCCGCGGTCCGCTCATCCTGCTGCTGGTCCTGCTGGTCGCACTGATCGTCGCCGCGCTCGTCTTCGGCCCCAAGCTCTTCAAGGCCGCACCCGAGCAGGAGTCGGTCCCCACCATCACCGGGCTCACGCGCGCCCAGGCGGAACGGACCATCACCGACGGCGGCCTGGTCGTCGGAGAGGTCACCACCGCCGCCAGCAAGGAGGTGGCCGAGGGCCGGGTCATCTCCCAGCAGCCCCAGGCAGGTGACCTCGTCGATCCCGACGCGAAGGTCGACTTCGTCGTCTCGGCCGGCAAGCCGCAGGTGCCGTTGCCGGACGTGGTCGGCCAGGACAAGGACGACGCAGCGGCGCAACTGCGAAGTCAGGGGCTGCGGGTGGTGCTCACCGAGCGCGACGCCGACGACCCGAAGAACCAGGTCGTCGAGATGCAGCCACCGGCGGACACCGAGGTGGCCGACGGGTCGAAGGTGACCTTGTTCTGGTCCGACGGGCCCGAGCAGGTGCCGAGCGTCATCGGGAAGACCGAGGCCGAGGCCACCAAGCTGATCGAGGACGCGGGGTTCAAGGTCAGCCGGGTCACCGACTCCTCGACGGAGGCGAAGAAGGGCAGCGTTCTCCAGCAGAGCCCGAGCGCCGGCCAGACGCTCGACAAGGGCAGCACCGTGACGATCGTGGTCTCCACCTACGAGCCGCCGCCCTCGGCGCCTCCGTCCCCGTCGGCGCCCGCGTCTGCGTCGCCCTAGTTCGGGGCCCGGTTCGGGGCCTGGTTCGGGGGTCGGTCAGTCGCGGTCGACGCCGCCCCCGGGCTCGGCGACCGCGTAGCGCAGGTCGCTGCTGCCGGTGTACGCCGGCATCGTGACGTCGTCCTTGGTGCTGACCTCGTAGCCGAGGTTGTGGGCGTCGACGTACGTCCGGTAGCCCGCGATGTAGTCGCTGGAGTCAAGTGCGGTCTGCAGCGCGTCGAGATCGCCGATTGCGGTGATCTCGTACGGCGGGGCGTACGGGACGCCGTGGAGCACCACGGTGTTGCCGACGCACTTGATGCCGGTGGTGCTGATCACCCGCTGCTTCTGCAGCGTCATCGCCTCGGCGCCGCCGCTCCACAGCGCGTTGACCACGGCCTGGATGTCCTGCTGGTGCACCACGAGCTCGTCCGGGGTCACCTCGCCCTTCTCCACGGCCCGGTCGATCTCCTTCTCGGGCGCGTCCTTGAGCACGACGGTGATGGCCGGGCCGCGCACCCCCTCGAACCCTGCGGGGCCGCGCAGCTCGTCGACCTGGCGCTGGAGCTCGGTCACCTGGACGTCGTCGACACTCTTCCCGAGCTTGTCGACCTCCCGGTTCAGAGTCGCGACCTCTCGCTGCAGGTCGTCGGCACGCTGGCGCTGCTGGCGTACGACGGTGTCCAGGTCGGTCACACTGGAGGCGCGCAGGTCGAGCCCGTCGGCAGCGATCCCGCTGGTCACGAACAGGGTTCCGGCGACCACGAAGACCACCACGGCGGCGATCCGCCAGGTGTACTTCCGGTTGATCTTCCGGGGAAGCCGGGCACGTCGCCGGGACGCGCTCAACGGGGCGCCTGCTCTGTGAATGCCATCGCTTGACTACGCTAGCCGACGAGCTCGTGCCCGAAGATTCGAGGAGAGACCGTGTCCAAGCAGTCCGCGCGCAAGCCCACTGCGCTGTCGAGTGGGTACGAGACGTCGATCCGGCGCACCGTGATCGCGGGGGCGCTGGTCCTGCTGGGCATCATCTGGATTGCGGTCTACATCAACTTCGCGAAGGACGCGGCGCAGGCTGTGCCCGGTGCCAAGAAGCCGGACAACCCGCTGCCCTGGATGGCCGACCTCGAGAAGTGGAACTACCTGATCGGCTTCGGCCTGATCTTCATCGGCCTCGTCGTCTCCGCCCACAAGAAGACGCCCCTGGGCCGTGGCCGCGGCGTGGTGGTCGCGATGCTGGGCTGCTTCCTGATCGGGCTGCTGTGGATCGTCTCCTTCTACTTCATCGGCTCTGACAGCTCGGTGCCGGTGATGAGCGATCTCGGGCAGTACAACCTGCTCGTCGGGATCGGCTTCATGGCCGTGGGGTTCAGCTTCGCCACCAAGTGGGAGTAGGCACCCGGTGGTTGAGGAGGGCGAGGAAGCTCTAGTTACACCGATGTAGTTCTCCACAGGGTTGTCCCCAGCTGTGGACAACTTCTGCCCGGCTTTGCCCCGTTCTGTGGAGGTATCGGAGTCGCAGCCAGCGGTCAGGTCAGCGCGACGACGCGGACTGCCACGAGCGCGATCGAGACGACGAGCACCAGGCTCGCGGCGCTCCACTGGATCAGCGAGCGATGGTCCCGCGGGGCGTAGATCATCGCGGTCCCGATGAGGACACCGCCGACCAGGCCACCGATGTGACCCTGCCAGGAGATCCCGCTGACGGTGAAGGTGAAGACCAGCTGGATGCCGATGAACATCAACACCGTCTGCACCTGGCCGCGCACCTTCAGCGCCATCACCGCGAAGGCCCCCATCAGCCCGAAGACCGCACCCGAGGCACCGTAGGTCTGGACAGTGGGGTCGGAGAAGAGCATCACTGCGGTCGAGCCGGCCAGTCCGGAGATCAGGTACACAGCAAGGAACCGCCAGCGCCCGAGCACGTTCTCGAGGATGGGCCCGAGGAAGTACAGCGCCAGCATGTTCAGGCCGATGTGCCACACCTCGACGTGCGTGAACTGCGAGGTGAGCAGCTGCCACCAGGCGCCGTCCGCGACACCGGCGACCCAGTGCTGGCCCGTGCCCCCACAGATCGCCTCACTGGCGTTGGGAAAGTAGCCGGTACCGTCCGTCTTCGTGCAGCGCCCGGTGGGCAACAGCGCAAGCAGGTCGACGAGCTTGTTGCCCTGTCCACGCATGGCGACGATGGCCAACCACACGAGGGCGTTGATGGCGATCAGCACGAAGGTGGTCTGGCGCGGGTCGCCGACCCGTGTCCCGCCGTACGGCGTGCGCGCTTGCCGGGTCGACTTCGCGCCTTCCTTCACGCAGTTCGGGCACTGGAAGCCGACGGAGGCAGAGCGCATGCAGTCCGGGCAGATCGGCCGGTCGCACCGCTGGCACCGGATCCAGGTCTCCCGGTCGGTGTGGCGGTAGCACGTCGGGGGGGCATCCGGGACGTCCTGTATCCCCGACTGCCCGGCGCCCGGCGGGGTGGTCACCCTCGCTCGATCTCCACCGTCTCGATGACCACGGGCTCCACGGGACGGTCGCCGGGACCGGTCGCGGTGGTGCCGATCGCGTCGACGACGTCACGGCTGTCCTGGTCGGCCACCTCACCGAAGATGGTGTGCTTGTTGGTCAGCCAGGCCGTGGCCGTGGTGGTGATGAAGAACTGGGAGCCGTTGGTGCCGGGTCCGGCGTTGGCCATGGCCAACAGGTAGGGCCGGTCGAACTGCAGCTCGGGGTGGAACTCGTCGTTGAAGGTGTAGCCCGGACCACCGGTGCCGGTGCCCAGCGGGCAGCCACCCTGGAGCATGAAGCCGTCGATCACCCGGTGGAAGCCGAGTCCGTCGTAGTAGCGCTCCCCGGATCGACCGGCGTCGTCCTTGTAGTCCTTGGTTCCCTCCGCCAGGCCGGTGAAGTTCTCCACGGTCTTTGGGGCGTGGTTCGGGAAGAGGTTCAGGACGATGTCGCCACGGTTCGTCTTGAGCGTGGCCTTGAGGTCTGACATGACTGCCTTTCGGAAGCGGACGAGGATCTGACGTCGCTCCGATCCTGCCACGCGCCGCCAGACAGACCGGGCGCGGTCCCGACCTGGCCCTACCCACCGACCGCCTGCTGACACGGGTTTAATTACGCCGCCCGGACGGGCATGATCTGAGGCCAACGCTGAAGAACTCTGTAGAGAGGGAGTCTCGCAACCAATGTTTGCCAAGACCCGCAAGGAGAAGTTCGTCGAGCAGGCACAGGACCTCGCTCACGATTTCACCGAGGCCATCGCGCCGCACGTCGAGAAGGCCCGTGACGAGCTCGCTCCTCGCCTGGCCGACGCCCGCGACCAGCTGGCTCCCAAGATCGCCGACGCGAAGGACCAGATCGCTCCCAAGATCGCTGACGCCCGGGACCAGATCGCCCCGAAGATCGCCGACGCCCGTGACCAGGCGGCCCCCTATGTCGAGACCGCGCGCGAGCGCTTCGTAAAGGAGGTCGTCCCGGCGGTGCAACAGGCCGTCAGCGACGCGCGTGACCAGGCCGGGCCGGTCGCCGAGGAGGCCAAGCGTCGCGGCTCACTCGCTGCCGCCGCCCTCAAGGGCGAGCCGGTCAAGAAGAAGGGCGGCAAGAAGCGGAAGTTCTTCCTCTTCGCGGCGCTCGCTGGTCTGGGTGCCTTCGCCGCCAAGAAGCTGAAGGGTGGCAACGAGTCGGCCAACTGGCAGACGTCGTACACCCCCAAGCCGGCGCCCGCCGCGCCGCCCGCCCCGCCGAGCCCGGCAGCGCCGATGGCCGGCAGCCACGCTGCCGACACCGCGGTCGACAGTCCGTCGGCCGACGCTGGTGACCCCACGGGTGCGAACCCGGGCGAGACCCTGGCCGACGCGAGCGAGGAGCCGCACCCGGTCACCACACCGGACGCCCCCGCCGAGGACGTCGACGTCTCCGACGTCGAGGACCCCAAGAAGGCTTGACCTGGCCGATCTGGCATCACCAGATCTGACGGCCCATCTCACCTCGGGGTGAGGTGGGCCGTTTCTTGTCAGACGGTGAGCAGCTCGGGGTGCTCGCGTCGCACCCGCTGGGTGACTCGACGCTCGACCCAGAAGATCAGGATCGGCACCAGCCCGGCTAGCAGCACGAGCACGGTGAACGGGAACGACCACCGGGTGCGCCTCGAGAGGAAGAACGAGACACCGAGGTAGAGCATGTAGATCCAGCCGTGCGCGATGCCGACGAACGACGTGAGCTGGTCGCCGGTCACCTGCAGGGAGCTGCCCTCGGCGGGGAGGTACTTCAGCGGCATGGCCACGAAGACCAGGATCGTCAGCAGGACGCCGACGATCAGCGCGAGCACGCGGTAGGCGGTGAAGAGGTTGCGCACGCAGGCCAACTTATCCGGCGGGTGTCTGCACGGGTTCGGCGGCTGCCTCGAGCTGGTCGCGACACCAGCGCACCCAGATGTAGACGGCGAAGGCGCCGAAGATCCACCACTGGAAGGCATAGAGGATGTTGCGCAGGTGGGTCGTGCTGGAGACCTTCGGCACCGACTCCGGCGTGACCTTCGCCAGGTCCCCGGTGCCGTCGCCCGCATCCTTCGCCACGACGTACGCGCTGTAGAGGTCGGCGTCGACGTGCTCCACGACGCTGGCGATCCGCATCTCCGGGATCACGTCGTCCTCCGGGTCGTCATCGGGGGCGTTCGACCCCTCGGATGCCTGGAGCCAGCCCCGTACCTCCACCGGTCCGCTCGGTGCCGGGGCCTCCGGCTGCGCCGACCATCCGCGTACGACGGGCATGGCGCTGTCGCCCACGAGCACCGGCGTCATCACCCAGTAGCCGCGCTTTCCGCCCAGCTCGCGATCGGCGACGTACAAGGTGCCCTCCGGGAGCCACTCGCCGCTGAACGACACCGGCTGCCCGAGGTACTCGCCCGGGAAGCTGTCGTCGCCGCTCATCACCTTCGTGAGCGGTAGCGGCTCGGCATTGGAGATGTCGCGCGCCTCAGCGGCGCGACCGGCGTCCCAGGCGTGGTACTGCCAGATCCCGAGCCCGATCGTCGCAGCCAGCGCCACGAGCATCAGCAGGTGCGCGCCCCAGTAGCGGGGAGCGAGCAGGAGGGGCACGCCCGCAAGGGTACGCACGAGGCGAATGGCCGATCCGGGCCATGGTGCTTGGCGATTTCCGGCGATGCCCGTGACCCCTCCCCGAGGGTGCACTGGTGAGCACCAACCACCAGCACAGGAGAAGCACCATGACCATCGACATCGACATCACCCTCAGCGAGCAGGAGGCCCAGGCAGCCCGGGCCGAGGCGCTGGCGCTCCAGATCCTCGGCCAGTTCAGCGGAGGCGTGGAGCTGCTCACCATCGAGCTCGGCCGCCGCCTCGGTCTCTACGACGCCCTGCTCGCTGCCGGCCCCGTCACGGCAGCGGAGTTTGCCGACCGGGCCGCGATCGCACCGCGGTACGCCGTGGAGTGGCTCGACCAGCAGGCCGCCGCCGGCATCGTCGACGTGGTCGGCCACGACCGGAACAGTGCCGAGCGGCTGTTCCTGCTGCCGGCCCCCCACGCCGCCGTACTCCTCGACACGGAGAGCCCGGCGTACCTGCTGGGGGCCGCGCCGCTCTTCTTCGGCGTGGCGAAGACCGTGCCCGAGGTGGCCGACGCCTACGCCACCGGACGAGGCGTCGAGTACGCCGACTTCGGCGACGAGCTGCGCTACGGGATCGCCGAGCTGAACCGGCCGGCGTTCCTCCTCCAGATGCGTTCGTGGGTCGAGCAGCTGCCCGACATCGCCGCGCGCCTCGACCGGGGTGGAGTGATCCTCGACGCCGGTTGTGGTGAGGGATGGTCGTCCATCGGGCTGGCGAAGGCCTTCCCCGAGGCAAAGGTCGTGGGCTTCGACCTCGATCTGCCGTCGGTCGAGGTGGCGCGCTGCCACGTCGAGGACGCCGGCCTCCAGGACCGGGTGACCATCATCCGGGCCAACGCCGCCGACGCCATCGCGCTGCGCGCGGCGACCGGCGGGGAGGTGACCCTGGTGACGGCCTTCCAGGCGCTGCACGACATGGGGCGCCCGGTCGAGGCACTCGTGGCCTTCCGCGAGGTGCTGGCCGACGGCGGTGCGGTCCTGATCGGGGACGAGCACGGAGACGACGTGAAGGCCGCACCGGCGGACGACACGGAGCGCCTGAAGCTCGCGATGAGCGTGCTGCACTGCGCCCCGGCCACCTGGGCGGAGTCGGACGAGGTCGTCAACGGCACCGTCCTGCGCGCGCACACGTTCTCCACGTGGGTGCGGGAGGCCGGGTTCGCGTCGTACGACGTGCTCGACATCGAGCACCCGTTCTGGCGCTTCCACCGCGTCGGCTGAGTGCCGGCGTACGAAACGGGCGGGGTGCGGCGTGAGCCGCACCCCGCCCGCGGGCTTCCTACACTCGGTCCATGCCCGCGATGGACCAGGTGGTGCGCCACGCCACCTTCGACGGCCGTTCGGCGGCCTGGTCGGCCGTGGGTACCGGTCCGGTCCTCGTGATCGGTGGGTGGTGGTCGAGCCATCTCCAGCTGGACTGGCAGGACCCGCCGTTCCGACGTTTCGTGGAGCGCCTCGCCCGGTCGTGCACCGTGGTGCGCTACGACCGGCCCGGCACCGGCCTCTCCGACCGGGTCGGCCCACCGCCCGATGGGCTGGAGGAAGAGCTCGCGGTGCTCTCGGCGGTGATCGAGGCAGCCGGCCCGGCGCCGGTGAACCTCCTCGGGGCGTCGTCCGGCTGCCCGGTCGCAGCGACGTACGCCGCCCGCCACCCGGACCGCGTCACCCGGCTGGTGCTGTACGCCGGCTATGCCCGCGGCTCCGACATCGCCTCACCCGCCGCCCAGGAGACGATGATCGACCTGGTCGAGCGCCACTGGGGGCTCGGGTCGCGCGTGCTCGCCGACGTCTTCCTCCCCGGCGCGAACGGTCGTGAGCGCAGGGCGTTCGCTGCCTTCCAACGACGTTCGGCTCCGCGCGAGGTGGCCGCTGGTGCGCTGCGCTCTGTGTACGCACTCGATGCGTCGGCGGAGGTGCCCCAGGTCACCCGGCCCACCCTCGTGTTGCACCGCCGCGATGACCGTGCCATCCCGTTCGCCCTCGGCCGCGACCTGGCCGAGTGCATCCCGGGAGCAGCGTTCATCGAGCTCAGCGGCGACGAGCACTTTCCTTGGCGCGGTGACAGCGACGCGGTCGTGACGGCGATCGACCGGTTCCTCAGCGGACGAGGGGTGGCGACCGCGTCAGCACACCGGGACCAGGAGCGGACCGCTCTGACCGAGCGGGAGCTCGAGGTGCTCCGGTTGGTGGCGCGCGGCATGACCGATGCCGAGATCGCCGAACGGTTGGTGCTCAGCGTGCACACGGTCCACCGGCACATCGCGAACATCCGGACCCGCCTCGGCGTACCCACCCGTTCCGCAGCCGCGGCGTGGGCCGCCGACCAAGGGATGCTCTAGCTCAACTCCGACGCATCCAGAGGTGTGGGATCCCGTCCTCGTCGTACGGCTCGCTGACCACCTCGAAGCCCAGGCTCTCGTAGAAGCCGGTCAGGTGCGCCTGCGCGCCGAGCTCGACCACGTGGGCCGGCCAGTGCTGCGCGCAGGACTCCAGCGCTTTCCGCATCAGGGGACGCGCCAGCTGTCGGCCGCGCGCCTCTGACGCCACGATCACCCTCCCGATGCGCGGCGTCGGGTGCGTGTCATCCGGCGCGAGCACCCGGGCGTACGCCGCGATCCCGACATCCCGCCCGATCACGTGCACCGTTCCCTCGGCGAGGTCGAACCCGTCGATGTCCTGGTAGGCGCACTCCTGCTCGACCACGAACACCGCCGACCGGAGCGCCAGCACGTCGTACAGGGTGGCGACATCGAGCTGCCCACCGCTGACCTCGGCCCAGGTCACCCCAGTTGACTCCCCGTCCATGCCGTCAGCTCCAGTCGTCCGGTGTATCTCGCGCTCGATCCCGCCGCTCGTGAAGGTATGCGATGGACACGAGACCCAGAGCATCACATCAGCACGTTCGTGGCAGTGACGAGCCTGATCGTCGCCCTGATCGGGCTGGCCCTCGCGTACGTGGCGGTGCCACTACCGAACCCGGACACCCACGAGGCACAACGCTTCATCAAGAAGTACTACGTCACCGCTCGGGAAGACCCGGCGAAGGCGTGGGACATGCTGACCGACGAGTTCCAGAAGGACTACCTGGCAGACCACGTCTCGAAGCGTCCGTACGCGCTGTTCTTCAAGAGCATGGAGTACATCGGGGTCCAGCAAGTCGCGGGCATGGAGGGGAACTCGAAGTGGAGGGTGGTTGTGGAGTACCACCCGAGCGTGGAGAAGGCATACACCCGGGTCCACATCTTCGAGCTGAGGTGCCCTCCCCGGACCAAGATCCTCCGCACGAAGTGCACCGAGGACACGGTCCAGCTCGATACCACCTCGCTGCTGGAGGAGGAGACCTCGTAGCTGACCCGGACGGCCACTATGTGGTTGATCGGACGCACCAGGTGAGGCGGATCAACCACACACAGTCAGACCTCGTGGTTTCGAGACGCTCGCTGGCGCTCGCTCCTCAACCACCGAACTGAGCGCCTCGCCGCGTGCGAATGGGGAAGCGGAATGAGCGGACAGTCCAGACCACCCCCGTGAGCCGCACATCCGCGGTGACCACCGCTGGTTGAGCCTGTCGAAACCACACACCTCGTGGTTTCGAGACGCTCGCTGGCGCTCGCTCCTCAACCACCGAACTGAGCGCCTCGCCGCGTGCGAATGGGGAAGCGGAGTGAGCGGACAGTCCAGACCACCCCCGTGAGCCGCACATCCGCGGTGACCACCGCTGGTTGAGCCTGTCGAAACCACACACCTCGTGGTTTCGAGACGCTCGCTGGCGCTCGCTCCTCAACCACCAGCCAAGATCGGTGGAGCCTAGGGGACTCGAACCCCTAACCCCCTGCTTGCAAAGCAGGTGCGCTACCAATTGCGCCAAGGCCCCGCACTGGTCGAGAGGCGCGACGAGTTCGCGGCTCGACCACAGAGGGAAGCGTCAGGCCTTGTCGACGTTGTCGGTGGCCTGCTGCCACAGGGCCTGCTCCTGCTTGCCCTGGTCGATCTTCTTCTTCGCGAAGACGGCACCGGCTGCGGCGATCGCGACGAGCAGGATCTTCTTCATGTTGTTCTTCCTCCAGCTTGTCGAGAGTGGGCGTTCAGTGACTTCGAACCAGAATCGTACAGATCCGTCAACTCCGCCGTACGGCCAGCCCGAGCGCGGCCTCCTGCAGCAGCTCGGCAAGGGCGGGCACCGCCTCGGGGGTGACCCGACTCGCGGGCCCGGACACCGAGAGCGCTGAGCTGAGACTCCCGGGCACGGCCACCGCGACGCAGCGTACGCCGAGCTCCTGCTCGCCATCGTCGATCGCGTAGCCCCGCTCACGCACTCGGCGCAGCTCCACGAGAAGGGCGGTGATATCGGTGATGGTGTGCTCCGTGGTCGCCGGCATCCCGGCAGAGGCGACCAGGTCCTTGACCGCGTCGTCGGGCAGTTGCGCGAGCAGCGCCTTGCCGACGCCTGTGCAGTGGGCGTAGACCCGGCGGCCCACCTCGGTGAACATCCGCATGGTGTTGCGGGTCGATGCCGCCTGGGCGACGTAGACCACCCGGTCGACGTCGAGCATCGCCAGGTTCGCCGACTCCCCGGTCTCCTCCGCGAGCGATCGCAGGTGCGGGCTCGCCCACGCCTCGACAATCTGCGAGGCGCTCGCACCGAGGCCGATCAACCGCGGACCGAGCGTGTAGCGGCGCGAAGGCATCTGCAGGACGTATCCGCTGGACACCAGCGTGCGGACGAGGCGGTGGATGGTGGGGATCGGCAGTCCCGACTCCGCGGCGAGCCGGCTGAGCGTGACTTCGCCACCGGCCGCTGACATCAGCTCGAGCACGTCGAACGCGCGCTCCAGCGACTGGACGCCGCCAGTGGGCGCAGTCCCGGCCGACGACGCCGCCACCTCGTTGGACGGGTTGTTCATGCGCCGTCCCAGCGCGACGGCTCGCCAGACCCGAACGCGGCCACGGCCCGGCGGAAGTCGCCGCTGCCGAACGCCGCGAAGACGAGGTCGTCACCGTCGGGGAGGGACTGACGGCGAATCCGGGCCACAGCGACCTTGCTGGCCCACATGGTGAGCGGCGCGTGGGCCAGCAGCGTGTCGACCACGCCCTGCACAGCCGCGTCGAGGTCGCCGTCGTCGCAGAGCTCGGACACGAACCCGGCCGCGGCGGCCTGGTCGGCGTCCAGCAGCCTGCCCAGCAGCAACAGGTCGAGGGTCCGGGATGCCCCCAGCCGGGTCATCACGACCGAGACCGAGTTCATCGACAGACAATTGCCCAGCGTGCGTGCGATCGGCACGCCGAACCGCGAGGACCGGGTGGCCACCCGAAGGTCGCAGACCGCCGCGAGGGCAAGCCCTCCGCCCAGGCAGTAGCCGTCGATGGCGGCGACGGTCGGCACGGTGACGTCCTCGAGGCGGTTGACGACTCGGGTGATGCGCTCCTCGTAGGCCACGCCGTCGGCGCCGTCGGTGAACTCACGGAAGACACTGATGTCGGTGCCGGCGGCGAATGCCCGTCCGCCGGCGCCCCGCACCACCAGCGCCAGGACGCCGGGGTCGGCATCGGCTCGTTCGCACGCGTCGTGGAGGGCGTCGTACATCGCGAAGGTCAGCGCATTGTGGCGCTCGGGCCGGTCGAAGGTGACCGTGAGGACCTTGTCCTCGAGGGCGATTGCGACATCACCGGTCATCGGGTCACGCTTCCGGTCATCGAGCCTCCTGTGCCGTCCCTGACGCCACCAGGGCGTCGATCTCGTCGTCACGGTATCCGGCCTCCCGCAGCGCGTCTCGGGTGTGGGCACCCAGCACCGGGCCGGCGCCGGCGCGTTCTACAGGGGTGCGGGAGAACCGCATCGGGGAACCGATCTGGCGCACCTCGCCGGCGTCAGGGTGCGGGGCGTCCCAGAAGAAGTCCCGCGCCGCCAGGTGCTCATCAGTGAACACCTGGCCGTAGTCGGCGATCGGCGCGCACGGCACGTCGACAGCCTCCAGTCGTGCGACCAGCTCGGCGGTCGTCAACGCGATGGTGCGCTCCTCGACAACCGCCGCGACCTCCTCGCGCCGCAGGTGCCGGCGGGACGAGTCGGCGAACCTCTCGTCATCCCGCAGCTCTGCCAGTGCGAGTACCTCGCACAGGCCAGCCCAGGTCCGCGGGGTGATCGCGCCGAGGGTCACCCAGCCGTCGGCGGTGCGGAAGGCCTGGTACGGCGCCTGGGACTGATGGGCAGAGCCGAGCGGACCGCCGACCTCGCCGGTGGCGAAGTAGCGACCGGCCTCCCACACCGCGAGCGAGACTGCCGACTCGAGAAGCGACACGTCGACGTACTGGCCCTCGCCCGAGCGGTCGCGCTCGCGCAGTGCCGCCGTCACCGCGAGTGCCGTGTAGACGCCGCAGACCAGGTCACACAACGGCACGCCGACCTTGACCGGCGCCCCGTCGGGCGTGCCAGTGATGCTCATCAGTCCGCCGCGAGCCTGCGCCATGATGTCGAGCCCGGGGCGGTCGGCCAGCGGGCCGTCCTGCCCGAAGCCCGACGCCGAGGCGTAGACGACCCCGGAGTTCACGGAGCGGACCTCCTCGTAGCCGAGTCCGAGCCGCCGCATCGCCCCTGGCCGTAGGTTCTCGACGACAGCGTCACAGGTCGCGGCCAGCCGGAGAAACGCCTCCCGACCCTCGTCGGTCTTCAGGTCGAGAGCCACCGAACGCTTGGAGCGGTTGAGCCGGAGGTACGGCGAGCTGTGGCCACCCACGAACGGCCCGGTCGACCGTACCGGCTCGCCGCCATCGGGGTTCTCCACCTTGACCACCTCGGCACCGAGGTCGGCCAGCTGCATGGTCGCGAACGGCGCCGCCATGAAGACCCCGACCTCCAAGACCCGGACTCCTGCCAGGGGCGCGTCGCTCACGGAACCTCCCCAGTCACGACTCCACCGGCCGCGTCACGGTAGCTGCGGGCCCGGGTCACGTAGGACTCGGTTCCTGACCGGATCCGGTCGCGCTCGGCGTCGGTGACGTCGCGCTTGACCTTGGCGGGGATGCCGGCGACCAGCGAGCCCGGTGGCACCTCGGTGCCCTCCAGGACCACCGACCCTGCGGCGACCAGGGACCCTGCCCCGATCACGGCGCCGTTGAGCACGACAGCCCCCATGCCGACCAGCGAGTCGTCGCCGACGGTGCAGCCGTGGACCACCGCCCGGTGCCCGACGGTGCACCGCTCCCCGACCCGGACCGGGAAGTCGGGGTCGGAGTGGAGGACGCAGCCGTCCTGGACGTTGCTGCCGGCGCCGATCTCGATCGGCGCTCCGTCGGCGCGCACCACGGCGGCGTACCAGACGCTGGCGCCGGCGGCGATCCGCACCGCCCCCACGAGGGTCGCCCCGTCGGCCACGAAGGCCTCGGGGTCGACCTCGGGGGTCCAGTCACCGAAGGTGACCAGCCGCCCGCCACCATCAACCCCCATCAGCCAACTCCCATCACCGCAGGATCGGCAGGTCGAGCACCTGGTTGCCCAGCACGACCAACAGCAACCACGTGACGAATGGAGCGATCGCCACCATGGAGAAGCCCCACTTGAGCAGGCTCTTGTAGACAGCCTCACGGTCGGCCTCGTGGGCATTCGCCACCACCAGCGCACCCGACGTGGAGTACGGCGAGGAGTCGACCACCGAGGAGGAGATCGCCAGCGCGGTCACCAGGGCAACCACGCCGAGAACGGCGTCGGGGCCATCCAGGAACGGCACCGCGAGCGGAATCAGCGCGCCCAGGATGCCCGTGGTGGAGGCGAACGCCGAGACCACGCCACCGATGTACAGGATCAGCAGAGCGGCAATGGTGATCGCACCGAGGCCAGCGGCCCAGTCTCCGAGCCAGGTGATCACGTCCCGCTCACCGCTCGGGTCCAGCTCGGGATTCTGCAGCAGGCTGACATAGGTCACGATGCCGCAGACCAGCAAGATCGTCGGCCAGGCGATCTCGCCGACCGCCCCCTTGGTGACCTTCGGGTTCAGCAGGCAGAGCAGCGACCCGATGAGAAACGAGAAGAAGCCCACGTCGAGCTGCAGGAAGAACGCCCCCAGCGTGAGGATGACCATCCCGGCGAGAGTCAGGCCTCGGTGGACGTCGAGCGACGTGACCGGCGCGGCACCCTGCTCCGCATTCGGAGATGCGCTGGACGCCGACGCCGTCTTCTGGCCTGTCTGCTCAGCCGGGCCCTCGCGGAACCCCCTCATCTTGGAACCATCGGCCGCGACCAGCTCACCCTCGCCCACGTCCCGGACGCCGACGAGCTGCCGACCCCCGAAGAGACCGAAGGTGATCACTCCGAGGACGACGTTGAAGACGAGCGAGGCGAGGAAGAGGAACAGCGGGCTGCCGTCCAGGCCGGCCCCGGCCACGGTGTCGTTGGTGATCGAACCGAAGATGCTCAGCGGGGAGAAGCCGCCCGCGGTGGCGCCGTTGATCACCATGAGACCCATCAACAGCTGCTTGATGTCGTACTTGCGCGCGAAGGTCATGCCGATCGGAGCGATGATCGCCACGGCGGCCGGCACCACGGCTCCGATGCCGGTCAGGACCGCTGTGACACCGAAGAACACCCACGGGATCAGGGACACGCGCCCACCGACGGAACGCACTGCAGCGTGGACCAGCCAGTCCACCGTTCCGTTGTTCTTGGCGATGCCGAAGAGGAACGTGACACCGGCCAAGGTGATGAACAGATCACCTGGGAAGCCGTCCGCGATCGCACCGGCCTTCTCATCAAGCGCTTCCGGGCTGAACCCGCCCGGCAACAGCAAGATGCCCAGGACGAAAGCGGCCGAGATGGCGAGCGCGCCCATGTGGATCGGAAGAAAGGTGGCGATCAGGAAGATCGCGCCCAGGACGAGGAGCGAAATGATCGCGATGGCTTCGAGGGACAACGGAACGAACCTTCCGGTGGGTGACTGCCGAGTCGGCACCGCTTCCGCACATTTCCATGATGTGGAATGTGACGCCGGTCACCGAGCATGCAAGCACGCCTAGTTCGCGCGCGTCAACCGGCCATTGCGGTCATTCGGCCCTCCGGTTAGATTTCACATCCCGAATGTTTTCTCTCACTGTCGCTCAGCTGTCACATGAAAAGGACCCTCCATGTCCCGGACGACGACCGGCCGTCATTTCCTGCAGATCCCTGGGCCGACCAACGTGCCTGACGAGGTGCTGCGCGCCATCTCGGCGCCCACCATCGACCACCGCGGACCTGAGTTCGGCGAGCTGGGGCGCGAGGTGCTCGAGGCGCTGGGCCCGGTGTTCGGCACCGCCGGTCCAGTGGTCGTCTACCCGAGTTCGGGGACGGGGGCGTGGGAGGCGGCGCTGGTCAACACCCTCTCCCCGGGCGACGCCGTACTCGCCTTCGAAACCGGCCACTTCGCATTGCTCTGGCAGTCGATGGCGAGCTCCCTGGGGCTCAAGGTCGACCTGGTACCCGGCGACTGGCGGCGGGGCGTCGACCCCGATGTCGTCGAGGAACGGCTCACCGCGGACAGCGGCCACGAGATCAAGGCGGTCTGCGTCGTCCACAACGAGACCTCGACGGGCGTGACCAGCCGGGTGGCCGAGGTTCGCGAGGCCATCGACCGCGCCGGTCACCCCGCGCTGCTGCTGGTGGACACCATCTCCTCGCTCGGCTCGGTCGACTACCGCCACGACGAGTGGGGTGTGGACGTGACCGTGAGCGGCTCCCAGAAGGGACTGATGCTCCCGCCCGGGCTCGGCTTCAACGCGGTCAGCGAGAAGGCGCTGGCGGCGTCCCGCACCGCCCAGCTGCCCGGGTCCTACTGGGACTGGGGGCCGATCATCGAAGCCAACCAGCGCGGCTTCTGGCCCTACACGCCGGCGACCAACCTGCTCTACGGCCTTCGGGTTGCCCTGCGCATGCTCGCGGACGAGGGGTTGCCGGAGGTGTTCGCCCGGCACCAGCGGCACGCCGAGGCGACCCGGGCGGCGGTCCGCGCCTGGGGCCTGGAGATCCTCTGCGCCGACGAACGCGAGCACTCACCCGTGCTGACCGCGATCCTGCTGCCGGACGAGCACGACGCCGACGAGGTACGCCGCGTGATCCTCGAGCGCTTCGACATGTCGCTCGGGGCGGGCCTGGGCAAGGTGGCGGGACGGGTGTTCCGGATCGGGCACCTCGGCCACTTCAACGACCTGACCCTCGCCGGCACCCTGGCCGGCGTACAGATGGGGCTGAACCTGGCCGGCGTACCGATTGAGCCTGAGGGCGTCAACGCCGCGCTGGCCCGTCTGGAACAGCGGTGACCGTCGCCGAACACGAGGACGTGTCCGCCGAGCTGCAGCGACGGCTGGAGCGCGACCTCGACGGCGAGGTGGCCTTCGACGACTACAGCCGCCACCTGTTCTCCCGCGACGCGAGCATGTACTCCATCCGCCCTGTGGGAGTCGCCTACCCCCGCCACGCCGACGACATCGCCGCGGCGGTCACGGCGGCCGCCGCTCTCGGCGTACCGATCACGCCTCGTGGTGCGGGGACCAGCCTGGCCGGCCAGACGGTCGGTGCCGGGCTGGTGCTCGACACCTCCCGTCATCTCGACCGGATCCACGAGCTCGACCCGGAGTCACGCACCGCCGTCGTCGACGTCGGCGTTGTGCAGGACCAGCTCAACCAGGCCGCGGCACGGCACGGGCTGGTGTTCGGCCCGGACACCTCCACCAGCAACCGGGCCACCATCGGCGGCATGACCGGCAACAACTCCGCCGGCAGCGGCAGCCTGCGCTACGGCATGACCATCGATCACGTGCGCGCCCTCGACGTCGTCCTGTCAGACGGGTCCACGGCCCGCTTCGAGCCGGTCGACGACAGCGAGCGTGCCCGCCGCGCGCAGCAGGCCACGCTCGAGGGCAGGATCTACCAGGGACTGCCCGACATCATGGACCGTCACGCAGGCTCGATCACCGAGGACTTCCCGGCGTTCTGGCGGCGGGCATGCGGCTATCGGCTGGACCGGTTGGCTGACGACACCCCGTTCGACCTCGCGAAGTTCGTCGTGGGCTCCGAGGGAACGCTGGCGGTGACCACCCGGGCCGAGGTGGGCCTGGTCCCCAAGCCGAAACACGCGGTCTTCGCGGTGGGCCACTTCACGACGATCCCGTCAGCGATCGACGCCACCGCCGACGCGCTGTCCTTCGACCCGGCGCAGGTCGAGCTGATGGACAAGGCGATCCTCGACCTCTCCCGGAGCAAGATCGAGTTCGCCGACCTCGGCAGGATCCTCGACGGGGATCCGGCAGCGTTGCTGTTCGTGTCGTTCACGGGCGACGACGTCGATGAGCTGACCGACCGGCTCGACCGGCTGATCGCCCTCTGGAGGAGCAACGGGCACGGCTACCACACACTCCGGGCCGTCACGTCGGCCCAGCAACAGGCACTGCTCAAGGTCCGCAAGGCCGGCCTCGGCCTGCTGATGGCGAACTCGGTCGGCACCAAGCGTCCGCTCGCGTTCGTCGAGGACACGGCGGTCGACCCCGTCCATCTGAGCGCCTACACAAAGGAGTTCAAGGAGGTGCTGGACCGGCACGGGCTCGAGGCCGGCTTCTACGGTCACGCCTCGGTGGGCTGCCTACACGTGCGGCCGTTCGTCGACCTCGCGGACCCGGCGCAGCTCGCGACCATGCGTGCGGTCGCGATCGAGGTCAAGGACCTCGTTCGAGCGTACGGCGGCGTCAACTCCAGCGAGCACGGCGATGGCCTGGCGCGCAGCGAGTTCAACCGCGAGATCTTCGGCGACGACCTCTACCAGGCGATGCGCGAGGTCAAGGCGCTGTTCGACCCCGACAACGTGATGAACCCGGGGAAGATCGTCGACGCGCCGGCGATGACCGAGCACCTGCGCGACGCCGTGCTGCCGAACCCCGGACCGCTGCGCACCACGCTCGACTTCGAGCTGGCCGGTGGGATGCGTGGCGCCGCGGACCGCTGCATGAACATCGGCGCCTGCCGCAAGACCACCACGGGGGTGATGTGCCCGTCGTACATCGCGACCCGGCTCGAGGAACACTCCACCCGCGGTCGCGCCAACGCCCTGGTCAAGGCGCTCAGCGAGCCCGACCCGGCCGCATCGCTGGCGGACGACCGGCTGCATGAGGTGCTCGACCTGTGCCTGATGTGCAAGGCCTGCAAGAGCGAGTGCCCGCTCGGGGTCGACATCTCCTCACTGAAGAGTGAGGCCCTCGCCCATCGCTACGCCGCGCGCGGAACGCCGCTGCGTTCGCGGGTCTTCGGGGCGATCCGGACGCTCAACCGGCTCGGGTCGGCGACCGCCCCGTTGTCGAACCTGCCCGGGCGAACCGGCTGGATGCGGCGCGCCATGGGCCGCACGGTCGGGATCGCACCGCAGCGGCCGTTGCCGGTCTTCGAACGCAAGACGCTGCCCCGGTGGTTCCGTGGCCGGAGGTCGACCGGGACGGCGACGGCAGCTCCTGTGACGTTCCTGGCCGACTCGTTCACGAGCTTCACCGAGCCGGGTGTCGGCAGGGCCGCGATCGAGCTGCTCGAGGCGGCTGGACACGCCGTACGCCTGGAGAGCGGTGGTTGCTGCGGTCGCGCCAGCCTGTCCAAGGGACTGGTGGAGGACGCGAAGAAGCGGGCCGCTGGCCTGGCCAAGCGGCTCGCCGACGGCTCCGAACCGGGCTCGGCGATCGTCGGCTGCGAACCCTCGTGCCTGTTCACACTGCGCGACGAACACCGTGCGCTGCTGCCCGACGACCCACACGTCAAGGACGTCAGTGGCCGGGTCCGGCAGGTGGAGGAGTTGCTCACCGAGGCGATCGACATGGGCCGGCTGGTGCTCGACGAGAGCTCTTGGCTGGCAGGCCGCAAGGTGCTCTACCACGGTCACTGCCACCAGAAGGCCGAGGTCGGGACGGCGGCCACGATCGCGCTGCTGTCCCGCATCCCCGGAGTCGAAGTCGTCGAGGTGGATGCCGGGTGCTGTGGCATGGCCGGCTCCTTCGGGTTCGAGGCCGAGCACTACGACGTGTCGCTGGAGGTCGGCGAGGACCGGCTATTCCCGGCCATCCGCGCCGAACCGGAGGACACCGTCGTGGCCGCGACCGGCGTGTCGTGCCGCCAGCAGATCCAGCACGGCACCGAGCGCCGGGCGATGCACCCGGTCGAACTGGTGCGCAGCGCCCTGCCGTGGCAGCGATGAACGACCCGCGACGGGTCGTGACGTTCGACCTCTTCTCCGCCCTGATCGACTCCCGGACGGGCGGGTCGGCTGCCTTCGACGCCCTCGCGCGTGCCAACGACTGGCCGGTCTCGGGGTTCCAGCTGTACGACGCCTGGGATCCCCGCAACAAGACCGCCCAGCGGGACTGCACAGTGTGGGAGCCGTGGCGGGGTCCGGCGGGGCGCGCGGTCGCGGCGGCGTACGCCGACCTCGGGATCGAGGGGGATCCGGCCGAGGGTGTCGAGGCACTCATCCGCTCGATGGCGGACTGGCCGCTGTGGCCCGACGTACCGGACGGCCTCCCTGCCCTGCGCGACCGCTGGCGGGTCGGCCTGCTGTCAAACGTCGATGACGACCTCTTCGCCAGCACCGCCGCGGCACCCCTGGTCGACCAGGACGTGGTGCTCACCTCCGAGCGTCTTGGCGTCTACAAACCGCACGCTGCGATCTACCGCCGCGCGGTGGACACGCTCGGGACGCTGGTGCACGTGGCGACCTCGCGCCGCGACGTCCGTGGAGCGCTCGAAGCCGGGATCCCGACCGTCCGGCTGCAGCGCCCCGGCCACGACCTCGACCCTGACGGTCCGCGCCCCACCCACGAGGTCACCTCCACCGGCGAGCTCCCGGGGGTGCTGGCGGCCGCGATGTCTGGTGGGCCTAAGAGGACTTGAACCTCTGACCTCTTCCTTATCAGGGAAGCGCTCTAACCGTCTGAGCTATAGGCCCCGGGTGCGTGTCACCCACGGCTCTGGCGGGTGGACCGACAGGGAAGGCTACCCGATGCGCGGTCGCCGCCACAAAACGCCTCAGCTGTCTTCGGCGAGGGTGACCTCGATGCCTCCGAGCAGGGCGGCTGCGAGGTTGTAGAGGAAGGCGCCGAGCGTCGAGATCGCGGTGATCAGGATGACGTCGAGCACGGCCACGATCATGGTGAATCCGAGGACGCGGGAGGTGCCGGCGTACTCCTGGATGTCGAACGGCTTGCCGCCCTCGTTGCCCACGGCCTGCTGGACGATCGAGTTGATCGAGTCCCAGACCCCGGCCGCACCGAGCACGGACCAGATGATGGCGACGGCAACCACGAGCACGATGCCCAGTGCGATCGAGAGCAGGAAGGAGGTCTTCATCACCGACCAGGCGTCGATCTGGACGAGCCGCAGCTGCGCCCGGCGGGAACGACGGGGCGCGGACTTGCCACTCGCAGGCTGTGCAGGCTTGGCAGGTCGACGCTTCGCCTCCTTCTGCTGAGCCTTCAGCTCGGCGTCCCGCCTCTTGTCCTGGGCCTTCTCCTGCGCCTTCCGGGTCTTCTCGGCCTCGCGCTGGGACTGACGCTCCTGCCTGGCCTCCCGGGCGCTCTGCTTCTGGGCCTTCTGCTGGGCCTCGACCTGTTGGGCCTTGACCTCTTCCTCCTTCACCCGCTCAGCCTCCTCGGCCAGCTCGGGCGGAGGCGGCGGCAGGATCGGGCCACCCAGGGAGCGGCGGGGCGCGATGGGGCTGTCCTTGGAGCCCTCGGCCATCAGCCCTCCTCCGACGCGTCGGAACCAGCGTCCTCGGGCTCGATTGTTGCACTGTCCTCGGCGTCATCTGAACCGTCCACGGTGTCGTCGGACCCGGGATCTGACTCGAGACCCGCGTCAGCACCGGACTCTGCGGCGGCTTCCTCGACCGCTTCCTCGACGGCCTCCTCGACCGTGGCGTCCTTCTCCACGCTGCGCGCGACCACGGCCACGCTGTCACCGTTCTTGGGCGTCACGAACCGCACGCCCATGGTCGAGCGGCCGGTGGGACGGAGCTGTTCGTCGATCGGGCTGCGCACGACCTGGCCACCAGACGTGATGCAGAGGATCTCGTCACCCTCGATCACGATGAACGCACCGACGATGGAGCCGCGCTCCTCGTTGGCCAGCGACATCGCCTTGATGCCGAGGCCGCCACGCGACTGGGTGCGGTACTCCGAGATCCGGGTGCGCTTGGCGAAGCCACCGTCGGTGACCGTGAAGACGTACTGCTCGACGACCTCGTCGTCCTCGCTCGGCTCGCCGGCCACGGCCTCCTCGGCCGCCACCTGCTCGGCGCGGATCACCGACATCGACAGGAGCGAGTCGCCGCCACGGAACTTCATCCCGCGGACGCCGCTGGTGGCGCGACCCATCGGGCGCAGCTGGGTGTCGTCGGCGGTGAACCGGATGGCCTGACCCTTGCGGGAGACCAGCAGGATGTCGTCATCCGCGTTCACCAGCTCGGCACCGATCAGCTCGTCGTCCTCCTCGCGGAAGTTGATCGCGATGACGCCGGCCTGGCGCGGGCTGTTGTAGTCCAACAGGTTGGTCTTCTTCACCAGACCCGCCCGGGTGGCGAGCACGAGGTACGGCGCCTGGTCGTAGTCGCGGATCGCCAGCACCTGCGCGATCTCCTCGTCGGGCTGGAAGGAGAGCAACCCGGCCACGTGACCACCCTTGGCGTCGCGCGACGCCTCCGGGAGGTTGTAGGCCTTGGTGCGGTAGACCCGCCCGGCCGTGGTGAAGAACAGCAGCCAGTGGTGGTTGGTCGTCGCCATGAAGTGCTGGACCACGTCGTCGCCACGCAGCGCTGCGCCGCGCACGCCCTTGCCCCCGCGCCGCTGGGTCCGGTAGTTGCTGGCCAGCGTTCGCTTGGCGTAGCCGCCCCGGGTGATCGTCACGACGAGGTCCTCGTCGGGGATCAGGTCTTCCATGGAGAGGTCGCCGTCGGCCGCGATGATCTGGGTACGGCGGTCGTCGCCGTACTTCTCCACGATCGCGGCCAGCTCGTCGCCGACGATCTGACGCTGACGCGCCTCGTTGGCGAGGATGTCTTCCAGGTCGGCGATCTCGAGCTCGATCTCGGCCAGGTTGTCGATGATCTTCTGGCGCTCCAGCGCGGCCAGCCGGCGCAGCTGCATGTCCAGGATCGCGTTGGCCTGGATCTCGTCGATCTCGAGCAGCTCGATCAGCCCCTGGCGGGCGTCGTCGACCTCCGGGGACCGACGGATCAGCGCGATCACCTCGTCGAGCATGTCCAGTGCCTTGACCAGGCCACGCAGCACGTGGGCGCGGCGCTCGGCCTCGTCGAGGCGGAAGCGGGTCCGCCGCTGGATGACCTCGATCTGGTGGGTGACCCAGTTGCTGATGAACTGGTCGATGGTCAGCGTGCGCGGCACGCCGTCGACCAGTGCGAGCATGTTGGCGCTGAAGTTGGTCTGGAGCTCGGTGTGCTTGAGCAGGTTGTTCAGCACGACCCGGGCGACCGCGTCGCGCTTGAGTACGACGACCAGCCGCTGGCCGGTGCGACCGGACGAGTCGTCACGCACGTCCGCAATGCCCTGCACCTTGCCGGCGTCGGCCAGCTCGGCGATCTTCAGCGCGAGGTTGTCGGGGTTGACCATGTAGGGCAGCTCGGTGATGGACAGGCAGGTGCGGCCCTTGTTGTCCTCGTCGATCTCGATCACCGCGCGCTGGGCGATGGAGCCTCGACCAGTGCGGTAGGCCTGCTCGATCCCCTGGTGGCCCACGATCAGGGCGCCGTTGGGGAAGTCGGGGCCCTTGATCCGCTCCAGCAACGCGTCCTGGAGCTCCTCGCGCGTCGCGTCGGGGTGTTCGAGCGCCCACTTGGCGCCCTCGGCGACCTCACGCAGGTTGTGCGGCGGGATGTTGGTGGCCATGCCGACCGCGATGCCGGCCGAGCCGTTGACCAGCAGGTTGGGGTAGCGCGCGGGCAGCACGACGGGCTCCTGCGAGCGGCCGTCGTAGTTGGGCTGGAAGTCGACGGTCTCCTGCTCGATGTCACGAACCATCTCGAGCGCGAGCGGGGCCATCCGGCACTCGGTGTACCGCATCGCAGCGGCCGCGTCGTTGCCCGGGGAGCCGAAGTTTCCCTGACCGTGGATCAGGGGAGCGCGCATCACCCACGGCTGCGCCAGCCGCACCAGGGTGTCGTAGATCGCGGTGTCACCGTGCGGGTGGTACTGACCCATCACGTCACCGACAACACGCGAGCACTTCGAGAAGCCGCGGTCGGGACGGTAGCCGCCGTCGTACATCGCGTAGAGCACCCGGCGGTGCACCGGCTTCAGGCCATCGCGTACGTCGGGCAGTGCGCGGCCGACGATGACCGCCATCGCGTAGTCGATGTAGGACTGCTGCATCTCGTCGCGCAGCTCCACCACGCGCACGCGGGGGTTGTCCTCGGGACCACCGGGGGGAGTCTCAGTCATGAATCAAGAACCTTCGTCTTCTTCGGTATTGGGAACAGGAGGCGTTGGGCCCGTCAGCTGTCGAGGGCTCAGATATCGAGGAACCTGACGTCCTTGGCATTGCGCTGGATGAATGAGCGGCGCTGCTCGACGTCCTCGCCCATCAGCACCGAGAACATCTCGTCGGCCTGGGCGGCGTCGTCGATGCTGACCTGGAGCATCAGTCTCTGGCTGGGGTCCATCGTGGTCTCCCACAGCTCCTCGGCGTTCATCTCACCAAGGCCCTTGTAGCGCTGGACCGGGTTCTCCTTCGGCAGCTTCTTGCCCTGGGCGAGACCGTCGCGCTGCAGCGCGTCGCGCTCGGCGTCGGAGTAGACGAACTCGTGCTCGGCCGGCTTGTTCCAGCGGAGCCGGTAGAGCGGCGGCTGGGCCATGTAGACGTAGCCGTTCTCGATCAGCGGCTTCATGAACCGGAACAGCAGCGTCAGCAGGAGCGTGTTGATGTGGTGGCCGTCGACGTCGGCGTCGGCCATCAGCACGATCTTGTGGTAGCGCAGCTTGTCGAGGGTGAACTCCTCGTGCACCCCGGTGCCGAGGGCGGAGATGATCGCCTGCACCTCCTGGTTGGCCAGGACCTTGTCGATGCGGGCCTTCTCGACGTTGAGGATCTTGCCGCGAATCGGCAGGATCGCCTGGATCCGGGGGTCACGTCCCTGGCGAGCCGAGCCACCGGCCGAGTCGCCCTCGACGATGAAGACCTCACACTCCTCGGGGTTGGTCGACTGGCAGTCGCTGAGCTTGCCGGGCAGTCCGCCGCCGCCGAGGAGACCCTTGCGGGAACGGGCCAGGTCGCGCGCCTTGCGGGCTGCGATCCTCGCGGACGCCGCGGCCTGGGCCTTGCGGACGATGTCCTTGCCCTCCGCGGGGTTCTGCTCCAGCCAAGCGCCGAGCTGGTCGTTGACGATCCGCTGCACGAAGCCCTTGGCCTCGGTGTTGCCCAGCTTGGTCTTGGTCTGACCCTCGAACTGCGGGTTGGCGAGCTTGATGTGGATGATCGCGGTGAGACCTTCACGGATGTCGTCGCCCGAGACGCGGTCCTCGCGCTTCTTGATCAGGCCCCACTCCTCGCCCCAGACGTTGACGAGTGAGGTGAGTGAGGCACGGAAGCCCTCCTCGTGGGTGCCGCCCTCGTGGGTGTTGATGGTGTTGGCGAAGGTGTGCACAGACTCGTTGAACGAGGTGTTCCACTGCATCGCGAGCTCGAGGCTCATGTGGTCCTCGGCCGACTCGGGGGTCTCGGCCTCGAAGTTGATGACGGTCGGGTTGGCCTTGTCCTTGCGACGGTTGAGGTGCTCGACGTAGTCGACCAGCCCGCGGTCGTACTTGAACCGACGCTCCATGCCTCCGGTGTCGGTGCCATGCAGCGCGTCGGCGCCCACGGTGTCGATCTCGTTGGCGACGGTGTCGTCGTGGACCGCTTCGACCACCAGGCCGGCCGACGGCCGTTCGTCGCGTACGACGATCTCGAGGCCCTTGTTGAGGAAAGCCATCTCGCGGAACCGGGTGGAGATCGTCTCGAAGGAGTAGGTGGTGGTCTCGAAGATCTCGTCGTTGGCCCAGAACCGGGTGGTCGTGCCGGTCTCGTCGGTCGGCTCGCCCTTCTCCAGCGGCCCGGTGGGGATCCCCATCTCGAAGGCCTGGAACCAGTGGAAGCCATCGCGCTTGATCTCGACCTCGACGCGCTTGGACAGCGCGTTGACCACCGAGACGCCGACGCCGTGCAGGCCACCGGAGACCTTGTAGCCGCTCCCGCCGAACTTGCCGCCGGCGTGCAGCACCGTGAGGACCACGGTGACCGCCGGGAGCTCCTGGCCAGGCGGGATGTCGACCGGGATGCCGCGGCCGTTGTCGCTGACCTGGATGCCGCCGTCGGCCATCACGGTCACCTCGACGCGGTCGCAGTAGCCGGCGAGCGCCTCGTCGACGGAGTTGTCCACGACCTCGGAGACCAGGTGGTGCAGGCCGCGCTCGCCGGTGGAGCCGATGTACATGCCCGGACGCTTGCGGACCGCCTCGAGGCCTTCGAGCACCTGGATCGCGCTGGCGTCGTAGTTGCCCGCCTCGACGGCGTGCCCTTCGAGGATGCTGGCGGGGACCACCTCCGGGGAGGGGGGCAGGTCCGGGGTCTCTGGCTGTGGTGAAGAATCAGACACTGGGTCGGACACTGCGTCGGTGGTCTCGTCGGCCACGAAGTTCCTCTTCTGCTGTGCGCCCCTCGCGCGCGCAGGCGCGAGAAGCGGGCGATGATGGCAACACAATGGCCGCCTCACGTTGGGTCGGCGACCAATGCTCAGTCTACCCGTCAGCGCCCCACAATCACGTGTCCTGCCCAGCATTTGGGGGGATCAGGCCCGAAAACAGCCTCTCAGAGGCCCGGAACCGCCCACGAGACACCGTTTCAGGGGGTCGCCCGACTCCCCATACGGCCACAGGGGCTCAGAAGGGCTTCTGGGGAGGTTCTGGAGGTGGCCCCTGAACGCGTGGGCAGCCGGTCAGCCGTAGGTGTCGCGCGGACCACGGCCCTTGACCCGGAACCGGCCCTTGACCCACGACGGAGCACGGGGTCCGGCGACCTCGATGACACGCACGGTCTCGTCGCCGAGCACCTCGTTGAGGCGATGCACGACGTCGGCCGCGAGCAGCTTCATCTGGGTCGCCCAGGCAGTGGAGTCGGTGCGCACGACCAGCCGCCCGTCGGCGAACGACTCGGGCTTGGCGTGCTGCGCGACCTCACGACCCACGATGGCGTCCCAGCGTGAGAACACGCCGTGCACGCGCAGCTCGGTCTCCCAGCCCTGGTCGCTCACGAAGCGACCGAGCGTGACATCGAGGGTCTGGGGATCGCGATCGTCGGGGTGAGCACCACTGCTCGTGGTGCCTCGCTGCCACTTGCGCTTGCGTCCGCCGGACTGGCTGGTGGCCTGCCCGGTGCGACCCGCCAGGCCGCGCGCGATCGAGCGGGCGAGGTCTAGGCCCGTGGGCTGGTGGACGTCCTGGGGTGGTGGGTCGGATGGTTCGGGTGCCCGGTCCTCGGGTGCCTGGTCTTCAGCTGCACGGTCTTCGTCACTCAACGGAGGTCACCTCGCCGTCGGCGACCTCGAACCGGCGGCCACGCAGGCCCTCCGGGATGTCCTCGAGTACGGCGGCGGTGACCAGCACCTGCTCCGCTCCCGCCACGAGCTCGGCCAGCTGGAACCGTCTGCCGGTGTCGAGCTCGGCGAAGACGTCGTCGAGGATCAGCACCGGGTCATCGCCGGTTGCGCGCAGCAGCTCGTACGACGCCAGCCGCATCGCGAGCGCAAAGGACCACGACTCCCCGTGGCTGGCGTAGCCCCGGACCGGGAGCTCACCCAGGGAGCACAGCAGGTCGTCGCGGTGCGGACCCACCAGCGAGACACCCCGCTCGAGCTCGTCGGGTCGACGTCGCTGGATCTCGGCGAGCATGGCCTGCTCGACCAAGGCTGGTTGAGGAGGGCCGTCAAGGCCCGTCTCGAAACCTTCATCCGGTGGTTTCGAGACGCTCGCTGGCGCTCGCTCCTCAACCACCGTGCTCACCTCGAAGCTCGGCTTGTACGCCAGCGTCGCGTCGTCGCGGGTCGCCCCCCGGGCCACCGCCTCGTAGGCCTTGCCGAGCAGTGGGTTCAGCTCCTCGACCAGTCGGCCGCGCTCGGTCATGATCTCCGCGCCGAGCCGGGCCAGGCGCTCGTCCCAGACCTCCAGCGTCGAGAGTGCACCCTGCGCAGATTCCTGGGCCGACGAGCCTCGCAGCCGAGCGGTCTTCAGCAGGGAGTTGCGCTGCTTGAGCACCCGGTCGTAGTCGGCGCGGGTGCCGGCGTACCGCACTCCCCGGTGCAGCACGAGCAGGTCGTCGGCGAACTTGCGGCGCTCGGTCGGGTCGCCCTTGACCAGCGCGAGGTCGTCCGGAGCGAACAGGACGGTGCGCACCAGCCCGAGCAGCTCGCGCGCCTTCGGCAGCTGGCCGCGGTTGATCCGGGCGCGGTTGGACTTGCCGGGATTGATCTCGACCTCGAGGACCGCCCGGCGCTCGTCGCGCACGACGGCGGCGCGTACGACGGCCTGGCTGGCGCCCCGGCGTACGAGCGGCAGGTCGGCAGCGACCCGGTGCGAGCTGAGCCGCGAGAGGTAGTCGATCGCCTCGACGATGTTGGTCTTGCCCTGCCCGTTGCGCCCGACGAAGGACGTCACGCCCGGCTCGAGGTCGACCTCCAGACTGGGATAGGAACGGAAGTCGTGCAGCGAGAGATGGGCGACGTACAAGCGCTTACTTGTCGGCGGGTGAGTCGACGTCTTGGGTGGTCGGCGGCGTGCCCGCCGGACTGACGCCGGTCGTGGCGTGGCCGCCGAAACCCTTGCGCATGGCTGCGACCGCCTTCATGGCCGGGCTGTCGTCCTGGCGAGAGGTGAAGCGCGCGAACAGGGAGGCCGCGATGACATGCATCGGCACGGCGTTGTCGATCGCCGCCTCGACGGTCCACCGGCCCTCGCCGGAGTCCTCGGCGTAGCCGCGGATCTCGTGGAGGTCGGAGTCCTCCTTGAGGGCGGCGACCAGCAGGTCGAGCAGCCACGAGCGGATCACGGTGCCCTCGCGCCAGGAGTCGAAGACCTCGGTCACGTTGTCGACCAGGTCGACCTTCTCGAGCAGCTCCCAGCCCTCGGCGTACGCCTGCATCATGGCGTACTCGATGCCGTTGTGAACCATCTTCGCGAAGTGCCCGGCGCCGGGGCTCTTCCCGGCATGCACCATGCCGGAGTCACCCTCGGGCTTGAGTGCTTCGAACGCAGGCATCACCTTGGCGACGTCCTCGTCGGTGCCGCCGTACATCAGCGCGTAGCCGTTCTCGAGGCCCCAGACCCCGCCCGAGACACCGCAGTCGACGAAGCCGATGCCCTTCTGGGCCAGGTGCTCCGCGTTGATCTGGTCGTCGGTCCAGCGGGAGTTGCCGCCGTCGACCACGAGGTCGCCCTCACCCAGCAGCTCGCCGAGCTCCCCGACCGTGGCGCGCGTCGGGTCGCCGGCCGGCACCATCACCCAGACGACCTTCGGGCCCTGATCACCACTGGGCAGCTTGTCGACGAGGGCCTCGAGGCTGTCGACGTCGCTCACGTCGGGGTTGCGGTCGTAGCCGATGACGTTGTGCCCCGCATTGCGCATGCGGGTGCGCATGTTGCCACCCATCTTGCCGAGGCCGACGAGTCCGATGTCCATGAAGGCTCCTGTGCGGTGTCGATTCAGGAAAGGAGGCGGCGAGGCATCAACAGGTAGCGGAAGTCGGCGTCAGCCTCCCCCTCCAGGGAGTCCACTCCTGAGAGTACGACGGGTTTCGAGGCCTGCGTGAACGCGAGTTCGACGAACGGCGACTCGATGGCGGTCAGGCCGTCGAGAAGGTACTGCGGGTTGAAGCCGGTCGTGATGTCGTCACCGGTGACGTGGGCCTCGAGTGACTCGCTGGCCATCGCCTCCTCGCCCGAGCCTGCGTCGAGAGTCAGCAGGCCGTCGGCGAAGGCGAGCTGGACGGCGGTGTTGCGCTCGGCCACGAGCGAGACCCGCTTGACCGAGTCGACCAGGCCCGCCTTGTCGACCCGGGCGACGGTCAGGTGCTCGCTCGGGAAGAGGGATCGCACCTTGGGGAAGTCGCCGTCGAGCAGCCGGGTCGTCGTACGACGCACGCCTCCGCCGGCCGAACCCTCGAACCCGATGATCCCCTCACCGGCGCCGCCCGCACCGGGGTTGGACAACGCGATCGCAATCTCGGTGCCGCCCACCAGCGCCTTGGCAGTGTCGGCCAGCACCTTGGCCGGCACCAGCGCAGCCGCGTCGATGTCCGAGGCCGTCGGCGACCAGGTCAGCTCGCGCTGGGAGAGGCGGAACCGGTCGGTCGCGAGCATCGCGATGGAGTCGCCGTCGAGCTCGAGGCGCACACCGGTGAGGACAGGGAGCATGTCGTCGCGACCGGCGGCGGTGACCGCCTGGGACACCGCGTGCGCGAACACGGCGCTGCCCACCATGCCGCGCGTCTCCGGCATCTGGGGCAGCGTCGGGTAGTCCTCGACCGGCATCGTCTGGAGACTGAAGCGCGCAGAACCGCAGGTCAACGTCACCTTGGGACCGTCGATGACCATGTCGACCGGCTTGTTGGGCAGGCTGCGGCAGATGTCGGCCAGCAGCCGGCCCGAGACCAGCGCCCGGCCCTCCTCGGTGACATCGGCGTTGAGTGTGGCCCGAGCCGAGGTCTCGTAGTCGAAGGTGGACAGTCGCAGGCCCTCGCCAGCTTCGTCCCCCGAGACGTCGTCGGCCAGCGAACCCGCCTCTATCAGCAGACCCGCGAGCACCGGAGCACTCGGGCGGATCGGGAGTGCGCGAGCCGTCCAGGCGACGGCATCGGCGAGAACGTCACGTTCGACGCGGAACTTCACGGATGGTTCCTCTCCATCTCAGTACTGCTCGTGCGAGGTTGAACTGGTTCCCGTGGGCGCCACCCGCCGGGGCCACGATGCCGGGGTGAGCATCCTGTCACGCCAGAGGTTCTCCACACCGCGCGGAACGCACCTGTTGTTGGGCGACGAGGAATCAATTGGAATTATCGTCGTAGTAGTAGGGGCGGTGGATTCTGTGGACAACCACAGTCCGTGCAGGTCAGGCCCCAGAAGTTGTGCAGCGCAGGCTGTGGACGGCGCCGGGTCGAACGACAAGTTCCTGTGAGGCCAGCGGGCCGTTGTGAGGAACGTGCGCGGCCTGTCCACACGTGGTCCATGCGCGGGTCCACCGGAATTGGTGGCTGGACGCACACCTTGCACCGTTGTCATTCTCGCGCCCCCGAGGCCGAGCTTGCGAGGGCTCGGATCAGGGCGTGAGGTTGAGGCTGCTTCTCGGCTCACCGGGTTTCGAGACGCGTCGCTGCGTCGCTTGCTTCGCGCCGCGACCCAGCCGACGCTCCTCAACCTGCGCGCCCATTCGCAACTTCGCAGGCTCAGTTGCGGGCGCTTCAACTCTGTTTGGCCTGCTGCTTGATCCGGGTGGTGAGCTCCGTGACCTGGTGGAACACGTTGCGACGCTCGGCGAGGTCCTTGCGGATGCGGCGGTCGGCGTTCATGACCGTGGTGTGGTCGCGGCCGCCGAACTGCTGGCCGATCTTGGGCAGCGAGAGCTCGGTCAGCTCGCGACACAGGTACATCGAGATCTGCCTCGCAGTGACCAGCGCCCGCGTGCGGCTCGGCCCACACAGGTCCTCGATGCTGAACCCGAAGTAGGTCGCGGTCTGGGCGATGATCAGCCCAGCAGTGACCTCGGGCTCTCCACCTTCGGGGATCAGGTCCTTGAGCACGATCTCGGCCAGGGTCATGTCGACCTCTTGCTGGTTGATGCTGGCGAACGCCGTGACGCGGATGAGCGCACCCTCGAGCTCGCGGATGTTGGTCTGGATCCGCGAGGCGATGAACTCGAGCACGTCGGCGGGCGCGGAGAGCCGGTCGGCTGCTGCCTTCTTGCGCAGGATCGCGATGCGGGTCTCGAGGTCCGGCGGCTGTACGTCGGTCAGGAGTCCCCACTCGAACCGGTTGCGCAGCCGGTCCTCGAGCTGGGTGAGCCGCTTGGGCGGCCGGTCGGAGCTGATCACGATCTGTTTGTTGGCGTTGTGCAGCGTGTTGAAGGTGTGGAAGAACTCCTCCTGCGTCTGCTGCTTGCCCTCGAGGAACTGGATGTCGTCGACCAGGAGCACGTCGACGTCGCGGTAGCGGCGCTGGAGCGCTGCGGTGTTGGCGTCCTTGATCGCGTTGATGACGTCGTTGGTGAAGGCCTCGGAGGAGACATAGCGGATCTTCGCGCCGGTCCAGAGGTTGCGGACGTAGTGACCGATGGCGTGCAGCAGGTGGGTCTTGCCCAGCCCCGAGTCGCCGTAGACGAGCAGCGGGTTGTAGGCCTTGCCCGGCGCCTCGGCGACGGCGACCGCTGCGGCGTGCGCGAACCGGTTGGAGGAGCCGATCACGAAGGTCTCGAAGGAGTAGCGCGGGTTCAGCGGGCTGTCCGGGATGCCGGTGGCCAGGGAGGCGCTGACCATCTTTGTCGACAAATCACCTTGCCGACTTGTCGAGGAAGGGCCTCGTCCACCTGTCGGTGAGGGCCGGCGTTCCTGTTGGGTGACCGGCGGCTCGGCGAGGTCGGCGTGGTGGTCGTGGTGTCCCGAGTGATGGCCGGCGTCCGGGTCGTGGTCCAACCTGGTCAGCTGACCCTGTGAGTCAGCTCGGTGGTGATCCTGCGGCTGAGCATGGACTTGGGCGTGCGGCTGACCCTGGGGGTCGTGGACGGTGCGCTCCAGCGAGGGGTCGACGCTGACCGCGAGCCGGACCGGCTTGCCGAGCCGTTCGCTGAGGGTGTCCTCGATGCGGGTGCGTAGTCGGCCCTCGAGCTGGTTCCGGGTGAACTCGTTGGGGACCGCGACCACCGCGGTGTTCTCGGCGAGCATCAGCGGCTTGCTCGAGGCGAGCCAGACGCGCTGGTTGGGTGGGAGGTTGTCGACGATGCTGGGCCAGAGGACCTCCAGATGGCTTGCCTGAGGTGTCTCTCCCCCGGATCCTGCCGTAGTACCTGGATTGGAACCTGTGCCCTGTGCGTCCACGCCCCGTCGCGCTCCCATTCTTGGTTGCTGCCCTGCTGCAGACCGGGGACGTTACCCCCACGACTCCACACCTTTGTCCACAGGTTGTGCAATATCGAAGGATGTCCCTTTTGGGGATCCCGCACTGACTCCCGTGATTGCTCCCGTGTCGTTGCCGCCGGCCCGATCGCTCAGGCCGGTCCCTCAGAACACTCCCTGGGTGCGACCTGTGAGTCGAAGAGAGGGTGAAACCACAGAATTCCCTGTCCCTGTGGGCGATTCGCGCTCTGGGGTTACCCGGAAGGACTGACGCTAACAACTCGCGCGCCTGTGGATCAACCAGTTGTCCACAGGGACAGGACCAGTTGTCCCCAGGCTGCGGCGTGTCGCGGGGGAACACGCGGTAGGCGTGTCGCGCTGGCGCACTCGCGGTCGAATTGACCCTGTCCTCGCGGAGCACGTACCGTTGGCAGGTCTGCACCGGTGTCGACCGGTGCCGCATGTCCATGACAGTTCGATCTCACCGGTCTTTTTCATGGGCGAGCGGTGCCAGTTGACCCACAACTGGCGACGAATTCGCACGACGCGACCCGGTGACCGGACTGCTGTACCCAGCCCCTCGAGTGGAGTGAATACGTTGAGCAAGCGCACGTTCCAGCCGAACAACCGGCGCCGGCACAAGACCCACGGTTTCCGGCTGCGCATGCGCACCCGCGCCGGCCGCGCCATCCTGTCCTCCCGCCGTCGCAAGGGCCGCAACCGCCTCGCCGCCTGAGGCTGAGGCCTGAGCAGCAACCAGGCGTGCTCTCCTCCACCAACCGCCTGACCTCACCTGTTCATTTCCGGGAGGTCGTACGCCGGGGCCGTCGCCGCGGCGGTCAACTCATGGTCGTCCACCTCTGGACTTCGGCAGGCCCCGTCCTGCCCGGAACCGCTCCGGCCGGGCCGCGGGTGGGATTCGTCGTCTCTCGGGCCGTAGGCTCCGCTGTGATCCGGAACCAGGTCAAGCGACGCCTGCGTCACCTGTGCCGGGATCGCCTGCCCGTGTTGCCATCGGGGAGCATGCTGGTGATCCGGGCGCTGCCACCCGCCGCGGGCGCCAGCTACGAGGAGCTCGCTGAGGAGCTGGATCGCTGCCTGGCCAAGTTAGGCGCCACGACAGATACTCCGGCAAAGGCGGTGATCGGCCGGTGAAGTTCCTGCTGATTGCGCTTCTGCGCGGATATCGGTTCCTGATCAGCCCGCTCTACGGGCAAGTGTGTCGTTTCCATCCGACCTGCTCCGCGTACGCCCTCGAGGCGATCACCGTGCACGGAAGCGTGAAGGGCACCTGGCTCGCCGTACGCCGGGTGCTTCGCTGTCACCCCTGGGCTCTCGGCGGGTATGACCCAGTTCCGCCTCGTTCAAAGATGACTCAAGGAGTCTGAGTGGAGTTCTTCACCGACATCGGCGGCTTCATCCTGAGGCCGCTCTACTTCCTGGTGAGCGCGATCATGCTGGGCTGGCACTACGTTTTCAGTGCCGTCTTCGGGCCTGAGTCGGGCGCTTCCTGGGCCCTCGCGATCATCGGCCTGACCGTGACCATCCGGGCGCTGATGATCCCGTTGTTCGTGAAGCAGATCAAGAGCAGCCGCAACATGCAGCTGCTGCAACCGCGCGTCAAGGAGCTGCAGAAGAAGTACGGCCACGACCGCGAGCGTCTCGCCCAGGAGACGATGAGCCTCTACCGCGAGACCAAGACCAACCCGTTCGCCTCGTGCCTCCCCCTCATCATCCAGATGCCGTTCTTCCTGGCGCTGTTCCGGATGATCGACCAGGCGGCCAAGAATGGTGAGGGCCGTGGCCTGCTCACCGACACCCAGGCCCAGCAGCTGCGCGATGCGGAGATTTTCGGCGTCAAGATCTCCGCGTCGTTCACCAGCGCGGACGGTGACGTCAGGGTCCAGGTCTTCGCCGCCATCCTGGTGCTCGCCATGACGCTGACCACCTTCTTGACCCAGCGACAGCTGATGAGCAAGAACATGCCGGCCGATGCGCTCACCGGGCCCTACGCCCAGCAGCAGAAGCTGCTCCTCTATGTCTTGCCCGTTGTCTTCGCCGTGGGAGGCATTGCCTTCCCGATCGGCGTGCTCCTCTACTGGACAACTTCCAACCTCTGGACCATGGGCCAGCAGTTCTACGTGATCCGCAACAACCCCGCGCCCAACACCGAGGCGGCCCGCGCCAAGGAGCATCGCGACGCTGAGAAGCGCAAGCGCAAGGGCCTGCCCGAGATCGATGCGGACGGCAACGTCAAGGCTGAGGTTGAACCCGAGCCGGAGCCCGAGCGCCAGGCACCACGTCAGCAGCCGAAGAAGCAGCCCCGTTCGCAGCGCAAGAAGGGTGGCGGGGGCGGCAATCCCGGTACGAAGCCCAGTGCGAAGCCAGGAAACAAACCCAAGGCCAATCCCGGGAACCCAGGAAAGAACCCCGGAACGAGAACCCCGGTCAGAACCCAGGCGAGAAACCCGGCAACAAGCCCGGGGACACACCCCAAGACCAGTAGCACCAACCGAACAGAGTGGGAGATGCCCCATGAGTGAGCCGATGAAGGAAACCGTGCAGGAGAACCCGACCGACACCGCCGAGCCGACCCCAGAAGATGTTCCAGAAGATGTTGCAGAGGAAGTTGCCGGGGATGCTGCCGACGACATTGTCGACAACGACGAGGTCGCCATGCCGACCGAACCGTCCGAGCCGCTGGAGGACGCCGACAGCGACTCGCTCGAGGAGGCGGACGAGGTCGAAGCCGACGACGCCGATGACGCGGACGACGAGGACGACGAGGACGGGGACGCCGAGGACGGGACGCCCGACGCCGAGCGCCCGGGCCGGCGCGCGCGCCTGGAGCAGGAGGGCGAGATCGCCGCGGACTACCTCGAGGAGCTGCTCGAGATCACCGACCTCGATGGTGACCTCGACATGGACGTCGAAGGGGACCGCGCCACCGTGTCCATCGTGGGCGCCAACCTGCCCCAGCTCGTGGGTGAGCAGGGCGAGGTTCTCGAGGCGCTGCAGGAGCTGACCCGGCTGGCCGTGTACCGCGAGACCGGCGAACGTTCGCGGCTGATGCTCGACGTGAGCGGTCACCGGGCGGACCGCCGTACGGCGCTCGAGGAGCAGGCTTCCGTGATCGTCGCCCAGGTGAAGGAGTCCGGCGAGCAGGCGGCTCTCCAGCCGATGTCGCCGTTCGAGCGCAAGGTCGTCCACGACGTCGTGGCCGCCGCCGGTCTGAAGTCGGAGTCCGAGGGGGCCGAGCCACGCCGTTACGTCGTGGTGCTCCCCGCGTGACCCCACAGAGGACCCCAAAGAGGACAGGTGCCGGGATCCCCGCCCGTGTCTGACCATGTTTCACGTGAAACGCCTCCCGCGCCCCCTAGTGCGCGGGAGGTGTTTTCACGTTCGCTCCCGACGGCCGAGGTCTTCGCGGAGCTGCTGACCGAGGAGGCAACGGTGCGTGGCCTGATCGGCCCGCGTGAGGTGCCCCGGCTGTGGGAGCGACACATCCTCAACTGCGCCGTCATCTCCGAGCTGATGCCCGAGGGGAGCTCGGTCTGCGACATCGGGAGCGGCGCGGGGCTGCCCGGTCTGGCGGTGGCGATACGTCGTCCGGACCTGAATTTAACTTTGGTCGAGCCGTTGCTGCGTCGCACCACGTTTCTGGACCTCGCCGTGCACAGAATGGGTCTCGACAACGTGACCGTCCATCGGGGACGGGCCGAGGAGCTGCACGGTGATCCGAAGTGGGCTGAGGGGTTCGACGTGGTGACGTCGCGAGCGGTGGCTCCGATGGACCGGCTGACACGCTGGTCACTGCCCCTCGTACGGTCCGGCGGATTGTTCCTCGCGATGAAGGGTTCCTCCGCTCAGGAGGAGCTCGACGGCGCAGCGCAGGTGATCCGCCGCCTCGGTGGCACGAACGCGCGCGTCGAGACGCTGGGCGGCCAGTGGCTCGAACCACCGGTGACCGTGGTCTGTGTGAGGGCCCGATGACCGAGGTGCACGAGCGGCGTTTCGGCTGGCCGCGCCGGGGGCGTCGGAAGTTATCCACCGGCCAGGGATGGCCAATTGAGCGTAGGAATCCACAGATGACGCCTGTTTTTCCACAAGCGGACCCCGTTTCACGTGAAACGAATGGTGAGGACATCGTCGTGAACCAGCCTGAGACAGCACCCGTGAAATACGACACCGCAAACCCCACAAGTCCCGTGCACGGACCCAATCCCGGGCCGGATGGCGCACGGGCCGTGCTGCAACAGACATCCCGGACTCTGGGGGTTCCCCCCTACCCCCCTCCTCCGCGACCCATGGCCCGGGTGCGGACGGCCGCCGAGATGGCCGAGGAGCCGGTGACGTACGACGAGTCCACGCCGATGGCCCGGGCGGTGGCACAGCAGCTGCTCGTCCGCCAGGGGGTTCCGTACGGCGCTGCACTCCCGCGCCCGGACCACACCCGGGTGATGGTCGTGGCCAACCAGAAGGGCGGGGTCGGCAAGACCACCACGGCTGTCAACATGGCTGCCGCCCTCGCACAACATGGGCTCCGGGTGCTCGTCGTCGACCTCGATCCCCAGGGAAACGCCTCCACGGCACTCGCGGTCGAGCACCAGCGGGGCACCCTCTCCACCTATGACGTCCTCGTCGACGACACGCCGCTCGCCGACGTGGTGCAGCCGCATCCCGAGCTCGCGAACCTGTTCGTGGCGCCGGCCACCATCGATCTCGCGGGCGCGGAGATCGAACTGGTCAGCCTGGTCGCCCGGGAGAGCCGGCTGCGCAAGGCGATCAACGCCCATCCGCTGGTCAACGGCGAGACCGACGACCGCTACGACTACGTTCTGATCGACTGTCCGCCCTCCCTGGGGCTGCTCACGCTGAACGCGCTGGTGGCCGGCGCGGAGATGCTGATCCCGATCCAGGCGGAGTACTACGCGCTCGAGGGCCTTGGCCAGCTGCTCGAGACCGTGGAGATGGTGCGCACGCACCTCAACCAGGAGCTCGAGGTCACCACGATCCTGATCACGATGTACGACTCGCGCACCAACCTGGCGGCCGGCGTGGCCGCCGAGGTGCGCGACCATTTCTCCGGCCAGGTGCTGAAGACCTCGATCCCGCGCTCGGTGCGCGTCTCTGAGGCGCCCAGCTACGGCCAGAGCGTGATGACCTACGACCCCGGCTCGCCTGGGGCGTTGAGCTATCTCGAAGCCGCACGCGAGCTGGCCCGCCGGGGTGCCGGCACCGGCACCCACCAGGGAGGAACCCGATGAACAACAAGCAGCCCGTCCAGCGTCGAGGCCTGGGCCGCGGCCTCGGCTCGCTCATCCCCACCGCCCCCCCGGAGCAGCCGGGTGCTCCGTCAGAGGGGCGGCACTCCGCACGCATCGGCGAGTCCAACGGTGGCGGCGTGGCCACCCTGACCAAGGAGCGCCCCGTCGAGGGACGCCCGCTCGAAGTGGCCGAAGAGCAACCTGCAAAGGTGGCCGGCGCCTACTTCGCTGAGCTCCCGGTCAACGCGATCACGCCCAACGCGCGTCAACCGCGCCAGGTCTTCGAGGAGGAGGCCATGGCCGAGCTGGTGCACTCGGTCAAGGAGATCGGGCTGCTCCAGCCGGTGGTGGTACGCCGGACCGGCGACTCGTCGTACGAGCTGATCATGGGGGAGCGCCGCTGGCGGGCCATCCAGGAGGCCGGTCTCGACACGATCCCGGCGATCGTCCGCCAGACCGACGACGATGCGATGCTGCGCGACGCCCTGCTGGAGAACCTGCACCGCTCACAGCTCAACCCGCTCGAGGAGGCGGCGGCCTACCGGCAGCTGCTCGACGACTTCGGGTGCACCCACGACGAGCTGGCGGGGCGGATCGGCCGCAGCCGACCTCAGATCAGCAACACCCTGCGGCTGCTGAACCTGTCTCCTGCCGTCCAGCGTCGCGTAGCCGCCGGCGTGATCAGTGCAGGACACGCCCGTGCGTTGCTCGGGATCACGGAGCCCTCCGCCCAGGACCGGCTCGCCGGCCGGGTGGTCTCCGAAGGGATCTCGGTGCGCGGCCTCGAGGAACTCGTCTCCGTCGGCGAGCACGGCGAGGAGGAGGACGCCACGCCAGCAGTCAGGCACGCGCGTCCCAGTGCGCCGGGCCTCACCGAGCTCAGCGACCGGCTCAGCGACCGGCTCGACACACGAGTCAAGGTGACCCTGGGACGCAACAAGGGCAAGGTCGCGATCGAGTTCGCCTCGCTCACCGACCTCGAGCGGATCGTGTCGATCATCGACCCGCGCAACCGCGACGACAGGCCGATCTAGCCATCCACGGACAAGTCGATGGAGTGATTCATCGCTTTGTCGACAAACAGATCAACGGACAAGCAGATCAGTCGGTCAAGCGGTTAGCCGACGGCCGGGTCGTCGTCCTGATCGGTCTGCTGGTCGGTCCTGCCCTTGCGAGCTGCTCGCCTGGCCTTCTCCTCGGCGTCCATCTCCCGTGCTCGCTCCGGAGTCGGGGCCGAGCCGCCGCGCGAGGCAGGCAGCCACCACGATCCGGGTGGCTTCTCGTCGTCGGGGTAGGCGTCGATCGCCTCGTCGACCAGCGCCTGTATCCGTTTGTGCAGCTCCGCAGTCTCGGCGACGGGGTCGTCACCGGTGGGGTACATCGGTTCGCCGACCCGGATCCCGATGGTCTTGCCGCGTGAGAAGTCCCGCGGGTGGTCCTTGGTCATCATGCGCTGGGTGCCCCACAGGGCCACCGGGAGCAGGGGTACGCCGGCCTGGGCCGCGATCCTGGTCGCGCCCGACTTGAGCTCCTTGACCTCGAAGGAGCGGCTGATCGTCGCCTCGGGGAAGATTCCGACCACCTCTCCGTCCTGGAGGTAGCGCAGCGCCTCGTCCAGCGAAGCCCCGCCGTCCGCGCGGTCGACCGAGATGTGGTGCATCGAGCGCATCACCGGACCGCCGATCGAGTGGTCGAAGACCTCGCGCTTGGCCATGAACCGCACCAACCTGCGCGAGGGGTGCGCGGCGAAGCCACCGAGGATGAAGTCGATGTAGGAGACGTGGTTGAAGGCCAACAGCGCCCCGCCGGTCTTCGGCACATGCTCGGTGCCGGCCAGCTGGAACCTCAGGCCCAGGACCCGGAACAGGGCCTTGGCGGTGAGGATGATGGGCGGATAGCTGATGTCGCGCATTCGGGGATCGTGCCACGCGACCGGTCGCTGCACGCAGCCCCATCCGCGGAACGGTTGGTTTCGAGACGCTCCCTTCGAGACGGTCGCTGCGCGACCTCCTCAGGACGAGCGCTCGCTCGCTCCTCAACCACCGTCAGAAGGTCCGGCATTGGCTCTGCGAGACTGGACCCATGCGACAGATCGTCCAGAGCCGCAAGCTGCAGCACGTCCGCTACGACGTACGCGGACCGATCCTGGTCGAGGCCCAGCGCCTGGAGGCCGAGGGGCACAAGATCCTCAAGCTGAACATCGGCAACCCGGCACCCTTCGGGTTCGAGGCCCCTGAGTCGATCGTCGCGGACATCGTGCACAACCTGCCGGAGTCGCAGGGCTACTCCGACTCCCGCGGCATCTACTCCGCGCGCACCGCGGTGGCGCAGTACTACCAGGCCAACGGCCTCACCGAGACCGCCGTCGACGACGTCTTCATCGGCAACGGCGTCTCCGAGCTGATCACGATGGTGCTGCAGGCGTTCCTCGACGACGGCAACGAGATCCTGGTGCCGGCGCCGGACTACCCCCTCTGGACCGGCGCGGTCACGCTGTCGGGCGGTACGCCGGTGCACTACCGCTGCGACGAGCAGAACGGCTGGGACCCCGACCTCGCCGACATCGAGGCCAAGATCACGCCGAACACGCAGGCCCTGGTGGTCATCAACCCGAACAACCCCACCGGGGCCGTCTACAGCGAGGCGACCGTGAAGGGTCTGGTCGACATCGCCCGCAGGCACGAGCTGGTGATCTTCAGCGACGAGATCTACGAGAAGATCCTCTTCGACGACGCCAAGCACCTCCACACGGCGGCGTACAGCGGGGACGACGTGCTGTGCCTGACCTTCAGCGGGCTCTCGAAGGCGTATCGGGTGTGCGGCTATCGCGCCGGCTGGGTGATGGTGTCCGGCCCCCAGCACCTGGCCGAAAACTTCCTCGAGGGGCTCACCCTGCTGGCCAACATGCGCATGTGCCCAAACGTGCCGGCCCAGCACGCGATCCAGACCGCTCTGGGTGGCTACCAGTCGATCAACGAGTACATCCACCCCGGCGGCCGGTTCTACGAGCAGAGCAAGGCCGCGTGGAGGCTGCTGAACGAGATTCCCGGCGTCAGCTGTGTCGAGCCGCGTGGGGCGCTCTACTGCTTCCCCCGGCTGGATCCGGACGTCTACCACATCAAGGACGACGAGCAGTTCGTCATCGACCTGCTGCGCGCGAAGAAGATCCTGGTCACCCACGGCACCGGGTTCAACTGGTTCGAGCCCGACCACTTCCGGCTGGTCACCCTGCCCGACCTGGACACCCTCACCGAGGCGATCGGCCGCATCGGGGACTTCCTGGCGACCCAGCGCTGACCCAGGAACCGGATAGTCCGATGCAATCGGACCCTTCCTGGCATCGAAAAGGGGTCCGTTCGCATCGGACTATCCGGCTTGGTTGGATCCACCCGGCTCTACGATGACTCCGTGGGACGCAAGATCGAGCGGCTGACGCTCGACCATCTCGACCAGCTGCCGGGCGGCTGTGAGAGCTGTGTGTTCTGGGAGCTCGATCCCGTACGCCGGGACGCGGTCCGTGGTCACGAGGCCGAGGAGAAGGCGGCCTGGGTGTCGATGGTGCTGCGCGAGTGGGGTTCCTGCGGCCGGGTGGCCGTCATCGACGGTGAAGTGGTGGGCCACATGATCTGGGCCCCGCCGGTGCACGTGCCCGCGTCCGACGGGTTCGCGACCGCCCCGGCCAGTGCCGATGCCGTGATCCTGACGACGGCGCACGTCGCGCCCGAGCACCGTGGCGGCGGGCTCGGCAGGATGATGGTGCAGGGCATGGCGAAGGACCTGATCCTGCGCGGAGGGGTCAAGGCGGTCGAGGCGTTCGGGGACACCCGCGGTCGCACCGGCCATTGCGTCGTACCCGCAGACTTCCTGCTGGCCGTGGGGTTCTCGACCCACCGGGCACACGCCATCAACCCGCGGATGCGAATGGACCTGCGCACCACGCTGTCCATCCGCGAGGAGCTCGAGCGGGGCCTGGAGACGCTGCTCGGTGCCGTGTCAGGCAAGCGCGCGCGGCGTCCCGCCCCAGCACCGCACGGTGGTGCCCGCGTGACGCGGCACGACTGACGACGCAGGTTACGACTGGGCTGTTGCTCCGAACAGGCGCCGCAACTGTCGGTGCCGGTGGGTGAAGAGCGCGCCCACGACCACGCGCACGAGCGCAGGTGGGACCAGGCGGCGCGGCTCCACGGTGAGGTGGTCCGTGACCCGGCACCCCTGCGTGGTCGGCTCGACGGTGCGCTCGTGCCGCCACCTGCGGGCGCTCGCGAGCTGGGACTCCTCGACGAAGTGGCCGTCCTCGACCTGGGCGAGGCACAGGTCGTCGTACTCCACGGGGAGGACGCCGAACAACAGCAACCAGGACCGGCCGAGGGGCTCGCCCACCGGCACCGACGCGATGTTGCGACCCTGGAGCCCACGCGGGGCCGTCATCCGCAGCCACGGACGCAGCTCGGCGACGATGCCGTCGAGCGTGGTCACGGACTCCCACACGTCAGCTGCAGGCGCGGCCAGTGCGCTGGAGCGGCGTACGTCGACCTGCACGCGGCCGCGGCGCCGGTCGTGGGGCCGGCCTTCCGTCGGCGGCGCAATCGCGGTAGCCACGATCTCCGGGTCTGAGCACGCGCGGGCGAACGCGCGGATGCGGGCACGGATCTCGCGACCGAGAAGCCACTGGCCGAGCGGTTCGGCAACCGGGCGCAGCCAGACCGGCCGGACGGCATAGGTGTACTTCCAGACGGCTCGAGTGCCGGCCACACCATCGTTGGTCTCCGGGACGAACCGCCAGCCGCCACCGAACGACGCGAAGAACCAGGGTCCCTTCACCATGGTCATCCCGACTGAGGTCGGCGGCCGGTACGAGACGTACCGGCTGATCATGGTCGGACCCACCCGCGCCTTGGTGAGCGTCTGAACGTCCTTGTCCGGTCGGTCAGCGTCGATCAGGTGCTGGTGCCGGATGAACGGGTCCCAGCGCAGGCGCACCTCACCGGTCGTCTGGCTGACTGCGAAAGCCGTGTCGGGATCGAGCGGCACCCAGGTCTCGGCCGTGACCTGCGGCATCAGTCTCCCTCGGCCTCAGGCGCCCTGGAAGGAGTCGCGGATCTCGCTGACTCGCAGTACGCCGGTGTGGGCATCGATCTCGGGGCTGAGGTAGAAGCGCTGCACCGCCACGACGATGGCCTCGGCGAGGACGTCGCGGAAGTCGGGGTCGCGCAGGCGGGCGTTGTCGCCGGCGTTGGTGAGGTAGCCGGCGTCGAGACGAACGGCCGGCATCCGGGTGTGGCGCAGGAGGTCCCAGGTCTTGGGGTGCGAACGCAGGTCGAGCAGGTCGCTGCGTGCGACGATCTCGCGCTGCACGAGTCCGGCGAACCGCTCGCCGACAGACGACCAGGTGTCGCGGTTGGCGTCACCGAAGAAGTACGTCGAGATTCCGCAGGCGTCCGCGTTCGGAGAGGTGTCCAGGGCCAGCGAGACGAAGAGATCAGCAGCGGTGCGGTTGGCGAAGGCGGCCCGGTCGGTCTCCTCGCCCGGGGCGTCGGCCCAGCGCGGCGTGGTGAGGAAGGCCTGGACGCCGATCGCCACGAGCCGACCCTCGACCCGCTGGGCGAGGTCGTGCAGGATCGCGTCGGACATCGGCGCGTAGTCGACCGGCAGGTTGTGCCCACGGCCGACGTCGATCACCACGATCTTGCCGCCGAGGTGGGGACCGGCTTCGCGGATCCGCTCCTGGGCGCGCAGCGCGTTGGGCGCCCCACCCTTGACCATGGGGGAGAGGCGCGCCAGAGCCTTGAGGGTGGCGGGGCCACAGGTGCCGTCCGGCGGGATGCCGAAGTTGCGCTGGAACTCGCGTACGCCGCCCTCGGTCTCGGGACCGAAGTAGCCGTCGAGGCGACCCACCCGGAAACCGAGGTCGAGCAACCTGCCCTGGAGGGCGTAGACGTCGTCGCCGGCCATCAGGTTGCCTGGCAGATGGGTGAGGATGCGGTCACCAAGGCGCCAGCGGGCTTCGTCGAGACGACGGAAGGTCAACGGACCCACGACGCCGTCGACGGTCAGCCCGCGTTGCTGCTGGAAGGCGCGGACGGCGAGTTCGACGCGGTCGTCGTACGTCGGCTCGGAGGCACTGATGCGGGACTGTTCGGGGACATCGACAGCGTCGCCCAGAAGATCGATCCGCCTCAGCAGACCAATGATCTGGGCGACCGCCGGACCGGAGTCACCGTGCTGGAAGACCGAGTTCACGCAGCGACTGTAGCCCGCTGGCCGAACATGCCGGCTCAGGCGATGTAGTCGGAGAGCTCCTTGAGCAGGGCCGCCTTGGGCCTGGCTCCGACGATCTGCTTGACGACCTCGCCGCCCTTGTAGACGTTGAGCGTCGGGATGCCGTTCACGCGGTACGTCGAAGGCGTCACGGGGTTCTCGTCGACGTTCATCTTCACGAACGTCACCTTGTCGCCGTGCTCCGCTGCCAGCTCATCGAGGATCGGACCGACCTGGCGGCAGGGGCCGCACCATTCGGCCCAGAAGTCGACCAGCACGGGCTTGTCGGACTTCAGGACCTCGGTCTCGAAGTTGTCGTCGGTGACTGCCGGAAGGCCAGACATCAAATGCTCCTAAGGGGTTCGTGATCGCAAGGACTGTGTAGTGAACACCCTTGGCGTGACATTTCTTCCCGCTCATCCTGCCGTCTGAGCCGCGCGGGTCAAGGGTGGTCTCACCGGTCACAGGGGACCGGAGAAGGTGGTGCTCAGGCGGTGGCGCCGACGGTGGTGGCCGACGCAGCCTTGTGGTCGAGGTCGGAGATGTACCGCTCGGCGTCCAGCGCAGCGGCGGTGCCGGTGCCTGCGGCGGTGACCGCCTGGCGGTAGTGGTGGTCGACCAGGTCGCCCGAGGCGAACACGCCGGGGAGGTTGGTACGGGTCGAGGGGTGGTCGACGAGCACGTAGCCCTCGGCGTCGAGGTCTATCTGGCCGTGGAGCAGCTCCGAGCGCGGGTCGTGGCCGATGGCGATGAACAGGCCGGTCGCGTCGAGCTGGCGGGTCTCCCCGGTAACGGTGTCGCGCAGGGTCAGGCCCGTCAGCTTGTCGTCGCCGTGGATCTCGACGACCTCGGAGTTCCAGGCGAAGTCGATCTTCGGGTCGGCGAAAGCGCGCTCCTGCATGATCTTGGAGGCGCGCAGCTCCTCGCGGCGGTGGATAAGGGTCACCTTGGAGCCGAAGCGAGACAGGAACGTCGCCTCCTCGATCGCCGAGTCGCCACCGCCGACGACGGCGATGTGCTGCTCGCGGAAGAAGAAGCCGTCACAGGTCGCACACCAGCTGACGCCGTGGCCGGAGAGCCGGTCCTCGTCGGGCAGGCCCAGCTTGCGATAGCCCGAGCCCATGGCGAGGATCACGGCCCGCGCCGAGAAGGTGCCCTCCTCGGTGCGGACGGTCTTGATCTCTCCGGTGAGGTCCATCTCGACGACGTCGTCGGCAACCATCTCGGCGCCGAACCGCTCGGCCTGGCCGCGCATCTCGTCCATCAGGGCAGGACCCATGATGCCGTCGCGGAAGCCAGGAAAGTTCTCGACCTCGGTGGTCGTCATCAGCGCGCCACCAGCGGTGACGGATCCCTCGAACACGAGGGGCGCGAGGTTCGCGCGAGCGGCGTAGACGGCGGCGGTGTAGCCGGCGGGCCCGGACCCCACGATGATCACGTTGCGGGTCTCTTGCGTCTCGGTCACTGCCACTCCTCGATACGGATGTTCACGCCTGTTGAACAGATCCTAAGCACGCGGCATTCCTTGGGTTTCGAGACGCCGCGCTCCGTCCCTCGCTTCGCTTCGGCCCGAAGCCGACGCTCCTCAACCTTTCGCCCTCCTCACAGCCTCGCAGGCTCGGCTGTGGGGCTCAACCGGCGTGTCAGGTGAGGGAGACGAGACTGGTGAGGTCGTCCAGCGGCAGGTCCGGAGTGGCCGTTGCGTTGACGCTGATGCTGCGCAGGTCGGCCCGCCCGGACTGCACGGTGAGGAAGGCGGTGTCCGAGGCGTCGCGACCGGTCGCGATGCGGACGAGCGTCTGCCGCGGGGCCAGGGTGGTGGCATCGACCGCTCGCCACTGGCCGTCGATCGCCGCCTCGACCACCGCGTGGAAGTCCATCGGCTGCAGACCGGGCGCATAGACCGCCACCAGCCGGGCCGGGACGTTGCGGGCGCGCAGCATCGCGATGACCAGGTGGGCGAAGTCGCGGCACACCCCCTGGCGCGCCAGCAGGGTGTGGGTGGCGCCGTCGGTGTGGCGGCTGGAGCCGCTCACGTAGAACAGCTGCGTGCCCACCCAGGAGCTCACGGCGTCCAGCAGCGCCTTGCCCTCGAGCTGGGAGAACTCCGCCCACGCGGTGGGGCCGAGCTCGTCGGACTCGGCGTAGCGGCTGGGACGCCGGTAGACGATGTCGTCCACGGGGTCGACCTTCGCCGGGGTGGCCACGCCGGTCACCTCGGCGGCGTACGAGAGCCGCAGCGTGCCTGCGGGCGCGGTGCACACGTGCAACCTGCCGCCGTCGTTGACGCGGAGCTCCTCGACGTCGACCGGCGAACCGTCGACGGTGACCGTGAGTGCTTCCGAGGCGAGCTCGGGACCGTCGGCCGCGGCGATCGACCACACCAGCTCGGCGGCCTCGCGCACGTCCAGCACGACCTCGCACGAGACCGAACGGGTACGGCGGTCGGGGTCGCTCGTCTTGGTGGCGGGGCTGGACATGGCCCCAGTCTTACGGCGTCGAGCTGGGGCTGCCTAATCCGGGGTCGCCGGGGCTGTTCTGTCCGGAGGTGGGATCGCTGACCGGGACGCTTGCGCTGTCGAGCTTCCGATCACCCGAGCAGGTCCACACGTCGACGAGCCGTGCACCGCCGCTCGCAGGGTGGACGAGCAGTACGGCGACCTTGGCGTCGTACCGCACGGGAGTGGCCAGTGCACCGTCGGTCACGGCAGGCCCCGGGCAGCCGCTCTTCCGGAGGTAGTTGCCGCCTGCGTCCTGCTGGGCCTCCCGGTCCTCGCTGCTGTTCGGCTTGTCCGCCAGCGCCGCCAGGCTCGCCTCGCGGCCGCGCAGCAAGCGGGTCACGTCGGCGTCGAAGGAAGCTGCGCTGAGGGCGGGTACGTCGCCCCCGGCAGGGGCGATCGACTGGTCGCCCGGAGTGGCGGCGGGGGGCGGCGCGGAGCTGTCCAGCGACTCGGCCTTGCTGGTGGAGCTGCCCGCGCCCGCGGTGCTGTCGTTCGCCGCGTTGCCGCCGAACACACCGAGGTTCGCGACAGCGACCCCACCGGCACCGACCACGATGACGGCCGCCGCGGCCGCGGCAGCACGGGTCGCCCACCGACGTCGGATCGGCACGACGTTGCTGTGGGACGCCTCCTCCGACGGAGCGTCTTCGGCAGCCTCACGCTCAGCCACCAGCTCGGCGAGCGTCTCGTCGAGGCGGGCCGCCACCTCGGGCGGCATCGACGTCTCGCCCGGGGCGGTGCCGAGGTCGGCGAGCAGCGCACGGATCCGTGCGTCCTGGTCGGGATCCAGCGGAGGATCCTGCTCGTGCTCGTTGATGTCTGCCCACCTCCTCTAGGTGGTCGTGGACGTCTGGTCATGGTCGGGGCCCGGAGGTGTCCTGCTTCCGGGTGGGTCTCCTGGATGGGACGCAACGACGCCCGAACCGGTTCCAGCAGGGGGCCCGAGGTCCGCGAGGAGTACGGCGAGGCGGGACCGCCCGCGTGCGCACCGGCTCTTCACCGTGCCCGTCGGGATCTCCAGGATCGCGGCCACCTCGGCGACCGGGTAACCCTCCATGTCGACGAGCACCAGCGCCGCCTTCTGGTCGGGAGGCAGCTCGGCGAGGGCGGCCAGCACCCGCTGCTGCCGTTCGCCGGCCAGGGCCTGCGCCTCGGGCCCGGGATCGGGGCCCTGGTCGGAGCCGGCGAGGACATCCCCACGGGTGGCGTGCTCCTCGAGGTCGTCGGGCAGCGGGTCGGCCGCCCGCACCTTCCGGCGGCGCAGGCGGTCGAGGGACGCGTTGACGACGATGCGGTGCAACCAGGTCGTGACGGCGGCGTCACCGCGGAACGACTCGGCCCTCCGGAAGGCGGAGATCATCGCGTCCTGGAGGGCATCGGCAGCGTCCTCGGGGTTGCCGGTCGTGCGCAGCGCAACGGCCCAGAGCCGGTCCCGGTGGCGGCGGAACAGCTCGCCGAAGGCGGCCGGGTCACCCGCGAGGTGCGCCTCGACCAGGGCGGCGTCGTCGTCCCCCTGATCGGACTCGCCGCCCCCGAGCGTCACGACCTGACCGTGATGTCGGTGATCTCACCTCGGTAGCCGCCGTCTGCCTTCGGGAGCTTGGTCAGCCACACCAGCAGGTAGCGGGTCGACGGCGTCGGGTCGAGCTTGAGGGTCGCCCGCTCCGGTGCCGAGTTCTGCGCACCGACCTTGTCGAGCTGGTCGACGGAGTCCGGCGGCTCGGTCACACCGGCCGAAGCGGCGTACACCTCGAAGGACGTGGGAGCGCCCTTGAACCGCACCGTCACCGTCGAGGGCTTCTGGTCGCTGCCGAGGTCGAGCATCAGGCCCACGCCGGGCTTGAGACCGCCGAGCGCCGGGTTGCCGCGGTAGGTCATCGTCTGCCACGAGGTGCCGGCGTCACCGTCGATGGCATTGCGGACGGTGTCGGGGTTCTCCTCGGGCGGGTCACCGTCCGGGTCGAAGTCGCGCACCCCCGCGATCGCGATCGGTGCGCCGGTCGCGGCGGCCTGCGTCGGGTTCTCGGTCGCGCCCGACGGGGTGTCGCCGTCCTCGCGCCCACGGTTGAACGCGATGGCCATCGCCACCACGAGGACCAGGAGTACGCCGACCACGATCGCCATGCGCAGCCAGCCGCGCCCCTCCCTGCCGGTGTGGACGTCGTTCTTGGCCTCGTCCTCATCGGTGAAGGGCCAGAACGAGGAGCCGGTGTCACTGGTGCCTCCAGAGGTGGAGTCGACGCGGCCACGTGAGGCGGTGTCGGTGCCGACACTCGATGAGCCGCCCGCGGGATGGCTCTCCGTGTCGCCACTCGTGCTCGCCCGGGCCGCCATGGCTGCGCGGGCGGCGGCTGGGACCCGACGCTCGGTGTCGGCGAACAGCGGCCGTTCCGGCAGGTCCTCGAACGGGGGTGGCGGGTTGACCTTGCCCTGGCGCCCCTGGAGCAGACCGAACGTGTCGGGTTCCTGTCGGGACTCCCGGTAGACCTGCGTGTCCTCGGAGCCCCCTGTGGTTTCCGGCGCTCGCTCTTTCGGACGTGGGAGTCACAGCGGCTGTCAGCCGGGTGGCGTCCGGTGCCTCCGGCGACCCCATCTGCAGCTGCTCCTCTGCCTGTTCCGGGGCCCGTTCGCTCTCCTGGTTGGCCGATGGGCTGCTCACGGCCTCGGCCAGGGCATCGCGCTGGATCGAGATCGTGGGCTCGGCGTGCATGGCGGCGATGTCGAGCGGCGCGGCCGTGCCCGAGTCGCCGAGGTAGTCGGCCAATGCCGCACCGATCTCCTGCGCGGTCTCGATGGGCATGGCGTGCTGCGACGCCTCCTTGTGCAGCACCCGCTCACAGATGACGTCGAGGGTCCGCGGTACGCCGGCGCGGACCTGTCGCGGCCGCAGCGGGCGGCGGCCCTCACGCGGGGCCTTGGGTACGGCGGACGGGGCGACACCGGGCCACCGACCGGTCAGGCCGGCGTAGAGGACACCGGCGAGGTTGATGACGTCGGCCTCGCGCTCGTCGAGCTCCCCGTAGAGCGTGTCCGGTGGCCGGTTGCGCTGGAGGCTGGCGTCGACGACGTACCCGATCAGCTTGACCGCGCCGGCGTGGGTCACGAGCACGGCCTCGGGGTTCAGCCGACCGTGCGCGACATCCTGCGCGTGACCGGCAGCGATCGCGTCGGCCACCTCCCGGGTCAGCCAGGCGGCGCGCGAGGGAGGCAGCGTGCCCTGCTGGAGCATCAGGTCGAGCGAGACGCCGTCACCCCATTCGTTGACCACCCAGGTGATGCCGCTCTCGTCGTCGCAGTCGAGCACGCGCAGCAGGTGCGGGTCCGTGACGGTGGCCGAGACCCGGGCCGCCTCGAGCAGGCCGGGTGCACGTGCGTCGTCGCTCGGGACGGCGTGGATCGCGACGCTGCGCGCCAGGATCGTGTCGGTGGCGCGCCAGAAACGGGCTCCCGAACTCTCCGTGAGCAGGTCGTCGAGACGGTAGCGGCCAGCGAGGACCGTCCCGGGTCCGATCGATCCGGTGGTCACGTCACTCCCCTCACCATTGCAGTCGTCCGGGCAGACGACGCGGGCACAGATTCCAGTCGGTCCATCGGCGGGATCCGCTGCTTTGCCCGTGCCCATCGTAGGGCCCGGGCATGCGGCACCGAGTCAGTCCACGCGGCTCAGCGCCCGCTGCGCCGCCTGAGTGGGAGACGGCGTGTGACCAGTGCCATGACGTCGTTCACCTCGGAGATTCGCAGCATCCGGGCCAGTCCGACGTAGATCCCGAGATACACCACACCGACCACGGCGAGGTTGAGTACGGCGTGCCAGTTGCCGCTGCCCGGCACCAGTTCGTCCATCAGCTCGCGCAGGCCCCACGCGGCCGCCGCGCTGATCCCCACCGCGATCAGGAGCCGGATGAGGAACCGCACGAGACGACGCCCGGCGAGGCCACCGACCTCACGGGCGAGCAGGGTGTAGGAGATGACGGCGCCCACCGCGTAGGAGCAGGCATAGGCCAGCACCAGCCGGGGCGCGGTCTGCGAGGCAGGAGCGTCGCGGGTGAGCAGGATCGCCGCGACGATGTTGGTGGCGGCGATCGCACACTGGATCCAGAACACCCGCCGGGTCTGCTCGAGGGCGTAGAAGCCGCGCAGGACGAGATAGTGCGCGGTGAACAGCACCAGTCCCAGCCCGAACAGCGCCAGCGAGGGCGCGAAGTTGCCGAAGTCGGCCGCTGCGCTGCCGTAGCCCCAGATCACATGGGCGGTGTCCAGCGCCATCACGGCGAACAGGGCCGCGACCGGTACGACGAGTGCGTACGCCGAGCGCAGCGTGCCGGAGACGGAGGTCCCGACGGCGGCCAGGTTCCCTTCGGCGGCGTACCGCGAGAGCAACGGCAGCATCGCCGTGGCCAGGGAGACGGTGATGATCGAGTGGGGCACCATCGTCAGCAGGAACGAGTTGGAGTAGATCGTGTAGCCGGTGCCTTCACTCGAACCGGGGCCTCCCGCGCCGGTCGGGTCGACGGTGCCGCTGCTGGCGAGGCGCACGACGACGGTGTACGCGATCTGGTTGACCACCACGAACAGCACCGTCCAGGTGCCGAGCCGCAGCGTGTGGCCGAGGCCGGTGCCACGGAAGTCGAAGCGCGGCCGGAAGGAGAACCCGGTGGCCTTCAGGTAGGGGACCAGCACCAGGAACTGGACGACGATCCCGAGCGTGGAACCGATGCCGAGCAACGCCTCGGCGCCGGAGGTGAAGCCGCCGCTCTTCTCCGCACCGGTCGCGGGACCGATCGTGAGCAGGTACGTCGTCAGCACCGCGACCGAGATGACGTTGTTGGCGATCGGCGCCCACATCATCGGCCCGAACCTGCCGTGAGCGTTGAGCACCTGCCCCACCAGCACGAACATCCCGTAGAAGAAGACCTGCGGCAGGCAGTACCGCGCGAAGGCGATCACCGAGTCGAGCTGGTCGGCCAGGGCGGGGGTGAAGAACGCGGGGTCGAGGAACAGGCGCATCAACCACGGAGCGGCGACCACCAGCAGGACCGTGACGACACCGAGGAACAGTGCCGCGAGCGTCATGATCCGGTTGGTGTAGGCCTCACCGCCGTCCGGCTCGCCCTTCATCGCCCGCACCAGCTGCGGCACCAGCACGGCGTTGACCACGCCGCCCGCCAGCAGGATGTAGAGCATGTTCGGCACCGTGTTGGCGATGTTGAACACGTCGGCGTGCAGGCCCACGCCAAGGGCCGCGGCCAGGAGGATCCCGCGGACGAAGCCGCTGAGCCGCGACACGATCGTCCCAGCGGCCATGACCGCGCTGGACGAGAGCAGCGAGTCCGAGTCCGACCTGGCGGGTTTCGGGCTGGACGTCGGGCTAGGCGTCGAGGGGTCTTCGCTCATTCTCCCTCCACCCGCCACCGGCTGGACCGGATCCGCAGCGCGATGCGGCGTACGACCATCACGGCGAGCAGCAGCCCGCCGGCGATGATGATGTACCAGATCAGCTTGCCCACCTGGCTGGTGCGGAGGCTGAAGGTGAGCGGTGTGCCGGCCGCCTCGCCCTCGGTGGTGATCGGCTCCAGGGTGACCTCGTGCACGCCGACCCCACTGGCCACCTTGAGCCGCAGCGTGGTGCGCTGCCCGGCCTGCATGCTCACCGGCTTGGGGGTCACCACCTTGACGTCGCTGCTGTCGGTGCGCGCGCGCAGACCGACGGTGATCGGTTGCTTGAGGCCGTTGACCAGCGTGACGGTCAGGGAGCCCGAGCCGCCCGAGAGCGTCACGAAGTCGGTCCCGGTGACCTCCACGCGGTTCATCTCGGTGCGGGTGGTGGCGTCCAGCGCGAGGACCTGGTCGGCGGCCAGTTGAAGAGTGGGCCGGGCGCTGTACGACGAGGCCTGCAGCGCCGCACCGGTCAACTTGTCGGTCACGTCGTTGTCGTTGGCGAGCAGGTGTCCGAGGACTGTCGAGGTGTGCGCCAGCCGGCGGGTGGCCGCGATGTTGGAGGCGGGGATCTCCTCGGCGAGCTGCGCCCGTCCGTAGGGCAGCTCTCCCTCGTAGGGCTCGGTCACGCCGCGCGGGATGGGCACCATCCGCAGCCACGGCAGCCGCAGGCCGCCGAAGAAGTCGGCGTCACGCCAGTCGGGCCCGGGGTTCCACCCGTCCGGCAGGGTGACCACGACCGGGCGCACCGGAGCCGCGCCCTTCGCGACCTCGAGGGCGGCCTCGGCCAGGATGCGCTGACGCAGTGCCAGCGGTGCTCGCGCGGAGTTCGGCGACGGACCGCCGCTGACGGCACGCTCGTCGGACTGCACCAGCTCCTGACCCGAACCGAGCCGCGAGAACGGTGGCTCACGCAGGTCCTCGTGGTCGCTCACGACCAGCATCGAGGTCCGCGGGACGCTGGACAGCAGGGCGGGGTCGAAGTAGCCGTTCGGCGGCGCCACGACCGTTGCGCCGGTGAGGTTGTGCTCGTTCATGCTCCGCGCGGAGAGATCGTCGGCACGGCGCAGGAGGTTGGGGCCCCGACGGGCCACCGACGCGACGTCGGGATCGGCGTACCCCAGCGTGAGGATCGAGTCCGTGCGCACTGTGGAGAGGAAGGTTTCCAGCACGGTGTTCGCCCGAGCCTGTGCCACCTCGCTCGGTGCCCCGGAGATGGGCGTGGGCGACGGACTGGGCGACGGACTGCTGTCGGGATCGTCGTCGCCGTCCTCGTCAGAGCTGCGGCGCGCCGAACCGAGCGACAACGGTGGGTTGCCCCGGCCGAAGTCCCGCAGAGCGTCGAGCACCGCGGGGTCGAGGAGCCAGGTGACAGGTGCGCCGGCCGCGGAGGCGGCGAAGTCGGCGATGCGGGACAGGCGGCCCTCGGGCCCGGTGAGGCTCACCCAGCGTGCCGGGCCGTTGAGGCTGCCGTCCGCGGCGCGACGGGCGCGTTCGCGCAGCGGGAGTACGACGGACAGCGGCACCGTCCGACGACGAGCCAGCTCGGCCGGCACGAGTGGGATGAAGGTGCGTGCCCGCCCGTCGGCATTCAGGTCGCGTCCCTCGGCAGTGGCGCCCAGGGCGTGCACCCCGATCCAGTAGACGCCCGGGTCGCCAGTGATCCGGGTGCTCAGCACGGCGCGAGGTATCCGGATCGTGAAGTTGGCGCTCTGTCCCGGCGTCAGGTCGCCGAGCGTCACCTGGATGCCTTCATCTGTCAGCCGCTCCCCGAGAGCTGTGTCCGCCGGTGACGCCGCGGCCTCTGCGAGCTCGTCGCGGCCCGTGATGGGCTCGCTCGAGACGAACGGGGCCACGTTGATGTCGGTCCAGTCCTCCTTCGAGTTGTTCTCCACGACCCCGCTGATCGTGATGACTCCCTTGGTGGGGATCGTCGAGGGGCTCAGCTGGGTCATCCTCACCGACAGCGGGGTTGCCGCGGTCTCGTCCGGTGCCCGCGGGCGCGCCGGCGAAATCGCAGTTGCACTCGCCGCCAAGGGCCCCGCGAGACCGCTCGCGATCAGGGTCAGCACCGCCAGCGCACGGGTCGCCGGCCAAGTGCTTCTCACAGCGGCGATGCTATCCAGCGGGGGACCTCCTCCCGGCGAGGCCGGGCCGGGCCCACCGAGGCGGCTGGGGCACCTGCCAGCACCTAGAGTGGTCTCCCGTGTCCGAGGAGCCCCTGCTGATCAGCGACGTCCAGGCGCGCGTGGTCGCGGAGCTGGCCCGGATCGCTCCGGTCACCGACGAGCTCGGTCGCCGGTTCGCCGCTGCCGGGGAGGAGATCGCCCTCGTGGGCGGGACCGTGCGCGATGCGATGCTCGGTCGGCTCCAGAACGACCTCGACTTCACCACGTCGGCCCGACCGGAGGTCACGGAGCGGCTCGTCAAGGGGTGGGCCGACGCGACCTGGGACATCGGGCGCGAGTTCGGGACGATCGGCTTGCGCCGGGGGGAGCGGACGGTGGAGATCACGACGTACCGCTCCGAGGCCTACGACCCCGAGAGCCGCAAGCCCGACGTGAAGTTCGGCGACTCGCTGGTCGGTGACCTCGCGCGCCGCGACTTCACGGTGAACTCGATGGCGCTGTCACTGCCCGAGCAGCGCCTCGAGGACCCGTTCGGCGGCGTCGTCGACCTCGCCCACAAGGTGCTGCGCACCCCGGGCCGGCCCGAGGACTCCTTCTCCGACGACCCACTGCGGATGATGCGTGCCGCCCGCTTCGCCGCGCAGCTCGGGTTCACCGTCGACCCCGAGGTGCAGGCGGCGATGACCGGGATGGCCGAGCGGATCACGATCGTGTCCGCCGAGCGGGTCCGCGACGAGCTGGTCAAGCTGCTGCTCGCGCCCGACCCCGTGCGCGGGCTGCGGCTCCTGGTCTCGACCGGCCTGGCCGAGCACATGCTGCCCGAGCTCCCTGCCCTGGCGCTGGAGAGCGACGAGCACCACCGGCACAAGGACGTCTACGAGCACACGCTGAGGGTGCTCGAGCAGTCGATCGAGCTCGAGCCCCGTCTTGCTGATCTCACGAGCGGCCCCGACTTCATCTCGCGGTTCGCCGCGCTGATGCACGACGTCGGCAAGCCGCGCACCCGTCGCTTCGGGGAGGACGGCGTGGTCACGTTCCACCATCACGACGTGGTCGGGGCCAAGCTGACCCGCAAGCGGATGCAGGCGCTGAAGTTCCCGAAGGACCAGACCGACGCGGTGGCCACGCTGGTGGAGCTGCACCTGCGCTTCCACGGCTACGGGTCGGGGGAGTGGACCGACTCCGCCGTACGCCGCTACGTCCGCGACGCCGGCGACCAGCTGGCCCGCTTGCACGTCCTGACCCGGGCAGACTGCACCACCCGCAACACGCGCAAGGCCGACCGGCTGCGGCGTGCGTATGACGACCTCGAGGCACGCATCGCGCGACTCTCGGAGCAGGAGGAGCTCGAGGCGATCCGCCCCGACCTCGACGGCAACCAGATCATGGAGATCCTCGGGATCGGCCCCGGGCGTGAGGTCGGCGAGGCCTACCGATTCCTGCTCGAGCTGCGGCTCGACCACGGTCCGATGAGCGAGGACGACGCCAAGGCGGCCCTCCTCGAGTGGGCTGCAACTAGGCGCGACTGACCACGACCCCGTCAGGTGCGCGGCTGACCCGCCACACCCGGCCCGCACCGGTGGTGTTGCCGCCGGGGCCCAGGGTGGTGCACTCGTCGATCGCGACACCGTGCGGGACCAGGCCGGAGTCGACAGCCGCGACGAGCCGGGAGAAGTTGCCCCACTGCGAGGCGTGCACGTCGACCGCGCCGTCGACCAGGCCGATGCCGTCGACCACCGTCACCGGGTCGAGGTCCTCGTTGCTCTCCTCGGGGCAGACCGGGACGTCGTCTATGCGCCAGCCGCCGATGATGGCGTTGGTGGCGGCGATGGACGCACCGGCGGAGAACCCGGCGTACGGCAGGCCGTCGGCGACCAGCGCCCTGATCACGTCGTACGACGGGGCGAGCGAAGCGTGGTACTCCGGAGTGGCACCGCCACCGACGAAGAGGCCGTCGATGCCGTCCAGCACCGCGGCATCAAGGCGATCCCCCTCGGCCACAGGCTCGACCACCAGTTCGTGACCACCGACGAGACCCAGGGCGTGCACGAACTTCTGGTGGTACTCGAGGTCATCCTCGCCGGTGCCCATGATCACGAGCAGGATCCGGGGCTCGCGGCCCTCGACACGGGCGGCGGCCGCAGCGACGAACCCACCGAACATGTCGACTGCTCGTTCATCGGACCAGCCACCGCCGATCAGGAAGACATCCATGGCTGGACCCTAGAGGCTCAACCGCTCCCGCCACGTGCGCAGCCAGTCGGTGTACGCGGGCAGCTGCCAGTCCTCGGCCTGTGCCTCCGCCCGGTCTGCTGCTGCGGTTGCCTCGGTCTGGCGACCGGAGGCGGCCAGGGCCAGGGCGAGGTAGCCATCCACCGGTCCCATGACGGTCGAGATGCCGCTGATGACGATCCGTCCAGAGAGGGGAGTGAGCCGGTCGACCACCTGTGCCGCGACGACAGGGTTGTCGCCGACCGCCGCTGCCTCCGCGACACAGCACCACGTCGAGGAACTGCTCCAGTTCTCCACCTGGTGCTCGATCGGTCGGGTCAGCTCCTCGCGGAGACGGTCGACCTCGTTGGCCCGTGCCAGCACCTGCAGGAACACGTCTCGGGCGAGGTCGTTCCCTTCGGCGGCGTTGGCTGCCGCGAGTGGCTCGATGAGCTCGGCGATCTCGGCCGTCCACAGGGTGGTCACCAGCCGGATGCCGGCGAGGTGGAGCCCCTCCATCGTGGGGTTCAGACGAGGGCGGACCTCGTAGAGCTCCGCCCCCAGCCGGTCCATCGTCTCGACGTCGCGGCGCATCGAGGCGAGGCTGAGCTGGACCCAGGACAAGGCCATCAAGGTGTAGGAGTTGCGGCGTCGTCGTGACAGTCGCTCGGCCTCCTGGGCGGCCCGCTCATAGGTCTCCCGGTCGCCCATCTCGATCGCAGTCCCGGCCAGCACCACCAGCGCGACCGCCTCGGAGTCCTGGTCGCCTGCGGCACGCGTCGCCTCGAGCCCCTGCCGGGCCAGCTCGAACCGGGTGACCCCGTGCTTCGGCGTCCACAACGCCTTCCACGCCGTCTGCGAGGCCCACCAGAGCAGGCCCGGGTCGCCGATCCGCCGCGCCATCGCGTGACCCTCCTCGGCCAGCGCCTCTATCTCGGCGCGGGCGCCGGGGTCGTAGTAGAGCTGGGCGGCCAGCGCCAGCATCAGCCGGCACCGATCGGGTGAGTCGCCGCTGGGCGTGTGCGCCATCGCCCAGCGCAGGTCCTCGACGGTGTCCTCGAGGACCTCGTTCCACTGCTGCGACGTCCAGACGAGGTTGTCGGTCGCGGCTGCGGCAGCGGCCACCAGGCGGGGCAGGTCCTCCTCGCGCCGGGCCAGGGTGATGGCCTCGGCCGCGCAGAGCAGCACCTGGTTCCACTCCGAGTTGGGACGGCTGTCGTGGGCGCGCGTGAGAAGTAGGTCGATCCGCTCCGCGGCGGTCCCGGTCGGGTCTCGGCGATGGGCCTCGATCGCGGCCGCCATCAGCTGTTCGGCCTCCACCCAGGAGAAGGTCCGCCGGGCCTGCTCGGCGGCGGCAGCGGCTGCGCGCCAGGCGTGTGCGGCGTACGACGGTCCGGCGGCCAGCCAGTGCCGCGCCAGCTCGGCGACCCGCTCCTCTGGGCCCACCAGTGCCGCCACGGCACCTCCGTCGTCGAGGGCATGAGCCACCCTGGCGTGCAGCCGCGCGACGCGCGAGGCGGTCGTCGTCGCGGCCACGGCGTCGCGCGTCAGGGCGTGCGTGAAGGCGAGGGCGCCTGCCTCGGGCTCGAGCACCAGTCCGGCCTCGCGCGCGGGTTGCAACAGGTCCTCGACGTCTTCGATCGGCTCCTCGGCCACGGCCGCCAGGACATCGAGGGAGCACCGGCGGCCCAGCACCGCGGCCAGCAGCAGCAACGACCGGGTCTGCTCGGGCAGTGTCTCGAACCGGCGCGCGATCACGTCGCGGACCGTCGCCGGCACCACCCCTTCACGACCTTCAGCGCCCAGCCGCGCGAGCTCGATCAGGAAGAACGGGTTGCCCTCGGACCTGGCGTGCCACTCGGCGACCACGTCCGGGTGCGGGGTTCCGCCGGTCACGTCCTCGACGAGCGACGCTGCGTCGGTCTTGTTCAGGCCACCGAGGTCGAGACGCACCACGTGGTGTCGGGCGAGCTCGTCGCCGGCGTCGGCCAGCGCACCCGTCGGTTCCGGCCACGGGCGTCGCGTCGCCACCAGGGCCAGCTGCCGGCCCGGGGTGGTCGAGGCGAGCAGCCGACGCAGCACCCGCAGGCTCGCGGTGTCCGCCCAGTGCAGGTCCTCGAGCACGAGCAGCAGCGGGGTCGCATCCGAGCGGGTGAGCACCTCGCGCGCGATGCTCTCCCAGGCCCGGAAGGCCTGCCGCTCGGCGCTCTCCGACGTTGCCTCGGTCTCGCCGTCACCGCTGAGGAGACGCTCGACCTCCGCGTCGAGGGCCTGGCCGTCACCTCGACCGAGATCCCCGAGGGCCTGGCTCCACGGCCACAGCGGAGGGGCTCCGTCGTCCTGGGCGCACCGTCCGGTGGCCACGACGAACCCCCGTTGCGCAGCGCTCTCGGTGAGCCGCTCGACGAGGCGTGACTTGCCGATGCCGGGCTCGCCCACGAGCAGGGCGTACGACGGGTCGCCGGCCGAGGCACGGTCGAGCACCCCTTCGAGCGCGGCCACCTCCTGCTTGCGACCGACGGTGCCCCACCCGGGCGTACGGCGGTGCGCGGCCTGGTCAGCTCCGGGGGCGGAATCTGTGGCGACTGGACTGGCAGGTTCCGGCGCGAGCGTCACGTCGGGACGCAACCACTGCTGCAGCACCGGATCCTGGGCCAGCACCGCCTGCTCGAGATCGCGCAGCTCCTGGCCCGGGTCGAGCCCCAGCTCGTCGGCCAGCACCCGGCGGATGTGGCGCAGGCTGGCCAGCGACTCGGCCTGCCGTCCCGAGCGGGCCAGCGCCAGCGCGTGCAGCGCCCAGACCCGCTCCTCGAGGGAGTGCCGCGCAGTGGCCTGCTCGGTCGCGGCCACGACGACGGCGTGGTCGCCGAGGGCCAACAGACCCAGCACCCGGTCCTCCTCGGCGCCTCGTCGGAGCTGGTCGAGGGACGAACGCTCGAGCGCGACCTCGGGGTGGTCGGGCAGGTCGGCGTAGGCGTCACCGCTCCACAGGGCGAGCAGCTCCTCGAGCGCGTCGACGTGGTCGGAGATGGCCGCCCGGTCGGGCCAGTCCGGCGCCGGGCCGGTCGTGAATTGGGTGGCCAGGGGAGCCAGGGCCCGCCTCGGGACGCGCACCTCGTCGGCGAACCGATGGGCGTCGACCTGGTCGCGTCGCAGGTTCAGCCGGTAGCCGTGGTCGCTGGTCAGCAGGACGGTCGGCTTCTGTCGTGGCCCCAGGCCCGGTTCGAGGACGCGGCGTACGCCGGAGAGGTAGGAGTGCAGCGTCCCGTGCGCGCCGCGCGGCGAGTCGTCACCCCACACGAGGTCGACCAGGGCGTCGGGGGAAACGTCGCTGCCGAGCCTGAGTGCGAGCGCCGCCAGCACCGAACGAGGCTTGCGCGCGCCGAGCTCGACGACACCGGCCGGATCGTCACCGGGCGCCACCTGGCTGGTACCGAGCACGCGGACCCACACGGCCCAAACCGTATCGGCCGCCTGCCCGTCCGCGACCCAAGTCGCCCTCCAGCCGGACTCAAGATCGCCGGGCGAACGTGGTCCCACCACCACCGAACCAGGAGCCACGATGTCGCACCGCACCCAGACACCCCCAGTCCAGCTGACCCTTCCCGGTCAGAGCCACACCGCCGAGGGCCCCCACGACCAGACCGGCATGTACGTCATGCACCACGGCTTCCGCCGCGACCTCGACAACTTCCTCGCCGCGGTCGAGCTGACTCCCATCTCCGAGGTGGAGGTGTGGACGGCCCTCCAGCGTCGCTGGGAGCGGATGGCCGAGGTCCTGCACCACCACCACAGCGTCGAGGACGAGGCGCTCTGGCCGGTACTGCGTCGCCACGCGCACGAGGCCGGCAACGCCGAGGACCTCACCATGCTCGAGGACATGGAGGCCGAGCACGGTGTCGTCGACCCGGCCCTGGCCGCCGTACGGTCGGCGTTCGGGGAGATGTGCTCGCACCCGTGCGCCGACCACCGCAACGCTCTCGAGATCAGGATCGCGGCGGCCCGGGACAGCCTCGACCAGCACCTCGCCCACGAAGAGGGACAGGCCCTGCCGATGCTGCAGCGCACCCTGAGTGTCGAGGAGAACGAGGCGTTTGAAGCGGCGGCCGCCAAGGGCTACCCGCTGCGCATCGTGCCGTTCGTCCTGTGCTGGGTGATGCACGACCTGCCCGACGAGGCACGCGACCGGATCCTGGCCACCGCTCCTCCCGGCTACGGACTCGTCCACCGGCTGCTCCGCGGCCGCTTCCAGCGCCGCGAGCGGGAGGCCTTCCGCTACGTGTGACCGCCCGAGACCTGCTGTAACGCGGAGTTATGGTCACTGATCATGCGGTGTACGACGCACTCAGCGTCGACAACACCGCGTTACAGCCGGGGCCGCGCGGCAGGATGGCGCCATGGCGCTGCTGCACGACCACCTGCCCGGCCTGAGCATCGGGCATCTCCGGCTGGGGACCGTCCCGACGCCGGTCCGTCGCCTCGACCCGGAGCTGGCCGGCGTGGGCGAGGTCTGGCTCAAGGACGAGAGCGCGTTCGGCGACGGAGCCTGGGGTGGCAACAAGGTCCGCAAGCTGGAGTGGATCATCCCGGAGGCGAAGCGGCGCGGCGTACGCACCCTGTTCACCGTCGGCGGCATCGGCACGCACTGGGGGCTGGCGGCCGCCCTCTACGGGCGCGAGCACGGCCTGCACACCATGCTCGGCCTGGTCGACCAACCGGTGGACGACCACGTGCGCGATCAGCTGGCCCGCCTCGAGGCGAGCGGTGCCGAGCTGCACCGCTACCGCGACAAGCAGCGGCTCAAGCTGGCAGCACCGTGGCTCATCGGCCGTGCGGCCCTCCGTGACCGGCGGCTGCCGTGGTACCTACCGGCAGGCGGGTCCAACGCCTTCGGCGCGCTGGCGTACGCCGAGACGGGGCTCGAGATCGCCGCACAGGTAGAGGCTGGCGACCTCCCCGAACCGGCCACCGTCGTCACGGCGGTCGGGTCCGGCGGCACCGCAGCCGGGCTCGCCCTGGGTCTGCGCCTCGCCGGGCTGCGTACTCGTGTCTTCGGTGCGGTCGTCAACGACGCCTTCCCTCTCGACGCGCCGGTGATCGCCCGGCTGGCCAACCAGACCGCCGACCTGCTCCGCGATCGTGGCGCCGACCTCGACCTGGCGCCGCTGGAGCCCGCCGATGTGACTATGCGCACGGACTGGCTGGGAGAGACCTACGGAGACCCCACTCCCGCCTCGATCGAGGCCGTCACCGCCGCGGAACGTGACCAACTGCACCTCGAGCCCGTCTACACGGGGAAGTCACTGGCCGCGATACGAGATCTGGCCCGGTATGACCCGCTTCCGGAACCTATCCTCTGGCTCAACACCCACGGCCCCCGCTGACCGCGGCCGGGCCGCCCCGTTCGTACCACCCGAGGAGAAGCCCGTGCCCCTGACCGACGTCGCCCCCATCGAGGCATCGATCGAGATCGCCGCCCCACCCGCGACCGTCTGGGCACTTGTCTCCGACCTCTCCAACATGCCTCGGTGGAGCCCCCAGGTGTTCAAGACTTTCGTGCGCGGCGGTGAGACCCGGCAGGGCGCGAAGATGATCAACATCAACCGTCGCGGCCTGCTGGTCTGGCCGACCCAGTCGATGGTGACCACGTTCGAGCCGGAGCAGAAGATCGCCTTTCGGATCCGCGACAACTGGACGGTCTGGTCGTTCACGCTCGGTCCGACCGAGGAGGGCGGCACCCGAGTCGTGCAGCGCCGCGAGGCGCCCAAGGGGATCTCCGACATCTCGGTACGGCTCACCAACGCCGTGCTCGGCGGCGTGGACGACTTCACCAGCGAGCTGGTGCGTGGCATGAACCAGACGCTCGGCCGCATCAAGGCCGACGCGGAGGCAACGGCCGCTGCTGCCTGAGGCCTTGCCCCCCGGCCCTCACGAGGCCGGCGTCCACCTCGGGTCGCGACCGAGGTAACGCAGCAGGTCGGCCAGGGCGCCATCTCCCGCGTCGTCGGGAACGGCGAGGGCGGGCGCGTAGGCGAAGCCCCGGAGTGGCTCCACGATCTGGACAGCCACCTGCATCAACTCGGCCGCCAGGTCGTCGTCCAGCGGCGAGGTCTGTCCCGAGGCCGCGGCGATGTCCCAGGCGTGCACGGCGGCGTCGAGGGCGCACGCCCCCGCGGCGACCGCCGCGGGCAGGGGGCCCTGCGGCAGCGGCACGGGTACGTCGATGGCATCGCTGGCCACACCGGCGAAGGCTTCCGCCGCGGCCGCGAGAGCGGGATCGAGCAGGTCCTTCACCGAGCCTGACAGCGAACCCGAGGGTGCGAACGGGTCGAAGCCCGGCCCGTCCCCGTGACCCAGGACTGCCGCGTAGCCGAGCTGGTCGCCGGACGCATGCTGGAGAACCTGAGTCACGTCCCAGTCGGAACACGGGGTCGGCGACCCCCAGGAGTCGTCGGGCACCCCGGACACTGCCTGCCGGAGCGCGGCGTGGGCTCGGCTGAGGGACTCCCAAGTGGTGATGGTCATGACGCGCACCTCGTGGCTCTATCGGAATGGTTGATTCCGTTCAATTTATCGGAATGAAGCGTTCCGATCAAGTGCTACCTTCGCGTCCATGACCGAGGAGCGACCGGCACCCCTGCGTGGGCGGCAGGCCGAGGCCGCCCGCAACGACGCAGCGATCCTCGAAGCGGCCCGCGTCGTCTTCCTCCGCGACCCTTCCGCACCCATGTCCGCGGTCGCCGAGGAGGCGGGTGTCGGCGTGGCCGGGATCTACCGCCGGTTCGCGGGCAAGGACGAGCTGCTGCGCACCCTGTGCGGTGACGGCCTGCGACAGTTCGTGACGCTGGCCGAGGCGGCACAGGCCGATCCCCGCGATCCCTGGGCGGCCCTGGAGACGTTCTTGGTCGGCGTCGTGGAGTCCGACGTCCACAGCCTGACCGTCAAGCTGGCCGGCACCTTCAGCTCGACCGAGGATCTCCGCCGGCTCGCAGCACACTCCGCCGCCGTCGTCGAGGACGTGGTCGACCGCGCGCGGCAGTCGGGACAGCTTCGCAGCGACGTGTCGGCTGCCGATCTGCCAATGATCTTCGAGCAGCTGAGCGCCGTACGCGTGGAGGATCCGGAGCGCACCGCCGCCCTGCGTCGCCGCTACCTGGCGCTGCACCTCGTCGCGCTCCAGGGGCCCGGGGTCGGCCTGCCCGAGTCGGCGCCCACGCCAACGGAGCTGGGCGAACGCTGGAGCCGCAGTCACTAGGGCCAGGAGCTGCTCAGAGCTCGACTGAACCCCAGCGCCGCAGGACCCATCCGTCCGCATCGTGCTCGAGCTCGAGCGACTCGGTGTTCGCGAGCTCGTTGCTGCGTGCCCACGCGACGGTCAGCCCAGCCAGCGCCGGTACGACGATCCCGAGCGCGGTCTGGTGGCCCACGACGAGCACCGTCTCGCCCCGATGGAGGTCGGTGATCGCCTCGAACTCGGCACGGTGCCGGGCCACCACCTCGGCGCCCGACTCTCCCCCTTCGAAGCGCACGTCCAGCGACCCGGCGTACCACTGCTCGCACACCTTCTCGATCTGCGCGTAGTCGAAAGGCTGGTCCATCAGCGCGCCGATGAACACCTCGCGCAGTGACTTCCGTGCCGTGACGGCGACCCCGAGCCGCGCCGCGACGATCTCGGCCGTCTGCACGGCACGGGACGCGTCGCTGCACCAGATTGCCGCGATCCGTCGTCCCCTCAGTGAGTCGGCCAGCTCGCCGGCCTGCTCTCGACCCGCAGGAGTGAGCGAGCCGCCCTCGTCGGAGAACCAGCTCTCGACGAAGGCGGCCTTCGCGTGACGTGCCACCACGAGTGTGGCGGGGCAGTGCAGGTCCGACATGCGTCCATCAGACACCAGTTGGTGGACCCGTGCCGGTCAGCCCTCCTTGATCACCCGGGTGTCGGCGAACTTGTCGGTCCAGGGCCTGTGCTCCGGGTCGCTGTTGATCTGTACGGCGATCAGGATCACCGCGACCAGTCCGGCGATGCCGCCGATGATGCCGAGGAAGGGGATGATCCCGAGGATGGGGTAGGCCAGCCAGATGTTGCGCTTGGCGGCTTGCTCCAACGTGGGCTTGGCGCCGGTCGGGCCCTCGACACGCAGCTTCATCACCATCTTGCCCAGGGTCTTGCCCTGGCTGGACTCCAGGAACGTGAAGTAGCCGAGGTACAGGATGGTGGTGATGATCGAGGTCACGATCGAGTAGGTACCGATGCTGCCGCCGTACCCGAAGCCGCTGGCTCCGCCGGAGGTGATGATCGCGGCGATGATCACCGAGTTGATGATGATGTTGACGATGATCAGGCCCACGAAGTCGATCAACCTCGCCAGGAACCGGTCGAGCAGCTCGGCCGGTCGCGGACCTGTGGCTCCGGGAGGTGGCGCGCCGTATCCCCCGGGTTGACCGGGCGGCGGTGGAGGTGGCGCGGCCGCGTATCCACCCGGTTGACCGGGTGGCGGGGGTGGTGGCGTGCTGCCGTACGGGGGCGGAGTCGCACCGCCCGGAGGGGGCGGCGGGGCGCTTCCTCCGGATGGTGGCGGCGTGGCGTCAGGGTTGTCCGGTGGGGGAGGAGGGGTGCCTTCGCTCATGGGGCGAACCCTAGTTGCCCGATGACCTTTGTCGAATGACCCGAACGGGTTCAAAATTCGTGTCCGAACGGCCCCAAGAGCGCGAAACGTCTGAGGCCAGACCCGGAAATGCGGTGAAAAGGGTCGGCGCTTCTGGTTTCGAGATGCGTCGCTCGGTCCCTCGCTGCGCTCGGGGTCCGAGCCGACGCTCCTCAACCTTTCGTCGTGTTCACGGCTTCGCAAGCTCAGCCGTGAGACTCAACCTCAGCGCTCCACGTCGCCTGGTTTCGACCCGCCGTCGCGGCTTCGTCCCTCAGCTGCGGGCTCGCTCAACCTGCGGGCGGTACGCGGTGCGCTTCGTTCCTCAGCGCTCCACGTCGCCCTTGATGAATGCCTCGACCGAGGCGCGTCCCTCGTCGTCGGGGCGCTGCACGGGCGGGCTCTTCATCAGGTACGACGAAGCGGACAGGATCGGGCCACCGATGCCGCGGTCCTTGGCGATCTTGGCCGCGCGGATCGCGTCGATGATGATGCCGGCCGAGTTGGGGGAGTCCCACACCTCGAGCTTGTACTCGAGGTTCAGCGGCACGTCGCCGAAGGCGCGACCCTCTAGCCGGACGTAGGCCCACTTGCGGTCGTCGAGCCACTGCACGTAGTCGGACGGGCCGATGTGCACGTTGCGGGCGCCCATGTCGTGGGTCATGTTCGAGGTCACGGACTGCGTCTTGGAGATCTTCTTCGACTCCAGGCGGTCGCGCTCGAGCATGTTCTTGAAGTCCATGTTGCCGCCGACGTTGAGCTGGTAGGTGCGGTCAAGCACCACGCCGCGGTCCTCGAACAACCTGGCCATGACCCGGTGGGTGATGGTGGCGCCCACCTGCGACTTGATGTCGTCACCGATGATCGGGACGCCGGCGTCCTCGAACTTCTTGGCCCACACCGGGTCGGACGCGATGAACACCGGCAGCGCGTTGACGAACGCCACGCCCGCGTCGATCGCGCACTGGGCGTAGAACTTGTCGGCTTGCTCCGAGCCCACCGGCAGGTAGGAGACCAGCACGTCGGCTTCGGAGTCCTTGAGCACCTGCACGATGTCGACGGGCTCGGTGTCGGACTCGTCGATCGTCTCGCGGTAGTACTTGCCCAGGCCGTCGAGGGTGTGACCGCGCTGGACGCTCACTCCGGTCGGCGGGACGTCACAGAACTTGATGGTGTTGTTCTCGGAGTTGTTGATCGCGTCGGAGAGGTCGAACCCGACCTTCTTCGCGTCGACGTCGAAGGCCGCGACGAACTCCACGTCGTTGACGTGGTAGTCCCCGAACATGACGTGCATCAGGCCCGGCACCGAACCGGCCGGGTCGGCGTCCTTGTAGTACTCAACGCCCTGGATCAGGGAGCTGGCACAGTTGCCGACTCCCACGATGGCTACTCGTACCGATGACATGGATTCCCTCATTTCACGCTCTTGTGCTGAGTGCGCGGTTCTGGTTTGCGGGTGGCTTGTTTCGGCCCGGTTGTTTTCGATGCGGCCGGCGTCCTCGCCGACCTCGGTGTGACAGCGCCAGGACGGGGTTCGGGTCCGGCGCGCTCTGCGGCGATGAGGTCGGTGAGCCACCGGACCTCCCGCTCCACCGATTCGATGGAGTGACGCTGCAGCTCGCTGATGTAACGGTCGGCACCCGCGGGTCCCCGGTTGCTGCGGGCTCGGTCGAGCCTCTCCTGGAGACGCGAGCGCCGGCCCTCGAGGATGCGCAGGCGCACCTCGGAGTCGGTGCGGGAGAAGAACGCGAACCTCATGTTGAAGTCCTCGTCCTCCCAGGCGGACGGGCCGACGTCGGTGATCTTGCCCGCGAAGTACTCCGACCCGGCGGGAGTGATCTGGTAGACGATCCGCTGCCGGCGTGAGACCCCCGGGGAGGCCGTCGCGACCTCGGTGACGAGGCCGGCGCGCAGCATCCGCTTCAGGGCCGGGTAGAGCGAGCCGTAGGAGAGCAACCGGGTCCAGCCCAGCAGCAGGTTGAGCCGTTTGCGCAGCTCGTAACCGTGCAGGGGTGAGTCGTGCAGCAGTCCGAGGACTGCCAGCTCCAGGGTCGCCCCCTTGCTCACCACGTCGTGTCCTGCCTCCGTACGTCGAGCGCCGAAGCCGTCTCGGCAGCCGGTGCTTGCTATCACCCCAATCTATCGCATCGATATATCGTGTGCGAATCGCCACTCCGCCAGCGCAGACGCGATTCGGGGCCTCGGACGACCCCGTTACCCTTCCTTGCAGACCAAGTCCCAGACCGGGAGAGAGTGATCAGTGAGCGGCAACCGGAGCAGCGCCTCGCCGGGCAAGCAGGCGACCTCGGGGGGCGGCACTGGAGCCAGCAAGGGCTCGGCGAAGGGGTCCTCAAAGGGGTCAGGCAAGGGGTCCGGCAACGGCTCGGGCAAGGGTCCTGGAAGGGGTCCTGGAAAGGGTCCTGGAAAGGGTCCGGGGAAGCACCAGCGCCTGAAGACGGTGCTGAAGTGGCTCGCGGTCACCTCGATCGTCGGGATCCTGGTGCTGGCCGGGATCTTCTACTTCGCCTACAAGAACACCGAGATCCCCGACGCCAACAAGGCCTTCGAGGCGCAGTCGACCTTCGTGTACTACTCGGGCGGGAAGGCCAAGGTCGGCCGGTTCGCCGAGCAGAACCGTGAGTCGATCCCGCTCGCCGACATCCCGAAGTCGATGCAGGACGCTGCGATCGCTGCGGAGGACCGCACCTTCTACACCAACAGCGGCATCGACCCGAAGGGCATCCTGCGGGCGGCGTTCTCCAACGCGAAGGGCAACGCGACGCAGGGGGCGTCGACGATCACGCAGCAGTACGTGAAGATCCTCTACCTCAGCCAGCAGCGGACGCTCTCGCGCAAGGTCAAGGAGGCGTTCCTCTCGCTGAAGGTGCAGCAGGAGAAGTCCAAGGAAGCGATCCTCGAGGGCTACCTGAACACCATCTACTTCGGTCGCGGCGCCTACGGCGTGCAGGCCGCCTCCAACGCCTACTTCGGCAAGCCGGCCAAGAAGCTCACGGTGCCGGAGTCCGCGATGCTCGCGGCCATCCTGAACTCGCCCAACTACCTGAGCCCCGACCGCGGAGCGGACGGGCGCGACGCCCTGATCGAGCGCTACGACTACGTGATGCGGGGCATGGTCTCGATGGGCACCCTCGACGCGACCGAGGCAGACAAGTACTACGGGAAGCTGCCGAAGCTGGCCAAGGCCAAGACCAGCAACCAGTACGGCGGCCAGCGCGGCTTCATGCTCACCATGGTCAAGAAGGAGCTGCTCCGGCTCGGGTTCGATGCCACCGAGATCGACTCCGGTGGCCTGCGCGTGGAGACGACCTTCACCAAGAAGGCGATGAGTGCCGCCGAGAAAGGCGTCCTGGCCGAGCGCCCGGAGGGGCTGAAGAAGCTGCACGTGGCCACTGCGTCGGTGGACGTGAAGACCGGCGCGCTATTGGGCTTCTACGCGGGACAGGACTATCTCGACAGCCAGCTGAACTGGGCCGCCCTGGGCGGTGCGCCGGGCTCGGCGTTCAAGCCCTTCGCACTGGCTGCCGGCCTCAAGGCCGGGTTCAGCCTCAAGGACACCTTCGACGGCAACTCGCCCTTCACCTTCGAGAACGGCAGCGAGGTCGTCAACGAGGGCGAGGGCACCGGGACCAACTACGGGTCGGCGATCAGCCTGCTCAAGGCGACGGAGGACTCGGTCAACACCGCCTACTCCGACCTCACCGAATCGCTGCCCAACGGTCCCAAGGACATCCTCAGGCAGGCCGTGGCGTTGGGCATCCCGCGCGACACCCCGGGCCTCGAGGCCAACAACGCCATCGCGCTGGGGTCGGCGACGATCAGTCCGATCACCATGGCAAACGCCTACGCCACGATCGCCAACGGCGGAGTGCACCACGACATGTTCATCGTGAAGAAGGTGACGCGGTCCTCCGACGACAAGGTGGTCTACCGCGCACCGCGGAAGACCAACCGGGTGGTTCCCGACGACATCGACCGTGACGTCAGCTACGCCCTCCAGCAAGTGGTCCTGAGCGGCACCGGCCAGAACGCCCAGGCGCTGGGGCGACCTGCGGCCGGCAAGACCGGCACCGCCACCAACGACGACGGCGACGTCTCGTCGTCGTGGTTCGTCGGGTACACGCCGCAGGTCTCGACCGCCGTGATGTACGTGCGTGGCAAGGGCAACGAGGCGCTCAACGGCTTCCTGCCCAGCTATTTCGGCGCCAACTACCCCACCTACACCTGGCGTGCGGTGATGGAGGCTGTGCTCGAGGGGACCGAGCCGGAGGACTTCCCACCGGCCGCGTTCGTCGACGGCGAGGCGCCAGACACCGGCCACGCGCCGTACACCCCGCCGCCGAAGCCCACCAAGAAGGCGAAGCCCAAGCCGAAGCCCAAGCCGACGGAGACGACGCCTGCGGCACCCCAGCCCTCGCAGCCGGCGCCGCCGAGCCAGCCCGGGAACAGTGGCGGTGGCGGTGGCGGTGACGGGGATCCGGGCAACCCGCGGGAGACCTGCGAGCCCACGGACCCGACCTGTAACCCGTGAGCCACGGGGGAGGGGCAGAGTCGGATTCGGACTCTGAAAGGGATTCTGGGTCGGACAGCGTGGTCGCCCCGACCCTGACCGATCCCTTCGCGCGTTCGATGAGCGAGGCCGTGGGCGGCCCGGTCGGCAGCCATGGCCGGCCGCACTCGTGGTGGGTGCCGGTCCGGGTGCTGCTCGCGCTCTTCGCCGTCGTGTTCGCGCTCTCCGTGGTGCAGCACCAGCCGTGCCTGAAGACCAACTGGTCCAGCGACCAGGCGCGGTACGCGAAGGGCTGCTACTCCGACATCCCGTACCTGTACACGGGCCGCGGGTTCGTCGAGGGGCTCTGGCCCTACGCCGACCACGGCGATCGCTACGAGGCGATGGAGTACCCCGTAGGCATCTCCTACCTGGCCTGGATCACCGCGAAGGTCACCCAGATCAACCCGTCAGGCCCACCCGTTTCGGAGCGGCACCATCAGGACCCGGGCGGGTTGTGGTTCCTGCCGGGCATGACGACCGAGGTGAACACCTACTTCCTGGTGACGGCCCTCTTCCTGTGCGGCTTCGGGCTGCTGGCGACCTGGTTCATGGCCGGCATCCATCGGCGACGACCCTGGGACGCGCTGCCGTTCGTGCTCTCGCCGGTCCTGCTGATGACGGGGCTGATCAACTGGGACCTGATGGCGGTGGCGTTCGTGGCCGGGGCTCTGTGGGCCTGGTCGCGAGATCGGCCGGTCCTGACCGGCGTGATGATCGGGCTCGGCACGGCAGCCAAGCTCTATCCACTGTTCCTGCTCGGTCCGATCCTCATCGTCGCTCTTCGCCGGCGACAGCTGGGGGCGTTCGCCAACACGGCGCTCGCGGCCGGGGCGGCCTGGGTACTGGTCAACCTGCCCGCCTGGCTCACGGGTCCCGACCAGTGGAAAGTGTTCTGGCGGTTCAACTCCGAGCGAGTAGCCGACCTCGGCTCCGTCTGGCTCGCGTTGACCCATCGCGGACACACGTTCACGGCCCACACGATCAACGCGTGGTCGTGGGCGCTGTTCGGAGTCATCTGCCTGGCCGTGGCGGTGCTCGGGCTGCGCGCCCGCCGTACGCCTCGGGTCGAGCAGCTGGCCTTCCTGGTGGTGGTCGGGTTCCTGCTGGTGAACAAGGTGTACTCACCGCAGTACGTGCTCTGGCTGCTGCCTCTCGCCGTACTCGCCCGGCCGCGGTGGCGCGACCTGCTCATCTGGCAGGCCGGCGAGCTGTTCTACCTGCTGGCGGTGTGGACCTACCTCGGTGGCTGGCTCGAGGAGGCGGCCGGTGGGGGAGCCCCGGTGTACGACCTGGCGATCTGGGTGCGGGTGGCGGCACAGCTCTACCTGGTCGCGGTGGTGGTCCGCGACGTCGTACGACCCGAGCACGATCCGGTCGTCGAGGACGACCAGCGGACGCCGGTGGCGGTCAGCTGATCTCGACCGCGTCGAAGGTGGTGGCGGTGTAGCGCACCCGGCAGGCGATCTCGTCGCCGATCGCGGGGACCGCCGGCCCCGCAGGGATGAACAGCATCGAGGCCTGCATGTGCGGAGGCTCGGCGAACAGGCGCTGCTTGCCGCCGACGGTGTACGGCGAGCGCACGAACCCGGCCGCGTCGAGCCCACCCCGCGCGATCGAGGCAGCCTTCGCCTTCAGGGTGGCGTCGCCCGTCGGTGCCTCGAGTCCGATGCCGTGCGATGTCCCGCCAGAGACGACCAGGATCGTGCCCGCGCGTGGGGCCGAGCGCCTGCGGTAGCCGTAGACGTCGCCACGCTCCACCGGGTGGGCGTCCAGGACGGTTGCGCGCACCGACAGGGCACCTCGGTCACCGAGCCAGAGCGAGGTGCCGATGCGGGGCCGGAAGGTGAAGTCTGGGTACTTCGCCGCGAGGGTCTGGAGCTCGGTCCCGGTGAGGTGGGAGACCCACACGGTGCGGCTGCCGGGGTGACCGTTGGTGCTGAGCTTGTCGAGGCCCGCGGCCACGGCGTCGGTCATCAGTCGTTCGACCTCGCCGAGATGTGAGGACTTGGCGAGCGGCAGGTGCAGGGCCAGGCCGTCGACCGCCACACCGCCGGTCTCGGCGATCATCCGGCCGGCCTCGCGCAGGCCCTTCGCGGTGAAGCCGTGGCGCAGCATCGAGGTCATCCGCTCCAACGCCACTCTTGGTCGTTGCCCGGAGGAGCGACCCTGCTCGGCCAGCGCTGCGAGGTCCTCGAGCCGCCCGACCGTGTGGATCACCCGCGCATCGTCGACCACACGGTGGAACGGCCGCCACGGGGTGAGCACGAGCAGGGATCCGTCGTACCGCTGCGAGACCTGCGGCAGCTCGTCGTACGTGCCGACTGCCAGGGTGTCGACGCCGAGCCACTCGGCCTTGCGGGCGAGTCGATGCAGGCCGAACCCGTAGCCGTTGCCCTTGGCTACGGGGACCAGCCCGGGGTTGCGGGACAGGACGTCCTTGAGGTGGTTGCGCCAACGGTCCCCATCGACGTAGAGGGTCAGCGACACGTCACGTCCGCCGAGACATGTAGAGCTGGAAGGCCTTGTAGATCGCCCGGTTGAGGGGGAGGTCCCACTCTCCGGCGTACTCCACCGCCTCGCCGCCGGTGCCGACCTTGAACTGGATCAGACCCACATGGCTGTCGTCGGAGTCGAGGGTGTCGGTGATGCCACGCAGGTCGTAGACGTGGGCTCCGGCGGCCAGTGAGTCGCGGATCATCTGCCACTGGATGGCGTTGGACCCACGCACGTCGCGCTTCTCGGTGGAGGAGGCGCCGTAGGAGTACCAGGTGTGTGCGCCGACCCGGATCCAGATCGTGCTTGCGACCAGGTCGCCCTCGTGGCGGGCGAGGTAGAGCCGGATCCGGTCGGGCTCCTCTGCTCCGAGCGCCTCGAACATGGTCTCGAAGTAGCTCAACGACCGCGGGGTGAAGTGGTCGCGCTCGGCGGTGTGGGCGTAGAGCTCGTGGAAGGCCTTCAGGTCCGACAGGGTCCCGTGCTCGACCTCGACCCCCGCCTTGTCGGCCTTCTTGATGTTGCGCCGCCACTGCTGGTTCATGCCCTTGAGGACGTCGTCCTCCGTGCGCGCCGCCCCGGCGCCGTCGACGAGAGGGATCTGGAAGTTGTACTGCGGCTGCCCGGCCGCGAAGCCGCCCGCGGCCGACTGCGCTCGCCATCCGGCCTCGCGCAGCTGGGAGACGGCACTGGCCCCGACCTGGCTGCGCTCCGTGGGCGGCAGGCTGGTCAGCGAGTGCACCGCGTCGTCGGCGATGCCCTCCTTTACCTGGGCCGCACTCCAGCGCCGGGTGACGACCGGCGGCCCGATCCGGATGCCGAAGGCACCCTTGGTCTTGAGGTGCGCGGCCATCGGCTCGAGCCAGGCGCGGAGGTTGTCGCTCGACCAGTCCAGCAGCGGGCCTTCGGGCAGGTAGGCGAGGAAGCGCTTCACCTTCGGCAACTGGCGGTAGAGCACCAGCGCGGCACCGACGATCTCATCCCCTCGAACCCAGCCGATCGACTCGGCCCTCCACTCCGGCTTGACCGCGGCCCACGCCGGGGTCTGCAGGAAGCTCGCCGATCCGCCGTCCCGCGCGGTCACCGACCTGATGAAGGCGAGGTGCTCCTCGGCGCTGATGGTGCGCACCGAGAGGCCGGCGTCGACGGGGGAGCTCACGTCGCGAGCCTAACGGGACCGCACTCCCTCGACTGTCGTGCCTCCGGGACCGCTCGGGTACTCACCGAGAGCCTTCTGATCCACCCTGTTCCGGGGAGCCGGGCTAGACCCATTCCAGCTCCTTGTGTGCGAAAACACATTCTTGACCGAAGATGACCGCGGACTCCTTTATCGCGGGGTCACGCAATCGGGGGAAACTCACATGTCAACTTCTGGCATATCCACGCGCGCTCGCAAGCAGCTCGTAGCCGTCCTGGCAACGGTGGGGGTAGCACTTTCGGCACTGGGGTTCAGCCCGGTCACGGCAGCCAACGCCGCCGCCCCGACGCTGTCCTACGTCGGGTCTGCGAGCACATCGGGTGCCCGTACGAGCCACTCGGTGCGGGTCCCAGCCACGGTCCAGTCCGGCGACACGCTGCTGATCTTCCTGACTGTGAACTCCGTCAGCGGCACCCTCGGCAGCCCGGCCGGCTGGACTCTCCTGCAGACCAGGGACGGCGCCTCCAGCAGGGGCCGCGCGTGGACCAAGAAAGCCGTCGCGGCTGACGCGAACGCATTGGTGGCCGTGCCCACCAGTGCCACGCTCAAGTCGACGATGGCCGTGGCGGCTTACCGAAGCTCCGCCGGAACCTCCGCCGTCACCGCGTCGGCCAGCACGGGCGCCACGACCTCCACGACGACGCACACGACCCTGCCCGTGTCCGTGGCCCAGGCCAATTCCTGGCTGGTCAGCTCCTGGAGCGAGAAGTCCTCGTCCACCTCCACCTGGGCCCCGCCCGCCACGAGCACGAGCCGCACCACGGCAGCGGCCACTGGTGGCGGCAAGGTCAGCTCCCTGCTGGCCGACTCCAACGCCGCCGTGCCAACGGGCAATGCCGCGGGTCGCACCGCCACCACCAGCGTCGCCGGTGGCAACACCCAGCTGTTCTCCGTCGTGGTCAGCCCCGGCCTCGAGACCACGCCGACCAACCAGCCCCCGGTGCCCTCCTTCACGACCTCATGCACGAACCTGACCTGCAGCTTCAACGGGGGAGGTACGACGGACCCCGAGAACGACGCGCTCAGCTACGCATGGGCATTCGGGGACGGTGCGACCGGCACCGGCGTCACTGCGTCCCGAACCTACGGCTCCGCCGGGACCCGAACCGTCACCCTGACGGTCAACGACGGCACGACGAGCGTGCAGACCACCCGGACAGTGAGTCCTACGAACGGCACCGCGACCGCGACGCTCTCCCACATCGGGACCGCCAGCGCCGCTGGCAACCGCACCGGTCACACCGTGCGGATCCCGACCACCGTGCGGGTCGGGGACACGCTGGTGCTGTTCATGACGACGAACTCGCTGAGCGGCACCCTTGGTAGCCCAACCGGCTGGACCCAGCTCCAGGCCAACAACGGCACCGCCACCCGCGGCCGTGCCTGGACGAAGCAGGCCACGGCCACGGACGCCAACGCCCTGGTCACGGTGACGTCGACCACCACCATCAAGGACACGATGTCGGTCAGTGCCTACCGCAGCACGGGCGGCAACCCGTCAGTCACCGCCTCGGCCCAGACCTCGGGCACCACCTCGACCACCAACCACACCTCGCCGTCGGTGTCGGTCGCTCAGCCCGGCTCCTGGCTGGTCAACTCCTGGAGTGAGAAGTCCTCCACGACCCAGACCTGGACGCCGCCCGCCGGCAGCACCAGCCGGGCCGTCCCGGCGGCCACGGGGAGCGGCAAGGTCAGCTCCCTGATGGCCGACTCCAACGGGCCGGTCGCCACCGGCACCGCCACGGGACGGCTGGCGCGGACGAGCACCGCCGGCGGCGGCACCCAGCTCTTCTCCGTCGTCATCACCCCTGGAACCGCGACACCCAACCGGGCCCCGGTCGCGTCCTTCACCTCCGACTGCACCCTGATGACGTGCAGCTTCGACGCGGTCGGCTCCTCCGACGCCGACAATGACCCGCTCACCTACGCCTGGGACTTCGGTGACGGCACGAGCGGCACCGGCGTCACGACCTCGCGCACCTTCACCGCAGAAGGCGCGCGGACCGTCACCCTCACGGTGGACGACGGCACCACGACCGCACGGACCGAGCGCTCGGTGAGCCCGGTGACCCGCCTGCCGGGTCCCGGACACACGGCCGTCGTCCCCGAGACCCCGCGTACCGACATGCCGAAGATCAGCAACGGGGAGATCTTTGACATCGAGATCGTGGGCAACCGCGTCATCATCGTGGGCTCGTTCACCACGATCCAGAACCAACGGTCGGACAACACCACGACCTACACCCGCAACGGACTCGCGTCCTACAACATGAACACCGGGCTGGTGGACACCGACTTCAACCCGGTTTTCGCTGGCGGCGATCCGGATGCGGTGGAGGCCACGCCTGACGGCACCAAGCTGTACGTCACCGGCAGCTTCAACAGCGTCAATGGCACCACCCGTCGGGGCCTGGCCCGGCTCGACCTGTCCACCGGTGCGCCCGTGGCCGCCTTCGTCACCACGCTGAGCGCGCGCGGCTCCGACCTGGCCGCAAGCAACTCGACGGTCTACGTCGGTGGCCGGTTCACCACGGTCAACGGCGTCGCGCGGGTCTCACTCGCCGCGGTCGACGCCACCACCGGCGCAGTGGACACCGGCTTCGTCAACAACCTCAGCGGCGGCATCGGCAATGGTGGGGCACTCACCGTGCAACAGCTCGTGCTCACCCACGACCTGAGCAAGCTGCTGGTCGTGTTCACCGGCCGCCAGGTCAACGGCCAGGACCGCTACGGCATGGCGCTGATCAACACCGAGACCAAGGCCCTTCTCCCTTGGCGTACCAGGCTCTACCAGGACAACATTCAGTTCACGGGCGGCGTCACCGGGATCAACGCAGGTGACATCTCCCCCGACGACGAGTACTTCGCGGTGGGAAATGCCTGGGGTGACCGGCCGCCGATCGGGGACACCGTCATCGCATTCCCGATCGCCGGCGGGAATGACGTCCAGCCACTCTGGATCACGCGTCACCACGACAGCGTCTACTCGATCGCGATATCGGAGAAGGCGGTGTACGTCGGCGGACACTTCAGCTGGGAGGAGTCGCCCACCTCCCCCGACCCGTGGCCCGGACTCGACGACGTGGGCTACGGCACCGGCCAGGGCATCTCCGGGTATGCGCTCGGCGACGCGGTGGTCAACCGCGAGCGCGTCGGGGCACTGAACCCCGCTGACGGCAGGGCACTGGATTGGAACCCGGGCTCGATCGCCTACGAGGGCAACAAGGCCTTGGCGCTCACTCCCCGGGGGCTGTTCGTCGGCGGTGACACCCCCACGCAAGGCGGCTACAACGTCGGACGTGTCGCGTTCTACGACTTCGACTCGGTGCCTGCCGGCAATGGGGTGGAGACTGCCATCACCGAACCCATCAGCGGCCGGGTCAACCCGACCGCGGAGCAGTGGCTGGTCAAAGGCACCGCCGAGGTGCCGAGTGGCAGCGTGGCCCGAGTGGACCTCGAGGTCTACGACCGCGTGTCCGAGCAGTACCTCGCGGACGACATGACGAGCTGGAGCTCCAGCTTCAACGCGATCAGCGTGAACCTCGCGTCGACCGGAGCGCGATCGACCGACTGGTCGCTGCCGCTGACGATCGTCGGCAACCGCAAGCTGCTGCTGCGTGCGCGCACCGTGTCCTCGACTGGGTCCGTCGACCCGACGAAGGCGGCCAAGAAGACCGAGACCTTCGGGTTCACCGACCAGCCGCCGAACACCGATGTGACCGGTCCGTCTTCCACCCTGGTGAAGTCGAAGACCTTCACCGTCACGGGCACCGCCACCGACGACGTGGGCGTGAACTCGATCGGCTTGACGATCCTGGACGCCCACAACCAATACCTCCAGGCGGACGGCTCGGTCGACTCGACCGGTCATACCTTCCGGATCGCACCCGACGTCGTCGGCGCCACGAACACCACGTGGTCCAAGGAGATCACGGTGCCGGTGGAGGGCACCTGGAAGGCGCGGGCCCGCGCCACCGACACGAACGGGGTGTCCGACCTCGACACCGGCGACCGCTCCTGGATCGTGAGCGAGGACGGGGCGGCTCCGACTGTCTCGATCAGCGCACCGGCGACGATGGTTCCCCCCACCGCGGCGCCGGCACTGTCCGTGGCGCCCGGCAGCCCGCTCACCTTCTCGGGCTCTGCCGAGGACGACGGCTCCCTCAACAAGGTCCAGATCCGGCTCCGCAACTCCACCACCCGCGAGAACCTCGGCATCGACGGCACCTGGAGCACCGACGTGCCGCAGGACTGGTACACCATCTCCCCGGTCAACCTGGACGCGAGCAGCTACAACTGGAACTACACGACGCCGTTCAACCTCAAGCCGGGAAGCTACTCGTTCGAGGTCATGGCGACCGACGACCTCGGACTGACCACGGCGTCGGCCAGCCAGGGCAAGCTCACCGTCAACGCCCAGGTGCCCGGCGACGCTCCTCCGGACGCGAGGCTCAACGTGACCGGGACGGTCACCGGTGGCCAGTCCCTGCAGCTCGACCTCGCGGGGACGGCGACGGACAACCTGGGTGTCTCCGCGGTCCGGGTCTCACTCTTCGACGGGGACACCAGCAAGTACGTGCAAGCGAACGGCACCCTCTCCACGGAGTTTGCGACCCTCCCGGCAACGCTCGCCACGCCCGACGCCACATCGACGACCTGGACCTACGGCGTCGCACTGCCGCAGGGCGGCGACTACAACGTCACGGCCTACGCGTTCGACACCGTGAACCAGCAGGACACGTCCACGTCGGGTGCCACGGCTCGCTACCGGATCTACCCCGGGGACGCACCACCGACCATGACCGAGAGCGTGCTGGCCCCCCCGGAAGGAACTACGTTCCCGGACGGGCGGATCTTCATCAGCGGTCGATCCGAGGACGACCATGCCCTCCAGAACGTGGAGGTCGCCGTCGTGGACTCACTGGGTCGTTACATGAACTCCAGCGGCGGCTTCCCGAACACGACTGCCAGCTGGCGCGCAGCCTTCGTAACCAGCCCGGGCGCGGTCGGGTCGAACTTCTCCTTCACCACACCGGTGGTGCCCCCGGGCAACTACACGGTGCGGGTGCGGGGCATTGACAACCACGACCAGGTGACGCCGGTCCCGTCGGAACGGCACGTCACGGTGACGCACCCCGACGGCAACAACGCCCCGGTGGCGGACTTCTCGATCTCGTGCAACCAGAACGACTGCACGTACGACGGCCGCAGCTCGACCGACGAGAACGCCGCGACGCTGGCATACGCCTGGAACTACGGCAACGGCACCGGCAGCGGGGCGCTGCCCACGCGGACCTACACCACCGCGAACACCTACACGGTTACCCTGACCGTGACCGACGAGTGGGGTATTGCCAGCGCACCCGTGAGCAAGACGGTCACGATCACCGAGCCGACGGACAACGTCGCGCCCACGCCAGTGATCAACCCGCCGGCGTGCACGAGCCTGACCTGCAACTTCTCCGGCGTCGGGTCGGCGGACAGCAACGCCGGCGACTCGTTCACCTACAAGTGGGACTTCGGTAACACCGCCGTCTCGACGAGCACCTCGTCCGCTGTGTCACGCACGTTCCCCGGGCCGGGCACCTACACGGTGACGCTCACGACGACTGACGGTTGGGGCAAGTTGAACTCGGTGACCAGGGACGTCACGTTCACCGAGCCGGCGAACAATGTCGCGCCGACGCCCGTGATCAACCCGCCGGCGTGCACCAACCTGACCTGCAACTTCTCCAGTGCCGGGTCGGCGGACAGCAACACCGGCGATACGTTCACCTACCGATGGGACTTCGGGACCACCGCCCTGTCGGCGAGCACCTCGGCCAACCCGTCGTCACGCACGTTCCCCGCAGCCGGCACCTACACGGTGACGTTGACGACCACGGACGGCTGGGGCAAGGCGGCCACCATCACTCGCGACGTCACGGTTCCGATCCCCTAGCCCGACCCCCTAGCCCGACCCCGCGCCAGGGGTCGCCGCCGCCGAGCCCACGAGGGCCCGGCGCGGGGGGATCAGACGCCGTGGTCGCGCAGCCACGCGAAGTCGGCCTTGTGCTCCTCGGGGCCGCCGGGGGTCTCGCAGACCACCGGTGCGCCCGCCTCGCGTACGACGGCCGCGAAGTCGTCCGCGTCCAGCTGACCGGCGCCGAAGTTGGCGTGCCGGTCCGCCCCGGAGTCGAAGGCATCCCGACTGTCGTTGGCGTGGAGGAGGTCGATCCGGCCGGTGATCGAGCGAACCTTCTCGACGGCGGTGGCCAGCTCGATGCCGCCCGCCCACGCGTGGCAGGTGTCGAGCACGAACCCGACCTGGTCGAAGCCTTCGGCCCGGGAGATCGCGTCCCACACCCCCGCGATCCGGTCGAGGTGGCGGGTCATCGCGTTGTCGCCGCCCGCGGTGTTCTCGATCAGCAGCGGGATCTTGATGTCGGTGGCCTCGACGGCCTTGCGCCAGTTGTCGAAGCCCTTGGCCGGATCGTCGTCCTTGTTGACGTGGCCACCGTGGACGATCAGTCCCTTGGCGCCGATCTCGGCCGCGGCGTCCATGTGCTGCTGGAGCAGCTTGCGGCTCGGGATCCGGATCCGGTTGTTCGTGGTCGCGACGTTGACGATGTAGGGGGCGTGCACGTAGAGCTCGACGCCGGCCGCTTCCGAGTCCTTGAGCAGGCCCTCCGCGCCGCCGGCGTACCTGACCTCGGGCCCCTTGTAACCCTGCGGGTCACCGAGGAAGAACTGCACCAGGCTGGTGTCTCGCGCCTGCGCTTCCGCGACCGGGTCGGTCTGCTCGACGTGGGCTCCGATGACGATGTTGTGACTTGTGCTGCTGGACATGTCGCCACCCTAGGTCGCACCCCTGACAGCAGCGATGGTGCGTGCGACGTACTGGCGAATTTGAACATGTTCAAGTAATGTGTGAACATGTTCAAGACGAGTCGTCATGCCGGCTGACACGCGTCAGCACATCCTCGACACCGCGATCAAGCTCTTCGAGGAGCGGGGTTACGCCGGGACCACGATGCGCGCGATCGCCACAGAGGCGGGGGTCTCGCCGAGCAACGCCTACTACTGGTTCGCGAGCAAGGACCAGCTCGTCCAGGAGTTCTACCGCCGGATCCAGGTGGTCCACCGGGAGCGCTGCGTCGATGTGCTGGCCGGCGGCGGCACCCTGGCCGAACGCCTGCTGGCCGCCGAGCGCGCGGGCATCGAGGTGATGGCGCCGTACCACGGCTTCGGCGCGGCGTTCGTGGGGACTGCGATCCTCCCGGGCACGTCAGTCAGCCCGTTCAGCGAGGAGTCGGCGGGAGCGCGCGAGCTGTCGATGGAGATCTACCGCGAGGTGGTCGAGGGTGCCTCCCCCTCGGTCCCGGCGAAGCTGGTGCCGGTCCTTCCCGACCTGCTCTGGCTGGCCCACCTCAGCGTGACCCTCTACTGGGTGATCGACACCAGTACCGATCAGGAACGCACCCATCAGCTCGTCGACCGGTCAGTCGCGATGCTGGCGAGCGCCATCAGGCTGACCCGCCTGCCCGGGGCCAGCGCCCTGGTTCAGCAGGTTGCCTCGGTGCTCGACGTCGTCGTGCCGGAACGGAGGCGGGCGTGAAGCGAGCACGAACGACGCCTGGGCTGGCCGGTTACTGGCTGGCCGTTCTCGTCAGCATCGGCGTGACCGCACTGTCGATCTCGCTGCAGAGCCTCCCCGACGACGGGCTCTGGGGCGCGGCCGCTGTGTTCGTCATCGGCTCGGTGTATGTCACGATCTTCGCCCTCCCCACCGCGCCGATCGGGGTCCTGCTCGTCCACTTCGCGTGCCGGCGGGTGCAGGACCAGCGGGTCCACGTTCTGGCTGCGGGACTGGCGGGCGTCCTCACGGGAGTCGTGTTCGGGCTGCTGATCGACGTCGCGTCGGGCGTCCTCGAGACGTGGTCGCTCACCCTGACGCTGGGGATCGCCACGGCAACGGGGCGGGCCGTGGTGATCCCGCTGGTGCCCGCCGTACGCGACCGGAAGCATCCGCGGGCACAGGTTGTGGACGACGATTTCGCGGGCACGCCGCACGGTTGGTAGCCTTGCGCGTCGCGCTCCTCCAATGGGAGCTCCGACACACGCACAGCCCTCCTGCCACGGAAACGCCGTGGCCGCCTGAGTCCGAAGGAGGTGGAGAACGCTATGCGTACCTATGAACTCATGGTCATCCTCGATCCCAACCTCGAGGAGCGCACCGTTGAGCCATCGCTCGACACGTACCTCAACGTCGTTCGCAACGACGGAGGCAGCGTCGACAACGTCGATGTCTGGGGTCGCCGTCGTCTCGCCTACGAGATCGACAAGAACGCCGAAGGCATCTACGCCGTGGTGTCGCTGCAGGCCGAGCCTGCGACCGTCAAGGAGCTCGACCGTCAGCTCACCCTGAACGAGTCGGTGCTTCGCACTAAGGTCATCCGTCCCGACGCTCGCTGACCCCAGCGACCCGTCACCCCCGACAAACATCTCCAGGCAGAACACCCATCAGGGAGACCCACATGGCAGGCGAGACAGTCATCACCGTCGTCGGCAACCTCGTCGACGACCCCGAGCTCCGCTTCACCCCCTCGGGTGCCGCGGTGGCCAACTTCCGGATCGCGTCGACGCCGCGCACCTTCGACAAGCAGTCCAACGAGTGGAAGGACGGCGACGCGCTGTTCCTGTCCTGCTCGGTGTGGCGACAGGCCGCGGAAAACGTCGCCGAGTCGCTCCAGAAGGGCATGCGCGTCGTGGTCCAGGGGCGTCTCAAGCAGCGCTCCTACGAGACCCGCGAGGGTGAGAAGCGCACCGTCGTGGAGCTCGACGTCGAGGAGGTCGGCCCCAGCCTCAAGTACGCCACCGCCAAGGTCGCGCGTGTCCAGCGCAGCGGCGGGGGCGGCGGCTACGGCAGCAGCCAGCCCGCCGGTGGCGGGGACGACCCGTGGGCCTCCAGCCCGGCCCAGTCAGGCGGACAGCCCGGTGGCCAGGCCGCTGGCCAGGCCGCTGGTCAGCCCGCTGGTCAGCCCCAGGGTGCCCCGCAGGCCGGTGGCGGCCAGGGCGGTTCGTGGGGCGGCCAGCAGGGCGGGGCGCCGCAGGGCGGTCAGCCCGCGAACGACCCGTGGGCCAGCGGCGGCTCGGACGAGCCTCCGTTCTGATCCACAGCTCAACAGTCCATACCGAAACCCATTCCGGCCGGACGGCCGGGCTCTGAAGGAGGAGCACCACAATGGCGAAGGCAGTCATCCGCAAGCCCAAGAAGAAGGTTTGCCAGTTCTGCAAGGAGAAGGTGACCTATGTCGACTACAAGGACACCAACCTGCTGCGGAAGTTCATCTCCGACCGCGGCAAGATCCGCGCGCGTCGGGTGACCGGCAACTGCGTCCAGCACCAGCGCGACGTGGCCATTGCCGTGAAGAACGCCCGCGAGGTCGCCTTGCTGCCCTACACGTCCACGGCTCGCTGAGAGGAGACCACCTGATGAAGCTCATCCTGACCCAGGAGGTCACCGGGCTCGGTGGCGCCGGCGACGTGGTCGAGGTCAAGGACGGCTACGGCCGCAACTACCTCATCCCGCGCGGCTTCGGCATCCGCTGGACCCGTGGTGGCGAGAAGACCATCGACTCGATCAAGAAGTCGCGCGACGCTCGCGCGGTCCGCGACGCCGACCACGCGGCCGAGGTGAAGGCCAAGCTCGAGGGCTCGACCTTCAACGTCAAGGTGCGCGCGGGCGAGGGCGGTCGGCTCTTCGGCGCCGTCACCGCCGCCGACATCGCGACGGCGATCACCGAGGCCGGTGGCGAGGTCGACAAGCGCACGATCGTGGTGCTCAACCCGATCAAGTCGCTCGGCGCGCACACCGTGACCGTCAAGCTGCACGACGATGTCGAGGCGCAGGTCAACCTCAACGTCGTGTCTGCGTGAACGGCGTGACGGTTTAACTACTCCGGTAGTGAAACTGGCGTGATGTTCGGAAAACTTTCCGAACATCACGCCAGTTCTTGTATGACGGCCTACTGATCCTGGGTGCGCGCGGGGTGGACCTCCAGGGGTCCCGGGCCGCCGAGCCACTCGCGCCGGTGCACCCGGAACAGGACGTAGACGAACACGACGTTGACCAGGGTCGAAACCAGCAGGGTGGTGTTCTCGAGGCCGGTGAGACCACCGCCGAGAGTCAGCACCGGAAGTACGCCGATCACGGCGAATCCCCAGACCAGTAGGCCGAATCTCTTCGCGACGTACCCGTCCGGAGGCTTCTGCCGGGCACCCAGCAGGCCGATCTCGCGCGACAACACCAGGCAGAACACGATCTGGGGCAGCGAGGCGAACCACTCGCCCGACGCATCGAGGTGGTGGTGCAGCTGCGGGATCCACATCGGCACGCTGACGGCCCCGGCGACGATGGCGAGCCAGCGGCTGGTCACGAAGGTGTCGTCCGCCTTCGCCAGGGCCACCATCCCGAGGACCACGAGCAGCCAGCCGATCGGGTCGGGGAGGGCGTCGTACTGCGCCCACGAGGGCGATGGATTGGGAGGGAACAGCGCACTGCCGATGACGATCACCATGCCCATGGCGATCTTCTGCAGCGGCGACATGGCGCAAGCGTAGGCTCCCGCGCATGGCGAAGACCGCGACTGTCGAGCTGGCTCCAGGAGTCTGGCGGATCCCGTTGATGGGCGACTATGTCAACGGCTTCATGCTGCGCGACGACGACGGGCAGGTGACCCTGATCGACATGGGTATCGCGTCGTCGGGCAAGAAGGTGATCGCCGCGCTGCGGTCCATCGGGTCCGACCCGAGTGAGGTGACGCGGCTGATGCTCACGCACTGCCACCCCGACCATGCCGGCGGTGCCGCGTACGTGGCGAAGGAGACCGGGCGCTCCGTCGACGTGCACGCCAACGACGCCGAGTACGTCCGATCCGGAACCCAGCCCGACGTCGATCCCAGCTCGCGGATCGGCAGGCTGTTCCGCAGGCTCCCCGAGCCGAAGGTGGAGCAGGTCTCGGTCGGCGAGGAGCTCAGGGACGGACAGGTGGTGCCGTTCGCCGGTGGCATCCGCGTGGTCCACACACCGGGCCACTCACCCGGTCACGCGTCCTACCTGCACGAAGCCTCCGGCACCCTGATCACCGGCGACGCGATCTTCAACGTGCTCGGCCGACGCTGGCCGTTGAAGATGCTCTGCTCGAACTTCGCGCTGACCAAGAAGACTGCGCACCGGCTCGGCGAGCTCGAGTACTCCACGGCCGCGTTCACGCACGGCCCTGAGATCCGGGAGCAACCCCGTGAGGCGATCCGGACGTTCCTCGCCAAGAACGGCTGAGCGTCGGGAACTAGGCCCCCAGCCGCATCCAGCGGTCCCCGCGGGCGCGGAGCAGCAGTGTCACGGCGCGTCCGCCCATGAAGCAGACCGAGAACGCGACCCAGAGCCAGACGAGACCCTGGCTGCCGACCAGCCACGCGACGGGAGCGAACAGGGCCAGCGTGGCGACCTGTGCCCAGGCCAGGTAGACCGCGTCTCCGGCGCCGATGAGCACCCCGTCGAGGACGAACACGATGCCCGCGACCGGTTGTGCGAGGGCGGCGACCAGCAGCACCGGCACCAGCAGGTCCTGGACCACCGGATCCTCGGTGAACAATCGGCCGAGGAACGGTGACAGCGCGGCCAACAAGACCCCGGTGGCGAAGCCGCTGAGCCAGCCCCAGCGCTCCATCCGGGCGGTCACCGCGCGGGTCCCGCGGGCGTCACCGGCACCGAGGAAACGACCCGTGATCGCCTGCGCGGCGATCGCGACCGCGTCGAGGGCGAAGGCCAGGAAGGTCCAGATGGTCAGGGCGAGCTGCATGGTCGCCAGGTCGGCATCACCGAGCCTCGCAGCGGCGTACGTCATCACGAGCAGGGAGGCCCGCAGCATCAGCGTGCGGATGATCAGGGGTACGCCGGCCCGGCCGGCCTGGCGGATACCGGGAAGGTCAGGGCTCAGGGACGCCGACTCGCGACGTGCGGCGCGGACCACCACCCAGACCAGCGCGATCGCCGACCCCACCTGGGCGATCAGGGTGCCCAGCGCCGAACCCGCGATGCCCAGGTCAACGCCGTACACCAGGACGACGTTGAGCACCACATTGGCGACGTTGCCCGCGACCGCGACGGCGAGCGGTGTCCGGGTGTCCTGGAGCCCGCGGAGCACCCCGGTGGCAGCCAGCATCAGCAGCATCGGCACGGCACCGAGCAACGCGATCTGCAGGTAGGTGACGGCGAGGTCCTCGACCTGCGCGCCCGGGCCGAAGAGCCTGACGACGGGCCGGGCCGACGGGACTGCCACCAGGGTGACAAGGACCCCGATCAGGACAGCCAGCCAGAGGCCGTCGACGCCCTGGACGAGGGCACCCCGGGTGTTGCCGGCACCGACCTGGCGGGCCACCGACGCGGTGGTGCCGTAGGCGAGGAAGATGCACAGGCTGACCAGCGTGCCGAGCACCGCCGAGGCGATCCCCAGCGCTGCCAGCGGCGGGGTGCCGAGGTGCCCGACGATGGCGGAGTCCGCCAGCAGGAACAGCGGTTCCGAGACCAGAGCCAGGAACGCGGGCACGGCGAGGCGGAGGATCTCCCGGTCGTGTTCGCGCCCGGTCACTACCACGGGCTGAGGCTAGGCGTCAGGAAAACCTGTGTAAAACCCGGGGCAGGTTGTGGGTATCGCGGTTCCGAGGGGCTTTGTCGACAAAAGAACAGGCCGGTGCCAGATGGACAACTGGTGAATACCAGCAGGCCAGAAAACTTCTCTCCACATGTCACGAGGCGATGAAACCGCAGGTCAGAGGGCGTTTGCCGGCGAGAAGTTTTTCTGGGTCCACAGTGGAGTGCACAGCCTGTTGGTCGTGCTGGCGGCGTGTTCCACACCATCAACAGGCTTATCCACAGGTACCTGTGGATAACGGGCTTGGTGGGCGCCGCACATCGCGCCTAGGGTCGCCCGGTCGGGGTCATCCGGGACCTTCAAGGATGCTGATCCGCCGGGATCCAGCTCAGGTTCCCACGACTGCCCCGTCGTACTTCTGGGCGTTCTTCTGGGCGTTCCCAGGATTGTGGGTGGCGGGACCTAACCTGCTGGTGGGCAAGTGAAGGAAGGGGCCAGTGGGATGAGCATCACCGATCCGGGCGGTTCGGCCGAGGGGTCTGCGGAGGCCTCCGTCGGTGCTGGGGGCGCGCTAGCGATGAGCGAGTCCTGGACCGACTCCTATCCGGCCTACGCCCCATTCGGTGACGACGTGACCGGCAACCAGGAGCACTGGTCCGGCCGGATGCCGCCGCAGGACTCCGACGCCGAGCAGAGCGTGCTCGGCTCGATGCTGATCTCCAAGGACGCCATCGCCGACGTCAACGAGCAGATCGGCGGCGCCGACTTCTACCGCCCAGCCCACGAGACCATCTACGACGCGATCGTCGACCTCTACGGTCGCGGCGAACCGGCTGACCCGGTGACCGTGTCGGCCGAGCTCCAGCGACGGGGCGAGCTGGCGCGCATCGGCGGAGCGCCGTACCTCCACACGCTGTCGGCCAGTGTCCCGATCGCAGCCAATGCGGGCTACTACGCCACGATCGTGCGCGAGAAGGCCATCCTGCGTCGGCTGGTCGATGCCGGCACCAAGATCGCGCAGATGGGGTACGCCGGCGAAGGCGATGTCGACACCACGGTCGACGTGGCCCAGCAGGAGATCTACTCGATCAGCGAGAAGCGTCAGCAGGAGGACTACGCGCCCCTGTCGGCGATCATGGAGGCCACGCTCGACGAGATCGAGGCGATCTCGAGCAACGACGGCACCACCGGCGGCGTGCCCACCGGTTTCGCCGATCTCGACGAGCTGGTCAACGGCTTCACCGGTGGGCAGATGATCATCGTTGCTGCGCGTCCCGCCGTCGGAAAGTCGACGCTGGCTCTGGACTTCTGTCGATCAGCGTCGATCCACAACAACCTGACCAGCGTGATCTTCAGTCTGGAGATGTCCAGGAGCGAGATCACCATGCGCCTGTTGGCGGCGGAGGCGAAGATCCCGCTGAACAACATCCGCAAGGGCCCGATGACCGACGACGACTGGAACAAGCTCGGGCCGAAGATGGGCCAGGTCTCCGGGGCGCCGATGTTCATCGACGACAGCCCCAACATGACGATGATGGAGATCCGCGCCAAGGCCCGCCGGCTCAAGCAGCGTCACGACCTCAAGCTGATCGTGATCGACTACCTCCAGCTGATGACGAGCGGCAAGAAGGTCGAGTCACGCCAGGTCGAGGTCTCGGAGTTCTCCCGGCAGATCAAGCTGCTCGCCAAGGAGCTCGACGTCCCGATTGTCGCGCTCTCGCAGCTCAACCGTGGTCCCGAGCAGCGCTCCGACAAGCGCCCGATGATGAGCGACCTGCGTGAGTCCGGCTCGATCGAGCAGGACGCCGACATCGTGATGCTGCTCCACCGCGAGGACGTCTACGAGCGCGAGTCCCCCCGCGCCGGTGAGGCCGACATCATCGTCGCCAAGCACCGCAACGGCCCGACCCGCGACGTGGTCGTGAGCTTCCAGGGCCACTACTCCCGCTTCGTCGACATGGCCCACTGACCGCACGTCTGGAACTCGCACGTTCCCGGATGTCGAGAACCTGGCGCTGGCTCCGTCCCAGGTTCATCAGAGGCCACGACAGGCCGCGACGAAGGAGCGATGACCATGCGACCAGACGAAATCACCGAGGTTCTGAACCGACCGACCAGTCGGGAGCTGTTGGCCCGCGACCTGACCCGCTTGGCCTACGTCGCCAAGGACGGCACACCTCGCAGCGTCCCGATCGCGTTCAGCTGGAGCGGCTCGGAGATCGTCATGTGCACGTCGAAGAACGCGCCGAAGCTCCACGCCCTGCGCAGCAACCCGACGGTGGCCCTGACGATCGACACCGAGGTGCACCCACCCAAGATCCTGCTCATCCGCGGCCGCGCGGAGCTGGACTTCGTCAATGGCATCCCGGACGAGTATCTCGAGGCGAACAGCACCTACGAGATGACCCCTGAGCAACGGGTCGAGTGGGAGGCGGAGGTGCACTCGCTCTACCACGACGGCATGGTCCGGATCGTCGTGACCCCGACGTGGGCGAAGCTGATCGACTTCGAGACGACCCTGCCGAGCGCGGTCGAGGAACTGGTCCGGCAGCGGGCCGAGCGTCAGAGCGCCTGAGGTCTTCGAAGTCCGCCAGAAGATGTCGCAGAAGATGTCGCAGAAGATGTCGCAGATGATGTCGCGGTGGCATGTCGAGAACCCAGGCCCGGCTCCGTCCCCGAAGTGAGCACGGCCAGAATGGGCCGTACCAGACCAAGGAGAACCTGATGGCCAAGTACCTGCTGCTCAAGCACTACCGAGGTGGCCCGGCCCCCGCCGTGGACTTTGCGCCGATGGACCAGTGGACGCCGGAAGAGGTCGACGCGCACGTGCAGTTCATGAGCGACTTTGCGACCAGGTTGCAGGAGTCGGGCGAGTTCGTGGACCACCAGGCGCTGTCCCCGGAGGGCACGTTCGTCCGCTATGGCGGCGAGGGGCGGCCGCCGGTCACAGATGGCCCGTTCGCCGAGACCAAGGACCTGATCGCAGGCTGGCTGATGATCGACGTGGAGACGTACGAGCGAGCCGTCGAGGTGGCGGGCCAGTACTCGGCCGCGCCAGGGCCGGGAGGCAAGCCGATCTGCGAATGGCTGGAGGTTCGGCCGTTCTACGGTGCGCCTTCGTGCATCACGGAGTGACGCTCGGTGGACGAGGCCCTTCTGCGGACCCTTACCCCCACGGTGATCGGCACCATCGTCCGTCGTGGAGCTGACTTCGCCGCGGCCGAGGATGCCGTCCAGGAGGCCCTCGTGGAGGCAGTGCGCGTGTGGCCGGACGACCCGCCGCGGGACCCCAAGGGCTGGCTGGTCACCGTGTCCTGGCGCAAGTTCCTCGACGCCGCGCGCGCCGACACCTCCCGGCGGCGGCGCGAGGTACGCATCGAGGACGAGCCCGTGCCCGGGCCGGCCGAGGCGGAGGACGACACGCTCCAGCTGTACTTCCTGTGCGCTCACCCGTCCCTGACACCGGCCTCGTCCGTCGCGCTCACGCTGCGCGCGGTCGGCGGTCTGACCACGCGTCAGATCGCCGAGGCGTACCTCGTGCCAGAGGCGACCATGGCCCAGCGGATCAGCAGGGCCAAGCGGACCGTCTCGGACGTTCGGTTCAGCCAGCCCGGGGACGTCGCGACCGTGCTGCGCGTGCTCTACCTGGTCTTCAACGAGGGTTACTCCGGCGACGTCGACCTGGCCGCCGAAGCGATCCGGCTCACGCGCCAGCTGGCGGCGATGATCAACCACGAGGAGGTCGCGGGCCTGCTCGCACTGATGCTGCTGCACCACGCACGGCGCCCGGCACGGACCGGCCCCGACGGCAGGCTGGTGCCCCTTGCCGAGCAGGACCGCGGCCTGTGGGACACCCGCCTGATCGCCGAGGGTGTCGACGTGCTCCAGACAGCCCTCACGCGAGACCGCCTGGGCGACTTCCAGGCCCAAGCCGCCATCGCCGCGCTGCACGCCGACGCCCGGACCACCGAGGAGACCGACTGGGTGCAGATCGTCGAGTGGTACGACGAACTGGTGCGCCTCACCGACAACCCGGTGGCCCGCCTCAACCGGGCGGTCGCTGTCGGCGAGGCCGACGGCCCGCGGGCCGGGCTGGCCGCTCTGGCAGAGCTCGACCCCGCCCTGCCCCGCCACACCGCCGCCGCGGCGTACCTGCACGAGCGTGACGGTGACCCGCAGACAGCGGCGAGGCTCTACGCCGAAGCCGCCCGGTCAGCGTCCAACCTGCCCGAACGCGACCACCTCACGCGAGAGGCCGCACGGCTCAACGCGCAACTGCGCGGGTGAGCGACGGGTGCCAGGCATTCACCGGCCGATGTATCAGGGAGCGCGTCACCACCTCATTGAGCCCTGAAGACCAGGGAGGTGTGGGCCATGAGGTTCACCGACGTACGACAGGTGCCGGCTCCAGCCGATGAGCTCTGGATGACCCTGCACGACCGTGAGGCGCTGCAGGCAGCGATCCCGGGTTGCGAACGGCTCAGCCCGCTCGGGGCAGGGGAGTACGCAGCAGTCCTGGCGGCCCGCGTGGGCCGGTTCGCGGACACCTACCGCGGCACCTTCACCATCGACGACACCATCCCGGGTTCGGAGCTGATGGTCTCCGTGAGCGGCCGTGGACGCTTCGGGACCCTCGAGGTCGACCTTCGCGTCCGGCTGGAGGAGAGCTCCCAGCGGGACACGACCGCACTGCGGTACGACGCTCAGGCAAGGGTTGGCGGAATGGTCTCCCACCTGGGTCGAGCACCGCTGACAGTCGCAGGCGGTCACATCACCGGCTGCTTCTTCCGCGACCTCGAGCGCGCGGTGCGCGCCCGGTCGCGTGCAGGTCACGCGGTGCGTTCGCGCCAAGCCGTGCCGACAGCGTGACGCTGCTTTCCCCTGAGGCACTCGACCGCCGTCAGGCCGCCCGCAGCGTGATGCCGCAGCGCGGGCAGTGCGCTGTGTGACAGCAGTCCAGGGGCTGGCCGCACGAACAGGTTGAGTCGGTCGCGATCGCGATCGACGCCACGGGCTTCCGCGCGATCGATGTGGTGACCGATCCGATCATGATGCCCTCCTCGAGTCGTCGAACGAATGTCGACAGGGGTTCGTAGCCGTCCCGTGAGTGGTTCGGTGGTGGGACCGACCTGGCGGCCGGTCCCACCACCCGCCCGCTCAGTTCGTGGCCAGCTCCCGAGGCGTTGCCGCCTCGTCGGAGACCTTGGTCAGCGTGTTGATGCTGACGTGCGGCCAGGCGATCCGGCCCGGCAGGCCGTCGCGTCGGGGGAAGAAGTCCAGCATCACGATCTGCAGGTACTGCAGCTGCAGCTCCACGTTGCCACCCGCATCGGCGGCGAGCTCCTGGATCCAGAACGTCGACTTCATCGACGCCGCGTCGGCCTGCTTGACCACGAACGGGATGTTCTTGATCCCACCGGTCGGGTTCGAGGTGTCGAGGTCCAGGACCGTGGTCCTGGTGACGTTGAGCCCGTTGTTGGCCAGCTCGAGCAGCAGGTGCGGAGCCGTCGGGTCGAATCCGGGGAAGCCCGGGAACCCGACGGTGCCCTTGAACGGGTTGTCGTGGAAGTGCTTGTACGGCGCGAGGTAGGGGTTGTTCACCAGGTCGTGGTTCACCCCGATCGGCAGGCCGTCGACGGCGCGGATCGGCGCGAGCCCGTTGACGTGTGAGCTCTTGCCAAGCGCGAGAGCTGCGTCGCCGTGGGGAATCGTGGCCAGCCGCGCGATGTCGAAGCCGTCGGGGATCCGGTTGAGCATGTTCAGGAACAGCCCCGGCTCGTGGTGGATCGCCGCGCCGGGTGCACCTGTCACCGTGCTGGCCGGCTCGTCGACGACGGCGACCTGCTTGACGACCTGCTCGTAGTCCAGCGTCACGATGAACTGGTCGGTCTGCTGGTTGTGGTTCGTGGAGAGGCCACGGTTTGGCACTCCCTTGTCGACGAGGGTGAAGCTGAGCTCCTCGTCGTACTGGTTGAGCAGGAGCCGGTAGTCCAGTGGCCCCGGCTGCGCGAACGGCAACGCGATCATGTTCCAGCCGCGTCCCTGGCCAACCCATCTGCCGGGCAGCTGCTTGAGCGGCCCCAGGTCTGTGTCTTGGGGCTGCGCGACCTCAACGCGTCGCTGCTGCCCTTCCATCGTTTCCATTCGACTGTCGGTCGTCATGACCACTCCTTGTGGGGTGCGTTGACCCGCCCGGACGGACGTGCCCCTGGTCCATGCGAGAAGAGGAGTGGCGCGGCGGTGCCGCAAATACCTCGAGGCAGGCGAGCTCAGCGGATCCGGGTCTGGGCGCGCGCGGTCTTCACTGCCGTGGAGAGTGTCTGGAGGTCGAACGCGCCGTAGTGGCGCTGCCCGTTGATGAAGAACGTCGGGGTGCCGGACACACCGCTCAGGTCGGCGGACTCGACGTCCTGGGCGACGCGCGTCTGGTGGGCGCCGCGCTTGAGCTCGTCGTGGAAGCGCTCGGTGTCCAGCCCCAGCTCGGCGGCGTACCGCATCAGGTCGGCGGCACGCAGGTCGTCCTGGTGCTCGAGGAGCAGGTCGTGCATCTCCCAGAACGCGCCCTGTGCGGCGGCGGCCTCGGAGGCTTCGGCGGCCAGCTGGGCCCGTGGGTGTACGTCGGTCAAGGGCAGGTGCCGCCAGACGTAGCGAACGTCGGTGTCAGCCAGCAGGTCGCGTACGACGGGCTCGGCTCGCCCGCAGTGAGGGCACTCGAAGTCGCCGAACTCGATCACCGTGATCGGCGCCGCGAGCGGACCGCGCATGTGGTCGCGTTCGACGTCGACCGCCGGGATCAGGTCCTGGATCAACGTGGTGTCGCCGAGCAGTGCGCGTGCCCGCCGGTCGCGTGGGAGCAGGGCGGTGAGCCGATAGACGATCCACGTCAGCACCGCGGAGACGAGCACCGCCGACAGCGCGCCGAGCTTGGCCTCGGCCAGCGCGACACCGTCGAGGGCGCGGGTGGCGATCAGCAGCGCCACCGTGAAGCCGATTCCGGAGATGGTGCCGCTACCGATCACCGCCGCCCATCCCACCGGCGGACGGATCCGGCCGCGGCTGAGCCAGGTCACGACCCAGGAGGTCGCGATGACGGCGATCGGCTTGCCGACGACGTAGCCGATGAGGACGCCGAGGGTGACCGGCGCGGCGTACGCGCTCTTCAGGAAGTCGCCGTCCAGCTCGATGCCGGCGTTCGACAGCGCGAACAGCGGGACGATCACGTAGCTCGTCCACGGGTGGTAGAAGGCCTGGAGCCTGGAGTTGGGCGACAGCGTCGAGGTGAGACCGGCGGTGGCCGATCTGGCCAGCTCGGGCGTCGGCTCCTCCCGGAACTGCCGGACCCGGCCGGTCGCCTCCTCGAGCTCACCGCGACTCGGGGTGTACGCCGGCGCGGCCAACCCGATGGCCAACCCCGCGACGAGAGGGTCCACGCCGCTGGCCATCAGCAGCGACCAGATGACCACGCCGAGGACGACGAACAGCCAGCGCTGTTGCATCCGCAACCTGACGGCGATGACGAGTACGGCGAACACGGCGACCGCCAGCACTAGCGGGAGCACCACGATGTCCGAGCTGTAGACGACCGCGATCACCACCAGCGCGGCGAGGTCGTCGACGACGAACACGGTCACCAGGAACACCCGCACCCGGTCGGGAACGTCACGGCCGATCAGGGCCAGCAGCCCGAGTGCGAGCGCGGTGTCGGTCGACATCGCGATGCCCCAACCGTGCGCGCTGGCCCGGCCCGCGTTGAAGGCCAGGAAGATCAGCACCGGAACCACCATGCCGACCAGGCCGACCGCGAACGGCAGCAGGAAACGTCGTCGTTCCCGGAGGTCGCCGAGGTCGAACTCTCGTCTGGTCTCCAGTCCGACGACGAGGAAGAAGAACGTCATCAGCCCGCTGTTGACCCACTCGCCCAGGTCGTACGACGGACCATGCGACCCGAGCCGGATCGAGAGCTCGGTGTGCCAGAGGGACTCGTACGACGAGTAGTCGACGTTCGCCCACAGCAGCGCAATCACGACGGCGGCAACGAGCACACCGGCACTGCCGGACTCGGTCTGCAGGAACGAGCGCAGGGGAGCGGAGCGGCCGCGCTGCCACAGGGTACTGCCTCGCCACGGCGAGGCCGGTGACGAGTCAGCCATCCCGGACCACGGACACGAGCGTACTGACCAGCGGACGCGCCGCTTCGCCGTACCGGCTGCCCCGTAGGTTGCACGCATGACGCGCACAGCACTCGTCCTCGGTGGTGGCGGGGTGACCGGCATTGCCTGGGAGCTCGGGATCCTCAAGGGGTTCGCCGACGCCGGCATCGATCTCAGCACTGCCGACCTGGTCGTCGGTACGTCGGCCGGCTCGGTCGTCGGCGCCCAGATCACCAGTGGCCGGTCAGTCGACGACCTCTACGAGACCCAGCTCGAGCCTGCCGACAGGGAGATCGGGGCCAAGCTGTCCCGGTTCACGATGCTGCGGATGCTGCCGCCGATCCTGCTGCCCGGGAGCGGCAACAAGAAGCGGGCCCGCGTCGGTGCGATGTCCATGCGCGCGCACCCGCCCGGCGGCGACAAGAGGGTCGCGGTGATCCGCTCGCGCATCGGAGTGACCGAGTGGCCCGACCGTGAGCTGAAGGTGACGGCGGTCGAGGCCGAGAGCGGGAGGTTCACGGTCTTCGACAAGGACAGCGGGGTGGACATCGTGGACGCGGTGGCGTCCAGCTGCGCCGTACCCCTGGTGTGGCCCGCGGTGACGATCGACGGCAAGCACTACATCGACGGCGGCATGCGCTCGACCGCCAACGCCGACCTTGCCAAGGGCGCGGACACGATCGTCGTGATCGCACCGCTGCCGCAGGCGTTCAGCAAGGCCACCTCGATCCGTGCCCAGCTCGACCGCACCGGCGCCACCCGCACCAAGGTGATCGTCCCGGACTCCGAGGCGCTGGTCGAGATCGGCAAGAACGTGCTCGACCCAGCGAAGCGTGCCGATGCCGCGCGGGCCGGGCTGCGGCAGGCCGCGACCGTCCTCGACAAGGTGCGCGCAGTCTGGGCGGGTGCCCCGGAAGTGGGCCCGGGAGTGGGCCCCGAAGTGGGCTAGGAAGTGGGCTAGGACGGCGTTGACCCCCCCGCCCCGTCACCTGATGCTTGGCTCGGCACCGGGGAGTGCCATCACGACCTAAGAACTCGGTGCCGCATGAAGCGACCGCGCACGACCGACGACGCGATCGTCCGGTGAGCGCCCATCCACCCGTGACCACGCGGGCAGCCGGTGTGCTCGCGTGGCTTCTCGGCCTGGGGTTCGGGCTGCCTGGCATCTACGGCACCTGGTACTTCGTCGACCATGGCGAGGCGTGGACCTTCCTGGGCTTCCCGACGTATGGCGACGGCCCCTTCGAGCAGGTCGGCCTCGACACCAGCGTGATCCTGCTGCTCGCGTTCCTGCTCGTCTGCGTTGCGGAGATCGTTCTCGGGTGGTGGCTGTGGAGCGGACACCCCGGCAACCGGGCGTTCGCGGCGCTGCTGCTGCCGGTCGAGCTCGTCTTCTGGATCGGCTTCGCCCTCCCCTTCGGCCCGGTGGTTGGTTTCGTCCGGACCGCGCTGGTCCTGGTCGGCGGTCGGGCCTCCGAGTCCTGAGCTGGACCAGAAGGCCCTGAGGTGTGCGGAGGCCGGGGTCGGTGCCCGCGTCACCGCTTCGCGTTGCCTCCGTCGACGTTGATCGACTGACCGGTGACGAAGCCACTGCCCTCGTCACAGAGAACAGCAGTGCCGAGGTGAGATCGGCAGGCTCCTCGGCCCGCGGCACCGCCTGGCTGGCAAGGACCTGCGGGAACTGGTGGTTGACCGCGGTTCGCAGCGCCGTACCCGTTCGGGTGAGGCCCGGCGTGATCGCGTTGACGGTGACGCCGGTGTCGCCGACCTCGGTGGCCAGCGCCCTGGTGATGCCGATCAACGCGGCCTTGCTCGCGGTGTAGGCGACCATGCCGGGCGGGCCCAGCCAGACGACGGCGCTGGCGACGTTGACCACCCTTCCCCAGCCCGCGGCGAGCAGCTGCGGGAGCAGCGCGCGAGTCATCAGGAAGGTGCCTTCGACGTTCAGCGTGTGGATCCTGCGCCAGTCCTCCAGCGTGGTCTCCAGGAAAGGGATCACCGGGAAGATCCCGGCGTTGTTGACCAGGATCGTGGCGCCACCGGTGTGCTGCTGGACGTCGGTGGCCACGGCCGCGCACTCCTCCTCCGAGGTGATGTCGGCCGTCAGGTCGAGGAAGCGGCCGCCGACCTGCTCCACGCTCCACGCGTTGTTGCGTGGCCCACTGGTCGGCGACGTCGACGCCCACGACCGTCGCGTCCTCACCAGCCAGGGCAACACAGAACTCCGCACCCAGTCCGCGGGCGGCTCCCGTGACCACCGCCGTGCGTCCCTCTACGCTGCCTGCCATCGCGTCTACTCCTTCTGGTGCCGGCCTCGGCACCAGGCCGAGTCTGGCGTGGTTGCCTCCTCATCGGGTACGTCGCATTCCGCTGACCGAAATGACCCGGGCGACGAGGTCCGTGCCTGTCTGGTGTCCTACTGCGGGAGGCGCGCGGCCGGCCTGTTGACCGGAACGTCTGGAGGAGGTGAGCCGTGAGGCTCTCGGAGATGGTGCTGGAGATCCTCGTCGACGAAGGCGTGGACCAAGTCTTCGGCAACCCCGGAACCACCGAGCTGCCCCTGGTGGACCGGCTCGTCGAGGAGCAACGGCTGCGCTACGTGCTCGGTGTGCACGAGGGACCGCTGGTTGCGATGGCCGACGGCTATGCGCGGGCGACCGGGCGCACGGCCTTCGTGAACCTGCACGTCGCCGCAGGCACCGCCAACGGGCTGATCGGGATGCTCAACGCCCTCCGGTCGCGTACGCCGATGGTGGTCCTCGCCGGGCAGCAGGACAGCCGGCACTTGATCCAGGACCCGATGCTCTCCGGTGACCTCGTCGGGCTGGCCTCGGCCGCCAGCAAATGGGCGGTGGAGGCACGGCGGAGCGACGAGGTGCCGACGCTGCTGCGCCGGGCCTTCCGGGAGGCAGCCAACCCGCCGTCGGGTCCGGTGTTCGTCTCGGTGCCGATGGACCTTCTCGACGAGGACGTCGCGGTCGGTACCCCGCTAGGGACCCGCCTGGAACGGTCGAGCCCGATGTTCGACCTCGACCCGGCGGTCAAGCTGTTGCTGTCGGGTCGACGGCCGGCGGTAGTCGCGGGTGACGGCGTCGGCCGTGGCGGAGCCGTGGCCGAGCTGGTGCGCCTGGTCGAGTCGTTGGGGGCGGCCGTCTACCACGCACCGATGAACGACCGGCTCGACTTCCCGATGAACCACCCGTCGTACGACGGCATGCTGGTGCCCGAGAACACCCGCATCCGGGAGCGCCTCGACGCCCATGACGTGGTCCTCCTTGCCGGCGTACGCGCCTTCGTGCCGCACCACTACAGCCCTGAGTCCGCGATCGGACCCGACACCCGGCTCATCCAGGTGGACGATGATCCGGCCGATGTCGGGCGCACCTACCCGGCGGAGGTGGGGCTGGTCGGTGACATCGGCGCGATCCTGCGCGCGCTGGGGGACAAGGTGGTCGCTGCCGACGAGGGTCGTGCTGTCTTCGATGCGGGGCGAGTGCCCCCCGCGGCACCACCGGACTCCGGCCTGCCGCTGGACCCGCGCACGGCTGCGGCCACGGTGGCTGCTCACCTGCCTGGAGGCGCCGTCCTGGTGGAGGAGGCCATCACGACGGGGCTGCTGCTCCGCGAGCACCTCACCCTTTCCGAGCCGGGCTCCTTCCAGCACACGGTGGGCGGTGGTCTGGGCTGGGGTATCGGGGCCGCCGTCGGCACCTCACTCGGGCGGCCGAGTCGTCGCGTCGTCGCGGCCCTCGGTGACGGGTGCGCGATGTTCGGCGTACAGGGGCTCTGGACCGCCGCCCGCGAGCGGGTGCCCGCGACCTTCGTGGTGTTCAGCAATGGCGAGTACCGCACCCTCAAGCAGACCCTCGCCAAGATGCGCGGCGATCGCGTGGCCGGCTTCGTCGGCATGGACATCGACCGCCCGGAGGTCGACTGGCCAGGGCTGGCGTCTTCGTTCGGGGTGTCCGGCGCTCGGGTGAAGAGCGCCGACGAGCTGGCCACCCTGCTCGAGGATGCTGGGCCGGAGGATCCGCCGCTGCTGATCGAGGTGCCGGTCCGGGCGTTCGGGGCGGAAGGCTGACCCGTCACTACTCACTCGTTACACCGGACAGAGTGTCGGCCAGCGCGGCCATCGCCTCGGGAGCAAGCCACAGCACGTGTCCCGTGACAACGCAGGGCTATCCGCGGAGCTCGGCCTTGAATCGCTGGTAGCGCCGTCGACCGACCAGCCGCCAGATGACCTTGATCGGTGCGGGTAGCCCGGCCAGCATCCGGGCGGCCTCGGTGGGACTCGCCGCTTCGAGCATCTCGCCCATCGCGATGAAGCGCTGCTTCGGTGTGAACTTGCTGAACGCGACCTTCCCGAGATGGTCCCACTCGGCCTGGGTGATGTGGGCAGCGATCAGCGGCACGACGTCGCGTTCCTCCTCGTTGAGGTGCTCGGTCAGCCGGACGACGACGGTGCCGAGAGACGTCGCGAGTGTTCCGGATCTCTCGGCGGTGGGGTCGGTCTCCCAGCCCGCCAGCTCGCGCCGCGTCGTGCCGAGGGCGTCGTGCAGGCCGGCGTGCTGCTCTTCCATGCGGCGAATCAGTGCATCCGACATGCTGGCCCGTTCGCGCAGAATGGGCCAGATCAGCTCGTCCTCGCTGGAGTGGTGGGCCTCGAGGCCGTCGAGATGGAAGCCGACGTACTCTGCCACCGCGTCGACGCGCGACGGGGCACCAGGCGCCAGGACCGCCTCCCTCGCCTGCTCGAAACCACGCCGGATGAGGCTGTGGATCAGGGCCATCTCCCAGGGATCCGACGCCTGTGAAGTGCTGATAGGAGTAGTCATGGCAACTCCGGTTGTACGAATTCACTAGTGACGGCCACTAGTGATGGACTACTGCTACTTTGAGGGTTGTGGCCAGGACTGTCAATACCCCGAAGCCGACCCGACGAGAGCGGGCGGCGGCGACCAGGGAGCGAATGATCCGCGCCGCGATCGAGGTCTTCACCGAAGCCGGCTACGTCGGGGCACGGATGAGCGACATCGCCGACCGTGCCGGCGTCGCCGTCCAGACGGTGTACTTCACCTTCCACACGAAGGCCGAGCTGCTGCAGGCCTGCTTCGACTTCGAGGTGCTCGGCCCGGAACGACTCCCACCCATGGAACAGCCGTTCTTTGCCGATTTCCTCGCTGCGCGCTCTGGCCGGGCGGCACTCGCCGCGTTCGTGCGCGGCAACACGGCGATCCTGGGACGCACGGCCGCCATCAAAGAGGTTGCGGAGTCCGCACCGCACGAGCCCGACGCGGCTGCTGTAGTCGAACACAGCGAGCGTCTGCGCCGCGACGGCCTGGCCCGGATCGTCGGTCTGGTCACCGACCGGTTCGGGCTGCGAGCTGAACTGAGCGGCGACGATGCCACCGACCTGCTCTTGATGCTCAGCTCGTCCGGGACCTACCTGACGCTGCAGCGTTACGGGTGGAGCGAGGAGAAGTACGCCGAGTGGCTGACCGACACCCTCGCCAGGCAACTGCTCGCGCAACCGGGCCGTCGCGGGACGCCACGCTGACCTGCGCCCCCTCGCGGGTCCCCGTCCACGTCGAGGTAGGCAAGGTAGTGCCGGCGCAGGTCCAACCGCCGTACTCAGCGCGCGGCGACGTCGGCGAGGTGCTCGTGCTGCGCGAGTTGGCGGCCAAGGCTCAAGGTCGCCGTACGCACTGCCGGCGCCAGCCGGTGCGGGTCGACGCGGCCTGCCTTGCCGGTCACCGAGATCGCCGCGACGGCCGAGCCGGCGGCACCGAAGATCGGCGCTGCCACGGACACCACCCCGGTGTGGGTCTCCTCGTCGTTGACCGCGTAGCCCTGCGTGGCCACGGTCTTCAGCTGGCGCAGGAACATGCCGGGCAGCACCACCGTGCGCGAGGTCAGCCGTTGCAGTCCTGCGTCGAGGACCTGCTGGATGGTGTCGTGCGAGGCGTGGGCGAGCAGCGCCTTGCCGATCGACGTGCTGTGGGCCGGGAGCGTGTCACCGACCCGCAGGATCACGTCGGAGGACCGGTGTCCGGTGACCCGTGCGAGGTAGAGAACCTCGACGCCGTGCAGCACGCCGAGGTTGACGTTCTCGTGGGTCGCCTCGTAGAGCTCCTCGAGATAGGGCAGAGCCATGTCACGCAGGCTGGCCTGCCGCGGAACCCGTTCGCCGAGCATGAAGAGGCGTACGCCGAGCTGGTAACCCGACCCGCTGCGCTCGAGCGCACCCCACGCGACCAGGGCGTTCACGATCCGGAAGACGGTCGGCTTGGGCAGTCCGGTCCGCCGGGTGAGCTCGGCGAGGCTGACCTCCCAGTCGTGGTGGTCGAAGGCGTCGATGACCGATAGCGCCCGGTGCAGGACCGAGCGTGGCGGGGCTTCTGCATCCTTGGTCGTCACAGACGACTCCCTTGTCTCCGGCGGGTGAGCAGTGAGTCCCGCAAGTGGGGGTCAGGCTAGCCGGTGCCCTGGTGCCGGCTCCCTTGCTTGTCGGTCCGTTGTGGCAGCGTCTTCGCCATGGCAATCCGGTTGGGCAGCACCGTCATCAACTGCGCCGACATCGAGGTGATGACGGACTTCTGGAGCCAGGCGCTGGCCCTCGCGCCGAACCATCGCAATGCCGACGACGACTTCCGGGTGCTTCGGGGCGCGTCGGTGAACCTGTCGCTGCAGCTGGCGAAGACGCCGGTGAGCGCGCGCAACCAGATGCACCTCGACCTCTACAGCGACGACGCCGACGTTGAGGTCGAGCGGCTGCGGGCTCTCGGTGCGGAGTGGGTACGCCGCGTCGACGACCCGGACGACACCTACGTCGTGATGCGTGACCCCGAGGGCAACACGTTCTGCGTCTGCTCCGTCGAGGAAGGTGGTTGAGGAGGCGCCCTGGCTCAGCCGGAGGTCAGGCGCTTGGTCTTGTCCCCGCCCGTGAGCGCCTCGGCGGTGCCGACGAGCAGCACGGCCGCGATGATCGCGAACACTGAGCCCAGGAAGTCCAGCTCCCAGATGCTGCCCGTACCGATCAGCCAGGCGATCGTTCCCCCGATGAGGGAGCCGACGAGGCCGAGGCCGAGGGTGGCGAGGAGGCCGAGGTTCTGGCGACCCGGCTTGATGAGTCGTGCGACAACGCCGACGACGAGCCCGAAAATGATGGAACCGATCATGACGATGCCTCTCGTGTGTGTGCTGATCTTCAACGGTATCCATAGGGCGGTTGGGCTGTGCTGCGTGGCGGCTTCACCGGGGGCTTGGGCGCGGTCCGGACACTGAACTGATGGACCTGACCCGCGACCCGCGTCGCCGCCTCGCGCTCGTGGTAGTGGGGGTGGCGGTCCTGGCGCTGGTGGGCTCGCTCCTGACTCTCGCGGCGGTCCTCGGTCTCTTCCCGGGGGCGCCCGACTGCACCGTCACGGTGGGGAAGCGGAAGGTCGACCTCAGCACGGACGAGGCCGAGTCAGCAGCAGGAGTGTCGGGCCGGGCGGTACGGCTCCGACTGCCGCTGCGGACCGCCTCGGTGGCCGTGGCGGACGCGCTCGACTTCTCTGCACGCGATGCCCGCGTGGTGGCCACGGCCCTGACGGGCAGGTCCCGGCACGCGTTCACGTGCACCCACGGCGGCGCGACCGACGAGGAGTCGAACCGCCTCGACCGGTTCGGGCTCACGGCGCGTGCCGACAAGGTGAGACGCGACCTCGACGGCACCTTCGGGCGTCAGCGGGTGGGCGGCTTCGCGCCCGGGGGCGTGAGGAGCGGGCACAGGCCGGGGTCGGCGCACTACGAGGGTCGGGCGGTCGACGTGTTCGTCCGGCCGATCAGCCCGAGGAACAAGACCAGGGGGTGGGCGATCGCGCAGTACCTCGTCGCCCGGGCTGAACGGTTGGAGATCGACACGGTGATCTTCGACGGACGCATCTGGACCGCGCGTCGGGCCGGTCAGGGTTGGCGCGACTACGAGCCGGACACGTCGGGCCGGTCGCGAGCAGTCGCCGCCATCCTCGAGCACCGCGACCATGTTCACGTCGACGTTGCGGACTGACCCAGCCCTCGGTCAACCGTTGCCGGTCAGCTTCTCCAGCCGGGATTCGAGCGCGGCTCGGCGATGGGCGTTGCCGCGGAGCCCGACGTAGGCGGACCCGTACGCCGACAGCAGCGCGTCGTCGAGCCGGCGTACCGCACCGGGCGGGTAGTGGTAGCCCATCTGGTCCCGGATCTGCTCCTCGTCCCCGCTGCGCAACACCTCGCCCAGCTCGTCGAGGCCGACGATGCCCAGCTCGAGCAGCAGCCCGGAGATCCAGGCGTAGTGATCGGTGCGCGACCAACCGGCCTCGGCGTACTGCCCGGCCAGGAACGCCGCCAGCTCGCGCGGGTCGATCCGCGGGTCGTCGTCCTCGAGGACCTTGTCCGTCGAGCTCGACGCGGAGGCGCGCAGGGTGTCGCGGATGGTCGAGAACTCCCGGTCGGCCAGCTCGAGCAGGCCGGCGGCGAGGGTGAACCGGCGGTCGAAGTCGCGCGCGTGCTGGTCGGGCATCGTGCCCTTGTAGCGGATGTCGTGCTCGAACTCCGCCCACGCGTGCTGCAGCACCGTCCGGATCTGGATCTGGGCCGTGAACCCACGCATCAGCTCGTACGACGGGTGGCCCTCGCGCGCGGCGTCCAACCCGATCAGCAGGTGCCGGCTGGCGTACCCGAAGCGTCCCTCCTGGGCAGTCTCCCGCCCCATGTCGCGGTCGTCCTTGACGACGACCTGGTCGTCGAGAAGGTCCGCGACTGCGGACACATCGCTGTGGACGTAGGTGATGACCCGGATGCCGATCGTGTCGGTGATCTCGCGCAGCGGGTCGGTGTAGAGGGGTTCGCCATCGCGGGTGCGCCGTGCCTTCTCGGCGAACGAGGCCACCGTCTTGGTGCGCCCGGTGACGCTGAGGTAGTTGATGCCGGCGTCGTCGAGGATCGAGGTTACGAGTGCCAGGAACTGGTCGCCGGCAGCGACGAGCGCTGGGTGTCGCAGTGCGAACTCGCGTACCGGATCCTCCGGCGCGACTATTGCCTTCGGGGGTCTGGGGCTGGTTGTTCGGGGGCTGGGAGTCACGCCCTCGGGCAGCGTGGGCGTGATGATGTAGCCGGTCTCGACGTCGCCGTACGTCGTCATGGCCTCCGGCCGTCTGGACGCGAACCGCGCGACGTAGGCGCACACCACGGCATCGACCTGGTCCTCCACCACCCGCAGCTCGCTCTTGCGAGTGGCGGTCTCGACCGCGAGTCGCAGGGTCGACCATCCGGGCTTGTCGTTGGTTGCGTCCTTCCCCAGGTCCAGCGGCGGATCGGCATCGGCGAGCCCCTCGAGGAAACCCATCAGGGCAAGCAATTCCGCCCGCAGCGAGTCGAGGTCGCGACCCGGCTTCTGCTTGTACTTCAGGGTTCGGCCGATCCCGAACAACGCGATCGTCGCCGGGTGGGGATAGACCTCGATGGCGCGCCGCGAACGCCCGGAACGAGGGTTCATGTCGAGTCCGAGGGACAGCGACAGGACGGCGCCGCGCGGAGTCCCGCTGAACTCGGGCTTGCCGGTGTTGGAGGGATGCGCTCCGGCGTCGAACCGGGCGAAGTCCTTGTTCAGTGCGGCTTCCGCCGGCCGGTTGCCGGTCTTGTTGGTCACGATGAGCGGGGCGTCGATGGCGACCAGGCAGGCACCCTCGACGTACGGCGCCAGGGCGGTCAGGATCTCCTCGTCGGTGTGCACCGTCGAGACGTGGACGAGCCGACCGGACTCGTCGAGCACGGCCAGGCCGGTGGGTCGCTTGTTCCCCCAGGCGAGGTCGACTCCGATGTGGAACACGCGCCCAGCCTGCCCCATCCGGGCGCCCGACGTGGCCACTGCCGTCCTACTGGCCGACCCGGCCGTCGATCCGTTCGCGCAGGAAGTCGGCGTGCCCGCAGTGGCGGGCGTACTCCTCCACCATGTGGACCAGCACCTCGCGCAGTACGTCGCCCTTCGGCCCAGACGTGTCGAGGTCCGGCGTTCGCGCGAGGTAGTCGTCGGCGTACGCGACCGACTCGCGCCAGCTCTCCCAGGCCTCGTCGACGACCGCCTGGTCGGCCACGGCGCCGTCGAACTCCTCCTCGCCATCGCCGCGATACAGGCGCGCGACGACTTCGCCGGCCATCGCGATGCGGAACCAGTACTGCTCCACCGTGGCGAGGTGTCGGACCAGCCCGAGCAGCGACATGTTCGAGGGAGGGACCGAGCGACGGGCGAGCTGTTCGGCGTCGAGTCCCGAACACTTCATCTCCAGGGTGAGCCGGAAGTTGCGGAGGTAGCGCAGCAACACCGAGCGTTCGTCGGACGGACCTCCCTCGCTGCGCGGGTCGTCGTCGGGGGAGGCCCACATGTCCGACCACCCGAACTCGCGGGTGGGCAGCTCGTGTTTGACGTCACTCATGGTTGGCCATGCTCCGAGGAATACCGGCACAGGGCAAATGGGTTAGTGGTTGACACACGCAACGATTCAGCGAGACCACCCCAAGAGCGACGAAGGAGCAGGGATGCAGACCCTCTACACCGCAGAAGCACTGGCCACCGGGCGCGGCCGCGAAGGCCACGTCCGCACCACCGACGGCCGCGTCGACCTCGACCTGGCCATTCCAAAGGACATGGGTGGCGACGGTGAGGGTGCCAACCCCGAACAGCTCTTCGCGTCGGGCTACGCCGCGTGCTTCCACTCCGCGCTGCAGGCCGTGGCACGCAAGGCCAAGGCCGACCTCGGCCACTCGTCGGTCGGCGCGCTGGTCGGCATCGGCCCCAACGACGCGGGCGGATTCCAGCTCGAGGTGACCCTCGAGGTGGTCGTGCCGAACCTGTCGCACGATGACGCCCTCGCCCTGGTCGAGCAGGCCCACCAGGTGTGCCCGTACTCGAACGCGACCCGGGGCAACATCGAGGTCACGCTCCTCGTCAGCGACGACTGATCGCCGTCTCGAAACCTCAGCCCAACCCGTGCTGCGCCAGTGGGTGCAGCAGCTCTCGCTCCTCGTAGGAGAGGTGCGAGAGCAGGGAGTCGGTGAGCAGGTCCACCGTTCCCGAGAACTCCTCGAGCGCCTTCTCGGCGTCGCGGGGTTCCGCAGCGACCAGAGTGACGAGCGCTCGGTCGACCTGCTCGATCACCTCGGCGATCACCTCGTGCTCCTCGGCCAGCCGGTCGACGACCGGGTCGGCATCGGGATCCCGGTGACGCAGGAAGCTGAACATGCTGCGGTCCTCGAGCGTGTGGTGGCCGGTCACGATCCGGCAGTACGACTCGCAGTAGGCGCCGAGGGTCCAGTTGTTCTGCCGCATGGTCATCGTGTTGATCACCGAGCGCGCCTGCCCGACCTGCATCAGTCCGCGGCGCACCTGGTCGACCACGTCGCGCAGCTGGGTGAGCTCGGCGCGCAACGCGTCGTGGATGTCGATGAGGTGCTGGGGGTAGGACTGCTGCGCCTCGGTGTACGACGCGCTTGTCGGCGCCGGGTAGTGCGGCCGGGTCGACTCGTCCCACGGCACCTCGCTGGTCAGTCGTTCCGTCGGCGCGGGGGTCGGGGTGACCGTGATCGACTCCGGCTCGTCGGTGCGCGGCTGTGTCGTCGCCCGCGTCGTCGCCCGCGTCAAGGCTGGGCCGCTCGCTCGCAGGGTGCGCTCCTCGTCGACCTGGTCACGTACGGCTGGCACCACCTCCAGCGCGAAGCGGCGAATCGAGTCGGCGTCGTCGGTACCCAGGATGAACGTGCTGACGCCCTCGTCGACCGCAAGGCCCGCCAGCTGCTCGGCCCAGTCGCGCACACCACCCTGGAGGAAGCCGCTGCCGGTGCCGAATCGGCCGAAGACGTTGTACATCCGCCGGATCGCCTGCGGTCCGCGGCCGTTGGCCTCGGCCCGCTCGTCGATGGCTGCGTTCATGGCGGAGAGCTCGTGCGGATCGGCGTAGCCCATCGACGGGATCCACGCGTCGGCGAGGTCGGCGGTGACCCGCAGCATCCGCGGTTTGTAGGAGCCCAGCCAGATCGGGATGTCGTGCGCGGGGCGTGGACCGCCGTGCAGCCCGTTTACCTGGTAGTGCTCTCCGTCGGCCCGGACGGTGCCTCCTGCCCACACCTGGCGGATGATCCCGATCGCCTCGATCAGAGCGTCGACCGCCTGCTTCGGCGTACGACGTGGGCCGCCGGCCGCCACGATCGCATCCCAGAAGCTGCCGGCACCCAGGCCGAGCTCAACCCTGCCCGCACTGAGGAGATCGAGGGTCGCCGCCGACCGGGCGAGCACCACCGGCGGCCGCAGCGCGAGGTTGGCCACGTTGGGCGCGACCCGGATCGCCGAGGTGCGCGCGGCGACCACCGAGAGCAGCGTCCACGTGTCGAGGTGCCGCCCCTGGTAGGGGTGGTCCTGCACCGAGACGAGTTCCAGCCCGCTGATCTCGGCGAGCTGGGCGAGCTCCAGGGTGCGTTCGGCGGCCTCAGCGTCGGGGCTCGGAAAGGTTCCGAACTGCAGGTCGTGGCCGTAGTCCGGCATCTGCTCTCCTCAGCTCTTCGCCAGGGAGCGCAACCTCGCCTGGAGCCTCGTCATGGTCGGAACTCCGCGGGAGGTGACCGGCATTCCCAGCAGTCGTTCGAGGGTCCACGTCCCGCCGCTGGTCTGCTCGACGTCGTCGATGCAGACCGCGTGCAGGGAATCGGCACGAATGACGGTCACGCCGGCACCGGGGGCGATCCAGGGGAGAGGCTCGGGAAACGGGTCGGGTCCGTCGAAGAGCGAGACCTCGGCGCTGGGTGCCTCCGGCAGCTCGAGTTCCAGGATCCACGGGACCGGTCGCACGATCACCGCGTCGTCGTACCCGCAGACGGGCGTTAGCAGCCGCACCGCTTCGTCGGCGAGGGTCTGCGGATCCGTCTCGCTCCTGAAGATGACCGTGCCGTTGACCTGGAAGTTGGTCGCGTCGTACGCCCCGGCCCGCTCGAGGGCATCGAGCAGCTCCGGACGCGTCGGACTGTGGCTGCGGCGTTGTCCGAGGTTGAGGTTGCGGAAGAAGGCGACGGAGAAGTGGCTCAATCCGTCGACGCATCCTGCAGGTTGGTCTGGAGCCAGGTGTCGATGTCGGGTGCGATCGAGGCCGACCACGCGGCCTCCCAGCCGACCCGGTTCACGATGAGGCCGTCGTCGTCATCGAGGATCTCCTCCATGGCGGCGCCGATCTTGAAGGCCGTGTCGTCGCTCTTGACGAACCAGGTCGACGTCAGGGCGTGGATCGCGCTCGGGTAGGAGCTGAGCTTGGCCACGATGGCGTCGTGCTTGGGCCCGGGGCCGATCGGGTCGTAGCTGACGATGTAGGTGTGCATCGGGCCTCCTCGGGTTCACTCCAACCCTAGGCCGTTTTGGACTTCTGCCGGGCGCGATAGGCGCGGGTCTTCACCTTGTTGCCGCAGCCGTACTCGCACCAGGCGCGAGACCGGTTCTTGGAGTGGTCGTAGTAGGCCCACTCGCACTCGTCGTACGAGCAGATCTTCAGCCGCCACCAAATGCCCTCGTTCGCAGCCTCGTGCAAGGCCAGACCGATCCTGGCCAGAGCCGCGCGTACGCCGGGAGCGGACGTGTGCAGCGCCGGTCCGTCATCGCCCCAGTCCAGGGTGACCGGCAACTCGCGCAACGCACGCGCCAGCTCTGGCACCGGTGTGACATCGCCGTCGTGGTTGCGCTCGAGCGCCGTCCTCAACCCGGCCCGCAGCCGTCGGGCCAGCTCGAGGTCCTCAGGGGTCGCGCGGGCAGCCTTGGGGAGCAGGCCTTGATTCGTCAGGTAGCGCACCAGCTCGGCCTGCGTCGTGAGCTCGTCGGTCCCGGTCTCGTGGTCGGTGGTGTTCACGAAGTCGCGGATCACAGCGATCGGCGCCGGGACGTCTGGACGAGGCAGCGTGTCTTCCACAACACCAGCATAACGCGTTTGGTGGTTGCGCGTTCCGCGACACCAGCGTAATGTGTTGACTGGTGTCGGACAAAGGAGCACACCATGTACTACCTGGGCACAGTCATCGAGAAGCTGGTCACTCCGGACGGCGACGTACGCCGCGCCGAGCGCCACCACGAGCGCCAGCGCACGGCCCGCAAGCGCACTCCGGACCGCATCTGACCCGGCCAGTGGTTGGTTGAGGAGCGAGCGCTAAACAGCGCTTGTCCTGAGGAGGTCGCGCAGCGACCGTCTCGAAGGGAGCGTCTCGAACCACCTGATCACCGCTGGTTGAGCCTGTCGAAACCACACGCCGTAGGACGAGGCTCGGCCGCAACCCATAGGTGGTCGAGCAGCTCGCAGATCCTCGGTGGTTGAGGAGCGAGCGCTAGCGAGCGTCTCGAAACCACTTGGTCACCGCCGGTTGAGCCTGTCGAAACCACACGTGCTCGGAGCGAAGGTCGGCCGCAAGCCATAGGTGGTCGAGCAGCGAGCGAAGCGAGTGGATAGTCGAGACCACACGCCGCTTGCTTTGTCTGCACGCCGTGGCCACCGCTGGTTGAGCTTGTCGAAACCACACGCCGTAGGGCTGTCGGCCCGCCGTGGCCACCGCTGGTTGAGCTTGTCGAAACCCCTCACGGGCCCGATGGCTGGCCTCAGTTATCGATCAGTGTGGTTCCCGTGGGCGTCTGGTTGCGGTGCTGTTCCCCGACCCCTTCGCATTGCTCGCCGTTGTCTGGCTCGACCGTCGTGGTGACGGTCTTTCTCTTTCCACAAATCTGGATTTCCCTTGTATCCACACACCAGTTCGCACTACAATTGACCCGTAGGCAGCCCCGCCGGACGCACACCCTCGTGTGCACGACCAGGAGTGGGCTGTTGACCTCAGAACCGATCCACACCGCACACCCGGTGGTCGAGTTCGCGGATCGGTTGTGTGCGCGGCTCGATGAGTTGAGCGCGGTAGCGACCTGGTCGATGACCCCCGACCAGCAGCGCGAGGCGCTGCGGAGGCTGGCGCAGGCTGAGGCCCAGGTGGCGGCGTTGCGGCTGCGGGTGCTGGCCGAGGCCGAACGCTCCGGCGCCGGAACCCAGCGGGCCGCGGCCTCGGCGGCGGACTGGGTCGCGATCGAGACCCGGCAGACCCGGATCTCGGCCCGCTCCGACCTCAAGCTCGCCACCGCCCTCGAACAACACCACACCCTGGCCGCGGGACTGGAGTCCGGTGCGGCCAACCTGGCCCAGGCACGGGCGATCGTGACCGCCCTGGACCGCCTCCCCACCAGTGGTGACTTCGCCGTCAGCACCGACCAGAGGGACCGGGCCGAACGCCATCTGGTGAACCTGGCCAAGGACCACGACGCGAAGGCGTTGGCGGTGCTGGGGCGGCGGCTGTTCGAGGTGATCGCCCCGGACCTCGCCGACGCCTACGAAGGCAAGGTGCTGGCCGAGCAGGAAGCCACCGCCGCCCGACGGGTGATGTTCGCGATCCGCGAGGACGACGCCGGCAGCTGCCACGGCCGGTTCCGGATCCCCACCCTGCACGGCCAATGGCTGAACAAGATGATCCTCGCCCTGGCCTCACCAGCACGATCCACACCCAGCGACCCCGACAGGGACAGCGAGGAACACCTGCCCACCGAGGTGCGCCACGGCCACGCGCTGTGCCAGCTGATCGAGGCCATCCCGGCCAAGTCCCTACCCAAGGCCGGCGGCACCTCGGCCTCCATCGTGGTCACCATCACCCTCGACCAGCTCCTCGCAGACCTCGACGCTGCCGGGGTGTGCCAACTCGACACCGGCGGCCAGATCACCGCCGCACAAGCACGCCGCCTCGCATGTGACCACGGGGTCATCCCCGCCGTCCTCGACGGCAGGTCCCAGGTCCTCGACCTCGGCCGCAGACGCCGGTTCCACACCGAGGCCCAACGCCTCGCCATGACCATCAGGGACCAGGGCTGCACCGCCCAGGACTGCGACCGACCACCCGCGATGTGCCACGCCCACCACGACACCCCCTGGAGCATCGGCGGCACCACCGACATCGCAACAGGACGACTCCTGTGCGGGCACCACCACCGACGAATCCACGACCCCCACTACCGAGCCGAGCAACTACCCAACGGCAACATCGCCTTCCACAGACGCACGTGAGCCGCCCGTGTTCATCCGCGGCCAGGTGCTCCACTAGCCGCCTCGAGGTGGCGGATCGCTTCGGTTGCAAGATTTGCCAGCCCGACCACGAGTTCCTGCACCGGAACGAATTCCTCCTCAATTCTCAAGCCGACCTGGACCGCAAGTTGGAGGCTCCCCTTCACAGACACGATGGGGTCGATGGTCCGGTGGACCATGAGTAGAGCGCCGTCCCTGAGGGCAGTATCGGGATGGACTGTCTGGTCGGGTGGGTTGTTCCGAGCGGCCGCATCTTCGGATGCGAACTCAATTCCCGCGTTGTCTAGCTCGAAACCGACAAGCGTCGTGTCAGTCGCCAATGCGAGACGGTGCTTGTCCTGCACGTCGAGTTGATGCAAGACCAGCAATCCGTCTCGCTCGCGCTCTTCAGGCGGCCGCTGAAATGGCTGACACGCACGGATGACGTCAACAAATCGTTGTGGCACCCCCTTCAGTTTGGACGCCGCCGTTGCATCCCACTTCGATGGGTCGGCCACCAGTGGCCAGCCGACCTGGCGCCTATCTTGATCGTTGAGGGACTCTGTATCGCAGATGGACCACACGTGTACGTCTAGCGCGGCCCGGATGTCGTGCACGGAGTCGCCGATGATGAGTGCCCACTCGCCAAGCGGAGCTGCATATTCCATGGCGAGACGAACCTCGAACGACATCCGGTCTTCTGCGATCGAGACGTGGGCCTGGCGTTCGCCGAGGACGCCCATTGCGCGAGCCGGGCCTCAAACTCAAGCAGATGGTGTCGCGCGCGAGCTATCTTTGCGTGTCCGGGGGACTGCTGCTGGATTGCCTTCATTCAGTGAGGTCCTCAACCCCGCCAGGCCGAAACCACCGCGTCGCGCACCTCACCTGCAAGCTCCTCCGTGTTGCAGAGGACGATGATGTTCACGTCGTCGTCGGGCCACCGGGCGACAAGCACCGCGACGCCCGGGTCGCCGCCGCCGTGGCCGTAGCGGCCATCGGGGTAGATGTGCACGCCGTACCCCGAGAAGAAGCCGTCACCTGCGTCGGCGTGCGGCGTGAGTACGAGGTCGAGATGCTCGCCGAGCAAGGTGCCGTCGGCGTACGCGTGCAGGAAACGGTCGAGGTCGCCGGTGGTGCTGTGGGAGCCGCCGTCGGCGCCGCCGATGACGGGGACGCTGTAGATGTTGGTGCGCCACGGCTGGTCGGGGCCTGACCGCGGCAGGTAGCCGACTGCGACATCGGGCACGACCTCGTCGAGGCGGAAGAAGCCGCTGGCCGACATCCCGGCGCGGTCGAACACGCGCTCCTGCACGACCTCGGTGTACGGCCGCCCGGTCAGCTCCTCGATGACGAGACCGAGCACGATGAATCCGGCGTTGGAGTACTGCCACTGCTCGCCGGGCGGACGGTACGGCGGCAGGTCGCCGAAGAGTGGCAGGAAGTCGGCCGGCCTCTCGATGGAGTACACCGGGAGCTGCTCCCACAGCGAGCCGTAGTCCTCGAGGTACAGCGGGGAGTCCTCTTCCTCCTCGGCGTAGTCGGCGATCCCCGAGGTGTGGCAGAGCAGGTGGTGGATCGTGACCGACGGCAGCAACGTGGACGGCCGGCGATCGGGAGGCAGCACCTCGATGACCGGGGTCTCGAACGCCAGCAGTCCCGAGGAGACCAGGTCGACCACCGCGACCGCGGTGAACATCTTGGTCACGGACGCGAGCCCGAACCGCGTCGCCTGCGTGACGGGCGTGCCCGTCGCGCGGTCGGCGATGCCGTAGCTCCCCTCGAAGGCGACCTCACCGGCACGCGTCATCAGCACGGCGCCGGAGAGCTCGCGATCACGCTCCCAGACGCGCAGGAGCTCATCGAGACTTTCGAGCGTCGGCACCTCAGGCGATCCGCTCGACCTCGGCGAAGGAGCCCTGGCCGATCCAGGCCGGCAGCGCACGACGTATGTCGGCGGGACCCTCGATCGTCAGTGCCGCCGAGCCGATCGCCCGCTGCCAGGACACGTCGCCCCGCCAGATCTCGGTCAGTGTGCGCAGGCGGGTGTGCACGGTCGCGGTCACGTCGTACCCCGGGTCGAAGTCGCACACGTCGACGTCGCCGTCGGTCGTGACCATCCACCAGCGACCGACCCGCGCAGGCACGTCGTCGAACCGGAAGGCCACGGTGGTCCGCGCCCGTGGCCACTCAGAGACGGGCACGGTGCGCCGCATGTCCCACATCAGCAGGTGCGGGTCGAGGTCGCGGTCACCGAGCTCGCCGATCCAGCGCACGCCCCAGGCGCCCAGGCCCATCACGATCGGCTCGAGCTCGCGACCCATCTGGGTGAGGGTGTACGACGCGTGGCCGCCGACGGTCTCGCGGCGTACCACCCCGGCCACCTCGAGTGAACGGAGCCGCTTGGTCAGCAGCGCCGGCGACATCCGGGGATTGCCGCGCCGCAGGTCGTTGAAGCGTCGGCTGCCGAGAATCAGCTCGCGCACGACGAGCATGGTCCACCGCTCGTCGAGGACCTCCATCGCCTTCGCGACCGGACAGAACTGGCCATAGCTGGACATCGCACCCTCCCATGGTGTGCCGATCGGCGGCAGGACCCAGTACACGCCGGATTGAGCCACGGGACCAGTACAGATTCAGAACCACGGGCAGTACAGATTCGTTACTGGATCGCCTCCGCGGCTGGATCCAACCTTGGGTCCACCACCAACCCGAACCACGGAGGAATCATGAGCAGCAGCACTACCCAGACGCCGACCACGTTTCCGGCACAGTCTGTCGACGACGCGGCACTGAAGGCCAGGCACCGCGGCATGTGGGCTCTCGGTGACTACCCGAGCGTCGTGACCGATGTGGTCGCACCGCTCGGCGCCACTCTGGTCGAGGCCTGCACGATCAAGCCCGGGGACCGTGTCCTCGACATCGCAGCCGGTAGCGGCAACGCCTCGTTCCCGGCCGCTCGCGCCGGCGCCGAGGTCTTCGCCACCGACCTCACTCCGGAGCTTCTCGACGTCGGTCGTGCCGAGGACGAGGACTCGCTGATCACCTGGTCGGAGGCCGACGCCGAGGCACTGCCCTACGAGGACGCTTCCTTCGACGCGGTCATCTCCTGTCTCGGCGTGATGTTCGCACCACACCATCAGGCCGCCGCCGACGAGCTCCTGCGCGTATGCCGACCGGGAGCACCGATCGGGCTGCTCAGCTGGACTCCCGAAGGCTTCATCGGGCAGATGTTCGCGACCATGAAGCCCTACGCGCCGGCCCCGCCGCCCGGCGTACAGCCCCCGCCGCTGTGGGGCTCCGAGGACCACGTGCGTTCGCTGTTCGGCGATCGCGTCGAGGACGTCGTGGCGACCCGCGGCAAGCTGAAGGTGGACCGGTTCGGCTCGGCCGAGGACTTCCGCGAGTTCTTCAAAGAGCGCTACGGCCCGACCATCGCGGTCTACACGGCCAACGCGGACGACCCCGAGCGCTGTGCCGCGCTCGACCGGGACCTCGACGCCCTTGCCGACCGGTACGGCGCGGCTGACGGCACGATGGAGTGGGAGTACCTCCTGCTCACCGCGCGCCGTCGCTGAGGCTGGTGGGTGCCCCGCTCACGGCGCTGGCAGAAGCGCGTTCAACGCGTCCAGCCAGTCCGTGAGCGTGGGCGCCAGCCCGTCACCGAACGCGGTGTCGAGCCCGATGTAGCGCAGGCCGACCAGGGCCAGGGTCGCCAGGGCCAGCACCATCCCGGCGGACGCGAGTACGCCGCCTGCGATGCCGGGCCTGGTTGCCCTCGCCATCCCGACGATCGAGCTGACCAGCGCCACGCACGCCATCCCCAGGCACAGCGTCATCATCAGCGAGAACGGAACCGCCAGGACGGCGAACAGCCCGAGCACGAAGGCGATCACCGCTGCGACCGAGGTCTGCACGGACCGCGCGGGCGAGCTGTCGAACAGCCTGCCCAGCGCCCCCGAGGACTCCTCCTCGTGCGCGGTGCCGAGCCCGAGATCCTGCGTCGTCATGGGCGAATCGTAGGTCCGCGGACCGTCGATCAACCGTCATGGAACCGTGTCGTCCGGCAGGCGTTCAGCCGCGCATCGTGGCGGCGAACCACTGCTTGGTCCACGGGTGGTCGCGCCGCACTCGCTCGCCTCTACCCGGGGAGTGCACCATCACCGCGCGACCGTGCTGCCACTTGAGGAACATCGCCGCGTGGTAGACGCCGCCACCGTCGGTGAAGAACATCAGGTCGCCGCGGCGCAGCTTGCCCTTGGGGATGCGGTGGGCCCGCTTCGACTGCGCGGAGGCGGTGCGCGGCAGCTTGATGCCGGCCTTGCGGAAGCTGTACTTCATCAGCCCGGAGCAGTCGAAGGCTCGAGGTCCGGCAGCGCCGTACCTGTAGGGGTCGCCGATCTGGCGGAGCGCGACCGACGCGGCACGCATCACCTTCTGCTGTCGGGATGCCGACGGCTTCGCGGTGGCGGACGCCTCGGCCGGAGCCAGCACGCTGGCCGTGGCCACCATGGCGAGCGCCAGCAGAGGCGGTACGACGAGAGTGCGCAGGCGTCCGAGCAGACGGATGGGTGCAGGCACGGGTGCTGTCCTTTCCCACGCCTGTGAGGTGAGCTGTCGGGTTGGAGCGAGAAAGTGCTCCGTCACCGCTGGGTGACTTCACCCCGAGCACGGCCGGGTCGAGCTGGTCGATCGCGGCCGAACGTGGAACCTGTGGGTCCCCCACTCCTGCCCGAACCAGTTCGAGGGGCACCCCGGAATGGGCAGGACTCGGCGTTCCCGGGGTGGCTGTTCGACCGGGGCAGGTTAGGCACGCGACCGCGATGCTGTCCAACTGCGACCATGCCCGGGTGAGAGCACCGTTCGCCGGAGTGGCCGCCACCGCGGCCGAGATCGCGGCACCCAGACCCGGTGACGACCTGGTGCCTACCGCCGAGGTGGTGATGGACCGCGGCTTCGACGTACCCGGGACGCCGGAGCAGGTGTGGCCCTGGATCGTGCAGCTGGGCAAGAGCCGTGGTGGGTGGTACCTCCCCCGGACGATCGAGCGCTTCGTGCCTCGCTCCCGCCGGGCGGCGCGGTCGGTCCAACCGGAGTGGCAATGGCTCGCCGTCGGCGACGTCGTCCCCGACTACGGAGGTCCCGAGGAGTTCTTCGAGGTGGTCGAGATCGAGCGGCCTCTGCGCCTCGTCTACCGGTCCGAGCGCGGCCGGATGCAGGTCTCCTGGGCGATCACCCTGACCTCGAGAAAGTCCGGCACGCGAGTCCACCTGCGCCTCCGGCTCGGTCCCGTGCGACGGGTCTGGCTGGCCGAGAGCCTCGGGGGCTTCGTCGACGCGGCCACCATCGCGGGCATGGCCGCGGGCCTGCGCGAACGGCTCAGCGACCCATCCACTACCGGCTGAGGCGCTCCTCGAGCCGCACGACCACGGAGTCGCCCTCCTCCTTGCCGATCCGCTGCCGGATGGCGGCCTTGACCGGCAGCTTGTGGGTGCCGTCGCCCATCGCCATGAACGAGCTCTCGAAGGGCTCGCCGTCGAAGGTGCCGCGGACCTTGACCAGGCCGCCGGTGCCGAAGAACTCGGCCGACCCGGGCATCACCACGTAGGTCCAGCCGCCCTTGGCCGGGCTCTTGCGCAGCTCGGCAGTGAACTCGTGGTCGAGCCCACCCTGTGGGTGCAGTTCTGTACTCATCTCGGATCTCCCTCCGGCCCTCGACGTGCGTGATCGAGGTGCCTGCAGTAGTCCAGACCGGCGTGTTGCGGCGAAGTCATCGGCGTGTCCGCTGGGTGCGCTGCGAATAGTGCTGAAACAACGTCACTCGTCCACTATTTGGACTATTTTTCCCGTCATGACCCTTTCCCGTCGAAATGTCCTGCGCGGGGCTGTCGCCCTCGGCGCCGCTGGGGCTGTCGCCCCCTTCACGGCCGAAGGCGCCGACGCAGCCGCGTTGTCCGCCCCGGGCACCGTCCATGACTGCATCATCGTCGGAGCCGGGCTCTCCGGCCTCGCGGCCGCTCGCCAGCTGACCGCGGCGGGTCGCAGCGTCGTGGTCGTCGAGGCGCGGGACCGGCCCGGTGGCCGAGTCGTGAACGTCAAGACGCTCGGTGGCAGCCGGCACTTCGACGGCGGTGCGGAGTTCGTCGGCCCGACCCAGAACCACATCCGGGCGCTGGGTGCGGAGTTCGGGGTGGAAGAGATCCCGACGTACAACGAGGGCAACAACCTGTTCGCGGTGGACGGCACGATCTCGCCCTACCCCGCAGCCATCGGCCTCCCGGTCGACGCCACGGCCCCTGAACTCGTGGCCGGCATCACCAAGCTGACCACGATCTGCCTGAGCATCACGCCCGGCAAGCCGTGGGAGCACCTGCTCGCGAACTACTGGGACTCGATCACCTTCAAGCAGTGGATTGACCGGACCGTGCTCACCTCGGAGGCCCGGCTGCTGTTCGGGCTGATCTGCTCCTCGACGCTCTCCGTCGGTGCCGACGAGGTCTCGGCGCTGTTCATGTTCAGCTACATCGCCTCGGCCGGCGACCAGACCAACCCCGGCGACATGTTCCGTCTGCTCAACACCTCCGGCGGCGCCCAGGAGCAGTACTACGAGGGCGGCGCCTACCGCGTTCCTGCGGCGATGGCCAACGAGCTCGCGGGCAGGATCGTCTACGAAGCACCGGTCAGCTCCATCGACACCCGGACCGGCAGGGCGGTCGTCAGGACCGGTGCCGGCACCTTCGTCGGCAAGCGCGTCATCGTTGCGATGAGCCCCGCCATCGCCGGCCGGATCAGCTACCCGGGCGGTCTCAGCGTCGCCCGCAACCGGCTGCACGCCGGGACCAAGATGGGCTACGAGGGCAAGTTCCAGGTGGCGTACGACATCCCGTTCTGGCGCGACGCCGGCCTTTCGGGTCAGGTCATCGGCAACGGCAGCCCGATCGACATCACCTTCGAGACTCACAACCTGGCCGAGGACCAGTTCTGGCTGATGGGGTTCATCTCCGGTGACAACATGCGCCGCCTCGACAACGCACCGGTGGCCCGGCTGCTCAAGGAGTGCATGGACAGCTTCGTGGAGTACTTCGGTCCGAAGGCACGAAGCCTTGCGGTCGAACGTGGCTTCAAGCGCTGGGACTTCGACGAGTACTCCTGGGGTGGGCCCACGGGTCTCCCCGCACCCGGACTGCTCACCCGCGCCGGCACCGCTCTTCGCCAGCCCAACGGGCTGATTCACTGGGGTGGCACCGAGTCGGCGTTCTACTGGCAGGGCTACATGGACGGTGCCGTCACCGCCGGGTACCGCTCCGCCGACGAGGTGCACGCCGCGCTCTGACCGGAGCCTCATCCCGGACCAACTCGCCGGCCGTGTGACATCTCAGGCGCACGGGTACGGTCCCGGCATGCAGACGTTCAGGGAGGGACGTCGGCCGGCCCGTCCGCGAAACCCACGGCGCTGGCCGGATCCGGCGGCTGTGGCTGAGTGGGCACAGAGCGCCAAGACTGCACTCGCCGGTGTGCTGGCGTGGGTCGTGGCGACCGACGTCCTCGGTCTCGAGCAGGCGTTCCTGGCGCCGTGGGCAGCCGTGCTCGTCGTCCACTCCACCGTCTACAGGACGGTCTCGCGCGGAACCCAGCAGGTGGCCGCCACCTTCCTGGGTGTCCTCCTGGCCTGGACCTCGGGCACGCTCTTCGGCATCGGCCCCCTCGGTATGGGCGTGATGCTCGCAGCCTCCTTCCTCATCGGCCGCCACCGCTGGCTCCGCGAGGAGGCGACCACCATCGCGACGACCGGCATCGTCGTACTCGCCACCAACGCGATCGACGACTCGAACCTGCTCGCCAGCCGACTGCTCGACACCACGGTGGGCGTGGTCGTCGGGCTGGCGGTCAACCTCCTGGTGTGGCCACCGCTTCGGGACCGGGCCGCGTGGGCGCACGCCCATCAGCTACCGCACGAGCTCGCGGACGTGCTGTCGGAGATGGCCTCCGGGCTCGGCCCGGACCTGGGTTCGTCCGACGTCGAGGGCTGGATGCGACGTTGCCGTGAGGTCGACGTGCGAATCGACGAGGCGTGGGGCCTGCTGCGCCAGGCAAAGGAGAGCAGCCGTCTGAACCCGAGGCGCAGCCGCCCCGCCGACCTCGAGGGGATCGTGCGGTCGCTGCACCTGCTGGAGCAGGCAGTGGCGGAAGCGCTCAGCCTGGCCCGGACCGTGGCCACCAGCGCCGACCACGCGAACGTGTGGGACGACTCGTTCCGCTCGCAGTGGCAGCGGCTGCTCACGGCGACTGCCGCGGGGCTGGACGAAGGCGACCCGGACGTTCTGGCCGAGGTCCGTGCCGAGCTGAGCGAGCTGGGGGATCGGCTCTCCACCGATGGGCTTTCGGGGTCGGTGTGGCAGGAGTACGGCGGTGTGCTGGTCGACCTCCGCAACATCGTCGACGCCGCCGTCGAGCTGGCCCGATGGACGAGTGAGGCTGCGAGCACGCCACGACGGAGCAAGCGCTACGACGTACGCACCTCGGTGCGCAAGCCAGACGACGAGCCCTGACCGATGCTCGAACGATGGGTGCTGACCTGGTCCTCCCGTGCTGTCAGGGGGGCGGGCTAGTGTCCGAAGCAAGGACCGACCGACGGACGAGGAGATCCACCATGGCCAGCACGCTCAACCCCTACCTCAGCTTCAAGGACGACGCACGCGCGGCCATGGAGTTCTACCGCGACGCCCTGGGCGGCGACCTGGAGATCAACACCTTCGGCGACTACGGCGACAAGGACGCGCCCGAGGCAAACCTGGTGATGCACTCCCAGCTGACCACCCCGAGCGGCTTCACCCTGATGGGATCCGACACCCCACCCGGCATGACCTTCCAGGACGGCGCCCGCGTGACGATCAGCCTCAGTGGTGACGACGAGGCCGAGCTGCGCGGGTACTTCGACAAGCTCTCCGATGAGGGCACCGTCACCATGCCGCTGGAGAAGCAGATGTGGGGCGACTACTTCGGCATGCTCAACGACCGGTTCGGCGTGGCCTGGATGGTCAACATCGCCGGAGAGACGCAGGCCTGACGCCTTGAAGCTCCAGCGCAGCGTCGAGACCACAGCCGCCCCCGCCGCTGTCTTCGCCTACCTCAGCGACTTCACCAACACCAACGAGTGGGACCCCGGCACCGTGCACACCGAACGCGTCTCCGGTGACGGCGGTGTCGGGACGACCTACCGCAACACCTCGAAGTTCATGGGACGCGAGACCGAGCTGACCTACGAGGTGGCGGAGCACCGGCCCGATTCCTTGTTCGCACTTCGTGGCGAGAACAAGTCCGTGGTCGCCAACGACTCCATGGACATCGCGCCGCTGGGCGAGGGCTCGAAGGTCACCTACACCGCCGACTTCCAGTTCAAGGGGCTGGGCAGGCTCATCGCCCCGCTGCTGGCTCCAGGGCTCAAGAAGCTCGGCGACGAGGCCGAGGAGGGACTGCGCCAGGCCCTCGCCAAATTGTGAGGACGCAGGCCGCGTTGGTCAGGACGTCTCCGCGATGGCGGTGAGATACGAGCGAGCTCGATCAAGCGCGAAGATGCTCGTGCTCTTCATGGTGCCGCAGTTCATCAGGCTGCTCAGTTCTGACCCGTGCAGCCCCAGGAATGAGAGGGCCGGCTCTTCGATCGACGCCTCGCGACCCTCCCAGCATCCTGGTGCCCACTTGACGTAGTCCAGGAACTCGCGGGACTGGAACCGCACGACCAGTGCCAGGGTCAGCGACGGGTGCGTGAGATCGAGCGAGGCGCCGGCACACGCCAAGGTGACGCGTCCCTCGTCGACTTCCCGGAGCACACGTGAGCCCGGTTCGCTGGCGAAGATCCAGTCGGGGTGTGCCCTCGGCCGGTCGGCTGCGTGCGCGACGGCCTTGTCGCCCCAAAACTCCTCCAGGAACTCCTTGAGGAAGTTGTAGTAGACGAGCCCGAACCTGCTGCGCTGGGCACGGATCCAGTTCGGCTCGAAGCCGAAGGCAGGCGACACGGTGTGCAACCCGTGCGAGTTGACGACCTCGTCGGAACGCCGATGTAGCACGACCACCTGGTCGCGTTGGTCCTCGAAGACGCACACGGCGTCGGCGCCAACCGAGATCGGTCCGGGAGCGGTGGCCAGTCGCGCGGCATCGAAGCTCGAGAAGTGAGACGTCAGGATCCCGGGATCGGTGTCCGCCCGACATTCCCTCTGGACGGTGTCACCGAGCGTCATCGAAGCGAAGTAGTTGCACACTCCGACCAGGACGGGTGGGGTCGGTGCAGGAGCGGCTCCACCACTGCCCTTCAGGAAGAGCACGGACCCGTCCCAGATGTCGATCCCGGCTTCGTGCTTGCGCTCGACGAGCTTGCTGTCGAACGGCAGTTCCTCCCGCTTGGAGGAGATCACGTCGATGGGCGCATCGTCGGTCGGAGAGATGGTGCCCATAAACGCCGGAGCACCGTCGCCCAGCATGGGGATGGGCAGGGCCCCATCCACCGTCACGGGCAGGTACAGGCGATCACTCCATCCGTGCCTGTCGTAGATCGCGACGATCTTGTCCGCCAGGCTGGAGGCAGACGCATTGCGCCGCTCTCGCTGGGTCCGCCGATCCACCGCTGCAGCCTTGGCCCAGCCTTCGAGACCTTGGACCCGCTTGAGGAGCCGATCCTTGAGAACCCAGCCGGCAGCCACGAACAGCATGCCGATGACGAGCGCACCCGCCCAGGACAGGTACTGCGTGAGGTCGCTCATGCGGATTCCCTCAAGGCTCGTGCCGTCGGCCGTGGAGTTTCGCCCGAGAGTAGCGGCAGGGTGCCCGCTTCATGATCGATGGATCCCATCGTTTCGCGGGTCGATACGGGGCGTTACCCGCCCGTCGGACGGAGTACTGCCCATGGCCGTCGTGACGCCATGCCCGATCCACTCCTCGCGCCCGCACGGCCCGACTACATTGAATCCGTGAACGAGCGCAACGAAACGGAGACGGAGCGCTCCGACCGCAACTGGATCGAGCTGATCCAGGAGCTGAGGGTCGCCCAGACCGGCATCCAGGTGCTCGCCGGGTTCCTCCTGACGCTGCCGTTCTCGTCGCGGTTCGGCGACATCGACGACCTGCACCGGCAGGTCTTCCTGGTCGCGTTCAGCCTCGCGGTCGTGACCGTGGGACTGATGACCGCGCCGGTCTCGCTGCACCGCTTCCTGTTCGGCCGCCACAAGAAGGCGACGCTGGTCCGGGTAGGCGCGTCGTACGCGAAGGCGGGGATGGCCGCCATGGGACTGACCCTGGTGGCCGTCGTGGTGCTGATCTTCGGTGTCGTCGTCAGCGACACCGCAGGTTTCGTCGCAGGAGCCGCCGTGCTGGTGTTCTATGCGTCGGCCTGGGTGGGGCTCCCACTCATGGTGCTGCGTCGAAGCACGCAGTCGTCATGACCGCCCGGATGACCAAGCGGGCGGCGGCCAAGAAGGCCGACGACAAGGCGCGCGCTGAGGAGCTCGCGCAGGAACTTGCACGGGCCGAGGAGCGCGGTGCCGCCAGGGTCCGCGAGCAGCTGCGCGCGGCTGTGCAGGAATACCGTCGCGTGGTCCGGGTGCGCGACCAGCAGGTCGAGGTGGTCGAGGCCGCGGCCCTCGACGAGATCCTCAAGGGTCAGTAAGGGTGGGTCTCGGGAGGGAGAACGCGGTGCGCCATACGGACTGGCTGCTCACCAAGTCGGAACGGGCCAATCCGCAGACCCGCCTCGACGACCGTCATCCGGGCGACACTGCATGGTCGGAGGGCAACCTGGTCCGGCCGCTGGTGCACGGCAGCACCTACTTTGCCGAGCTCTACGAGCGCATCGAAGCCACCCAACCCGGTGACATCGTCTTCTTCACCGACTGGCAGGGCGACGCCGACGAGCAGCTGCTCGGCACGCCCGGGTCGGAGGTGGTCGAGGTGCTGGGCCGCGCCGACGAGCGCGGCGTCGACGTGCGCGGACTGATCTGGCGCTCGCACATGGAGAAGCTCAACTTCAGCGCCGAGGAGAACCGGTTGCTGGGCCGGCAGCTCCAGGGTCGTGGTGCCGAGGTGCTGCTCGACATGCGCGTGCGCACCGGCGGCTCACACCACCAGAAGCTGGTGGTGATCCGCCACCTCGGCCATCCCGAGCGGGACATCGCCTATGTCGGCGGCATCGACCTGTGCCACTCCCGGCGTGACGACGCGCGCCACCTCGGTGACCCGCAGGCACTCGGGATGGCGCCGGAGTACGGCGAGACCCCGCCGTGGCATGACGTGATGGCCGCGATCTCAGGCCCAGCGGTCTACGACGTCGAGACGGTGTTTCGCGAGAGGTGGGAGGACCCGACCCGGCTGACGCGTCACCCCGTCTACTGGACCCAGGACAAGCTCCTGCGGATGGACATGACGCCGGATCCGCTGCCCGAGCAGGCGCCGCCGCCGCCCTCCCCGGAGGGAGCCACCCAGGTGGTGCAGCTGCTGCGCACCTACCCCAACCTGCGCCGCGGCCGCGACTACCCGTTCGCCCGGGGCGGAGAGCGCAGCGTCGCGCGGGGCTACACCAAGGCCGTGTCGAAGGCGCGCAAGCTGATCTACGTCGAGGACCAGTACCTCTGGGGCCAGCACGTCGGCGGTGTCTTCACCGAGGCCCTGCACGACAACCCCGAGCTCCACGTCGTCGCGGTGGTGCCGCTGTTCACCGACCAGGCGGGTTTCCTGGCCCGATCCCCGCAGATGCTGGGACGTGCCCGCGCGATGCGCCAGATGACCGACGCGGCGCCGGACCGGGTCGCGATCTACGGGATCGAGAACCACGAGAGCACTCCGGTCTACGTGCACGCCAAGGTCTGTCTCATCGACGACATCTGGTCCACCGTCGGGTCCGACAACTTCAACCGCCGGTCGTGGACCCACGACTCCGAGCTGTCGGCGGTGGTGGTCGACCCGTCGGCCGGCGACCACAGCCCATATGCGCGACGGCTCCGGCTCACCCTCGCGGCCGAGCACCTCGACCGCGCGGTGGACGACGAGGATCCCGGTTCGCTGCTGGAGGTGATGTCCGACTGCGTGGACGCACCCGGCATGTTCGCGGCGTACGACGAGACCGCGAAGCGGCTCGACGCCTGGCACGACGGCGGCTGTGTCGGTGAGCGGCCGCCCGGCCGGCTCCGACGACTCCAGCAGCCTCGGCTCAACCCGCTGACCAAGGCCGCGACGATCGTGCCGTACCTGCTGCTGCACGACCCCGACGGACGACCGCGACCGCTGCGCCAGAAGGGTGGCTTCTGACGCAGCGGCCAGAGGGTCCTTCATCGACACGCGGTGACGGTGACCTCCACGGCCATACCCGGGACCGCCAGTGCGGGCACCTCGGTGGCGATGCCTCCGGCCGGGATGTTGTTCGCGTGGGCGAACCGCTTCACGAGCTCCTCGGCACCCTGCGTGAAGTAGTCCTGAAGCGAAGTGGTGTGGACGTCGTACCGCACTACGTCGGCCAGGGTCATGCCGCCGGCGGCGAGCACGGTCTCGACGTTGTCCATCGTGACTGCGACCTGGCCGGCCATGTCGTCCTCGTGGACGAGGTTGCCGTCGGGGTCGATCGATCCCTGGCCGGCGACGTACATCGTCTGCTGTGGCGCCTCGACCAGCACGGCCTGGGAGAAGCCGAACCTCTCCTGCCACGTCCACGGGTTGATGGTCTGCTTCTGCATGGCACTTTCCTTTCGTCGGTATGGGTGCTGCTGGGGGTCAGGGACGGACCGGGCGGTTGCTGCGGATGGTGTGCAGCGGGTCGGAGACCTGCTTGGCGGCGGCCAGGCGCTCGCGGGTGGCGGGGGTCCACCAGCGGCCCGGGTCCTCGTCGAACTCCAGGAAGTTCAGGAGGGTCCGTCCGCTCGCGACGTGGGCGACGGCGGCGCCGAGCCTGCCGAAGAACATCTCGATCGGCGCGACCAGCTCGGGTACCGCGGGGACGCCGAGCGCGAACAGGTTGTAGGGCTCCCTGACCGGGCCGTGCGAGCCGCGGCCCTCCCGGTCGGCAGCGAAGGCCCCGCCGAAGTGGCGGATCTGCACGATCGTCAGCGGCGACCCGCTGTCCGGGCCGGCCGTGGCGACCAGTGCGTTGATCGCGTCGTCGTCGAGCTCGTTGAGCAGGTGCGAGCGCTGCATGCCGGGCATCGGGTCTGTGGGCTCCTCGGCGATGCTGCCGAGCGCGCTCAGTGGCACCTCGCCCACGAGGTCCATGGCCATGCCGGGGATCTCGCGGTACGCCGCCAGGTGCGGCTCGGCCTCTTCGCGTCCGCCGATGTAGGCAACGGCGACCGAGGCGAACGCCTTGCCGCGGATGGGCTCGGGCACCTCGGGCAGCGGCGGGAACCGGTAGACGTGGAACCACGTGGTCAGCTCCTTCGGCGCGGTCTCGGTGGCCTGCTTGAAGGTGCGCAGGACCTCCTCCATCTGCTCGACCGGCCACAGGAACCGGCCGCCGTACACCTCCGTGCAGGGGTGCAGCGCGACCTCGAGCTTGGTGATGATCCCGAAGTCACCACCGCCGCCGCGCACTGCCCAGAACAGCTCCGGGTCCGAGGTTGCGGAGAGCCGGCGGCAACGACCGAGACCGTCGACCAGCTCGATGCTGACGATGCTGTCGGCGCCGAGGCCGTAGGCACGGCCGAACCAGCTGATGCCGCCGGTGATGGTCATGCCGGTGACGGAAGGGTCGGGGTTGGACCCGCACAGGAAGGTCAGGCCGGTGCCCTCGAGAGCGGCGCACAGCTCGCCGGCCTTGACGCCGGACCCGATCGTCGCGGTACGACGCTGCACGTCGATCTCGATCCCGCCGAGAGCACGGGTGCGGAGCAGGAGGGTCTGGTCGAGCGTGGTCAGGCCGCCGTGGCCGGTGGGCTGGGCGGTCACCTCGAAGCCGTGGTCGACTGCCCAGCGAACTGACGCGATCACGTCGTCGGCGTCGTGGACCTCGAGGACGGCCATCGGGTGCTGCGGGATGTTGACCACCCACGGGGTGCGGGCGGCGTCCCAGGTGCCGTCGGTCGGAGTGTGCAGCCGGCCGACGACGCGACGGCGCAGGTCCTCGAGCGCGTGGGTCTTGTTGCCGGCCGGGACGGCCTGGCTGGACTTCTGGGTGGGGATCGTGGTGGTGGGCAGGGTCTCGGACATCGGGGTGTTCCTCTCGGGTCAATCGGTTCGCCTTCGAACCGGTGACTCGAGGTTGCGGGACTGCCCTTGCACCCCACTTGCCTCGCTCTTGCACGCCGATGCACATCGGTCAGATGGGGCACTAGTCGAGGCATCCATGCGCTGGTTGCGTGTTCTTTCCCTCGACATGTGCATGTTTCCCCGGTCAGCCGGTGAAACCGACACCCCTACGACAGGCGCGCGAGCAGTGCTTCAGCGCGGCGGCGCCAGGGGAGGCACTGCAGCTTCTCGTTGAGTACGACGGCCTCGCGGGCGTGGTCGAGCGCGCGCTGATGGTCATCGGGGCCGTCGATGGCGGCGTACCCGCAGGCGAGGAAGTGATCGACGCAGCCCAGGTGGTCGACGGTGCCGTAGGTGACCGCTTGGCCGGCGTACGCCGTGATCCGTTCGAGGGCGACCGCCACCTCCTCCGGGGTCCCGGCCTCGGCCAGCACGAGCACCCGCAGGCAGTGCCCGGCGAGCACGGAGTACTCGCTGGCGCCGGGCGGCGCGGGCTCGCCCAGCAGGTCGTAGGCCGTCTGCCGGTCACCTGCCTCGAGAACGGCGTGCGCCACCATCGTCCGCAGCCCGGGGTTGGCGTCCTGGACCAGCGCCAGCACCTCGTCGGTCACGCGAGTCCCGGGCGCAGAACCGCGGATCGCCACCAGGCACTCCAGCTCGACCCCCGCGATGTAGCCGCTGGAGCGGTGCAGCTCGAAGGCCGTGACCCCGAGCTGTTCCGCGGCGGGGTCGTCGAGGTCGCGGGCGCGGGCGAAGCGCCACCAGGCGAGCGGGATCTCGACCCCGGTGTGCCGCAACGCTGCGGCCTCGTCGGCGCACTGCTGCATGGTCTCGTCGGCCTTCTCCGGTTGGAAGACCTCGTAGAGGGCGGTGGCGAGCTGGAACAGGATGAAGACCCGCAGCTCACCCTCGGGCTGATAGCCGAGCACCTCGTCGATCAGCTCCAGCCGCAGCGGCGCGCGGTCGGGTCCCCAGGCGGCGATGATCCGGACCAGGAGCACCTCGATCAGCAGCCCGAGGTCATCGCAGGCGCGCGCGACCTCGACCGACTCCGCCCCGATCCGGTCGGCCACCGCGCTGTCCCAGCCGTAGAAGTGCTCCATCTGCAGCGCCGCCAGCAGCCGGGCGCGCTCGGGGTCGGCGACGCGCTTGGTCGCCTCGGTGAGCACCTCGATGAAGGCATCGTCCTGGACCCCGTGCTCGCGCCAGGACCACACCCCTGCGCCGTTGTAGATCGCGGCGGCTCGGGCCACGAGGTCCCATCGCCCGATCCCTCGGGCGATGTGCACGGCCTCCTCGACCGACATCCGGCCCTCGGTCGTGCGCGCCATCCGGAGCAGCGACGCCGCGGTGCCACACTTCGCCTCGATCAGGGTGACCGAGTCGGCCGGTGCGTCGGTCTGCACCAGTCGCCACAGCTCCAGTGCCTCGGCGTGCGCGTGCCGGGACGTCGCCACCTGCGCGGCCCGCTCCAGCCAGTGACAGGCCCGCTCGCCATGCTCGCTGCTCAGCGGAGCGGCGAGGTGGGCGTGGTGGGCGATCGTGGCGCTCGCGTCGGCGTCGTTGGCGCGGTGTTCCTCGACAACCCTTCCGGCGCGGTCGTGCAGGCGCATCCGTCGGGCGGCGCTGAGCTCGGTGTACAGGCTCTCGCGGGCGAGTGCGTGCACGAATGCGTAGCCGGACTCCTGGTCCTCGACCAACCCGCTGGCCATCGCGAGGTCGAGATGGTCGAGGCACTCGTCGACGGGCACGGCGGCGAGCTCGGCCACCAGGTCTGGGTCTATGAAGCGGCCTAGGACCGCGGCGGAGGTGAGCGTTCGCCGTACCGGCTCAGGCAACCGCTGCATCCGCTGACGCAGGACGTCGCGCACCCCGTCCGGCACCGGCAGCGCGGAGGGGTCCACATGCTCGAGGTCGGGTACGCCGGTGAGCTGGCGGGCGTACTGCAGCACGAAGAACGGATTGCCACCGGTGAGGTCGCCCACGAACTCGCCGAGCTGGGGGTCGTGCTCGCCCACGGACGCGGTGAGCAGCGCGTCGACCGAGACGTTGTCGAGCCCGTCGAGCCGTAGTCGCTCCGCCCCGGCCTGGGCCAGCACCGCCAACGTGTCCACGAGGGCATCGCTCGTCTGCGCCTCGGTCGTACGCCGCGTGCAGAGCACCGCTACCGGCATCGGCACCCCCGACGTGGCGAGGTGTCGGATCAGCTGCAGCGACGTGCTGTCGGACCAGTGGATGTCCTCGAGGACCAGCAACAGCGGGCTGGTGGCTGCCGACCGCGCGATCAGGTCGACAACGGCGTCGAACATCCGCAGTCCGGTGCCCGCGCCGGTGCCGGCGTCGCTGACCTCCCCTTCCAGCAACGGGATCAGCAGCGGGTCGACTTCGGTCCCGTCGCTCAGCGCCCGCACGATTCCCAGCCACGGCCACAACGCGGGGGCGTAGTCGTCCTCGTGGCAGCGTCCCACCAGCACGCGCACACCCCGGGTGCTCGCCGCTTCGTTGAGGTCTGCGACGAGCCGGGACTTGCCGATCCCGGGTTCGCCGGCGACCAGCAGGAAGCGCGTCGCGCGACCCGCGTTCGGCTCGTCGAGCAGGGAGAGCGCCTGGTCGAGCACACCGCTCCGCCCGATCGTGCCGGCCGAGGTGGCCGTGGGCATCCGGCTCGAAGCGACGCGACCGGTGGGTGGCTCAGCCGGCGCGGCATCGGCGACGGAGGCCGGTGCGGAGAGCTCCGGGTCCTGCCGGAGCACCGCCTGCTCCAGCCGCTGGATCTCCTCCGAGGGGTCCACACCGAGCTCGTCGGCCAGCTGCTCGCGCAGGCGGCGCAGGGTCTCCAGCGCGTCGGCCTGGCGCGAGCACCGGTACTGCGCCAGTGCCAGCAACGACCACAGCCGCTCGCGGTAGGGATGCCGCGGCGCCAGCTCGGCCAGACCCCGGAGCGCCTCGTCGGGACGACCGAGGTCGAGGAGGGCACGTGCCCGGACCTCCTCGACGGTGAGCATCAGCTCCTCGAGCCGGCTGGTCTCGCTCCGGACCGTCGGCGCATCGCAGTCGGCGTACGGCGTGGTCGTCCACAGGTACCTGGCCTCGTCGGCCAGCTGTAGCCGTTCCGCCGGTTGGGCAGCCGCAAGTGCCTGCTCCGCGAGCGACTCGAAGGTCCACGTGTCGACGTCCGCGATCTCGGCCAGGAGTGAGTAGCCGGCAGCCGTGCTGACCAGTCGCGACCCCTTGCGTGCCTTCCGGTCGGGCTCGAGCTGTGAGCGCAGTCGCGACACGGCGACCTGGAGAGAGGCGAGCGTCTGGCCCGGCGCCTCGTCCCCCCACACCTCGGCAACCAGTCGCTCGGCCGCGACTGGTGCGCCGTGGGCGGCGAGAAGTACGGCGAGGACGTTGCGCTCGCGACGACGGGTGAGAGGCACCTCGACGCCGTCCACCGAGACAGCCATCGCGCCGAAGGCGGTGTACCGCACGCTCACGCGGGTCATGTTAGGTCTCCGTTCGGTCGACGGACGGGTTCCGTGGCCATCGCCTGAGCCGATCTGGACCGCCGGGTCGGCGGCCTTGACCCGGCGGCAAGGATGGGGCGCATGGCAGACGTCGAGACGCGCAAGAACGAGGACGCCCAACGCTACGAGGCGTACATCGACGGTGAGCAGGTCGGCTTCGCGGAGTACCAGCTGACCGACCGCCTCATCGTCTTCACCCACACCGAGGTCGAGGACCGGTGCGAGGGCATGGGCGTCGGCTCGGCTCTTGCGCGGGCCGCGCTGGACGACGTACGCGCCGAGGGCACCCGGAAGGTGCTGCCGTTGTGTCCGTTCATCAAGTCCTGGATCGACCACCACGCCGACTACGAGGACCTGGTGTACGGCGCTCCGCTGAGCACCGCCAAGGACTGAGCGGGTCGCGCGCGGCGCTAACCTGCACGCCATGAAGCCGGAGCACGTCGACGTCGTGGTCGTCGGGGCGGGCCTGTCCGGCGTCGGGGCGGCCTACCGGCTGCGGACCGAGTGCTCAGACCGGAGCTTCGCCGTGCTCGAGGCCCGCGAGTCCATTGGCGGCACCTGGGACCTGTTCCGCTACCCAGGGATCCGCTCGGACTCCGACATGTTCACCCTCGGCTACCAGTTCAAGCCGTGGACCGCGGACCAGGCGATCGCCGACGGCGCCACGATCCTGGACTACATCCACGAGACCGTCGCTGAGTTCGGGCTCGAGCGGCACATCCGGTTCGGCACCAAGGTCGTGGGCGCGGACTGGTCGAGCGAGCACGCGCGCTGGACGTTGCGGCTCGACACCCCGGAGGGTCCGCGCACTATGACGTGCGGGTTCCTCTATTCCTGCACGGGCTACTACGACTACGACCGCGGCCACACTCCGGAGTTCCCGGGCATCGAGGACTTCGAGGGCGAGGTGGTTCACCCGCAGTTCTGGCCCGAGGACCTGGTGTACGACGACCAGCGGGTCGTGGTCATCGGCAGCGGCGCCACCGCCGTGACGCTGGTGCCCGCCATGGCCGAACGGGCGGCACACGTGACGATGCTCCAGCGCAGCCCGACCTGGATCGCCGCCCTCCCGGGGCGCGACCCAGTCGCGGACAGGTTGCGCGAGAAGCTGTCTCCCCGGGTCGCCCACCGGATCATCCGGGTCAAGAACATCCTGTTCACGCTCGGCTTCTACCAGTTCTGCCAGCGATTCCCGGGCCGGGCACGCAAGGTGTTGCTCGGGCTGACCGGGCGGCAGCTCCACGACCAGGAAATGCTCGATGAGCACTTCACTCCGACCTACGACCCGTGGGACCAGCGCTTCTGCGTCGTACCCGACGCCGACCTCTTCAGGTGCATCCGGCACGGCGACGCGGACGTCGTCACCGACCATGTCGAGGCGTTCGTCCCGGAGGGCATCCGGTTGAAGAGCGGCAAGGTGCTGGAGGCCGACCTCGTCGTGACGGCGACCGGGCTGCGGCTGCTGCCCTTCGGCGGGATCGCACCATCGGTCGACGGTGAGACCGTGGACCTGCACGACCAGTTCGTGTGGCAGGGAGCGATGCTCACCGGCATCCCGAACTTCGCGGTGTGCATCGGCTACACCAACGCGTCGTGGACGCTTCGAGCCGACGTCAGCCACCGGCTGGTGTGCCGGGTGCTGAACCACATGTCACGCCGCGACCTGGCCGCCGCGGTCCCCAGGCCTCGCGAAGAGCTCGTGGAGCGACCGCTGATCGACCTGACCTCCGGCTACGTCCAGCGCTCGATCGCGGAGTTCCCCCGTCAGGGCCATCGCGGTCCGTGGCGGGTGCGGCAGAACTACCTGCTCGACTCGCTGACCACCCTGCGTCGCGGGCTCGGCGGCTCACTCGACTTCACGCCGCGGTCCGCCGTGCGAGCGGTAAATGACGACTCGGTCCGGGCCTGACGAGGTCAACTAATCCGCCTCTGAGATTATCTCCCCGCAATGAGGTGGCTGGCGGTAGCGTGATCGCGCCTCATGCCCGAAAGTCAAGGTGCGCCCGTGAACATGCTTGTGGCGAGTCCGATCCGCGTCGTGGTGGTCGATGACTCCGAAGACCTGCGTCTGCTCCTGCGTCTCGCGCTCGAGGAGGAACCGGACTTCACGGTCGTGGCCGAGGCTCCTGACGGGGCCACAGGAGTGGAAGCCGTCGCTGCACACACGCCGCACCTGGTGCTCCTGGACATCGCGATGCCGGTGATGGACGGACTCCAGGCGTTGACGCTGATCCGCGAGGAGTCCCCCGGGTCGATCGTGGTGATGTTGTCGGCGTTCAGCGGTTCCACCGGCGCCCCCGAACGGGCGGTGGCACTCGGCGCGCACGGCTACATCGAGAAGGGTGGCGGGGTGCCCGAGCTGATCGACGATCTTCGGGACGTGTTGGCACGGGAGTTCCGGGTCCCGGGCTGAGGGCCCCAGGCGGCGCGTGAGACGGCCGCATAACCCGGCCCCGCCGCGGGCGTTGACTGCACATGGTCATCAACCGTCAGCGGGTCGCCGCTGCCCTGGCGCTGAGTCTGGTTCCTGCGCTGCTCTCCGTCGCCCAGCTCTCCGGGCAGGCCTCGGCCGCATCCGCGACGGCGGCCGCAGCGAAGCCGGCGTACAAGGCCACGATCACGCGCACCGAGCACGGCATCCCCCACGTCACCGCGAGTGACTTCGGCTCGCTGGGCTTCGGTTCCGGGTACGCCGCTGCGGGCACTTCGATCTGCACGCTCGCCGACACGGTGCTGACCGCGCGTGGACAGCGCTCGCGCTACCTCGGCGCGACGGGAAAGTACGACGACCAGGTCTCGATGACCGGCACCAACCTCCAGGTCGACACCCTCGTCACCGATATCCACAACCGCAAGGTCGTGGAGAAGCTGCTCGCCTCCCAGGCCGGCCCCGGCACCCAGGCCCGCCAGATGGTCGACGGGTACGCCGCCGGCGTGAACGCCTGGCTGAAGAGCATCGGCGGAGCCTCGAAGATCACCGACCCGAGCTGCAAGGGCGCGGCGTACCTCAAGCCCGACGCGACCGGCCTCGACATCTGGTACGGCGTCTACCTCGCCAACCTGATCGCCTCGACCGGGCACTTCCTGCCGCAGATCACGAACGCCACGCCGCCGAGCGCGAGCGACCCCGGCATCCCCGAGCTGCCGATCAACGCCTCGTTCCAGGAGGCACCGAAGCAGCTCCCCGACCGCAACAAGCTTCTCGCCGCCCTCGGCAAGGACCCGAAGTCGCCGTTCGGCTCCAACGCCACGGCGATCGGCGGCGGCGCCTCCACGACGGGCCGGGGCATGGTGCTGGGCAACCCGCACTTTCCGTGGCGCGGGCGCTACCGGTTCACCCAGCAGCAGCTGACGATCCCCGGGACCTACGACGTCGCGGGTGCCAGCCTGATCGGCTCGCCGGTCGTGAACATCGGCTGGAACAAGGACGTCGCCTGGAGCCACACCGTCTCCACGGCGTACCGGTTCACGCCGTACGAGTACCAGACGCTCGGGACCCCCACCTCCTACCTGACCACCGACGGCCTCAAGCAGCTCGACAAGCGCGTCGTCAACGTGGTGGTGAAGAACCCGAACGGCTCGACGTCGACCGTGACCAAGAACCTCTACCGCACCGAGCAGGGCTACGTGGTCGACGACCCGGACACCCTGATGAACTGGACGCCGACGAGCTTCTTCGCGATCCGCGACGCCAACGGCGAGCAGCTGCGCACCATCGACACGTTCCTGGACATGGGCAAGGCCACCGGCGCGAGTGACCTGCTCGCACGCCAGGACAAGGCCGGCGGGATGCCGTGGGTGAACACCACCGCTGCCGACCGGGCCGGGAACGCGCTGTACGCCGACCACTCGGTCGTGCCCAACGTGTCCAACGCCCAGGCGCAGCAGTGCATGACGCCGGTCGGGCGGGTGCTCTTCCAGGTGGCCGGGCTTCCCGGGCTCGACGGAACGCGTGCGAGCTCGGACTGCAACTGGGGGACCGACACCGATGCGCAGCGACCGGGGATCTTCGGACCCTCGCACCTCCCGGTGGCCGTCCGCCGCGACTGGGTGACGAACGCGAACGACTCCTACTGGCTGCCCAACCCCGACCAGAAGCTCGAGGGCTTCGCACGCATCATCGGCTGCGAGAAGTGCCAACGCACCCTGCGCACGCGGATGGTCGACCGCTACGTCATCGACGCGCTGGAGAAGGGCAAGATCAGTCCGACCGCCCTCCGCGGTTTCGAGCACCAGAACCGGGTGATGGGCGCCGAGGTGATGAGCGAGGGCAACGACCTCAACGAGGTGTGCACGCTGGCCCAGGGCGGCGATGCGTGCGACGTACTGCGCGCATGGGACCGGACCTCCAACGTGAACAGCATCGGCAACCACATCTTCGAGGAGTTCGTGACACGGCTGCCGACGGTGCCGTTGGCCGGGACCGAGTCCTACTGGGTGAAGCAGTGGGACGAGCGCGATCCCCTCGGCACCCCGCGCAACCTGAACGAGCTGGACCCGCAGGTGATCCAGGCGATGAAGGACGCGATCGCCTTCCTCCGCAGCAAGAACATCGCGATGAACGCCACCTGGGGATCACTCCAGGTCGCGGGTGACACCGGTGCTCCGCCGATCCCGTTGGGTGGTGGCCTCGGTGACGAGACCGGCAACGCCAACGCCCTCGCCTCGCGCAACCCGGTGGCCAACAGCGGGAAGTACAAGCCGGTCACCTACGGCTCCTCGCACATCCAGGCGATCTCGTTCCTCGACGGTGGCGGCGTCGACACCAAGACGATCCTCACCTACGGCCAGTCGGAGGACCCGACCTCGCCCTGGTCGAAGGACCAGACCGAGATGTTCGGCAAGAAGCAGTGGGTCAGCTTCCCGTTCACCCCGACGCAGATCACCAGCCAGCAGATCTCGAAGCTGACGGTGACTGGCTAGTCACGCCGACCGGGCAATTCTGGTCCGCTGGAGTACGCCGACCGGGCAGTTCTGGTCGCCGTGAAGACGCCGAGCGGGGGATTCTGGCTGGCTAGGCGAGCTCGACGACGAGCTGCTCGACCCGGCGACGGATCTCGTCGCGGATGGGACGGACCGCGTCGATGCCCTGACCCGCCGGGTCGTCGAGGACCCAGTCCTCGTAGCGCTTGCCGGGGAAGTACGGGCACTCGTCGCCGCACCCCATCGTCACCACCACGTCGGCGGCCTGCACCGCGTCCGGCGTCAGCACCTTGGGCTGTTCCGTCGTGATGTCGATGCCCTCCTCGGCCATCGCCTCGACCGCGACCGGGTTGATCTGGTCGGCCGGCTGTGAGCCTGCGGAACGTACGTCGACCCGGTCGGCGGCGAGATGCTGCAGGTAGCCCGCCGCCATCTGCGACCGGCCGGCGTTGTGCACGCACACGAACAGGACCGTGGGCCTCATGTGGCGACCTCCTCGAGGTGTGGGGCGAACAGAAATCGCACGAGCGCCAGCGCGATGCCACCGCCGATCAGCTGCATCAGCACGAACAGCGGCGCCGATGCCGGCGCGATCCCGGCGAAGGTGTCGGAGAGCATCCGCGCCACCGTGACGGCCGGGTTGGCGAAGCTGGTCGAGCTGGTGAACCAGTACGCCGCTGCGATGTAGCCGCCGACCACGTAGGCGACCGTCTCCGACCGGCCACTGCGCAGGCTGCCGAAGACGAGCAGGACGAGCCCGGTGGTCGCCACGATCTCGCCGAGCAGGACGCCGCCGCCCGAACGTTCGTGGGTGGAGAACGAGACCGCGTCGAGGTCGAACATCAGGTTGGCCAGCACGGCGCCGAGCACCCCACCGGCCAGCTGGCCACCGATCAGGCCCGTTGCGTCGCGGGTGCTGACCAGCCCCAGCACGCGTTCGACCAGAGTCACCACGGGGTTGAACGACGCCGAAACGGGCTGGAGGGCCAGGATCAACGCGACCAGTACTCCCCCCGTGGCCAGGCTGTTCTCGAGCAGCTGCAGCCCGAAGTCGTCAGGACTCAGTCGTTGCGCGGCGATCCCGGAGCCGATGATCGCCATCACCAGGAACGCCGTGCCGACGAGCTCGGCACCGGCTCTTCGGGCCAGCGGAGTCACGCCGTCACGCCGCTGAGCAGCGCGCTGAGGTCGCCCATCGCCTCGGCCCGCACCCGGTAGTAGACCCAGACGCCGCGCTTGCTCCGGTCGAGCAGGCCGACCTCGTGGAGCACCTTCAAGTGGTGGCTGATCGTCGGCTGCGAGAGGTCGAAGGCCTCGTTCAGGTCGCAGACGCATGCCTCCATGTCGGCGTACGACGCCACCAGCGAGAGCAGTCGCAACCGGACGGGGTCCGCGAGCGCCTTGAGCAGTGGCGTGATCTGGGCCGCCTCGGCCGCCCCCAGTGGCTGCCTGAGCAGGGGAGAGCAGCACGCGACCTGCTCGGTCGGGGTGAGCAGCGTGAGAGACTTCGACATGCATCTATATTGACAGATGTCTATGTCTGGTGGCAACCTCCTTGCCATGTCACGTATCCAGCTCGCCCTCAACGTCGACGACCTCCAAGAGTCGATTGCCTTCTACTCACGCCTGTTCGGCACCGAACCGGCCAAGACCAAGCCCGGCTACGCCAACTTCGCGGTCGCGGAGCCGGCCCTGAAGCTGGTGCTGATCGAGAACCGCGGCCACGGAGGTTCCCTGAACCACCTCGGCGTCGAGGTCGTCGACACCGACCAGGTCGACTCCGAGCAGAGCCGGCTCGCAGACGTGGGCCTCGCCTCGGTCGACGAGCGTGACTCCACCTGTTGCTACGCCAAGCAGGACAAGTTCTGGGTGGAAGGTGCCCCCGACCGCGAGCGTTGGGAGATCTACACGGTTCTCGAGGACAGCCAGGAGTTCGGCGACCACGCGGGCGAGAACGAGATGACCGAGCAGACCCCTGGCTCCGTCTGCTGTTCCTGAGCCTGCCCGGTCGGCGGCGTACAGCGTGCGCGCAGTGCCCGCTCGGCGGACCACAAGCGCACCCCGGAGGGTGGGTCCTCAGTCCCGGGAGCTCGCTGCGACGACCTTGTAGCGGATGAACGCGGGGAAGGCCACCGCCGCCAGCACCGTCCCGATCACCACGAGCAGCCCGCCCCCGGCCGCGGTCGCCGCCGCTCCGATCGACGCAGCAACCGCACCGTGCGCGACATCGGCGATGCGGGGGCCGCCGACCACCACCACGGTGAACACTCCTTGCAGCCGCCCGCGGACGGCGTCCGACGCGGCGCTTTGCAGCATGCTCGTGCGGAACGCGGCCGAGGCCATGTCGGCGGCGCCGCCGACCACCAGCATCAGCACGGCGGCGACGAGCATCGGCACGGGCCAACTGTCGGCGAGCATCACGGCGAGGCCGAAGCCGAGCATTGCGAGCCCCCAGACCACCACGCACGCGAGCACGGCCACGCCTTGCCGTTCGATGCGGGACACCCAGCCCGAGAACACACCACCGATCACCGCGCCGATCGGGATGCCGGCGAACAGCAGCGCGAACACGATGCCGCCGCTCTCGGGACCACCGAAGTTCACGTGCGCGATCTCAGGGAACAGCGCCCGCGGCATCCCGAAGACCATCGCGATGATGTCGACGAGGAACGACATCAGCAGCACCGGCTGCCCCTTGAGGTAGCTGAGCCCGTCGATCACCGCCTTGAACCCCAGGCTCCCGGTCGTCCCCTCGATCGGAAGGGCCGGAAGCGCGATCACTGCCCCCAACGTCGGGATCAGGGTGAGCGTGTCGATCAGGTAGAGCCACGGGAAGCCGAAGATCGGGATCAGCGCACCTGCGATCAAGGGGCCGCCGATCGCACCGGCCTGCATCACGGTCATGTTCAGCGAGTTGGCAGCCGGCAGCAGGTTCAGCGGCAGCAGTCGCGGCAGTACGGCGCTACGGGTGGGCTGGTTGACCGCGAAGAACGCCTGCTGCACCGCGAAAAGGCCCAGCAGGAACCAGACGTTGGTGGTCCCGGACCATGCCTGCAACCAGAACAGCGCGCTCGTCATGATCAGCCCGAGCGTCGTGCATATCAGCAGCGTGCGCCGGTCGATCACGTCCGCCAGGGCGCCGCCCCAGAGGCCGAAGACCACGAGCGGGACCAGGCCGAAGACACCGGTGAGTCCGACGTACGCCGAGGAGCCCGTCTCCGCGTAGATCTGGGCCGGGACCGCCACCACCGTGAGCTGGGCACCCACGACCGTGACGACGTTGGCCGTCCAGAGCCGCCGGAAGTGCGGGTTGCGCAGCGGCCGGGTGTCGGCGAGGAAGCTCTTCAAGACTTGTGGACGAGCGCGCGCACCTGCTCCGTGCTGCCGCAGCCTTCGTCGAGCATCCGGTTGCGCTCGGCCAGCCAGGCCGCGCCGAGACGGGCACGGTCCTCGTCGGAGACGTCCTCTCGGGCCGGGTTCAGGATGTCGCGCTCCTCCTCGTCGAGGTGGTGCAGCAGGGTCTCGCTGAACTCGTGGAGGTGCTCGCTGAACTCCTCCTCGTACAGCTCGGTTGCCTCGAGCAGGGGCAGCAGGGCCTCGTAGCCCTCGTCGTGCTCCTTCTTGCCGTGCTCGGCCTCCTCCTCGTCGATCGCGTGCTTGCGTTCGAGCTCGGTGTAGACCCTGCTCTCCTCGGACTCACCGTGCGCCACCAGGAGCTCGGCCATCTGCTGGCGCAGGGCGTCGCGGTCGTTCTGCTCGTTGCGGAGCTCCCGCAGCAGGGACTCGAAGAGCCGGTGGTCGTCGAGGATCACCTCGACGACGTCGCCCTCCGTGGGGCGCGGGATCGAGGAGGAGTGCGGGTTCGCCATGCCTTGAATGTATCCAGATCCGGGGACCTCACTCCGTCCGGGCTCTGGCGTTATGTTCGGACCCATGACCCCGGAGGAGATGCTCGTGCACTGCCTGGCCCTGCCCGGCGCCTGGCCGGACAATCCGTGGGATCACGAGCACCCGGTCGTGAAGGTGCACGACAAGATCTTTGCCTTCGTCGGAGGCGACGGGGTCGGAGTCAAGGCAGGCCCCAACCGCGAGGTCGCCGACGAGTGGTTGGACCGCTACCCCCACGACGCCAGCGTGATGGCCTACATCGGTCGCTCGGGCTGGAACGACCTGCGCTTCAACGGCGCCATCGAGGACGAGGAGCTGCGTGAGGCGGTCGAGGACTCCTACCGGCTCGTCGTCGGCAAGCTCGCGAAGAAGCACCGCCCGCCTGGCTGGGAGGGTTGATCCACCGCCCCGGTCCGGAGGGTCGGATTCTGTGGATCGGACGTCCATTCACGACCATGCCCTCTGTCGTGGGATCATTCGGTGTCCGTCGGACTCAAGCAGCTGGGAACGACCCTCTGGCACGCCAAAGAGGAATGCTCGAATGCCCACCCCGTTTCCGCCCGAACTGGTTGCGAGTTTCCGGTCTCTCGCCGAGATCGTGTACTCCGGCGAGTCCTACGAGTCCGTCTACCTGGCCGTCTGCCAGAGCGCGGTCTCACTGGTCGACGGCTGCGACCACGCCTCGCTGATGCTGCGCCGCTCCGGCCGGGTGCACACCGTGGCCGCGTCCGACGAGACCGCCGACCGTATCGACGAGCTCGAGAAGGCTTTGGGCGAGGGTCCCTGTCTCGACGCCATCGACGAGGACGAGAAGGACCAGCACATCTGTTCCGACCTGACCGACGGCAGCAAGTGGCCGGTGCTGGCCAAGCGGATCATGGACGAGACCAGCGTGCGCGGCATGGCCGGATTCCGGCTGCGGCAGGACGGCAAGCGCGTCGGTGCGCTCAACGTGTTCAGCGACACTCCCGGTGCCCTCACCGACCATTCGCTGGAGCAGGCGATCATGCTCACGGCCTTCGCCTCGGTCACGCTGGCCGCCCTCGACCGCGGTGAGGAGGCGGCCACGCTCCGTCGCGGGCTGGAGAGCAACCGGGAGATCGGCAAGGCCGTCGGCCTGCTGATGGCGATGCACAGCATCGACGACGACCGCGCCTTCGAGATGCTGGCCAAGGTCTCCCAGGAGATGAACGTCAAGGTCGCCGAGGTCGCGGCCCAGGTGGTCGCCCACCACCGGAAGCAGGGGAGCTGACAGCGGTCCCACGACCTGAACTGGTCAGGTGTGAACGCTGCGTCCCCGGGTACATCAAGGCCTGGAGGTCGAGACAACGGCCATCAGCGACGTGCGGCGTACGCCTCTGTGGTCTCTCGGACACGTTCCGCGTGGGCTCAAGCGTTCGTCGCACGACCGTGACCACAGCCCCACGATCCAAGGAGTACAGCCATGGGTAACGAACAGAAGGCCGCCAACAAGGCCGAAGAGCTCAAGGGCAAGGTCAAGGAGACCACCGGCAAGGCGACCGATGACGAGTCGCTCGAGACCGAGGGCAAGGCCGACCAGAGCAAGTCCTCGCTGAAGCAGGCGGCCGAGAACGTCAAGGACGCCTTCAAGGGCTGAGGTCCTTCCCAGGATCCTCTGAGACCTGTGTCGCGCCGGCGGCCCCATTCCGCCGTCGGCTGTCCGGCGCGGCACAGACCAGTTTCTCCGAAACCGATTTGTCCATCCCCGCCGGGCATGGTCGGATCGTGCGCATGCGCCACGCCCCCACCCGCCGGTCAGCGATCATCGCCGGGGTCGGGGGCCTCTTGCTGTCCCTGTGCGCCTGCACCTTCCCGGGGCAGGGACCTGACGCGGACGACTCGATGGCCGACCTGGCAAAGGCACTGTCGTCGGGCAAGCTCACCGGTGTCGACCTCGCCGGCGGCGACGCCGCGGCGAACAAGGCGGTCACTGAGTACGAGCAGATCACTGGCGGTGCCGGCGACGCCAAGGTCACCGTCGGCAGCGTCTCGACCGACGGCGACAAGGCCACCGGGAAGCTCGACTGGAGCTGGAAGGTCGGATCGAAGACGTGGTCCTACGACACCACCGTGCAGCTGGCCAAGGGCAAGACCTCTGACGGCGACGCCTGGCTGGTCCATTGGGCGCCAACCGTCGTCGAGCCGTCCCTGAAGCAGGGCGAGCGGCTCGTCGAGACCACGGTCAAGGCCGAGCGCGGCAGGATCCTGGGCGCGAAGGACCAGCCCCTCGTCTCGCCCCGACCGGTGCTCCGCGTCGGGCTGGACAAGACGGGCCTCTCCGCCGCTCAGGCCACAGACTCCGGGCGCCGGCTCGCCGTACTCCTGGACATCGACGCCAAGGGCTTCCTCAAGCTGGTCAAGGCCACCGGGCCTCGGGCCTTCGTCGAGGGGATCGTCTACCGCCAGCAGGACGCGCCGGCCGACGTGATGGGCGGCCTCTCCTCCATCAAGGGTGCCGGTGCGGTCTCCGACAAGCTGCCGCTCGCGCCCAGCAAGGACTTCGCGGCCGCGATCCTCGGCACCGTCGGCCCGGCGACCGCGGAGCTGGTCAAGGAGAGCAAGGGCCGGATCCAGGCCGGCGACGACGTTGGACTGTCCGGCCTCCAGAGGAGGTACGACGAACAGCTGGCCGGCACCCGCGGGGCCACGGTCACGGCCCTGAGTGAGGGCAACCAGCGGCGCACCTTGTTCAAGGCCGAGCCGCAGCCCGGCTCCCCGTTGCGAACCAACCTCGACCTGGCGACGCAGAACGCCGCGCAGGAGGCGCTCGCCGATGTCGGCCCGGCGAGTGCCCTGGTGGCGATCCGTCCCTCCACCGGCGATCTCGTCGCCGTGGCCAGCGGACCAGGGTCGAAGGGCTACAACACGGCGACCTTCGGCCGCTACGCGCCGGGATCCACCTTCAAGGTGGTGAGCGCGCTGGCGCTGCTGCGGTCCGGCGTGACTCCACAGACCCGGGTGTCCTGCCCGCCCACGACCGTGGTCGACGGCAAGAGCTTCAAGAACTACGACGACTACCCGTCCTCGGGGATCGGCGAGATCAGCTTCGAGGACGCCCTGGCCAACTCCTGCAACACCGCGTTCATCGGGCAGCGCGACAAGCTCGGCCCGAAGTCGCTCTCCGACGCGGCGGCCGCCCTCGGGCTCGGGGTGGACCACGACACCGGCTTCCCCACGTTCTTCGGGCAGGTCGGCACGCCGGCCAGCGAGACGCAGGCGGCGGCCAGCATGATCGGCCAGGGCACCGTGCTGGCCTCGCCGATGGCGATGGCGACGGTGGTCGCGTCGGTGGTCAACGGGTCCGCGGTCCTGCCGCAGCTGCTTCCCGACCACGAGGCGCAGCAGCAGGATCCGGCCAAGCCGCTCACGGCCGACGAGGCGCGTGAGCTGCGCACGATGATGCGCGCGGTCGTCGAGCGCGGCAGCGGCAGCATCCTCGCGGACGTCCCGGGCGGGCCTGTGATCGCCAAGACCGGCACCGCCGAGTTCGGCGACAAGCCACCGCTGCCGACCCACGCGTGGATGGTCGCGGGGCGTGATGACCTCGCGGTCGCGGTCTTCGTCGAGCGGGGCGAGTCCGGCTCCCAGACCGCCGGGCCGATCCTCGAGCAGTTCCTGCGCGCTGTGCGATGACCGATTCCACGCCGGAGGACGAGGTCCGCACCTTCCGGCCGGTCGATCGCGCCAGCCGACCGGTACGCCACCGGCGTACGGCCCGCGTGCTCGTCGTGGACGATGCCGGGCGGATGCTGCTGTTCTCCGACTCCGACCCCGGGATCCCCGGCCGGCGCTGGTGGATCACGCCGGGTGGGGGAGTCGAGCCCGGCGAGTCCGACCTCGAGGCCGCAGTGCGCGAGGTGGGTGAGGAGACTGGACTCTCCATCGATGCAGGCGACCTGCGCGGTCCGCTTGCCATGCGCCATGTGGTGCACGGCTACAGCGACGTCGTCGTGGAGCAGGACGAGGTGTTCTTCGGCGTGACGACAGGGACGTTCGACGTCGACGTCTCCGGGCACACCGAGGATGAGCGGCTCACCATGACCGAGCACAGGTGGTGGACGCGGGCCGAGCTGGCGGCGACCGTCGAGACGCTCTGGCCGGCGGCCCTGCTCGAGCTCTGGGACCGGATGTACTCCGATGCCCCGCCCGACGATCTCGGCATGCAGGAGGAGTCGACGGTCCCCGTGGAGGCCGACTAGGGTGACGTTGACAGATTCACTGTCAACGTCACGAGGACCTTCGGAGGGGGTGAGCCGATGCGGCCACGCAGCCACTGGGCCCGGCGCAGCGAGCAGCTCGACCCGGTCCGCGACAGCCACGAGATCAGCCTGCACATCTCGGCCCTCGACTTCCCGTGGGACAACCTCCAGGCCCTGTCGTTCGCGTTGTTCCGCACCTATGCGGTTCCCTCGATCGGCCGACTGCTCGACGAGACCGGCGAGTTCACCGGCCGCGTCCAGAAGCGGTACGACGACACCGGGCTCCTCCTCGAGGAGGTGCAGCGTCACGGCCTGGGCAGCCAGCGCGGCCGCTCTGCCGTACGCCGGATCAACCAGATGCACGGGATGTACGACATCAGCAACGAGGAGTTCCGCTACGTCCTCGCGACCTTCGTGGTGGTCCCGAAGCGCTGGGTGGACGACCACGGCTTCCGCCGGATGACGCCCAACGAGATCGCCGCGACCACGAACTACTACATCGAGCTCGGCCGGCACATGAACATCAAGGACGTGCCGCAGGACTACGCCGCCTTCGAGCGACTGCTCGACGACTACGAGCGTGAGCACTTCGCCTTCGACGAGGGTGGTCGCCGCGTTGCCGACTCGACGCTCGACCTGATGACGACCTTCCCGCCGAACAGCTGGGCTCCGAAGTGGGCGGTACGCCGGTTCGCCTACTCGCTGATGGACGAGCCACTGCTGCGCGCGTTCCGCTACCCGATCCCGGGCCGTCTCGAGCGTGGGTTCTTCCGCGGCGCGATGCGGCTGCGGGCCAGGCTGCTGCGCCTCCTCCCCGCCCGGTCGAAGCCCAAGTGGGTGAGCACGTACGGTTACTACCGCACCTATCCCGCGGGCTACCAGATCGACGACCTCGGCACCTTCCATGGAACTCCGGAACCCAGAAGAGCCTGAGCGCCGCTGGCCGAGCTCGCGATGCCAAAGAGAGCGCGAAAGGTTGAGGAGTGCTCGGACCAGAGCCGAAGCGCAGCGAGGGACTGGTCGCCACGTCTCGAAACCCTGAAGCACGTCCCGCCGCCGTCACCACGGACGGCACCACGCGCGACTTCCTGGCGGTCGCCGTGCTCTTCCTCGGCAACGGGCTGATCGTCGGCACCTTCGGCGGTTCCCTCCCCGGCCTGCGCTCCCTGCTCGACCTGAGCCCGGGCCGGATCGTCGGGGTGCTGGTCGCCACGGCCCTGTTCGCCGTGCTGTCGATGAACGTGAGCGGTCGTCTCGCCGACCGTTTCGGCGCCCGGCTGCCGAGCATCGTGGGCGGCGGTGTGATGGTCCTGGGGGGTGTGGTGATGGGCTTCGCGCCGAGCTATTCGGTGCTGGTGGTCGGTGCAGCGCTCTTCGGTCTCGGAAACGGTGCGATGGACGTGGCCATGAACGCACTCGGTGTCAGCGTCGAGCAGGCCCGGCGCCGGCCGGTGATGAGCCGGCTGCACGCCTGCTTCTCCATCGGCAACTTCGGCGGCGCGCTCATCGTCGTCGTGCTCGGCCACCTGCTCGCCGAGGGCACCGCGACGCACTGGTCCCTGTGGACCGGTGCCGTGATCCTTGCCCTCCTGCTTGCCGGCGTGTTCGGCCGGTTGCCTCAGTCGCCCAAGCGGGTCTCCGAGGACGGCACGCCCGGAAAGATCCCGAGCGTCGCCTGGCTGCTCGCGGCGATGGCCGTCTGCTTCGGCCTCACCGAGGGCACTGCCGTGGACTGGTCCTCGCTCCACGTCGCCGACGTCGGCGACGTCAGTCCGTCCGCCGGTGCCTGGGGGCTGGCCTGCGTCAGTGGCTTCATGGTGGTGATCCGGCTGGTCGGAGACATGGTCGTCGAGCGTGTCGGCCGAGCGTTCGTCGTACGCGCCGGCTCCGCGTGCGCTCTGGTCGGCTACCTGCTGACCGTGCTGAGCAGCACCCTCGCGGTCATCCTGGTCGGCTGGTGCCTGGTGGGGCTCGGCGTCGGCCTGATCGCGCCACAGATCTACGGACTGGCCGGCCACGTGGGTGGCGGCCGCGGCCTCGCGCTCGTGGTCAGCTTCGGGTACGCCGCCTTCCTGATCGGCCCCGCGATCATCGGCTACGTCGCGTCCCACTCCGATCTGCAGCGCGCGATGCTCGTGCCTGTGGTGACGGCGGTCGGCCTGATCGTGATGTCGACGTGGCTGCCGGCCGACCCGACGGAGCAGCAAACCTGAAACATGGCGCCTCTAGGGTTGCCCCATGCCGAGCCTGCAGCACGCAGTCGCCAGCTGGGTCATCCCGATCATGCGCCGCAACCCGCCGACCGACGACGTCCCGGCCCTGCGCGCTGCACTGGCCACGCGCAACCGCACCGGCGACGACGGTCCGCCGGGCAGCGTTCGGCGGGGTCACGCAGAACAGATCGGCAACGTGCACGGCTTCCCGGTCTACACGCTCTGGCGGACCGGGAACGCCAAGCGTGACGAGGCTCCACGGCGCAGCGTGATCTATCTGCACGGCGGCGCCTACGTGCGCGGTGTCGTCGGTTGGCACTGGCGCTTCCTGGTCCCGCTGGCCGACGCCCTGGGTGCCCGGGCCGTGCTGCCGGCATACCCGTTGGCGCCCGAGTTCACCGTCGAGGACTCCTTCGAGGAGATGGTCCGGCTCTTCGAGGAGGTGGCCGCCGAGTCACCCGACGGGGTCGTCCTGGCCGGCGACTCGGCCGGCGGCGGCTATGCCTTGGCGCTGGCCCAGGCGTTGCGCGACCGAGGCGGTCCGCAGCCCGAGCGCCTGGTGCTGGTGGCTCCGTGGGTCGACCTCACCAGCTCGGCCCCCGGCACGTTCGAGGCCAACGAGCGTGACCCGTGGCTCTCCTTCGAGCACCTGGCGATCTATGCGTCCTTCTGGGCCGGCTCGGACGACCCCGCAGCGCTGGCAGACCCGCGAGTGAGCCCCGGGCTCGCCGACCTGGCCGGGCTGCCGCCGGCCCTGATGCTGTGCGGCACGCGCGATCTGCTCCAGCCCGCCTGCGACGCACTCTTCGCGCGGGCCGATGCCGCCGACTGGCCGTTGGAGTACGTCGTGGCGCCGGACCTGATCCACATCTACCCGTTGCTGCCGATCCCGGAGGCCAAGGCGGCGTTCAAGCACATCGTGGAGTTCTGTACCCGTGAAACGTGACCTGTTCGCGGCTTTTTGTTCCGCGGCGGTCCGCGTGGTCCATACCAAATCGCGTCGCTGATCTGCCGCGTGTGTGCCGACTCCACCACTGGGCGATACTCAGCATCAATGGACGCCACTGACGTGGCCGTGATCGGCGCTGGGGTCGCCGGACTCGCTTGCGCACGGGCGTTGGAGCAGTCCGGCCTACAAGTGCGCGTCCTGGAGCGCTCGGCGCGCGTCGGCGGCCGGGTCGGGACCGACGTCATCGACGGGTTCCGTTGCGACCGTGGCTTCCAGTGGCTCAACGCCGGCCATCCCGACGTACGTTCGATCACCGACGTCGCCGCCCTCAACCCGCAGGCGATCGAACCCGGCATGGTGCTGGCCCATCCCGAGGGCTACCGCATCCTCCAGGGCTCACAGGCGGCGCTGATCGCCACGATCCGGTCAGGGCTCGGGCAGCCACAGGACATTGCCCGGCTGCTGCGCTGGACCGAACCCATGCGCAAGAACGACGAGCGGCTGCTGGCCTCGGCCGACATGACGCTGGGCGAGTCCCTCGACCGGCACGGCATCTCCGGCCGCATCCGCGAGGAGGTGCTCCGGCCCTTCTTCCGGCTGGTGTTCGCCGACGAGGACCTGCGCACCTCCTACCAGTTCGTGATGCTCGGGATGAAGGCTCTTCGAGCAGGGATGCCGTCGTTGCCGGCCCTGGGCATGCAGGCGCTGCCCAACCAGCTTGCGCTGAGCCTCGAGCAAGCGGTCGAGCACGGGGTCGACGTGCTCGGCGTGACCCGGAGCAGCGGCGACGACGTCCGCATCCACACCGACAGCGGCAAGATCCGGGCACGTGCGGCGGTGGTGGCGACCGATCCGACGACTGCCTCGTCTCTGCTCGGCCTCGGCATCCCCGCGATGCGTGGCCTCTCGACCTGGTGGTTCGCCACCGACGTCCCGCCAACGACGATGAAGATGCCCTTCGTCAACCCGATGGGGCCTGCGACGGGTCCGATCTCGCACGCCCTGGTGGTCTCCAACGTCGCCCCGCGCTACGCGCCACCCGGTCAGCACCTGATCTCTGCGTGCTCGGTACCGACTCCCGGCAACGCCGCCGGGGTGGAGGCCGAGGCCGAGGTGCGCGCACAGCTCGCGCAGATCTTCCGCACAGACACCAGCGTGTGGGGCCTGGTCACACGCAACTCCCACTCGGCGGCATGGCCGACCGCGCGGCCGCCGCTGATCCTGGGCCGCGAGGTCGACCTCGGGGACCGGCTGTTCGTGGCCGGGGACCACCGCGAGACCCCGAGCATCCCCGGGGCGATGAGGTCGGGGCAGCGCGCGGCCGCTGCCGTCCTGGAGGAGCTCGGCGAACCCGCGAAGGGCTAGCAGGACACTAGGGGAGCAGCAGGTCGAGGACCTTCTCTGCCGCGGGCACGGCCAGCGCGCGGTCCTCGGCAACCAGGCCGATGCGAGTACGACGGTCGAGCAGGTCCTCCACCGTCGTCGCGCCCTCGTGGGTGACTCCGAACACGAGCTCGGCCAGGGTCGCGTGCAGGCCCGGCGCGATCGGGGCGAGCAGCTCGTCCTCCGGCAGGCCGGTCACCGCGACCGCATCCGCGAGGACCACGGGTGCCTCCATCCCGAAGCGGCGCACCAGGCGTTCGGGCGCCTCGAGCGCCGCGAGCTCGGTCGGCGAGCCGGCCCCGAGCACGGGCAGGTCGGAGGTGCGGCAGCGACCGGCGGAGAGGGCGGCCGTGCTCACGGCCCGGTCGACCGCGTCCTGGGCCATCCGCCGGTAGGTGGTCAGCTTGCCGCCCACGACGGTCACGACCCCGGTCATGGAGACGAGCACCGCGTGCTTGCGTGAGATGTCGGCCGTGGTGGTCCCGGTGTCGAGCAGGGGACGAAGTCCGGCGTAGGCCCCGATCACCTGGTCGCGGCGTACGTCCTGGCGAAGCGCGTTGTTGATCACCCGAAGCAGGAACTCGATGTCCTCCTCCGGCGGCTCCGGGACATCGGGGATGTCACCCTCGACCTCCTCGTCGGTGAGCCCGACGTAGAAGGTCTCGTCGGGCTGGGGGAGGGCGAAGACGAAGCGGTTGCTGGCTCCGGGCACCGGCGCCATGATCGCGCAGCGCACGCCCGGAAGCGTCTCCTTGCGCAGCACCAGGTGGGTGCCGCGGCTTGGCCGCAGGTGGATCTCCTCCACCAGGTCGCCGGCCCACACGCCGGTCGCGTTGATCACGGCGCGCGCCCGGATGGGACGGCTCTCGCCGGTGCGGGTGTCGGTGAGTACGGCGCCCGTTCCGGTCGGGTCGGTGACGCGCACGCGGGTGTGCACCAGCGCACCCTCGGCAGCCGCGGTGCGGGCGACTGCGAGGACAAGGCGTACGTCGTCCTCGAGTTGGCCGTCCCAGGAGAGGAGTCCACCGCGCAGCCCCTCACGTCGTACGACGGGGGCGAGCGTGAGGGTCTCGGTGACACCGATCCGCCTCGGCCGGGGCAGCGTCTCGCGCCGGGTACGGGCACCGAGCCGGAGAGCGTCCCCGGCCTGCAGGCCGACCCGCGCGAGTCCGGCCTGGAAGTGGCTGATCTCGGGAGTGAGCGGCATCAGCAGCGGCAGTGCCCGGATCAGGTGGGGTGCGGTGCTCTGCATCAGGATGCCGCGCTCGACGGCGCTCTCGTGGGCGACGTCGATCTGGCCCTTGGCGAGGTAGCGCAGGCCGCCGTGCACCAGCTTGGAGCTCCATCGGCTGGTACCGAACGCCACATCGTGCGCGTCGACGGCCACCACGGACAGGCCGCGGCTGGCAGCGTCGAGGGCGACGCCGGCGCCGGTGATGCCGAGGCCGATGACGAGCACGTCGGTCGACTCGGGGATGTCGGCGAGGCCAACGTTGATCCTGGTGGTTTCGGTCTGGGTCATGACTCGAGGTACCTCCGCACCAGCTCGTCGAGCTCGGCGTCGAGATGGGACACGTCGGCGTCGCGGGACGCCCCGGTGTGGGTCGGGTCGGACATGGTGTGCGCGGACAGGGTGAAGCCGTGGCAGGCCAGCACCAGGGAGCGGGCCAGGACGGCTGGATCGCCAGCACGGACGGAGCCGTCCTGCTGCCCCTCGGCGATCAGGGCACCCAGGGCGTCGGCAACCATCTCCTGGCTCCGACCGCGACGGTCGAGCAGGTAGGGGAGCAGCACCTCGGGGTCGACGTCGACGATGCGGCGCAGGAGCGAGTTGGCGCGCAGCGACTGCACCGTCGCGACGATGCCGCGCGCGATCCGGTCGAGGGCGTCGCCCTCCTCGCTGGTGGCGACGCCGGACTTGTCGACTACGTGGCCCCACTCGCGAGTCATCAGGTCGGCGAGGAGGGTCTGGGTGTCGGGCCAGCGGCGGTAGAGGGTCATCCGGCTGACCCCCGCGCGGCGGGCGATGTCGGTCAGCGTCGTACGGCTCCAGCCGACGGCGAGGATCGCCTCGCGGGCAGCGTCGAGGTAGGCGTCGTCGGGCGGCGTCTGAGACTCGGGGTTGTGACGAATGGACGTCATGTGTCACACTGTAACACATGAGCTCACCCGAGATGCACTGGTCCCGCTGGGGCGACCCCGCCCAGGCCGCCCCCCTGTCCGAGAGCGCCTTCGCGCTGGTCGACGCCTTCATCGGCACGACCGACACCCCGGCGGTCGACCCGGCCGACGTCCGGCTCTCCGAGCCGCTGGCCGACCACCTGCTGGAGGAGCTGGCCGGCATCGTGGGTGCGGAGCAGGTGCTCACCGACCACGAGACCCGGATGCACCGCACCCGCGGGAAGTCGACCCCGGATCTCCTCAAGCTGCGCGCCGGTGACGGCTCGGACTCCCCGGACGCGGTGGTGCGGCCCGGCAACCACGACGAGGTCGCCGCGCTCATCGTATGGGCCGTCGAGCGTCACGTGGCGCTGGTGCCCTTCGGTGGCGGCACCTCGGTCGTCGGTGGTCTGGCGGCGCGACGCGAAGGCTTCGACGGCGTCGTCTCCCTCGACCTGGTCCGACTCGACAAGCTGCTCGCAGTCGACACCGACTCGATGACGGCGACCCTCGAGCCCGGGCTGCGCGGGCCTGCGGCCGAGGCGCTGCTGGCCGAGCACGGACTGACATTGGGCCACTTCCCGCAGTCCTTCGAGTACGCCTCCATCGGCGGCTTCGCGGTCACGCGCTCCTCGGGACAGTCGTCGTCCGGCTACGGTCGCTTCGATGCCCTGGTCGTGGGCCTGCGGGTCGCGACGCCGCAGGGGGAGCTGCTGCTCGGCAACTCCCCGGCCAACGCTGCCGGTCCGGACCTTCGCGAGGTCGTGATGGGTTCCGAGGGCGCCTTCGGTGTGGTCACCGCCGTCACCGTGCGCGTACGCCGCGTCCCGGTGGTCAAGGTCTACGAGAGCTGGCGCTGGGACTCCTTCGTCGACGGGGCGGCCGCCATGCGAACGCTTGCCCAGTCCGGCGTGCTACCGACAGTGCTGCGCCTCTCCGACGAGAACGAGACCCAGATCAACCTGGCCAGGCCGGCAGAGGTCGGCGGGGAGTCCGGGGGCGGCTGCCTGATGGTCACCGGCTACGAGGGCACCCAGGAGGCGGTCGACGCCAAGCGGACCGCCGTCACCGCGCTGCTCACCGGCCTCGGCGGCAGCTCGCTCGGCGAGGACGAGGGCTGGGCGTCGGGCCGGTTCCATGGCCCCTACCTCCGCGACTCGATGCTCGACGTGGGCGTTCTCGTCGAGACGCTCGAGACGGTGACCTTCTGGTCCAACCTGCACAAGGTGTATGCCGCTGTGAACGATGCGCTCACCTCGCAGCTCGGCCAGGGCACCCTCGTGCTCTGCCACATCTCGCACGTCTACGAGACCGGCGCCTCGCTCTACTTCACCGTGGCCGCGAAGCAGTCGGACGACCCACTGGCGCAGTGGCACGCGGCGAAGGTCGCGGCCTCCGACGCGATGATCGACAACGGCGCGTCGATCACGCACCACCACGCCGTCGGCCAGGACCACAAGCCGTGGCTGGCGCGCGAGATCGGACCGGTCGGCGTGCAGATGCTCCGCGCGCTCAAGACCGAGCTCGACCCGACCGGGGTGCTCAACCCCGGCGTGCTCATCCCCTGAAGGCTGTGTCCTTGAAAGACCACACGACGAGGTGGCTGTCGGCTTCCGCACTCACCGGCCGGCCGCCCTCGTCGAGGAGTCGCGCGGCGTCGCCGGGTGCGAGAACCCGTTCGCCGAGCATGACCCGGCCACGCGCGACGAAGAGATGCAGCCTCGCCGCCTCGGGCAGCGCCAACTTCTGGCCGGTGGCCAGGTCGGCTGCGTGCAGCGACGTACCTGCCGCTGCGATGGGTACGGCGCCCGCTCCGCCACCGTCCGCCACACACGTCCAGCCCTCGCCGAGAGGGACGTCGGTCGACAGGTAAGCGGGATCGCGACCCGGCTCGTCGGGCCGGACCCAGGCCTGCAGGAACCGGGTCTCCTCCGACCCGTCGGCGACCTCGGCGTGCACGACTCCACTGCCGGCGGATAGTCGTTGCACCTCGCCGGGACCGATGACCCCCGAGCCGACCGTCGAGGTGTGGCGCAGGGCGCCGCTCAGCACCCACGTGACGATCTCGAGATCGGCATGGGGATGGTCGGCATAGCCGGTGCCCGACGGCAGGTTCTCGTCGTTGTGGGCGACGAGACGGTCGAACCCCACATTTGTTGGGTTGTAGTGCGCCCCGAACGAGAACGAGTGCCACGTCGTACGCCCCTCGGCACGGGTCACGAACCGACCGTTCGCGGGGCGGTACTCGATCACTTGCTGATCCTCCCAGACCGGATAGTCCCGAGCATTCGGACCCTTTTTCGTGGTGTGGGAGGGGCCGTTCGCTCGGGACTATCCGGCTCGCACGCCCACCCGCTTTACTTCGCCCATGGGAGTGAGCTATCCGGAGCTGCCGGCGGGGTTCGTCTTCGGGACGAGCACGGCGTCGTACCAGATCGAGGGCGGGTGGGACGAGGACGGCAAGGGCGTGAGCATCTGGGACACGTTCACCGCCGAGCCGGGCCGGATCAAGGACGGCAAAGACGGCAAGGTCGCGTGCGACCACTACCACCGCCACGTCGAGGACGTCGCGCTGATGGAGGAGCTCGGCATCGGCGCCTACCGGTTCTCGATCGGCTGGCCGCGGATCCAGCCGGGCGGCACCGGCCCCGCGAACCCAGCAGGACTGGACTTCTACGACCGCCTCGTCGACGAGCTGGTCGGAGCAGGCATCGAGCCGATGGCGACGCTCTACCACTGGGACCTGCCACAGGCAGTGCAAGACGCAGGTGGGTGGGAGTCGCGCGCGACGGCTGAGCGCTTCGGTGAGTACGCCGCCCTCTGCGCCGAGCGCCTCGGCGACCGGGTCGGCAAGTGGGTGCCGATCAACGAGCCCAACGTGGTGACCCTGCTCGGCCACGGCATCGGCACGCACGCGCCCGGGCGGAAGCTCGGGTTCGACGCACTACCGGTCGCCCACCACCTCAACCTCGCGCACGGGCTCGCCGTCCAGGGACTGCGCGCGAACGGCGCGAAGGAGGTTGGTGCCGCCACGAACCACGTTCCGGTGTGGGAAGCCTCGGACAAACCAGAGGACGTCGCCGCTGCCGACCTGTTCGACTCGCTGTGGAACCGGATCTTCGCCGGCCCGATGCTGCTCGGTCGCTACCCGGAGGGCTTCGGAGAGGTGCTGCCGCTGGAGGACGGCGATCTAGAGACGATCAGTCAGACACTCGACTTCTACGGCCTGAATTACTACAACCCGATGCGGATCTCCGCGGCTCGTGAGGGCGCCGACGTGCCGTTCGTGCAGAACGACATCCCGGGATACCCGAAGACCGGCTTCGGCTGGCCGATCATCCCCGACGGCCTGCGTCAGGTGATCGCCCAGCTCGTCGAGCGCTACCCGGACATCCCGCCGCTCTACGTCACCGAGAACGGCTGCTCCTACGCCATGGGACCCGACGATCGCGGCGTGGTCGACGACCAGCCGCGGATCGACTACCTCGACAGCCACCTGCGCGCGGTCGGTGACGCGATCGCAGACGGTGCCGACGTACGCGGCTACTACTGCTGGTCGCTGATGGACAACTTCGAGTGGGCCGAGGGATACACCCAGCGCTTCGGCCTGGTGCACATCGACTACGACACCCTGGTGCGTACGCCGAAGCGGTCCTTCGAGTGGTACGCCGAGCTGATCCGGCAGCGCGCGTGACCACTCCCATCGCCGGCGAGCCCTCCGGACCCGCCGACCTCACCGCGCTCACCGAGCCCATGCGCCCAGTCAGCGCCGTCTGGGTGCTGTGGCTCTCGCTGATCTCGGTCGGGGTCTGGTCGGGATTCTTCGGACCGATCCAGGTGCTCCTCGCGCAGCAGGCGGAGGCGATCAGCCCCGACCACAAGGAAGCCGTGCTCTCGCTGGTGACCGGCGTGGGTGCAGCCATCTCCGTCTTCGCGAACCCGCTGGCCGGCGCGTTCTCGGACCGGACGGTGCTGCGCGTGGGCCGTCGCCTGCCGTGGGTCCTGGGCGGCCTGGGACTGAGCGTCGTCGCGATGGTGATCCTGAGTCAGGCATCCACCGTGCTGACGATGGTGATCGGCTGGTCGATGGCCCAGGTCGGCCTGAACGCGATCCTGGCCGCCATCACCGCGACCGTCCCCGACCAGGTGCCGACTCGTCAGCGCGGTGTCGTCGGCGGCTGGCTGGCGATCGCACAGACGATGGGAATCGTCGCCGGGTCGGGCATCGCGGCGGCGACGGGGAGCATCTCCGTCGGGTTCCTCACGACGGCCGGCATCCTCGTGGTCACCTCGCTTCCCTACATCCTGGACAGCCGTGACCTCGCGCTGGACCCGAAGGATCGCGAACCGTTCGAGCTCGGCAGGTTCGTGCGTTCGTTCTGGATCTCACCGACGGCGTACCCCGACTTCGCCTGGGCCTGGGGCACCCGCTTCCTGATGAACCTCGGCAACGCCCTGCTGCTGCTCTACCTCCTCTACTACCTGAAGGAGGCGGTCCACCTCACCGACCAGGAGGCCGAGGACGGCGTCTTCCTGCTGACCGGGGTGTACGCCGTCATCTCGATCGTCACCGCCGTCATCGGGGGCATCTGGTCGGACCGACTCGGTCGCCGCAAGGTCTTCGTGATCTGGTCCGGCCTGATCGCGGCCGGTGCCCTGCTCCTGATCGCCTTCGTGACCACCTGGGCGGGTGCAGTCGTGGGTGCGGCGCTGCTGGGCATCGGCTTCGGGATCTACACGGCGGTCGACTTCGCGATGATCACCGAAGTGCTCCCGTCGGCCGACGACCGCGCCAAGGACCTCGGCGTCATCAACATCGCCAACGCGCTGCCCCAGGTGCTCGCCCCCGCCGTAGCGGCCGGCGTCCTCGGGCTCGGCTTCGGCTACAGCACGCTGTACGTCGTCGCCGCCGGGGTCAGCGTGCTCGGCTCGGTGCTGGTCGTGAACATCAAGTCGCTCGCATAGGTCGGTCGCTCTGAGCCGCGTTGCAAGGGCCCTCCGCCGCCCTCACGCCGCCGACGTCCCGAACTTGAAGGTCGCCAGCACGGTCTCGTCGTCGCCGTGCCCCGTGAGCAGCAACGCCTCGCGGGCGTGCACCTCGAGCGGTGTGGGGACCTCGGAGCCCTCGGGAACGGCGAGGTGGGGGATCACCGTGTCGATCGACGTGGTGAGGCCGATGACCTCGGGGAAGGCGCGCCGCAGGCTGTGGGTGATCCGGCGAAAGACGTTGACCGGCTGCGGGGGGAGGTACGCCGCTCCGCTGGGGAACTGTGCAGGGTCACCGAGCACGTAGGCGAACGGGACGAGGTCCGCGAACAGCTCTCTCAGCTCGGCGATCACCCCCTCGTCGACATCGTCCGCGGCGAGGAAGGGGTCGAGCAGAGTGATGTGCGCCCGGGGCACCCGCGCCGTCAGCTCGGCCACCGGCACCACCAGCCGTGTGGTTGCTGCGGATGTGGGCTCACTCACGGCGCACACGCTAGACCCGGCCCTACCCTGAGCGCATGGGCGCGAGTCATGACCACGGGCACGTGCACGGCCACCCTGACGGCCGCGCGGCGGCCCGTTCGCGTCTCTGGCTGGTCCTCGCCGTCACCTCTTCGGTGGCCATCGTCGAGCTCGTCGGGGCCGCCCTTTCCGGTTCGCTGGCCCTGCTGGCCGATGCCGGGCACATGTTCACCGACACTGCCGCGATCGTGCTCGCGCTCTCGGCGTCGTACGTCGCCACGCTGCCCGCCACACCCCGGCGGACCTTCGGCTACCACCGAGCGGAGATCCTCGCCGCCCTGATCAACGCGGTCGTCCTGCTGGGAGTGTGTGGCTACCTGGCGTTCGCCGGCGTACGGCGACTCCTCGACCCGGTCGGCATCGACGCCTCCCAGATGCTGGTGTTCGCGGTCGTCGGACTGGTGGCCAACCTGGCCTCCATCGCGCTGCTGGCCGGGCGACGCGAGGAGACGCTGAACATGCGCGCGGCGTTCCTCGAAGTACTCAGCGATGCCGCCGGATCGGCCGCGGCGATCGTCGCGGGCGTCGTGATCCTCGCGACCGGGTTCGACCGCGCCGACCCGATCGCCTCGCTGCTGATCGCGCTGCTGATCCTCCCGCGCGCCTGGTCGCTGCTGCGTGACTGCCTGCACGTGCTGCTGGAGTCGGCACCGCCCGGCGTCGACATGGAGGTCGTTCGCCAGCACCTGGTCGGCGCCGAGGGCGTGACCGACGTGCACGACCTGCACGCCTGGTCGATCACCAGCGGGATGCCCGCCCTCTCGGCCCACGTCACCGTGACCAACGAAGCGCTGGAGACTCGAGGTGTCGGCCGCATCCTCGATGAGCTCGGGGAGTGCGTGGCCGCCCACTTCGGGATCGACCATGCCACTTTCCAGATCGAGCCGGAGAGCCACCGCGAGCACGAACCCGGCGACGTCCACCGCTAGTCACGGCGCCCAGACGAAACCGTCCCGATCTGGTCGACTTACTGGTCACAAGCGCACGATCATGGTTGGGTGGGCGAGCGCAAACTGCCCTGATCAGTCTTTCTTGGGGGTTCATCCTCGTGTGGGATTTTCTGGTTGACCGCTCGGACCAGGTGTGGACCCTGTCGTGGACCCACGCCTTCCTGGTCGCGCTGGCCGTGCTGATCGCGTCCGTTATCGGCGTCCTCATCGCTGTCGGGGTCACCCGGGCGCCGCGCCTCGAGCCGGTGGCCAATGCGATCAGCTCGATCGGGCTGACCATCCCGTCGTTCGCGATGATCGGCCTGCTGCTGCCGGTGCTCGGCCTCGGTTTCTGGCCGTCGCTGTTCGCGGTCGGCTTCTACGCGATCTTCCCGGTGCTGCGCAACGCGGTCGTGGGACTCCAGGGAGTCAACGCCGACCTGCTCGAGTCGGCCAAGGGGATGGGCATGAGCGAGGCGAAGTCGCTGTTCCAGGTCCGCCTCCCGCTGGCGTGGCCGGTGATCCTGGCCGGCGTCCGGGTCAGCACCCAGATGTCGATGGGCGTCGCGGCGATCGCGGCGTACGTCCTCGGTCCCGGGTTCGGCGCCTGGATCTTCACCGGGCTGGCGCAGACCGGTGGCAAGAACGGACTCAACTACGCCCTGAGCGCGACCGTCGCCGTGGTGATCATCGCGCTCATCTTCGACCTACTCCTCCTGCTCCTGGGCCGAGCGACCATCTCGAAGGGAATCCGGGCATGAACCTCACCCCGCAAGATCCTGCAAGGGGCGCGCTGCGCTCGCAGCGTGCACGATTCTGCGGGGACCCCGAATGACCGCCACCGACATCGGGCACACCGACCAACCCGCCGGCGACATCAGCGGCGCCGAGATCCGGCTCGACGACGTCACCAAGAGGTACGCCGGCCAGGAGATCGCGGCCGTCGACGGGCTCAGCCTGGTCATCCCCGCCGGAGAGATCGTGATGTTCGTCGGCCCCTCGGGCTGCGGCAAGACGACGTCGCTGAAAATGATCAACCGGTTGATCGAGCCGACGTCGGGCTCGATCCACATCGGCGACAACGACATCAGCGGTCAGAGCGCCGACGAGCTGCGGCGCCACATCGGCTACGTGATCCAGGGCGGGAGCCTGTTCCCGCACATGTCGGTGGCCAAGAACATTGCGCTCGTCCCGAAGCTCCTGGGCTGGGAACAGTCCCGCATCGACACCCGCGTCGCTGAGCTGCTCGAGCTGGTCAACCTCGACCCGGGCAAGTACCGCGACCGCTACCCCCGCGAGCTCTCCGGCGGTCAGCAGCAGCGCGTCGGCGTCGCCCGCGGCCTCGCGGCCGACCCCCCGGTCATCTTGATGGACGAGCCGTTCGGCGCGGTCGACCCGATCACCCGCCAGCGGCTGCAGGACGAGCTGCTCTCCATCCAGCGCGAGCTGCGCAAGACGATCGTCTGCGTCACCCACGACATCGACGAGGCGATCAAGCTCGGCGACCGCATCCTGATCCTCCAGGAGGGGGCCCAGGTCGCCCAGTACGACACCCCTGAGGCGATCCTCGCCAGCCCGGCCAACGACTTCGTGGCCGACTTCGTCGGGGCCGGCTCCTCGCTCAAGCAGCTCAGCCTGTCCCGGGTCTCCGAGCTCGAGCTGCTGCACCCGACCACCGCGAAGATCGGTGAGCGTACGGCGGAGGTGAAGGCGCGTGCCGAGGCCGCCGGAGACCGCGCGGTCATCGTCCTCGACGACCACGACCGTCCCACTGCCTGGCCGTGGCTGCGCCAGCTCAAGGGCGAGACGATCCACGCCGGCGAGGAGGACCTGATCAACATCGACCACCGGGCGACCCTCAACGACGCGCTCGACACGATGTTGACCAACAGCCACGGTGGCGCCGTCGTCACCGGCGACCGTGACCGCTTCATGGGCGTCGTCATCTTCGCGTCGGTGACCGACTTCATGCGCATCCAGCAGGAGAAGCTCGAGGCCGAGGCGAGCGCTGACATCCACGCCGAGTCCAACCCGCAGCACGAGCACGTTGCCGAGATCACGGGCGACGAGGGGCCGACCGACGATGTCTGAGTCAGCCCAGACAGCCACCGCGGCGATGGACACCCCCACCACTGGGGAGCGTCTCGCTCGCCTGACCGGCCGCATGAACGCCGAGACCGCCATCGTGCTGTTCTCGATCCCGATCATCGTCGTCGTCGGTTTCGGTTCCTACGTCATCTGGCACGCCACGGCCACGCTCGACTCGGTCGAGGAGAGCGCACTGGCCTGGTCGACGATCGGGCAGCAGATCTGGGAGCACGTGAAGCTCACCTTCGTCTCGGCGTTCTTCGTGGTGGCGATCGCGGTTCCGCTCGGGGTCCTGCTCACCCGGGGACGGGCCAAGGCGATCGCGCCCCTCGTGGTCGGCGTCGCCAACGCCGGCCAGGCGGCCCCGGCCGTGGGCCTGATCGTGCTGTTCCAGATCTGGCTGGAGCCCGGCTTCAAGACCGCCGTGATCTCACTCTCGCTCTACGCGCTCCTCCCGGTGCTGCGCAACACGATCGTCGGGCTCCAGGGCGTCGACCGGACCCTGGTCGAGGCCGGCCGGGGCATCGGGATGTCCGCGAGGAGCGTGCTCTTCCGCGTCGAGCTGCCGTTGGCGTTGCCGGTGATCATGGCCGGCATCCGGACCGCGCTGGTGCTGCTGGTCGGTACGGCGACGCTGGCCACCTTCATCAACGGCGGCGGTCTCGGCGCCACGCTCCAAGCCGGCATCTCGCTGCTGCGCTATCCCGTCATCGTCTGGGGCGCGGTGCTCGTGGCGTTGCTCGCGCTGCTGATCGAGTGGTTGGGCCGGGTGTTCGAGCTGCTGGCCCGCCCGAAGGGGGTCTGAGGATGCGTCACCGGCACCGGATCGTCGCGGGGTTGATAGCGGCCTGCGCGAGCCTCGTGCTCGCTGCCTGCAGCCTGCCGACGGCGGGGGGGTTTGTCCCGACGGGCAAGCTGGCCGGCCCGGTCAAGGACGTGAAGTCGCTCAAGGGCGCCACGATCACCGTCGGCTCGAAGAACTTCTCCGAGAACGTGCTGCTCGGCAAGATGGCGATCATCCTGATGCAGTCGGCCGGCGCGGCCGTCACCGACCTGACCAACATCCCCGGCAGCGCAGCCGCCCGACAGGCGATGCTCGACGGCCAGATCCAGGTGATGTGGGAGTACACCGGCACCGGCTGGATCACCTACCTCGGGCACGAGAAGCCGATCCCCGACGAGGTCAAGCAGTACACCGCCGTACGCGACGAGGACCTGAAAAAGAACAAGCTGGTCTGGCTCAAGCCGGCGCCGATGAACAACACCTACGGCTTCGCGATCACCAAGGAAGTCTTCGACAAGTACAAGATCACCAAGCTCTCGGAGCTGAAGAAGGTGCCGGTGGAGGACCGCACCTTCTGCGTCGAGTCCGAGCTGATCAACCGGCCCGACGGTCTCAAGGGCATGCTCGAGACGTACGACGTGCCGCTGGACAGTCAGCAGGGCGTCCCCAACGAGAACCTCAAGACCTTCCAGACCGGCGCCATCTACGACGCCACGGCCAAGGGGTCGTGCAACTTTGGTGAGGTGTTCACCACCGACGGCCGCATCATCGCCCTGGACCTGAAGGTGCTCGAGGACGACCGCAACTTCTTCCCGAAGTACAACGTGACTCTCGTGGTCAACGCGGACACCCTCAAGCAGTACCCCCAGATCGAGGACCTCACCGCACCAGTCACCGAGAAGCTCACCGATGAGGTGATGCTCAAGCTCAACGCGCAGATCGACGTCGACGGTCGCGAGCCCGCCGACGTCGCGTACGAGTGGCTCAAGAAGGAAGGCTTCGTCACCGACAAGTAGGACGTGGCGGGCGAGACGGAGCTCGCCTGGCGATTGACCGCCGGGCAATTGAGTAGCAACGCTCATGCACAGAGGTGCCCGGATCCGTCACGATCTCCCCATGGACACTGCTCTCACCGAACGCGTCAACGAAAGAGTCGTCGACGCACTCATCGACGCCCACCTGGTCGATCCATCCGCGCGGGAGCGGTCACTGGCCGTCGTCGGCGGCGTCCTCGAGAGCTCGGCGCCGCCGGACGCGGACGGCCAGCGGACCCGGAGCCTGCCGCAGCTGGTCGAGGTCGTGGCCTACCTCGGGGGCGCGCTTGTCCTCGCCGCAGGCGCCCTCTTCCTGTTCGAGCAGTGGGGAGACCTCGACTTCGGCGCGCGGGTGTTGCTCCTCGCCGTGGTGACGATCGTCCTGCTCGTCGCCGGCGCGATGGCAGCCAAGGTGTCCCCCGAAGGGCCAGAGCTGCGCGAGCACTCCAACGACGTACGCCGCAGGCTGGCCGGGTCCATGCTGACCTTCGGCGCACTCGGCGCCGCATTCCTGGTGGGTCACGTCGTCGACCACGCGATGACGATCGAGTTCCCGGAGGTCTACTGGCCGGCGGTGGCGGGTGCCGTCGTCGGTGTCGTGGTCGGGGCGATCGGCTACCGCGTGGCTCCCACCGCCCTGGGTCTGGTGGGCACCATCGGCGGCGCCATCACGGCGACGATGACGTTGATGGACGGGGTCGACCAGTACGAGGGGGATGCAGCCGGCGTCGCACTGTTCCTGCTTGGTGCGGTCTGGCTCGCTCTCACCGAGATGGGGTGGTTCCGCGAGTCCACCATCGCCCGTTCCCTCGGCGTCTCGGTGGCGCTGGTGGGTGCCCAGGTGCCGGTGATGGTCGGCGACCACTCCTGGCTCGGGTACGTGCTGACCCTGGTTGTCGCGATCGCAGGCATCGCGTTGTACCTCGGAAAGATGGCCTGGCCCTACCTCGCCGCGGCTGTCATCGCGGTGACACTGGTGGTGCCGGAGGCGGTCTCGGACTGGACCGACGGCTCGCTCGGCGCAGTCGGCGGCGTGCTCGTTGCAGGGATCACCCTGCTGCTGGCATCGTTGGCCGGCTACCGGATCCGCGCCGAGGCGACCGACTAGAGAGCACGGACGGAGTGGCCAGTGCTCCCGGGACCTCGATCGGGTCCCGCTGGCCACCGCCGCCGCGCTTGTACCCGGCCGGCGGACGCCGGCCGGACAGTGCAGACCGGATGGGTTGGGCCGCAGAGCACGTCACCGGGCATCCGGACCTGGTGATGGTGGTCCGAATGCCCGGCTGTGACGTGATGGACCACGGCCTCTCTCGTCGTCACCGTGGGCGGGGGGCCTGTCCGGCCACGACGGACGGCTGTCCGGTCGCGACCCCCCCTTGCCAGGATTCCTACCACCCGACGAGCCATGTTTCTTCCCCCCACAAAGCTGCTCGTACCTGCGAGCCTAGGCACGCCCGTGTCGGCGCGCTCTGGCACGTAGGGGGCATTGACAGACCCGTCGGGGTCAGGCCGTGACCGCCCGAACGGTCTACGAACCCGTTGGTTCTTGCGGGTGTTCGCGCGATTTGTCAGATTGCGCGAGATCAGGAGCCGACCCGCACGGCGTGCCCGAAGCGGAACATGTCGGTGGGGTCGACCTGGCACTTCAGGGCGTGCAGCCGCTCGTAGTTCTCGGGGGTCCACGCGCGTGCGACCTCGTCGGCGTCCGCGGCACCGAGCCAGTTCAGCAACGTGGTGGGCGCCGACCAGGGCCGCAACGCCGACACCAGGGCCTTGACCGCCTGCGGCACCGCCTCCTCCAACCCTGGTGCGAGCACACCCAGGGCGAACACCGAGAAGGCACCCTCGCGACCGGCCACGGCGTTCGGTACCCGGGGCTGACGGCCGATCGCCCCTCCCATCAGTCGCAGCTCGACCAGGACCAGCGGGGAGACTGCGTCGGGGCCCGCGAGCGCCAGCACCGTCTCCACGGCCTCGACGCTGAGCTCTCGCAGCAGGAGCCCCTTCTCCCAGACGGGCATCGGTTCCGTCGGGTCCTGATGGATGCTGTCGACCGCGGAGTACGGCATCGCCGCCACGCCCTGGATGAGCACCTCGCCCGCCTCCAGCATCGGTGCCAGCAGTTCGGCGCCCTCGGCCTCGGAACCGGTGAAGGAGAAGCGCAGCTGGACCACGAACTGCCCGCTCAGCGTCGGGGGCAACATCGGTGACTCCGGGAGTCGCAACAGGGCGATCGACGCACCTGCCTGCTCGGGCAGGGTGGACGACCACGTACGGAAGGAGTGGAGTACGTCGCGTGCAGAGACGCCTGCGTAAAAGACGGCGCCACCGTAGATCTCGCTCACTGGCACAAGGTCGATCTCGATCTCGGTGACGATCCCGAAGCTGCCCTTGCCGCCACGAACGGCCCAGAACAGCTCGGGGTCGGAGTGCTCGTCGACGTGGCGAATGCTGCCGTCCGCGGTGACCAGTTCGACGGAGCGCACCTGGTCGGCGCCGAACCCGTACTGCCGGGAGAGCGGCCCCATGCCGCCGCCGAGGCTGTAGCCGACCACGCCGACGTGGGACGAGGAGCCGTTCACACCGGCTAGTCCGTGCGGGGTCGCGGCGCTCAGCACGTCGGACCATCGGGCGCCGGCACCGACCCGAGCCACTCGGCGCGAGGGGTCCACCTCGACGCTGGTCATCCGGGCGGTCGAGACGAACAGTGCCTCGCGCACCGGAGCGACGGCTCCGTGTGCGGCTCCCTGCACGGCGACTGGAAGGCCGTGTCGCCCGGCCCAGGTGACGGCCGCGGCCACGTCGTCTGCGCAGGTGGCTCCGACGATCACCTCGGGCCGGTGGGTGATGGCGAGGTTGAAGGTGGCGGTCTCGGAGGCGGCCGCCTGGTCGGTACCGGCCAGCACCGGGCCTGCGACCAGAGCCCGCAGCTCCTCCAGCTCCTCGTTGCCGACGCCGGGTCGCTGGACTTCATCTCGTTCGTGGGTGTCGAGCATGGTCATGGTGATCTCCTCGTTCGGGTGGACGGGATGTCCGGCTGCTTGTTCGGGCAGTTGGAGCCTCGGTCCACGACACCGGCGCGGTCCACGACTTGTTGGCTCGCCGGCATGAGGCTGGGCCTAACCTTGCTGGTCATGGAGCTGCGACAGCTGCGCTACTTCGTGACCGTGGCCGACGAGATGCACTTCGCGCGCGCCGCTTCCCGGCTGCTGATCGCCGCGCCGTCGCTGAGCCAGCAGATCAAGGCGCTCGAGCGGGACCTCGGCGTACGACTCTTCGAACGCTCCAGCACCGGCGTATCGCTGACGGAGGCCGGTGCTTCGTTGCTGCCCCGAGCGCGCGACCTCGTGGAGGCAGCCGAGGAGCTCGAGGCGTCGGCGCGACGCATCGCCGAGGACCGTGAGGTGGTGCTCAGGCTCGGCTTCCTGCCCTTCGCGTTGACGCCGACCACAAGGCGGCTGCTCACCGAGTTCGGCAGGTCGGCGCCGCGAGTCACCGTGCAGATGCGGCAGTACGAGTGGGACGACCCGTCCGCAGGGCTGCTGACTGCGGAGACCGACGCAGCACTCGTGCGGCCACCGTTCACCGGCGACGCCGGGCTGCACGTCCTCGAGCTCGCCCGGGAGCAGCTGTTCGCGATCACGGCCGAGGACAGTCCGTTGGCTGGTCTGGAGTCGGTCACTGTCGCTCGGCTCGCCGAGGAGACCTGGATCGAGGCCTCGCTGCTGACCGACCCGGTCTTCGCACGGTGGTGGTACCTGCGCGACCTTCGACCCGACGGGCGCGCGAAGACGGTCCGCAGCGCAGCGTCGACGCTCGAGGAGTGGGTGGCGGAGGTGGCCTTCGGCCGCGGGGTGAACCTGGTCCCGGCAGGTCTCACCGAGGAGTACCGCCGTCCCGGAGTCGCCTTCACGCCCGTCTCCGACGCGCCGGGATCGGTGTTGGCGCTTGCCTGGCGGCGCGATGCACCGCCAGGTCCGGCGGAGACGTTGGCCCGCTTCGCGTCCGCCAGGAAATGAGCGGCGGAAGCCCGTTTGCATATACCCCTAGGGGGTATACAGTTCGGGCATGAACGGAACTGACTCGTCCTGGTCCACAGCCGTCAGCGCCACCCTGCACTGCCTCACCGGCTGTGCCATCGGGGAGGTGCTCGGGATGGTGCTGGCCACCTGGTGGGGGTGGGGCGACATCGCCAGCATCGCGCTCGCCGTCGCGCTCGCGTTCTTCTTCGGCTACCTGCTGACCTTCTCCTCGGTACGCCGCCACGGTGCGTCTCCTCGCGAAGCCGTCCGGCTCGCCCTCGCGTCCGACACCGTCTCGATCACGACCATGGAGATCGTCGACAACCTGTTCATCGTGATCGTCCCGGGCGCGATGGCCGCGGGTCTCGCGACCGGGTTGTTCTGGTGGAGCCTCGCGGTGTCGCTGGTGATCGCGTTCTTCCTGACCGTGCCGGTCAACCGTTGGCTGATCTCGCGCGGGCGCGGCCATGCCGTGGTACATGCGATGCACGAGCAGGGCGAGCACGCGCACCACTGACCAAGCCTCACCTCTAACGCCCGGAGTTATCGACGCTGAACATGCCGCACGCCGCGCACTCGGTTACCAGAACACCGCGCTACAGCCGAATCCGGCCCGCCACCCTGACAGCACTACTGTCAGAATCAGGCCCATGAGCTACGAACTCGGCCAGGGCACCGGACCCCTCGCGGGCGTCAAGGTCGTCGAGATCGCCGGCATCGGCCCCGGCCCGCACGCCTGCATGATCCTCGCCGATCTCGGTGCCGACGTGATCCGGGTCGAGCGTCCCGGGGGCCAGGCACTCACGGGCGGGCCGACCGACGTGCTCAACCGAGGCCGCCCGAGCGTGGCGCTCAACCTCAAGGACCCCCAGGCGATCGCGACCGTGCTCGACCTCGTAGAGAAGGCCGACATCCTGGTCGAGGGGATGCGTCCCGGCACGACCGAGCGGCTCGGTCTCGGACCGGAGGAGTGCCTGGCGCGCAACCCGCGCCTGGTCTACGGCCGGATGACGGGGTGGGGTCAGCACGGACCGCTCGCGTCGGCCGCCGGCCACGACATGAACTACATCGCGATCACCGGCGCCCTGTTCGGCATGGGGCAGGACAAGACCCGGCCGCACTTCCCGGCCAACCTGGTCGGGGACTTCGGCGGCGGCTCGACGTACCTCGTCATCGGCGTACTCGCCGCACTGCTCGAGGCCCGGCTCTCCGGACAGGGTCAGGTCGTCGACGCCGCGATCGTCGACGGCACCGCCCACCTGAACGCGATGAGTGCCGGCTTCCTGGCCGCGGGCAACCTGCTCGAGGAACGTGCCGCCAACCTGCTCGACGGTGGCATGCCCTTCTACGACGTCTACGAGACCTCCGACGGCCGGCACATGTCCGTCGGTCCGCTGGAACCGCAGTTCTACGAAGCGTTCGTGAAGCTGCTCGACATCGAAGACGCTCCGGACCGCTACGAGTTCGAGCACACCGAGGACCTGCGCGGCATCATCGCCGAGCGATTCGTCAGCCGCACCCAGAAGGAGTGGTCCGAGGTCTTCGAGGGCACCGACGCCTGTGTCGCGCCGATCATCGCGCTCACCGAGGCGATGGAGCACCCGCACATGACAGCGCGGGAGGTGTTCGTCGAGCACGAGGGTGTGCGGCAGCCGGCTCCGGCTCCGCGCTTCTCCCGTACGCCGGCCGAACTCGGCCTGCCTCCCAGACCCAAGGCCGGCGCCGACACCCGCGAGGCACTCAGCGCCTGGGGCATAGCGGACGTCGACGCCCTGATCGAGAAGGGCGTGGCCGTCCAGGCGTGAGCACACCTCGCGACCGGTCCGACCTGCGCGCCGACTGTTCGTCGTGCGCGGGCCTGTGCTGCGTCGCGCCTGCCTTCGCTTTCTCCTCGGACTTCGCAATCGACAAGCCCAGTGGCGTTCCGTGCCCGAACCTGGCGACCGACGACTTCGGCTGCACCATCCACTCCGAGCTCCGCGAACGCGGCTTCCCGGGGTGCACCGTCTACGACTGCTTCGGTGCCGGGCAGCGTGTCGTCCAGGGGCATTTCGAGGGTCGTGAATGGCGCACCTCTCCGGAGATCCGGGAGCAGATGTTTGCGACCTTCGAGGTCGTGGAGCGGCTGCACGAGCTGCTCTGGTACCTCGCCGACGCCGCCGATCGGCCCGCCGCCCGACCCGTGCGTGGGGAGGTGGAGGGCCTGCGCGATGCGGTCGAGGCCGCGGTCGCGTCCCCTCCTGACGCTGGCGTGGTCGCGCTCCAGCTGCGCGCGGACTCGCTGCTGGGCGAGGTGAGCACGCTCGTCCGTGCCGGGGCAGACGGCCAGGACCTCCGCCGCGAGGATCTGGCCCGTCGCGACCTCCGGTCGGAGCGGCTGGTAGCGGCAAACCTGCGGGGCGCCGTACTCATCGGGGCCGACCTGCGCGGCCTCGACCTCACCGACACCGACCTGCTGGGCGCCGACCTGCGCGGTGCCGACGTCGGCGAGGCCGACCTCACGACGGCGCTCTTCCTGACCCAGTTCCAGGTCAACGCCGCGCGCGGCGATGCGCGAACTGTGCTCCCCGACTGGCTCGAGCGGCCCTCGCACTGGGGAAGCTGAGGAACTCCCGCCGTTCGCGGTGCGTTGGAATTCCCGGAGGTTCCGCATGCCCTCGTTCCAGCAGCAGGTCGACCGTCTCGTCAGTCACGACTACCCCCGGCTCACCGGGTTGTCCGAGTCCGACTTCCGTGACCGACTCGAGCCACTGCGCTCCACGGCCGAGCAGATCGCCGGCGAGGACACCCCGAGCCGGGTGCCGTTCGTCCTCGTCGTGACCCGTGACCTGGTCTCGCCGTACGACACGGTGCCGTTGCTGCACCTGCCCGGCAGTGACAGGCAGGGTCGCGTCGACCGGAACCACGGCGAGGGCGACCTGGCCGGCTACTACCCGATCGAGGGGTGTGAGCCACCGGCTGCGGCCTACCTCCTGGTCGATGTGGAGCGGGGCGAGGAGTTCTGCAACGTGCGCCCCGAGGACGCGACCCAGACCATCCGCGGCCGTGGCCGCACCCCGCTGACGATCGACGAGGGCATCGCCCTGGTGACCCAGGTGCCCAAGGTGCTGGAGAAGAACAACTGCTTCATGCTCGCGGGCTCACGCCGCTCTGCCATTTCTGGGGATCGCCGCGTTCCCGCACTGTGGATCAGCGAGCGCGCCCCGAAGCTCGGTTGGTGCTGGGACGGCAACCCGCACACCTGGTTGGGCACTGCGTCGGCCCGTGAACGCCTCGGGTGATCTCGCCCACATCGTGCCCGCATTGACGATGACAGTATTACTGTCACAATGAGCAGCGGTTGCCGTCCTACGACGCCGCACCCGTGCGCCCGCCCTCAACGGCCGACGAAGCCTCCAGTGGAAGCAGGGAAGACACATGACAGAAGCGTTCGTGTACGACGCGATCCGCACGCCCCGGGGCAAGGGGAAGAAGACCGGCAGCCTCCACGAGGTGAAGCCGGTCGACCTGGTCGTCGGTCTCCTCGATGCCGTGAAGGACCGCAACCCCTCCCTGGACGTGAACCGCGTCGACGACGTCGTCCTCGGTGTCGTGTCGCCGATCGGTGACCAGGGTGGCGACATCGCCAAGACCGCCGCACTTGCAGCGGGCTACCCGGACACCGTCGCCGGCGTACAGCTGAACCGCTTCTGCGCCTCGGGTCTCGAGGCCGTCAACCAGGCCGCGTCGCGCGTCCGCGGTGGCTTCGAGGACCTGATCCTGGCCGGCGGCGTCGAGTCGATGAGCCGTGTCGCGATGGGCAGCGACGGTGGCGCGTGGGCCTCTGACCCGGCGACCGCGTTCGCCACGGCGTTCGTCCCCCAGGGCATCGGGGCGGACCTGATCGCCACCATCGAGGGCTTCTCGCGTGAGGACGTCGACACGTTCGCCGTGGAGTCCAACCACCGCGCCGCGAAGGCCTGGGCCGATGGTCGATTTGCCGGCCAGATCGTGCCGGTCAAGGACAACAACGGCGTGACCGTCCTCGACCACGACGAGTTCATCAAGCCGGAGTCCACCATCGAGGGCCTCGCCAAGCTGCGGCCGTCATTCGCCGGCATCGGCGACCAGGCCGGCTTCGACTCGGTGGCGCTGGAGAAGTACCACTGGATCGAGAAGATCGACCACGTCCACCACGCAGGCAACAGCTCGGGGATCGTCGACGGTGCCGCCCTGATGGCCATCGGCAGCGAGCAGGTCGGCAAGGACCTCGGCCTGATCCCGCGGGCGCGCATCATCGCCACCGCCGTGTCCGGAGCCGACCCGACGATCATGCTCACGGGCCCCGCCCCGGCCAGCCGCAAGGCGCTGGCGAAGGCCGGCCTCGAGGTCGACGACATCGACCTTTTCGAGATCAACGAGGCCTTCGCCGCCGTCGCGATGCGCTTCATGAAGGACATGGGCATCTCGCCGGAGATCACCAACGTCAACGGCGGTGCCATCGCGATGGGCCACCCGCTCGGCGCGACCGGCGCGATGATCCTCGGCACCCTGATCGACGAGCTCGAGCGTCGTGAGCTCAAGCGCGGCCTGGCCACGCTGTGCGTCGGCGGCGGCATGGGCATCGCCACCATCGTTGAACTGGTCTGACCCTCTCTCCCCGATCTCCCACAAGGACTGACATGACTGATTCCGCAGTGAAGTACGACCGGGGCGACGACGGGATCGTCGTACTCACCCTGGACGACCCGACCGCCGGCGCCAACACCATGAACGAGCTCTACAAGGACTCGATGCACGCCGCCATCGACAAGCTGTACGCCGAGAAGGATGACGTCACCGGCGTAGTCGTCACCTCGGCCAAGAAGACCTTCTTCGCCGGCGGCAACCTCAAGGGCATGCTGGCCGCCACTCCCGAGGACGCCCAGGCTGTCTTCGAGCTGTGCGAGGACATCAAGGCCGACCTGCGCCGGCTGGAGACGTTCGGCAAGCCGGTCGTCGCCGCGATAAACGGCGCCGCGCTCGGCGGTGGCCTCGAGATCACCCTGGCCTGTCACCACCGCATCGTGGTCGACGACGCCAAGGTCGAGCTCGGCCTGCCAGAGGCCACCCTCGGCCTGCTCCCCGGCGGTGGCGGCGTGACCCGCACCGTCCGGATGTTCGGTATCCAGTCCGCGCTGATGGACATCCTGCTGCAGGGCACCCGCTTCAAGCCGGAGGCCGCCAAGGAGAAGGGCATCGTCGACGAGCTGGTCAAGGACCGCGACGACCTGGTGCCGGCCGCGAAGAAGTGGATCAAGGCCAACCAGGACGACCCCCGTGCCGCGTCGAACCCGTGGGACCGCGACGGCTACAAGATCCCGGGCGGCAGCCCGTCGACGCCGTCCCTCGCCGCGTTCCTGCCGGCGTTCCCGGCGATGCTGCGCAAGCAGACCAAGGGCGCCGTCTACCCGGCGCCGCGGGCGATCATGGCCGCCGCGATCGAAGGAGCGCAGGTCGACTTCGAGACGGCGAGCAGGATCGAGTCGCGCTACCTCGCCCAGCTGATCGTCGGGTCGAACAGCAAGAACATGATCCAGGCGTTCTTCTTCGACCTCTCCGCGATCAACTCCGGACTGCTGCGTCCCAAGGACGTGCCGAAGTTCACGGCCACCAAGGTCGGCGTACTCGGCGCCGGGATGATGGGCGCCGGCATCGCCTACTCGTGCGCCCGCTCCGGCATGGAGGTCGTGCTCAAGGACGTCGAGCAGGCCTCGGCCGACAAGGGCAAGGCCTACAGCGACAAGATCCTGTCCAAGGCCGTCGAGCGCGGCAAGATGGACGAGAAGAAGAAGGACGAGATCCTCGACCGGATCACCGCGACCACCGAGGCGAACGACTTCAAGGGCTGCGACCTCGTCATCGAGGCGGTCTTCGAGGACCCGTCGCTGAAGGCCCAGGTCTTCGGCGAGATCCAGGACGTCGTCAACTCCGACGCACTGCTGTGCTCGAACACCTCGACGCTGCCGATCACCCAGCTCGCCGAGGGCGTCAACCGCCCCGACGACTTCATCGGCCTGCACTTCTTCTCGCCGGTGGACAAGATGCCGCTCGTCGAGATCATCCGCGGCAAGAAGACCACCGACGAGGCCGTCGCCAAGGCGCTCGACGTGGTGATGCAGATCCGCAAGACCCCGATCGTGGTCAACGACAGCCGTGGTTTCTACACCAGCCGCGTCATCGGCACGATGGTCATGGAGGGACTTGCGATGCTCGGTGAGGGCGTCCACCCGATGTCCGTGGAGCGGGCGGCCACCCAGGCCGGCTACCCGGTGGGGACGCTGCAGCTCTCCGACGAGCTGAACATGGAGCTGATGGCCAAGATCCAGAAGGCCACCGCCGACGCCGCGCCCGCGGGCTACCAGCCGCACCCGGGCGAGGCCGTGGTGACGCGCATGCTCGAGGAGGGGCGCCCGGGTCGCCTGCGCGGCAAGGGCTTCTACGAGTACGACGAGAACGGCGGCCGCGGCTCCCTGTGGACGGGTCTGGCCGAGCTGTTTCCGTCGAACGACGAGCCGGCCGACATCGAGGACCTCAAGGACCGCTACCTCTTCATCGAGGCCATCGAGACCGCGAAGTGCTTCGAGGAGGGCGTCATCGAGTCCTCCGCCGCGGCCAACATCGGCTCGATCATGGGCATCGGCTACCCCGCGCTGACCGGCGGCACCGTGCAGTTCATGCAGGGGTACGACGGCCCGGCGGGCCAGGGCCTGGCCGGCTTCGTGGCCCGCGCCCGTGAGCTGGCCGAGAACTACGGCGAGCGCTTCGCCCCCACCGACCGGCTGGTCGAGATGGCGGAGAAGGGCGAGTCCTTCCCCGCCTGAGCCTGCAGGTTTCACCGGTCAGCCGGTGATTCATGCACTTGTTGGGTGTTGCAACCCTCGACAAGTGCATGAATCCCCGGTCAGCCGGGGAAACCGACAACTTCGCAAATCGGGCGCAAGCCCCCGCCATCTCAAGGAGAATGGCGCACGTGGAGGAGATCACTGACGGTCAGACCCGGGTCGACATCCAGGGGCTGTGGGTGCGATTCGGCGCCGTGGCCGCGGTCAAGGGGATCGACCTGACGGCTCGGGCGGGCCGGGCGACGGCGCTCCTGGGTCGCAACGGGGCCGGCAAGTCCACCACGATGCGCGTGCTCGCGGGAGTCATCCCGCCCACCGAGGGAACCGTTCGGGTGGACGGCATCGACGTCGTCGACGACCTGCTCGCTGTCAAGCGGCTGACGGGGTACTGCCCCGACGTGGGCGGACTCGTCCCTCGCGCCACCCCGTGGGAGCACCTCCAGCTCGCGGCCCGGCTCCGCCGGATCGAGGACTGGGAGAACCGTGCCCGGGACCTGCTCGAGCGCTTCGACCTGGGCGACGCCGCCCACCGGGTGACCTCCGGCTTCAGCCACGGCATGGGGCGCCGACTCTCGGTGATCCTGGCGTGCTTCCACGAACCGTCGGTCCTGCTCCTCGACGAACCCTTCGACGGGGTCGACCCCCTCGGTGTCGAGGCGACCCTCGAGGTGATCGCCGACGCGCGTGCTCGCGGAGCCGCTGTACTCGTCTCGACCCACCTCCGCGACCTCGCCATGCACGCCTGCGAGAACGCACTGGTGCTGCGCGGCGGCGCCACGGTGGCCGAGCTGCGGGCCCACGAGCTCGTCGGTGAGGAGGGCGCCGGTGTCTACCGCGCTCTCCTGGACTGAGCTGAGCTCGGCCCGACAGGACCTCGGGTCTCTGCTGGCCTTCCGTCGATCAGCTCTCACCACCGCCAGCCGGCGTCGGATGCTGATCATCGGCTCGATCGTCCTGGGACTCACCCTCAGCTCTGTCCTGGGTCCGGCATACCTCGGCGGCGAGTTCCCGCGCCAACGCAGCGGCCAGGTCCTGGCGCTGCTTCCGTCAGCCTGTCTCGGGTTCCTCGTGCTCGCGACCTTCACCGCAGTGGCGTCCGCCGGTGGCCGCGAGGTGGTCCCTCGTGACCAGACGGTCGCGTTCCCCGTCTCGACGACGACGGACCATTTCGGAGCGCTGCTCCTGGCTCCGCTCAACATCGCCTGGATCATGCAGGCCTGGATGCTGCTCGGGATGACGGCGTACGCGCTGGGACCTGACAAGCTCTGGGCCTACGAGATCCCGGTCGTGCTCTGGATCCTGGCGTCCACGGCGATGGCCCAGGTGGCAGGCTGGCTGGCCGAGGGCGTACGCCGGGGGCGGCACGGCATCGCGGTCTTCCGCGTCATCGTGCTCCTGCTGGCGGCCGGGGCCGTGACCCTCGTGGTCACGCATCAGCTGGCTCCGCTCCTCGACGGCAGCCCGACCGGGCGGATCCTGCTCGTGGTGCTCGCCGCCCAGAGTGGGGCCTGGGGTTTCTGGACGGTCGGGGTGCTGTCCATCCTCGTGCTCAGCATCGCCACCATCGCCGTCGGTGCCCTGCCCGCACGCTGGGCGCTGTACCGACCGATGCGCGAGGAGCTGCGTCTCGAGTCGGGCCGGTACGCGGCACGGTCGACCGCTCGTTCCGACTTCTCGATGATGCTGCGCATCGACCGAGCGGCGGTGTGGCGCTCGGTGCCGCTGCGCCGTGGCATGACGGTGCTGGCCCTGATGCCAGGAGCGGTCGCGCTCGCCGGCGACCTCGAGTGGCAGATGCTGACGATCCTGCCCGGACTGGTGGCCTCAGGCGGCGCCCTGCTGTTCGGGGTGAACACCTGGTGCCTGGACGGTCGCGGTGCGCTCTGGCGTGACTCACTGCCGGTCTCGCCGAGGATCTCGTTCGCCTCCCGCACGGTGGTGCTGATGGAGGTGCTGTTGTGCTCAGCGGCCGCGACGCTGCTGCTGGCCGCGCTGCGGGCAGGGCGCCCGACACTCTCGGAGTTGGTCGCCCTGGTGTGCTCGACCCTGGTGGTCTCTCTCCAGGTCGTCTCGGCCGGGATGCGCTGGAGCATCGCCAGACCGTTCGCCGTCGACCTGCGCAGCGCCCGGGCGACACCGGCGCCGCCGGTGGTGATGGCCGGGTACAGCGCGCGACTCGCGGTGGTCACCACCATCACCGGGCTGATCTTCTCCGGACTCGCAGAGATGGATGACATCCGATATGCCATCGCCGTCAGTGTGGTGTTGCTCTTCTGGTCAGCCTGGCGTCTCCGGGCGGCCACTCTCCGCTGGGAGGATCCGGGCGTACGCTCACGGGTAGTTGCGACCGTCGCCGGGTGAGGAAACAGGTCATGACAGATGGCAAATTGCACCGTTCATGCCGTATAGACCAGTCGCCACGGATATCTCCTTTAAACCCCCCTTCAGGTATGCCCATCCCGGGACCTGTGGGAAGATTTCAGTCGATTCAAGAAATCCATACCAACGGGGGAAATACCGCATGAACAAGGTTATCGCCGGACTGATCGTGGCTTTTGCAGCCGTGGTCGTTTCTCTGGGTCTGACGTCGCCTGCCCAGGCCTACCCGGACAACCCGCCGACGAGCGAGGCCACTCCGCCCCAGGTCAACAGTGCCGCCCCCGACTCCCAGGCTGCTGCGGCTGCCGACACCAAGTCCGCCCTGCCAGGCACCGGTGGCCCCAACGTCATGCTTCTCGGTGGCGGCGTGGCGCTGGTGCTCGTGGGTGGCGCGGTCGTGGTAGTTGCCCGGCGCCGTCAGACCAGCTGACGTCGCAGACCACCGCGCGATTCTGCCCAGGGGACCGTGGTGCACGTGACGTCGTGGAGGCGTCTCCTCCTTCGCGTGGCTGCAGGCCTGATCCTGTTGGTCGTCCTGGTGTTCAGCTACCAGGTGGTCCGCACGGTGATGGCGCTGCGCCAGGCCAAGAACGAGACGCATCAGCTCAGCGGTGAGGTACGTCGCAACGACGTCGACGCGGTGAAGGACACGCTGCGCGAGATCCGCGACAGCAGCGACACGGCCCGCGGCCACTCGGACAACTTCATGTGGGACGCGGTCGGCAAGCTGCCGTTCATCGGTGACGACTTCCAGGCGGTGCAGGTCATGGCTCGCGCCGTGTCCGAGGCCTCGCGCGGCGCCACGACATCGGCCAACAGCCTGCTGAGCCAAGTCCAGGGTGACAGGCTCCGGGACAGCGAGGGGCAGCTGAACCTGCCCGCCATCGCGGCCATGGCGCCCTCACTCGAGACGATGGCTGCGTCGCTCCAGACTGCCGCCGACGAGGTCGACGCGATCGACCCTGATGGGCTCGTCGGACCGCTGAGGGATGCCACCATCAACGTCCAGAGGCAGATCGGCTCGCTGCTGGCGGCGGCGGAGGGCGGCGCGTCCGTGGCCCACCTGTTGCCGCCGATGCTCGGTGAGGACGGCACCCGCCGGTACCTCCTGGTCGTACAGAACAACGCCGAAGTCAGGGCGACCGGAGGCCTGCCGGGATCGTTCTCGATCCTGACGGCCAAGGACGGGAAGCTGAGCCTGGGAGGACAGCGAGCCGTCGACGACTTCGACGTACTCTCGAAGCCGGCCCTCCCCCTGACCGAGGAGGAGCGGGACCTTTACGGCGACAACCTCGGCGAGAACATCCGCGACACCAACCTGACCCCGGACTTCCCGAGGGCAGCTGCGCTGATGAATGCCCTCTACAAGGAATCCTTCGATGTGGACCTCGATGGCGTCATCTCGGTGGACCCGGTCGTGCTGGCCTCCGTGCTCAAGGCCACGGGGCCGATCAAGGTCGGCGGAGAGACCTTCAACTCACGCAATGTCGTCCGCAAGCTGCTCCATGACGTCTACCAGCGCTTCGAGACCCGCAAGGAGCAGCAGACCTACTTCGACCGGGTGGCCCTCGGCGTCTTCGACACCCTGATCAACCGCCAGGTCGAACCGCTCAAGGTGCTGCGGGCGCTCGGCCGGTCCGCCGGGCAGCGACGGTTCCTGGTGTGGAGCAGCCATTCCGACGAGGAGCGCGAGCTCGCGACCAGCACCAGCGGGGGACAGCTGCCGCGAGACGGAAGCGTGCCGCAGGTCGGGCTGTACCTCAACGACGCGACCGCCGCGAAGATCGAGTACTTCCTCGACTACACGGCCAGCATCCGGTCGGCGGGCTGCACCGACGACGGCGCCCAGACCCTCCAGGTCGGGATGGTGCTGACGTCGTCGGCGCCTCGCCGGGGGTTCGAGCTGTCCCGCTACATCACCGGCACGGGCAAATACGCTGCCAAGGGCACCATGAAGGTGAACCTGCGCATGTACGCGCCCACCGGCGGTGAGATCACGAAGTTGACGGCCAACGGGAAGCCCGTGCGGATCGTGACCCGCGAGCACCACGGACGCCAGGTGGCCATCGTGACGATGTTCATCAAGGCCCGCCAGCAGGTGCGCCTCGCTGCGGAGATCCGCACCCGAGCCGGGCAGCCGGGCGACCCGGAGCTGAAGTGGACCCCCGGAGTCCGCACCCGGACCACTGGGGTGACGGCGACCAGTTCCTGCTGAGTAGTGTCCCCGCATGGACTTCTCACCCTCTCCCCGGGCCGCAGAGCTCCTGGCGCTGGTCACCGCGTTCGTGCGCGACGAGATCGAGCCGGTGGCCATGGACTACCACCAGCAGGTCAGTCAGAAGGCGCCCGGCGAATGGAGCGAGTCTCCGATCCTGGCCGAACTGCGCCAGCGGGCCCGCTCGCAGGGGCTGTGGAACCTCTTCTTGCCGGCCGAGCACTCCGCGGAGTACGCCAAGAAGTTCGGGACCCACGGAGGGGCGGGACTCTCGAACGCCGACTACGCGCCGCTGGCCGAGCAGATGGGGCGCGCGACCAACCTGGCGCCGTACGTCTTCAACTGCAACGCGCCGGACACCGGCAACATGGAGGTGCTGCTCAAGTACGGCACCGACGAGCAGAAAGCGGAGTGGCTCGAGCCGCTGCTCGACGGCCGCATCCGGTCGGCGTTCACGATGACCGAGCCCGATGTCGCCTCGTCCGACGCGACCAACATGGAGGCGACGGCGGTCGTCGACGGCGACGAGGTCGTGATCAACGGCCGCAAGTGGTGGTCGACCGGGGTGGGGCACCCCACGTGCAAGATCCTCGTGTTCATGGGTCTCTCTGACCCGGACGCCGACCGGCACCACCGCCACACGATGGTGCTCGTTCCGCTCGACACCCCCGGCGTGAAGGTCGAGCGGCTGCTCTCGACCATGAACGAGTACGACGCCCCGGTCGGTCACGGCGAGGTCAGCTTCGACGAGGTCCGCGTGCCGAAGGGCAACATCCTGCTCGGGGAGGGACGAGCCTTCGAGATCGCTCAGGGACGGCTCGGACCTGGCCGGGTGCACCACTGCATGCGGTTGATCGGCCAGGCCGAGTTGGCCCTCGAGATGGCCATCAAGCGTGGCCTGTCGCGGACGGCGTTCGGCAAGCCGATCGTCAACCTCGGTGGCAACCGCGAGCGGATCGCGGATGCCCGGATCGCGATCGACCAGGCCCGGCTGCTCGTCCTGAACGCCGCCTGGAAGCTCGACGAGGGTGGACCGCTGAACGCGCTCAGCGAGGTGAGCCAGATCAAGGTGATCGTCCCGAACGTGACCCAGCAGGTCGTCGACATGGCGATGCAGCTGCACGGTGGCGGCGGGCTCTCGGCGGACTTCCCGCTCGCCGGCATGTGGACCAATGCCCGGGCGCTGCGGCTCGCCGATGGCCCCGACGAGGTCCACCGGGGGGTCGTGGCCCGGCTCGAGATCGAGAAGCACCGATGAGGGTGCTGGTCACCGGCGGCGCGTCAGGGCTCGGTGCTGCCCTCGCCGCGGCGTTCGTCGCGCGGGGTGACGATGTGTTGATCGGGGACATTGCCGAGCTGGCCCCGTCGGTTGAGGAGGTTGCGCAGCAACCGTCTCGAAACCAGGGGTCAGGTGGCTTCGAGACGCTCGCTGGCGCTCGCTCCTCAACCACCTATCTGAGGCTCGACGTGCGCTCCGACGATGACTGGGCTGCCGCCCGCGACTGGGTGGAGGAGCACTGGGGCGGCCTCGACGTCCTCGTCAACAACGCGGGCGTGGCCGGCGGCGGCCGGATCGACGTGGCCGGGATGGACGAGTGGCAGTGGATCACCGAGATCAACCTGTTCGGGGTGGTCCGCGGGACGCGCACGTTCGTGCCGATGTTCAAGGAGCAGCGGTCGGGACACATCGTCAACGTCGCCTCGCTGGCCGGGCTGGTGCACCCCGCCGGCATGGGCTCCTACAACGCGGTGAAGGCGGGGGTGGTCGCGCTCAGCGAGACCTGCGCCCACGAGCTCGCCGAGTGGGACATCCGCTGCTCGGTGGTGTGCCCGTCCTACTTCCGCACCAACCTGATCGAGCACATGCAGGAGATGCAACCTGCGGGGGCCGACACGGCCATCGGCCGGGTGGTCGGGGGCCTCGTCGCCGGCGCTCCGCTCGGTCCGGAGGAGATCGCCGCCGCCGTGCTCGACGGCATGGAACGCGGCGAGGAGCTGATCCTTCCCGACGACGCGGCGAGGGCGGCCTACCAGCTCAAGGTGACCGACCGTGCGGCGTACGACCAGGTGATGCGCAAGCAGGCCGCACGCCTGAACGCGATGAGCCAGGAGTGAGGAGCGCAGTGAGCGAGATCGCAGGAGCAGCGCAGGTCCGTGACGAGGACCGGTTCGACGTGGAGGCGGTGCGGACCTGGCTCGCCGGGCACGGCACCGAGCTCGCCGAGGACGTCGAGGTCCGGCAGTTCGGCGGTGGTGCGTCCAACCTGACCTACTCCCTGCGCGACGGTTCACACGACCTGATCCTGCGGCGTCCGCCGAGCGGTCAGAAGGCCAAGGGTGCCCACGACATGGGCCGCGAGTACCGCATCCAGGACGGCCTGCGTGACGTGTTCCCGCTCGTCCCGGACATGGTGGCCATGTGCGACGACGAGTCGGTGATCGGCTCGGACTTCTACGTGATGCAGCGGGTGCCGGGCATCATCCCGAGACGTGACTTCCCGCCGGGTGTCTCTCTCGACAAGAAGCAGACCTCCACGTTGTGCACCAACGCGCTCGACGTGCTGATCGACCTGCACGGTGTCGACGTCGACGCCACCCCGCTGGCGTCGATGAACAAGGGCAAGGGGTACGTCGAACGGCAGATCTCCGGCTGGTCGAAGCGGTTCCGGGACGCGCACACCGAGGACATCGGCGACTACGAGACGGTGATGGCGTGGCTCGCCGAAGAGCAGCCTGCCGACGTGGCCAGCTGCATGATCCACAACGACTTCCGGTTCGACAACCTGGTCCTCGACGAGGACGACCCGACCCGCCCTGTCGGCGTACTCGACTGGGAGATGGCCACCGTCGGCGATCCGCTGATGGACCTCGGCGGGACGCTCGCCTACTGGGTGCAGGACACCGACGACGAGTTCTTCCGCGAGTTCCGCCGCCAGCCCACGAACCTGCCGGGGATGCTGTCGCGCGAGGAGGTCGTCGCCTACTACTGCGAGCGCACCGGGTACTCCGTGACGCCGGAGCAGTGGCGGTTCTACGAGGTCTACGGGCTGTTCCGGCTCGGTGTGATCGCGCAGCAGATCTACTACCGCTACTTCCACGGGCAGACCAGCAACGAGGCCTACGCGATCTTCGGCCCGGCCGCGCGGCACCTCGAGCAGCGCTGCAACGCGATCATCGGTGCTGCCTAGTGGGGCAGCTGCTGCTCGTCCGCCACGGCCAGGCGTCGTGGGCCTCGGACGACTACGACGTGCTGTCGCCCGTCGGGTGGGAGCAGTCGCGACTTCTGGGCAAGGCACTCGCCGCGAGAGACATCACGCCTGACGTCGTCGTGAGTGGTGGCATGCGCCGCCACCGCGAGACCGCCGAGGCCTGTCTGGGGGAGCTGGGCGTCACCGTGGACATCGAGGTCGACGCGGGTTGGGACGAGTTCGACCACGTCTCGATGCTCGAGGCACATCCGGCGGAGTTCGAGGGACGCGAGCCGTCGAAGGCCGAGTTCCAGGAGTGGTTCGAGGCGGCGACCGACCGCTGGACGGGTGGGGAGTACGACGATGAGTACGCCGAGTCGTTCGGGGCCTTCGCCTCGAGGGTCGGATCGGCGCTACGTCGTACGGCGGAACGGACCAGCGGCACCACCATCGTCTTCACCAGCGGCGGGCCGGTCTCGTGGTCGGTCGCGAGCCTGCTGGCCGACGAGCCGGAGGTGGCCGGCCGGCTCTGGCGCCGGCTGAACCCGGTGTGCGTGAACTCGGGCGTCACCCGCCTGATCACCGGGCGGCGCGGCCTGACTCTGGTGACGTTCAACGGGCACGCCCACCTCGACGGCGTACCGGACGTGCTGACCTACCGCTGACCGTCTGGCCTGGGCCTAGCATCGAGCAACGGCGCTGCCGGGCGGAGGAGGAAGCATGAAGCTGGGCGTGCACCTCCCACTCGCTGATTTCGGCGACGGCACCCCGAGCGTTGCGGAGTTTCAGACCTACGTGAGCACAGCCCGTGAGCTGGGGTTCTCCACGGTGTCGGCGAACGACCATCTCCTGTGGAAGCATCCGTGGCTCGACGGTCCGACAGCGCTCGCCAGCGTGATAGCTGCCGCTGGGGAGATGACCCTGGCGACGAGCATCGCGCTCCCCGTCGTACGTCACCCGGTCGTCACCGCGAAGATGCTCTCCACGCTGGCGATGCTGGCCGAGGGCCGGGTGGTGGGTGGGCTGGGGCCGGGATCCAGCCGGGCGGACATGGACGCCGTCGGTGTCCCCTTCGACGAGCGCTGGGCCCGTTTCGACGAGGCGCTCAGGCTCGTGCGCGCGCTGGTGCGTGGCGAGCCGACCGAGACGGGCACGTTCTATGCGTGCGAGTCGAGCCTTGCACCCTTGTCCGATCCGCCGGCCGAGGTGTGGTTCGGCAGCTGGGGTTCGGATCGCCGGCTCGCGGCGATGGCGGCCGTCGCGGACGGCTGGTTCGCCTCGGCGTACAACGCGACGCCCGACCAGTTCTCCGCGGCGCGTGCCCGGCTCGACGACCACCTTCGCTCGGCCGGACGCGAACCGAGCGGGTTCCCCGACGCAGTGGCCACCATGTGGTGCTACGTGACCGACAGCAGCTCCCGTGCGGAGCAGGTGCTCAACGACGTACTCGCGCCCACTCTGAACCGCGCACCGGAGACACTCGGCAACCTGCCGGTAGGAAGCCCCCAGCAGTGCGCCGAGGCGGTTGCGGCGTACGCCGAGGCCGGAGCGCGTGAGGTGCTCCTCTGGCCCCTCCGCGACTCGCTCGACCAGCTCGAGCGCTGCGGTGACCTGCTCGCGGCGGTGTGATCCCGGGTTGGCACACTGGCCCCCATGTCTGGACCCAAACGCAAGACGATCCTGATCACCGGAGCGAGCAGCGGGCTGGGAGCGGAGATGGCGCGGCAGTTCGCCGCCGGCGGGCACGACCTGGCGCTGTGTGCGCGGCGAATCGACAAGCTCGAGGCACTCAGGGCCGCGATCCTGACCGCGCATCCTGAGCGCCGCGTGGAGATCCGCGCGCTCGACGTCAACGACGACGGAGAGGTCTTCAAGGTGTTCCGGTCCTTCAAGAAGGACTTCGGCGCCATCGATCGTGTCGTGATCAATGCCGGGCTCGGCAAGGGCGCGCCGCTGGGCACCGGGAGGTGGGACGCCAACCGGGAGACCGCGATGACCAACTTCGTCGCCGCGCTCGCCCAGTCCGAGGCGGCGATGGAGATCTTCCGCGAGCAGAACGCCGGCCACTTCGTGATGATCAGCTCGATGTCGGCGATGCGCGGCCTGCCCAAGACCATGACGACGTACGCCGCCACCAAGGCCGGTGTGGCCCACATCGCCGAGGGCCTGCGCAACGAGCTCTACGGCAAGCCGATCAAGGTGACAGTGCTGTACCCGGGCTACATCGCCTCGGAGATGAACGAGCGCGTCGACCCGAAGAAGACCAAGGGCATGGTCTCCACGGAGAAGGGAGTCCGCGCGATGGTCGACGCCATCGAGAAGGAGAAGGACTCCGCCTGCGTCCCCCCGCTCCCCTGGGCCCCGATGAGCGTGCTGATGAAACACGCTCCGCTGCGGGTGCTGAAGCGGATCATGTGAATTGACGGGTACTCCGAGGCTGAAAGCACCAGTCCGGCCATCAGAATGGTGCTCTCGACCTCGGACTATCCGGAATTTCAGACCGGCGTGATCGGGAACGAGCGCCGTGGCTCGAAGGTGAACGCGGCTCCGGTGCTGACCCTTGTCACGGCGACCTCGTCGGGCTCCGGAAGGGGCTCATCGCGTACGACCACTTCGACGGACCAGGGTGCCCCCGAGACCACTACGTCGAGGTGCGGGTCGATGGCGCGCACGATCGCCTGGAGCGGTCGCACCTCGTCGGGCCCGACCAGCGAGATCCAGGCGCCGTCCTCGTGGGCGGGGGAGTCCGCGGTCGAGACGTAGGCATAGGGGTTGAACAAGGGGTGGAGCGACAGCACCCTTTCGGCACCCTCGAGCGACGCAGGCAGGGAGAGCGCCGAGGCGAGACGCGACGCCGCCACCCCCGCGATGCCGGTCAACTGTTTCACGCAGATTTCGCGGGCCTCCTCGACCGGGAGGCGGGCGTGAACCGCTCGACGGAATCCCAGGAACAGCAGGTGCATCTGCAGGCAGACCTCGTCGGCGAGCCGGACGAGTACGGAGTGCGAGAACTCCGCGAAGTCGAGGTCCGCGAGCAGTGGCCCGGAGTAGTCGGCCCGACCGGGCGACGCACGGTCGATCGGGTCGAGCACGACCGAGGCGGCGCGAGAGCCCATCAGCTCGACGCACCCGTCCGAGAAGCCGACGGGGGGAAAGGAGTCGTCGATCACGACTGTCCAGGCGCAGTGGGGACGAGGGTCGGACTGCTGGGTGGCCGGCGTACGCGGTGGACGATGAACCGGCCTGACCTGCGCCCGCGGGTTGGTGGCGACAGCGGTCGCGTCGAAGGTCGGGTCCTCGATGTCGTGGCACATCGATCGCACATAGTCGGGCCCCATCGGCTCGACGTCCATCAGCGCGCCGCAGTGCGCGAGCTCGAACCGGCCGTGCCACCGATCCTCCACGCTGTAGCGGAAGTCCATGAACTGCGGCGGTGCCCCGATGTCGAGCTGCAGTCCCTTGAAGATCGTGACGACGTCGTCACCCTCGAACTCAAGCGCCCGCTGCATCCTCCGCGTGTAGATCGGCGAGGCGGCCATCCACTCCTCGATCGCGATCTGCGCCATCTCCTCGCGGCCGAGTGCGCTGATGCACCACACCATCCCGGACCGGTCGATCAGCTGCCCGATCAGCAGCAGCTCGGGCACCAGCGTGGCGAGCTCCTCGCGGTCGAGTGCTGCGAAGCGACTCATTCCGAGAGGATCTTCTCGACGACGTTGTTGAGACGCGCGGCCACGGGCCAGCCGGCGTAGTGGGCCAGGAACACCACGATCTCGCGCAGCCCCTCGGCGTCGAGCTCACCGTTGCGGTGAGCGGCGCCGAGCTGGATCTCGAGTACGTCGGTCGCACCCTGGGCGGCGAGCATGCCGACAAGGAGCAGCCGCCGTTCCTTCGTGTCCAGCCCCGGCCGGTTCCAGATGTCGGCAAAGAGGTGGTCGGCGGTGTAGCCGAAGAAGTCGCCGGGCCCGTCCTGGAAGTCCCAGCCGTAGACCTCCGACATCTTCTCGAGGCCACGACGCCGCTTGTCGTCAGTCATCCGGGTCTCCTTGCGTCAGGCCCAGTCCGGGGGCGAGGTGAGTACGGGCATGCCGTGCGAGGGGTACGTCGACCCCGAGCTGGTCGGCCAGGACGATCGCGAACCCGAGGTCCTTCTCGCCGAGCGCCACCACGTGCGAGAACACGCCGTGCCAGAAATCGTCCGGGGGCAGCGGAGCTGTCGTGTCGCGGTACATGATCGCGCCCGGCCCTCCGGTGATCGCGTCGGTGTGCCGCACCACCTCGCCGAGCGCGACCAGGTCCAGCCCGGCCGCCTCGGCCAGCTGTTGCGCCTCGGTGACCGCGGTGAAGGACACGAAGTGCAGCAGGTTGCGGGCCAGCTTCATCCGAGTGCCCGCACCGACCTCACCGGCGTGCACGGTCTTCGACCCCATCAGGGCCAGCGCCGGCTCTGCCGCGGCGTACGCCTCCTCCGAGCCGCCGACCATGATCGCCAGGGTCCCTTCGGCCGCACCCATCGGACCACCGCTGACCGGCGCGTCGAGCAGGCGTACGCCGTGCCGCTCGGCCACGTCCGCCAGCTCAGCAGGCGTGGTCGGCCCGACCGTGGAGTGGATCGCGACGGTCAACGGCGGTGCGTCCTCGGGGCGCACCACCCCGACCACACGGCCGAGCACCTCGCGTACCTGGTCGTCGTCGCGCACCATCACGCAGAGCAGGTCGACGTTCCCGGCGAGCTCGGCCAGGTCGCTCGCCACCAGAGCACCGGCCTTCTCCAGCTCGGCCAGCGGCTCCGGCGCGACGTCGTACACCCACAATTGTGTGGGTCCCCCAGCGAGCCGCAGCGCCATCGGCTTGCCGATGTTGCCCAGCCCGACGAAGCCGATCGCCCTCATCTGGAACTCTGTCATCTGAAGACCTGACCGCCGTCGACGTTCACGACCTGGCCGGTCACCCAGGACGCATCGTCGGAGAGCAGGAACAGGCAGGCGCCGACCATGTCCTGCGGAGTGCCCATCCGCTTCAGCGCCATCCCCTTGACCAGCTCGCTGCTCACAGCGCCGGCCTGCTTGCGCGTCGCCTCGGTGTCGGTGGGACCGGGCGCGATGGCGTTGACCCGGATGTTCATGCCGCCGAGCTCGTGGGCCAGCTGCTGGGTGAGGCCGTTGATGCCGACCTTGGCGAGTGCGTAGAAGCCGGCGTACAACCACGCCGCCGTCGAGCTCTGGTTGACGATCGCCCCGCCGCCGCGGGCCCGCATGTGCGCGTACACGGCGCGGGTCATCACGAGGGCGCCGTCCATGTTCACCGACATGAACTTGCGGTAGTAGTCCCAGTCGACCGTGATCAGCAGGTCGAAGGCCATGTCGCCGTAGATCGCGGCGTTGTTGACCAGCAGGTCGATGCCGCCCAGTTCCGCGACCGCTCGCTCGGCCATCGCGGTGGCCGACTCCGCGGACGAGACGTCGGTCTCCACGAAGATCGCGCGCCCGCCGTCGGCGTTGATCGCGTCGGCCACGTCCTTGCCCTTCGGGCTGAGGTCGGCGACGACGATGGCCGCGCCCTCTGCTGCGAGCCCGTGGGCGTAGGCCTCGCCGATGCCCTGCGCTGCTCCGGTGACGACGGCGACCTTGCCCTCGAACTTCATCAACTCACTGCTGCCTTTCGTTCATCGGTGGTTGAGGAGCGAGCGCCAGCGAGCGTCTCGAAACCACCTGATCGCGTGGTTTCGAGACGGGCCTGGCGGCCCTCCTCAACCACCATGACCTTCCGCGATCAGTTTCGTCTCGAGGTACTCCTCGAAGCCGGCGACACCCATCTCCCGGCCGATGCCGGACTGCTTGTAGCCACCGAACGGCGCGTCCGGCGCGAACCAGACCCCACCGTTGACGGCCAGTGTCCCCGTGCGGATCCGGTTGGCCACGGCTCGCGCGCGCTCGGCCGACCCGCTGTCGACCGAGCCGGAGAGACCGTAGTCGGAGTCGTTGGCGATCCGCACCGCGTCGTCGTCGCCGTCATGGGGGAGTACGACGAGCACGGGACCGAAGATCTCCTCGCGGGCGACGCGGGACTCGTTCGTGAGACCGGCGATGACTGTCGGTTCGACCCAGAACCCGTCCTTCCTGATGACCGATCCGCCGGTCGCGAACCGGCCGCCCTCGTCCTCGGCAAGGGCGAGGTAGCGCGCGATCCGGTCGCGCTGGGACTCGTTGATGACCGGCCCGCAGATCGTGCCGGGGTCGGTCGGGTCCTTGGCACCGATGGAGGCCATCGTGTCGGCGGCGACCTGGACCGCCTCGTCGTACCTCTCTCGGGGCACCAGCAGCCTGGTCGTCAGCGCACAGCCCTGGCCCGCGTGCACGCAGACCGAGAAGGCCGCCGTGCCGACCGCGGCCGAGAGATCGGCGTCGTCGAGCACGATCGCCGCCGACTTGCCGCCCAGCTCGAGGAAGACCTTCTTCAGAGTCGGAGCAGCAGCGGCCATGATCGCTCTCCCGGTCGCCGTGGACCCGGTGAACGAGACCAGGTCGACGCGCGGGTCTCTGGCGAGCACGGAGGCGACCCCGTTGTCGCGCGCAGTGACCACGTTGAGAACGCCTGGCGGAAGGTCGGTGAGCTCGTTGGCGAGCCGGCCGAGCTCGGCGGCGACCCAGGGCGTGTCGGGGGCCGGCTTCAGCACCACGGTGTTGCCGGCCAGCAAGGCAGGTCCCACCTTGGCGAGGTTGATCTGGTTGGGGAAGTTCCATGGAGTGATCGCAGCGACCACACCAATCGCCTCGCGCCGGATCGTGCGCCGCGTCGGGATGCCCATCGGCTCGGCCACTCCGAGGTCCGTCTCCCACTCGTAGCCCTCAGCCAGGTCGGCCGTCCACCGCAGCCCTTCCACCGGCACGTCGTACTGGGGGCCGGCGGTGAGGAACGCCGGTGCCCCGGCCTCGGCAGTGGTGAGCGCCCGCATCTCCTCGCCGTGGTCGACCAGCGCCTGGTGCAGCTGGCGTACACAGCGCACACGAAGCTCGAGATCGGTCGACCAGCCGGTCGCGTCGAAGGCCCGGCGCGCGACTGCGATGGCGCGCTCCATGTCGTCGGCCGTGGCGTCCGGTGCCACGGCGATCTGCTCGCCGGTGGCCGGGTTGAGGATCGGGTACGTCGACCCGTTGCTCGCCTCGACGAGCTTGCCGTCGATCAGCAGAAGCGGTGCGTCAGTCATTTCCCACCACCGGGGGCCAGACGGACGAGGGGAGATCGGCGAGCCGGTAGTGCCCCGGCTGTGACGGCCCGTCGAGGCCCATTCGGTCGAGCAACGGTTGCGGCGCCTTCCCCGACCCGGCGATCTCGAGGAAGGTGTGCGCCGTCGAGCCGAGGTCGAACCAGTCGCGCTGCCAGCCGATCCGCACTCCTTCGGTGGTTTCGACGAGGCCGAACCACGAGCCGCCGATGCCAAGGATCTCGTACTCCTCGCCGCTCTCGTCCTCGATCCCGGCGCGCTGCTTCCAGAAGCCGATGACCATCCCCTGGGTCTCGTCCATCACGGTCGAGACGTAGTCGTAGTGCCAGCCGTCGAGCCCGGCCATCTCGGTGCCGAGCGCGTACTTCCGGATCTCCTCGCGACCCATCGCCATGAAGTGCTCGTCGGGGGTGTACATCCACCCGTACGTCGCGTCCTCGACGTAGTGGTCGGCCAGGATGCTCCAATCGCGCAGCTGCTCCGCCTCCCGGTTGGCCGCCAGCCAGCCGGTCCAGAACCCCTCCATCGCCTGCCGGTCGAGCTTGTCGAGACCCATCAGTCCTCCTCCAGTGACAGCGCCATCGCCGGGCAGTAGCGCACGGCTGACGTCACCTCGTCACACATCGAATCGTCTGGGTGCTCCTGCAGTACGACGACCTTGTCGGCCGCCTCGTCGAACCCGAAGACGTCGGGTGCCTCGGCCTGGCACATCTGGTGGGCCTGGCACAGGTCCAGGTCGGCGACTGCCCTCACGAAGCGTCACCCTGGGGGAAAGGGCAACTATCTGAACCAGTGGTTTCGAGACGGGCTCGTTCCTCGCCCTCCTCAACCACCGTTTTCTCGGTGGTTGAGGAGCGAGCGCCAGCGAGCGTCTCGAAACCACTGGGTCGTGCGGTCCGCCGGCGGTACCGCACCCGGCACGGCTGCTCCAGCTGGATCACCATCTTCGAGCAGTCGTCCCGGTAGGACTCGGACGGCTGCGCCAGCTCGAACTCCCAGTCGCGCAGGAGCACCGAGAAGATCGCCTTGAGCTGCATCATCGCGAACGCGTTGCCGACGCAGCGGTGCTTCCCGGCGCCGAACGGGATCCACGTCCACCGGTTGGCGAGGTCCTCCTGCCGCGGGTCGAGGTACCGGGCCGGGTCGAAGCTCTCCGGCTCGGGGAAGTCCGCGGCGATCCGGTTGGAGACGCGTGGCGACGCCGCCACCATCGTGCCCGGCGGGATGGTGTGGCCGGCCAGCTCGATCTCCTCCTGCACCAGCCGCAGCAGGATGATCAGCGGTGGGTGGAGCCGCAGCGTCTCCTTGAGGGCTGACTCCAGGCGAGGGATGGACCGCAGGGCCTGGAAGGACACCTCCGAACCGTCGGCGTACAGGTCGTCGAGCTCGCTGACGATGTCCGCCTGCACCTCCGGATGGCGCATCAGCTCGATCATGGTCCAGGCGGCCGTGCCGGAGCTGGTGTGGTGCCCGGCGAACATCATCGAGATGAAGATGCCCGTGATGTAGTCGGCCGTCATGTCGATGGAGATCAGCACGTCGAGCAGGTCGCGCTCCTCGCGGGGGACGTTCCGCCTATCGGTGGTTGAGCCTGTCGAAACCCGTCGGTCGATGATCGCCTGCACCAGCGCGACCAGCTCCTCGCGCGCAGCGTCGCGCCTGTGGAACGACTCGATGTCGGCGTACGCGTCGACGTACGCGATCGCGTCGGTGCCTCGCTCCAGCTCGTGGTAGTAGTGCGCGAACGAGGCGTCGAGCTCCTCGCGGAAAGGCAGGCCGATCAGGCAGGCCGAGGTGGTGTAGATGGTCAGCTCGGCGAACCAGTCGAGCAGGTCGATCTCGCCCTCATCACCCCATTCGGCGACCATCCGGTTGATCTCGGCCTCGATGGTGGCGGCGTGGCCACGCATCATGTCGCCGCGCAGGGCCTGGTTCTTCAGGCCCTGCTGCCGTTGCTCTGGCGTCGCGTCGAAGACCACGCCCTTGCCGAAGATCGGTGTCATGAACGGGTACGCCGCAGCCTGGTCGAGGGTGGTGTCCGGCGCCCGGAAGAACTGCTCGTTGGGCGCGGCCCCCGAGACCATCACGACGTCGCGGTCGGCCAGCCGGAACTGGCCGATGTCGCCGCACTCGTCCCTGACCCGGTGCAGCAGTCCGATCGGGTCGGTGCGCAGCTCCTGCAGGTGGCCGTGCGGGTCGTCGGGGAACAGCCGCGACACCTCCCGCACTCCGTCGACTGAGCCTGCCGAAATCATCGGTCCTCCACGGGTGCTTCGGGCGTCACTTCGATCAGGTTCAGGTGCACACCCCGAGGCGCACTCACGATCGTGTGGATCGCGTTGGCGAGTGCCTCGGGCTTGAGGAAGTGCGGGTGCCGGGCGAGCCCGAAACGCACCCACTGGTTGAGCACGTCGGCGGCGTCCTGGTCGTCCCAGGTGGAACCCATCTCGCTCCACGTCGGCCCGGGTCGCACGATGCTGGCACGCACGCCGGTGCCTTCGAGCTCCATCTGCATCGAGTTGGCGAGACCTTCCAGGCCCCACTTGCTCGCGGCGTACGCCGCCATGAACGGTCGAGGTCGCACCGCCACGTCCGAGGAGACGAACACCAGGTCACCGCGACGACGCTCGACCATGCCCGGCACGAACGCCCGGACCAGGCGATGGGCTCCGAGCAGGTTGACGTCGAGCTCGGCACGCATCCGCTCCGTGTCGATCTCGTGGATCACGCCGGGGCCGACGGAGCCGGCGTTGGAGACGACCACCTCGACGTCACCGAGGTCCGCGGTCACCGCCTTCGCGAAGTCGGTGACGGACTGGTCGTCGGTCAGGTCGAGCGGGTGTACGACGGCCTCGCCGCCGGCCTCCCGCACCTGTGCGGCAACGTCCTCGCACTTCTCGGTGCGCCGTGCTCCGAGTGCGACTGGGAAGCCCTGTGCTCCGAGCACCAGCGCGGTGGCCGCACCGATCCCCGACGAGGCACCCGTGACCACCGCGGGGCGCCGCTCCGGCTGCGAGTACTTGCTCATCGCACCTCCACCCGCACCGGCAGGTGCGCGAAGCCGCGCACGTTGGCCGAGTAGAACCGCACAGCACCCGCGTGGTCGGCCTCGATCGAGCGGGCGGCCCTGACCAGCGAACGCAGTGCCACGCGAGCCTCGAGGCGCGCGAGGTTGGCGCCCAGGCAGAAGTGTCGTCCGCCGCCGAAGCTGAGGATCTGGCGCAGCTCGTCCTCGTCACGGTGCACGTCGAAGGTGTCGGGGTCCGTGAATACGCGGTCGTCACGGTTGGCGGATCCGAGGCAGAACAGGAGCTTCGAGCCCTTGGGTGCGGTGACTCCGTGAAGGCTCAGGTCTTCGACGAGGTGCCTGGCGAGCAGCTGTGTCGAGGTGTCGTGGCGCAGCGTCTCCTCGATCCACCGGTCGATGAGATCCTCGCCCGTCGCGAACACCTCGTCGCGCTGGCCGGGGTGGTCGGTGAGGTGGTACATCGCGTTGCCGAGCAGCTTCGTGGTGGTCTCGTTGCCGGCCACGACCATCAGGAAGAGGAACGCGATGATCTCGTGGTCGCTCATCCGGTCCCCGCCGTCCTCCGCGGCCAGCAGTGCGCTGGTGAGGTCGTCGGCCGGTTGGCGCTTCCGTTCCTCGAGCAGGTCGCTGTAGTAGCCGAGCAGGGTCATCGCCGCCTCGATGCCCACCTGCGGTACGTCGCGCAGCCCGGGCTCGCGGTGGACGAGCAGGTCGGCGAGGCGGCGTACCTCGTCACGGTCTGCCTCCGGCACCCCGAGCATCTCGGAGATGACGTCCATCGGCAGCTTGCCGGCGAAGTCCCCGATCCAGTCGAACTCGCCCACCTCCATGGCCCGGTCGAGGTAGAGGTCCGTGATCCGCTGGATCGACGGCTCGAGCCCGGCGACCCGCTTCGGCGTGAAGCCCTTGGAGACCAGCTTGCGCAGCCTCGTCTGTCGGGGTGGGTCCATCGCCAGGAAGGACATCGTCTGGTGGGCGTACGGCGTCCACGCGCTCGCGTCGAGGGATACCCCCATCTCGTTGGAGTAGATGCCGTCGGTGCGCACGGCCCGGTGCAGGTCCTCGTGGCGCGACAGCACCCAGAAGTCGTGCTCGTCGTTGTGGTAGAGCGGCGCCTCGTCCCGCAGCCGGCGGTAGACCGGGTAGGGGTCGTCCTGCATCGCGTAGTCGTAGGGGTCGAAGACGAGCTTGCCCGGGCGGGTCTCGGTGCGCGTGGTCACTGGTGTCCCTTCATGATGACGGCGACGACGTCGTCGAGGCGGTCGGCGAGCTCGGGGTAGGTGATCAGACCCATCCCGGTCTGGAGCAGCGCGCCGGAGAACGCGAACAGGAGGGTCTCGAGAACTCCCGGGTCGACGTCCTCGCCCATCGCCGCCCGGAACCGGTCCGCGAAGACGGCGCCGATGCGAATGCGCAGCTGCTCGACGGCCGGGTCGGTGCCGAGCAGGCTCTTGGTCGCGGCTGCCGCCAGGATCGGTGCGCTCGCGATCGTCTCCGCGAGATGCCGTGTGGTCTGCTGCAGCCGGGTCGTGGCGCTGCGCCCCGTCAGCCTCGGCCGTTGGGCAGTGGCGAGGTGGCGCCAGAACAGCTCGGCGAACAGGTGGTCGCGGGATGCGAAGTAGTTGTACGCCGTGGCCGATGACACCCCGGCTCGCGCCGCGACAATGCGGATCGTGAGGAGCTCATGCCCGACCTCGTTCAGCTCGACCCGTGCGGCCGCCAGCAGCTTGTCGAGCGTGTCGACCTGACGCGCGGCGAGTTCGCGGCGCGGCATCACCGCTCGGTTGGACGGCTGACTGGACACCTGTCCAATCTAGAACAGGTTCTGGTTCGATGGCAAGACTGGTTGAGGCAGCGACGCGAGCCGAGCGCGCTCGTCCGACCTATCGCCGAGGAGGCTTGAACGCCGCGGACGCCTTCGTGATCCTGCTGTCGCCTTCGCCGTACTCGTGAACCTGGGAACTCGATGGCGTCTCGGTGAGACGGAACACGGCTTTGACGAACAGATCGGGCATCGGGCCAGACCCCATCACGTTGGGCATGGGCTCGTAACCGTCCTCATGACCTTCTGGCTCGGCCAGCTCGCACCGAGCGCCTTGGTCACGACAAGCCCGGTCGCCTTCCCAGTGGTGGAAGACCTGGTTGCCTCCTCCAACGGCCAGGAGAACGATCGGCCGACCTGTCACCGGAAGCCTGAACTGCCACTCGCCCTCGGACAGCAGCTCTTGGGGTGGCGTGTTCCCGAACGCTCCGCCAGGCTCATGGTGAGCTTCCGGATCGAACTGACACACGCTTACGCCTTCGACTTCCACGTAGGTGCCGACAGCGCCTGAGTGGTCCCTCGTTGTGTTGGTGCCGCTGATGCCCTCGCTGGCCTGAACTTCCATTGACACGCCCAACACATATTCCACGGTGCTGCCTCTCGTGCGATGTCGACGACGAGTGCGGTTGACGAGCGGGGACCGACACCACGGCGCGTGACGCGAAAGTCTCGAGCCCGAAACCCGGGCTCGCGATTCACGCTACGCCTCGCCCTCGGGTACGACGCCCGGAGCATCGCGGGCGTACCGACTGCGCGACGTCCCCCGCTAGCTCTTCAGCTTCGCGGACGCCGCCTCCGAAGTTGCTGCGCACCGAGATCTGTTGGGGATTGGTGACCCAACCGCGCTGGTCTGCGTATCGGGCCACCGCCCTTGTTGGTGAGGTCGAACAAGAGGTTCAAAGCGCACCACCGTGGGCTGGGTGTCCGCGTAGCCGAGGCTCACGGTGCCCGTGGTCGACTCCCCCCGCACGGAGTCCGGGTTGATGGTCAGGGCGCCGATGCTGCCGGCGGCCGTCGCGCTGGTCGGCACCAGTGTCACCGTGCCGAAGACGATCAGGCCCAGCACCACACCCACCCATCGGATCGGACTGGTGCGTACAGTGCAGTCGAACCGAGACGGGGTGCTGTCGTGTGCGCCATCGCAAATCGACTTCGTGCTCGGGTCAACGTGTCCAACGGACCCACACTTCGCCCTTTCGAGCTCGTCCGACAGTGTCCACAGGTCCTAGGACCAGCCACCCGTCAGGCCGTGACGATGTTGCCCCCGATCGCCTCGAGCATCTCTGGGGTGACGTCGGTGACACCGTGTGCCTCACGCGCGTGCACGGCGACCAGTTCCAGGATCCGTTCGCGGCTGTCCTCCTCGAAACGGGCCGAGCAACCCGGTATTGCGTCGCCGCAGGAGAGCTTGAACTTCATGGGTTTCCTCCCTTGTCACCGGTCGGTCCGGGCCCGGTTGGCTCCGGATCGACCGCTGGTTCACGTGGCAGCCGTGCGAGGAGCACGGTGCTGTCGTCTTCACCCTCGGCCCCGAGGATGCCCCGGTGCGCCACGATGAGGGCCCTGGCCGTGTAGAGGCCGATCGTCACGCCCGTCGCGTCGTCGTTGGCCCCGAACGGGTCGAACAGGGCCTTGATGACCATCGGGCTGATCGGGGTGCCCCGGCGCACGACGCGGATCTCGTGCCACGACCCCGTCTCGACGACGTCGATGTCGACGCTGGTAGGCGCCGGCTCGCGGTGGGCGGTGGCCCAAAGGTCTCGGAGCACCCGGATCAGCAGTCGAGGGTCGGCGTACACGGTCAGGTCGGCACCCCGGCGGACCTCGGGGCTGCCTTCGAGGCCTTGGCAGAGAGCGGCGACGTCGACGGCTTCGATGTTGACGGGGGTCCGTCCGAGGGAAGCCGACGAGGCCAGCTCGACGTCGAGGATGTGCTCGGCCAGGCGGGTCAAGGCGTCCGACAGCCGCTCGAGTGAGTCGGTGACCCGGTCCTCGGGTACGTCGCCCTCCGCGAGCATCATCGCCCAGCCCCTGGCCACGGCCACCGGTGTGCGCAGCTCGTGCGCGAAGGCGGCCAGGAAGCGCTCGCGCTGACGGGCCTCGTCGGGGTCGGGCTGGTTGGTGATCACGGCGGACCCTGCGGCGAGAAAGTCCCGCGCCCAACGATGCAGGAGCGAGGGGTCGACGTCCCACTCCTGCGAGACGTCCTCGACCGATCTGCCGGCCAGCACGGCGAGCACCATCGAGACTCGCAGGTCCACGGGGGCCTGTGCGGCGACGCGAGGATCTACCTGCTCAGAGGTGCGCCCACCTGGAAGCAGCGTCGGCCGCGCAGGCTCCGACGTCTCCGCCATCGCGCTCCCTCGATCCAGTCGTGCCGACCTCTCGACACGCCTTCCTCCCCGCAGTTCCGAGAACCATGCGGGCCCGGAGACACGCTACGCCGTCCGGTGGCACGATGGAGGGCGGGCCCGGGCTGGAGAGCGGCGTGGACGGAGGGGTACTCGTGGCCGATCTGCGTTTCTGCGCCTACCAGTACCAGCACCTGGCGCTCGATGCCCTTCAAGGGCGCTGGCGCGACGCCGAGCGGCTCGGCTTCGACGTGCTGTGGAACTGCGACACGGTCGTGGAGCCGGATCGCCCGAGGCACGCGATGTTCGACGGCCCGACGACGCTGACGATGATGGCCGCGGAAACGAATGCCATCCGGGTCGGGACGCTGGTATCGAGCCTGTACTTCCGGCATCCGGTGACGCTGGCCAAGGCGTTGATGACGGTGGATCACCTCAGCGGCGGCCGGTTGGAGGTGGCGCTCGGCGTCGGTGATCCGTCGGCGGGGGCGATGGCCGCAGGTGTGGACTGGACGCCGGGGGAACAGGTGGCCCGGTTCGCTGAGTTCGTCGAGCTGGTGGACCTGCTCCTGCGGCAGGAGGTCACCAGCTATCAGGGCCGGTTCTACCGCTGCGACCAGGCCGAGATGGTGCCCCCGACGGTGCAGCGCCCTCGCCCGCCGATCACGATTGCCGCGCACGGCCCGAAGATGCTGCGCATCGCCGCGGAGCACGCTGACGGATGGAGCCAGTGGGGTGGCTACGACGTCGAGACCGAGGACGACCTGTACGCCGTGACTGCAGAGCGCAGCCGACGCTTCGACGACCTGTGCGTCACCGCCGGACGCGACCCGTCAACGATTCAGCACTCACTCGTCTGCTTCCCTCCGCTGACCCCCTGGGAGTCGGCGGAGTACTTCCGCGACATGGTCGGACGCTACGCGGAGACAGGCATCGACGAGTTCGTCCTGTACTGGCCACAGAACTGGCGCGAGGCTCCCGGCGAGGATGCGGTCTTCGAAGAGGTGGCCACCACGCTGATCCCCCAGCTGCGCGCAGCTGGATGACTCGCAGAGGTCAGGGTCGGACCCAGAACGTGGTGGTCGCGGTGCGGCCGGCGAACTGCCCTCTCGCCACGATGGCGTGCGTGCCGCGGCGCATCCCGACGCCGAACCTGACGCGGTAGCGGCCAAGCGCACTGGCGTGCACGTGGAGGGGGGACACCCGATTGCCCCGGAACCTGATCGTGATCGCCTCGTGGCTGGCAAGGCCGGAGACCATGACCCATTGGCGATGGCCCTTCCGGACATTCCGCTTCGCGACGCGGATCCCGAGGGCCTTGTTGGTGACGACCCTGGCTCGGGTCTGTCCCGTGCGATCGGACGTGGAGCCCGTCACGGTGACGGTGTCGGTGCCATCACTCCTGCGGGACGGAACCGTCACGCGACGGGTGGCGGACCCGGCGCTGTTGGCGTTCCCGGTCGCGACCTGAGTGCCTCGGATCCGGAACGTGTAAGGCTCTCCCGGCTCGAGGCCGCGGGCGCTGATGTTGATGCCACCGCCGGTCAGGTGCAGCCCCTTCGGTGCTGTCACGTCCAGGGCCTTGGCCGGGCGGGTCACCGCGATGTCGACCTGGGAGACGGTGGTCCCGTTCTCGTTGGTCGCCTCGAGCACGTAGCTGGTGGCGCCGAGCTGAGCCGGGCTGACGGACAGTGATCCCGAGGTGGCCTTGCTGCCTGTCCAGGCACCCGACGCGGTCACCGATTCGGCCCCGGCGGAGGTCCACGTCAGCATCGCGGACTGTCCGCGACGCAAGGTGGCATCCGAGGTGTCGAGCTGCAGGTCCGGGGCGATGTCACTCGCCACGTCCGCCGTCGGGTCGGACAGGTCGCCGGCGTCCCAGTAGCCTGCCCTGCTGGCGTTGACAGCAACGGTGATCGCGCTGTGCTCCTGTGCCGGGGTCAGGGTGTACGTCGGGTCGGTGGCGTCGGCGATCGGGTCTCCGTCGGCGTACCACTGGTAGCCGAGACTGTCGGGCTCCGGGGCGACTGTCCCGGCGCCCGCGGTCAGGACCTCGTCGACCTTGACGGTGCCGGTGATCGTCGCGACCGGTGGGGTGCCGAACGTGGCCCGGCCGACCTCCCAGGTCTCCGTGAACTGCGAGACATGGGTGAAGTAGTCCTTGGTCGCGGTCGCCCGCACGCTGAGATACGCCCCCACGTCGTCTGGGACCGGCGTGTACGTGTTTCCCGTTCCGACGGGGGTGTCCCAGCGGAACCACTGCCAGGTCACCACGGCGTCGGCCGGGTCGAGCTCGCCCCCGGGAAGGGAGGCGCTCAGGGTGGAGTCGACGACTGGATCGCCGGCGATCGTCGGGGCCGGCAGCGTGATCACGCCTCCGCTAACCGGTCCCACCGCTGGTGAGGTCACCGGAGCGTCGGTCTCGCCCTCGATGGTCTCGGTCACCCGGTAGGCGATGGTCGAGCCGGCGTCCGCGTTGGTCAGCTGGTAGGAGGCGCCGTCCGCATTCGGGATCGGGGCGCCGTTGCGCAGCCACTGCTTCGCCAGGGTCGCCGGCGCGCTCGAGGTCACCGCAGAGGAGTCTCCTCTGAGGGTGTTTCCGACCGTCGTCGCCCCGGTGACTCGCGTGCCAGTGACCGGGCCGGTGGCCGCGGAGGTGTCGGTGGAGGTGTGGTAGCCGATCTTGAGCGCACTGATCTCGACCGAGATCGCGGCGCTCTGTACCTCGGTCGGCAGGGTGTACGTCGGCCCGGTGGCGTCGGGGATCACGGAGCCGTCGGCGAACCAGCGGTAACGGAAGGAGTCGGGAACCGGAGCGACGTCACCGGCGCGGGCCACGAGGGTCTGGCCCACCTGCGCCTTGCCCTCGATCGTGGCATCGGTCCCGGCCTCGAAGTCGAGGATGGTCGCGATCACCCCGGTGTTGTGGAGGTGCCCGCCGGAGATGGAGATGTATCCCATCCCGGGGGGAGGGGTGGGGGCACAGAGCTGGCACTGACCGTTGTGGCCCCAGGCGATGACCTGACCCTCGGAGGTCAGCGCCAGGGTGTCGTAGCCGCCCGCCGCGATCGCGACGACGGTCTTACCCTCGAGTGCCTCCCACGGCAAGTTGAGCTGGTTGAGACCGTTGGAACCCCAAGCGATGAGCTGTCCGTCGGAGGTCAGCGCAACGCTGTGGAAGAAGCCGGCCGCCACCGCGGTCACGGTCATGTCGTTGAGAAAGGAAGGGACGTTGGTCTCGCCGTCGCCGTTGTAGCCCCAGGCGAAGACGCGACCCTCGGAGGTCACCGCCATGCTGTGCTGGAGTCCGGCCGAGATGGCAGTGACGGTCTTGTCTGCGAGCGCGGCGGGGACGTTCGACTGACCGTGGTCGTTGTTGCCCCAGGCAGTGAGCTTCCCGTCGGAGGCCAGCGCCAGGCTGTGGCCGCAGCCACCGGCGATGGCGGTGACGGTCTTGTCGGCCAGGGATGCCGGGATGTCGGTCTGACCCGAGGCGCCCCAGGCAGTGAGCTTCCCGTCGGAGGTCAGCGCCAGGCTGAGGCCGCAGCCGGCCGCGATCGCGGTGACGGTCTTGCCGTCCAGCGATGCCGGGGTGTCGGTCTGGCCGGCGGAGTTGTCGCCCCACCCGGTGACCTGACCGTCGGAGGTCAGCGCCAGGACGTGCCCGTTGAGGGAGCTGATCGCGATGACGTCCTTGCCCGCCAGCGAGGAGGGGACCACGGTCGCGCCGTCATCGTTGAAACCCCACGCAAGGGCCTGGCCGTCACCGGCGGCGGCCCGGGCCGAACCGGTGGAGACCCCCAGGCCACCGAGCGCGAGGGCGACAACGACGAAGACGGCGAAGAGCCGCCGGGCCGACGCGCTGACGGGTCCGACGGGCAGGGGCGGGTGAGACTGCGATGCAGTGGGCACGTGCGGTCCTTGGCTGGAAGGCCGGCCACCGCGTGTCGGAGTGACGACGTGCGGTGCGGCGCCGCGCCCTGAGCCTACGGAGATCGGACGGACAAAATCCGTAAATAGGAATAAACGCCCGGCGCAGCACCCAGCTGTGCGCTCTCAGCCAGATTCCCGGGCGACCCACCAGGCGGCGACTTGAGCTCGGGAGCGGAGACCGAGGCGGAGACGGATGCGTTCGAGGTGGCCCTCGGCGGAGCGTTCGTCGATCCCGAGCCGCTCGCCGATGTCCCGGTTGGTGAGTCCCTCGGCGACCAGGGCGGCGACCTCCTGCTGCCGTCGCGTAAGTCCCGTGGGATCGGCCGCGCGTCCCGCTGGGAGCCCGAGGAACGCCCTGATGGTCCTGACGAGCAGTGGGGTGTCGCCGGCGAAGGGCATGTGTGAACGCCCCGGCAGCACTTCCAGTCGGGCACCGGCAATGCCCGACGCGATGACCTGAGCCTGACTCAGCGGCGCTGCCCGGTCGTGTTCGCGGTGTACGACGAGGGTCGGCGCACGAATCTGGCCGAGGGAGGCACTCACGTCGATGCGGTAGCACAGCTCCAAGAGCGCGGTCGCGGTCGCAGGTGAGGATGCCTCGCGCTGGTAGGCGCTGAGGACGGCGCGCGTCCCTGCCGAGGCCTCGGGAAGGAAGATGTCGGTCAGCACATCAGCCCCCAGTCCCCAGTGCGCGGCCACCAGACCCACCATGTGTTCCCGGACCGAGGCCGTCCCGATGTCTGCCCCCCGAGCCCACCCGCCGTACAGCACCAGCCGGTCGACGGTCTGCGGATGACGTGCGGCCCACTCGATCATGAGCGGTACGCCGAGAGAGCTGGCCACGATGTCGGTGCGCTCCACTCCGGCGGCTGCAAGTACCGCAGCTACCACCGCGAGCTCGCCGTCCGGCGACGGGTCGGAGGTCAACGTGCGGTCGGACAGGCCGCAGCCCGGGCGGTCGTAGCGCAGCAGCCTTCGTCCCTGCGCGAGCGCCTCCAGCATCTGACGCTCGGCCGGCAGCGCCCAGCTCAGCTCAAGGTGGCTGAGCCAGCCGCCGACGAAAAGCAGCGGTGCTCCGTCGCCCGCGGTCGCGTACGCAACCTGCACACCGTCCGGCGTCCGGGTCGAGCCCAGCAGTTGTTGCACCCACCACTCCCATCGGTCAGCCCCTCCACAGAGTCCTGCAGACGACCCGGGGGCGCCACACGGCGAGCCGGTCGAGCGGAAAGTGGGGTAGTTCCACGCCTGACAGGAGACGCCCGTGCGAACGAGGCTGGGTGCATGGTCGCAACGGCACCGACAGACGCGGTTCGCACACCCACCAGGGTGGGCGCGGTCGTGTCACTCGGCTACGGCTTCGGCTGCTACCTCGCCTTCGTGGTGGTCTTCGGGTACGCCGTCGCCTTCCTGGCAGACATCGTGGTCCCGCGCACCGTCGACCGGGGTGGCCTCCACACCGGGACGGGGACAGCGATGGTCGTCGACGCGGCGCTGCTCGCTGTCTTCGCCGTACAGCACAGCGTGATGGCGCGTCCCGCGTTCAAGCGTCGATGGACGCGGCTGGTTCCCCGCCACGTCGAACGGTCGACCTACGTGCTCGCGGCCTCGGCGTCCTTGGCGCTGCTGTTCTGGCTGTGGCACCCGATCCCGACGGTGGTCTGGGACGTGCCGACGCCGGCTGTCCGTGTCCTGTTGTGGGTGCTGTTCGCGGTGGGATGGGTCTGGGTCCTCGCCATGACGTTCGCGATCGACCACATCGACATGTTCGGGTTCCGCCAGGTCGTCCGTCACTTCCGCGGACTCGGCGATCGTCCGCCGACGTTCGCCCTCCCGCTGCCGCACCGGCTGGTCCGTCACCCGATGATGCTCGGCTTCTTTGCTGCCTTCCTGGCCGCGCCCACGATGACGGTCGGACACCTGCTCTTCGCGGGGCTCGGCGTCGGCTACATCCTGGTCGGCGTGCGCCTGGAGGAGGAAGACCTCACCAAGGAGCTGCCCGAGTACGCCGCCTACGCGGCCGCCACTCCGCGATTTCTGCCGAGGAGACGGACTCCTCACCAAACAAGGAGCACAACATGAGTGTCGCCCAAGCATCAGCGCGCATCTGGAACGACGTGCCTTCGCTCGAGACCGTGAACGAGCTGTCGGCCAGGAGCCTGATCGGCCATCTCGGCATCGAGCTCGTCGAGCTCGGTGAGGACTACCTGGTCGCACGAATGCCGGTCGACGACCGCACCCGGCAGCCCGCCGGGATCCTCCACGGAGGAGCTTCCGTCGCGCTCGCGGAGACCCTGGCCAGCTGTGCGGCCACCTTCACCGTCGACCCTGACCGAGCCAGCTGCGTCGGCATGGAGATCAACGCGAACCACATCAGGCCGGTGACCTCTGGATGGGTGACGGGCGTCGTGAGCCCGATCTCCCTCGGCCGTCGGACCCAGGTCTGGGAAGTCCGGATCACCAACGACGCCGGCAAGCTCGTCTGCGTCTCCCGATGCACCATGGCGGTGATCCCCACGCCGGCGTACGGCTAGACAGGCTTGCGACCGAGGACGTACGCGCGCTGCGTGGTCTCACCCCTGGCCGTGACGGGTCCGCGCAGGTACCACTCGATGTCGACCAGTCCGGCGGACTCGACGATCTCGACCACGGCTGAGGGCTCGTGCAGAACGAAGTCGAGGTTGATCTCCTGCTCGAACCACTCGTCGAAGTGGCGGACCTCTGCGCCGGCGTGCAGGGCCAGGACCAGCCACCCGCCGGGAGCGAGCGGACGCACCAGGGCGGCGACGGCGTCGGGGAGCTCGGAGGCGGCCAGGTGGATGAGCGAGTACCACCCGAGCACGGCCGCCCACCCAGAGCTCGCGGCCGGGTGGCGCAACCGTCGCAGGTCCCCGACCTCGAAGCTCCGGCCGGGGAAGCGACGGCGGGCCTCGTCCACCATCGCAGGGGACAGGTCGATCCCCGTTGCGTCGACGCCACCCTCGGCGAGGTACGCCGTGACATGTCCCGGGCCTGATCCGACCTCGACCACCGGTTGTCCGTCTGCGTGAGCCAGCACCCGGTCGAGCAGCCACCTCTCGAACGGCAGATCTCGGAGTTCGTCGACCAGGTGCTCGGCATAGGCAGTCGCCACGGCGTCGTACGACGACCGAACGTGCGTGTCCCGTTGCTCTGCACCTCCGGCGATCGCGGAGTCCCGATCAGGAGTGCCCGGTGCCGCGTCGGGCTGAGGGGTCGGCCCGAGGAGGTGGATCCAGCGGGCGTCCTGCTGGCCGGGCCGCCGCTCGAGCTCGCGCACCAGTGGCTCGGCGCGCTCCGCCATCCGGCGCAGGCACGCCTCGACCTCGCTCTTCTCGGCGAACCCGTGCAGCCGTTCGGTCCGCGTTCGCAGCTCACCTGCCGACTGCGCGCCCCGGAGCAACAGCACGGTGAGCAGCGCGCGTTCGTCACGTTCGAGGCCGAGGTGCTCGTCGAGGATCTGGTGGTACTTCAACGTCCGGCGCCCGGTGGCGGCCCACACGATTCGCAGCAGGCCCCGGTCCTTCAGCGCCCGCGCGGCCTGCTCGACGGTCTGCTGGTCGAGGTCGACGACGGGGTCACGGTTGTTCGACTGGTTGCAGGCGGTCCGCAGCGCGTTCGCGGTCAGGGGGTACGACGCCGGCACCGTCGTTTGCTTCTCCATCAGGCTGCCGAGGATGCGCTGGTCCTCAGCTGCGAGGACGGGGAGCCCGTTCACGAGTCGCGGTTGGTCGAGGCGACAGCTGGACCGGCTTCCTGCTGCGCGCGCCGCTCGTGCAGGCGCTGCTGGGCAGCCGAGAGATAGGCCATGCAGGGCGCGTCGGCACCCGGGTGCTTCTCGTTCAGGTGGAAGACCCAGCGGTCCATCGCGGCCATGAAGCCGTTGTCACCGCCGGGGCGGTAAGCCGACCACTTGAGCTGGCACCTCGCGACGCAGTCGGTGCAGCTGATCTTGTAGACGAACTGCTGGCGGGCATCGAGATCGATCCGCACCCTCGCCAGCGGGCCGGCCTCCTGGCCGGCCTTCTTCTCCCGAGCAGATCGGCTCGCCGTCATCTCACACCCCTGTTGTCCTCGGCACGTGGAGAATACGCCCGCGAAGGGTGGACACTCAGGCATGAGCACCTTGGCGCTCGAGGGCAGCCTCTCGGACTCGTTCACGTCCGAGCCGGCCACCGGCGCCCACGTCGATGAGGTTCTCGACCTCGTCGCCGCCGAGCTGGTGGCAGCCTTCGGATTCAACCCGGAGACAGCCGAGGACGTCAGGTCCTGGCTCGAGCTGCCTGTGGGTGCGCGATCTGAGCAGCTGCTCGTCCGCGACCGCGATCACGGGGCGCTGGTCCAGTGGTGGGCCGCCTTCCGGGACCCCGGTGCCGAGCTGTGGCACACCTCGATCCGCACGCACCCGAGGGTTCCGGCAGACGTCGGAGACATGCTCTGTCGATCGGGGTATGCCCAGATGCTCGGTTGGATTCGGAGCGAGACCTGGACCGAACAGGCCAGGGCCCGGGTCCACTCCGGGGTCGCCAGGGGAGACGAGGCGGCCGGCCGCCGTCTTCGTGACGCCGGGTTCACCTACGGCCGAACGTTCTGGGAGATGATCGGTTCCGTCGCGGACTCTCCTGAACCACCGCCGGTCGCCGGGCTGACGATCGGCACAACCCGGGACGCCGCCACTGTGCACGGGATCCTGGATGCCGCGTTCGAGGGCCAGTGGGGGTACGAGCCCATGACGTTCGGCGAGTGGCTGACCGTGGAGGAGTCGCTCGCTGGGTACGACCCCGACCTGTGGGTACTGGCCGAGCTGGACGGCACCGCCGCGGCGGCGATGATCCTGAGCCGCCGCAGCGCGGCCGAACGGGCGTTGTACGTGCAGGAACTGGCCACTGCGGAGCCGTACCGCAGGCGTGGCATCGCGGCCGCGTTGCTGCGGCATGCGTTCGATGCGGCCGTCGGGGAGGGGTACGAGGACGTCATCCTGCACGTCGACAGCAGCAACGAGTACGACGCGCCGTCGGTCTACCGGCGGGCGGGGTTCGAGGTCCGGTGTGCGTTCAACGCGTTCGCCCGCGACCTCGAAACCGCGACGCCGAGTCCCCCGCCCGCGTAGCAGGTTGCCTCAGGCGAGGAACGGTTCCACGAGGCCCGGCACGGCGGCGTGGGCGAGGGCGATGGCCTGGTCCTCGGGGATGTCGATGGCGGCGTACGCCTGCGAACCGGCGGCGGTCGTGGCGACCAACGTGACCAGCCCGGCGCGGCGCTGGAACCACGACTGCTGCAGGTTCCAGCCGATGATGCCGGTGCGTTGTACGACGTCACGGCGGCCGCGCAGCGACCCGGAGCGTACGACGAGGTGGCCGTCGGTCAGCCCGTGGCCGAGTCGTCGGTAGCGGTCGAACGCAAGGGCGGCCCCGATCGGGATCCCGAGCAGGGTCGGCAGCACCACCCACCACGGAACGGGGGTGGTCGCAGCGAGGGCGATCGCCACCACCGGCAACAGGATGGCGCCGAGCAGGGCGCGGGTCCACCGCCGCCGACGGGCGCTGGGGCCGTGCTGGTTCAGCGGGAACAGCAGCGGCTCGGAGTGGTCGAGCACCTGCGTCCCCGTCTCGTCGATGATCCTGCGTGGAGCCGGGGGCACCAGCTGGGTTCGGCCCGACTCGCTCTTCGAGACCCCCGTGACGATGGCGTAGAGACGACCGGCACCTGCTATCCGCAGGCCCAGCGGCTCGTCGACCGAGACCCCGCGCACCCGCTCGCGCTCGAGGCTGGTCTCGGTGCTGGTGAGCAGCCCGCGGCGTACGTGGAAGGTCCGCCCGCGCGAGTCGCGTGCCAGCGAGAAGCCCCAGTTGGCGACGTAGTAGCCCAGCACCGAGAACACCGCGCCCAGCACCAGGAAGCCCACGATGGCCAGCGGGATCACCGCTCCGAGCGAGATGTGCTCGGCGGTGCTGCGAACCTCGTCCTCGTCGAACCAGCGGGTCCCGATCTGCTCGCTGAACTGGCCGAGGATCGCGAGGACACCGGCGGCGATCACGGTGCCCGACGACGTCAGTGGCGCGTAGCGGACCCACCCGGGGTCGAAGCGCAGCAGTACGACGTCCTCGACGCTCGCAGGCTCGGGGACGTCATACGAAGTGGTCGCTCCGGCAGCCACTTCGTATGACGTCCCGGACGGCGAGGGGGTGTCGGCCCGGTGCAGCAGCGCGATCCGCAGGTTTCGGGCCTCTGCGAGCGGGAGCGAGTCGAGCGCGAACTTGTCGTCGTCCTGCTTCGCCGCGCTGGCGGTGCCGACCTCGACCTTTGCCAGGCCCAGGATCCGGTGGATCGGTGTGGAGGTGAGCTCGACGGCGCGCACCCGGTCGAGGCGCGCGGTCAGCACCTTGCGGCCGATCAGTCCCCGCTGGAGCTCGATCTGGGAGGGGGTGATCCGGAACTGCGTGGTCAGGAACCGCATCACACCGAGCCCGATGGGGATCGCTACACCGAACAGCTGCCACCAGTTGTTGTCGCTGCCGCTGCCGAGCACGAAGATGCCGATCAGCACCGGGAGGAACTTCATGATCTCCAGCACCGGGTGCACGAGCAGCATCCGTGGGTCGAGCCTGCGCCAGGGAACGTCCGGCACGTCGTGTTGCGCCTCGGGCGGCCACGGCGGCTGCGTGGACTCCGGCGGGTGGGGGAACTCGGTCACGTGGCGTCCCCGGCCTCGGCCTCGGTACGACGGGTCAGGTCGTCGACCAGCCGATCGGCCACCGGCTTGTCGATCGCGCTGATCGTCAGCGGCCCGGCTGCGGACGCAGTGGTGACCGTGACGCTGGCGAGGCCGAGCAGCCGGTCGATCGGCCCCTGCTCGAAGTCGACGGTCTGCACCCGCGACATCGGGGCGATCCGGCGCTCGCGGCTGAGCCAGCCGGTCTGCGTGTACACCGCCGTGTCGGTGCTCTCCCAGCGGTGGATCCGGTAGCGCACGCGCGGCATCGCCACGACGTACGCGATCGAGGCCACGACCAGCAGCGGCCACAGCCACCACGGCACGTCCCACCAGTCCATGATCTGCACGACCACGAGTGCGATCAGGACGATGGCGCAGCGCACCCCGGCACCCACCGCCCACAGCATCGGCGCCTTGGCCGAGACCTGGTGAGCGGGGTCGCGCAATGCGGGGTTGTCGAGAGGTGCTGAGGTCACCCGACCACCTTGCCACCCCTCATGTCAGGATCGCGGACATGGACGCTGACGTCATCGTGGTCGGAGCCGGTCTCGCCGGGCTGGCCGCCACAGCGGAGCTCGCCGACGCTGGGAAACGAGTGCTGCTGCTGGACCAGGAGCCGGAGCAGAGCCTCGGTGGTCAGGCGTTCTGGTCTCTCGGCGGCCTCTTCCTGGTCGACACACCCGAGCAGCGACGGATGGGCGTCAAGGACTCCTACGAGCTTGCGCTCCAGGACTGGATGGGCAGCGCACAGTTCGACCGGGAGAGTGACTACTGGCCGCGCCGATGGGCGGAGGCGTACGTCGCCTTCGCCGCCGGGGAGAAGCGGCAGTGGCTGCACGACCAGGGTCTCCGGGTCTTTCCGGTCGTCGGGTGGGCCGAACGCGGTGACGGTCGTGCGGGCGGGCACGGCAACTCGGTGCCCCGCTTCCACCTCACCTGGGGAACCGGTCCCGGCGTCGTCGCGCCGTTCGAGCGCCGAGTGCGTGAGGCGGTCGCGAAGGGCCTGGTGACCTTCCGGTTCCGCCACCGGGTCGACCACCTGGTCAAGGAGGACGGCACCGTGACCGGCGTACGCGGTGCCCTGCTGGCGTCCGACGACATGGATCGCGGTCGACCCTCCAACCGCGACGAGATCGGCGACTTCGAGTACGCCGCGCAGGCGGTCATCGTGACCTCCGGCGGCATCGGCGCGAACCTCGACCTGGTGCGCCAGAACTGGCCCGTCGACCGGCTCGGCAACCCGCCCAAGTTCATGGTGTCCGGTGTCCCGGCGCACGTGGACGGCCGGATGCTCCAGATCACCCAGTCCTCCGGCGGCGAGGTGATCAACCCGGACCGGATGTGGCACTACACCGAGGGCCTGCGCAACTGGGACCCGATCTGGGAGAACCACGGCATCCGCATCCTCCCCGGTCCGTCGTCGCTGTGGCTCTCCGCAACGGGCGAGCGGTTCCCGGCGCCGTACCTCCCCGGCTTCGACTCGCTCGGCACACTCGGCGCGATCATGCGCACCGGCTACGACTACTCGTGGTTCGTGCTGACCCAGAAGGTGATCGAGAAGGAGTTCGCGCTCTCGGGCTCGGAGCAGAACCCCGACCTGACCGGCAAGGACGTCAAGCTGCTGCTCAAGCGAGTCCGGCCCGGCGCTCCCGGTCCCGTCGAGGCGTTCAAGGAGCACGGCGAGGACTTCGTCGTGGCCGACGACCTCACCGACCTGGTGGCCGGGATGAACCGGGTCGCCGGGTCCTCGCTGATCACCGAGGAGTCGCTGCGGCGCACCATCACCGAGCGCGACCGGCAGCTGGACAACCCCTACTCCAAGGACACGCAGATCACCTTCATCCGCGGGCATCGCAATTACCGGGGCGACAAGCTGATCCGGGTCGCCTCGCCGCACAAGTTCCTCGACCCGGCGAACGGCCCGCTGATCGCCGTACGGCTGAACATCCTGTCGCGGAAGACGCTCGGCGGCCTGCACACCGACCTCGACGCCCGCGTCCTGCAGCCCTCCGGGGAGCCGTTGCCCGGCCTCTACGCGGCAGGCGAGGTCGCCGGGTTCGGCGGTGGCGGCGTACACGGCTACAACGCGCTCGAAGGCACCTTCCTCGGTGGCTGCATCTTCTCCGGCCGTACGGCGGGACGCGCTGCCGCTGCCACGATCGTCTAGGTGGGACCGGTCCCCCTCACCCCTCGGCAATGTCGTGGCGCCGGTCTAGGCTCGGCCGCATGAGCGGAAAAGTCGTGCACTTCGAGATCCCCTTCGACGACGGTGACCGGGCCCGCAAGTTCTACGCCGATGCGTTCGGGTGGACGATCACCGAGATCCCCGACCTGCACTACACGATCGTGCAGACCGGGCCGACAGCCGAGGACGGGTTCCCCACCGACACGGGCTACATCGGCGGCGGGATGCTCAAGCGAGAGAGTCCGGCCGACCGGCCGGTGATCACCGTCGACGTCGAGGACATCGACGAGGCGCTGAAGAAGATCGAGGACCTCGGCGGCATGACGGTGCTCGGTCGCCAGGACGTCGGTGAGATGGGCTGGGCTGCGTACTTCAAGGACGTCGAGGGCAACCTGATGGGCCTCTGGCAGGCCCGGCAGGGCTGACCTGCGCGGAAGGTCGAGGGGTGCCGGTTTCCCCGGCTGACCGGGGAACCATGTACTTGGTGGGTGTTCTTTCCCTCAACAAGTACGTGTTTCCCCTGCTGACCGGTGAAACCTGCGCCCGCTCAACGCCGGATCAGGCGAGCAGCGAGGCCATCAGCTCCTGGAGCCGAGGCACCTCCGCGCTGAGTCCGAGCGGCCGTGCCTGGTCCTCGATCATCGCCCGGAACAGCAGCGCCTTCTCCACGATCCGCGGGTCGATGTGCCCGAAGACCTCCAGCGTGACGGTGCCGTAGAGGCCGGCCCACGCGCGCTCGAGCAACCAGATCAGCGGGCGCAGCTCGTCGGGTACGGCGGTCAGGTCGGCCGGCACCATCGGGTCGCGGAGGATCTCCACCAGCTCGGGGTCGAGCTCGTCGAGCCGTGGCACCGGGAACTGGTAGCGCTCCCACACCTGGAACAACAGCGCGGAGAACAGCAGCCCTGTCTTCGACTCGGCCTGGAGCTCCTCGATGCAGCTCACGTCGAGGTTGGTGAACACCAGCGAGAACTCCTCGCGGTTGTTCAGGGCCCACTGCCGGAACGCCACGGCGGAGGCGACCATCCTCGCCGCGGGGTCGTCTTCCGGCTGGGCGTCGCGCGCCTCCGCGATCTCGGTCGCGGCGCTCGCGTCGATGTCCATCGCCACGATCTTGACCAGCTCCTCGTGGCTGTCGACGTAGCGGTAGAGGGCGGGCGGGGTCATCCCCACCTCGTTCGCGACGGACCGCAGCGTCATCTCCCCGGTCCCGGTCACCAGCCGACGCGAGGCCTCCACGATGCGGCGCAAGGTGTCGACGCGGTTCTGTTCGCGGGTGGTCGTCACTGGGTGATGCACCTTCCGAGGGAGGAACGGGGTTGACAGGTTGGCAGTTTACACCGTTAACTGTTAACACTGTTCACGACACCCTGTGCAGGAGTCACCATGTTCCTCAGATGGTCCGAAGTCCTGATCCGCCGGGCCAGCCTGGTCCTCGCTCTCGGCGTGCTCGCGACGATCTTCGCCGGAGTCTTCGGCATCGGCGTTTTCGACAAGCTCGGCCAGGGCGGCTTCGACGACCCGAACACCGAGGCGTCCAAGGAACTCGCCCACGAGCAGGACGTGTTCGGCAACAAGTCGGTGGACGTCGTCGCGATCTACCGCAGCAAGGACCTGTCCGTCACGGACCCCGCGTTCAAGGCGGAGGTCGAGGAGACCCTCGCCGGGATCCCGGCCGGGGCCACCACCTCGGTGGCCACCTTCTGGGACACCAACGACCCGTCGATGGTGAGCACCGACAAGCACGCCACCACGGTGACGATCTCGCTGGCCGGTGAGGGCCAGGCCGAGCTGGCCGAGAAGAACGACCTCGTTGTTCCGGCCCTGGAGTCCGACGACCTCGAGACCCAGATCGCGGGTCCCTGGGCGGTCTACAAGGGTGTCAACGAGACCGTCAGCGAGGACCTCGCGCGGGCCGAGACGCTGTCCCTCCCGCTCGTGGTGATCCTGTCCCTGCTGATCTTCGGCTCTGTGGTCGCGGCACTGATGCCGGCCGTCGTCGGCGCCATCTCGGTGCTGGGTGCGCTGGCCGTCGTACGCCTGATCACCGGCGTCACCGAGGTGTCGGTGTTCTCCATCAACGTGATCACGTTGCTCGGCACGGGTCTCGCGATCGACTACGCCCTGTTCGTGATCAGCCGCTTCCGTGAGGAGCTGGCACGCCTGCCCGAGGACGACCCACAGGCGGCGGCCAAGGCGATCAGGGTCACGATGGCGACCGCGGGCCGCACTGTGCTGTTCTCCGGGCTGACCGTCGCCGCGGCGATGTCCTCGCTGCTGATCTTCCCGCAGAACTTCCTGCGTTCCCTCGGGTACGGCGGGATGGCAGCCGTCCTGGTCGCCGTCGTCGCCGCACTCACCGTGTTGCCCGCGATCCTGTTTCTTCTCGGTCGCCGGATCGACGCGGGCCGGCTGCCGTGGCGCCGGCACCGCCCGGTCTCGGTGGACACCGACCACGGCGCCTGGGCACGCATCGCCCACGCCGTGATGCGCCGACCGGTCCTGGTGATGGTGGTGGTCGTGGGCGCACTGCTGGCCATTGCCGCGCCGTTCCTCGGGGTGAAGTGGGGCTCGGTCGACTACCGGGTGCTGCCTCCCGACAGCCCGGCCCACGTGGCTGCGGTCTCCCTGAACGAGGACTTCGGCGAGGAGCGGTCGACCGCGAACCTGCTGCTCGAGACGACGGACCAGGCCGACGTCGCGGAGTACACCGCCAAGGTGAGGGACGTCGACGGAGTGGTCGACGTACGCCCCGTCGCCCAGCAGGACGGCGTCACCCTGCTGCGTGCGGCGTGGTCCGGCAACAGCCAGGACCAGTCGTCGCAGACCGCGGTCAAGGCGATCCGCGCGATCCCTGGACCCGGCGGTGCGAACGTCCTGGTCGGTGGGCTCACCGCGGACACCGTCGACCTGCTCGGGTCGTTGGAGAGCCACCTGCCGTGGATGGCCCTGATCATCGCGGGGGTGATGCTGGTGCTGCTCTTCCTGGCGTTCGGCTCGCTGGTGCTGCCGGTGAAGGCGTTCCTGATGAACCTGCTGTCGATCGCCGCGTCGTTCGGGGTGATCACCTGGATCTTCGCCAACGGTCACCTCGAGGGACCCCTCGGCTTCACCTCGACCGGGTTCCTGGATGCGACCCAGCCGATCTTCATGCTGGCGATCCTGGTGGGGCTGTCCATGGACTACGAGGTCTTCCTGCTCTCCCGCATCCGCGAGCAGTGGGACCTGACCCACGACAACACGCTGTCCGTCGCGACAGGGGTGCAACGCACCGGCCGCATCATCACCAGCGCCGCCCTCCTGCTCGCGGTCGTGATCGGGGCCTTCTCGACCAGCGGCATCGTGTTCATGAAGATGATCGGCATCGGCATGCTCGTGGCCCTGCTGGTCGACGCGACCATCGTCCGGATGCTGCTCGTCCCCGCCACCATGCAGCTCCTGGGCAACTGGAACTGGTGGGCACCGACGGGGATGCGTCGCTGGTGGGAGCGGTACGGCCTGCGCGAGGGCGATCCAACACACCCGGACCCCACGCCGGACACTTCCCCGGACAGGGTCTCCGCCCCTGCCGGGTGAGCCGACCCGGTGTCGGACCTCTGCGTTAGGTTGACCGGGACCTGGAGGAAAGGCGCGGGGAGGCACGTGCGGTGAGCTTGATCGTGCACCGTGCCCCACGTGCGGACCTGCTGGTCCCCGGTCTGGCGGCGTTGCTCGGTGAACCGCTCGCCGATCCGTTCGCGCAGGAGCTCGTGCTCGTCCCGGCCCGGGGAGTGGAGCGCTGGTTGAGCCAGCGGCTCTCCCACCGGCTCGGTCACGCGGAGGGGCGCGAGGACGGGGTCTGCGCCGGCGTCCAGTTCCGCTCGCCCGCCAGCCTGGTCGCAGAACTGGTCATTGGGAGGGCAGGCACCCGGGAGAACGACCCGTGGGCCCCGGACGCCCTGGTCTGGCCGTTGCTGACGGTGGTGGACGCCAGCGCCGGCGAAGCCTGGTCGCGCACCCTGAGCACCCACCTCGGCCATGGAAAGGAAGGCGAGGAGCACGAGCTGCGGCGCGGGCGTCGCTATGCCGTCGCCCGCCGACTTGCTCGGTTGTTCGCTGCGTACGCCGCACAGAGGCCGACCCTGCTCGCGGGCTGGGAGCAGCACGACGACACCGACGGCGCCGGCCGCGAGCTCCCTCCCGACCTCAGCTGGCAGCCCGAGCTCTGGCGCCGACTGGTCGTCGAGGTCGCGGAGCCGACGCCCGCACAGCGGCACGCCCGCGTGGTCGAGGCGCTGCGCAGTGGTGCCGGGACGCCGGAGCTACCGGCGAGGCTCTCGCTCTTCGGGCACACCCGGATCGCCCTCACGGAGGTAGAGCTCCTGGCCGCGCTCGGTGAGCACCGTGACGTCCACCTGTGGCTGCCTCACCCTTCCGATGCGCTGTGGGACTCACTCGCCGACCTGGCCGGGGCGGTGCCGCGCAAGGCCGACGACTCTCATCTGCACGTGGGCCATCCGCTGCTGGCCTCGCTCGGTCGTGACCTGCGGGAGCTGCAGCGGACTCTGGCCGCCGCGTCGGGGGTTTCGACAGGCTCAACCAACGGTGGTTGCGCGCCCGGGGCTTCGACCAGCTTGTTGGCGTGGCTGCAATCCGACATCGCGGCCAACGCCCTACCTGACCGATCCGGCCGCACCGTCTCTCCGGACGACCACAGCGTCCAGGTGCATGCGTGCCACGGCCCGGCTCGTCAGGTGGAGGTGCTGCGCGAGGTGCTGCTGGGTCTCCTCGCCGACGACCCGCCTGCCGGCCAGCCGCCTCTCGAACCACGCGACATCCTGGTGATGTGCCCCGACATCGAGGCCTACGCGCCGCTGATCGAGGCGGCGTTCGGCATGGGTGAGGCCGTCGCGGGCGGCCACCCCGGCCAGCTGCTGCAGGTGCGCCTGGCCGACCGTGCGCTCACCCAGACCAACCCGCTGCTCGGGGTCGTGGGCAAGCTGCTCGACCTCGCCGGGGGCCGCGCGGAGGCGAGTGCCGTGCTCGACCTGATCGGTGCGGAGCCGGTGCGCCGGCGCTTCGGGCTCGCCGAGAACGACCTCGAGACGATCACCCGCTGGGTTGAGCAGGCTGGTGTGCGCTGGTCCTACGACGAGCAGCATCGTGCGCCGTACGGACTGGAGGGCTACGTCCAGAACACCTGGCGTTTCGGTCTCGACCGGGTGCTCGCGGGTGTCGCGATGTCCGACGACGCCGAACGCTGGATCGGGACGACGCTCCCGCTCGACGACGTCGGGTCGACCAGCATCGAGCTCGCCGGCCGGCTCGCGGAGCTGATGGACCGGCTGCAACACGTCACCGACCTGCTCACCGGCAGCCATCCGGTCGGTCACTGGCTGGACGCCCTGCGTGAGGGCATCGACTCGCTGACGGCGGTCGCTCGCGGCGACGAGTGGCAGACCGGGCAGGTGCAGCGTGAGCTCACGGGGTTGGCCGACGACGCGGCGGGCCAGGGCGCCGAGCTCGAGCTGCGGTTGGCAGACGTGCGTGCGCTGATGTCCGAGCGCCTTGCCGGTCAACCCACCCGAGCCAACTTCCGCACCGGCACTCTCACCGTCTGCACGATGGTGCCGATGCGTTCGGTGCCCCACCGCGTGGTCTGTCTGCTGGGCCTCGACGACGGCGTCTTCCCACGTGCCCCCGCGATCGACGGCGACGACGTGCTCGCGGGGACTCCCCTCACCGGCGAGCGCGACCTGCGCAGCGAGGACCGCCAGCTGATGCTCGACGCGATCATGGCTGCCCGCGAGCACCTGGTGGTCACCTACAGCGGCGCCAACGAGACCACCGGTCAGCTCCGGCCTCCCGCCGTACCACTCGGCGAGCTGCTCGACGCGCTCGACGACACCGTCGAGGGCGGCCGCGACCGCGCGCTCGTCCGGCACCCGCTCCAGGCCTTCGACCCGAGCAACCTGCAGCCGCCGGTCCCGTTCTCCTTCGACCGGGCAGCCCTGGCCGGAGCGCGAGCGGCCGCGAGCCAGCGCGTCCCGGTGCCCTCGCTGGCGGCGTCGCCCCTGCCTCCACGGGAACCGGAGGACGTCGAGCTGGGCTCTCTCGTCGCGTTCTTCCGACACCCGGTCCGGGCGTTCCTGCGCGACCGGCTCGGCGTCTCCCTCCTCGACGAGGGCGACGAGGTCGCCGACGGGCTCCCGGTCGAGCTCGACAACCTCCAGGAGTGGTCGGTCGGCGACCGGCTGCTGCGCGACCAGCTCAGGGGCCGCACTCCCGAGCGGGCGCTCGAGACCGAGTGGCGGCGCGGAGTGCTCCCGCCAGGACGGCTCGGCTGGCGCCTGGGCCAGCGGCTCACCAAGGCAGCCTCCCCGGTGGCCGAGATGGTCGAGTCGGTCACCCAGGGACAGGAGCCACGCGCCGTCGACGTCGATGTCGATCTGGGGGGAGAACGCCGCCTCCGCGGCACGGTCACCGGGTTGTACGGCGAACGCGTCGTGATCGCGACCTACTCCCGGCTCGGCCCCCGCCAATGGCTCGAGGCCTGGATCCCGCTGCTCGCCCTGTGTGCCACCCATCCCGGCCGGCACTGGTCGGCCGGGGCGATCGGCAAGGGCGAGAAGGGACGCTACGGCGCTCCCGACGAGGCGGTCGCACGGGTGGCTTTCGCCAGTGTCGACGGGGCAACCGAGCTGCTGCGTGACCTCGTGGCGATGTACGACGCGGGCCAGTGCGAGCCGCTCCCACTCCCGTTGAAGACCGGCAACGCGTGGGCAGCTCGACGACGGCCGGGCAACGACATGGCTGTGCGCAAGGACGCGGAGTTCAAGTGGCTCTCCAACAAGTTTCCCGGCGAGAACGACGACGCCGCCCACGTCGCGGTCTGGGGTGCCGGTGCTCCGCTGGAAGTGCTGCTCGGTGACCCGCGCCCCGGCGAGGAGCAGGCCGGCGAAACCACCCGGCTCGGCGCCCTGGCCATGCGGCTGTGGCGCCCCATGCTCGAACGGGCGAAGCGATGAGCCGAACCCGAGCCGACGACCCGGCCCCCTTCGACATCCTCGGCCCCTTGCCGCCAGCCCGTTCCACCACCGTGCTGGAGGCCAGCGCGGGCACCGGCAAGACGTTCACGGTCGGTGCCCTGGTCGCGCGCTATGTCGCCGAGGGGATCGCCACCCTCGACGAGATGCTGGTGATCACCTTCGGCCGTGCCGCCAGCCAGGAGCTGCGCCAGCGGGTGCGTGAGCAGCTGGTGGCGGCGGAGCGCGCGCTGTCCGACCCCTCGACGGTCACGCACGACGACGTACTCCTGACCCATCTGGTGAGCACCGACGTCGAGCTGCGCCACAAGCGGATCACCGACGCCCTTGCCGGTTTCGACGGCGCCACGATCGCGACCACCCACCAGTTCTGTCAGCTGGTGCTGCGCTCCCTGGGTGTGGCCGGCGACACCGACTCCCACGCCGAGCTCGTGGACAACCTCGACGACCTGGTCGTCGAGGTGACCGACGACCTCTTCCTCCAGCGCTTCGGTTCCGAGCCCGAACCACCACCGTTCGGGCGTTCCGTCGCCCTGCAACTTGCCCGGGCAGCAGTCGGTGACCCGCAGGCCGAGCTGGCTCCCACCGAAGCCGAGGACGGGAGCACAGCCGCCGCAAAGGTCGCCTTCGCCAAGGCAGTCCGTGTCGAGGTGGAGCGGCGCAAGCACCGGCGCGGCGTCCTGTCGTACGACGACCTGCTGAGCCGGCTCGCGGACGCACTCGTGGACGACGACGCACCCGCCCGCGAGCGGATGCGCCAGCGCTGGAAGGTGGTCCTGGTCGACGAGTTCCAGGACACCGACCCGGTGCAGTGGGACGTCCTCGACCGAGCCTTCACCGGGCACGCGACGCTGATCCTGATCGGAGACCCCAAGCAGGCGATCTACGCGTTCCGCGGCGGCGACGTCGTGGCCTATCTACGAGCGGCCGCCACGGCCGCGACGCGCAGGACCCTGGCCACCAACTGGCGCAGCGACGCCCCGCTCGTCGATGCCCTCCAGAAGCTCAGCCGTGGCGCCGAGCTTGGCGATCCCCGGATCACCGTCCTCGACGTCGAGGCGCATCACCCGGACAGCCGCGTGGTGGGTGCTCCCGCGCCTGCTCCGCTTCGGGTGCGGCAGCTCCGCGCCGCGGACTTCGCGACCGGCCGCGACGGCACGGTCCGCATCGATGCACTGCGTGAGCACATCGCGGTCGATCTCGCGGCGGACGTAGCCCGGCTGCTCGGCTCCGGCGCGACGTTCGAGGGCCGGCCGATCGAGGCCGGCGACGTGGCCGTCCTTATCTCGAGCGTGAAACGGGTCGACGCGATCCGTGCGGCACTCGCCGCTCACCACATCCCCTCGGTCGTCTCGGGCGGCAGCAACGTGATGCTCAGCAGGGCGGCCGACGAGTGGCTGACGTTGCTCGAGGCGCTGGAACAGCAGCGCACCAACCGCGTGCGCGCGGTTGCGTTGACCTCGTTCGTCGGCCACACACCGCAGGTGCTCGACTCCGGCGGAGACGAGCTTGCCGACGAGGTCGCCGAACGCGTGCGTGGCTGGCTCGACCTGTTCCGCACGCGCGGTGTCGCGGCGGTTCACGAAGCCGCGCGTGCTGCCGGTCTGGCGGGTCGGGTGCTCGCGCAGCCCGACGGCGAACGGCTGCTGACCGACCTGGAGCACCTCGGCGAGATGTTGCACGAGACCGCGCGCCGCAACCGGCTCGGTCTCCCGGCGCTGCTCGAGTGGTTCCGCGCCGAGAGGCGCGACGCCCTCGCATCCAACGAGCGCACCCGTCGGCTCGACACCGACGCGGCAGCGGTGCAGATCCTCACCATCCACGGAAGCAAGGGGCTGCAGTACCCCGTCGTCTACCTGCCCCACTTCTTCGACTGCTACGTCCCCGAGCCCGCCGAGCTGCTCTTCCACGACGATGCGGGTGCTCGCCTGCTCGACCTGGCCGGCTCGCCCGATGCTCTCCGCCGGGCGCGCGCAGAGAGCGCGGGCGAGGAGCTGCGCCTGACGTACGTCGCACTCACGCGGGCTCAGTCGCAGGTGGTCACCTGGTGGGGACCGAGCCAGAACGCCGCACACTCCGGGCTCAGCCGGCTCCTCTTCGGGCGGACCGCCGGGGAGGCGGCGGTGCCGGATCGGGTCCCCGTTCCGACCGACTTCGAGGCGACCGCTGCACTCGCGGCGTGGGCCGAGGTGGGAGCGCTGGCCCACGAGCTGTCCGTGCACGAGCGCGGACCGGACCTGCCGGTCGACCGCAGCGCTGACCGGGTCGCCGTACGCCGGTTCACCCGCACCATCGACACCGACTGGCGCCGGACGTCCTACTCCGGCCTGATCCGGGCCGAGGAGAAGGTCGCCACCACCGCCGTCGACGTGGAGCCCGAGGTGCCGGGCACCGTGGACGAGGAGGGTGAGGAAAGTGGTTTCGAGCCCTTCGAGACGGTTGCTGCGCAACCTCCTCAGGAACCAACGGTCGCTGGCGCTCCCTCCTCAACCACCGAAGGTGCTGGCGCGGGCTCCTCAAGCACCGAAGTCAACGACGTCCCGTCCCCGATGGCCGACCTGCCGGCCGGCGCGACCTTCGGCTCACTGGTCCACGGCGTGCTCGAGCACGCCGATCCGAAGGCGCCCGACCTGCAGGCCGAGCTGCGCCGTCACGTCGCGGAGCAGCGGCGCTGGTGGTCGGTCGAGACTGGCAGCGACGAGCTCGCCGACGCGCTCCTGCCCATGCAGCACACGTCGCTGGGACCGTTGGCCGGCGGTCTCCGGCTCGTCGACATCGGGTTGCCTGACCGGCTGCGTGAGCTGGACTTCGAGTTCCCCCTCGTCGGAGGCGACCGTCCCGACAGGGCGCTCCCTGAGGTGCGCCTGGGTCTGATCGCCGACGTGCTCCGGCGACACCTCCCTGCCGAGGACCCGATGCGGAGCTACGCCGATCGGCTGGAGTCCCCGTCGCTGGGTGACCAGCTCCTGCGCGGTTACCTCAGCGGATCGATCGACGTCGTCCTACGGGTCCCCGAGGAGGGCAGTGACGGCCACCGCTACGTCGTCGTGGACTACAAGACCAACAAGCTCGGCGACCCCGAGCGCCCGCTGTCGGCGCTCGACTACACAACCGAGCTGATGACCGAGGCGATGCTGCACTCGCACTACCCGCTGCAGGCGCTGCTCTACTCCGTCGTACTGCACCGCTACCTCCGCTGGCGTCTGTCCGACTACGACCCGCAGCGTCACCTGGGCGGCATCCTCTACCTCTACGTCCGCGGCATGTGCGGACCGGAGACGCCGGAGGTCGACGGCAAGCCGTGCGGCGTGTTCGCCTGGCACCCTCCGGCCGCGATGGTGCTCGAGCTCTCCGACGTGCTCGCGGGGGAGGTGGCACTGGCGTGATCGACGACCGACACGACCGCCGGCTCGCCCGCCGCGCCCAGGGGCTGCTCGCGATCTTCAACCAGGCCGAGGTGCTCACCGCGGCGGACGTCCACGTCGCGACCCGACTCGGCTCGATGACGGCTGAGACCGACGAGCAGGTGCTGCTCGCCACCGCGCTCGCGGTCCGCGCCGTACGCCAAGGATCCACGTGCCTCGACCTCACCACCGTCGCCGATCTGCCCGTCGAGGACGAGCCCGCGGCACAGGTGCTGCCGTGGCCGGATCCCGAGCCGTGGCAGGCGGCGGTCGCCGCGAGCCCGCTGGTGGCGCAGGAGGTCCTCCGGTTCGACAACGCCTTGCTCTACCTCGATCGCTACTGGCGCGAGGAGGTGCAGGTCTGCCACGACATCATCGCCCGCCTCGAGCGCGAAGCGCCCGAGGTCGACAGCGCGGTCCTCGAGGCAGGCGTGCTGCGGGTCTTCCCCGAGGAGGGGTACGACGAGCAGCGCGACGCTGTTCGTGAGGCTGCCCGGCGGTGGACCACCGTCCTGACGGGCGGACCCGGCACCGGCAAGACCACGACCGTCGCCGGCCTCCTCGCGCTGCTGGCCGAACAGGCCGAGCACGGGCGCGCCGGCGCCGGGCGAAGTCTCCGGATCGCGCTGAGTGCCCCCACCGGGAAGGCATCGGCCAGGCTGCAGCAGTCGGTCGAGGCCGAGACCCTGAAGCTGCCTCAGGCCGACCGCGACCGGCTGGGCGACCTGCAGTCCTCCACGCTGCACCGGCTGCTCGGCTGGCGCCCCGACAGCAGCATCCGGTTCCGGCACAACCGCGACAACCGGCTACCCCATGACGTGATCGTGGTCGACGAGACCTCGATGGTCTCGCTCACGATGATGGCCCGGCTGCTCGAGGCGGTCCGTCCCGACACCCGGCTGGTCCTGGTCGGTGACCCCGGTCAGCTGGCCTCGGTCGAGGCGGGCGCGGTGCTGGCCGACCTGGTAGACGGCTTCGGCCGACGGGCAGAGTCGCCGGTGGAGCCCCTCCGCACGTCCCACCGCTTCGGCGGCGGGATCGCCGACCTGGCCCAGGCGCTGCGCGACAACCTCCCCGATCGGGTGATCGAGGTGCTCCGGGGTGAGGGCGACGACGTCGAGCTGGTGGACCCCGACGACGAACAGGCGATGGCCGAGTTCCGGACAGTCACCACCCGGGCAGCGCTCGCCGTACGCCTCGCTGCCGAAGCTGGTGACGCACAGGCTGCGGTCGAGGCGCTCGACCAGCACCGGCTGCTGTGTGCCCACCGCGAAGGGCCTTACGGCGTCGCCGGCTGGAACCGTCAGGTCGAGCGACTGGTGGCCGAACGGACCGGTGTCACCCACTACGAGGAGTGGTACGCCGGGCGACCAGTCCTGGTCACCGCCAACGACTACGGCCAGGGGCTCTACAACGGCGACATCGGGGTCACCATCCGGGCGGGCGACGGCCGGTTGCGCGTCGTCGTACCCGGAGCCGACGGACTCAAGGACTTCGCCACCACCCGGCTCGCGGGCGTGGAGACCGTGCACGCCATGACCGTGCACAAGTCGCAGGGATCGCAGGCCCACGAGGTCAGCGTCATCATGCCGCCGGACGAATCCCGACTGTTGACGCACGAGCTCTTCTACACAGCCGTGACGCGCGCCCAGGACAAGGTGCGGGTCATCGGCACCGAGGAGTCCGTCCGCGCAGCGGTGGCCCGCAAGGTGCAGCGCGCCTCGGGTCTGGCACGTCGACTCGAGGACGGGTGACCGCGTCTACTGCAGCTCCGACTCCGCCTCGGTGATCTGCGCGAACTCTTCCTCAGGCGCGCTCGCGACCAGGTGGTGCCGGCTGTAGAACCAGAAGTACGCCAGGGCCGCCGCGAAGACACCGGCGGTGATGCCGGCCGCCTTGATGTCGACGAAGAACGTTGCCACGACGGCGACCAGGCTGAGCACCAGGCCCACTCCGGTGGTGACGACGCCGCCAGGAGTCCGGTAGGCGCGCTCGAGGTCGGGCTCGCGACGTCGGAGCATGATGTGGCTGAGGTTCAGCAGCACGTATGACGTCGTCGCGCCGAAGACGGCGATGTTGATCAGCAGGGCGCCGTCCTTGGTGATCGCGGCCAGCAGGAAACCGATGGTGCCGGGCACGATCAGCGCCACCCACGGGGTGTTCCGCCCGGTGGTCAGCGACAGCACCTTGGGCAGGTAGCCGGCTCGGGAGAGGGCGAAGAGCTGGCGGGAGTAGGCGAAGATGATCGAGAAGAAGCTGGCGATGAGCCCGGCCAGGCCGGCGTAGTTCACGACGTCCGCAAGCAGTGAGTTGCTGCCGTAGACCGCGCGGATCGCCTCGGGCAGTGGGTTGTCCGAGGTGCGCACCGTCTCCGAGCCGGCCGCCCCGGGAACGACGATCAGCATCAGTGCCGCGAACACCAGCAGGATCGACATCGCCGTGATGATCCCGCGCGGCATGTCCTTCTTGGGGTCCCCCGTCTCCTCAGCCGCGAGGGGCACACCCTCGACTGCCAGGAAGAACCAGATCCCGTAGACCAGCGCGGCCACGACCCCGCTGATGCCGAGGGGAAGGAAGTCGCTCGACAGTGTCGACCCGTCCGGCGCGATGTCGAAGAGGTTGCTCGTCGAGAACTTGGGTGCGAGACCGATGACGGCGGCGACCAACGCGACGACAGCAATGGCCGTGATGCCGAACATCAGCTTGAGCGCCTCGCCGACGCCGTACAGATGGACCCCCACGAAGATCACGTACGCGATCAGGTAGACCAGCCAGCCGTTGGTGAGCCCGAAGAGTCCGAGAGCCTCGACGTACCCGCCGATGAACGTCGCGATGGCAGCGGGGGCGACGGCGTACTCGATGAGAACGGCCATGCCGGTGGCGAAGCCGCCGATGGGACCGAGCGCACGTCGCGCGAAGCCGTAGCCGGCTCCGGCGACCGGGAGGGCCGAGGACATCTCGGCCAGGCCGAACACCATGCAGCTGTACATCAGCCCCATCAAGATGGTGGCGATCATCAGACCGCCCCAGCCGCCCTCGTCCAGACCGAAGTTCCAGCCTGCGAAGTCACCGGAGATGACGTAGCTGACCCCCAGGCCGGCGAGCAGGATCCAGCCGGCGGCGCCCTTCTTCAGGGAGCGGTTCGCGAGGTAGTCCTCATCCACATCCTGGTAGTCCACACGGGATCTGGCCATGTTCTCAGTCCTCCGGTGCGCCTCTGTAGGACGGTCGATGGATGATCCAGTACCCCGATCGTCGCTGGCGTACCGCGAAGCGCTGGACCTGCCTGCCTCGGCTCCGTTGACCGGCGGACATTCTCTGACTACGGTCAGAGAATGTCCTCGATGCTGGGCGACGTACGCCGCTTCAACCGCACCGTCACCGAGCACATCGGGGTGCTCTCCGACCGCTTCCTCGGGCGGGGACTCACGCCGACCGAGGCCCGCCTGCTCTGGGAGATCGGCCAGTCGGGCAGCGAGCTGCGGTCGCTGCGCGCGCGGCTGGACCTCGACTCCGGGCACCTGACCCGGCTCGTGCGCGCGCTCACCGATGCGGGCCTGGCCACTGTGGTCCCGAGCCCGGCCGACCGGCGCAGCCGCGTCGCGAGGCTGACCAGGAAGGGGCTCGCCGAACGCACCCGTCTCGACGCGCGCGCCGACGAGTTCGCGCACGACCTTCTCGAGCCGCTGACCGAGGCGCAGCAGCGCGAGCTGGTCGACGCCATGTGCACGGTGCAGCGGTTGCTAGCGGCGGCGACCGTCGAGATCCGGGAGGTCGACGCCGAGCAGCCGGACGCGCTGCGATGCCTGGCCGCCTACTTCGCCGAGCTGGACCTGAGATCCGGCACCCACTTCGACCCGACCGCGGGCTCCACGGCCGAGCCGTCGGAGGTGCGTCCACCGCGCGGGGTTTTCGTGGTGGCCTACCTCCGTGGCACCGCGATGGGGTGCGGCGCACTCAAGCACCATGACGGCGGCGTGAGCGATCTCAAGAGGATGTGGGTGCACGACGGGGCGCGCGGGCGTGGTGTGGGTCGCAGGTTGATGGAGGAACTCGAGCGACGGGCGGTCGAGCACGGCGACACCGCCGTACGTCTGGAGACCAACGGCACCCTCCACGAGGCGATCGCCCTCTACCGCAGCGCGGGGTACGTCGAGGTGGCGCCGTTCAACGAGGAGCCGTTCGCGGACCACTGGTTCCGCAAGGAGCTCTGAGGACTTCCCGGGTTGCCGGCATGCGTCGTACGCGGAATAGTCGGGCCATGCCTTCTGTTGAACAGGCAACTACTTCTGGAGGCAAACTGATGGAGTTCGGCATCTTCACCGTGGGTGACGTGACGACCGACCCGACGAACGGCAAGACGGTCACCGAGCACGAGCGCATCAAGAACACGGTTGCGATCGCGAAGAAGGCAGAGGAGGTCGGCCTCGACGTCGTCGCCGTCGGCCAGCACCACAACCCGCCCTTCGTGGCGAGTGCTCCCACCACGACGATGGCCTACATCGGCGCGCAGACCGAGCGGATCAAGCTGTCAACCAGCACCACGCTGATCACCACGACCGACCCGGTGCGCATCGCCGAGGACTACGCCACCCTCCAGCACCTGCTCGACGGCCGCATGGACCTGATGCTCGGCCGCGGCAACACCGGCCCGGTTTACCCGTGGTTCGGCAAGGACATCCGCGAGGGCATCCCGCTGGCGATCGAGAACTACGCGTTGCTGCGCCGCCTCTGGCGCGAGGAGAACGTCGACTGGGAGGGCAAGTTCCGTACGCCGCTCCAGGGCTTCACCTCGACGCCCCGTCCCCTCGACGGCAACCCGCCCTTCGTCTGGCACGGATCGATCCGCAGTCCCGAGATCGCCGAGCAGGCGGCGTACTACGGCGACGGCTTCTTCTCCAACCACATCTTCTGGCCGGCCTCGCACACAGCGCGGATGGTCGACTTCTACCGCCAGCGCTTCGAGCACTACGGCCACGGCAAGGCCGAGGACGCGATCGTCGGACTCGGCGGCCAGGTCTACATGGCGAAGACCCACGAGCAGGCGGTCCGCGAGTTCCGCCCGTACTTCGACAACGCGCCGGTCTACGGGCACGGCCCCTCGCTGGAGGAGTTCACCCGCGAGACGCCTCTGACCGTCGGCACGCCGCAGGAGGTCGTGGAGCGCACGCTCTCCTTCCGGGAGTACGCCGGCAGCTACCAGCGCCAGCTGTTCCTCGTCGACCACGCCGGCCTGCCGCTGAAGACGGTCCTGAGCCAGCTGGACCTGCTCGGTGAGGTCGTCACCGAGCTCCGCAAGCACACCGCCGAGGAGGCCGCATGACCAACCTGCACCTGGCCGGTACCCCCGGACCCCGCCACCGGATTGCTGTCGTCACTGCGGGCCTCTCGGAGCCCTCGTCGACCCGTCTGCTCGCCGACCTGCTCGGTGACGCGGCGGCTGACGCACTGGGCGATGCCCAGATCGACGTGGTCGAGCTTCGTCCGCTGGCACACGCGGTGACCGACGCGATGCTGACCGGTTTCGCGGCCGGTGACCTGGCCGGCGCTGTCGAGACCGTGACGTCCGCCGACGCGGTGATCGCTGTGACGCCGGTCTTCAGCGGCTCCTACTCCGGGCTGTTCAAGTCCTTCTTCGACATCCTCGAGGCCGGAGCCCTCGACGGCACCCCGGTCCTCATCGCCGCCACCGCAGGAACCGCTCGGCACTCGTTGGTGCTCGAGCACGCGCTCCGACCACTGTTCAGCTACCTGCACGCCGTCGTCGTCCCGACCGCGGTCTTCGCAGCCAGCGAGGACTGGGGCGCCACCGGTGTCGACGGTGCCCTGCGCCGCCGGATCGACCGTGCTGCCGCGGAGCTCGCCGCCCTCGTCCAGGCCCGCCCGGTCGCTGCCCGTGGCGACCAGTTCTCCCGCGACATCGCTGCCATGGGCAGCTTCGAGGACCTGTTGGGCAGTTGAGTGGGTGCCGGTTTCACTACCGGAGTAGTGAAACTGGCACCGACATACGAAAGTTTTCCGAACAGCGCGTCAGTTTCACTACCGGAGTAGTGAAACCGCAGCGCCGAGCACCGGTCCGGCACCCCTCAGTCCGCGCGGATGATCATCCGCTTCACCCGGTCCCCGTCGACCTCGAAGTAGAAGTCGCTGACTCCGTTGAAGCCGCCGCCGGTGACCTGGAGGGTCACCACGAAGCCGGACCCCTCGCTCCGGACGGCCTGGACCTCGAAGTGCGCCTGACGGCCGATGTTGTCCGACTCGTTCCAGGACGCCACACCGTCGCGTCCCGCGAACCCGCGGCCCCAGTCCTCGAGGTAGGCATCGTCGGTGAACGCCTCGGCGAAGGCCTCACTGTCGCCGGCGTTCGTCGCCTCGATCATCCGTGTCACCGCAGCTGGAGCGTCCACGACTACCCCCGGTGCTCCACCTTCCGCGCGAGGTCGTCGGGCATCGGCTCGTAGTGGGCAAAGGTGCGCGTGAAGGTCCCCGCACCATGGGTGGTCGCGCGCAGGTCGATCGCGTAGCGCACCAGCTCGGTCTGCGGCACGTGCGCGCGTACGGCGGTGCGCTCGTCGCTGCCTTCCTCCGTCCCGAGCAGCCGGCCACGCCTGGCCGAGAGGTCGCTCATCACAGCGCCGACATGCTCACTCGGCACGAGGACGGACACGTCGTCGTAGGGCTCGAGCAGCGCGAGCTCGGCCGAGTCGGAGGCCTCGCGCAGCGCCAGCGCTCCGGCGCTCTGGAAGGCCGCGTCGGAGGAGTCGACGCTGTGCGCCTTGCCGTCGGTGAGGGTGACCCGGATGTCGACCATCGGGTAGCCCTTGCTGACGCCACGCGCCATCTGGGCCCGCACGCCCTTCTCGACCGAGGCGATGAACTGACGGGGTACGGCGCCGCCGACCACCTTGTCGACGAACTCGAACCCATCACCCTGCGGGAGCGGCTCGACCTCGATGTCGCAGATGGCGTACTGGCCGTGGCCACCTGACTGTTTCACGTGACGGCCGTGCCCCTTCGCCGGCGAGCTGAAGGTCTCCCGCAGCGGGACGATGACATCCAGGGGGCCGACGGCCACGCCGTACCGGCTGCGGAGCCGGTCGAGCGCCTGCTCGGCGTGCGCCTCGCCCATGACCCAGAGCACCACCTGGCTGGTCTCGGCGTTCTGCTCGATCCGCAGGCTGGGGTCCTCGGCGCGCAACCGCCCGAGAGCGGTGGAGAGCTTGTCCTCGTCGGAGCGCGACAGTGCCTCGATCGCCACCGGTAGCAGCGCCGTCGGCATCGTCCAGGGCTTGAGCACCCGCGGCTGGTCAGGACTGGACAGGGTATCGCCGGTCTCGGCCCGGCTCAGCCGTCCGATCGACGCGATGTCGCCGGCGACAATGCGCGCGGCCGGCACCTGGTGCTGACCGAAAGGGTGAGCCAGGGCGCCGATCCGCTCGTCCTCGTCGTGGTCCTCGTGGCCGGCGTCGTCGGCGAAGAACGAGGAGAAGTGGCCCGAGACGTGCACTGACGCATCGGGGACCAGAGTCCCGGAGAAGACCCGCACAATGCTGACCCGTCCGACGTACTGGTCGCTGGTCGTGCGTACCACCTCGGCGACCAGAGGTCCGTCGGGGTCGCAGGTGACCACTCCTGCTCCGGCCCCGCTGGGGAGGTAGGACTCCTGGGCCGGGTGCTCGGCCGGAGACGGAAAACCGCGGACGCACAGGTCGAGAAGCTCTGCACACCCGCGGCCGTCGGTCGCACACACGGCCAGCACGGGATGAAGTCTCGCGCCGGCCACCGCCGTTTCGAGATCCTTCACGAGGAGGCCCTCGTCGACGGGGTCGCCGGCGAGGTAGCCGTCCATCAGGGACTCGTCCTCGGACTCCTCGATCACCGCCTCGATCAGCGTGCCCCGGCGCTCGTCGTCGACGGAGCCGCCGAGCAACCCGGTGACCCCGCTTCCGTCGGGTACGACGACCGGCAGCACCCGGTCGCCGAACGCGTCACGTACAGCACGCAGGGTGCGGTCGAAGTCGGCCCGCGCATGGTCGAGCTTGGTCACGACCACAGCCCGCGGCATCTCGACGGCATCACACTCGCGCCACAGCTGGCGGGTGCTCTCGTCGACGTCCTCGTTGGCGGCCACCACGAACAGCGCGCAGTCCGCCGCACGGAGGCCGGCCCGCACCTCGCCCACGAAGTCGGCGTAGCCAGGAGTGTCGACCAGGTTGATCTTGCAGCCCCCGTGCACCACCGGCGCGACGGCCAGGGAGCTGGAGCGTCCGTGCGCGCGCTCGCCGTCGTCGAAGTCGCACACCGTGTTCTGGTCCGCGACCGTTCCGGCCCGGTTGACCGCACCCGAGGCCAGCAGCACGGCCTCGACGAGCGAGGTCTTGCCCGACTGGCTGGGACCGACCAGCACGACGTTGCGTACCTGCTCGGGTGAGGACACCTCGAGACGATGGCTGGTGACCCGGCCGCTGTTCCTCTCCGCCATGAGACCAACCAACTCCGATCCCGGCCTCGGCACAACCCCCTCTTTGCGAGTCAGGTGCCGTTCTGCGAGAAGTGCTGGTAGTCCTTCAGCGATCGCCAGGTCCCGCCCCACGTCCAGCCGATCGCATCGAAGGCCCGCACGACCGGTCCGCCGGGTTCGATCATCCCGGGGCGCACCCGCCCGCGTTGGAGGTACGACGACGCCAGCTCCGGCAGCACGAGGGCGCCCTTGGTGTACGGGTTCTGGAACGGGTTCACGTCGATCGCCAGCCCGTAGGCGTGCTGGGAGTACGACGTCGCGCCGGTCGTCGGCCGGCAGTTGAAGGCGCCAGTGTTGTTGCCGTCCCCGGTCGGCGGAGCGTCCAGCTCGTCGGCACGGGTGATGCGCATCTCCTCGATCGGGAAGCGTGCAGCGAAGAGCGACCGGAACACCCGCACGAGGTCGTCCGCCACGGTCCGGTTCACGAGCAGCTCGCCCGTGTGCCGGGCGCCGTCGAAGCCGAAGAAGGTCAGCCGGACCCACGACAGGCCGGTCGCCGAGACCGGACACCCCGGCTTCCAGGTCGACCTCGCGATCACCCTCGCCGGAGCCGGTGTGGTCACGAGCGAGACGAACCCCGTGCCCGGGAGCGGAGGCAATTGGTCCGGAAGGGTGAACCGTCGAGGGTCCAGCTCGGGCGGGGTCGGCCGGATCTCGCCGAACCCGTTGGCTTGCCGGGGAAGCACCCGTTTCCCGAGCCAGCTCGGCGGACTGGCGCCGACGATCGGACGGTCACTCGGGCGGGGACTCGGGAGGGTGCGACTCGGGCTCGGACTCGGGCTGGGCGTGGCGCTCGGCTGGCTCGACCTTTCGGGTTCCGGGGCTGTCTTCCCATCGCCTCCACCGCACGCAGCCAGAGGCAGCAGGAGCACCAGGCTTGCCACAGCCGTGATGACCCTTCGTCGGCTGCGGGTGAGGGTCACGCTTCCAATGGTCTCGCGGGACCCAGCATTGCCCCGGCATGCGGGGGCAGCTGGATGCGATGGTCCACGAGCGTGGGCCGGTTCGGCGTACGGAAGATCAGGTCGAGGTCACCCTCGATGATCAGCTCCGCCGGCTCGTCGCCGAAGTTCACGACCATGAGCACCCCACCGCGTCGCATGGTGAACACCCGCCGCACCTCGTCGACGGTGCAGGACACAGACTCGAACCAGGGGTCGGTCAGGTCGGGCAGGGAGCGTCGCAGCTCGATGAGGCGTTGGTACGCCGCGAGCACCCGCGCGTGCCCACCCTCGCTCACCTCTGACCAGTCGAGCACGGAGCGTCGGAACGTCTCCGGGTCCTGCGGGTCGGGCACGACGGACGGGTCCCAACCCATCTGCTCGAACTCGGTGAGCCGACCCTCTGCCGTCGCTTCGCCTAGGTCCCGCTCCGGGTGGGAGGTGAAGAACTGGAACCGCCTCGAGGTCGCCCATTCCTCGCCCTGGAACAGCATCGGCGTGAACGGCCCGGCCAGCGTGAGCATGGCCGCACACACCAGCTGGTCCTCGTCGAGGTGCTCGGGGAGCCGGTCGCCGACCGCACGGTTGCCGACCTGGTCGTGGTTCTGGCTGCACACGACCAGTCGCCACGTCGGCATGGTCGCCGTGGGAACGGGTGCGCCGTGGTTCTGGCCGCGGAAGGAGGAGAAGGTGCCGTCGTGGAAGAAGCCACGGGTGCAGACCTTCGCCAGCGACGAGAGCGGCGCGAAGTCGGCGTAGTAGCCGCTGATCTCGCCGGTCAGCGCCACGTGCAGTGCGTGGTGGAAGTCGTCGCTCCACTGCGCGTCCAGCCCGAGACCGCCCGCTTCGCGCGGCGTGACCATCAGGGCGTCGTTCAGGTCGGACTCGGCGATCAGGGTGAGCGGGCGTCGCAGGTGGGCGGACAGCGCCCCCACCTCGAGCCCGAGCTCCTCGAGCAGGTGTGTCTCGGACTCGTCAGAGAGCGCGTGCACAGCGTCCAGCCGAAGACCATCGACGTGGTAGTCGCGCAGCCACATCAGCGCGCTGTCGAGGATGTAGCGACGCACCTCGGCCGAGCCCTCACCGTCGAGGTTCACCAGCGAGCCCCACGGGTTCTCGCCCTCGGCCTTCAGATAGGGCCCGAACATCGGCAGGTAGTTGCCCGACGGGCCGAGGTGGTTGTACACGACGTCCTGGATGACCCCCAGGCCGGCAGCGTGGGCGGCGTCGACGAAGCGTTGGTACGCCGACGGTCCGCCGTACTGCTCCTGCACGGTGGACCAGAGCACGCCGTCGTAGCCCCAGTTGTGAGGTCCGTTGAACGCGTTCACCGGCAGCAGCTCGACCAGGTCGACCCCCAAAGCGACCAGGTGATCCAGTCGCTCCGCCGCGGCATCCAGGGTGCCCTCCGGGGTGAAGGTGCCGATGTGCATCTCGTAGACGACCGACCCTGCCAGCTGTCGGCCCGTCCAGTCGTCGTCGGTCCACTTGAAGTCGTCGGGGTCGAAGGTGCGTGAGCGTTCGTGTACGCCGGTGGGCTGGCGGCGTGACCTCGGGTCGGGGAGCACCGTCTCGGAGTCGTCGACCACGTAGCCGTAGTCCACCTCGCCGTCGGGCACCGGGCCGACCGGCGACCACCAGTCGTCATGGCCCTTGGTCATCTCGACGACGTCGTCACTGACCGACAACCGCACCTTCACCGGAAACGGTGCCCAGACATCGAACCGACTGCGCATCACACCTCCCGCACGAGCAACGCCACCGGAGCCTCGGCGAGGACTTCAGAGACCGCAACCACACGCTGGTTGAGCTTGTCGAAACCACCGAACACCGACCGCCACTCACCCTCGGGCAGTTCGATGGTCGTCTCACCCCAACCAGCGCTTTCGAGCCCGACCGGCAGCCGCGTGACGACGGTGACCGCGCCACCCCGGTCGAAGGCGAGCACGTGGTCGGCGGCGGGACCCTCGGCGACCAGCGGGGTGTACGACGTGAACAGCTCCGGCCGGTCGCGGCGCAGGTGGAGTGCCTCTGCGGTGATGGTCTGCTTGGTGTTGGACTCAGCGGCCAGCGAAGCAGCGGCCGCGTCGAAGTCCACCGGTCGCCGGTTGTCCGGGTCGACCAGGCTGCGCTCCTCGATCTCGCTGCCTTGGTAGACGTCGGGGACCCCGGGCAGGGTGAGGGCCAGCAGCTTGAGCGCCAGCGAGTTGCTCCGTGCCGCCGGGTCCAGCCGCGTCACCAGGTCGTCTAGCACCTGCTGCATCGCATCGTTCGTCTGAAGGGAGTCGATGGCAGCGTGCACGGCCGACTCGTACTGCTCGTCGGGTGCGGTCCAGGTGGTGCGGTCTCCGGCCTCGCGCATCGCCTTCTCGGCGTACGCGTGCAACCGGTCACCGCTTATCGGCCAGGCGCCGAACGCCGCCTGCCAGAGCAGGTTCGCGAAACCCGGGTCGGGCACCGGCGCCAGCTCGAGCAGCGATCCGAGGGCGTCGGCCCAGAGCTCGGGAACCTCGGCGAGAACGGCGATCCGCGCACGCACGTCCTCGCCGCGCTTGGTGTCGTGGGTCGAGAGCGCGGTCATCGCGTGCGGCCAGTCGCGCTGCCGGGCCGCCATCGCCTCGTGGAACAGCTCGGGCGTGATCGCGAAGATGCTCGGGTCGGCGCCGACCTCGTTCAGGGAGGTGAGCCGTGAGGACCGGTAGAACGCGCAGTCCTCCACTCCCTTGGCCATCACCATCCCGCTGGTCTGCTGCAGCCGCAGCGCTGCCGGGAGCTCCGGGTCTGCCAGTAGGGGAGCGAGCTCGGTGAGTACCTCGGCCAGGTCCGGGCGATTGGCCCGAGCGTCGTCGAGCGCCTCGTCGAGGTGGTGTCGGCCCTGCGGGAGGTAGGAGCGGTAGACGGGGAACTGCGCGAGCACCTCGGCGACCGCGTCCTCGAGAACCTCGTGGCCGTACGGCAGCAGGTCGGGCAGCTCGCGCACGATTCGTCGAGTCTCCGCCAGCAGGCTGCCGTCGGCGACGGCCCGCTTGCGCTCGTACACCAGTCGATCCCAGTCCACGCGTCGTCCGCGCAGCCGCGACTCGAGGTCGGTCAGGGGCTGCTCTCCCGCCGGGTCAGTGAGGACCCGGTCGAGCAGGGCGAGCACGTCGTACCCCGTCGTCCCGTCCATCGCCCACCCGCGCGGGAGCTCTTCACCTGGTTCCAGGATCTTCTCGATCAGCGTGTAGCCACCGGCGGTGAGGCTCGCGAGGTGGTCGAGGTAGCCCTCCGGGTCACGCAGGCCGTCGGGATGGTCGATGCGCAGGCCGTCGACGAGGTCCCCGTCGAACCAGCGGCGTACCTCGACGTGTGCTGCCGCGAACACCTCGGGTATCTCGACCCGGATGCCGGCGAGTGTGCTCACGGTGAAGAACCGGCGGTAGTTGAGGTCGGCGTCCCCGCGTCGCCAGCTGATCAGCTGGTAGTGCTGTCGCGCGTGCACCTCGTCGGGGGTGCCGTACGCCGTCCCGGGGGCGAGCGGGAAGCGGTGGTCGTGGTACCTCAGCTCGTCGCCGACCACCTCGAGGTGTCCGGTGACGGCGCCGTCAGCCGGCAGGTCGTCGTCACCGAGGACCGGGATCAGCAGCTTCCCGAGCCCGAACTCCCAGTCGATGTCGAACGCCTCGGCGTGCGCCGAGCCACGTCCGTGCTCGAGGACGTCCCACCACCACGGGTTCGTGGCCGGGGTCGCGACGCCGACATGGTTGGGCACGATGTCGACCAGCAAGCCCATGCCCAGGCGCCGGGCCTCCGCGGACAGGACGGCCAGGCCCTCGGCACCTCCCCGTGACACGTCCACGCGGTCGGGGGCGACGACGTCGTAGCCGTGGGTGCTGCCTGGTTCGGACGCCAGCAGCGGGGACAGGTAGACCCAGTCGACTCCCAGGTCGTGCAGGTAGGGGAGTCGACGCGCTGCCTCGAACAGGTCGAAGCCGTCGCGGATCTGGAGCCGGTACGTCGAGACCGGTCGGCGTATCTCGGGCCCAGGGGTCACTGGCGGCTCCCGCCCTGGTTGCTGCTGTTGGCGGCCAGCGAGGCGGCCACGGAGTGGTCGGGCTCGGCCTCGGGCTCGCGGTGCTCGCGGAGCACGACGAGCGAACGGTGGTGTACGTCGAACGAGTCACCCGCGAGGTAGCTCCGGCCGTTGTCGGCTACGCCGCCGGTGTCGATCACGAGGTCCCAGCGTTCGGCGTACTCCGCTGGCGGAAGCGTCAGCGCGATGGTGTCGCCGACGTTGAAGAACAGCAGGAAGTGGTCGTCGGTGATCCGGTTGCCGCGGGCGTCACGACCGGCGATGCCCTGGCCGTTGAGGTACATGCCCAGCGTCTTGCCACCGCCGTCCCAGTCGCCGTTCTCCATGGTGCGACCGTCGGGGTGCAGCCAGACGATGTCGTCGAGCGCCTCTCCGCTGCGTACCGCCGTACCCGTGAAGAACCGCTTGCGTCGGAAGGTGGGGTGCTCGCGACGGAGCCGGATCAGCGCCGAGGTGAACTCCATCAGCGGCTTGTCGGCCTGGTCCCAGTGCACCCACGAGATCTCGGAGTCCTGCGCGTAGGTGTTGTTGTTGCCCTGCTGGGTGCGGCCCAGCTCGTCGCCGTGCAGGATCATCGGGACGCCCTGACTGAGTAGCAGCGTGGCCAGCAGGTTGCGCTGCTCCCGGGCGCGGAGCGCCAGCACCTCGGGATCGTCAGTGGGGCCCTCGACGCCGTGGTTCCAGGAGCGGTTGTGGCTCTCGCCGTCGTTGTTGTCCTCGCCGTTGGCTTCGTTGTGCTTCTCGTTGTAGGAGACCAGGTCGCGGAGCGTGAAGCCGTCGTGGGCGGTGACGAAGTTGATGCTGGCGAAGGGCCGGCGTCCGGAGTTCTCGTAGAGGTCCGACGAACCGGCGACCCGGGAGGCGAACTCTCCCAGCGATGGCTCTCCGCGCCAGAAGTCGCGCACGGTGTCGCGGTAGGCGCCGTTCCACTCTGTCCACTGCGGCGGGAAGTTCCCGACCTGGTAGCCACCGGGACCGACGTCCCACGGCTCGGCGATCAGTTTCACCTGGCTGACGACCGGGTCCTGCTGCACGAGCTCGAAGAACGTGGCCAACCGGTCGACCTCGTAGAACTCACGAGCAAGCGTGGACGCGAGGTCGAAGCGGAAGCCGTCGACGTGCATTTCGGTGACCCAGTAGCGCAGCGAGTCCATGATCAGCTGCAGCGAGTGGGGGTGGCGCACGTTCAGGGAGTTTCCCGTGCCGGTGTAGTCCCGGTAGTACTTGGGCTCGTCCTCCATCAGGCGGTAGTAGGCCTGGTTGTCGATACCCTTGAAGCTCAGCGTCGGGCCGAGGTGGTTGCCCTCGGCCGTGTGGTTGTAGACGACGTCGAGGATGACCTCGATGCCGGCGACGTGCATGGCCTTGACCATCGCCTTGAACTCCTGGACCTGCTGGCCGAGCGAGGTCGGGTCGTCCGCATTGGAGGCGTACGACGCGTGCGGCGCCAGGAAGGCGAGCGTGTTGTAGCCCCAGTAGTTGCGAAGGCCCTTGTCGAGCAGGGTGCTGTCCTGGATGAACTGGTGCACCGGCATCAGCTCGATGGCGGTGACGCCGAGCCGGGTCAGGTGGTCGGTGATCGCGGGGTGCGCCAGTCCGGCGTACGTCCCACGGATCTCGTCGGGCACCTCGGGGTGCAGCTGGGTCAGGCCCTTCACATGGGCTTCGTAGATGACCGACTCGTTGTAGGGGATGTCCAGCGACCGGTCGCCCTCCCAGTCGAAGAACGGGTTGATCACCACGCCGTGCGTCATGTGCGTCGCGGAGTCGTCGTCGTTGCGCGAGTCGGGGTCGCCGAAGTTGTAGCCGAACAGCGACTGGTCCCAGTCGATCTCGCCGGCCGTGGCCTTGGCGTAGGGGTCGAGGAGCAGCTTCTCGGGATTACAGCGTTGTCCCTTCTCGGGCGCCCAGGGGCCGTGCACCCGGTAGCCGTATCGCTGACCCGGCTGTACCGAGGGCAGGTAGCAGTGCCAGACGTACGCGTCGACCTCGGTCAGCTCGATGCGGGTCTCCTTGAACTTCCCGCGACGCCCGACCTCGAACAGGCACAGCTCGACCCGGTCGGCCACCTCGCTGAACAGGGCGAAGTTCGTCCCTGTGCCGTCGAAGGTGGCACCGAGCGGGTAGGCCTTGCCGGGCCAGATCTCCAAGGTGAGCTCCTTGTGCGTGGAGTTGTAACGATCAAAGTACCGAGGCTCCTCGGCGTACCCACAATCCGAGCGTCCACCGCCGGCTGGTGTGAGGCGCTGGTCACGTCAGGCCCCAGGTAGTTCGCCGACCGGGCAGTTTTGGTTGCTCGTACGCCGCCGACCGGGCAGTTCTGGTTGCTCGTACGCCGCCGACCGGGCAGTTTTGGTTGCCTGTACGCCGCCGACCGGGCAGGTTTGGTTGGCCATGCATAACCAGAACTGCCCTCTCGCGGGTCATCTACTCACCAGAATCGCCCTCTCGGCGTACTCCAGCCAACCGAAACTGCCCTCTCGGCGAATTGAGAGCGTGCTGTGACCCGGATGTTCGTGGCGGTGATCCCGCCGGAGTCGGTGGTCGAGGACCTCGAGGAGTTCGTGGGTCCGAGACGCGAGGCCACGCCGTTTCGGTGGACGCAGCCGGAGCAGTGGCACCTGACACTGGCGTTCTCGCGCGACGTGCCCGACCGGTCGTACGACGACCTGGTGGACCGGCTCGGTCGGGCCGCCCGCAAGCGTCACCCGGTGCAGGCCCGGATCGCCGGCGGCGGGGCCTTTCCGAACGTGGCTCGGGCGAAGGTCGTCTACGTCGCGGTCGACACCGAAGCCGAGGAGATGCGCCGGATGGCCACCGGTGCGAGGGTTGCCGTTGCGAAATCGGGGGCCGAGGTCGACGGCCAGCGCTTCAAGCCGCACCTGACGCTGGCCCGGATCAGCCGGCCGTTCGAGGTGACGAGGTTCGTGCGGCTTCTCGACACGTACGACGGCCCCGGCTGGACCGTCGACCGCATCGCGCTGGTCGCGTCGTACCTCGGCGAGGGCCCACGCAACCGGGCCCGTCACGAGGTCGTCGAGACCTTCAGCCTCGGCCGCGCTGGTAGCGGTCCAGCGCCCGCAGACGCTCCTCCGCGTGGTCGATGATCCGTCGGGGGTACCCGTTGGAGTAGCCGTCCTCGGCGTCCCACGGCTCGTGCGCCGCCTTCCCCGAAAGGTGTGACAGCTCCGGAACCCAGCGCCGTACGTAGTCCCCGGACGGGTCGAACGTCAGGCCCTGGGTCACCGGGTTGAAGATGCGGAAGTACGGCGCTGCGTCGGTGCCGGTGCCCGCGACCCATTGCCAGCCGTGGTTGTTGGAGGCGAGGTCGCCGTCGACCAGGTGGTCGAGGAAGTGTCGTGCACCGACGGGCCACCACACATGCAGGTCCTTGGTCAGGAAGCTGGCTGTGACCATCCGGACCCGGTTGTGCATCCAGCCCTCGCTGAGCAGCTGACGCATGCCCGCATCAACGATCGGGAAGCCGGTGGTGCCCTGCTTCCAGGCCTCGATCGCGTCCGTGGGTTCGTCGTAGCTGAGCCCGGTGACCTCGTTCAGGTCCTGCCAGGCCGACTGCGGATGGTGGAAGAGCACGTCGGCGTAGAAGTCGCGCCAGGCGAGCTCGGTCTCGAACGTGGTGGCCCCGGAGCTCCGCTTCGCTGCCGTCGCTGCGAGCAGCTGACGGGGGTGGAGGACGCCGTACTTGAGGTAGGGGGAGAGGCGCGAGGTCCGGTCGGCACCGGGGTCGTTGCGCGCTTCGTCGTAGTCGTCGATGTCGCGATCGAGGAAGCTCCGGAACCGGCGCATCGCTGCGTCCTCCCCGGCAGTCGGGAGACCAGCGGGTGCCTCGCGCAAGGCCTTGTCGAGCATCGCGCCCACCCGCTTGTCGGTGTCGGCGTGGACCCACTCGACGTTGCGCGGCGCCGGGACGGAGTCCTCCCAGCCGTGACGGCGCCAGGCCTTGCTGTACGGCGTGAACACCTTGTAGGGGTTGCCCGACCCGTTGGTGATCGTGCCCGGCGCGACGGCGTACGGCGTCCCGCTCGCCACACCCTGGACGTCGCCCGGAAGGGCGTCGACGACCGCGATGTCGCGTGCCCGGCCGTAGGGCGAGAAGTCGTTCGTCACGTGGACCTGCTCGACCCCGACCTCGGCTGCGACCTTGGGCACGAGCGACGAGGGATCGCCCAGGCGGATGCACAGCGCGCCACCCATCGACTCGTCGAGCGACTGCAGGGTCGCGGCCAGCCATGCGCGTCGCGCCGGCCCGGCACCGCCCCACAACAGAGGGTCGACCACGAACAGCCCCAGGACGGGACCGTTGTCGGTGGCCGCCCGAAGGGCCGGGTTGTCGCGCAGCCGCAGGTCCCTGCGGAACCACATGATCGACGTCATCGTCTCGACCCTACGAGGCGGCCCCGACGACCGTGTGAGACCGGCCACGGGCGCGTTTGGGCCGCCTTCCAGGCGGCTACTGTCGGGGCATGCGACGGCAGCTGCGACCCTTGGGCCTGCATCTGCGCTCCACCCTTTGGGAGATGACGCCTCGCGACCACCGGCAGTCCGACAAGGACTTCCGGCGCCGTCAGATCGTCAGCGCCGTGGTGGTGGTCATCGGCGCACTGGTCCTCGGCTTCTCGCTGCGGATCGATCCGGACAACAGCACGCTGTTCTACCTCTCCACTCTGCTGCTCGCCTGCGTGTGGGCCGTGGGTGCGTTCGCGTCCGGGCCGCTGCACCTCGGTCGGATCGGCCGTCCCGAGGAGCCCGACCTCGCCGCACCGCGTCCGGTGGTACAGCCGATCCTGGTCGGGGTCCTGCTCTCGCTGGTCTTCGTGCTGGGGGCCTTCGTGATCAAGGCCGTGCCGTTGCTCGACGACAACCTCAGCCCGTTCATCGAGAGCGTCCTCGAGCACACGAACCAGGGGGCCCCACTGATGCTCCTGTTCGTGACAGTCGTGAACGGGTTCGCCGAGGAGCTGTTCTTCCGGGGCGCGATGTACGCCGCGATCCCGAAGCACCAGGTCGTCGTCACCACCCTCGCGTACACGGTGGCGACCCTCGCCACCGGCAACGTGATGCTCGGCGTCGCGGCCATCCTGCTGGGGCCGATCGTCGGCCTCCAGCGTCGGGCCACCGGCGGCATCCTTGCGCCGATCCTGACCCACTTCGTCTGGTCCGTGGCGATGCTCTACGCGCTGCCGGCAATCTTCCTCGGTCACGTCTAGCCCTTGCGGCGCTCCTCCAGGGCGCGGCGCACGGCCTCGGCGTACCCCAGCGGCTCACCGGGCACGACCTCGCGGATCGACTGTTCCCTCACCACGACCTCGGTGCCCATCGAGTCGATCAGGTTGCGTCCGGTCGTGACATCGACGTCGGTCACCAGCGCCAGCCAGTACGACGACAACCGCGGTGTCAGCACCGGGACCTCGATGATCGGGACGGAGCGACCCTTCTCGATCTTCGCCGCCACCCGCAGCATCTCGACGTAGGTCAGCTGGTCGGTGCCACCGATCTCATAGACCTTGCCGAGGGCTTCCTCGCGACCGCAGACGCCAACGAGGTAGCGGGTCACGTCGTCGACGGCGATCGGCTGCGTGCGGGTGCTCGCCCACTTCGGCACCACCATCGCGGGCAGGTTCTTGACCAGCTGGCGGGTCAGCTCCCACGAGATGCCGCCGTGCCCGACGACGATCGCGGCCCGCAGCACGGTCACGGGGACGCCGGTGGTGCCGAGCAGTCCTTCGACCTCGCGACGTGAGCGGAGGTGCGCCGACATCTCGTCGTCGTCTCCGAGGCCACCCATGTAGACGATCTGTCGCACGCCCTGGTCGCTGGCTGCCGTGGCGAAGGCCCGCGCCGCCTCGGCGTCCTTGCGTTCGAAATCGGCGTCGTCGAGTGAGTGCACCAGGTAGTAGGCGACCTCCACACCGCGAAGCGGTGCGACCAGCGTCTCGGCGTCGTGCACGTCTCCGGCGACCGGTTCACCCGGCCCGTCGTACGTCTCCGGGTGGCGGGTCATGGCGCGCACCTCGTGGTCCTGCTCGAGCAGTGCCGGCACGAGACGACGACCGATGAAGCCCGTGGCGCCGGTGACGAGGATGCGGGTCATGAGGACATCCTAGGGAGCGGCGCGCAACCCACTGGGCGTCGGACACGTGCGGGCATACCTTGGCAGCATGAGGATTGCGGTCATCGGAACTGGTGTTGTCGGGCGGACGCTCGCGCAGGGTTTCCAGCGTGCAGGACATGACGTGGTCGTCGGGACGAGGGACCCCAACGAGACGGCGGCTCGTGAGGAGTGGGCGGGCGTGGCCGTGCCGCTCCTGCCCCTCGGCACGGTGGCGGGCGGGGCTGACCTGGTGGTCAACGCGACCAACGGCCTGGGCAGTCTCTCGGCACTTGGCGAGGTCGGGACCGACCACCTCGCCGGCAAGGTACTGGTCGACGTCTCCAACCCGCTCGACTTCTCCCGGGGCTTCCCGCCGACGCTCAGCGTGAAGGACACCGACTCGCTCGCCGAGCAGATCCAGCGCGCGTTCCCCGAGACGAAAGTGGTGAAGGCACTCAACACCGTCACAGCCTCGGTCATGGTCGACCCCGGTTCGGTGGGCGACGGTGACACCACTGTCTTCGCTGCGGGTGACGACGCGGATGCGCGCAAGGTGGTCGTCGGGCTCCTGGAGGAGCTGGGCTGGCGCGATGTACTCGAGTTCGACGGCCTGCAGAACGCGCGCGGTCTGGAAATGTGGCTGCCGCTCTGGGTCCGCCTGATGGGCGCCCTCGGGACCGCCGAGTTCAACCTCAAGCTCGTGCGCTGAGTCCCGGCCTCGTGCTGTCTGCTCGGCCAGCAGCACGAAATCACGGAGAAACACCCCTTCGTTAGGGTCGTCACATGTCCTATCTGCTTCGCGTCGCGTTGCCCGACGTCCCCGGTTCGCTGGGTCGTCTCGCATCCGCCATCGGTTCGGCGGGTGGCAACATCGACGCGATCGAGATCGTCGAGCGCAGCGTCGACGGTCGAGCAGTCGACGACGTCTTCCTGGCCGCGGAGCCGGGCGTGATGCCGGACAGCATCATCTCGGCGTGTACGTCGCTCGAGGACGTCGAGGTCCTCTGGATCTCCCGTTACGGCGCCGGCTCCAACCTCACCCGCGACCTCGAGGTCGTCGAGGCGATGACGTCGGCGCCGGACCTCGCCCGGGACACCCTCGTCGACCTGCTGCCGGCCACGTTCGTCGTGGATTGGGCGGTGCGCGTACGCCGTGAGGGCGATGCGGCCAAGATCCTGCACGGCACGCCGGCCGCTCCGACCGAGGTACCCGACCATCTCCGCTGGCCGGCCGACCTCGCGCGCGGCCACCGGATCGACGTGTCCGAGGCGGACCCCGACCTGCTGGTCGCCGGCTGCGCGCTCGGTGACGACGAGATGATCGTCATCGCGAGACGCGGCGGACCCGAGATCCTCGACTCGGAGATCGCACGGCTCAGCCACCTCTCGGCGCTTGGTGCCTCGATCTCCCCCTGAACCTGTCGAAGCCGGGACCTAGTGGTTTCGAGCCCTTCGAGACGGTTGCTGCGCAACCTCCTCAGGAACCAACGCACTGGGGCGCTCGCTCCTCAACCACCCTTGGCCGGGCGCGCACGCCCGGAGCCCCGACCCCCAGTCACAGGAGGGCCGGAGGCCCGGTGGGGCGGATGGCCGTGGTTTTCACCCGCCCCTCCGTTCCGCCGGGCGCCGTCACCCACCGGGGGAAAGGTTGGTTCGGCGCCGGGAAACGGCGGATCAGATGGCCAGCGAGCTGACCGGTCCGATGGCCCGTCGGTGAGCCGGTCAGCTGACCAGGACAGCCTCCCGTCCGTTGCGCAGGCCGGGACGCCGACCCTGGCTGACCATGAGCACGAGGCCCAGCAGCAGCATCGCCAGCCCGAACCCGCCCCAGAGCAGGAGCCCTGCGGCCGCACCCGTTGCCGGAAGTGCTCCAGCGACCTGCGCCGTCGGACCCCCTGCGGGAGGGTCGAGATCGTGTCCGAGCCGTTGCCGGCCGAACCCTCACTCGTACCGGCACCCGGGTCCCCGTCGAAGTTGTGGCATAAACGACGAAACGGACATGTCTCGGTATGATTAGGACGGGCTTCTTCGGCCGCAGTGCGGCCCGGGAGACCGGTCAGTCGACGGGCGTGAGCTTGAAGACCGGGATCTCACGGTCGGTCTTCTTCTGGTACTCCCCGTAGGTCGGCCACGTGTCCACGGACAACCGCCACAGGTCGGCGCGCTCCACGCCCTCGACGAGCTCGACCTTGTACGTCCTCCGGACCGCTCCGTCCTGGAGCTCCACCTGGGGGTGGGCCAGGAAGTTGTAGTACCACTCGGGCTGGTCGTCGGCGCCGCCCTTCGAGGCGATGGCGACGTAGATGCCGTCACGCTCGACCCGCATCACCGGGTTCTTGCGGAGCTTGCCGGACTTCGCTCCGATAGACGTGATCACCACGATGGGGTAGCCAGTGTCGCGCAACGTGTTGGCCTCCTGGCCATCGGTCGCCTCGAACTTCTCGACCTGGTCGCGCACCCACTGGGCCTTGCTGGGGACGTATTCGCCTACAAGTGTCATGTCTCCCATAACACCGCGAGGCTCGCGAGGATTCCGCCCTCACTAGTGTTCGGTTCATGAGCGCCATCGACGGAGTCAGCAGGATCTTCGACCCGGCCGACTGGGACGGCGTACCCGGCTTCGAGGACCTGACCGACCTCACCTACCACCGGGCAAAGGCGCACGGCACTGTCCGGATCGCCTTCGACCGGCCCGACGTGCTGAACGCCTTCCGCCCCCACACCGTCGACGAGCTGCTCCGGGTCCTCGAGCACGCGCGTACGTCGAGCGACGTCGGCTGCGTCCTCCTCACCGGCAACGGACCGAGCGCGAAGAACGGCAAGTGGGCCTTCTGCACCGGCGGCGACCAGCGCATCCGCGGGAAGGCCGGCTACCAATATGCAGAAGGGGAGACTGCCGAGACCGTCGACAAGGCGAAGCTCGGCCGGCTGCACATCCTGGAGTGCCAGCGGCTGATCCGGTTCATGCCCAAGATCGTCATCTGTCTGGTCAACGGCTGGGCGGCCGGTGGTGGCCACTCGCTGCACGTTGTCTGCGACCTCACCCTCGCGAGCAGCGAACATGGGCGCTTCAAGCAGACCGACGCCGACGTGGGCAGCTTCGACGGCGGCTTCGGGTCGGCGTACCTCGCTCGTCAGGTCGGTCAGAAGTTCGCGCGCGAGATCTTCTTCCTCGGCCAGGAGTACTCCGCAGAAGACGGCGTCCGGATGGGCGCGGTCAACCAGGCCGTGCCGCACGCCGAGCTGGAGAAGACCGGTCTGGAGTGGGGCCGGCTGATCAACGGCAAGAGCCCGACGGCCCAACGGATGCTGAAGTACTCCTTCAACCTGATCGACGATGGTCTGGTCGGGCAGCAGCTGTTCGCGGGGGAGACGACCCGGCTGGCCTACATGACCGACGAGGCCCAGGAGGGTCGCGACCAGTTCCTGGAGAAGCGCGACCCGGACTGGTCTGCCTACCCCTGGTACTACTGACCCGACGCCGGCCACTGTCAATACCGGCCGCACGTCCGTCAGGTCCTTGTAAGCAGCGGGCTGGACCGGCCTTGTGGCCCCTTCGGGCCGGGAGCATGGTCGGGCCATGGACGCCCCCGATTTCACCGGCCTGCGGGCCCTGTTCATCAACTGCACGCTCAAGCGCTCCCCGGAGCTCAGCCACACCGAGGGTCTGGTCGACGTGAGCGCGTCGATCATGATGAAGCACGGCATCGGCGTGGAGGTGGTCCGCGCGGTCGACTGCGACATCGCCACCGGCGTCTACGTCGACATGACCGAGCACGGCTGGGCGAGCGACGCGTGGCCAGACATCCACAAGGACGTGATGGAGTCCGACATCCTCGTCCTGGCCGGGCCGATCTGGCTCGGCGACAACTCGAGTGTGATGAAGAAGGTCATCGAGCGGCTGTACGGCGGATCCAGCATCCTCAACGACGCGGGACAGTACGCCTACTACGGAAGGGCCGGTGGCTGCCTGATCACCGGAAACGAGGACGGCATCAAGCACTGCGCGATGAACGTCCTCTACTCCCTCCAGCACCTCGGGTACACGATCCCGCCGCAGGCTGATGCCGGCTGGATCGGCGAAGCGGGTCCCGGACCGTCGTACCTCGACCCCGGCAGCGGCGGTCCCGAGAACGACTTCACCAACCGCAACACCACATTCATGACCTGGAACCTGATGCACCTCGCCAAGATGCTCAAGGACGCCGGCGGGATCCCGGCGTACGGCAACCAGCGTTCGGAGTGGGACGCCGGATCCCGGTTCGACTTCGAGAACCCTGAGTACCGCTAGCCTGCGCGCGTGAAGGTAGTCGTCCTCACCGGTGCCGGTATCTCGGCGGAGAGCGGTCTGCCGACCTTCCGCGACGCCGACGGGCTGTGGGAGGGGCACGACCCGATGGCGGTGGCCACGCCGGAGGCCTTCGCCGACGACCCCGACCTGGTGCAGCGGTTCTATGACGAACGGCGCGCGGCACTGGGGCGCGTCCGGCCCAACGCGGCCCACGAGGCACTGGCCCGTCTGGAGGAGCACCTCGGTGACGACCTTCATCTGGTGACCCAGAACATCGACGACCTGCACGAGCGCGGTGGGTCGCAACGCGTCCATCACATGCACGGCCGGCTCCGTGCGGCGTGGTGCACGACCTGCGACCAGCGCCACGAGTGGACCGCCCCTCTGGTCGACCGGCCGCCGTGCCCGACCTGCGGTCAGGCCTCGCTGCGTCCGGACGTGGTCTGGTTCGGCGAGGTCCCCTACGACATGGACTCGGTGCAGCGGGCGCTCTTCGACTGCGACCTGTTCGTGGCGATCGGCACCTCCGGACTGGTCTACCCGGCTGCTGCGTTCGTGCACTACGCGATCGGCGCGGGCGCCGACACCATCGAGCTCGACCTGGCACCCGACGCGGTCAACGACTTCGCCCAGGTGCGCCGGGGACCTGCGACACAGACCGTCCCGGCGTGGGTGGAGGAGATGCTGAGATGAATCTGTCGAGATCGCTCCTGCTCGTCGTCGTGCTTGCACTGACCGGCTGCGGCGCCAGTGTCGAGGTCTCGTCGAAGCCGAAGAAGCTGGACGGCGCGACGATCGCGTCACGCGCCAACGCCCAGCTCGAGAAGGAGAACCCGGCGATCGTGCACGGCGAGCTCAGCTGTCCCGACGTGAAGTACGTGGTCGACGCCACCGCCCGGTGCACGCGCACGGTGGTCCTCGACGACGGACGCCTGGTCCGCATCGGCGCCACCGTCACGATCGACAAGGTCACAGGCGGTGGTCACTTCCAGATCAAGGTTGACAACCAGGCCACGGAGTTCGGCGTCACCGGCAAGTCGGTGCTGGCCGACCTCATCAAGCAGTACGCCGCGAAGTTCGGCGGCAAACCTCCGACCGGCAGCTGCCCGCCGTACCTCGCCGGGAAGGTCGGTAAGAGGATGACGTGCACGCTGAACACGGCCGACGGCAAGTTCCGCGTGCTCGTGAAGGTCAGTCGCGTCGACCCGAAGACCTACGCGACGGAGTACCTGTTCAAGGCCGTCAGTTAGATGAGCCCAGAGATGAGCCCAGCCTTTCCTTCGTTGCGGCGAGGCAGACGAGTCACGACGATGTGCGCATGCCTTCCTCCACGATCGACCCCGCGACCGGGGGGTTCCCGCAGATGAGCCAGCACGAGGACGAGCCGCACGGCGACTCCGTCAACAGCCTGCTCAACAAGCTGCGTGCCGGCGTCCTGGGCGCCAACGACGGCATCGTCTCGGTGGCCGGCATGGTCATGGGTTTCGCCGGAGCCACGGACGAGCGGCACATCATCTTCTTCGGCGGCATGGCCGGTCTCGTTGCCGGTGCCCTGAGCATGGGCTCGGGCGAGTACGTGTCGGTCAGCACCCAGCGCGACACCGAGCGCGCCCTGATCCGCAAGGAGAGGAAGGAGCTGGCCGACGAGCCGGACGAGGAGCTGGCCGAGCTGGCGGACCTCTACCACCAGAAGGGGCTCTCGCCCGACCTCGCCCGGGAGGTGGCCAGTGAGCTCACCAAGAAGGACGCGCTGCGGGCGCACCTCGACATCGAGCTGGGCATCGATCCCGACGAGCTGACGAGTCCGTGGCAGGCCGCCGCAGCGTCGATGAGCTCGTTCACCGTCGGTGCGCTGCTGCCGATGCTGACGATCCTGCTGTTCGCGCCGGAGCTGCGCGTGTTCGTCACGGTCGGCGCGGTCACGGCTGCCCTGGCACTGACGGGCTATCTCAGCGCGCGGGTCGGGCAGGCTCCTGCGCGACCGGCTGTCGTGCGCAACGTCCTGGGCGGGCTGCTCGCCATGGCAGTGACCTACGGCATCGGCTCTCTGGTCGGCCTCAGGATCTGACCGACCCCGGGCACCTGCCCGCTTTGTTGGGACTCGAAGGTGAGACGACCATCTCATTTTTCGGTCGTGACTTCGCCTTCCGTTAGGTTCGCCTCGTGAAGATCGCAGTGGCAAGGGAAACACGTGATGGCGAGACCCGGGTGGCGATGGTCCCCGAGCTCGTCGGCAAGCTGACGGATCTCGGCTACGAGGTCCTCGTGGAACCCGATGCGGGCAGTCGCGCGGAGTACGACGACGACCTCTACACCGAGGCCGGGGCCACGGTCACCGAGGACCTGCTGCCGGACGCAGACGTGGTCGTCTCGGTGAACGCGCTGCCGAGCTATCGGCTGCGTCTGCTGCGAGAGGGTGCATCGGTCGTCTCGTTCCTGCCGGTGAACTCCTCGCACGACCTGGTCAAGGACCTGCGGAACCGCGGCGTCACGGCCTTCGCGATGGAGCTGGTGCCGCGGATCTCGCGCGCGCAGTCGATGGACGCGCTCTCGTCGCAGGCACTGGTTGGCGGCTACCGCTCGGCCATCGTGGCCGCTGGCCTACTGCGCCGCTTCTTCCCGCTCAACATGACCGCGGCGGGAACCGTGCAGGCCGCACAAGTCGTGGTGCTCGGTGCCGGCGTGGCCGGCCTGCAGGCGATCGCGACCTCGAAGCGGCTCGGCGCCGTGGTGCAGGCGTACGACGTCCGCGCTGCGGCCGCCGAGGAGATCCGGTCGATGGGCGCGAAGTCGATCGACCTCGAGCTCGAGACCCTCGAGGGCTCAGGCGGCTATGCACGTGAGATGACCGAGGACAGGGCAGCTCGCCAGCGCGAGCTGCTGACGCCGTACATCGCCAACGCCGACGCCCTGATCACCACGGCCGCCGTGCCGGGTCGGCAGGCGCCGATGCTGGTCACCGCCGAGATGGTCGAGCAGATGAAGCCGGGGTCGGTCGTTGTCGACCTTGCCGCGGAGTCGGGCGGCAACGTCGAGGGGTCGGTGGCCGGCAAGGTCGTGCGGATCGGCCACGCGCAGGTCTGGGGTGGCGACAACGTGCCGGCACAGATGCCCGGTCCGGCGTCCAAGCTCTACGCGCAGAACGTGGTCAACCTGCTGACCCTGATGACCCACGAGGGTGAGTTCGCCCCCGACTTCGACGACGAGGTCGTGGCCGGTGCCGCCGTCACCCATGGGGGCCGGATCGTCCACGAGCCCACCCGTGAGGCGATCGAGGGTCCGGCCGAGCCTGACCCCGAACCCGAACCGGCGGCCGAACCCGACGCTCCGCCGCAGACCGAACAGCTCGAACTCCCAGACTCCGAGGAGCAGAAGTGAACGACGCCGTCGTCTGGCTGACGATCTTCGTGCTCAGTGTGTTCGTGGGCATCGAGGTGATCTCCAAGGTCTCCTCGACCCTGCACACGCCGCTGATGTCCGGCGCCAACGCCATCCACGGGATCATCCTGCTCGGCGCGATCCTGGTGACCGGCACCACCGACGACGGCGTCGCCGTGACGGTCGGGCTGATCGCGATCGTGCTCGCGGCCGTGAACATGGTCGGCGGCTTCGTGGTGACCGACCGGATGCTGCAGATGTTCGTGCGCAAGAAGAAGCAGCCGGTGGCTGACTCCGGCGCCACCGAGGAGGGGGCGAAGTGACTCCCACCTGGGTCCAGCTGACCTACCTCGGCTGCGCGGTCTGCTTCATTCTCGCGCTCAAGGGACTCTCCGGTCCCAAGACCGCCCGCACCGGCAACCTGATCGGTGCGGCCGGTGCGGTCGTGGCGGTCGCGGTGCCCTTCTTCTACAAGCCCAACGGCGTCGACCACCTGCACCACGTGCCGTTGATCCTCGGCGCGATCGCGGTCGGCACCGCGGGCGGCGTCTTCGGCGCCAAGCGGGTCCAGATGACCCAGATGCCGCAGATGGTGGCGCTGTTCAACGGGGTCGGTGGCGGTGCCGCGGCGCTCGTGGCGCTGCTCGAGCTGCACGAGATCCTCGGATTCGGTGGCGACCCCGGCTGGTTCGTGCTGGCCGCGACAGCGTTCACGATCTTCGTCGGGTCGGTGTCGTTCGCCGGATCGGTGGTCACGTTCGCCAAGCTGCAGGAGCTGATGACCTCTGCACCTGTGGTGTTCCCGGGGCTCGCGCTGGGGTTCGGCGTCACCCTCATCGCCGGTATCGGGCTGTCGACCCAGCTGGTGGTGGACGCCGCGCTGTGGGTGGGGATCGTCCTCGGCGTCGCCGGGTTGATCTTCGGTCTGCTGCTCGTGCTCCCGGTCGGCGGTGCCGACGTACCGATCGTGATCTCGCTGCTCAACGCGTTCACCGGTCTGACGGTGGCAGCCGGCGGCTACGTGCTCGACAACGTCGTACTGCTGGTGGCGGGCACGCTGGTGGGTGCCTCCGGTACCTTCCTGACCCTGCTGATGGCCAACGCGATGGGCCGCTCGGTCGCCAACATCCTGTTCGGTGCCCTCAAGGGCGGCTCGACCCTCGGCGCTGGCGTGGCCTCGGACCGTCCGGTGAAGTCGGCCAACCCCGAAGACGTCGCGATCATGCTGGCGTACGCCGACCGCGTCATCATCGTGCCGGGCTACGGACTCGCTGTCGCCCAGGCACAGCACACGCTGCGGGAGCTCGTCGACCTGCTCGGCGAGCGCGGCATCGAGGTCGACTACGCCATCCACCCGGTCGCGGGCCGGATGCCCGGTCACATGAACGTGCTGCTCGCCGAGGCACAGGTGCCCTACGAGCAGCTCAAGGAGATGGACGACATCAACGGCGAGTTCAAGGACGCCGACGTCGTGCTGATCGTGGGCGCCAACGACGTGGTCAACCCGGCCGCGAAGACCACGCCGGGCGCACCCATCTACGGGATGCCGATCCTCAACGCCGACGAGGCCAAGCAGGTCGTGTTCATGAAGCGCTCGATGCGCCCCGGCTTCGCGGGCATCGAGAACGAGCTGCTCTTCGAGGAGAACACCACGTTGCTCTTCGGCGATGCGAAGGACTCGATGGGCAAGCTGCTCAACGCCGTCAAGGCCCTCTGACTCGACGCGCCACCCCGCGGCTTTCCCGAAAACTCGGATCATCCAGACAACACGTCACATACTGGACGGACGAGTCGGAAATCCGGGTTCCGAGCATAGGGGGGACAGTGCAGTCCGAGATCGCTTCGTCCGCGCCTGTCCTGCCGGCGCTGATGAGGTACCCCGCCCTCTCCGCGCGCACGGTACGCATCGCCCTGCTGCTCGGCGGCGTGTTCGGCTCGGCCTGGCTCGCGCTCCTCGTCGTCGACACCGAAAGCCTGGTGCCTGCGATCTGGCCGGCGGGTGGACTGACCGCCGGGCTCCTGCTGACCTCGCCGAAGCGGCTCCGGCCCGGACTGCTGGCGGCTTGTTTCGGGCTGATGGTGCTGGCGCACCTGGTGGCCGGCTACGACTGGGACGTCGCGCTCGGTTTCAGTGCCAGCTCGGTCGCCGCCTCCTGGGCCGTGCGCGAGCTGCTTGTCCGCGGACAGGCTGGACGTCGCGCCGCACTGCTCGACCAGGGCGACGTCTCCCGCCTCGTCGGCGCGATCACCGCCTCGTCGATGATCGCGGGGATCGGCTGCGGCCTGACCGCATGGGCCACCGGCCACGGCAACCCCTGGCTCGGCGTCCTCGGTGCCTTCGGTGCCACCGCCGCGGCCCTGATGATCCTGCTGCCGCTGTTCCTCCAGACGCTCACCTTCGAGCCGCTCGCCGGTTCTCGCGAGCGAGTCGTGCAGGGCGTGCTCACCCTCGGCACCACGATCGCCGTCTTCGTCAGCGCCGACGCGCCGCTCGTCATCTTCGCGGTGATGCCGATGTTCGCCTGGCATGCGTTCCGCGGGACGCTGCGCGAAGCCACCATTCTCCTGACCGTTGTCGGGATCATCGGGACGGTGATGTCGGAGGTCCTGCACGTCGGGCCCATCTACGCCCTCGACGCCCGGTACGGCATCGCGACCGAGCTGTCGCACGGCGTACTCCAGCTGTTCCTGCTCGACTGCGGGCTGATCCTGTTGCCCCTCTCCGTCATCGTCACCCAGCAGCGGATGGCGGCGGCCCGTGCGGACTCCGAGCGCGAGACGCTGCAGCGGGTCATCCATGCAGCCACCGGGACGGCGATCATCGCGTCCGGCAAGGACGGTCGGATCTCGATCTTCAACCCCGGTGCTGAGGCGATGCTCGGGTACCTCGCCGAGGAGGTCGTGGGCGAGCTGCCTGACCGGTTCCACCCGTCGGAGGAGCTGCGTCGCCAGGCCTCGCGGTTGCGGGCGCTGCCGAACTTCTCCGACATCTGTCGCGCCTCGGTGGCCGCCGGCGAGCGAAACCAGCTCTGGAAGTTCCGGCGCAAGAACGGCGAGGAGCGGACGATGCGGATGACGCTGACCGCCGTCCAGGGTGCCCAGGGCGAGCGGACCGGCTACCTGGCCACCGCTGAGGACGTGACCGAGCGGGAGGACGCGCAACAGGCGCTGCTGCTGACCCTCGAGCACCAGCGCACCGCCGTGGAGCGGCTCAGTGAGCTCGAACGCGTCAAGGGCGACTTCGTCTCGACTGTCAGCCACGAGCTGCGGACGCCGATCACCAGCATCATCGGCTACACCGAGCTCCTCGTCGACGGGGCCGTCGGTGAGCTGAGCCTCTCCCAGCAGGAGATCATCGACCGGGTCGACCGCAATGGTCGCCGACTGCTCCTGCTCGTCGAGGACCTGCTCACGCTGTCGCAGATCGAGGCCTCGGTGTTGAAGATCGAGCCGGTCCTGACCGATCTCCGCACCGTGGTGACCAGGGCCCACGTGGCGCTCGCGCCCAAGCTCCTCGAGCGCTCCCTGGAGGTCTCGGTGCTCGTGCCGACCCAGCCGGTGATCCACCACGGTGATCCCGTGCAGCTCGAGCGGATGGCCGTGAACCTGCTCACCAACGCGGTGAAGTTCACCCCCGATGGTGGCCGGGTCGAGCTGCAGCTGCGCGCATTGAGCCAGCACACCGAGATCGTCATCAGCGACACCGGGTTGGGCATCCCCGAGGACGAGCAGTCCAAGCTGTTCACCCGGTTCTTCCGGTCCTCCACAGCGACCGAGCGCGCCATCCAGGGCACCGGGCTGGGCCTGACGATCGTGAAGGCGATCGTGGCCATGCACGGTGGTCGCATCTCGGTGGAGTCCGTGCACCAGCACGGCACCACCGTCACCGTGAGCCTGCCGCGCGAGCAGGAGCAGCAGGTGGGTCAGGCCGCGACCGGCTAGTTGTCCTCCGTCACTGCGCCAGGCCGTAGAGCCGGTCACCTGCGTCGCCGAGGCCCGGCACGATGTAGCCCTTCGCGTTGAGCCTCTCGTCCAGTGCCGCGGTCACGACCGTGACCGGCACGTCGACGCCGGCCAGCCCGTTCTCGAGGTTCTGCACGCCCTCGGGCGCCACCAGCAGGCAGATGCAGGTGATGTGGTCGGCACCGCGGTCGGTGAGGAAGCTGATCGCGGCGGCCAGGGTGCCTCCCGTCGCGAGCATCGGGTCGAGCACGTAGCACTGGCGCCCGGACAGGTCGGCCGGCAGGCGTTCGGCGTACGTCGAGGCCTCGAGCGTCTCCTCGTTGCGCACCATCCCGAGGAAACCGACCTCCGCGGTCGGCATCAGCCGCATCATCCCCTCGAGCATGCCCAGGCCAGCTCGGAGGATCGGGACGACCAGTGGACGCGGTCGGCTCAGGCTGACGCCCTCGGTCGGGGCGACGGGGGTGGTGATGTGCACCGGCTCGACCCGGACGTCTCGGGTGGCCTCGTAGGCCAGCAGCGTCACCAGCTCCTCGGTGAGCCGTCGGAACTCCGGCGAGGCCGTTTCCTGGTCCCGCAGCGTGGTGAGCTTGTGGGAGATCAACGGATGGTCGACGACGTGCAGGCGCATGACGTACACGTTAATGCGACGCCTGCTGGTGGTTCTCGTTGCCTTGTTCTGCCACCATCTGGAGGTGAGCATCGAGAAGGGTGGTGCGATGACTGAGGTCACCGATGCCGAGGTCGGCGAGATCGACCTGGCCGTCGTCGCCTATCGCGACGAGGGTGACTGGAGCGTTGCCGAGCTGCCGGACCGCTCCCTGGACACTGTCGAGACCATCGCCAAGGAGCTGCGCCGCTACCCAGGAGAGACCGGTGCGCTCGCGCTGATCTCCGTGGCCGAGGACTTCGTCCTGCTCGTGCGAGCGCAGGGCCAGCTGGTCCGGGTGCTGCTGTCCGACGCGACAGCGGCCACCGACTGGAGCCTCGCCCGCTCGGCGGTCGACCACATCGGTGTACATGTCGACGACGAGGACGACCAGGCACCCGCAGGCGATCTCGCGATCGTGGCCGACATGGGATTGTCGGCACAGGACATGGGCGCCCTGCTCGACGACTACGACCTCTACCCGGAGGAGATCCTCAGCGAGGTAGCCGACAGCGCAGGGTTCGGAAGCAAGTTCGACGAGCTCGCCGGCCTCTCCGGGTGACCCCCGGGCCGACCTCGTGGGAACCCGCGATGCGGGCCGCCCTCGCCGAAGCGGCCCGCGCGGGCGGCTGGGACGACGTACCCATCGGCGCGGTGGTGCTCTCCTCGACCGGAGAGATCGTCGCCTCGGCCAGCAACGTCCGCGAGCGTGATGCGGATCCGACCGGCCACGCCGAGATCGTGGCGCTGCGCGAGGCCGCCGCTGCGGTCGGGGAGTGGCGGCTGTCCGGCTGCACCCTGGTCGTGACCCTCGAGCCCTGCACGATGTGCGCCGGCGCCGCCGTCCTCGCGCGCGTCGACCGCGTGGTCTTCGGTGCGTACGACGACAAGGCCGGCGCGGTCGGGTCGCTCTGGGACGTCGTACGCGATCGTCGGCTCAACCACCGCCCCGAGGTCGTCGGCGGCGTACTCGCCGAGGAGAGCACCGCCCTCCTCGACGAGTTCTTCCGCACCCACCGGGGGTAGTGCTGGCCCTGCTCGCCGCCTCCTTGACGCTCCATCAACCCGGCCTCGCCTGATTTCGGCCGCGCCCGACCCGTCCGGTAACCTTCCCGGCGGTGGCGTGTCCGAGCGGCCTAAGGAGAACGCCTCGAAAGCGTTTGTTGGCGCAAGTCAACCGAGGGTTCAAATCCCTCCGCCACCGCCATGTGATGTCTCAAGACATCGGCGACACCCGAACCCACGGTGACGTGGGTTCGGGTGTTCGTCATTTCGGGGTTCGTGGCTGGTAGTCCTTGCTGGTATCGATGGTGAGCTCGCGGAGCAGTTCGCCGGTGACGGCGTTGACGATGCGGACCTCGAGGTCCTGGATGAGCAGGATGACGTGGGTTCCCTTGTGGGTTCGTCCGATGCCGAGGTGGCGGAGCTGGCCGTGGACTCGCAGGGTGATGGTGCCGGACTTGTCGATGCGGTCGTGGCGGATCCGGTCGTGGCTCTTGGCGTCGCGGCTGGGCCCGGGGAGGGCTCTGGGCATCTCGTTGTAGAGCGTGGCGGGGGCCGCTCGGTGCGGCAGGGAGCGGTGCGGACGGTGATGGTTGTATTCGGTCTGGAAGCGGTCGAGCAGGAGCTGCAGCTCGGCCAGGGTGGTCGGCTGGTCGGGTTGGGCGCGGAGCCAGTTCTTCATGGTCTGCTGGATGCGTTCGACCTTGCCGCAGGTGGTGGGGTGGTTGGGCCGGGAGTTCTTCTGGAGGACGTCCCAGGCACGGAGTTGCTGCTCGAATCCGTTGCGCCCACCGCGGCGGCCGATGCCGGCCAGGCGGACGGTGTAGACCATCCCGTTGTCGGTCGGGGTGGAGGCGGGGATGCCGTGCTGACCTGCGGTTTCGCGGAAGGTGGCCGTCACGATGGGGGTGGTGACCCGGCGGTGTGCGCTGATGTGCAGGGCATAGCGGGTGCAGTCGTCGAGCCAGGTGATGATCTCGGTGTTACCGATGTCTTGAGACATGTGTCGCCGATGTCCTGATCCAGCACACACCTCCGCCACCGCCAATCACGAGGACCGGATCCCGATCGAGGCCGGTCCTCGTGCGCGTGCGGGCTCTGTGTGGTGGATCCCATGCACGTGGTGCGTGCGATCCACCACACAACGCCAGAATGTAAGCACTGAGTCCTCTGAGGGAGGCGAGATGGGCACCTGGTTGCCGGACGAGTGGCAGCACCCGACCCGGGTCAAGCTGGCGGCGGGTCATCACCTGCGCCCGATCAGGGCCGAGGACACCGACCTCGACATGGAAGCCGTGATGGGCTCCCAGGAGCGGCTGTGGTCGATCTACGGCGAGGCGTGGGGCTGGCCACCGCCGACGATGACGGCCGAGCAGGACCGGGAGGACCTGCGGCACCACGCGGACGAGATCGAGCGGCACGAGTCCTTCAACTACGCACTCTTCGACGAGGACGAGACCGAGCTGATCGGCTGCGTCTACATCGACCCCACCGACAAGCCTGGCGGTGACGCGGACATCTCGTGGTGGGTCAGGGACGAGTACGTCGGCACCGACGTCGAGCGGGCTCTCGACGAGCTCGTCCCGCGATGGATCGACGAGGAGTGGCCGCTGCAGGCACCTCGCTACGTCGGGCGCGACATCTCCTGGGCGGACTGGATGGCCCTGCCGACCGAGGACACCGACTGACTGATCAGGCCGGCTGGTCGGTGGTGAAGTGGATGCCGCTGAACTGCTGGCGCCACTCGGACACGTCGCCTGCGACGGTCGACGAATCCTCACGCTCGTCGAGCCCGCGGGCGATGAACGAGGCGAGGGCGGGCATGTCGGCAGCGTGCATCCCGAGGCGGGCCAGCTCCGGTGTACCGATGCGGAGGCCGTTGACGTCCCCCTCGACCGGTGCCGCCGGCAGGCCGATGCCGCACGCGAGCATGTTGGCTTGTCGGAGCCGTCGTGCCGCGGCCTGGCCACCGCCGTACCGATGGGCGAGGACCGCGAACTGGTGGGACTCGGTCGCCCCGCGATCGGCCGCGAAGACCGGGACGTCCAGCGAAGCCAGTGAGCCGGCGAGCGCCTGGGCGTTCTCGATCATCACCCGCGCGTAGTCCCGACCGGCCGCGTCCCAGTCGGCCAGGGTGATGGCGAGGGCGGCGGTCTTGCCGGCGTCGAAGTTCGCGGTCAGGCCGGGGTAGGCGATTGCGTCGATGCGTTGAGCCAGCTCGGCGTCGTCGGTGACGAGCAACCCGCCGGCCGGGCCGCCCAGGCTCTTGTAGGTGCTCATCGTCATCAGGTGCGCGCCCTGCTCCAACGGGTTCGGCCATGCGCCGCCAGCGATCACGCCGCACTGGTGGGCAGCGTCGAAGAGCACGTGCGCTCCGACCTCGTCGGCCACCTGGCGGACCGCCGCGACTGGGTGCGGGAAGAGGTTCAGGCTGCCGCCGACCGTGATCAACCGTGGGCGGACCTCACGGGCGAGGGCCCGAAGCGAAGCAACGTCGATGGTGAACCCGTCGGCGTCGACCGGCGCGGGGACGATGTCGAGCCCGTAGAGCCCGGCCGCTCCGCTGGCGTGATGGGTCACGTGGCCACCGATCTCGGCGGGTGGCGCGATGATCGCGTCTCCGGGTCGAGACGTCGCCATGAACGAGTACAGGTTGGCCAGCGCCCCGGATCCCACCCGTACCTCGGCGAACCGGGCACCGAAGACCCGCGTCGCGAGGTCGGCTGCGATCACCTCGATCTGTTCGATGGCCTCGAGGCCCATCTCGTACTTCTCGCCCGGGTAGCCCAGCGACGGCCGGGACCCCAGCCTGGCCGAGAGCATCGCCTCGGCGCGCGGGTTCATCACGTTCGTCGCCGGGTTCAGGTTGACGCAGTCGACGTCGTGGATGCGGTGGTTCTCGGCCGCCAGCCGCTCGACCTCGGTCTGCAGCTCGGCTGCGGACAGGGAGGCGGTGGCCGTCGAGATCTCGGCCACCCGGGCCTCGACGTGGGCAGGCAGCCACGGCCGCTCGGCCAGCGTGTGGGTCATGTCGTTCTCCTGCTTTCCGGCGGTCGTGGTCGTGCTGGCCCGACGGTACGACCTGCGTTCGCCTCGCCTCACATCAGGCGCTTCACCGGCCTGCCGAACCCCAGACCTTGCCCACCCCCGAACGGCTTGCTCAACCGCCAGCCGAGCACCCGTACGACGGCCTCGAGAACGATCGCGCCGGACATCTTCGAGTGTCCCCGGGCCCGGTCAATGAAGGTGATCGGGACCTCGGTCACACGTAGGCCGTGCTCGACGGCACGCCAGGTGTTCTCGATCTGGAAGCAGTAGCCGTTCGACTGCGAGCCGGTCGCGCCAATGGTGGCGAGCGCGTCGGCACGGAAGGCCTTGAACCCGGCGGTGGCGTCGCGGACGGGCAGCCGGAGCACGAGGCTCACGTAACCGTTACCGAGGCGCGAGATGAGCCGCCGGGACAGCGACCAGTTCCGAACGGCGCCGCCGCGGACGTAGCGGGACCCGACGGCGACGTCGTACTCGTCGAGGGCCCTGATCAGCTCCGGGACCTTCTCCGGCGGGTGCGAGAGATCGGCGTCCATCTGCACGACAGCGGTGTAGCCACGGTTCAGCGCCCAGATGAAACCGGCCCGGTACGCCGCCCCGAGGCCGGCCTTCCCCGGTCGGACGAGCAGGTGGATGCGGGCACGGTGCTCCGGATGCGCCGCCACCAGGTCGGCCGTGCCATCGGGGCTGTTGTCGTCGACGACCAGGACGTGGACGTCCGGCGCGGCACGGAGGACGCGGTCGAGCACCTCACGGATGTTGGCCGCCTCTTCATAGGTGGGTACGACGATCAGCGTTGGGCTCTCGTTCGTCTTCATTCGCCTATCTCCTCGGTCAGCTCTTCGATGGGCGCGAACCGACCGGACAACGTGCGCGAGCACGGACCCAGCTGTCGCGGAACGGGGCGCTGCACGCCGTCGTGCAGGTAGATGGAACGGCCACAGATCTGCGCCACCCGCCGGTAGTGGGACTGCACCGCGTTGTGGGGTGCCGGATTGAGCAGCGCGAGAGTCTGCGGGCCGCGGAGCACGAGCCACGTGGGCGCCTGGGCACCCGAAAGCAGCGTGCGGAGCCCGTGCAAACCGGGGTCGAGGGTGCGGGCGGGAAGGCTCCACAGGTAGGGGTACGGCGAGCTCAGGCCTGCGGCCGCAAGTGTGTCGGCGTCCCCGAGCGCACTCACCATGGTGTCCCCGCGATCGGCGACATGGCCGACGGCGGTCCCGACGTCCACGCCCTTGGTCTCGACGCGGTACGAGAGCCCAGCACCCCACGACAACGCCCCAGCGACCAGCACGACCGCGGTGAGGCGGCGACCGACCCGGGGCACCGCCGTGACCACCAGCCCCGCGGCCAGGGCTGTCGGCACGGCGAGCTGCACGAGGTAGTGCGCCCAGTAGCTGCCCCCGGCCACGATCGAGGCCACGTCGTACGCCGCCAAGGCCATCGTGGCCGCCGCCACCGGCAACCAGCCCGTGTCGGGAAGGCGGCGACGGAGACGGCCGATGAGAAGCACGACCACGAGCGCGCCGAGCAGCAGCGGACCTGCCGACAGGAGCTCGGCCGTGCCCAGCGAGACGAGCCGGTCCAGCCGGCCGGCGAGCCCGTGGTGCTGGACGACGGACATGGCACGCCAGCGGAAGGGGTACATCGCGAACAGCACCGCAACGGGCGACGTACCGCTCAACATCGCAAGCCCGAGGACCATGGCGCCACCCGCGACACCACCCCCGGCGAACCAGGCCGCCGATCGCCGCAGCATCATCTTCCGGAGCGGCCCGACGTGATGTGCCACCAGAGCCAGCACGGGGAAGAAGACGGCGACGTCGAGCATGTTCTGCTTCACCAGCACCGCAGCCGCAGCGCACGCGCCTGCCCCCGCGGCCTCCCACGTGGATCGGTGCAGTCCGGAGTCCCCGACCGCAGCCACGGCAAGCCAGACGCCGATCGCGATGAACGGGGCCGCGAGCAGCTCCCCGTTGACGGGCGTGGCACCCACGAGCGGGGAGACGAGCAACGCGCACGCCACGGCGGCGGACCAACCGGCCGCCGAAGCCGTGCCGACGCGACGCACGGCCAGACCCACACCGAGAACGGTCACGCCCGCCGCGACGCAACCCAAGAGGCGAAGCGTCGTCACACCGGCCCCGACATCGGCGACGCGGAACAGCTCGAGCAGCAGCGGGGGACGGTCGACCCAGTAGTGCCCGTACAGGGAGGGACCCGGGTGCCACTGCCGGGCCACCATCATGAAGCCGGCCTCGTCCGGCGACAGTGGTGCACCCAGGTAGGGCAGTCGGAGCAGCGCGGCAAACAGGGCGAGACCGACCACCGGCCGGGGTAGCGCTGGACCGGTGGGAGTCCATGCGGCGCGTCTCGGGCGCGCCACACCGATGGTCGGTCCCGGCCTGCTTGTCGCGACTGTCGTCACGACACCAGAGTTCTCTCGTGACCTGACCCCAGCCTGAACGCGGCACGTCGTTCGCGGAGGTCAGAGAGCTGTCGTGACCTCGAGGGGCAGGGTCACCGAGAACATGGCGCCGCCCATCCCGGACTCGCCGACCTCCACGGTGCCGTCCAGCGAGTGCACGATCTTGGCCACGATCGCCAGGCCGAGACCGGAACCACCGTGGTCGCGGGTGCGGGCCTCGTCGAGCCGCATGAAGCGCTCGAAGATCCGCTTCCGCTCCTCCGGCGGTACGCCGTTGCCGTCGTCCTCCACCACGAGCACGGCCACGTCGTCGTCCTCGCGCAGGGAGACGTGCACCTTCGATTCGGCATGCCGGACTGCGTTCGAGACCAGGTTGCCCACGACCTGCGCGAGCAGCACCGGGTCGGCCTCGACCTGCGCGGAGCCGACCGCCGAGGCGTCGACGTGCACCGCGCCGGAGTCACCGGTCCGCGCGCGACGTACCTCCTCGAGGACCAGGTCGTCGAGGTCGACGGGCATGCGCTCGGGAGCCGGATCGTCGTCGAGACGGGCGAGCAGCAGCAAGGACGTGACCAGCTCCTCCATTCGGCGTTCCTCGGTGAGGATGTTCCGGGCGAGCTCGCCGCTGTCGCTGTCACTCGGGTAGTCCCGAGCCACCTCCGCGAGCTGGCGCAATGACGCCAGCGGGGATCGCAGCTCGTGGGAGGCGTCGGACACGAACTGCCGTTGGAGCCGGTGTGAGGCATCGATACGGTCGAGCATCGCGTTCAGGGTGGACGCCAGGCGGGTGATCTCGTCGCCGCTGCCCGGCACTGCGAGACGACGATCGGCGTGGGCACCCGTGATGTCGGCGGCTTCGCGCCGCATCGCCTCGACTGGCCGGAGCGCGCGTCCGACGCTGAGCCAGACCACCAACGCCAACAGGCCGATACCGACGGGTGCCGAGACAGCCAGCAAAGTTGTCACGGCGTCGACTGCGCGTGTGACTCCCTCTGCGGAGTGGCCGACTGCGATCAGCCGGTCACCGCCGTTCTCCCTTCGCACCACCGCGACGTAGCTGTCCGTGAGTCCTCTCACGTGCGCGCTCTCGTCGGTGCCCGGCGTGGTGCGCATCGGTGTGGTCACCCGCGGGTGGTCCGTGGCAAGGACGTTGCCATCGGGACCGATGACCTGCACAAGAATGTCGTTCTTCCCAGTGACAACGACCTCGTCGAGGGTTTCGCCCGCTCTGAGCTGGGCCTCGATCGACGACACCTCCTGGGACCCTGAGGTGACCAGACCTCGCTCGAGCGAGTTGCGCAGGGAGCCGAGGAACAGCAGGCAACCCAGGACCCCGACCACCAGTGCGGCCAACGTGGCGATGGCGGTGACCCTGACGCGGACATCGGTCAGGTGGAGGGACCACCTGCTCATTCGACGGGCCGGAGGCGGTAGCCGCTGCCGCGCAGGGTCTCGATGTCGGTGCGGTCGAAGGGCTTGTCCACCTTGCGTCGGAGCCGCGCGATGTAGGACTCGACGATGTTGGGGTCGCCCTCGAAGTCAAAGTTCCACACGTTGCCGAGGATCTGCTGCTTGGTCAGCACATCACCGGCCCGCCGCATCAGGAACTCCAGCAGGGACAGCTCGCGGGCGGTGAGCCGGATCGGTTCGCCCCCGCGGGTCACCAGCTTGCGCGCGGGGTCCAGCTCGAGATCACCGACGCGCAGGGTCACTGGTCGCTCGGCCACGCCACGACGAAGCAACGAGCGCACCCGGGCTAGCAGTACCTCGAAGGAGAACGGCTTGGTGACGTAGTCGTCGGCCCCGGTGTCCAACGCCTCGACCTGGTCCCATGAACCATCCTTGGCGGTGAGCATGATGATCGGCGTCCAGTTGCCCTCCGTGCGCAGCTGCTCGCACACCTTGTAGCCGTTGAGCACCGGCAACATGATGTCCAGCAGGATCACGTCGTAGCTGTTCTCTCGCGCGTACCAGAGGCCTTCTCCGCCATCGGGCGCGAGGTCGACAGCGAAGCCCGCGCCCTCCAGTCCCCTGCGCAACGACCCCGCCAGCATGGGTTCGTCCTCGACCACCAACACCCGCATCCAGGCCTCCTGTGCTCATCATGACAAGCCTTGGTGCTCGACACGTGCGCGGTCTGGGCCGCTCCGCCCGGTTCAGGTGGGGGTCAGGTCGGCATGTCAGCCTCGAACGGTGGACGGGATCGTGCGCACTCTGTGGCCGCTCGTCCGTCGGTTCGCTCCCCGCGAGGTGTGGACCTTCCTGCTCGTCGGCGGACTGGGATACGTGACCGACGTCGCGGCGTTCAACACCTTGCTGTCGCGTCCTCCGTTCGACCGCTGGGATCCCTCGCTGGCGCGGGTTGCTGCGGTCGCGGTCGCCATGGTCGTGACCTACTTCGGCAACCGCTGGCTCACCTGGCGGGGCGAGAGCGCGCAGGCCCGCGCACGTGAGGTTTCGCTCTTCGTGGTCTTCAATGTGATCGGCCTCGGCATCTCCACCGCCACGTTGGTTCTCTCCCACGACGTGCTCGGGCTGACCAGCCGGTTGGACGACAACATCTCGGCCAATGTGGTGGGTGTCGCGCTCGGCACCCTGTTCCGGTTCTGGTCCTACCGCCGGTTCGTCTTCTCGGTGGTCACGGAGCCGGCGCGCCCTGCTCCTTCGGTTCAGGTGCGAGTCAGGTCGAGCAGCGAGACTCGCCCCTCCTGACCAAGCGGAGGAGCAACTCGATGTTCGACCTGGTGAACGGACTGCCGTTGCACCCGCTGGTGGTCCACGCCGTCGTGGTCCTGCTTCCGCTGGCGGTCGTAGGGACGTTGGCCATCGCCGCGTGGCCCGCATGGCGACGCCGGTACGGGCCTCTGGTGGTCGCGTGCGCGGCGGTCGCCACGGTGCTGATCCCCGTGGCCACGTCCAGTGGGGAGGCGCTCGAGAAGCGGGTGGGGTCGCCGGGTCAGCATGCCCGGCTCGGTGACCAGCTGATCTGGTTCGCGGTCCCGGTGCTGGCGCTTGCGTTGGCGCTCGTGGTCCTCGACCGACGCTCGGCGCGTGGCGTGGCCCCAACCTCCACGCACCCGGGTCGTCTCAAGGTGGTGGCGCTGCTCGCCGTCGTTGCGGCCCTGGCGTGCGGGGTGCAGGTCTACCGAGTGGGCGACTCGGGTGCACGCGCCGCCTGGGGTGACAAGGTTGCGTCTCGCTAGGCGCCGGGATCAGTGGCGCTCCTCGAGACCGACTGCCTCACGGAGCTTCTGGGTCGCGTCCGTGAGCTCGGGGTCGTGCCGCGCCTGAGACTCCATCAGCTCTGCCAGCGCCTCGGCGAGGACGTTCAGCTTCTCCTGGGCCGCCTCCTCGGCCCGGCGACCGGAGTTCTCCAGCAGCACGAGGAGGAGCAGGGCCAACACGCTGGAGATGGTGTGGATGACGACCTGCCAGGACTTCGCGTCCGGCCAGAGCGGCGCGCTCACCAGCCACACCACCACGATCGCCAGGCACAGCCCGAAGAACGGTGCCCGACTCACCCGCTGGTTCACCGCCTCGACGAACTTCTCGAAGGCGTTGCGCCCATCGTCTTCCTTGCGGTCCTGTGCTGCGTCGTTGCGCTCCATGCCCAAGAGTAGGCAGACAGCGAGGTGTCACGATGACGGACATGGAGTCGACCAGGATCCTCGCGATCGTCCAGGCCGGAGGCGCCGGTGGGCGCATGGACGTGCTCACCATGGAGCGGGCCAAGCCGGCGTTGCCCTTCGCGGGGAGCTATCAGCTGATCGACTTCCCCCTCTCGAACCTGGTCAACTCCGGGGTCGAGGACGTGTGGCTCTCGGTCCAGTACCAGGCGTCGGCCCTGGAGGAACAGGTCCGCAACGGCCGGCCGTGGGACCTGGACCGGACCCGCGGCGGGTTCCGGCTGCTGGTTCCGCAACAGGGCACCGGGTCGCTGGACGAAGAGGGGTTCGCGAGGGGCAACGCCGACGAGCTCTTCCGCCTGCGTGACCAGATCAGGAACGACGCTCCCGACCTCGTGCTGGTGCTGAGTGCCGACCACGTCTACCGGCTCGACTTCCGGGACGTCGTCGACACCCACCGGGACAAGGGCGCCGAGGTGACCATGGTGGTCACCGACATCGAGGGTGTGTACGGCGAGGACCCGGCCGACCATGCCGTGGTGGAGCTGAACCGCCTCGGACGAGTGACCTCCTTCGCCTACAAGCCGGAGAAGCCCGCCTCGTCGACCGTGGCAACGGAGATGTTCCTCTACGAGCCCGACGTGTTGATCGAGGTCCTGGAGCAGCTGCACCACGAGCAGTCCGACGAGCCCGACGAGGGCGACGACGACGTCGGTGACTCGGGGCTCGGAGACTTCGGTGACCTGCTCATCCCGAAGTTCGTCGACCGCGGCAAGGTCTACGGCCATCGGCTCGAGAGCTACTGGCGCGACCTCGGTCAGCCGCACCACTATCTGAACGCCCACCTCGAGCTGGTCCGCCGCGGGACCGAGCTGTTCGACGGCGACTGGCCGGTCCGGACGCAGCAGCCACAGCGCGAGCCGGCGTACGTCGAGACCGGGGCCCGCATCGAGGACAGCCTGCTCAGCTCCGGCTCTGTGGTGGGCGGGACCGTGACCCGCAGTGTGATCGGCCCTGGTGTCGTGGTCGAGGACGGTGCCGAGGTGCTGGAAAGCGTGCTCCTGGGAGACACGGTGGTGCGGAGCGGCGCCCGAGTGGCACGCGCGATCGTGGACGCCCGCTGCGAGCTGCTCGACGGAGCGCGGGTCGGTGGAGACGGCGTCCCGCTCGACGACGCCGACGCGATCCCGATCGTCGGCAGCGACAGCACGGTCAGTACGTCGCTGCCGGCCGGGTCGCGGCTGGCACCCGGTACGACGGCCTGACGCTCCCAGGCGTGGCCTGCTGATAGGGCAGCATCAGGAATTCGCAGTCCGTCGTCAGGATCCCGTTAGCACCGGACCGATTCCCGTTCGCGCGCGCTCTCATGGAGTCGTGAACACCGCGATCGCCTCCCCACCACAGATGCGAACCGCGACCCGGCGCGAGGTCGACCTCGACGGAGTCCGCTTCGGCGTCACCCACGTGGTCCTCGCAGTCGTGGTGCTGTGCGCGACCGCGCTGGCGCTGCCCGATCCGGTCGACCTGGTGTTCGTCGCGCTGATGGCCGTGTGTGGTGGGTTCGAGCTGTCGTGGGGGTTCGCCGCGTTGCTCGGGTTCTCCTGCTGGGCCTGTTACACGGGCTTCGTCGAGAACGGACTGGCGCAGCTCACGCTGTTCGCCCCTGACCTGGAACGACTCGCCGCCCTGGTCAGCCTGGCCGTCGGCGGATCGATCCTCCACCGGGTGGTGCGCCGTGGGTGACGCGCTCTTCCTCGGCGTGCTGGCCGTCTTCTTCGGCCTCTGCTGGCTGCTGGTGCGGGTGATGGACCGATGACCGCCACCGACTTCGTCGGACTCGTCCTGAGCATCCTCGTCCTCGGCTACCTCCTCGCCGCCCTGCTCTTCCCGGAACGGTTCTGACATGAGCGACACCATGGCCGGCATCCTCCAGGTCGGCGCACTCGTGGTCGCCCTGGCCGTGTGCTGGAAGCCACTGGGCGACTACATGGCCCGGGCGTTCACCTCGACCAAGGACCTTGCGTTCGAGCGCGGCATCTACCGCGCGATCGGCGTCGACAGCTCGGCTGACCAGAGGTGGCCCGTCTACGCCAGGTCGGTCCTGGCCTTCTCGGTGCTCGGCGTCGTGCTGCTCTACGTGTTGCAGCGCGTGCAGTCACACCTGCCGCTCTCCCTGGGCCTCCCGAACGTGCCGCCCGCGGTCTCCTTCAACACGGCGGTCTCGTTCGTGACCAACACGAACTGGCAGGCGTACTCCGGCGAGTCGACGATGGGTCACCTCGTCCAGATGACCGGCCTCGCCGTACAGAACTTCGTCTCGGCCGCTGTGGGCATCGCCGTCGCCATCGCCCTGATCCGGGGATTCTCGCGCGGGCGCACCGACCGGATCGGCAACTTCTGGGTCGATCTCACCCGCGTGACGTTCCGCGTGCTGTTGCCCATCGCCTTCGTCGGGGCCCTCGCCCTGGTGGCCATCGGTGTGGTCCAGAACCTCTCCTCGGGAACGGACGTGACCACCCTCGTCGGCCAGCACCAGACCGTGACGGGCGGTCCGGTGGCCTCACAGGAGGTCATCAAGGAGCTCGGCACCAACGGTGGCGGCTTCTACAACGCCAACTCCGCACACCCCTTCGAGAACCCCAACCCACTGAGCAACCTGTTCGAGATCTTCCTGCTGCTGCTCATCCCGGTTGCACTCACGCGCACCTTCGGCACGATGGTGGGTGACCGCCGCCAGGGCCTCGCGATCGTGGCCGTGATGACTGTGCTGTGGCTGGGGGCACTCGTGGCCGTCACGACACTCGAGATGCACCACCCCGGGGCTGCTGCCCAGGCCGCAGGAGCCTCGATGGAGGGCAAGGAGACCCGGTTCGGCGTACCCGCTTCCTCGTTGTTCGCCGTGTCGACCACGGGTACGTCGACCGGCGCCGTGAACTCCTTCCACTCGTCGTACGGCGGCGTTGCCGGCGGCGTGCTGATCCTGAACATGGGGCTCGGCGAGGTTGCGCCGGGCGGTGTCGGCTCCGGGCTCTACGGGATGTTGGTGATGGCGATCCTTGCCGTGTTCGTGGCGGGTCTCATGGTCGGCAGGACCCCGGAGTACCTCCGCAAGAAGGTCACAGGTCGCGAGATCAAGCTGGTCGCGCTGAGCATCCTGACCATGCCGCTCGTCGTGCTGATCGGCACCGGCATCGCCATGTCCCTGAGGGCCGGCAAGTCCTCGATGCTCAACGGAGGACCACACGGCCTCTCCGAGGTGCTGTACGCCTTCATGTCGGCCGGCAACAACAACGGGTCGGCGTTCGCCGGGCTGACGGCCAACACGACGTTCTACAACATCGCCCTGGCCCTGGCGATGCTCATCGGTCGCTTCGTCCCGATGCTGCTTGTCCTCGCTCTTGCGGGGTCCCTGGCGAAGCAACAGCCTGTTCCCGCCAACGAGGGCACGCTGCCCACGCACGGAGGGCTGTTCGTAGCCATGCTCGTCGGCGTCACTCTGATCGTCGCGGGTCTCACCTTCTTCCCCGTGCTGGCACTGGGACCTCTTGCCGAAGGACTGTCATGAGCACCACGACTGCGAGCGCCGCGAACTCGACCGCGCCGGCCCGGGTGGCCGGGGGTTTGCTCGACCCGCGTCAGCTGCTGACCTCGTTGCCCGTCGCCGTGCGCAAGCTCGATCCGCGGGTCATGGTCAAGGCCCCGGTGATGTTCGTCGTGGAGATCGGTGCGGTGTTCGCCACGGTGAGCGCCGTGGTCGACCCCAGTGCCTTCGGGTGGTCGGTCGTGGTCTGGCTCTGGTTGACGGTGGTCTTCGCCGACCTCGCGGAGGCCGTGGCCGAGGGCCGGGGGAAGGCCCAGGCAGCGACCCTGCGGAAGACGCGGACCGAGACCACCGCTCGTCGCCAGCGGTCCGACGGACACGAGGAGGACGTGTCCGCTTCCCAGCTCCGGCTGGGCGACGTGGTCGTAGTGGTCGCAGGTGAGGTGATCCCGGGAGACGGCGACGTCATCGAGGGGATCGCCAGCGTGGACGAGTCCGCGATCACCGGCGAGTCGGCGCCGGTCATCCGAGAGTCCGGCGGCGACCGGTCCTCCGTGACGGGCGGCACCCGCGTGCTCAGCGACCGCATCGTCGTCCGCATCACGGCCAAGCCCGGCGAGAGCTTCATCGACCGGATGATCGCGCTGGTCGAAGGCGCAGACCGCCAGAAGACGCCGAACGAGATCGCGCTCAACATTCTGCTCGCGAGCCTGACGATCGTGTTCCTGGCTGCCACGGTGACCCTGCAGCCGTTCGCCGTCTACAGCGGGGCGCGACAGGGTGCGGTCGTTCTCGTCGCACTGCTCGTCTGCCTGATCCCGACCACCATCGGTGCGCTGCTGTCGGCCATCGGCATCGCCGGCATGGACCGGCTCGTGCAGCACAACGTCCTGGCCATGTCGGGACGGTCGGTCGAGGCCGCGGGAGACGTGAACACCCTCCTTCTCGACAAGACCGGCACGATCACGCTCGGCAACCGGCAGGCGGCCGAGTTCCTGTCCGTGGGCGGGGTCACCGAGGCCGAGCTCGCGGACGCAGCCCAGCTCTCCAGCCTGGCCGACGAGACACCAGAGGGCCGGTCGATCGTCGTACTCGCGAAGACCGGTCACGGGCTGCGCGAGCGAAACCCTGGCGAGCTTCCCGAGGCACACTTCGTGGCCTTCACCGCGCAGACCCGCATGTCGGGTGTCGACCTCCCCGGACGCCAGATCCGCAAGGGTGCGGCGGGTGCCGTCGTCGCCTGGGTCCGCGACAACGGCGGCGACGCCGGCGTGGTCGCGGGGATCGTCGACTCCATCTCCACCTCGGGTGGTACGCCGCTCGTAGTCGCCGACCTCCGGGACGGCAAGGCGCGCGTCCTCGGTGTCATCCACCTCAAGGACGTCGTGAAGGCCGGGATGCGTGAGCGCTTCGACGAGATGCGCCGCATGGGCATCCGCACCGTGATGATCACGGGCGACAACCCGCTGACGGCCCGCGCGATCGCCGAGGAGGCCGGTGTCGACGACTACCTGGCCGAAGCCACTCCCGAGGACAAGATGGCCCTGATCAGGAAGGAGCAGGAGGGCGGCCGCCTCGTAGCGATGACCGGTGACGGCACCAACGACGCGCCAGCCCTGGCCCAGGCCGACGTCGGAGTCGCGATGAACACCGGGACCTCGTCGGCCAAGGAAGCCGGCAACATGGTCGACCTCGACTCCAACCCGACGAAGCTCATCGAGATCGTCGAGATCGGCAAGCAGCTATTGATCACCCGTGGTGCGCTGACGACGTTCTCGATCGCGAACGACGTCGCGAAGTACTTCGCGATCATTCCCGCCATGTTCGCCGGGGTGTTCACCGGCCTGGACGCACTCAACGTGATGCGGCTGCACAGCCCGCAGTCTGCGATCCTCTCCGCGGTCATCTTCAACGCACTCATCATCATCGCGTTGATCCCGCTGGCACTCCGTGGTGTGCAGTACCGGCCGTCTTCCGCGGCGTCGATGCTGCGACGCAACCTGGCCATCTACGGACTCGGTGGACTGGTGGCCCCGTTCGTGGGCATCAAGCTGATCGACCTGGTCGTTTCCCAGATCCCCGGTCTCTCATGAGGAAGGCGTCCATGACATCCCTCGGCCAGTTCTCTCCTGCACTACGCATCCTCGTGTTGCTCACCCTGGTCCTGGGGATCGCCTATCCGCTCGCGGTCACCGGTGTCGCCCAGGTCGCGTTCGGGGGGCAGGCGGACGGCTCGCTGGTCCACCGCGACGGCAAGGTCGTCGGGTCCACGCTGATCGGTCAGGTGTACGACGACCCGGCGTACTTCCACGGACGTCCGTCGGCCGCAGGCGACGGCTACGACCCGCTCGCCACGAGCGCCAGCAACCTCGGGCTCGACAATCCCGACCTGGTCAAGCAGGTGCAGGAGCGTCGGGCTGCCGCCGCCAAGGAGGACGGAACCGCGCCCGATGCCGTCGCACCCGACGCACTGCTCGCCAGCGGCTCTGGACTCGACCCACAGATCAGTCCCGAGTACGCCGCGCAGCAGGTCGCCCGGGTCGCCCGGGAGCGCGGTCTCAGCGAGGGACAGGTTCAGCGTGCTGTCGCGGACCACACCAAGGGCCGATCGCTCGGCTTCCTCGGTGAACCGCGCGTCGACCTCCTCGAGCTCAACGTGGCTCTGGACCAACTCGGTTAGGAGACACTGAACGCGTGGCGACCGAGGTCCAACCGACACGAGCGCGGGGCAGGCTCCGCGTCTACCTCGGGGCTGCTCCGGGAGTCGGCAAGACCTACGCCATGCTCGGCGAGGGTCGCCGCAGGTGTGAGCGGGGGACCGACGCGGTCGTCGGGTACGTGGAGACCCACGGACGCCAGCGCACCGCCGAGATGCTCGAAGGCCTCGAGGTGGTGCCGCGGAGCACGATCAGCTATCGCGGGTCGACGTACCAGGAGATGGACGTCGACGCCGTGCTCGCCCGCCACCCCACGCTCGCGTTGGTCGACGAGCTGGCCCACACAAATGTGCCTGGCTCGCGGAACGCCAAGCGCTGGCAGGACGTGCAGGAGCTGCTCGACGCCGGCATCGACGTGATCACCACCGTCAACATCCAGCACCTGGAGTCGGTCAACGACGTCGTCGAGAAGATCACCGGGGTCCCCCAACGCGAGACAGTGCCCGACGCCGTGGTGCGTGCAGCCGAGCAGATCGAGCTGGAGGACATGACGGCCGAGGCGCTGCGGCGTCGGCTGGCGCACGGCAACGTGTATGCGCCCGAGAAGGTCGACGCCGCGCTGGCGAACTACTTCCGCGTGGGGAACCTCAACGCCCTGCGCGAGCTCGCGCTCCTCTGGACGGCGGATCGCGTAGACGCTGCTCTCCAGCAGTACCGCGAGCAGCACGACATCTCCGGTGTCTGGGAGGCGCGGGAACGTGTGGTGGTGGCCCTGAGCGGCGGCACCGAAGGCGAGACCTTGCTGCGGCGAGCGGCCCGGATCGCGGTGCGTTCCGGGGGTGATCTCCTCGCGGTCCACGTCGCACGATCCGACGGTCTCGCAGGTGTCAGCCAGGAGGCCCTGACCGAGCAACGCCGACTGGTGGAGAGCCTGGGTGGCAGCTACCACCAGGTGCTGGGTGACGACGTCGTCGAGTCGCTGCTCACCTTCGCCCGCGCGGAGAACGCCACGCAGCTGGTCCTGGGAGACAGCCGCCGCACGCGGCTGGCCGCGTTCCTGAGCGGCCCGGGCATCGGGACCTCGACGATCCGTCAGTCCGGTGACATCGACGTGCACATCGTGACGCATCGCGGCGTCGGAGCGGGGCGACGCCTCCCCCGACTACGCGGCTCGTTGAGCAGTCAGCGGGTGCTGTACGGCTACCTGCTGTCGATCGCACTCCCGGTGGTGTCGACGCTCTGCCTGATCCCCATGCGAGGCGACGTCAACCTGGTCAGCGACATGCTGCTGTTCCTGCTGATGACCGTCATCGTCGCGCTCGTCGGCGGCGTGCTCCCGGCGCTGGTCTCGGCGGTCGTTGGCTCGATGCTGCTCAACTACTTCTTCACGCCGCCCCTCCACACGCTGACGATCCGGGAGACGAACAACGCGCTGGCACTGTTCGTCTTCGTGGTGGTCGCGATGCTGGTCAGCTCCGTGGTCGACCTCGCTGCCCGGCGTACCCGCCAGGCCGCACGTGCCGCGGCAGAGTCACGCACGTTGGCCGACCTGGCGTCGGCTGTGCTGGCTGAGGGCGACGTCTTGGGTCACATGCTCGAGCGGCTGCGCGAGACCTTCGCCCTGCAGTCGGTGACCTTGTTCGAGCGGGCCGACGACCGGTGGACGATGCTGGCGTGTGCAGGTCGGGAGTGCACGTCACCGGAGGAAGCCGAGACCGTCGTACCCGCTGGGGACGGTCGGGTGGTCGCACTCCAGGGCCGGCTCCTTGAGGCCGATGACCAGCGGTTGGTGACCGCCTTCGCATCGCAGGTGGCCGTGGTGCTGGACCGGATGTCCCTGCGGGCACAGGCGTCCGAGGCCGATGCCCTCGCCCACATCGACCGCACGCGTACGGCGCTGCTCGCGGCGGTCGGGCACGACCTGCGAACGCCGCTGGCCGCCGCCAAGGCGTCGATCTCCACGCTGCGCAGTGTGGACCTCGACCTGAGCGATCGCGACCGCGACGAGCTGATGACCAACGCGGACGAGTCACTCGACCGGCTGGCCGGCCTGATCTCCAACCTGCTCGACATGAGCAGGCTGCAGGCCGGCGCGATGGCCGTCGAGCTGCGGCCGGTAGCCGTCGACGAGGTGGTCGCCCAGGTGCTGGACGACCTCGGCGCGGACGGCCGACGGGTCGCGGTCGACGTCCCGAGCGACGTACCAGAGGTGCTGGCCGACCCTGGACTGCTCGAGCGCGTGCTGGTCAACCTCGTCCGCAACGCCATCCGTTTCGCTCCCGTCGACCACCCGCCGCGTCTCACCGCGGCCCGCCTCGGCGAGCACGTCGAGCTCCGAGTTGTCGACCGCGGTCCCGGCATCACGGCCGAGCAGCGCGATCAGGTCTTCCTCCCGTTCCAGCGGCTCGGCGACACCGACAACACCACCGGGGTCGGTCTGGGACTCGCGCTCTCCCGAGGGCTGACCGAGGCCATGAACGGGACGTTGGAGCCCGAGGACACGCCCGGCGGCGGGCTCACGATGGTGGTGCGTCTGCGCGCGGGTGACGATGTCGACCGTGCTCCGGCTCCCGGTCTGCGTGAACGTGCCGAGGAGGTCTCGTGACGCGGGTCCTCGTGGTGGACGACGAGCCGCAGATCCTGCGGGCGTTGGCCATCAACCTGCGAGCACGAGGCTACGAGGTGCGCACGGCCGGATCCGGTACGGAGGCGCTGGCGACGGCAGCCGCGCATCCGCCGGAGCTGGTCGTGCTCGACCTCGGACTTCCCGACATGGAGGGCACCGAGGTGATCGCCGGGCTGCGTGGGTGGACCGCCGTGCCGGTGCTGGTCCTGTCGGGGCGGTCGGACAGCAGCGACAAGGTGGATGCGCTGGACGCGGGGGCGGATGACTACGTCACCAAGCCGTTCGGCATGGACGAGCTGCTCGCCCGGCTGCGCGCGATGGTGCGCAGGGCCGGTCAGGCCGGCGACGAGCCCCCGACGGTGGAGTTCGGGGACACGATGGTCGATCTCGCGATGCGCAAGGTCACCCGGGACGGTGTGGAGGTGCGGTTGACGCCCACGGAGTGGCATCTGCTCGAGGTGCTCGTGCGGCACCCGGGTCGGCTGCTCAGCCAGAAGCAGCTGCTGGCCGAGGTGTGGGGGCCAGGCTACGAGAGCGCCCAGGGCAACCTGCGCCTCTACATGGGGCAGCTGCGACGCAAGCTGGAGCAGGACCCGGCCCGTCCCAGGTTCCTCCTCAACGAGCCGGGCATGGGCTACCGCTTCGAGCCCGGTGAGCCGGCCTGATGCGGTTTGCTCTCAACGCCAGCGGGCGCGGAGGTACTGGTCCGGCCACGGTGCGTCGTCGAACGCGACCCCGAGCTCGTGGGCTGCGCGAAGCGGCCAGGCGGACTCACGCAGGGCAGCTCGTGCGAGGAGTACGACGTCGGCCTCGCCGTTGGCCAGGATCTTCTCGGCCTGCTCGGGCTCGCTGATCAGGCCGACCGCACCGGTCGCGATCCCGGACTGGCGGACGGCCGCGGACAGCGGCACCTGGTAGCCCGGCTCGAGCGGGATCGAGGCGGGTGCGTTGCCGCCGGAGGAGACGTCGACGAGGTCGACACCGTGCTCCTGGAGGAGTGCGCCGAGACGCTGGCTCTGCTCGATGTCCCAGCCGCCCGTGATCCAGTCGGTGCCGGAGATCCGCACCAGCAAGGGCGCCGAGTCGGGCAGTGCCGCCCGGACGGCGTCGACGGTCTCGAGGAGCAGGCGGGTGCGGTTCTCGAACGAGCCACCGTACTCGTCCTCGCGCTGGTTGGAGAGCGGCGAGAGGAACTCATGAAGCAGGTAGCCGTGGGCCGAGTGGAGCTCGACGGTGTCGAACCCGACCGAGACCGCCCGGGTCGCGGCGTCCGCGAACGCCCGCACGACGTCGGCGATCTCGTCGACCGACATGCCCATCGGGTCGGCGTACCCCTCGAACGGGACGTCCGAGGGCGCGACTGTCGGCCAGCCACCGTCGTCCAGTGGGACCGATCCGGAACGCGGGTCCCAGGGTCGGTAGGTCGACGCCTTGCGGCCGGCGTGGGCGAGCTGCACGCCGATGGGTGCGTCCTGGGTGTGCACGAAGTCCACGACGCGGCGCCAGGCCTCGGCCTGCTCGTCGTTCCAGATGCCCGCGTCCTGTGGGGAGATCCGCCCCTCCGGGACGACCGCCGATGCCTCGGTCATGATCAGCCCGAAACCGCCGGTGGCGCGCGCGCCGAGGTGCACCAGGTGCCAGTCGTGCGGCACGCCGTCCGTCGCGGAGTACTGGCACATCGGCGACAGCCAGATGCGGTTGCGCGCGGTCAGCGAACGCAGGGTGATCGGCTCGAACAGCTTCGGCAAGGGTCCTCCTCGGTCGACGGTGCCGCTTGCTTGCGACAACCAGCGCACACTGGCCACTGTTCCCGGACCAGTCCACCGCCACGCCTGTGTGGGGCATCCGGGCGTTCTCAAGGTTAATAAGATAAAGTCACTCTACTTACTACAGAGAAAGGAGGCTGAGACAGATGACCGAACACCACGACTCCCAAGGGGCAGCCAGCCCGCCGGGCGCCATCGACGTGCACCAGCACCTGTGGCCCGACGAGCTCGTCGACCGGCTGCGCACCCGCTCCAGGGCGCCCTACCTGCGCGGCTGGACGCTGCACACCGACGGCGAACCGCCGCACGAGGTGGACCCGGCAGGCCATGACGTCGCAGAACGTGTCGCGACAGACCAACAGGCAGGGGTGGTCACGGCCTGCCTCAGCCTCTCCGCACCTCTCGGCATCGAAGGCCTGCTCCGTCCCGAGGCGCAGCCGCTGATCGACGCCTGGCACCGCGGCGTCCGCGAGCTGCCCGACCACTTCCGGGCGTGGGTCTCGGTCCCCTCGGAGGACCCCGACGTCGCGTCACTCGCGCCGCTCCTCGGCGAGGACCGCTTCGTCGGCCTCCAGCTCCCGGCCACCGACCTGCTGACCCCGTTCGGCTGGGAACGCTCCGCCGCGTTGCTGCTGGCAGCGGAGCTCGCGGGCAAGCCGGTGTTCGTGCACCCCGGTCCCGAGCCACGACGGGTCCTGGCCGGCCGCCTGCCGGAGTGGTGGGCGCCGGTCGTCGGTTACACCGCGCAGCTGCAGGCTGCCTGGTGGGGCTGGCAGGCCTTTGGCGGTCGCGAGCTGTTCCCGCGCCTGAGGTTGCTCTTCGCAGCCGGGGCCGGTCTTGCGCCGGTCCTGGTGGAGCGGCACGCGCTGCGCGGAGGCGGTCGTACGACGGTCGACCGGGACGTCTTCGTCGACACCTCCGGCACCGGTGCACGTGCCCTCGAGGCGATCGTGCGCGTCCTCGGTATCGACGGCCTGGTGCTCGGCAGTGACCGACCCTACGGCGGCCCACTCGAGGAGTTCCTCGGCGACGCGGCCACCCACGCGGTTCGCGTCGCCAACCCGGCCCGCCTTCTCGAGGACCGGCCGCGCGAACAGGGAGGTGAGCAGGAATGGGCAGTCGCGAGCTGAGCGCGCTGGCCGAGGAGGCGAGCCTTGGTGGAGCTGGAGTGCCCGCCGAGCAGGCGGCACCGCTGGCGACGTACCCCGACAACGTGACCGTCGCCGACCTGCTCAAGCGGCTCCCCGACCGGGGCCTCACCAAGACCGAGCTCGAGGCGCTGGCGGCGGGCATCGCCCACCAGCCGGAGTCCTGGGCCCACCACGTCGCGTTCGACGGCGAGGACCGGGTCTACGTCTCGCTGCACCGAGACGCCCACGTCGACGTCTGGCTGCTGTGCTGGACGCCGGAGAACGACACCGGCTGGCACGACCACGACGTCTCGTCGGGAGCCGTCGCGGTCGTCTCCGGTGAGCTGGTCGAGAACAACCTCACCCTGGCCCACGGGGCGCGTGAGACCCGCGTCCCCGCCGGGCGGGTGTTCTCGTTCGGTCCTGACCACATCCACCGCCTGAACGGTGCTGTGCACGGGTCGATCAGCGTGCACACCTACAGTCCGCCGCTGTGGCGGATGGGTCAGTACGCCGTCAACGACGCCGGCGTGCTCCGTCGGGTGTCGCTCTCGTACGCCGCCGAGCTGCGCCCGATCGAGTGATCGACCCAGCTGCGCACGGGGCGGTCTAGATGGGTAAGTCCAGGGGGGTGTGCAAGCGAGCGCCGCTCAGTGCGTGCGCTGGCAAGGCGGAGGAGGGAGCCGTGGCGGAGCCACGGCGACTGACGAGAACGCAGTCCAGCGTGCGTGATGAGTGGGGCGCAGCGTGCTCCTTCCTGGACTTGCTCATCTAGCCTCGCTCCATGCGAGCTGAGCCATTCGGTGACTCCCGGCTCGGCCCGGTTCGGAAGCTGGTGCTGGGTTCCGAGCCCGGGCCGGTGCTGGAGCTGCTCGACCTCGGCGCGACGGTGCACCGGCTCTGGGTGACCGGCGGTGACGGTGTACGCCGCAACGTGGTGCTGGGCCTGGCCACCGCCGACGAGTACCTCAACTCGGTCGACTACCTCGGCGGCACGATCGGGCGCTACGCCAACCGCATCCGCGACGGGCGCTTCGACCTCGACGGGAAGACCGTGGAGCTCGCGACGAACGACCGCGGGAACCTGCTGCACGGCGGTCCAGACGGCTTCGACAAGCGCATCTGGGAGGTCCTCTCCCATGGCCCGGCGCACGCGACCCTCCGTCTGGTCAGCGCTGACGGCGACCAGGGCTTCCCGGGAAAGCTGGTGGCGCTCGCCTGGTTCGAGGTGTCCAGCGACAGCGTGCACGTGTCCCTCCAGGCGACCACTGATGCCCCCACCGTCGTGAGCCTGACCAGCCACGCCTACTTCAACCTCGACGGCGACAGCGAAGGCACCGTGGGTGACCAGCTGCTGCTGGTCGCAGCCGAGGAGTACCTGCCCGTCGACGACACCGGGATTCCCACCGACCCGACGTCCGTCGAGGGCGCGCCGTTCGACCTGCGGCGACCCACGCGGCTCGGCCTCAAGATCGACAACGGCGGCTTCGACCACAACTTCGTGCTCTCGGGCTCGGGCCTGCACCCGGCCGCCACCTTGGCGTCGGAGAGCACCCAGACCCGGATGGACGTGCTCACCGACCAGCCGGGCCTGCAGGTCTACACGGGCGTCGCGTTCGACGGCTCGCGACGCTCCACCACGGGGCACGCCTACGTGCCGGGTGACGGCGTGGCACTCGAGCCGCAGCGGTACCCGGACGCACCCAACCGGCCGGAGTTCGGCTCGGCGGTGCTGCGGCCCGGTGAGACCTGGCGGTCGCGGATCGAGTGGCGGTTCGGGCCGCTGTCGTGATGGGCTAGCAGCCTGACGACGAGGGAGTGTTGATGGAGCAGCGACAGCTCGGCAGGACCGGACGGCAGGTCTCGGTGGTGGGTCTGGGCACCTGGCAGCTGGGTGGTGACTGGGGCGACGTGTCCGAGTCCGACGCCAGGGCGGTGCTCGAGGCAGCGGCCGAGGAGGGGGTCACCGTCTACGACACCGCCGACGTCTACGGCGACGGGCGCAGCGAGCAGATCGTGGGCCGTTTCCTGGCCGACCACGCCACCGACGGCTTCACCGTGGCCACCAAGATGGGCCGCCGGGTCGAGCAGGCGCCGGAGAACTACAACCCCGAGAACTTCCGGGCCTGGGTCGACAGGTCGAGGACCAACCTCGGTGTCGACCGGCTCGACCTCGTGCAGCTGCACTGTCCTCCTTCGGCGACGATCGACGACGAGGCGACGTACGACGCGCTGGATGCCCTCGTCGAGGACGGCTCCATCGCGGCGTACGGCGTGAGCGTCGAGACGGCAGACCAGGCGCTCAGCGCCATGACCCGACCGCACCTCGCCACGGTGCAGATCATCCTGAACGCGCTCCGCCTCAAGCCGCTCGAGAAGGTGCTGCCGACCGCGATCGAGACGGGGGTCGGGATCATCGCCAGGGTGCCGCTGGCCTCCGGCCTGCTTTCGGGCAAGTACGACGAGAACACCACGTTCGCGAAGGACGACCACCGGAACTTCAACCGGGACGGCAGTGCCTTCGACGTCGGCGAGACCTTCTCCGGCGTGCCCTACGAGGTGGGTCTCCAGGCAGCCGTCGACTTCACCAACCTGGTCCGTGAGTCCGGGCCGGAGGGCGTGACTCCCGCGCAGGCCGCGATCGCATGGGTGTGGCAGCTGCCCGGCGTCAGCACCGTCATCCCCGGTGCGCGCAGCGAGGACCAGGCCCGGTCCAATGCGGCAGCGGGCCGCGCCCCGGAGCTCGGTCACGAGCTCCTGGCCGGAGTGGGCCGGATCTACGAGGAGCGGGTGCGGGAGCTGGTCCACGACCGCTGGTGAACCGCGCTCTCGGCGGTCACTACATGCCGGGAACGGCGAGGAACTCGTGGTACTCGATGCCGTTGCCCTCGACCATCAGGTGGGGATGGTTCTCCAGCAGCTTCTCGAGTCCCTCGGTCGAGTCAGCCTGGAGGATCGAGAAGCCTCCGAGGAAATCGGTCGAGTCCGACGAGCTCGTGCCGACGCTGCCGCCACCCGCCACGGGCGCGCCGAGGTCGATGATGGCGTCACCGGCCTTGCCGGCCCATGCCGTCCAGGCCTCCATCCCGGCCTGCGCTTGCTCGGGCGTGGCACTCGCCATCTGCTCCTCGGGCGAGGTCGGGGATCGATACAGCACGAGGTAGTTCGTCATCGGGCTCTCCTAGATCTATTTTGACTACAATCAAAATAGGTCCGACCCGTGCTGCGATGCAAGGATGTGGCCGATGGTCATGCGACGCCGGCCGGTGGCGGCCGATCCCAGCGCCTTGCAACAGACGCTGGATGCCCTGACCTCACCGATCCGCCGCGAGATCCTGTGGATGCTGTGGGAGGCGGAGCTCCCGGCGGGTGAGATCGCCGCAGCCTTCGACGTCAGCGGTGGCACGGTCTCCACCCACCTGGCCGCCCTGCGCGAGGCGGGGCTGGTCGTCGTACGCGCCGACGGCAACTTCCGTCGCTACAGAGCGGATCGCAGCGCCATGGCGAGCGTGCTGCCGCTCCTCACCTCGACGGACGAGAGATGGCAGACGGCCGACAACCTTCCCGAGCGTGCTCTGGCTGACGCGTCCGTGCAGCAGTGGGTCAACGTGACCACCGAGGTGTCTCTCGACCAACAGCACGCGTTCGACTCCTTCGCGCGCGGTGACAAGTACTCGGAGTGGCTGGGCGTACCCGTGACCATCCGGGACGGACGGTTCGCGGCCGAACTGGAGTGGGGGACTCGAGTGCGAGGGCACTACGAGGTCATCGCGGCCCCCCAGCTGATCGCAATGCTCTGGGACTTCGACGACGACGCAGTGCCCTTCCCGGGGCGTCAGCTCGTCGGGTACCTGCGGTTCGAGCCGACCCCCCGGGGCTCCCGCATCGAGGTGCACCAGCGTGCTGCCGATGCGACCCAGGCGGAGTTCCTCTCGGCTGCGTGGTCGATGGTGCTCGGTCGCCTGCGCGAGCATGCGGAGCGAAACTCACCGGCGCGCCCGCGCGCGCGGCGCCCCAAGCGGACAGGGTCGGGCGAGGGGTCAGCCTGACGACCCGACCGCGTCGAGTGCCCGCCGCTCAACCGAGCGCAGCGACGCAGCGCCGTCCCAGTCGCCGGGATCCCGGGTGTCCTTCCACGAGTCGACCTGTTCCAGCGCCCAGCGGGCCCAACGAAGCACGGCTGTCTCCTGCTCGAGGGCGAGGGGCAGTCCCAGCGCGCTGATGTGGCTGCGCTCCGGGAACGGATTGCCCTCGGTGGACAGCGCGCCGATCGCGGTCACCCGCGCCTCGGCCTCGGCAACGATTTCCCGCAGGGTGCCGCGGAGCTGGTCGAGGCTGCCGCTGTCGGCGAAGAACACCTTGACCATGCCCTCGAACTCGGTTGTCCTGGGTGCCGGCGGCTGGCCCAGCCACTCGGCGAGGGCGGCGCGACCCTCGGCGGTGATCGCGTACTCGCGGCTCCGGCGCTTTCCGGTGAAGTGCTCGGTGGCGACGGCGTACCCGTGTGCGGCGAGCTGCTTGGGTTCGTCGTACAGCTTGCGCTCGGCCCGGGGCCAGAACCAGTTCAGGCTGCGCTGCACCTGCTTGGCCAGCTCGTAGGTGGTCCAGGCACGGACCGACAGCAGGCCCAGGACCGCGTACGACGTGGTCGTCGGGAATGAAGGCATGGCGCATCTTGACATACTGTGCTGGGCAGTATCAAATACTGCCCATGACAGTATTAGACCAGGCGAACCGGCTGATGGCCGTGGTCGCCCACCCCGATGACGAGACGTTCGGGTGCGGCTCGCTGCTGCTCCGCGCTGCGGAGGCCGGACAGGTCATCGCCGTGTGCTGTGCCACCCGCGGGGACGCTGGCGAGTGGCCGGACGGACTCGACCTCCCGGCCGGCGGCATCGGGGAGCAGCGGGAGAGCGAGCTGTACGCCGCTGCGGAGGCGCTCGGGGTCAGCCGGGTCGACGTGTCGGGCTTCGGCGACTCCGGCCTGAGTGGCGATGCGGGACCGGCCACTCTGGTCGGCGCCGACCCGGCGGCCGTGGCGGACCGCGTGCGTCAGGTCATCAAGGCCTTCCGCCCGGACGTGGTGGTCACCCTCGACTCCAGTGACGGCCACCGCGACCACGCCCGCATGCGCGACGTCACGGTTGCCGTGGCCCGCGAGGCGCGCATCCCGGTCTACGTGTACTGCCTCGCTCGTCGGCTGATGGCGAGGTGGGCCGAGGTGATGACCGAGCGTGGCCCGGGCTCGGACTACCTCGCCCTCGGCGAGCTCGGCACACCGGACGAGGAGATCGACCTGCACCGGTCGCAGACCCCACCCTTCGAGGGGCTCCCGACGGACCTGCGCCGCGAGTGGCTCACGACCGAGCACCTCGTCGGCCCGGTGGAAGGGCGCTGACCATGTCCGGCGCCGTGTTCCGCCTGCTGGGCGAGATCACTGTTGCCGGAACTGCGGTGACGCTCCGGCGGGAGCGTGAGCTGCTCGGGTTGCTCGTCACGGCTCGGGGCCGGCCGGTGTCGGTCGAGCGGATCGTCGCCGAGCTCTGGACGGCCGAGGTCCCGCGCTCCGCCGTTCAGGTCGTGGTCTCGCGGCTCCGTGCCCTGCTCGGTCCCGGACAACGGGGACCGCGCGGCGTCGTCGCCACCCCTGCGGGCTACCGGCTCGACGTCGCTCCTGCCTACGCTGACGTCTGGGCGTTCGAGGACCTCGCGGAGCAGGCGCTGTCGGCAGCCACCCCGGCCGACCGGCTCGTTCTGGGTACCCGGGCCGAGGAGCTCTGGGGTGAGCCGTACGCCGAGTGCGCGGCACCCTCGTTGCGAGCAGAGGCGACCAGGCTGGTCGAGCTCCACGTGACGGTCCGGGAGGCCCGCGCCGAGGCACTGCTCGCGCTCGGGCACCCAGCGGCCGCCGTACGACTCCTCGCGCCGGTCGCTGCCGACCACCCCTACCGCGAGCAGCTCTGGGCGCTGCTTGCCTGGGCGCAGTACGCGTGTGCCCGGCAGGCCGATGCGCTGGCAACCCTCGCGGCCCTGCGCTCGCGGCTGGCCGAGGACCTCGGCGTCGACCCGTCCTCGGTCGTCCGTGCCATGGAGCAGGCGATCCTCACCCAGGATCCGGGACTGTCCACCCGACCGGTCCAGGCGGCCGTGCCGCAGCACGGTCGGGTCCGGGTCGCCAGGCGGTGCCGCGCTGTGAACGGCGGGTATGTCGTCCGGCACACTCCGCTCGTTCCGATCGTGGCGACGGGCACAATGACCGGGTGACCCAGAAGTCAACCTGGTTCGAGTCCCCGGCCGAGGCCGAGAAGCGCCTGGCCGACGTCGGCTACCTCTCCGACGCCGCCACCTCGACCACCACCTACCTCGCGGGCGCGCTCGAGAAGCCGCTGCTGGTCGAGGGGCCGGCCGGCGTCGGCAAGACCGAGCTGGCCAAGGCTGTGGCTCGCGCGACGGGCGCGGACCTGGTCCGGCTGCAGTGCTACGAGGGGCTCGACGAGGCGCGGGCGCTCTACGAGTGGAACTACAAGAAGCAGCTGCTCCATATTCAGGCTGGGGCCGCAACGTCGGCAGCATCGCAACCATCTGGACCCATTCCGCGGTGGGATGAATCCATCTTCACCGACGAGTTCCTGCTCACCCGCCCGTTGCTGACCGCCATCCGCCGCGATGAGCCGACCGTGCTGCTCATCGACGAGGTCGACAAGACCGACGTGGAGGTGGAGGGTCTGCTGCTCGAGGTGCTCAGTGACTTCCAGGTCACCATCCCCGAGATGGGCACGGTCACGGCGAGCCGCAAGCCACTCGTCGTACTCACCTCGAACGCGACGCGGGAGCTCTCCGAGGCGATCAAGCGGCGCTGCCTGTTCCTCCACATCGACTACCCCGAGGCGGAGCGGGAGCGCGACATCGTGGTCTCGCAGGTGCCCGAGGTCGAGGAGCAGCTGGCCGGGCAGATCGTCGAGGTCGTCGGCAAGCTGCGCGACATGGAGCTCCGCAAGGCGCCCTCGATCGCGGAGACGATCGACTGGGCGCGGACGCTCGTCGCTCTCGGCACCGGCACCCTCGACGAGAAGGCGATCGACCAGACCCTCGGCGTCGTGCTCAAGCACGCCAGCGACCACGAGCGAGCGATCCGCGAGCTGAGGCTGCGGTCCAAGTGACCCTGCTCGACCGTCACATCGAGTTCGTCGAGGCGTTGCGCAGCGCCGGGCTCCCGGTCTCGCTCGCCGAGGGACTCGACGCGGTCGAGGCGATCGACGCACTCGGGCTGGGTGAACGCGAGACCCTGCGGGCGGCGTACGCCGCCACGCTGGTCAAGCGCCAGAACCACCGCCCGGGGTTCGACCAGGTTTTCGACCTCTACTTCCCGGCGTTGATCGGGGAGGGCACCGATTCCTCAGAAGGGTTTCGACAAGCTCAACCGACGTCGGTTGAGCTTGTCGAAACCCAGGACGCCCAGGTGGGGAGTGATGGTCCCCAGGCGCTGGCCGACTTCCGGGATGCCCTGGCGACCGCCATGGCGATGGGCGATCCCGACGCGATGGCGATGCTGGCGCGCGATGCGGTGCAGCGGTTCGGGCTGATCCGGGGGCGGGGGCCGGGCGAGCAGCGGTGGTCGTCGTACAACGTGATGAACCGGGTCTCGCCCGACGAGCTCGTCGAGAAGGCACTGCGCGGCATCCTCGGGGTTTCGACAGGCTCAACCGACATCCGGAGCGACGACCCGGCGCTGCGGCGGCTGGTCGAGGCGCAGACCCGGGTATTCGAGGGGCTGGTCGACTCCGAGGTACGCCGCCGCGCGGCCGAGGTCCGCGGACCCGAGCACGTGGCTCGGCACACCGTGCGGCCTGCCATCGAGCAGGTCGACTTCACCTCTGCTCGCAAGACCGATCTCGAGCTGATGCGCCGCGAGATCCAGCCGCTCGCTCGCCGGCTGGCCACCCGGCTCAGCCGCGAGCACCACTCCCGGAGACGTGGTCCGCTCGACTTCCGGCGTACGGTCCGAGCCTCGATGTCCAGCGGCGGCGTGCCGATGGAGACGCGGCACAAGCCGAAACGGCCCGGCCGCAGCGACCTGGTCGTGCTCTGCGACGTCAGTGGCTCCGTGGCGAACTTCGCGAGCTTCACGCTGATGCTCGTCTTCGCGCTGCGAGAGCAGTTCAACCGGGTGCGGGCGTTCACCTTCGTCGACGAGATCCACGAGGTCACCGACCGGTTCAGCACCGGAGGTGACCCCGCGACGACGATGGCCGACCTCGCCGCGAGCGCCCGCTACGCCTCGCTGTGGGGCCGCACCAACTACGGGCGCGCCTTCACCCGCTTCTCCGAGGAGTACGCCGACGCGCTGACCCCCAAGACCAACCTGCTGGTCCTCGGCGACGCGCGTTCGAACCACACAGACCTGGCCCTGCCGGTGGTCAAGGATCTCGTGCACGCGGCTCGCCACAGCTGGTGGCTCAACCCAGAGCACGCACGCAACTGGAACACCGGCGACTCGGCAGCTCGCGAGTACGGCGGGCACTTCGCGATGGTCGAGTGTCGCAACCTGACCCAGCTCGGAGAGTTCGTCCACGACCTGGCCTGATCTCGCCAACGCCGGATATCTGTCACGACGGCAGTTCCAGGACGGTAAAGTAGTTCGTTCCCTTGCAGGACAACGCTTACGGAGGGACTAGGGCGTTGAACAATGACGTGGCCGCGCGTGAAGTCGCGCGCGAGCAGGAGTACGTCGACACCGTCTATGACCAGCTCGAGAAGGCGAGTGTCTCCGCCCAGGAGCTGGCCAGGGAGGGTCTCGAGCGGGGCCGCATCGGCAACGAGGGCGGTCTGGTCGAGCGCGACGCGATGGTCTACCAGGCGGCTCGCCGGATGGCCACGCTCGACGCCGCCCACGAGGGGCTGGTCTTCGGCCGCCTCGACGTGCGGCCCGAGATCAGTGTGGAGCCGCGATACATCGGCCGGATCGGTCTGCGCGACAGCAACTACGACGTGCTGCTGATCGACTGGCGTGCCCCAGCAGCGGCTGTGTTCTACCAGGCCACGCAGGCCGACCCGCAGGGCGTCGTACGCCGCCGGATCCTGCGCAGCAAGGGCGTCAAGGTCCTCGGGGTCGAGGACGACCTGCTCGACGCGGAGGCCGAGACCGACCTCCCGATCATCGGCGAGGGTGCCTTGCTGGCGCAGCTGACCCGCGCCCGCGACCGGTCGATGCACTCCATCGTCGCCACCATCCAGGCCGAGCAGGACCGCGCGATTCGGGCCCCCAACAAGGGCGTCGTCTCGATCAGCGGCGGTCCGGGCACCGGCAAGACTGTGGTGGCGCTGCACCGCGCGGCGTACCTGCTCTACGCCGATCGCCGCCGCTACGAGACCGGCGGAGTTCTGGTCGTCGGTCCCTCAGGTGTGTTCATGCGCTACATCGAGCGGGTGCTGCCCTCCCTGGGCGAGACCGCCGTCGCGTTGCGCTCCCTCGGCGAGGTCGTCGACGGCGTGCGTGCGAGCCGGCGTGACGACCCGTCGGTCGCGGAGGTGAAGGGCTCGCTCGCGATGGCCGAGCTGCTTCGCCGTACGTCGCGCCAGGCGGTGCCCGACGCCCCGCAGGAGTTCCGGGTCTTCTACCGCGACGACGTGATCCACCTCGGGCCACGCGAGCTCGGTGCGCTCCGTCGACAGCTGCTGACGATGGGTCGACGCAACCGGTCGACGACCAAGGTTGCCTCGACGCTCATCGACGCGATGTGGCGCCAGGTACGAAGCGAGCGTGGCCGCGAACGCACCAAGGAGGACTTCGCCGCCGAGATCCGCACCAACGACGAGTTCCTCTCGTTCGCCGCCGCCTGGTGGCCGGTGCTCGACGCCGCGACCGTGCTCGGTTGGCTGCGCGACCCCGATCTTCTGGCCCGTGTCAGCGAAGGGGTGCTCGACGACGAGTCGGTGCGGCTGCTCTCCAAGTCGTGGGGCGACGCCCTCTCAGTCGACGACATCGCGCTGCTCGACGAGCTGCGCTACCTCCTCGGCGACCCGCCGATCGTCAACACCGGCTCGGTCGACGACGAGTACCTCGCGGCCGAGGACGCCTCGCTCCACGAGGTCTTCACCGCCTCCGACCGGGAGTACGCCGGCCCGCGCGGCTGGACCCCGCCGACAAACCGCGTCGAGGACGACGGTTTCGCGCACGTGCTGGTCGACGAGGCGCAAGACCTCACCCCGATGCAGTGGCGGATGGTCGGCCGGCGCGGTCGCGGCGCCACGTGGACGATCGTCGGCGACCTGGCGCAGTCGTCGTGGCCGGAGCCGGCCGAGTCGGCGGCCGCTCGGGACGAGGCGCTCGGTGACAAGGCGCGCCACGACTTCCACCTCTCGACCAATTACCGCAACTCCTCGGAGATCTACGACTTCGCGGCCGAGTACGCCTCACGCGTCGGTCTCGACGCCGACCTCCCCGACGCGGTCCGCTCGACCGGGATCGCGCCGACCGAGCTGACGGTCGACGACCTCGAGTCGGCGGTCCATACCCAGCTCGGCGAGCTCGCCGGCTCACTGGAGGGCACGGTCGGCGTCGTCGTACCGTCCGCGCGCCTCGGTGAGGTCTCGCGTTGGGTGTCGTCGTGGCCGGAGTTCGCCGCGGAGTCCGGCTCGCCCGACTCGCGGCTCGTCGTACTCACCGGCCTGGACACCAAGGGCCTCGAGTTCGACGGCATCGTCGTCGTGGCGCCGCAGGAGATCCAGGACGAGTCGCCCACTGGCCGCTCCACCCTCTACGTCGTCTACACCCGCGCCACCCAGCGGATGGTCACCCTGACGGCCGCGCCCTGATGCTGATCCACCCCTGGGACGAGGCGACGCGCGACGAGTGGCAGGGCGTGCTGTCGCAGGCCGACTTCGGCCAGCTCGTCACGGCCGGACACGTCGACGGGTTCCCGGTCGTGGTGCCGACGCACTTCCTCTACGACGGTGAGGACACCGTGCTCCTGCACCTCGCCCGACCGAACCCGGTGTGGAAGGCGCTCGACGCCGACCCGCATGTCGTGCTCGCGCTGGCCGGCGACTACACCTACGTCGAGGCCGCCTGGAACGCCAACCCAGGCAACGACCCGGCGTACGGCGTGCCGACGTCGTACTACACGGCCGTCCAGCTGCTCTGCCGAGCCGAGATCGTGGACGACCCCGACGAGAAGGCGGCGCTGCTCGCGATCCAGCTCGGCCACTTCGAGCCGGCCGACTCGACGCGGGCCACGCCCACCGCGACCAACGAGAGCGACCGCCGCCAGCTGCCGGGCATCCGTGGGCTGCGGCTGCACATCGAGAGCGTGCGGGCGAAGATGAAGTACGGCGGCAACAAGACCCCCGACCACCGACGCGAGATCGCCGACCACCTCACCGAGCGGGACGGCCCGATGGACGCCGTCGCGCGCGAGCACCTGCTGCGACGGCTGGACGACTAGCGCCCGATCAGAAGGGCGGGGGACCGAGGATCTCGATCGCACCCGTCTGCATGGCGGCGTCACGGATCCTGTCGAAGTCGACCGGGATCGGCTCGCTGCCCGGAGGGGCGGGTTCGCTGGCGATCCGGAAGAACGCCTCGTCGGTGCCCGGGGTCTGGAGGGTCAGCATGCGGGTCTGGGACGAGGTGACCATGAACGCGTGCGGCACGCCTCGCGGGATGACGACCACTCCGCCCGTCGACAGCTTGCGCCGTTCTCCCCCGAGGTCGAGCAGGATCTCGCCGTCGAGGAGGTAGAAGGTCTCGTCAGAGGCGGGATGGATGTGGACGGGCGTCACCTTGCCCTGTTCGCCGACGAACTCGAAGAGCAGGAACGCGCCACCGGTCTCCTCCGACGTGGCCAGCCAGGTGTGCTTGCCACCGCCGCAGAACCAGCGCTGTTCGCCTTCGCCGCTGTCGCGGACCGTTGCAGCCAATGTCTCCATGTCGGTCTCCCATTTCCTTCGTGGGACTCGAGTCCCATGACGAAACTACGGTACCGTGAACGTTGTGTCAACGGCGTATGAGGAGTCGGGCCGTACCCGACAGAAGCAGCGGACTCGCAACGACCTGGTCACCGCTGCGCGTGACCTGATCACTCGGGGCGGCTCCGCTCCGACCGTCGAGGAGGCGGCGGCAGCGGCCTCGGTCTCGCGGACGACGGCGTACCGCTACTTCCGCAGCCAACACGAGCTGCTAGCCGCCGCCCACCCCGAGATCGAGCTCTCCTCGCTGCTGCCGGAGGACGTCGGCGACGACCCCGAGGTGCGCATCGAGGCAGCGGTGCGGGGAATGCTGGCGATCGTGTTGGAGACCGAGCAGCAACAACGCACCATGCTCCGACTCTCGCTCGAGACCGCGCCGCGTGAGCTGCCACTTCGACAGGGGCGGGCCATCGGCTGGTTCTCCGAGGCGCTCGACCCCCTCGCGGACAAGCTGGGCGGGGCCGGCGTACGCCGCCTGGCGATCGCCGTGCGCGCCGTCTGCGGCGTCGAGGCCCTGGTCTGGCTCACCGACATCGCCGGCCTGACCCGCGAGCAGGCCGTCGACCAGATGGTGTGGTCTGCCGTCGCGCTGGTCCGACGGGCGTCGGACGACGCGCGGTGAGTGGTCTCGACCATCCGCTCGCTTCGCTCGCTGCTCGACCACCTAGTGGCCGCCGCCCTCTTGGGTGGTTGAGGAGCGAGCGTCAGCGAGTGTCAGCGAGTGTCACGAAACCACAAGATCGTCCCGGTCGACGACCTAGTAGCGTTCCCGGCATGACCGACCAGCCCTCCGCAACAGCAGCGCTCGAGGAGCTGACCGGGCAGGAGGCGTGGGCGGTGATCCGGCTCCGGGACAGCCCGACGGTGACGCTGGTGGGTGGGTCCTTGAGCCATCTCGAGAAGCTGGGTGACATCCCCCTCGAGGAGGGCGTACCGGAGGCTGACCGTCGCTTCGACCGGCTGGTCGCCGTACCTTTCCGGCAGGTGACCGAGCGTGGCTTCGTGGCCCACGACGACGGCACTCCCCTGGCCGTGGTCGACATCGCGACAGAGCGCGAGATCCCGCTCGACGAGCTGATCGCCGCGCTCCCGGACGAGTCCGTCACCTTCGCCGACGAGGGCGGTTTCGAGACGAGCGACGAGGACTACGGCGCCGTCGTCGAGCGGATCATCCGAGACGAGATCGGCAACGGCGAAGGGGCGAACCTCGTCGTCGGCCGTCACTACCGGGCCCAGCTGAGCGACTGGAACTCCGACCGTGCGCTCACCGTCCTGAGGAGACTGCTGACCAGCGAACGCGGCGCCTACTGGACCTTCTGCTTCTGGACCGGCGACCGGTTCCTGATCGGCGCTTCGCCGGAGCGGCACGTCAGCGTGCACGGGGGCGACGTGCGGATGAACCCGATCTCCGGCACCTTCCGGCTGCGCGGGGTTTCGACAGGCTCAACCAACGGTGGGGACGAACTCAAGGAGCGGCTGCTCGAGTTCCTCGCAGACGAGAAGGAGATCTACGAGCTCTTCATGGTCGTCGACGAGGAGCTGAAGATGATGTGCGACATCTGCCACGAGGGTGGCCAGGTGCTCGGGCCGTTCCTCAAGCCGATGACGCACCTCGTGCACACCGAGTACCTCCTCGCCGGCCGCACCCGCTCCGACGTGCGCGACGTCCTGCGCGACACGATGTTCGCCGCCACCGTGACGGGTGCTCCGGTGGAGAACGCATGCCGGCTGATCCACGATTACGAGTCCGAGGGACGCGGGTACTACGCCGGCGCCCTCGCGCTGATCGGCCGCGACGCGGAGGGTGCCCCTACCGCGGACTCGCCGATCGTGATCCGCACCGCCGACGTGAGTCCTGACGGAGTGATGAAGGTGACCGCCGGGGCGACCCTCGTCCGCGACTCGAAGCCCGAGTACGAGGTGGCCGAGACGTTCGCCAAGGCTGGTGGCATCCTCTCGGCGTTCGGGCTGGTCCCGGGCGCCACGGGTACGCCGCACGCGATCGCCGACCTGACCCAGGACGAGGACGTGCTGATCGCGCTGAACTCGCGCAACCAGCGGCTGGCCAAGTTCTGGCTGACCGACCAGGCCGGTGCACCACCGGCCCCCACGCTGGCGGGCAGGACGATCGGGATCCTGCACGGCGAGGACGACTTCGTGAACATGCTGGCGCACGTGTTCTCCGTGCTCGGCATGGGCTCGCGCGTCGTACGCCACGAAGACTTCGCAGACGACTCCTTCGATGACGTCGACCTCGTCGTCGTCGGCCCGGGACCCGGTGATCCGCGCGAGCACGATCACCCGAAGATCGCGGCGTACCGCAAGGCGATCGACGGGCTGCTCGACTCCGGCAAGCCCTTCCTCGCGGTCTGCCTCGGTCATCAGGTGCTCTGTGACCGGCTCGGGATTCCGCTTGCCTACAAGGACATCGTCTTCCAGGGCACCCAGTCCTCGGTGCAGATCGACGGGCGCCCGGAGCGGGTCGGCTTCTACAACACGTTCGTCGGCCGGGCGGGCGCGGACGACGTCCCGGCCGGGGTCAAGATCGAGTCCGACCCCGAGACCGGAGACATCCACCTGGTGTCCGGCCCCACGTTCCGAGGAGTGCAGTTCCACGCCGAGTCGATCCTCACCGAGAACGGGTTCGCCCTGCTGCGTGGGCTGCTGCTGGAGCTGTTGGGCTAATTCGGTGGTTGAGGAGCGAGCCGCCGCGTTGGTTCCTGAGGAGGTTGCGCAGCAACCGTCTCGAAGGGCTCGAAACCACCCGCGGGTTCTCGTGGTGGACCACTACGACTCCTACACCTGGAACCTCGTGCACCTGATCGCATCGGTCACCGGTGAGCTGCCGACCGTCGTCGAGCACGACGCCCCAGGCGTACTCGATCTCACGGCCGACTTCACCCACGTCGTGCTGTCCCCCGGCCCAGGACATCCGGCCAACCCGTCCGACTTCGCCCTCGGCAGTGCGGTCTTCGGGCTCGGCCTTCCGGTGCTCGGGGTGTGTCTCGGCATGCAGGCTCTGGTGACGTCGTACGGCGGCACGGTCGACCGGATCGACCCGGCTCACGGCGAGGTCGCGTCGGTGAGTCATCAAGGAGTCGGCGTGTTCGGCGGACTGCCGTCGCCCTTCGAGGCCGTTCGCTACCACTCCCTGGCCGCCACGTCGGTTCCCGACGAGCTCGAGGTGACGGCGACGTCCGACGGGGTGGTGATGGCGGTTCGCCATTGCGAGCTCCCGCTCCAGGGCGTGCAGTTCCACCCCGAGTCGATCCTGTCGCGCCACGGCGCCGAGTTGGTCGGGAACTTCCTGTCATGAGCGAGCCCGTCCTCGATGTCGTCGGCGAGGGTTTCGCCTGTAGCGACAGGGTGTTCTGGCTCGACGGCGGAGGTTCGCGCGAGTGGTCCGGCCGTCGCTCGTTGGTCGGTGTGCTCGAGGACGACGACGTCTCGCTCACCTTCGACGCCGCCCGGCACGAGGTGACGCGCCATCAGGGCGGTCGCTCCAAGGTCGTCGGTGATGAGATGTTCGGCGTGCTCGAGCGGGAGATCGCGCGTGACGCCGGTGATCCCGATGTGCACTGGGTCGGCTGCTTCGGGTACGCGTCGCGACCTGATCTCCCCGCACGCCCATGGGGGATCGGGCCGGACGCGATCTGGATGCGTTCGCGCGACGTGCAGTTCTTCAACCACGAGCCCGCGTCGGTTGAGTCTGCGCAGGGCGCTGACCACACGTCGGTTGAGCCTGTCGAAACCCCCGAGTGGTACGCCGACGCCTTCGCGGAGGTCCAGGAACAGCTGCACGCCGGCAACTCCTACGAGGTCAACCTGACCTACCGGGAGGAGATCGACGCGGACGACCCCTTGGCGACGTACCTCCGGCTGCGCTCGAGCAACCCCGCGCCGTATGCCGGGCTGCTGCGCCACCAGGGCACGCACCTGCTGAGCAGCTCACCCGAGCGCTACGCGACGATCGACCGTGCCGACTCGGGGGAGCGCTGGCTGGAGACCAAGCCGATCAAGGGCACGACCGCGCGCGGGGACACACCGCATCAGGACGAGCAACGGGCGCACCAGCTCGCCACCGATCCCAGGTTCCGCGCCGAGAACCTGATGATCGTCGATCTGCTGCGCAACGACCTGTCCATGGTGTGCGAGGTCGGCTCGGTGACCGTGCCGAGCCTGATGGCCGTCGAGTCCTACGCGAGCGTGCACCAGCTCGTCTCCACGGTCCGCGGCAGGCTGCGCGACGACGTCAGCACTCTGGGCGCTCTGTGGGCGCTCTTCCCGGCGGGGTCGATGACCGGGGCGCCGAAGCTGCGCACGATGCAGGTGATCGATGCAGTGGAGGCGAGGCCGCGTGGCCTCTACGCCGGTGCCTTCGGCTGGATCTGCGCCGACGGCCGTGCGGACCTGGGCGTCGTGATCCGGTCGCTGTACGGCGCACCCGACGGAAGCTGGTGGATCGGCACCGGCGGGGGCATCACGGTCCGCTCGGACGTCGACGAGGAATGGGCGGAGACGCTCTTGAAGGCGCAGCGGCTGTGGGCCGCGGCTGAAAGCTCCTGAGCAGAGGAATGGGCGGAGACTCTGCGGAAGGCGCACCGGCTGCGAACAGCCTCCCCCTGCGAAACGCCCTCGGTAAGAGTCTCCGCCCTGGTCCTCAGGCCATTGCGGCTCCGGACGTCTTGTCGGCACTGGCGAACCAGGGGTGGTGCAGGTCGAGGTAGGTGACGTCCTCCATCAAGGAGAACTCCTCCTCGGTGGTCGCCCGCATCTCCTCGGGCATCTCCCTGGACTCGCCCTCCCTGGCCGCGTCCTCGGTGGTGAAGGACACCGTCTGCGTGAACGTGCCGTCGGGCTCGATCGCGATGGTGCCGCCGAGGATCTCGGGGCGTGCCTCACGCAGACCGTCCATCGGCTGTGCCATGAACTCGCGGAAGCGGGCGGGGTCGGACAGCTTGCCCTGCATGACCTGCACGAAGCCGGCGTCGTCAGAGCCGCCGTCGAGGAACAACGTGACGTCGTCGGAGTCGTGGAAGGTGGCCTCGCCGTCGAAGCACTCACTCATCTTCTGCCACCACTCGCCCTGTTCTGGACGAGTGGAGTTCTTGGTCGCCGCATCGCGGGACTCGAACCGTACGACGGCCACGAACTGCCCGTCGTCGGTGATGCCATAGGTACCGCCCAGCCAGCCTTCTGCCCCGGGGGCGAGTGTGTCGCGCCACTCATCACTTAGCTCGTGGAGCCGGTCCGCATCACGGCACTGGCCCTGAATGACCTGAATGAACATTGCAACACCCCCTCCCCGAGAGGCCGCCCCCTGCTGAGCGGTGCGCAGGAGACGTTACGCCCAGCCGCGCGATCTGGCACCGGCTGGTGCAGACCGGTCCGGATTGCGGGGACTCACCCGTTTGTCAGCCGATTCGGATGGGTTCTCGTGTCGTGACAAGTCCCCTTACCGGCTCCTTGATCCTCCAGGTGCTGCGGTAGCCGCTACGAGTCCTGGGTGCTCTCGTCCGACCCGAGCGACGCTGTCGTGGTGCGGGTCTTGCCGTCGCGCAGGTAGGTGAGCTGGACGCTTTCGCCGGGCCGGTGGCCGCGGATGGTCGCGACCAACGACTCCGACCCGTCGATCACCTGGTCGTCGACCTTGGTGATCACGTCACCCTTCTTCAGACCGGCCTTCGCGCCGGAGCCACCGTCCTCGATCGTCTGGAGCTGGGCACCCTCGGTCAGGGTGTTGCCGCTGACGTCGGAGACGGAGACACCCAGTCGGGCGTGGGTCGGCTTCTGGTGGTCGGTGATCTGGTTGACGATCGGCAGCACCTCGTCGATCGGGATCGCGAAGCCCAGACCGATCGAACCGCCGCTGTCGCTGGTGCTGTCGCTGGCGGTGCGGATGGAGGAGTTGATGCCGACCACGCGGCCGGACATGTCGACCAGTGCACCGCCGGAGTTGCCGGGGTTGATGGCCGCGTCGGTCTGGATCGCCGGGTACGTCGTACTCAGGCTCTGCTGTGGCTGCTGCTCCTGCTCGCCGAACGGGTCCTGGGGGGTCTGCTCCTGCTCGGAGGACACCGAGACCGGACGGTTCAGCGCAGAGACGATGCCGGACGTCACGGTCGCGTTAAGTCCGTACGGCGAGCCGACCGCGACCACGGTCTGCCCCACCTTCAGCGCGCTCGACTTGCCGAGCGAAGCGGGGGTCAGGTCGTCCACCCCGTCGACCTTGATGACCGCGATGTCGGTCACCGGGTCGGTGCCGATGACGGTGGCCTTCTTGGTGGTGCCGTCGTTGAAGTTGACCGAGATCGTGCCGTTGTCGCCGGCGCCGGTGACGACGTGGTTGTTGGTGAGGATCTGACCGTCCTTGGTCAGGATGATGCCCGAGCCGGAGCCCGCACCGGACTGGCCCGACACGTTGACCTTCACCACCGAGGGCAGCACTGCAGTGGCCACCTTCTCGACGGTTCCGTCCTTGACGAGTGCGGTCGACGACGCCTGGTACTTGCCCGGTGTGTTCGAGGAGGTGGTCGTCGCGCTGTCGTCCTGGAAGGCGTGGAACGCGGCGGAGCCGCCGACGCCGGCCGCTCCTCCGAGGACGAGGGCACCGACGAGGACCGCCGCCGTCAGCCCGCGGTTACGGGTCAGGGTCTGCCCCCCGGTCGGCTGGGCTCCGTAGTAGGGCGGCTGCGCGGGTGCGTACGGAGGCAGCGGCCGGGTGTAGCTGTCCTCAGCGGGAGTCGGCGGCCCGAACACGGGGTGCGTGTCGTCGTAGTCGCGCTGGTCGTTGCCGCTGTTGTCGCCGGGCTCGTTCTGGTTCTGGGGCTTCTGCTCGTCCATGACTCCCAGTGTCCGGAGTCATCCTGAGAGCGGGCTTTGAACCGGCTACGACCGCGCCAAGACCTCGGGAGGGGCCATCGTGCCGGGCACGTGGAACCAGAAAGCCGCGCCACCCTCGGGTCCCGTGCCGGCGTGTACGTCGCCGCCGTGCCGGTCCGCGACCGCCTTCACGATGGACAACCCGAGGCCGGAACCGACCATCCCGCGCGAGTCCGTGGACCGGTAGAAGCGGTCGAAGACGTGCGGCAGGTCGGTAGGAGAGATGCCCTGGCCCTGGTCGGCGACCATCACGGTGCCCTGCTTCAGCTCGACGGTGACACGACCGCCCTGGGGGCTCCACTTCACCGCGTTGTCGAGCAGGTTGGTGATCGCGCGCTCGAGGGCCGCGGGGTCGCCGGTCACCCACCAGGGCTCGGTCTCCACGACGAACTCGGCGGTGGTGGTGCGTCGCCGGACGCGAGTGACCGCCTGCCCCACGACCGCGGCGAGCTCGACCGGTTCGATCGAGGGCGTTGCCGGCTCGTCACGCGCCAGCTCGACCAGATCGCCGATCAGCGTGGTCATCTCGGTGATCTGGGCGCGCACGTCGGCGAGGAGCTCCTTGCGAGAGGCCACGGACAGGCTGGCCGACGCGTCCGCCTGGGCGAGGAGGTCGAGGTTGGTGCGCAGCGAGGTCAGGGGGGTGCGCAGCTCGTGGCCGGCATCGGCGACCAGCTGGCGTTGCCGGGCCTGCGAAGCGGAGAGCGCTGCGAGCATCGCGTTGAACGCCTGGGCGAGACGCGCCACTTCGTCGTTGCCCTCGATGGGGATCGGGTCGAGACGCTCGGTCTTGGCGATCTCCTCGACGGCGGTGGTCAGGCGGCGTACGGGGCGAAGGCCGTTGCGAGCCACCGCCCAGCCGGCCAGACCGGCGCTGATCATGCCCGCCAGGCCGAACAGCAGCATCACCAGGCCGAGGCGGTCGAGCATCTCGTCGGTCGACTTCAGGGACTGGGACAGGATCAGAGCCTGTCCGTCCGCGGCCGGCACCGACACTGCGCGGTACCGCGAGCCACGGATGATCACGCTTCGGGCCGACCAGGACTCCTGACCCGTGGCTACCCGGTAGTCGATGCCACCGACGACGCTCGCGGCCGCGCTGTCGGTCCACCCGACCGGGCGTCCTTGGGCGGCGTCGATCACCACCAGCTTCACGTCGCCGGCACCGAGCGCCCAGGTGGGGACCTCCTCGCGGTCGAGGGCGGCGAGCGTCTCGGGCGTCGCGGCAGCCGAGGCGCGGACGTGCAGCGACCGGTCGATGCTGTCCATGCTCTGCATCCGCACAGTGGCGTACGCCGCGAAGGCGACCACGGTCACCGCGATGCCGACCGCCATGGTCGTGAGCAAGGTGACCCGGCTGGCCAGGGACCGCCGGTAGTGGAGCGGAGCCCAGAGACGCACTACGCGGAAGCCTCTCGGAGGACGTAGCCGACGCCGCGGACGGTGTGGATCAGCCGCGCCTCGTCCTCCGCCTCGGTCTTGCGGCGCAGGTACCCGACGTAGACCTCGAGGCTGTTGGCCGTCGTCGGGAAGTCGAAGCCCCACACCTCCTCGAGGATGAACGAGCGCTCCAGCACCCGACGCGGGCGGCGCAGGAACAGCTCGAGCAGGGTGAACTCGGTGCGGGTCAGCTCCATCAGCCGGTCGCCGCGCCGCACCTCGCGAGAGGCGAGGTCCATGCTCAGGTCGGAGAAGGACAGGTGCTCGTCGGGGTCGCCGGCCTCCGGTGTCACCCGGCGCAGCAGCGCCCGCAACCGGGCCAGGAGCTCCTCGAGGGCGAACGGCTTGGTGAGGTAGTCGTCGGCCCCGGCGTCGAGTCCCTCGACCCGGTCGCCGACGGCGTCGCGAGCGGTCAGGACCAGGATCGGAACGCTGTTGCCGACCTTGCGCAGCGCGCGCGTGGTCTCGAGACCGTCGAGGCGCGGCATCATCACGTCCATCACGACCGCGTCCGGGTTGATGCCGCCGATCCCCGCCAGCGCCTCGGCGCCGTCGGAGGCCGTGGAGACGTGGTAGCCGTTGAACTCCAACGACCGTCGCAGCGACTCACGCACGGCACGGTCGTCCTCGACGACGAGTACGTGCTGTCGCGGCTGGGTCTGCTGGTCGGCGTTCACGGGACAAGAGTGCCACTGACGACTGAGCAATCGCTGAGATCGCGCCTGTGTCCGCCTGAGCGTGGAGGCGTCCGCAATTCGGTGCTCAGAGGCGGGCGGCGGCCTCGGCCGCGCGACGCCCGTAGTGGCCGCCGAACAGCGCGGCGTGCACGAGCAGCGGGAAGAGCTGGTGCAGTGGCTGCCGCTCCTCCCAGCCGTCTGCCAGAGGCTGCACGTCGCGGTAGGCGTCGATCAGCCGCTGCAGGTGTGGAAGCCCGAACAGTGCCAGCATCGCGAGGTCGGTCTCGCGGTGACCGCCGTGGGCCGCCGGGTCGATCAGGGTGCCGTGCTCGGTCGACCACACCACGTTGCCCGACCACAGGTCGCCGTGCAGCCGGGCGGGCGGCTCCTCGGGCCCGGCGATCTCGGTGATCCGCCCGACCAGGCCCTCGATCGCCTGGACGTCGGAGGCGTCTGCATGGCCGCGGTCCGCGGCGAGCTTCAGGTAGGGCAGCACCCGACGGGTCGCGTAGAACTCCGGCCAGGTGGGCGCGGTCTTGTTGGGCAGTGGGAGCGAGGCGATGAAGCCGTCCTCGTCAGCGCCGAACTGGTCGGCCCCGCTCGAATGCAGCTTCGCCAGCGATCGGCCCAGCGCCGCCGCGGTCTCCGCAGTGGGACGGGCGGGCTCGATCCAGCGCAGCACGAGGCAGTCGTGCTCGACGGCGAGTACTTCGGCGACATCGACGGCACCGGGCTCGGCCAGCCACCGCAGTCCGCGCGCCTCTGCTTCGAAGAAACCGTCCGTGGCACCGGCACGTGTCTTCACCAGTGCCGAGGTGCCGTCGCTGAGCCGGACTCTGGTGGCGGTGCAGATGTCCCCACCGGCGACAGGGGTGGTGGCCACGACGGCCTGGCCGAGCAGGTGTTCGACCCGTTCGGCGATCCCACGCATCCGCGCCATCGCTACAGACTGCCGCGTTGGGGGGAACGGCGCTAGGGCACGTGTCAGGCCGGAGGGGCGAGCGGCCTCGTGCGTCGTACGGCACGAAGTGGCGCACTTGTCGAGGGATCCATGCACTCAGTGGGTGTTGCAACACTCAACAAGTACCGGTTTCCCCGGTCAGCCGGGGAAACCGGCAGCCCCACCATCCCTAGTACGACACGCGTCTCCCCAGGTGGGCGAGGAGCCGGGTGCTCACGGGGGCATCGGGGGGTACGTCGACTGCGTCTGCGAAGCGGGTGCCGCGTTCGTCGGGAGTCACGACCAGCTGCGCGACGTCGTACAACCTCGCCGCCAGGTCCTCGGGGATCCGCTGTCCGCTGCCCACTGCCTGGGCCACGTCCCAGCCGTGCACCGCGATCTCCAGGGCACCCACCATGGCCAGGGTGTCGCGTCCGAGCGCGAGGTCTCCCACGCTGATCGGCGCGGAGGTGACGCGATGAAACCAGGCGGCGCGCGTGGCGCAGGCGCGCTGGACGATGCGGTCGATGGTGCGACCGGGATCCTCACGCGAGTCGAGATCGACCACTCGCACACGGCCGAGCTCCGCTGCCTCGCCCAGGGCAGCGAGGGAGTCGTCCATGTGGTGCAGCAGCTTGCCGAGGTCCCAGTCGGCGCACGGTGTGGGCAGGCTCAGGTCGCTGGTACGGGCCAGCTGCAGGCAGCTGTGGGTCCAGGTGACGGCGCTGTCGAGCACCGCCACCGACGCAGGTGGCGAGGCGGTGGACATGTCAGACCCGGGACGGGTGTGACGCCATCGAGTACGACGCCGGCAGGGAGGTCGGCAGGCCGAACGTCTCGAACAGCTCGGTCTCGAAGAAGGCGATCACGTGCTGGACCTTGCCGCCGATGACCGAGAGCACCTGCAGCTGGAACGGCTCGAAGTGACCGTCACGCTGCCGCATGTAGAGACCGAACGCCGGCTGACCGTTGGCCGACGTGCGGATCATCGGCATGTCCTCGGCGCCACCGGGGCACTGGTGGTCGATCAGCGCACCGATGTTCTCGGCGCCGGTGTACCAACCCGTGAACGGCGGCATCTCCCAGATCGCGTCCTTCGCCAGCATCGTGACCAGGGCGCTGACGTCCTTGTCCCAGAACGCCTGCACGTAGCGATCGAGCATGGCCTCGAGGTCGGGGCTCAGGTCGTCCTCGATCGTGCCCTCGCTGAGCTGCTTCTCGGCGAGCTGGGCGTGTGCCCGCTGCAGCGCGCTGTTGACCGCGGCGACCGTCGTCTCGAGGGCGGTCGCGGTCTCCTTGGCCGACCAGCGCAGCACGTCGCGAAGCACCAGCACCGCACGCTGACGGGGCGGGAGGTGCTGGAGGGCGGCCACGAACGCAAGCCGGATCGAGTCACGGTTGCCGACGACCTGGGCCGGGTCGATGTTGGCGACGTCGACCATCACGTCGGGCACCGGCTCGAGCCACGGCACCTCGGTGGCCTCGACGAGCTCGTCACCGGCCTGCGCACCGGGCATGCCGAGACCGGTGGGCAGCGGACGACGGCCCTTGCTCTCGAGGTTGGTCAGGCAGACGTTGGTGGCGATCCTGTAGAGCCAGGTGCGCACCGAGGAGCGGCCCTCGAAGTCGTCGTAGGCGCGCCAGGCGCGCAGGTAGGTCTCCTGCACCATGTCCTCGGCGTCGTAGACCGACCCGGTCATCCGATAGCAGTGGGCGGTGAGCTCGCGACGGTATTGATCGGCTACCTGCGGAAACTCGGCTGGTGTCGGCTGCTGATCGAGCGTCGTCATGGGTGCTCTCCTATCGGGTCCCAACTCTAGGCACAGATACCGACCATCCGGGAGTCCAGAACTCATCGCTCGCGCGAAAAGAGAGCTACAGATCGAGCGCCTGGATCTCGGTCAGCAGGCGCCGGCAGGTGCGCTCGACGATGTGGAGCACGTCGACGAAGCCTTCGTCGCCGCCGTAGAAGGGGTCCGGCAGGTCGAGGTCAGCCGGGTCGCCTGAGTCGTCGACCAGCGGGTCGAAGGACCGGAACATCCGCACCCGGTCGCTCACGCCCGCCCCGTTGCTGATGGTGGCGAGGTTCTTCGAGTCCATGGCGAGCACGAGGTCCTTGTCCAGCCAGGTGTCGTCGAACCGCTTGGCGCGGTGGGCCGAGGCGTCGTACCCCTCCGCCAGCAGCTGTCCCGCGGCCCGCGGGTCGATCGGCTGGCCCATGTGCCAGTCGCCGGTGCCGCAGCTGGTCACCTCCACCTTGCTGGCGAGCCCGGCGTCGTCGACGAGCTGCGTCAGGATCACGTCGGCCATCGGGGAGCGGCAGATGTTGCCGAGGCAGACGAACGCGACCCGGTACGGCGTGCCGGTCGGAGCGGGAAGCGTCATGAGGCCTGGCCGGCCTTCTCCTCCGGAGTCGCCCGGCGTACGACGAGCCTGGTCCACGTGCCGAGGTAGACCCGGTCGTCCTCGCCGAGCTCGCGTCGTTGGCCAGGAGGAACGGGTGTGGTCGGGAGCGGGCCGCTGGCCGGTCCCACGAAGGTGCCGTTGGAGGACTGGAGGTCCTCGACCCACCACCGCTGCCCGTCCGTGGTCAGCTGGGCCTGACGTCGGCTGACGCCCGTGTCGCTGCTGCAGTCGACGTCCGGGTGGATGTTGCGGCTCACCGACGGCCGCCCGACCAGCACGCTCTGCGTGGTCAGTGGAACGACGACGGGGAGTCCCGGCGACGGGCAGGGGTCGGCGCTGTCCTGCACGGCGTACCAGTCGGGGTCCACCCACAGCTCCGCGACCCACTCGAGCGCGATCGGTGTGGACAGTGACCCGGGGGACGGGGCCGGTGTAGCCGAAGGCTGACCACCTGTGGGTGCGGCGTCAGGCGGGCGCGGCAGGCTCCCGGTCGTGAAGTCGTACCCGCAGGCCTCGCAGAACAGGGCCGCGGCAGCGCTCGGCGTCCCGCAGTTGGGACAGTCCTGGGTCGCCGGCGCAGCCGACGCATCGGGCGCGGCCGCGTCAGGTGTGGCGCTGGCGGGCGGTGTCGCAGCCGCCTCGCTGCCCGCCGGGATCGGCACGCCGCACGTGTCGCAGTAGTCGGCTGAGCTCGAGTGGTGCCCCTGCGGACAGGTGTACGTGCTCACTTCTTCACCCGGGTCGTCTTCGTGGAGGCGGTGTCGAGCGCCATCTCGTCGAGCTTGTCGACGCTGCGGCGGAGTCGCACGGTCCCGGTGTCCGCGTCGTCGATGTCGACGATCTTCCGGAGCCGGGTAGTGGCCTCCTCGTTGCCGGTCTCGGCCGCCAGCTGCACGGCCCGGCCGAGCTTCGTCGTGGCGGTCGCTGTGTCGCCGGACGCCTTCGCGGCCAGGCCTTCCTGGATCGCCTCGGCCAGCTCGGCCTGCCCCGTGTAGTGCGCCACGGCAGGATCGATGCGGGTCGTCAGGGTGTCGTCGTTGGACCACATCGCCTTGACCAGCCCCTGCGCCACGACGTCCTGCCCGATGGCGAGCTGCACCCGCGCGGCCAGCTGCTCCTGACCGATCGCTTTCGCCGCCAGGCGTACGGCGACGTGGTAGTCGCGGGCCTCGTCACCCCAGGAGCCGGTGGGGTACGCCGACGTGAGGGGGTTGACCTCGGTCCGGCGGGCCGTGAGGTCATCGACGGTGGGGGAGACCTGCCGCACGAACAGGATCTCGGCCCCCTGGGGCGCCCACACCCGGAGCCAGGCCTCGGCCACCCCTCGGCCCATCGACTGTCGCATGATGCCCTCGAAGTCGGCGGCCATCTCCTCGGGCCGGGCGATCAGGTCGACGGTGCCCAGCAGGGTCGTGGCGATGCGGCGTACCTCGTCCACCTGCCAGTCGACCCCGACGCCACGGCAGTCGCACTGGAACTGGCCGCGCGCCGCCTCGATCGAGGCGGTGAGCTGCTCCGGGCCCTCGTGCTGGTTGATGCCGTCGGTCAACAGGATCGCGTGCTTCTGCGCTAGGCCGGGTATCGCGGCGAAGAGCTGGGTCGCCATCCGCAACCAGGTGCCCATGGCGGTGCCGCCGTCGGGCACGAACCCGGCGACCGCGGCCTTGGCAGCCGATCGGGTCCGGTCGTCCATGCGCACCATGGCGCTCTCACCGTCGTTGGGGAACGCCAGGTGTGCTTCGTGGTTGCCGGCGATGACCGCGAACCAGACGCCGTCGAGCACCTGGTCGAGGGCGGCCGCCGCAGCCTGCTGCGCGGCCAGGATCTTGTCGGCTCCCATCGAGCCGGAGGTGTCGACGATGACGACCTCCGCCGCGTCGCCGGACTCCGAGCTCCCGGCGGACCCGGCGCCCGCGCACGTCACCGTGACGATTGCGTGCACGTCGCTCCCGCCTTCTGGCAGGAACTCGTTCTGGTACACGTCAGCTGAGAACGTTGCCATCGTGGGTGACTTCCTCTCGGTGGGTCGCGGCCTGCGAGGACGCTACGGCAGGCGCTGGGTTGGTGGGGGCGCGCAGTGGGTCGATGCGCGCGAGCGCCACGGTGATGTTGTCGACGCCGCCCTGGACGTTGGCCCAGTCGGTCAGGGACGAGGCGAGGGCCAGCGGGTCGGTGCCTGGCGAGGAACCCTGCTCGACGAACAGGGTCGCGAGGTCCGTCGGCTCCGAGCAGTAGTTCCAGAGACCGTCGGAGCACACCAGCACCCACCCCGGTCCGTCGAGGTCCAGCGACGCCGTCCGGGGCGTGTGCTCGGGCGCGTCCTTGCCCAGCCACCGGGTGATCGCGTGTGCCTGCGCGCCGCTCTCGGCCTCGGCACGGGAGACACCTTCGGCGATCTGCTCTGCGGCATAGGAGTCGTCGGTGCTGAGCAGCTTCGGCTCGCCGGCGTCCGGCAGCCAGTAGGCACGGCTGTCACCGACCCAGCCCACCACGAGGATCCCCGCATCGATGACGCCGGCGACGAACGTGCACGACGCCGGGTTGTCCGAGTCCGCGGCTGTGTGCGCGATGACAGTTTCGTTGGCCGCGTCGACGGCGGCGTCGAGTGACTTTGCTGTCGCTGCGACGCGTGCGGCCGCCGTACCGATCCCGCTGGGCGACGAGCTCGCCAGCACGTCTCGCGCCGCACGGGCCGCGGCCAGGCTGGCCACGTCGGAGTCCTTCGACGACGAGACCCCGTCGCACACCACGAGGACGGCGTGGCTGCCCGGCTCGGCCCGCGCTTCGAGCGCCACGGCGTCCTCGTTGCGTGAGTGGCGTACGCCGCGGTCGCAGACGGCAGCGACCCAGCTGGCCGGCTGCTCGGTGAAGTGGTCCCGCTCGCTGCGTGCCTTGGTGCCGCACTCGGTGCAGTAGCCGTCCGCGGCGACCTCGCCGCCGCACTCGTGACATGAAGCCCTCTGCGGTGAAGGCCGATTTTCGGCCTGGATTTCACCCGGGTCCCCGATTGACTTGCTGGCCGCGGCCGGTGCGGCGCCGAGCTCAGCACCGCACGCCTCGCAGTAGCGCTCGCCGGGCTCGACCGGCTCCGCGCACGTGGGGCAATGTGTGGTCACAGCATCGACGGCCGGCGGTTGAGTCATCGCAGGGTCCATCGGCGTACGTCGTTGGCCCGGTCGACCAGGCCGACCCGCTCCTCGCGTGTCGGTGCGTACTGCGCCAGGTCGCGGTAGGCCGCCTCGAGCCCGTCGCGCAGGTACGCTTCCGACGCCGGATGTCCGCCGATGGTGACCGCCGGGTCAACCCCCTTCGTCTCGACGATCGAGAGGGCGGACTGCAGCACGTCCACCCGGAAGCGGGATCGGTCGACCGGGTCGATGGTCAGGTGGTCGAGGCTCTGGAGTGCGGCTGCCAGCGAGGCGAGGCCGCCGCCCGACTCGGCGAGCAGGGTCGCGCGGCGGCGCCGTGCGGAGGTGAACGCGCGGCTCGTGCCGGGCACCAGCTCGAGCGCGCGGATCGCCCCGTCGACGTCCCCCCTGCCGGCACGGATGCGGGCCAGACCGAAGGCGGCTGGGGCGATGTAGTTGGCATCGGTCCGGGCGCACGTGACGTACAGCGACTCCGCCACATCGCCCTCGCCGTGGATCTCGCACGACACGGCGAGCGCCAGCTTGGGAGCGAGCTCGCCCGGAACCTGGCCATAGACCGCGTTGAACGCGCTCTGCGCGTCAGCAGTCTTTCCCCGTGCAAGAGCGACGAGTCCCGACATCCACGCGGCTCGCCAGTCCCAGGGGTCGTCGGCAAGAAGTGCCTGCGCCGCCTGGTCGGCCTGGTCGTGGTCGCCGGACTCCAGCGCAGCGTGCGACCTCGCAAGCAGCACCTCGGCGGTGACTTCTGGCGCACTCTCGAGAGCCGCGAGTCGTTGGCCGGGGTCGTCGATGCTCAGGGTGCGCAGCCAGGGCGCCTGTGCGTCGCTCTCGTCGACACGGAGGGCCGGCAGGTCCTGCCAGTCCAGCACGTCCTCGGAGACGGTTGGCGACCAGAACATCAGCGAGGACGCAGAGTGCTCGGCGGCATCGCGATCCTGCGCCACCACCTCACGGAGTACGCCGAGCAGCTGCACGCGCAGCTCATCGGCGGACACGAAGCGGTCGGCTGGGTCCGGGGCGCACGCCTTGAGCAGCAGCCGGTAGAAGGAGTCGTTCGCCTCGAAGAGCGGGGTCTGCTCGACCGGGGGCAACGAGGCGATGTAGGTGCTCTGGTAGCCGCGGAACTCCATCGTGAGCACGGTGAGCGTGCGTCCGATCGTGTAGATGTCGGAGGCGACCGAGGGGCCGACCACCGGTACCTCGGGTGCCTGATAGCCCGTGGTCCCGTAGATCGCCGAGTCGACGTCCTCGAGACGGCGCACGCCGCCGAGGTCGATCAGCTTGACCGCGTCGCCGACCTGGATGATGTTGTCCGGCTTGAAGTCGCAGTAGATCAGGTTGAGGTCGTGGAGATACTGGAACGCCGGCAGGATCTCGACGATGAAGGCGATCGCCTGGTCCACGGGGAGCGGGTCGTAGACGCCGTTGGCCGCCTTCATCCGCGCCTTGAGCAGCTGCTTTAGCGAGGTGCCGCCGACGTACTCCATGACGATGTAGCCGGCGCCCTCGTGGGTCACGAAGTTGTAGATCTCGACGATGAGCGGGTGCTCGACCTGCGCGAGGAACTGTCGCTCGGCGATGGCCGCAGCGAGTGCATCGGGGTCGCCGGAGTTCAGCAGGCCCTTCAGCACCACCCAGCGATCGGAGACGTTGCGGTCCTTGGCCGCGTAGATCCAGCCAAGCCCGCCGTGGGCGATGGCGCCGGCGACCTCGTACTGGCCTCCGACGAGGTCGCCCTCCTGGAGCTTCGGGGCGAAGGAGAACGGCGTCCGGCACTTCGGGCAGAACCCTTCTGTGCGACCGGGCTGCCCGTCGCGCGAACGTCCGACCGGGGCCTCGCACTTGGGGCAGTTGCGGCGGTCCTCGGGAACACCCGGGTTCTTCAGGATCGCCTTGGCAGCATCCACCGCAGGGACGGGTGGGATCGAGGTCAGGCCGGCCCCGAGGCGAGCGCCGCGCAACCGTGTCGAGGAAGTGCCGAGCCGCCGCGTGATCTTGGTCCCGCCTGCGGCCGCGCGGGCCGATCCCAGGGCCGTCGAGGCGAGCCGGTTCGAGGCGCGCGAGACGGTCGAGGGTGCCTGCGCCACACCTGCCGGTGCACTGGCTGCCGAGGCGGCGCCTACCTGCGCTGCGGCCCCGCCGGGCGTTCCGCAGACGTCGCAGTAACCGTCGACGACGGTGCCGGTGCAACCTGGCTGAGTACACGCTCCGTCGCTCGCGCCGATCGAGGGCGTGGCCGCCGAAGGGGCAGGGGAGGACGCGGCAGCGGCCGGTGATCCGCAGACGTCGCAGTAGCCGTCGAGGATCGAGCCGGTGCAACCCGGCTGAGTGCAGGCGGTGGTGGTCATGAGCTCCCTCCAGGGCGCGGGGCGGTCGACCGGGACTGCTCTCCCTGGACGCTGGCGAGATAGCCCTGGTAGGCCGCGAGGAGTGCCCGCGCACGGTCGAGGTCGGCCGGCGCGCCATCGAGGACGTCGGTGGCCCGCCGCTGCAGGACCTCGAGGTCGTCCCCGGTCAGACCCAGTGCGGCGGCCTTCGCGGCGTACGCCCCCAGTCGGCCGCGCAGCTCCTCGCGCTCACCGAGCGCCGCCGCGTAGGCCTCCTGCGCCATGGCCATGGCGCGACCGACCGCGTCGAGCCGGGCGAGGTAGGCATCCACGGCGTCGGGTGCCGTGGGGACCGCGCCGAGAGCTGCGACGTCGGGTACGGCGAACCGGGGAGCGGGCGTGACCTCCCGTACGCACCGCTTCGCGAGGGCGCCGAGCGCAGCACCGCGGGCCAGCAGCTCTTCGCGCAGGGCCAGGGCGCGGGCCTCGTCATGGGCGTGCGCGCGCCGGTTCGCGGCACCGACGATGAGGTCGCGCTCGGCCCGGGCGACCTCCTGCTCCAGCGGTCCGAGCAGACCTCCGACAGTCGCACCACGGCTTGCGCGGGCGGTCGTGTCGGTGACTCGGCCGTCCAGCTTGTCGAGGAGCCCCTTCGCGGCAGCATGGGCCGTGGCGGGCTCGCGCTCGACGAGGTCGCGTACCCGCTCGACGGCAGCCCGCAGCTGGCGCAGGCGAGCGGTGGTGTCGGCCTCGGACGGGTCGACACCCAGTCGCGCGCGGAGTGAGGCAGCCAGCGCGTCCGAGAGCCGGCACGCCTCGGGCAAGGAGACCGCCAGGGCACCCACCGCGGCCGGTGCGCCGTTTCCCGCTGCCCCGGCCGCGAGATGACGGCTGGCGTCGAGCCGGCCCCACACGAGCGTGGTCAGGCGCTCGAGCTCGGTCTGCCCGACGCGACCTGAGTCCCAGGTGGCCACGAGCAGGTCGTAGCGGTCTGCGACCGCCTTCCACAGCGCCATCGACAGCAGCATGTCGTCGGTGAAGCCGTGCGGGTCGGGCGCCGCGAGCGCGGTCTGGTCGAGCTGGTCGAGCTCGGTCTTGCGTCGGTCGCGCCAGGTGCCGAGCGCCTCGAGGTACTTCAGCGCCTCGGCGCTCGCCATCGCCGCGCCCAGTCGGCCCGGGGCATTGGGTGCGGTGGTGCTCGTCGCGGCCGCGATCACGGCGTACGTCCGTAGACCGCGCGCGGCGGAGCCGGGGCCGGGCCCAGTGCGTCGGCCAGCCACCGTTTGTAGCTGCTCGCCCACCGGCCGTCGCCCTTCATGTTCTCGACGACCCTGTTGACGAACCTCACGAAGTCCACGTTCTCCTTGCTGACCCCGAGACCGTAGGGCTCCGCGGTGAAGGCCGGCTCCTGCACCACTTCGGCGTACGGGTCCTGGGCGGCGAGACCGGCGAGCACCGTGTCGTCACCGGTGATGGCGTCGACCCGACCCTCCTGGAAGAGGACGAGGCAGCCCGTGTGCGCGTCTGCACCCACGGCCTCCAGTCCCTCGAAGGTCCGGAGCTTCTCCATGCTGGTCGACCCGTTCGGGGCGCAGACCCGCTTGCCCTCCAGGTCCTGCATGCCCGTGATCCGGCCGCCGTCCTTCGTCTTCTCGCCCAGGCGGACCAGGACCTTCTGGCCGGAGCGGTAGTACTCGCCCGAGAACGCGATGTCCTTCCAGCGGACGCAGTTGATGGTCATGTTGCGGGCGACGATGTCCACGCTCTTGTCCTGTAGCACCGGGAGTCGCTGGGCGGCCGTGACCACCCGGAGCTCGATCTTGTCGGGGTCGCCGAAGATCGCCTGGGAGACCGCGTGGAGCAGGTCGATGTCGAACCCCTCGATCTTGCCGGAGATCGGGTTGCGTGCGCCGAGGAGCAGGGTGTCCGCCGAGACCCCGGCGATCAGCCGTCCGCGCTTCAGGATCTTGCTCATGTAGGAATCGGCAGGCATGTCGCGCGGGGCGGGCAGGGTCTCGTCGGGTGCGTAGGACCGCAAGCAGTTCGCGGTGGTGATGTCGGTGCCACCTGTGGCCGGCGGTGCCGGTGCGGTGCTGGCCGAGGGCGAGGGCTCGGCGCTCTGCGTGGGGACCGGAGTGGTCGCGTAGTCGCCAGCGGTCGAGCAGGCGCCCAGCATGAGGACGGCCGTGACTCCGGCGAGGACAGAGACGATGCGTCGGCGGGTCACCGGTACTCCTCCAGGCGCTGCGAGACGCCCCACCAGGCGAGCAACGCCGCGACGATCCCAGCCAGGAGGCCGAGCACGGCGGCGAACGCAAGCCAGCCACCTGCCTTGTCGAGCTCCGATGACGTGTCCTTGCCCAGCGCGGACAGCTGGTCGTCCGAGCTCTTGTCGAAGTCCGCAAAGGCGGCGTTGCCGGAGTTGGGGGTCGAGGCCGTGGCCAGTTCGACGGCTCCGTCCCAGTCCCCGCCGTCGTCGAGCTTCCGGATCTGCTGGTGCACGGACGCGTAGGGCTCCCAGGGCAGGACCTCGAAGGCGTCGGCCGCAGAGTTCTGGCCGAGGTCGGCGAGCTGACGTTGCACCACACCGTCCGAGGCCTTCCACGAGTCCTCGAAGGCGGCCCCGGAACCACGCGCGATGAGAGCGAGGCTCTCGTTGGACTTGGCGTCGAAGCCGGCGATCCGCGCCTGTGCTGTGGACAGGGTCGCCGCGTAGACACCATCGCGCACGGTGTCGACCCTGTTGCCCACGCTGAGCAGCCCGACGGTGCCGACGACCAGCGCGACGAGCACGATCACCGCTGCCGCCGCCAGCGGGACATTCACGTAGCGGCGCGTCCGTCGGGCCAGCCAGACCAGACCGAGGCCGAGCACGGACAGGGCGAGGAGGCCGGTGACGAGCAGCCACCACACAGCGTTGCCGGCATGGTCGAACTCCTCGCCGACGCGCGCGTTGTTGGCGTCCACCAGGTTCTTCAGCGCGGGCAGGGCGTCGGTGCGCAGCTCGGCGCTGGCGTCCTTGAGGTACTGCGATCCGATCGGCAGCGCCTGACGGTTGTTGGCCCGCGCCTGCTCGATCGTGCTCGCGTAGGTGACCAGCGCCTCGTTGAGTGCACCGAGCGCCGGACCGTCGGCAGGCTGGCTCTTTGCTGCCTCGGCGATGAGCTTCGAGGCGGAGGTGATGGCCTCGGTGTAGTCGGCGCGCTGAGCGGCTGGCTCCAGCCCGCCGACCAGGAACGCGTTGGTGGCGTCGGCATCGGCTCGTACGACGTGGTTCTGGATCGCCTGGACGCGGATGAGCTGGTCGGTGTTCGCCTTGGCCCGCCCCAGCGCACCGTCGGCCGCCCGGAAGGAGTACCCGGCCATCAGGCCGAAGACCACTGCGGCGAGCACGGTGACGGCGGCGACGCCGCGCATCCGGCCGGGCGTGCCCTCGAAGCCGGAGCGGAGCGAGGCCACGATCGCGCTCGCCCGGCTCGTGGCCGGTGCCGGGGTCGGGGCCGCGGTTGCGGGACCAGGAACAGGTCCCGGCGCGGGTGCGGCAGCTCCCGCCGTGCCAGCACTCCTCGCCACCGTCACGAGCTTCCTCCCGACATCGGGTCGCGATCAGGGGTCTCGGGTCCCTGGGACGCATCATCCCCATCGGACGTCGGCGTGGGAACCCCTGCCCCGTCGTCCAGGGGATCCTCGTCGAAGTCGCGTGCGATCAGCTGACGCAGCTGCTCGGTGGTCGGCTCGGCCGTGTCGCGCAGCCTCCAGGCATGGTGTCCGATCGCCGACTCGAGGGAGTTGCGGGCGAAGCGTCCGTTGCCGAAGGTGTCGCCCCTCGGGGTGCGCGCCAAGGTCTCGCGGAAGCGCTTGACGGCCTCGGGCACGAGCTCGTAGTCGGCCCCTGACGCCAGCTGGAGGAGGATCTCGACCAGCTCGTCGTCGGTGTAGTCCGCGAACTCGATCGTGGTCCGGAACCTGCTGGCCAGCCCGGGGTTCGCACCGATGAAGACCCGCATCGGCGCGGGGTAGCCGGCGACGATCACCACCAGGTCGTCGCGCCGGTCCTCCATCTCCTTGACCAGGGTGTCGACGGCCTCCTGCCCGTACTGGTCACCTTGGAGTCCTGTCCCGGTCAGGCTGTAGGCCTCGTCGATGAACAGCACGCCACCTGCTGCCGAGTCCACCGCGTCCGCGGTCTTCGTTGCCGTCTGGCCCAGGTAGCCCGCGACCAGCTCGGAGCGGTCGACCTCGACGAGCTGGCCCTTCGAGAGCAGGCCGAGAGCCCGGTAGATCCCGCTGACGAGCCGGGCGACGGTCGTCTTGCCGGTGCCCGGGTTGCCGGTGAAGACGAGGTGCCGGGTGATGGTGGGACTCCTCAGTCCCGCCTCGCCGCGCAGCTTCTCGACCCGCAACAGGGCGACCTGCCGGTGGATCTCGCGTTTCACGCGCTGCAGGCCGATCAGTCCGTCGAGCTCCGCAAGCAGCTCCTCCAGACTTCGCTCGGGCTGCTCCGGCTGCTCGGGAACCGACGTCGCCGGTTCAGCCTGAGCCGCGGCCGCGCCTGCCCCGTCAGGATCGGTCGGGAGAACGCCCCGGTCGGCCTCGGCAGCTGCCGTCGACGTCGTGGCGACACCGTGCTGCCTGACGGCGCTGAGCTGCGCTGCCGCCGCCACTGAGGCGTTGCCGATGACCCGCATCGTCGGCTCGCCGAGCTGGCAGGCGGCCGAGGCAACCTCCGCGAGGAGCGCGGCGTACTCCGCAGACCGCGACGAGCCCCGCGCCGCCAGCATGCTGAGGGTGGTCGTGGGCGACCCGCGCCAGCGACGCCCTCGGCTGGCGGCGTCGAAGAAGTCCTGCGTGGTGGCTCCGTCGCTGGTCGCTTCCGTCCAGTCGACCGCCGCCCCGGGCGCTGACTCGGCGACCGCCGCCGCCAGCGAGAGCGCCTCGTCGCGGGCGGTCTGGCCGTCGACCCCGACGGCCTCGGCCAGGTCCGCGAGGGCGTCCACCGCCTGGGCCAGCGTGAGCGTCGACGGTGGGCGCCGGGCCGACCGTGGTGGACGAGCGCCCATCACGCGTCCCGACCGGAGGGAGGCTGGAGGCGCAGGCCGCCGGTGCCCTCGTCCGCTCCCGGAGAGCCGGCAGGCGGTGTGGCGGGGCCGGACGGCGCCTCGGGCATCGGCGGCAGCGGACCCGACCCGATGTTGAGCCCGCCACCGGTCGAGGCGGTCCCGAACTTCTCCTCGAGGAAGCGGCCGTGGGCCACCAGGGCTGCCGCGTCCTCCCTGCAGACAGCGTCGAACACCTTGTCCATCGTCGAGGCGAGCAGGTCGAGCTGGTCGATCAAGACCATCAGCGAGGACTTGCCGCGGTCGACGGGCCGGCTGTCGGCGAACTGCCGCGGCAGGCGGAGATAGCCGCCCACCGCCTCCGGCAGGTAGTCGGTCGCCGTGGCCATCACGGAGTACGCCTGGGGGCTGCCCGCGCCGAGGTTGGCCAGCCGGGGGATGGTGTCGCGTACGACGCGGTCCACTCGCCGTACCCGGGACGCGACCGGAGCCGGCACTGCTCCTGCGCCGACCATGGCCTCGACGCGTGCCAGTGCCGCGAGCAGGTCGTCACTGGTCGGCACCGTCGCGACGACGGACTCGTCGCTCCCGGCACTCTGTCCACGCCCGAAGAGGCGGCCGAAGAACCCACCCGCCATGCGACCACTCTCCCTCAGCTGTCCGGACTTCGCGGACTACGGTGAGCTGCCGAGGTCGAGCGACCCGTGGGCGACGTTCTGGTCCTGGCGCTCGACCCGCTCGAGGTAGTCCCTCGACTTGGTCACCTCGGTCTCGAGCGTGCCGATGGTCGCGGCCATGGTGTCGAGGGCCTGCACCTTGAAGGTGTCGATGGCGTCCATGGTGGCGTAGATGTTCGCGAAGGCCGCCTGGAGCTCGGGGAGGCCGATCGTGGCGGAGGCAGCTTGTTGCTGGATCGCCACGGAGTTGTCGCGCAGCATCTCGCTGGTCCGCTCGATCATCCCCGACGTGGTCGTGTTCAGGGCCGTGATCTGGTCGAGCACGAGCTTCTGGTTGCCCAGTGCCTGGGCGACGATCACCGCCGTGCGCAGGGCCGAGATGGTCGTCGTCGACGCCCGGTCGACTCCCTTGACCAGCTCGATGTTGTTCTTGATGACGATGTCGATGGCCAGGTAGTTCTGGATCGAGACCGCGAGCTGGGTGAGCAGGTCCTGGTGCTTCTGCCGGACGTAGAAGAGGACGTCGTCACGCAGTGCCTTGGCCTTGTCCGGGTCAGTGGCCTCGAGGTCGGCGATGGCCGCTGCCAGCCGTGCGTCGAGGCGTTCGCTCACGTAGACGTACTGGTTGAGCCGGGCCATGGCGTCCCACAGCTGCTGCTTCTCGAGGTTGAGGGCGGCGTTGTCCTTGCCGAGCTCGTCCTGGCCCTCGCGCAGTGAGTGCAGGATGCCGTCGAGGTGCTTCTCGGCCGACTGGTACTGGCGGAAGTAGTCGGTCAGCCGGTCCCTGAAGGGCAGCATGTCGAGCAGCTTCTTGGCGCCGCTCGCCTCCTTGGGGTCGAGATCCTCGATCGTGCGACGGAGCTCGAGCAGGGTGGAGCCCACCTTGGAGCCCTCGGACAGCCCGCCCTCCTTGAGTGCCTTGACTGGTGACTTCAGCAGCCGGTTCGAGGTCTCGGCCGCCTGACGGATGTCGATGTCGCCCATGGTGCGGACGTCGGTGGCCTTGGAGGCGAACTCCGGCGAGCGTGGTGCGGCGTTCATGAGCGAGTCGAGGAACGTCTCGACCTTCGCGTCCAGCCCGGGTAGCGCGGCCGCCTCGACCGCCGGAGCCATCGACGGCGCGGCCGTGGTGGCCACTGGCTCGGGTGCGGCAGGCGCAACCAGGGCGAGCCCCGACCCGGCCCCCGCCGGAGGCTGCAGTGGTGCCGGCTGTCCATCCGTCATGATCTGTCTCCTCGACCCGTGCGTTGCTTCCCGTGTCGTGCGCCGCCAAATCTACGCGGTTCCTTCTCCGGGAAGTCGGCGAAAGGTCAGCGTCGATCCGGGTGCGGGAAGATCGCCTCCAGCACCACCGAGGCGATCGAGATCACGATCGAGCCCCACAGGGCGACCCAGAAGCCGTCCACGTCGAAGCCGAGATCCAGCGAGTCGGCGATCCAGCTGGTCAGCAGCAGCATGAACGCGTTGATCACGAAGAGGATCAGCCCCAGCGTCAGGACGATCAGGGGGAGTGACAACAGCCGCACGATGGGCCGTACGAACGAGGTGATCAGCCCGAAGATGAGGCCGACGAGGATCAGGGTGAGCAGCTTGTCGGTGTTGGTGTCACCGGTCAGGGTGATCCCGTCGAAGAGCCAGGCGGCGGCACCGAGCGCGAGGACGTTGACCGCGAGCCAGATCAGGAACTTCATGCCTGCAGCGTAGTCAGCGCAGACCCCAAGTCCGGGTCACACCCCGCGGCGCCCGACCTCGAGGATCATCGAACCTTCGGCCTTCGCGAGGTGCTCGGTCAGCTCCTCCGCCGCCGCCTCGAGCTGGCCGCTCTCCATCAGCTCGAGCAGGTGAGCGTGTGAGTGGACCTGCTCGGCGGCGTTGCCGCGGGACCGGTCCACCTCGGCGAGGGCCAGCCGCACTTCGGCGTGCAGCACCTCCACGGCCGCGACCAGGCGGGCCGAGCCGGTGAGGCCGGCGAGGGCTCGATGGATCTCGAGGTGCGCCGCGGTGAACTCGGCGGTGGTGCAGTCGCTGTCGCGCAGCTCGGAGTACGCCGCGAGCGCGTGCCGCACCTGGTCGCGGGCCGGCTCCCCGGCCTCGTGCCAACGCAGGATCCCCGCGGTCTCGATCACGGCGCGGGCGCGGCACACGTCGCGCACCTGGTCGGGGTCCAGGCGGCGCACCTGGGTGCCCTTGTTGGGGATCCGGTCGGCGAGGCCCTCCGCGACCAGGATCCCGAGGGCCTCGCGCACCGTGGAGCGGGAGACTCCGAGCGCGTCGGACAACGCGACCTCCCGGAGGGCGGTCCCGGGCCCGAGCTCCCCGTCGAACAGCGATCGCCGCAGCTCCTCGGCGACCCGGTCGACGGTCGAGACGGGCTGGACGCTGAGGCCGGCGAAGCGGGTGTCCTTCATGACGCCCCCGATTGTCCGACAATCCTTTGCCTTTGGCACCTCCCATGCCGCACACTTGGGATTGTCCGACAATCTGACGATCGGTCCTCGAGGAGGCGAAAAACATGAGCAAGGCTCTCGACTGGGGTCACCGCTACCTGATGGTGGAGCCCAACCACTTCCGGGTCGACTACACGATCAACCCGTTCATGCACCTCGACGACCAGCCGAATCCCGTGCGGGCCAGGCACCAGTGGCTGGCCGTGGTCGCCGCGATCCAGGCCGCCGGAGGCACCGTCGAGGTGCTGCCGCAGCTGCCGCAGGCCCCCGACATGGTCTACGCGATGAACCTGGGGCTGGCACTCGCAGGGGACGAGGGAGCTTCGCGGGTCGTCCTCTCGCACATGCGCTACACCCAGCGACGGATGGAGACTCCGGCTGCCGGGTCGTGGTTCGTCGAGCACGGCTTCGCGCCGCGCTCGATCGGCCTCGACGGCATCGGTGCGCACTTCGAGGCCGGTGATGCGTTCGCGTGGCGGGGCGAGCTGGTCGTCGGCTACGGGCCGCGCACCGAGGAGCTGGCGCTCAAGCACCTGGCGACCGACCTCGGCGTGAGCGTCCGGGGCATCCGGATCACCAACCCGGGCATGTACCACATGGACATCGGCTTCTGCCCGCTCGACGAGACCCGCGCGATGGTCTGCCCGTCGGCGTACGACGAGGCGTCTGCGGCCGCCCTGCTCGAGCTCGTGCCGGAGCCGCTGGTCCTCACCGAGGAGGAGGGGCTCGCGTTCTGCGCCAACTCGATCGTCCTCGGCCGCACGATCGTGATGCCCGCCTGCTCCGAACGCGTGCGGGCCCAGCTCGATGCCTGGGGATTCGAGGTCGTCGTCGTCGACGTGAGCGAGTTCCTCAAGGGAGGTGGCGCGATCCGCTGCCTGACCAACCCGCTCGACGTACGCCTCGGGCGCGATGTCGTCCAGTCGGGCAGCCGGGTCGTCGTTCCGTAGCGGATCAGGTGGTTTCGAGACGCTCGTTTCGAGACGGGCGCCAGGGCGCCCTCCTCAACGCAAGGCTGCGCTCGCTCCTCAACCACCCAGAAAGGTGGTTGAGGAGGTTGCGCAGCAACCGTCTCGAAACCACTGGCTCGTCGGCGAGGGCCTCGTCCTAGGGTGATCCGGTGACCAGCCAGCAGCCGCCGCCACCCCGAGAGACCGTCGCCTCGATCCCGGCCTACGTTGCCGGCAAGCCGCCGGCTCCGCGTCCGGACCAGCAGGTCTACAAGCTGTCGTCCAACGAGAACCCCTACCCGCCCCTGCCGGGCGTGGTGGCGGCCGCCGAGGAGGCGGTCGCGCGGATGAACCGTTACCCCGACATGGGCAACTCCGCGCTGTACGCCGCCCTGGCCGAGCGCCTCGGCGTACCCCAGGAGCGGCTGGCCGCCGGCACCGGCTCGGTGGCCGTGCTCTACCACCTGCTCCAGGCCTACTGCGATCCCGGCGACGAGGTCGTCTATGCCTGGCGCTCCTTCGAGGCCTACCCGATCGCGGTCTCGGCGACGGGCGCGCTGTCGGTCCAGGTGCCCGTCGACGCCGCCGGGCGGCACGACCTCGACGCCATGGCCGCCGCAGTGACGGCGCGGACCAAGGTCGTCATCGTGTGCACGCCGAACAACCCGACCGGCCCTTCCGTGACCGACACCGAGCTGCGTGCGTTCGTCGAGCGGGTGCCTGACCAGGTTCTCGTCGTGGTCGACGAGGCCTACCGCGAGTTCGTGCGCGAGGACGACCCGATCGACGGGCTCGCCCTCGCCTCGGCCCACGCGAACGTCGCGGTGATGCGGACGTTCGCCAAGGCCTACGGGCTTGCCGGGTTCCGCGTCGGCTACGCGATCGCGCACGAAGAGGTGGCCGCGGCTGTGCGTGCCTGTGCGCTCCCGTTCGGCGTCTCCAGCGTGGCCCAGGCCGCCGCCGTCGCCAGCCTGGACGCCGAGGCCGAGCTGCTCGCGCGGGTGGAGACGATCGTGGCCGAACGTGCCCGCGTCGTGACCGCGTTGCGGGCACAGGGGTGGGTCCTACCTGAGCCGCAGGGCAATTTCGTCTGGCTGCCACTGGGCGACCGCACGCCCGAGCTGGTGGGGCTGGCCGAGGAGGCGGGCATCACCGTCCGGCCGTTCCCCGGCGAGGGCGTGCGCATCACGATCGGTGAGCTCGAGGCCAACGACCTCTTCCTCCAGGTGGCCGAGCAGCTCGGCCCGAGGTAGGTCGTCCCAGCACGCTGCACAGCCCATGCCGATGATTGAAAGCGGTCATACACGGGCAACCTCTCCACATGGTGCAGCGCAACTCGACGTTTGTGGAGCAGGGCAGCTCGTTCGAACGGGACATGGACTACATCCCGGACCGGATCACGCGCGCTAGTGACCGCTGGCCCGTGGAGCCGGGCCGATACCGGCTCGTGGCAGCCAAGGCGTGCCCATGGGCCAACCGGGCGATCATCGTGCGCAACCTGCTCGGTCTCGAGCACGTGATCTCCATGGGCCTCTGCGGTCCGGTGCACGACAAGAACAGCTGGACCTTCGACCTCGACCCTGACGGTGTCGACCCCGTGCTCGGGATCCACCACCTTCGCGAGGCCTACGTCGAGCGGATCCCCGGATATCCCCGAGGCATCACCGTGCCGGCGATGATCGACATCCCGACCGGCCAGGTGGTCACCAACGACTTCCCCTGGATCACGCACGACCTCTTCTTCGAGTGGCAGGAGTTCCACCGTCCCGACGCCCCCGACCTGTGGCCGGCGGAGTGCCGCGACGAGATGGCCGAGGTGATGGACCGGGTGTTCACCGAGGTCAACAACGGCGTCTACCGCTGCGGGTTCTCCGGTTCGCAGGAGGCGTACGACGAGGCCTACGACCGTCTCTGGAACACGATGGACTGGCTCGAGGATCGGTTGGCCGATCGCCGCTACCTGATGGGTTCCACGATCACCGAGGCCGACGTACGACTGTTCACGACGCTCGCGCGGTTCGACGCGGTCTACCACGGCCACTTCAAGTGCAACCGCAACAAGCTGGTCGAGATGCCGAACCTGTGGGGCTATGCACGCGACCTCTACCAGACGCCCGGCTTCGGCGAGACGATCGACTTCGAGCAGATCAAGCAGCACTACTACGTCGTGCAGAGCGACGTGAATCCTTCCGGCATCGTGCCGAAGGGACCTGACACCGACTCCTGGCTCCGGCTCCACGACCGCGACAATCTGGTCTGAGCCAGCGCCATCAGACTGGTGCGATGGACAACCCCGCACACATCCTGATCCTGCTGAGGCACGGCAAGTCCGACCGGTCCGGGAGCGAGCCCGACCTGCGGCGGCCACTGGCCAAGCGCGGCCGGCGACAGGCACCAGAGGCCGGCCGGTGGCTGGCCGACCATATGGGCGACATCGACCTGGCTCTCGTGTCGCCGGCCACTCGAACCATTGAAACCTGGCGGCTTGCCTCGGCTGAGCTCGCCATCACGCCGCCCGTCCGAAACGATGACCGTCTGTACGCCGCCACCAGTGATGCGCTCCTCGACCTCGTCCGCGAACAGCCCGACGACGCCCGCACCGTGGTCGTGGTCGGACACAACCCCGGGCTCGAGGACCTCGCCTCGACGCTGACGGACCAGGACGTGCTGATGCCAACGTCGGCCCTTGCCGTCATCGGCCTGACGGGTGGATGGGAGACGGCGGGAAGCGTCGAGTCACACCTGCTGGTTTCCGGCAGGCCACCCGAAGGGACCCTCGTGCGTTCCTGACTCGCGGTTCAACAAAGTCGCTGCGGTTGCTCGAATCAACCGCCCCGCCGCCCTACATTGGTTCGCAGACCTCTCGGGCCGGCGACCGGAGGGCACCCCATGACCACCACGCAGCAGGAGGAACGCGAGAGCAAGGGCCTCCGGGCCGGAGCGATGGGGCTGGTCGGCAGCGTCGTCGTGGGCATCGCCTCGACGGCACCCGCGTACAGCCTGGCCGCGAGCCTCGGCTACGTCGTGATCGTGCAGAACGGCGACGGCATCGTCGGCGTCAAGGCACCACTGATCATGGTGCTGGCGTTCATCCCGATGTACTTCATCGCGGTCGCATACTCCGAGCTGAACAAGGCAGAGCCCGACTGCGGCACCACTTTCACCTGGTCGGCACGTGCCTTCGGCACCAAGATCGGCTGGATGGGTGGCTGGGGCATCATCGCCGCCGACGTCATCGTGATGGCCAACCTGTCGCAGATCGCAGGCTCCTACTCCTTCGTGCTCGTGGGCGCGGACAGCCTCGCCGCCAGCACGTTCTGGAGCACGGTCGCGGGAATCGTCTGGATCGCGCTGATGACCTACATCTGCTACCGCGGGATCGAGGTGTCCGTCCGGTTGCAGTACGCCCTGCTCGGCGTCGAGGTGGTCACGCTGGTCGCGTTCGCGCTGTTCGCACTGGTGAAGGTCTACTCGAACGACGCACCAGCCGGCATCAAGCCTTCGCTCGACTGGCTCTCCCCGAGCGGCCTCAGCCTCACCGCAATCGTCTCTTCCACGCTGATCGCCGTCTTCATCTACTGGGGCTGGGACACCGCGGTCGCCACCAACGAGGAGACCGACGACCCCGCCACGACGCCGGGACGCGCGGCGGTCATCTCGACGGTCCTGTTGCTGATGACCTACGCGCTGGTCTCGGTGGCGACCATCGCCTTCGCGGGCGTGGGCACCTCGGGGATCGGTCTCGGCAACGAGGACAACGCTGACGACGTCTTCGCCGCGATGGGCCACGAGGTCTTCGGGGGCGGAGCGCTCGGCTGGATCATGGTCAACCTGCTGGCGATCTGTGTGCTCACCTCGGCCTCGGCCTCCACGCAGACGACGATCCTGCCGACCGCCCGCACCAGCCTGTCGATGGCAGCGTTCAAGGCGATCCCAGGACGATTCGCGCGGGTCCACCCGAAGTACCTCACGCCTACGGACTCCACGATCTGGATGGGCGGGGTCTCGATCGTCTTCTACGTCGGCCTGACACTGGTCAGCGAGAACATCCTCGCCGACACGATCGCAGCGGTCGGCCTGCTGATCGCCTTCTACTACGGCCTGACCGGCTTCGCCTGCGTGTGGTTCTACCGAAAGACGATGTGGGGCAAGCCCCGCGACGTTCTCATGCAGGGGTTGCTGCCACTGCTCGGCGGCATCCTGCTGCTCGTCTTCTTCATCATCGCCTGCGACACCTACGCCGATGCCGACTACGGCTACACCAGCATCGGCAAGGTCGGTGGCGTGTTCCTGATCGGAGTCGGCTCGCTGGTGCTGGGCCTGGTCCTGATGTTCGTCTACCAGGGCATCGCTCCGGCGTACTTCCGCGGCGAGACGCTGTCCAAGCGGGGCTCGCATGACCTGATCCTGGTCGGAGGCGGCGATCAGCCTGTCGGCATACGCCTGCCGGACAGTCGCGAGCAGACCGTGATCGCGCCGGACCTGTCCAACCTGCCGCCCGGGCAGGAGGCCGTGGACCCGACAACGGGAGAACACCTCCGCCGCACGGACCCGGACGAGTCGACCGAGGACTAGCGGCCGTCCGGCTACGTCGGCTCGGGGAAGACGCAGAACTCGTTGCCCTCGGGGTCGGCGAGGACGGTCCAGCGCGGCATCTCCCACAGGTGCGTGGCGCCGGCATCGAGGAACTCCTCCACCGTGCCGACGACGTCCCAGTGCATCCGGTTCTTGACGGTCTTGGGCTCGGGCACGGGGGCGAAGTCGATAGTGAGGATCTCGTCGGGCGTGGCGCCGAGCAGCGTCCACCAACCGCCGCCGTGCTCGGCGTTGTCGGTGAGGCGGGCGGTGGGGAAGCGTTCCAACCACCACATGGCGATGCGCTCGGGCTCGGCGCAGTCGACGCCGATGCCGTGGAGCCGGAACTCCGGGAGCTCGTCGCGGAGGAACGCGCAGAACTCGTTGCCCTCCGGATCGAACATCGTCGTCCACCCGAAGCCGCTCTCCTCGGCGGGCAGGTCGACGACCGCACCAAGGGTGGTGAGGTCATCGATCGACCGGGCGTAGACGTCGAGGTGGACGCGGTTCTTCACGGTCTTGGGCTCGGGCACCGGGCAGATCGACAAGGACTCGTGCTGGTGGCGTCCGCGTACGTCGGCCGGACCGTCGCCGCTGGCCGGCTGGACCTGGCCGCCGGAGACGCCGGCCCAGAATTTCGCGATGCCGCTGGCGGGGTTCGCCGTGTCGAGGCAGAGCTCGAGGAATCGGGCCATGGCGCGACGCTAGCGAACGACGGTGACAGCGTCGCCTCCGACGTTGGCGATGAGTTCGGCCCGGTGCGAGGGTCGGTCCCACCATGACCCAGGAGAAGCTGGCCCTCGCCCGTCGGTACGCCGCTGAGCTGACCGCGATGGCTCATGAAGTGATCGCGGCCAACCGCTACTTCGTGCTCGGCACCGCGCACCCGGACGGACACCCGCGGGTCTCGCCGGTGTACTTCAACCACTACCAGCACCGCGCGTTCTACTGGGTCTCCTCGCCGGACTCCCAGCACTCGAGGAACCTGGCCGCCGACCCGCGGCTGAACGCCGTGGTCTTCGACTCCTCTTTGCCACCGCCCGAACAGCGGGCGGTGTACCTCACCGGCACTGCCGTCGAGGTCCCCGAGGCCGACCTACCCGTGGAGGTCCCCCGGGCCTTCCTCCAGGTCCGAGCCCCCGCCCGTGAGTTCAGCGTCGAGGAACTCTCCGGCCACGGCGGCCTCCACCTGTACCGCCTCGACGTGGAGACCGCCGAGGTCCACGCCCGCGGCGGTCACCCCGATTGGGGGCTGGGCATCGACACGCGGCTCCCCGTGAGCCTGCGATAGTCGGCCTGCTACGCCTTCGCCGCGTCCGACTCGGCCGCCTCCTTGAGCTTGACCAGCGTGTCGGCGATGCCCTGGCGGTTGCGCCCGGGGAAGCCTGCCAGCTCGATCACCAGGCGGCCGAACAACGGGTGCTGGCTGTAGTCGAAGGACTCCGTGACCGTCGTGCCCCCACCCGTCGGCTCGAGGACGTAGCGCCAGCGATGGCCGCCGAAGTGGCGCCAGGCAATGCGCCTGTCCTCCTCGAACTCCACCACCGTGTTGCGGATCTTGTAGGGCATCCCGAACAGCTTCATGTCCATGCCGAAGCGCGCGCCCTTACTGAGTCGCTCGGGGCCCTTGATCAGCTGCTGCACCGAGCCCGAGCCGTCGATCCGGCTGTGCTGGCCCGGGTCGGCGAGGATCGCGAAGACCACCGCGGGCTGGGCGTCGACCTCGACGGACTCCGAGATGATCCGGGGGTGGCCCTGCTGGGGGTCGCTCATGCGCCCGAGTCAAGCAGATCTAGGGTCGGGATCGACCGCTGAGGATCTCGGGACGGGGAGGCGCATGGCGGGCCATCAGCACCTTCCTCTCGCACCGGCTGCCGCCTTCGTGCTGGTGTGGTCCTCCGGCTATATCGCCGGTCCCTACGGCGTCGAGGGAATGTCTCCTCTGATGCTGGTGGCCCTCCGGTTCGTGCTCGCCGCCGCCCTGGCCTGGGCGCTCGCCCGTGCTCTGCGCGGACCGCTCCGGGTCACCAGGGCCGACGGAGTCCGGATCGGACTCTCCGGGTTCGTGCTCAACGGCGTCCAGTTCGCCGCGATGTACCTCGCCTTCGACGCTGGCCTGGGTGCCACCCTCGCCTCGTTGATGCAATCGCTGAGCCCGGTGCTCACGGCACTCCTGGCAGCGACATTTCTCGGTGAGCGACTATCGCCGCTCCAGGTGGTCGGCTTTCTGATCGGAGTGGCCGGCGTGGTGCTGGTGCTCGGCCCCGATGTCGAAGAGGCCGGCGGCACCCTCGGCCTGGTCTGCGGCGTGGTCGGCGTGCTCGGCCTCAGCGTCGGGACCTTGGGCCAGCGCTGGATCGGCCATGCGCCCGACCCGCTCTGGTCCGCCACCATCCAGTTCGGTGTTGCCGCGCCGCCGTTGCTCGTCCTTGCGCTGGTCGTCGAAGGGACCGATGTCGTCCGCGACCCGGCGAAAGCTGGGATCGCGCTCGTCTACCTCGCCGTGGTCAACTCGATCATCGGTCTCGGCCTGCTCGGCATCCTCGTGCGTGCGCGCGGAGCCGGCGCGGCGGCCAGCGTGTTCTTCCTGATGCCGCCCGTGACTGCCGTGCTCGCCTGGCTGGTCCTCGACGAGACGCTCGGCGTACGTGAGATCGCTGGGCTGGTGATCACGGTGGTCGGAGTCGCCGCCGCGACCCGCAGCAGGCGCGTCGAGGAGTTCGAGCCGGTGGCTCCCGAAAGTGATCCGGACTGACGAGTTCCGTTTCGTTCGTGAATGAGCCGCGTTCTGGGCGGGTACGTGTCCCTGCGGTGTCAATTTCAGGGAGGAAACATGGAACCGACCCATGACCCGCAGGTGCGCGAGAAGCGCGTGTACGACGAGGAGCGCTCTCGGGAGCGTTTCGGGGGAGCCAACCTCGGTGCCGCCTTCTTCGGCTGGCTCGTGACAGTGGGCCTCACGGCTCTGCTGACCGGGATCCTCGCGGTGGTGGCGACGGCCATCGGCTACGAGAAGAACATCACCCAGTCGGAGGCCGAGAGGGTCGCCGGCACGGTCACGCTCGTCACGGCCATCGTGCTGCTCGCGGTGCTGCTGGTCGCCTATTACGCCGGCGGGTACGTCGCAGGGCGGATGTCGCGCTTCGACGGGGCTCGTCAGGGTGTGGCGATGTGGTTCGTCGGGCTGCTGATCACGATCCTGGCCGCCGTACTCGGTTGGGTCGCCGGTGAGCAGTACAACCTGCTCGACCGGGTCGACGTACCCCGCATCCCGATCCCCACCGACGACGTCACGATGGGCGGGATCATCACCGGTGTGCTGGTGCTCCTCGGCACCTTGTTCGCAGCCGTCCTGGGCGGGCTCGTCGGTCGGCGCTACCACACCCGGGTGGACCGCGCGGCGTACTGAAAGCGACCCAAAACCTGGTCCGAAAACCGCACGGCCATGACACTCAAACTGTCAGTGCTCGGCCGTAGCGTCGAGGCATGACGACGGCCCAGACCACCACACGGACCACCACAGGGACGACCACTTCCCCCGGCCCCAGTTTCGTCGACGGCTACCAGGTTCGGGCCGGGTTGCGGATGCCGTGGGACTCCAACCACGAGCGGCTCTCGTTCTCGTTCTTCACCGTCTGTGACGAGGCCCGGCCACCGCAGTGGCACGGCGAGGTGGTGTTCGCGGGCCAGGTCCTCCACCGGACCGGCGCCTTCGACTCCCACCACCTCGCCGGCCGGGCGGCCGAGCGCGCCCTCGTGGAGCGGGTCGTGACCCTGTTCTCCTGCTGACGCACGTTCTGCCCGGCAAACCGGGCATTCGGAAGCACTCGATTGGGCGTGGAGAGACTGTGTCCGCTACCTTTTCCGGTGAGTCCTGTGGCGGTCGTCACAGGGTGCTTCGACCATCGGGTCGCCCGGTTGCGCCACCCCTGTGACCATCGGCCCGCTGCATGCCACGCGACGCGGAGACCCCGCACTCGCCCGGACACAGGAGTGTTGAATGCCCGATTTCGGTCCAGACCTCGTAGAGGTCTTCGGCCCGTCGCAAGCCGACGGTGGCCCCGAGCTGATCCAGCTGCTGACTCCCGAGGGTGAACGTGTCCACCACCCCGAGTTCGACCTGGACTTCACTGCCGAGCAGCTGCGCGGTTTCTACCGCGACATGGTCCTGACCCGGCGGATCGACACCGAGGCCACGGCCCTCCAGCGCCACGGCGAGCTCGGCATCTGGGCCCAGCTGCTCGGGCAGGAGGCCGCACAGATCGGCGCCGGCCGCGCGCTGCGTCCCCAGGACTACGTCTTCCCGACCTACCGCGAGCACGGCGTCGCCTACTGCCGGGGCGTCGACCCGCTCAGCCTGCTCGGCCTGTTCCGCGGCGTCGACCACGGCGCCTGGGACCCCAAGGACTACAACTTCGGCCTCTACACGATCGTGATCGGCGCCCAGGCGCTGCACGCGACCGGCTACGCGATGGGCATCCAGCGCGACGGCGCGGTCGGCACCGGTGATCCGGAGCGCGACGCCGCAGTGATCGCGCACTTCGGTGACGGCGCCAGCAGCCAGGGCGACGTCAACGAGGCCTTCATCTTCGCGGCGTCCTACAACGCGCCCGTCGTGTTCTTCTGCCAGAACAACCAGTGGGCGATCTCGGAGCCGATCGAGCGCCAGACCCGGATCCCGCTCTACCAGCGCGCGCTCGGCTTCGGGTTCCCCGGCGTCCGCGTCGACGGCAACGACGTGCTCGCGACGTACGCCGTCACCCAGGCCGCACTGCAGCGCGCACGCGACGGCAGCGGGCCCACGCTGGTGGAGGCCTACACCTACCGGATGGGCGCGCACACCACGACCGACGACCCGACGCGCTACCGGCTCTCCGACGATGTCGAGCACTGGAAGCTCAAGGACCCCATCGCCCGACTGGAGGTCTACCTGCGCCGCAACGGCCTGGTCGACGACGGGTTCGTCGAGCACGTGGCTGAGGAGGCCAACGACCTCGGACACCACCTGCGCGAGGGCTGCAAGGCGCTGCCGGACCCCAAGCCGATGGACATGTTCGACCACGTCTACGCCGAGGAGACCGACGAGCTGCGCAGGCAGCGCGAGGGATACGCGGCGTACCTCGAGACGTTCGAGGGGGCCCAGAGATGAGCACAGGCATGAGTACCCAGAAGATCACCCTGGCCAAGGGCCTCAACATGGGCCTGCGCAAGGCCATGGAGGACGACCCGAAGGTCCTCATCATGGGTGAGGACGTCGGCAAGCTCGGCGGGGTCTTCCGCATCACCGACGGGCTGCAGAAGGACTTCGGCGAGGACCGGGTCATCGACTCCCCGCTGGCCGAGTCCGGCATCGTCGGCACGGCCGTCGGCCTGGCCCTGCGCGGCTACCGGCCCGTGGTCGAGATCCAGTTCGACGGGTTTGTCTACCCGGCGTACGACCAGATCGTGTGCCAGGTCGCGAAGATGCACTACCGGTCCAAGGGTCGCTCGCCGATGCCGATGGTCATCCGGATCCCGTTCGGTGGCGGCATCGGCGCGGTCGAGCACCACTCCGAGAGCCCCGAGGCGCAGTTCGCGCACACGCCCGGCCTCAAGGTGGTCGCCTGCTCCAACCCGGTCGACGGCTACTGGATGATCCAGCAGGCGATCGCCTCCGACGACCCGGTCATCTTCCTGGAGCCCAAGCGCCAGTACCACGCGGACAAGGCCGATCTCGACGAGACCGAGACGCCCGAGCCGCTGTTCACCAGCCGGGTGGTCCGCCGCGGCACCGACGCGACCGTGCTCGCCTACGGACCCACCGTGAAGACCGCGATGAAGGCGGCCGAGGCGGCTGCCACCGAAGGCACCTCGCTCGAGGTGATCGACCTGCGCACGCTGAGCCCGCTGGACATGGGCCCGGTCTTCGAGTCCGTACGCCGCACCGGACGTGCGATCGTCATCCACGAGGCCCATGTGAACCTGGGGATGGGCTCGGAGGTGTCCGCGCGGATCCAGGAGGAGTGCTTCTACTCGCTGGAGTCACCGGTGCTCCGGGTCTGCGGGTTCGACACGCCGTACCCAGCCTCCCGGATCGAAGAGGACTACCTGCCCGACCTCGACCGGCTGCTCGACGCCGTCGACCGATCGCTCGACTTCTGAGGAGAAACCGTGGCCGACTACCTGCTCCCCGACGTCGGAGAGGGACTGACCGAGGCCGAGATCGTGTCCTGGCGGGTCAAGGAGGGTGACACCGTCCAGATCAACGACATCGTGGTCGAGATCGAGACCGCGAAGTCGCTGGTCGAGCTGCCCTCGCCGTACGAGGGCGTGGTGACCTCGTTGCTGGTGGCCGAGGGCGAGACGGTCCCGGTCGGGACCGCGATCATCTCGATCGGCTCGGCCGACGAGGCTGCGGCTCCGGCCGCTTCGGCTCCTGCGCAATCGGCCCCCACCGCTGCCGACCTCAGCGAGATGGACCTGTCCAACCCGGCGGCATCGGGTGGTGGCGAGGGCGAGAGCCTGGTGGGCCGCAACAAGGCCGACCGCGGACCGGTGCGCCGCCCTCGCAAGGGTTCGGCATCGCCCTCCAGCGACGCCGCCGCGGCGACGCAGATGCAGGTCCAGGGCGCCTTCGCCCCCGGTGGCGCGCAGTCCGACGCGGTGGTCGAGTCCGACGAGCCTGCCGTCCCGGCCCACGCCGTCACCGCCGAACCCGAGGCGGGTCCGACCCAGGCCCTGGCCAAGCCGCCGGTCCGCAAGCTGGCCAAGGACCTCGGGGTCGACCTGGGGTCCATCACCGGCACCGGCCCGCAGGGGTCGGTCACGCGCGAGGACGTGATCGCGGTCTCCGGGTCCGCTGGGACGTCATACGAAACGGCTGCCCCGGCGACCAGTTCGTATGACGCTGCGGAACGCGAGCGCCGTGAGCCGATCAAGGGCGTCCGCAAGATGATGGGCCAGGCCATGGTCGACTCGGCCTTCAGCGCCCCGCACGTCACCGAGTGGGTCACGATCGACGTCACCCGCACGATGGAGTTCGTCGAACGGCTCAAGACGCGGCGCGAGTTCAGGGACGTCAAGGTCTCGCCGCTGCTGGTGCTGGCCCGGGCGTGCATGCTCGCGATGCGGCGTACGCCGGAGGTCAACTCCTTCTGGGACGACAAGGCCCAGGAGATCGTGTTCAAGAACTACGTCAACCTCGGCATCGCGGCGGCCACGCCCCGCGGGCTCGTCGTACCCAACGTGAAGGATGCCGAGCGGCTCTCCCTGCTCGACCTCGCGGGGGCGATCAACCAGCTCGCCGCCACCGCGCGTGAGGGCAGGACCCAGCCGGCCGAGATGAGCGGCGGCACCTTCACGATCACCAACGTGGGGGTCTTCGGCGTGGACGCCGGCACGCCGATCATCAACCCGGGCGAGTCCGCGATCATGTGCTTCGGTGCCGTGAAGAAGCAGCCCTGGGTGGTTTCGGACGAGATCGTCGTGCGTCAGGTGACCCAGCTGGCTCTCTCCTTCGACCACCGACACGTCGACGGGGAGAAGGGGTCGCGCTTCCTCTCCGACGTGGCTGCGATCATGGAGGACCCGGCGGCGGCACTGCTGTTCTGACCGCCCGCATCACCGCTTCCTCGAGCACGACGTCAGCTGACCTGGAGATCGGGGGCGCGTCAGGGGCATACCTGACGCTGCCGCTGCGAGGGCGCGGATAGCCTGAAGGCATGGTGAAACCTGGCCGCATCGTGGCCGACCCGTCGCGGGAACGCATCGGCACTCCCGCGACCATCGTCACCTTCGTCCGCACCGCCGCCTCGATCGCGCTGGCAGCGGTCGCCGCGAGCCAGGGGAGCAAGACCCTGCTCGTCGTGGCGCTGCTCGTGCACTGGGTGGGGGACTCGCTCGACGGCCAGATCGCGCGGATGTTCGACTGCGAGACCCGCACCGGCGCCGTACTCGACATCCTGAGCGACCGCCTGTGCGCCGCCGCCTTCTACATCGGCCTGGCCTGGCTCGACCCGCACCTCGCGCCGGCGATCTTCGTCTACCTCGCCGAGTTCATGGTGGTCGACGGCTTCCTGTCGATCTGCTTCCTGGCCTGGCCGATCACCAGCCCCAACTACTTCTACGTCATCGACCGCCGGCTGTGGCTGCTGAACTGGTCGCACCCGGGCAAGGCCGTCAACTCCGGGCTGTTCGCGATCCTGCTGCTCGTCACCGGCTGGGTGTGGGTCGGCCTCGCGATCGCCCTCGTCCTGCTGGCGCACAAGAGCATCTCGCTGGTGAAGCTGATGCAGCTCGGCATGCCGCTCTCCGGCGCCCCGCTGCCGCACCTGGTGGAAGCCGAGGAGCGCTTCGGTATGGACCTCGGGTCGAGCAAGCTGGCCAAAGGCGCCGAACCGGTTCGCCCGTGAAGCTGGTTCTCACCACGCTGGTCGTCGCTTTCGGCTCCGCCGTCATCCCGTTCATCAACATCGAGGCCTATCTGGCCGCCGTCGGCGCCGCGATCCAGGACGTCGGCGTCTGGTGGATCGCGGCTGCAGCCGCCATCGGCCAGACCGCCGGCAAGGTGGCGCTGTACTACGCCGCCGACTGGGCGATGAGGCTGCCGTGGATCAAGAAGAAGATGGCGAAGCCGAAGTGGAAGGAGTCCCACGACCGCTGGTCCAAGCGGATCCACGAGCACCCCAACCAGACCGCGCTCCTGCTGTTCGCCTCGGCCTCGCTCGGCTTCCCGCCGCTGTACGTGATGGCCGTACTCGCCGGGCAGCTGCGCGTCAACCTGTGGCTGTTCGTCAGCACCTGCCTGATCGGCCGCTACATCCGGTTCCTGGTGATCCTCGGTGCTGCGGACTGGTTCATCCACCTGTTCTGAGGGGCTGCCAGTTTCACAACACGTGTTGTGAAACTGACACGGTGCGAACAAAACTTCATTCGCACCGTGCCAGTTTCACAATCGGTGTTGTGAAACTGGCACGCCCACTCAGCCGTCCTTGAACCGCACCAGCCCAGCCATGGTCGGCATGTACGCCGCACCGTCGGGACCCAGGTAGATCGAGGCGTAGTGGTTGTTCCACTGGGTGCCGTTGCCGGTGCGCTGGAGCCACTGGGTGCGGCCGGAGCGGACGTCGATCGCGGTGAAGTACCAGCTGTCGTCGAGCGGGGTGGACGGCTTCTTCGAGTACACGTACACCAGTCCGTTGCCCAGGGAGACCTTCGGCACCGAGGTCGGCGCGGTGACGTTGCTCGTCCACACGACGCGGCACTTGTTGCCCTCGAGCGCGACCCGGGCGATGCCGGGCGTGCTCGTCTTTCCGGCGAGCGTCGACTGCGGACCCTCGTAGCCGTAGTTGTTCTCGACAATCACCGAGTGACCCGCCGCGACCAGGCTGTTCTCGGTGGCCGAGGCTCCGGCGCTGAAGACCGGCGCCTTGCAGATCAGGCGGTTCCTGGCGTTGCCGTCGCGCTTGTAGAACAGCACGTTCATCCGCGGCTCGGCGTTGTCGGTGATCACCACGAGGTCCTTGCCGATCAGCGTGGGCGTCGTACCCGATCCCTGCGAGAGCTGTCCCGGCTTCTGCCGGGTGCCGCGGTCGTACGCCGCTGACCAGCGCACCTGCGGCATCCCGCTCTTGTCGGCCTCGACGGCGAGCATCCGGTGGTCGGTGACCAGGTAGACGGCACCCGTCTCGTCGGCAGCCAGCGAGTTGAAGATCGCCTCGCCTGGGAAGGTGCGCAACTTCGAGGCGCCGGTGCCTGCGTCGATCGTGCCGACACGGCCGCCCTTGGTGGCGAAGAAGATCCTTCCCTTCCAGTCCGGCATGGTCGCGATCATGCAGTCGCCCTCGGGGATCGTCGGCGCGAACGTGCGGGTGTGCTCGAGGCCGGTCGCGCCGATGGTCACCTCCCAGAGCTGGTTGCCGGTGGTCAGCACGTAGGCCCGGTTGTGACGGTCGAGGTAGAAGTAGGTGCCGCCGCACAGGTCGCTGAGCGGGTTCGCACCCGAGGTCAGGTCACGCGCAGGCATGTCCAGGGAGGCGATCTCCTCGAGCGTCGTCGGGTCGATCAGCCGCATCGTGAAGCCCTGCGCCCCGCCGCACAGCCCGACGATCCGCTTCTTCGCATCGAAGGCGATCGTGGCGCACTCCGAGATCCCGTAGCTCGCCGAGCGCACCTGCAGGTTGCGACCCAGCGGTCCGCTGACCGTGTAGGCGTCTGAGGCGTAGGCGTCGTTGTGCATCGAGTTGGTGCCGTTCGGCGACAGGAAGGGGTGGCTCGGGATCGGTGGGTGCGTGATCGGCTGCTTCGTCGCCGGCGTACCGGTGAAGGACTCTGTGAGGAGGTCTGTGGGCAGTGGCGGGATCGGCGGCGCCGGTACGGCGGCCGCCGGACCACCCGACGCGACGACCGCGGCCAGCGCGATTGTCGACAGGGCCACTCGAGTTCGTCTCACACTGGGAGAACGAGCAGGTGTACAGCGGGTTATGCGGGTTGGGGGCGCTCGGGATACAGCAGGGCGTCGGTGCCGCCGTCGACGTAGAGCAGCGAGCCGACCACGTGGCTGGCTTGCTCGGAGAGCAGGAAGGCGACCGTCGCAGCCACCTCCTCGGGGCGTCCGGGCCGTTCGAGCGCGTTGGGGAAGGCATCGATGAATCCGCCCAGGTTCGGGTCCTCGCGCAGCCGGTCGGTCATCGGGGTGGCGATCAGCCCGGGGGCGACGGCGTTGAGGCGCAGTCCGTCTTTCGCCCATGCCACGCACTCGCGCCGCACCCACCACGCGACGGCGGCCTTGGAGGCCGGGTAGAGCATCACCGGCTCGATGCTGCTTGCCAGCATCCGGGCGCGCTCCTCGTCGTCGTCGAGACAGGCACGGACGAGGTCGGTGTCCCAGCCAGGTACCGCGGTCACCGAGTTGGAGCTGACCATGACCGTCGCTCCACCCGGAGACATCAGCGGTCGGAGGTCGGTGACGAGCGCCACCGCGCCGAAGAAGTTCAGCGAGATGAGCAGTCGCCCGTCGGTGCCGGTCTGACCCGCGATGCCTGCGCACGGGACCACGCCGTCCACCCGGTTGGTGAGCTCGCGGATCGACGCGATTGCCGTAGCTCGCCCGGACGCGGTGGCGAGGTCGCCGATGACCTCGGCGCCGCGCAGGTCGACACCGACCACGGTGTGCCCGTCTCCGCGGAGCCGCTCGGCGATGGCCGCGCCGATGCCGGAGGCGGAGCCGCTGACGACGTACGTGCTCATGCTGGTGCTTGCAGTCTCGCGCCCATCTTGGCGATGAACTGGCGGACCTCCTCGGCGCCCTTGTCCGGCAGCCCGAACATGACCTCGTCGACACCGAGCTCGGCCCACCGCTCGAGCTGGCCGGGCTCGGGCCGGCTGGTCAGCAGTACGACGATCCGCGGGCTGCCCTCGCGTCCCTTGGCGGCCCACGCCTCGCTGAGGGCCGCCACCCGGTCCTCGATGTCGGTCTCGATCGGCGTGGTGATCCACCCGTCGGCGTTGGCCACTATCCAGTCGAAGTTCTTCGGGGTGCCACCCGCGCCGACGAGAATCGGGATCCGCGGCTGCTGCACGGGCTTGGGAAACGCCCAGCTGGGCTTGAGCTGCGCGAACTCGCCGTCGTACGACGCGACCTCGTTGCTCCAGAGCTCGCCCATCAGCTCGAGGTACTCGCGCAGTACGGTGCGCCTCTTCTTGCCGGGGACGCCGTGGTCCTCGAGCTCCTCGACGTTCCAGCCGAAGCCGACGCCGAGGGTCACGCGACCGCCGGAGAGATGGTCGAGAGTGGCCAGCGTCTTGGCCAGGGTGATCGGGTCGTGCTCCATCGGGAGCGCCACCGCCGTGCCCAGGCGGATGGTGCTCGTCACCGCAGCCGCGGTCGCGAGCGCGATCCACGGGTCGAGGATCCGTAGGTAGCGGTCGTCCGGAAGCTCACCACCGGTCCCCGGGTGCGCCGAGTCGCGGCTGGTCGGGATGTGCGAGTGCTCGGGCACGTAGAACGTGTGGAACCCGGCATCCTCCGCAGCCTTCGCCGCATCCGCCGGGGTGATGCCCCGGTCGCTCGTGAACAGCACCACGGAGAGATCCATGGAGACATCAAAACTGAAACACGTTCTATTGTCGAGCGCGATCAGGTGGCGGGTAAGTCACATGCTGATCGTGTGCCAGTCGTCCAGCAGGTCCTGCTCCTCGGCCCGGCTGAGCCCGGTCCGCGGCGCATCCGGGTTCTCGCGGAGCCAGGCCAGCGTGTCCACAGCGGTCTCACCGATCGGCCGGGTGTTCAGCCCCGCCTCGAAGCTGGCGCTGACGTCGTGCGAGGTCATGCCACGTGCGTCGTCGGGCAGCCACAGCGGCAACGAACGCGGCCCTGCCCAGTACGTCACCTCGCGCTCGAGCAGGAAGTCAGCCGGCGCCCACACGACCTTGGCGTCGCCGCCGACCGCCTTGGTGACCTCGTCCACGAGGTCGCCGAGTCGTACGACGCGCCCGCTGGCGTCGTACACGCCGGTGCGATGCTGCTCTGCACACGTGACGATCCACGCCGCCAGGTCGCGTACGTCGATCGCCTGGGTGTCCCGGTCGGGAGACTCGGGCGCCAGCACGTCGCCGCCCTCGGCCAGCCGTTCGGGCCAGTAGGTGAACCGGCCGCTGGGATCGCCCGGCCCGATGATCAGCCCGGGTCGGACCACGAACGCCTCGCGGGCACGAGCCAGCACGTCCTGCTCGCAGCCCACCTTGCTCGAGCCGTACGCCTCGGCGGAGTCCTGCTCCACGTCCTCGGTGATCGCCGGCAGGAGCGGCAGCGTCTCGGGGGTCCCGCCGGGGGTGGAGTGGTCGGCGTACACGCTGATCGAGGACACGAAGGTCCAGTGCGCGTCGGCGAGGTGGTCCAACGCGGCCGCGACCCAGCTCGGCGTACGCGCCACGTCGACGACGGCGTCCCAGTCTCCCTCGAGCGTTGACCAGTCCGGGGCCTCGCGATCCAGGTACACGTGCTGGGCTCCGTCAGGCACCGAGCCCGAGGTACCACGCGCCGCACAGGTCACGTCGTGACCGCGGGCCACCGCTTCGGACGCCACTGCGCGAGACAGGAAGAGGGTCCCGCCGAGAACGAGGATTCGCATTCCTCAAACCTGTCCCCATCCAGCAGTTGAGGCAAGCACTGTGCGCTTCGGTCGGCAGCGCCCCAAGATGACCAAATCCAGGGGGAGCACGCTGCGCCCCACTCATCACGCACGCTGGACTGCGTTCTCGTCAGTCGCCGTGGCTCCGCCACGGCTCCCTCCTCCGCCTTGCCAGCGCACGCACTGAGCGGCGCTCGCTTGCACACCCCCTGGACCTGGTCATCTAGTGTTCGTCCTCGTGAGAAGACTGCTCGCGGTGCTGGCCGCCCTGACCGTTGTCGCGGCGTCGCTCCTGCTGGCCGCACCTGCCGAGTCGGCACCGCAGCGGTGGCGCGCCACGCTGACGTTCGACAAGAACTGGAACAACCAGTTCAACTCGCGGCTGATCTGGCGGCTCTACGAGCGGACGGCCGCCGGCGGCTGGAAGATGACCCAGACCAAGAGCTGGCGTGCCGGCTCCGGCCTACCGGGAAAGATCGGCCGCAACTCGTGCGTGACCTCGAAGGGCTGGCTGCCGAACGGCAGTTACCGGATGCGTCAGTCGAACAACTACCACGGCAACGTGATCAAGGGCCGTACCCTCCGCCTCGACGACAAGGCCTGCCCGAACGGCAAGGTCCGCCACCAGCTGTTCATCCACACCGAGCAGGGGGCCGGCAACCGCCAGTGCCCGGACCGGAAGGGCGACCAGGCCTGCCGTTGGGAGTACCCGAAGTTCAACGACTACAAGTCGTTCGGCTGCATCAAGATGTCGCCCGGTGACCTGGCCGACCTGGTCCGGATCTACCACCAGCACTTCAGGGCCGGCGCCCGCTACGCCAAGACCACGGTTGTTCTGCGGGTCGTCAACTAGAGGTTCTTCACCAGCAGCGAGACCAGGTGTCCGCTCGCGTCGCTCTGTCCCACCTCGGTGAAGCCGCGTGCGCGGTGGAAGGCCAGGGAGGGCTCGTTCGGTGGGTCGATGTTGACCTCGAGGGCGAACACCGGCCGACCACAGCTGCCTTCGAGCTCGTCGTACACGAACGTGCCGAGGCCGCGTCGCTGGAAGTCCTCGTGGATCACGATCCGGTCGAGATAGCAGTAGTCGTCGTAGCGCTCGGCGAACCAGCCGAAGTGCGTCCCGTCGTACGCCGCCCCGGCGACGAACGTGATCACGAAGCCGGCGAACTGCCCGTCGACGTCGATCACGTCGGCGTGCTCGGCGGCCGCGACCAGTTCGACCAGCAGTGCTGCGTCCATCGGTGCTGTCAGGTTGACGTGCCGTTCGTTCAGCGCAACCACCGCCTCATGGTCAGCGGGGGTCATCGGTCGCAGCCTGGGGGTCATCGGTCGAGGGCTCATCCGTCGAGAAAGCTCACGCCGGTGGTCTCTTCGCTGATCTCCCAGAGACGGCGCTGCGCGTCGCGGTCGAGGGCCAGGCGGCGAGGGCTGACGATGCGTGGCTCGCCCTTGAACTGGAGGAAGCCGTCGGGCCCGATGTACGTCGAGCCGGGCAGGTCGGCCGTGGCAGCCATGAGAGTCGGCAGAGCTCCCATCGAGGACGGCTGGCCGATGGCGGAGAAGACCGCCTGCAGGATCGTCGCGGTGAACCGAACCCGGTCGCCGGTGTTGCCGGTGTTGCGCCCGGTCTCCATCAGCCCCGTTGCGGCGTACCCGGGATGGGCGGCGAGGCCCTTGACCGGGACGCCCTGCTCGCGACACCGGCGATCGAACTCGAAGATGAACAACAGATCGGCCAGCTTGGAGGCGAAGTACGCCTGCCAGCGTCCGTAGCGCCGGCTCTGGTCGCGGGGGTCGTCGAGCGGTGCCCGGCGCGCCACTCGGCTGCCCTGCGAGGCGATGGCCACGACCCGGCCGTCGCCGGAGTCAACCAGGCGGGGGAACAACAGGCCCGTGAGCGCGAACGGTCCGAAGTAGTTGGTGGCCATCTGCAGCTCGAGGCCGTCGGCCGTGCGCTGGTGCGGCGTGGCCATCACACCGGCGTTGTTGATCAGGAGGTGAAGAGGTTCCTCCACCTGGGCCGCGGCTCGGCGTACGGATGCCAGGTCGGAGACGTCGATGGCGAGCGGGTGGAGCGTGGCGCCCGGGACCTCGGCGCAGATCCTGGCGATGGTCGCCTCGAGCTTGGCCGGGTTGCGTGCGCCCAGGATGACCTCGGCCCCGTTGCGCGCGAGCTCCAGGACGGTCGTCTCGCCGATCCCGCTCGTGACACCGGTGACGAGCGCGCGCTTGCCCGTCAGATCGGGGATGTCGGCGACGCTCCAGCTCACGGGGTGACCGCCAGCGAATCGAGCAGTCGACGCCCGATCTCCTCGTCGCCCTCGATCCGCGGCTCGTGTCTGCTCGGGTGGACGCCGCCCACCGGCCAGCACGACGAAGTCCTCCGGGCTCAGCGTGACCTTCGCCGTGGCGGCGACGGTGTCGTCGGCAGGGGCAGCGCGGCCGTCATCACCGATCCGCACGCTCCAGGCCAGGCCTGCCTCGGGCACCTCGACACGGACCGTCGTGCCGACGGGAGGAGCCACGCGCTTGCCCACCACCATCGGCAGCGAGCGACCGAAGGTGCGCAGCACGTGGTCGGCGACCCGGGAGTCGAAGCCGCCGGGTCGTCCGATGGCACGACGGATGTCCTGCTCGTGCATCCACACGTCGACGGGGCGGTTGTTGAGCAGCGTCTGGAAGTCCCAGGGCACGCCTCCCGGGGTTCTCGGTGGTGCCGCCTTCGGATCAGTGGGCGGCTCGGCGAGGAGCTCGGCGTAGCGGGTCGCCACGGCCTCCTCGATCTCCGCGGCGTTGGTCTCCATGTCGCGGTCGCGTCGGGCCAGGACGCCCTGCTCGGTGTAGTAGCTCATCAGGTTCTTCAGGTGCGGTGCCTCCGCGACCTCGATCGTCTCCTCGTGTGCGCCGGCCAGCACCCCCTCCAGGTGAGCGGTGTGCGCGACGTTGTCCTTGACGTCCCAGCCCTCGAGGTCGGTGGGCAGGTCCCACTGCTCTCGCGGGATCTCGCGGGCGAGCGCCACGAAGCGGGTGCATGCCTCGTGCCAGATCTCGATCAGGTCGGCGAGGTGGGCGTCGGTCTGCGCAGCCTGAGGCTCACGGGGCCGGGTCATGGCGCACAGCGTACGGCGGCCCGCCGGCCCCGGCTGACGTGGTCAGCAGGGCGGACAGGCCGCCGAAGGTACTGGTGTTTCCTTACACGGGCGGGTCGACGCGGCGCTCCTCGACAACCCTCGTCGAACGGGTGCGCTGGTTGTTCATCACGAGGGCCAGGACGATGGCGAGAACCCCCACGATGATCAGGATCCAGCCCAGGGTGTTCGAGGCAACGACGTCGTCGACGCTGGCAGGCAGGTCGATCACGTCGAAGGCGAAAATGAGTCCGAGCAGGAGGAGGACGACTCCGAGTCCGATTCCCATGGCGGTGCTCCCTTCGGGTTGCCCGGAGCGGGCTGCCCTGAGTGTGCCCCAATTCGACCCGATCCATGCCGTTCCGAGGCGCGGACACGAGCCGCGTTAACTTCCTAAAATCTAGTGACTTGATACAGTTAGGACGCGTCTCCGCTCGGCGCCGGCACGAACTGACCTGCAATCCCATCGTCACAAGGAGCCGACCTTGTCCCACGTCCTCGCCGTCTCGGGCAGCCCGATGAAGGTGTCCCGCAGCGCTGTGCTGCTGGAACACGTCAGCGGGATCCTCGAAGAGAACGGCCACACAGTCGATACGCTCACGCTGCGAGACCTGCCGGCGGAGGCGTTGCTGCATGCGGAGTTCGACCATCCCGCGGTGATCGACGCGGCGGCTCGGCTGGAGAAGGCCGACGGCCTGATCGTCGCGACGCCCGTCTACAAGGCCGCGTTCTCTGGTCTCCTCAAGACGTGGCTCGACCTGCTGCCCCAGTTCGGTCTCGCCGGCAAGGTGGTGCTGCCGCTGGCCACAGGAGGCAGCAATGCCCACGCCCTGGCGCTCGACTACGCACTTCGTCCGGTGCTCACCTCGATGGAGGCGCGCCACGTCGTCAACGGCTTCCTGGTCCTCGACCAGTTCATCGATTCCCCGCACACCAGCGACCTGTCGGCCATCCATGAGGACGCCGAACCGGCCCTGGGCAAGATCGTCGAGGGGTTCCTCGAGGGCCTCCGTGTCGTCAAGGGAGTGGCCGCCTGATGAGTCTCACGTTCCACTGGTTCCTGCCGACGTACGGCGACTCGCGAAACCTGATTGCCGGTGGCCACGGCAACTCGATGTCCGGTGACCGGCCGGCCACCCTGCGCTACCTCAACCAGGTCGCCGCGGCGGCCGAGCAGGCCGGCTTCGAGTCGGTGCTCACTCCGACCGGCGCCTGGTGCGAGGACGCGTGGCTGACCACAGCGATGCTCGTCCAGGAGACCGAGAAGCTGAAGTTCCTCGTGGCCTTGCGTCCTGGCCTGCTGAGCCCCACCCTTGCCGCGCAGATGGCATCGACGTTCCAGTGGCAGTCCGACGGACGGCTGCTGCTCAACGTGGTGACCGGCGGCGAGCCACAGGAGCAGCTGGCGTACGGCGACTCACTGAACAAGGCCGACCGTTACGCACGGTGCGGCGAGTTCCTGAGCGTCGTACGCCGGCTGTGGGCCAGCGAGGAGCCGGTCACCTTCCGCGGTGAGCACGTGTTCGTGGAGAACGCGAGCCTGCAGCGCCGCCCGGTCCCGGTGCCGCCGATCTACTTCGGTGGCTCCTCTGCCGAAGCCGGACCGGTGGCGGCCGAGCACGCCGACACCTACCTGACCTGGGGCGAGCCGCTGCCGGCGGTCGCGGAGAAGGTGGACTGGATCCGCCGGCTGGCCAAGGAGCGCGAGCGGTCGCTTTCGTTCGGCATCCGGCTGCACGTCATCTCCCGTGACACCAGCGAGGAGGCGTGGGCCGAGGCCGATCGTCTGCTGAAGGGCATCCCCGAGACCGACATCGAGCGCGTCCAGTCCGGTCTTGCGAAGAGCGAGTCCGAGGGCCAGAAGCGCATGCTCGACCTGCACCGCGGCAAGTCGCGCGACCTGCGATCCCTGGAGGTCGCACCCAACCTGTGGTCGGGCGTCGGGCTGGTCCGTGGTGGTGCCGGCACCGCGCTGGTCGGGTCGCACGAGGAGGTCTCCGAGCGGATCACCGAGTACGCCGACCTCGGCATCGACCACTTCATCCTCTCCGGCCACCCGCACCTCGAGGAGGCGTGGCAGTTCGCCGAGGGCGTCGTACCCACCCTGGCTCGGCGCGGCCTGATCAAGCACGAAACCCCCACCGACACCGGGTCGATGGGGGTTCCGTTCGCGTCGTCGTCGTAGGGCTGTCGGTTTCACTACCGGAGTAGTGAAACTGACACTTTGTTCTGAAAGCTTTCCGAACATCACGCCAGTTTCACTACCGGCGTAGTGAAACCTGTGACGGGTGTGAATGGCTCGAAGTACGGCGCGGGCGCGACCTTGATTCGCGTTGCGTGCCGGCTCCCCGAACGCCTAGCGTTGCGCACTTCATCGGAGCAGATCGGAGATGCGTAGCGAGATGACTTCTCACCTCTTCGCGCTCTCCCTCGATGCGAGGGACCCGCTGCGGCTCGCGGGCTTCTGGGCCGGCGTCCTGGGCTGGGAGATGGCCAACGGCCCCGATGACGGCATCGCGCTCCTGCCGAGCGACGACACGGGGTTCCGGATCCGGTTCCTTTCGAGCCAGGAGCCGAAGAACCGTCAGAACCGGATGCACTTCGACCTGACGAGCACGACGTTGGAGGACCAGCAGCAGACCGTGGCGAGGTCGCTCGAGCTCGGCGCGCGGCACATCGACATCGGTCAGCTCCCGGAGGAGGCACATGTGGTGCTCGCCGACCCCGAAGGCAATGAGTTCTGCGTCATCGAGCCAGGCAACACATTCCTTGCCGACTGCGGATTCATCGGAGCGCTCGCGTGCGACGGGTCGCAGGAAGTCGGGTACTTCTGGAGCCAGGCGCTGGACTGGCCGTTGGTCTGGGACCAGGACCAGGAGACCGCGATCCGCTCGCCGTACGGCGGTCCCAAGATCACCTGGGGTGGCCCGCCAGTGACGCCGAAGACCGGGAAGAACCGGCTCCACTTCGACCTCGCCCCGCCCACCGACGGTGATCAGCAAGCAGAGGTTGACCGTCTTGCCTCCCTGGGCGCGACTCGAGCCGACATCGGCCAGGGCGAGGTCGGCTGGGTCGCGATGGCCGACCCAGATGGCAACGAGTTCTGCGTGCTGACCCCGTGACTAGAAGGCGGCCTCGTCGAGGTCCATCAGCGACAGGTCGGTCGCCTCGGCGATGGCGAGCTCGGCGGTGAGCTTGGGCAGGTTGTGGTGCGCGAAGAACTGCGCCGCCGCGACCTTGCCCTCGTAGAACGCCTTGTCGCTGGCGGAGACCTCACCGGAGAGCTTCTCCAGCGCGACCTCGGCACCCCTGAGCAGCAGCCAGGAGCAGACCACGTCGCCGAGCATCATCAGCAGGCGGGAGGTGTTCAGCCCGACCTTGTAGATGTTCCTGATGTCGCCGCCCTCGGCGGACTCGTCCGCGCTCATCAGGGTGTTGATCATCAGGCCGACCAGCCCCTGGGCGTCCTCGAGCGCCTGGGCGAGCAGCTTGCGCTCCACCTTGAGGCGACCGTTGCCGGCCTCGCTCTTGATGAAGCCCTCGATCTCGGCGGCAAGGTAGCCGAGCGCCTTGGCCTGGTCCTTGACGATCTTGCGGAAGAAGAAGTCCTGGCCCTGGATCGCCGTGGTGCCCTCGTAGAGGGTGTCGATCTTGGCGTCACGGACGTACTGCTCGATGGGGTACTCCTGCAGGAAGCCGGAGCCACCGAGTGTCTGCAGCGACTCGGTGCCGAGCAGCACCCATGACCGCTCCGAGCCGTAGCCCTTCACGATCGGGAGCAGCAGGTCGTTGACCCGCATGGCCAGCTCGTCGGTCTCCCCGTTGTGCTCGGCGACCTGGACGCGGTCCTGCCACGAGGCGGTGTAGAGAACCAGGGAGCGCATCGCCTCCGAGAACGACTTCTGCACCATCAGCGAACGACGCACGTCCGGGTGGTGGGTGATCGTCACGCGCGGGGCGGTCTTGTCCGCGGCCTGGCTGAGGTCGGACCCCTGTACGCGGCTCTTGGCGAACTCGAGCGCGTTGAGGTAGCCGGTCGACAGCGTGGCGATGGCCTTCGTGCCCACCATCATCCGGGCGTTCTCGATGACCTGGAACATCTGCGCGATGCCGTCGTGGACCTCGCCCAGCAGGTAGCCCACGGCAGGCTCGCCGCCACCGACGCCCGAGTCACCGAACGTGATCTCGCAGGTGTTGGACACCTTGATGCCCATCTTGTGCTCGACGTTCGTGACGTAGGCGCCGTTGCGCTCGCCGAGCTCGCCGGTCTCGACGTCGAAGTGGTACTTCGGCACGATGAACAGGCTCAGGCCCTTGGTGCCGGGGCCGCCGGCGCCCTCAACACCCACCGGGCGCGCGAGCACCATGTGGAGGATGTTCTCGCACAGGTCGCTCTCGCCGGAGGTGATGAAGCGCTTGACGCCCTCGATGTTCCAGGTGCCGTCCTCGTTCTGCGTGGCCCGGCTGCGGCCGGCGCCGACGTCGGAACCGGCGTCGGGCTCGGTGAGCACCATCGTGGTGTTCCAGCGCTTGTCGACGATGTGGCGGGCGATCTTCTGGTCCCGCTCGATGCCGTTGCGGTAGAGGATGCCGGCGAACATCGGGCCGGCGCCGTACATCCACAGGGCGGGGTTGGCGCCGAGGACGAGCTCGCCCATCGCCCAGTTGAAGCTGGAGGGGGCCGGCGTTCCGCCGAGCTCGGTCAGTGTGCCCAGGCGCCAGTACTCGGCGTCCATCCAGGCGTGGTAGCTCTTCTTGAACGCCTCGGGGAGCGGAGCCGTGTGCTCCTTGGGGTCGAAGACGGGCGGGTTCCGGTCCGAGTCGACGAAGGACTCGGCCAGGTCCTCACGGGCGAGCCGGTCGACCTCGGTCAGGATCGAGCGCGCGGTGTCCACGTCAATGTCGGCGAACGGTCCCTCGCCGAGGACCTCGTCACGCCGGAGCACCTCGAAGAGGTTGAACTCGATGTCGCGGATGTTGCTCTTGTAGTGGCTCACAGACCCACCTTTTCTCGACACGGGTAACCGGTGCGGGCTTTGCTACCGGTCAGTTCTACCAGTCAGTAACAACCAGTATCTGCCCCGAATCCAGTCGACGCAAGCATTTCGGGCAGGTGTGTGACGAAGGACAAAGAGCCGTAGCGGGGGAGAAAACCGCAGTTGAGGCGCTCCAGCGCGAGTCGATCAGGTCAGTTAATCCGAGCGATCTGACAGACTTCCGCCATGCGCGTCTCCGCCAAGGCTGATTACGCCCTCCGTGCGCTCATCGAGATCGCCAACCGTGACGACGGTCGGCCGGTGAGCGCCGAGGAGCTCGGCAAGCTCCAGGCGATCCCGCACGGCTTCCTGCAGGCGATCCTCGCCGACATGCGCCGGGCGGGCATCGTGGTGAGCCAGCGTGGACAGTCCGGTGGCTGGCGCCTGGCGGCCAAGCCTGCTGACGTGACCGTGGCAGACGTGATCCGCGCGGTCGACGGCCCCCTGGTCAGCGTCTACGGCCTGCGTCCTGAGGCGGTCTCCTACAACGAGTCGGCCGAGATCCTGCAGCACGTCTGGATCGCGGCCCGTACGGCGCTGCGCGAGGTGTTCGAGAACGTCTCCATCGAGGCGCTGGCCAACCGCTCCCTCCCCAAAGAGGTGGCGGAGCTCACAGTCGACGACGAGGCGTGGAAGCCGCACTGATCCCTGTCGGTCACCTGCCGTTCACCAACGCGTAGTGGACCTGCCGGACCATCGGTGCCATGGCACGAAGAAAGCTGATCTGGCACATCGGGCTGGCCCATGCCCCGCGCGCGGTCATCGAGGCGAACCTGGCCGCGCACCACGAGGCGGTGGAGTCGGCAGGCGTCCGCGTCGCGGCCTCCGCCGAGGAGTCCCGGCTGGCCACTCACGAGCTGCTGCGGACCCATCGGCAGGCGGGGCTGTCGCGTCATGAGGTCGAGGGGCGCTGGGCGCGGATCTGCGACCGGGTCTGGCAGCACAAGGGGGTCTCGGTCCTCTCCACGCCCGACCTCTGCGCCGCCGACAAGGACCAGATCCGGCTGGTGCTCGACCCGCTGATCGGCGTCGAGGTGCACCTCCTGGTCACCCTGGACTCCTTCTCCCAGCAGCTGTACGGCGGCTGGCTCGCCGAGCTGCGCGCGGGTCGGACCACCGGCTGGGACAAGTACGTCGGCCGGGTGCTCGACCACGCCACCGGCGGAGCTCGCGAGCACCAGCAGGGTGAGGAGTTCTGGGCGGGCCACGAGCTTGCCTCGATCCTGGCCCGCTGGGGCTGGACCTTCCACGCCGACCGGCTGCACGTGGTCGCATCGGAGGACGTGACTGGTCACTGGCGGGAGTTCACCGCCCTCGCCGGGCTGTCGTCGGACGACCTGCCGTGCGTCGTACCTCCCTACGCGGACCCGGCCGGCGTCGCCGTACTCCGCAAGGTGAACCGCCAGCTGGAGGAGTCGATCCTGCCCTCCACCGCTGATCTGCTCCTCGGCCAGGACCATGACCGCGCCGCGATGCCGGTAGCCCCGACCGCCTCGCTGCTGCCACTGGTCGAGCGCTGGGAGAAGACGGTTGCGCATGCGGGCTACGACGTCCGCGGCGACCTCGCGATGCTCACCGGCGAAGGCGCCGAGCGAGCTCTCCCCGGCCCCCGGGACCAGCTCGGTGTGGCCGTCGATGCCCTCGCCGACGCGCTCGCCGAGAACGCGCGGCTCACCACTCTGGTCGCCGAGCTCGAGGCCGAGCGCGACCGGCTCGACCGCAAGCGTCGGAAGTGGAAGAGCCGCGCCAAGCAGGTCTCCGCTGCCGGGTAGTCAGCGCTTGACGGCGTAGGTCGTGTGTGTGGCGTACTCCGAGGAGTGGACGCTGACCTTCTCGAGGTCGATGTCGTGGTCGAAGCCCTCGAAGAGGCGCTTGCCGCGGCCGAGGATCACTGGTGCGGTGGAGATCGCGAGCACGTCGACGTACCCGCCTTCGAGGGCCTGACGGATCACGTCCGCGCCACCCCCGACGGAGACGTCCTTCTCACCGGCGGTCTCCCGGGCCTGGTCCATGGCGCCCTCGAAGCTGTCGACGAAGAAGAACCCGGTCGAAGGATCGGGCTGGTCCTTCATCCGATGCGTGACGATGTGGAGCGGCCCGCCGAACGGGTTGGTACCTCCCCAGGCGCCGGCGGCGTCGTACATCCCGCGCCCGACGATCCCGGCACCGAGATTCTCGATCATGCCGTCGAAGAACTCCTTGTCCTCGTCCGACATCGCGAACGCATGCTCGCCCTCGTAGGTCCACGGGCCGCCCATCACCCAGTTGTGCAGGCGCTCACCACCGATACCCAAGCCGTACGCAGGCCCGTCGTCGGGACCCGTGATGTAGCCGTCGACCGATGTCGTGATGCTCGCGATCACATTGCTCATGACTGCCTCCTCATTGGCTACCCGAACAGACCATCCTGAGCGGTGGAACTCATCGCGGCAGAAACTGAAACACGTTACAGTTCTGCGATGATCGAGTCAGAGTTCGTCACCTGGGAAGCACCCGACGGTGACCACCCCGTACGCCGCTTGTCGCAGCGCTCCTACGACCTGGTGTCGCGCAAGCAGAAGGACGAGTGGCTCGCCCTGTGGGCCGAGGACGCCGTCATCGAGGACCCGGTCGGGCCCTCCTTCTTCGACCCGGAGGGCAAGGGGCACCACGGCCTCGAAGGCGTCAGCGCGTTCTGGGACATGGCGATCGCGCCGGTCAAGGAGTTCCACTTCACCATCCGCGACTCCTTCGCCAACGGCAACGCCTGCGCCAACATCGGCACCTTCTCCACCGTGCTCGAGGACGGGTCCCTTGCCGACACCGACCTGATCGCGGTCTACCGCGTCAACGACGAGGGCAAGATGGTCTCGATGGCCGCCCACTGGGAGGTTGAGCGGACGCTCGCCACGGTGCGTAAGCCGGAGTGACCTCTGGATCCAGTGGTTTCGAGACGCTCGCTGGCGCTCGCTCCTCAACCACCTAATAGGTCGACGCGCTCGGCGACCCAGTCCACGAGCGGGCGCAGGGCACGCCAGTCGTCGCGGACGCGGACGGCGAGATCCGGAGTGTTCAGGTTCTCGAAGCCGTAGGACTTCCCGAGCGCCATCGACTTGTAGCGCAACAGGTCGATTCGCGGGTGGTCAGCGGAGTAGCCGCGTGGTGTCGTCTTCAGCTGCTCACCGCGGATCTCGAATCCGCCCTTCACCAACTTGCGCACGATGCGCTCGAGCTCCTTGCCCGAGTGCTCGGTGTCGATGGCCGTGCGGATGCGGGCCAGGTCGGGTCCGCCGGCGTGGTAGTAGCCGGCCCCTACCCGGACGCCCGGCGCGCCGATCTCGACGTACCAGCCGGTCGCCGGGCCGACCGCCACGAAGGCGCCCTGGGCGGTCTTGTACGGCGTCTTGTCCTTCGCGAACCGCACGTCCCGGTAGGGGCGGAACACCTTCGCGCTGCCGAACTCGTCGGCCAGCGAGGCGGTCAGGGCGAGCATCGGGTCACGCACGGCTGAGTCGTAGACGTGCTTGTTGGCCTGCCAGAAGGACTTGGTGTTGTCGAGCTCGAGGTCGTCGTAGAAGTCGAGCGCAGCGTCGGGGAAACCTTCGAATTCCATGGAGCGGATGACGAGATTCGAACTCGCGACATCGACCTTGGGAAGGTCGCGCTCTACCAACTGAGCTACATCCGCGCGTCGGGGACCGACGGTGGAGAGGCTACCCGACCCGGGAGGGGGTTTCGATCGGGGCCAGCGTGGGTCGCTTCGGTGAGATGCCGTCGCCCGAGGAGCGTCCGGTGAGGCGACGGTGCATCCAGGGTCCGAGGAAGTCGCGAGTCCACGCTGCGTCGGCGCGCAGCCGTTCGGAGCGGGTCAACAGGGGTGCAGGAGTGCGGGGGAGTGGTTGCTCGTCGTGGTCGATGCCCAGCGCGTCGAGTACGGCGAAGGCGATGTGCTGGTGGCCGATCGGGTTCAGGTGCATCCGGTCGGTGTCCATGACCTCGGCCATCGCCTGGTCGCGCATCCGCCACATGTCCACCAGCGAGGCGCCGTGCCGGTCGCTGATCTCGCGGGCGAACTCGTTGAAGATCGCCATCCGTCCGCGCATGGCCGAGTAGATCCCGCTGGGTCCCGGGTCCACGATCGTGAACATCACGACATGGGCGCCGTGGGAGACCACCCGGCCCACCGCTTCGTCGTACGCCGCCGCCAGGTCGTCGAGGTCGACCTTGGGACGCAGCACGTCGTTGGCACCGGCGTGGATGCTGACCAGGTCGGGCCCGAGGGCGAGCGCCGGGTCGAGCTGCTCGGCCAGGATCGGGTGTAGCTTGCGCCCGCGGATGGCGAGGTTTGCGTACCGGAAGTCGTCGCTCCGCGCGGCGAGGACCTCCGCCACCCGGTCGGCCCAGCCGCGCAGACCGTTGGGGCGGGCAGCGTCGGGGTCGCCGACGCCTTCGGTGAACGAGTCGCCGATGGCGACGTACCGATGCCAGGTTCTCGAGTCCACAGCCATGGACGCCATTCTCGGACCCTCCCGTCGGCCCTCCGCGTCGGGGTGCCCAGCAGGTAGGTTTGCGGCGTGCTCCTCTCCGACCGCGACATCCTGGCCGAGATCGAGGCGAAGCGGGTCGTCGTCGAGCCCTACGACGCGGCGATGATCCAGCCGTCGAGCATCGACTTCCGCCTCGACCGCTACTTCCGCGTCTTCGAGAACCACCGCTACCCGCACATCGACCCTGCCGCCGACCAGTCGGACCTGACCCGCGAGGTCGAGCCCACCGGAGACGAGCCGTTCATCCTGCACCCGGGCGAGTTCGTGCTGGGTTCGACGCTCGAGGTCGTGACATTGCCCGACGACCTGGCCGCCCGGGTCGAGGGCAAGTCCTCGCTCGGACGGCTGGGACTGCTGACCCACGCGACGGCTGGCTTCGTCGACCCAGGTTTCAGCGGCCACGTGACCCTCGAGCTGGCCAACGTGGCCACGCTGCCCATCAAGCTCTACCCGGGGATGAAGATCGGTCAGCTGTGCTTCTTCCGGCTCTCCTCGCCGGCCGAACACCCCTACGGGTCGGCGAAGTACGGCTCGCGTTACCAGGGCCAGCGTGGCCCCACCCCGTCGCGGTCCTACGCGAACTTCCAGCGCACCCAGATCTGACGCTCCACCTCCCACCGGCCGTGCGCCGGTGAGACCCCTGTGGCACGACCGGGCCGAGCAAGGTTAGCCTTACCTAACTAACCTGCCCGCTCGACCCAAGGAACCCCATGAAGCGACTGCGCACCCTTGCGCTCGCCGTCACGCTCGGAGCACTCGCCCTCACCGGCTGCAGCACCGGGTCGACCGACGACGACGCCGCCGGTACGAGCACCACCAAGGCCGAGGCCGACGCCTTCCCCGTCACCATCGAGCACGCCTTCGGGGAGACGACCATCGAGAAGGAGCCGACCCGGGTCGCGACCCTCGGCTGGAGCGACCAGGACCACGTGGTCGCGTTGGGTGTCGTGCCCGTCGGTGCCACGAAGATCACGTACGGCGGGAACAAGAACGGCTCGACGGACTTCTTCGACGCGGCCGTGAAGGAGCTGGGTGGCGAGGCGCCGGCGCGCTACGACGACACGGACGGGATCCCCTTCGCCGAGGTCGCGAAGGTCAGCCCCGACCTCATCCTGGCAACGAACAGCGGCCTCACCAAGGCCGACTACGACAAGCTCACCAAGATCGCCCCGGTCGTCGCCTACCCCGACGTGCCTTGGATCACCCCGTGGCGCACCTCCCTCGAGACCGTGGGCAAGGCGCTGGGCCGCTCCGACGAGGCCGAGAAGGTGCTCGAGAAGACCGAGGACGAGATCGCGACGGCCAAGGAGAAGTACTCCGACATGGAGGGCAAGAACTTCATGCTCACCTATCTCTCCACGACCGATCTCTCGACGGTCGGCATCTACGGTTCGCAAGACACTCGGGTGCAGTTCCTGCGTGACTTCGGGCTCGAGGACGCCCCTTCGGTGAAGTCGGTGGTCAAGCCCGGCGAGTTCTACGGCACCATCTCCGCCGACAAGGCCGACACCCTTGCCTCCGACGTGGTCCTGGCCTTCACCGACGAGGGCGGCACGCTCGAGACCTTCGTCAAGCACCCACAGATCGGCAAGATGCCGGCGTTCGCCAACGGGAACGTCTACACCGAGGCCGACACGGTGGTCTCCGAGGCGATCACCAACCCGACCCCGCTGTCGATCCCAGTGGTGATCGACAAGGTGCTCCCCAAGCTGGACGCGGCCGTACAGGGATCGTGACGACCGACCTGCTCGCGTCCAGGACGCCATCCGACGCGCCCCGCGACACCGGGGCGCGTCGCGGGGCGTCCGCCTCGTTGATGGTGCTCGTCGCGTTGCTGCTGGTCGCGTCGTGCGCCTCGATGGTGATCGGCGCCCGCATCATTCCGGTCGAGGCGATCTTCGACAGCACGCACCGGCTCCACGGCATCTCGGTCGTACGCGTCGACCGGACCCTGCTGGGTCTGGCCGTGGGGGGCGCGCTGGGCCTGGTCGGAGCGCTGATGCAGGGCCTGACCCGCAACCCCCTCGCCGACCCCGGCATCCTCGGCATCAACGCCGGTGCCGCGCTCGCCATGGTGCTGGCGATCTCGATGTTCGACTTCTTCGACCTGCGTACCTATGTGTGGTTCGGGTTTGCCGGCGCCGCGGTGGCGATGGTGCTCGTGCACCTGGTCGCCGCCCTCGGCCGCGACGGAGCGACACCGATGAAGATCGCCATCGCCGGCGCCGCCCTCACGGCCGCGGTCACGTCGTGGACCCAGGCGGTGCTGCTCACCGACGGTCAGACCATCGAGGCCTTCCGGCTCTGGTCGGTCGGCACGATCGGCGGCCGCGACACCGATGTGCTGCTGGTCGGGCTGCCGTTCCTGGCGGTGGGTGCGCTGCTCGGTTTGGCGTCGATCGGCAGCCTCAACGCGCTCGCGCTCGGCGACGACCTCGCCCGCGGCCTCGGGCGACGGCTGGTCGTCGACCGCTTTGTCATCGGCGTGGCCATCGTGCTGCTCGCCGGAGCGGCGACGGCGCTGGCGGGTCCGATCGCCTTCGTCGGCCTGATCGTGCCGCACGCCGTACGCGCCGTCGTGGGCCCCGACTACCGCCTGGTCCTGCCGCTCAGCATGGGGTACGGCGCCGCGCTGGTCCTCGTCGCCGACGTGATCGGTCGGGTCGTCCTCCCTCCGAGCGAGGTGCAGGTCGGCATCATGACCGCGGTGGTCGGGGCTCCGTTCTTCCTGCTGCTGATCAGGCGCGGCCGGCTCGGGAGCCTGTGAGCGATGCCGTGAACGCCGCCCGTGACTCCGAGATCCTGCTCCTCGAGCGACCACAAGCGTCCTCCCACGAGGTCGTGCGCCGTGCCCGCCGGGGTCCGGTGCGCCGGTACACCGTCGTGGTCGGGGCGCTCGCCGTCGCACTCGCGACAGTGTTCGTCTGCCGGGTGACCCTGGGCGACTTCGTCATCACCCTGCCCGACACCTTCCGGATCCTCTCCGGGACCGACATCCCCGGTGCCAGCTTCATCCTGATGGAGAGCAAGCTGCCGCGTGCCGTGCTCGGCGTGCTCGTCGGCACCGCCTTCGGGGTCGGCGGCGCAATCTTCCAGTCGACGCTCCGCAACCCGCTCGCCAGCCCCGACATCATCGGGGTGAGCATCGGCGCGAGCGCCGCCGCGGTGTTCTCGATCGTCGTGCTGGAGCAGCGAGGAGCCGGCGTCGCCGTGGCGGCCGTGGTCGGTGCGCTGCTGACCGCGCTGCTGGTGCGCTCGCAGACGGGACCCGGGGCGAGCAGCCGCCTCGTGCTGGTCGGGGTGGGGGTCAGCGCCGCGCTGTTCTCGGTCGTCAGCTATCTCTTCGTTCGCGCCGACCAGTGGGACGTCCAGATCGTGCTGCAGTGGCTGACCGGCAGCCTCAACCGCGGTGACTGGCCCACGATCCGCCTCTTGGCCCTGCTGCTGCTCGCGTTGCTGCCGGCGATCGTCTGGTTGGGCCGGGCTGCGCGGGCCGCGGAGCTCGGCGAGGACACCGCCGCCGGGTTGGGCATCAGTGCTCGCCACACCGAGCTCCTCCTCCTGCTGGCCGTCGTCCTGGTGGCGCTCGGGGTGGCCGCGTCAGGCCCGGTCGCCTTCGTCTCCTTCCTGGCCGGTCCGATCGCACGGGCCCTCAACGGGGGCCGCACGACTCTGGTCGGGGCTGCGCTTGTGGGAGCCGTGATCGTGGTCGGGGGCGACTACATCGCGGCGTACGCCGTGCCGGACGTGAACTACCCGGTGGGTGTCGTGACTGGCGCGTTCGGCGCCCCCTTCCTGTTGTGGCTGCTGGCCACCGGACGCACCTCGAGGAGGACGTGATGGAACCCGAGAAACAGCTCGAAGCCACGCCCGCCAACAGCCGGCTGGTTGCCCGCGGCGTGTCGCTGGGTTACGGCGATCGTGCCGTTGTCGACGGCCTCAGCTGCGAGGTTCCTGACGGACAGGTGACAGTGATCGTGGGGGCCAACGCGTGTGGCAAGTCCACGCTGCTGCGCGGGCTGGCCCGACTGCTCCGGCCTTCGTCGGGCAAGGTGCTGCTCGACGGCAAGGCGATCGGTTCGCTGCCGTCCAAGCAGGTCGCACGCGTCCTCGGACTGCTGCCCCAGAACCCGGTCACGCCCGAGGGGGTCAGCGTCGTCGACCTCGTGGGACGCGGACGGCACCCCCACCAGGGCGCGTTCCGACGCTGGTCCACCGAGGACGAGCAGGCCGTCGCGGAGGCACTCGAGCTCACCGACACCCTCGACTTGGCCGACCGGCTCGTGGATGAACTGTCCGGCGGACAGCGCCAGCGGGTCTGGATCGCCATGGCACTGGCGCAGCAGACCGACCTGCTGCTGCTGGACGAGCCGACGACGTACCTCGACGTCGCCCACCAGGTGGAGGTACTCGACCTGCTCGCCGACCTCAACGAGACCCGCGGCACCACGATCGTGATGGTCCTGCACGACCTCAACCTCGCGGCCCGTTACGCCGACTACCTCGTCGCCATGTGCGACGGCCAGATCGTCGCTGCCGGTCCCCCCAACGAGGTGATCACCGAGGACTGCGTACGAACGGTCTTCGGCATGGAGTCCCGGGTCATCGAGGACCCGGTCACCGCAACGCCCATGGTGATCCCCCTGGGTCGCCGATCCCGCACCCTGAACGATCGGAGAACCGCATGAGCACGACCGAGACCGCCACACCGAGCGTCCTGATCACCGACGCGGCCGTGCACGCCGTCACGCGGCTGAGCCCGGCGTTCGTCCGGGTCGAGTTCGCGAGCCCCGCGTTCGTCGACCTGGGCGACGACGGCTTCGACACCCGGTTCAAGGTGGTCCTTCCCAATCCCACCGGTGGGTTGCCGACGATCCCAGTCGTCGCGGAGGACTACTACGAGGCATGGCTGGGCGCACCCGACGACGTCCGGTCGCCGATGCGGACCTACACGATCCGCGACATCGTGCGCGACGGCGAGGACGTGCGGCTGGTGGTGGACTTCGTCGTACACGACGACCAGGGTCACGGCACCGGCCCAGCGTGTCGTTGGGCCCTGGCCGTGGAGCCCGGCCACGTGATCCAGGTGATCGCGCCGCACCGGCTGACGGAGTACGGCGGCACCGAGTTCGAACCGGCCGACCGGCGGCACCTGCTGCTGATCGGCGACGAGACCGCCGTACCCGCCCTCGGCCGCATCCTCGAAGACCTCGGGCCCGGCTACACCGGCGACGTCTTCATCGAGGTGCCGACCTCGGCCGACATCCTCGACCTGCCGACGCCCGACGGCTTCGAGGTGCAGTGGTTCCCGCGCCAGGGTGGCGAGTGCAACCGCCGTCTCGTCCAGGAGGTACGTCGCCACCTCGGCCTGCCACCTTCTAGGGACTTCGAGGCACTGCCCGAGCTGCCCACCGATCTGGACATCGATGTGTGGGAGACCCCGCGCTACTCCTCGGCGGGCGAGGACCTGGATGCCCAGCTCCGCACCCGGTCGCTCGGCCACGACCTCGACGACACCTACGCCTGGATCGCCGGCGAGTCCTGGATGGTCAAGGCGATGCGCCGCAGCCTGGTCACCGAGCTCGGCCTCGAGCGCGCCCAGGTCGCCTTCATGGGGTACTGGCGCGAGGGCGTAGCGATGAAGGGCTGAGCCTTACCGAACAGCCGGGATCGTCAGCACCGACGGGTACTTCGCCGAGTTGTGGATCGTGATCGCGGTCAGCGACCCCGGGAGCTGGGGAAGTGTCGGCGCGAGGTGGGGTACGTCGAACGCCTGCACGGCGATCCGCAGCTTGTGCCCCGTCTCGATCGACGCGCCAGTGGGGAACACCTCCACGTCGACGGGCTCGACCGCGCCTGTGGCCAGGGGCTTCTCCGCCGCCTTCGTGAACGGGTGGAAGGCCTGGACCAGCTTGCCGCCGAGGTAGCGCGACTTCGCGGTGTCCAGTGCTCGGTGGGAGATGACCTGCCAGCCACCAGTGAGGCGCTTGACAGTGCCGTCGGGCGCGACGTCCTCGACCGCCACCGAGAGCATCCCGTTGCCGCCGATGCTGTCGACGTAGAGCCGGGCGTTGATCGGTCCCTGGAACCGGACCGGGCTGGTCACGGGCGCCGAGTCGAAGGTGACGCCGGCCAGGTCGTTGAGGCGGTTGTCGTCCAGGCACGGGTTCGGCAAGGGGTTCTGCCCCATCAGCCCGGCGGTCCACTGGTTGGTGGACCGGGTGCAGAGACCGGCGACCGGGATCGGCAGGACGGTCGCGGTGCCGTCCTTCGCCGTACCCGTGGTCAATCCGCCGGCGGTGCCGTTGCTCGCGGTGCCGGACAACTTCCAGGTCGAGGCGACCCGGTCGCTGCCGACCCAGTTGCTGGACTTGCGCCAGGCGCCGGTGCCCTGCTCGAAGTACGTCATCGGCGCGATGTCGGAGTCGAGGGTCGTGTCCTTGACGCCCTTCACGTAGTGGTCGAACCAGCGCAGCTGAAGCTCGGTGAGCGGGCCGTAGCCGGCGTTGCCGACCTCAGCGCCCGACGATCCCTTGAGGTGGTCCCAAGGGCCGATGATCATCTTGGTCGGAACACCGCGCTTGCGGAGGTTCTCGAAGAGAAGGGGCGTGCCGCGCTGGAACAGGTCGTACTCGCCACCGATCAGGAAGGTCGGCACGCTCACCTTGCTGATCACGTTGATGGGGGAGCGTTCGGCGTAGAACGGTCCGTCGTACGCCGTGTCCTGGCCCGCGATCGCCTTGACCAGGGTCGGGCCGGTGAAGGTGCCGACGGCGCCGATGTGTGAGGCCAGCGCGCCGATGCCCGACTGCGGGTCGGTGCCGGCGACAGCGGGCGGGATCAGGCTGGTGGCGGTGACGAGGCCGAGCCACAGCGGCATGAAGCCGGAGTCGATCTGACCACCGGAGGCGACGACGTCGCGGTAGACGTCGGCAGCTGGCACCTGCGGGAAGATCGCCTTGAGTCCGGCGGGCTTGCCGGCGGCGGCGAAGATCTGGCCGATGCCCATGTAGGACGCACCGGTCATGGCTGTGTTGCCGTTGGACCAGGGCTGCTCGTGCGCCCAGGTCATCACTTCGGTCGCGTCCTGGTTCTCGCGCTTGTCGAAGGCGTTCCACTGACCCTCGCTGGAGCCGGTACCGCGCGCGTCGACGGTGAGCTGGGCGTAGCCACGCTTGACGAGGTACGCCGGGTCGGCGCCCGCGAGGGTGCCACCGAAGCCGCCGGCGATCACGGTCTTGTTGTATGCGGTGATCGTCACGACGACCGGTACCTTGGCGCCGATCGGAGTGCCGTCTGCGTTGGCGGGCAGCGTGAGGTCGCCACGAAGCCTGACCCCGTCGGACATCGGGATGGCGAGGTCCTTGATGCTGGTCGTCGTCGAGTACTGCTCGGGCCGGGGCTTCCAGGTGCTGGCTGTCGTCGCTGACACGGCGGCCGGGCTGGCCGCCGCCTCCGCCGGGGTGATCGCGAGCGGTGCCGCCACGAGCGCTGCTGCGGCGGTGGTCGTGGCGAGCAGTCGGGCGAGCGGGCGTAACGACATCTGGTTCCTCCCATGGGACCGGCCGGTCTCTGTGAGGAGCAACGAGTGTCGCGGAACCCGGTTACAGGAGGTGATCCGGCTCACATCGGGGGTGGAGATCCCGTGAAACCGGATAGTCCCGAGCAAATGGACCCCAAAATCGCGGTGGGGAGGGTCCGATCACTCGGGAGTATCCGGCTTTCGGCTCAGAGGTCGAAGAGTGAGCCGCCTTCGCCGATCTCCGCATCGGTCCTCGGCTGGTGGGTGTCTCCGGAAGGGGCCGGCCTCGGCTTCTCCTCGTCCTTCGACTCCTCGGACTCGTCCTCGTCCTCGTCCGCTGAGTCCTCGGTGTCTGCCGGCTCCTCGTCGGTGTCCTCGTCCGCCGCGACATCGGGCTCCGGCTCGGCCTGGTCGCCGGAGTACTTCGCCTTGATGTCCTTGAGCGAGGTGATCCCGGAGCTCTCCTCCGTGGACTTGTCCTCGTCTTGTGAATCCGCGGCCTCGCCGTCGTCCGTGTCCTCGTCCGGCTCGACGTCGGTGTCGGCGTCGTCCTGGCTGCGGTCGACGTCGTCGTCGGTGGTCGAGTCTCCGGCCGCGTCCTCGGGCTCCTCGTCGCTCGCCTCGGGTGCGGGCGAGCTGACCTCTTCCTCGGCGGGCGCCTCGATGTCGAACAGCGATCCGCCCTCGGGGATCTCGGTGCCGGGAGTGCTGGCGGTCCCTGACGACGTTGGCGCCTCCGGGCTCTCGGTCTTGTCCTCCGGCTCGGGCTCGGACTCTGGCTCTTCCTCGGTCGCGTCCTCTTCGGGTTCGACATCGGTGTCGGCGTCGTCCTGGCTGCGGTCGACGTCGTCGTCGGTGGTCGAGTCTCCGGCCGCGTCCTCGGGCTCCTCGTCGCTCGCCTCGGGTGCGGGCGAGCTGACCTCTTCCTCGGCGGGCGCCTCGATGTCGAACAGCGATCCGCCCTCGGGGATCTCGGTGCCGGGAGTGCTGGCGGTCCCTGACGACGTTGGCGCCTCCGGGCTCTCGGTCTTGTCCTCCGGCTCGGGCTCGGGCTCTGGCTCTGGCTCTTCCTCGGTGGCGTCCTCTTCGGGTTCGACGTCGGTGTCGGCGTCGTCCTGGCTGCGGTCGACGTCTTCGCCGGTGTCCTCGGTCTTGGGCTCGGAGGCCTCGTCCCCGGAGTCGGCAGGCGCATCCGACCCCGAGTCATCGTCGCCGACGTCGAACAGCGAGCCGCCACCGAAGCCCTCGTCCGAGGACTCGGCCTTCTTCGCCTCTGGCTCCGGCTCGGCCTCAGGCTTCGGCTCGGCCTCAGGCTCGGGCTCGGCCTCTTCCTCGGGCTCGGCCTTCGCCTCGGCCGCGTCGCCCCCGGAGTCATCAGCGTCGGTCGAGGCGTCAGAGTCAGAGTCGTCGCCCAGGTCGAAGAGCGAGCCGCCGCCACCGCCCGACGTACCTGCTCCGACGTCCTCGGTGTCGGTGACTGTCTCCTCGGTCTGGGTGACGTCGTCGGCGTCCGGCTCGGCCTTTGTCGACTCCTCGGTCTCCTCCGACGTGGCGGTGTCCTCGCGCTCGATGGTCGCGGTTGCCGTGGCGCCGGACCCAGATTCGGAAGAACCAGCCTTTGCGGAGCTCGAGGCCACCGCCTTCTTGGCGGCCGGCTTCGACTCGCCCTTGATCGCGGCGAGCAGCATCTGCGCGACGTCGAGGACCTCGACCTCTTCGCGCGCCTCGCCCTTGCTCTGCGCGGCGGTGAGCCCGTCGGAGAGCATCACCCGGCAGAAGGGGCAGCCGACGGCGATCTGCTCGGCACCGGTGCCGACGGCCTCCTTCGTCCGGGTGTCGTTGATCCGCGTGCCGATGGTCTCCTCCATCCACATGCGGGCACCACCGGCGCCGCAGCAGAAGGAACGCTCCGAGTTGCGCGGCATCTCGACGAACCTGGTGTCGGGCAGCACGTTGAGCAGCTCGCGCGGAGCCTCGTAGACCTGGTTGTGCCGACCCAGGTAGCAGGGGTCGTGGTAGGTGATCGGCCGTTGGTGCGGGCCCTTCCAGGAGCGCTCGGCGTTGCGGATCGGGGTGAGCTTCTTCTCGCGGACCAGACGGTTGAGCAGCTGCGTGTGGTGGACGACCTCGAGCTTGATGCCGAGCTGTCGGTACTCGTTCTTCAGCGTGTTGAAGCAGTGCGCACAGGTCGAGACGACCTTCTTGACCTTGTACTCCTTGAACGTCTCGATGTTCTGCGCGGCCAGGCCCTGGAAGACGAACTCGTTGCCGGACCGGCGGGCGGAGTCACCGGTGCAGGTCTCGCCGTTGCCGAGTACGGCGAAGGAGACGCCGGCCATGTCGAGCAGCTCGGCCACGGCGCGAGTCGTCTTCTTGGCGCGGTCCTCGTAGGCCCCGGCACAGCCGACCCAGAACAGCCACTCGACCTCGTCGAGGTCCTCGATGTCCTCCCCGACGACCTTGACGTCGAACGGCAGGTCCTTGGCCCAGTCCATCCGGACGGTGGAGGACATGTTCCAGGGGTTGCCCTTGTTCTCCATGCCCTTGAACAGCCCGTTGAGCTCACTCGGGAAGTTCGACTCCACGAGCACCTGGTAGCGCCGCATGTCGATGATGTGGTCGACGTGCTCGATGTCGACGGGGCACTGGTTCACGCAGGCGCCACAGGTCACGCACGACCAGAGCACGTCCGGGTCGATGACCGCCGCGCCGCTGTCGGGCATGTAGAACCAGTCGTCGCCGGTATCACCGACCAACGGCCGCTCGACCTCACGGGCCAGCTTCTCGTTGCCCTCGAGCAGGCCCTCGCGCTTGTCCTCGTCGGCCAGGATGTACGGCGCCTTCGCCATGGTGTGGTCCCGCAGAGCCATGATCATCAGCTTGGGCGAGAGGGGCTTCTCGGTGTTCCACGCCGGGCACTGGTCCTGGCACCGACCGCACTCGGTGCAGGTCGCCATGTCCAGGACGCCCTTCCAGCTGAAGTCCTCGGCCGCGCCGACGCCGAGCTTGGCGTCCTCGTCGAGGTCCTCCAGGTCGTCCAGCGTGAGCGCCTTGCCGCCGCTCCTCATGGGCTTGGCGGCGCCGAGCGCCACCGGTTCACGCCCGAAGAGGACGTTCAGCGGCGCCAGGAAGATGTGCAGGTGCTTGGAGTTGAGCACGAAGATCAGGAACACGAGCATCACGCCGATGTGCAGCAGCAGGCCGACGCCCTCCAGCGCCTCGAGCGTCCCCTCGGAGAGGCCGTCGAGAACCTTGCCGACGCCGATGGAGGCGAAGGCTCCGTGCTCGTAGGGCAAGGTGCCCAGTGCGGCCGAGGCGCCGCGGAACAGGAACATCGTCCAGATGACGTTGAAGATCATGAACAACGTCAGGTACGCCGGACCGAGGTGCGAGCCGAAGAACCGCGACTTGCGTCCCTTGGCCTTCGGGGCGTTCCGGAGGCGGATCATGTAGAACGTCGCGAGGCCGAAGAGAGCCATGACCGCGATGAAGTCCTGCAGGAAGCCGAGGATCTCCCAGTGACCGACGATCGGGATCGCCCAGCTCAGGTGCTCCCCCTCGTCAAGCGTGCCGCCGTGGAGCAGCAGCTTGACCAGTGAGCCGTAGGCCTCCAGGTAGACCGTCGCGAGGATGAAGAACGCCCACATCACGAAGAAGTGGGCGGTGCCCGGGACTGTCCACTTGAGCATCTTCCTCTGGCCGAAGACCTCGACCAGCTGGCGCTTGGTGGCGGCGCCGATACGGTTGGTGACGCCTCGGATGCGGTCGGGTGCGGGCTGGCCGCTGCTGATCACGCGGTAGAGGAACAGCACGCGGCGGGCCGCGAGCGGCAACGCGATCGCATTCATCAGCAGGCCGACGATCAGCACCACAAGCACTTGTCACTCCACATCTGTCGGGCGAGTCGCGGGGCGCATGGAGTCGCCCACCGGGGGCAGACTACGGGCATCTGCTCAGCCCCGGAATGCAGCACCGGTGTGACAAATGCTACCTGCGGGTAACAGCGTCCTCGAGGCTGCCCACCGCTGCCCACACAGGCACCCGACGCCGCATGGACGGCCGGGCTGCTGGGTAGGGAGGGGGCATGACCACCCCCGTGATCGTCTTCGACGTCAACGAAACCCTGTCGGACCTGTCTCCGCTCGCCGCCCGGTTCGTCGCCGTCGGTGCGCCGGCCAGCGCGGCGTCGCTGTGGTTCGCTTCGGTGCTGCGTGACGGGTTCGCGCTGTCCGTGGCGGGCATCCGCCCGAACTTCCTGGAAGTGGCCCGCGAGGTGCTGACTGCGCAGCTCTCGATCGCTTCGCTGGACCGGCCCGTGGACGACGCAGTGGCACACGTGCTCGGCGGTTTCTCCGAACTGCCGGTGCACGCCGACGTCGGCCCCGGCGTACACGCGCTCGCCGGTGCCGGGTTCCGGATGGTCACACTCACCAACGGCACCACGGCCGTCGCGGAGCGGCTGCTCGGTGACGCCGGGCTCCTCGAGAGCCTCGAGCGGTTGTTGTCGGTCGACGACGCTCCGGCGTGGAAGCCGTCCCACCTGGCCTACGAGTACGCCGCGAAGGAGTGCGGGGTCCGGCCCGAGGAAATGGTGCTGGTCGCGACCCATCCCTGGGACGTCGACGGCGCGATCAGGGCAGGGCTCGGCGCTGTCTGGGTCGACCGGCACGAGGGTCACTACCCCCAGGTCTTCAGCCCGCCGACCCACACGGTGAGTGGTCTCGACGCGCTCGTCGAGACGTTGGCCTGATCGTCCGGGCCGGTCCAGGAGTCAGGGTCGGACCACCTGCGTGACCTTGCCGGCGCTGTTGAACTTCACCGTCAGCTTGCCGCTCGTCGCGCAGTAGCTGAACGTGCTGCCGAGGCGGCGGTCGGGCTGGCCGACGGCGTTCAGCGTCGCCAGGCTGGTCATGCCTGCCTTGACCCTCGAGGTGAAGGTGGCAGGGGACAGCTTCGAGGACGGGTTGGTGCACGCGTTGGGCTTGATCCCGTACGCGCGCTCCCACATCTGAAGATAGGCCTCGGGCCCACGTGCCATGTCCTTCACGATGTCGTCGCCGGCCTGCATCTTCAGGTCCTGGATCCAGTCGGGGTAGAGCCCGTAGTGCGAGACGCCGTCCTTGTTGATGTCGTAGACGCGCTGGCCGCTGACCTGCTGGTCGACCTTCACACCACCGAGCGTGGTGAACGGGTAGGTGACCGGGTGGTTGGTCGCAGCATCCGGACGCGGGTTGCCCTGGGCACCAAGGCCGTTGATGTCGGCGCCGAAGCCGATGCCCCAGTAGGTCTCCGGGTTGGCCCAGGTCAGGTGTCGCTTCCACTTGTCGACGAAGCCGTTGCTGTCACCGGCGTACGGCGCGATGAAGCCGTGCTCCTGGTAGATCCGTGGGTAGGCGTCCGGTGTCGACCAGGAGTGGCTGGACAGCACGCCGCTGTAGCCCATGGAGTCGATCAGGTCGAGCGAGGACTTGCGGGCCTTCACGCTCATGTGGTCGGGATCGAACAGCATGTGCCGCTTCGCCAAGCCGCGGATGGTGTGCTCGCCGAGCCCGGTCAGCCCCATGGAGTTGCAGTGGTGCTTGGCGGGGTAGACGGGTACGGCGGGAAGGCTGATCCCGGAGACGTTCGCCACCGCGCCGAACAACGCGTCCTGGGACGGCATCTCCGCGGGGACCGAGTTGTCCTGGTCCTTGTCGTGCACCTCGGGGTCGTTGGGGTTGCAGGTCTGCATCCGCCACGGCGATCCGGTCTCGAGGGTGTTCGCGGAGTTGACCAGGTAGCCCGTGGCCCCCTCGTCGCCGGCGACGCCGGCGAGGGCGTTGTCGAACTTGTTGACCAGCTCCATCTGGCTGACGCCCATCTTGCGCACTTCGTCGAGCTGCTTGTCGATGGTGGCTTTGGTGCACTTCAGGTCGGGTACGCCGAGCTTCTGGGTGCAGCCGAACGGCACCGAGGTCTCGATGCCCATGACGACCGCCAGCTTGCCGGCGTTGATGACCTTTCGGGCCTCATCGGGCGTGGTGACGATCCGGTACCAGCCCTGCCCGGGGCCACCGCTCTGCGCGTCGACGTAGTCCTCGAGGGCACGCATGTCCTTGGCCTGGAGCCGGATCGAGTCCATGTCGTCACAGGAGTTGCGCTTGAGCGGGTACAGCTCGCAGAGCTTGTTGTTCTCGACCAGCAGGTTCACGAGGATCCGCTGACCGGCGCGCCAGGAGCGCTCCATCCACTTGTAGTAGGTGCCCTCGTGCGTCAGCGAGTCCGGTGCCGGCCAGTCCTTGAACGTCGGCCAGCCGACCGGGTCGTGGCTCGGCTTGCCGGAGAGGAAGGCCTCCATGACGGCGCCCTTGCCCCCGGTGAGGGAGTGGTCGGGGCAGTCCTTGAGGGCCGCCTCCACGCCGTACGGCGACCAGGGCCGGCCGCAGTGCACGTCGCCGCCGAGGAACTCGAAGGCCATCCCGTGGGTGTGCGCGTCGATGAATCCGCGCACCTCCTGCTCGCTGCTGATGCCGGAGAACGGGTTGCCCGAGACGTTGGTGCTGACCTCGGGGAACACGGCGCAGCCACTGCGCAGCCGGAGGCTCATCGGGGTGGGGGTGCTGCTGATCGTGGCGTTGCTCGGGCCGTCGGTGAGGTAGCCCTTGCCTGGGATCTGGAAGGTGAACTGTCCCGCCTTCGGCATCGCCACGACCCAGTCGCTGGTCGGGCCGGGCGCGGCGGCGTAGTGTGCGGTGGCCTGGCCGCCGTCGAGGTAGCTGCGGTCCGGGCTGTAGAGCATGTAGCGGCCGAGAGCGGTCGGCTTGAAGTAGAGCGGGGTGCCGGCGCTCTGAGAGGCGGCGGAGAACGTCGGGACGTTGGCGTCGGTCAGCCATCGCCCGGTCTTCGTCGACTGGACGCCGTAGCACGCGTTGAACATGTTGTAGCGGCTGGTCGGGGAGGCGGCGTGAGCCGGGGTCACCGGCACGTTCGACAGCGTCGGCTCGGTCTCCTCGCGCTGCGCCGAGGCGGCACCGACGGCGAGTCGCGCCTGCTCGGGAGTCGTCGGGTCGGCCGTCTCCTCGTCGGTCGTCGGCGCGGAGCGTGAGACGGCGTTCTTGGTTGCCGGGTCGTTGTGGTTGTGCGCGTGGCCGTCGTCGCCGAGCGCGTTGGGGTGGATGTGGGTCCCGTCGGCGAGGTAGATCGTGCCCGACCCCTGCGCGGCCGACTGCTTGTTGCCGACCTTCGCGGCGTACGCCTTCTTGTAGCCGTCGGCGCCCGCGGCCTGGCCACCCAGCCCGCCGGAGGGGATGACGAACGCGACGAGCACTGCGACGGCGGAGAGGCCGGCAGCGGCGGCGAGCCGATGCACGGCACGGGAACGGTTGGCGACGGGGCGCATGGAGCTCCTTTTGCTCAGGTGAGCGGACCAACGAGGCAGACGGGTCTGTGGTTACTCGCCGGTCACTCCTGAGCGTCACGCAGAGGGTCGCGCAGAGACTCACTCCGGGCTGGTCTCGTCCTTCCGGGGGACGAGCGTGCACGCCACGGCGGGGCACAGAGCGGACAGGCCGTACGTCGCGGCGTACCCCCAGTGGGTGATCGCGAGGCCGGCGACCGGTGCCACCGCGGCGGCGGTGAGGTACTGCGCCGTGTTCTGTACGCCGAGCGCGCGACCGGACCAGTAGGAGCCGGCGCGCTCCGCCACGCTGGTGAAGGCGAGACCGTTGTCGGCCACGGTGACGGTGGACGCGACGACCAGCAGGACGACGGCCACGCCGAACGGCTCGGTCAGGGCCAGCAGGCCCATCGTCGCGGCGGCCGCGACCGCCACCCACAGGAGCGGCCGGACCCGGGACCCGACCATGTCCGAGAGCTGGCCGACGCCAATCCGTCCGAGGGCGCCGAGCACGTGCGTGACCGCGATCAGCGCACCGGCAGCGGCGGCCGACCAGTGGCGTTCCTGCACCAGCCAGGTCAGCGAGTAGGTCCACACCAGGAACTGCGGGACCACCAGCAGCACCGAGACTCCATGAACCCGCGCCAGGAACCGGTCGGCGCGGTAGGGGTTGGCGGTGAGCGCAGCCGTCGCGCTCGGTCGGGGCGGGTCGATCACGATCGCCAGCACGAACAGGAAGGCCAGGGCGGTGGCGATCACCGGGATCCAGAGAGCAGCGGCCAGGCTGACCCGATCCGCGACCACAGCGATGCTCGCCGCGGCGATGGCGACGCCCAGTGGCTGGGCCATCTGCCGGATCCCCATGGCCAGGCCACGTCGTTGCGGTGGGAACCAGCCGACCACGATGCGCCCGCTGGCCGCGCCGGTGCAGGCCGCGAACATCCCGACGACGAAGAGGATGACCACCAACGGGACGGTGTCGTCGACCGTCGTCGCGACAGCGCCGAGGACCGCCGTACCGCCCAGGCCCGCGAGCAGCACCGCCCGCTCGCCGATCCTGTCGACCACCAGACCCCAGACGAACAGCATCACCATCACGCCGGCGATCGGCGCCGCGGCGACGGTGCCGGCCTCGGCCAGGGAGAGACCCCGCGAGTCCTGGAGCTCGGGGATCAGGAAGGCCGGGCCGTTGATCGCGACCGAGGCCCCGGCCTGTGCTGCCACGCTGGCTCCGAGCATCCACCACCGCCGCGCCGTGGTTTTGGTGGAGGTGTCGAACGTGGTCACCGGATCACGTTACGGGCCGGCCCAGACGCCGACTGACCGTGCGTGCCGTGGTGGACACCGCCTCGACCATGCGGGGGAGCTCAACCTCCTCGCGAGCGTCGTAGGTGGTGGCGATCCCGCCGAGGGGAGTGCCGTTGTGGTCGAGGACGGCCACCGCGATCGAGGCGAAGCCGGGCGTGACCTCGCCGTCCTCGGTGGCGTACCCGCGCCGTCGTGTCTCGCTCAGCACGCTGCGCAGGGCCTTGAGGGTCTGCGGCCCGCGACCGTGCCGGTCCACGAAGGAGCTGCGGTCGGGGTAGAGCGCCCGGACCTGGTTGTCCGGCAGCGCGGCCATGATCGCCCGCCCGCTCGCGGTCAGGTGCGCGGGCAGCCGTACGCCGACATCGGTGACCAGCGGCGCCCGCCCGGGAGCCCGCTCCTCGAGAACGTAGAGGACATCGCGGCCGTGCGGCACGGCCAGGTGCGCGGACTGGCCGATCCGGTCGACGAGCGCGGCCAGCGGCCGGTGCGCGATCCGCTGCAGGGGCGCCTGGCGGGCGTAGCCGATGCCGACCTCGAAGGCAGCGACGCCCAGGCAGTAGCGGCGGTCCTCGGCGATGTGGGTGACGAATCCCTGCTCGATCATCGCGTTCACGAGGTGGTACGCCGTCGACCGTGGCAGGTCGAGCGCGGAGGCCAGCCGTTCGAGCGGTACCGGGTCGGGCTGGGAGGCCAGGAAGCGCAGCACTCGGAGTGTCCGCGTGGCCGCCGGAACCTGACTCATGCGCCGAAACCTAGTCCCACAGGCCCCACATGCGTCACGATGGCGGGGACGAATCGGGCGTCAGCCGACGCTCGTCCCCGACGAGAGGCCCCCCATGACAGGCACAGGCCCCGTGCTCCGACGACTGCTGTCCGCCGCCCTGCTCGCCCTGGTCCTGGTGCTCACTGCACTGGTGCCGTCGACCCAGGCGGCGAAGATGCCGAGCAGGAAGGCGTGGCTCCACGACACCGTGACGGCGCTGGCCGGAGCGCGCCCCTACGTCGCCAACCGGGCCGCCAAGGGTGGCGGCAAGCTGGCGCTCAACCTGGACATCGACAACACCTCGCTGCAGACCTACTACGCCGCGGGCAAGGCGATCCCGGCGACGCTGCGCCTGGTCCGCTACGCGAAGAGCAAGGGCGTCTACATCCTGTTCAACACCGGGCGGAACGTCTCCAAGCGCAAGCACACGATCGCTCAGCTCAAGCGCGCGGGCTTCCCGGTCGACGGGCTGTGCGCGCACTACAAGGGGGAGCCGCTCGCGCACAGCAAGCAGCGGTGCCGTACCTCGTTCGTGAACAACGGCTTCCACATCATCGCCAACGTCGGGAACCGCAGCACCGACTTCGTCGGGAGGAACTACGAGCGCGCCTACCGGCTCCCGAACTACGGCAACCGGCTGGGCTGAACTGGCTCCTCAACCACCGAAACCTTCAGTACTGCTGGAACCAGCGCTGCATCTCCGCCGACGTCCCGGGGCAGGTGACGTTCATGTCGCGCCCGGCCTCGACCCACTGGCCCAGCACTGAGTCGCCACCCTGGAACATCCGATCCACCCCGCACCGCCGCAGAGCCTCGGCGCGCGAGGTCTGCCCGGCCGCCCGCCACTCGGGGATGCCGAGCCGCAGGTCGCCGACGACGTGTTCCCACAGGGCCTGCGTGGAGTAGGCGCCGATCCGGTACCCGGCGTCGGTGTAGCCCCGCGCGGCGCCACGGACCACGGCCGCGTTGGCCGCGGTGTCGCTCGGCCAGTCGAACTCGGGGACAGGCTCGACGTCGAGCCACACGATGGGCGACTGCAGCCGCGCGCGCTTCATGGTGGCCAGGTTGAAGACGGCCTGCTGGTACCCGACGTTGCTGTGCGCGCCGAGCTTGGTGCTGCCGTCGAAGGGTCCCTTGCCGCCGTAGGTGGCGAGGTCACCATCCCGGGGAGTACTGATCACGGAGTACGCCGCCGCCATCAGGTTGCGGCTCTTCACCCACGCCACCTGGGCGGCGAGACACGGGTTGGGATAGAAGCCGGGTCCGTTGGTCAGCCCGAGGATCACGTAGCGCGCCGCGTCGATCGGCATCGGCGAGCCCTGCCCCTGTTTCTGCGGGATGCCCATGCCCTTGGGGCACTGCGGCCAGCTGATGTCGCCGCCCAGCACGGGACCCAGGTCCTTGGGCCTGGGCAGCTTGGGGACCTTGATCGAGGCCGTGGGCGTCGCCGGTGCCGGTGTGTTGGTCTCCTCGGTCGGTTCCGGGGCGGGCGCTTCCGAGGCACTCGGCGACGGGGTGGCCGCGCTGTCGGCCTTCTTCGACTCCGGTTTCAGCGGGGCCTCGCAGCCGGCACCGACGAGGAGGACGCAGAACAACAGCACGCCGGTGATGGTGCGCATCGTTCCCCCTCGTCGAGCAAAGTCTGGCAATGTCTGGGATCCGAGACGGACCGCCGCCCTCGGGTCTGGAAGCGGGGCCCCGGCTGGACGTTGAATCGTCGCATGAGTCTGCGTACCCCGACCACTGATCCGGCCATCGTCCCGGCCACCGTGCAGGTGAGCATCGGCGCGCTCTCGTTCGACGAGGTCGTGGCCGTGGCGCGCGACGGTGCTCAGGTGGTGCTGGCCGACGAGGCCCGGGACGCGATCATCAAGGCACGCGGCGTCGTGGAGGAGCTCGCGGCCGCCCCCACTCCGGCGTACGGGATCTCCACCGGCTTCGGCGCGCTGGCGACCCGGCACATCCCGACCGAGATGCGCGCACAGCTCCAGCGGTCCCTGGTCCGGTCGCACGCCGCGGGGTCCGGTCCGGCGGTGGAGCGCGAGGTCGTCCGCGGGCTGATGCTGCTGCGTCTGTCCACGCTGGCGACCGGCCGGACCGGCGTACGACCTGAGGTGGCGGAGCTGATCGCGGGCCTGCTGAACGCGGGGATCACGCCGGTGGTGCACGAGTACGGATCGCTGGGTTGCTCAGGTGACCTCGCGCCGCTCGCGCACTGTGCCCTGGCGCTGATGGGCGAGGGCGACGTGTACGACGCAGACGACGTGCCGATGCCGGCAGCCGCAGCGCTGGCCGCCGCTGGCCTCGAGCCGCTCGAGCTGCTGGCCAAGGAGGGTCTCGCGCTGATCAACGGCACCGACGGGATGCTCGGGATGCTGGTGATGGCGCTGACCGACCTCTCGGTGCTGATGCGTACGGCGGACATCGCGGCCGCCATGTCGGTGGAGGGTCAGCTCGGCACCGACCGCGTCTTCGCCCCCGAGCTCCAGGCGATCCGGCCGCACCCCGGCCAGGCGGCGTCGGCTGCCAACCTGGTGACGATCCTGAAGGACTCCGGCGTGGTCGCCTCGCACCGCGGCCCCGACTGCAACCGGGTCCAGGACGCCTACTCGCTGCGCTGCTCGCCCCAGGTGCACGGAGCTGCCCGCGACACCCTCGAGCACTGCGCCACCGTCGCCGGCCGGGAGCTGGCCAGCGCGGTGGACAACCCGGTGGTGCTGGTCGAGGCTGGGCGGGTCGAGTCGAACGGCAACTTCCACGGGGCCCCGGTCGCCTACGTGCTCGACTTCGCGGCGATCGTGGCCGCCGACGTGGCCTCGATCAGCGAGCGCCGTACGGACCGGTTCCTCGACAAGGCCCGCAGTCACGGGTTGCCGCCGTTCCTCGCCGACGACCCGGGGGTGGACAGCGGGCACATGATCGCGCAGTACACCCAGGCCGCGATCGTCTCCGAGCTCAAGCGCCTGGCCAACCCGGCGAGCGTCGACTCCATCCCGTCCAGCGCGATGCAGGAGGACCACGTCTCGATGGGCTGGTCGGCTGCGCGCAAGCTGCGCCGTTCGGTCGACGGGCTCACCCGGGTGATCGCCATCGAGGTGCTCACCGCTGCCCGGGCGCTCGACTTCCGCCGTCCGCTCGAGCCTTCACCGGCCACCGGCGCCGTCGTACAGCTGCTGCGTTCGTCGGGAGTCCAGGGCCCCGGTCCCGACCGCCACCTCTCGCCCGAGATCGAGACCGCCGTGGAACTGGTCCGCTCGGGCGCCGTACTCCATGCCGTCGAAGAAGTGATCGGAGAACTGAAGTGATGGTTTCGACAAGCTCAACCGGCGGGGCGAACCCCCGCCTGCCGATCCACGCGGCCCACGGCACCGAGCTGACCGCGCGCTCGTGGCAGACCGAGGCGCCGCTGCGGATGCTGATGAACAACCTCGACCCGGAGAACGCCGAGAACCCCGCCGAGCTGGTGGTGTACGGCGGCACCGGCAAGGCCGCTCGCAACTGGGAGTCGTACGACGCGCTCGTGCGGACGCTGACCACACTCGCGGACGACGAGACCATGCTCGTGCAGAGCGGCAAGCCGGTCGGTGTCTTCCGTACCCACGAGTGGGCGCCACGCGTGCTGATCGCCAACTCCAACCTGGTCGGCGACTGGGCCAACTGGGAGGAGTTCCGGCGGCTCGAGGAGCTCGGCCTGACCATGTACGGCCAGATGACTGCCGGCTCGTGGATCTACATCGGCACCCAGGGCATCCTCCAGGGCACCTTCGAGACCTTCGCTGCCGTCGCCGACAAGCGGTTCAACGGGACGCTCGCCGGCACGATCACCCTGACCGCCGGCCTCGGCGGCATGGGGGGCGCGCAGCCGCTCGCCGTGACCATGAACGACGGTGTCGCGATCTGCATCGACGTCGACGACAGCCGGATCAAGCGCCGCATCGAGCACCGCTACCTCGACGTACAGGCCGACTCGCTCGACCACGCCGTCTCGATGGCGATCGAGGCGCGCGATGCGCGAAAGCCCCTGTCCATAGGGGTATTGGGCAACGCCGCGGACATGTTCCCGGCCCTGCTCGAGCAGGAGGCCCCGATCGACATCGTCACCGACCAGACCTCGGCGCACGACCCGCTGTCCTACCTGCCCGTTGGGGTCTCGTTCGCCGACTGGCACGACGCCGCGACGCGCGACCCGGAAGGCTTCACCAAGGACGCGCAGGCATCGATGGCGGCGCACGTGCGCGCGATGGTCGAGTTCCAGGACAAGGGTGCCGAGGTCTTCGACTACGGAAACTCGATCCGGGACGAAGCCCGGAAGGGCGGGTACGACCGGGCCTTCGAGTTCCCGGGCTTCGTGCCGGCGTACATCCGGCCGCTGTTCTGCGAGGGCAAGGGTCCGTTCCGCTGGGCCGCACTATCGGGGGATCCCGCCGACATCGCCGCGACCGACCGGGCGATCCTCGAGCTGTTCCCCGACAACGAGCGGCTGCACAAGTGGATCACCATGGCCGGCGAGCGGGTCGCGTTCCAGGGACTGCCGGCGCGGATCTGCTGGCTCGGGTACGGCGAACGCCACCTGGCCGGCCTGAAGTTCAACGAGATGGTCGCCTCGGGTGAGCTCAAGGCACCCGTCGTGATCGGGCGCGACCACCTCGACGCCGGGTCGGTCGCCTCGCCGTACCGCGAGACCGAGGCCATGCTCGACGGCTCCGACGCGATAGCCGACTGGGCGCTGCTCAACGCGTTGGTCAACACCGCCTCAGGTGCCTCGTGGGTCTCGATCCACCACGGCGGCGGCGTCGGCATGGGTCGGTCCATTCACGCCGGCCAGGTCTGTGTCGCCGACGGCACCGACCTCGCCGCGCAGAAGATCGAACGCGTGCTCACCAACGACCCCGGCATGGGCGTGATCCGCCACGTCGACGCCGGCTATGACCGCGCTGTCGAGGTGGCCGACGAGCGCGGCGTACGCATTCCCATGTCCGAGGGACAGGGCTCCAATTCCGGGTAGTCCGAGGCTGAAAGCACCACTTTTCGCGTTCGAGTTGGTGCTTTCGACCTCGGACTACCCGGGCCTGAAGACATCCACAGGTCGGCGTACCCACTCGCTTGTCCACAGGCCGTACGACGGGCGTCGATTTCGGTCGAAGCTCCGGGCGAGCCTGCGCCATGCACTCGCGCTACTGGCAGCCACGATGTGATCGACCGGACAACCTGGTGCGGCCGGTCCGGCTCGACCGCGACGGCATCAACGGCCCGACTCGTGGACAGGCGCGGTCACGAGCGTGGCGTCGTACGTCGAACGGGTTGTACGTCCCGTCGCATGTGGACTCCGAGCCTGTCGAGCAACGGATTCTCGAGCAGGCAGCCCGCTTGCCCAATGGTGGCGCAGTGTCGTCGTGGGCCGCGTTGCGCTGGATGGGCGGACACTTCTTCACCGGTGAGGATCCACGGACCGGCGAGCGGCTGCCGGTCCCGGTGGTCCTCGGTGGCTGGCGCGACATCGGGCGTGATGAGCTCATCGCGGTGAGCCGCGAGCGGTTCTGGGATCACGAGCTGGAAGTGGTCGATGGCGTGCCCTGCGCGATTGCAGAGAGAGCTCTGTTCGACGACGTGCGGCGCGACCGTTCTCTGCGAAGTGGCGTCGTGAAGGTCGAGATGGCCGTAGCGGCGGAGCTCTTGACGCGGGGGTCCTTCGCCCAGTGGCTGCCGAGTCGCAACGGGTGGACGGGGGTCCCCTTCGTGCGTCGCGTGGTGATGTTCGTCGGCGGCGAATGTCGCTCCCCACAGGAAGCCCGCATGCGACTGGTCTGGATCATCGATGCGGGGCTACCGGAGCCACTCTGCAACCGGCCGGTGTTCGACCTGGGTGGCCACCTGCTCGGATATCCGGATCTCTTCGACGCGGGTGCCGGCGTGGTCGGGGAGTACAACGGTGCCGATCACCTGGAACGCGATCGTCGCAGATCCGACGCCCGACGCGAGGAGCAGTTCCGCGACCACGGCCTGGAGTACTTCGACCTGGTCGGTGGAGACCTGGGCGACATTCCTGCCGTCGTACGCCGGATGCACCAGACCCGGGCTCGGGCGCGGTTCCTCCCGCCTGACCAGCGTCAATGGACCCTCGAACCTCCACCGTGGTGGAACGCTGCCCGAGCCGGTGTTGAGGGGTAGTCCGAGGCCGAAAGCACCACTTCCGCGCCGGGGTTGGTGCTTTCGACCTCGGACTACCCGGCTTTCCCGGTAACACGCCACGCCGTCGCCACCCGGCAGGCAGAATGCGCACTATGTCCGAAAGACCTGTCCGTGCCCGTACGCCGCTCCCCGGCATCAGCTCCCGCGCGTGGGAGCACCCTGCCGACAAGGGGGCGCTGGTCGCGCTCCGCAAGCTCCGCGGGTTCGACACCGTGCTCAAGGCGCTCTCTGGGCTGATCAACGAACGGGCCGTCCGGCTGATGCTGCTGGGCTCGTCGGTGAAGGTAGACGAGCGACAGTTCGCGAGGCTGCATCGGCAGCTGACCGACGTCGGCGCCACGCTCGATGTGACCGACCTCCCTGAGATGTACGTCGTCGCCAACCCGGTGCTGAACGCCATGACGATCGGCATGAACAAGCCGATCATCATCTTGAACAGTGGCCTGGTGGACCTGCTCGACGAGGAGGAGGTCCGCTTCGTGATCGCCCACGAGCTGGGCCACGCCCTCAGCGGGCACGCGGTCTACCAGACCCTGCTGCGGCGGCTGCTCGTGCTCAGTGGCGTCCTCGGATCCATCCCCCTCGGCGGAATCGGCATCCGCGTCATCGTGGCAGCGCTGTTCGAGTGGGCTCGCAAGGCGGAGCTGTCCGCCGACCGCGCGGGACTGCTCGCGACCCAGGACCCTCAGGTTGCCTTCCGGGTGCACATGCAGCTCGCCAGCGGCGGCCACCTCGAGGACCTCGACACGACCTCGTTCTTCGAGCAGGGCGCCGAGTACGACGAGTCCGGTGACCTGCGTGAATCGTTGCTCCGACTGACGCTCGTGGAACAGGCCGCGCACCCGTTTGCCGTCATCCGTGCCAAGGAGCTGCGCCGCTGGGTGGACAGCGGTGCCTACACCGCGATCCTGGCCGGTACCTACCCGCGCCGCGACGAGGACGCCGACGCCAAGATGAGCGACGCGGCTCGCGAGGCCGCCCAGAGCTACACGGAGTCGTTCCGCAACACCCAGGACGCGCTCGGCCGGTTCCTGCACGACACCGCTGGCGTGATGGGCAGCGTCAAGGGCTGGTTCGACGAGACCTTCCGTCGCGATCAGGAGTAGGCCTGCAGAACCTCAGCGCCGCCACCAGCGCCGGCGGGGCCTCTTCGGGGTCGACGGCGCCGGGGTAGTTGCTGCCGCCGTCGCAGCGTGTTGCAGCCGGACCCGCCGGCGGTCGCGCCAGCGCTCCACCTCGGTGCCGACGTCGCGCGTGGGCGTGACCACGGGCGGACCACCCTGGAGCTGACGGCGCGCCTCGACGATGCGGCGGTTGAAGTCCTCGACGATCTCGCGCACGCCCTTCGCGGTCGCCTCGCGGTCGAGCAGGGCGTCGAGCTCGGCGTCCTCCTTGCGCAGCTGGAGCGCCGCCGGCAGCACTCCGGTGATGTTCTCGCGCTCGATCAGCTTCTTCAGCCACCAGTCACGGTCGTACGGCGACCCCAGGTCTCCCAGCGGCTTGCCCTGCCCGGGCAGGTTGTCGAACTCGCCGCGCTCCATCGCCTGCGTGATCTGCAGGTCGACCCAGCGGGTCTGGTGCTGGATCCGCGCAGCCGCCGAGTCGGCCCCTGTGCGGGCATCGACCTCGCGTTCGGGCCGGCGCTGTTCCTTGCGTTCGGACATGAGAGTCACCCCCGGATCCCAAGAATACCGATGACTTCCAGCCCTTCCGAGGGTCACAGCCAGCAAGGAAAGGTGGACGGATGGACGTCTTCGCGACCGGCCTGGCCTTTGGCGAGTCCCCCCGCTGGCACGACGGTCGGCTCTGGGTCTGCGACTGGGTGGCCGGCGAGGTGCTGTCGTACGACGCCACCGGTCAAGGTCGCGTCGAGCTCACCGTGACCGGACTCCCCTTCTCGCTCGACTGGCACCCCGACGGTCGCACGGTGCTCACCTGCACCGAGGGCGTCGTCACCGCGGAAGCCGACGGCAGCCTCACGGCGTACGGCGCCACCGGGCAGGCGTTCAACGAGATCGTCGTCGATCCGGCCGGCCACACCTTCGTCAACGCCCCGGGGTTCGACCTGATGGGCGGGGAGGAACCGAAGCCGGGGTTCGTCTGGGTGGTGCGTCCCGATGGCTCATCGGACCAGGTCGCCGATGGGGTGTGGTTCCCCAACGGAATGGCCGTGACGCCGGACGGCGGCACGCTCGTGGTCGCGGAGTCCTACGGCAACTGCCTGACCGGCTTCGACATCGGCCCCGACGGCTCGTTGACCAACCGCCGCGTCTGGGCCGATCTCGGCGAGGACAACCCGGACGGCATCTGCCTCGATGCGGAAGGCGCTGTCTGGTACGCCGACGTACCGCACCAGCACTGCGTCCGCGTCGCCGAGGGCGGCGAGGTGCTGGAGAAGGTGGAGGCCGACCGGGGCTGCTTCTCCTGCATGCTCGGGGGCGAGGACGGCCAGACTCTCTTCGTCGTCGCCGCGAACTGGGGCGGCACCAGCGGGGTCGGCCAGGGAGAGCGGACCGGTCAGGTGCTCACCCATCGCGCACCGGCACCGCACGCCGGGCATCCGTAGCGGGTCACCACCAGCCCTGCCGTCGCGCCCACCGCAGCAGGACGTAGCTCATCACGGCCATGATCAGCAGCACGATGCTGAGCTCGACCCTGTTCTCGTCGATCGCCATGACCATGTTCATGCCCTCGATCGACGCGATCGCGGTGATCGGCAGCGTGACCGCGGCGATCACGGCCAGACGCTCCATAGCGACGGTCATCTTGGTGTTGACCTTGGTCTGGTAGAGCTCGATCACCCCGAACAGGAAGTGCGACTCCCCATCGGCGGTGGAGCGCGCTCGTTCGAACTGGTCGGCGAGGTCGCGCAGGTAGTCGCGCGCTGAGGTGACCGCGAACGACAGCTCGTGCGGGGTGGAGGGACGGAACCGGCCCGACTCGATGCGGCGCAGCACCGAGTCCGTCTCGGCGTGCCCCTCCTCCCACGGCACCACCGGGTTGAGGGGACCGTGCACCGTCACCAGGAAGTCGGGTCCGATGATCTGGTCGGGCTCGAGCACGTGGTCATGGCCGGCCTCTCCGAGCAGAGGTGACTGGGGTGTGATGAACACGTGGTCGGCGTACCCGTGCACGGTCGGCACGTGGTTGCGAGTGCGGCACGACTCGAGCACCATCTCGTGGCAGCCGAGGGCGCGCAGGTAGGCCTCGGCGTCGTCGCTCCACACCGGGATGTCAACCCACACGAAGCCGCTGGTGTCGGCCCCGATGCGGGCCCCGACCTCCCGCACCCGGATACCGCCGTCGTCGAGGTACCGGACGTCCGTGCGGCCATCATGATCCCGTCCTGGTGTCCGGTGGAAGGTCCGGTGGAAGGGTCAGTCGGCGAACGCATCCTTCGGTACGACGAGCAGGCTGGCCGCCGCGACGAGAGCAGTCACCGAGCAGACCACCCACACCGTGAGGTAGCCGGATAGAGGTGCATGACCTGCCTCGACGTCGGCGATGGAGCCTGTCGATGAGAGCGCGATGGCGAAGATGCTCGAGGCGATCGCGCCGCCGATCGTCTTTGTGGTGTTGGTCATCCCGGTGACGAAGCCAGTCCGGTCGGCCGGTGCCGCAGCAGCGGCCGCGGCAGGCAGCGCGGCCACCAGGGCACCGGAGCCGATCCCCGCGATGGCCATGTTGGCGAGGGTCTGCGCGGTCGAGTCGTGGAACGGCAGGAACAGGCCGTAGCCGACCGCGACCAGCACGCAGGCTCCCAGCATGGCTCCGCGCGTGCCGATGAATCGGGCGACCACGGGGAGCAGCAGCGCACCGGCCACCAGCGCGATGACGTAGACGCCGATCAGGGTCGAGACGAAGGAGGCCGAGGCCCCCAGGCCGTAGCCCGCCTCTTCGGGGTCGGTGCGCGCGAACGTGGACAGCGGGATCTGCGCGCCCAGCACGGACATGCCGAAGAGGAACGCGGTGAGCTGTACCGGCCACTGCCCCGGCGTCGCGAGCAGGCGTACGTCGATCAGCGGCTCCTCGATCGCCAGCTCGGCCCGCGCGAACGGCCACAGCGCCAGCAACCCGAGCAGGATCGCCACCCAAGCGAGCAACGAACCGGCACCCTGCAGCCGCACCAGGATCAGTCCGCCCATCACCAGTCCGATCGCGAGGGTGACCAGCCAGAAGCCCTTGAGGTCCAGGCGTCCGGTGGCCACGGGCGGAGTGCCCGCGACGCCGAACCAGACGACCACGAAGCAGAGCGTCACCGCGATTGCAGGCACCATCAGCAGCACAGTCATCGACGTCGCCTCGACGAGGGCGCCGCTGGTGAGGGCGCCGGCGATCACGCCGAGCTCGAGCGCCGCCACCAGGAAGGCCGCCGACCGGCGGGTCAGCCGTGCCTGCGCTCCCGTTCCTGCGGTGCGGCGATGGATGATCGAGACCTCGAGTGGCAGCCAGACCACGTAGAACCCCTGGATCGCCCAGGCGATCAGGAACGTCGTGAAGGTCGGCGCGAACGCCACCGCCCAGGACGCGAGAGCCGTCACCGCCGTCGATAGCAGCAGCACCTGCCGGTGGCCCATCAGGTCGCCCAGCCTGGCGAGCAACGGCACCACGAGGGCGGAGACGACCAACTGCGCCGCCTCGAACCAGTTCACGTCGGCATCGGCGATGGAGAGGTGGTCGGCGATGTCGCTGAAGATCGGGGTGTAGTACCCCTGAAGGATCCCGCTGGCGATCTCCACGCAGACCAGGAACCCGACGATCGTGGCGAGACCTGGGACCGCGCCCGGCGTACGGGAAGGCGATGCGGTGGTCGTCACGTGTCCAGCCTTTCGATCAGGCGGACGTACCAGCGGACACCGGCAAGCCAGTCGTCGACACCGATGTGCTCGTCGTAGCTGTGGATGCTCTCGCGCTGAGTCTTCGTCATCCGGAACGGCGTGAACCGATAGACGCGCGGACAGATAGCGGTGAAGAAGCGGGAGTCGGTGGCCCCCATCATCACGTACGGCGTCGCGACGGCGTCCTCGAAGATCTCGCCCATCGTCGAGGTGAGCAGCTCGAAGGCCGGGTCGTCGATCGGGCTGACCGCGCTCGGCTCGTTGGCTTCGACCACCTCGAGCCGGATGGAGTCGTCTGCGATGGCCTTGCGGACGTGCTCGGTGGCCGAAGCCACCGTGTCCCCGACAAGGATCCGCAGGTTCACGGCGGCCGTGGCGTTCGAGGCGATCACGTTGTGGGCGGGTGAGCCGGTGAGGGTGGTGACGGCCATCGTCGTACGCACCAGCGCGGCGGGCTCCGCCCCGGCCGCCAGCAGGGCTCGCTTCACGAGCGGCTTCAGCCGGCGCGCGTTGGCGAGCAGCGGGCGGAGGGCGAGAGGTGCGTGCGGAGCCAGCCGGGTGAACATCTCGAGGGTCGGCTCGGGGAGGGAGGTGGCGAACGGCCGCTTCTCGAGTCGTACGACGGCGCGTGCGATCCTCGCGGTCGGTCCTCCGGGAGTCGGTGTCGACGAGTGACCGCCCCGGCCCTCGGCCCGCAGCTCGATGGTGGTGGTGCCCTTCTCGGAGACGCCGATCACCCCGAGTGGCGGATCAACCCCGGGGAACGCCTCGTGCGCGATGGCACCGCCCTCGTCGAGGACGAACCACGGCGTCACCCCACGGGTGCGCAGCTCCTCGACCGCCGCTTCGGCGTCGGGGCCGGACACCTCCTCGCGGGCGCCGAAGCTCAGCCACACGTCCCTCGCCGGGACGAAGCCGTCGGCGAGCAGCTGTTCCACTGCCGCGCAGATGGCGACCAGCGAGCCCTTGTCGTCGAGCGTGCCCCGCCCCCAGATCGAGCCGTCGTGGATCTCGGCGGCGAAGGGTGGGTGCTTCCACGGGGCCGATTCGTCGACAGGCACGACGTCCATGTGCGCCATCAGCACGACCGGGTCTTTCTCGGTCGCCCCCGCCCAGTGGAGGAGCAGCGAGTGCTCCCGGACCCGGTGCCGCGTCAGGTGTTCGTGCACGAGTGGGAAGGCCCCGGCCAGGGTGTGGTGGAACTCCTCGAACGGGGCCGGGTCGGTGGCGTGCTCGTCGTCGTACGAGACGGTCGGGACGCGTACCAGCGCACGCAGTTTCTCCACGTCTCCCACGGGGTCGAACCTAGTCGCACGGCGGGGGCCGCGTGCGTCGCCCACCCCACTTGTCACCAAGGCGAACTAGGGTCGCGGACACAAGACACGACGAGGGGTGCGGACATGGCGGCGACGGCGACGGGACCGGCGATCCGGGCCACCGGGCTGAGCAAGCACTACGGCTCGGTGACCGCGCTCGACGGCCTTGATCTCGAGGTCGCGCCCGGCACCGTGATGGGCCTGCTCGGGCCCAACGGCGCCGGCAAGACCACCACCGTCCGCGTGCTGACCACCCTCCTCAAGGCCGACACGGGCAGCGCCGAGGTGGTCGGGCTCGACGTCGCCCGGGACGCGCGCGAGCTGCGCCGCCGGATCGGTGTCTCCGGCCAGTACGCCGCGGTCGACGAGCACCTGACCGGCTTCGAGAACCTCGACATGGTCGGCCGGCTCTACCACCTCGGCGCCGCCGTCAGCCGCGCCCGTGCCCGCGAGCTGCTCGAGCGCTTCGACCTCACCGAGGCCGCCGACCGCCAGGTCAAGGGCTGGTCGGGCGGCATGCGCCGCCGGCTCGACCTCGCGGGCGCACTGGTCGCGGAGCCACCCGTGCTGTTCCTCGACGAGCCCACGACGGGGCTCGATCCCCGAGGCCGAGCAGGCATGTGGGACGTCATCGAGGACCTCGTGCGCGGCGGCACCACCCTGCTGCTCACCACCCAATACCTCGAAGAGGCCGACCGCCTCGCCGACCGGATCGCCGTGATCGACCACGGGCGCGTCATCGCGCTTGGCACGGCCGACGAGCTGAAATCACAGGTCGGTGGCGAGCGGATCGAAGTGGTGGTGACGTCCGTCGACGACCTCCCGCGTGCCTGCGCCGAGGCTCGGGGCATCGGCATCGGGCCGCCGCAGGTCGACGAGCGCGACCACCTGGTCGTCGTACCCGTCTCCGGTGGCGCGGCCGACCTGGTGGAGTTCCTGCGCCGTCTCGACCGGGTGGGGGTGCCGGTCAGGGACGTGGGCCTGCGGCGCCCCACCCTCGACGACGTGTTCCTCCAGTTGACCGGCCACGCCGCCGAGGAAGCGGCCGAGGTGCCCGACGCCGACGCGGCTGATCGAGCGAACGAGGAGGCGTCATGAGCCGGGTCGCCGAAGCAGTCTCCGACACCGCGACCATCACGCGGCGCAACCTGAAGAAGATTCTCCGGGTCCCAGACCTGCTCGTGTTCACGCTGCTCTCGCCGATCATGTTCGTGCTGCTGTTCGCGTTCGTGTTCGGCACTGCCATCGGCGATCAGGGCACCGGCGTGGACTACCGGGAGTTCCTGGTGCCCGGCATCTTTGCCCAGACGGTGGTCTTCGGAGCCACGTTCACCGGCTACAGCCTGTCGGAGGACCTGCAGAAGGGAATCATCGACCGGTTCCGCTCGTTGCCGATGTCACCATCGGCCGTCGTGGTCGGACGCACCGCGTCCGACGTGGGGATCAACCTCCTCAGCCTGATGGTGATGGCCCTGACCGGGCTGCTGATCGGCTGGCGGATCCGCTCGTCATTCCTCGAGGGCGTGGCGGGGTTCCTGCTGCTGCTCGTCTTCGCCTACGGCATCTCCTGGATCATGGCGTACGTCGGACTGCTCGTACGGGCGCCGGAGGTGGTCAACAACGCCTCGTTCATCGTGATCTTCCCGCTGACGTTCATCGCGAACACGTTCGTCACGCTTGAGAACCTGCCCGCCCCGCTGCAGACCTTCGCGAACTGGAATCCGGTCTCCACGGTGACGCAGGCCGCCCGAGACCTGTTCGGCAACACCGTCCCGGGGACGGCGCCGACGGAGCCATGGTCTATGGCGCACCCCACGCTCTACACGCTCATCTGGGTGGTGTTGATCGTCGGTGTGTTCGCACCGCTCTCGATCCGTCAATACCAGCGCACCGCCAGCCGCTGAGAACAGAGCGGCGAGAGGGCCCCGACCGGGTGGTCGGGACCCTCTCGCACCACAGCCCGTCGGCTGACGCGTCAGTACACCCTGCGCCGGGTTCCCCCGATCGGCACCAGGTTGAGGACCAGGCCCACGAGCAGCAGGATCGCTCCGATCGTCGTCAGGATCGAGATGCTGGCAACCAAACCGATGATGAGCAGAATCAGTCCCAGGACAATCATGTCCGTCTCCCTCTGTGTGATGGTTCCCTCCGTCCCTGGATCAGTACCCCGACGCAAACCCGTGCAAACCGCATCGGTGGTATCTCGCATCCGAGACACCCGAGTTCCGAAACGGGGTGGCGGCGATCGGCCGGATTGGATGGACTGTGCCCATGTCAGCCGGGTTCGCTCCACCTCCCGCGGTGCACCACCTCGCCCGGGTCCCTGCGCGGGCGCCGGCTCGGCGACCCCTGGGCACCGGGTGTGGCCGCCGGGTGCCCGAGCGTGATGGCGCCGACGGGATCGAAGGCCTCGGGGATCGCGAACTCGGCGCGCACCGCCGGCAAGTCCTCCGGCTGGATCCCGAAGAAGCAGGCGCCGAGGCCCTCGTCGACGGCCGTCTGGAGGATCAGCAAGGACGCCATCGCTGCGTCCATGTGCCAGAACGGCACCGGCCAGCGCGCCTCGTCCTCGTCCGTCCAGCCCTTGTCGGGCTCGGCGTAGCGGCGCAGGTAGGCCGCCTTGCTCGAGCACGGCACGATCACGACCGGGGCGTGCATCATGCCGCGCAGCCACTCGTCCGGGTCGTCGATCTCGTCGCCGACGTTGGCGACCCAGTAGCGGCGTACGTCGTGAGGGGTGTCGAGCAGCAGGAACCCCCAGCCCTGGCTGAAACCGGCGCTCGGTGCGCGGGTGGCGTTGGCGAGGGCTCGGTCAACGATCTCGGGGTCGACGGGCTCGTCGGTGTAGTTGCGGATCATCTTGCGGCGGCGTACGACGTCGGCGAACTCCATGGGAGCGAGCATGCCTGACGACCTCGAGCGGATGTGGTCGACGCTCGCGCCACTCGGCAGATCATCAGCCAGCGGCGGCTACTTCCGACAGCCGTTCACGACCGTCGAGTCGGAGCTGCGCTCGTGGTTCCGCGAGCAGTGCGACGTACGCGGCCTGGAGGTCGAGGCCGACGGGAACGGGAATCTCCTGGGTTGGTGGATAGTCCCGAGTGATCGGACCCTTTCCGACACAGAAGCTGGGTCCGATCACTCCGGACTATCCGGAATTCTGATCGGCTCCCACCTCGACTCGGTCCTCGACGGCGGGGCGTACGACGGACCGCTGGGCGTGGTCTCCTCGCTGGCGGCGATCGACCTGCTGCGCGGGCGAGGGGTGGTGCCGCGCCGGCCGATTGCCGTGGGTGCCTTCGCGGAGGAGGAAGGCTCGAGGTTCGGGATCGCCTGCCTGGGCTCGCGGCTGGCCACCGGGACGACGAGCCCGGAGGCGGCCCGCGAGCTGCGCGACCGCGACGGCGTACCCCTGCTCGATGCGATGGACTCAGCCGGCCTCTCGCCATCGCTGGGAAGGGCCGACTGGCTGGACCGGATCGGCGGCTTCCTCGAGCTGCACGTCGAGCAGGGCCGCGACCTCGTCGACCGCGACGCGGCGATCGGGCTCGGGACCGGGATCTGGCCGCACGGCCGCTACCGCTTCGACTTCACGGGCGACGCCAACCATGCGGGGTCGACCCGGATGGAGGACCGGCACGACCCGATGCTCAGCTTCGCGATGACCGCGCTGGCAGCCAGCAAGCAGGCCAGGCTGGTCGGCCAGCGGGCCACCTTCGGCCGTGTCGACGTGGCGCCCAACGGCACCAACGCGATCCCGTCGCGGGTCACCGCGTGGCTGGACGCCCGCTGCGACAACGAGACCGAGCTCACCCGGCTGGTCTCCGAGATCAAGCGGCAAGGCACCGAGCGCGCCGGGCGCGACGGCACCCGCCTCGACGTGACGGCTGAGTCCGTGTCGGGGGCGGTCGCCTTCGACCCCGCCCTGACCGCGTCGTTGCGCGCCGGGCTGGGCGCCCGCTGGGGCGACGCACCGGTGATCCCGACCATGGCCGGCCACGACGCCGGCATCCTTTCGGCGGCGGGTGTCCCGACCGCGATGATGTTCGTCCGCAACCCGACCGGCGTCTCCCACTCACCGGCGGAGTTCGCCGAGTGGGCCGACTGCGTCTCCGGCGTCGAGGCACTGGCCGACGCGCTCGAGGTGCTGGTCTCGTGAGATGGCGGCTCCAGAACGCCCTGCTCGAGACGGGCGTGGAGGCCGACGTACTCATCGAGGTCCGGGGCGGCCTGATCGTGGACATCGGCGGACCGCGGTCGAGGAAGGAGAACTTCGTCCGGGGCCTGGCCCTTCCCGGGTTCGCCAACTGCCACTCCCACGCGTTCCACCGGGCGCTGCGGGCGCGCACCCAGCGTGAACGGGGCTCGTTCTGGACCTGGCGCGAGCAGATGTACGCCGTGGCGGCGGACCTGACGCCGGACAGCTACTTCGAGCTCGCCCGCGACACCTACGCCGAGATGCAGGCCACCGGGATCACGGCGGTCGGTGAGTTCCACTACCTGCACCACCAGCCCGGCGGGACGCCGTACGACGACCCCAACGAGATGGGCAAGGCGCTGATCGCCGCGGCCGACGACGTCGGGATCCGGATCCGGCTGCTCGACACCTGCTACCTCGCGGCGGGCTTCGGTCGCGAGCCCCAGGGAGTGCAGCTGCGCTACTCCGACGGTGACGCCCATGCCTGGGCCGAGCGAGTCGCTGCGTTCGACGACCCACGTGTCGGCGCGGCGATCCACTCGGTGCGCGCGGTGCCCCGCGACCAGCTCCCGGTGGTGGTCGAGGCTGCACAAGGGATGCCGTTGCACGTCCACCTCTCCGAACAGGTAGCGGAGAACGAGGCGTGTCTCGAGGCGACCGGCCTGACCCCGACCCAGCTGCTGGCCGAGGCCGGCGCCCTCGGCCCGCTGACCACCGCGGTGCACGCGACCCATCTGACCGACGAGGACATCCGCCTGCTCGGCGGGAGCAACACGAACGTCTGCTTCTGTCCGACCACCGAACGCGACCTGGCCGACGGCATCGGCCCCGCCCGTCGGTTGCACGATGCCGGAGCCACCCTCACGCTGGGCTCCGACAGTCATGCGGTGATCGACCTGTTCGAGGAGATGCGTGCGGTGGAGATGCACGAGCGGCTCGCGTCGCAGCAACGGGGACACTGGTCCGCCCTGGAGCTGCTCGCGGCGGCGACGTATGACGGGCACCGCTCACTGGGCTTCGACGACGCCGGCCGGATCGCGGTCGGGCAGCGTGCGGACCTCACAGCTGTTCGACTCGACAGCGTTCGCACGCGCGACACCGGCGCGTCCGCGGAGACGCTCGTCTTCGCGGCCGGCGCGGCCGACGTCGCCATGGGCATCACCGCTGAGAGCGCCCGATGACCTCCTTGCTCGTCACCGGCATCGCCGAGCTGGTCACCAACGACCCCGTCCACGACGGCACTCCGCACGGCATCGTCGAGGACGCCGCCGTCGTGGTCGACGGCCACCGGGTCGCCTGGGTCGGACGGCGAGCCGAGGCCCCCGACGCCGACGCCGCCCGCGACCTCGGAGGCCGCGTGGTCATCCCGGGCTTCGTCGACTCCCACTCCCACCTCGTCTTCGCCGGCGACCGTGCGCCCGAGTTCGCTGCCCGGATGGCGGGGGAGAGCTACGCCGCCGGTGGCATCCGTACCACTGTCGCCGCCACCCGTGCGGCCAGCGACGAGCAGCTCGCCGCCAACGTCGGCCGCCTCGTCGCTGAGATGCGCCGGCAGGGCACCACCACCGTCGAGATCAAGAGTGGCTACGGCCTGAGCACCCTGGACGAGGCGCGCAGCCTCGCGATCGCCCGCCAGTACACCGACGAGACGACGTTCCTCGGCGCCCACGTCGTGCCCCCTGAGTACGCCGCGGACCCAGCGGGCTACGTGGACCTCGTCACCGGTCCGATGCTCGCAGCGGCCGCCCCCCATGCCAGGTGGATCGACGTGTTCTGCGAGACCGGGGCGTTCGATGCCGACCAGGCGCGGGCGATCCTCGCGGCGGGCAAGGGTCAGGGTCTCGAGGGTCGGCTGCACGCCAACCAGCTCGGCCACGGCCCCGGCGTCCGGCTTGCCTGCGAGCTCGGCCTGGTTGCCGTCGACCACTGCACCTACCTCGACGAGACCGATGTCGCTGCGCTCGCCGACACGGGGACGATCGCGACCCTGCTGGCCGGCGTCGAGTTCAGCACCCGCTCGCCGTACCCCGACGCCCGCGCCCTCCTCGACGCCGGTGTCACGGTCGCACTGGCGAGCGACTGCAACCCGGGTTCCTGCTACACGTCGTCGATGCCGCTGTGCGTGGCGCTGGCCGTCCGGGAGATGGGGATGACTCCCGCTGAAGCGGTCTGGTCTGCGACGGCCGGCGGGGCGAAGGCGCTGGCTCGTGACGACGTCGGCGTCCTCGCACCAGGCAAACGTGCTCACCTGACGGTTCTCGAGGCGCCGTCCCACATCCACCTCGCCTACCGCCCCGGCGTCCCTCTTGTCGCCGAGGTCATTGCCTGACCCGTACTTGCCGGCGTCGGGTGGCGGTCGAGTCGCAAGTGACCCACCCCGAACGGGTCATTGACGCGCAGTCGGCACTGACCCACACTACGACTTCGGACTATTCCGAACTTAACGGGGGATGTGGCTTAAATGGGGCTTTGGCGAGCGCTGCTGGTTTCGGTGGTCCTGGCGGTTGTCGGGCCGTTGGCGGTGACTTCCGGTGCGGAGGGCGCGGGTTGTACGACGCCATCGTGCGCCGGCGGCACGGTGCCGCAGTATCGCTTCATCAACGTGACGACCCAGCGGCAGGCGACTCTGTGGGCCATGGGCGCAATCGCGTCCTGCCGCAACGCTGGGGGCACCTGCAGCATCCAGAGGGTCCAGAGCCGGAGCACCACCGTCGGGGTGGCGTTCGGGCTCTCGGTGAAGACCGTGTCGGCCGGCATCAACGTCTCCCGCACCGCGACCAGCTCCACAGCGGTCACCTGCAACTCGCCCAAGCTGCGCAAGGGTCAGGTCTTCCGGGCCTACGTCATGGGCGTCTACAAGACCTACCGGATCAGGAAGACCCACGCCGGCCACACGTGGACCAGCGGGCTGCTCAAGGCACGCCAGCCCTACAAGACGAGCATCCACTGCCGGGTGGAGAAGTTGTGATCGCACCTGTGAGCCTGCTCGAACGAGGGACGGTTCCATCCCGGCGATGAGTTCCGCCCTCGGCACCGGTCATCATTGACGACCAGTCCAGCGGTACCGGCCACGGACCGCGAACAAAAGGGGATCCGTCATGACCGAGACCACAACCGGCTCGAGCGGCACAACGCAGACCCACACGGTCGGTAGCGGCACCTCGACGGTGACCTATGACATCCACGGTGATCCTTCCGACAGCACGCCGGAGCGCCCGGTGCTGCTGATGATCGGCTCACCGATGGACGCTGTCGGCTTCGGTTCGCTGAGAGGTCACTTCACCGATCGCCCCGTCGTCACCTACGACCCACGTGGCGCCGGCCGCAACCCGACCGACACCGCCTCCATCTCGGCCGAGGAACACGCCGACGACGTGCATCGCGTGATCGAGGCGCTCGGCGTCGGACCCGTCGACGTCTTCGCCAGCAGCGGAGGTGCCGTCAACGTTCTTGCCCTGGTGGCGGCGCACCCCGAGGACGTACGACGCGTCGTGGCGCACGAGCCCCCGACAGCCGCACTGCTGCCCGACCGTGATTCGGTCCTGGCTGTCTGCCGCGACCTGCGCGCCACCTATGACGCCCAGGGCAGTGGGCCCGCCATGGCGAAGTTCATCTCTTTCGTGATGTTCGACGGACAGGTCTCCGACGACTACCTGGACCAGCCGGTGCCGGACCCCGCGATGTTCGGGATGTCGAGCGACGACGACGGGTCTCGCACCGACCCGCTGATGCGCAACATGCCGGCGTGCAACGAGTACCAGCCCGACCTCGAGGCGCTGACCGCGCTCGGGGACCGTCTCGTGGTGGCAGTCGGCGTGGAGTCCGGCCAGCAGATGGCCGCTCGTGGCGGACGCTCCGTCGCCGAGGCCCTCGGGATCCCGGTCACCGAGTTCCCGAGCAACCACGGCGGGTTCCTCGGCGGAGAGTACGGGCAGCAGGGCGACCCCGACGGGTTCGCAGCTGCATTGCACGCCGTCCTCGACTGACCTGCACCCGCGGGACGTCATACGAAGTGGCTGCCAGAGCGACCAGTTCGTATGACGTCTCGGGTCAGTGCGAGTCGGCCGCCGCCTTGACCAACGCGTCGAACAACCGCTGGTCGCGGCCGGCCTCCGGGTGCCACTGCACCGCAAGGCAGAACCGCTTCCCCGCTGCCTCCATCGCCTCGAGCGTCCCGTCGTCCGCATGGGCGACGGCGTCGAAGCCCGGGTGGGAGCGCACCGACTGGTGGTGGTGGCAGCGCACGGTCGTGGCCGGTCCCAGGATCGAGCGCAGCACCGACGACTCGTCGGTCGCCACCTCGATCTCGCCGAACACGTCGCCACCGGGACTGTGCTGCTCGTGACCGACCAGGTCGGGCGTGTGCTGGTCCAGGGTCCCTCCGGCCGCGACCGCCATCACCTGCATCCCCCGGCACACCCCGAGCGTCGGCAGGTTGGCGGCCGCGGCCGAGGTCAACAGGGCGAGCTCCCACGCGTCGCGGTCGGACCGCCACGACGCGGTTCGCGGGTGCGGCTCCTCGCCGTACTGCTGCGGGTCGACGTCCGCGCCGCCGCTGACGACGAGCCCGTCGAGTCGTGCCACGACTGCCGCCGCGGCATCCGGGTCGTCGGTCGCGGGCGGAAGCAGCACGGGTACGCCGCCCGCGCGGACGATCGCGTCGGCGTACATCACCGGGAGCAGGTCGGCGGGCTGGTCCCACACCCCCCACACCGCGTTCTCGCGGTAGGTGGTCAGCCCGATCAGCGGTCGCATCGACGACTCACAGTGGCGTGACGTAGGCGCCCGAGATGCCGCCGTCCACCAGGAACGTGCTCGCGGTGATGAAGCTCGACTCGTCGGAGGCAAGGAACAGGACGGCGTTGGCCAGCTCCTCCGGCTCCGCGAAGCGCCCCATCGGCACGTGCACCAGGCGTCGCGCGGCCCGCTCGGCGTCCTTGGCGAAGAGCTCCTTGAGCAGTGGAGTGTTCACCGGTCCGGGACACAGCGCGTTGACGCGGATGCCGTCCCGGGCGAACTGGACACCGAGCTCGCGGCTCATCGAGAGCACGCCGCCCTTCGAGGCGGAGTAGGAGATCTGGCTGGTCGCCGCACCCATCACCGCGACGAACGAGGCGGTGTTGATGATCGAGCCCGACTTCTGCTCGAGCATGTACGGCAGCACCGCCTTGCAGCACAGGTAGACGCTGGTCAGGTTCACCTCCTGCACGCGACGCCAGGCCTCGAGCTCGGTGTCGAGGATGGAGTCGTCCTCGGGCGGTGAGATGCCGGCGTTGTTGAACGCGATGTCGACGGAGCCCCAGGTGTCCTTGGCCTTCGCGAACAGTGCGTCGACCTCCTCCTTGCTGGTGACGTCGACGTGCACGTACGTCGCGATGTCCTCGCCGCCGAGCTGGCCGACCAGCTCGTGCCCGCGCTGGTCGTCGATGTCGCCGATGACGACCCGCGCGCCTTCCTCCACGAATCGGTTCACCGATGCCAGCCCGATTCCCGAGCACCCGCCGGTGACCACCGCGACCTTGCCGTCCAGACGTCCTGCCATGGTGAGTCCTTCCTGATCCAGTGGTTTCGAGACGCTAGTTTCGAGACGTTCGCTGCGCTCACTCCTCAACGCAAGGCTTCTCGGCTCCTCAACCACCGTCGGCGATGAACACGTTCTTCTCCTCGGTGAACGCATTCGGTGCGTCGGGTCCCAGCTCCCGGCCGAGGCCGGACTGCTTGTAGCCGCCGAACGGGGTCCAGTAACGCACCGCCGAGTGGCTGTTCACGCTGAGGTTCCCCGACTCCACCCGACGCGCGACCCGCAGTGCGCGGCCGAGGTCGTTGGTGAAGATCGATCCCGACAGCCCGTACTCGGTGTCGTTGGCGAGCGCGATCGCCTCCTCCTCGTCGTGGAACGGCATCACCGCCACGACAGGTCCGAACACCTCCTCGCGCCACACCGCCTCACTCGTGCTCTTCGACTCGACGACCGTCGGCGGCAGCCAGAACCCGTCGCCGTCGGGCCGTGAGCCGGTGAACGCGATGTCGGCGCCGTCGATGTAGCGCTGCACCGAGTCGCGCTGCGCGGCCGACACCATCGGACCCATCTCGCTGTCCTCCTGGGCCGGGTCGATCACCTTCAGCGCCTGCACCGACTCCTGGAGCCGGCCGACGAACTCGTCGTAGGCCGACCGCTCCACGAGGATCCGCGAGCGGGCGCAGCAGTCCTGGCCGGCGTTGTCGAACACGGCGTACGGCGCGCTCGCCGCAGCAGCGGCCACGTCGGCATCGGCGAAGACGATGTTGGCGCTCTTGCCGCCGAGCTCGAGCGTCACTCGTTTCACCTGCTCGGCGCAGCCACGCATGATTCCCTTGCCGACCTCGGTCGACCCGGTGAAGCAGACCTTGCGTACGTCGGGGTGCGTCACGAATCGCTCACCGACGACCGATCCCTTGCCGGGGATGACGGTCAGCACTCCCTCGGGCAGTCCCGCCTCGATCGCGAGCTCACCGATCCGGATGGCAGTGAGCGGCGTGATCTCGGCCGGCTTCAGCACCACCGTGTTGCCGGCGGCGATGGCGGGCGCGAAACCCCAGCCAGCGATGGGCATCGGGAAGTTCCAGGGCACGATGATGCCGACCACCCCGAGGGGTTCGTGGAAGGTGATGTCGACCCCGCCCGCAACCGGGATCTGCTTGCCGAACAGGCGCTCGGGCGCAGCCGAGTAGTAGTTCAGGCAGTCGCGGACATTGCCCGCTTCCCAGCGGGCGTTGCCGATCGTGTGGCCGGCGTTGGCCACTTCCAGCTGGGCGAGCTCCTCGAGGTGCTCGTCGATGACGGCGGCGAAGGCGCGCAGCAGGCGGGCACGCTCACCCGGAGCCACGTCCCGCCAGGCGGGGAAGGCCTCATGGGCGCGTGCGATCGCGGCATCCGTCTCCTCCACGCTGGCGGAGCCGACCTCGGCGATCTGCTGGGCGGTGACGGGGCTGATGACCGCAGTTCCGCCGGTTGAGCCAGTCGAAACCAAGGTTCACATCCTCTCGAAGGTCCTGGCGAGCTCCCAGTCGGTGACGGCGGCGTCGAAGGCCGCGAGCTCGACGTCGGCCATGTTGACGTAGTGGTCCACAACGTCGTCACCCAGGGCCGCTCGCGCGACCTCCGACGACGCGAACGCCTCGCGTGCTGCTCGCAGGGTGTGGGGGACGTGCGGCTTGTCGGAGGCGTAGGCGTTGCCGACCAGCTCGTCCTCGAGGTCGAGCTCGTTCTCGATGCCGTGCAGCCCACCGGCGAGCATGGCCGCCAGCGCGAGATAGGGGTTCACGTCACCACCAGGCAGCCGGTTCTCCATCCGGCCGGAGGGACCGTGGCCGACCAGACGCACCGCGCAGGTGCGGTTGTCGGTGCCCCAGGCGACCGCGGTCGGCGCGAAGGATGCGGACGCGAATCGCTTGTAGGAGTTGACGTTCGGCGCATAGAGCAGCGTGAAGTCCTGCATGGTCGCGAGGACCCCGGCGACGAAGTGGTCGTACAGCGGCGAGCGCTCGTGGCCCTCGCCGAAGACGACCGTTCCGTCCGCGCCGCGGAGCGACAGGTGGATGTGGCAGGAGTTGCCCTCGCGCTCGTCGTACTTCGCCATGAACGTGAGCGACTTCCCGTGCTGGGAGGCAATCTCCTTGGCGGCGGTCTTGTAGACAGCGTGGTTGTCGGCGGTGACGAGTGCCTCGGCGTACAAGAAGCCGATCTCGTGCTGGCCGAAGTTGCACTCGCCCTTGGCGCCCTCGACGTCCATGCCGGCGGCGTACATGTGGTTGCGGATGTCCCGCAGCAGCGGCTCGACCCGGGAGGTGCCGATCAGCGAGTAGTCGACGTTGTACTGGTTGACGGGCGTCAGGCCGCGCCACCGACGGTCGTGGGCGTCCTCGAAGGTGTTGTTGAACGCGATGAACTCGAGCTCCGTCCCGGCCAGCGCCACCATGTCCATCGCGGCGACCTTCTCGAGCTGAGTCTTCAGGATCGTGCGTGGTGACTGCGGCACCGGCGCGTGGTCGAGCCAGACCAGGTCGCACTGCACGAGTGCGGTGGCCGGGAGGTGCGGCAGCAGGCGCAAGGTGTCCCAGTCAGGGACGAACTCCATGTCGCCGTAGCCCTTCTCCCACGAGGAGATGGTGTAGCCCTCGACCGTGTTCATGTCGATGTCGACGGCGAGCAGGTAGTTGCAGCCCTCGGTGCCGGCGTCCAGCGCGACGTCGAGGAAGTATCGACCGTGCAGCCGCTTTCCCTGCAGGCGACCCTGCATGTCGGTGAAGGCCAGTACGACGGTGTCGACCTCGTCGGACTCGATCATCGAGCGCAGTCGGTCCAGCGTGAGGTAACGGTCGTTCGGTGTGCTCATCGTGCTCTCCCGTGGTGGTCGTGGATCTTCCGAGCGCTTGCGTCTGGTGTCATCCGAGGAGGCCTCGCAGCAGGGCCGCGGTGTCGTCGCAGTGCTGCTGCATCACCTCGTGGGAACGGTCCGCGCGTCCGGCGAGGATCGCCGAGACGATCCGGGCGTGCTGGGTGTCGGAGTGCGCGATGTTCGCCTCGAGCACCGGGATCGCGCTGAGCATCTCGTGCATCGTCGACTGCACCGCAGTCACCGCCTCCATCAGGAGCGAGGACCCACTCAGCGCGGCGATGGTCAGGTGGAACCGGGAGTCGGCCTGCCGGTGCATGGCCGGACCGCTGGCCGCGTGGACGGCTTCGTGGGCGGACTCCAGGCGATCGCGCTGCTTGTCACCGAGGTGCACGGTCGCGGCGAGTTCGGCCGCACCCGGCTCGACGATGCGCCGGAAGTCGAGGGTGTCTACCCAGGCGGCGCGCCGGGCGGGTGTACGCCGGGAAGCTGCTCGTGCCGACGGCGTAGCGGGGCGCATCGTCACCACGGTGCCGCCACCACGGCCTCTAGTGGTCTGTACCAGTCCGGCCTGCCTCATCGCGGCCATGGCCTCGCGCAGGGTGGCGCGGGACACTGCAAGACGTTCGGCAAGTTCCCGCTCCGAGGGAAGCACGGAGCCACGCGGGTAGACCCCGAGGCGGATGAGCGTGGCCAACTGCTCCACACACGCCTCGAAAGCGTGGTGACCCCGAACGGGGCGGAGTACCGCCTCAGGCAGCGCGGGGTCAGGTGCAGGGATCACGCGAATCAGTCTTCGAGCCTCCTGTCACGCGTGTCAATGGTCTGGACTCAAACCTTTTACATCTAGGCTATGGACGAGGTTGAGATCCCGGGACTACCTTGCTCGAAACGGGCCCTGTTCATTCCCAGGAGGCTGGCATGGCGACTACCGAAGAACCCGAGCTCACCGAAGACGAGAAACACCTCGCACGACTCGGCTACTCGCAGGACCTCAACCGCAGTTGGTCGGGGTTCTCCAACTTCGCCATCTCGTTCTCGATCATCTCGATCCTCGCCGGGTGCTTCACGAACTTCGGCGCGGGCTTCAACAACGGTGGTCCGATCTCGATCTCGTGGTCGTGGCCGATCCTCGGTGTCTTCATCCTGATCATCGGCTTAACCATGTCCGAGCTCGTCTCGGCGTACCCGACATCGGGCGGCATCTACTGGTGGGCCTCTAAGCTCGGCGGGCCTGCGGCTGGCTTCTTCACCGGCTGGCTCAACCTGATCGGTCTGGTTGCCGTGACCGCCGGTGTCTCCTACGGCTGCGCGACGTTCATCGACCTCACGATCAGCACCTACTCGGAGTCCTACGCCGCGGACTTCACGCTGACCCGGGTGTTCCTGATCTTCGTGGTCGTGCTGGCCCTGGCGTCTGTGCTCAACATCTTCAGCAGCCACCTGATGGCCATCATGAACAACGTCTCCGTGTGGTGGCACGTAGCGGGGGCCGCGGTCATCGTGGCGATCCTGATCTTCGTCCCCGACCAGCACCAGAGCTTCAGCTACGTGTTCACGGAGCGGTTCAACAACTCCGGGTACGGCGATGGCACCACCACCACCTTCGCCTTCTGGTTCGCGATCGTGCCGTTCGGCTTCCTGCTGACGCAGTACACGATCACTGGCTTCGACGCGTGCGCCCACCTGTCCGAGGAGACCGCCGAGGCGTCCAAGGCAGCCGCCAAGGGCATCTGGCGCTCCATCTTCTACTCCGTGCTCGGCGGCTACATCCTCCTGCTGTGCGTGGTCTTCGCGATCCCGGACAACGCGCAGGGTCAACCGGACAACGCATTGGCCGGCGGTGGCGTGGCCGGGATCTTCGTGGAGTCCCTCGGCACCAACTGGGCCACCTTTGTCCTCTTCATCTCCGCATCCGCACAGTTCTTCTGCGCCACCTCGTGCATGACCTCGGCGTCCCGGATGACGTTCGCGTTCAGTCGCGACGGCGCGATGCCGGGCTCGAAGACCTGGCAGAAGCTGACGCCCAAGCGCGTACCGGCGAACGCCGTGATGTTGGTCGGTGTCTCCGCCGCAGTCGTCACTCTGCCGGCGCTCATCGAGCTCAAGGTCAACGGGGTCCCGGTGCCGCTCGCCTTCTACGCAGTGACGTCGATCGCGGTGATCGGCCTCTACCTCGCCTTCGCCATCCCGATCTGGCTGCGCTGGCGGCACGGGGACAAGTTCGAGGTGGGATCCTGGAACAACGGTGCGAAGTACAAGTGGATGAACCTCATCGCTGTCGCCGAGATCGTCATCGTCTCGCTCTACCTGATGATGCCCTCGACTCCAGCGGCGAATCCCTTCCGGGACGAGTTCGAGTGGAAGTTCGTGAACTACGCCCCGATCGTCACGATCGGCGCCCTGCTGGTGCTGACGATCTGGTGGAACGTCTCGGCGAAGCACTGGTTCAAGGGCCCGAAGCACACCATCGACAAGGCAGTCGTCGAGGCCTTCGACGAAGGCTGACGCCCGTCGCACCAAGTCACAACCACGTCACAGCCGCTCTCCCGCCGTTGTCCTCGACGGGAGAGGTGGCAGTATGCGAGGAATCCCTCGTTTCGCCACGGTCTGGAAGGACATATCTTGCGCAACATTTCCCGGGCACTCGCCGTGTTCCTGGCGGCGTCGATCACGCTCGCAGGATGCGGCTCCGACTCACTCGACACAGGTGAGAAGAAGGGCGGTGAGGTCAAGACCTCCGTCGACAAGGAGGCCGCCGCCCTCGTTCCCCAAGCGATCAAGGACAAGGGCACGCTGATGGTCGGCACCGATGCGACCTACCCACCAAGCGAGTTCCTGGCAGCTGACGGCAAGACGATCGAGGGCTTCGACGTGGACCTGCTCAACGCGGTGGCGAAGAAGCTCGACCTGAAGGTCAAGCTTATTCCTGCGAAGTTCGACTCGATCATCACCGGTGTCGAGGGCGGCAAGTACGACATGGGCATGTCCAGCTTCAGCATCAACCCCGAGCGTTTGCAGCAGGCGACCATGGTGAGCTACTACAGAGCCGGCACCCAGTGGGCAAGCGCTCCGGGCAACCCGAAGAAGGTCGATCCGCAGAAGCCGTGCAACGCGACGGTGGCTGTGCAGAAGGCCACGACCCAGCAGGAGACCGACCTGCCGCCGAAGATCGCCGCTTGCAAGAAGGCCGGCACCCCCATGCGCGACCCGCTGATCTACGACGGCCAGGACACAGCCACTGCCGCGGTCGTTTCCGGTAAGGCCGACGTCATGCTCGCGGACTCACCGGTGGTTGCGTACGCGGTCGAGAAGTCCAACGGCAAGCTCGAGCCGCTCGGTGACATCTACGACTCGGCCCCCTACGGCTATGTGCTCCCCAAGGACGGCAAGGCCATGGGCGACGCCATCGTGGCCGCACTGAAGTCGCTGAAGAGCGACGGTGGCTACGAGGAAGCGCTCAAGGGCTGGGGCGTCGAGGCCGGCGCCATCGATGACTTCGCCGTGAACCCGACGCTGTGACATGAGTACGCCGCCAGTGGCCGCCCCGGCGGAGAGGGACGACCGTCCGGGGATGATCGACGCCGTCCCGGTGCGCCACCCGGGTCGGTGGGTGGTGATTGCGATCATCGCCGTTCTCGTCGCGATGTTCGTGCACATGTTGTTGACCAACCCGGCCTTCAACTGGTCCTTCGTCTGGGAGGCGATGGTCCAGTCCCCGGTGCTCCGCGGTCTGGTGATGGGCACCCTGCTGGGCACCGCGGGGTCGATGGTCATCGGCGTCACCCTCGGGATCCTGGTGGCGGTGATGCGGCTCTCGAGCAACCCGGTGCTGTCGGGAGTCGCGTGGGCGTTCACGTGGTTCTTCCGGGCCGTGCCCCGGCTCGTGCTGCTGACGATCATGGGCGCCCTCGGGGTGCTCTTTCCCCAACCCAAGGGCCTCGGATTCGGGTTCCCGTTCGGGACCCAGATCATGGACCTGCTGGGGCTCAACGGTGACCTGACGCTGTTCTCGCTCGACGCCAACCAGATCTTCACCGGGATCATCGGCGGCGTCATCGGCCTCGGGCTCTCGGAGGCGGCGTACATGGCCGAGATCGCGCGAGCGGGCATCCTCTCCGTCGACGACGGTCAACGCGAGGCCGCCTGTGCCCTGGGCATGAGCAACGGCAAGGCGATGCGCCGCGTCGTGCTGCCGCAGGCCATGCGCGTGATCGTGCCTCCCACGGGCAACGAGACCATCGCCATGGTCAAGGACACCTCACTGCTGATCGCCATCCCGGTCAGCAACGAGCTGTTCTTCCAGCTCTCCTCGATCGGTTCACGGACCTACCAGACCTTCCCGGTGCTCGTGGCCGCAGTGATCTGGTACCTGCTGATCTGCAGCGTGCTGATGGTGGTCCAGTCGCGCCTCGAGGTCTACTTCGGTCGCGGGTTCGGCACGTCGGCTTCCGGGGACAAGGGCATGAGATCGAAGATGCTCTCGATGGTCGGAGGCAGCAAATGAGTGAGACCCAGTCCCCGACACCCGCCCCGGGCACACCTCTCGTGAGCGCGGTCAACGTGCACAAGTCCTTCTACGGCAACGAGGTGCTCAAGGGCATCGACATGGACGTGGCTGCCGGAGAGGTCGTCTGCCTGCTCGGCCCGTCCGGTTCCGGGAAGACCACGTTCCTGCGCTGCATCAACCAGCTCGAGGTGATCCAGGGCGGACGGATCTGGGTGGACGGCGAGCTCGCGGGCTACGAGGAGAAGAACGGCAAGCTGCACCGGCTCTCCGAGAAGCGGATCGCAGCGCAACGGCGCGAGATCGGGATGGTCTTCCAGCGCTTCAACCTGTTCCCGCACATGACCGCCCTGGAGAACATCATGGAGGCGCCAGTGCAGGTGGGCGGCGTACCCAGGGCCGAGGCGAGGAAGAGCGGCGAGGCGCTTCTCGAGCGGGTCGGCCTCGGCGACCGGTGCGACAGCTATCCCGGGCAGCTGTCCGGCGGCCAGCAGCAACGGGTCGCGATCGCCCGTGCGCTGGCCATGGAACCCAAGCTGATGCTGTTCGACGAGCCCACGTCGGCGCTCGACCCCGAGCTGGTCGGCGAGGTGCTCTCGGTGATGCGCGAGCTCGCCCAGGGCGGCATGACGATGATCGTGGTCACCCACGAGATGGGCTTCGCCCGTGAGGTGGCCGACCGGGTCGTGTTCATGGACAGTGGCGTGGTCGTCGAGCAGGGCATCCCCCGCGAGGTGATCAACAATCCCCAGCACGAGCGCACCAAGAGCTTCCTGTCACGCATCCGCGAGGAGAACGAGGAGTACGCGGCTGCCCTGGTGGAGCGCGCCGAGGCCGAGAAGCTCTGACCGGACGATTCGGTCAGGGTGGGCGGGTGACTCTTGACGCTGGCGGGGGATGCTTCACCTGCCCGGGTCCGGTTTCCCCGGACGTCCGGGGAAACCGGCACCCCCCGCCGACGCCAGCTGGAACCCCGCAGTGGTGCCCGCGGATTCGATTCGGCAGGATCGGGAACCACAGGCGTACGGCGCGACGGTGCGCCGGACCACTATGAGGAGGCACCAGATGACCACTCCCACTGACGAGCCGTTGGGCGACGACGAGCTGGACACCACGTCCGGCGGAGACGACGCCGTGCCCGGAGGCGACGCCGACGGCACCGACGGTGACGGAACCGACGGGACCGACGGCGGCGACGCAGACGGGACGGACGGCGGCGACGGCGACTCGACGGACAGCGTCGACGGTGACTCCTCCGACGCCGACGGGACCGACGGCGACTCGACCGACAGCACCGACGGAGACGCGAGCGACGGGTGACCGATGCCCTCGAGCTGCTGAGCGGGGACGCCCAGAACTTCGTCGAGAAGGTCTGGGCGTCCCACGTTCACCTGCACGAGACCGACCCCACCGACCTGGTCGGGCTGCTCTCGTTCGACGACGTGGATGAGCTGCTGACGTCCACGGCGATCCGCACACCCGCCGTCCGCCTGGCCCAGGACGGTTCGGTGCTGCCGCAGTCGCGCTACACCCGGAGCGGCGCCACCCTGGCCGGTCAGGCCCTGACCGGTCTGGTCGACGCGCGCAAGGTGATCGACCTGTTCGAGGGCGGGGCCACCGTCGTACTCCAGGGGCTGCACCGGTACTGGCCGCCGCTGAGCCGCCTGATCGCCGAGCTCGAGCTCGCGCTGGGGCACCCCTGCCAGGCGAACGCCTACCTGACGCCGCCCGGATCGCAGGGCTTCGCGGTGCACAGCGACAGCCACGACGTCTTCGTGTTCCAGACCCACGGCGCGAAGCTGTGGGAAGTGCACCCCGCTCCGGGTGAGGAAGGCGAGCCGCGCGAGATCATGCTCGAGCCGGGGCTGAGCATGTACCTGCCGACCGGCACGTCGCACGCGGCCCGCGCCCAGGCCACCGTCTCGCTGCACGTGACCATCGGCATCAACCAGGTCACGTGGCGCACCCTCCTCGATCGCGCCGTGGGCCAGGCGATGGAGTCCCTCGGCACCGAGGCCGACGCCCACCTGCCGGCCGGCTACCTGGACGATCCCGACCTCCTGGTCGAGGGCCTCGGTGAGCGGATCCGCTCCCTGGCCGACGCACTGGCCGGCACCGACGCGAGCCGCATCGCCGACGACCAGACCCGCACCTTCCTGGAGAAGCGCAACGCGCACCTGCGCGGCTCCCTGGTCGACCGGATGGACCTCGACGCCCTCACGGGCCACACCACCCTTCGCCGCCGCCCCGGCAAGCCGTGCGTCCTGCGGCCAGACGGTGACCGGCTGCAGCTGCTCCTCGGTGACCGCCGGATGACGGTGCCGGGGCGCATCACCGAAGCGGTCGAGCGCGTCCGGACTCTCGAGGCGTTCACTCCCGACGACCTTGGACTCGACACTGAGTCCGGGCTCGTCCTCTGCCGACGGCTGATCCGTGAGGGTCTGCTCGAGGTCGTCCGCTGAGCTCGCCCGGCGGCGCCGACTTCCGTTGCTCAGGCGCGTCCGAGCACCGCCTGGACGACCTCGCCGGTACGGCGACCCACGTCACCGCGTTCCTGCTCGTCGAGCACCACGGGCCGTGGGGCGCCAGCGCGCCGCGCGACAGCCGCCTGCCCGACTCCGTGAAGGCGCACCTGGCCACGCACAAGAACATCAAGGTGCTGATGGCTCGCCGCCACCACCGGGCCCACCGGGGAGGCGCGTTCAGCCTCTTCCTCTGCTTCCCCGCACGCCGGTTGCTGCTCACCTCGACCTTCGAGGATCCCGAGGAGCTGACCGGTCTCGATCTCGACGCGGTGGCGCGCGGTGAGGTTCCTGGGTGGGCGCCCTTCGACGGACCGATCTACGGGGTGTGCACCCACGGCCGCCACGACGCGTGCTGCGCGGAGCGGGGGCGTCCGGTCGCGGCCGCACTGACGGCCTCGCACCCCGACGAGACCTGGGAGATCTCCCACATGGGCGGCGACCGGTTCGCCGCCAACATGGTGGTGCTCCCCGAGGGGCTCTACTACGGGCGGATGGACCCCGGTTCGGCCAGTCAGGTGGCCTGGCTCCACGAGGCGGGCCGGGTGGACATCGGGAGGCTGCGGGGCCGCTCGTCGTACCCGATGCACGTGCAGTACGCCGAGATCGCGCTGCGCCGCCACCTCGAGGAGGACCGCCTCGACGCCGTACGCCTGGTGCGCCGGCAGGGCTGGACGAGCGTCTTCGAGCTCCGGTCCGGCGCGGAGACCTCCGAGTGGGCGGTGACCGTGAGCCGGCGCACCCAGGGGGAGGCGCAGCTCACCTGCGCCCTCGAGCGCCTCAGTCCCGTACCGGTCCATGACGTGGTCTCAATCCGGCCACTGGCGCAGATCTGAGGCACCTTGCGTCTCCGTCTAAGGCATAGGCCGATGTCCCGTGGCCGCCTTAGCACTGGAATCGAGTCATCGATCCAGTCAAGGAGATGAGCACCATGTACAGCCCCCTCAACGAGGACTACATGTTCGAGGAAATGAAGAACCGCAGGGACGCCTTGAGCCGTCCCAGTCGTGAGGACATCGCCGCACGCGCCGGACGCCGTTGGTGGCGCCGCGCGACGCACCATGCGGAATGATGACCGATGTGCGGATTGACCGGAGCAGGACCGACAGCCTCGTCGGACGTGATGTCGAGCTGGAGGTCCTGTTCCGCACGGCTACTGCATCCGACCAGACCCGGATGGTCCTCCTCTCCGGTGATGCGGGAGTCGGCAAGACCCGTCTCCTGACCGAGACGCTCGACCGGCTCACCCAGGACGGGTGGCGCGCACTGGTCGGCCACTGTCTCGACTTCGGCGAGACCTCCATGCCCTACCTTCCGTTCGCCGAGATGCTCGGTCAGGTCGGTGAGGTTGCCCCCGAGCTCGTCGAGAACGAGCTCCACCCCGGACTCGCCAGGCTGCGCCATCGCGCGCCGGCGGACGAACCTTCCGAGGGCCTCGACCGGGCCGAGGTCTTCGAGGCGATCTACGCCCTCGTCGAGGACCTTGCCGCCCTCGGTCCCCTCGTGCTCGTCATCGAGGACGCCCACTGGGCCGATGCCAGCACCCGTGACCTGATCAGCTTCCTGCTCTCACGCCGCATCCAGGGCCGCTGCCTGGTCGTGGTGAGCTTCCGCTCCGACGAGATGCACCGACGTCACCCGCTGCGCAAACAGGTCGCGGAGTGGGTCCGCCTCCCGGGTGTCGAGCGCGTCCAGCTAGACCCGCTTCCGGCGGGTGCCGTCCGCGGCATGGTCGAACAGATCATCGGCCGTCCCGGCGAACCCGTCGGCGAGAAGTACGACGACGACATCGAGCGGATCGTGCAGCGCTCGCAGGGCAACGCCTTCTACGTCGAGGAGCTCGTCGGCGCCTTCCTGGGTGGCGGCTGGAGCCTGCCCGAGGACCTCGCCGACCTGTTGCTCGTGCGGCTGGACCGCCTCGACGAGTCCTCGCGCGACGTGGTCCGGGTTGCGTCTGCCGCCGGCCAGCGGGTGCCCCATGACCTGCTCGCCCGGGTCGCGCCGGTGACCGAGGACCAGCTCGAGATCGCGCTGCGCAACGCCATCGACGCCAACGTGCTCGTCCGGACAGGCGACTCGGAGTACGCCTTCCGCCACGCGCTGCTGGGCGAGGCGGTCTACGACGACCTGCTGCCCGGCGAACGCATGCGCCTGCACACGGCGTACGCCGAGGCGGTGCGCGAGCTCCACGGCAGTCGCCAGTCGGCCAACCTCGCACGACACGCACTCGCCTCGCACGACCTGCCCACTGCCCTTCAGGCAAGCGTCGAGGCCGGGGACCAGGCGCTGGCAACCGGTGGACCGGACGAGGCGGCGCGGCACTACACGAAAGCGCTGGAGATCTACGGTCGCGCGGCGTCGCACCTCGCCGAGCCGCCCGACGAGGCCGAGCTCGTGGCTCGCACCGTGGACGCGCTCTGCAGCTCGGGTCGCCCCGAGACGGCCCTGGCCCTGATCGACTCCCACCTGTCCCGGCTGCCCGCCGACGCGCCGGCACTGTCGCGTGCGCGCCTCCTGCTGGCGCGCGTGGAGGCGCTGCGCTCGACCGAGACCGACGCGCAACCCAGCCTGGCGAGTGGCGAGGCACTCGAGCTCGTCGGGCCCGAGCCCACCCACCTGCGTGCGCGGATCCTGTCCATGCACGCGCAGGCGCTGATCTGGGACGGTCGCTTCGACGACGCGCGACGCACGGCCGACGAGGCCATCGAGCTGGCAGACCTCCTGGAGCTTCCCCGCCTGGCAGCCGACGTCAGCGTGACCCTGACCTGGCTCAGCCAGCACCTCGACCTCGGCGAAGCGAGCCGGGTGGAGCTCAAGCGGATCATCGCCGAGGCCCAGGCACGCGGCGATGTGGTCAGTGAGCTGCGCGGGTTCACCCGGAGCGGCGGGCTCGAGTACGACTACGGCGACCTGGCCGCGGCCCAGGCGAACTACCTCGAGGGAGCCCGGCTGGCCAAGGAGATCGGCCGGCCGTGGACCATCCAGGGCATTGCCGGACGGATGCTGGGCGCAGTGATGGCCTACATGCGCGGCGAGTGGGACGAGGCGCTCGCCATCGCCTCCCATCGCGACGAGGACCCCCCGCCCACCCCCCACGCGATGCTCGACTCGGTGGTGCTCGCGGTCGCGGCCGGTCGCGGCGAGTTGTCGGCGCTGTCGATGTTCCCGGCCCTGCGCGAGCGCTGGCACCGCGAGGGCATGATCGCGGTCGTTGGCGGCGCCGGGGCCATCGAGCTCCAGTCCATGCGCGACGGGGCAGCAGCCGCCGTGGCGACGTACGACGACATCTGCCGTGTCCTCGGCCCGCTGTGGGGGGATCACTTCGGCGCGCGGATGCGGCTTGCGACCCTCGCCCTGGCCGCGCTGGCCGATGAGGCTCCTCGCACCTCGACCGCCACCCGCGACGACGTACGAGCCACCGCCGGGCGGCTCGTCGCCGATGCCGAGGGCGTGTTGGCGGTCCGCGCGGAGGACGAGCGGCCGTTCGCGATCGAGGGACGTGCCTGGGAGGCTCGACTGCGCGCGGAACAGCTGCGGCTCGAGTGGCTGCTCGGTGGCCGCGTCGACCTCGCCGACCTCGTCGGACGGTGGCGCGAGACCGCGGAGCTGTTCTCAGAGCTGGGTCATCCCTACGAGGAGGCCCGCGCCCGCACCCGGCTCGCGCTCGTCCTCCGTGCCGCGGGCGACACCGAGGCCGGTCAGGAAGAGGCTGCGGCCGCCCGTGTCGTGGCGCAGCGTCTGCGTGCCGCGCCGCTGCTCGAGGAGCTCGGTTCGGCGTCGCGTCCCGCCGCAGCTGACGCGGGACTGCTCACGCCGCGCGAACGCGAGATCCTCGCGCTGGTGGGCGCGGGTCGCAGCAACGGCGAGATCGGCAAGCAGCTGTTCATCTCGGCCAAGACGGTGAGCGTGCACGTCTCCAACGTGATGGCCAAGCTCGGTGCTGGCAGCCGCACGGAGGCATCGGCGCTCGCCCGGCAAGCCGGTCTCATCGACTGAGCGGACCGAAGTCGTACAGGTTTTGACTACCGGATGCCCGGGTAAGTGACCCCAGTCACAACTCCGGAGGCTCCCATGTCCTTGCTCGACAAGAGCAGCACGATCGCCAGGCCCGGCTACAGCAAATGGCTGATTCCACCAGCCGCCCTGTGCGTCCATCTGTCCATCGGTCAGGTCTACGCGTTCTCGGTGTTCAAGACCTCGCTCGTGGAACGCTTCGACTCCTCCCAGACCGCCGTTGCGTGGATCTTCTCGATCGCCATCGTGATGCTCGGCCTTTCCGCGGCCGTGCTCGGCACCTGGGTCGAGCGAGTCGGCCCGCGCAAGGCGATGTTCACGGCCGCGCTCTGCTGGGGCTTCGGGTTCATGATCGGCTCGCTCGGCATCGCGATGGGCAGCCTGCCGGTCCTCTATCTCGGGTACGGCGTGCTCGGCGGCATCGGGCTGGGCATCGGCTACATCTCGCCCGTCTCGACGCTGATCAAGTGGTTCCCCGACCGCCCGGGCCTGGCCACCGGCATGGCCATCATGGGCTTCGGTGGTGGCGCGCTGATCGCCTCGCCGCTCTCCACCAAGCTGATGAGCATCTTCGACTCCGGGTTCGACCCGACCGACACGTCGTCCGTCGCCAGCGCCTCGGCGCTGAGCAGCACGTTCGTCACCCTCGGCATCGTCTACCTCCTCTTCATGATGATCGGCGCCGCGCTCGTGCGGGTGCCGCCCGGGCACGGCGAGGACGACACCGTGGTCCCGCAGCCGGGTCGCAACGGCGCACTCGTCACGGCGGCACAGGCGATCCGCACCCCGCAGTTCGCCTTCCTCTGGATCGTGCTGTTCTGCAACGTCACCGCGGGCATCGGCATCCTCGAGCAGGCTGCGCCGATGATCCAGGACTTCTTCCGCAACGGCAGCGGGGACTCGACGGTCACCGCGGCCGAGGCCGCCGGCTTCGTCGGCATGCTCAGCCTGGCCAACATGGCGGGACGGTTTGTGTGGTCCAGCCTCTCCGACGTCATCGGTCGCCGAGCGACGTACATGATGTACCTCGGGGTCGGAGCTGCGCTCTACGTCCTGCTTGCGTTGGTCGGCTCGCAGTCCACTGCGATCTTCGTGGTCATCGCGTGCGTCATCATCAGCTACTACGGCGGCGGCTTCGCCACCGTCCCGGCCTACCTCAAGGACCAGTTCGGGACCCTGGAGGTCGGCGCGATCCACGGACGCCTGCTGACGGCCTGGGCGGCTGCCGGTGTCGTCGGGCCTCTCATCGTCAACGGCATCCTCGACGCCGCTGGTGAGCCGGGGAGCCTGGTCGCCGACGACTACTACCCGGCGCTGATCACCATGACGGTGCTGCTCGTGGTCGGGTTCGTGTCCAACCTGATGATCCGGCCCGTCGACGAGAAGCACTATGACGACGACGCGGTGAAGCAGGCCGAGCAGTGGGCCGACGAAGACCGGGCAGTCGTGGCCGGAAGGAGCAACTGAGATGAGCGACGAGACGACACGCGCCGCGGACACCCAGTCGACCAGCCCTCTGCTGGTTGCACTGGCGTGGCTGATCGTGGCGATCCCGCTGGCCTACGGGCTGTGGCAGACCCTGGTGAAGGCGGGCCAGCTGCTGGGCGGCTGACCGGACCACCCGGCTCGGGGTCACCAGTTGGGCGGCGCCTCGCAGCGTCGTCGGATCGGCGGCATACTCTGCGTATGCGAACCGAGACCGTGACCGAGCGACGCTTCGCGAAGATGCGGCCCGTGCCTCTCGAGGACGCCCCCGCGGTGGATACCGGGAAGCTCCCGCCAGGTCCGAAGCTGCCCGGCCTGCTGCAGAGCATCGGGCTGCTGCGGTTCCGGCACCACTTCATCCCGGCACTGAAGCGGCGGTACGGCGACGTCTTCTCGATCAAGATCCTTCCCGAGGGTCGACACCTCGTGGTGTTCAACCGGCCCGAGCACGTCAAGGAGATCTTCGCCGGCGACCCCGAGCTCTTCCATGCCGGAAAGGGCAACGCGATCCTCGGTCCGGTGATGGGCGAGCACTCGCTTCTGCTCGTCGACTCCAGCCAGCACAAGCGGGCCCGCAAGCTGCTGATGCCCGCGTTCAACGGCCATGCCCTGCGCGGCTACGAGGACATGGTGACCGGGCTGGCGAAGACCGAGGTCGGCCGCTGGCACGAGGGCGAGGCGTTCGCATCGCTGGAGCGGATGAACGCGCTGACCCTCGAGGTCATCCTGCAGGTCGTCTTCGGTGTCACCGACGAGGCCAGGTTGGCCGAGCTGCGGCCGCTGGTGAACAAGACGGTGAACATCCCGCCTCTCGTGTTCCTGGGCTGGGGTTTCCCTCGCCTGCAGAAGTACGGCCCGTGGCGGCGCACGATCGAGAACCAGGTCGAGCTCGACCGGGTGATGTTCCGCGTGATCGGCGAGCGGCGCGAGGCCACCGACCTGGCCGAGCGGCCCGACGTACTCTCAAAGCTGCTGCAGGTGCGTGACACTCCGTCCGATGGCGCCTCCGGCGCGGGCGCTGAGGGACTGACCGACGAGGAGCTGCGCGACCAGCTGGTCACCCTGCTGCTCGCCGGCCACGAGACGACGGCGACCGCGCTGGCGTGGACACTGCACGAGCTCGGCAATGACCCCGCCCAGGAGAAGAAGGCGCGCGACGCGGCTTCGACGGGTGACACGGAGTACCTCGAGGCCGTGCTCAAGGAGTCGATGCGACTGCACCCGGTGATCCCGATGGTGGTGCGCCACCTGATGGCCCCGGCCACGGTCGGTGGCATCGACCTGCCGCGCGGCGCCAACGTCGCGGCGTCGATCATCCTGGCCCACGAGTCCGAGGAGAGCCATCCCGACCACGCCCGGTTCCGTCCCGAGCGGTTCCTCGACGGCGAGGTCGCGATCAACACCTGGATCCCGTTCGGTGGCGGCGTACGCCGTTGCATCGGCGCCGGGTTCTCGCTGATGGAGGGGGTGGCCGTGCTCCGGGAGGTGCTGAGCACCTACGACGTCGAGCTGCCACCCGGCACGAACGAGGTCCCCAAGGTCCGCAACATCACGAGCGTCCCGCGGCACGGAGCCCGCATCGTCGTACGTCGGCGCCAAGGTGTCTGAGCGCTCCAGCTCCCAGACCTGACGGGGGTGTCGGTCGGGGGAGGGCCTGGCGCCCCCGTCAGGCGAATCGGAGGTGCCGGGGGCCCGGGCACTCCTCAAGTGTGCTCCGGATTGGGAAACCGAGGCTGTTTGCGTCGTACCTGATCTAGACGGGCCGCGGTGGGTCCGTGCCGAGCCGCCCTTCGAGGAGGACCTAGCGTTCCGCTGGCCGGAATTGCGCGCGCCCGCCGCGCGCGGCACGTGTCTAGGCTGCGGGCATGAGCACTTCGACGCTTCTGGACGGGGCCGACTGGGCCGGGAACATCTTCGTAGCCGGGAGCTGGCGGGCAGGCTCCGCTGGGGACGCCCCCATTGTCGAGCCGGCGACAGGGCAGGAGCTCGGGCGCACCGGGCGGGCAGGCGTCGACGATGTCGCCGCCGCAGCCTCCTCGGCTGCCGAGGCCCAGTCAGGGTGGGCCGCTCTGCCGCACACGCAGCGGGCCGCCGTACTCCGCAAGGCAGGCGACCTGTTCACCGAGCACGGCGACGAGCTGGCCCAGTGGAACGTCCGCGAGGTCGGTGCCGTGCCTGGCATGGCGGGCTTCGCGCTGCACGTCGCTGCCGAGGAGTGCTACGCCGCAGCGGCACTGCCGGGTGCCTCCCTGGGGGAGCTGATCCCCAGTGAGCAGCCCCGGCTCTCGATGGCCAAGCGGATCCCGGTTGGGGTGGTCGGTGTCATCTCCCCGTTCAACGTGCCACTGATCCTCAGCATCCGTTCGGTCGCCCCGGCCCTGGGGCTGGGCAACGCGGTGCTGCTCAAGCCGGACCCTCGGACGGTTGTGACAGGGGGCGTGAACATCGTCCGTGTCTTCGAGGAAGCGGGCCTGCCTGCCGGCGTACTCCAGCTGGTGCCGGGCGGCGGCGACGTCGGTGAGGCCATCGTGGCCGACCCGCACGTCCGGGTCATCTCGTTCACCGGGTCCACATCAGTGGGACGTGCCGTCGGCGAGCTGGCGGGACGTCACCTCAAGCGCGCTCACCTCGAGCTCGGTGGCAACTCCGCGATGCTGGTGCTCGACGACGCCGATGTCGAGAAGGCGGTCAACCTTGCGGCGTGGGGCTCCTTCTTCCACCAGGGCCAGATCTGCATGACGACCGGGCGCCATCTCGTGCATGAGCGGATCTACGACGACTTCGTGGAAGCCCTGGCCGACAAGGCGTCGCACCTGCCCGTCGGCAACCCGGCGACCGACGAGGTGGCCCTTGGTCCGGTCATCGACGAGGGTCAGCGCGACAAGATCCACGGGCTGGTCACAGCGACCACGGATGCAGGGGCGAAGGCGGCCGCCGGTGCGTCGTACGACGGGCTGTTCTACCGCCCAACCGTGCTCTCGGAGGTCACGGCGCAGCACCCCGCCTTCACCGACGAGATCTTCGGACCCGTTGCCCCGGTGACCCGCGTCAGCAGCGACGACGAGGCCGTCGAGCTCGCGGGGGCAAGCGACTACGGCCTCTCGCTCGGCATCATCACCTCGGACGTGATGCGCGGCCTCGCCCTCGCCGACCGGATCCCGACCGGGATCGTGCACATCAACGACCAGACGGTCAACGACGAGGCCAACGCCCCGTTCGGCGGTGTGGGCTCGTCCGGTACCGGCTCCCGCTTCGGTGGCGCGCCGGCCAACATCGACGCCTTCACCGAGACCCGCTGGATCACCGCCCGATCCGAGCCGCCGACCTACCCGTTCTGAGGCCAAATTTCGATAGTCCGAGGCTCAAAGCACCATTGCGGCGCCAGAAACGGTGCTTTCGGCCTCGGACTATCCGGCCCGGGGGTCAGAACGCAGCCCGCACCCGTTCCTCGGTGAGCCCGTAGTCGGCGAGGTCGTAGGAGTGCTTGGGGCGGCGACCGCCTTGGCGTGACTCGGCGTCGAGCTCGGTGACCGCCTCGTCGACGGCCGACGTCCACTCCAGGCCGAAGGTCTCGTAGATGCCCTTGGTCGTCGCCACCGGGTCGGTGACGAACTCGCGGTAGTCGATGTCGATGAACTGCTCCGGGGAGTACGCCGCCCGCTCGCGTTCGAACCGCTTCGCCGCCTTGCTCAGCATGTCGAGCTGGGTGCGCCCGATCGCCTCGCCGACGAACGCGGTCGACCAGCCCTTGGTGGCCTCGGCCGACAGCGAGCACGCCGACGCGATCGCCACGACGGGGTCGCGATGGGTCTGCACGATCAAAGCGTCCGGGTAGACGGACATGATCGCGTCGAGCCCGACGAGGTGGGACGGGTTCTTCAGCACCCACCGCTTCTCGGGGTCGTTCAGCCCGATCAGCTGCAGGTTGGCCCTGTGCCGCTCGTAGGCGTCGGTCCAGTCCTGCTTCTCCAGCCACGCGGAGTACTCCGGGACATAGGCGAGCGACTCGTACCCGATCGACTTGCCGGTCTGGCGCAGGATCCGCCAGCACTCCTCCACGCTCGAGGCATCCATGAAGTGGATCCCCATGAACTCGGGGTTGTCAATGTGGTGCTCGGAGAACGCGGAGTTCAGTGCGCCGTAGATCGGGTTCTCCGCCCAGGTCTCGCGGGGAGGCCGCGGCTGCGGTACCTCGGTCAGCCACAGCTCCAGCCCCTGGTGGGCCGGGTCGGCATTGAGCAGGCGGTGCAGTGCGGTGGTGCCGGTGCGTGGCAGGCCGCAGACGAAGATCGGTCGCTCGATCGGCACCTCGGCGTACGACGGGTGCTCCTTGAAGCCGTGCTCCGAGAGCAACCGGCCCACGAGCGCGCTCTTGATGAAGGTGCGCTGCATGTAGTTGCCCTCGGGCGTCAGCCCCCCGTTCTTCGTCAGGTCCTCGCAGAGCAGGCGCAGGCCCTCTTCGTGCTCGGTGCCGCCGAAGTCCTCCAGGCCAGTCGTGCGTACGGCGGCCGCGGCGATGTCGTCGTACGACCCGAGGTCGTCTCTTGTCCTAGTAGCCATGGAACTCACCACAGCTCACGTCGAGGGTGATCCCGCTGATCGCGGACGCCAGGTCGGAGGCGAGGAACAGGGTGGCCCGCGCGACCTCTTCTGGCGTCGCGAGCCGCTTCAGGTCGGTCAGGTCGGCGGTCTCGCGGTAGATGTCGTCGTGGGTGACCCCGCGCTCCTCGGCCATCCAGTCGAAGTAGGCCTTGTTGACGTCCTCGTAGATCCAGCTCGGCGCCACGGTGTTCACCCGGATGCCGCGTGGGCCGAGCTCGGTCGCCAGCGACGACGCGATGTGCACCAGCGTGCCTTTGGTCAGCTTGTAGCCGGCGAACTCGGGCTGTGACTGCCGCAGCACCGCGGAGTTGACCATGATGATCGAGCCCCCCGGCTTGTCGGGTGTCTCGGCCAGCGCGTCGGCGAAGAGCGACGAGAGTCGCAGCGGTGCGAACGCGTTGGTCTCCAGTGAGTTGCGCAGCGCGTCGTGCTTGATCGTGGTCAGCGGCTCCATCGGCGGGATCGTGAAGGCGTTGTTCAGGAGACAGTCGACGCGGCCGTACTCCTCCATGGTGGCGTCGACCAGCCGCTGGCACGCGTCCTCGTCGTTGATGTCGGTCGGTACGACGAGCGCCCGGCGCCCGTGCGATCGAACCACCTCGGCCATCTTGTCCAGCCGCTTCTGCGTGCGCGAGACCAGCACCAGGTCCGCGCCGAGCTTGGCCGCCTCCTCGCCCAGCGAGCGACCGAGCCCCGGCCCGACGCCCGAGAGCACCACGACCTTGTCCTTGAGGAGCTGTGGTTCTTCGGTCACGTCAGGTCCCTTTCAATTCGCCGAGAGGGCATTGTTGGTTGGCTGTACGACGCCGACCGGGCAGAAATGGTGGCCACGAGCAACCAGAAGTGCCCGCTCGGCGGACTCCAGCCAACCGAAAGTGCCCGGTCGGCGTGCTCACGAGATCATCCTTCGGGCGATGCCGACTTGGCGGTCGGTGATGCGGGCGGTGTAGTCGTCCGCGGAGATCTGGTTCTCCGCGAAGTGGGGGAGTCGCCCGGCAAGCGATTCGAACGGCACGACCTCGACGGTCGGGCCGTCGGCGGCGTCCAGCGAACGCGAGAGTCGCTGCCAGCGGAGCATCATCACGCCCTGAGGATGGCCGCAGGTCTCGATCCAGTTGGCGATGCCGGGGTTGCGCTCGCTGACCACGTAGCGGAGCTTGCCGTCGGGATCGGCGTGCGACTGGGACCTGGTCAGCGAGGTCTGGTGGTGCTCGTAGTCGGTGGAGATGTACCACCGCGAGCCGATCTGGATCGCCTGGTAGGCGCACTCGGACACCGGCACGGTGACGATCATCGCCTGATCCTGATCATCGGCCGGGGCGAGGTCGTAGTGGCCGATCGAGGAGAACTGCGAGGCCAGACCGCCCGGCGTCGACCTCGGCACGGTGAGGGTGTTCACCGGCTCCTTGTAGGTGAACCACTCCGGAAACGCGAACCAGGTGTTGATCCGCCCGACGAGCATCTTCGCGGCCACGCCGTACCTCTTGGCGACGCGTTCGGGCGTCAGAGCCGCACGCGGCTTCCCGGCAGTGTCGAGTCGCTGGATCCGGAGCTGACCCCGGTCCTCGGCGTTCCAGTCGTCGTACACCTCGCGAACGATCAGCGTGGAGCCCTTCGCGAGCCCCAGCTCCGGTCCGAAGCGCCACTCGAAGGAGCCGTCGTCGGCGATGTCGAGCTCGCGGTCGTCGAACGCGGCGACTGTTCCGGGCGCGCCCTCGGACGAGTAGGTCCCGTCCATCACCTGGAAGGAAAGGTCGGCGGTGGTGCCGCGGACACCGGAGACCGCGTAGGACCCCTCTGCCGCCAGATAGGCGTTGAAGTAGACCGCGTCGGGGTTGTCGAGACCCTGACGGGCGTACTGGTGCGTCGGGTTGATCAGGACGGGATGCTCGAGGTCGTAGTCGAAGGCCATCTGCAGCGAGGAGCGGATGCTGCCCGCGAGGTAGTCGAAGCCCTCGGCGAGGTCCTGCTCCGAGACCTCGAACGGCGGGTTGGCGACCAGTTTCTCGGCCTCGGCCACGGCCTCGCGGAATGCCCGGGTGTAGTCCTCACTCACAGGCTCACTCACAGGCTCACTCACAGGGCAACCTTGCTGATGATCGACTCGGCGTACTTGTCCAGGTGCTCGATCTTCGTCTCCAGCGGCTCGGTGTCCGGTCCCTTGATGTAGGGGATGCGGAACCCGACGATGCAGTCGGTCACGCCCTTGTCCTCGAGACGCTTGATCCCATCCAGGTCGTAGGCGTCGTAGGAGATCACGTGCACCTCGAAGTCGTCGCGAGTGTCGCCCTCGGCCTTGCGGATCTCCGCCAGCCGCGCGAGCAGCCGGTCGAGCTCGTCGCCGTCACCGCCGGCGTGCATCCACCCGTCTCCCTTGAGTACGGCGCGGCGAAGCGCGGCGTCCGCGTGGCCCCCCACCAGCAGCGGCACCTTCTCGGTGGGCGCAGGACTCTGCTTCATCGGCGGGAACTGGTAGAAGTCCCCGTCGTAGCCGAAGAACTCTCCCGAGGTCAGGCCACGCAGGATGTCCATGCACTCGTCCATCCGCTTGCCGCGCTTCTCCCACGGGACACCGAGAGCCTGGAAGTCCTCGGGCCAGGGCGACAGCCCGACCCCGAGCCCCAGGCGGTTGTTGCTCAGGTAAGCGACCGAGCTGACCTGCTTGGCGACCAGCACCGGAGGGCGCACCGGAAGCTTGAGCACGAACGGCGTGAACCGCAACGTGCTGGTCGCAGCTGCGAGGTGGGTGCAGAGGATCATCGTCTCGATGAACTCCTTGCCCTCGAGGAACTCCCGGTCGCCGGTGTCGGTATAGGGGTAGGTCGAGTCGGACTCCTCGGGGTAGATCAGGGAGTCCGCAACCGTCATCGAGGTGTAGCCGGCTGCCTCGGCGGCCTGTGCCAGGGGCGCATAGAAGTGGGCATCGGTCATCGCCTCGGCGTAGGTGAAACGCATCGCTCTCCTGGGTTTTCGGTTATTGACCTTGTCGAAATATAGAACGTGTTCCAGTTTTCTGCCAGAGTGAGCGGGTGGACGTGGCACAGATCTCCGACCGCCTCGAGATCGAGGCACTGCTCACCCGCTACACCCGGGCGATCGACACGGGCACGTGGGACGACCTCGACGACGTGTTCACCCCGGACGCCGAGATCGACTACACCGCCACCGGCGGCATCGCCGCGTCCTACGGCGAGGTCAAGCCCTGGCTCGCCGAGATGCTGCCGATCTTCCTTCGGCGGATGCACGGGTTGTTCCAGATCGACAGCCAGGTCGACGGCGACGAGGCGACGGTCGCGGCGTACTTCCACAACCCGATGCTGCTCCCGCACAAGGACGGCAGCGAGGTGCTCGTGGAGTTCGGCGGCATCTACCACCACGACCTCGTGCGTACGCCGGACGGCTGGCGTTCCCGACGACTCCTCGAAGAGCTCGTCTGGAAACGCGGGATGTGACCTCTTGGACGAGAAGCCCGAAGGTCTCGACGGCGAGTTCGCTCGCCGGGTGATCAAGCTGATGGCCACGGTCAACGTGGCCGTCTACAAGCTCACCCGTGGGCGGGTCGGGGGCATGTGGCGCATCGGCGCCGGGTGGCGCGATCCCGTGCCGATCTGCCTGGTGGAGCACCGCGGCCGTCGTACCGGGAAGCTGAGGACGACGCCACTGGTCTATCTCCGCGACCGCGACCGCGTGGTCGTGGTCGCCTCGCAGGCCGGCCGACCGCAGCATCCACTGTGGTTCCGCAATATGGAGGCCGATCCCGAGGTCACCGTGCAGATCAAGGGAGAGCGGAGCCCGATGCGGGCGCGCACCGCGTCGAGATCTGAGCGTGCCGAGCTCTGGCCGAAGCTGGTCGACCTCTACCGCGACTACGACTCTTATCAGTCGTGGACAGACCGGGAGATCCCGGTCGTGATCCTCGAGCCGCGCGGCTGAGGGAGCGAACGTGCGATCACGATTCGGCAACGGGGCCCGCGTCCGCTTGACCCGCGGTGGCCCATGGATCGAGGTTTGGGCAGATCGCTACACCGCGGCGGTCCTGAGTACCTGACCTGCGACCCGGGGGAGGCGATTGATCTGAGCACACTGGATGCGCCGAACCCGACCGAGGACTTCGCCGAGGCCGTGGCTGCGGTGGCCGACAACAAGATCCAGGGTCGGTCGCTGAGCCAGATCGCCTGGCGCCGGCTCCGCAAGGACAAGGTGGCACTCGCGGGCGGCTTCTTCATCGTCTTCATCATTCTTGTCGCCATCTTTGCGCCGCTCATCGTGAAGATCACCGGCGGGGACCCGGACGCCTACCACGCGTCGCTGGTGGACCCCGCGCTGGGCCCGTACGGCACCTTCGGCGGGATCAGCTGGGAGCACCCGATGGGGGTCGAGCCGATCACCGGCCGCGACATCTTCAGCAGGATCGTCTACGGAGCGCGCGTCTCGCTGCTGATCGCTCTCCTCGCCACGATGCTCTCAGTCGTCATCGGAACGGTGCTGGGCATCATCTCGGGGTTCTTCGGCGGGTGGATCGACTCGGTACTCAGCCGAATCATGGACATGTTCCTGGCCTTCCCGGTGCTGGTCTTCGCCATTGCCCTTTCGGGCGTCTTCCCTGACAAGGCGTTCGGGATGTCCGGTACTCCGCTCCGGTTGACGCTGCTCATCTTCGTCATCGGCTTCTTCAGCTGGCCCTACATCGGACGCATCGTGCGCGGCCAGACGATCTCACTGCGAGAACGGGAGTACGTCGAAGCCGCCCGGAGCCTGGGTGCGAAGCGGCCCTACATCCTGTTCACCGAGCTGCTCCCCAACCTGATGGCGCCGATCCTCGTCTACGCCACGCTGATCATCCCGACCAACATCTTGTTCGAGGCGGCACTCTCGTTCCTCGGGGTCGGCGTACCTCCCCCCACCCCGACCTGGGGCGGGATGCTGTCTGACGCGGTCGTGTACTACACGCTGCCGCACTTCATGTTCTGGCCCGGCCTGGCAATCTTCGCCACGGTGCTGGCCTTCAACCTCTTCGGGGACGGATTGCGCGATGCGTTCGATCCCAGGAGCAGTCGGTGAGTTCACCGGGTACCAACCGTGGCCTGGGCGTACCAGGACGGTCGAGAAGGAAGGTAACCAAAGATGCGCACGACGCGTAAGAGAGCAGCCGTAGCGATAATTGCTGCGGCCGTGCTTGGGCTTGGAGCCTGTGGATCCAACAGTGACGACGACAAGGGCGGCGGCAGCTCGGGTCCGCAGCTGGACAACAAAGCCCTCGACTCCGTGGTCAACGAGTCCGACGCGAAGGGCGGCACTCTCAAGATGGCCCTTGGCGCCGCTTGGGGTGACAGCTTCGACCCGGGCGACACCTACTACGGCTACTCCTGGGACCTGGGGCGCCAGTACTACCGCACGCTGGTGATGTTCAAGCCGGCCCCCGGCAAGCAGGGTCTCGAGCTCGTTCCCGACATGGCCACGGATCTGGGCAAGTCCTCTGACGGCGGCGCGACCTGGACTTACACGATCAAGGACGGCATGAAGATGGAGGACGGCTCGCCGATCACCTCCAAGGACATCGCCTATGCCGTCGCGCGCACCTTTGACCGCGCCGAGCTGAAGCAGGGCCCGAGCTATTTCGCCGACCTGCTCGCCTGGCCGAAGGACTACAAGGGTCCGTTCAAGGGCCCCAAGGATGCCGACTTCTCCTCGGCCATCGAGACCCCTGACGACTCCACGATCGTCTTCCACCTCACCAAGCCGTTCGGTGAGTTCGACTACCTGGCCATGCTCCCGCAGACCGCTCCGGTCCCGGCCGCCAAGGACACCGGCAAGAAGTACACGACGCATCCGCTGTCGTCGGGTCCCTACATGTGGGACGGCAACGTCGACGTCAACACGGGCGGCACCCTGGTGCGCAACCCCAACTGGGACGCCTCGACCGACTCCAACCGCAAGGCGTTGCCCGACCAGATCGACGTCAAGCTTGGCCTGCAGGCCGACGACCTCGACAACCAGATCATCTCGGGTGACCAGGACATCGACATCGCCGGCACCGGGGTGCAGCCGGCCGCGCTCCCGAAGGTGCTGCAGGACAAGAACCTGCAAGCCCGTGCGGACAACCCCGTGGCCGCGCGTCTGTGGTTCACGCAGATCATCGGCACGGTGAAGCCGCTGGACAACGTCGACTGCCGCAAGGCGATCATGTATGCCATGAGCCCGTCTGGCTACCAGAACTCCTACGGCGGCAAGTTCGCTGGTGGCGAGTTGGCCAGCACGGTGTTGCCGCCCCCGGTTCCTGGTTACACCGACTTCGACATCTACGGCCAGAAGGACCACCCGGACGGACAGGTGGACAAGGCCAAGGAGTCGTTGAAGAAGTGCGGCCAGCCGGACGGCTTCGAGACCAGCATCGGTTATCGCTCCTCACGGGTGAAGGAGAAGGCGACGGCCGAGGCCTTCCAGCAGGCGCTGGGCAAGGTGGGCATCAAGCTCAACGTCAAGCCGCTGGCCGACGACACCTTCACCTCCGCAACCTGCGGCAAGCCGGCCTACGTGGTGGCCAACAAGATGGGCCTCTGCGTCTACGGGTGGGCTGCTGACTGGAACACCGGATACGGGTTCCTGTCCCAGATCACCGACAGTCGCGTGATCAACCCCGAGGGAGGTTCGGCCAACTTCGCGGTCCGTGACCCGGAGGTCGACAAGATGATCGACCAGCTCTACGCCGAGCAGGACGAGGCCAAGCGTGCAGACATCTCCGGTGAGATCGACAAGAAGGTGATGGATGACGCGTACATCTACCCGGGCATCTACGCCAAGGGCGTGCTGCTGCGCTCGGAGAACGTGACGAACTACTTCATCAACGACGCGTTCGGCTACTACGACTACAGCGCCCTGGGCGTCAAGCAGTAGACCAGTTCGGTCACAACCACACCGAAGGTAGGTGAGGGCGAGAGTGGCCGGTCCCCGGGAGTCCGGGGACCGGCCACTCAGCCAAGATCTTGGTCAGCTACATCATCAGGCGTCTGATCGCCGCGGTCGGGCTGGTCATCGTGATCAGCATGATCGTGTTCGCGATCTTCTACCTGATCCCCCGGATTGCAGGCGAGACGCCGGAGTCGATGGCGGCCCGCTATGTGGGCCGGGCTCCCACCTCGGCGCAATTGCACACGACGGCGGAGTCGCTGGGGTTCTACGACCCGGTGCCCGTCCAGTACTGGGACTGGGCGAAGGGCGTGGTGGTCGGCCGCGACGTTCCGTCCGGAAGCGGGACCGAGCACTGCCCCGCGCCCTGTCTCGGCTATTCCTTCCGAACCAGCCAACCGGTCCTCCCCGAGATCCAGAAACGTTTCCCGGTGACGCTGTCACTCGCGATCGGCGCCGCGATCATCTGGGTGATCGTGGGTGTCTCCATCGGGGTCATCTCGGCGCTGAAGCGCGGTTCTTTCTTCGACCGGGCAGCCATGACCTTTGCCCTCGCCGGCGTCTCACTCCCGATCTTCTGGACCGGGCTGGTCTCGCTGGCGTTCTTCAGCTACCAGCTCGGCTGGACGCCACCGGGCGCGTCGTACACACCACTGACGGAGAATCCACTCAAGTGGGCGCATGCACTTTTGTTGCCCTGGATCACGCTGGCGTTGTTGTTCTCCGCGCAGTATGCACGCCTCACGCGCGCCGGCATGCTCGAGACCATGGGTGAGGACTACATTCGCACGGCCCGGGCCAAGGGGCTCCCTGAACGCACGGTCATCGTCAAGCACGGGCTGCGGTCGGCGCTCACCCCCATCGTGACGATCTTCGGTCTCGACTTCGGCCTGCTCATCGGTGGCGCCGTGCTCACCGAGACCGTGTTCGGTCTGCCCGGCCTCGGGCAGCTGGTCATCAAGGCCACGAAGTCCAATGACCTGCCGCAGGTGCTCGCTGTGGTGCTGATCACCGCCGTGTTCGTCGCCATCTGCAACCTGATCGTGGACCTGCTGTACGCCGTCATCGACCCGAGAGTGCGAGCCCGATGACCCTTTCACCCCAAGACGTCCAGAGCCCTTCTCATGCCGGAGGCGGGCCCTTCCTCCAGGTCGAGGACCTGCGCGTGCACTTCTCCACCGACGACGGAGTCGTGAAGTCGGTCGACGGTCTCTCCTTCGAGATCGGACGCGGCAAGACCCTCGGCATCGTGGGGGAGTCCGGCTCGGGCAAGTCGGTGACGAGCATGGCCGTGATGGGCCTGCACGGAAAGTCGGCCCAGATCAGCGGCTCAGTCCGGCTCGACGGCAAGGAACTCGTGGGCGCGTCGGAGGAAACGGTGCGTCGCCTCCGCGGCAAGCAGATGGCGATGATCTTCCAGGATCCGCTCTCGTCGATGCACCCCTTCTACACGGTGGGCAACCAGATCATCGAGGCCTACCGGATCCACAACAAGGTCTCACAGAAGGCGGCCCGCACGCACGCGATAGAGATGCTCGACCGCGTCGGCATCCCGGAGCCATCGCAGCGTGTGGATGCCTATCCGCACCAGTTCTCGGGCGGCATGCGGCAACGCGCCATGATCGCGATGGCGCTGTCCTGTGATCCCGACCTGCTCATCGCTGACGAGCCCACCACCGCGCTCGACGTCACGGTCCAGGCGCAGATCCTCGACCTGATCCGTGACCTCCAGAAGGAGTTCAACTCCGCGGTGGTCATCATCACCCACGACCTCGGCGTGGTGGCCGAGCTGGCCGACGACATCCTGGTGATGTATGCGGGTCGAGCCGCCGAGTACGGCACGGCCGAGCAGCTGTTCAACGCCCCCGAACACCCCTATACCTGGGGACTCCTGGGCTCGATGCCGCGGTTCGACAAACCGCCGACCGAAAGGCTGCTGCCGATCCGGGGCACTCCGCCTAGCCTGATCAACGTGCCCGAGGGTTGCCCGTTCAACCCGCGGTGCGACTACCAGGAGCGGGTCGGGACGGCCTGCTTCACCGATCGGCCGGACCTTCTCGACAACAGCAGCGCGCACTTCGTGGCCTGCCACATCCCGCCCGCCGAGCGTCGGAACATCTGGACGCAGGAGATCACCCCGAGGCTCCAGTGACGACACCCACCAGCGACACCATCGCATCAGAGTCGAGCTCAGCCGAGCCCCTCCTCAAGGTCGAGGGGCTGGTCAAGCACTTCCCCATCGGGGGCGGGTTCCTGCGCAAGTCCGAGAGTGCTGTCCAGGCCGTCGACGGGGTGGACTTCGACGTACGCCGCGGAGAGACGTTCTCGATCGTGGGCGAGTCCGGCTGCGGAAAGAGCACGACCGCCCGACTCATCACGCGCCTGCTCGTGCCGACTGCGGGCAAGGTCACCTTCCAGGGCACCGACATCAGCCATCTCTCCGACGGGAGGATGCGACCGCTGCGACGCGACATCCAGATGATCTTCCAGGACCCCTACTCCTCGCTGAACCCGCGGCACACCGTCGGAAAGATCGTCGGCGCACCGTTCAAGCTGCAGGGGGTCGACCCGGAAGGCGGCCGGAAGAAGACGGTCCAGGCCCTGCTGGAGACGGTCGGCCTGAACCCCGAGCACTACAACCGCTACCCGCACGAGTTCTCCGGCGGCCAGCGCCAGCGCATCGGGATCGCCCGCACGCTAGCCCTCAAGCCGAAGCTGATCGTGGCCGACGAGCCGGTCTCCGCGCTCGACGTGTCCATCCAGGCCCAGGTGGTCAACCTGCTCGAGGACCTCCAGGAAGAGCTCGACCTGACGTACGTGATGATCGCGCACGACCTGTCCGTCGTACGCCACGTGTCTGACCGTGTGGCGGTGATGTACCTCGGCAAGATCGTCGAGATCGCTGAGCGCGACGAGCTCTACGACGCCCCCCGCCACCCGTACACGGTGGCGATGCTCTCGGCCGTCCCGGTGCCCGACACCAAGCGCCGCCACGACCGCGAACGGATCCGCCTCCTCGGCGACGTCCCCAGCCCGATCAACCCGCCGCCCGCCTGCCGCTTCCACACCCGCTGCTGGAAGGCCCAGGAGATCTGCCGTACCGAGGAGCCCCCCTTGGTCCAGATCACCTCCGGCCCTGCCGCCACCCCGGCCGGCCACCGCGTCGCCTGCCACTTCCCGGTGGAGCCGGGGGAGTTCTCCGCGACGTCGTAGGGGTGCAGGAATCCCCGGCTGACCGGGGAAACATGCACTTGTTGAGGGAGAGAACACCCACTTGGTTCATGCATCCCTCAACAAGTCCATCGTCGGGTCGTTGGGATCAGCTCGCGGATCGGCTGAACGCCTCCCTGATCCGTGTGCAGGACTGGGCCGGGTAGTAGAGGTCTGCCCAGGTCAGTCGCACGCATCGCCATCCAGTGACTCTGCAGATCTGTTCTTCGCGACGCTTCTCACGGCGCACCGCATCGATGACCGACTCTCCGTCCCGGCGGTACTTCAGGTACTTCTCTCTCCCATCGAATTCGACGAAGAGGCCGAGCTCGGGCCACGCGAAATCCACGCGACCGATGAGTACACCCGAGGGGTCGAACACCTCGAATTGAGGCACCGGCATGGGGAGGGCGCTGCAGTAGAACATGTGCCAGGAGCGGCACTCGCCCACCGACTCCAAGCGCTTGTCAGCAAGACGTATGGCGAGTCCCGAGGCAAGTGTCCCGGGGACGTGTCGCATGGCATCGTATTTGGCCACCAGCGCTTCCTTGGTGGTCAGGCGCCGACGCAACGTCTCGCATAGCACCGGGAGTGCATGCTCGACGTCGGTGAGCGTGGTCAGGTCCAGGGCAGTGCGTGCCGGTGAAGTGACGCGGAAGCCCTGTGCAGTGGTGACGTCGTCAGCTGACAAAGCCCCGCGATGCTGCCGGACGCCTGCCTCGCTGCGTCCCGCGTACTTGTCGAGCCTCGTCAGGTGGACATCGCGCAGCGGCATCTCCCATAGAGGAAGCCCGAACGCGGCCACTGCGCTTATGTGAGAGAGCACGGCACCCGCTCTTGCCGTACGCAATACAGCGGCGCACGTAACGAGGTGCTGTTCGCGCTGGTCCAAGGCGGCCCAGGCATCGGCAAAGACGTACGCGCCGTGTCGGACTCGATGAAGCACACCGGCGCGACGGGCACGGTGGAGCGCGCGGTCGTCATACCCCGCGGCGATGGCCTCGCGGCGGAGGAACACGGTTGACTTGGCGCAGATTCCTCGGAGATCGTCCATGGCGGCAGAGTGGCGGAGTGCAGGGCACCGCGCCTTCGACAATTTGCAATCTGTGGAGAACCCAAAGCGACTCGCTCCCTGTGGATGTGAGCCGGCCCAACTGGGCGAGGGTCCCATGCACTTGGTGGGTGTTCTAACCCTCGAGAAGTACCGGTTTCACCGGCTGACCGGGGAAACCATCAACGCTCACCCCAACCGGGCGGTCGTCCCCCGCGCGATCAGCTGGGTGGGCACGATCGTCTCCACTGGCTCGGGGGCGGTGTCGGAGGCGAGCGCGTCGAGGAGCATGCGGGCACCGAGGCGGCCGAGCTCGGGGGCGGGTTGGGCCATGGTGCTGAGGTCGAAGTACTCCGAGAGCTCGTGGTTGTCGATGCCGATCACGGAGATGTCGTCGGGAACCTTCAGCCCCGCTTCCCGTACGGCGTGCGAGGCACCGATCGCCATCTCGTCGGACCCCGCGAAGATCGCGGTCGGTCTCGTGCCGACCGAAAGCAGCCGACGGCAGGCCGTGAGACCTCCGAGGGCGGTGAAGTCGCCCGTCACCTCCCAGCCGGGTTCGATCGCGAGGCCGGCCTCCTTCATCACCATCCGGTAGCCGCGCTGCCGATCGCCGGGTGTCGAGAAGTCCAGGCCCGCGTGCTCCGGGTCGGGTACGCCGCCCAGGTGCGCGATGCGGGTGTGACCCAGCTCCACCAGGTGTCGTACGGCGGTGGCAGCCGTCTCGACGTCATCGATGCGCACGCTCGACCACCCGGGCACCGCGCCGCCGACCACGACGGTCGGAGATCCCGTCCGGTCGAGCGAGGCGACCTCCTCGGGTGTCGGACGGAGCGCGAGCACCATCACCGCATCCACGCGCTTGCTGAGCAGGTGGCTCGAGAAGAGTCGCTGTCTCGCTGCCGGCTCCCCGGTCACCGTGTAGAGCAGGAGGTCGTACCCCTCCTGGCGCAACAGCTCCTCGGCACCGTGCACGATCGAGCCGAAGAACCACCGGGTCACATTGGGTACGACGACGCCGATCGCCCGGGTCTGCCCACTGGCCAGGCTGGCCGCGTGGGGGGAGGCGACGTACCCCATCCGGGTGGCGATCTCCAACACCCGCTCGCGGGTCTCGGGGGACACCCTCGGGAGGCCACGCAGCGCGCGGGACACCGTCGCGGTGGAGACCCCCACCTCGCGCGCGACGTCCTTGATCCCGGTCATCTGCGGCATCCTTCTGCTCGAGGGTCCCGGCGCACCCTACCGGGCTGATTGTGGCTCAGAGCCCGCGCCGACGGACCAGATCAGCGAACCAGTGGTACGAGCGCTTCGGGGTACGCCGCAGGCTGGTGCGGTCGACGCTGACCAGCCCGAAGGTCTTGGTGTAGCCGTGCGACCACTCGAAGTTGTCCATCAGTGTCCACACCAGCCAGCCGCGTACGTCGGCTCCCGCGTCGATGGCCGCGTCGATCGCCGCGAGGTGCGAGCGCAGGTACTCGATCCGGTCGCTGTCGTCGACACTCCCGTCCGACAGCATCGTCGTGTCGGCGTAGGCCGCACCGTTCTCGGTGACGACCAGCGGCAACCCCGTGCGGCGATGCGTGTCGACGAGCAGCTGCTCGAGGCTCCCTGCGTCGATCTCCCAGTCGATGTCAGTGCGCGGGTGGCGAGGCGCAAACCGGAAGTCACCGACGCCGGGGAATGCGGCGACTTCGGCGTCGCCTCCGGGGTCGATGGTCGCGCACTCGCCGGTCGCCTCAGCCACCCGCGCGGGGGTGTAGTAGTTGACGCCCAGCCAGTCGGCTGAGTCGCGGATCAGGTCGAGGTCACCGGGCCGGACCAGCTCCGGGTCCTCGAGGACGGGGGCAACACGCTGGGTGCCGGCGTCGTACTCGCCGTCGACCAGCGGCCCCAGCCAGAGCCGGTTGCGGATGGCGTCGACGCCGTCGGCGACGACGTCGGCCGCTGGGGTCTCGGGAAGCACCGGGGTCAGGTTGAGCACGATGCCGACGCCGTCCGCGCCGGTCTCGCGCATCCGCGATGCGGCCAGCCCGTGACCGAGCAGCAGATGGTGTGCCGCGCGGTGCGCCTCGCTCCCGAGCCGCTTCCCCGGGGCGTGCCGTCCGGAGGCGTAGCCGAGGTATGCCGAGCACCACGGCTCGTTGACCGTGGCCCAGAGCCGCACCCGATCTCCGAGCCGGTCGTGCACCGCCATCGCGTAGTCCGCGAACCGCTCGGGCGTCTCGCGCACCAGCCAGCCGCCGCGGTTCTCCAGAGCCTCGGGCAGGTCCCAGTGGTAGAGCGTCGCCACCGGCGTGACGTCTCCTTCGAGCAGCCCGTCGACGAGTCGCTCGTAGTAGTCGAGACCGCGCTTGTTCACCTCGCCTGCGCCGTGGGGCACGATCCGCGGCCAGGACACGGAGAAGCGGTACCAGCCCACGCCGAGGCCGGCGACGAGGTCGATGTCCGGACCGGGGTCGGGGTACGACGCACACGCCACGGAGCCGTCCGACGCGTCGTCGATCGCCCCGGGGACCAGGGTGAACGTGTCCCAGATCGACGGCCCCTTGCCGTCGGCGTGGGGCGCGCCCTCGATCTGGTACGACGCACTCGCGACGCCGAACGCCAGCTGGGAACCGTCTGGAAGCGCGTTGCTCATCCGGTCCCCTTAGCCCTTGACGCTTCCGGCGAGCAGGCCGCGCAGGAAGAAGCGCTGCAGGCTCAGGAACACGATCAGTGGCACCACCAGTGAGACGAAAGCGCCGGCCGAGAGCAGGTGCCAGTCCGCGCCGCGTGTCCCGGAGAGCTCCGCCAACCGGACTGTCAGCGGAGAGACGTCGAGGTTGCCGCCTCCGAAGACCAGCGCGACGAGGAGGTCGTTCCAGACCCAGAGGAACTGGAAGATGCCGAACGCAGCGATGGCCGGTGTCATCAGCGGGAGCATGATTCGGGTGAAGATCTGCACGTGGCCGGCGCCATCGACCCGTGCCGACTCCACCAGCTCGCCCGGGATCTCGCGCATGAAGTTGTGCAGCAGGTAGATCGCCAGCGGCAGCGCGAAGATCGTGTGAGACAGCCAGATCGTGTAGAAGCCGCCGCCGGGCGCGTTCGTGCCCGCCAGTGAGGGCAGCCCGAACGGCGGAGTCACGTACAGCGAGAGCAGCGGGATCATCGTCACCTGGATCGGCACGATCTGCATCGCGAAGACGGCCACGAACAGGAAGTTGCGTCCTGGGAACTTCATCCACGCAAAGGCGTAGGCCGCCATGGAGGCAAGGGCGATGGGGATCAGCACGCTGGGGATGGTGATCACGATCGAGTTCACGAAGTACGTCGCAAGGTCGGTGTCGCTGCCGGTCAGCACGGCCTTGTAGTTGTCGAGAGTGACCGATGGGTCACCGAAGAAGGTCCACCACCCGCTGGTCTTCACCTGCTCCTCCGGGCGGAAGGAGGAGATGAACAGGCCGAGGGTCGGGATGGTCCAGAGCACTGCGATCACAATCGCGACGACGGACGCCGACGGTGAGGTGAGCTTCTTGTGCGCCCGGTCCGCGGCGATGCTCGCCCTGGCGGTGATGGGCAGGACTTCGGCGGTGGCGGTCATCGGGCCTCCAGCCGTCGCATCTGGCGGATGTTGTAGATGATGATCGGAATCACCAGCACGAAGAGCAGCACTGCCAGCGCGGCACCGAGACCGCCGTTGAACGAGCGGAAGCTCACCCGGTAGAACTCATAGGCGAGGACGCTGGTGTCGAAGTTCCCACCTGTCGCCGTGCGCACGATGTCGAAGACCTTCAAGGTGGCGATGCTGATCGTGGTGAGTACGACGATCAGCGACGGCCTGATCAGCGGGACCGTGATGTGACGAAACATCTGGAGCCCGGTGACGCCGTCGAGTCGTGCGGAGTCGACGAGGTCGCCCGGGATCGCCCTGATGGCGGCGGACAGGACGGTCATCGCGAAACCTGCCTGGACCCAGATCATGATCACGATCAGGAACAGGGTGTTCCAGGGCTCGGTGAGCAGGAACCGGTAGGTGTCGAACCCGAGCGTCTTGAGGATCTCGTTGAGCAGGCCGATCTGCTCGTTCTCGGCGGACCGGTAGTCGTAGACGAACTTCCAGATCAGCGAAGCCCCGACCAGGGAGATGGCCATCGGCATGAAGATCAGGGCCTTGGCGAACTTCTCGAACCGTGCCCGGTCCACCAAGATGGCGTACACGAGCCCGATGAATGTCGCCAGCAGCGGTGTCACCACCACCCACACCGCGGTGTTGCGGAGCACACCCAGAAGATCCTTGTCGGTGAAGATCGTGTGGTAGTTCTCCCACCCGACGAACCCGCTGGAGCTCGAGTCGCGGAAGGACTCGTAGACCGTGCGTAGCCCGGGGTACAGCAACCCCACGCTGATCATCAGGAGGGCCGGGACCACGAACACCGCGGTCTGCAGCACCGTGCCTCGTTGGGACTTCACGCGATCCGCGAGCACCAGGACGGCGACCATGACGCCCAGGAACAGCGCGATCACGATGCCCAGCTGCAGCAGCTTCTCGGAAGTCGACACCTGACTGCCTCCGTTCCTTCTGCAGCGTGATGGTCGGGTGGTCAGACGTGGTTCAGGACCGGGCGACCGGTGTCCAGGGTCGCCCGGTCCTGAAGTTACTCACTTCCAGGAGTCCTCGATCTTGTCGAGGGTCTCCTGGGTGCTCTGGCCCGTGATCCAGGAGGTCATCTCCTTCCAGAACGACCCGGCGCCGACGGCACCCGGCATCTGGTCGGAGCCGTCGAAGCGGAACACGGCATCGGGGTTCTGCAGGGTCTCGGCCGTGAACTTGTCGATCGGGCTGACCAGGTTCGCGACGTCCAGTCCCTTGTTGGCACTCACCCAGCCACCGTCCGGTGTGGCCTTGGCCTTCTCGTTGGCCCAGGTGTCGGTGGACAGGTAGGTCTGGAACGCCTTGACCTCGGGCCGGTCGCTGAAGGCCGTCACGAACTCGCCTCCGCCGACGACGGGGCTACCGAACTGGTCGTTGGTGGTCGGCAGGTAGAACGCGAACGCGTCACCGGTCTCGGAGACGTCGGTCCCCTTCGCCCACTGGGCGGCGTAGAAGTTCGCCTGCTTCTGCATCGCGCACTTGCCGTCGAGGATCGGGAAGCCCCCGTCGGTCCAGGCAGTGGTGGCGATGGACTTGACGTCGCCGACGCCGCCGTTGACGTACTTCTCGTTCTTGAGGATGTCGCCGACCCGGTCGACGGACGTCGCCACCTGGGGGTCGTTGAACGGGATCTTGTGGGCCACCCAGTCGTTGTAGACGTCCGGGCCGGCGTCACGCAGGAGCGCGTCCTCCACGAAGTCGGTGAGCGGCCAGCCGGTTGCATCGCCGGACTCGATGCCGAAGCACCACGGCTTGAGGCCTGTGGCAGCGATCGTGTCGCTGAGCTTGGTCATCTCGTCCCAGGTCTTCGGGACGGTCCAGCCCTTCTCCTTGAACATCTTGGGGGAGTACCAGACGAACGACTTGACGTTGGCGCCCAGCGGGGCGGCGTAGAACTTGTCGTCGACCGTGCCGTAGGCCTTCCAGTCCTCGCCCCAGAACTCATCGACGTTGTCGGAGACAGCTTGGGGCGCCGCCACGACCTTCTCGGTGTCGGTGACCAGTGTCGCCAGCAGGCCGGGCTGCGGGACGTACGCGATGTCCGGTGGGTTGCCGCTCTTCACGCGGACCACGAGCTGTGCCTCGAACTCTCGGGAGGCCTCGTAGACCACCTTGGCGCCCGTGCAGGTGGTGAACAGCTTGTAGGAGTCCTTCTGCGACTTGTCCTCCGGGGCAACGATGGACGTGTAGACCGACACCTCCTTGCCCGTCAGGTCACCGAACCCGGTGAGTCCTTCGCACTCGGCCTTCCCTTCGCCGGGCGACTTGCCCCCGGCGGAGCTGTCGTCGCCGTCTTCACCACAGCCGGCAAGCGCGAGACCGGCGGTGAGCAGCAGCGCCGCGGGTGCGGCGAGGCGTCGGCGGGCACTGGTTGATCGCATGACATGTGCTCCTTCATCGGCTGGCGCCGGTCCGGACAGTGACTCCACCTGCTGCCCGCATCCCGGAAAACCGTGGACCGATGTAAACGTTTACGCACCCTGCTCGTCAACGCAGAATGGTCACGATCGGATAACGAAGCCGATCCCGAAGTTGCGAACCACCGATTTGTGACGGGTCGCAACGTTGCGGTGTTGTCCGCGGACAACGCGGTAGACGGCGGTCCGCGCTGGGTACATTCGACCCGACAGTTTCCCGGGCGAGACCGACACCTCTAGGACAGCAATGAACGACGATCTCAGCGACGAGGAACGGTCGGAGCAGGTGCGCAACGCCCTGCTCAAGGCCCTCGCTGTCGTCGTGGTCATCGGGCTCCTGATCGCGATCGGTACGACGATCATGGTGCGCGCGCTCGGCCTCAACGAGACCGGTGACACCGGACCGGTGGGGGCCGCCCCGGACCGCCCGAGCAAGGAGCTCCCGACGACCGCATTGCCCGTCCCGGGTGAGGAGACCGACGAGCCGACTGACGACCCCTCCGAGTCAGCCTCGGCCGACGCGGGGGGCGGACGGATCGAACTGGCCATCTCGCCGGTGCTGGCCCGGCCGATGGAGCGAGTCAACTTCACCGGCTCCTACCAGGGCGCGGACAACCTGCAGCTCGAGGTGCAGCGCTTCGAGGACGGCGTGTGGACCAACTTCGGGGTGCAGGCCACGGTGCGCGTGGGCACGTTCGAGACCTACATCATGACCGGACGCGCAGGTGAGAACCGGTTCCGCGTCTTCGACCCGGAGGCTCAGCAGGGCAGCAACGTGATCCTGGTGACGATCGACTGAGCGCTGCCAGTTTCACAACCGGAGTTGTGAAACTGGCGTGGTGCGAACAAAACTTCGTTCGCACCACGCCAGTTTTCGTATGCCGACGCCTGGGTCTGGATCACCCGGGGATGTAGTCGAAGGTGTCGGGGTTCGGTCCGGTGCGGCCATCCTCACCACGGTCGAGCCCGGTGATCGAGTCCATCGCCTGGTCGTCCAGCTCGAAGTCGAACAGCGCGAGGTTCTCGGCCATCCGCTCGGGAGATGAGGACTTCGGGAAGACGATGTCGCCGCGCTGGATGTGCCAGCGCAGGGTCACCTGGGCCGGCGTACGCCCCACGTGCTCGGCGATCTTGACGATGGTGTCGTCGTCGAGCACACCGCCCTGGGCGATGGGCGACCACGCCTCGGTCAGGATGCCTGCGGCCCGGTCGGCTGCCCGCGCCGTCTCGTTGCCGAAGTAGGGGTGCACCTCGATCTGGTTGACCGCGGGCACGACGTCGGTCTCCTGGGCGAGCCGCTCCAGGTGCGCCGGCTGGAAGTTCGAGAGGCCGATCGAGCGGGCGCGGCCCTGCTTCTGGAACTCGATCAGGGTCTTCCACGTGGACACGTAGTCGCCGTCGTACTTCGTCGGCAGCGGCCAGTGGATCAGGAACAGGTCGACCTGGTCGAGGCCGAGGTCGGCCAGGGTCTGGTCGAATGCCTTGCGTGCCGCGTCGGGCTCGTGAAAGCCGTTGTTGAGCTTGCTGGTGATGAACAGCTCATCGCGGGGGATGCCGGACGCGCGGATCGCCTCGCCGACCCCCTTCTCGTTGCCGTACATCTCCGCGGTGTCGATGTGCCGGTAGCCGGCCTCGAAGGCCTGCCCGGTGATCTTGGCCGTGTCCTCAGGCGGGACCTGGAAGACGCCGAAGCCGAGCTGCGGGATGGTGTTGCCGTCGTTCAGGGTCAGGTTCGGGATCTTGGTCATACCTATGCCTACCCGCCAGGCCGCCGAACTATTCCCCACACCGAGTCCTCCAGCCGCCCGTGTGGGCGATGTAACTTTTCGACATGCCGGATGATGTCTCCCTTCCCGACGACCTCGAGCGTGCATGGATCGCCGACCAGGTGAAGGCCGCCACCCAGTGGCTCCGGTCGCTGCGGACGGAGCAACAGTCCGCGGCGAACCCCCCGTGGAATGCCCACGATCGCACCGAGTGGAGCTACCTCCCGGGGCCCCGGGCCGGCCTGCCGCTCACCGAGATGACCGCAGCACAGCAGGATCTGGCGATGGCCCTGGTCTCGGTCGGCTGTGGACCGTCGGACGCACCGCACGCGAACGGAGCGATCGAGCTCGAGCGGGTCCGCAGACGGTTGGCGACAGGCAACGACGAGCTCGACGGCGACCGGTACTGGTTCCGCGTCTTCGGCAACCCTGCCACCGACGACGTCTGGGCCTGGCATGTCAACGGGCACCACCTGGCAGTCCACATGACCGTGACTGGCGCAGGCGTGGCGACCACCCCTTCCTTCCTCGGTGCCGAGCCCGCTCGCGTGCCGGCCGGCCCTCGTGCCGGGTGGCGCTTCCTCGCCGTGGAGGAGGATCTCGGCCGCGAGCTGCTGCAGGCGCTGGACGCCGATCAGCGGGCGGTGACGCTCGTCTCGGACGAAGCCCCTGCCGACATCCTCACCCGGCACGACCCCGTCGTCGACACGACCCTGATCCCGAGCGGGATCAGTCACGACGACCTCGACCCGGGCCAGCAGCAGCTACTCCACCGGCTGGTCCGCAGGTACTTCGAGCGCGTCCCGTCGGACCGCGCGGAGCTGAGCTGGAACAGGCTGGTCGACGAGGGGCTGGGGCGCTTGAAGTTCGCCTGGGCCGGTTCTGACCGGCCGGGGCAGGGCCACTACTACTGCATCTCCGGCCCGAGCCTCCTCATCGAGTACGACAACACCCAGGACGAGGCCAACCACATCCACTCGGTGTGGCGGGACCTCTCGTCGGACTGGGGTGTCGACCTGCTCGCGCGCCACTACGCCACCGCCGAGACCGACCACGGCCACAGCCCGCGCTGAGCCGGTGACCCGTCCGTTCAGGCCCCGACGGCGTTGGGGTCGCGCCAGGCCCGCTCGAAAGGCAGCCGCCAGGCGCGTGGGGCGATCAGCTGGTGGATCGCGTTCGGGCCCCACGACCCCTGTTGGTAGGGCCGAACCACGGGCGGGTTCTCCAGCAGCGGCGAGGAGAGCTCCCACAGCCGCTCGATGCCCTCAGCTGACGTGAACAGGGTGCGCTCACCTCGGGCGGCGTCGTAGATCAGCCGCTCGTAGGCCTCGAGGACCGCGCCGGCCCACCCGGTCTCGTGCATGGCGAACTGCATCGAGAGCTTGTCCAGGCGCATTCCCGGTCCGGGGCGCTTGCCGTAGAACGACAGCGACATCTTCGACTGGTCGGCGAGGTCGAAGGTGAGGTGGTCGGGCCCGTTGTCGCCCACTCCACTGCCGGGCGGGAACATCGAGCGTGGAGGCTCACGGAAGGCGATCGAGATGATCCGGGCTCCCTGGCCCATCCGCTTGCCGGTGCGCAGGTAGAACGGCACCCCGGCCCAGCGCCAGTTGTCCACGTAGCACTTCAGGGCGATGAACGTCTCCGTCTCGGAGTCGTGCGCGACGCCCGGGATGTCGCGGTAGCCGATGTATTGGCCGCGGACCACGTCCGACGGCTCGATCGGCAGCATCGAGCGGAAGACCTTGTTCTTCTCCTCGCTGATGGCGCGCGGCTCCAGGGCCGTCGGCGGTTCCATGGCGGTGAACGCAAGCACCTGGAACAGGTGGGTGACCACCATGTCGCGGTAGGCGCCGGTCGACTCGTAGAAGTCGGCGCGCTGTTCCAGCCCGAGCTCCTCGGGCACGTCGATCTGGATGTGGTCGATGTGGTTGCGGTGCCAGATCGGCTCGAACAGTCCGTTGGCGAACCGGAAGGCGAGGATGTTCTGGGCCGCCTCCTTGCCCAGGAAGTGGTCGATCCGGAAGATCTGCTCCTCCGCGAAGACCTCGTGGAGGTCGCCGTTGAGCTTCTGCGCCGACGCCAGGTCGGTGCCGAACGGCTTCTCCATGATGATCCGGCTGCGGTCGACCAGGCCCGCGTCCCCTAGCAGGTGCACGACCGGAAGCGCTGCCTTCGGCGGGACGCTCAGGTAGTGCAGCCGCCGGAGCTCGTCGGTGCCGAAATCGGCCTCGGCCTCGGCGACCGTGCTGCGCAGCGCCTCGGCACCACCCGCACCCGGGGCCCAGTGCAGCCGCTTGGAGAACTCCTCCCATCCCTCAGGGTCCGGTCCCTCACCGCCGTACTCCGCGATCGCCTTGCGAGCGAACTCGATGAAGGACTCGCGGTCGTGGTCGTCCAGCGACGTGCCCACGACCTGCACATCACTGAGCAGCCCTGACTGGAACAGGTGCAGCAGCCCGGGGAGGAGCTTTCGCTGGGCGAGGTCGCCGGTCGCACCGAAGAGGACGACGGTCGTGGGTGTAGGCATGAGCCCAGCCTGCCCCTGTGCGGCACCGCTGACCAGACCCAGGCACGTCGGTGGGGCAACCGTTGGCTGTCAGCCGCGTTGCAGCCAGCGCAGTACGGCGAGCACCCGGCGGTGTCCGCTCTCGTCCGGGAACAGGTCGAGCTTGGTGAAGACGCGGGCGGAGTACTTCTCCACCGCGCCTTCCGTGACCGTCATTGCCTGGGCAATCCCCGCGTTCGAGTGCCCCTCGGCCATCAGTGCCAGCACCTCGGACTCGCGTGGGGTCAGCGCGGCGAGCGGGTCACGTCGCTTGCCGATCAGCTGCGAGACCACGATCGGGTCGATGACGGTGCCTCCCGACGCGACCCGGTCGATGGCCCCCAGGAAGTCCTGGACGTCGCTGACCCGGTCCTTGAGCAGGTAGCCCATGCCGCCCCGGCCGTCGGCGAGGAGATCCTCGGCGTAGGACAGCTCGACGTACTGCGACAGCACCATCACCTTGGCATCCGGCCACTCGCGGCGCATCTCCACGACCGCGCGCAGCCCTTCGTCGGTGTGCGACGGCGGCATGCGTACGTCGACCACGCACAGATCTGGCCGGTGGGAGAGACCCGCCTCGACCAGCGAGGGCCCGTCACCCACGGCCGCGACCACCTCGTGACCGGCCTCCGCGAGCAGGAGCTGGAGTCCCTCGCGGAGCAGCACCGAGTCGTCCGCGACGACTATCCGCACGGCAGCTCCGTCCTGATGACCGTCGGTCCGCCGCGCGGCGAGGTGATGTCGAGCAGGCCGTCCGCAGCGCGGGCTCGTTGGGCCAACCCGGCCAGCCCGCCGTCGGGTGTGGGCATGGCGCCGCCGTGCCCGTCGTCCTCGACGACCACGACCGCCTCACCGTCGCGAACCTCGACCGAGACCCGGGCCGACGTGGCGCCGCTGTGCTTGGCGACGTTGGTCAGGCACTCGGCGACGATGAAGTAGACGGCGCTCTCGACATGGGCGGGAAGGTTCGCCGGCGCGCTGTAGGTGAGCGTCGTCGGCACCACGGACCTGGCGACCGCCTCTCGGAGGGCCGCCTCGAGGCCGCGGTCGACGAGCACGGGCGGGGCGATACCGCGCGAGAGCGACCGGAGCTCGTCGACGGTCTCGCGGGTCTGGCTGAGCGCGCCCTCGAGGGTCGCCCGTGCCTGCTCGGGATCCTTGTCCAGCTGGGCCCGGGCGCGACCGAGGTCCATCGACAGCCGGACCAGGCGCTGCTGCGGACCGTCGTGGATGTCGCGCTCGAGACGTCGCAGCGACTCGGCCTCGGCGGCCCGTCCGGCTGCGCGTCCGGCCTCGGAGCGGCGTACCTGTTGCTGGAGCTCGGCGCGGCCACACAGCAGGTCCCTCCCCAAGGTCGAGTGCAGCAGGGCTGCGGCGCGCAGGGCCAGCGGCAGGGTCAGCAGCGCGAACACGCCGATGGCACTGATCACGAGGATGTCTGCACGCTCGCTGGTGCCGAAGCCGAGCAGCGAGGCCAGGGTGACCGGGTCGGTGCCGCGTGGGACCGCCTGCTCCCAGATGCCGTACGTCGTGCCACCCAGCGCGCAGCTCCACCAGACGACCGCGATCGACCAGGAGACGGTCGCCGTGAACACCGCGACCACGATCCAGACGACGTCGAGCCAGGACTGCGCGTCCCGCGCGGTAGTGGTCAGACGCCGAAGGAGCGAGTCTCCGGGCCGGGACGTGAGGTACGTCGGGTGCGCCATCGGCGTGGTCAGCAGCCGGCTGAGGCGCCGCCGCTCTACGTACGCGAAGCCACGCGCCGCGAGCAGGCCGAGCGCCAGGATCGGTAGCCCGACAAGGATCAACGCGAGACCGGCCCCGAGGGAGACCAGCACCGCGACGAGGCACACCGCGACGACCGCGATCGGGAGGCTGGTGAGCGTGTAGGCGCTGTCGCGACCGAGTCGTCGCCACCAGGCCCGGGAGCTCGCCATGACCGCGGGCACCTCCTCGTCATCGATGTGGTCGTCGGCCACGTCGCCGAGTGCGCTGACGTCGGCGTCGTCCCGCATCATCGCAGCCGCCGGGGCGGGGGTTGAGGTCTCGGTGTCCATGCCCCAACGCTGTCGCACCGTGGCCCTCCGAACGATGGGGCTACCCGGTCACTGCGCCTGCGTAGGTTGACGACATGGCGCAACCACGCCGGGTCCTGGCTCTGGCCGCCGCATCGGCAGTCTGGGCTGCCTGTGCCGGCTGCGGTGGGTCGAGTGACCAGGAAGCGTCGCCACCTGGCAGGACCAGTACCCCCTCGCCGAGCGACCCTCCTCCCGCCACGTCCCCTGCGCCACCGGCCAACCCCCTTGTGGTGGTCGGTCACGCCACCGATCCCCAGCTCGACCTGACCGCGTCGCAGGAGCGCCGGATCGTCGAGGGTCGGCTCGAGCAGTGGCGCGGCCAGCCGGTGTCCGTCGTACCTCTCGAGGAGGTGGGGCCGACGATGGTCGTCGCTCGCGTCGACGGCGTTGACCCGGTGCGCGACCGTCCCGGAGCCCTGGACCTGACCGTGGTCGGCGACGTGATGCTCACCCGTGGCGTCCCGGATGCCGGTGCGGCGCTGGCACCGATGTCCGGCATCTTGGGTCGCTCCGACGTCACCATCGGCAACCTGGAGAGCACCCTGTCCCTGCGCGGGGCGCCCACGCAGGGCGGCGACTCCTTCGGGGGCACACCCGCACTGCTCGGCCCGCTGCGGCGCGCGGGCTTCGACGCGTTGTCGCTTGCCAACAACCACGCCGGTGACTACGGCCAGACCGCACTGCTGGACACGCTGGCGGCGCTTCGGGACAGCTCCATCCGGCCGTTCGGCGCGGGTGTGCTCGCCGAAGCCGCGAGGCCGGCGATCGTGGAGCGCGGTGGGGTCCGCTTCGGGTTTGTCGGCTTCAACGCGATCGGGGAGACCCCGAGGGCGGAGCCGGGGACGCCCGGCGCGCTGTCGGTGCGGATGCCACCGCGCACGGGTCCCCTGGTCCAGGCGGATCTCGACCGAGTGCTGACCGCCGTGCGCCGCACCGAACGCCAGGCCGACGTGGTCGTCGTCCTGCCGCACTGGGGGACGCAGTACACGCACCGCCCCGAGCCGATCCAGCGCTACGTCGGCCGCGCCCTGGTCCGCGCCGGCGCCGACCTCGTGGTGGGTGGTCATCCGCACTGGGTGCAGGGCGTCGACGTCGTGGAGGGGGTGCCAGTGCTGCACTCGCTCGGCAACTTCGTCTTCGACATGGACTTCATGGAGCACACGATGGAGGGCGTCGTCCTGCAGGCAACGTTCTGGGGGTCGAAGCTCAAGGCCGTCCGGCTGGTGCCTTGCGTGATGGACGCAGGGAGCTTCGCGCCCCGGCCGGCGCGCGGAACAGTGGCAGCGGAAATCCTGCGCGACATCTGGTCGACCAGCACGGGACCGTTCGCGCTGTCGTGATGTCTACGGGGCGAGCCAGGCGATGACGGTCCGGGCGGTCCGCCGCAGCTGTGCCGGGTCGACGACCGACGGGACGTCGTCGGGCGAGTGGTACCCGGCGTACGGCGTGCTGCCGAGCCGCGCACCTGGCAACCCGGCGCGGACGAACGACCAGTGGTCACTCGCCCGGTCTCCGGTCAGCGCCTGGGTCTCGACACCGGCTCGCTGGGCCGCCGCCAGCAGCTGGGAGCGCATGGAGTCAGGACCCTGGGCGCTGCTGACGGGCAAGGTCCCACCCACCCCCACGCGGTCCAGGGAAACCATCCCCCGCAGCGACCCGCGATCGGCGCGGTCCAGCTGGTCGATGAAGGCCCGGGATCCGAAGTGGTGGTCGTCGTCCCCCGGACCGCGTGGCTCTTCTGACCCGAATGCGACCAGAGCCACCGGCGTCCGGGTCCGTGCGTCCTCGAGTGCCTCGGCCAGCGCCAGGAGCACGCCGATGCCGGATGCGTTGTCCTCGGCCCCGGGGGCCTGCGGCACCGTGTCGAGGTGCGCGCCGACCAGGAGCCACGGCTTGCCGGAGCGTACGTCGCCGCGCGTGGCCACCAGGTTGACCGACCGTCCGGCTGGCACCGGAATGCCCCACGAGACTCCGCCGGGCGCCCGGAACGACTGGCGCCGTACCTGCCAGCCGCGGGCGGTGAAGCCGCGCTCGACCCAGGCGGCGGCCCGGAAGAACGCGGGAGAGGTGCCCGGCCGCGGACCGATCCGGCCCGCGAGCTGACGCACGGCCGCCATCGCCGTCGTGATCCGCACGTGGTCGGGGCCGGCGGGGCGCGCCGGAGTGGCCGGTGGCGTGGGCGAGAGGGTCGGAGATGACGAGGCGCTCGGTATCGTCGCCCTCGGGGATGCCGGAGATGCCTCGCGCGCCGGAGCCGAGTCCGACGAGCACCCGGTCAGACCCGCGACGGCCACTGTGAGCGCGAAGGCACAGACGACGTAGCGCACTGGCATGAGACCGATTCAACGACTCGGGAACAAACCCGTGGGAACCTCCGTTTGACCTTGTGAGCAAAGTTGAGTTGAAGCGACTCAACTTGTTTGACACAGTCAACGCATCGAGACCACCATGCGTTGCGGTCCGGCAAGGACCCCAGACGTATCCCACACGGAGGTAACACAACATGGCACGAGCGGTCGGCATCGACCTCGGCACGACGAACTCCGTCGTCGCCGTCCTCGAGGGTGGAGAACCCACCGTCATCGCAAACGCCGAAGGCGCCCGGACGACCCCGTCGGTGGTGGCCTTCGCCAAGTCCGGCGAGGTGCTCGTCGGTGAGGTCGCCAAGCGGCAGGCCGTCACCAACGTCGACCGCACCATTCGCTCGGTCAAGCGCCACATGGGCACCGACTGGAACGCGAAGATCGACGAGAAGGACTTCACGCCCCAGCAGATCAGCGCCTTCGTGCTGCAGAAGCTCAAGCGCGACGCCGAGGCCTACCTCGGCGAGCCGGTCACCGACGCGGTGATCACCGTTCCGGCGTACTTCTCCGACTCCCAGCGCCAGGCCACCAAGGAGGCCGGCGAGATCGCGGGCCTCAACGTCAGCCGCATCGTCAACGAGCCGACCGCGGCCGCGCTGGCCTACGGCCTCGACAAGGGTGAGTCCGACCAGACGATCCTCGTCTTCGACCTCGGCGGCGGCACTTTCGACGTGTCCCTGCTCGAGATCGGCGAGGGTGTCGTCGAGGTGAAGGCCACCAGCGGTGACAACCACCTCGGTGGTGACGACTGGGACTCCAAGGTCGTCGACTGGATGGTCAAGAAGTTCCAGGGCAACAACGGCGTCGACCTGAGCAAGGACAAGATCGCCCTGCAGCGCCTCAACGAGGCTGCCGAGAAGGCGAAGATCGAGCTGTCCTCCTCCAGCGAGACCACCATCCACCTGCCCTACATCACCCACGGCGAGTCCGGCCCGCTGCACTTCGAGGAGAAGCTCACGCGCAGCGAGTTCCAGAAGCTCACCTCGGACCTGCTCGACCGCACCAAGCCGCCGTTCCGTCAGGTCATCAAGGACGCCGGCCTCGACGTCAGCAAGATCGACCACGTCGTGCTGGTCGGTGGCTCCACCCGGATGCCCGCCGTCGCCGAGGTCGTCCGCGAGCTCACCGGCGGCAAGGAGCCCAACAAGGGCGTCAACCCCGACGAGGTCGTTGCCATCGGTGCCGCGCTGCAGGCGGGTGTGCTCAAGGGTGAGGTCAAGGACGTCCTGCTGCTCGACGTGACCCCGCTGAGCCTGGGCATCGAGACCAAGGGCGGCGTGATGACCACCCTGATCGAGCGCAACACCACGATCCCGACCAAGCGGTCGGAGATCTTCACCACCGCCGACGACAACCAGCCCTCGGTGGAGATCAAGGTGGCCCAGGGCGAGCGCCAGATGTGGGCGCAGAACCAGCCGCTCGGCAACTTCGAGCTGACCGGCCTGCCGCCGGCGCCTCGGGGTGTCCCGAAGATCGAGGTGACCTTCGACATCGACGCCAACGGCATCGTGCACGTGTCCGCCAAGGACCAGGGCACGGGCAAGGAGCAGTCGATGACGATCTCCGGCGGCAGCGCGCTGTCGAAGGACGACATCGACCGGATGGTCAAGGATGCCGAGCAGTACGCCGAGGAGGACGCCAGGCGTCGCGAGTCCGTCGAGGCGCGCAACCAGGCCGACTCCCTCGTCTACTCGACCGAGAAGTTCCTCTCCGAGAACGACGAGAAGCTCCCAGAGGACGTCAAGATCGAGGTCCAGGCCGACCTCGACGAGCTCAAGAAGCTGCTCGAGGACGAGAACACCGACAAGGACGCGTTCACCGCTGCCATCACCAAGCTGGGTGAGTCCAGCCAGAAGATGGGGGCAGCCCTCTACGCGGCCAGCGAGGCCGAGGGTGCCGCGTCGGCCGGTGAGTCCGGCGAGGCCACGAGCGAGGGCGACGACGATGTCGTCGACGCCGAGATCGTGGACGAGGACGGCTCCGAATCTGGCACGGAGAGCGAGAACGGAGAGTCCAAGTGACCTCTCCCCACGACGAGACTCCAGTCGAGGGAACCGAGCCGACCGACGGGGAGCAGGAGACTGTCGCCCCCCGGCCCGGCCCTCGTCCGGGAGGCCCGCCGGAGGACCATCGAGTCGCCCACACCTTCGGTGACGCAGCCGGCGAGATGTCCGACGAATCCGACGTGGAGTCCTCCGGCGACCAGGCCGCGAGCGACGAGCTCACGCTGGCGCAGACCGCCCTGGCCGAGCGGACCCTCGACCTGCAACGGCTGCAGGCGGAGTTCCTCAACTACAAGCGGCGCGTCGAGCGCGATCGTGAGCTCGTGAAGCAGAACGCCACCTTCGGGGTGCTGAGCGGGTTGCTGCCGGTGCTCGACGACATCGACCGTGCACGAGAGCACGGTGAGCTGGAGGGCGGCTTCAAGGCCGTCGCGGACTCGTTCGAGCGCATCGTCACGGCCCTCGGGCTGACGAAGTACGGCGCCAAGGGCGACGAGTTCGACCCCAAGGTCCACGAGGCGCTGATGCACGGGCACTCGCCGGACGTGACCACCACGACCGTCGACGTGGTCGCCCACGCGGGTTACCGCATCGGCGACCGCGTCCTGCGCGCCGCGAAGGTGACCGTGCTGGATCCTGAGACTGCGTCAGACGAGACAGCGTCAGAATCGACAGGGTCAGAAGAGACAGGGCCAGAAGAGACAGGGCCAGAGGACCCGAGCTGAACCCGAGCACCACCCGAGGACGAGAGGAGGGGTGAACAGTGAGCAACGCTGACTGGGCCAACAAGGACTTCTACAAGGTTCTCGGTGTGGCCAAGGACGCCGACCAGCCGGCCATCAAGAAGGCCTACCGCAAACTGGCTCGCGAGAACCACCCCGACTCCAAGCCAGGCGACAGCGCCGCGGAGGACCGCTTCAAGCAGGTCGCCGAGGCGTATGACGTCCTGGGCGACACCGCCAAGCGCAAGGAGTACGACGACATGCGCGCCATGTTCGCCGGCGCGGGTGCGGGCGGATTCCCGGGTGGCTTCGGCCAGCCCGGTGGCGGTGGCGGGTTCGACATCTCGGACCTGTTCGGTGACCTCTTCAACCGTGGCGGTGGGGGTGGCGGTGGCTTCAGCACCCGCACCCGCGCTCCGCGGGCAGCCCGAGGTGCCGATGTGGAGGCCGAGACCTCGATCGCGTTCGACGCGGCGATCGACGGCACCACCATCAGCATGCGACTGAGCTCGGATGCCCCGTGCCCGACCTGCTCGGGCACCGGTGGCAAGCCCGGCACCCGACCGCACGTCTGTCCGACCTGTGAGGGAGCCGGTGTCGTGGTCAGCTCGGTGGGCGGTGGCTTCTCCATGAACGAGACCTGCCCGGAGTGCCACGGCCGGCAGCTGGTCTACAGCGAGGCGTGCCCGACCTGCCACGGCAGCGGTCGCGGCCTCTCCAGCCGGACCGTCTCGGCCCGCATCCCTGCGGGCGTCAAGGACGGCCAGCGCATCCGGCTCAAGGGCAAGGGGGCCGTCGGCGAGAACGGCGGCCCTGCCGGCGACCTGCTCGTCACCGTGCACGTGAAGCCGCACCGGATCTTCCGTCGCAAGGGCGACAACCTGACGCTCGAGGCGCCGGTCACCTTCGACGAGGCGGCACTCGGCGCCGAGATCAAGGTGCCCACGCTCGGTGGCCCGCCGGTCACGCTGCGGATCCCCGCCGGCACTCCCAACGGTCGCGTGTTCCGCGTTCGCGGCCGCGGGGCGCCGCGCAAGGACGGCACCAAGGGCGACCTGCTCGTGACCGTCGACGTCAACGTCCCCGACACCCTCGACGAGGCCTCGCGGGAGGCGGTCACGGCGTACCGTGACGCTCGCAGCGGTGCCGACCCGCGCGCCGCACTGTTCGAGGGTGGTGCGTGATGCCAGGTTCGTCGGGGTCGTCGCCGCAGAGTGGTCAGGGCCGCGCTCGGCTGCCGGGTCCCACCGTGCCGGTCTACGTCATCAGCGTTGCCGCGGAGCTCACCGGGCTGCACCCGCAGACCCTGCGCCAGTACGACCGCGCCGGTCTCGTCTCGCCGGGTCGCACCGGCGGCGGCGGACGGCGGTACTCGCTGCGCGACATCGAGCTGCTCCGGGAGATCGCCGACCTGACCTCCACCGGCATCGGTCTCGAGGGCGTACGCCGCATCCTCGAGCTGGAGAACCAGGTGGCTGCCCTGCGCGGCCGCAACCGGGAGCTGCGCCACCGGGTCGCCGAGCTCCAGAACGCGCTCGAAGCCACCCTGAGCTCGCTGCAGGACCGGCGTCCCAACCTGCCGGTGCTGCGTCCGACCGGGCCGGTCACCCCGTTCAAGGACCCTCGCTAGCCCGACACTTTCCAGCAAATGCTGGCGAATTACCGGCTTGCCGTGCCCGGGAGCGTATTTCGCCAGCAATTGCGTGGCAGTGGCACGTGCGCAGCATCTCAGTGACCTGACGAGAGTCCAGCCGTTAGTGTCAGCGACGGTCGGCCGGAGGGAAGGGCAAGGATGCTGCTGGAGATCGACTGGTTCTTCCAGCACGTCGACTGGCTGCACCTCCTCTCCGTCCCTGTCTTCACCGGCGTGGTCGGCTGGCTCATCAACTGGACCGGCCTGGTGATGCTGTTCTCGCCAGTGCGCTTCCACGGCGTCACCGTGCCTGGCATGCGGCAGCTCTCGCGAGTGCTGCCGCGCAAGATCCAGGAGGTGCCGGGCTTCCTGCAGGGTGGCATCGGGTGGCAGGGGATCGTGCCGGCCCGCGCCGCCAAGATGGGCAGCATCGCGGTGGACAAGGCGATCGCCAAGCTGGGTACGCCGAAGGAGTTCTACCAGCAGCTCGAACCCGACCAGATCGCCGAGCACATCGTGAAGGTCTTCGAGCCGGACATGCCGGTGATGATCGAGGACATCATGCGTCGCGAGCACCCGACGTTGTGGCGTGACCTGCCTCCCCGGGCGCGCCAGGCGGTGATCGCCCGGGTGCAGTCCCAGCTGCCGGGCGTCGTGCGCACGGTGACCGACGAGATCGGCGAGCACATCGACCAGCTGCTCGACCCGAAGATCATGGTGATCAACCACTTCCAGAGCAACCCCGCCCTGGTGGTTCGCATCTTCCGCGACTTCGGCCAGAGGGAGCTGAACCTGATGGTCGCGTTCGGCTTCGTCTTCGGCTTCGCCCTCGGTGTTCCGGTGGCGATCGTCGACCACTGGTTCGGGCAGTGGTGGTTGCTGCCGGTTCTCGGCGTGTTCGTGGGCTGGGTGACGAACGCTCTCGGCATGTGGCTGATCTTCGAGCCGCCGGAGGAGCACCGGATCCTCGGCATCAAGGTCCACGGCCTGTTCCTGCGCCGCCAGGACCAGGCCGCGGAGGTCTACGCCCGGATCATCGCCGACGACGTGATCACGCTCGAGAACATCGGCGACTTCCTGCTCGACGGCCCCCGAGGAGACCGCACCCGCCAGATGCTGGCGGACGCGATGAGGCCCGCGATCGACAACGCGGCCGGACCCGTCCGCGGCGCCGTGCGCATCGCCGTCGGCAGCCGCCGCTTCGACAACATCCGCGACGCCGTCGCGGTCGAGGCGGTCGACCGCACGATCGAGCCGTTCAAGGATCCGGAGTTCAGCCGTCGCCAGGCCCAGAAGATCTACGCCCTGATCGCCCAGCGCACCAAGGAGCTGCCCCCTCGCGACTTCGTGGAGATGATGCGCTCCGCGATCAAGGAGGATGAGTGGATGCTCTACGCGCACGGCGCGATCATGGGCTTCGGTGGAGGTCTGCTCCACCTGGCACTCTTCGGCGTGGGAGGAGCATCGTGACCGACCAGAGCGAACGCCGCTCCCCGGCCCTCTGGGACGAGGCAGCCGATGCCCTGCCCGGCATGGCCAGGATCGCGGCGACCGCGTGGATGCGGTCCGCGGCATGGACCGTCGGTGCTGGAGTCCGCTCCGGCAGGCTGCTGGGCCGGGCGCTGACCGACCCCGCCACGGCCGGCGAACTCGTGCAGGAGGTGGCCCGCGACGTGGCCGAGGCGTCCCGGACCATCAGCGACGTGGCCCGCGCTGTGGCTGCCGGAGTGCCGCTCCCGAAGGCCATGCTCGACGCGACGGTCTCGTTGTCGTCGGTGGTGCTGGCCGACGTGACCCCGCGCCAGGCCGAGCTGCACGAGAAGACACTGCGCGAGCGCGGTGAGGAGCTCCTCCACCGGTCGCGTGACGTCTGGAGCGACGACGACGACGTCCACCCGGCGTACGCGCGGATGCTGGGCGACCTCGCGCCCGACGAGGCCCGGATCCTGCTCCTGCTCCTGCGCGGCGGGCCACAGCCGTCCGTCGACGTGCGCACCGGCGGCCCGCTCGGTCTGGTCAGCTCGGCGCTGGTGGCGCCGGGCATGTCGATGATCGGAGCTCGTGCCGGCTGCCGCTACCTCGACGAGGTGCCGGCGTACCTCAACAACCTGTTCCGGCTCGGGCTGATCTGGTTCTCCCGCGAGCAGCTCGAGGACCCGATGGAGTACCAGGTCGTGGAGGCCCAGCCCGACGTGCTCGAGGCGATGCACTCCGTGCGGTTCCCCAAGGTCGTACGCCGCTCAATCCATCTCACGCCGTTCGGTGCCGGGTTCTGCAAGGCCTGCCTGGTCGACCCGGAGGAGACCGACGAGCTGCCTGCTCACCAGATCCCGGAGGAGTAACAAGGCCCCGAACGCCGAACACCCACCGCGACCAGGGCGGTCGGTTCGGTGGGTGTTCGAAACGTCGCTTCGCGACGCGAGAAGGGGGTCAGAGAATGGCCTTCTTCAGGATCGCCTTCGAGGCGGGGGCCTTGGCTGCGGTCGCGGCAGGAGCCACGACGCCGATCGCCATGACGGCGATGAGGCCGGCTGCCAAAACGGTCTTAACGCGAATCCGGATCCTGCTCATATGTGGCTCCTTGGGTGTTGTTTGGACGACGTGTCCGTTCTATCCGGCATGCAGGAGAAAGGGCGATGGCCATTTTGGGTCATCTATTTCGCCCGAGTCCGAAATGTCATGACAGAGTTGAGCGACAGCGACTCAACTAATGGCCGTGGGCTATACGCCAGAGGGTGCGAGTTGACCTTCGACTGGAAGTGTGACTGTGACCAATGAGCTCCAGTGGGGCAGATGGGGCACAAGTGGCACTTCGGTCCGGTGTTCTGGCGCCCCAACCACGACAAACAGGCCTAGTCCACCCGCCCGCGCGCGGACTTTGTCCGGGGTCTTTGAAGGGGTCAGTGCTGGGCGACGGTCAGCGTCAGAAGGACCAGGCCGACTCCGGAGAGCACCGCCCAGACGAACGCCACGCGCCCGAATCGACCCAACACCAGTCCGCGGTCGTCGGCCGACCGACGCAGCCCCACCAGACAGGCGGCCACCAGGACCAGCTCCCAGGCCCCCGCGGCCAGGTCCCAGCCGCCGACGGCCTCGCGCCCGAGGAACGGCAGGCCCACCGTGCGCGAGACACCCCACAGAACGACCAGCCCGAGGTTGGCCACGATCCCGGCCACGAGCCGCTCGCGGGAGGCCGCGAGGAAGACCAGGCAGGCCCAGCCGGCCTGGCCCAGGGTCACTGCAAGGAAGAAGGTGCCGACCAGGAACGACTCCTCGAGGTGGTGCGGGAAGACGGCCGCGTGCACCCCAGCGGCTGCGACGCTGCTGCTGACGGCCAGTGCTCGCCAGGTCGAGGAGTCCCGGGCGGTACGGGTCGTGCCGGCCGCAGCGGCTGTGGGGCCGGGTACGGAGGCGGTGCGCAGCTGTGGGAGCAGGAGCATCGCGACGCCCGCCAGGCCGAGGACCACCAGCAGGAGATGCAGCCCATGAGCGAACAGCCAGGGCATCGGACGACTCCCTCCTGTGGGCGCCCGCGCGCACAGCGCGACCCTGCGAACTCTAGAGATGTTTCACCTCCCGGGGCTGCGCATGGACCAGACTTCCGAGGTGGTCTACTCGCCGAAGGCGCCTGGCGCTGACGCCGAAAATCCGTCAAAGTTGAGGGGAATGGACTCAACTTTGCACTCGTTGGAGTAGACAGAACCCAGACCATGCGGGACCTACCCGCGACCCACCAGGAGATCGAACGTGGACGCATCCAAGCTCACCTCGCGCAGCGTCGAGGTGATCAACGCCGCCAGCACCCTCGCTGTCAACGAGGGCAACCCCCAGGTCGACCCAGTGCACCTCGCCGTGTCCCTGCTGCGCCAGGAGCGCGGCATCACGCCCTCCCTGCTCGCCAAGACCGGCGCCGACGTCGCCGAGGTGAGCCGCACGCTCGACCAGGCTCTGTGGAACCTGCCCAAGGCTTCCGGCTCGACGGTGTCGACACCGGGCGCCTCGGCCGGTCTGACGCGGGTGCTCGCCAAGACGCTCGAGCTGATCGAGGAGATGGGCGACGACTACGTCGCCACCGAGCACCTGCTGCTCGCGCTGGCGATCGTGGACAGCCCTGTCAAGACGCTCCTCGCGGAGCAGGGTGTCGACGAGACCTCACTGCGCCCGGCGGTCACGGCTGTGCGAGGGAACCGGAAGGTGACCAGCCAGGATGCCGAGTCGACGTACGAGGCGCTGGAGAAGTATGCCGTCGACCTGACCGCGAGTGCCGAGGAGGGCAAGCTCGACCCGGTCATCGGTCGCGACGCGGAGATCCGTCGGGTGATCCAGGTGCTGTCGCGGCGTACCAAGAACAATCCCGTGCTCATCGGTGAGCCCGGCGTCGGCAAGACCGCCGTCGTCGAGGGGCTGGCCCAGCGCGTGGTCGCGGGCGACGTGCCCGACTCCCTCAAGGGCAAGCGCGTGCTCAGCCTCGACCTCGCCGCGATGGTGGCGGGCGCGAAGTACCGCGGTGAGTTCGAGGAGCGGCTCAAGGCCGTGCTCGAGGAGATCAAGGACGCCGAGGGGCAGGTCATCACCTTCATCGACGAGCTGCACACCGTCGTCGGTGCGGGCGCCGGGGGCGACTCCGCGATGGATGCCGGCAACATGCTCAAGCCGATGCTGGCCCGCGGCGAGCTGCACCTGATCGGTGCCACCACCCTCGACGAGTACCGCGAGCGCATCGAGAAGGACCCCGCCCTCGAGCGGCGCTTCCAGCAGGTCTTCGTCGGTGAGCCGAGTGTCGAGGACACCATCGCCATCCTCCGCGGGCTCCAGGAGAAGTACGAGGCCCACCACGGTGTGAAGATCACCGATGCCGCCCTGGTGGCGGCAGCGATGCTCTCCGACCGCTACATCAGCGGCCGCCAGCTGCCCGACAAGGCGATCGACCTGGTCGACGAGTCTGCGTCCCGCCTGCGGATGGAGATCGAGAGCTCGCCGGTCGAGATCGACCAGCTCCGTCGCGCCGTCGACCGGATGAAGATGGAGGAGCTCGCCCTCGACCGCGAGACCGACGAGGCGTCGAAGGACCGCCTCGAGCGGCTGCGCGCGGACCTCGCCGACAAGGAGGAGGAGCTGCGCGGACTGGAGGCTCGCTGGGCGAGTGAGAAGGCCGCTCTGGAAGGCTCCGGTGAGCTGCGCAAGCAGATCGACCAGCTGCGCGTGGAGGCCGAGCGCAAGCTGCGTGAGGGCGACTACGCCGGTGCCAGTGAGATCAACTACGGCCGGATCCCCGAGCTGGAGAAGCAGATCGAGAGCGCGGACACGGCGGAGTCGATCGAGGACCCGATGGTCCGCGAGGAGGTCGGAGCCGAGGAGATCGCCGAGGTCGTCGAGGCGTGGACCGGCATCCCGACCGGCCGGCTGCTCGAGGGCGAGACGGCCAAGCTGCTGCAGATGGAGGACATCATCGGCAAGCGCCTCGTCGGCCAGCGAGCCGCGGTGAACGCTGTCTCCGATGCCGTACGACGCTCGCGGGCCGGGATCTCCGACCCCAACCGGCCGACCGGCTCGTTTCTCTTCCTCGGGCCGACCGGTGTCGGCAAGACCGAGCTGGCCAAGTCCCTCGCCGACTTCCTCTTCGACGACGAGCGCGCCATCGTGCGCATCGACATGAGCGAGTACTCCGAGAAGCACTCGGTCTCGCGGCTGGTCGGCGCCCCTCCGGGCTATGTCGGGTACGACGAGGGCGGACAGCTCACCGAGGCGGTCCGTCGCCGGCCCTACTCGGTTGTCCTCCTCGACGAGGTCGAGAAGGCGCATCCCGAGGTGTTCGACATCCTCCTCCAGGTGCTCGACGATGGCCGGCTCACCGACGGCCAGGGGCGCACGGTCGACTTCCGCAACACGCTGCTGATCCTGACCAGCAACCTCGGTTCGGCGTACCTCGTCGACCCCACGCTTGACGAGGAGAAGAAGCGCGACTCGGTGATGGCGGTCGTGCGGCAGTCGTTCAAGCCGGAGTTCCTCAACCGGCTCGACGAGATCGTGGTGTTCGACTCACTCGGCAAGGACGAGCTCGCGCACATCGTCGACCTCCAGCTCGCGGCCTTCGACAAGCGCCTGGCCCCGCGCCGGATCACCGTCACGGTCACAGACGCGGCCCGCGCCTGGCTGACCGAGAACGGCTACGACCCGGCGTACGGCGCCAGGCCGCTCCGCCGACTCGTACAGACCGCGATCGGCGACCCGCTCTCGCGGATGCTCATCGGGGGCGAGGTCGAGGACGGCCAGCAGGTCGCCGTGGACCATGTCGAGGGTGCCGAGGAGCTCCAGCTCACGGTCGGGTGACCCGGGTTCCGGCCCGGGGTGCTTGCCCGGTTGGTTCAATGGGCCCATGAGTGAGAGCGAGCAGTCCGCGCGCCCCCGCCAGCTGACCATGGCAGGCGGGTTCGTGATCGCGGGTTCGTTCATCCTCCTGCTCACGGTTTTCGACGCGATCACCAACCTGCACTCGGTGGACACGCGGGACGAGGTGTCCAAGATGCTCTCGTCCCAGACCGGTGAGGGCCTGGGCATCACCCTCTCGGAGGCGCTGTCCGGCCTTCGGGCCGCCTTGATCGTGACCGGCGCGGGCGCTGCGGTGTCGATCGTGCTCGGCATCTTCGTGCTGCAGCGCCATCGTGGCGCCCGGATCGCCCTCAGCATCGTCGCGGTCCCCGTCCTGGTGGCCAACCTGGTGACCGCACCGGTGACCGGTGGCCTGCTGGGTGCGCTGATCGCAGCGGCGACGCTGGTGCTGTGGACGGGGCCAGCAGGGGACTGGTTCGCGGGCCGTCCGGTCCGCCAGCCGGCCGCACCGGTCCGTCGTACGCCGGAAGAGCCGAACCGACCGGTCAGGGACTCCACCCCACCCCCCGGCGAACCTCACGCTCCACGCTGGCCGGACGCAGCGCCGCAGGACGGCCCGTCAGCCGCGGACGTGTCGACCGAGCAGCCCTCGGGCGCGCCCCCGGCCACGGCAGGGTTCGGGCAGCCACCCGCTGAACAGCACGCCGTACTGCCACCGCAGCCGTGGGACCCCCCAGCGCCTGCGCAGGGCAACTGGCAGCAGCCGCGGGCGGCCGTGCCCGTGGGGGTCAAGGTCGCCTGCATCCTGACCTGGACCTTCTCCGGCGTCGTGGCGCTGCTGTACGCCGCGGTGCTGGTCGCGCTGGTCGTGGCCAAGGACGAGATCGTCGACTACGTCGTCAAGTCGCCGGAGTGGCAGCGGGCCAACCTCGAGTCCAACGTGATCATGCCCGTGCTGTGGCTCGGCTGCCTGATGTTCTTCGCGTGGTCGGGCGGCGCGCTCGTCCTCGCCTGGTTCACCTGGCGCCGCCACAACTGGGCGCGCTACCTGCTGACCGCCAGCGCCGGCGCCGCCCTCGTGGCCGCCTTGTTCGCCTTCCCGGTCGGCCTGCCGCACCAGATCGCGGCCGCCCTCACGATCGCCGGACTCTTCAGTGTCCGGTCCCGGGAATGGTTCGCGCGGCCCACCCGTGGCTACTGGCCGCCCCAGGGCCCGCCGTCGTCGGGCCCACCTTCTGGCCCACCCTCTGGCCCACCCTCTGGCCCACCCTCTGGCCCACCCCAGTCCTACGGCCCGCCCCCACCACCCGGACAGCAGGGCAAGCCGCCCGTCTGGTGACCGCGCAACGTCATACGAAGTGGCTGCTCGAGCGACCAGTTCGTATGACGTCCTCAGGCGCGCAGGTCCGCGGCCCGGAGCCGGCGGATGCCCTCCTCGAGCACGTCCTGCTCCTTGCAGAAGGCCCACCGGATGAGGTGGCGCCCCTCCTCCGAGCCGTCCTCGTAGAACACCTGGTTGGGGATCGCCACCACCTTGGCCCGCTCGGCCATGGCGGCGCAGAAGGCCTTGCCGTCGGCGTGGCCGAGCGACGCGACATCGGTGGTGACGAAGTAGGTGCCCTGCGGCACGTGCACGTCCAGGCCCAGTGAGCCCAGGGCGTCGCAGAGGAAGTCGCGCCGCTTCTGCAGGTCCTCGCGCAGCTGCTCGTGGAACGCCGCTTGGTGGTCGAGGGCGTCGGCGATCGCGGGCTGGAAGGGCGCGCCGGACGAGTAGGAGAGCCAGTTCTTCGCGCCCTCCACCGCTGCGACGAGGTCGGGCGGCCCGGTCGCCCAGCCGATCTTCCAGCCGGTGAAGGAGAACGTCTTGCCCGAGCTCGAGATGGTCACCGTCCGGTCGAACATGTCCGGCAGGGTGGACATCGGCAGGTGCTCGTGGTCGTCGAAGGTCAGGTGTTCGTAGACCTCGTCGGTGACCACCACGATGTCGTGGCGTCGCGCCACGTCGGCGATGGCCTCGAGCTCCCCGCGGTCGAACACGTGACCTGTCGGGTTGTGCGGGGAGTTCAGCAGGATCAGCTTGGTCCGCTCCGTGACGGCTGCCTCCAGCTCCTCGCGGTCGAGCCGGTAGTCGGGGGAACGCAGGGTCACCGGGCGTCGTACGCCGCCGGCGAACTGGACCATCGCGCGGTAGCTGTCGTAGTACGGCTCCCACATCACCACCTCGTCGCCGGGGTCGACCAACCCGAGCAGGGCGCCGGCGATCGCCTCGGTCGCCCCGGTGGTCACCACGACGTTCTCCGGACCGAGGTCGAGCCCGTAGTGCCGCTTCTGGTGCCGGATGACGGCGCCGACCAGCTCGGTGGTGCCGCGGCCGGGCGGGTACTGGTTGCGGCCGGCGCGCATGGCGTCGTACACCGCCTCGATCACGGAGTCCGGACCGCTGCGGTCGGGGAAGCCCTGCCCCAGGTTCACCGATCCGGTGCGGACGGCGAGTCCCGACATCTCCGCGAAGATCGTGCTGCCGACTCCCTCGAGGCGTTGCGCTGCCCGGTTCCGTTCACTCACGCCCACGAACCTAACGTTTCCGCCCTCCGCCACAATGGCCCGCATGGTGCGCACGCGGGGGAGCGACGGGGGAACCGGCGCTCGCCTCGCGTTCTGGTCGGGGGTTGCGCTCGTCCTCGCAGGCCTGGTGGTCCTCGGGTACGTCGGCTGGCAGCTGTGGGGCACCACCTGGGTCTCGAAGCGGGAGCAACGCGAGCTCACCAGCTCGCTCCAGCAGCAGTGGAAGACCGAGCCGGGCACGAAGCTGCAGCCGAAGTACGTGCCGAAGGGTCAGGCCTCGGCGCTGGTGCGGATCCCGAGGTTCGGCCGCGCGTACGTCGTGCCGGTGCTCGAAGGGACGAGCACCGACGTGCTGACTAAGGGCTACGGGCACTTCACCAGGTCGGCCGACCCGGGCGAGGTCGGCAACTACGCCCTCGCGGCCCACCGCGTCACGCACGGCGAGCCCCTGCGGCGGATGCCCGACCTCCGGCCGGGCGACGAGGTGGTGGTCGAGACCGTCGACCGCACCTACACCTACGAGCTCGACACCGACCCCCGCAAGCTGGTGATCCCCTTCACCGGCGTCTGGGTGCTCGACCCGTTGCCGAAGAATCCCGACGAGGGACCCCAACCCGCGCAGCGACCGGGCCAGCGCTTGATCACCCTGACCACGTGCTCGGAGATCTTCCACACCGACGACCGGATGATCGCCTTCGGGCACCTCGTCGGCAGCCAACCGAAGTGAGGCCAGTAACCTCCGCTGCATGGTTGCTGACCCCGATCTCGCGCGCGACGTCGACGACTGCTGCCGGCTGACGGGGGAGTTCACCCTCCGCTCGGGCCAGGTCGCCTCGGAGTACTTCGACAAGTACCTCTTCGAGGCCGACCATGCGTTGCTGGCGCGGGTCGTCGAGCAGATGGTCGACCTCGTGCCGGCTGGAACCGAGCTCCTCGGCGGTCTCGAGCTCGGCGGGGTCCCGATCGCCACCGTGCTGAGCGCCCGGACCCGCCTGCCGGCGCTGTTCGTGCGGAAGAAGGCCAAGGAGTACGGCACCTGCAAGCTGGCCGAGGGCCAGGACGTCACGGGTCGGAGGGTGACGCTCGTCGAGGACGTGATCACGACCGGGGGCGCCGTACGGGATGCGACCCGGGCCCTGCGCGAAGCCGGTGCCGTCGTGGAGACGGTTGTCTGCGCGATCGACCGGAGCCCGGAGGGGGAGAACCCGCTGGCCGACGTCGGCCTCGAGGTTCGCCCGGTGCTCACCAAGGCCCAGCTCGACGCGGCGCGCGACTAGGGAGTCGGGGTCTGCTTCCGGCTCTCGTTCGGGGCTTCGGTCGTGCCCGGCCGCCGACGGCGGTGCTTGTGCCACTCGTAGACGATCGGGATCACCGAGAAGGCGAGGATGACGAGGATCGCCTTGTCGATGTTCTCGCCCAGTGCCGGGAACGAGCGGCCCAGGAAGTAGCCGAGCAGGGTGATGCTCAGCACCCACAGCACGGCGCCGACGGCGCTCCAGAGGAAGAATCGGCGGCGGCGCATCCGGGTGACGCCCGCGACAACAGTGATGTAGGTACGCACGAAGGGCACGAACCGGCCGATGACGAGGGCCTTGTTGCCGTGCTTGTCGAAGAAGGCCGCGGTGTTGTCGAAGTACTTCTTCTTCAGGATCCGGCCCTCGTGCTCGTAGAGCGGTGGTCCGATCCAGCGGCCGATCTCGTAACCCAGGACGTTCCCCGCGAACGCGGCGATGCTGAAGACGACGATGGCCACGAAGAGGTTCAGGTCCAGGTGGTAGAAGCCCGAGCTCGCGATGAAGAGGCCGACAGAGAAGAGCAGGGTGTCGCCGGGCAGGAACGGGAAGAAGAGCCCGCACTCGACCACGACGATCGCCAGGGCAATCCAAACGAACTCTGTCTGGTATTGCTGGAAGATCCACTTGGGGTCCATCCAGGGAATCCCGAACAGCAGGGCGTTGATCACCCGGTGAGCGTATCCGCCGCGTCCTGACTCGCACCTGTCGAGGCCTACCCTTTCGGCTGTGAAGGCAGAAGATCCGCGGGCGCCGTACGACCCCATGCCGCACGGTCCCGAGGAGGTCGGCGTGGGGCCGTGGCAGGGGCCGTTGCCGACGGGGGAGGAGTACGACGACCGGCTGCTCGCCGAGGGCGACCGCCGCAACGTCGTCGACCGCTACCGCTACTGGTCGATGGAGGCGATCGTGGCCGACCTCGACACCAGGCGCCACGACTTCCACGTCGCGATCGAGAACTGGCAGCACGACTTCAACATCGGCACGATCGTCCGTTCGGCCAACGCGTTCCTGGCCCGCGAGGTGCACATCGTCGGCCGGAAGCGGTGGAACCGGCGGGGGGCGATGGTGACCGACCGCTACCAGCACGTGCGCCACCACGAGAGCGTCGAGTCGCTGGCGGCGTACCTCCACGAGCTGGGCGTCACCTTGATGGGAATCGACAACCTGCCGGGTTCTGAGCACCTCGAGACCTGGGAGATGCCGAGATCGGTCTGCTTGCTCTTCGGGCAGGAGGGACCGGGCCTCTCCGGGGAGGCACGCGAGGTGTGCGACGGCACGTTCTCGATCGCGCAGTTCGGGTCGACCCGTTCGATCAACGCGTCGGCCGCCGCCGCCATCGCCATGCACGCGTGGGTCGAGCGACATGCCGACCTGGGTGGCGCGTGGCGCGGGTGAGGTTCAGCCGGAGGGCTGCTCCGCCCTTGCCTTGAGTCCCTGTGACTCCATCGCCAGGTAGCGGTCCGTGAGCCGGCGGTATGCGCGGCCGACGACGGCGGCGAGCCAGCCGGTCTGGGTGACGACCAGGCGTACGCGGGTGCCCGCGCCCGGCAGTGGCTCGAGGTGGTGACCCGCGGTGATGCGCACCCCCGGACTGGTCTGCTCCCAGGTGAACGAGCGTCCGGCCACCACCTCGGTCACGGTCCAGATGCCTTTCGGGATGCGGGGCTGGTCGAGTTCGGCGCGGGACCCGACCTGTAGTGCTCCGGAGTCCAGCCGGACGGCGCTGGTCACCGAGTCTGCCCACTCGGACCAACGGTCGATGTCGGTGATGATCGACCACACCCGTTCGACGGGAGCGGCGATGTCCACGGTGATGCTCTGCTCCATGGACACCATGGTGCGCTACGGAGCGACGACCTTCGGGGTCAGGCAGCGGATGAAGTGGTCGCCCGCGTTCCATCCCACGCGGCTCGGCGGCTGCCAGTAACCGCCCGGCTTGCTCGTCAGCTGTTGGCATCGCGCCCTGGCCGTGGCGGTGTACGCCGCGGTGTCGGGGTACGGCGGCCGCTGCCTTGCCGGGGCCGCGAGGTAGACCGCCTCCACCCGGAAGGCATACGGCTGCGCGCACGACACGTCGCTGCCGGTGGCGGTCTGGCACACGCGGAGCTGTGCGGGCACTCCCTTGGCGAGCATCGGGGTGGCGGCCGGCAGGGGAATCAGCTTGGTGCCGCTGCGCGCGACCACGTCGCAGCGAACCCAGCGCGCCCCGCGCTCGAGCTGGTCCTGGCCAGGGGTGAACATCGTCCAGGTGAGGATCGACATCGCACGGTCGGCGAGGGTGCCACCGGCGAGGCGACGGTAGGCGGGCTCGCACAGCTTCCGGCCGAGCTTCTGGCGCTCCTGCACCGATGTCTTCGGCGTGACGGGCACGCGCTGGTAGCCGACGTACGCGACGACGCTGGTGTGGGCGGCCTTGCAGCCCACCGACTTGCTGTTGGCGACCGAGGCGAGTGACTGCCGGGCCGTCATGCGGTGACACTCACCGATCTTCGGGGCTCCGTAGCCCGGGTCGGGAGCAGGCTCCCCGTCGGGCTTGGGACCCTCCGAGGTCTCGGACTTCTTGTCCTCGGCCTTCTTCTTCACCGCGTCCTTGCCTCCGCAGCCCGTGAGCACGAGCGCGAGAGCGAGCAGCAGGGCAAGGACCACGGACGTGCGTCCGTGCGCGCAGCGGCCCGGGTCGGGTCGCGGGTGCTGAGCTTGCATGACGCTCCGTGCTCTGAGTACGCCGCCGTGGTCGGCGTCAGGATCCTCCCACGATCGACTCGCGCCGACAGGCAGACCGTCGTTTAGGGTTGGAGCATGCCGATCGCCACCCCTGAGAAGTACGCCGAGATGCTGGACGCCGCGAAGTCGAAGTCGTTCGCGTTCCCCGCCATCAACGTCTCCTCCTCCCAGACGCTCAATGCTGCGCTCGCCGGCTTCGCCGACGCCGGGAGCGACGGCATCATCCAGGTCTCGACCGGAGGCGCGGAGTACCTCTCCGGCCCGACCGTCAAGGACATGGTCACCGGGTCGGTCGCGTTCGCGGCCTTTGCGGCCGAGGTCGCCAAGAAGTACCCGGTCAACGTCGCGCTGCACACCGACCACTGCCCCAAGGACAAGCTGGACGGCTTCGTGCGCCCGCTGCTGGAGATCTCGCTCGAGCGCGTGAAGAACGGTCAGGACCCGCTGTTCCAGTCACACATGTGGGACGGGTCCGCCGTACCCCTGGAGGAGAACCTCGAGATCGCGCAGGAACTGCTCAAGAAGGCGGCCGACGCCAGGATCGTGCTCGAGGTCGAGATCGGTGTCGTCGGTGGCGAGGAGGACGGCGTCGAGGGTGGCGGGGGCGAACAGCTCTACAGCACCACCGAGGACGCGCTGGCCACGGTCGCTGCGCTCGGCACCGGCGAGCACGGCCGCTACATGACGGCGCTCACCTTCGGCAACGTGCACGGCGTCTACAAGCCGGGCAACGTCAAGCTGCGGCCCGAGATCCTGAAGAAGGCCCAGGACGCCGTGGTCGAGAAGCTCGGGCTGCCTGCGGGCTCGAAGCCGTTCGACCTTGTCTTCCACGGAGGCTCCGGCTCGACGGCCGAGGAGATCGCTGCCGCTGTCGACTTCGGCGTGATCAAGATGAACGTTGACACCGACACGCAGTACGCCTTCACCCGTCCGGTGGCCGGGCACATGTTCACCAACTACGACGGCGTACTCAAGGTCGACAACGAGGTCGGCAACAAGAAGGCCTACGACCCCCGCGCGTGGGGCAAGGCCGGCGAGGCCGGCATGGCCGCCCGCGTCGTCGAGGCCTGCGGGAACCTGAGCAGCACCGGCCACTCGGTCGGCTGACAGTCGCCGCGAGCCCCATGTAACGCGGAGTTACGGTCGCTGAACAAGCCGCACACCACGCACTCAGCGACCAGGACACCGCGTTACAGCCGGTCGCAGCGAGTTGTCCACAACAGGTACGTCGGGTCCGGTTTTCCACAGGCATGCCATGAGCACTGTCCTGTCTGGCGTCGTCGCAGCACGGTTCGGCCATGCGACCACAACTCCGTGCGCGGGCTTCCTCCCAAGGTGGCCTGGTCACTCGGCGCCAGGCTGTCGAAGCCGGGTACACCGAACGAGAGCTCCGCACCCTGACGGCTGTCCATGGCCCGTGGGTCGTCGTACGACGTGGGGTGTACGCCGAGCGCCGGCTCTGGGACTCGCTGCCCGGGTACGACGATCACGCTCGACTACGCGACCTCGCAGCGCATCTCTCGATGACCACCGATCATGTGATGAGCCATGACTCGGCAGCCAGGGCCCTGGGCATCCCGATGCTGCGGCCGAAGGATGCGCTGAGCCACGTCACCCGACACGGTGTTGGTGGCAGCCGCACCGAGCGCGGCGTGAAGCATCATCTGACCCGGCTTGGTCTGCTGGGCGGCCTGGAGGTCAATGGGATGCCGGTCACGAGCCCAGCGAGGACCGCAGTCGATCTCGCCCGCGAGCACGGCCATGAGACCGGTGTCATCGCCTGCGACCGGTTCCTGCACGACGGCGGTCTCCGGACCGATCTGTGGGCGGTGTTTAGCCTCATGTGGTGCTGGCCGGGATCCACGCAGATCCGGGCCGCCATCGAGCTGGCCGACGCGGGTGCCGAGACGCCCGGCGAGACCCTGCTGCGCTTGCTGATCCTCGAGCTTGGCATCGGAGTGCCGGACACCCAGTTCCCCGTGCGTCTCGATGACCAGGTTGCGTGGACGGACCTGCGCGTCGGCTGTCACGCCTTCGAGTTCGACGGGCGGTTGAAGTACCGCGGAGCCGAACGCGGAGGTGTTGCTCGAGGTCCCGTGGAGGACGTCGTATGGGAGGAACGCAAGCGCGAGCGCAAGGTGTGCTCCGAAGGGCTGGGGATGTCGCGCGTGGTCTGGGACGAGCTCTTCGGTGCGGCTCGCCCACGGCTGAAGAAGCGGCTCCTCGCTGAGTACGCCGTGACGGCGGACCGTTTCGGTCACGAGCTGCCGCCTCACCTCGCCGAGTCGGCCGCCCGCCTCCGTGCGGAGAGGGCCAGGCTGCAACCTCGCCGGCCTGCGTGAGGAGCGCTGTTGTAACGCGGTGTTGTGGTCGCTAGGTGCGGCGTACACCGCATGTTCAGCGTCAATAACTCCGCGTTACAGCGGATCCGCCGCCGCGACCCCAGCCCCAGCCGCAGCCGCAGCTTCAGCCGCCGCACGCTCCTGGTGCTTCGGACGGGCGAAGGAGATGGCCGCGAGGAAGCCGAGCACCAGCACGCCCGCCGGCAGCAGCATCGACTCGGACATCGCCTCGGCGAACGGGGCGAAGACCTGGGCGGGCAGGTGTCCGCCGCCGGCCTCGCTCGGCTGGAAGTTCAGTCCCTGAGCCGCCAGGCGCGAGTCCATCAGCACCGCGATCGCCGCGGACCCCAGAACGGCGCCGACCTGCCTGGTTGCGTTGTAGATGCCGGCTCCTGCACCGGCCTGGTGCATCGGCAGGTTGCGCGTGGCGGTGGCGGAGGTCGGCGCCCAGATGAAGGCGTTGCCGATGCCGAGCAGCGCCATCGGAAGCAGGATCTCCCAGGTCGCCGAGTCCGGTGTCATCGTCTGCGAGAGCCAGGCGAGTGACACGATCGCGGACGCGAAGCCGAAGCCGGTGATCCATCGGGGGTGCACGGAGTCGGTGAGCTTGCCGACCCAGGGCGCCAGCACGATCGACATGATCGCCATCGGGACGAGCAGCAACGCCGACTGCGTCGGGGACAGGCCACGCACGAGCTGGGCGTAGAGCATGATCGGGAACGCCAGCGCCGTGATCGCGAAGCCCATCACCGAGATCGCCACGTTGGCGAGGCTGAAGTTGCGGTCGCGGAACAGCGAGAGCGGCACCAGCGGCTCCTTGGGGTTCCGGGCCTGCCAGCCGATGAACACGGCGAACACCACGAGCCCGCCCACGATCAGTGCGGGCACGGTGATGATCCCGGTGATCGTTCCCCAGTCGTACTGGTGGCCCTCCTGGATGCCGAAGACCAGAAGGAACATGCCGACGCCCGACAGGGCCACACCCAGCCAGTCGAACGAGTGCGAGTTGGTGGCCAGTCGCGGCACCAGCCGCCAGGCGAGTGCGAACCCGACGATGCCGACCGGGATGTTGATGAAGAAGATCCACTCCCAGCCGAGGGCATCGACCAGGACGCCGCCCAGGATCGGGCCGACCAGGGTGGCGACGCCGGCCGTGGCTCCCCAGAGTGCCATCGCCTGGCCACGCCGCTCCGACGGGAAGATCCGGGTGATGATCGCCATCGTCTGCGGCGTGATCATGGCCGCGCCCAGACCCTGGAAGACGCGGGCGACGATGAGGCCCTCGATGCTGCCGGTGAGGCCGCACCAGAGCGAGGACAGCGTGAACACCGTCAAGCCGAGCAGGTAGAGGTTCTTGGGCCCGAAGCGGTCACCGAGGCGACCCGTGATCAGCACCGGCACGGCGTATGCCAGGAGATAGGCGCTGGTCACCCAGACGACTGAGTTCACCTCGGCATCGAGTTCCTCGATGATGGCCGGGGTCGCCACCGAGACGATGGTGGTGTCGACCAGGATCATGAAGAAACCGATGCAGAGCGCGAAGAGCGCGGGCCACGGGTTGACGTCGCGGACTGCCGGGTCAGCAGGCGCCTGAGGGCGCGCGGAAGTGTCGGCCATGAACACACCTAACACCCGGCGGCCGACAATCCATCCCCCTGGGTGGGGTCGGTTCAGCGCAGCTTCAGGCTGGGTGGCGAGAATGGCGGCGGCCCCGTGCGACCGTCGCGCGAACCGACCCTGGGAGGTGGCCATGCGTGTACTCGTCGTCGACGACGAGGTGCGGCTCGTGTCGTCCCTCAAGGTCGGGCTCGAGGCTGAAGGCTTCGCCGTCGATGTCGCGTACGACGGGACCGACGGGCTGTGGCTCGCGCGGGAGCACGACTACGAGGCGATCGTGCTCGACCTGATGCTGCCGGGGATCAACGGCTACAAGGTCTGCGAGGCCCTTCGCGCCGAGAAGAACTGGACTCCGATCCTGATGCTCACCGCCAAGGACGGCGAGTGGGACCAGGTCGAGGGTCTGGACACCGGGGCGGACGACTACCTGACCAAGCCGTTCTCCTTTCCGGTCCTGGTCGCGCGGCTGCGCGCCGTCGCCCGCCGTGGCGCCCGCGAGCGACCCACCATGCTCGAGGCCGGCGACCTCCGGCTCGACCCGGCTGCGCGTCGCGCCTGGCGCGGCGACGTCGAGATCGAGCTGACCGCGCGGGAGTTCTCGCTGCTCGCGTTCCTCGCCCGCCACCCGGGCGACGTCGTCTCCAAGCGGGAGATCCTCGAGTCCGTGTGGGACGACGACTTCGAGGGCGACCCGAACATCGTGGAGGTCTACATCCGCCACCTCCGGAACAAGATCGACCGGCCGTTCGGTCGTGAGGCGATCCAGACCCTGCGCGGAGCGGGCTACCGGCTCGGGAGCGACGGTGGCTGAGCGGCGGTGGGCGGGGGCCTCGGTCCGGACACGTACGACGGTCGCCGCTGTGCTCGTCGTGGCGATCGCCCTGGTTGCCGGCGCATTCACCCTCGTCACCCTGGTGCGCCAGTCCCTGCGCGACGGGGTCGAGACGAGCGCCGAACAGCGGGCGTCCTCGCTGGCCGACGAGATCGACAGCTCGGGACTACCCCCGCAGCCGCCGCTCGACGACGACTCCGACGACGTCGACGATCCGGAGGACGAGGTCTGGCAGGTGACGGACAGCAGCGGCGCCGTCGTACGCAGCTCCCAGCAGCTCGCCGAGCCGTTGCCGCGATCCGACCGGGACGAGGTGTCGCTGCCCGGCGCCGACCATCCCTATCTCGTGGTCACCGAGGACGCGGAGGAGTACGACGTCGCGGTCGCCGTCTCGCTCGAGGAGGTCGACGACTCGACCGACGCGCTCCTCCCTCCTCTCCTGGTCGGCCTGCCGCTGCTCCTGCTCGTTGTTGGGGGCACCACCTGGGTGGTCGCGACCCGAGCACTCGCGCCGGTCGAGCGGATCCGAAACGAGGTCGACCAGATCACCGGAGACCGGCTCGAGCGACGGGTGCCGGAGCCGCCGTCGCGTGACGAGATCCACCGGCTCGCCGCCACCATGAACCGGATGCTGGCGCGGCTCGAAGGGTCGAGTGACCGGCAACGACAGTTCGTCGCCGACGCCTCGCACGAGCTACGGTCACCGCTGGCGAGCCTGCGGCAGGCCGCGGAAGTAGCGAAGGCTCATCCCGGCGCACTGCCCGAGGGTGAGCTCGCCGATGCGGTCCTCGAGGAGGGCGCGCGGATGCAGCGGCTGGTCGAACAGCTGCTGCTGCTGACGCGCGCAGACGAGGGAGGCGTGGCACGTAACCCGCGCGACGTCGACGTGGACGACCTGGTCCTGGCCGAGGCGCGACGGGCGCGTCGCGCCGGCGTGGTGGTGGACGTGTCCGGTGTGCGCGGCGGCCGGGTTCGCGGTGAAGAGGTTGCATTGGCCCAGGTGGTGCGCAACCTCGTCGACAACGCCGAGCGGCACGCTGAGGCACTGGTGCGGATCTCCGTCGACGAGAGCGACGGCAACGTGAACCTGGTGGTCGAGGACGACGGTCCCGGGGTGCCGGAGGACCAGCGGGCACGGGTCTTCGAGCGGTTCGTCCGGCTCGACGAGGCACGCGCACGTGACGCCGGCGGCAGTGGTCTGGGGCTCGCCATCGTCGAGGAGATCGTGCGGGCCCACGGCGGTTCGGTGAGCGTGTCGTCGTCGAAGCAGGGCGGTGCGCGGTTCGTCGTACGGCTGCCGCGGCGGGACTCCTCCCTTTCCTGAACGGGCCTTCAGGAGCGTTCAGCCGGCCTTCAGCGAGGGACCTGCAACCTGTGCTCATACAGGAAACGCACCCGAACTCGGAAGGGCCATCATGAACACCGCCAGGCTCCGTACCAAGCGCATCTGGATCCCCACTCTCGCCGCCGTCGTGGCACTCGGAGTCGGCGGCACCGTCTGGGCATCCTCCGCATCCGCCGACCTCGGTGGCAGCGAGCGCGACCGCGTTGTCGCGGCGGCCAAGGACGCCGCCGGCCCGGGCAAGGTGATCAGCGCCGAGACCAGCGACCGCGACGACACCGATGCCGATGACCGCAACGAGGCGTACGAGGTGGAGATCCGAAAGGCCGACGGCAGCAGTGTGGAGGTCTCTCTCGACAAGGACCTGAAGGTGGTCGGCCAGGACACCGAGGCCAACGACGACCGGGAGGACAGCGACGACGCCCGTGACGACAGCAGCGACGACGTGAACGAGGCGCCCGAAGCCGACGACCGAGCGCTCAGCGCCACCGAGCGCAGCTCGGCAGGCAAGGCCGCGACCGGTGCAGTCGGCGGCGGCACCGTCACCGACCTCGACGCGAGTGACGACCCAGGCGTCGCCTACGAGGTCGACGTCCGCAAGGCCGACGGCACCCAGTGGGACGTCGACCTCGACTCGTCCTTCGCGGTCGTCCACAAGCAGATCGACCGCTGACCGCACCACACGGCTGCTGACACTCGCCGTGAGGGAAAGTCTCTTCTCCTACTCTTGACATGACGGAAATCGTCATCAAGAGTAGGAGAAGTGACTGAAGTACCCGAACTCTCGGATCTCGACCGCCGCATCCTGATGGCCCTGCAGGTCAACGGCAGGGCCTCCTGGCGCAAGATCGCCACTGCTCTCGAGGTGTCCGAGTCCACCGTGACCAGGAGGGGTCAACAGCTCCTGGCCGAGCGCCGCGTGGCCGTGACCGGTGTCCTCGACCACCTGCGCTGCGGGCTGGGGATCTCCGTCTACCTGCGACTCCGAGCCCGACCCGGCAAGGCACTGTCGGTGGCCCGGTCGGTCGCTGCGGAGGCCAGGCCGCGCTTCGTGACCGTTGCGATCGGGTCGTTCGACGTGGCCGCCGAGGTGGTCGTCGAACGACCCGGTGACATCGCGCAGATGATCGAGGGACTCGACGCGATCGACGACGTACTGGAGACGGAGTCGATGGTCGTGATCCGCAAGTTCAGCGCCTTCGAGGAGTGGACCCCCGACGGTCTCGACGGCCGAGCGGTTGACGTGCTGCGCCAGAGCGCTGAGGTCACGGACTATGCCCACCGCGACTGGACCCAGCCCGAGCAGCTCACCGCTCAGGAGTTCGCCGTCGCGCAGGTGCTGGCGCTCGACGGCCGAGCGACGTACGCCACGATCGCAGCCAGGACGGGCACCAGCGAGTCCACCGTCGCCCGTCGGGTGGAGTCGCTCGTGCAACGCGGCTGCCTCCGGTTCCGCACCATCTTCGAGACCCCCGCGATCGGCTTCGACGTCGAGTTCATGCTCTGGCTCACGGTCGATCCCGCACGCATCGACGAGGTGGGGGAGCGGATCGCCAAGCACGCCTCGACGCGCTACGTCTCGGCTGCCACCGGCCGCCACAACCTCATCGTGCAGGGCGTGCTGCCGACGTACGGCGACCTCTACCCCTACACGACCGACGTGATCGGACAGCTGCCCGGCGTGCAGTCGGCCGACCTCACCCTGCAGGTGCAGGTCCTCAAGCGGGCGTTCGTGCCCATCGACGACGCGGGGCGTCCGCAGGGCAGGGAGGCGTCATGACCACCGAACCGTGGCAGTGGGAGGAGAGGACGTGGCGTGGACACGTCGACCGGGTTCGCGCCGGCGCCGGCCTCACCCCTGACATCTGGCCCGGGGACGCTCAGGTCGCGGTGGCGATCTCCTTCGACTCCGACCACGAGACCATCCCGCTGCGCGACGGCGAGACCAGCCCGGGCCGCCTCGCGCAGGGAGAGTACGGCGCCCGCGTCGCCGTCCCACGCATCCTGCGGCTGCTCGAGGACCACGAGGTCCCGGCCTCGTTCTTCATGCCGGCGGTCTCAGGTCTGCTCCACCCGGAGGAGGTCGAGGCGTACGTCGAGGGCGGTCATGAGGTGGCCGTCCACGGATGGATCCACGAGCGCAACACGCTGCTCTCCCATGAGGACGAGCTCGACCTGACGCGGCGTGCGATGGACACCCTCGAGAAGCTCGCCGGCACGCGGCCCACCGGGATCCGTACGCCGAGCTGGGACTTCTCCGACCACACCCTCGACGTGATCCGCGAGCTCGGCTTCGTCTACGACTCCTCGCTGATGGCAGACGACGAGCCCTACCTGCTCCTTGCCGAGGGAGAGGCGACGGGGATCGTCGAGATCCCTGTTGAGTGGATCCGCGACGACGCGCCCTACTTCATGATGGATCGCTACGCGAGCCTGCGCCCCTACATGCCGCCCCGCTCGGCCCTGCAGATCTGGATCGACGAGTTCGCTTCGGCCCGCGCCGAGGGTGGCCTGTTCCAGCTCACCCTGCACCCCCACATCATCGGTCACCGCTCTCGCCTGGCCGTGCTTCGAGAGCTCCTCGAGCACATCCGCAGCCACGACGACGTGTGGTGGGCAACCCACGCCCAGGTCGCCGACCTGGTCGCACCAGCAGCACCCCTTCAAGGAGATTTCGCATGACACACACACTCTCGGGCACCGCGCAGACGGGGGGTCGCGCCAGGTTCACCCCCGAGCAGCGCAAGGCCGTCGTCGCCGGATCCATCGGCAACGCTGTCGAGTGGGTCGACTGGGCGCTCTACGCCACGCTGGCCCCCGTGTTCGCCGGGCAGTTCTTCGGCAGTGACGACCCGGCGGTCAACCTGCTGTCCACCCTTGCGATCTTCGCGGTGGGCTTCGTGATGCGACCCATCGGTGGCGCGGTCCTCGGTGCCTATGCCGACAGGCACGGTCGCAAGAAGGGCCTCACGCTGACCATCTCGCTGATGGCCGGCGCCGCGATCGTGATCGCGGTCGCGCCGACGTACGCCGCGATCGGCATCCTCGCGCCGCTGATCCTGCTGCTGTGCCGCTTGGTCCAGGGCTTCTCCGCCGGCGGCGAGTTCGGGTCTTCCTCGTCGTTCCTGGTCGAGTCGGCCGCACCGAACCGGCGGGCTTTCGCCGGCTCCTGGCAGCAGGTCTCCGTCGGCGCCGGTGTGCTGATCGCCTCCGGCACCGGCTACGTGCTCAGCTCCACGTTGAGCGAGGCGGCGATGACGTCGTACGGCTGGCGGATCGCGTTCTTCGTGGGCGGCCTGCTCGGCCTCATCGGCTTGTGGCTGCGCGTCTCTGTCTCGGAGACCGAGAGCTTCAAGCGCGCCGAGGGCTCTGGCCGGACAAAGGGCAAGCACCCGCTGGTCGGCATCCTCAAGGACCACCCGCGCGCTGCCCTGCGGGTCGTGGGCATCACCGTCGCCGGCACGCTTCTGTACTACGTCTGGATGAGCTACATGCCGGGCTACGCGAGCACCACGACGGACGTCGAGCTCAAGGACGCCCTGCTCGCCAACTTCATCGCAGTCGCGTACTTCATCGCCCTGCTGCCGCTGGTCGCCATCCTCTCCGACACCTATGGGCGCAAGCCCACGATGTTCGCGTTCGCGTTCGGGTTCCTGATCTTCGCCTACCCGGCGTTCCAGCTGCTCGACGGAGCAGGCTTCGGCACGCTGCTCATGGTCGAGCTGATCGGTGTCACCTTCCTCACCGGGTACTCCGCCAACTGCGCGGTGATCATGTCCGAGCAGTTCCCGCCCGAGGTCCGGTCCACCGGCATCGGGCTGCCGTACGCCGCTGCGGTGGCTCTGTTCGGTGGCACCGCGCCCTACATCACCACCTGGCTGGCCGAGAACGACCTGCGTCACCTGACCTGGCTCTACGTCGCGGCGGCAGCGCTGGTCGGCTGCATCGTCTACGCGACCATGCCGGAGACCAAGGACAAGGAGTTCGTGTGAGGCGACGGCATGCGCTCGTCACGGGCGCGGCCGGAGGCATCGGTGCGGCCTGCGCCGAGGCCTGTGCCCGGGAGGGCATGGCGGTGACCGGTGTCGATGCCCGAGGACCGGAGCTCACCGAGGCGATGGACCTCCTCGGCGAAGGGTTCGGCGTACCCGCTCAGGCGCTGGTGGCCGACCTCGCCGACGCCGACTGCGGTGAGGTGGTCGCGCTCGCCGCCGGTTTCGGTCCGGTCGACGTCCTCGTCAACGCGGCCGGGATCTATCCCGCCACTCCGCTGCGCGAGATGACCGCGGCGTCCTGGGACCGGGTCCAGCAGGTCAACGTGCGTGCACCGGTGCTGCTCACCGTCGCCCTCGCGGCGCAGGGTCGTCCCGCTGCCGTGGTGAACATCGGCTCGGGGGCAGCAACGCGGGCTCGGCCAGGTGCCGCCCACTACTGCACCTCGAAGGCGGCGCTGGAGATGGCGACCAAGGCGGCTGCGGTCGAGCTGGCCGATGCCGGCATCCGCGTCAACTGCGTCGCCCCCGGCTTCGTCACCGTCGACAGCCCGGTGAATCCGGTCAGCGACGAGTACCGCGACCAGGTCTCCGTGAATCCCACGGGTCGTGCGGGCACGCCAGCCGAGATCGCCGCCGCGGTGGTGTGGCTGGCGTCAGACGCGGCGTCGTTCGTCACGGGCGCGGTCCTGCGCGTGGACGGTGGCGCCACCGCCGGGACCGCTGCCCTGCCCTTGCACCACCAGTCCGTCACAGCGCTGCAAGACAGCTCGACAGGAGGATCGTGACCCACTCTCATGACTACACAGTCGTCGGCGCGGGAGCCATCGGCGGCACCCTCGCCCACCACCTCGCGAGGTCGGGCCATCAGGTGACCGTCGTCGATGCCGATGCCGAGCACATCGAGGCGATCAGGACCAACGGTCTCGCAGTGGTTCGAGACGGCAGTCGTTTCGCCACGGCAGTGGATCGGGCCGTCACTCCCGACGACCCCGCCGGTCCGACACGGATCGGGCGGGTGATCCTCGCCGTCAAGGCGCAGGCGACGGACACGGCACTCGACTGGGTCGTGCGACGCCTCCGCGAGGACGGTTTCGTGGTGTCACTTCAGAACGGCCTGAACGAGCAGGGGATCGCCGACCGCGTCGGCACCGACCGCACGGTCGGCGCGTTCGTGAATCTCTTCGCCGACGTCGTCGGGCCCGGAGAGATTCGTGATGGCGGTGCGGGAGCCCTGGTCGTCGGCGAGCTGGACGGCACCGACTCCGAACGGGTCACCTCCGTGGTCGCCGACCTCCAGGCCTGGGGCCCGGCGAAGGCGACCACGAACGTTGCCGGGTTCCTATGGTCCAAGCTGGGCTTCGGCGCCATGCTCACCGCCACCGCCACGGTGGACGCCCCGATGGCAGACCTGATCGATCGACACCGCGACCTGATGCACGCGCTCGTGGCCGAGGTCTTCGAGGTGGCCGCCCGGCTCGGCATCACGCTGGAGCCGTTCGACGCGTTCGACCCTGCGCCGTACGCCACGGGCGACGGTGTCCAGCAGCACGCGGCCACCGACGAGCTCGTCGCGTGGCTGCGCACCCAACCGAAGGACCGCAGCGGGATCTGGCGCGACCTCGCCGTACACCGCCGCCCCACCGAGGTGACGACCCACTACGCGCCCGTCCTCGGCGAGGCACGCAAGCTGGGTGTGCCGACCCCACTGCTGACAGCGCTGCTGCGTCACATCCAGGAACTCGAGGCGGGCGGGCAGATGTCCGAGGATCGACTGGTCGAACTGGAGGCGGTCCGATGAACGTCCCAGGAAAGATTCCGGGAGTGGAGACCGCCGCTGCTCTCGACGTACGTCGCCTCCGCGGCTGGGTCGAGGACCACCGCGACGAGCTGGTCGCCGACCTGGTCGAGCTCGTCGAGCAGGAGACCCCCAGCGACGAGCCAGATCTGCTCGACAAGGGCGTGGCCTGGGTCGAGGCCTGGCTGACGCGTCGCGTGGGCGAGCCCGATCGGCGTGAACGCCACGACGACGAGTCACGCGGCTCGGTGCTGGTGATGGACTACCCCGGCAGTGGGCCGGGGAGCATCGTCGGCCTCGGTCACTACGACACGGTCTTCGATGCCGGCACGCTGGCCGGACGGCCGGTCAGTGTGGACGGCGACCGGATGGCAGGGCCTGGCATCTTCGACATGAAGGGTGGCCTCGTCCAGCTCGTCTGGGCGATCCGCGCCCTGGACCACCTGGCCGTCGAGCGGCCCTCGATCCGGCTGGTCATCAACGGCGACGAGGAGATCGGCAGTCCGTTCTCCCGCCCGCTGCTCGAACAGGCGGTCGCCGGGGCCGATGCAGTCCTGGTGTTCGAGGGCAGCGCCGACGGGGCGGTCAAGACCGCGCGCAAGGGCGTGGGCCTGTTCCAGGTGCACGCCTCTGGCATCGAGTCGCATGCCGGCCTCGAGCCTGAGGCCGGGGCGAGTGCCGTCGGTGAGATCGCCAGGGTGGTCACGACACTTCACGACGCCGTCGACCTCGAGGCCGGGACGACGATCAACGTCGGGGTCCTGCACGGTGGTCGCCGCCCGAACGTCGTCGCCGGATCCGCGGAGGCCCGCCTCGACGTCCGCGTCGCGACCCCTGAGGAGCTCGAGCGCGTCAGCGGGCTGCTGGACTCGCTCACCCCGGTCAACCCCCGGGTCGAGCTCACGGTCACCGGAGGGTGGAACCGTCCGGTGATGACGCGGACTCCAGCCATCGCGCAGATGTACGAGCTGGCTCGCGCTGTCGCAGCGTGCATGGACGTCGAGCTCGCCGAGGCATCGGTGGGCGGCGCCAGCGACGGCAACTTCGCGGCGGCGCTCGGCCTCCCGGTGCTCGACGGCTTCGGTGCCGTCGGCGCGGGCGCGCACGCGGCGCACGAGCACGTGAGCATCGCGGGCATGCTCGAGCGGACGGCACTCGCCGCAGCAGTGGTGGCAGCCTTCGCCGCGACCGACTCCTGACCGGACTGTCCGTCAGCCCTTCGCCTGGACCACCTCGACGCCGGCCGCCCGCAGCTCGGCGACTCCCCTCTCGGGCGCTCCGGCGTCGGTCAGGACGGCGGTGACGGCGTCGAGCGGCACCACCTCGAAGGCCGACGCCGCCCCGATCTTCTCGCCGCTGCCGAGCACGTAGGTCTCGGCCGAGCGTTGGGACCACGCCCGCTTGATGGCGGCCTCGTCCGCATCACCGGTGGTCAGCCCGGCGGTGGGGTGGATGCCAGTCACGCCGAGGAAGAACAGGTCCGCACTGATCCGTCCGATGGCCTCGTGAGCTGCCGCTCCCGCTGCGACCACGGAGTGCTTGAAGAGCCGGCCGCCGACGATGATGACCTCGACGGACGGATGGTTGGCCAGCTCCACGGCGATCGTCGGGCTGTGCGTCACCACCGTCGCGTCGAGGTCGGCCGGGAGGTGGCGGGCCAGCTGGAGCGCCGTCGTACCCCCGTCGACTGCGACCGTCTGACCGGACTGCACCAGACCGGCGGCCAGCCGCCCGACCTCGACCTTCGCGTCCTGTCGGATGCCGGTGCGAACGGTGAAGTCGGCGACGGCGGGCGAGGCCGGCAGCGCCCCGCCGTGCACCCGGTGCAGCCGCCCCTCGGAAGCCAGCTCGCGCAGATCGCGTCGGATGGTGTCCTCGGACAGCTCGAGCTCCGCCGCGAGCTCCTTGGCAACCACCCGGCCCTCGGTGCGGAGGGTGGCCAGGATCAGGTCCTTGCGCTGGGCGGCGAGCACGGGCCCACCTTACACTTCTGCATGTTTTTTCTTGCTTTTGCTTGTTTCTGCACGTTAGTGTCTTGGCATGACGACCCCAATGCTGATCCTGATCGCCGGCCCCTACCGCTCGGGCACCGATGACCAGCCCGACCGCCTCTCCGCGAACCTGCGCGCCCTCGAGGAAGCGGCCTGGCCGATCTTCCGAGCCGGGCACGTGCCGATGATCGGCGAGTGGGTGGCCCTGCCGGTGATGCGCGGTGCCGGGTCCACCGGCGTGGGTGACCCGGTCTCCGAGCAGGTGCTCTACCCGACGGCCGAGCGGTTGCTGCTGCACTGCGACGCGGTCCTGCGCCTTCCCGGTGCGAGCACCGGTGCCGACCAGGACGTGCGGATCGCCCGCGAGCGCGGTCTCCCGGTCTACGAGCGCATCGAAGACGTTCCCGGGTACGCCGCCTGAACCGCTGGCAACCCGCGTGGCACGATCGACGCATGAGCGACTCGCCCCTCGGCCGTGACCTGATCGCCGGCCCCCCGCCCACGCTGCTTCCCGTTGACCCCGCCGCCGACGAGCTCGCGGCGGGAGAGGTCGCGCACGAGGTCGTGCGCCTCCACCCCGAGTCGCCCCTCGCTTGGGCCACTCTCGCCGAGCAGGCGCTGGCCGACGACTCGGTCGACGACGTGACCGCCTACGCCTATGCGCGGGTCGGCTACCACCGCAGCCTCGACTCCCTGCGCCGCAACGGCTGGAAGGGTCATGGGCCGGTGCCGTGGGAGCACGAGCCGAACCGAGGCTTCCTTCGCTCACTCGCCGCCCTGACCGAGGCTGCGGCTCGCATCGGCGAGGAAAGCGAACGCGACCGCTGCGACCAGTTCCTGGCCGACTCGAGCCCGGAGGCACACGCAGCGCTGCGCTGATCAGCCGCCCGAAAGGATGGCACTGAGACTGGACCGACCCCCATGAGACGCGCGTCACATTTCGGTCTACAGTCAGGTCTCATGGCACACAGCGACCGCTCGGGCGGCGCCGACGAAGGCGCGCCGCCGACCAACAAGTCCCTGCTCGTCGTGGCGGGAATCTTGCTCGCGATACCGATCGTGGCGCTGTGCTGGGTCAGCACCTACGCCCGCGAGACGCCGAAGATCAACGGGATCCCGTTCTTCTTCTGGTACCAGTTCCTGTGGGTGTTCATCACCGCCGCCCTCACGTACACCGCCCACCGGATCGTGCTGGCCGCGCGCAGTCCGCGAGCCGGTACGACGGGCCACCGGCGGGAGGGTGACCAGTGATCCCGCTCGCTGCCAAGGACGGCATCAACGGGGTCGCTCTCGCCGTGCTGATCGTGCTCTTCCTGGTCGTCACGGTGCTCGGGTTCATGGCCACCCGGTTCAAGAAGGGCGACACCCTCGAGTCCCTCGACGAGTGGGGGCTGGGTGGTCGCAAGTTCGGCACCTGGGTCACCTGGTTCCTCCTCGGGGGCGACCTCTACACGGCGTACACGTTCATCGCTGTGCCGGCGGCGATGTTCGCGATGGGCTCGGTGGCCGGCTTCTTCGCGGTGCCGTACACGATCATCCTCTACCCGATCATCTTCGTCTTCATGGCGCGGCTGTGGTCGGTCAGCCACCGGCACGGCTACGTCACGACGGCCGACTTCGTGCGGGGTCGCTACGACTCGCGCGTGCTGTCGCTGGCCGTGGCGGTCACGGGCTTCATCGCGACGATGCCCTACATCGCGCTCCAGCTGATCGGCATCCAGGCCGTCCTCGACGTGGTCGGGCTCGGTGGTGGTGGCAACTGGTTCGCCAAGGACGCGCCCCTGCTGATCGCGTTCGTGCTGCTGGCGGCGTACACCTACACCTCCGGGCTCCGGGCGCCGGCGGTGATCGCGTTCGTGAAGGACGCCCTCATCTACCTCGTCATCATCGTCGCGGTCATCTACCTGCCGACCACCATCGACGGTGGCTGGGAGGGCATCTTCGGGGCCGCTAAGGAGAAGATGGCCGCCACCAACGAGGCGACCGGCAAGCCCAACGGTGCCTTCATCCCCTCGAGCGAGCAGTTCTGGGCCTACGCCACCCTCGCCCTCGGCTCGGCGATGGCGCTGTTCATGTACCCGCACTCGGTCACCGCGACCTTGTCCTCGGAGAGCCGGGTCACGATTCGGCGCAACGCCTCGATCCTGCCGGCGTACTCCTTCGTGCTGGGTCTGCTGGCGCTGCTCGGCTGGGTCGCGATCGCCGCCGGCACCCAGCCCGTGGGCGTGGACGGAAAGCCGAACCCTCAGCTGGTGATCCCGCAGCTGTTCGAGGACTCCTTCGCGAGCTGGTTCGCCGGTGTCGCGTTCGCGGCCGTCGCGATCGGGGCGCTCGTTCCCGCGGCGATCATGTCGATTGCGGCAGCGAACACGTTCACGCGCAACATCTACAAGGAGTGGATCAAACCGAACGCGACGCACGCCGAGGAGGCGAAGGTCTCGAAGATCGCGTCCCTCGTCGTGAAGGCCTTCGCCCTGCTGTTCGTGCTGACCCTCGACAAGCAGAACGCGATCAACTTCCAGCTGCTCGGCGGGGTCTGGATCCTGCAGACGTTCCCGGTGATCGTGTTCAGCCTCTACACCCGGTGGTTCCACAAGTGGGCGCTGCTCGCCGGCTGGGCGGTCGGCATGGTCTACGGCACGATCGAGGCGTACAACGTGATCAACCCGGTCACCGGCAAGCACTTCGGTGGCTCGCTCGGTGAGATACCCGGGTTGGGCGACATGGGCTACATCGCGATGACCGCCTTTGTCGCCAACCTCGTGATCGCCGTGGTCCTGACGATAGTTTTCAACGCCATGAAGCTGTCGAACGGCACCGACGAGACGACGACGGGCGACTACTTCGCCGACGCCGGCGACCCTCGGGTGGAGAAGGACAAGGTGCTGCGGGCGCAGGACGAGGCCGACCCGAGTCCCACCTAGGACGAGGGCACGATCATCGAGTAAGCGCCCTGCTCGAGGTGCCAGGACCGGCGACGCTCGGGGCCGCTGATCTCGCCGTCCGCGGCGAGGTAGAAGTCCTCGCCGGAGATGGTCACCTGGTGGGCCCGCAGGGCGATGACGTCGTCGCGACGCTGGTGCTCGCCCTTGCGCAGGTGCAGGGCGTAGCCGAACCGTTCGAGAGGCCCGGTGGCGAGCGAGACCATGACGTCGAGCTTGCCGTCCGTCGGGTCGGCGTCCGGAGTCAGCTCGGTGCCGCCGCCCACGCTGGTGCCGTTGCCGACAGCGACCATGAGCACGTGCTTGTCCATGTCGGAGACGACCTGGCCGTCCGCCTCGACCCGTAGCCGGACGAACGGTGGCTTGACAGAGGCCAGCGCGGCACCGATCGGGTAGCCGAGGATGCCGAACCCGTAGGGCCCCAGGCGTTCCTTCCACCGTGCCCCGCGGCGGCTCGCCTGTGCGCTGGCGCCGGCGTGGACGCTGTTGACGACGACCCCGCCGAGCTCGTCGACGATCAGGTCCATGGGCCGTGGGGTCCCGGTCAGCAGGGCGGCAGCAGCCTCGGCCGCGTCCAGTGGGATCCCGAGGGCCCGCGCGAAATCGTTGCCCGTGCCCAGGGGGATGAGCCCGAGCGTGCGGTCGGCGATCTCGTGGCGGCGGTGCAGCGCGGTGATGACGGCGTGCAGGCTGCCGTCACCCCCGGCGACGACGATGGAGCGGCCACCGGCGCGGTGCAGTACGCCGTCCAGCTCGCCAGGGTTGCTCGTGGTCGCCACCTCGACGTCGGCGTCCTCACGGAGCACGCCGAGCGCTACGTCGAGAGCGTCGCGCTGGTCGCCACCGGCGTCGGTGTTGGTGATGAGGAGCAACGGGTGCACGCCGACACCCTAGATGTGGGAGCCGCTGGATGGAGGTCGGGCGGCGTCCTTGGTAGCGTGTGGTCGCAAGAGCCCTGGCGCTGTTGCACCCGGGCTCGTCGCATGTGCGGACGTTCCCGGAGTCCGGACCGTTCCACACCCGCCATTGGAGGGGTGAATTCATGCCTGCAATCGTGGTGCTCGGCGCTCAGTGGGGCGACGAGGGCAAGGGCAAGGCGACCGACCTGCTCACGACCGACAACGCCATCGACTACTGCGTCCGCACGAGCGGTGGCCACAACGCCGGCCACACGATCGTGGTCGACGGCCAGAAGTTCGCCACCCACCTGCTGCCGAGCGGGATCCTCACCCCCGCGTGCACCTCGGTGATCGCCAACGGGGTCGTGGTGTCGCCCGAGGCGTTGTTCCGCGAGCTCGATGCGCTGATCGAGCGTGACGTGCCGATGGGCAAGCTGGTGGTCAGCTCGAACGCGCACGTGATCGCGTCGTACCACTCCACGATCGACAAGGTCACCGAGCGCTTCCTGGGCAAGAACAAGATCGGTACGACGGGTCGCGGCATCGGGCCGGCGTACTCCGACAAGATCAACCGCGTCGGCATCCGGATCGCCGACATCTTCGACGAGACGATCCTGAGCGAGAAGGTCGAGGCGGCGCTCGAGGTCAAGAACCACCTGCTCACCAAGGTCTACAACCGCCGTGCGATCACTGTGGACGAGGTCGTCGAGGATCTTCGTGGCTACGCCGACCGGCTCCAGCCGATGGTCGCCGACACCTCGCTGCTGTTGAACAAGGCACTCGACGAGGACAAGACCGTGCTCTTCGAAGGCGCGCAGGCGACCATGCTCGACGTCGACCACGGCACCTACCCGTTCGTGACCAGCAGCAACCCGGTCTCCGGCGGGGTGTGCGTCGGCGCGGGCGTCGGGCCGACCCGGATCGACCGCATCATCGGCGTGATCAAGGCCTACACCACCCGCGTGGGTTCGGGTCCGTTCCCCACCGAGCTCTTCGACGACGACGGCGAGAAGCTCTGGCGGGTCGGCGGCGAGGTCGGTGTGTCCACGGGTCGCGACCGGCGTTGTGGCTGGTACGACGCTGTCATCGCCCGATACTCCGCACGGGTCAACGGGCTCACCGAGCTGTTCATGACCAAGCTCGACGTTCTCTCCACCTGGGAGCGGGTTCCGGTCTGTGTGGCGTACGACGTCGACGGCGTGCGGCACGACGAGATGCCCATGACGCAGACCGAGTTCCACGCCGCGAAGCCGATCTACGAGTTCCTCGACGGCTGGGCCGACGACATCTCCGGCTGCCGGTCGTTCGACGATCTGCCCAAGAACGCGCAGCGCTACGTGCGCGCCCTCGAGGAGATGTCGGGCGTGCCGTTCTGGGCTGTCGGCGTCGGGCCGGGCCGCGACCAGACCGTCGTCGTCACCTGAGCATCAGCGGGCGGGTGCCAGTCGCCGGCGCAGCGCGTCGGCTCCAGGACCACCGAGGTTCGGCAACACCACGCCACGACCGGTGACCAGGAGCAGCAGTTCGGCGATGGGCGCCTCGATGGCAACGCCCTCCCCGGCGCGCCAGGCATGGTCGGTCGACACGAGCTCGAAGCCGCGGAGTCGCTTGGCGGCGCGGAACGGGAATCCCATGGACCACGCACGTTGGGCTGCGGTGGCCGCAGCATCGGTCGGCATCGACCGCTCGCGCCCGAGCGGCCGGACCATGTCCTGGCCGTGCACCAGCTGGTCGATCAACGGCTCGAGGTCGCTGATGAACGGCGCCTTCCTGCGCGAGCCGACCATCGCGCGGAGCAGGACCGGGAAGTCCTCGACCGGCAGCTCCGCCTGACGCATCGCCGTCTGGTAGATCATCCTGTTGAAGCCGCCTCGAGCGCGAATGGTCGGGCCCAGCCCCTGCCGGAGCGTGGTGTGCGCCAGCGTCAGGTGTGCGGCCACTTCGCGGACCCGCCAGCCATCGCACAGTGAGGGTGTCTCCCACTCCGCGTCGGTGAAGGTCTGCATCAGGTCGGCGAGCTCTGTTCGCTGCTGGTCGATGGTGCGCCACACCTCGTCGCGGTCCATCTCAGCCTCCCGGACTTGGTACGATGTTCGAATCATAATGGTTCGAACGACTGACTAATGTCAACGACAAATTGCAAGGAGCAGTGGGTGGCGGACGAGGAGCTCAACCTGGGTCTGCTCTGCTTCATCGTCTACCGCGCGATGGAGTCTGGGGTGCTCGACGCCCTGGCCGCCGCGGGGTTCGACGACCTCACCGCCTCCCAGGGGAGGATCGCGGCGCGGATCGGACCGGAGGGCACCCGCATCGGTGATCTCGCCGAGCAGGCGCTCGTCACCAAGCAGACCGCGACCGCGACGGTCGACCGACTCGAGCAGGCGGGCTACGTACGCCGCGTACCCGATCCCGTGGACGCCCGGGCACGGCTCGTGGTGATGGCCGAGCGTGGGGAGCAGGCGGTCAAGGTCGCGCGGGTCGCCGAGGCCGAGGCCGAGGCGGACTGGGTGGCCTACCTCGGGGAGCGCCAGGCAGGACAGCTCCGCAACGCGCTGACGCGGCTGCGCGAGATCACCGACCCCTATGCCTGATCGGGTGGGCGACGGCTGAGCGAGACGAAGAGATCGGCGGCGACGTCGGCGAGCTCATCGGTGTCCAGGGTGACCTCGCCGGTGAGCCAGGAGGCGACCAGCTCGGCCAGTCCTCCGATCAGGACGAGGCCCTGCACCCGCGCCCGGTCGGCCGGCCACGCCTGGTCGCCGTACAGGCTGGCCGCCTCTCGTGCGGCCATGTCGGCGAAGGCGCCGATCAGCTCGTGGCGCCGGGCACGCAACGGCCCGGTCGCGCTGGCGTGCACCACGGCCACCAGCGCCCGCGCGGGCTGGTCGGCGGCCCACTGCGCGAACGAGCGCGTCATCGCGTGCACGCGCTCCTCGACGCTGCCGGGTGTCTCCTGGAGGACCCGCACCGCTGTGTCTGCGATCTCCTCGGTCACCGCCTCGAGCGCAGCCACGAGTGCGGCGTCCCGGTTCGCGAAGCTCTCGTAGAAGTAGCGCTCCGTCAGCCCGGCCTCGTGGCAGATCGCGGTCATGGTCGCGCGCTCGCCCTGGGTCGCGAGCACCGTGATGGCCGCCTCGACCATGCGATGGCGGCGCTCCTCGACCCGCTGCTGCGCGGACCTGCCGCCGTAGCTGCGCTCCCCGGCCCTCATGGATCGCATCTTGACGCCCTCCTCGTCTGGCCGCAAAACTGACATGGCAGTCTGTCAGAAATAGCCTGTCAGAAAGCTGGTCCATGACGGAGACCGCTCGCGAGGCTCCGCGCCGACGGGGTCTGCCCATCGTCGGTGCGACGTTCGCCTACATCCGCGACCCCTTGCGGATGATGCGCGAGCAGTACGACGCCTGTGGACCCGTCTCCGAGATCAACTTCGTCGGCGGCAACGCCACCGTCCTGCTGGGCCCCGACGCCTGCGGTGCGGCCCTGCAGAACAAGGACAAGGCCTTCGCCAACGGACCGGGCTGGGGTGAGCTGGTCGGGCCCTTCTTCGACCGCGGCCTGATGCTGCTCGACTTCGACGAGCACCACCGGCACCGGATGATGATGCAGCAGGCGTTCACCCGGTCCCGGCTGGCCAGCTACACCGCCGCGATGGGTCCAGCGGTCGCTGCCGGGCTCGACGCCTGGGAGCCGGGACCGCAGTTCCGCGTCTACCCTGCGTTGAAGTCACTCACCCTGGACCTGGCCACACAGGTGTTCATGGGCGGGGCGGAGCTGGCGTCGCCGGGCGAGCTCGATGAGGTCAACCGTGCGTTCGTCGCGTGCGTGCAGGCAGCGACCGGGATCATCCGACGCCCGCTCCCCGGCACTCGCTGGGGACGTGCGATGGCGGGTCGCCGGCTGCTCGAGGAGTTCCTCGGCCGGCACGTCGCGGCCAAGCGCGACTCAGGTGGCGACGACCTGTTCTCGGTGCTGTGCTCGGTGCGTGACGAGGACGGGAACGGGCTCAGCGACCGCGACGTCGTGAACCACATGATCTTCCTGCTGATGGCCGCGCACGACACCTCGACGATCACCGTCACCACGATCATGCGCCAGCTCGGAGCACACCCTCGGTGGCGCGCCCAGCTCCGTGCCGAGGCGGCCCAGCTGCCCGACTGTCCGTCGCTCGACGAGCTCGAAGGGCTGATGTCGTTCGACCTGGTCATGAAGGAGTGCCTGCGGCTGGTCCCGCCGGTGCCGGTCGTGGTCCGTCGTACGGTCAAGGAGACGGAGGTGCTCGGCGTCCGCATCCCCGCCGACCAGCTCGTCTCCGTGATGCTCCACCTCGGTCACCACATGCCGGAGTACTGGCCGCAGCCGGAGGTCTTCGACCCGCTCCGGTTCGCCGAGCACCGCCGCGAGGACAAGGTGCACCGCTACGCGTGGGAGCCTTTCGGCGGCGGGGTGCACAAGTGCCTGGGCATGGCCTTCGCCGGATCCGAGGTCAAGCTGATCGTGCACCAGCTGCTCCGCCGTTTCGACTGGACGGTGGACCCGACCTACCGCGACCAGTTGAACTACCACTCACTCCCGTTTCCTGCGGACGGCCAACCGGTCGACCTGCGACGCCTCGAAAGGATCCAACCCACATGACCAAGCGCGACATCTCCGGACTCACCGTCGTGATCACCGGCGCGGCTCGGGGGATCGGGGCAGCCACCGCCGAGCTGCTGGCCGGGCAGGGCGCCACCGTGGCGCTGGGCGACCTCGATGCAGTGCTCGTGAAGCAGGTTGCGGAGCGGATCGGGCGCGGCGCCGTCGGTGCCCACCTGGACGTGACCAGCGCCGACTCCTGGCAGAGCTTCCTCGCCGAGGTGGGGGAGGTGGGGCCGATCGACGTCCTGGTCAACAACGCCGGGATCATGCCGCTGGGCCCGGTGCTCAAGGAGCCCGACGCAGTCACACGCGCGATCATCGACGTCAACGTGCACGGCCTGATCAACGGCACCAAGGCGATCGCGCCCGGCATGGTCGAGCGGGGTCGGGGACACATCGTCAACGTGGCCTCGGCTGTCGGCCGGATCGCCGTCGCGGACGGCGCCACCTACTCCGCGTCGAAGTTCGCGGCCGTCGGTTTCAGTGAGGCCACGCGCGCCGAGCTCAAGCCGAACGGCATCGACGTCACCGTCGTACTCCCGACCATCGTGCAGACAGAGCTGTCGGCAGGGGTCCCGACGGCCCGCGGGGTCAGGGCGGTCAGCGCCGAGGACGTCGCCGAGGTGATCGCGACCGCCATCCGCACCGCCCAACCCGAGCTGTGGGTTCCTCGCTGGGTGCAGGGCATGACCAAGGCCACCGGGGTGCTGCCGCGCTGGCTGCAGGAGCGGATCGCCGGCGCCTTCGGGGCCGACCGGGTGCTCGCCGACCGGGACGACACCAAGCGGACGGCGTACGAGGCGCGCGTCCGTCCTCCCGGCTGACCGGCCCGTACGACGAACCGGCGTCCTCGCTAGCATCGGCCAGCGTGAAGGTCCTCGTCATCGGCACCGGCGGCCGAGAGCACGCTCTCGCGCTGTCTCTCTCCCGCGACCCGTCGGTCGAGGAGGTGCACGCTGCTCCTGGAAACCCGGGGATCGCGACCGTCGCCGCGCTGCACGACGTCGACCAGCTCGACGGGGACGCTGTCGCCACGCTCGCCGAGAAGCTGGGCGCCGACCTGGTCGTGATCGGGCCCGAGGCGCCGCTCGTGGCCGGAGTCGCCGACGCCGTACGTGAGCGCGGGATCAGCTGCTTCGGCCCCTCGAAGGCAGCCGCCGAGCTGGAGGGGTCCAAGGCCTTCGCCAAGGACGTGATGGCCGCGGCGGGGGTGCCGACCGCGATGGCCCACGTCTGCACGACGCCCGACGAGGCGGTGGCGGCACTCGACGCGTTCGGTCCGCCGTACGTGGTCAAGGACGACGGGCTGGCCGCAGGCAAGGGCGTCGTGGTGACCGGGGACCGCGACGCGGCGTTGGCCCATGCCGGCGGGTGTGACCGGGTGGTGATCGAGGAGTTCCTCGACGGGCCGGAGGTCTCCCTGTTCGCGATCACCGACGGCGCCACGGTCTACCCGCTCCAACCTGCTCAGGACTTCAAGCGGATCTTCGACGGCGACGAAGGCCCGAACACAGGTGGCATGGGCGCCTACACACCGCTTCCGTGGGCGCCGGAGGACCTCGTCCCCGATGTCCTGGAGGGAGTGCTCCAGCCGACCGTCGACGAGATGGCCCGTCGTGGCTCGGCCTTCGCCGGTCTGTTGTACGCCGGTCTCGCGCTCACCGCCCGTGGCGTCCGTGTGGTCGAGTTCAACGCGCGGTTCGGCGACCCCGAGACCCAGCCGCTGATGGCGCTGCTCGACTCGAGCCTGGCCGAGCTCCTCCGGGCCGCGGCCGAGGGTCGCCTGCACGAGATCGACCCGCCCCGCTGGAAGTCGGGCGCCGCGGTCGCCGTCGTGATGGCGAGCGCCGGCTACCCCGAGTCCTCCCGCAAGGGCGACGTCATCGTCGGCACCGAGACGCTGGCCGACGAGACCGACGTCGACGTGATCCACGCCGGCACCGCCGAGCAGGACGGGTCACTGGTGACGGCCGGTGGTCGGGTGCTCGCCGTGACCGCCGTGGGCTCGGACGTCGCCGACGCGCGCGCCAAGGCCTACGAGGGCGTCTCTTCGATCAGCTTCGACGGTGCGCAGTGGCGCACCGACATCGCGTCGAGCGTCCAGCCGCCCCCTCCTGCGTAGAATCGCCACACGTGAACGTCCCCAACGTCCTCGCCACCCGCTACGCCGGGGCGGACCTCGCCGAGATCTGGTCGCCGGAGCACAAGATCGTGCTCGAGCGGAAGCTCTGGATCGCCGTGCTCACGGCCCAGAAGGACCTCGGTGTCGACGTACCCGACGGCGTGATCGAGGACTACGAGGCCGTCGTCGACAAGGTCGACCTCGACAGCATCGCCGCCCGCGAGCGGGTGACCCGCCACGACGTGAAGGCCCGCATCGAGGAGTTCTGCGCGCTCGCCGGCCACGAGCACATCCACAAGGGAATGACCTCGCGCGACCTCACCGAGAACGTCGAGCAGCTGCAGGTGCGCGCGTCGCTCGGCCTGGTGCGCACTCGCGTCGTCGCGACGCTTGCCCGGCTCGGCCGGCTCGCGACCGAGCACGAGGCACTGGTGATGGCCGGTCGCTCGCACAACGTCGCCGCGCAGGCCACGACCCTCGGAAAGCGCTTCGCCACGATCGCGGACGAGATGCTGGTCGCGCTGGAACGGCTCGACGACCTGCTCGCGCGCTACCCGCTGCGTGGCATCAAGGGCCCGATGGGCACCTCCCAGGACATGCTCGACCTGCTCGACGGGTCCACCGCATCGCTGGCCGAGCTCGAGGAGCGGGTGGCCCGACACCTCGGCTTCGAGCGGGTGCTGACCAGCGTCGGCCAGGTCTACCCGCGCTCGCTCGACTTCGACGTCGTGTCAGCGCTCGTCCAGCTCGCGGCCGGTCCGTCCAACCTCGCGACCACGATCCGGCTGATGGCCGGGATCGAGCTGGTCACCGAGGGGTTCAAGGAGGGCCAGGTCGGCTCCTCGGCGATGCCGCACAAGATGAACACCCGATCGTGCGAGCGCGTCAACGGCCTCGCCGTGGTGCTGCGCGGGCACCTGTCCATGGTGGGCGAGCTCGCGGGTGACCAGTGGAACGAGGGTGACGTCTCCTGCTCCGTCGTACGACGCGTGGCGCTGCCGGATGCGTTCTTCGCCGCCGACGGGCTGTTCCAGACGTTCCTCACCGTGCTCGACGAGTTCGGTGTCTTCCCGGCAGTGGTGCAGCGTGAGCTCGACCGCTACCTGCCGTTCCTGACCACGACCAAGGTGCTGATGGCGGCCGTACGCAACGGGGTCGGGCGCGAGGAAGCGCACGAGGCGATCAAGGAGCACGCCGTGGCCGTGGCCCTCGAGATGCGCCAGGGGCTCGCCGGGAACGACCTGTTCCAGCGGCTCGCTGCCGATCCCCGTCTCGGGCTCACCGAGCAGCAGATCGCAGCCCTGGTTGCGGATCCGGTCGAGTTCACCGGGGCGGCGCGCGACCAGGTCGCCTCCGTCGTACGCCGCATCGAGGAGGTCGTGGCCACCGATCCGCAGGGTGCCGCCTACGTCCCGGGCGAGATCCTCTAGCCACCTCCGTCCACCGTCCGAAATGGATGGAAATAGGTCTTGTGACCGGACCCGCTGTCGCTTAGGTTCGACTCGCAGGATCCCCGTTGAAGGCTGCGACTCGGGCCAGGGACAAGTGTGCTGAATTCTGCCCAGTGCACATGCCAGGGGCCGCCCCTTCCGGACCGGGGCGGCCCCTGCATCACTCTCTGGTTGCCGTTCTGGACTCGCCTTGCATGATGGGACCGTGGACACCGCAGCCGATGTCGTGGTCACCGGTCGTGTGCAGGGCGTGTTCTTCCGTGCCTCCATGCGCGACCGGGCCGAGCGGCTGGGCGTGGCCGGCTGGGTGAGCAACGAGCCGGACGGGTCGGTCCGGGCCCACCTCGAGGGGCCTGCCGAGGCGGTCGACGAGCTGGTCGACTGGTGCGCGCGCGGCTCCGACGGGGCGCGCGTCGAGGACGTCCGACGCGAGGACGGGGAGCTTACCGGTGCGCGCTCCTTCGTCACGCGGTAGTTCCGTATCCCTTTTGCCCGATTTATATACAAAGATCCTGAATCCACGTACTGTTCCTTGTACAGCCGTCGGACCATCGGGGTCGGCGCATTGGGGAGGGAAACCCATGAACTTCAAGAACCGTGGAATCCGAGCAGCACTGCTCACCGTGGCCGTCGCTCTGGCCGTCGCATCTGTTCCGGCCGCTGGCGGCGCCGCCGACGCGAAGCAGGGACCGTCCAAGAGCGCCATCCTCAAGGCGATCCTCTGATCCACTGATTTTCCCCAAGAGGGGTGTGTCGGCCCAGCGCCGGCGCACCCCTCCGTCTTTGCCCGGGCGTTTGTAGGGTGTCGCCGTGCACAACATCCCCGACGCCCCGCCGATCGAGGGTGCTACGCACCTGCACTCCGGCAAGGTCCGCGACCTGTACCGCCTGGAGGACGGCCGCCTGTTGATGGTCGCGAGCGACCGCATCTCGGCGTACGACTTCGTGCTGGACACGGTGATCCCCGACAAGGGCGAGATCCTGACCCGGATGTCGCTGTGGTGGTTCGACCAGCTCGCTGACCTGGTGCCCAACCACGTCATCTCCGCCGACGTACCGGACCAGGTGCGCGGCCGTGCGGTCGTCTGCGAGGAGCTCGCCATGTACCCGGTGGAGTGCGTGGCCCGTGGCTACCTGACCGGCTCGGGGCTGCTCGACTACCAGTCGACCGGGCAGGTGTGTGGCATCCCGCTGCCACGTGGCCTGGTCGAGGGCAGCCGACTCCGGGAGCCGCTGTTCACCCCGGCCACCAAGGCAGCGCTCGGCGAACACGACGAGAACGTCTCCTTCGACGCGGTGGCCGGCGACATCGGCGCCGACCAGGCGGCGCAGCTTCGCGACCTCACCCTCACCGTCTACGGCCGCGCCGAGCAGCTGGCTCGTGAGCGCGGCATCATCCTGGCCGACACCAAGTTCGAGTTCGGCACCCGCCTGGGTGGTGCCGCCGTCGCGGGCGAGGTCGTCCTGGGGGACGAGGTGCTCACCCCCGACTCGAGCCGCTACTGGCCGGCCGACGAGTGGCAACCGGGCCGCACCCAGGCCTCCTACGACAAGCAGATCGTGCGCAACTGGCTCACGTCTCCGGAGAGCGGGTGGGACCGCACCTCGGGCGATCGGCCACCGCCGCTGCCCGAGGCCGTCGTGGAGCGCACTCGCTCGCGCTACGTGGAGGCCTTCGAGCTGCTCACCGGGCAGAAGTTCTGATGCGCACCACCACCTTGGGGACCACCACATTGAGATTTGGCGTCCCGGTGCCCGTGGCCTTCCGCTACCTCGCCGACCCGCGCAACCGTCCTGAATGGCAGTCCTCCCTGCGTCGGGTCGAGCTGCTCGACGAGGGGGAGCCGCGGGTCGGGATGCGCTGGAACGACTTCACGGCAGTGCGGATGGTCCCGGAGATGATGATCACCGAGCTGGAGCCGGACGTGCTCTGGGCCGAGACGGGCCGGTGGCGAGGGATCGCTGCCGACCTCACGCTCCGCTTCGCCCCGCACAGGGGCGGGTGCAGCGTGGACGTCGAGTTCGAGGTGCGCGGGCAGGGGCTCCTCCGGCCGGTCGGATGGGCGGCCAGCCGGGTCGCGCTGCTTGCCCTGCGCAGTGACCTGCGGCGTGCCGGGCGCATTCTCCAGACTCGCGAGGCCGCCTGATGGGGCGCGTGGGCGTACTCGTCCTGGCCGGGTTGATGGTCGTGGTCGGCCTGCTGTTCACCTTCCAGGGCCTCGGCTACATCAAGGGCAGCGCCATGACCGGCGTCGACTTCTGGGCCCTGGTCGGTCCGGTACTCGCCGGGTTCGGCGTCGCGCTGGCCATCGTCGCCGGTCGCGGGCGCTGACCCGGGTCGGCGTCGATAGACTGACTCCGCCTGCACCCCCGACCCTCGAAAGGGGCCGTCCCGTGGCCCGTGTCGTCGTCGACGTCATGCCGAAGCCGGAGATTCTCGACCCCCAGGGAAAGGCTGTCCAGGGTGCGCTGCCCCGGCTCGGCTTCACCGGGGTCAGCGAGGTCCGGCAGGGCAAGCGGTTCGAGCTCGAGCTCGAGGGTGAGGCGACCGAAGAGCGTCTCGCCGAAGTGCACAAGATGGCCGAGACGCTGCTCTCGAACCCGGTGATCGAGGACTACTCCGTCCGGGTGGTCTCGTGAAGGTCGGGGTCGTCACCTTCCCCGGTTCTCTCGACGACGTCGACGCCCGCCGCGCCGTAGAACTCGCCGGAGCGGACCCGGTCTCCCTGTGGCACGGCGACCACGACCTCAACGGCGTCGACGCGGTGGTGCTCCCCGGAGGCTTCTCCTACGGCGACTACCTGCGCTGCGGCGCGATCGCCCGCTTCGCTCCTGTGATGACCGAGGTGGTCGCGGCAGCGAAGGGTGGTCTCCCAGTCCTGGGCATCTGCAACGGCTTCCAGATCCTGTGCGAGTCCCATCTGCTCCCCGGCGCTCTGATCCGCAACAACCACCGCAAGTTCGGCTGCCTCGACCAGCGGATCACCATCGAGAACAACACCACGGCCTGGACCACGGCGTACGCCGCTGGCCAGGAGCTGACCATCGTGCTGAAGAACGGCGAGGGGTCCTACGTCGCCGACCAGCACACCCTCGACATGCTCGAGGGCGAGGGGCGAGTACTCGCCCGCTACGCCGGTGTCAACCCCAACGGCTCGCAGCGAGCCATCGCGGGCGTCACCAACGAGGCCGGCAACGTCGTGGGCCTGATGCCCCACCCCGAGCACGCCGTCGAGGACCTCTGCGGTCCCGGCATCGACGGGCTCGGGTTCTTCACCAGCGTCGTGGGTTCCCTGCAGTCAGCTTGAGAGGCTCTCGGCCGCTCAGCGCGCGCCCCTCTCGAAGGCGGCCCAGGTGCGCCGGCCGACGATGCCAGATGCCTTGACCCCGACTGCTCGCTGGTAGGCGGCGACGGCGCGTCGAGTACCAGCGCCGTACGTGCCGCTGACCTTGAGCTGCGGGGTCGCGGCGGCGTTGAGTGCTCGCTGCACCCGCGTGACGTCGGCGCCCCTGACCCCGGTACGCAGGCCGGTGTGGCGGTTGCCCTTGGTGAGCAGCGCGGTCCAGATGTTGCGGGTGACGTAGGGCCGCATCTTGTAGCCGGCCCTGCGCTGGAAGGTGTGCAGCGCGGAGAGAGTCTGCTTGTTCCACCTCGCGGTGACCTCGTAGCGGTACAGGTGCTGCTGCTTGAGCAGGCATTGCAGCGGCACGTACAACCCGGCGTTGGTCCTCGCGTCGGTCTTGCGGTACCTCGCCTTGCTGATCGAGGCCGGCGTGCAGCGCGCGTCCTTGGTTGCGCTGCCCGTGTACTTCGGTGAGCTCGGCGCCGGAGCAGGGGCGGTGCCTCCGGGCAGCTTCGGTGTCCGCAGCTTGAGGTAGTTGCGGTCGATGTTGATCGTCACGCCGCCCCAGGTCTCGTTGTGTCCGCCCCGGTACTGGTGGGCGCGGCCGTAAGGCTGCCAGCCGTCGCTGCGGATGTAGGAGGAGTTGGTGTCGGCCTTGTTGTTCCAGTCACCGATCCACACCTGGTCCGGCAGGGTGTACGGGTTCCCAGCAGTGACCCGCGCGTCGTCCAGCATCCTGATGCCGGACGCGGCGCTCGAGTAGTAGCCCGAGGCGTACCCGAGTGCGTGCAGCTGGATCGTCCACGAATGCATGAACCACTTGGCCGAAGTGGTGCAGGCCGTGCTCGAGCGGGTGTTGAACGCCTCGAGGTCGTAGAAGATCGTGCTCCCGCGGACGATGCCGAGCCGCAGGGCCGTGCTGACGGCCTTCCTGGCCTCGGCCCGCGCCTGTGCTCGCGCCGCCGAGTAGTTGCCGGCGGTGCTCGGGTTGATGGTCGGGTCGATGTTCTTCCCGTAGCGCGGGTAGCGCGTCGAGCACGCCGCCTGCGGCCCGAGCGTGATCGGCATCAGCCGCCAACCGCGCGTGAGCTGGTTGGACACCCACGTTTGCGTCAGGTTGTGCTGCGTCCGGCAGGCACGGGAGTTGCCGGAGATGTAGATACCGGCGGCCCGGAAGGGCGAGCTCTTCAACCAGGCGGTCATCGCCGCTTGGCGGGGTGCGTCGCACTGGTCGAATCCGAGACCGGTGAAGTTGCCGGGCGTGACCGGGTTGGCGGCGTACGCCGGGGCGCTGGGCAGCGCTGCGAACAGCGCGGCGACCAGGCCGGTCACGAGGGCCGCGGCCAGGCTCGGGCGCAATCGGACGGCGGTGCTTCTGGTCGTGGATCGGGGAAGCATCGGAATCTCCAGGAATGTCGGGAAATGCCGATGACTTTAGCCCCACTATTCACATCAGTAACAGACCTTGAATGAATTACAAATGTGTAATTCGTATTCCCCAATTCCCGACAGTCCGAGACGTTCGGCATCCGGATGACCACCGTGGAGGGTCCGACCGTCTCGGACCATCGGGTCCAAGTAGGTTGATCCCGTGCCCGAGACCAGCACAGACACCCGCACCGGGACCCACACCGACGCCCCTGCCGTCCCCCACCTCGACACCGTCACCCTCGCCGCCACCGATCCTGAGCGTGAGCAGCCCTGGGCCGAGCTCGGACTGAAGAGCGACGAGTACGCCCGGATCCGCGAGATCCTGGGTCGCCGGCCGACCAGCTCGGAGCTGGCGATGTACTCGGTGATGTGGAGCGAGCACTGCTCCTACAAGTCCAGCAAGGTGCACCTCAAGCAGTTCTCCGACATCCCCCAGGAGACCCGGGTCGGGAAGATGCTCGCGGGAATCGGCGAGAACGCGGGTGTCATCGACATCGGCCAGGGCTATGCCGTCACCTTCAAGGTCGAGAGCCACAACCACCCGTCGTACGTCGAGCCCTACCAGGGTGCGGCCACCGGGGTCGGCGGCATCGTCCGCGACATCCTGGCCATGGGCGCTCGCCCGGTCGCGGTGATGGACCCGCTCCGCTTCGGACCGCTCGACGCCGCCGACACCCACCGCGTGATGCCCGGGATCGTGGCCGGCGTCGGTGGCTACGGCAACTGCCTCGGTCTGCCGAACATCGGCGGCGAGGCCGTCTTCGACGAGACCTATCTCGGCAACCCGCTCGTCAACGCGCTCTGCGTCGGCGTGCTTCGGCACGAGGACCTGCACCTGGCCAAGGCGAGCGGCGTCGGCAACCTGGTGATCCTGTACGGCGCGACGACCGGCGGCGACGGCATCGGCGGAGTCAGCGTGCTCGCGTCGGAGACCTTCGATGCGACTGGACCGGCCAAGCGACCGAGTGTCCAGGTGGGCGACCCGTTCATGGAGAAGCTGCTCATCGAGTGCACCCTCGAGCTCTTCGCCGCAGGGCTGGTCGCCGGTATCCAGGACCTGGGCGGCGCGGGCCTGTCCTGTGCGACCAGCGAGCTGGCCAGCGCGGGCGACGGCGGCATGCACGTCGAGCTCGAGCGCGTTCCGCTCCGCGACTCCTCGCTCGCGCCCGAGGAGATCCTGATGAGCGAGAGCCAGGAGCGGATGATGGCGGTCGTCGAACCCGGCGACGTCGAGGGTTTCCTGGCCATCTGCGAGAAGTGGGACGTCGACGCCACCGTCATCGGAGAGGTGACCGACGGCGACCGGCTGCAGATCGACTGGCACGGCGAGCGGGTCGTCGACGTGCCGCCCCGGTCGGTGGCCCACGACGGACCGACGTACCACCGGCCCTTCGCCCGCCCGGACTCCCAGGACGAGCTCCAGGCACAGCGGGCCGAGGCGCTGCCGCGTCCCAGCACAGGCGAGGAGCTGCGCGCGACTCTGCTACGTCTCGCCGGCAGCCCCAACCTGTGCGACAAGTCCTGGATCACCGACCAGTACGACCGCTACGTCCAGGGCAACACCGTCCTCGCCCAGCCGAGCGACAGCGGCATGATCCGCGTGGACGACGGCACCAACCTCGGGGTCGCGATCTCCACCGACTGCAACGGTCGCTTCGCCCGCCTGGACCCGTACGCCGGTGCGCAGCTGGCGCTCGCCGAGTCCTACCGCAACGTCTCCACCGGTGGCGCCACCCCGATGGCGATCAGCGACTGCCTCAACTTCGGCTCGCCGGAGGACCCGGCGGTGATGTGGCAGTTCGCCGAGGCTTGTCGCGGCCTGAAGGATGCCTGCGTCGAGCTCGGTATCCCGGTCACCGGCGGCAACGTCAGCCTCTACAACCAGACGGGTGAGACCGCGATCCTCCCCACTCCGGTCGTGGCCGTGCTCGGCGTCATCGAGGACGTCACCCGGCGCACACCCACCGGCTTCCAGGCCGCCGGCGACCAGGTGCTCCTGCTCGGCGAGACCCGCGAGGAGCTGTCCGGCTCGGAGTGGGCCCACGTGGTCCACGGCCACCTCGGTGGTACGCCGCCCACGGTGGACCTCGCTGCCGAGCGCGCCCTGAGCGAGCTCCTCGTCGAGGCGAGCGGGGTGCTCTCCTCGGCCCACGACATGTCCGACGGCGGCCTCGCACAGACCTTGGCCGAGTCGTGCCTCCGCAACGGGGTCGGGGCAATTATCGAGCTCGGGGAGGTCGCCGGGGGGGATGCCTTCGTGGCCCTCTTCAGCGAGTCGACAGCCCGGGTGCTGGTGACGGTCGCGCCGGACGACGAGGAGCGGCTCTTCGAGCTGGCCGCCGACCACGGCGTGCCGGTGACCTCGCTCGGGGAGACCCGCGGCGACCTGCTGTCGGTGGCCGGGCAGTTCGACGTACCGGTCGAGGAGCTGCGCACCACCTGGACCTCGACCCTGCCCGCCGCGCTGGCCTGAGCAGAGAAGGACCATGCGCAGCCAGCACATCCGCGCGCTCACTGGTGTGCGCTTCTTCGCGGCGTTGTGGGTCGTCGTCTATCACTCGACGCGGCACAACTTCCCGTTCCTCTACGAGCACCACCACGACCCTGTCGTCGCGGTGTCTCCCGTTGTGATCGCGGGAGTCCGCGGAGTCGACATCTTCTTCATCCTCTCGGGGTTCGTGCTGGCCCTGAACTACATGGACCAGCTCGGCACTCGGGTCCGCGTGGGTGCAACCCTGCGGTTCCTGTGGCTCCGGCTCGCCCGGATCTGGCCGCTCTACATGTTGGTGATCCTCGGTGCGGGGGTGCTGAAGGTGGTGCGCCACGAGCTCTGGCAATCCGCCCCGGTCGACCAGCTGACGTGGCCGATGCTGATCAAGCAGGCGCTGATGGTGGAGACGTGGTTCCCGCCCGACCATGGGGACGTGAGTTGGGTCGGCCCTGCGTGGTCGCTCTCCGCCGAGTGGCTGGCCTACCTGGCGTTCCCGATCATCGTCCTGGCCGTGGCGCGGATGCATCGCAACCTCCGATCCCGCACCCTGTTCGTGCTGTCGGGCGTGGTCATGATCCCACTCGTGGTCGGCATCACGATCCAGCACAACATGGGCCAGCACGTGTGGATCGCACGGATCCTCAGCGAGTTCATCGCCGGGATGCTGCTCTGCGCCGCAGCCTCGAGACTCGACCTCACCCCCCGGGTCCGCCGTATCGCCGGCCACGGCGCCATCGCCACCGTCGTCGCGATCGTGGCCTGGCTCTACGCAGTCCGCCAGTTCGACCTGGTCAGCTGGTCGGCCATGTACGTCGTGGTTCTCTTCGTGCCCCTGATCGCGTGCCTCGCCATCGGCACCGGACCGCTCCACGACCTCCTGTCGACCAAGGCGCTCGTGCTCGGCGGCGCGATCTCCTACGCGCTCTACCTGGTGCACAGTCCGATGCTGTACCTGTTCCGCGACGTGACCCACTACACCGACCTGCTGTATCTGCCGGCGGCCCAGCGGTACTACGCCGAGCTCGCGTTCATCCCCGTCATCATCTTCGTGGCCTGGCTGCTCTACCGCTTCTTCGAGGAGCCGGTGCGCAAGCTGATGCGCCGCATGCTCGACGTACAGTTCTCGCGCACCCCGGGCCCGGTGCCGGCGCCCGAGTCCGACGTACGCCAGGAAGCGCTGGATGAGAGCAGCCCTCGTATCTGACGTGGGGGCCGTCGCGCTCGCCGTCGTCGCCGGCTTGCTGGTTCTCTGGCTGGTGCTGATCGCCACGCTCATCCTCGCGGGCCGGCGCACAGGCGAGCCGACCACCGTCCGCGAGGCCGTTCGCCTGCTGCCCGACGTGCTGGTCCTCGTCCGCCGTCTGGCAGGGGATCGCTCGCTGCCGGGCAGCGTGCGCTGGCGGTTGCTGCTGCTGCTCGGGTATCTCGTCCTCCCCATCGACCTGGTCCCCGACTTCATCCCGGTGGTCGGATACGCCGACGACGCCCTGCTCGTCGCCTGGGTACTTCGCTCCGTCGTACGCACGGCCGGGCCGGAGGCTCTCGACCGTCACTGGCCGGGTACACCCCAGGGCCTGGCCACCGTCAGGCGTCTCGCCGGATAGCGTGAGGACGTGCCTCGCCTCCAGCCCCAGGACCCCACTGCGGTTGCCGAGGCACTCGGTCGCGACGAGCGCTCGAAGGCCGACCTCCGGCTGCTGACCAAGCACTTCCTGGCGCGGCTGGCACAGCGCGCTCCCGGGAAGTCGGTCGAGGTGCGCGTCCCGCCGTACGCCGCCGCCCAGGTCGTCCCAGGTGTCCGCCACACCCGCGGCACACCGCCCGCGGTGATCGAGCTCGACGCCACCACCTGGATCGCCCTGGCGACGGGCGAGACGACCTGGTCCGACGCCATGCGCGAAGGCCGGATCCGTGCGTCCGGCGAGCGTGCCGACCTCAGCCCCTACCTGCCGCTCACCACGTGACTCACAACTCCTAGGGGCGCGTCGGGCGACCCCGACCTGGTGCGCGCCGCGCTGCACGCGACCTGGCGGCGTTCTCCTCAGTCGACGTGGTATCTACCACGCCTTCCTTCGTCGGCCTTGCCATGCCACGCGCTTCGCGACGCTCCCGACGGCCGGGGCCTTCCGACGCGCCCCTAGGTTGGACCCATGGACATCGACGAGCTGCGGTCGCGGGTGACCGCGGAGCTGCCCCGCATCCGGCAGGACCTTGAGGACCTGGTCCGCATCGAGTCGGTGAGCGCCGACCCGAAGCGCGCGTCCGAGGTCCAGCGCAGTGCCGAAGCGGTGGCGGACCTGTTCCGCGGCGAGGCCTTCGACGACGTGCAGATCGTCAGTGCCCGCGCCGACGGTCGCGCGCCGGCCGTGATCGCGCGCAAGGCGGCGCCGGACGGCAAGCCGACCGTGCTGCTCTACGCCCACCACGACGTCCAGCCGGAGAACGACCACGCCGAGTGGGACTCGCCTCCGTTCGAGCCCACCGAGCGCGACGGGCGCCTCTTCGGCCGCGGTGCGGCCGACGACAAGGCCGGCATCGTGGCTCACCTCGGAGCGATCCGCGCCCTCGGCGACGACCTCGGGGTCGGCGTGACGATGTTCATCGAGGGCGAGGAGGAGGTCGGGTCCGACACCCTCTCCGACCTGCTCGAGCAGCACAGCGACTACCTTGCCGCTGACGTCATCGTGATCGCCGACAGCGGCAACTGGGACATCGGCGCACCGGCCCTGACCACCAGCCTGCGCGGACTCGTGCGCGTCGACGTCGGCGTACGCACCCTGAGGCACGCAGTGCACTCGGGCATGTGGGGTGGGCTCGTGCCCGACGCCCTGATGACGCTCACCCGCCTGCTGGCCACGTTGTACGACGACGACGGCTCGGTGGCGGTTGCGGGACTTGCCGCGCGGCAGGCGGCCGACGTGGAGTACCCGCCCGAACGGTTGCGCGCCGAGTCCGGCCTCGCCCCCGGCGTGGACTACATCGGCCACGGCTCCGTGGTCGAACGGCTGTGGACGCAGCCCTCATTGACGATCACCGGCCTCGACGCCCCCAAGGTCGACGGGGCGAGCAACACCCTGGTCGCCAGTGCCCGGGCGAAGCTCTCCCTGCGCATCGCCCCGGGCGACACCACGCAGAACGCCATCGAGTGCCTGCGCGCCCACCTCGAGGAGCACGTGCCCTGGGGGGCCGAGCTGAGCTTCGACGTGGTCGACACCGGCGAGGCCATCCAGATCGACGCGACCGGACCGGCGTACGACGCAGCCCGGTCGGCGTTCACAGACGCGTGGGACGGCACCGAGCCGATCGACATGGGCGTCGGCGGCTCGATCCCGTTCATCGCAGAGTTCCTGGAGACCTACCCCGAGGCCAGCGTGCTGGTCACCGGCGTCGAGGACCCGGACACCAGGGCCCACGGCGCCAACGAGGGCCTGCACCTGGCCGAGTTCGAGCGCGTGTGCCTGGCCGAGACGCTGCTGCTGTCCAACCTCGCGGGTTGAGTGAGGGGACCATGCCGCTCTCGACAGCCGCGGTGATGCAGCTGATGCAGTCGGTTGCCGCCGAGGTCATCACGCCCCGGTTCCGCACGCTGTTGGCCTCGCAGATCGACGAGAAGCGGCCCGGCGACCTCGTCACCGTCGCCGACCACGAGGCCGAGGAGCTCCTCACCGCAGCGCTCCTCGAGGCCTACCCGGACGCTGTCGTCCTCGGCGAGGAGGCGTACGCCGGCGCCCCTGACCTGCTGGAGAAGTTCCGCGCCGCCGACCACGGCTTCACCGTCGACCCGGTCGACGGCACCAAGAACTTCGTGAACGGTTCCAAGGACCACGCCGTGATGATCGCCGAGGCGATCGACGGCGAGACGGTGCGTGGCTGGATCTGGCAGCCCGAGCACGAGATGGCATGGGTGGCAGAGCTCGGTGGCGGCGTACGACGCAACGGCGAGCCCATCCACCGCGATCCCGCCGGTGACCAGCCGCAGGGAGCCACGTCGATCTGGTCGCGCCGGGGTCGCCAGCCGCTCGACCTGCCGCCCCTGATCGGAACGTGGGTCTGCTGCGGAGTGGACTACCCGAAGCTGATGGAGGGCGCCGCCGACTACGTCCTCTACGGCCACACCAACCCGTGGGACCACCTGCCCGGCACGCTGATGGTGCGCGAGGCTGGGGGCGCGGCCACACATCGGGACGGCCGGCCCTACACCGCCCGGTCCGGCGGCGCCGGCCTGGTCGTCGCCGCCGACCCGGCCACCCTCGAGCGGGCGTTGGTCGCAACCGCCGACCTCTGGCCGAAGTAGTTCAAAGAGGGACATCCCCAGAGGTTTCCGGTTCAACCTTGCCGGGGTACCGTTCGAGCAGTGATTCACGCCACTCTCGGGAGCGAGTGACGCGGTCACGGGGGAGGGAGGCTCGGGAGCCTCCCGGGCCGCAGCACTTCGAGAGGACCGCTGCGTGACCCTCACCGCGTCGACCCGTAACGGCACCGATTCGCCGGAGCCCTCCAAGGAGCGCTCCGGGGTCAGCCGCCGCGGCTTCCTCGGCTATGTCGTCGGCGCGTCCACCCTCGTCGTCGCCGCAGACCTCCGTCTCGGCACCCCTGCCTATGCCGCGGTGCCCACGCCCGCGCAGATCGCAGAGATCTACGACCTCGAGGACCTCCAGACCGATGCCGCGCGGCCCACCGCGCAGCTGATCACCATCACCGTCAACCAGGACGGCACGGCGTCCTTCGCGTTGCCGCGGATGGAGGTGGGCCAGGGAATCACCACGTCGACCTCGATGATCATCGCCGAGGAGCTCGACCTGCCGCTTGAGAAGGTGCACGTCACCCTGGCTCCGGCCCGACCCGAGCTGATCTGGAACCAGCTCACCGGCGGCTCCAACACGACCGTCTCGACGTTCACGCCGGTCCGCGTCGCGGCTGCCATCGCCAAGGGTGCGCTGCTCGAGGCGGCGGCCATCGAGCTCGGCTCTGCGGTTGCGCTGCTGAAGTCGAAGAACGGTGTCATCACCGCGCCGGACGGTGCGACGGCGACGTACGGCGAGCTCGCCGGCAAGGCCGCTAGCAGCACCACGCGCGCGGTGAAGGTGGACCTCAAGCCGGTCGCGTCCTTCGAGGTGATCGGCAAGCCGGCCAACCGCGTGGACGCGCGCGACATCGTCACGGGCAAGAAGAAGTTCGCGATGGATCTCGAGGTGCCCGACGCGCTGCCCACCATGGTGTGCCGGCCACCCACACTGAACGGCTCGCCGAAGGCCATCCAGAACAAGGCGGCGGTGCTGGCGATGGCGGGCGTCACCGACGTCGCACAGGTCGACACCGGCGTCGCCGTGCGGGCGAAGACCTTCGGCCAGTGCATCGACGGGGTACGCGCCCTCCAGGTGGACTGGAACAAGGGGCCGATCGAGGGCGAGTCCGACGCCACGATCCTGGCCGAGCTGCGCAAGGCCGAGCTGCCGCTCGCCGTACCCAAGGTCCCCGCACTGGCCAAGACGGTCGAGGCCAGCTTCACCTTCATGTTCCGCAGCAGCGCCGCCCTCGAGCCGTACGCCGCCATTGCCGATGTGCGTTCCGACAGGGCGGAGGTCTGGGCCGGTCTGAAGTCCCCGATCGTGGCCCAGGGCGACATCGCCAAGGCGATCGGCCTGCCCCAGGACAAGGTGACCGTCAACGTCATCACCGGCGGCGGGTCGTTCGGCCACAAGCTGTTCGGTGACCACGCCATCGAGGCGGCGAAGATCTCCAAGGCGATGGGCAAGCCGGTGCGCCTGATGTGGCACCGCGCAGACGAGCCGCGGCAGGGACGCGTCCACCCGATGTGCACCTCCCGGATCCGGGCCACCCACCTGGCCGGCCAGGTGCTCAGCTTCGAGCAGCGGCACACCAGCGTGGAGACCGACTTCAGCCACGGCCTCGGCGAGATGCTCACCTCGTCCTCGGCACAGCTGCCGGCGGGCCTCGGCAACCTCGGGTTCGCCGAGTCGATCTTCACGCTCACCCAGGAGCTGCCCTACAACTTCGGCGCCGTCACCCAGCTGCTCAACGAGACCGACACCCGGTTCAACACCGGGAGCATGCGCAACATTTACTCGCCAGACGTGCGCTGCGCCAACGAGCTGGTCATCGACCAGCTGGCCCGCGTGATGGGCAAGGACCCGCTGAAGTTCCGGCTGGAGTTCGTCCGCGACGAGCGGGTACGCGGCGTACTGAAGAAGGTCGGCGAGGTCGGCCAATGGGGCCGGACGATGCAGCCCGGCACCGCCCAGGGCATCGCCATCCACAAGGAGTACAAGGGTGCGACCGCCTGCCTCGTCGAGATCGACTGCCGTCCCGAGACGGTGAACCGCAAGGTGCGCGACGGTGTCACCGGACCACGCGTCACCAAGGCGGTCATCGCCGTCGACGCCGGGCTGGTGGTCAACCCGACCGGGCTCAAGGCCCAGATGATGGGCGGGTTCTCCGACGGGATGGCACTGGCCCTGACCAGCAGCCTGCACTTGCGCGACGGCCATTTCCTCGAGGCCAGCTGGGACAACTACTTCTACACACGGCAGTGGAACGTCCCACCCGAGTTCGAGGTGGTGATCGTCGACTCCGGCTCGGACCAGCCCGGCGGTGCGGGCGAGGCGGGTGTCGCCGCCTCGGTGTCGGCGGTCGCCTGTGCCTTCGCCCGCGCGACCGGAAAGCTCCCGACGAAGTTTCCGATCAACCACGACGACCCGCTGGCCTTCGAGGTCAAGAGCTTCGTCCCGCCCGTGCCCGAGTCGCCCACCGACGGCCTGAGCCACACCTTCTGAGGAGCAACTCCCCTTGCCCAAGCACACCTTTCTCCTCAACGGGAAGTCCACGACCGTCGACGTCGAGGACGACGTCCGGCTGCTTTGGGTGATACGCGACATCGTCGGCCTTACCGGCCCGAAGTACGGCTGCGGCATCAACGTCTGCAAGGCCTGCACCTCGCACATCAACGGCAAGGCGTTCAACCCGTGCTCGGTGCGCGTGGCCGACATCAAGGCGACCGACGAGGTCACCACGATCGAGGGCCTGGCCGACACCGTTGATGCCGACCTGCACCCGATGCAGGCGGCCTGGCTGGAGTACGACGTGGCGCAGTGCGGCTACTGCCAACCCGGCCAGATCATGGCCGCCGTCGCCAAGGTCAGGCAGGCCCGCGCCCAGGGACACGAGATCACCGACGCCGACCTCGACGAGATCCGAAACGTCTGCCGATGCGGCACCTACTCGCGAATCCGCGAGGCGATCAAGGCAGGCGCCCAGAACATGTGAGTCAGGGGTCCGGTGGCCACCAGAGACAGCCGGGGGGACCCTGGTCGAGCCGGCCCCTGACTCACAGCAGCGAACGACCCGCGACATGGCGGACGGGGCGCGGTACCGCCCTCGGCGACACGTACACTCGGCCGCGTGGCCAGCCCAAATGTCTCCGGGGCTCGCCGTCGCGGAGACGGCCGCCTGACGCATGACCTCGACCCCCAAGACCGCGGACCCCAGGACGCCTGTGGCGTCTTCGGTGTGTGGGCACCCGGCGAAGACGTCGCCAAGCTCACCTACTACGGCCTCTATGCCCTCCAGCACCGCGGCCAGGAGTCGGCCGGTATCGCGGTCAGCAACAGCAAGCAGATCCTCGTCTACAAGGACATGGGCCTGGTCAGCCAGGTCTTCGACGAAGCCACGCTCGAGGCACTCAAGGGCCACCTGGCGATCGGTCACTCCCGATACTCCACGACCGGCTCCAGCATCTGGCACAACGCCCAGCCGACCTTCCGGCCCACCGCCGACGGCTCCATCGCGCTGGCCCACAACGGCAACCTGACCAATACCCGCGACCTGCAGCAGATGGTCGCCGACCTGCCTGCCGACGCCGAGCTCGACTTCGGGGCGCGCAAGCTCGAGACCAGCTCCAACGACACCTCGCTGGTCACCGCGCTCCTCGCCTGTCACCCGGACACCTCGCTGGAGGAGCGGGCGGTCGAGCTGCTGCCCAAGCTCCAGGGTGCCTACTCCTTCGTGTGGATGGACGAGTCCACGCTGTACGCCGCCCGCGACCCGCAAGGCATCCGGCCGCTCGTGCTCGGCCGCCTCGAGCGCGGCTGGGTCGTGGCCAGCGAGACCGCCGCCCTCGACATCGTCGGCGCCTCCTACATCCGCGAGATCGAGCCGGGCGAGATGGTCGCCGTCGACGAGCACGGCCTGCGCAGCCGCACCTTCTCCAAGGCCGAGCCCAAGGGCTGCCTGTTCGAGTTCGTCTACCTCGCCCGCCCCGACACCCTCATCTCGGGCCAGCGGATCCACAGCGTCCGGGTGGAGATCGGCCGGCGCCTGGCCCGTGACTTCCCCGCCGAGGCCGACCTGGTGATCCCGGTCCCCGAGTCCGGAACCCCCGCCGCCATCGGCTATGCCGAGGAGAGCGGCATCCCCTACGGCACCGGCCTGGTCAAGAACTCCTACGTCGGCCGCACCTTCATCCAGCCCAGCCAGACGATCCGTCAGCTCGGCATCCGGCTCAAGCTCAACCCGCTGCGCGACGTCATCGAGGGCAAGCGGCTGGTCGTGGTCGATGACTCCATCGTTCGCGGCAACACCCAGCGTGCCCTCGTCCGGATGCTGCGCGAGGCCGGCGCTCGCGAGGTGCACGTCCGCATCTCCAGCCCGCCGGTGAAGTGGCCCTGCTTCTACGGCATCGACTTCGCCACCCGCGCAGAGCTGATCGCCAACGGGCTCACCACCGAGGAGATCTGTTCCTCCATCGGTGCCGACTCCCTGCACTACATCGGCCTCGACCAGCTGATCGAGGCGACCACCGTCCCGGCGGACAACCTGTGCCGCGCCTGCTTCGACGGCGTCTATCCCGTGAAGCTCCCCGAGCCGGAGTTCCTCGGCAAGCACCTGCTCGAGATGGCGCCGCTGATCGAGGCCGACGGGCTGGCCACGTCACTCGCGGGCGGCGGTGCCTCCGACGCGCTCGGTCGGCCGTGAGGCGGACGAGCCGATGAGCCAACCCGGCACGGGAGCGACGTACGAGTCCGCTGGCGTCTCCATCGAGGCCGGTGACAAGGCCGTCGAGCTGATGCGGGTGTGGGTCGACAAGGCGCGTCGACCGGAGATGATCGGTGGCATCGGTGGCTTCGCCGGCCTCTTCGACGCGAGCGCGCTGAAGGCGTTCGAGCGGCCGCTGCTCGCGAGCTCGGCCGACGGGGTGGGCACCAAGGTCGCCATCGCGCAGGCGCTGGACAAGCACGACACCATCGGCTTCGACCTCGTCGGGATGCTCGTCGACGACCTCGTGGTCTGCGGGGCCGAGCCGCTCTTCCTGACCGACTACATCGCCACCGGTCGCGTCGTCCCCGAGCGGATCGCCGCCATCGTCAAGGGCATCGCCGAGGCCTGCGTCACCGCCGGCTGCGCTCTCGTCGGCGGCGAGACCGCCGAGCACCCGGGGCTGCTCGGCCCTGACGAGTACGACGTCGCGGGCTCGACCACCGGCGTGGTGGAGGCCAGCCAGCTCCTCGGCCCCGGACGGGTCCGTCCCGGTGACGTCGTCGTCGCGATGGCCTCGAGCGGACTGCACTCCAACGGCTACTCCCTGGTGCGGCACGTGCTGCTCGCTCCGACATCGGAAGGGGGGAGTGGTCGCGGTCTCGACGAGCACGTCGACGACCTCGGTCGCACGCTGGGCGAGGAGCTCCTCGAACCGACCAGGATCTATGCCAAGGCCTGCCTCGAGCTGGCCAGGCAGACCGAGACCCACGCGATGTCCCACATCACCGGTGGAGGGCTTGCCGCCAACCTCGAGCGGGTCCTGCCGGTCGAGCTCACGGCGTCGGTCGACCGGACGACGTGGTCGCTGCCTCCCGTCTTCCGCCTCGTCGCGGAGTCTGGCGGGGTGGCGCGCGAGGACCTCGAGAAGACCCTGAACTGCGGCGTCGGCATGGTGTCGCTCACCGCGGCCGAGGACGCCGACCGCGCGGTTGCCGTGCTCGCGGGGTTCGGCATCGACGCGTGGGTCGCGGGGATTGTGACGGAGGCCACAGCCGGCGACGGCGGCCGGGTGTCGCTCCACGGCGACCACAACTAGCCCGCCGACGCGCCCGGGATCCGCTGCCAGGGAACCCGGGAGTTTCGCTTGGCGGGCCGAGGTGCGGGAATCACCACTGGCCAGTTAGGGTTGACCCACGAACAGTTAACTCAGACCGGCGGCCCTTGGCGGCGCCGGCAAACGTGCGAAGGGGCCACCCATGGGGCGCGGCCGTGCAAAGGCGAAGCAGACCAAGGTTGCTCGCGATCTGAAGTACCGCACTCACGAGACGGACTTCGCATCGCTTGCTCAGGAACTCCACGGGGGTGAGTCAGCCCCGGCCGAGCGTGTCGACGCCGTGGAGCCTGTCGAGGACTCCGACGAGTACGACGAGTGGTCGGACTACTCCGACTCCCCCTCACGCGACTGATCCCAGTCGCACCGGCTGACTGACCGAGCCCCTCGGGCAGGTTCAGGGAAGCCAGATCCCACGATCACCGTCGCCGACGGCTGCAGCTGCCATGCGCTGCTCGGCGATGCGGTCGGCAGCGACAGCCGGGGGTACGCCCTCCTCGTCGGCCAGCGCGAACACCTCCCGGGTCGTGTCCAGGATCAGGCTCGCGCGGGTCTTGGCGCGCTCGAAGTCGAAGCCGTGCAGCTCGTCGGCTACCTGGATCAGCCCGCCTGCGTTCACCACGTAGTCGGGCGCGTAGAGGATCCCCCGGTCGGCCAGCTGCTTCTCCACGCCCGGGTGGGCCAGCTGGTTGTTCGCCGCACCGCAGACCACGCGAGCCTGGAGCGTGGCCACGACCTCGTCGGTGAGCGCGTCGCCGAGGGCGCAAGGCGAGTACACGTCCAGCGCTGCAGTCACGAGGGCGTCGGTGTCCGGCACGGCGCTGACGTCCGGGTGGGCATCGAGCACCCGCCGTACGGCCGGCTCGTGGACGTCGGAGACCACGACCCGGGCGCCGTCCTCCAGGAGGTGCTCCACGAGGTGGTGACCCACCTTGCCCACGCCGGCGACACCCACAGTGCGGCCGGCGAGCGTGGCAGCGCCCCAGGTCGCCTCTGCGGCAGCGCGCATGCCCTGGAACACGCCGTACGCCGTCAGCACCGAACTGTCACCCGCGCCACCCTGCGCCACCGTCCGGCCCGTCACGAACCGGCTCTCCTGGGCAATGACATCCATGTCCTCGGAGTAGGTGCCGACGTCGCAGGCGGTGTAGTAGCGCCCGCCCAGGGACTGCACGAAGCGTCCGTAGGCCCGCAGCAGCGCCGGAGTCTTGTCGGTGAGTGGGTCACCGAGGATCACGGCCTTGCCGCCGCCGAGGTCGAGCCCGGCCATCGCCGCCTTGTAGGACATGCCGCGAGCGAGGTTGAGCGCGTCACGCAGGGCGTCGGCGTCGCTGCGGTAGGCGTGAAACCGGGTTCCCCCCAGTGCGGGGCCACGGGCGGTCGAGTGGATCGCGATGATCGCGCGGAGACCGCTCCGCTCGTCCTGACACGCGACCACCTGTTCGTGGCCGTCCAGATCGTCGAACAAGTGGAACGTGACTGGGGTCACGGTGTCGACTCCTTCGCATATGTCGCGCTTGGGGTGAATGCACGATTTTTGGGCCGGAGCAAGGGTGGGCCACGGCTGGTCTAGACTACAACGACCGTTTTGGGGCCGATTTCGAGAATCCGGACATATCAGGTTTCGGGGGATGAAGGCCGGTGGCACACTTCGCAGGAGAGCAAAGAGCTCCGAGTCACAGCATCACTTAAGGGGAGCGCCGTGGTAACGCGACCGACCGAAACTGAATCACTCCTCACTCCTGCTGAGGTAGCCGCCATGTTCCGCGTGGACCCGAAGACGGTCACACGTTGGGCAAAGGCCGGCAAGCTGTCCGCTATTCGCACTCTCGGTGGGCACCGCCGCTACCGCGAGTCCGAGGTCAAGGAACTCCTGGGCGACGTCATCCCGGCCCAGCGCAGCGCCAGAGACTGACAAGACACGGGAAGTCGTCCCCCCTGGAGACTTCCCGAGTCCCGCAAGCCCCTCCGTCATCGCGGCGGGGGGTCTTGGCCCCGGTTCGGGTGTTCGCCGTTCGGACCAGGGTGTTCATCCGGCCCGCCATGCCGCCCTGCCCCCGCGGCAAAGCGAGTGGCCCCGGCGAGGGCATCTGCCTGCAGTGAGACCAGGCCATGGGCCAGTTCGACGCCCAGCGCCTGGTGCTCAGGCAGCCCCCATTGCTCCAGCACGCTGAGGCGGTCCTGACGCGTGCACGTCTGGGGAAACGCTGCGATCTCCGCGGCGAGCCGTTGTGCGCTGCCCAAGGCATCTCCTGGCGCGCACAGCCGGTTCACCAGGCCCATCTCGAAGGCCTCTGGTGCGGGTACCGCACGCCCGGTGAGCACGAGATCCATCGCCCGGGACTCCCCGATCAGCCGCGGCAGTCGCACGGTGCCGCCGTCGATCAGAGGGACACCCCAGCGGCGACAGAACACCCCTAGGACGGCATCGCTGGCCGCGACGCGCAGGTCGGCCCACAGGGCGAGCTCGAGGCCCCCGGCGACTGCGTAGCCCTCGATCGCCGCCACCACAGGCTTGGAGAGCTGCAACCGGGTCGGCCCCATGGGTCCGTCGCCATCCTCGTCGACGCGGTTGCCGCGCCCCTCACCGACCGCCTTGAGATCGGCTCCCGAGCAGAAGTGCCCGCCGGCGCCGGTCAGCACGGCCACCGAGGCGGTGTCGTCGCTGTCGAAGCCGCGGAAGGCGTCCGCCAGGGCCGCTGCCGTCGGCCGGTCGACCGCGTTGCGGGCCTCGGGTCGGTCGATGGTGACCGTGGTGACGGGTCCGTCGCGGTCGACACGCACGCTCATGCGGCTCAGCCTAGGTCCCGGCCGAGGAGACCCGAAAAACCCCTCGGCCTACCGGAGCAGGTCAGCCTTGTGCGTCAGGCGGCGCGGTTGCGCCGGTCCCAGATGCGCATCGAGCTGCGGCGTACCGGAACCAGTGCCAGCTCGCTCAGCTCCTGCTCGCGAGCAACGATGAGCTGCTCGACGAGACGCTCCGCCGCAGCGCGACCATCGGCGATGTGCCTGGCCGTGTGCGAGAAGTCGGTCATCTTGACGTCACGGTCGGGCGTGGTCAGACGGTGTAGCGCGACCCCGGCTCCCAGGTCGGGCGCAGGTCGCACCCGGGTCGCCACCCCGAGACTGGCGACCAGGATGTCGATCGGCGTACGACCACGGGGGAGCCGTGACGGAATGCTGGCGTCCAGGACGAACACCCGGGTGGGGGCCAGGTCGGCCGCGCCACTGATGGGCACCAGGTCCGAGACGCCGCCGTCGACGTGGAGTCCTGGGTGGCCGCAGCTGGCGGGCAGGTCGACCGGGGGGAAGACGGCGGGAACGGCGGCCGAGGCGAGGAGGAGCTGCGCGAGGTTGCCGTGGCGGTGATACACCGCGGCGTCGCCGGTCAGGGGGGTGGTGACCACCCGGACCGGGATGGGCAGGTCCTCCAGGTTCTTCGCCGGCAACCAGTCGTCGATCAGACGGTGGAGCGCTCCGGGTGAGAACAGGTAGGGGCGTTGGCGGAGCAGGTGGCCGACGCGGGTCAGGTTGCCGCCGGGGAAGATGTCGCGGGTGGTCAGGGCCATCCACCGGGCGCGGAGCTCGCGGACGCGGCTGGGGTCGGGACGAAAGCCCATGAAGGCTGCGTTGAGCGCTCCGACCGAGGTGCCGACGAGGGCGTCGGGAATGATGCCGTGCTCGATGAGCGCTTCCATCATGCCGACCTGGACGGCGCCGCGGTTCGCGCCACCAGAGAGCACGAAAACGTCGCGGTGCTTTTCCCGAGAAGTTGACTTGAGATCCATAACGCCCTCCGCGCTGGGAAGCCATCTTCTGATCTCCAGAGTGCTCTCTCTTTGTCCGTTTTGCAGTGAAATAGGAATAAACATCCCGTAAAGGTCTCGCAAACCCTCGGGGTAGCGTGACCCGGTGCTTCCCGTGGTCCTCGTCGGCATGTCGGCTCGCGAGGTCCAGGCCATCGAGCTCCTGCGCGAGCTGGCCGCCCCGCACGACGCGACCGTGGCGTTCCTGCAGCTCGGAGACCCCTCGCTGTCGCGGGAGCTGACCCGCCTGGCCGACCTGGGCACCGAGCGCGTGGTCGTCGTCGGCGTGAGTCTCGGCAGCCTGGCGCCGGCCGTGTCCTGGCTGCGTCGGATCTGCGGGCACTGGTGGCGCGAACGTGCGGGACACCGCCCCGAGGTGGAGGTCGGTAGGTCGCTCGCGAGCGACGCTGCGGAGGTCAGGGCGCTCGTGGGACTGACCCGACCGATCTCCGGGGCGGAGGCCGGTCTGACCTCGGCTGCCTGGGAGGAAGTCACCGAGCATCGGCACCAGGTGCTGATCTGCCGTGGGCCGCGGTGCACCGCGCTCGGGTCCGACCTCACCGCCGAGGCGCTGATCATCGAGCTGATGAAGCAGGGGCAGGGCGACGACGACGTGCTGATCACCCACACCGGCTGTCAGTTCCCGTGCAACCAGGCACCTGTGGTCAGCGTCCAGCCCGACGACGTCTGGTACGGCGGTGTCGAGCCGGAGGTCGCCCGGGAGCTCGCTCGCGAGCACCTGGTCGGCGGCCGTCCTGTCGAGGCCCATCGACTGGCCCGGATCCGGCGTACCGCCGAACCCGACTAGTCTGAGCGGCACACGTCTCGTGGGACAGGAACCCGGTGAAAATTCCGGGGCGGTTCCGCCACTGTGATGCCCGGCCCCAGAAGTCACCCTGAGGCGCGGACGCAGCCAGACACTGGCCACGGGACCTCCGCCGACGAGGGGCGAGAACCCCCAGGGAGAACCATGAAGATCGCACTGCTGTCGACATCCGACACCGACCTGCTCTCTGCGCGTGCCTCGGGTGCCGACTACGTCTGGGCCAACCCGGCCCGACCTGCCCACGAGGGGATGGGCACCCTTCTCGAGGGCTGCGACCTCGTGGTCGCGCGCATCCTCGGCTCGCCCCAGGACCTGTGCACCGGCTTCGAGCGCTTCCGGCTGGCCGGTACTCCGATGGTGGTGCTCGGTGGTGAGCAGACGCCGAACGCGGAGCTGATGGAGATGTCGTCGGTGCCGATCGGGGTGGCCGCCGAGGCGCACCGCTACCTCGCCGAGGGTGGGCCGGAGAACCTCGCGCAGCTGCACGCGTTCCTCTCCGACACCGTGCTGCTCACCGGCGAGGGATTCGAGCCGCCGGCGGAGATCCCTGCGTGGGGCTGGCTGGAGCGTGGAACCAGTGGTTTCGAGACGCTCGCTGACGCTCGCTCCTCAACCACCGAAAAGCCCAGAGTCGGGGTGCTCTTCTACCGCGCCCACCACGCCAGCGGGAACATCGACTTCGCGCACGCCCTCGCGGACGCGATCGACGCGACCGGTGAGGCGGTCGGGATGCCGATCTTCTCCTCGTCACTGCGCTCCGCGCCCGATGACCTGTACGAAGCGCTCGGCACCCTCGACGCCCTGGTGGTGACCGTCCTCGCCGCCGGTGGCAGCCAGCCGGCCACGGCGTCGGCGGGCGGAGAGGACGAGGCGTGGGACGTGGAGCGGATGGCCGCGCTCGACATCCCGATCCTCCAGGGGCTGTGCCTGACCAGCAGCCGCGAGGAGTGGTTGGCCTCCGGCGAGGGCGTGACGCCGCTCGACTCGGCCACCCAGATCGCGATCCCCGAGTTCGACGGCCGCATCATCACCGCGCCGTTCTCGTTCAAGGAGGTCGACAAGGACGGCCTGCCGCGATACGTCGCCGACGCCGAGCGATGCGCGCGCGTCGCGGGCATCGCCGTCAAGCACGCCCGGCTGCGTCACGTCCCGACCAGCGAGCGCCGGATCGCGCTGATGCTGTCGGCCTACCCCACCAAACACTCCCGGGTCGGCAACGCCGTCGGCCTGGACACCCCGGTCTCGACGATCCGGCTGCTGCGGCGGATGCGGGACGCGGGCTACGACCTCGGGCGCGACAACATCGTGACGCAGATCCTCGATGGTGGTTTCGAGACGCTCGCTGGCGCTCGCTCCTCAACCACCGAGGGGTGGGAGGCCGACACCGAGGCCGGTGACGCGCTGATCCATGCGCTGATCGCGGCCGGTGGGCAGGACGAGGAATGGCTGACCAACGCGCAGCTCACGGACGCCCACGTGCGGATCCCGGCGAGCGACTACGTGCGATGGACCGCCGACCTTCCCGATGAGCTGATGAGCACGGTCTCCGAGGCGTGGGGCGAGGCGCCGGGGTCGCTTTTCGTCAACGACAGTGGGGAGATCGTGCTGGCCACGATCGCCGCCGGCAACGTCGTACTCCTGATCCAGCCGCCGCGCGGTTTCGGCGAGAAACCAGTCGCGATCTACCACGACCCCGACCTCGCGCCGTCGCACCACTACCTCGCGGCCTACCGCTGGCTGGGCAGTGCTGTCGGGGACGGGGGGTTCGGCGCGGACGCCGTCGTGCACCTCGGCAAGCACGGGTCGATGGAGTGGCTGCCCGGCAAGAACGCGGCACTGTCGGCGGCCTGTGCGGCCGACGCCGCGATCGGCAACCTGCCGCTGGTCTACCCGTTCCTGGTCAACGACCCCGGGGAGGGCGCCCAGGCCAAGCGTCGGGCTCACGCCACGATCGTCGACCACCTGGTCCCGCCGATGGCACGCGCGGAGTCGTACGGCGACATCGCCCGCCTCGAGCAGCTGCTTGACGAGCACGCCAACATCGCCGCGATGGACCCGGCCAAGCTGCCGGCGATCCGCGGGGAGATCTGGCAGCTGATGCAGGCCGCACAGATGCACCAGGACCTCGGCCTCGAGGAACGTCCCGAGGACGAGGAGTTCGACGACTTCATCCTGCACGTCGACGGATGGCTGTGCGAGATCAAGGACGCGCAGATCCGCGACGGCCTGCACGTCCTGGGCCAGGCTCCCGACGGTGAGGCTCGGGTCAACCTGGTGCTCGCGATCCTGCGCGCCCAGCAGGTCTGGGGCGGCCAGTCGGCCGCCGTGCCGGGCCTCCGCTCGGCGCTGGGCCTGAAGGAGAACGCGGAGGCAACCGACGCCGTCGACCGCATCGAGGCCCAGGCGCGTGACCTGGTCCAGCGGATGGAGGACGCGGGCTGGTCCCCGGACGCTGTGGTCGGTCTGCATGACGAGCCCGAGGTGCAGCGCGTGCTGAGCTTCGCTGCATCACAGGTGGTCCCGCGGCTGGCGAGGACGACCGACGAGCTCGACGCCGTTCTGCACGCGCTCGACGGCGGTTTCATCCCAGCGGGCCCCTCCGGTTCCCCCTTGCGTGGCCTGGTCAACGTGCTGCCGACCGGGCGCAACTTCTACACCGTCGACCCGCGGGCGGTGCCGTCGCGGCTTGCGTGGGAGACCGGCGTCGCGATGGCCGACTCGCTGGTGCGGCGCTACCTCGACGACACCGGTTCCTACCCCGAGTCGGTGGGTCTGAGCGTGTGGGGGACCAGCGCGATGCGCACGTCGGGCGACGACATCGCCGAGGTGCTGGCCCTGATAGGCGTCCGGCCCTCGTGGGACGAGGCGTCACGGCGGGTGAGCGACCTGCACGTCGTACCCCTGGAGGAGCTCGGCCGTCCCCGCATCGACGTGACCGTCCGGATCTCCGGCTTCTTCCGCGACGCGTTCCCCCATGTCGTGACGATGCTCGACGACGCCGTACAGCTGGTCGCCGCGCTCGACGAGCCGCTCGACCAGAACTACGTGCGCGCGCACGCACAGGCCGACCTCGCCGAGCACGGCGACGAACGCCGCGCGACCACGCGCATCTTCGGCTCCAAGCCGGGTTCGTACGGCGCCGGCATCCTCCAGCTGGTGGAGTCGGGCAGCTGGCGCGACGACAAGGACCTGGCCGAGGTGTACACGAGCTGGGGCGGGTTCGCCTACGGACGCGGGCTCGAGGGAGCCCCGGCCGCCGACGACATGCGCGCCAACTACCGGCGGATCAAGGTCGCGGCCAAGAACATCGACACGCGCGAGCACGACATCGCCGACTCCGACGACTACTTCCAGTACCACGGCGGGATGATCGCGACCGTGCGCGCGCTCACCGGCGCGGACCCGAAGGCGTACGTCGGCGACTCGACCACGCCCGACGCCATCCGCACCCGCACACTCCAGGAGGAGACCAACCGCGTCTTCCGTGCGCGGGTGGTGAATCCGCGCTGGATCGGTGCGATGCAGCGGCACGGCTACAAGGGTGCCTTCGAGCTCGCCGCAACCGTCGACTACCTGTTCGGCTTCGACGCGACTGCCGGTGTGGTGCACGACTGGATGTACGACACCCTCGCGAAGGAGTACGTCCTCGACGAGACCAACCAGGAGTTCATGCGGAAGTCGAACCCGTGGGCGCTGCGCGGCATCGTCGAGAAGCTGCACGAGGCGGCCGACCGGGGGCTGTGGGAGGAGCCCGACCCCGAGGTCGTCGCGGCGATGCAGCAGGTCTACCTGGAGCTGGAGGGTGACCTGGAGGAAAGAAACGGTGGTTGAGGAGCGAGCGCAGCCTTGCGTTGAGGAGGGCCGCCAGGCCCGTCTCGAAACGAGCGTCTCGAAACCACGAACCATCTACATCCTCGGGGTGGGGATGGGCCCGCAGCACGTGACGCCAGAGGCGGCGGAGGTGCTGCGTTCGGTGGACTACGTGATCGCGGCGCAGAAGTCGGGGACGGACCCGCTGCTCGAGGTGCGGCGCGAGATCTGCCGGCTGCACGGGGGCGTGCCGATCGTCGCCGTACCCGACCCGGAGCGGGACCGCGACCCGGTGGGCCAGTACCCCTCGGCCGTTGCGGACTGGCACGAGAAGCGAGCAGCGGCGTACGAGCAGGTGCTCATCGACCACCCGGGTGACGCCGCGTTCCTCGTCTGGGGAGACCCGTCGCTGTACGACTCGACCATCCGGATCGTCGAGTCGATCCGCGCGCGGGGCAACCTGTCGATCGACTTCGACGTGTTGCCTGGCATCAGCGCCCCGCAGCTGCTCGCCGCCCGGCACCGCATCGTGCTCCACGGTGTCGGCCGCCCGTTGCACGTCACCACCGGGCGACTGCTGCGCGACGCGGTCGACGCGGGGCTCGACAACATCGCGGTGCTGCTCAACGCCACGCTCGAGCTCGCCGGGCTCGAGGACTGGCAGATCTGGTGGGGGGCCAACCTCGGCACGCCCGACGAGGCGCTGGTGGCGGGGACCGTCGGCGAGGTGCTCGGCGAGATCGAGACAGCGCGCGCCGCCGTCAAGGACGCGGCCGGCTGGGTGATGGACGTCTACCTGCTCAGGAAACCCGAATGAGCGGGGCCCTGCTGGTCGCCGGCACCACGTCGGACGCGGGCAAGACCCTCGTCACGACCGGTTTGTGCAGGGCGTTCGCGCGGCGCGGAGTGAAGGTCGCCCCGTTCAAGTCGCAGAACATGTCCAACAACTCGATGGTGTGCTCCGGACCCGACGGTATGGCAGCCGAGATCGGACGCGCCCAGTGGATCCAGGCCGTCGCAGCGGGTGCGGAGCCCGAGGCGGCGATGAACCCGGTCCTGCTCAAGCCGGGTAGCGACCGACGCAGCCACGTCGTCGTGATGGGCCAGCCTGCCGGCGAGGTTGATGCGGGTGACTTCGTCGAGGGCCGGAGACACCTCGCGCGGGCGGCGTACGACGCCTTCGACGATCTTTCCTCGCGGTACGACGTGGTCGTCGCCGAGGGTGCCGGCAGCCCGGCGGAGATCAACCTGCGGGAGAGCGACTACGTGAACATGGGGCTGGCCCGGCATGCCGGGATCCCGACCGTCGTGGTCGGAGACATCGATCGCGGCGGGGTGTTCGCGGCGATGTTCGGCACGGTCGCGCTGCTCTCGCCCGAGGACCAGGCGCTCATCGCCGGCTTCGTGGTGAACAAGTTCCGCGGAGACGCCCCCTTGCTGGCACCCGGGCTGGACGAGCTGGCTTCGCTCACGGGGCGCCGGGTCTTTGGCGTGCTCCCGTGGCACCCGGACGTGTGGCTCGACTCCGAGGACGCGCTCGACCTCGAGGGCCGGCGCTCGAGCGGTGGCACCCGCAAGGTGGCGGTGGTGCGAATGCCTCGGATCAGCAACTTCACCGACGTCGACGCCCTCGGACTCGAGCCCGACCTCGACGTCGTCTTCGTGTCCGACCCGAGGGCCCTGGCCGATGCGGACCTCGTCGTGCTGCCCGGTACCAGGGCGACCATCGCGGACCTGGCGTGGATGCGTTCTCGTGGGTTGGATGATGCGGTGCTCGACCATGCCGCTGCCGGCAAACCGGTGCTGGGGATCTGCGGTGGATGCCAGCTGCTCGGTGGCACCATCTCCGATCCCGCGGGGATCGAGGGCGTTGCCGGGGTTGATGTGGACGGGCTCGGGCTGCTCGACCTCACCACGACCTTCGCTGCTGAGAAGGTGCTGCGGGTGCACGAGCCGGCGGGCTACGAGATCCACCACGGCCGGGTCACCGGTTCGCCGCGCTCCGGGTCGGTCTTCGGGACGATGGTGCACGGGTCCCTCGAGGATGACGCGACGCGTGCGTCGTACCTCATGGAGGCGCTGGGTGTCGTCTCGCAGGCCTCGTTCGGCGCTGCCCGCGAGCGTCGCCTCGACCTGCTCGGTGACCTCGTTGAGGAGCACCTCGACGTTGACGCGATGCTCGACCTGGCCACGGGCGGAGCGCCCGCGTCCTTGCCCGTGCTGCCGCCGGGGGACCGGCGATGAAGGTACTCATACTGGGTGGCACCGCCGAGGCCCGAGAGCTCGCGGCAGCTCTGGACGAGCGTGGGGTGGAGGTGCTGTCCTCGCTGGCGGGTCGGGTGGCCCGACCGCGACTGCCCGTCGGCGAGGTGCGGATCGGTGGGTTCGGCGGCGTCGACGGACTACGTGCCTGCGCGCTCGACCACGACGCGGTGGTCGACGCGACGCATCCCTTCTCCGCGCAGATCTCGGCGCATGCCGCGGCCGCGTGTCGTGAACTGCCGCTGCTCCGGCTGGAGCGACCGGGATGGTCGGGGTCTGCTGCGTGGACGTGGGTCGATTCGCACGAACAAGCCGCGAGCGCTGCTGCCGGGCTCGGTCGGCGGCCGTTCCTCACCGTTGGTCGCCAGGAGCTCGGGCGCTTCGTGACGGAGCTGGGCAAGACGTCGGTGCTGACCCGTGTGGTCGACCAGCCCGACGAGCCGGTGCCGTCGGAATGGACGGTTGTGCTGAGTCGGGGTCCTTACCTACTCGACGACGAGCTCGAGCTGATGCGGTCGCACGACGTCGACGTGCTCGTCACCAAGGACTCCGGCGGCACCTACACGCAGGCCAAGCTCGAGGCCGCTGAGGAGCTCGCGATCCCCGTCGTCGTCGTACGGCGTCCGCCAGCGCCGGACGGCGTCGAGACGGTCACCGACGTGGCTGCCGCTGTCACCTGGGTGGAGGAGCGTCGATGAAGGTACTGGTCACGGGCGGCGTGCGGTCCGGCAAGTCCCGGCATGCCGAGCAGCTGCTGAAGACCTTCGAGAACGTCACGTACGTCGCCCCCGGACCCACCGCCGCCGAGGATCCCGACCCCGACTGGGTCGCCCGCATCGCCGCCCACCAGGAGCGGCGACCAGCAGGCTGGACGACCGTCGAGACGCACGACCTCGCCGCAGGGCTGGCCGTCGGCGGACCGGTGCTGGTCGACTGCCTCGGCACCTGGCTCACAGCAGTCCTCGATGAGGCCGCGGCCTGGGACCTGCCGTCCGAACGCGTGAACGCCGTCATCGACGACCGAGTCGCCGAAGCAGGATCCGCACTTCGCGCCGCCAGTGGGCCGGTCGTACTCGTCACCAACGAGGTCGGCCTCGGCGTCGTCCCCGAGCACCGCTCCGGACGGCTCTTCCGCGACCTGCTCGGCACCGTCAACCAGCGGTTGGCTCAGGAGTGTGACGAGATCCACCTCGTCGTCGCCGGCCGGGTGCTGGTGCTCTGAGCGCAGCCCGAGGTAGGAACGCAAATGCATCAGTGGGTTGCGACAGGCTCAACCGGCCGTGGTCACCGTCGACGCGAACATCGCGAAATGTGAACGGCCAACTCTGTGTGCGGCGTACAGCTGTCACCTGATGCAGTGAACCGCCTCCTACGCCCGGTGGTTGAGGAGCGAGCGCTAGCGAGTGTCTCGAAACCACGTGATCGGGCTGCAAGGCATGGCTGTGGCCCCGGGCCGGTGGTGGCCGGGGTCTGGGGGTGTCAGGTTCTTCGCGGTGGGCGTCGTGGTGGGCGTCGTGGTGGGCGGCGCGGGGAGGGGTGGACGTCGTATTGGTGTCCGGTGGGTGCGGTCCAGGTGTAGGTGCCCTCGTCGGTGCGCTTGTAGACCCAGGTGGTGAAGGTCTTGATGCGGTGATGGGTGCGGCACAGCGGGGCGAGGTTGTCGGGATGGGTTTGTCCGGGTGGTCCGCCGTCGTCCATGGGGACGTACTCGGTGATGTGGTCGATGTCGCAGGTCCGGGAGTCGCGGCGGCAGCCGGGGAACACGCAGAGCGCGTCGCGTTGGATGACGTGTTCGCGCATTCGCTCGGGTGGGTCGTGCTGGTCGACCGCGCGGTCATCGGCGAGGTCGAGGACCGGGCGGATCAGCACCTTGCCACCGGCGGCGGTGTGTCGGGTGAGCCAGTCGTGCAGCAGCTGGGTGGTGGCGGCGCCGAGCTTCTCGATCGAGGCTGCACCCACACTTTCCTCGAGATCGGCAGTGGTGAGGTGGAGGAACAGGTTCATCGCCCCGGTGCCCGCACCGGTGGTGGGGGTGCCGCCTTCGGGGCGGGTCAGGAGGTCCAGGGCGTATTGGGGGTCGGCGAGGATCCCGACCGCGGTCGCGCGTCGGTGGTCGAGGTCCTCGGTGTCGCCGAGGGTGTGCAGCTCGGCGGCCAGCACGGTCACGGTCTCGTTGAACGCCAGGGCGTGGGGGGTCTCCAGGGTCATGACCACGTCGGTGGTGGTGGGGTTGCCGCGGTGCTTGAGCCAGACCCCGCGGCGGGTGAGTTCGTGTTCCTCGTCGGCGATGGCGCGGTCGGGGTCGTAGAAGACCCGGGCCTCCTCCACCAGGCGGGTGGCGTCGACCTGGCTGACCTTGCCGGGGGTGGCGGCGATGAGGCGGTCGGCGAACGCGACCGCGTCCACGCCGAGGTCGTGGGTCTCGCGGGAGATCGCTCGTGCCCGCCACACCGGCACCGCGCCTTCGAGGACCCGGTCCCACAGCCTTGGGAGGCGGTAGGTCAGCTCGAGGGCGTCGGCGACCAGCTGACGGCCCGCGTCCAGGCTGATGCCGAGGGCGGCGGCGAGCTCGGCGGGCGCGAACTCAGCCACCAGCGGGGCACCAACTCCTGCCAGTGGGGTGATGGTCTCGCTGAACAGGCTGGCTTCGCCCCAGTCGGCGGGGAACTCGTCGGCCGGGCAGGGGTGCAACAGAGCCCAGGCGACAGCGAGCTGGAGCTCCTCGACGGCTGAGTGGTGGGCGGTGGCGCGGGCTGCGTGGACACGGTCGATCACCTCGGCGGGGGTGAGGGTGGTGCTGGTGTGCATGAAGCAAATTCTAGGAGTCGCCACCGACAGTTTCGATAGCAGATTCGAGAATGTGGACAACTTCTCGGAGACCCTGAGCAGGTGGTTTCGAGACGCTCCCTTCGAGACGGTCGCTGCGCGACCTCCTCAGGACAAGCGCTGTTTGGCGCTCGCTCCTCAACCACCCAGGAGCCGTGAGGGACCCATGAATCTCACCGATCCGACCGGAACCACGACGGTCGAGCTGAGCGACCGCGAGGCAGGCGGAGGGTCGGGGAACAGCACCGCAACCAGACGCCCGCGTCGACCACCCCCATCGATGACTGAGACCTACCATCGAGCCCATCAGTGGTTTCGACAGGCTCAACCAGCGGTGCTCACGGTTGTGAGCAAACCGAGCGTGCTCGACCACCTAGTGCGACGGCGAGCAGGGCGGCCACTGCGGCAGCGGCCACGTCGACGCGTCTCGCCAGGTCGATCGCGCGGGTGATGTCGGCCCGCTGGGGGTCGCGGCCCGAGCCGAGGACGGCACGGTGCTCGGTGCGGGCGCCGTACCGGTTGGTCCCGCCGAGGCGGATGCCGAGTGCGCCGGCAAAGGACGCCTCGACCGGCCCGGCGTTGGGTGAAGGATGCGCGTGGGCGTCGCGGCGCCACGACTCGAGGGCCCTACGAGGGGACGGCCCGAGGAAGGCGGTGAGCAGCGACGTGAGGCGAGCGCCCGGGAGGTTGAGCACGTCGTCGAGACGGGCGGAGGCCCAACCGAAATCGCGGTAGCGCTCGTTGCGGTGCCCGACCATCGCGTCCAGGGTGTTCGCGGCGCGGTAGGCGAGCAGCCCCGGCACCCCGGCGACGGCTCCCAAGACCAGCGGAGCGACGACGGCGTCGGAGGTGTTCTCGGCGACCGACTCGATCACGGCTCTCGCGATCTCACCTTCATCGAGGCTGGAGGTGTCGCGGCCGACCAGGTGTGTCAGTCGAACACGCGATTCGGGGAGGTGTCCTTCCTCGAGCAGCGCGGAAACGGCGACAGCCTCGCGCTCCAGCGACGCCCCACCGAGCACAGCCCAGGTAGCGACGGCGGTGACCGCGGTGTGCAGTACCGGTCGACTGCGCGTGGCGCGCTCGACGAGTACGCCGGCACCGGTTGCGGCTCCGACCAGGACGGCTGCGTACGCGACGCCACGCATCCGAGTCTGCTGGTAGGTGCGCGTTTCCAGGGCTGAGGCGAGCTGTCCGAACCCGGCGACGGGATGGAACTGCGAGGGGTCGGGTACGACGCGGTCGGCGACGTACCCGAGCATCAGCCCGAGGGCGCGGCTCACGTCAGCGCCAGGAGCAAGGTCGCGAGGGACAGCTCGATGGCGGCGCCGAACACGTCACCCGTGACGCCGCCGAATCGGCTCATGGTCCGTCGGACCAGAAACGCGACGACGAGTCCGGCGAGTACGACGGCCAACAGTCCGCGCCACCCCTCGAAACCCACCCACCCGGCCACGGCGGTGACCACGGCCGCGGTCATCAGCCAGACGACGACGGCCGCGAACGGCGTGACGGTCCCGGCGTGCGGCAGGCCGAGTCCATCCGGCCGAGCAGCGGGTACGCCGCGCAGGCAGGTGATCGTGAGTGCCACCCGCGAGGCGCAGACGAGAACACCGGCGAGCACTGCTCCTCGCCAGCTGGTGAACAGCGAGGCGAGGGCCGCGACCTGGACACCGGCCACGACGACAGTGGCGATGACGCCCGCTGGTCCCGAGGTGCCGGACTTCATCACGGCCAGCGACCGCTCTGCGTCGTACGACGCGGTCAGCCCGTCGGCCGTGTCGGAGAGCCCGTCCCAGTGGATGGCGCGGCTCCCGGCGGCCAGGGCACCGATGGCGACGAACGCGACGGCGAGGGGAGCGAGGTCCAACTGGTGCCCGACCCAGCCGATGATTCCGACCAGCACGCCCAGGGGCACCACCGCGAGAGGTGCGAGGAGCATCGCCCGGCCGGCCGTGCGCGCGTCGACTCCACTCGGCGGTGACACCGGGATCGCCGTGAGGGTCCCGACCGCTAGGCGCCAGGCGTCACGCATCCGGCAGCAGGTCGGCGAGCAGCGCGACGTCGCGCAGGATGCTGACCGCGCTGCGTACGACGGGGACGGCGGCCACCGCGCCACTGCCCTCACCCAGGCGCATGCCGAGGTCGAGGATCGGCTCGAGACCGAGCTTGTCGAGCGCGAGTGACTGGGCGGGTTCGGTGGACCTGTGTCCCGCCGCGAACCACGCCGCGGCACCCGGTGCGATCCGGTCGGCAGTGAGTGCGCAGGCCACCGAGATGACGCCGTCCAGCAGCACCGGTACGCCCGCTTCGGCGGCCGCCACGAGATAGCCGGTGGCCGCAGCGAGATCGGCGCTGCCCAGCGCGGTCAGGCACTCCATCGGGTCGGCGGTGCGGTCGCCCGCGCGCGCCAGCGCCTGGTCGATCACCGACTCCTTGTGCGCGAGTGCGGCTTCGTCGATGCCGGTGCCTCGACCGGTGACCTCGCTCGCGGGCAAGCCCAGCGCAGCGGCGATCAGGGCCGCGGCGGGGGTCGTGTTGCCGATGCCCATGTCGCCGCCGAGGAGCAGCTGCGCACCGGCGCCGATCTCCTCCAGCGCGACCTGGCGGCCGGCCTCGAAGGCCCGCGCGGTCTCCTCGGGGGAGAGCGCGTTCTCGAGGTGGATGGCTCCGCTGCTGCGGCGTACCTTGTGCACCTTCACCGCGTCCGGCACGTCCGCCAGGTCCTCGTCGACACCGAGGTCGAGCACCCGCACGTGCACGTCGTGCGTCGCCGCGAGCGCCGAGACTCCCGCCTTGCCGGCGACGAAGGTGCGGACCATGGCGCCTGTGATGGCCGGGGGGTACGCCGAGACGCCGTGGGCCGCCACACCGTGGTCACCGGCGAAGATCACCAGCCGCACGTTGGTCAGCTGCGCCGGCGGGACCTTGCCCTGCGCGCCGGCGATCCAGACGGCCAGGTCGCCGAGCCGACCCAGTGCACCGGCTGGGGTGGCGAGTCCGTCGAGACGCTCCTGCGCCAGAGCGATCGACTCCGGGCTGGGTGGCCGTACTGCGGTCACAGGCTGGCCGCCAGCTCGCGGCGTTGCGCACTGGCCGTCGTGTCGCGGTAGAGCTTGCCGACCATCCCGACCAGCAGCACGCCGATCGTGGCCCACATCGTCGCCTGGGTGAGGATCGAGGAGATCCGGAAGCCCCAGAGCGTGTCGGCCGGGAAGTCGCCGAGCTCGTTGACAGAGGGCATCAGCGCACCGGCCGTGACGACGACCACGAGGTAGAGGCCGACTCCGGAGAGCATCCCGACGTAGGTGCCCCGCTGTTGCCAGATGCGCTGCCCGAGCGCAGTCGCGGCCACGGCCGCGAGGATCGAGATCAGCAGGAACACGAAGTACAGGGTCGTCCGGTGACCGATGGTGTCTCCGTTGCCGACGGCGGGCGGGTTCGCCGGGTACTTCAGGAAGGGCACCAGTGCGACGGCGACATACCCCGCGAGCGCGGTGAACGCGGTCGACTGGCCGGGACTCCAGCGACCGATGCGTCCCACGACCCCGGCGGCGACGAGGGCGACGATGGCGCCAAGGGCGGTGCCGATGCCGAGGGTGCCGGTCAGCAGGCCCCAGGTGCGCTGGTTGCCACGAGAGACGACCGTGCCTCCCTCCTCGTCGTGGTCGTGCGCGACGAAGGCCGCCTGGTTGACGCCGAACGAGGAGCGCTCGGAGTGTGGCGTCGCTGGAGCCGCGGCTGACTCCTCGATGTCGATGGCCTTCTGGACGTAGGGCTCGCCCACGGTGAAGGCGACGGCGAAGGCAGCGAAGCCGGCAAGCAGGCCGGCGACCAACCCCCGGATGAGAAAGGCACGGGCGGTCATGAGTGGTCCGATCGACGAAGCGATACGGCGCGTGGGGTCACGTCAGGGTCTGCGGACAGAAGCGGGCGATCCCTCGCGGGGTACCGGAGGGAGGAGGCTCAGTGGCAGGGGTAGCCGAGCAGGTGCCGGCCATCGTGGACCCACTCGTGGATCGCGTTGCCCGCCGGGATCGAGAACGCACCCTGGTCGGCACTGATGAAGAAGATCACGAGCGTCGCGAGCAGGCCGAAGAAGATGGCCCACGGGGCGATCTGGCCGAGCGGAATCGACGGGACCTCGATCGCGGGTGCCGCGGCGGTCTGTGCCATGTTTCCTCCTGAGGGATGAATGCGTCCCTGGAATGTTGCGGATGGATGTGCGGACCCTCGGGTCTGACTCCACCGCGCCCTCGCGGAGGCGGTGTCACAGTAGCGCGACTGTGCCGGAATCCCACCGGCTTCCTCGTGCCCGCGGCGTCAGCCTAGGGCATGCACGGGGCCGTCGGACAGGGCCTCCGCGTGTCAGGTACCGCTGGTTCCCAGAACCGCCCGAAGTGTCCGCAACAACTCGCGTGTCGGCACGTCAGGACGGACGGCGATCCGTGCCCAGGTGTCGTCGAGGCCCGGAAACGAGTCGGCCCGGCGTACGGCGATCCCGGCGCGCCGAAGAGCCGCGTGGACCCCTGTCCCGAGCCGGGCGAGGACGAAGGACGCGCTCGACGGGACGTGCGCGATCCCGAGCTCGGTCAGCCCGTCGCTGAGGACTCGCCGCCACCCGATGATCGCCCCGGCACGGCGCTCGGCCTCGACGGTCGCCGCCTCGGTCGAGCAGGCACGGATGGCCGCCGAGGCAGTCGTCGACACCGACCAGGGTGGCTGCTCGCGACGCAGGTCCTCGACGAGGTCCGCCGGTCCCAGGACGTACCCGGCGCGCACCCCTGGGATCGACCAGTGTTTGGTGAGGCTGCGGATCACGAGTGACTCGCCGTCGCTGGCGAGCGTCTCCGACTCCCCGGGCACCGTGTCCATGAACGCCTCGTCGACCACGACCAGGCGCCCCGGTCGTTGCAGTGCACGGACGAGGTCGGCCGGGTGCAGCACGCCGGTGGGGTTCGTGGGGTTGCCCAGGATCACGAGGTCGGCGTCCTCCGGGACGTCGTCGGGGTCAAGCGCGAACCCCGATTCGGGAGTGCACAGCACGGTCGTGACCCGGTGCCCCGCCTGCTCGAGGGCAGCGTGCGGCTCGGTGAACTGCGGGTGCACGACCACGGGGTGGCGCCAGGGCCGGACCCGGGCGAGCAGCGCGAAGGCCTCTGCTGCCCCGGCCGTGGCGAGCACCTCGTCGCGACGTCGCCCGTGGCGTCGGGCTGCTGCTTCCTCGGCCCGGGCGGCCGACGGGTAGTCGCCGACGTGGTCGAGGCTGTCGCGCAGCGCCTGTTCGAGCCAGAGCGGGCGTGGCCCGGGGTAGACGTTCACGGCGAAGTCGAGCAACCCGGCACCCCGGACCTCGGCGTCGCCGTGGTGGCGGAGGGGGTCGGCCAGCTCTTGTTCGGTGGTTGAGGAGCGAGGAACGAGCGTCTCGAAACCACTGGATCCAGTAGTTTCGAGACAGGCCTGGCGGCCCTCCTCAACCACCGAGAAGGCGTGGACGGCGTCCGCGAAGCGCTGGGCGAGCTGGGGGTGGCCGGCCCAGTGCACGTGGAGGTACGACGCGAGCAGCGTCGGGCTCGCGAAACCCACCGGCACGCCGTCGATGCCCCATGCCGGAGTCGCTCCGGCCGCGGGGTCGACGTGGGTCCGGTGGAACTCGTGACCGGTGACCGTCTCGCCGGCCCGGGTGAGCAGCGAGTCGGCCACCGCCGTCACGGTCGGGTAGGAGAGCGCCAGCCGAGGGCTCATCTCCGCGGTGGCCGGCAGTGACCCGACCATCACCGCGTCGTCGACCGACTGGCACAGGTAGAGCAGGCCGGCGCACTCGGCCACGGTTGGGATGCCGGCCTCGATGGCGGCATACAGCTCGGCGCGGAGCGGCGCGTTCTCGCTGAGTCCGGGTGCGTGCACCTCCGGGAAGCCACCACCGAGGTAGATGCCCGACGTGCCCTCGGGGAGAGCTCTGTCGACGAGCGGGTCGAAGGTCTGCACCCGGCAACCGGCGGCGCGGAGCAGCTCCTCGGTCTCGGTGTAGCGGAAGGTGAAGGCGCGACCTCCGGCCATCGCGACCAGCGGACCACGGTCGGAACCACCGCTGGTTGAGCTTGTCGAAACCACCTCGCGAGCCGGATCCCACGGTGATGCGTCGAGGTCCGGCGCCGTCGAGGCCAGCTTCAGTACTGCTTCGAGGTCGATGGTCTCGGCGACCAGGTCTGCCAGCGCGTCGAGGGCGTGGCTCGCCTCGGCCCGTTCGGCTGCCGGCACCAGGCCGAGGTGTCGCGACGGGGCGCTGATCGCGTCGTCCCGGCCGAGCGTCCCGAGGATCGGCAGGTCGATCGAGTCGGCGACCTCCGCCGCGTGGCGTGGTGAGCCGGCCTTGTTGAGGATCACCCCGGCGATCTGGACCGATGGGTCGTAGGTGGCCATCCCATGGACGACCGCCCCGACCGAGCGTGAGGCGCGCGAGATGTCGACGACCAGCACGACGGGGGTCTTCGTGAGAGTGGCGACGTGAGCGGTGGAGGCGTACCCGTTGGTGCCGATGCGCCCGTCGTACAGACCCATCACGCCCTCGACGATCGCGACGTCGGCGCCGCGGGCACCGTGCAGCAGCAGGGGGACGACGCGCTCCTCGCCGACCAGGTGCGGGTCGAGGTTGCGGCCCGGTCGCCCGCAGGCGAGGGCGTGGTAGCCGGGGTCGATGTAGTCGGGGCCGACCTTGTGACCGCTGACCGTGTGGCCGGCCCGTGTGAGCGCCGCCATCAACCCGGTCGCGATCGTCGTCTTGCCCTGCCCAGTGGCGGGCGCGGCGACGACGAGACGCGGCAGGTTGGTCACAGGCACCTCAGAGTCACCACTCGATGCCCCGCTGGCCCTTCTGACCGGCGTCCATCGGGTGCTTGACCTTGGTCATCTCGGTGACCAGGTCGGCGACCTCGATCAGGCGGGGGTCGGCACGGCGACCAGTGACGACGACGTACTGCCGCCCGGGGCGGTTCGCCAGTGTCTCGACCACGTCGTCGACGTCGACCCAACCCCACTGCATCGGGTACGTGAACTCGTCGAGGATGTAGAGGTCGTGGGTCTCCTCGGCCAGCCGTCGCTTGATCTCGGCCCAGCCCTCGGCCGCCTCCGCGGCATGGTCCTCGGCCTCGCCGGCCTTGCGCGACCACGACCAGCCGGCGCCCATCTTGTGCCACTCGACCGGGCCGCCCTCGCCGGTCTCACGGTGCAGCTCGCCGAGACGCTCGAGCACCGTCTGCTCGCCGATGCGCCACTTCGCGGACTTCACGAACTGGAACACCCCGACGTTCCAGCCCTGGTTCCAGCTGCGGATGGCGAGGCCGAACGCGGCAGTGGATTTTCCCTTGCCGTCGCCGGTGTGCACCATCAGCAACGGTCGGTTGCGGCGCTGGCGGGTGGTGAGCCCGTCGTCGGGTACGACGGTCGGCTGCCCCTTCGGCGACATCAGGCGACCCGCTCGTGGACGGCGCCGGTGAGGGCAGTGGCACTGACCTCGGTCACCGGGACGTGCTCGGCGTGGAGGTGTCGGGCCAGCTCGCTCGCGAGGCCCAGCCGGAACGACCCGGACTCGCAGTCGACGACGAGAGCCGCGATGCCACGGCGGGCCAGGTGGTCCGCGGCCAGCCGCGAGCGGTGAACCGCATCTGGTCCGGACGTGGCGCGACCATCGGTCACCAGCACGAGCAGTGGACGGCGGCGCGGGTCTCGGACCCGTTCGACCTCGAGAACTCGGGCGGACTCGAGCAGCCCCTCCCCGAGCGGCGTACGTCCGCCGGCCGGGAGGTCGGCGAGGCGGGTGGCCGCGATCTCGACCGAGTGGGTCGGCGGCAACACCAGCTCGGCGCGGTCGGTACGGAAGGTCACCAGTCCGACCTTGTCGCGGCGCTGGTAGGCGTCGAGCAGCAGCGAGAGGATCGCGGTCTTGACCTGCTCCATCCGCTTGCGCGCGGCCATCGAGCCCGAGGCGTCGACGCAGAACAGGATCAGGTTGGCCTCGTGTCCCTCGCGGGTCGCCACCCGGAGGTCATCGCCTCGGAACTGCATCGGCCCGCCCCTACGTCCGCGCCGGTGCTGGTGTGGTGCCGCGGCGAGCAGCGTCTCGGTCAGGTCGATCGACCCGCCAGAGCTTGTCGGACGGTGCGCACCGACCCGGCGTCCCCACTCGGTGATCGCGCGGCTGCGCTTCCCCGCCGCCCCGCTGCCGGTGCCACGGACGGTGAACAGTTTCGTCCGGTAGGGCTCGCCAGTCCCGACAGTCGTCGTCGCGTCGGTCCCCGTCTGCTGTGGTCCCGGTGGTGCGTCATACGAATTGGTGTCTTGAGCGCTCGATTCGTATGACGCATCGTCGGCCTGCTGGTCGCCCACCTGCTGATCCGTCTCCTGGTCAGACTCTCCGTCCGGCTGCTCGTCCGGACCCTCGCCGTCGTCTTCGGCGGGAGACGGGTCGGTCGGCTCCGGCGGGTCGGGCTGATCGTCCTCACCGAGGATCTGGTCGAGGAGGTCCTCGTCGAGGCCGGGGGCGTCGAAGGGGTTGCGGCGGCGACGGTGCGGCAGCGCGAGGCGGGCGGCGGCGCGGATGTCCTCGCGGGTCACGAGGTCCCGGTCGTTCCACGCGGCGTGGGCTGCCGCGGCCCGGGCGGTCACGATGTCCGCGCGCATGCCGTCGACCTCGAAGGCGGCGCACACCTCGGCGATCTTCAGCAGGGCCTCGTCGGTCAGGCGCACGTGTCCGACCAGGGACTGGGCGGCGAGGATCCGCTCGGTGAGAAGCTTTTCCGGCTCGGCGTACTCGGCCGCGAACGCCTCGGGGTCGTTGTCGTAGGCCATCCGCCGCCGGACTACCTGCACCCGCAGCGCCGGTTCGCGCGGCGCGGCCACCTGGACGGTAAGGCCGAACCGGTCGAGCAGCTGGGGACGGAGCTCGCCCTCCTCGGGGTTCATGGTGCCGACAAGGACGAAGCGCGCGGCGTGCTCGACCGAGACGCCGTCACGTTCGACGGTCGAACGCCCCATGGCAGCTGCGTCGAGGAGCAGGTCGACGAGGTGGTCGTGGAGCAAGTTCACCTCGTCGACGTACAGGATCCCGCGGTGGGCGCGGGCCAGCAGACCAGGCTCGTACTCGGTGCGTCCTTCGGACAGTGCGCGCTCGAGGTGCAGGGACCCGAGCACCCGGTCCTCGGTGGCGCCGACGGGGAGCTCGACGAGCCGCACCGGCCGCGTCTCGGTCGCGGCGTCCGCATCGAAGGGGCCGTCCGGGGAGAGCGGAGCCGGGTCGCGCGGGTCGCTGGAGAACCGGTCGCCGGCGACCACGTCGATGGGCGGGAGTACGGCGGCCAGTGCCCGCACAATTGTGGACTTCGCGGTGCCCTTCTCGCCGCGCACGAGCACGCCACCGACCTCGGGCGAGATGGTCGTGAGGATGAGCGCAAGCGCCATGTCGTCGGAACCGACGATGGCGGAGAAGGGGTACTGCTGTGGCATGTGGGGCTCCCGCTCGCTCTGCCATGGAACATCGGATGATGTGAAGACGCGAGGCCGGTCTTCGGACTCCCCCGGGTCCTCACCATCGTGAGGGCCGAGGTCACCGCAGCGGGCCCTGTGCCGGAGTCTCACCGGCTTCCCAGATTCTCCCCTCCGCCTCGACAACCTCGCCGCGACCTTGGGGCACCTCGTGCCTGTCGCCAGTCACGATAGCGTCAGGTGCAGTGTCCCCGTCCCGCCCCTCTTCCGTGACTGTCGTCGGCCTCGGCGCCGATGGCTGGTCGGGCCTTTCCGAGGCCACGCGTGAACGCGTCTCGTCGGCGACGGTGGTCCTCGGCGGCCACCGGCAGCTGGACCTGCTCCCCGAGCTGCCGAGCCAGGTCCGCGAGACCTTGCCGTCGCCGTTGCGCGACGGGCTGCCCGGCCTGATGCACAAGTACGCCGGCGAGCGGCTCGTCGTGCTCGCCTCTGGGGACCCGTTCGTCTCCGGGATCGGCAGCACCCTGGTCGACCTGTTCGGGAACGACTTCGCGGAAGTGATCCCGGCCGTCTCCTCGGTAGCCCTCGCGCGAGCCCGGCTCGGCTGGTCGGCAGAGTTGACCGACGTCGTGAGCACAGTCGGTCGGGACCCACACGTCGTGCTGCGGCACCTCGCACCCGGGCACCGCCTGCTGGTGCTGTCCTCCGACGAGACCACACCCGCGGTGGTGGCGGGGTTCCTCAACGCGCGGACGTACGGCGCGAGCCGGATGATCGTGCTCGGGGACCTGGGTGCTCCCGACGAGTCCCGTGTCGAGGCGACGGCCGACACCTGGTCGGCCGAGTCGCCGCGCCTCAACGTGATCGCTCTCGAGCTGGACGGACCACCGGTCGGGTCCTGGATGGCTGGTCTCTCCGACGACGCCTTCGAGCACGACGGCCAGCTGACCAAGCGTGACCTGCGGGCGGGCGCGTTGTCCCGGCTCGCCCCCCAGACCGGTCAGCTGCTGTGGGACGTGGGCGCGGGGGCGGGCTCCATCGCCATCGAGTGGATGCGCGCGCATCCGACCTGCGCGGCGGTTGCTGTCGAGGCGGATCCCGACCGGGCGGCCCGGATCGAGCGCAACGCCGAGTCGCTCGGCGTACCCGGCCTGGAGGTGGTGCATGGCCGGGCACCGGATGTGTTCGCGTCGCTCCCGGACCCCGATGCTGTCTTCGTCGGCGGCGGCGCGACGACTCCCGGGGTGGTGTCGGGCGCCCTCGAGCGACTCAGGCCGGGGGGACGGCTGGTGGTCCACGGGGTCACGCTGGAGACCGAGACGTTGTTGGGCCGGCTGTACGCCGAGCACGGCGGCGAGCTGACCCGTCACTCCGTCGAGCACGCGGCGCCGATCGGCTCGTTCACCGGCTGGACCCCGGCGCGCGCTGTCACCGTGTGGGCCGTGACTCGATGACCGTCCACTTCGTCGGCGCCGGACCGGGCGCCGCCGACCTGCTCACGCTCCGTGCGGCCGACCTGCTCGCCGAGGCCGACGTCGTGCTCTATCCGGGTACGTACCTCGACGAAGGCTTCCTGGTGCACTGCCACCCCGACGCCGAGCTGGTCGACACCCAGGACCTCGACCTCGACCAGATCATGACCCGGCTGCTCGAGGCCGATCGCGCCGACCTCGAGGTGGTCCGGCTCGTCTCCGGCGACCCGTCCGTCTACTCCGCGATGACCGAGCAGACCCACCGGCTCGACCAGGCCGGGGTGCCCTGGGACGTCACACCCGGCGTGCCGGCGTACGCCGCAGCGGCGGCCCTGGTCGGTCGCGAGCTGACCGTCCCGCTGGTGGCCCAGTCCGTCGTACTCACCAGGGCGCAGGCTCGCTCGACTGCGATGCCGGAGGGTGAGGCGTTGGCCAGCTTCGCGGCGACCGGCGCCACGCTCGTCGTACACCTCGCGATCACGCGTACCGCCGAGCTGATGACCGAGCTCGCCGCGCACTACGGCACCGACTGCCCCGTGGTCGTCGTACACCGAGCCAGCCAGCCTGAGGAGCTCGTCATCCGTGGAACCGTCGCCGACATCGCCGAGCAGGTCGAGCTCGCCGGCCTCCGCCAGGCCGCCGTCATCCTCGTCGGCCGCGCAGTCGACCCCCACGCCGCCGGCGACTCGTTCCTCTACGATCCGACTCGACCCCGCAAGGCCCGCAGCTAAACCCCTCTCGGGGGGCTTCAGCGGACGTGGCGGGGGGTCCACACCTGGCCGGAGGGGGTACGACGGGTGGTGGTCGCGCCGACGATCAGCAGGCACTTCATGTCGATCGACTCGGCGTCGAGCTCGGCCAGGGTCGTGACGGTGAGCGACTCCTCCTCGCGGCCGATGTCGCGACCGACCACGACGACAGTGTCGGCAGGCCGGTGCTCGAGCAGCAGCTTCTGGGCCGCGAGCATCTGCTCGGTGCGCGATCGCGAAGCCGGGTTGTAGATCGCCAGCACCAGGTCGGCCTCGGCGATCGCCCGCAGACGTTGCTCCACCACCGACCACGGCTTCAGCCGGTCGGAGAGTGACACCACGGCGAAGTCCGCGCCGATCGGCGCACCCGCCCGCGCGGCGACAGCCTGCACGGCGCTGAGGCCAGGCAACACCCGCACGTTCACGGACGCGAACGCCGGGTCCTCCGCCGCCTCGAAGACCGCTGACGCCATCCCGAACACCCCGGCATCACCGCCGGAGACGACGGCGACCTTCTCTCCCCGTGCGGCCAGCTCGAGCGCGAACCTCGCGCGGTCGAGCTCGACGGTGTTGCCCGAGGCGTGCCTGGTCAGCCCCGCGCGCTGCGGCACCCGGTTGACGTAGGGCCCGTAGCCGACGACGTGGTCGACCTGCGCCAGCGCAGCCGTCACCTCCGGCGTGATCCACGAGTCCGGGCCGGGTCCGAGTCCGACGACCAGCAGCTCGGCCAGGTCGCTGGCAGCAGTTGGTTCAGGAAGGTGCGAACGTCGTCCGCCGGGCTCTTCGTGCAACGAGTCACCTGGCACCACGATCAGCGAGAAGTACGGCACCGTCGCCGGGTCGACGTCCGCCACCGGCATCCACCGCTGGTCGGGCATGGACGCCCGCTCGACGTACATCGCGTGCTCCAGCCGGCCGGCCTGCTGCAGCGCCGAACGTACGGCGGGGAAGGTGCGCCCGAGCTTCATGATGATGGCGCCGTCGGTGTCGGCGAGACGGCGCGCGAGCTCCGGCTCGGGCAGGGTGCCGGGCAGCACGGTGAGCACGTCGGTCTGCCGCACCAGCGGGGAGGAGACCGCAGCTGTCGCGGCGGTGAATGCGGTGACGCCGGGAACGACCTCGGTGGGGAACCGCTCGGAGAGCCGGTCGTGCATGTACATGTAGGAGCCGTAGAACAAGGGATCACCCTCGGCCAGCAGCACGACGGTGCGCCCGGCCTCGAGGTGGGCCGCGAGACGGTCGGCGGACGACTCGTAGAAGTCGGCCATCGCTCCGGCGTACCCACCAGGGTGGTCGGTGGTGCCGGTCGTCACGGGATAGCGAAGCTCCTCCTCGATCACCCCGTCGGGGATCAGGTCGGCGGCGATGCGACGCGCGTGCGACTCCTTCTTCACGCCCGCGTGGTAGGCGATCACGTCGGCCTCGCGGATCAGCCGCGCGGCCTTGAGGGTGATCAGCTCGGGGTCGCCGGGGCCGAGGCCGACGCCGTAGAAGCGAGCGGTCATTCCTCCTCCTGCGCGAGTGCGTTCACGGCAGACGATGCCATCGCCGAGCCGCCGCGGCGACCGCGGACGGTGACGAACGGTACGTCGATGCCGTGGTCGCCGGCGAGCGCGACGAGTGCGTCTTTCGACTCGGCGGCGCCGATGAACCCGACCGGGCACCCGACGATCGCGGCCGGCCTGGGTGCACCCCCGATCAGCATCTCCATCAGGTGGAACAGCGCGGTGGGGGCGTTGCCGATGGCGACCACGGCACCCTTGAGGTGCGGCTCCCAGAGCGAGACCGCGGCGGCGGTGCGCGTCGTACCCCACTCCTTCGCCAGCGCCGGCACCCGCTCGTCCCGGAGGAAGCAGCGCACCTCGTTTCCGGCCGGCAACCGCCCCGCGGTGATACCCATCGCCACCATGTGCGCGTCGGTGAGGATGTCCGCCCCCGACGCCAGGGCGGCACGCGCAGCCGTGACCAGTTGCGGGTGGAAGACGAGGTCGGGCACGAGGTCGACCTGGCCGCTCCCGTGCACCATCCGTACCGCCACCTTCTCGGCGTCCACGGGCACCAGGTCGAGAGCGGCCTCACGCCGGATGGCCGCGAACGAGTCGACGTAGATGGCAGGGCCGTCGGCGACGTAGTCGTAGTGCCGCGCGGGTCGCTCGATCCCGGTCACTGGTCCTCCTCGCCGTCCGGCACGAGAACACCGTGCCACGGCGTCACGATGAGCTCGGGGTGAGGGGCCAGTCGGTGCAGGGAGCCAGAGTCGAGCACGCCGCGGCGAGCTTCGAAGTGGGTCCCACCGTCGACGTCGCCGTACGGCAGCGCAGGGCCGCTGACCAGAGCGCGAGGATCCGCTTCGACCGCGGGCACCAACGACTCAGTCAGCTCGTCGACGTGCCAGGGCGCGTCCTCTCCCGCACCGCGTACGGCGAGGAAGCGGCGCGCGAGATCGAGGATCTCGCCGGCCGCCTCTTCGAGGGGTACGACGGAGCCCCAACCCGGCCCAACGCGCAGCTGAGCAGCCGTCGCGTCGAGCGCCACGAGGCCAATGTCGCAGGTCCGCTCGGTGAGGTCGCCCCGACCGTCGTCGAGAACGAACAGGAACCGCCCGGGCAACGTCGCGAGTGAGCGGTCGGCGCACAGCAAGCGGTCGAGCTCGGCGGCCACCGGCCACAGGTTGGCGCGTCCACCGGCACGACCGGTCTGTGGCGAGACCATCACGTTGCGCACCAGCTCGTGGGTTCGGGAAGGCAGCAGACCGGTGACCTCGATCGCATCGACGACCTCGCCGGGAAGTCCGTCCTGCGCGACCGGCATCGCGCGCAGCTGCAGGTTCGCGCGCCTGGTCAGGTGCACGTCGCCGTCGCCGTACGTCCGCGCCACTTCGCCCAGCGCTGCGAGAGATGACCCCGTGAGCCGGCCACCGATCAGGCGCAAGCGGACCAGGCCGCCGTCCTCGGCCGGCCACGGGCGGAAGACGCCGGGGCAGCGGTCCCGGCGGGAACGCTGCGAGCGAGCGGTGGACGACGACGGCACGGAGAACCTTGAGGATCAGGGGGCTCGGCAGGCTACCAAGCGGGGTGGCGAGTGCGAAGTCCGAGGCGCGGTCAGAGCCCCGGGCTGCTCGCGTGGAGGCTCTCACCTCAGAGGTGTGGTGGCCACACGCTCGCCCGTACAGACCGCGCGGCCACCCTCGCTCATCCTGCGCCCAGCCCGATGTTCGCGAAGTCCCGGATCGCGTCTGCTGGTAGGAGGCCACCGGACTGGTGGCACCCGCCCCACAGGAGGAGTCAAACCATGACCAGTTCGACGGATCACCGAGGGGCGACCATCACGCCCCGCTCACCACTGTCCCGACTGGCAGGGCCGCTGGCCGTGTCGGCGGGCGTCCTCATGGTGGGCGCTCAGCTCGTCATGTTGCCCTTCGACCCGAAGGACCACGTCGCCACCACAACAGACACCACGTTCCAGATCGGCGGGGTCTTCTACCTTGCCGGCTTCGTCGCTCTGATGCTGTTCGTCGTCGCGTCGCACGCCTGGCACGAGCGGAGCTCCGGACGACTCGGCGTTGTCGCCACGATCGCTGCTCTCGTGGGCACCATGATGCTCGGCGGGGACCTCTGGTTCGAGACGTTCGCCGTCCCGTGGCTCGCCGACCAGGCACCCAGCTCGCTCTCCACCGAGCCGACCACCCTGTTGGCCCTCGGTGCCATCTCCAGCTATCTGCTGATGGCCGTCGGCTGGGTCCTCTACGGCGTCGCCACTTTCCGTGCCCGTGTCTTCCCGCGGGGGATCTCGGCCGCGATCGTGATCGGCGGCGTTGTGGGTTTCTCCGCCCTGCTGTCCCCGTTCGGGATCCCGCTGGCACTGGCCGTTGGAACCCTCGGCGTCTGGATGATCAGGTCGCAACGGTCGGGGTCCCTCGAGCAGGACACCGTTCCGTCCCGAGTCGAGATCGCGATCTCCGAGTCTGTGTAGGGCGCACTCGCTCATCACCCAGAGCAACCCGCTGGTCGTCACGTTGACCAGCGGGTTGCTCGTGGCCGTGGCCAGGGGCGGGGTCGAACCGCCGACCTTCCACTTTTCAGGCGGACGCTCGTACCAACTGAGCTACCTGGCCGCCGTGTTTCCGGTCGCCCGGGACACGGTGCGGAACTCTACCGGATCACTTTCACCGCGAAGAAACGCGTCATGGACTTGGCGTACGCTCGCGCAGCCAGGTCAACGTGCCGGCCTCCAGGTGGCGCAGCTTCGGGGTCGCTGCGAGCGGCGCGACGAACAGCGCGGCGTCCTCGGGCAGTGCCCACTTCAGCTCGTGGAAGACGCGCGAGAGGGTGTCGTCGCTCTCGATGAGGAGGAGGCCGGGTGCGGCGACCCGCAGCTCGACCCAGGGCCCCGGGAGCCCGGGTTCGGGTGCTGCGGAGACCCAGGCGACGTACACCGTCATCAGCGGCGACCCGTGAGTCGTCGCAGCCGGGAGTGGGCAAGCGCGGCCCGGGCGGCGTTCATGCCGGCGGCCCCGTGCACGCCGCCACCGGGGTGGGCCGAGGCGCCGCCGAGGTAGAGGCCTGGTACGCCGGTCTCCGCGCGACCGAGGCCGGGCACGGGACGGAACACCAGCTCCTGGTGGAGCTGCGAGGTGCCGCCGTTGATGGCGCCGCCGATCAGGTTGGCGTCCCGGCTCTCGAGCTCGCGCGGCCCGAGGATGCGGCGTTCCATGATCAGCGACCCGAAGCCCGGCGCGAGCTTCTCGAAGCGGGCCTGCATCCGGTCGGCGAACCGCTCGAGGTCGTCGTGGTCCCAGACCCCGCGGATCCCCTCGTTGCCGGTGTCGCCCTCAGACTCCTGCGGGACATGGGTGTAGGCCCACATCGACTCGGTGCCCTCGGGCGACCGGGTCGGGTCGGTGGTGGTCATCTGGCCGGCCAGCATGAACGGCCGGGCGGGGATCAGCCCGGCATTGACCTGGCTGAGTGCCTCGGTCATGTCCACGACGCTGTCCGCGATGTGCACGGTTCCGGGCGTCTCGCGAGGAGCCGAGGCCCACGGCACCGTCCCGCTCAGGGCCCAGTCGACCTTGATCGTCGACGGGTCAAGCTGGAAGGAGCGCATGCCGCGGCGGACCCGGTCGGGTACGTCGGCGGCGTCCAGCAGGTCGCCGTACAGCCTGGGGGCGACGACGGTGGCCACGACGGCCCGGTCCGCAGTGAACGTCTCGCCGGCTGCGTGCACCGCACGCGCTCGCCCACCGGAGGTCGTGATGTGGTCGACCGGCATGGCGCAGCGGATCTCGCCGCCCAGGGAGAGGAGTCGTCGAGCCAGCGCCTGGGTCAGGCTCCCCGCCCCTCCCTCCGGCGCCGGGAAGCCCACGGTCTGTCCCATCATGCTCATCAACAGCGCCATCAGTCCCGAGCCAGGAGCGTCCAGGGGGATGTCGGAGTGACCGGCGTTGCCGGCCAGCAGCAGGCGCGGTGCGGCGCCGCCGAAGCGGTTCCGGCCGAGATCCGCGGCCGGCGTCAGCAGGTCGCGCACGAACTGCAGTCCGCCCGCTCGGGGGAGCTTGACCAGCCCGCCGAGCGCGGCGCGCACTGGTGGGAAGGGCGTGAGCAGCCCCTGGATCAGTCGGTCGCCGATGGCGTCCCACTGGCTGCACAGCTCGAGCCACGCCTGCCCGTCGCCGGGGTGCTGCTGGTCGAACCACGCGGAGGTCACATCGCGGTCCCGGTCAAGGAGCGCCCACGACCCGTCGGGCAGCGGATGGCCGAGTACGGCGGGGGCGTGCTTCCACACCAGGCCGTGGTCCTCGAGGTGGAACGACTTCAGGGTGGGCGACGCCGCCGCGAGCGGGTAGAACGCGCTGAAGGTGTCGTGCACGAAGTCGGGGTGTACGTCGTTCGCGCTCCGCACGGCGCCACCGAGGTCGGGCTGCCCCTCGAGGACCAGCACGGCCCAGCCCGCGTCGGCGAGATGGTTCGCCGCGACCAGTCCGTTGGGTCCGGAGCCGATCACGATCGCGTCGTACGACGTCATCGCCGTCGTTCGGCCAGGAACGCTAGGCGACGCAGACTCTCGTTGTTGCGCCAGACGATGCCCGGTGCGCGAATGGGCTTGGGCACCAGCTTGCCGGGGCCGTTGACCGCGTCCTCGGTCATGACCACACGGGTGCCGGCGCCCTGCGGGCTCAGCTCGATGGTGACCTCGGCCTCGCCGAGCAGCGGCCACGCCTTCGCCCGCAGCCTCAGCAACTGGACGGGCTCACACTTCTTGACCTCGGTGTCGTCGTTGATGAGTGCCGGCCACACACCGACCGAGTGGTGGATCCGGGACCCGATCGCGGGCCAGTCGTCGTCCACCTCGCGCATCCGGGACGCACCGACGACCCAGAGGGGATAGAGCCAGCCGTCCGCGAGGATGTCCCAGACGCGTTGGGGTGTGGTGTTCATGACGCGCTCGACAGTGGTCATGTGCGTGAACGTACCCGTCGACAGGCTCCGCACACGGTCCACCCAGGGAGCCCCTCGCCAGAGACAGAACCAGCCCCGGCCGACTGACCGGAGCTGGTGTGTTGGCGACCCCGACGGGACTCGAACCCGCGGCCTCCGCCGTGACAGGGCGGCGCGCTAACCAACTGCGCTACGGGGCCTGGATTGTGCGATCTCGCTCTGGAAGCGAAGCCACGGAATGCTAACCCATCAGAGGGTGCCGTTCCGAATCGAGCACCCCGCTCCGCACCCCCAACGGGATTCGAACCCGTGCTACCGCCGTGAAAGGGCGGGGTCCTGGGCCGCTAGACGATGGGGGCCCGCCGTGCTCGGCGCAGGGCCGAGCACGACTGGGAAAGTGTAGGGGAGCCGTCGGGTCACGCGTATCCGAGGTCGTGGAGGGCTTCGTCGTCGATTCCGAAGTGGTGCGCGATCTCGTGCACGACGGTGATCCGCACCTCTTCGACCAGCTCCTCGGCCGACTCGCACATCCGCAGCGTGGGTCCGCGGTAGACGAAGATCCGGTCGGGTGGCAGGAAGGTGTAGGTGCTGTCGCGCTCGGTCAGCGGCACCCCGTCGTACAGGCCGAGCAGGTCGGGGTCGTCGGCCGGCGGCTCAGGTTCGATGAGTATTACGACGTTGTCGATCAGGCTCGCAAGCTCGGGAGGGATCCCGTCGAGCGCCTCGGCGACCAGCGCCTCGAACTCCTCGTCGCCGATCTCCATGCCGCCAACCTACAAAGTTCACCAACGCCTCGCCCTCGACACGGAGCATGCGAATGTGGCGGGTGAGCCGGAGGACCGGCTCACCCGCCACATGGGCGACATTCGCATGTTCGCAGGCGGTCCCCCCGTGACCCCCCGGCCCCGCGCGAAGGTCAGGCTGCGAGTGACTGCTCTGCCGGCTTGGGAAGCGGTGCCGGGTGGTTGTTGGTGCCCATGAAGTTGTTCGGCAGCGACAGGCGGATCACCTTGTGCCAGGCCGAGGCGACCTGACGGACCAGGGAGCCGGTCGTGTACTCGAGGCCGTAGCGCTCGAACACGTCCTTCACCTTCGGCGCGATCTCCTTGTAGCGGTTGCTCGGGAGGTCCGGGAACAGGTGGTGCTCGATCTGGAAGGAGAGGTTGCCGGTCATCATGTGCATGGCGTTGGAGCCGGAGATGTTGGCCGAGCCGAGCATCTGTCGCACGTACCACTCGGACTTGGTCTCACCGTCGATGGAGTGCTTCTCGAAGGTCTGCACGCCCTCGGGGAAGTGGCCGCACATGATCACCGAGTGGGTCCACAGGTTGCGGATCAGGTTGGCGGTGAAGTTCGCGGTGATCGTGTGGAAGAACGACGGGCCCGACAGGATCGGGTGGACGACGTAGTCCTTCTTGAACTGGTTGCGGATCTTGCGCATCGTCACCTTGGCGCGCGCCTTGAACTCCGGCGACTTCAGCGTCTTGCGCTTGACGTTCTTGCCGATCTCGAGGTCGTACGCCGCGATGCCGTACTCGAAGAAGCAGGCGTTGATGAAGTTCCACAGCGGCTGGGCCAGGTAGATCGGGTGCCAGCGCTGGTCCTCGTCGACGCGCATGATGCCGTAGCCGAGGTCGTTGTCCTTGCCGACGACGTTGGTGAAGTTGTGGTGCAGCTCGTTGTGCGAGTGCTTCCACTGCTCCGACGGTGAGGCGTTGTCCCACTCCCAGGTGGTCGAGTGGATCTTCGGGTCACGCATCCAGTCCCACTGGCCGTGCATGACGTTGTGGCCGATCTCCATGTTCTCGAGGATCTTGGCGATCGACAGGCCCGCCGTACCGACGAACCAGGCCGGCGGGAACAGCGAGAACAGGAGCACGGCGCGCGAGCCGAGCTCGAGCTTGCGCTGGGTGTCGATGACCTTGCGGATGTACGCCGCGTCGCTGGCGCCGCGCTTCTCGATGAACTCGGCGCGGATTGCATCGATCTCCTGGCCGAGGTTCTCGATGTCCTCGGGGGTGAGGTGGTCGATGGGGCTTGCGGGCTTCTTCTGAAGGACGGTCATGTTGATCTCCTCTGGGTCGGTGATCGTGGTCGGTGGTGAGTCAGTGGTCGATCTGGCAGCTGCCGGCGGCAGCGTTGATGCAGGTCTGGATCTTGACGCCGTCACCTTCGACAGCGGTGGTGATGTCTCCGGTGCGCAGGTCGCGCACGGAGCCTTCACGCAGCGGAAGAACGCAGCTGTAGCAGATGCCCATGCGGCATCCGCTCGGCATGAGTACGCCGGCCTCCTCGGCCTGCTCGAGGATCGGTCGGTCGCCGGTCGCCTCGAGCTGAGTGCCGTTCTTCAGGAAGTTGACCGTGCCGCCTTCGCCGACGACGAGGGTGGCGACCCGGAACTGCTCGGTGAGCAGCTTCAGGCCGCGCTCGTCGTGGTGCTGCTCCAGAGCGTCGAGCAGGCCGGCCGGCCCGCAGGCGAAGGTGGTGCGCTCGTCGACGTCGGGCACGAACTCGGCGAGGTCGTTGACGTCGAGGATGCCGTGCTCGTCGTCGTAGCGGGCGACGAGGCTGATCAGCCCGGCCTCGTCGAGGGAGCGCAGGTTGTCGATGAAGATCGAGTGCGGCTCGCTCGGCGCGACGTGCACGACGACGATGTCGAAGTTCGCGCTACGCGGCAGGCGCACGGCACCGGAGTCGGCGACCGGGAAGAGGTTGCGCAGCATCCCGATGACGGGAGTGATGCCGGACCCGGCCGTGACGAACAGGAACTTGCCGCCCTCGGGCGGGAGCACGAACTCCCCAGCGGCCTGCTCGAGGTGCACCAGGGTGCCGGGGTGGGTGTCGCGGACGATGTGGTTGCTGACCTTGCCGTCCGGCACCGCCTTCACGGTGATGGAGATGTAGCCGTCGTCGCGGGGACCGTGGGTCAGCGAGTAGGCCCGCCACAAGCGGACGCCGTCGACGTCGATGCCGACGCGGACGTACTGGCCGGGCACGTGCCCGGCCCAGTCGGCGCCGGGCTTGATCACCAGGGTGGCGGCGTCCTCGGTCTCGGGGGTGACCGAAACGACCCGGCCGCGCAGCTCGGCGCCGCGGCGGAGCGGGTTGAAGACGTCGAGGTAGTCGGCGGGCACCAGGGGTGTCGCGGCGAGCTCGGCGAGGCGGCGGGCGCCGTCGCGGATGCTCCTGCTGAGAGCGAGCGGACCCCATGCGTCGCCCGTGGCGGGGAAGCTCGTCGAGGCCATGTATCCAGAGTGATGTGTAAAGGGGGTAAAGTCATGACCGCAGCGCGTGAATCGACCACGCTGTTTTGTTCGTAGAGGATGAAGAGATGGCCCAACCGCCCGAATTGCGGCTTAACAAGCGCACCATCGGTGACCTCCGTCACGGAGTGGGCGTCGCCGCCGAGCGGACGGTGGCGGCGATCACCGAGGAGGTACCGAGCTATTCCGACGCGTTGAGCGGTCCCATGGGAGAGACCATCCGCAACGCCGTGGAGCTCGCGCTGGGTGGCTTCATCTCGCTCGCGGCGAGGTCGCGCGGCGCCGAGGCGCAGACCCCGACCGCGCCTGCGGTGGACGGCGCCTACCAGCTCGGTCGAGGGGAGGCCCGGAGCGGCCGGTCGGTCGACGCGCTGCTCTCGGCGTACCGCATCGGTGCCCGCGTCTCGTGGCAGGAGATGTCCTCGACCGCCGTGCGCAACGGGGTCGACGCCGACACCCTGGCCCAGTTCGCTGAGCTGGTCTTCGCCTACATCGACGAGCTCTCGGCCGCGAGCGTGGCCGGCCACAACGACGAGCTCGCCACCACCGGCCGGGTCCGGCAGCGCCTGCTGGAGCGCTTGGCCGCACACCTCCTCGACGGGTCGACCGCCGAGGTCGTCGAGGCGGCGGCCGAACGCGCCGACTGGACCCCGCCGCGCACGCTGACGGCGGTGATCGTGCCGGAGTCGCAGGTGCGCACCGTGCTGAACGCGATCGTGGGAGAGACCCTGCAGTCCACCCAGGACATCGACGGCCTCGAGGACATGGTCCTGCTGCTGGTCCCGAACGCCCACGGACGTCGTCGCTCGACGCTGCTCAAGGCGCTCGAGAGCCGTGGCGCCGTGGCGGGTCCGGCGCGGCCCTGGCTCGAGGTGCGGGCGTCGTACACCCGAGCCGCGCGGGTGCGCGCGCTCGGCCTGGGCACCGACAGCGAGGAGCACCTCGCCGAGCTGGTGCTGACCGCCGACCCGAGTGCGTACGACGACCTGCGGGCCCGTGCGCTCGCGCCGCTCGAGAAGCTCCGTGCGTCCAGTGCCGAGAAGCTCGTCGAGACGCTGCGTTCCTGGCTCTTGCACCACGGCCGTCGCGACGCCGTTGCCGCCGAGCTCTTCGTGCACCCGCAGACCGTGCGGTACCGCATGGGCCAGCTGCGCGAGGTCTTCGGCGACCGGCTCGAGGATCCGCGCAGCATCCTGGAGCTCACCATGGCGTTGGGGCTGGTGCCGCCGTCGCCGGAGGCTCAGAGCGAGGAGTGAGCCAGCCGGCCCGCCACCCAGGTGGCCCCGACCTGCATCGAGCGAAGCGCCTCCGCCTGATCGACCGATGACCCGCCCACCATCGGATCGGTGTCGAGCAGCGCGAGGTCGGCCGGGTGTCCCACAGCCACAGTTCCCAGGCCGTTGGTGCTCGCCTCCAGGGCCTCGGCGACGCTGAGCGCCTGCTCGGGATGCCAGGGGTCGCGCTCGTCCGCGCTCCGGTGGACGGCAGCGGCGATCGCCAGCCAGGGGTCGAGTGGCGACACCGGGGCGTCGCTGCCCAGCGCCAGCTCGACCCCGTCGTCCTGCAGCCAGCGCAAGGCGAAGCACCGCTCGGTGCGATCGGGCCAGAAGCTCTCGGTGAGGTCGCGGTCGTCGAGCAGGTGCGCCGGCTGCACGCTCGCCCGGATGCCCAACCGCGCCATCGTGCGGGAGTCCTCGCGACCGATCAGCTGCGCGTGCTCGATCGAACCGGCGGCTCCGGTCGCCTCGAACTCCTTGAGCGCCTGCTCGACCGCGGCGTCACCGATGGCGTGCACTGCCACCTCGAGGTGGTGCCGATTGGCGGCGTCCATCACCGCGCGAAGGCCCTCGCTGCTGATGTTCGGCGCACCCGTGCCGCCGCCGCGCGAGTACTCCGAGCTGCACCACGCCGTGCGGGTGTTCAGCGACCCGTCGGAGATGATCTTCAGCGGCCCCATTGTGACCAGTGGACCGCAGCCGGGCATCGGGTCGCCGGTACGAACGCCGGCGGCAAGGAAGCTGTCGAGCGTGTCGACGTACGCACCGACGCGCACGCGCAGCAGCTCGGCGCCGGCGGCCTCCCGTTCTGGCCAGTCTCGGACTCCCTGGTCGAACTCGAGGTCGACCAGTCCCGTCACGCCCTTCGTCGCGGCCTGCTGCATCGCGTGCAGGTAGGCGTCCGGCGAGGTCCCGTCAGCACCGACCACCTCCGCGAGGCGTGGGTAGACCTTGAACCACTCGGTCTCGCTGACCACTCCGTCGCGCTCCGGCAGCCGCAGACCGCGCAGGGCGACCGAGTTGATCCATGCGTGGTGCCCGTCGCCGCTGATCAGGACCACGGGACGTACGCCGGTGACGTCGTCGAGCTCGTGCACCGTCGGCTGCCGGTCCCACGACGCGGAGCGGTGCCCCCAGCCGACGACGGGCACATCGGGCCCCTCGGCGAGCCGGTGCGACACCCGCGCGAGTGCCTCCTCGATCGATCGGCATCCAGTCAGGTCGAGGCGTTGCGAGGCGAGCGTCCACTGTCCGAGGTGCACGTGCTGGTCCCACAGACCGGGAATCAGCCAGCGCCCGGCGGCGCGCACCTCCTCGGCATTACGGGGACGCTCGAGCTCCGGGCCGACCTCGACCACTCGTCCGTCGGCGACGCGGACGTCTACCGCGTGCGGCGGAGCGGCGTGTCCACGCAGCGGCACGAGCCGCACGTCGCGGAGCACGAAATCGGACATGGCCCCACGCTAGTTGAGCGTCCTTGCGACGAGGTGTCCGAGGGTGGCGAGGGCCAGGCAGCCCCCGACCGTGATCACGACGTACGCCGAGCCGCGTCGCCGTCCGCCCTGCACCGCCTGCACCGAAAAGGCGGAGTAGGTGGTGAGGCCACCGCAGAAGCCGGTGCCCAGCAGTGCGAACCAGTGACCGTCGACCGCAGCCCCGACGAGCGCTCCGAGCATGAACGAACCGACCAGGTTCACCGCGAGCGTGCCCCAGTGCAGCCGTGTGTCGAGCCACAGTCCGACGACGTAGCGGAGCGGCGAGCCGAGGGCCGCTCCCAACACGACCAGCAAGGCGGTCACTCGTCCCACCCCGCCCTCTCGGCGTCGTCCCGGTCAGGCAGTGTCGTCAACCGGTCGACGATCAGCACTGCCGCGAGCGCGGTGGCGAGCGTCCCCAGGCAGTAGGCGAGCGCCATGAGGACGTGGTGCCCGTCGAGCAGCACGAAGGTGTCGACCGAGGCCGTCGACATCGTGGTGAACCCACCCAGGACGCCCGTGCCGAGCAGAAGTCCGAGCCAGGCGCGACGCCGTGCTGCTGGGAGCAGCGGCAGGCCGGCGAGCAGACCTGACCCGACGACGTTGATCAGCAGCGTGGTCCACGGGAAGTGCCCGGTCGTGGCAGGGAAGGCCGTCTCGAGCGCCCATCGCGCGACCGCACCGAGCGCGCCGCCAACGCTGACGGCCAGGGCGCCGAGACCGGGATGAGGTGCGTGGGCGGATCGGGTTCCGCGCGTCATGCAGGAGGCATCGAGGTGGGACCGTCCCAGCGCTTCGGTTCGTCGCCCTTGCCCTGGCGCTCGAACTCGCTGAAGTACCAGACCTGCAGGTCGACGAGGACGTCGGGCGGCCGCAGTGCGAGCAGGTGGTCCTTCGAGAAGGCCCGGTAGACCTCGTTGAGCAGGTCGCGGATGCGCGCCATCGTCGAAGGCGTGCTGACCGGGACCTGGTACTCCAGGTCGATCACTTCCTGGCCGCGGGCGATCGCCGCGTCGAGCCGGGAGATGCCTGCGCTGGAGCGACGCTCGCGGTCGGCCTGCACGAAGATGTCGGTGATCTGCGTCGCGAGCGGGTAGTCGTCCGGCGCGGTCATCGCGAGCAGGCGCAGCTCGCGGCGTACCTCGAAGTGGTAGCGGCGCAGCTCGCCGAACAGCTTGGCCGGCACGCCAAGGAGTCTCAGCGACATCCGTTCGCCCTCGATGACCTCGGGGCCTTCAGCGAGGTTGGGGTCGAAGGCGAAGATCTCGCCTTCGAGGTGGTCCTCGAAGCGGGCGTCGCCGCTGGGCTCGAACCAGACCGACTTGCTGCGGCCGTCGTGCGCGAGGTCGGAGCCCCAGCGGCTCGACATCATGGCGACAAGATCGAGCCCGCGACCGAAGGTCGTCACGTTCAGCTTGTCCACCTCCTCCGGCTCCGGCGCGGTTGGCGCGCGCTGCGGCGGCACGGGAGAGGAGTCGACGACCTCGATCCGGGGGTGGTCGACGGTGCCGCGCACCCGGACCGAGAGCGGTGGCTGCGAGTGGATGAGTGCGTTGGTGACCAGCTCGGAGACTCCGAGCTTCGCGGCGTCGACCAGGTCCTCGCGTCCGATCTCCGCCAGGATCTTGGACACCCAGGAGCGCGCGAGCTTCACCGACGGGGGACTCGCGGGAAGGACTAGCGAGCGCTTGGTCAGGGGCACCGTCCCTCGCCTCTAGTGAACGGAATAGGGCGGCAGGGGGTGAGGGCGACACTCCCGCCTCCAAAAGATTAGGGGAATGCGCACGGTTCGGCACTGAAGTGCGATCAATTTCAATCGAGAAGTTTCAGCAGTGCATTTTCGACGACCTCGGCCATCGAGGGGTGGATCCAGTACTGATTCCGTGCCATTTGGGCGATTCGAGTTCCCAGGCTCATGGCCTGGACAAGCGGCTGGAGGAGCAGGCTGGCCTGCGGCCCGATGATGTGCGCGCCGAGAAGCCGTTCGCCGTCGGGGGTGGCCAGCAGCTTGACGAACTCTTCGCCGGGCGTGCTCTCCATGGCCCATCCGTAGGCGATCGAGGCGTAGTCATGCAGGATCACGCGATGGTCGATGCCTTGCTCGCGCGCGGCCTGACTCGTCAACCCGACGCTGGCGATCTGCGGTGAGGTGAACACGGCGCTCGGCACGAAGCGGTGGTCGCTGGCGACGAGATCCTCGGGGTGGAGCAGGTTGTGCTGGATCGTCTGTGCCTCGAGGTTGGCCACGTGCTTGAGCTGGTAGTCGCTGCTGACGTCACCCATGGCCCACACACCGGCAGCGGTCGTGCGTTGGAACTCGTCGACCACGACCCGTCCGTCGCTCACCTCGACCGAGGTGTTCTCCAGGCCGAGGTGGTCGGCGTTGGGAACGCGCCCGGTCGCCATCAGGAGTACGTCGGTCTCGAGCTCGCTCCCGTCGGAGAGGGACAGCACGATCGCCTCGTCCCGACGGGCGACCTTCTTGGCGCTGGTGTCGAGCCGCACGTCCCACTGCCGTCCCGCAAGCTCGGTGAAGACCCGCGAGATGTCCTCGTCCTGCTTGCGGAGCAGCGTCGGACCTCGCTCGAGCTGCGTCACCTCGGTCCCGAGTGCGGAGAACACGTGGGCGAACTCTGCGGCCACGTAGCCCCCGCCGACGATGGTCATCCGGCGAGGGAGCTCCGGGAGACGCATCACGGTGTCGCTGGTGTGGTAGCCGACGTCCTCGAGACCGGGGATGTCGGCTACCTGGACCCGGCCCCCTGCCGCGATCACGATCTGGTCGGCCGTGATCGTCTCGCCCGTGCGAGTGTCGATGGTGTGGTCGTCGACGAACGTGCAGTGGGCGGCGTACACGTCGATGTTGGGGAGTCGGCGGCGGTAGTCCTCGCCGCTCTGCGCGATGGGGTCGATCCGGCCGAAGATGCGGTCGCGGATGTCTGGCCAGCGGGCACCGTCGAAGGTCGTCTCGACGCCCAGAGCGGGCGCATGCTGCGCAGTGCGGGCGAGGTCTGCGGGATAGACGAACATCTTGGTCGGGATGCAGCCCACGTTGAGGCAGGTGCCGCCGAAGAGGTTCTCCTCGATGATCGCCACGCGCCAGTCCATGAACTTCCGGGTGACGATGGTGTTGCCCGATCCGGTGCCGATCACGGCGAGGTCGTAATGGGTCACCCGTCCATCGTGCCGCACCGGCCCGCCGGGTCGTGTGACGCAACCGACGCCCCCCGACTGGCCCGACACGGACGTTGTTGGGAACTATGGACGTTATGGCTGATGTGAACACAGCAAGCCCCACCCCCCGGCACCGCGTCGTCGTGATCGGCTCGGGCTTCGGTGGCCTCTTCGGCACCAAGGCCCTCAAGCGCGCCGACGTCGACGTGACGGTGATCGCGAAGACGAGCCACCACCTGTTCCAGCCGCTGCTCTACCAGGTCGCGACCGGCATCCTTTCCGAGGGCGAGATCGCCCCGGCCACACGCGAGGTGCTGGCCAAGCAGAAGAACGCCAAGGTCCTGCTCGGTGAGGTCACCGACATCGACCTCGAGAAGCGGTTGGTCACCCACCATGTCCTGGGACGCGAGACCGTCACGCCGTACGACTCCCTGATCGTCGCGGCAGGCGCCGGCCAGTCCTACTTCGGCAACGACCACTTCGCCGAGTTCGCGCCGGGCATGAAGAGCATCGACGACGCACTCGAGCTCCGGGGACGCATCTTCGGCGCCTTCGAGATGGCAGAGCTCGCGGCCTCAAGGGGCGAGCCCGTCGACCACCTGCTCACCTTCGTGGTGGTCGGTGCCGGCCCCACCGGCGTGGAGATGGCCGGCCAGATCGCCGAGCTGTCCAGGCGCACGCTGAAGCGCGACTTCCGCTACATCAACAGCAAGACCGCACGGGTGATCCTGCTCGACGCCGCGGCACAGGTGTTGCCGCCATTCGGTCGGCGGCTTGGCGCGAAGACCAAGCGAGCCCTCGAGGACCTCGGCGTCGAGGTGCAGCTGGGCGCGATGGTGAACGACGTCGACGAGCGTGGTCTGGTCATCCAGGACAAGGACGGCACGCAGCGGCGCATCGACACGGTCACCAAGATCTGGGCGGCGGGTGTCCAGGCCAGTCCGCTCGGCAGCACCCTGGCGAAGCAGACCGGCGCTTCGCTGGACCGAGCCGGGCGCATCGGCGTGAACTCCGATCTGACGCTGCCCGGCCACCCCGAGGTCTTCGTGGTCGGCGACATGATCTCCCTGAACAACCTCCCCGGAGTCGCGCAGGTGGCCATCCAGGGTTCGAAGTACGCCGCCAAGGAGATCAAGGGTCGTCTCAACGGGAAGCCGGCCCAGTCGCCGTTCAAGTACTTCGACAAGGGCAGCATGGCCACGATCTCGCGCTTCGACGCGGTCGCCATGGTCGGCAAGCTCCGGCTCAGCGGGCTGATCGCATGGCTGATGTGGCTCGGTGTCCACCTGATCTACCTGACCGGGTTCAAGAACCAGGTGACCGCGCTGCTGCACTGGACGGTCACGTTCCTCAGCAACGACCGGTCCGAGCGCACCGCCACCGAGCAGCAGATCTTCGCGCGGATCGCGCTCGAGCGGCTACCAGGGGGTGCGTCCGAGCTCGTGAGCGACCCGGATCCTGGGCACGACCGACGCGCCGAGCTGGAGGCGATCGCCGCCGAGGAGGCGCGGCTCACCGACTCCGGGGAGCGGGGCCGCGCCGCGGAGCGGAGTGCCTGACCCCGCGTTCGACACCTGCGACACGGCGGACCCAAGGGTCCGCAAATGCGGGGGTCCGAGCATGTGACCGTGTGAAACTCAGCGGTCATGAGCTACTTCCCCCCTGCGGCTCGCTTCTTCGTGGTGCTCACACTCGCGTGTGGTGCCCTCACGCTGCCGACCGTCGCCGTCGCCGCCGACCATCCACGTCCTGTCGCCCAGACGGCCGATCACCCGCGCCACGAGACCCGCCGACAGTCGCGGGCACGCGCCCGTGCTGAGGCCGCACTGGCCGCCCGGGTCCGGGCCCACTCCCTGGCGGTGGCCCGGATGAAGGCGAGCCTCCGAGCCAACAAGTCGGTGCCCAAGCGCGCCTCGATCGTCTTCGACAAGAACTGGAAGAACCCCTACAACTCACGGATGTACTTCCGCGTGTGGGCGAAGACAGGCCTGAAGAAGGGGCCCAAGAAGTGGGTGCCGGTCGAGCAGGCGTCCTGGCGAGCAGGGTCCGGCATCGGCGGGGCGGCCGGGAAGGACGAGTGTCACCGGGGAGCCGGCTGGTCACCCAACGGCACCTACTCATTCGTGCAGCAGAACCGTCGCAAGGCCAGGCTCATCAACGGTCGTGTCTTCGAGCTCGAGTCGAAGGCCTGCCGCAACGGCACGCTGCGTCAGCTGATGTTCATCCACTCCGAGCAGAACTGGGACAACACCCAGTGCCGGAACAAGAAGGGTGACGACGGCTGCCGCTGGGAGGTGCCGGTCGTCAACGACTACCGCTCGTGGGGCTGCATCAAGATGGCACCCGGCGACCTCAAGCAGCTGACCCAGCGCTTCCACCGTTACTTCAAGTCCGACGTGCGATATGCGACCGACGTGGTGAAGGTCCGGGTCAAGGACTGAGCCGGCGCCACGGACTCACTCGAAACGTGGCGGCTTCTGGTTGTTCTTCTCCATGGCCTCGCGTGCCCAGCGCGGCAGGATGAAGACGCCCTCGGCGCGGACCGTGGTCTCGCCGTCGCCGTCGCGCATCTCGCCCTTGACGATGGTCTTGACGCCCTCAACGCGGTCGATCCACGCCTCGGCGGACGCGTCCCCGAGCGGCGTGGCCTTCTCGTAGCGCAGCGTCAGCGTCCCGGTCATGCCCGGGCTGCCGCCGGAGGCCGCGGCCTCGCCGAGTACCTGGTCGAGCACGAGTGCGACGACACCTCCGTGCACGGTGCCGGGCGGACCTTCGTAGAGGGCGTTGAGGTGGAAGCTCGCGGAGGCGCGGCCTTCGGTCGAGCGCTCCATGTCGAGGGGTACGGCGATCGGGTTGCGCATCCCGACGACCGCATTGCCGTGGCCGCGCACCACACCCGACGAGGTCAGGCTCACGCCGAAGGCACCGGGGATCTGCTCGTCGCGGAGCCGAGCGGTGAGCCGGTCGATCTCCTCGTGCACCTCGGTGGCCACGTCGGCCGGGACCGTCGTACGCAAGGAGGCCTCGGCGAGCTCGCGGACACTCTGGGCCAGTCCCCCCAAGACGACACGCTCGTCCTCGAGCTCGTCCTCGGTCATGTCCACGACGGTGTACCTGATGGGCGCCTTCACAGGGGAAGACTAGAACACGTTGCAGCGGCGGACTGGGGCCGGACAGCTCAGCGGGAGAGGCGCGGCACGGGTGCGTGGGCGAGCCGGATCTGCACTGTGACCGCGACGAGGGCGAGTAGCGCGAACCCGATGACAATGCCGAGCACGACCATCGTGGTCATCAGGAGGTAGACGATCATGGCCAGTCCGGCCAGGCCGGCCGAGATCCAGCCGAGACGCTCGGCATTGCGGCAGAGGTCGGCGCGCCGGACCACCCGGGCGAAGTCGATGTCGTCGCTCTGGGGACGCAGGAACTGAGCAGGAGGGGCGGCCTCGGTGGACGCGATCAGGGTTTCCTCGGAGATCACGTGCGGCTCTGGAGCAGGCTCGGGATCGTCGTCGTGGTGGGGGACGGTCTGGCTCGGCACGTCGCTGGCCTCCGGCTGCTGCAGAGGCAGGACGAACGAGCGCTCGAGCCACTCCGGCGTTTGGTAACGGTGGGGAACGGGAGGCTGAGCAGTCTGCTGACGTGCTTTGTCGCGCATGCGCCCACGGCGGGTGCGAGCGCCGTCGCGCGTCACTTCACCTGCCGAGACGTTGTCCATGTGACCTCCTGTGCCAGTGCAAAGAGTCTGCACCCGCCGAGGTGGTAGCCAAAAGCACTGCCGCCCGAAATCTTTGACGATGTAACGATTGAGGGGGCCGCAAGGTATGGCTATTCAGACAAATGGCGACAGAACGAAACGAGTTGTGTCGGAGTGGGCCAGACCAGGTCGAGACTCACTGCTCCCGGGTGCGGCGTGTGCACCGACCGCAGCGACAGGTGAGGAGAACCCGCAGCCCCTCGGTCACCTCCTGCAGCGACCGCACCGGTCCGTCGGGGAACGGCAGCCGCACAGTTCCGATGCCCTCGCTGCCGATGACCGCGAGCTCGAGCCCGTAGCGATCCAGGGTCCGGGGTACGACGGCCTCGGCCTCCGGCAGTCCGTGCGCCCGGACGCAGGCCAGCAGCTCGGGGGCGTGGGCCTCGCCGAGGTGCTCGAGGGCTTGCGGTGCGTGCCGCCACAGCGGGTCCGGATCTGCTGCCTTGAACGCGCCGAGCGGGACTGTGACCGACGTGGCGCTGACCAGCCTGGTCGACAGCAGGGTCAGCCGGTAGGCGCGGAGCCGGTCGTCGAGCGGGGCGCTCTTCCTGGCCGTGCCGGTCAGGTGCAGTGCCCTGAACGGCTCCGGACCGGGCACCGCGACGGTGACCATCGGCCACCACGCGAGCAGCCGGACCATGCTCGACTCCGGTTCGAGCTCCACCACGGGCTGGCCGTCGGGCTGGTCGGTGACCTTCACGAGGACGACCGGCCGGGACGTGGGGGTCGAGCTGCGACCGATGAGGCTGCCCACCCGCGCCTGGGCCAGTGCCGTCCGGGCCTGCTGCGCGAGGCTTGGTTCGGTGAGCGGACCCTCCGTCATGCCATGATTATTTAGGCAAGCCTAACCTAACGCAACCCTTGATCACGGGTTGCTACGGCTGGAGCACCAGGCGTCCGTCGACCTCTCCAGACGCCTGACGTGCCCACGCCTCGTCGGCGCGTTCCAGCGGCCAGGTCTCGTGGTCGACGTGGATCCGCCCCTGCGCCGCATGGCCCAGGAAGGCGTTGAACGCGTTGCGTCGCTGCTCGGCCGAGACCGAGTTGTTCGTGTATCCGAGGACCTCGATCGATCGGCTGCGCAGCACGGCCGAGGACAGGTCGACGTGGTCCGAGGCGGCGGACCCGAGGTTGACCAGCCGTCCGCCTTCCGCGAGCCCGCGCGCGGCAGCGGTCGTCGCGATGCCGCCGACAGGATCGATCACGACGTCGACCGACCCCCCGGTCGCCTCGGCGATGGCCGTCGCAAGTGCGTCGACGTCGTCGGTCAGCGGTACGACGTGGTCGGCACCGGCTCGCCGAGCGCGTTCCTCACTCGGCCCTGGCCGGCACACCCCGACCACTCGGTCGGCTCCCAGCACGTGCGCCGCCCAGATGGTCGACTGCCCGACCGCACCGCCGGCCCCCAGCGCGACGACGGTCTCGCCGGGCCGCAGACGTGCCTTCCAGGTCAGGCACATCCAGGACGCGAGCGCCGAGGTGCCGAGAGCGGCGATCTCGGCGTCGGCCGGCTCAGAGCCCGCGGGGACGACGTCGACATCGGGCACGACGCAGAGCTCCGCCATGGCACCGTCGCCCGGGGCCATCCCGGCTTTGGTCGCGAACCAAACCCGGGTGCCCGGCTCGAACGCGCCGGACCGCTCGACGACACCGACACCCTGGACACCAGGGACGTAGGGAACCTTCGGTGCGCCGAAGTACGACGTCCCGGAGGCACACAGCAGGTCGAGGGGTACGACGGGCACGGCCGTGACCCGGACCAGGGTGTGGCCGACCGTTGCCTCCGGATCAGGGTGGTCCCCGACCTCCGGTGGCCGGCCTGGAGTCTGCATCACGACGGCGCGCACAGGCTGCCCTTCAGGTTGCGATGTCGGGATAGGGCAGCGTCAGGTGCTCCATGGCCTTGCCGTACGCCTTCTGGTACTCCAGCGGACCGTGGTCTCTCTCGAACATCGCGATGAACAGCGTGAGGGTGAGGAACGGATGGGCCCCCATCCCAAAGAGTGCAACGTGATCCTGCTCGAGCAGTGCCTGTCGCTCGTCGTCGGTGAACGCCAGCCACGTCGACTTCTCCTGGGTGGTGCAGTTGAGGATCTGGTTGGCGATCTCCATCTCCCACCAGATGACCGTGCCCTCGGGGTCCTCGCGGTAGCGCTCCACGAGCTCGGGGTCCCGGTCGACGGTGTAGAGGAACTTGTCCAGCAGGTACTTGCTCATGAAGGGACCCCCTCGGGATACCAGGTGAAGTAGGCCTCCATGGTGTGGAACAGGTCGAGGGAGTCGACGTGGTCGGCCTTCTGTCCTTGGCCCGCCACCCCCATCATCAGCATGAAGTCCATGAAGCCGTGGGTGGCGTTGCCGGGCAGGTGCAGGCTGTCGAGGGTCACCTCGGACAGGCATCCCTCGAGGTCGCCGCTCGCGATCCAGTCGACGGCCTTGCGGTCGAACTCCGGGTCGGGTCCGTGCTCGCCGAACTGTCGGGGCCCACCGAGCTCGAGCGAGAGGTGGCCGGTGCCGATGATCGCGACCCGCTTGTCCTCGGGCCAGGACTCCACCAGTTCCCGGATGGTCTGCCCGAGCTGCACGAAGCGCTTCGGCTGCGGCAGGGGAGGCGCGAAGATGTTGGTGTAGATCGGCACGATCGGCAGGTCCGCCTCCGGACGCAGCGTGATGATCGGGCAGGTGATGCTGTGGTCGATCCGCAGCTCGTTGCTGAACGCCAGGTCGAAGTCGGCGTCGAGGCCGTTGCGCAGGATGTACGACGCCAGCGCCTCGTCGCCCTGAAGGATCATCCGCGGCAACCCGAACTCGCGTTCCTCGTTGTGCCAGTTCGCGTCGAAGAACGGCGCCTTGCCGACCAGGAACTGCGGCATGTTGTCCAGCCACAGCTGGTGGAAGTGGTCGCTGCCGACCATGACGAGCACGTCGGGTCGAGCCTTGGTCAAGGTCTCGCGGAAGGTCTCGATCTTGGAGACCCACTCGTCCGCGAACGGTGGTCGGTCAGCGCCCGTCGACGTGCTCGCCCGGTAGTAGAACGGGTGGTGCGTCGAGGCGATGACGGCGCAGATGGTCGCCATCACTCATCTCCTTCAGTTGTCGGGTCCACGTAGACCGCGTTGCGGTCGACGGCGAGGTAGGCGTCCATGCCGATCGGTCGCCGGTGCTCCTCGGCGATCTGCCCCAGCAGACCGGCTGCGCGGGCAAGCAGCGCGAACCCGCGGAGCAGATGAACGGGAAGGCCGAGGTCGGCGAGCGCGGCGCCGCAGACCCCTGCGCCGTTGAGGGGCAGCCGGCGTCCGAGGATCTGCTCGTGCACACGTCCGATCGCCTCGAACAGTCGCAGGTGCGAGCCGCGTAGACCTTCTTCCTCGGCGATGCCGATCAGCACCGGCGTACGCGGGTCAGTCACCTTGTGCACGGGGTGGCCGAGCCCCGGGACGAACCGGCCGGCTGCGCGGGTCGCGCGAACCGCCTCGAGCGCGACGGCGTCCCAGCCCTCGTCGTCGACGGGCAGCTCCCCATCGTGTGCCGCAAGTACGGCGGCCAGGTAGCTGCCGCAGTCCTCCGTCACGCCGAGGAAGCGGGAGCCGCCACCCAGCAGACCGGCCGCGAGCGCGCCCTGGAGTGAGTCGGGTGCCGAGAGATAGGTCAGCCGTGCTGCGATCGCGGTCGGGGTGAATCCGTGATCGGCGAGGGCCACCAGCACGGCCTCGAAGACCCTCGTCTCCGAGGGGGTGGGTCGACGCAGGGCCACCAGCCAGAAGGCGAGCTCGCCGAAGCCGACCTTGCCCATCAGGTCCGCGGTGAGGTCCTGGCCGAGCAGCCGGATCTCGTCGGCGCTGGAGGTGCCCAGGGACGTCGGGAAGCTGAGTTCGTCGTCGGTCATGCCTGCTCCTCAGGTGGTTTCGAGACGCTCGCTGGCGCTCGCTCCTCAACCACCGCGGCAGCGAGCCACCGTCTGATCTCGTCGCCGTGCTCGTCGAGCCCGGGCGGCGGCAGCACGTAGTCGGTCGGTGTCTCCGAGAACGTGATGGGGTTGCGCACGGACGGGACCGCGGCGTCACCTTCACCGACGTGCACGACCGGGTCCAGGCCCACCTCCTCGGCGAAGGCGACCCCGCCGTCCACCGTGTTGATTGGCCCGCACGGCACACCCACGGCGATGATGTCGCGGAACCAGTCGTCCTTCGTCCGGGTGCGCAGTCGGTCGACGAGCAGCGGCCGCAGCTCCGCCCGGTTGGCGGTCCGGTCCTCGTTGCGTGCGAAGCGTGCGTCGTCGGCGAGCTCGGGAGCCCCGAGCACCTCGACCAGCTTGCGGAACTGGCCGTTGTTTCCGGCCGTGATGATCAGGTCGCCGTCGGAGCAGGGCAGCGGCTCGTAGGGGAACAGGCTCGGGTGGCTGTTGCCCATCCGCATGGGTACGGTGCCACCGGCGACGTACGCGCTGGACTGGTTGACGAGGCCCGAGAGCGCCGAGGACATCAGGTTGACCTCGACGTGCTGTCCGCGGCCGGTGTCGCGACGGAGGTTGAGCGCGGCCAGGACGCCGATCGTGGCGTGCAGCCCGGCCATCACGTCGAAGACCGAGATGCCAGCACGGTAGGGCTCGCCCTCAGGGTCGCCGGTCAGGCTCATCAGACCGGAGATGGCCTGGACGATGAGGTCGTAGCCGGGCAGCGGCGCGCCCTTCGGTCCACTGCCGAACCCGCTGATGGAGGCGTAGACGAGACGCGGGTTCGTCGCCGCCACGGTGTCGTAGTCGAGCCCGAAGCGCGCCAGGCCGCCGGGCCGGAAGTTCTCGAGCAGGACGTCGGCCCGCCGGGCGAGCTCGCGTGCCGCGGCCACGTCGTCCGGGTCCTTGAGGTCGAGCGCGATCGAGCGCTTGTTGCGGTTGATTCCTAGGTAGTAGGTCGAGACGCCGTCACGTACGGGCGGCGTCCAGCTGCGGGTGTCGTCGCCGGCCGGTCCCTCCACCTTGACGACCTCCGCGCCGAGGTCGGCCAGCAGCATCGTGGCGTAGGGACCCGCGAGGATGCGCGAGAAGTCGGCGACCAGCAGGCCGGCCAGGGGTCCGCTCCTCGGGCGATCGCTCGGGGTGGGGCCACTGGTCATCGGTGGATGCCTCCAAGGGTCGCGATACGGACATTCGTACGCATGAGCTGCCTGGTCGAGTCTCGCCAGCGCTGGAGGAGCCTGTCAAGGGGCTGGGCAGTCACCCTTGACAGGCTCGCAAGCAGGGTACGACAGTGACACAACTGGGAACTTGACCGGCATACGGATGATCGTCCGCAACCGGTCGGAACTGGAGGAACCATGAACAATCCGGTCGTGTTCCGCGGCGGCACCGTGGTCACCATGGACGACGCCCACACAATCCTGACGGGTGCAGACGTGCTCGCGGTGGACGGTTCGATCGCCGCAGTCGGTCAGGCCCTTGACGTGCCGGAGGGCACCCAGGAGATCGACGCGACCGACGGCCTGGTGATGCCGGGGATGATCGACACGCACCGGCACATGTGGCAGACCGCGATGCGTGGGTACGGCGCGGACTGGACCCTGACCCAGTACTTCGTCTGGTACTACCTCGAGCACGGCAAGCACTTCCGCCCCGAGGACATCTACGCCGGCAACCTCCTCTCTGCCTGGGACGCCCTCGAGGCCGGCGTGACGACGACGGTCGACTGGTCGCACGGGCTGCAGTCCGTCGACCATGCCGAGGCTGCGGCCGATGCGCTGCTCGATGCGCCCGGCCGGTTCGTGCTCGCCTACGGCAACATCCAGGCCGGCCCGTGGGAGTGGACCGCCGACCCGGGCGTCCAGGCGTTCCTCAAGCGCCGGTCCGATGACAGCGACCGGCTCGGCGTACAGCTCGCCTTCGACGTGACCGGTGACCCGGCCTTCCCGGAGAAGGCTGCCTTCGAGGTCGCCCGCGAGCTCGGCCTGTCGGTGACCACGCACGCGGGCGTGTGGGGCGCGACCAACGACGACGGCATCCGCCTGATCCACGAGAACGGGTTCGCGAACCCGGAGACGGTCTACGTGCACGCGGCCACGCTGGACAACGACTCCTACCAGCGGATCGCCGCCTCGGGTGGTTCGGTCTCCGTCGCGACGGAGTCGGAGCAGAGTGCTGGGCAGGGGTACCCGCCCACCTGGCAGCTGCGCAAGCACGGCATCCGGGTCTCGATCTCGATGGACACCAGCGTCTGGTGGAGCAGCGACCTCTTCTCCGCCATGCGCTCGACCCTCGGGGCGGATCGCTCGCGTGAGCACATGGAGGCGCACGCCAAGGGCGAGACCGTCACCCACCACCGGCTGCGGGCCGAGCAGGTCGTCGAGTGGGCGACGCGCGGTGGCGCGGATGTGCTGGGACGGTCCGACCTCGGCAGTCTCGAGCCCGGCAAGAAGGCCGACGTCGTATTGATCAAGAACGACGCCTCGCCGGTGTCTTTCCCGATGCTCAACCCCTATGGGCAGATCGCCTTTCAGGCGCAGCGTGGTGACGTGCACACGGTTCTCGTGGGCGGCCAGATCGTGAAGCACGAAGGCAAGCTGGTCGGGGTGGATCTTCCCGCGGTGCGGCAGAAGATCGACGCCACCGTCGACTACCTGCGATCGACACTCGGCGAGGAGGCCTGGGTCGGCGGCATGAACCCGGACCTCCCGGACGACGACCTCTTCGACAACCCCTACCAGTACACCGACTACGAGGCCGACACGACACCGGGCGACTGAACGTGGCCGGACGCGGAGCGGGGCCTGACTTCGTCGAGTCGCTGGCCCGAGGGCTCGACGTACTCGCGTGCTTCGGGCCGCGGCACCGCACGATGTCGCTGAGCGAGGTGGCGGCCGAGGCCGGACTCGCACGGCCCACCGCCCGCCGGCTGCTGCTGACACTCGAAGAGCTCGGCTTCGTCCGGTCGACGAACGGTTCGTTCTCGCTGACTCCGAGGGTGCTCAGCCTCGGGACCGCCTACGTCAGCGCGCTGGGGCTGTGGGACATCGCGCAGCCGCACATGGAGAAGCTGGTGTCGCAGACCGGGGAGTCGTCGTCGATGGCCCAGCTCGACGGGTCCGACATCGTGTACGTCGCCCGGGTCTCGGTCCCGAAGATCATCGCGTTGCGCGTCGAGATCGGCACTCGGTTTCCGGCACCCCAGACCTCGCAGGGCAAGGTGCTGCTGGCCGCGCTGCCGACCGACGAGCTCGAGCAGACCCTGGAGCTGCCGAGCAGGGCGGGACTCCCTCCCTACATCGGGCGACGCCCGGAGCAGTTCCTCGAGGAGCTCGTGGAGGTACGCGCCCGGGGCTGGTCGCTGGCCGACGAAGAGCTGGCGCCGGGTGTCCGGTCGGTGGCCGTGCCGGTCCGCGACGGCACCGGGGCCGTCCGGGCCGCCATGAACGTCACCGTCCACGCGGCCGAGACGACCACCGACCACCTGCTCGAGCACCACCTGCCGCTGCTGATGCGCAGCGCCGGCGACGTGAGCGCCGAGTGGGCCCTGTGGCAGTCCCGCCCGCACGTGGAGATCGACCGGGCGTCGGAGGGGTCTGGGTAAGGGTGCCGGTTTCCCCGGCTGACCGGGGATCCATGTACTTGGTGGGTGTTCTTTCCCTCGACACGTGCAGGTTTCCCCGGCTGACCGGTGAAACCTGCACCACTCAACCGACCGCGACGGCCTCGCGCTCACGGACCCGGAAGAGTACGGCGGCCACGGCGAGGAGCCAGGCGCACCAGATCACGTAGCCGGCGAAGTTGGTCAGGCTTGCAGGCTCGACCACAGGGATGACCACGCCGGTCGCGATCAGGGCTGCAGCGGCGTACCCGATGATGGCGAGCCAGCCCGGCAGAACCGAGCGGCGCAGGGCGATGACCACCAGGACGGTGAAGGTGGCGGTCAGCGCGTAGCCGAACGTCTCGCCGATGACCTTGCCGAGCAGGGTGTGCCACAGCTCGAAGCGGTCCTCCGCGGAGGCTCGCTGTGCCGGGTCCAGCGCGTCCTTGCTGATGCCGGGCACCAGCGTCACCCAGCGCTGCAGGCCGATGACCTGGACCGTCGCGGCGGCGATGCCGATGCCGGCGATCCACTTCCCGAGGGTGCCGCCGGCGAGGCGACCCAGCCAGATGCCGGCGGGCGCCATCAGGGCCGAGCTCACGACGAGCACGAAGAACCAGGTCATCACCGAACCCTGGTGCTCGCGGAACAGGGCGAGGATGTCGGAGGTCGGCTCCTCGAGGATCTGGGGGTACTCGAAGACCGAGCCGAGCACGGTGAAGCCGGCGATGGCGAGGGCGGAGGCGAGGGCCAGGGCGGCCCCGGCGCGACGGGCGGTCCTCACATCGGGGGTGCGGTCGATGGTGTCCATGGTGGTGCTCCTTCGGATGCGGGGGGTTGGTCAGTGGGCGGGTACGGCGGCGGCGTCGCGGTACCACGTGAGCGTGGTGGCGAGCGCCTCGTCGAGCGGGGTGGTGTGCCCGCCGAAGGCAGCGCGGAACAAGCTGTCGTCGACGACCCACGGGTCGGTGAACTGGTAGAGCGTGTGGAGGTACTCGCGCATCTCCGGCTTGAACAGCCCGATCAGGCGCAGCGTCATCCGGCGGGCGGCGAGGATGCGCGGCTTGTGGCCGGCGAGCTCGTACACCTTCTCGACCACCTGCCGGATGGTGCGGGTCTCGGCGACCGGGAGGTGCCAGACCTGGCCGGTGGCGCCGGGTGCGGTGCCGAGCGTGATCAGGCCCGCGGCGACGTCGGGGGTGTAGGAGTAGCTGTGCGCCTGGTCCGGGTCACCCATGACCTGGGCGGTCTTGCCGGACAGCGCCGTACCGAAGACCGTCTCGCCGAGGGCCGACCGGGTCGCGCCGGGACCGAAGTAGTCCGAGGCGCGGCCGATGACGACCTCTACCTGCCCCGACGCGTGGGCGGCGAGCAGCTCCTCGGTCATGGCTGCCCGGGTCGCGGACTTCGCCGAGGTCGGGTTCGCAGCCATCGTCTCGACGAGCTGGCGGCCTCGGGGCGGGCCGTAGGCATACAGGTTGTCGAGTACGACGAGCCGGGCACCCGCACTCGCGGCACCGGCGAGGACGCCGCGCTGCAGAGGAGGAAACTCCTCGGTCCAGCGCTCGTAGTTCATCGCGTTGAGGCAGAAGTAGACGACGTCGGCGCCCGCACACACGGCGGTCGTGAATGCCGGGTCGGTGGCGTCACCGGCCACAACCTGCGCGCCGGGGAAGTGACCCCGGCCGTCGCGGTTGACGGCGACGACGTCGTAGCCCCTGGCGACGAGCTGCTCGACGAGAGGGTGGCCGACCTGGCCGGTACCGAAGACGACGTGGCGGTTCATGAGCTGCTCTTCTCTGTGGAGGTGGCGAGCAAGACGGGGAGGACCGAGGTGAGGAGGGAGACGGTCACGGCGCCGAACGCGCCGAAGGTGGTGAACTGCTCCTCGACCGAGATGCCGCCGGCGGTGGTGACCACCCACCCGAGCGCCCAGGCTCCGGCGAGGTACAGCGGCCAGACGAAGGCGACGGGTCCGGTCCGGGCTCGGAGGACGACTGCCTGGGCGAGCCCGACGAGCGCGCCGGTGACGGCGCCCTGCACGGCCAGGTCACCGATCCCGGTGCTGAAGTCCACGAGCGAGGAGCCGAGGGCGAGTCCGGCGGCCAGGCCGAGCGCAGTCGCCAGGATCCACCTCACGAGCTGGCGGCGGTCGGAGCGCAGGGCCCACGCCTGGACCGCGCCGAGCACGGCTCCGGTGATGAGACCACCGACCAGGGCGTTGCGGACGCTGTCCACCGGATCGGTCAGGATCAGGGCGACGAACCCGCCGAGCGGGAACCCTACGAAGGAGACCATCCAGCGCGCGAACGTGCGTGCGGTGGTGGGGGTCTGCGCTGTGGGTGGGGCGGTGGTGACGTGGGACATGATCTTTCTCCTTGGTTTTGGCGATCTGGGTGGGGCGGTTCAGCTGGCCTGCGGCCGGCCGGCGATCCAGGCGGCGAGCAGGTGATCGGGGTGCTCCGCGAGGTGGTCGCGGACGAGTACGTCGAGCAGGTCGGTGTTGCCGCGAAGGTGCGCGTCTGCGAGCACGACCAGCTGGCGCTCGCGGGCGCTGGTGGCCATTGCGGTGGCGCGGGTCAGGTGGTCCTGGTCGCGGGAGAGCATCGCCGCCGCGACGAGCACGGACGCCGACTTGGAGGTTGCGGCCTGCGCCAGCACGTCGGCGGCGGCTTCGGAGTCGCCACCCACGAGGCGGTGGAGGAGGAGGGTCTGGTTGTCGGGCACAGGACGACGGTCTCTCCAGGTGCTGACGACGCGCTGACGGCTGGCTGACGGGCGATACGGACGTGCCGGTGGACCCGCGCCTACTCTCAGTGGGTGCTCACAGTCGCGATCCTCGGCGCGGTCGAGGTCCATCGGGACGGCGTACGACTGGACCTGCCGGCGGGCAAGACGACCGAGCTCCTGGCCCGCCTTGCTCTCGACGTGGGCTCGCGGGTGCGCGCCGACGTACTGATCGAGGATCTGTGGGCCGAGCCGACCAGCCGCAACACGCTGCAGTCGAAGGTCTCCCAGCTGCGCCGGGCGCTGGGCGACAAGGACCTTGTCGTGGGAACGGCCGACGGCTACACCCTGGCGGTCGACTCGACTTCCGTGGACGCCTCCCGGGTGACCGAGCTGGCCGCGCTCGCTGCTGACACCGACGACGCGGGGATCGCGCTGGAGCGAGCCCGTGAGGGGCTGGCGCTGTTCCGGGGTGACGTGCTCGTCGATGCGGGCGACTGGGCGGCCGCTCACCGGACCCGCCTGGAAGAGGTGCGCCTGGGACTGGTCGAGGACGCTATGGCCGCGCGCGTCGAGCTGGGTGCCGGCGGTGAGGTCGTGGCCGAGCTGGAGGCGCTGGTCGAGAAGTACCCGTTGCGCGAAGGGTTGTGGGCGTCCTTGATCACGGCGCTGTACCGGGCGGGAAGGCAGGCCGACGCGCTGTCGGCGTACGGGCGGGTACGGCGGTTGCTCGTCGACGAGCTCGGCATCGAGCCGGGCGAAGCGCTCCGTTCGCTCGAGCAGCAGGTGCTGCAGCAGAGCGCGGAGCTCCAGCGCGGGACCACGTCGCCTGCGGTGGCAGCAGCCGGCAACTTGCCTGCTCCCGCGGCGAGCCTGGTCGGCCGGGACCACGACGTCGAAGACCTCGTCAGCGCGCTGGAGGAACGCCGACTCGTGACGGTGGTCGGACTCGCCGGAGTGGGCAAGACCCGCCTCGCCATCGAAGTCGGTCGACACCTGGAGGCACCCGGTGGCGTCTGGCTGGTGCGCCTCGACGCGCTCGACGCCACCGCTGCCCTGGCGCAGGTGGTGGCCGAGACGTTGCACGTCCCTGGCGGTGAGCAGGCCCTCCACGAGCGGTTGTCCGGCGCCGACACCGTCCTGCTGCTCGACAACTGCGAGCACCTCGTCGGCCAGGTGGCCACGTTCGTCCAGTCGCTGGTCGATGCCGTGCCTGCGCTGCGGATTCTCGCGACCAGCCAGGTGCCGCTGGGCATCGAGGACGAACACGTCCACCAGCTGGAGCCGCTCACCCAGGACGACTCCGTCGCACTGTTCACGCGTCGAGCGCAGGAGACGCGTCGGCAGTTCGTTCTGGACACCGAGGTTGCCGCCGCTGTCGAGGAGGTCTGTCGGTCGCTTGACGGGCTGCCGCTGGCGATCGAGCTCGCGGCGTCGCGGGTGCGGTCGCTGTCGGTGCGTGACATTGCCCGGCGGCTCGACGACCGGTTCGTGCTGCTCCGAGACCCGAACAGCCAGCGGCCGGAGCGACGCCGCGCGCTCGCCGGTGCGATCGCGTGGAGCTACGAGCTGTTGTTTCCCGACGACCAGCGCGGACTCTGGGCGCTCGCGTGCTTCGCCGGCAGCGCCTCGTTGGACGCGACCGAGCACGTCATGGCGGCGTTGGACGTGCCGGCGGGATCAGTGCTCGACACGATCAGCCGCCTGGTCGACCGATCCCTTGTCAGCGTCGACAGCGCCGAGGGCGGAGCGCTGCGCTACCGGCTGCTCGACAGCATCAAGGCGTACGCCGCCGAGCGGTTGCAGGAGTCTGGTCAGGCCGACGTGGCCGCAGGCGCACACGCCGCCTGGTACGCCGAGACGGCTGCCTGGTGTGACGAGCACGTGCGCGGCAATCGCCAGCCCCAGTGCCTCGCGATCGCGCGTGCGGAACGGGCGAACGTCGATGTCGCACTGGCCTGGTGCGCCGCGAACGATCCGTCGCTCGGCGTACAGATCGCCAACGACTTCGGCTGGACGTGGGTCGTCCTCGGGGACGGCACGGCCGGCGCCGCGCGAGTGCGGAACGCCCTCTCTCCCGAGGCGGCGGCCCGCGACCGGGCGACCGGATTGTTGCTCGCCGGGTGGCTGGAGGCGTCGGCGGGCGACGTCGTACTCGCGCAGGCGGACCTGGACGGCGCCAGCGAGATAGCCGCCGAGCTCGTCGACGAGGTGCTGGCCGCCGACGTCCTGCGGCACCAGGCGTTCGTCTCCATCCAGCAGGGTCGGCCCGACGTGGTGCTCGCCAGCGGGGCGGCCAGCCTCGCGACGTACCGCCCACGGAACCTGGAGTGGCGCGCTGCCGGCAGCCTGCTGCTCTCCGCATTCGGCTCGCTGATGATGGGCGACACCGCCACCGCGACCCGGGACGGTACCGAGGCCGTCGGCATCCTCTCGTCCATCGGTGACTCGTGGGCCGTGGTGCACGCCGAGGCGATGCTCGGCGGGGTCGCGCAGGCCGAGCACCGCTTCGAGGACGCCGCCCGCGCGCTCGAGCGTGCGGCCGACGAGTCCGCGACGATGGGGTTCCTCGGGCAGGCCGCGCTCCATCGCGCCTCGCTGGCTCGCGTCCAGCAACGTCTCGGTGACGCCGACGCTGTCACGTCGTTCGAGCGCGCGATCGGCGACGCGTTGTCCGTGGGTGATGGTCGGCTTGCGGCAACGGCCCGTCTGAACCTGGCCCGGCTACTCCGCGCCGATGGTGAAGGGTCGGTCGCTGAGGCGCTTCTGGAGGAGAACGAACGGTGGTACCGGTCGGCTGGTAGCGGGGACTTCGCCCTGCTCACACGCTGCATCCTGTACGCCGAGCGCGCCGACGCCCCCGGGGTGCGAGAGGTCCTCGAGGAGGCGCGGGCCACCGCGAACGTCGAGGTGCAGGTCTACGCGCTCGACGCCCTCGCTCGGACATCGGCCGAGTCGGGCGACCTTGATGCTGCGAGCGCTCTGCTCGCCGAGTCCGACGGGCTCGCCCCTCAGGTGTCGCACGTGGTCGACGAGAGTGACCGCATCGACGCGGCCGCGGCGCGCGCAGTGTCGCGGACCACACACCCCTGAAGTATCTGCAGGCAGCGCGCCACCTCCTTCTCCACAACGCCGGGAAACCGGGTGACGAGGAAGGAGCGACCAATGGACCTGACCACTTGCCCCGAGTGCGGCAACGCCGCCGAGATCCAGTGGCGCGACGTCCTCGAGAGCACCGATGGCCCCGTCGAGCACGCCAAGGTCATGTGCGTCGACCGGCACTCGTTCCTGCTGCCGGTGTCGTCGTTGGCAAGCCCTCGCGTCCCCGCGCGCCACATCTCCGTCACTGACACCATCCGCGACCACAGCTGAGAGCCGTGGGGCAGATCACGTAGTCCGACCCGTCCGAACGGGGAAGGCTTGTCGTTGACCTACACGGGGCTCCTCAACGGCGAGCCGGTCCCCAGCAGACCGCCTGACCGGATGGAGCCGACATGGACCTGACGAACTGCCCCGAGTGCGGCAACGCCGCCGAGATCCGTTCGCGTGACGTCCTGGAGAGCACCGACGGCCCCATCGAGCACGCCAAGGTCGTGTGCGTCGCGGGACACTGGTTCGTGCTGCCGGTGGCATCTCTCGCAACGCAGCCGCTCGAGCGCAACGCGGAGCCGCGCATCACTCGGGCCGGCCATGGTCAGTGGGACTCGAACCCGTCAGGCACCTTCGACTGAGAACACGGTCTCCCAGTCTCGCGCCATGCTGACGACCGTCCAGTCCAGCCTTTCGCCGACCGCCGTGATCGGCTCGGACTCCGCGAAGGTCTCTGCGGTGCTGACGTAGCTGAACTCGCGCGCGTCGTCGTCGTGGTTGACGAGCAGCGCCAGCGTGGGGCCCTCCCCGGTCGCCGCCCACTCGAGCATCTGCCGGTCGCCACCGGAGTTCCCCGCCGCGAGGATCGGCCGCCGGCCGAGCTGGGTCTGGATGTTGGACACCTTGGCGGCACCCTCGTTGGCTGCACCCAACAGGCTCGTGGACCGGCGCAGAACCGGGCGGTCGTCGTCGTCGGTGTAGTCGTACTCGATGAGCGTCCCGACGACCGCTTCCGGCGGTACGCCGTAGAGATCCTGGCTGACGGCCCGCACGAACTCGGTGCCGCCGCCGGTGACGATCGTGACGGAGAAGTCGAGCCGGCGGAGATCCTCGAGCAGTTCCAGCATCGGCTGGTAGGTGTTGGTCATCAGAGGCCGGTTCAGCACAGGGTGCGTCGCAGTGGCCATGAACTCCCGCACCTGGGCGGTGAACGCTTCCGGCGTGAGTCCCGCACAGAGCCCCGCCAATGCGAACGCGATGCGTTCGAGCCCGAGCTCGCCGATGGCTGCGGCGTCGCCGGAGAGCAGGGCGGCGAACTCCTGCTTCTGGGCAAGGCTCGGGTCCTTGCCGACGGCCGTCTTCATCACATCGATGAAGAAGTCGAACTGGACGTAGGTCGGTTTCTCGCACCACAGCGTGCCGTCGTTGTCGAGACACGCGACCCGCTTCTCGACTGGGACCTGTCGGGCCTCGTCAAGGAAGGCCAGGACGGAGTCCCGGGTGGGTCCGGGCCGCCACGAGGGCAACACTGCGTCGTGCTCGGTCATGGGGTGCTCTCCTTGTTCGACAGGTCCCCGGAGCGGCGTACGCACCGGAAGCCGAGGTGGCTTGTGCCGCTGTCCACCATCTGCGGTCTGCGGGCGGCGGGTCGGTAGCGCAGGCAGTAGGAGTCGGCGCACAGGTGCGAGCCGCCCTTGATCACCTTGCGTCCGATCCGGAACTGCGGTTGGGCGGGGTCAAAGCTCGCCTCCAGCCCTCCACCGCGCGGGTTCTCCGGCGCGCAGCAGGGCGAGCCCGCCGCGTCGGGGTGACGGCTGGTCCACCAGTCCTCGGTCCACTCCCACACGTTGCCGGCCATGTCGTGGAGCCCGAATCCGTTGGCGGGAAAGCTGCCGACGGGCGAGGTGCGGGTCCAACCGCTCTCCTTCGTGCTGCGCCAGGGGAAGTCGGGGCCGTCCCAGGTGTTGGCCATGATTCGTCCCTCCGGGCGGGCTTCGTCGCCCCAGGTGAACTCGGTGCCCTCGAGGCCGCCTCGGGCGGCGTACTCCCACTCGGCCTCAGTGGGCAGATCCGCACCGGCCCAGTCGACGTAGGCGCGCGCGTCCTCGTGGGCGACGTGGACCACCGGGTGATCCGGGCGGCGTTTGACCGAGCTGCCCGGTCCTTCGGGCTGGTGCCAGCAGGCGCCCGCGGTCCAGGTCCACCACTGACTGAGGTGGCGCAGGTCCACCGGGCCGCTCGTCGGGGTGAACACCATCGATCCGGGGACGAGGTTCTCCGGCGGTGCGCCGGGGTAGGCGTCCGCGTCGATCGGACGTTCGGCGACGGTCACGTGGCCGGTTGCTCGCACGAACGTCGCGAACTGCTCGTTGGTCACCGGGAACTGGTCGATCGCGAACGCGGCGACGCGGACGTGGTGGGTCGGTGCTTCCTCCGGGTAGTGCCGCTCGGAGCCCATCAGGAAGGTGCCGCCGGGCAGGCGGACCGGTTCGGCCGTGCGGACACCGGTTTCCGAACGCGACCGCTCCTTCGTCCTTCTCGACATGGGGTGCAGGCTAGGCGCTGGCGACGCCGGCCTTGAGCTTCTCCAGCACCTGATCGATGCTGAAGCTCGCTGGTGCCTGCCTTGCGGGGAACTCGCCGAGGGAGGTGATCATCCGAGCGACGTACGCCTGCGCCGGAATCGCCATCCAGGCGTGGTCGAGACACCAGTCGTAGTACGTGTTCGAGGTGATGTCGGCCCGCTCGTAGGGGTCTGTCCGGAGGTTGAAGAACTTCGGTACCCGCAGCTCGGTGTACGGCTCCGCCCACACGCGCAGGGTGCCCGGTGCGCGTTGCTCGAGGAAGACGAACTTCCAGTTGTCGTAGCGCAGAGCCGTCAGGTCGCCGTCGTCGGAGACATAGAAGAAGTGCTGGCGTGGGCTCTCATCTGCCGCACCGGTGATGTAGTCGAGCTGGTTGTGACCGTCGAGGTGCACTTTGTACGTCGTACCCGCCAGGTCGGTGCCTGCCTTGAGCCGGTCGGCCACGTCGGTGTCCCCCGCTGCTGCGAGCAGGGTGACGAACCAGTCGTTGTGGCTGACGATGCCATTCAGCACCTGCCCGGCCGGGATGTGCCCCGGCCAGCGGACCATCGCCGGGACGCGGTAGGCGCCCTCCCAGTTGGAGTTCTTCTCGTTGCGGAACGGCGTCATTCCGGCGTCCGGCCAGCTGTTCATGTGCGGCCCGTTGTCCGTGGAGTACATGACGATGGTGTTCTCGGTCAGGCCGTTCTCGTCGAGATAGTCCAGCACGGACCCCACCAGCTCGTCGTGGTCACACATGGTGTCGTGGTACTCCGACTGCCACCGGCCGGCCTTGCCCCTGCTGCCGTCCTTGATGTGGGTGCGGAAGTGCATGTGCGTGGTGTTCAGCCAGATGAAGAACGGGGTGTCACTCTCCTTGGTTTCGGTCATGAAGCGGAGCGCCTCGGGCACGACCTCGTCGTCGATGGTCTTCATCCGCTCCTTGGTGAGCGGGCCGGTGTCCTCGATGCGTTGAGTGCCGTCGTCGTTGGCCCAGGAGTGGATCACGCCGCGGGGGCCGAAGTTCTTCCGGAAGTCCGGAAAGTCCTCCTCGCTGGGGTAGTCGTCGAGCTCGGGCTCCTCCTCGGCGTTGAGGTGGTAGAGGTTGCCGAAGAACTCGTCGAAGCCGTGCGCCGTCGGGAGGAACTCGTCGCGGTCGCCGAAGTGGTTCTTGCCGAACTGACCCGTCCGGTAGCCCAGGGACTTCAACGCGGTGGCGATCGTCGGGTCCTCGGCGCGCAGACCGATGTCGGCCCCCGGCATGCCGACCTTGGTCAGGCCGGTGCGGTAGGGGTTCTGGCCGGAGATGAAGGCGGCCCGTCCCGCCGTACAGCTCTGCTCGCCGTAGTAGTCGGTGAACCTGACACCCTCGGCCGCGATGCGGTCGATGTTCGGTGTCCGGTAGCCCATCAGACCGTCGCTGTAGCAGCTGAGGTTGCTGATCCCGATGTCGTCGCCCCAGATGATCAAGATATTCGGCTGGTCCGCCATGCCTCGCTCCAGTGGTCGATGATCATCCAAGTCGGTGGGGCCCTGGACTCATCCGAAACTAGCGTCGCGCAACCGCGCCGCGTATCACCCGGTTGGGGTGAGGAGTCCGGGCACGATCAAGCGCTCTCGCCGGTGGCGTCAGTACCCGGTGCCCATCTTGATTTGCGCGCGCTCGACCTCGGTCGTCCCGCCCTTCTTGTCGAGGGTCGCGCAGGCGTCGGCGATGTCGCGGGTGAGCCGTTCGACCTGCTCCCGGCTCATGGTCTCCTTCACCAGCGCGCGCATGATCTTCACCTCCTGGGCATTGGGCGGAAGTGTGTACGCCGGCACCATCCAGCCGCGCTCCGCCGACAGCTGCCAGGCGATGTCGGACTCGTCATACGATGCGTGGTCACCCGTCAGCCGGAAGGCCACCAACGGGAGCTGCTCGAGGTCCTCACCGATCACTTCGAACCGGCCGGTCTCGCGCAGGTTGGTGGCCAGGGCGCGGGCGTTCTGCTGCATCTGCTTCATCACGTAGGTGTAGCCGTCTCTTCCGAGGCGCACGAAGTTGTAGTACTGCGCGAGCACCATCGACGCGCCCGTCGAGAAGTTGAGCGTGAACGTCGCGTCGGTCTTGCCCAGGTAGTTCTCGTAGAACACCAGGTCCTGGGCGAGGTCGGACTCTTCCCGGAAGATCAGCCACCCGATTCCCGGGTAGACGAGCCCATACTTGTGTCCCGACACGTTGATCGACCGGACCTGCTCCAGCTGGAAGTCCCACTTCGAGTCCGGATACAGGAACGGCCAGACGAAGGCGCCGCTGGCGCCGTCGACGTGCAGAGGGATGTCGATGCCGCGGCGGCTCTTCACGTCGAGCAGCAACTGGTTGATCCCGACGATGTCGTCCATGTGCCCGGTGAACGTGGTACCGAGGACGGCCGCGACTCCGATCGTGTTCTCATCGAGGTGCGGCTCGACGTCCTCGGGCCCGATCGTGTACTTGTTCTCCGCGAGCGGCACGATGCGAGGTTCGACGTCGAAGTATCGACAGAACTTCTCCCACACCACGTGGACGTCCCCACCGAACACGAGATTCGGTTTCTCGGTCGATCGGTTCTCGGCCCGCTGGCGCTCCTTCCACTTCCACTTCAGAGACAGGGCGCCGAGCATGATGGCTTCCGACGACCCCTGGGTACGGCAGCCGGTCGTCGCGCCGGGGGCGTGGAAGAGGTCGGCCAGCATCCGCACGCAGCGTTGCTCGATCTCGGCAGAGATCGGGTACTCGGCGTGGTCGATGAAGTTGCGGTGCAGGTTCTCGGCGATGATCCGCTGCGCCTCGGGCTCCATCCACGTGGTGACGAACGTCGCCAGGTTGCGCTGCGGGTCGCCTTCGAGGTTCAGGTCCTCGTCGACCAGGCGCATGGCGTCGACCGGCCGCATCCCGCTCTCGGGGAACACGGTTGACGGCGCCGCCTCTGTCAGGAACCGGTTGCCGAACAGGGCTTCTGCCTCTGCATCACTCAGTGTTGTCATGGCTGGTCAACTCACCGTTCTTGTTGGAGTGGGTGTATCGAATGCCTGAATGACTCCGCCCAGTGCGAAACAGACCGCCCCAGCGAAGGTCCCCCAGTTGACGAGGCCGACGTCGAGCGCGTGGGAGGTAGCTGGACGCGATGAAGGCGGCTATGCCCCGCGAGGAAGAAGAGGATGGAGCCGAGCTGGTTGACCGCCACCACCCACCAGTCCAGGACGCGGGGCCGCACTCTGATGCGGCCTGCACCCACCTCGAGCATGGCGAGGTGTCCAGACACGAGGAAGCAGACACAGCCGAGGATGTCCGGCAGCCAGATCCACCCGTTGGACTGTCGAGGAGTGAGTCCTTCCGCGAACGCCGCCACGAGGCTGACCGCGAACAACAGGGTCCCGACGAACAGGACGACGGCACTGTGCCGTTGGCGCTGGTGGGGAGGAGCCAGCAGGATCGAGACGTAGCCACCCAGGCTGAAGAAGAAGCCCCCGACCAGATAGGTGACGTTGACCGTCACGAGTCTTCCGACATCGAGCTGGGCAAGGACGGCACCCAACGCGAAGAGGGACCCCCCGAGCACGAACGAGACAGCTGCAACGAGGTTCTTGCGCCGAGAGGGGCGAACCGGGGTGGTTTCGATGCTGTCGCCGGGGGTCTGCCGCATGAGGACTCGCGTCACGCATGCGCTCTGTGGAGTGCCGCGTCCGCCATGGTGCTCCTCTCACCGTCCAGTCCTCAGAGTCTCGGATGAAGGCGGCGAGGGACTCATCCGGACCGGGTGAGTTCGAGATGCGTGGCTCTGGCCGACACGTCTGGATGAGACGGGACGTCCGAACAGGTCGGTGCCCAGATGCTGGAGTCAGCGCTGACCTGCCCGCTGGTGGGCCTGTTCGCTGGTGGGCCTGTTTGGCTCCGGGTGATGCGTGACGTGTTGGCTTCGCCAGTTCGTTGACACTCTGGTTCGAGGTTAGTCCTCGGTCTTGGTGATCGAGGCTCTCTTCTTGCGGACCTCCCCTCGGCTGGTTCGGGGCACGGTCTTGAGTAGCTGGTTGCCGTCCCAGACCTGCAGCACCTGTTCGGTGACGTGCACGTCGACGGGGTGGCCGGCGGCGGCCTTGCCCAGGCAGATCTGCTGCCAGGACACCGAGATGACTCCGTTGGAGCCGGCTCGTCGTGCCACCCATGCGTCCCCGGTGCGGTCGCTGACCGGCGACTGCGTCGGGGCCCTGGCCGAGGCCGGTTGCCGGTGGAACCGTTCGACCGGTGGCACCATCGCGATCGCCGAGTGCGGTCGACGCTGGTTGTACTCACCGACCCACTCATCGAGCTCGGCCTGCGCGGTGGACAGGTCGGCGAAGACCCGGTCGGTGCGGAACTCCGCGCGCAGCGTGCGGTGGAACCGCTCGATCTTCCCGGTCGTGGTCGGGCTCCTGGGCTGGGTCAGTCGGTGGGTGATCCCGTTCTCCCGACAGACCCGGTCGAAGAGCACCTCGACCGGTGGCCGGTTGAACCGTCCGGTGAACACCTTCCCGTTGTCGGTCAAGATCTCCTCAGGCACCCCGTAGGTCCGCATCGCCAGCGCCAGCCCGTCACAGACCCGCTGCGCGGTCTCGCGCACCATCAGATAGGCGCTCACACAGAAACGCGAATGGTCATCGACCCCGGTCAACGCCTTGACCCGGCGCCCATCAGCCAGCAAGAACCCACCCACGGTGTCCAGCTGCCACAGCTCCATCGGCTCACCGCGCTCCCACCGCTTCCAGTGCTCGCCACGCCGCCGCCGAGCCGCAGGCTCGATCAGACCCGCCCGCACCAACGCCCGGTAGATCCCCGACCGTGACGGCACCGGCTCACCAGGCCCAGCGGTGCGTTGAAGTTCATATAAGATCCGCCGCGGACCCCACCCCGGATGGGCCCGCCGCATCTCCAGGATCCGCGCCTCGACCACCCCACTCATCTGGTGCGGACACGAGACCGGACGACGCGACCGGGCCGCCAGACCCGCCAACCCGAAGTCCTCATAGCGACGCAGCCACGCATGCACCGACTGCCTCGAGACACCCCACTGCTCAGCGACCTCCGAGACCGACCGGCCATCGGAGAGCACCGCCAACACCGCTTGATACTTCTGCTCCTGCACGCTCAGCTCCATGAACATGAACCGAGTGTCAAGAATCAGCCGGAGCCACCGTCAAGCATCAGCCGGAGCCGTGTAAAGCAAGAACCCGAGCCAATCCGTCAAGGATGACCCGGGTCCATACAGTTCGCTGGTGGGCCCCGTGGGACTCGAACCCACAACCCGCGGATTAAAAGTCCGCTGCTCTGCCAATTGAGCTAGAGGCCCGAGGCGTCAGGAAGTTAGTCGGGGGAATCCTGGGGATGACGCGTGTGGATTCGCCCGTCCTGAGCCGGTGGACAGTATGCCCGGTCACGACTCGGACGAGGCAAGCCGCGTGCGAACGGCAGGAGCGAAGGGGCTCCACGCGAACCAGTGCGGCAGCGCTCGGGTCAGCCGGGTGGGCCCGGCCACCTGGATGGTGCCACTGGAAAGAGCCATCGAGTACGGCGTGATGCCGGAGAAGATGCGCATCAGGGCGACCGGCTCGGTCGTGAGGACCAGGTCGGTCTCGAACCCCGGAGGGTCGGTGCACACCGAGGTTTCCCGCCGGTCGATGACCAGCCAGATGCGCGTCGGATCCTCGCCGCGGTAGTCGAACTCCAGCACGGTGCGCTGCTCGGGAAGCGCCTCGGTGACCACGCGCCGGGACATCCACCACGTCAGCGTCACGGGGTCGACCTCGCGAGGTTCCGGCTCGCTGAACATCCAGCGCACCGCCCACTCGCCGACGGCCATGATGACCGGTTCGAGGTCACGACCAGCCGGGGTGAGCTGGTACTCGTGACCACCACCCCGTGGCAGCTCCACGCGTTCGACCACGCCCTTGCGCTCCAGATGGTCGAGCCGCTGTTTGAGCAGTGACCTGGATATCCCCGGTAGCCCACGGTCGATCTCGTTGAACCGACGTCCGCCGAGGACGAGCTCACGCACGATCAGCGGCGTCCAGCGCTCCGCGATCACTGAACTCGCCAAAGCGACAGGGCAGTACTGGACGTAGTCCTTCATCCCTGCATTCTCGACCCGGGTTGGGCCGCAGTCCAGAAATTGTCCCGCCCAGGTCCAGTTCTGGCACTGGGAGGGAGGGACTCGCGCGTTGGACGCTCGGAAGCAACATCAATGACCTCCAGGAGGAGCCATGTCCACCACCCCGACCACCTTCGACCCCGCCACGTTCAAGGCGACCACTCGCGCCCAGTGGGAGGCGGCGGCCGAGGCCTGGCACCGCTGGGGCCCGGCCATCGAGGACTGGCTCGGCGCCGCCACCGAGCGGATGCTCGACGACGTGCAGCTCGCGTCGGGCTCTCGCGTACTCGACGTCGCTGCTGGGGCGGGTGGCCAGACGCTCGCCGCCGCCCGCCGGGTCGGGCCCACGGGCCACGTCCTTGCCACCGACATCTCCCCGGCGATCCTCGAGTACGCGGCCAACGTGGCGGCGCGGGCCGGGTTCGACAATGTCGAGACGCTCGAGGCCGACGGTGAAGACCTGTCGACCGTGGGCAAGGCGACGTACGACGCGGCCATCTCGCGTGTCGGCCTGATCTACTTCCCCGACCAGCACCGGGCACTGACGGCGATCTGCCAAACGCTCCGGCCGGGCGGTCGACTCTCGTCGGTCGTGTACTCGACCGCCGACCGGAACGGCTTCTTCTCGATCCCGGTGGGCATCATCCGACGCATCGCCGGCCTGCCCGCTCCGGCGCCCGGACTGCCCGGTCCCTTCAGCCTCGGCTCACCGGGCGTCGCTGAGGCGGCGTACTCCGCGGCAGGCCTGATCGACGTCACTGTCACGTCGATCGAGTCGCCGGTGCGCCTGCCCAGCGCCAAGGAGTGCGTCGTGTTCGAGAAGGAGTCCTTCGGTGCGCTGCACCAGATGCTCGCCGGTGTGGACGACGTCCAGCGTGCCTCGGCGTGGCGCGAGATCGAGGATGCGCTCGCTCAGTTCGAGGGACCGGATGGCTTCGTCGGGCCGTGCGAGATGCTCGTCGTCTCGGGCACCCGTCCCTGACCCACATTCACCCGTCGCGGGCCTCGTCGCGGTGGTGCCGAACGATCCGCTCGAACTGGCGCGGCTTCACCTGGTTCGAGCGGAGGATCGTTCGGGGTCCGTTGGCACGCTTGATCATCGCGGTCCAGGTGGGGGAGCCCGGCTTCCCGTTGAACTCGACCACTGTGGATGGGTCCGTGAGCTCGAAGCGTTCAGTGTGGCCTCCACGCTCGACGTCGAGAACGCCCTCACGGATCGAGACGACCGTGGGCTTCCAGCTGGCCAGCGCCCACGACGCAACGACGGCGAGAACGCCGCAGCCCCCGGCGATCACCAGCGCGGGGGTGGAGTCCTGGCTGAGCGCCACGAACAGGGTGAGCACGCCGGCGACCGAGGCAATCAGGAACACGCCCCCGAGGAGGTAGCCGCGGACGCTGGTGGGGCTGTACTCCACGAACCGGGGGATGTCGGAGGGAGCCGGCGCAGCCTCTTCCGCGGCTGAAGGTGCGGGCGCGGGACTCGGTTTCGGTTCGGGCTCGGGCTCCGGTTCCGGCTCGGGCTCAGGTTCCGGTTCCGGTTCGGGCTCAGGTTCGGGCTCGGCCTCCGCTTCCGCTTCCGGCTCGGGCTCAGGTTCCGGTTCGGGCTCAGGTTCGGGCTCGGGCTCCGGTTCCGGTTCCGGCTCGGGCTCCGGTTCGGGCTCGGGCTCCGGTGCGACCTCCGCCTCCGGTGCGTCGGCGGGTTCGGGGCTGGTCGCATCGCCGGGGAAGGCGTACTCGGCGCCGTCCGCGTCCACCATGGTCCCGTCTGCGTAGTGGTAGAGCCACCCCTCGTACGCGTCAGGACCTCCGCCCTCGTGGAAGACCCAGCCCGGGTCGGCTCCATCGGTGGCATCGTCGCCGACCCAGCCAGACTGCTCGGCGAGCCGCGAGAGGCCGGGGATCCGAGCGAGCAGGCGCCGGCCCCGGTTCTCCTCGTCGTCGCCCGGGCCCCCGTTGGTCTGGACGACGTCGGAGGAGCCTGGGGCGACCCAGGAGTTGCGCGGACGCTCACCCGGAACGTACGGCGGGTCCGCGTGGGCATCGTCCACGAAGTCGTCGCGTGCATCCCCGGGGTCCTGGGGGGTGAGGTCGCCCATCTGCAGACCATACGGCCGCGGAGACGGGGCCCGGACCGATCAATCCCATTCGCCCCGGCGAAAGTCCACGATCCGGTCGCCGTACGCCCGAACACGGGGTGCGGGAGGCAGATCTCGGGTGAACCTTCGGTACACGCCGCAGGGTCTGGATAGCGTTTCGGCCAGACATTGGTACGCTCACCGTGCAGGGTGCAAGTTCCAGCGGTTTAACAACGCTTGTTGGAGTTTGTGGTCCAACGGCGTTTCTTCTCTTTGCTACAAGGCTTGTGAGGCGGGACGGCGTATCACCCGCACTCTGCAGAGGTCGCCGAAGTGGCGGTCTCACGCCTCAGTAACAGGAGAACAACAGCATGGCTCAGGGCACCGTCAAGTGGTTCAACGCCGAGAAGGGTTTCGGCTTCATCGCCCAGGAGAACGGCGGCGATGACGTCTTCGTTCACTACTCGGCAATCCAGTCGCAGGGCTACAAGTCCCTCGACGAGAACCAGAAGGTCGAGTTCGACGTCACGCAGGGCCCCAAGGGTCCGCAGGCGGAGAACGTTCGTCCTCTCTGATCGAATCCAAAGCAGGGGCCCCGACCGGTTTCGGTCGGGGCCTTTGTGCATCCCGGACATCTCGGTCGCGGATTCGCTACCGCATTACGGACAAATCGGCGACCATAGTGTCCACATAGTGGTTTCCAGCGGCCCGGAGGCGGGTAGGAACCTGGTCATCACCATCCAGGGGGACCGAGGGAAAGGGACTTGGTGCGTGGACCCGTTTGACGTGCGCCTGCAGGACGACGAGCTGCTCGACGAGGTCGAGCTGACCGCCAACCTCATCGTGGCTGCCAACCAGGCTGAGACGCACATGTCTGTCTCCGAGATCGACCAGATCCTGGGCGTCCTGCCCAGACCCCGCGAGGGCGACTGAGCCCTCAGCGGCTCACGACGCTGCCCGGAAGCTGCGCAGTCGCAGGGAGTTCGTCACCACGCACACGCTGGACGCAGCCATCGCGGCGCCCGCGATCATCGGGTTGAGCAGGCCCAGCGCCGCCACCGGGATGCCGACCAGGTTGTAGGCGAAGGCCCAGAACAGGTTCTGCCGGATCGTGCGGAGCGTACGTCGGGCCAGCAGCACCGACGTGCCGACCAGGGCCGGGTCGCCGTTGACCAGGGTGATGTCACCGGCCTCGATGGCGGCGTCCGTGCCCGTGCCCATCGCGATGCCGAGGTCGGCCTGCACCAGCGCAGCCGCGTCGTTAACCCCGTCGCCCACCATCGCGACCACCTCGCCGGCCTCCTGCAGCCGCGCGATCTCGGCGGCCTTGTCCTGCGGCAGCACACCGGCACGGACGGACGGGATGCCGACCGCGTCGGCGACGTGCTGTGCGGCGGCCGAGTGGTCACCGGTCAGGAGCACGGTCTTGAGTCCGAGGCCCTTGAGCTCATCGACGGTGGCCCGTGATGCAGCTTTCACCGTGTCCCCGACGGCGATCACCGCTCGGGGCTGGTCCTCGACGCTGACGAGCACCGTCGTACGGCCCTGGGCGTGGGCGTTGGTGACTGCCCGCGCCAGCTCGCTCGGGAGCTCGGCCGGCTCGGGAGCGCGTCCGGCACGGACCCGATGGCCGTCGACCCGTCCGCGGACCCCGACGCCGGGCTCGTTCACGAACTCCTCGACGGTGGCGATGCCTTCCCGCAGCGCGGCGATGGCCTGGGCGACCGGATGCTCGCTGGACGACTCGAGCGCCGCGGCGAGCCGGATCGCCGCGGGATCGCCCGTCGTCTCGTGCACCTGCATCACGCCGGTGGTCAGGGTGCCGGTCTTGTCGAGCACGACCGTGGTGATGGCGCGCGATGACTCGAGGGCCTCCGCGCCGCGGATGACGATGCCGAGCTGGGCGGCCCTGCCCGTCCCCACCAACAGCGCGGTCGGGGTCGCCAGCCCGAGGGCACACGGACAGGCGATCACCAGGACGGAGACCGCTGCTGTCATCGCGGCGTCGGTGCTCTGGCCGGCCAGCAGCCAGGCGACGAAGGTGACCGCCGCGATCGCGAGCACCACCGGCACGAAGACGGCGGAGACCTGGTCGGCCAGCCGCTGGACCGGGGCCTTGCCCGACTGTGCGTCGACGACGGACTGGCGGATGCGGGCGAGCAGGGTGTCCCTGCCGATGCGCGTCACCTCGACGAACAGGCGTCCGCCCGAGTTGAGGGTGCCACCGACGACCTCGTCGCCGACGGCCTTCTCGACCGGAAGGCTCTCTCCAGTGACCATGGACTCGTCGACGGCGCTGGCGCCCCCGACCACGACGCCGTCCGTCGGCACCTGCGCCCCCGGCCGGACGAGCACCCGCATCCCGGAGCGAAGGGCGGCGACGTCGACCTCCCGCTCAGCTCCCTCGTCGATCACGACGGCCTGTTTCGCGCCGAGCCCGAGCAGCGCGTGCAGCGCCGAGCCGGCCCGGGACTTCGCGCGCGCCTCGAGGTAGCGGCCCAGGAGGAGGAACGTCGTGACGGTCGCGGCCACCTCGAAGTAGCTCTCCATGTTCCCTTGGACGACCTGGACCACCGACCACGCGAGCGCGACGAGGGTGCCCAGCGAGACGAGGGTGTCCATCGTCGAAGCGAGGTGGCGCGCGTTGACCGCGGCGGCGCGATGAAACGGCCATCCGGCGTACAACACCACCGGGACGGTCAGGACCAGCTGCACCCACGGCAGCCGCTGGACCCCGGGTGCCATCGCGAGCACCAGTACGACGGCCGTCAGGGGCACTGCGATGACGAGCCGGCGCAGGAGCCCGCGCGCGTAGCTCTCCTCCTCTGTCGCGGCGTCGTACTCGTCCTCGGTGGGGATGGTCGCGGTGTACCCCGTGCGCTCGACGGCCTCGACGAGTGCGAGCTCGTCGACCAGTGCCGGGTCGAACTGCACGCGCGCGGACGCCGTGGCGAGGTTGACGCTCGCCTCGACTCCGTCGAGCCGGTTGAGCTTCTTCTCCACTCGCGCGACGCAGGAGGCGCAGGTCATCCCGCCGACCAGCAGGTCGACGGAACGGGTCTGTGTCTCGGTCACGGGGAGTCAGTCACGCCAGCGCGTAGCCGGCCTCGTCGACGGCGCTGGCGATCTGCTCGTCGGTGAAGCCCAGCCCCTCGACGCTGACCTTGCCGGTTTCGACGTCGACACTGACGCCGGTGACTCCGTCGATGGCCTCGACCTCGGTGCGGACGGCGTGGGCGCAGTGGCCGCAGGTCATGCCGCTGACGTCGTACGTGCTGGTCATTGTTCTCCTACGGTTTCGTGGGTCAGCTCTTGAGCAGGCGGGTGATGGCGGCGCTGGCCTCAGCGACCTTCGCCTCGGCGCGTTGCCGGCCGTCAGCGGCACCCGAGGCAGCACCGGTGACGGCATCCTGGACACAGTGGCCCAGATGGTCCTCGACCAGGCCGACGGAGACGCTCTGCAACGCGCTCTTCACGGCGGACACCTGGGTCAGGATGTCGATGCAGTAGACGTCCTCGTCCACCATGCGGTGCAGGCCGCGTACCTGCCCCTCGATGCGGCGCAGGCGCTTGAGATAGTCGGCCTTGTGGTCGTGGTAGCCGGGTGTGTCCATGCGGCGTAGCGTACATACCCCTAGGGGGTATTACAAACAGGCCAAGTTGCATGTCCGAGGCACTCAGGTCCTAGCATGTGGATCGTTCTTGCCCTCCTCATCAGGAGTTCCAAGTGGCCCTGCGCTTCAAGCCTGTGGACAACGCCTTCTACGAATTGCTCACCGAATCGGCCACGCGTCTCGTCGAGGGTGCCGAGATCCTGGCCGAGATGCTCGGTGACGATGCCGACCGGGTGGCGATCGCGGACCGGATGCGCGACGCCGAGCACCGGGCTGACGAGACCACTCACGAGATCGCCAAGCGCGTGAACGCGACGTTCGTGACGCCGTTCGACCGCGAGGACATCTACGCCCTGGCCTCCGGCCTCGACGACGTCATGGACTTCATGGAGGAGGCGGTCGACCTGACGATGCTCTACGAGGTCGAGAAGCTCCCCGGGCGTCTCGCCGACCAGGTCGAGGTGCTCCAGCGGTGCGCCGAGCTGACGGCTGAGGCGATGCCGAAGCTGAAGTCGATGAAGGACCTCGAGGAGTACTGGATCGAGATCAACCGCCTCGAGAACGCCGGCGACAAGAGCTACCGCCGGATCCTTGCCAAGCTCTTCAGCGGCCAGTACGAGGCGCTCGAGGTGCTCAAGCTCAAGGACATCGTGGACTCGCTCGAGCACGCGGTCGACGCCTTCGAGAAGGTAGCGAACATCATCGAGCAGATCCACGCCAAGGAGTCCTGAGAGGTGGATCTCGCCATCGTCGTGGCGGTGGTCGTGGTTGCCCTCGTCTTCGACTACACGAACGGGTTCCACGACGCCGCCAATGCCATCGCCACGTCGGTCTCGACACGTGCGCTGACCCCGCGCATCGCGCTGGTCCTCGCTGCGGTGATGAACTTCGTCGGCGCGCTTCTCGGCCAGGAGGTGGCGCACACCGTCAGTGACGTGATCGCTCCTCCGGATGGCAACCACGGCCTCGTGATCGTCCTGGCCGGACTGTTGGGCGCGATCACCTGGAACCTGATCACCTGGTACTTCGGGCTGCCCTCGTCGTCCTCGCACGCGCTGATCGGTGGCCTCGTAGGTGCTGCCCTGGCGGCGGGAGCGGTCGTCCACTGGAAGACGATCGTGGAGAAGGTCGTCATCCCGATGGTGGCGTCACCACTGTTCGGTTTCGCGGCTGCCTTCCTCGTGATGCTCTCGATCATGTGGATCTTCAAGCGACGTGCGCCCACCAAGGTCTACCGCGGCTTCCGCCTGATGCAGACCGTCTCGGCTGCCGCCCTGGCGCTTGGTCACGGGCTGCAGGACGCGCAGAAGACGATGGGCGTGATCTTCCTGGCGCTCGTGGCCAGCGGGCACGCAGAGGCCGACGACCGGCTTCCGCTGTGGGTCGTCATCTGTGCGGCGAGTGCGATCTCGCTCGGCACCTACTCCGGCGGGTGGCGCATCATGCGCACCCTGGGACGCCGGATCATCCACCTCGACCCGGCGCGGGGCTTCTCCGCGGAGGCCGTGGGCGCGTCCGTGCTCTACACGACCGCGTTCGTGTGGCACGCACCGATCTCGACGACCCACGTGATCACCTCGGCCATCATGGGGGCGGGCGCTACCAAGCGGTTCTCGGCCGTGCGGTGGGGCGTGGCACGCTCGATCCTGGTGGCGTGGGTGTCCACCTTCCCGGCGGCGGGAACCGTCGCCGCCGGCGTCTACGTGATCCTGAAGTTCGTCTTCCAGCTGCCCTAGTTGCTCAGCGGGATGCGCAACTTCCAGCCGACCTGGATCAGGTCGGGGTCCTTGATGATCTCGTTGGCCGCCACGATCTGCGCGACCGTCGTCTTGCCGAAGTCGCGCGCCTTGCGGACGATCCCGGTGAGTGTGTCGCCCTTCTCGACGCGGTAGAGCAGGTAGCCGAACAGGTCGGGATACATGATCACCTCGACCTGACGGAGGTCGCTGCCAGGCCCAGGTCCCGGTCCGGGGTTGTCCCCGAACACCTGCAGCGTGACCGGCGTACCGGCTCGCGGCGGGTTCTTGACCTTGAGCGTGGTGCTGAACTCACCGATGGCCGCCATCCCGCCGCTCGACTGCGCGAACCCCGTGGCGATCACCTTGCCGGCGCGGTTGAGAACCCGCATCCCGATCGTTCCCTCGAAGCCGGTCCCGACCCCCGAGACCGTGAACTGTTTCCCGACCAGGTCGAGCTTCGCCGGCTGCCGTACCCGGATGTCGCTGAGGATCCCCATGATGTGCCTCCCGTTCGGCTGGTTGCTCGCAAACTTAGGGCGTCGGGTGGGGTTTGCGACAGGGGTCGTTCGTTGGCAGCCCTGCGGGGGACCGCTGCGAGGCATGCGAATGTCGTTGCGGGGGCTGGAGGAGCGTTCATGCTTCCCTCACGCGACATTCGCATGTTGGGTGAGCACCGCTACCGCCTCGATCAACACTCGCTGCACGTATGCCGGGTCGAACATCACTTGCCACCAGCTGAAGCGGATGATGTGCCAGCCCAGCAGCGAGAGCGTGTTGTAACGGCGGCAGTCGCGCGTCAGCTGGGCCGGCGTGCCGTGCCACTCGAAGCTCTCCGCCTCGATCGCGATGCCGAGTGCGGGATCCGCCACGTCGGGATGCATCGTGCGCGCCGTACCTGGCACGACCACCTCGAGCTGTGGCTTCACGTTGAGTCCGGGGATCAGGAGTGCCTGTGCATACAGGACGGACTCGAACGGGTTGGCGCACTGGCCGGTGGCCGCTGCGGCGACCTCGCAGATGCGTCGGCGGCCGCGGCCCTGGGTCCGCTCGGCGATTTCCTGGACCTCAGCTTGCGTGAAGTCATCGGCCCGGATCGCGCTGTTGACGATCGCCACCGCCTCGTCCCACGGCAGGTTGCGCATGCAGTCGACGAGTGTGCGCACCTGACCCGTGACCGATCCCTCCACGTCGTCGGGCGCGAGCTCGCACCAGTGCGGGATGAGGATCTTGCGCAGGCCGCGGTGCACCCGCCGGGTCCTGGGGAACGTGACCTCGGGCAGGGGTGATGGTGCCTTCTGTGCCCATCCCCAGTACTGAGCCGCACTGCGATGCGAGAGGACGCCGGCGACGCGGTTCGCCGTACGCAGCGCCGGGCGGGTGGTGGGCAAGGCGTAGCGTCCGCGGGCGTCCCGCTCGAGTACTCCGTCACGGAGTGCCGAGTCGACCTCAGCGGCCGACCGGAGTCTTACGAGAGTCGAGCGGTCACACACGCCGCCGAGGAGAGTCACCTGGCTGATCAGATCCATCCGGACACGGTCGATCAGTCAGTGGCCGCCCGCTCGAGGAGTTGCGCTTCCTGTGGATTGTGCGGTGATCAGCTCCCCTTGTGGACGTGGAGTGGCGCAGGTGGGAGCGCCAAGAACATGCGAATGTCGCTGGAGGGGCGAACAAAGGCTCTCAGAGTCACTCGAGCGACATTCGCATGCCTCGCGGCCGGCCCACCCCCCGGTCACCAAACCGGAAGCGAGAACGGGTTGGCCTCAGCCGAACCGACCCGAGATGTAGGCCTCCGTGGCCGGCTCGTCCGGGACGCTGAAGATCTTCTTGGTCGGGTTCATCTCGATCAGCTTGCCGGGCTTGTTGGCGCCGGCGATGTTGAAGAAGGCGGTGTCCTCGGAGACGCGAGCCGCCTGCTGCATGTTGTGGGTGACGATGACGATCGTGTAGTCGGCCTTCAGCTCGTGGATCAGGTCCTCGATGGCGGAGGTCGAGATCGGGTCGAGGGCGGAGCAGGGCTCGTCCATCAGCAACACCTGCGGGCGTACGGCGATGGCGCGCGCGATGCAGAGCCGCTGCTGCTGGCCACCCGATAGACCCATGCCCGGCTTGTTGAGGCGATCCTTGACCTCGTTCCACAGGTTGGCGCTCTTCAGGGCCCGCTCGACGACTTCGTCGGCCTCCGCCTTCTTCATCTTCTGGTTGTTCAGGCGCATGCCGGCGAGCACGTTCTCGTAGATCGACATGGTCGGGAACGGGTTCGGCCTCTGGAAGACCATGCCGACCATGCGGCGTACCTCGACGGGGTCGATCGCGCGGTCGTAGAGCGACTGTCCGTCGATCATCACCTTGCCCTCCACCCGGGCGCCGGGGATCACCTCGTGCATCCGGTTCAGAGAGCGCAGGAACGTGGACTTGCCGCAACCGGACGGGCCGATCAAGGCCGTCACGGAGCGCGCGGGGATCGTCACGGAGACACCTTCCACGGCGAGGAAGTCGCCGTAGTAGATGTTCAGGTCCGAGACGTCGATGCTCTTGGCCATGATTCCTTTGCTCCTGGTCAGTGCGCCTTGGCGGGCGCGAAGATCTTGCCGATGACACGTGCAATCAGGTTGAGCATCATCACGATCACGATGAGCACGAACGCCGCTCCCCACGCAATGGCGACTCCGGGCGGGTCGCCCCCTCCCGGAGGGGGAATGCCTGGGTTGGCGTTCTGCGTGAAGATCAGGACGGGGAGAGTCGTCATCCGCTCGTCGAAGATGTTCATGTTGGTTCGCGTCGTGAGACCCGCGATCAGCAGCAGCGGCGCGGTCTCGCCGACCACGCGGGCGATGGCCAGGGTGACGCCAGTGACGATGCCGCCCAGCGCAGTGGGCAGCACGACCTTGGCAATGGTGCGCCACTTCGGCACCCCCAGGGCGTACGACGCCTCCCGGAGATCGTCGGGTACGAGGCGCAACATCTCCTCAGTGGACCGCACGACGATCGGGATCATCAAGATGGCCAGCGCGATCGACCCGCCGAAGCCGGCGCGGGCGGACGGTCCGAAGATCAGGATCCAGAGCGAGAAGGCGAAGAGGCCAGCCACGATCGAGGGAATGCCGGTCATCACGTCGACCAGGAACGTGATGCCACGGGCGAGCTTGTTGCCCTTGCCGTACTCGATCAGGTAGATGGCAGCGAAGATCCCGATCGGCACGGAGATCAGGGCCGCGAAAACCGTGATGAGCAAGGTGCCAACCAGTGCGTGGTAGATGCCAACGGGCTGGTCGAGGTCCGTGCGGAACATCGAGTAGGTCAAGAAGGTCCAGTTGATCGCGGCCGCACCCTTGGCAATCACCGTGTAGATCAGCGAGATCAGCGGCACCAGCGCGATCGCGAAGGAGACCCAGACCAGTGAGGTCATCAGGCGATCCACGGCCGAGCGTCGGCTCTCCACCACCAGCGACCAGACCGGCATCAGCACGATGTACAGCAGGATCGCCATCAGGATGATCGGCACGATGGCCCAGCCGAGAGACAGCCCGATGAGTACGGCGAGGGCGACGGCGGTGGCCGCGACGAGGCCGGGAGCCCATTTGGGAAGCCGCGGCTTGGTCAGCGAGACGGCGCTGGTCTCGGCAGGTCGTGTAGTCGTGGTTGTCATCGGTCCTGCTTTCGCTGGGAGCGGCCTACGAGCCAGCGGGCAGCGAAGTTGACGAGGAAGGTGACCAGGAACAGCACCAGGCCGGTCGCGATCAGGACCGTCACCTTGGCGGGCGTCCCCTCCTTGTAGTTGGAGGCGATGTTCGAGGCGATGCTCGCCGGGTTGGACGACGAGATCAGGTTGAGGGAGACGCCGCCGCCAGCGGAGAGGACCATCGCCACGGCCATCGTCTCGCCGAGGGCGCGGCCGAGGCCGAGCATGGTGGCGGACACCATGCCGGAGCGGGCGTACGGGAAGACGGTCAGGCGGATCATCTCCCACCGGGTCGCGCCCAGCGCCAGCGCTGCCTCCTGGTGAAGCCGCGGCGTCTGGGCGAAGATCTCGCGGGAGATGGCGGTGATGATCGGAAGGATCATGATCGCCAGCACGATGCCGGCGGTCAGGATGGTGCGGCCGGTGTTGGACGGAGGGCCCTCGAAGAACGGGATCCAGCTGGCGTGCTCGTAGAGCCATTCGTAGCCCGGGACCAGCTTGCCGGCCAGGACGTTGATCCCCCAGAGGCCGAAGACGACGCTCGGGACCGCTGCCAGCAGGTCGATGACGTACGCCGCAGGCACCGCGATCGACTTCGGGGCGTAGTGGCTGATCACCAGCGCGATCGCGAAGGAGAGCGGCGCAGCGATCGCCACGGCAATGATGGCCGCCAGGACCGTGCCGTAGAGCAGCGGCCAGACATAACCGAGGAAGGTGCTCGCGCTCGGCCCGTAGAACTGCGAGTCCTGGCTGAGGCCGGGGATGCCCTCGATCATCAGGAAGATGAAGACGCCCGCCAGCGCGATCAGGATCGAAATGCCCGCCGACATCGCGAGAGCCGAGAAGACGCGGTCACCGGGTCGGCCGGTGCGGGGCGCCACTACTACTTCGCTCTGCGTCACGTTCTTCCTCTGTCGGTTGGTGCTTCTGGTTGTGCAGATGGCGTGCGGGAGGCGATCACCTCCCGCACGCCATCGTCTGGCTGCCCGATCAGCCCTTGGCTGCGATCTTCTCGACGATGGCGGTGGCCTTGTCCGCGACGGTCGCGGACAGCGGGGCCGACCCTGCGTTCTCGGCTGCTGCCTGCTGACCCGCCTCGGACACGATGAAGGTGAGGTAGGCCTTGACCAGGTCCGCCTCCGCCTTGTCCTCGTAGGTCTGGCAGGCGATCAGGTAGGAGACCAGGACCACGGGGTAGGCGCCGGCCTCGGTCGAGGTGCGGTCGATGTCGGTGGCCATGTCCACGTCTGCGCGGTCAGCTGCAGCCGGGGAGGTCTCGACGACCTTGGCGGCGGCCTCGGGCCCGGGGGCGACGTACTCCTCGCCGACCTTCACCTTGACCTTGCCCAGGTCACCGGCCTGGCTCTCGTCGGCGTAGCCGATCGACCCCTTGCCGTTGGTCACCGCTGAGATGACGCCGGAGGTACCTTCGGCTGCTTCCCCGCCCTTGGTGGGCCACACGCCGTCGGCGTCGTGCTTCCACGCGCCTTCACCGGCCTTGTTGAGGTAGTCGGTGAAGTTCTCCGTGGTGCCGGAGTCGTCCGAGCGGTGGACCGGCGTGATGCGGTCACCCGGCAGCGTCGCGTCGGGGTTCTCGTCGGCGATGGCCGGGTCGTTCCACTTGGTGATCTTGCCGTCGAAGATCCCGGCGATCGTCTTGGCCGACAGCTGCAGGTCGTCGACCCCCTTGAGGTTGTAGACGACTGCGATGGGCGACACATAGGCGGGAACCTCGATGGGGTCCTGGCCGTTGCAGCGCTCCTTCGCTGCGCTCAGCTCACCTTCGTCGTCCCTGAGGTAGCCGTCGCTGCCGGCGAACGAGACGCCCTTGGCGATGAACTGCTTGCGGCCGTCGCCGGAGCCGACGGGGTCGTAAGTGATGGTGACGTCGGCGTTCTGTCCCTGGAAGGCCGTTGACCAGGCTTCCTGGGCCTTCTCCTGGGAGGAGGCGCCGGCACCTGCGAGCTGGCCGGAGAGGTTTGTGTCCTCGCTCGCCGAGGAGGTGTCATCACCGCCGTCCTCGTTGGCTGCGCCGCACGCGGTGACGGTGAGGCTGAGGGCAAGGGCCGCGATGCCGGGAGCGGCGATGCGGCGGAGGGAAGTGCGGTTCACTTGAACTCCTGAGTTCACAGTTGTCGGACGTGTCCGAACCTAGGAATGTGAAGTGACTGGGCACGCCGCCGCGGGTGAACGAGAGGTGAACGCTGGTGGCCCGGTCAACGAAGTTGTAGGCCTTACGAGACGGGCGCCAGGCATCTGCTGTCTGAACAGCCGCAGGTCAGACGCGCTTTCCGGCTCAGATCGGGTTGTGGCGCTCGCTGGCCACGAACTTGCCGTCGTGGTGGTGGTAGACCACCAGCTCGGCCGGGGACAACGGCTCCTCCTTGATTCCGAGGAGCCCGAACAGCTCGGGGAGCACCGGCCGGTGGCTGCAAAGCACGCTCGACCCGGGGACTTCCATCAAGCGGTCGAGCAGGCGACGCGCACTCGACTCGTCGTACTCCTCCTCGGAGAGCTCGTCGACCTCCTCCACGGGTACGACGTGGTCCCTGGCGAACGGTTCGACAGTCTGCACGCACCGGACGCTCGAGGAGGTCAGCACCCTGGAGACACCGAATGCGTGCAGGATCGGTGACAGGGCGCGGGCCTGCTCCTCGCCCTCCGGTGTGAGCGGGCGTTTCGTGTCGCGCCCGTCCCAGCTGCCGCGCTTGACCGCCTTCGCATGGCGTACGACGACTACGGCTGCTGTCTGCTTCCTGCCCGACCGGAACTGCTGGAGCAGCTCGATGTCGTCGAGGTAGGTCAGTCGCCCCTTTGCAGCGTCGAGGTCGAACCAGCCGAGCTCGTCGACCTCGGCGTTGACCTGGTAGCTCGACACGTCGTCGTCCCCGAGTACGTGACCGATCCAGTAGTGCACCTTCTTGGCGCGCCCGCCACTTACCGTGTAGAGCTGCGGCAGCAGTGGCCGACCGAGACGGATCTCCACCCCGGTCTCCTCGAGCACCTCGCGGGTCGCTGTCGTCGTGACGTGCTCGCCCGGATCCTGCTTTCCCTTGGGAAACGACCAGTCGTCGTACTTCGGCCGGTGCACCAGCAGCACTTCGCGACCCTGGGGGCCCTTGCGGGTGACCACGGCGCCGGCGGCAACGACATCCGGACCGTTCGCCGGCTTGGGGGCTGCCATGGCCGGTATCCTCACACGCTTCGATGACGAGCGGGAGGCTACCCTCGGGCCCGTGCGCAGGTTCCTCGTCTTCGGTCTTGCGCTCGTGCTCGTGGCCGGTCTGCTGGTCGCAGGGGTGGTCTTCTGGAGGCGGCACGACCGCAACGATCTCGAGCAGGCCCTGCACGCGGTGCCGGCCGCTTCGAAGCGCATCGCATTCACCGACTGGGGCGTCGTACGCCGAGAGGTCTCAGCGGGTCTCGGCAGCGACCCGAGCGCCGGGAGCATCGACGGCTTCATCGAGAAGGCCTACGACCGCGACTTCACCGCCGCCTCGAGCATCGACTCGGCCGCGGTCGCCATGCACGAGAGGTTCGGCTTCGGTCCGGCGAACGCGCAGTGGGAGGCCTACGCACAGGGGGAGAAGGGCGCGACCATGGTGCTGAAGGTGGCCGACGGTGCCGACTTCGACGTGCTCGCCGACAACCTGCGCGCTGCCGGCTACACCAAGCCCAAGGAGGACGACGGCGTCTGGGACGGCGGTGTCGACCTGGTCGCGCAGCTCGACCCGACGCTCACGCCCGAGGTGCAGTACATCGCCCTGCTCGAGGACCAGGGCCTGGTCGTGACCAGTGACAGCGCCTCCTATGCCGCGTCTGCCGCGAAGGTCGCCTCCGGAGACGGCGACTCGTCGGCCTCCCGGTCAGGGGTCACCGACATCGCCGACGAGCTCGGCGACCCCGCCAACGCGATGCTGTGGACCGGTGACTTCGCCTGCGACGACCTCGCCATGTCGAGGGCCGACCAGGGCGCGCAGGACCAGGGGGATCAGCTGGTGCGCAAGGCGGGCGGTGTCACCCCACTGGCGGGGCTGGCCATGGCGATGGGACCCAGCCGGACGCTGCGTGTCGTCGCGCACTTCGAGGACTCCGAACGCGCCGAGAAGAACCTGCGGCCGCGTGCGACTCTCGCCGTCGGCGAGGCTCCCGGGCGGGGTGTCTCCTTCGCTGACGACTTCAAGCTGACCAGGTCGAAGGCCAGCGGCAGCCAGGTCGTCCTCGACCTGAAGCCCCGGCAGTCGACGGGCTACGTGCTGTCCTCGCTGTACGACGGACCCGTCCTCTTCGCCACCTGCTGAAACCGCCCCCAACGAGCGTGTGGTTGCGGTTCGCTTCTCCGTCGCCCGGGCCTGCCGTCAGCGGATCCTCCGGCGGCGGTGGGTGGCGATGAGCTGCTCCTGGAGGTTTCGGAGGGGCTTGCCGTCGGGGGAGGCGGCCTGGGTCCAGTTGCCGTCGGAGTCGAGCTCCCAGCCGGCCGTGTGCTCGTCGAAGGCAAGGTCGAGCAGGTCCGAGACCTCTCCCACCTCGGCCTGGGAAGGCAGCTTGACGAGGACCTCGACGCGTCGGTCGAGGTTGCGGTGCATCAGGTCCGCGGAGCCGATCCAGGCATTGGGCTCGCCGCCGTTGTCGAAGTACATGATCCGGCTGTGCTCGAGATAGCGACCGAGGATGGAACGCACGCGGATGGTCTCCGACAGCCCGGGTACGCCGGGACGGACGGCGCAGATCCCGCGGATCAGCAGCTGGATCGGTACGCCGGCGCGGGACGCCATGTAGAGCTCGTCGATCAGCGCCTCGTCGACGATCGAGTTGGCCTTGATCCGGATGCGTGCCGGTCGACCGGCCTTGTGGTGCTCGATCTCCGTGTGGATCGCCTCGATCAGTCCGCTGCGCACGGAGTCGGGGGCGACCAGCAGTTCGGCGTACGACGCATTGCGCGAGAAGCCGCTCAGGTTGTTGAAGAGATGCGCGACGTCCTCGCCGATCGCCTCGTCGGTGGTCAGCAGGCCGAAGTCCTCGTAGTGCCGGGCGGTCTTCGGGTTGTAGTTGCCGGTGCCGATGTGGGTGTAGCGCCGGATGCCCTCGGGCTCGTCGCGCACCACCATCGCCAGCTTGCAGTGGGTCTTCAGACCGACCAGCCCGTAGACCACATGGCACCCGGAGTGCTCGAGCTTGCGCGCCCACCGGATGTTGGCCTGCTCGTCGAAGCGGGCCTTGAGCTCAACGATCACGAGCACCTGCTTGCCCGCCTCCGCCGCGTCGACGAGGGCGTCGATGATCGGCGAGTCACCCGAGGTCCGGTACAGCGTCTGCTTGATGGCGAGCACGTGCGGGTCGGCGGCGGCCTGCTCGATGAAGCGCTGCACGGAGGTGCTGAACGAGTCGTACGGGTGGTGCAGCAGTACGTCGCCCCGCGCCAGCCCCTTGAACACGTCGACAGGCGACGCTGACTCGACCGGGGCCAGCCGCGGGTGGGTCGCCGGGATGAAGTTGGGGTACCTCAGGTCTTCGCGATCGAGGTCGGCGATGTCATGGAGTCCACGTAGGTCGAGCGGGCCCGGGATCCGGAACACCTCGCTCTCACTGACCCCGAGCTCGCTGATCAGCAGCTCCAGGACGTGCTCGTCGATGGTCTCCTCGACCTCGAGCCGCACCGGCGGCCCGAAGCGTCGACGCAGGAGCTCCTTCTCGAGTGCCTTCAGCAGGTTCTCGGCGTCGTCCTCCTCAACCTCCAGATCCTCGTTGCGCGTGACCCGGAAGGTGTTGACGTTCAGCACCTCCATGCCGGGGAAGAGCCGCTTGAGGTGCTCGCCGATGACGTCCTCGAGCGGCACGAAGCGCTGGTTGCCGAGCGGCACGAAGCGGCTGAAGATCGGCGGCACCTTGACGCGGGCGAAGTGCTCCTTGTCGGTCTTCGGATTGCGCACCAGCACGGCGAGGTTGAGCGAGAGTCCGGAGATGTAGGGGAAGGGGTGCGCCGGGTCGACCGCCAGTGGCGTGAGCACGGGGAAGACCCGCTCCTTGAAGAGCTTCTTGCACGACCTCTGTTCGTCTTTGTCCAGCTCGTCCCAGCGGACCAGCTCGATGCCCTCCTCGGCGAGGGCCGGGATGATGTTTTCCCGGAAGACCGAGGCGTGGCGCGAGGTGAGCTCGTCGGTCTCCCGCCAGATCTGCTCCAGCACCTCGCGCGGCATCAGGCCCGAGGCCGCCCGGAGCGCCACGCCCGCAGCGATGCGACGCTTGAGGCCCGCGACCCGGACCATGAAGAACTCGTCGAGGTTGCTCGCGAAAATCGCGAGGAAGCGCACCCTCTCGAGCAACGGCAGGTTCTCGTCCTCGGCCAGCTCGAGCACCCGCTGGTTGAACCGCAGCCAGGACAGCTCACGGTCGAGGAAGCGGTCCTCGAACTCGCCCGGCGCGAACTCGACCTCTTCGGGGGAGTAGGGCGGGTCCACGTCGAAGATGTCCGCGGGCACGACGCGAAGGCTCGGGTCCAGGGGACCTTCCTCGGTGTCGGACCCGACTGCGGACTGGAAGCTGTCGGACATGGGTGAAGTCTGTCACTGCAAGGTGAACAGGAAGCAACGTACGTTGTGCGCGTGCCTGACCTGCGATCCCGCCTCGAGTCCACACTTATCCGCGCTGCCATGAGAATGCCGGTGCGCGTCCAGCGACTTCTGAACGGCCAAGCGGTCGTGATCGACGGGCAGGAGCTCTCGCCGGAGCTGCAGCTGATGCTCCGCCTCAAGAAGCTGGCCCGGGTGCCCGCGGCGGAGGAGCTACCCCTCAAGCACGCCCGCGCTGAGCTGCGGCGCCAGCAGATCCTCGTCGGCGGCCGGCAACCGATCGGCGCACTCCGCGAGCTCGAGGTGGACGGTGCCGAGGGGCCACTGCGGGCTCGTCTGTACATCCCGACGGAGCGCACGGGTGCCGACCCCGCGCCGACGTTGCTCTACCTCCACGGAGGTGGCTGGATGTACGGCGACCTCGAGAGCCACGATCCCGCTTGCCGTTTCCTGGCCGAGACCTCGGGGGTACAGGTGCTCGCGATCGACTACCGACTCGCGCCCGAGCACAAGTTCCCCGCGGCCGTCGAGGACTGCCAGGCCGCGTACCGCTGGCTCGTCGACCACGCCGAGGAGGTCAACGCCGACCCGACACGGCTTGCGGTGGGCGGAGACTCGGCCGGAGGGTCGCTGTCGCTCTCGACCGCCATCTGGGCGGCCGAGAAGGGCCTGCCGTTGGCCTTCCAGCTGCTGATCTATCCGGGCGCGGACTTCGTGGAGCGCACCGAGAGCCGTCGACTCTTCGGCAAGGGCTTCGTGCTGACCGAGGTCTTCATGAACGGCGCGGAGGAGGCCTACTTCACGCCCGACGCGGACAAGGGGCATCCCGACGCGTCCCCGATCCGTCGAACGGAGTTTCCCGCTGGGATCGCGCCAGCCCACATCGTGACGGCGGGCTACGACCCGCTGCGTGACGAGGGCGAGGCGCTCGCCACCTTGCTCGCGGACAACGGAGTCGAGGTGACGAGGGTCAGGTATCCCTCGATGATCCACGGCTTCGCGCACCTCGTCGGTGCTGGCCGCGAGGCGGTGTCCTACAACCGGGAGATGGCGGACCGCCTGCGTCGCGCGCTCGCCTAGGGGTTCGAGGTGCCGCGGTACTGCGCCTCGGTGCGTTCGACCTCGAAGCCCTGGCCCGAGTAGACGGCGATCGCGGGGTCGTTGTCGCCGTCGACGTAGAGCAGCACCGTCTCCAGGCCCTGGTCCTTGAGGTGCTGCAGGCCCGCAATGGTCAGCACGGTGCCGAGACCACGTCCGGCCGCCTTCGGGTTGACCGCGACCACGTAGACCTCGCCGTACGGCGGGTCCTCGTCGGTGTGCACCTTGGTCCAGTGGAACCCGAGGAGCGAGGGCCCGTCACCGCTCACGCTTGCTGGGTCGGGTACGGCGAGCAGCAGGCCGGCCGGGTCGAACCACGACTCGCTGGTGCGCTCCCGGAAGTCCTCGTGCGTCATGTGCCCCTGCTCGGGGTGGTGCGCGAACGCGCTCGCGTTCACCTCGAGCAGCGCCGGCTCGTCGAGCGGCTGGAAGCCCCGGATCGTGATCCCGTCGGGCACCTTGACCTCCCCGAGGTCGTCGAGCAGCGACTTCCGCATGATCTTGAGCTCACGCTCGCGGGGGATCCCGAACTTCTTGGCCAGGGCCTCGGCCCCGGGGTGATCGGCGTGCGACCACGCCTCGACCTTGCGGCCGGCGGGGAGGGCCTCGGTCGCCAGGGCGGTGCCGACCCCCTGGCGACGTGACTCGGGATGGACCGCCAGGTCGAGGATGTCCCCGTGACGCAGGGCGAAACCGCCACCTCCGACCCAGAGGTCGGCGTCACGCAGGCCCCGGTTCTTCAGCTGCAGCACGGCCTGCTCGTTGAGTGTCGTGGCGCCGTCGTTGGCGGTCGAGGCGCGCGCGACGCGGCGTACCTCCGCGGCCGGGCCGTCCTCGGCCGACCAGTCGAAGTCGTCCGCGCTGATCCGGTCGATCTGCACCATGGCAGGAGGCTATGCCACGAAGGGCCCGCCGCGTCAGCGGGAGGTGGACCGCGAGGAAGGGCTGGAAGCGGCGTCCTTGGACGACTCGGAGGCGTTCTCCTCGGTAGGTCGCTCATCGACCGGAGGAGCCGGCTGGTCACGCTGGGGCAGCACGAACCGGTAGCCGACGTTGCGCACGGTGCCGATCAGCGCCTCGTTGTCGGTGCCGAGCTTGGCCCGAAGGCGGCGGACGTGCACGTCGACCGTGCGGGTGCCGCCGAAGTAGTCGTAGCCCCAGACCTCCTGAAGCAGCTGGTCGCGGGTGAAGACCCGACCTGGATGCTGGGCGAGGTACTTGAGGAGCTCGAACTCCTTGAAGGTGAGGTCGAGCACGCGGCCGCTGAGCTTGGCTGTGTACGTCGCCTCGTCCACCACCACCTCGCCGGAGCGGATGATGTGCGAGTCGGGGTCGGAGTTGTTGCTGCGCGCGGCCTGCCTGCCGATCGCGACCCGGATGCGGGCGTCGATCTCGGCCGGCCCTGCCGTCTCGAGGATGACGTCGTCGATGCCCCAGTCGGCGGCGACGACGGCCAGCCCGCCTTCCGTGACGATCAGCACGACCGGCTGGTCGGACCCCGTGGTCCGGATCAGCCGGCACAGGTCGCGCGACTGGGCGAGCTCACGACGGCCGTCGACCAACAGCACGTCGTGGTCAGGGGCCTCGAGAAGCGCGCTTCCCTCGGCGGGAAGGATCTTCACCTGGTGGGTGAGGAGGGCGAGCCCGGGCAGGACCTCGGCTGAGGCCTGCAGCGCTCTGGTGAGCAGGAGCACGGTGCCCATGGCACCTCCTGGGTGAGTGCCTTGCGTCGGTCGGGAGCTCATCTACGCTGATGCACTTCCCCACCACAGATGCGTAAGGATAACGAACGTGACGACCTCCACGGACCGTGAAACGAACGTTGGATACGTCACGCTGCGCTACTGGGCCTCTGCCAAGGCCGCTGCCGGCACCGATACCGACGCTCTGGAGGTGGCCGGTCCGGTGACGCTCGCGGAGCTCGTGAGTCGTGCCCGCGAGGCGCACTCGGACTCCGCACGCTTCGCTGAAGTGATCTCCTGCTGCTCGCTGATGGTGGGCGACCGCCCCGTGACGACGGAGGATCAGACCTCGGTCGTGGTCCAGCCCGGCGACACCGTCGAGTTCCTCCCGCCCTTCGCCGGCGGCTGACCACTTCGGTAGACGGGAAGCCTTTCGTCCGATTCGTCGTTGACCCACACGTGAGCACAGGTATCTACGTCCTCCTCGTCGCCGTCGGCGGCGCACTGGCCTTCGGCGCGGTGCGTGCTCTGACCGACGGGCGCTTCCGCGGGACCCACAAGGTGCACGGAGCCGAGGTGCCCGCCGACTCCGGACAAGCGGCAGTCCCCGCTCCCGAGTCGCTCCTCGGGGGCACGCCCTGGGCAGCCGACCTCGGCGAGCAGGCGACGCTCCTCCAGTTCTCCTCGGCGTTCTGCGCCCCCTGCCGGGCCACGCGCCGGATCCTCGGTGACGTCGCGTCGGCCACGCCCGGCGTCGTCCACATCGAGGTCGACGCGGAGCAGCACCTCGACGTCGTACGCCGCCTCGGGATCCTGCGCACCCCCACGACCCTCGTGCTCGGCGAGCACGGCCAGGAGGTCACCCGGGCAACCGGGGCGCCGACGAAGCAGCAGGTCCTGGCCGCGCTTGGTGCGGCGTCGGACCGAACCTCTCCGACCGAGTGACCTCTGTCACACAGGGTCGGGTGCCACCACCGCGGCCTGACAACCTCAGCGGCGCAGGAACCGCTTGATCTCCTCGAGGTCGGCGTCGACCATCAGCCGGGCGAGGTCCAGCGCAGTCGTGTGCGCCTTCCAGCCCAGCTCGCGGTGTGCCTTCGAGGCGTTGCCGACCAGCGCGTCGACCTCGGCTGGTCTGATGAAGCTGTCGTCGAACCGGACGTGGTCCTCCCAGTTGAGTCCGGCGTGGGCGAATGCCGCCTCGCAGAACTCCCGGACCGAGTGACCCTCGCCGGTGGCGAGGACGAAGTCGTCAGGCTCGTCCTGCTGGAGCATCCGCCACATGCCCTCGACGTACTCGGGCGCGAAGCCCCAGTCGCGGACCGCGTCGAGGTTGCCGAGCATCACGTGGTCCTCGATGCCGGCGTCGATCGCGGCAACGGCCTTGGTGATCTTGCGCGTGACGAAGTTCTCGCCACGACGCGGGGACTCGTGGTTGAACAGGATCCCGGAGACCGCGAAGAGCCCGTAGGCCTCGCGGTAGTTCACGGTCACCCAGTGGGCCTGCAGCTTCGAGGAGCCATAGGGAGAGCGAGGGTGGAACTTCGAGTCCTCGTCCTGTGGCGGTGAGGTCTGGCCGAACATCTCCGAGGTCGAGGCCTGGTAGAAGCGGCAGTCGAGACCTGCGGCCCGGATCGCCTCGAGGAGCCGGAGGGTGCCGATCGCATTCGTGGACGCCGTGTAGTCGGGCATCTCGAAGGAGACCCTGACGTGGCTCATCGCGCCCAGGTTGTAGACCTCGTCGGGCTCGATGCTGCGCACCAAGTTGACCAGGCTCGTGCCGTCGGTCAGGTCGCCGTAGTGCAGGTGCAGCCGGGCATGCTGGTGCAGGTGGTCGATGCGGCTGCGGTTCAGCGTGGACGAGCGCCGTACAAGCCCGTGGACGTCGTACCCCTTGTCGAGCAGCAGCTCCGCCAGGTAGGAGCCGTCCTGGCCGGTCACCCCGGTGATGAACGCTGTCTTCACCCGCCGGAGCCTAACCTGACGCCTGAACCGTCCGCGATGTGGACGTTGTGTTCGAATGGTGAGACGAACTTTATGGCCCAGACCCCGCCCTGCCTACGCTTCACCTCATGAGCTCGACCTTGCTGACCCGCCGCCGCGCAGTGGACAACTGCCGCGTGCGCTCGTCGCTGTGTCGAATGTCCTGACGGATCGCCCGCGATCATCCTCTTAGTCGATCAACTTGGTCGACTAAACTCGCGGTGAAGCAGCACCCGTCTGCGTCCCGGGCCCGGGACAGCACCGCGAGGACACCAAGGAGAGCCATGACCACATCGACTGGATCGAATGGATCTAGTGGACCAGCGAGTCCGGTCCAGATCGACCCTCGGGGACCGCAGTTCAACGCGATGCTCACCAGCGTCGTGCTGGCGCTCACCCTGATCACGGCGCCGGACACCACGGGGATCGTGCTGCTCGTCGTGCAGACCGCGTTGTTCGCCACGGCGGTGGCCTTCGGGGTCCAGCACACGCCGGCGGCGTACCTCTTCAAGACCCTGGTCCGGCCGCGCCTCGCGGCCCCCGCCCACCTCGAAGACCCTCAACCCCCGCGCTTCGCGCAGGGCGTCGGCCTCGTGTTCGCGGTGGTCGGCCTGGTCGGTTACCTCTCCGGCGCGACGCTCCTTGGCGCGATCGCCACCGGATTCGCCCTCGCGGCAGCACTGCTGAACGCGGTCTTCGGCTTCTGCCTGGGCTGCGAGATGTACCTGCTGATCCGCCGCATCGCACCCGCCCGCAACAGCACGCCCGTCCACAGCAACGTCTGAACAGCACCAACAACCGAGTCCCGAACACAAGGAAGAAGAGGCACAACATGAGCCGCGAAACCGCACTGGTCACAGCTGACTGGGTGGAGGAGCACCTCGACGACGACAGCATCGTGCTGGTCGAGGTCGACGAGGACACCACCTCCTACGACAAGGGCCACATCCGGGGGGCCATCAAGCTCGACTGGACCACCGACCTCCAGGACCAGGTCCGTCGTGACTTCGTCAGCAAGGAGCAGTTCGAGGCTCTGCTCTCCGACCGTGGCGTGGGCAACGACCACACTGTGGTCCTCTACGGCGGCAACAACAACTGGTTCGCCGCCTACGCCTACTGGTACTTCAAGCTCTACGGCCACGAGGACGTCAAGCTCCTCGACGGCGGCCGCAAGAAGTGGGAGCTCGACAGCCGCGAGCTGACCGACGAGACGCCCACGCGCGAGAAGACCTCCTACACCGCACAGGACCAGGACAAGTCGATTCGTGCGTACCGCGACGAGACCGTCGAGGCGATCGGCGTGAAGAACCTGATCGACGTACGTAGTCCCGACGAGTACGCCGGCCGCCTGCTCGCCCCGGCCCACCTCCCGCAGGAGCAGGCCCAGCGGGCCGGCCACATCCCGACCGCGGCCAACGTGCCGTGGAGCAAGGCGGCCAACGACGACGGCACCTTCCGCTCCGACGACGAGCTGAAGGAGATCTACACCGAGGCCGGCGTCGACTGGGACAAGGACACGATCGCCTACTGCCGCATCGGCGAGCGCTCCAGCCACACCTGGTTCGTCATCAAGGAGCTCCTCGGCCAGCAGAACGTCAAGAACTACGACGGTTCCTGGACCGAGTACGGCTCGCTGGTCGGCGTCCCCGTGGTCCTCGGCGACGAGGCTGGTGAGGCCTGATGTGCGGAGCCACTGAGGGCGGTCTCTCGCTGGACGGCATCGACGTCGCCAAGGAGGCCATCATCCAGGGCCAGGTCGTGCACGCCACCTCGAGCGGGCAGAGCGACCCGGTGGGCAACGCCTACGTCCGGCTGCTCGACCGCACCGGTGAGTTCACCGCCGAGGTCCCGACGTCGGCGACCGGTCACTTCCGGTTCTTCGCCGGGCCGGGGGAGTGGACGCTACGCACGCTGGCGCCTCGCATCACGCCGGTCGACACCAAGGTGACCGCGGAGGTCGGCGCGATCCAGGAAGTCGCCGTCTCCGTCTGACTGGCAAAACAGCGCCCGGCACCGGATCTACCCGTGGCCGGGCGCTGTTGCATGTCCAGACCAGTGACCGGTCAGTTGGGGTTCGTGGGCCGGCACCGGTCACACTGAGGCGCAGTGACTGAGCAACGGCAGCACACGACGCCACGGGGGGCGGGGCTCGCAGGGCGAGCACGCATCCTCCTGATCGGCTATGCCGTGGTGCTGGCGGTGGTGCTGCTCTCGCCGACCTCGCAGTTCCAGACCGCGTCCGTGACGCATCTCGACGAGGCGTTGCGGGTCTTCCTGCCTGATGGCCTGGTCACTTTCTCGCGGGTCGAGGTCTTGCTCAACATCCTCATCGTCGCCCCGGTGTCCTTCCTCGGCTCGATCGTCTGGCCCCGGCTGCGCTGGCAGGAATGGACGGCGTACGTGTTCGTCGGCGCGGCCACGGTCGAGCTCGTGCAGGGGCTGCTCCTGCCCGGTCGCGACGCCAGCCTCAACGACATCTTCGCCAACACCGCGGGCGCCCTGCTCGGTGCTCTCCTCTATCGCCTGACCAGGTGAGTCCAGTCACGCGGAGGGGCCACACCAGCACCTCGGCTCCCGGATAGGCTCACAACCGTGTCTGGATCGACCCCACCGGGCTCCCTGCCCCCTGAGGTTCCGGAGGAGTTCGCAGCTGCCTACCGGGCGGCCTACGAGCGAGCCCTGGAGGCGCAGAGCGAGGGTCCACAACCCAGCGACGAACCCGAACGCGAAGCCGCGGGCACCGGTGAACTGCCAGAGCGACGCGGCCGTCTGGTCGTCGGGACGCATCGGACCGAGGCCTACGAAGACGAGCCCACGATCTTCGAGAAGGTCACTGACTCGCCGTGGTTCGTGCCGCTGCTCCTCACGCTGCTGGCCCTCCTCCTGATCCTGGGCGCGTACGCCGTGGGGCGCGCCTTCTCCGGGAAGGTGGGCGAGGAGGGCGGCTCGGGCAAGGAAGCCGGCGTGGTGATGAGCGAGGGCGGCTCGGGCAAGGTGCGTCAGCCGGTCTCCTCCCAGGCACCGGGCAAGGGCGCCTGGGACGGCAAGGTCCAGCGCATCGCGGACGTCGAGGCGAAGGCATCGTGCACCTCACCACCCGGACAGGACGCGAGCGGCGAGGAGGTCACATACGTCGCGGCCAACCTCACCGACGGCATCGCCGACACGACCTGGCGCTGTGGCGGCGCCGCCAACGGGAAGTCGATCACACTCACGCTGCCGGAGAAGGCCGCGATCGGCGAGGTGGGCCTGATCCCCGGCTACGCCAAGACCGACCCCTCGACCGGCGACGATCGCTTTGCCGAGAACAACCGGGTCACCAGGGTGCGCTGGACGATCGGCGACACGGTCGTCGAGCAGAAGATGGACGGCTCCACGAGTGACCGCAGCCTCCACCTGTTGCGGGTACCGAGGACCGAGGCCGACGAGGTCGAGCTCGAGATCCTCGCGGTGAAGAGGGGGCCGCGCAACACGACCGCGATCAGCGAGATCCAGCTCGGGCGCGCGAACTAGCCTGCGGTGTCGAGCACCATCGTGATCGGACCGTCGTTGACGAGCGCCACCTGCATCTCGGCGCCGAACACCCCCTTCTCGACGTGGGTTCCGGCTTCGGCGAGCTCGGCACAGACTGCTTCGTAGAGCGGTTCGGACACCTCACCCGGCGCCGCGGCCAGCCACGTCGGTCGGCGGCCTTTCCGCGCATCGCCGTACAAGGTGAACTGGCTGACCACCAGGACCGGAGCGCCCAGGTCGGCCACCGATCTCTCGTCACGCATGATCCGCAGGTCGCGGACCTTGCGGACCATCCACGCCACCTGGTCGGGACCGTCGTCGTGCGTCACGCCCAGGAGTACGACGAGCCCGGGCTCGTCGATGCGCCCCACCACCTCGCCGTCCACGGTGACGGAGGCGGAGCTGACCCGTTGGAGGACTGCGCGCACTGCGTGGTCACCCCATCCCGAGCAGGGCGCGCGCCTCGTCGGTGCTCATCGGCGTGCGCTGGGCGAGCCGGCCCAGCTCGGCGGCTCGCGAGACGAGTTGCTCGTTGTGCTCCACCGGGACGCCGCGGGACAGCGTGAGCACGTCCTCCATGCCGACCCGCAGGTGCCCGCCCTTGGACAACGAGGCGAGCGCAACGGGCAGGGTCGTGCGGCCGATCCCGGTGGCCGACCAGCTCGTGGTTTCGTCGGGCAGCGCGCCGACCGCGGCGACGAGGGCATCGGCCGTCCCCGGCATCCCGCCAGGCACTCCCATGACGAGGTCGACGTGCACCTTTCCGCCGTACGGGAGGCCGTATTTCGCGAGCAGCCGGTGCAGGGCCGCCACGTGGCCGAGGTCGAACAGCTCGAACTCCGGCACGACCTCGCGCTCCTGGCTGAGCTGGTAGAGGTCGCTCACGAACGGCCAGGGGTTCAGGAAGACGTCGTCCCCGAAGTTGGTGGTGCCCATGGTCAGGCTGCACGAGTCGGGGGCAGCGTCGAGCACCTTCAGCCGGTCGTCGAGCGGGTCGTGCACCGATCCGCCCGTGGAGAGCTGGACGACCAGGTCGGTGTCCTGCTTGAGGGCCGCGACCGTGTCCTTGAGTCGTCCCTGGTCCAGCGTCGGCCGGTGCTCGCCGTCGCGAATGTGCACGTGGATCATGGCAGCGCCGGCTGCCTCGCAGCGCTTTGCGGTTTCGACGAGCTCCTGCAGCGTCGTCGGCAGCTGGGGGCAGGCGTCCTTGGTGGTCTCGGCACCCGTCGGCGCCACCGTGATCAGCAGGTCTCCCATGAAAGGGGACGCTATCGCCCCTCTCGGGGGCACGGGCCGCTCGGTGGCGTCGCAGCGACCAGATCGCCTGATCGACCGATCAGACGGTCCAGGGGTGGGCAAGGCCCTACTGTTCTGGCGTGGATGACCTCCAGCGACCGCCTGCGGACAATGACCGCGACCAGGTCGCCGCGCGGATCAAGAAGGTGTACGACGAGGGCCGGATCGGTGCTGCCGACCGTGACATCCGGCTCGGCAACGTGCGCTCGGCGCAGAGCATGGCCGAGCTGGACCTGATGAGCCGCGACCTCGACCAGCTCGAGGCTGCGCTGGCCCCGGCGACGGCTCCTGTCGACGGTGTTGACGCCCCACCCGCTGCGCCGTGGAGCAGGTTCAAACCGAAGTCGCGAGCGGGCGCCACGGCGACGAATCCAAAACGGACTCTCATCATCCTGCTCCTGGTCGTTGGTATCGCCGTGATCGTGGCGGCGGTCGCTGCTGTCATCGGCTTCCGCGCTTCGGAGGACAGTCCGAGCGCCTCCCCTGGTGCACCGGCTGCTCCCGGTCCCGAGGAGCCTGGTGCGGCTGACCCGGACGACCCACAACCGGAGCCGCCCGAGGTCCCGAAGTACAAGCTGAACCAGGCCGGCATCCAGGACTTCCTGGCCACCTACCGGAGCAAGTTCGGGACCAGCAGGGTCGTGGACATCACCTTCTACGGCGACTACGTCATCGTGAACGTCCCGGTGCCCGGAAAGGCGCGCCAGGCGGGTTGGCTGTTCCGCAACGACTCTGGCTGGACCAACTTCGGCGGCGTACGCGCCACCTTCCCGGGATCGGCCGTCGTCGACACGAACCGGCTCGACATCCCGGCGCTGGTGCGCAACGTCGCGCGTGCCCGAAGGACGCTGAACGTGGAGGCCCCGTCGCAGGCCTACGTGATCATCCGGTTCATCCGGCGGATCGACGAGGTCCCGAGCGTGGACATCCACGTGACCAACCAGTTCCAGGAGTCGGGGTACCTCGCGACGACTCTGGACGGCAAGGTCGAGCGGGCCTACCCGTATGACCGGTAGCGGTCAGTAGACGAGAGCCTGGGCGTCGTCGGCGAGGGCTTCCTCGGTGAAGACCGCTGCGCCGGCGATGCGGGCGTCGGGCAGGAGATCGCCGGCGACCAGGCCTCGGCGGGCCGCGCACTGGCTGCAGACCGTGAGTGTCCCGCCCGTCAGGACGGTGTCGCGGAGCTCGGCCAGCGGGGTGGCGAGGTCGAGCTCGAACTCCTCCGCGCGACCCGGTACGGCGAACCACGCGGCGTCACCGGTCAGCCACAGGGAGACCCGGGCGCCGGCTGCGACCGCGGACGCAGCCACGGTGAAGGCCTGGTTGCACCGCTCCGGTTCTCCGGCCCCGGCGGTGCACTTGATCACGAGTTGACGCATCCCTCGACCCTAGACTCCCCTCATGGAAGCCTTCTTCGTCGTGGTGCTGGCCGCGACCGTTCTGGGTGTCGGACTGATCGCCCTGCTCGGCCTGCGCCGCATGAGAAGCAACATGGACCCGACCGACACCGCGACAAGCAGCAGGGAGCGTTGAACCGGATGCCGTTCGAGATCCCCGACAACATGCACCCGAACATCGCCCGGCTGGCGTGGCTGCTGGGAACCTGGGCGGGCAACGGGCACGGGGAGTACCCGACGATCGAGCCGTTCCAGTTCGGCCAGGAGCTGATCTTCCAGCAGGACGGTCGACCGTTCATCCACTACCTGGCCCGCGCGTGGATCGTCGACGAGCAGGGCAACCACGTTCGCGAGGCCGCACAGGAGACCGGCTTCCTGCGCCCGCAGGAAGACGGCGGCCTCGAGGTCGTGCTGGCCCACAACACCGGCTTCGTCGAGACGTGGTACGGCGAGATCCACTCCGAGCAGCCACGCTTCGAGATCACGACCGATGCCGTCGTACGCACCGCCACCGCCAAGGAGTACGTCGGCGGCAGGCGTCTCTACGGCTACGTCGACGGCGACCTGCTCTACGCCTTCGACATGGCGGCGATGGGTCAGGAGCTGCAGCCGCACACCCACGCCCAGCTCAAGAGGCAGTAGGCGGAGCCGTGGTTTCGACAAGCTCAACAGCCGGAGGCAGCACCGAAGACTGGCAGCAGCGGTTGCGTGCGAGCGGACACCGGCTCACACCGCAGCGCGAACTGGTGCTCGCAGCGGTGGAGTCGCTGGGTCACGCGACGCCTGACGAGGTGTACGCCGAGGTGCGGACCCACTCGGTGTCGATCAACCTCTCGACGGTGTACCGGACCCTCGAGCTGCTCAACGAGCTCGGCCTGATCCGGCACACGCACATCAGCGACCGGGCGCCGACGTACCACTCTGCCACCGGCCACGAGCACGCCCACCTGGTGTGCCGCAACTGCCGGAAGCTGATCAGCATCGGCCGTCCGGAGATGGAAGCGGCGCTGGGGGAGCTGGCGGCAAGGCACGGCTTCAGCCCCGACTACGGTCACCTGACGGTGTTCGGGACCTGCGCCGACTGCATCGACTGATCAGCTCGCTCAGTACGCGCCCATGCGCTGGATGTTGTGCCAGGTGCGGCTCCAGGCGAGTCCGTGCGGATGACCCTTCGGCACGGTGTCCTTGCCCCCGTGGGCGGCGCGCTCGGCCGAGATCGCGGAGCCGACGTCGGAGATGGCGTCGTCGAACGCGGGTATCACCGTGCGCGTGTGCTCGAGGAGTTCGGTGACCCAGTCGGTGGCCTTGTCGCACTCCCAGCCCCCGCCGTTGATCTTGCTGGCGATGCTCGAACCGGGGTCGCCCTGCCCGGAGTACACAGTGTCGCGGGCGCCCGGGATCAACGAGTCCCGGCACCGCTGGAGCGTGAGGAGGTAGAAGTTGGTCTCTTCCTCTTCGGCCTCGTCGCCCGCCATGACCTGCCTCCCCGCGCCGGGTTGTGCTCGATTTCGTCGTGCTGTCGTCCTCACCTTCCCCCATGGCGGGAACCCCAAACGAGGACGTGGCCTCCGACGAAATTTCGGACGAACAGGTTTGGGGCTCTCGTTCGCAAGGTAGGTAGTCGGTCAGGGAGGAAGACTTCCGCCCATCACAGCACCCAGGGAAACCACTCGGATCCTTCGACGCAACACCGTTGGGGGCCGGACAACTCGAAGGAGGCTCGACTCATGGCAGTCGGAGCAAACATCCCGGATCTTGCGGCTCTGTATGACCAGCTCAAGAACTCCATGCAGGAAGCGGACACCATGATCAACCAGCTCGACAGCCGGCTCACGCAGGCCAACGAGGAGTGGCGGAGCAAGGGTGCCCACGAGTTCAACGACGCCTGGCAAAACGGCTTCAAGCCGTCGCTGACCAAGCTCTGCCAGGCGATCGCCACCGCCGGCAGCGACGTCGCCTTCCAGCACAACAAGATGGCCGAGGGTGCCAAGGAAGCCGACCAGCACCCGCAGCTCACGCCGCTGCAGTCCCCCCGCTGACGCGCTCCATCGCAGAAGACGAAGGGGGAGGGTCCCACCAGGACCCTCCCCCTTCGGCTTGCCCGGACGCTCGGACCGACGGCCCCATGTAACGCGGAGTTATGGACGCTGAACATGCGGAGTACGGCGCACTCAGCGCCCATAACACCGCGTTACAGCCGGGCAAAGCCCGCGCAGCTACAGCCGGGGCACCTGGACCCAGGTCCAGCCGAGCGGGCTGGCGAGTACGCCGCGGCCGACCGGCATCGCTCCTGAAGCCGAGCGCGGCAGCCGGACGTTGAGTACGTCGCCGTCGTTCGAGGCACGGGGGGCGAGCACGAGCCCGCTGCGTCCGCGCTTCATCTCGTTGGGCAGGCCGCGGTAGACGGTGAGCATGTCGTCGATGCCGCCGGTGATGATCATCGTGCTGCCCGTGTCACGCATCCGCGCGAAGCGCTCGGCGAGCAGCTGTCCAAGGGGGCTGTCGCTGCCGATCACCTCGAAGTCCTCGACCGCGATGACCTGGTCGCCACGGGCCTTGTCGAGGTGGGCGACTATCTGGTCGATCGGCTCGGTGCCGTTGAAGACGGTGACCCCGCGGGGGGTGTCCACCAACAGCGGAGACCGGCGCGGGACGAACGCCGTCACCGCCCCCCGCCGCGGCTGCGACAGCATGAAGTGCAGCGCGGTGCTCTTCCCCGACCGTGGCGGGCCGGTGATCATGAAGCCGTTGCCGCCGATCTCGGGGTCGAAGCCCTGGAGGGCCAGGCTGTCGCCACCGACGCCGACGGGCACGAACACGCGGCTCGCGCTGGCCGGTTCGAGGTCGCGCGCCTCGCGGGCCGAGATCGCGGCGGGCAGGTCGTCGACGCGTTGCGGCCGACGCGATCGTGGGAGGTCGGCGTACCGCTCGCCCGCCTCGCGCCCGATCTCCTGCAGCACCCGCACCTGGTCGGTACCGACGCCGCTGACGTCGAGCAGCCCCCACTGCACCTCGCGTGGGCGTTCGCCGGCGCGGAAGGCGCGGCCCGGGGGCATCGAGACCGGCACCTCGCGTGCAGGGATGCCGATGTTGGAGAAGTCGCCGGGGTCGCTCATCGACAGCGCGATCCGGTCCTCGATGAGGGTGCTGATGCGCCCGACGAGACCGCTGCGGTCGGCCGTCATCACCATCCGGATGCCCACGCCGGCGCCCTCCTGGAGGATCGCGGTGATGCGTTCGAGAAGTACGCCGCCATCCACGGACTCGAAGGCCTGGACGAAGCCCTCCCAGCGGTCCAGGAGTACGACGAGATAGGGCAACCGCTCGTCGGCCGGCACCCCCGACCGCTGTTCGCCGATGTCGGCGAACCCGCGCTCGGCCAGCGCCTGCTGCCGGTTGGCCAGCTCCTTCTGGAGGAACGCGACGAGTCGGTACATCCGGTCGGTCTGGGTCCGCGTCACCACCGCGCCGACGTGGGGGAGGGCCATCAGTGGCAGCAGGGCGTTGTTGCCGGCGTCGATGCCGTAGAGGTGCACGTCCTCCGGAGAGCACAGCCGGGCGATGCCACCGGCCAGCACGCGCAGGCTGTTGCTCCGGCCCGACCGGGACTGGCCGGCGATCATCAGGTGTGACCCGTTCACCAGATCCCACGACTCGACGACCTGCTGCTGCTGACGCGGGAGATCGGCGAGGCCGAAGGGGATGGGTTGGATCGAGTCGGCCTTGGTTTCGACAAGCTCAACCGACGTGCGCTGCGGTTGGGTCAACTCATCCACGCCGAGCCTCTCCGGGAGCTGAGGCAACCAGGGCTTGCGCATCTCCGGGAGACCGAGCTCGGCGTTGGCACCGTTGATGGCAGCGACAAGAGAGGCCAGGTCGGTCGGGATGCTGACGTCGTCCTCGTGGTCGTCGGCCGGACCGGCAATCCGGCCCAGCAACGGCAGGTCCCCCCAGTCCAGGTCGGCGATGCGCACGCTCGCGCCGGCTCCGCCGCCGGGACGGCCGCCGACGCGGGAGCTCTGGAACGGGGTCAACGAGGAGTGGCCGAGCCGGGCGTAGGCACGGCCGGGGAACACCTTCGGGATCTGTGCGGCGGCCTGGGACTCGATCACGTCGTCGGAGTCGCCGGCGTCGGTCACTCTCAGGGCGATGCGCAGGTTGGTGTTGGACTTGATCTCCGCGCTCACCACGCCGGCCGGGCGCTGCGTCGCCAGGATCAGGTGTACGCCGAGCGAGCGACCCCGCCTGGCCACGTCGACGAGGCCGGTCACGAAATCGGGCAGCTCGGAGGCCAGCGCCGCGAACTCGTCGATCACGATCAGCAGCCGCGGCATCGGCTCCTCGTCCGGCTGCCGGCCGGCCAGGTAGTCCTCGATGTCCTTGGCGTCGGCATCGGCCAGCTGGTGCTCGCGGCGGCGCAGCTCGGCTCCGAGCGACTCCAGCGCCCGGGTGGTCAGGTGGCCGTCGAGGTCGGTGACCATGCCGACCGTGTGGGGCAGGTGGTTGCAGTCCTTGAACGCGGCGCCGCCCTTGTAGTCGACGAGCACGAAGTTGAACTCGTCGGGCCGGTTGCCGATCGCCAACGAGGCGATCAGCGTCTGGAGGAGCTCGGACTTGCCGGAGCCGGTCGTACCGGCAACCAGACCGTGCGGGCCGTCGGCACGGATGTCGATCTGGAACAGGCCGTCGGTCGACTCCCCGATCACGGCCTTGGTGGTGCGGCCGCCGCCCTGCCAGCGGCGTACCAGCTTGCCGGCGTCGGGCTCGTGCAGCCCGAGCACGTCGAGGAGGCGGCTAGCGGCCGGGAGTGCGGAGGCGAGGTCCTCGGTCGAGACGTCGCGGATCGGCGCCAGTGCCCGCGCCAGTCGCTCGAGCCAGAGACCGCTGACGATGTCGGGTCGGATGGCATCGACGTGCCGTTGCTCGTTGGTCTCGAGGTTGAGCTGGCCGTTCTCGAACGCCGCGACGGTGCGGCACTCCTCCGGCAGCTCGCGGACGGTGCGGTCGAGGCAGATGAAGAAGAGGCCCACGCGCGGGCCGTCCTTGAGCAGCGAGACCATGCCTGTGTTCATGCGGATCTGCCGTGCCCCGTCGAGCACGACGATCCAGCGGGTCATTCCGGCGACCTGCTTCTCGTCGAGCTCGCGGCGGGCCTCGAGCTCGCTCATCAGCTCGGAGATCATCGCGGAGCGGTTGTCGTCGTCGGTCGCGATCCGCACCGGGCGCGGGTGTCCCTCGTCGTTGCGGGCGTGGGGGAGCCACTTCACCCAGTCCCAGTCGCGGCTCGGGCTGCTCCCGAGCAGCACGCCGACGACCGCGTCCGACGGGCTGTGCAACGCCGTGACCTGCGCGACCGCCCACATCGCCACGGTGCGGCACTCCTCGGGCGCCCCCGCGATGCCGACCACGCCGGCCTCGCGGACCGGGATCGTGACGGGAACGTCGGGTGCCGTCCACAGCAACGGACCCTCATGGGTGTCGCGCGTCGGGTCCTTGATGGTGACGTCGGAGGGGAGGTCGCTGGTGCCGATGCGCAGGTGCAGGAAGTCGCGGTCCCACGGCCGCCGCTCCCAGAGGCGGGCCCGCGGTCCGGTCGCGAAGAGCAGCACCGTCGCCGGGTCCGGGAAGTTGTGTCGCCGCGAACCCCGTTCGCCCACCAGCGAGGTGACCGCCGCCGTCTCGATGTTGACCCGCCGCTTGCGGTATTCGTCGACCTGCTCGTCGTACCTCTTCTTCGCCTGGCGCCGGGATCCGGTGGCGTTCGCGACCATCATCATCGGCATGCCGAGGGCGAACAGGAGGGAGTACCAGGTGTGCGAGATGAAGTAGGTGACGCCGCTCATCATCACCGGCATCAGCATCATCGCCATCGGGAACGGCATCTTGTCGGGACGACGAGGCTCCTGCGGCAGGCTGAACTCGTTGGGCTGCGCGGCCGGGTGCAGTCGCGGCGGTCGGTTGTAGTCGAGCGTCGGACCCGACGGGCTCGGACTCAGTGACGCGTCCGGCTCGCTGATCTCGACCCGGTCGAGCAGCAGGGGACCGACCCCGAGGGTCTGGTCGGGTTCCCAGGGCGTCGCGCCGGCCACCACCCGGCGGTCCAGGGTCACCAGTGGTACGGCGGTCGCCGGGTCGATCCGGTCACCGAGCTGGAACTCCTTGACGACCTTGCGACGCCGGAGGAACCGACGCCTCCGCTCCTCGCTGATCGAGCTTGCCTCGAGCACGATCGGCGCGGTCACGGGTTCGCGGCGCAGCGGCACCGGCATGTCCTGGCCGATCACCGCGTCGTCGGGCGTGATGGTGACCGATTCGTCAGCAGCCACATCGAGGACCAACACCTCCTCGACGTCGGCGAGCTGGGGATCGTCGGCCAGCTCGGGAACCCGGATCGTGCAGTGCCGGCCGTGGCCGAGAGTGGCGCGGCCGATGCCGAGGCGGTGGACGTGGCCGGCGCCCGGGCCCGAGGAGATCCGGACCTCGACCAGTCCGCGGGGCTCGGGTCCGCGCTGGGAGGACGGGCAACCCAGGCCCAGCACGACCCCGTGCCGGATCGGGCTCTGGTCGATGAACAGGGCTGGATCGAGGACCGCGTCGCCGAGGTACAGCTCGACCGGCCCGGTCAGCGTCGGCACGCTGGCTGCCCCCGGTAGCGCGACGACATTGGCAGGCACGTCCTGGCCGGAGTGGCTCAGTGCGGAGGCGAGGTCACCGACTCGGGTCTCCGGGGCGTAGTCGAGCACCACGTCGTGCCCCGAGTCGTCGTTCTGTCCTGCTTGTTGTCTCGGGGCCGTCTCGATCGTCACGAGCAGCCGCATGCGGACGAGGCTAAGGCGTAATCGCGAAATATGGCTTGCGAACGACTTGGGGGCAGGAGTCTGTTTGGTCCTTCTCCGCAGGGGGAAGAACGTCACAGGGGCGGAGTCGAGATGCCGTGCCCACTCGTTCTGCCCTTCGACTTCATGGGAGCGCCTCGCATGTCCCAGACGACCGACCAAACCCGCGGCAGGAACGCCGCACCGGTCCCGGGGAGGAAGACGCGGTCCGCCCGGACCCCTCGCGGAGGGTCGTCGCTGCGACCATCGGTCCCCGCCCCGCCCAAGCGCCGTCGCCCGGCGCTGACCGCGCTCGCCGTCCTGCTCATCGTCGGCGGCGCCGCCCTGGCAGGCCTGCTGGCCGTGCGGATGGACTCCCGCGAGCCCGTCCTCGTGGTCTCCCAACAGATCTCGTCGGGGCAGAAGATCACCGCCGACATGCTCGAGTCGCGCAACGTCTCCGGAGACGGCCTGGGCGCCATCCCGGTCGACCAGGCCGACCAGATCGTCGACAAGCTCTACGCGCGCCAGACCATCTATCCCGGCCAGCTGCTCCAGGCCGACCTGCTGCGCAAGAACCCGCCACTGGAGAGCGACCAGGCGCAGGTCGGCGTACCCCTGACGGCGGGGAAGTACCCGCCCGGTCTGCGCAGCGGCGATGCCGTACGCCTGTTGCGCATCGGTGACGCCCAGAACCCGTCTGAGGCCCTCTGCACCGGCCTGGTCCTCGAGATCACGAAGGCCAAGTCCTCCGGCTTCGGCAGCGATGCCCGTGCCTCGGTGGCCACGATCGTCGTACCCCAGAGCGTCGCAGACCAGGTCGTCGGCGCCACCGGCACCGACGAGCTCGGCATCGCGTTGATCGGGCGCGGAGTCGGCATCGACGAGGCGCAGATCAACGAGCTTGCCGGAGCCAGGAACTGATGGCCCTGATCGCATTCGCGTCGGCCAAGGGATCGCCGGGTGTCAGCGTCACGGTCGCGGGGCTCTCCCGGCTGTGGCCGAACCCGGCCGTCGTGGCCGACCTCGACCCGTCCGGTGGCGACACCGGGCTGCGCTACCGCAACGAGAGCGGTGACCCCCTGAACCCGTCGATCGGCTTGCTCTCCCTGGGCGCCGCCGTCCGCTCCGGCCAGAGCGCCGCGCTCGAGGACCACTTGCAGCTCACCGCGGGCGGGATGCGCACTCTGGTGGGGGTGAACACCCCCGGCCAGGTGCTCGGCCTCGGTCCCGCATGGCAGCACATCGCGCTGACCCTGCGCCGGACCAGTGCGTACGACGTCCTCGCCGACTGTGGTCGCCTGACCCCGGGCTCGCCTGCGATGGCGATCATCGACCAGGCCGACGCGGTCGTCCTGGTCAGCCGTGGCGAGCTCGAGGACATCGCCCACCTGCGCGAGCGGCTGCGCGGTCTCCAGGGCTCCCTGCACCTCGGCTCGATCGACTCGACCCCGACCGGCATCGCCATGGTCGCGCCCGCGAGCGAGAGCCGCGGCCTCTCCGACGCGGAGCAGCTGATGGCCTCGGCAGGTCTCCCCGTGCGGGCGCTCGGCATCATCGCCAAGGACCCGAAGGCCGCTGACGCGCTGCGCACCGAGTCCGGCCGCAACATCCGCCGGTCGGTGCTGGTGCGCTCGCTCTACGACCTCTCCGCCAGCATCCACGACCTGACCACCCTGACGGGCCGCATCCGTCAGAACGCGAGATGAGCTCCATGGACCAGCAGCTGCTGCGCGACCTGCGCAAGGAAGTCGGCGAGTCGCTCTCGAGCCAACGCCGCGAGGACGAGACGAACGGCCTGCCCACGATGAGCGCCGAGGACGAGCGCCAGTTCGCCCGCGCCGTCATCGCCCGAGTGCTCGAGGGCCACGCCGCCCGCGAGATCGCAGCGGGTCGAACGCCCCCGTCCGTCACGGAGGAGGCCGAGCTGGCGGAAGGCATCCACGCCGCGCTGTACGGCGTGGGCCGGCTCCAACCGCTGCTGGACGACCCCGAGGTCGAGAACATCGACATCAACGGCTTCGACAACGTCTTCGTCGGCTACGCCAACGGCGAGGAGAAGCGGTTCCCGCCGGTCGCGGAGAGCGACGAGGAGCTGGTCGAGCTCGTCCAGGTGCTCGGTGCCTACTCCTCGATCACCAGCCGCCCGTTCGACACCGCCAACCCGCAGCTCGACCTGCGCCTGCCTGACGGCAGCCGCCTGTCGGCGGTGATGGGGGTGTGCCAGCGACCGTCGCTGTCGATCCGTCGGGCCCGCATCCAGCGCGCCAGCCTCGACATGCTGGTGGAGAACGGATCCATGAGCCACGAGCTGGCGGGCTTCCTGTCCGCCGCTGTCGCCGCCCGCAAGAACGTGATGATCGCCGGGGCGACCAACGCCGGCAAGACCACCTTGCTGCGAGCACTGGCCAACGAGATCCCACCGGACGAACGACTCATCACGGTGGAGCGCGCGCTCGAGCTCGGTCTCGGGGAGTTCGAGGACCTGCACCCCAACGTGGTGGCGCTGGAGGAACGCCTGCCCAACTCCGAGGGCCAGGGCTCGATCCAGATGAGCGAGCTGGTCCGTCGCTCGCTGCGCATGAACCCCAGCCGGGTCATCGTCGGCGAGGTGCTCGGCGACGAGATCGTCACGATGCTCAACGCGATGAGCCAGGGCAACGACGGCTCGCTCTCGACCATCCACGCGAACTCATCGCTCGAGGTGTTCAACCGGATCTGCACCTACGCCATCCAGTCCGCCGAGCGACTGCCTTCCGACGCCACGATGATGCTCATCGCCGGAGCGATCGACTTCGTGATCTTCGTCCAGCGTCGCAACGAGTACGCCGCCGGCGGCGAGCTGCGCCGCCTGGTCACCTCCGTGCGCGAGGTCAACGGCGTGGACGGACGGGTGCTCTCCAGCGAGATCTTCGCCGAAGGACCGGACGGGCTGGCTCTTCCGGCGGCGCCGGTCCAGTGCATGGACGAGCTCCTCGCCGTCGGCTACCAGCCGGACCACAGCCGGGTATCCGCATGAATCTCACCCCACGAAACCGCGGCAGGGACTCGCTTCGCTCGCAGGGACCACGCTTCCGCGGGGGCCCCGAATGACTTCGACCCAGCTGCTGATGATCCTCCTGGGTGCCGTGGTCGGCGGGGGCATCGCGCTGCTCGTCTACTCGCTCCGCGCCGCGGAGGTCGACCGGAACAAGCCCGTCGAGCCGTCGTCGCTGCTGCCGACGCTGAAGCGGCTCGGCACCAGGCTGCCGCTGGCAATCGGTGCCGGCCTGGTGATCCTGCTGTTCACCCGCTGGGTGGTGCTGGCCGGAGCGACCGGGCTGCTGGTGTTCTTCGCGCCTTCGCTGTTCGGGGGTGCCCGCGCGGAGCGCCTCGCGATGTCGCGGCTCGAGGGCCTGGCCGCGTGGACCGAGTCACTGCGCGACACCATCGCCGGCGCCGTCGGCCTCGAGCAGGCCATCCCGGCGACGGCCACCGCGGCCGCGCCCGCGATCCGCAACGAGCTGGTCACGCTGTCCGACCGCCTCAGGGTGCGTACGCCGCTCGCGGTCGCGCTCCAGCAGTTCGCCGACGATCTCGACGACTCCAGCGCCGACCTGATCGTGGCGGCGCTGATGCTCAACTCGCAGCTCCGCGGACCCGGTCTGCGCGACGTGCTGACCTCGCTCGCCCGCTCTGCGCGCGACGAGCTCGAGATGAGGCGTCGCGTCAACGCGGGTCGCGCGAGCACGCGGCGGAGCGTGCAGATCGTCATGGGCATCACGGTGAGCTTCGTGCTCGGCCTGACCCTGTTCAACCGCCAGTACGTCGAGCCCTACTCCGACGCCATCGGCCAGGTCGTGCTGCTCCTGATCCTCGGCTTGTTCGCCGCTGGCTTCGCATGGATGCGCCGCCTGGCCGCGTTCGAGGTGCCGGAGCGGTTCCTGTTCTCGACCAGCTACACCGGTAGGGAGGCCCGCCCATGACTGCCGTGATGCTCGTCGGGGCGTGCGCCGGGTTCGGCGTACTCCTGCTGGTGCTGCAGTACGACACCGGCCGAGCCAGCGGCGCCTCCGAGCTCGCGCGACTCGACGCTGCACGTGCGCGGACCCGTCGTACGGCCACGCTCAACGAGGACGAGCGCGAAGAGCGCGAGTCGCTCCGCGTCCGCAGGCTCGGCGCCCAGATCCGGGCACTCTTCGAGGCCCGCGGGTGGAATCTGCCCGCCGGTCTCCGCGCCGACCTCGCCGTCATGGGCGGCACGGTCGAGGGTCATCTCGGGATGAGCGTCCTCGCCGGAGTGGCCGGACTGTTCGCGCCGACGGTGATGATCGCGCCGGCGATCTACTTCTTCGGGGCCAGCGTCTCCGCACCCGTCTGGCTGGCCCTTCTCGGCGCCCTCGTGGGGGCGGCGTTGCCGACCCTGCAGCTACAGGGCAACGCCAAGGAGCGCCGCCGCGACTTCCGCCACGTGGTCAGCTCGTTCCTCGACCTGGTCTCGATGAACCTCGCCGGTGGACGTGGCGTCCCCGAGGCACTCCAGTCCGCGGTGAGCCTGTCCAACGGCTGGGGGATGGTGCGGATCCGCGAGGCGCTGCAGAACGCCCGACTCCAGGGCATCACCCCGTGGGCGGCCCTGGGCGATCTCGGTTCCGAGATGGCGGTCGAGGAGCTGCGCGACCTCGCCGCGGCACTTGCGCTCGTGGCCGAGGACGGCGCGAAGGTGCGCGAGTCCCTGTCCGCGCGGGCCGCCTCCATGCGCCAGCGTGAGCTGGCCGACGCCGAGGGGCGTGCCGCCGCCCGGTCGCAGTCGATGCTGATCGCCCAGCTGCTGCTCTGCGTCGGCTTCCTGCTGTTCCTGATCTATCCACCCATCTCCGAGATTCTCGGGTTCTGATTCGGTGTGCCCGGCTCGCGAGATGGGTATGACAACCACTGTCCACACCTTGGAGGTAGTTCGGCCATGACGAACTTCGTGAATCCGCTGACCCCGATCGGGTTCTGCGTCCTCATGCTCGAAAGCCGGCTCACGCGCGCTCGTCGCGAGGAAGGCGCATCCGCCGTCGAGTGGGTCATCATCGCGGCGATCGTGGTGGGGATCTGCATCGCAGTGGCCGGAATCCTGCGCAACGCGTTGGTCGGCAAGGCCAACGACGTCAGTAGCGACGTCGGCAGCCAGTGATCCGTCCCGCGCGCTCTCGCGTGCGGGATGAGGGGGGCGCCTCCGCCATCGAGCTGGTCATGTACATGCCCATCTTGATGATCACGATCCTGTTCGCCGTCCAGTTCTCCCTGGTGTACCTCGGGGGCCAGGTTGCCTCGGGCGCTGCCCGGGAGGCCGCCCGGACGGCGCGCGTGACGGGAAACGCGGGTCAGGCGCAGGCGGTGGGGGAACGGATCGTCGCGCAGATCGGCAAGGGTGTCCTCGACAATGCCCAGGTCGTGCCGCAGGTCGGCGCCGAGCAGGCGCGGGTCACCGTCAGCGGCGAGGCCAGCAAGATCCTCCCCTTCCTGCCGATCCCGCGCGTCAGCGAGACCGTGCAGGGGCCTGTCGAACGGTTCGTGCAGGACACGGCGCCATGAGGATCTTTCGGTGTTTGAGCTTGTCGAAACCCCGCGACGAGTCCGGCTCGATGGCCGTCGAGATCGTCGTACTCATCCCGGTGCTGTTCATGTTCACGCTCTTCGTGGTCGCGGGTGGCCGCTACGTCAGTGCGCGCGCCGACGCCGACTCCACCGCGCGAGACGCGGCGCGTGCTGCCTCGCAGTCACACACGCGCGGCGAGGCCGAGGACGCCGTACGCCAGGCGATCTCGCAGGGCCTGCGCTCCACCCGCGACTGCCAGCCGACCGGCCTGTCAGGCAACTTCGAGTCCGGCGGAACGGCCATCGTGCGGCTGAACTGCACCGTGCACTACAGGGACCTCGGCCTGCTCGGCATCCCCGGCTCCATCGCCGTGAACGCCGAGGGCCACGCTCCGATCGACACCTACCGGAGCACGCGTTGAGGGGGCCTGGTTCCCACAAGCTCAACCACCGCTGGTTGAGCTTGTCGAAACCACGCAACCAAGAGGGATCGGCGACCGTCTTCGTGATCGGCTTCGCGATCGTGCTGTTCCTGTGCGCAGGCCTCGTCATCGACGGGGGGCTGGCGATCAACAAGCGGATGCGGATCGCAGACGACGCGGAGCAGGCAGCCCGGATCGGCGCGGACAGCATCGACGTGGCCGAGTTCCGCCGCACCGAGACCCTGGTGATCGACCAGGGGCTGGCGCGGCAGCGGATCAGTGGCTACATGGCCGACCTCGGGTACGGCGGATCGAACTGGACGGCCGACATCGGCGCCGACCGGGTGTCGGTCTCGGTCAACGACTCCAGCAAGACCTACATCCTCGACCTCTTCAACGTCCGGTTCCCCGTGCGCGCCTCGGCCGAGGCGGTGCCCGACACAGGCCAGAACAACCCAGGTCAACCCAACCCGGTGCCCTAGGAGACGCAGAAACATGAGCAACAAGACGATCCACGATCCCGGCCGGTTCCAGCAGCACAGCGAGTCGAGCCACGAGGCGAGCGGTGGCAGTCGTGCGCTGTCCGGGCTGGTCCTCCTCGGCCTCGTCATCGGCGTACCTGTGGCACTCTGGCTGCTCGCGGGCACCGACCCGTTCCCGAAGTCAGTGCCCACCCAGGACACGCTCACGGGCCAACTGACCTTCACCACCCTGCTGAACGTGCTGCTGTTCGTGGTCTGGGTTGCGTGGCTGTTCTTCGTGGTGTGCGTCGTCGTGGAGATCGTCGCTGCCCGTCGGGGCGGACTGGCTCAACCTGTCCCGCTCGGCGGCCCGATCCAGAAGCTCGCCCGCGCCCTGGTGGGGGCCCTGCTGCTGGCCGAGGTGATCTCGGGACCGGCGGCCTCTGCCATGGCGCCGGCCGAGCACTCCGGCACGGAGGTGGCGGCCGCTGCGGACGGCGTACGACAGGCCGACCGGACTGCCGACGCCGAGCAGACGCGGGCTGAGCGTCGCGCCGCGCACGAGATCACCGCCCAGGAGCACCTGGTCGGACACAAGGTCTACACGGTGGCTGCACCCAAGGACGGCTACCACGACAACCTCTGGGACATCGCCGAACGACTGCTCGGCGACGGCAGGCGCTACCGGGAGATCTACGAGCTGAACAAGGGCCTGGTCCAGCTCGACGGACGCAAGCTGGAGCTGGCGCGGCTGATCCAGCCAGGCTGGAACCTCGTCGTCCCCGACGACGCCGTAGGCGTCCACCGGATGACCGCTGCGCCCCAGGCCGCGACTCCCGCACCCACGCCGGCCCAGCAGCAGGCGGGCGCAGGCGACGCAGGTGCGGCCAGCATCTCCGAGCCGGGTGTGCAGGAGCTGCCCGGCGGCCTGATCGGCACCGCCCTGTTGGCCGCGACCGCGCTGGGGGCACTGGCCTTCGAACGACGCCGACGGATCGGCGCAGCCTCCGGCGCAGGCGCACTGGAGGCAGAGCTCCGCGGGGCCGCGACCCCGTCGCGCGCCGCGTTCCTGGACCGTGCGCTGCGTGACCTGATGGCTGCCTGCCGCGAGGCGTCTGCGCCACTGCCGCCGGTGTACGCCGTGCGGCTCGACGACGAGACGGTCACCCTCCAGCTCGCGCCAGCGACAGCGAGTCCGGCCGGGGAGTGGCACACCGACGACAATGGCGCGACCTGGGTGCGTGACCAGTTCGAGGCGCCGGACGGCCTCTCTGACGAGGCCGTGCCCTATCCGGCGCTGGTGAGCCTCGGCGTCGACGACCAGGGCTGCGACGTCCTGGTCGACCTCGAGTCCTCCGGCGGCGTCGTCGCGATCGACGGCGACCCCAACGTGGCCAGCGAGGTCGCGGCCGCGATCGCTCTCCAGAGCGGCACCGCTTCCTGGGCAGCGGACCTGCGGGTGACCGCGTCCGGACTGCCGGCCGGACTCGCCGGCATCGGCGACGACCGCATCCGGATTGTCGACGATCTCGCCGCCGAGGTGGAGGTGCTGGAGCAGTCCCTCGATGCGGTCCGTGCCGACGTGCTGACCGGCCGGCTGGGTCGTCGTACGACGCTCCCGTCACAGGTGCTCGTGGTCGGCGAACACACCGCCGACGAGCTCGAGGAGCGGCTGGTCGGGCTGACCGGACCGGAGCGTCAGTCCCTGTCCGTCGTACTCGCCGGCGGCCACCGCGCCGCTCGCTGGACCCTCCACGTCGACAGCGGCGGCCATCTGCGCGTCGACGAGCTCGGCATCACCGTCACCGCCAACCGCATCGGCCACGGGCAGGTCGAGGGCATCGCGGCTCTCTTCGAGGCGGCGCGCCAGCCCGACCGTCCTGACGACGGTGGTCAGGTGCACATCCCGGCGCCCGCCCGCGCGGTCGACGATGCGGCCTGGACGACGGCGGCTCGCCGCGTGGGCGTCCTCGGCACGATCGCCGTTGCCGGCGTACCCGCCGCGGACGAAGCCCGCAGCGACCAGCTCGCGGAGCTGGTGATCTACCTGGCCCTCCACCCCGAGGGCGTGCACCCCAACGTTCTCGCCGGCGTGCTCTGGCCGCGCGGAGTCACTCCCGACGTGAGCGCTGCCGTGATCGAGCGCGCTCGGGAGTGGCTCGGGGACGACGTGCAGGGCCACGCATTCCTGCGCGAGGGCGCCGATGGCCGGCTCTCGCTCAGCGAGGGTGTGGTGTGCGACTGGGATGCCGTCCGCTCGCTGTTCCTGCGCTCTCGCACCGTCGGCTCGCGCCGTGAGGAGATCGAGCTGCTGCGCCGCGGCCTCCAGCTGATCCGGGGCGAGTCGTTCGCCGGGATCCCCGAGGGGCGCTACGGCTGGGTGGCTCACGACGACCTCGAACGGGTCATGCGTCGTGTGGTGGTCGCCTCGGCCCATCGGCTCGTCGAGCTGCTCGACGGCGACGACGACCCGGGCGGTGCCGCGGCGGCAGCCGAGGCCGGCCTCCGGGTCGACATGGCCAACCAGCTCCTCTGGCGCGACCTGTTGCGGGCCCGCTACGCGGGCGACGGGCAGGCCGGCGTACGACGGACCCTGGACGCCATGGGCCCGGCCCTTCGCGGGATCGCGCTCGAGCCGGAGACGAGGGCGCTGGTCGAGGAGTACCTCCCCAGCGCGAGCTCGACCGGAGCCTGACCGGGAAAGGTCGTCTCACCACGCATGCGCGACAATGGGGGCGTGACCGACGAGACCAGCCCCACGCCGAGCCCGCTGCTCGGCCTGCCCGGTGCGGTCAGCGGCGACCGCATCGACGCGCCGGTGGCCGCGCACTACGGGTCGTTCAACGGTGAGCAGCGGTCGCTGGCGGCCGGCGACGGGTTCGTCGACCTGTCCCACCGTGGCGTCGTCCGGGTCACCGGACCCGACCGGTTGGCGTGGCTGCACTCGCTGACCACCCAGCACCTCGAGTTCCTCGAGCCTGGTGTTCCCACGATGGCGTTGGTGCTCTCGCCCAACGGCCACGTCGAGCATGCGATGTACGCCGTCGACGACGGTGAGGCTTTCACCGCGCACGTCGAGCCGGGGCAGGCTGCAGACCTGGCCGCCTGGCTGGACGGGATGCGGTTCATGATGCGCGTCGAGGTCGCGGACCTGACCGGCGAGCTCGCCGTGGCCTGGCGACCGGTGTCGTCGGAGGACACCACCCTGAGCGCCGGCAAGTACGACGTCTTCCCGCGCACCGACCTCGAGAAGTACGCCGAGGCGGCTGGTCCCGCCTGCGGTATGTGGGCCTTCGAGGCGCTCCGGATCGCCCGCGGAGAACCCCGGTTCGGCTTCGACACCGACCACCGCACCATCCCCAACGAGGTCGGCTGGATCCCGTCCGCCGTACACCTCGACAAGGGCTGCTACCGCGGCCAGGAGACGGTCGCCCGCGTGCACACGCTGGGTAGACCGCCACGCCGCCTGACCCTGCTCCACCTCGACGGATCCGAGAACCACCTGCCCCCGCGTGGTGCTCCCGTCCTCCACGGCGAGAAGGAGGTCGGCTTCGTCGGCAGCTCCGCCCGCCACTACGAGGCGGGTCCGATCGCGCTGGCACTGATCAAGCGCAACGTCCCGGTCGACGCCGTACTCGAGACCGACGGGATGCCGGCCGGCCAGGACGTCGTTGTCGACCCCGAGGTCGGTCTGCACGTGCGCCCGTTGCGCTAGCCATCTCTCGGTGGTTGAGGAGCGAGCGCCAGCGAGCGTCTCGAAACCACGTGGTCGGGTTTCGACAGGCTCAACCGGCGGGGGTGGCGGCTGCGTCTCGGGGTGCGGGTGTGGTCTCGCTCGCTGCGCGATCAGCTAGTTGATGGCGGTGCTTCTTGTCTCGGTGGTTGAGGAGCGAGCGCCAGCGAGCGTCTCGAAACCACGTGGTCGGGTTTCGACAGGCTCAACCGGCGGGGGGTGGCGGCTGCGTCTCGGGGTGCGGGTGTGGTCTCGCTCGCTGCGCGATCAGCTAGTTGATGGCGGTGCTTCTTGTCTCGGTGGTTGAGGAGCGAGCGCCAGCGAGCGTCTCGAAACCACGTGGTCGGGTTTCGACAGGCTCAACCGGCGGGGGTGGCGGCTGCGTCTCGGGGTGCGGGTGTGGTCTCGCTCGCTGCTGAACTGGCGGGGGTTGTGGCTGCTGTCCGGCGTACGGCACGCTCCCCTTCATGACGAAGGCGCCGGTCGACCTCAGATCGCCAATGGACGGCCCAGTGCAGGCCAGACTGCGCAAGACCGTCGTCTCCGCGGGCGCGGCCCTGGGCGTGACCATCGAGAAGCGCGTCGACGACGCCACCTTCATCCGCGGCCACTCGGCGCTCACGACCGACCTCCAGCACAAGGTCGCCGCCACCCCGGGGATGATCACGCTCCGGCGAGCGATGTACCTCTACTGGCTCTCGTACGCCGGCAGCGTCGCCGGCGACGTCATCGAGATCGGCTCCTGGCAGGGGAGGTCGACGATCGCGCTGGCGCAGGGCTGCCAGGACTCCGACAACGGAGTGGTGCACGCGGTCGACACCTTCCAGGGCAACCCCGGCAACGAGTCCATGTACGTGGTCGGAGCCGAGGACCGGTCGGACCTACAGCCGAACTTCCACCGCAACATCGCCGCTGCCGGGCTGACCGAGCGGGTGCAGGTCTACCCGATGACGTCCGCCGACGCCGTCGACAGCGTAAGAAAGGCGGCCCCGAGCGTGCGGCTGATGTACATCGACGGCGAGCACACCTACGACGCAGTCAGGGACGAGCTCGGCCGCTACGCACCGCTGCTAGCACCGGGCGGCCTGTTGACCTTCGACGACTACTCGGCGCGCTACCCGGGCGTGGCCGACGCGATCCACGAGCACCTCGCGAACGCGGGAGCCCGCTACGTCACGCCGGTCCAGGACGACAACTTCCTGGTGATCCGCCGACGAGCGTGAACGGGCCTCAACGGTGGCGCACCGACACCACCTGCAGGAATTCGTTGCCTCCAGTCAGGTTGCGCTCCTTCACGATCCCCACGCCCGGTGCGTAGAGCTTCTCCGAGATGACGCCGGGCTCCAGCCGAGTCCACTCGAAGCTGCGTACCACCCGGTTGAACGTCTTCAAGGGGGTCTTCGTGCGGCCGAACCGGCCCACGATCCAGGCCTGGTCCTCGGCGTGTCCGCGGAGCATCTCCTGGCGGAACGCCTGACCTGCGTGCGGATGCGCCGGCATGATCATCCCGGCAACCGCGCCGCCACGCCCGGCCTGCCACGAACCTTCCCGGGACTCGAGGTGGCCCTTCTCGTCGTAGGTCGCTGTCGCCTCGCCGAAGTACCACACATTGCCGGCATTGTCGGCGGCGTACCAGTCGGTCGTGACCTCGGCCGCGGTCCCGTCGGCCCGACGTGTGATGTCGCGAACCACCCGGGTGCGGACGCCCTCGATCATCTTGGTCCGCGCGGTGACGTAGACGCGCTCGACAAGTCGGGTGCCCTCGTCCCTGCCCCGGAGCGTGGTGACGGTGCCGGGTCGCAGCGGGAAGTAGGGGTTGGCACGCGGACTGGAGAAGTCAGCGGGGTTCACGGCGGCGGCGGCGGGTGAGGCAGGCATGGACGCGGAGACCGGCATGGCGACGGCGGCGGAGGTGGCCACCAGGATGGCGAGTAGGACGGGAGTGGTTCTCATGATGGGCTCCCCGGGTAGGAGGTGCGGACCACCGCATCGTGAGCCTTGAATGCTGAACCCAACCTGAACGCCGGAGGGAGTTCAGTGGACTTGGACAACTAGACCTCCGCAGGCAATCTCCGCGACCGTGTGCCCCTTCGGGTTAGCGTCGCCGGGCGGCGGTCTCGGAAGACATGGTGGAGGTTCTCGATGTCCCGGACCAAGATGCTACGCGCGCTCGTTGTTTTCCTGGCCGGCTTGGCGGTTGTCCTGCCGGCGGCGCCTGCCGCTGCCGTTCCGGTCACGCTCTCGGGCAGCCTTCGCGCCTCAGCGGGCTCCATCGTTGATGGGAACTTCAACGTCTACAACGATGAGACCTCCCTGAATGAGCAATCCCCGGGCGGCCACTTCTCGATGTCAGTGGAGCCCGGGACGTACTCGGTCAGCATGAACGGCGAGGTGCTGACCGACACCGACACCCACGACGACCTGTACGCAGGCATGGAGGGCGTGGTCGTGTCCGACCAGGATTTGAGCATCAACATCGAGGTTCCGCTCATCCCGGTAACGGTAAATGTCGTTGATCCAGAGGGCGCGGAGGTCCCGGTCGAGCGGGAGCTGGAGTGTCGACAGGTTCAATCCGACACACACGACTTTCGGTTGCTCAGGTCCGATACGTCCAACTGGGATCAGCACCAGATCTGGGGGATGGCGGTCGACACGAGCGCCGGCGACGGGTCCGCGTGCACGTTGGGTGTCATCGACAACTCGAACAACGAGGAGGGACTGCGGTACTACCAGGACGTCGTGCTGGACCCCGAAGGCCCCAATGTGATCAACGTCGTGATGCCTCCTCCCGGAATGGTGACTCTGTCCGGGCAGATCAAGACCCCCACGGGTGCGGCGACCGATGGCTATGTCGCCGTCTACGACAAGAGGGGTCACTTCGTGCACGACGCCTATCTGGACGGGGAAGGCCGCTACGACTTGCGCATCCCGCCCGCCGTCTATGACGTCACCGTGTGGAAGCAGGTGGGCAACGACATGGTCGAGGCCCATCTTCCGGATGTCGACGTCACCAACGACAAGGTGCTGGACTACGAGCTGGACTCCGTCCCGGTGAAGCTGAACCTCGTGGGCAATGACGGACAACCGGCGACCGGCACCTACGAGTTCGGCTGCTCCCGTGGCAGCGGTCTGGACTTCGACATGCTCTCCAGGCAGGCGACGGGCACCGGTGAGCTGAACCTGGAGGGCTTCCCGACCGCAGGAGAGTGGCGCTGCTTCGCGCAGAACATGGACAGCGAGGGAGCTCCTCTGAACCCGTACGAGGTCGAGGTGGGTGCGACGGGCGGCGAGTTCACGATCGTCGTCCCGACCGGAATGCTCATCGAGGGGCCACCCTCGACCAGCGTTGACGATGACGGTGTGCCTGACTTCATCGAGGCACAGGCGCCGAACAACGGTGACGGCAACGGTGACGGGACTCCTGACCACCAGCAGGCGAACGTCACCTCGCTACCCGCGAACGGTGCCGATCCTGGGGGCACGGGTGACTTCATGACGGTGGCCGGACCGACCGGCTCGACACTCTCGGACGTGTCGACCATGGACCCGGATGAGGCCGCGACTCCGCCACCGGCCGGGACGACGTTGCCGAACGGGCTGGTCAACTTCACCCTGACCGGCGTGCCGCCGGGTTCTGCCCAGACGGTGTCGTTGTACGGCGGCTCCCTCACCGGAGTCAACGCCTACGCCAAGTTCGACGCCGACGCTGGCACCTGGTCCACGTTGCCGGCGGGGCAGGTTCAGTTCTTCACCGACCATGTCGACATCACGATCACCGACGGCGGCATCGGGGACGACGACGGTGTGGCGAACGGGTCGATCACCGATCCAGGCGGAGTCGCGGTGGTCAGCACCGGAGACACCACACCCCCCGTCGTGACAGGCAGAGCGACCACGCGGCCGAACGGCAACGGCTGGTACCGCGACAACGTGCGGATCGACTGGTCGGCCGTCGACCCGGGCTCAGGTGTCACGAAGCAACCCGCCGACACCATTGTGTCCACCGCAGGGTCGAACGTGACCGCGCAGTCGCCGCTGGTGTGCGACAAGGCCGCCACCCCGAACTGTGGGCGGGGATCTGTGACCGGTCTGAAGATCGACAAGACGCCGCCGTCGTTGTCGGTGGCCGGCGTCAGCAACGGAGCCACCTACACGCTCGGCGCGGTGCCGACTCCGTCGTGCGCCGCCTCGGATGCTCTGTCCGGACTTGCCGGGCCGTGCAAGGGCATTCGGACCGGTGGCAACTCCAACGGCGTCGGTCAGTTCACGTATGCCGCGACCGTTCTGGACAAGGCCGGGAACTCGCGGGTGGTCACGGCCAGCTACCGCGTGGTCTACCGGTTCGACGGGTTCCTGGCGCCGCTCAATGATCCAGGGCCACCCATCAGTGTGTTCAAGTCAGGCAGCACCGTGCCGGCAGCCATTCAGGTGAAGCGCGCCAACGGTCAGGTGGTCACGCCGGTCACGAAGCCGACCTGGGTCAGCCCGGTCCGCGGCGCTCGTACGACGCTGTCCGTAAACGAGGCCATCTCCTCCGCCAAGGGGACCTCAGGAAGCGCCTTCGTGTGGAAGAACGGTCGTTGGCAGTTCGACTGGTCAACCAAGGGGGTCTCGGCCGGCTACCTCTACCGGATCGGGGTCCGCCTGGATGACGGGACCACCCGCTACCTGACGATCGGGGTGCGCTGAGCGACGGCACGATAAGGGGGTGCGTCGGGCGCTTGCTGGGGTGGACACTTGGCGCGTGCCCACCACCAACCAATGGCTCGCCTTCCTCGTGGCGTCCATCCTGTTCATCCAGGTCCCGGGTCCGAGCCTGCTGTTCACCATCGGGCGTGCGCTGACCGTCGGCCGGCGCGATGCGCTGCTCTCGGTCGCCGGCAACGGGATCGGCATCATGATCCAGGTGGTGCTGATCGCGATCGGGCTCGCCGCGGTGGTCACGGCCAGCTCTGCGGCGTACGCCGTGGTGAAGGTGGTCGGGGCTTCCTACGTGATCTGGCTGGGCATCCAGGCCTTCCGCCATCGCAAGGACGCGCGCGCGGCGCTGGGTGCACCGGTGGCCGGGGGCCGAGGCAAGGCACTCCGCACGGGCTTCATCGTCGGGGTTACCAACCCCAAGGCCCTCGTGTTCTTCGTGGCGTTCCTGCCGCAGTTCGTCGACGGCGACTCCGGGCACGTCGGCGTGCAGATGACGGTCCTGGGCGTGGTCTTCGGTGTCATGGCCATCTGCTCGGACAGCATCTGGGCGTTGGCGGCGTCGCGGGCTCGCGACTGGTTCGCCCGCAACCCCCGGCGCCTGGACAAGCTCGGCGCCGCCGGCGGCGTGATGATGGTCGGCCTCGGCGCGACCATGCTCGCCTCCGAGTGAGCGCCTAGGAGGCCTTGGGGATCGGACGCTGCATGGGGGCGGGACGCATGTTGCGCCTGCGGGTGTCGCTGGGGTCGAGGACGTAGGTGTCCCGGACGGCCGGGTGCCGCATGTAGGACAGACGGCTCGCCTCGTGCCGCGACTTCCGGATCCCGTCGAGCACCAGTCCGGACATCAGACCCAGGCAGCTGATCACCAGCAGGAGCGAGGCCACGAACAGCGTCGGGAACCGGGGCACCATGCTCGTCTCGACGTACTGGACGAACACCGGGGTCGCGAGTGCGATCGCGAGAAGGCCGGACAGTCCGGCCAGCACACCGAAGAAGTACATCGGGCGCTCGTGCCGGGTCAGGCTGATGATCTTGTTCAGGATGCGGAAGCCGTCGTGGTAGGTGCGCAACTTCGACTCGCTGCCCTCGGCGCGGTCACGGAAGTCCACCGGGATCGACTTCGACGGGATCCGCAGTGCCAGCGAGTGCACCGTCAGCTCGGTCTCGATCTCGAACTCGCGGGACACAGCCGGGAAGCTCTTCACGAAGCGGCGCGAGAAGACCCGGTAGCCGCTGAGCATGTCGCCCATGCTGTCGCCGAAGATCCCCGAGACGATCCGGTTCAGGACCAGGTTGCCGGTGGCGTGGTTCGGGCGGTACGCCGTGCCGGTGCCGCCCTCGACCTCGCGACGGACGCCGACGACGTGGTCGAGGTTCTCGTTGACGAGCTCCTCGATCATCCGGGGCGCCGCCGAAGCGTCGTACGTGTCGTCGCCGTCGATCAGCAGGTAGATGTCGGCGTCGATGTCGGCGAAGGCGCGGCGCACGACGTTGCCCTTGCCCTTGAGTGGCTCGGAGCAGACGATCGCACCGGCCTTGAAGGCGCGCTCGACGGTCCGGTCTGTGCTGCAGTTGTCGTAGACGTAGACGGTCATGCCCGGGACGCTGGCCTGGAGGTCGGCGACGACCTTGGCCACCGCAGCCTCCTCGTTGTGGCAGGGGACAACGGCGGCGATGCGGTACTGAGTTGCCAGGGACATTTGCTTAACCCCCACGGTCAGCGTGACGCCCGGGTCGGCGTCAGTTGATCTCAAAACGGGGCAAGCAGGTGCTTGGTTACGGGTGGAATGTAGGTGTCCGAATACTGAACCGCGGGTCTCATTAAGGTAACGCGTACGTGTACTTCAGGCTCGAATATCCTGGTACACCGATTCCAGCTGGTCGACGTGCGCTGCCCACGAGAAGGCGGTCTCCACGTAACGGTGTCCCTCGTCGCCCAGCCGCCGCATGGTCAACCGGTCGGCGAGCAAGTCCTCCAGCGCGTCACGGAGGCCGCCGGCCGGCCATGTCCACGAACCGAACTCCGGGCCCGGCCGTCCACGGCGAGTGCAGCGCGGGGTCCTCGTTGACCAGCACCGGGAGCCCGCTGCTCATCGCCTCGAGCACGGTCAGCGGGCATTCCCCGACCGAGGCCACGACCATCACGTCCGCGCACCGGTAGATGGGTGGCATCTCGTCGGCAGGGACCCCGCCGAGGAAGTGCAGCCGCGGATCGTCCATGCCCGGTGGGCGGTCGCCGCCGACGAACACCAGCCCGTAGTCGTCGCCGGCCGCGGCGGCGACGGCGGCGAATCCCTTCTTCGGCACGAACCGGCCGACGAACAGCGCGAGAGGTTGCTCGGTCGGCAGACCCAGCTCGTGCCTGGTGCGCCGGCTCTCCACAGGCGTTCCCGGGCTGAAGCGGGTGGTGTCGACACCGTTGCCCAGCACCTCGATGCGTGTGGAGGTCGGCATCGTTGCGCGGGTGCCGGCGGCGATGTACTCGTCGATGGGCAGGATCGCCGCAGCCCTCGACAGCACTGGCCTCGCGAAGGTCGCCAAGACGATGCGCTGCACGATCCGGACCAGCGCCGAGGAGTGGTGCACGAAGCCCACATGCCGATGCACGACGTACGGCGTCCGGAGCACCAGGCACCAGAACGCCGCCACCCAGCTCGTCAGGTACAGCGGGTCGTGGACGTGCACGATGTCGGCCCGCCGGACCTCACGCCACATCGCCACCAGCAGCCACGGCGAGAACACGGGGAACGGCACCCCGAACCGGGGCTCGAGTCCGGTCCACGCGCGGATACGCACAGTGCGGACGCCCTCCTCGGCCCGCACGCCGGCCGGCGCCCCGAACGCGCTGCTGAGCAGCGACACGTCCCAGCCACGCTCTGCCAGCTGACGAGTCTCGGCCGCGACGACGGTCTCCAGGCCGCCGATGTGGGGCAGGCAGAAGTGTGTGACGTGCAGCACTCGCTGTGGATCGTGCGCTGTCACGGGGATCCTCGTCGTCGAACCGGTGGGTGCCACCGCAGTATGTCGAACGCGATCCCGCGAGTGGTACGTAACTTTCTCCGCTGTGCTCGCGTTGTCTCCGTGTCCGCCCAATGAGACGCCATCGCGAGAAGCAGCGTGCGTCGAGCCGTACCCGGAAGGGGAAGTTCGTGCCGAGCCCTGAGACCACGCCTGAGCAGGACGCTACCGCCCCTCGCTGGTTCCAGCGGGTGCTCCCGGTGACAGCGCTCGGGGTGGCCCTGATCGGGGTCGTTGCCCTCCTGGTCCCCGCCTTTCGCGAGCAGGTCGAGCTGTCGACGAGCCAACAGTCGCAGCCCTACGTCGAGCTCTACTTCCAGCACACGGCCGGGAAGACAGCCCAGGCCGTGTGCACTGCGAAGGGCACCTCGGCCCAGGTGCGGTTCGTGGTCGCCAGCCATCTCCAGAAGCGTGAGGCGGTGGCCTACCGGATCTCGATGGGTCCCACGGCGAAGGGCGCCAAGGCGCAGCGCCGGGCCGGTGCCGTCCGGGTCACCCCGGGAACCGCCGTCGAGGTGCGCAAGTCGTTCGCCCTGCCCCGCAAGGGCTACACCGTCTCGGTCAGTCTGCCCGCGCTCGGCCAGCAGCTGCGCGCGCACTGCCCGGGGCGGCGATCGTGACCGCGCCCGCGGGCCCGCTGAAGGTCGCTCTGGTCACGCCCCGGTTCCCACCGGACATCGGCGGCATGGAGGGCTACGTCGGATGGGTCGCCATGCTGCTCCAGCGGTCTGGCCAGTACGACGTCACCGTCATCACGACCGGCACGTCCGTGCGGACTCAGCACGTGAGCTACCACGGCATTCCCGTGATCCGGCTCGGGACCTGGCTGACGCTGTCGAACACCCCGGTGAACCCGCTGTGGTGGGTGCAGGTACGCCGACTGCTGACCCGGCTCGACATCGACGTTGTCAACGCCCATGCACCTGTCCCAGGTCTCGCAGACGTCGCGGCCTTCCGGTCACCTGTGCCCGTGGTGATGACCTACCACTCCGGCTCGCTGGTCAAGGGGGATCACCCCGTCGACGTACTCCTGCGGGCCTACGAACGCCACGTGCTGCCGCGCGTCTTCGACCGGTGCAGCGACCTGATCGCCGTGTCTCCGGTGTCGATGGCGCACGCGACCGGCCGAGCCCAGCTCGTCCCGCCCGGCGTCGACACCGAGCTGTTCGCCCCGCCCGCCACATCCGAACGACGCGAACCCCGGGTCCTCTACGTGGGCCGGGTCGAACGCACCTCGCGCTGGAAGGGACTCCAGGTGCTGGTGGACTCCCTGCCCCGGCTGCGCGAGACCGTGCCCGACGTCCACCTCGACATCGTCGGTGACGGCGACGACGTCGTACACCTAAGGGAGCGCGCGGAGCAGCTCGGTGTCGCCGATCGCATCAGCTGGCACGGCCAGGTCAGCCACCGCGACCTGCCGCGCTACTACCAGCGAGCCGGCGTGACCGTGCTGCCGTCGCTGACCGAGTCCGAGTCGTTCGGCATGACCCTCGTCGAGGCGATGGCCAGCGGCTGCCCCGTGGTCGGGTCGGACGTGGGGGGCATCCCGTTCGTGATCCGCGACAAGGTCGACGGGCTGCTCGTCCCTCCGGGGGACGCGAAGGCGTTGGCCGACGCACTGGCCGCCGTGCTCACCGATCCCGCGCGCGCCGCGGACCTGGGTGCCGCAGGCCGTGAGGCGGCGCAGGCGCGGTGGGACTGGAGCCGCCAGGAGGACCGCACGATCCGCGTGCTCGATGAGGCCGCCCGACCTGGGCGCAGGAAGGTGAGAGCGTGATGGCAACCCTAGGCGGCGTCGTCGAGACGATCCGGCGCCACACCCCTCGGGCATTGCTGCCGCTGCTGGTCGGTGCCCGCTTCCTGATCGCCTGGTCACGCTCCTCGGTCCGCGCCGACGCTCGGGCGCAGATGAGCTTCCTCCTCGAGAAGACCCGTCCCCAGGCCGACCTCGACGCCGCGGCACGCGACTACGTGAAGCAGCAGATCTGGCGTGGCGAGCTCCGCTGGCACCCCGAGCTGATCACGCGGCTGCGCGTCGAGGGAATCGAGCACCTCCTCGCGGCACGTGATCGCGGACGCGGAGTGATGCTGAACTTCGTGCACCACGGCACCTACGAGGGCGGCTTCGCCTCCCTGGCCCGCCTGGGCGCACCGGCGCACATGATCGTCTACCCCTACATGGTGCGCGACGATGCGCCGCGTTGGCTCAAGCAGCACATGCGGGTCGCCTGCACGGGCGGCGGGACCAAGGTCAGCGCCGAGATCGGCACCCAGGGAATCATCGACCTGCTCAACCAGGGCACGGTGGTCGCGGTCGCGTCCGACGTCCCAGGTCGTACGCCGCTCCGCTTCGCCGGCCGCGACGTGCTGGGCTCTTTTGGCGCAGCCAGGATCGCCTCCGACGCCGGGTCACCCGTCGTGGTGATGCACATGGAGTTCGACCAGGGCCGTCCGTTCGTCCGGGTCAGCGAAGCCCTCGAGCCGAAGGACTTCGAGACTCCGCAGGGCCTGCTCCAGGAGATGCTCGCCCGGCACGAGCGCGTGCTCGTCCAGTGGCCCGAGCACACCGACCTTCCGCTGTCCCGCTGGGGCTCCGTCGACAAGGCTCACGATGTCTGAGGTCGTCGCGCGTCACCGTCTCGTTGACCTCACCTTCCGGTGGGCCAGGCCCACGTCCGAGGAGTCGACGATGACCACCCTGTTCCAGCGGTACTGGCTCGCCCTGCCGCTCGTCGTCACTGCCGTGATCGTGGCGGTCGACGTCGAGCTGCCGGTGGTGCGCCCGCTGCTCGCCCTCGGGCTGCTCGTCGGCTTCCCGACCCTGGCTCTGTACCGCCGGGCCGGCTTCCTGAGCGACAGCTCGGTCGCCCGGTTCTTCTACGCGTTCGGCACCAGCCTGCTGGCACTGATCGTCGTCGGGTTCCTGCTCAACCTGCTGCTTCCCGTCGTCGGCATCGACCACCCGCTCGCGCCGAGACCGTTGGCGATCACCTGGCTGTTGCTAGGCCTCGGGCTGCTGGCGTGGCGCCCCGACATCCCGCTCGTCCGGTCGTTCGCGTGGCACCTGGCACTCCGCCGCGCCATCGACGCCCGCTTCGAGCTCGCGCAGGCGCTGGCGGTCGGGTCGGTCGTCCTGGCCGTCGTCGGGGCGGTTCGTCTCAACAACGGAGCGGGCGGCGTCGTCGCCCTGCTGGCTCCGACCCTCGCCGCCGGGGCACTGCTCGTGCTGATGCTGAGGCGCGAAGGATCGCTCGGACGCGACGTACGCACCCTGGCCTTCGTCGCGATGAGCCTGCTCCTGGCGACGTCGCTGCGTGGCTGGTCGATCACGGGACACGACATCCAGGCCGAGTTCCTGGCCTTCAACCTCACCAACGGCGCCCAGCACTGGCACATGGACGCGTTGAAGAACGCCTACAACGCCTGCCTGAGCGTCAACATCCTGCCGACGGTGCTCGCGCAGACCACCGGGCTCTCGGGCGAGTTCGTCTTCAAGGTTCTGCTGCAGCTGGTCTTCGCCGTGGTTCCGGCGCTGACGTTCCTCTACTCCCGGCGCTTCCTGTCGCGTCGCCTGGCCCTGGTCTCGGCGACCTTCACGATGGCGTTCCCGACCTTCTTCACCGACATGCCCTACCTGGTGCGTCAGGAGATGGCCTTCTTCTTCCTGGCGCTGCTGCTGCTGGCCGCCACCGAGCCCGCCGCTCGTTGGTCGACCACTGAGCAGTCGGTCGAGGCCACTCCCCGGCGCCGTCGGCTCGCCCTCGTCGCGGTCTTCGGCGTGGGGGTCGTGCTGTCCCACTACTCCACGACCTACGTCATGCTCATGGGCCTGATGTTCGCGCTGCTGTCGATGGTGCTCTGGCAGGCCGGCCGGCACTGGTTCCGCCACGACCCGGCCACCGGCCGCAGCGCCTTCCGTGGGGCCTTCCGTCTGGTCCTGCTCAACCCGGTGATCGTCGCGTTTCTGATCGTCGCGAGCATGGCCTGGGCCGGACCGATCACGCACACCGGCGGTCACGCGAGCGCCATCGCGAAGGAGACCTTCAACGCGATCACCGGCAAGAGCGCCGACGGACCGGGCTCGTCGGACGCCTCCTACGCGCTGTTCGCCAAGGACGACACCACACCGCGCGAGCGGCTGAACAGCTTCGTCGGCGAGACCATGACCTACCGGAGCGAGAACATCCCGCGCAGTGATCTCCTCGTCAAGAGCCCGGGCCGTGCTGAGCTACGGCCGGCGATCATCCCGGCCACGAAGGCGCCGCTGACCGCGTTCGGACGCTTTCTCGACTCGGTCGGCATCAACCCCGCGCACGTCAACGCAGCCGTCAAGGTTGCCTGCGCTGCCCTGATGCAGGTGTTCCTGCTTCTCGGGCTGGTCTGGCTGGTGTGGCGCCGCAAGGGCACCGGTGGCGTGCCCCGTCCGCCGCGCGAGATCACCTACCTCTCACTCGGCGCGGTCGCCGCACTGGCCCTGATCGTGCTGGTGCCCAACCTGTCCGTCGACTACGGCGTCCTGCGTGCCTTCCAGCAGACGCTGCTGGTGGTCGCTCCGGTGATGGCGGCCGGTCTCTGGATGCTGCTGCGCCCGCTCGCCTCCCGTGCCGGGACGCTGGTGGTCGTGGTGCCCGTCGTACTGCTGCTGATCCTGAGCGGCGTACTGCCGGCCCTCCTCGGCGGCCAGCAGGAGCGGCTCGCGCTGAGCAACTCGGGTAGCTACTACGACCGCTTCTACACCTCCGACTCCGAGGGGCAGGCAATCGACTGGCTCGCGGCCACGGACGCGGCGACCGGGTACCGGTCGAAGATCATCTCCAACCGCAACGTCTCGGTGAAGATGCTGGCCGCGACGAACAACGCAGCCCCGGTCGCGGACCGGCTGTACCCGACGCTGCTGACCAACGACGCCTACGTGTACGTCGACGCGCAGATGCTAGAGAAGGGCCGTTCGACGATCTTCTACACCGGCGACCTGATCAACTACGCGTACCCGCAGCAGGTGCTGGACCAGCGTCTCGACCTCGTCTACAGCTCCCCGAGGAGCCGGATCTACCGATGACCCCAGTGCTGATCGCGAAGCTGCGGGCCGTCCGGTCGGACCCGCTGCTGGTCAACTCCGCCCTGATCTTCACCACGACGGTGATGATGGCCGGGGGAGGCGCCCTCTTCTGGGTGATCGCGGCGCGCCTGGCATCCCCGGAGGAGGTCGGGTTCGCCGGGTCGATGGTGGCTGCGGCCGACTCGCTGGCACTGTTCGCCCAGCTCGGGCTCAACATCGCGATCCTCCGGACGATGCCGATCAGCGCGCGCAAGGCCGCCGACGTGATGACTGCCTCACTCGTCGTCGTCATCGCCGGCGCTGCGTTCGCACTCGTCTACTGCCTCTTGCTGCCCCTCACCTCGCCGCGACTCACCGCTGTGCTCGGCTCACCCGTCACGATCGCGATCTTCTGCGTGCTGGTCGGTGCCACGGCGTTGAACGTGCTGACCGACAGCGTCTTCCTGAGCATCAACCGGGTGGGCGACTACCTGCGGCTCAACGGGATCCTGCTCGGGGTCACGAAGTGTGGACTCCCGTTCCTGCTCGCCGGCGCCGGGGCGATGGGGCTCTACGGCTCGGTAGGTGGCGCGATCCTGCTCTGCGGGCTGGCCAGCCTCTGGGTGATCTTCCGGCACGTGCCGGGTCGACGGTCGCTGACTCCCTCGAAGGAACTCCTCGCCGCGCGCCACTTCGCGGGGGCGGGGTACGTGACCTACGTGCTGACGGTGCTCCCGCTGCTGGTCTTCCCACTGCTCGTCATCAACGCGCTGGGTTCGGCGCAGGGCGCGTCGTACTTCATCAGCTTCCAGGTCGTGACCCTGCTCAACGCCGTGATCCTCGCGGTCGCCAACGCGACGTACGCCGAGAGCGAGCGCGCCGCTCACGGCCGCAAGGGCGTCGTACGCAAGGGCGGGATGACCCTGATGGCCTGCTCGGTCACTGGGGCCGTGGCGATGTTCGTGCTCGCGCCGTACTTCCTGCAGATCTTCGGCGACCACTACGTTGCCGAGGGGACCTGGACGCTGCGGATCCTGTCCTTGGCCACCGTGGGAGCCGCGTTCAACTACTGGTCCATGATCCGGCTGCGCCTCTCCAGCCACCTCAGGGCGATGATCGGGGTGCAGGCGGTGAGCACCGTCGTGATGCTCGCCCTGGCCGGCCTCCTCGCCCAGTACGGCACCGTATGGGTTGCCGCTGCCTGGGGGATCGGTCACTTCGTCGGCGGGCTCCTGGGGTACGTCGTGAGCCTCACGATCGCGCGCTTCCAGGACGACGCGCCCACCGTCGAGGAGCACCCGACGCCAGTCGATGCTTCATGAGGGACCGCCTCCGCAACGTCGCAGTGGCGACGATCCTGCGCACCCTGCGGGCCACCCTCGGCGTCCTCTCGCGGATCGTCCCGCAGACCCGCTCGGTGGTCCTGGCGGTCTTCCCGCAGACGGAGGGCAACGGGGTCGAGGTCGCGCGGGCCCTCCTGGCGAGGTACGACGGTCGCGTGGTGTGGCTGCAGGAGGGGGAGCCGACCGCCGAGGTCAGCGCCCTCGCCTCCGAGGGCATGGTGCTCGTGCCGAAGGCGAGCCTGCGCGGGCTGTGGACCTACCTTCGCGCCGAGGTGGTGCTGTTCACCCACGGTCTCTACGGGAACCCGCGTCCCAGCCGACGAAAGCCGATCGTGAACATCGGACACGGCGACGGGCCCAAGGACATGCGACCCGGCGTTGGCGGGATGATCTCGAGCACCTGGCTGGTCGGCAGCAGCCAGCTCTTTTCCGGTCACCAGGCCGAGGGGTTCGAGGTGTCCGAGGATCACCTGCTCGTCACGGGCAACCCGCGCACCGACCGCTTCTGGCGGCCGGTCGAGAGCGACCGGGTGTCCGACCTCGGCATCACCGGGGACTTCGTCGTCTGGATGCCGACCTTCCGCCGGACCAGGGCGGTGGGCGCGATGAGGAAGCAGTCCGAGACGAGCGAACCGGAGGACGCGGCCGGACCGGCCGAGCTCGGCGTACTCCTCGAAGGCCTGCGGGAGCGAGGCCTCCAGCTCGTCATCAAGCCGCACCCGATGGACGCGGAGCCCCGGCTCTGGGACGGGGCAGTCACGATCACCGACGAGGACCTGGTCCGGGCGTGCGTGAGCCTTTATGCCGTGCTCGCCTGCTCGCGCGGTCTGGTGACCGACTACTCCAGCGTGTGGGTCGACTACCTGCTCCTAGACCGGCCGCTGGCCTTCCTCGTTCCCGATCGAGACTCCTACAGCCGGGCGCTGGTGCCGCCTGATGTCCTCGAATGGGTCCCTGGTGAGCTCGTAGGTCCCGACCGACCCTTCGGGACCTTCCTGGCCGACGTGGACGCACACGGGCGGCTCGGCGCACCCCTGCGGGCCGAGGCGGCCGCACGGATCGGCCTCAACCCCACCCGGACGGCCGCCGACGACCTCCTCACCGCCCTGGAAGCACACGGCGTCCTCACGCTAGGGAAATAGGTGGTCGAGCAGCGAGCGCAGCGAGCAGATAGTCGAGACCACGTGCCGTACGCCGAACCCATAGGTGGTCGAGCAGCGAGCGGATAGTCGAGACCACGTGCCGTACGCCGAACCCCTAGGTGGTCGAGCAGCGAAGCGAAGCGAGCGGATAGACGAGACCACGTGCCGTACGCCGAAAGGCAGCGTGGCCCCAACTGGACTAGAACTTCTGAACAGCCGAATTCATCCCACACCCGCACACAGCTACCAAATAGCCAAGCCCGAACGAGACAACCGCCGAACCTCATCGGATCCACGGAGATGCGGAGTTAGGTTCGGCGCGTGAATTTCCTCTCGGGAAAGAACGGATCGCGCACCCCTCGGATCATCGGCCGCAGCCGGCATCCGGACCTGGTGGCTCTGGGGGACACCAACACCGCGCTCACCCATCTACCTCCGCGGCCTTCCGCCCGGTGGCCCGACATCGTCGGACGACAGCTGGGGCTGTCCGTCCTGAACCTCGGTCGCGACGGAGTCACGATCCGCGACGCCTACGACCGGGGTCTTGTCCACCGGGCGCTGTCATCCGGCGCGCGCTTCCTCATCGCCGGGTTTGCCGTCGATGACAGCCGACGTCTGGATGTCACGGAGTTCTCCGGTCTCCTTCACGGGTTGCTCTGCGATGCGGAGACGACTGCCACGACGCCGGTGCTGCTGACGGGGGTGTGGCTGGACCCGACGCGCGTCTTGACGAACGCCGTCAACGAGCAGCTGCAGCCGTTCAACGACGCCATCCGGTCGGCCGCCGCCGATCGTGGCGTCCGACTGGTCGATGTCGCGGCCCGGATGGAGAAAGTGACCCCCAACGACCACTGGGACCTGCACAACCGCCGGGGGGCCACCGACAACCGCCAGGACGCGGGCAGGAAAATGCGGTCGCGCCAGTGGTACGACGTGCACCTGGACGAGGCGGGGTCACGGCTTGTGGCGCACCTGGTGGTGCAGACGCTCCGCGCGACCGCGCGGATCGCCCACTGATGGCCCCCTATGCCACCCGCCGGTCAAGCGCTGTGCTGTCTTCGCTAGGCCGGGGGCGGAGTACGTCGCTGCGGGGCCGCAGGAAGGGCTTCTCCAGCAGGTTGTAGCTGAGAACCGTCAGCAGGATGGTGGCGGTCACGGCCAGCACTCCCAGGACCGGCTTGGACAGGCCGAGGTCGGCCTTCTCGAGCAGCAGCATCGGCACGACGTGCCACAGGTAGAGGCTGTAGCTGGAGCGCCCCACCATCGCCAGCCAGCGGTGGCTGATCAGCCTGGGGACCGATCCGCCTGGATTGCTGTAGCCGGCCTGGATCAGGACCACCGTGGCGAGCACGGTCACCGGCACCTCGACGTAGCGGTAGAGGGGGCTGTGCGCGGCCGGCGCGAGCAGGGTGATGGCGCCGATGGCCGCCAGCGCAGTGACCGAGGCCGGGGTGGCGTACCGCCACGACCGGATGGGTGTCCCGCGTCCCTGGAACCACAGCGCCAGCGCGCCGCCGACGAGGAGCTCGGCGAAGCGGGCGGAGGGGCCGAAGTAGAACCAGAAGTCGCTCATCGGCAGGGACACCACGTACAGCGGCACCGCCGCTGCCAGGCTCGCGACCGCCAGCTGCCGCGCACCGTAGCCGCGCGATCGGGCGGCGAGCACGACGATCGGCCAGAGCAGGTAGAAGTACCACTCGATCGCCAGAGACCAGGCCTGGCCGAAGGGGTGCAGCGACGGGAGCCAGAAGCTGCCGCTCTGGTCGGCTGCCCAGACGGCGGAGGCCTGGGTCACCACCAGCACACCGCGCCGGGCCACCTCGACCGGGCTGAGGGGCGCCGAGGGCGTCACGGCGTACAGGAAGACTGCCACCACGACGAGGCCGAGCAGCGCCGGGTAGAGCCGGAGCACGCGTCGACGGATGAAGGACCACCACGCGGCCGCGAGGGTCGAGGGGACCTTCGAGCGCCAGAGCATCGTGGTGATGATGAAGCCGCTCAGGACGAAGAAGATGTCCACGCCGATGGAGCCGCCGTGGAAGAGCGGGGAGTACCACGACAGCCAGTGCAGGGACAGCACCGCCCCGATCGCGAGCGCGCGGATGCCGTCGAGATAGTCGAACCGACCGCTCTCCGGCGCCAAAACCGCACCCCCTTTATCCGAGACGTAACGATTCACAAAGCCGGGAGTTAGGGGTGGTCTAATCCCGGTCTACTGAGGACTCCCACCCACCGAGACAACGATCCATTCGATGTGTGAAAACGGACATAAAAACCAATACTTTCCTCATGCGCCGTCTCGGTTTCGTTTTTCTCCTGAGCCTCCTGATGCTCGCGGGTGCCTTCCAGGCACCCGGGCGTCAGGCGTCCCCGGCGAGCGCAGCCGACATCGCCCCCCTCGCTGCGGTCCAGGCCGACTCGCTGGCCGACACCTACGGCATCGGGATCCACCTCGCGTTCCTGAACACGCCGTACGCCGACGCACCGGCCGTGGCGAACGCACTCAGCAACCTCGGCGTGCGCCACGTGCGTGACGACCTCAACGTGAACAACCCCCGCCAGTACGCCGGCATCAAGACCGTCGCCGACAAGGGCATCAAGTTCAACCTGATCATGGGCAACCCCAGCAGCCCGAACAGTGCCGCCGACTACGTCAACACCGTGGCCACCCAGCTCCCGGCCGGATCGGTGGAGAGTGTCGAGGGCAGCAACGAGTGGGATCTGTTCTCCGGTGGCGACCTGCTCTGGCCGGTCAACCTGCTCACCAGGCAGCGCGAGCTCTACCAGGCGTCGAAGGCCAACCCCGCCACAGCGAACCTGCCCGTCCTGTCCCCGGCCCTGGCCTTCAAGTGGAACTACGTCACCGCCGGTGATTTCTCGCAGTACGCCGACTACGCCAACGCGCACATGTATCCCGGCGGCTACAAGCCGTCCAACGAGATCAGCCAGATCACCACCGCCGTTCGCGGCTCGATCCCGAACAAGCCCCTCGTCACCACCGAGGCCGGCTACCACAACGCCCTGAACACCACCAACGGTCATCTGCCGGTGCCCGAGGACGTGGCGGGCGTCTACACACCCCGGGTGCTCCTCGAGCACTACCTCAAGGGCGAGAAGCGGGTATACACCTACGAGCTCATCGACGAGTTCGACGATCCCGGGCTGACCAACCCCGAGGCCCACTTCGGGCTCCTGCGCCGCGACCTGAGCCCCAAGCCCGCCTACACCGCGGTGAAGAACCTGCTGGGGCTCGTCTCCGACCCCGGTCCTGGGTTCACGCCGGCTCCGCTCCCGGTCAAGGTCGCGGGCTACCCGGCCGACGGAAAGTACGTGCTCACCCAGAAGCGCAACGGCCAATACGTGCTGTTGCTGTGGCGCGACGTGTCTCTCTACGACCCAGTCACCAAGCAGCCCCAGGCCGTCACTCCGACCAACGTCACACTGCAGCTGGCGAAGAACTCGAACATCAAGGTCTACCGCCCCTCGCAGGGCGCTGACCCCGTCACGCAGGCCCAGGCGAGCTCGCTCCCCCTGCAGATGGACGGCTCGGTCACGGCCATCACCATCGACCCGGTCCCGCCGGCGCCCGCGCCCACGAACGTGGCCGCCACCGCCGGCAATGCCTCGGCAACGGTCACCTGGCAGCTCCCGGCCACCGACGCGAACGTCACCGGCTTCGAGGTTGCCCGCCAGCCCGGCACGACCGTCACCGTCCCGGCCACGGCCCGCTCGTTCAACGACACCGGCCTGGTCAACGGCACCAGCTACACCTACTCGGTGAAGGCGCTGTCACCCGACGGCTCCTCCGCCGCCGTGTCGGCCCCTGCGGTCAAGCCGGTTGCCCCGCCACCTCCGGCCACGCCACCCGGCCTCCCGACGATCACCGCGACCTCAGTGGGCTCGGGCAGCGTCACCGTCACGTGGAGGGCGCCGGCCAGCACCGGCGGTTCCGCGATCACGGGCTACCAGCTGCTCAGTGGCACCAAGACGCTGAGTGTCGGGGCCACCACTCTCAAGGCGACTCTCACCGGTCTCGCCAAGAACGCGAAGGTGCGGGTCGGCGTACGTGCCAAGAACGCGGTGGGCTACGGCAACCAGGCCTTCACGGCCTACGTCACGACCAAGCGCTAGGGGCGTCCGGGCCCCAGCCCGGTCAGCTCGGCGTCATCCGCGTCCCTCTATGCTGACGGCGGCTAGCAGTCGACGCGACAGGAACCGACATGGGCGATGATCTCTCGGCATTCATTGCCGACGGAATCGAGTTCATCGTCGGCGGGACGCTCTTCATCGCCTCGGTGGTCTTCCTGCTGTTCGCCATCGACTGGTCGCCGGTGGAAGACCTCCCCAAGCTGTCCGAAGAGCTCGGATCAGCAAGTGCAGCGCTCTTGTTCCTGATCGTCGCGTACGCCGCGGGCGTGCTCATCGAGGGCGTCTCCCGGATGATCTTCGAGCGGGTCCTGGACCGCAAGACGTTGCGCCGCGAGGCGTTCTGGCACCTCCCCGCGGTGGACCCTGACGACCTGCCGCAGCCGAAGCCAAAGGCCCGCCCCAAGTGGTTCCTCGGCAGCGGCAAGGCGTGGCGACCCGACCCGCTCGACGCCTCGAAGGGCGGCATGGAGGAGGTCGAGTTCACCAACCACGACCTGGCCCTGTGCGTGTTCGTCCGGGAGTACCAGCGGGCCTACGTAATGACGGCACACCTGGGGCTGGCGGACGAGATCGGGTCGCAGCTCAAGCGGCTGCGCCTCGAGCGGGTGGCCTTCACCTCGGCGGCCGTGGTCGGCATCGGTTTTCTCGTCTCGGGGCAGTGGACGGAGCTGCTGGTCTGGATGGGGGTGCTCGCGGTGATCTTCGTGATCGTGCGACAGCGCCTCGACCGTTACTGCAACGCCATCGCCCGTGGCTTCGTTGCCGGGCAGACCCTCAAGCAGAAGGACGCCGGCACCGAGACGGAGCTGCCGGAGGACGGTCAGATCCGCAGATGATGGCTGTCATCTTCGACCTCGACGGTGTGCTGGTGGACTCGGAGCCGTACTGGCAAGAAGGCTTCCTCGAGATCACCAAGGACTTCTGCCGGGAGTCGGGTCTGCCCGACCCGGACCTCGAGCTGAAGGACATGGCCAGGTTCCAGGGGGGCCGGGTCAACGACACGATGCGCACGATCCTGACGTCGTTGGGCCACGAGGACCTCGCGGATCGGGAGCACATCGAGGCTCTCGCCCGACGCGTCATCGACCGGGTCTCCGACGACTTCGCCGCAAGAAAGCTCGGCGCGTCGACACCCGGTCCCATCGAGCAGAACGTCCGCGTGGCCCATGAGCTGGCGGACCGAGGCTTTCCCCTGGCGGTGGCGTCGTCATCCGCGCAGGAGTTCATCGAGGCGGCCCTGGAGCAGATCGGGCTGCTGGACGCCGTGGCCGTCACGCAGTCGGCGTACGAGCTCGAGCACGGCAAGCCGCACCCGGAGGTCTACCGACGCACCCTCGACCGTCTGGGCGTCAAGGCCCAGGAGGCTGTGGCGATCGAGGACTCGACGACCGGCATCGGATCGGCAGTGCGCGCAGAGCTGGCCACGATCTGGTTCCTGCTGGACACCGGTGAGTCAGACGACGACGCGATGGCACGGCTGCGGGACACTCTCGGCGAGGACGCGGACTCCGCCGAGCGGGTTCGCCTGGTCACCCACGAGCTCCGGGTAGCAGACATCGAAGAGGTGATGACGCAGCTGTGAGCACCACACCGTCGACAGAGCATCGTTTTGCGGTCGTCGTCGCAGGAGGCGCGGGAACGCGACTGTGGCCGATGAGCCGGAAGCACCTGCCCAAGCAGATGCAGTCGCTGATGAGCGACCGCACCCTGATCGAGGAGACCGTCGAACGCCTGCGAGGCGTGATCCCCATCGAGCACGTCTTCATCTCGACGACGGAGAACTACAGCAAGGACATGCAGGAGCTCCTGCCCGAGATCGCGGAGGAGAACTTCATCATCGAGCCGGAGTCACGCGGCCCGCTGGCGGCGTTCGCGCTGCTGGCCCAGAGGCTGCACCGGCAGGACCCCGAAGCGGTGGTGTTCACGCTGGCTTCCGACCACGCCGTCACCGGGGTGGACATGTTCCAGGAGACGATGCGCACGTCGTACGGCTTCATCGAGACCCACCCTGAGTGGCTGGCCATCGTCGGCCTCACGCCCACGCGGCCCGAGACGGGCCTCGGCTACATCCGCGCGGTGGAGCGCGTCCAGGAGGAGCCGGCGGTCCTACGGGTGGAGAAGTACGCCGAGAAGCCGAGCCTCGAGACCGCGCAGAGCTATCTGAACTCCCGGCGGTACTTCTGGAACGCTGCGTACTACTGCTTCCGGGCGGACACCCTGCTGGCGGCGTACACCGCGGCGGACGCGGAGCTGGTGGAGGCCACCGCCGCCTACCTGGACTCGGGTGAGGTCGCGGACTACCAACGAGCTCCCGACACCGGCCACGAGATCGACATCATCGACACCGCGAAGACCCCGCTCGCGCTTGTTCCGGCCAACTTCATCTGGAGCGACATCGGAACGTGGGCCGCGTTCTACCGTTCCCTGAGTGAGGCGACCGGGAAGGACGTCGTCGTCCGAAACGCCGAGCACCACACGGACGAGGGCAGCGTCAACGCCCTGGTCCTGAACACCGACGACCGCATCGTCGCGACCGCAGGGCTCGACCACATCGCCGTCGTCACGGTCGATGACACCGTGTTCGTCGTCGATCTGCGGAGGATCGAGGAAGCCCCGGAGATGATGCAGCGGCTCTTCGAGAAGATGCGGCGCAAGGGGCAGGGGGAGTACCTGTGACGACCACGGAGCGCGCCCTCCCGCCCGAGCTCGTGGAACGGCTCACCCCGCACGCGGGGTCGTTGGTGCACGTCATCACGATCGCCACCAAGCCCGACATCATCAAGCAGGCCCCGGTGGCGCAGGAGCTGCAGAGGCGCGGGGAGCTGGTCGTGGTGTGCCACACGGGCCAGCACCACGACCACAGGTACAGCGGGGCCATGCTCGAGGAGTTCGGCCTGCAGGTCGACGTCCATCTGGAGATCGACGGGAGCCTCACCGCCAAGACGGCCCAGATGGTGCACAAGTTCGGGCTCGTCCTCCAGGAGCTACGGGCACTCGACCTCACGCCGCTGCCCTACATCCACGGGGACACGGTCACCTCGATGGCGATCGGCGTCTCGTCGTACCTGAGCCAGGTCGCGTGCATCCACGTGGAGGCCGGCATCCGCACGATCACGCCCAAGGCTGAAGTTCTGTCAAGCTTCCTCGACGACTTCCACGAAGGCAGCTTCGACTGGGATGCCTACCGCAAGGCGCATCTGGACCCCTCGACGTTCGAACGAGGCAGCCGGGAGCCGTTCCCAGAGCAGTTCAACACCCGGGTCTCGGACGCCGGCACTGGCTACCACGCGGCGCCGGTGGAGCTCGACCGTGGCTTCCTGCTCGACGAGGGCTTCCCGGCCGACACCATCGAGGTGGTCGGCAACACCGTCGTCGACGCGACGGAGTCCGCGCGTCGCGACGTCGGGCGCGCCACCATCTTCCAGCTGTACCCACAGATCGAGACGGGCCGCTTCATCCGGATCTGCATCCACCGTCGGGAGAACACCGAGGATCTGAGTCGGTTCACCGTGCTGTTCCAGGCCATGGAGCAGCTGCTCGAGGCTGGGCACCAGGTGCTGTTCATCCGGTTGTTCGGTACCGACGCAGCGATCGACCGCTTCGGCCTGCGCCCGCGCCTGGACGAGCTGACTGACAAGTACGGCGACGCGTTCATCTCCTCCGAGGTCTGGCCGAACTACCGGGACGTCATCGCGGCCACCGAGAAGTGCGCCGTCCTCGCAACGGACTCCGGCAGCATGCAGGAGGAGGCGAACGTCCTCCGCGTCCCGTGCGTCACGCTCCGGTTCGGAACCGACCGCGGGGAGACTTTGCTGGCCGGCTGCAACGTCCTGGCCCCACCCGTCGATCCCGGATTCGTCAGGGCCGTCGTCGAGCACGCGATGAACGACGAGGGTCTGCGCACGCCGGAGCCGATCTACGGGACGTCCGTGGCCGCGAAGGTTGTTGACGGCGTGCTGAAGCGAGCCGTGGTCGGACTGGGACTGTTCCGCCCGGAGGAGGCCCGTCTGGGCCTCGGGGTCCCTAGGCCCCCGAGTTGATCATCCCGGCGCCGACGGTCACACCGGTGGCCTCGTCGATCAAGATGAACGAGCCGGTCGTGCGGTTCTTCGAGTAGGGGTCGCACAGCAGCGGCACCGTGGTGCGCAGCTGGACACGACCGATCTCGTTGAGACCGAGCTCCTTGGTCTCCTGGTCGCGGTGCAGCGTGTTCACGTCCAGGCGGTACTGGATGTCCTTGATCAGCGCGCGACCCGAACGGGTGGTGTGCTTGAACGCGAGCTTCTGGCGCGGACGCAGCGGCTCGTTGGTCATCCAGCAGATCATCGCGTCGATGTCCTGGCTGGGCGTGGGGGCGTTCTTGACACGAGCGATCATGTCGCCGCGGCTGACGTCGACGTCGTCCTCGAGGCGGAGCGTCACCGACATCGGCGGGAACGCCTCGTCGATCTCCTGGTCGAAGAGGTCGATGCCGGCGATCTTGCTGGTGAGTCCGCTGGGGAGTACGACGACCTCGTCGCCCGGCTTGAGGATGCCGCCGGCCACCTGGCCGGCGTACCCGCGGTAGTCGTGGAACTGGTCCGACTTCGGCCGCACGACGTACTGCACCGGGAGTCGGGTGTCGACGAGGTCTCGGTCGGAGGCGACGTGGATGTTCTCGAGGTGGTGCATCAGCGAGGAGCCCTGGTACCAGGGCATGTTCTCCGACCGCATCACGACGTTGTCGCCGTTGAGCGCTGAGATCGGGATGACCTCGAGGTCCGGGATGTTGAGCTTGGTCGCGAAGGAGGTGAACTCCTTGTGGATCCGGTCGTAGATCGCCTGGTCGTAGCCGACGAGGTCCATCTTGTTGACCGCGAGGACCAGGTGAGGGACCCGGAGCAACGAGAGGATCACCGCGTGGCGGCGGGACTGCTCGGTGAGGCCCTGCCGGGCGTCGACGAGCACCAGCCCGAGGTCCGCGGTCGAGGCGCCGGTGACCATGTTGCGGGTGTACTGCACGTGGCCCGGAGTGTCAGCGATGATGAACTTGCGCTGCGGGGTCGCGAAGTAGCGGTACGCCACGTCGATGGTGATGCCCTGCTCACGCTCGGAGCGCAGGCCGTCGGTCAGCAGGGCGAGGTCGGTGTAGTCGTAGCCCTTGGACTGGCTGGTCGCCTCCACGGCCTCGAGCTGGTCGGCGAAGATCGCCTTCGAGTCCAGCAGCAGCCGGCCGATCAGGGTGGACTTGCCGTCGTCGACCGATCCTGCGGTCGCGAACCGCAGCAGGTCCATCTGACCGACACCGAGGTCGTCGAGCGAGGGGCTGTCCGAAGCCTTCTCTGGACCCTTCTCTGGGGTGCCCATCAGAAGTAGCCCTCCTTCTTGCGGTCCTCCATGGCAGCTTCGGAGAACCGGTCGTCACCACGGGTCGCCCCGCGCTCGGTCACCGTGGCGATGGCGACCTCCTCGATGATCTTCTCGATCGTGTCGGCACCGGACTCGACACAGCCTGTCAGGGTCAGGTCGCCGACGGTGCGGAACCGCACCGTCTTCTCCACGACCTCCTCGCCGGACTTGGTCGGGTTGTGCTCGCTCTCGGAGAGCCACATGCCGTCGCGCTTGAACACCTTGCGCTGGTGGGAGTAGTAGATCGACGGGATCTCGATCTTCTCCTGGGCCAGGTAGTGCCAGATGTCGAGCTCGGTCCAGTTCGACAGCGGAAAGATCCGCATGTGCTCGCCGCCGTGGATGCGGCCGTTGTAGAGGCTCCAGAGCTCTGGGCGCTGCATCTTGGGGTCCCACTGGCCGAAGTCGTCGCGATGGGAGTAGACGCGCTCCTTGGCCCGTGCCTTCTCCTCGTCACGCCGGCCGCCGCCGAAGGCTGCCGTGAAGCCGTTCTCCTCGATCGCGTGCAGCAGGGTACCGATCTGGTGACGGTTGCGGCTGGTCTTGCCGTCATCGACGACGATGCCGTTGGCGAGAGCTTCCTCGACGCTGGCCACGATGAGCCTCACGCCCAGGCGGTTGACCCAGTTGTCGCGGGTCTCCAGCACCTCGGGGAAGTCGTAGCCCGTGTCGACCTGCAGCACCGGGAACGGGATCTTGGCCGGGTAGAACGCCTTCTCCGCGAGGCGGAGCATGACGATGGAGTCCTTGCCGCCCGAGAACATCAGGACCGGCTTCTCGAACTCGGCCGCGACCTCGCGGAAGATGTGGATGGACTCAGCCTCGAGCTGTTCGAGCTGGCTGAGCCGATAGTCGGCGTGGGTCTGCGTCATCGGGTGGGTGAACCTCTCGTGTCAGACGGCAGCCGTCATGGTATCGACATGCCCGAGCGGCACGCGCTGGCCCACCCCTGGGCGAGACGCGACGGAACCACCGTGGACATGATGGGACGAAGGAACGACTCGCAGGCCCAGGGCCGGTGGTCACCAGCCCAGCGGAACGGTCAGTACGCGCCGTGCGAGCCGAAGACCGCGCCGAAGGTGCGGGCCAGGATGGTGAGGTCCTGGAACATCGACCAGTTGTCGACGTAGTACAGGTCGAGCCGGATCGCCTCGGACCAGGAGAGCTCGGAGCGACCGGAGACCTGCCACAGGCCGGTCATGCCGGGACGGACGCGCAGGCGGCGGGCCATGTCGTCGTCGTACTGAGCAACCTCGTGGCGCAGCGGCGGCCGCGGACCGACCAGGCTCATGTCGCCAACGAGGACGTTGACCAGCTGGGGCAGCTCGTCGAGGGAGAAGCGGCGCATCCACTTGCCGGGAGGCGTGATGCGCGGGTCGTTCTCCATCTTGAACAGACCGCCGTCGTAGCCCTGCTGCCGATGCAGGTCGACCAGCAGCTCCTCGGCGTTGGTGACCATCGTGCGGAACTTCCAGCAGTAGAAGGTCTTGCCGTCGCGGCCGACACGGGTCTGGCGGAACAGGATCGGGCCGCGGTCGTGACGCCACACCTTGTAGGCCGAGAACGCGAACACAGGCGAGAAGAAGAGGAGCAGAGCCAAGGAGCCCATCACGTCGAAGGTGCGCTTGGCGCGGCGTACGGCCTCGGCCGAACGGGGCTTCTCGAGGTGGATCAGCGGCATGCCGCCAACCGGGCGGACGCTGACGCGCTCGCTGGAGACATCGGTGACGCTGGGCGCGATCACCACTGCCACGTCCTCGTGCTCGAGGTCCCAGGCCAGTCGGCGCATGTCGCTGGCGGAGTCGACAGCACCGCCGGCCAGGAAGACCACGTCGGCCTCGGCGTCGATGGCGATCTCGGCGATCGAGCGCGCCGAGCCGAGCAGCGGGATCCCGGAGTGCGTCAGTGAACGCTCGCCGGGCTCGGGGATGAGGGCGCCGACCACGTTGTAGCCGAGCCACTTCTCGCGACGCAGCACGCTCGCGATCTCGTCGACGTGTCCTTCGTTGCCGGCGATCACCACGCGGTGCTGCAGCGCACCGTGGTTGCGGGCACGGTGGATGCTGCGCCGCAGGAGGTAGCGGCCGAGGACCAGCACCGGGATGCCGATCAGGAAGGCGAGGACGAAGAAGCCGCGTGAGAGCTCGAACTGGAGCAGGTAGCAGCCGATGCCGACGGCGCCGGCAGTCCACAGCGAGGCGTAGATCATGTGCTTGTACTCGTCGAGACCAGCGCCGAAGACCTGCGGACGGTAGCCGCCCAGGAAGAAGATGGCCGCCACCCAGCCGATGATCATGATCGGGCCGGCGACGGTGAGCGAGTCACCGACGTCGTGGCTCGGGAGGTTGGCGAACGGGATGGCCTCGCGGCCAAGAATCGCGGCGAAGACGCTGACAGTGACGAGGACCAGATCGGTCCCGAAGGCCACTGTCGGGATGTAGCGAAGCCCGCCCCGAGTGGGCGCACTGACTCTGGTGGCCGCCACCAAAGAGGTCGTCATCTGGAATCCCCCGATTTCATGCGATGCTCCGCGTTGGGAACGATCGCGTTGATCACTCTAGGAGTTATGTACCGCGACGGCTCCTTTGCGATACGCGACGAGGGCTCGCGGTCTAGTCCGGAAGGCGCCACGCAGCCGCGTTGTTGTCGAAGGCGGGCAGCCCCCGGTGCTGTCGTACGAACCCCCAGGCGAGCGGGCCAAGCAGTAAAAGGCCGGCGCCGATGATGCCTACCCACTCGGCGGGGACTCCAAGCATCTTTAGTCCAGTGAGTGTGAGCACGATCACGATGCCGCGTCGGATGACTGACTGCGACACCCAGGCCGCCATCCGCGCGCCGATGAAGGTTCCCGGCATTCCACCGAGAATCAGGGGGATGAGCACCTCCCAAGTAACGCCCTCTGTCAATACGTGACCGACGGCCGCGGCCAGCACGAGCGGGACGGCCTGGACGAGGTCGGTTCCGACGAGGCGTACGGCGGACAGGGTCGGGTAGATCAGCAGCAGCGACACCATGATCAGCGAGCCCGAGCCGACCGAGGTGATGCCGACCAGCAAGCCTCCGATGGCGCCGACGAGGACGGTCCGTCCGACCTTCACTGTCGGCTCGTCCTGGCTGACCACGTTGCCGCGGGTGACGTAGCGCAGCTGGAGGTACATCCGCAGCGAGTAGGTGGCGGCGGTGAACAGCAGCGCAACGCCGATCATCGTGGTGAGGAACTGTTGCTGCTCCTCCGCCTCGCCGACGCTCTTCACGATGAAGCCACCCGCGAACGCAAACGGCACCGAGCCCACCATCAGCAGGCCCGCCAGCCGCAGGTTCGGGGACCCGCGCCGCCAGTGCACGGTGGCACCGACCGACTTGTTGATGCTCGCCGCGACGAGGTCGTTGGCGACCGCGGCGGTCGGGTTCACGCCGAGGAAGATCAGTGCGGGCGTCATCAGCGCGCCGCCGCCCATGCCGGTGAGCCCGACGACGATGCCGACCCCGAACGCGACCACGAGGACGGAGAGGGCTGAGGTGGTGAGGAGGTCGTTCAATGGGCTTCCTTCGGAAGGGGTTTCGAGACGCTCGCATGCGTGGTTCCTGAGGAGGGCGCCCCGCGCCCGTCTTGAAGGGCTCGCTCCTCAACCACCGAAGCTGTGTGGAAGGGGAGGACCGGCATCAGGTCGTCGAGGCAGTCCTCGATGGTGCGGCCGGTGGTGTCGATGTGGACGGCCGCGTCGGTGGGCTCGTCGTACGGACTGGAGATGCCGGTGAACTCGGGGATCTCGCCTGCCCGGGCCTTGGCGTAGAGCCCCTTGCGATCGCGGCGCTCGCACTCCTCGAGCGGGGTGGAGACATGGACGAGCACGAACGCCCCACCCGCGTCCTCGACCATCTGGCGGACCTGCTTGCGGGTGGTGTCGAACGGAGCGATCGGCGAGCAGATGGCGATGCCCCGGTGGCGAGCGATCTCCGCGGCCACCCAGCCGATGCGGCGGATGTTGGTCTCGCGGTCCTCCTTGGAGAAGGTGAGGCCCTTGCTCAGGTTCCGTCGTACGACGTCACCGTCGAGGCTGGTGACCGAGCGCCGGCCGTCCTCGAGGATCAGGTCATGGAGGGCGCGGGCGAGAGTCGACTTGCCGCTGCCGGACAGGCCGGTGAAGAAGACGACGAAGCCACGCTCGTCGTCGCCCGGCTGGTCCTGGTCGACGATCGCTGCGATCTCGTCAGGCCACTCACCCTCACCGGTCACCGCGAGGACCTCGTCGGTCGCGTAGTTGCCGGCCACGAGCTGACCGAGCTCGTGGTCGTAGTCGGGGTCGCCGTGGGAGGGCAAGGGTGCGGCCACGACGTGCGAGCCGACTCCCTTCGCCTGGAGCAGGGCTGACGCCGCCAGCGAGACCCGCACCAGCCCGACGGGGGAGACGTCCTGGGGGGTGCCGGTGCCGTTCAGCGCGAGGAGTACGACGTCGCGGCCCGCCGCCGTGTCCACGATGAGGGTCAGGTCCTGGTCGGTGAGCGGGGCCGCGACCGGGACGACCAGCGATCCGTCGTACAGCCGTCGGGCCTCGGTGGGGGTGAGGTGCAGCCGCCGGAACGGGCCGTAGGCGGGCGTGGCGAGTGGCCTGAGTGCCTCGGGGGAGTAGAGCGCCAGAGGCAGGCCCTCCGGATCGACCAGCTCGATCTCGGGAGCGTCGGCCAGCTCCAGTGGCAGGGAGAGCGTGATCCCCGGATCGGAGACGTCACCGAAGTTGGCCAGCGGGGCGAGCGCGCCGGAGAGCAGGAGCTCGAGGTCGTCCAGCTCCTGCTGGCTGGGACAGTGTTGCGGTGCGGGCACCGGGCAATGGTGCCAGAACGGACGCCCGATAACGTCCGACGCATGCCTGCCCCCGTCGTCATCGCAGAGATCGTCCGGTCCGGTTTCGTGGAGGGACACCACTACGGATCGTGGGTCGTGCTGGACCGCGACGGGTCGGTGCTGGCGGCCGCGGGCGATGTCGAGCGCCCGATGCTGCCGCGCTCGTGCAACAAGCCGCTCCAGGCGCTGGGGATGCTCGAGGCGGGTCTGGCGCTGGAGGGCGAGCTGCTCGCGCTGGCGTGCGCGTCCCACTCCGGGGAGCGGTTCCACGTGGAGGGGGTACGCCGCATCCTCGCCTCGGCCGGTCTTGCCGAGGACGCTCTCCAGACGCCACCGGACTGGCCGCTGGACGACGAGGTCCGTGAGGACCTCATCCGGCGTGGGGAGTCCAAGGCGTCGGTCCTGATGAACTGCTCCGGCAAGCACGCGGCGATGCTCGCCACCTGCGTGGTCAACGGCTGGCCCACGGACACCTACCTGGACGCGGACCACCCGCTCCAGCAGGCGATTGCCTCGACCTTCGCGACGGTCACCGCTGAGCCGGTCGCACACGTGGCTGTCGACGGCTGCGGTGCGCCCCTGCTGTCCACGTCGCTCACCGGGTTGGCCAGGGCGTTCTCCTTCCTTGCGACAGCAGGAGCGACTTCGGTGGTTGAGGAGCGAGCGCCAGCGAGCGTCTCGAAACCACTAGCTGCGCGCATCGCCACGGCCATCCGCACCCACCCCGAGTACGTCTCGGGCACCAAGCGCGACGAGCTCGCCCTGCTCCGGGCCATCCCGAGCGCCATCGGCAAGGCCGGAGCAGAGTCCTGTTACGCCGTAGCCCTGCCCGACGGACGCGCCTTCGCTACGAAGACCGATGACGGAGCGGCCCGGGTGCGCCCCGTGTTGATGGCGGCGCTGCTGGAGGGACTCGGCGTGACCGGTGAGCCCGGCGTCGACGGCGACGCAGTGCGTCGTACCGGAGAAGCGGTGTTGCTGGGCGGGGGTCGACCAGTGGGTGAGATCCGCGCAGTGGCTCCATCTCAGGCCCCGAGCGAGGGCTAGACCCGCCGTCTGACCTCCGTGTTTGCTGGTGGCTAGCACCTCAAACGGAGTGTTTACATCGTGAGATAAGGGTTTTGTGACCTCCAACACCTGGTTTGGGTTTGCTTTTGCTTGCAGGAGTTAGCACCATGGAGTCATGGCCAAAATCAAGGTCGGCAAGACCGTCTCGTCGCTCGGGGAGTACCTCCGCGAGCAGCGCGTCGCCGCCGAGCTCTCGCTCCGCCAGCTGGCGGAACAGACCGGTGTGTCGAACCCGTACCTGAGCCAGATCGAACGTGGTCTGCGCAGGCCATCCGCCGAAGTGCTGCAGCAGTTGGCCAAGGCGCTCCGGATTTCCGCCGAGCAGCTCTACGTGCAGGCAGGAATCCTGAATCCCGACGACGGTCAGGTCCGCTCAGTGGAGCTGGCCATTCTCGGGGACCCGGTGCTCAGCGAGCGGCAGAAGCAGTCCCTGCTGGACGTCTACCAGTCGTTCAGGACGGTCGCCGAGAACGTGAACAAGACAGCAGTACTCGAGCCCACACCTCTGATCGAGGAGCCGGGGCTCGGAACCACCATCGAAGGAGAATCACATGGCTAAGACCCAGTTCAATGTCGAGCAGTTGAAGACCGAGGCCGTCAAGCCCCTGTACGCCGTCGCCGGCGCCACCGAGGTTGCCTACGAGTTCGCCCGCGGCTACGCCGGTGAGGCGCAGAAGCAGGCCCAGGGCCGCCTCGCCGAGGTGCAGACCCGCGTGAGCAAGCTGGAGCGCGACCCCAAGGCGCTGCAGGACCAGGCCGTCTCGCTGGTGAACGCTCGCATCGACGAGCTCCAGAAGGACGCCAAGGACGCACAGTCCAAGTTCGAGGCCCGCGTCGCGGAGCTGCAGAAGGAAGCGCGTGCGCTCCCCAAGAAGGTCCAGAACGAGATCGACGACACCGTCACCGAGCTCGCCAAGACCTACGCCGACCTCGTCGACCGCGGCGAGAAGATCATCGCGGCCATCCGCAAGGACGGCGTGAAGGCCGTCACCGCGGTGCGCAAGGCCCCGAACAAGTCCTCGGTCGTTCGTCGTGAGCGCGCCAAGGTCGCGGCTGACAAGCCCTCGAACAGCAGCCGCCCGGTGAAGAAGTCGGCCACCAAGAAGCCCGTGGCCAAGAAGACGCCGGCCAAGACGGCCGCCAAGAAGGCCACCGCAACCAAGACCGCGGCGGCCAACGCTGCGGAGTCGACCGCCAAGACGGCACGGGCCTCGGCCTCCAACGCCTCGGCCTGATTCGATCACTCGTCACCGACGGGTGGCGAGGAGTCCCCTCTGGTGACCCCTCCCTTCGCCAGAGGCGGGCCGGCGGGCCCTCGGGTTTTCCCGAGGGCCCGTTGCCATCTCCGGATATCCTCTTCCTGTGATCTTCCAATTCGAGTCGCTCATCGCGGAGATCGCCTTCTTCGTGCTCCTGGCGGTGAAGGTGTTCGCGTTCGTCGACGCCCTCACGCGTCCGACCCAGGCCTACGTGGCCGCAGGGAAGCTGACCAAGCCGGCCTGGCTGCTGATCCTCGGGCTCACGGTTGCTGCTGCGTTCGTCTGGCCGTCGGTGATCGGGCTGCTCTCGATCGTCGGCATCGTGGCGGCGTTCGTGTACCTGCTCGACGTACGCCCCGCGCTCGCGTCGGTCACCCGCCGCCGCTGACGCCTGCTCGTGTGAGCGGTCCCGAATCGGGAACTTGGTGGGTATGCGGTGTCACTTCATCCCGGGGTATCTGCTGGAGCGTCTCGCACAGGCGCCTGACGAGACGGTCGCGGAGCGCGGGAGACGCACGGCGGCCATCGACGAGGCGGTGAGGGCCAGGCCCACCGCCGTCGCACCAGCGGCCTCAGGTGCGGACTGGGAGATCCACGACGCCCAGAACGGCTCGACGCTGCCCGGTCGGCTGGTCCGCTCGCCGGGCGAGCCCGAGGTGGCCGACGTGACCGTCAACGAGGCGGCAACCGGCATTACCGAGTCGCTCGCACTGTTCACCGACTACGGCAGGTCCTCGTTCGACGACAAGGGAGCGACCGTCGTGGCGACCGTGCACTACGAGCGCGACTACGACAACGCCTTCTGGGACGGCACCCAGCTGGTGTTCGGCGACGGTGACGGGCGGGTGTTCGGTCGCTTCACCAAGCCGATCGACGTGCTGGGTCACGAGCTGTCGCACGCAGTCACGCAGTACACCGCGGACCTCACCTACGAGGGACAGTCCGGGGCGCTCAACGAGTCGATGTCCGACGTCTTCGGCGCGTGCATCAAGCAGCGCCATCTCGGCCAGGACGCAGCCGGGGCCGACTGGCTCGTGGGTGAGGGCATCTTCCTGCCGGGCATCAACGGCAAGGCGCTGCGCTCGATGTCGGATCCCGGCACGGCCTACGACGACCCGCTGGTCGGGAAGGATCCGCAGGTCGGCTCGATGGCGGACTACATCGAGACCACCGACGACAACGGCGGCGTCCACCTCAACAGCGGCATCCCAAACCGTGCGTTCGTCATCGCCGCACGTGCGATCGGTGGGGACTCGTGGAGCGGCGCCGGCCGGATCTGGTACGACGCGCTCACCTCCGGCCTCTCCGCCGACAGCGACTTCGCCACGTTCGCGGCCGCCACAGTCGACGCTGCGGGGTCCAACGTGCGAGTAGTCGAAGAGGCGTGGGCGACGGTGGGTGTCGCGCCGGGCTCGAGCCCGACCGCCGAGCCCTCGGTCGGGCCACCACCCGGCATGGTCGTCCAGGTCGCGCGTTCGGGTGGCTTCGCCGGACTGAACAAGGAAGGCGCGGTCGACCTCGACTCGACCGACCCGCGGGCCCCAAGGGTCCGCCGCCTCGTGCAGCGCATCGACTTCCGCGCCGTGGGCGGGGGAGAACCCAAGCCGGACCGCTTCGTCTACCGGTTCGGCTACCTCGGTACCCAGACCCAGGTCCACGAGCAGGAGCTCACCGAGGACCTGCGGGAGCTGGCGAGGATCGTGCTGGAGGAGTAGCGCACACTTCACCGTCCCCCTTGTGCGTGTGCCCCGGCTGTAACGCGGTGTTATGGACGCTGAGTGTGGCGTGTGCGGCACGTTCAGCGTCACTAACTCCGCGTTACATGTGCACCGAGGACTACCCCTTGCGGGCCCGCGCAGCCGTCTTGGCGCGGTCGTGGGCGGCGAGATGGACCTTCCGGATGCGGACGTAGTCGGGGGTGACCTCGACACACTCGTCTTCGCGGCAGAACTCCAGCGACTGCTCCAGCGACAGCTTCTTCGGCGGGATCAGCTTCTCGAAGTTGTCGGAGGTCGCGGAGCGGATGTTGGTCTGCTTCTTCTCCTTGGTGATGTTCACGTCCATGTCGTCCGAGCGGGAGTTCTCGCCGACGATCATGCCCTCGTAGACCTCGGTGGTCGGCTCGACGAAGAGCTCGCCGCGCTCCTGCAGGTTCGTCATGGCATAGCCGGTGACGACACCGGAACGGTCGGCCACCAGGGAGCCCTGCGAGCGGGACTTGATCTCACCGGCCCACGGCTCGTAGCCCTCGAAGACATGGTGGGCGATGCCGGTGCCGCGGGTGTCGGTGAGGAACTCGGTGCGGAAGCCGATCAGCCCACGCGCCGGGACCACGAAATCCATCCGGACCCAGCCGGTGCCGTGGTTGGTCATCTGCTCCATGCGGCCCTTGCGGACGGCCAACAGCTGGGTGATCGTGCCGAGGTACTCCTCGGGCGCATCGATGGTCAGGCGCTCGACCGGCTCGTGCACCTTGCCGTTGACCTCGCGCGTGACCACCTGCGGCTTGCCCACGGTCAGCTCGAAGCCCTCGCGGCGCATCTGCTCGACCAGGATCGCCAACGCCAGCTCTCCACGGCCCTGGACCTCCCAGGCGTCGGGACGCTCGGTGTCCAGGATCTTGAGCGAGACGTTGCCGACCAGCTCCTTGTCCAGGCGGTCCTTCACCAGGCGCGCGGTGACCTTGGTGTTCTTGGTCGGCCCGCGGCCGGCGAGCGGCGAGGTGTTGATGCCGATCGTCATCGAGATCGCGGGCTCGTCCACCTTGATCAGTGGGAGTGCGACCGGGTTCGCCGCGTCGGCCAGGGTCTCGCCGATCATGATCTCGGGGATGCCGGCGATCGCGACGATGTCGCCAGGGCCGGCGTAGGTACCTGGTACGCGCTCCAGCGCCTCGGTGACCAGCAGCTCGGTGATCTTCACGTTCTGCTTGCTGCCGTCGGTCTTCATCCACGCCACGGTCTGGTTCTTCCTCAGCTCGCCCTCGCGTACGCGGACCAGAGCGAGGCGCCCGAGGAAGGGGGACGCGTCGAGGTTGGTGACGTGCGCCTGCAGGGGCGCGCCCTCCGTGTAGACGGGCGCGGGGATGGTCTCGAGGATCGTCTTGAACAGCGGCTCGAGGTCGGGGGAGTCCGGCTGGCCGCCGTTCTCCGGCATCGTCAGGGAGGCACGGCCAGCCTTGGCGCTCGCGTAGACGACCGGGAAGTCCAGCGCGTCCTGGCTGTGGGACTCGTCGAGCAGGTCCATGAACAGCTCGTAGGTCTCGTCGACGACCTCGGCGATGCGGGCATCGTTGCGGTCGACCTTGTTGACCACGAGTACGACGGGCATGTCGGCGTTCAGCGCCTTGCGCAGCACGAACCGGGTCTGCGGGAGGGGACCCTCAGAGGCGTCGACCAGGAGCACGATGCCGTCCACCATCGACAGGCCGCGCTCGACCTCCCCGCCGAAGTCCGCGTGGCCGGGGGTGTCGATGATGTTGATGGTCATCGGCTCGCCGCCAGCGGAAGGACCGGCGTAGTGGATCGCGGTGTTCTTGGCGAGGATCGTGATCCCCTTCTCGCGCTCGAGGTCGCCCGAGTCCATCGCGCGCTCGTCGACGTGCTGGTGCTCGCCGAAGGCGCCGCCCTGCCACAGCATCTTGTCGACCAGAGTGGTCTTGCCGTGGTCGACGTGCGCCACGATCGCGACGTTGCGCAGGTCGGAGCGGGACTTCATCTGGTCGTGCGTGGTCATGCCTGTGGCCTTCCGTCTGCCGGCGGCGGGCCCGGTTGAACGTGTCGCGGGCGCGCGGACAGACAGGTCTCGGGGGTTTCGGAGATCGGCGCCGAAGGGCGCACTCCTGAGTCTATCGTGACCTATGTGTCCGAATTTCGGGGTCCTCTGTGTCGCCAAGGCCCTGACCTCATGAGGGCCGGGTTCCGCGCGCTGGTGGTCGTGTTGCTGACGGTGACGTTGGCAGGTACGACGGCGCCCGGCTTCGCCGACTCCACGGGCGCAACTGTGGCCGACCACAGTGACCAGGCCCGCAAGGCCCGCCCCCTGCGCGGGCTCACCATCGCCCTGGACCCTGGCCACCAGCTCGGCAACCACAACTACTCGCAACAGACCAACCGCCTGGTGCCCGCAGGCGGCTTCGACAAGCCCTGCAACACGACCGGCACTGCCACCAACAGCGGCGTGCCCGAGGCAACCGTGACCTTCCAGCTGTCGCAGGCGGTGAAGCGCCGGCTCCAGGCCCTCGGCGCCAAGGTCCGGATGACCCGGAACACGAACACCCAGCGACGCTGGGGGCCTTGCGTCGACGCCCGCGGGCGGTTCGGCAAGCGCATCGGCGCCCGGCTGATGGTCTCGCTCCACGCCGACGGTGGGGCGACGTCGGGTCATGGCTTCCACGTGATCGCCCCCGAGAGCCGTGCGCCCTGGACGACCGACATCGCGACCACGTCGCTGCGACTGGCGAAGATCCTCCGCGGGGCGCTCGTCCGGCGCGGCATCCCGAGGGCCGACTACATCGCCGGCGGCACCGGGCTCGACGTACGCAGCGACCTGGGCACCCTGAACATGTCCAACGTCCCGGTGGCGATGATCGAGATCGGCAACATGCGCAACGCGCTGGATGCCAGGCGGATGACCTCCCGGGCCGGGAGGGCGAGGTACGCCGACGCGGTCGTCCGTGGGATTCGGACCTATCTGCGACGCTGAAGCCCATGTCCGCCCGTCTCCTCCGTTCCGTGGCTGTGCTCGTGGCCACGCTCCTGCTCGGCACCCTCGCCGGATGTGGGGGCGACGAGAAGGCACCCCGTCGCGTGACGGCCTCGAACAAGCCGGTGAAGGCCCTCGCCCCGAACACCTGCTGGGGCGACGAGCAGCTGCCCGAGGCGCTCGGCGACGGGTTCGACGGCTGGGTGGAGAAGTACGCCGAGGGCAACCCTGCGTTCGGCGACGCCATGCGCGACGACGCGGCTTTCGCCAAGGAGATCGCCTGCTCCGAGCCGCACTCGCTCGAGCTCTACAACGTGGTCGAGGTGTCGCCTGAGCTGACGAACCGGATCACGAAGTACGCCGACCTGCTCGACCAGAAGTCCGAGCTCTACCACCAGGTCCGTGACCAGGTGAACGACGCCTGCATGGCCGCCTCGACGTACGGCGTGGCCCAGCGCAAGGCCGGCGGCCTGCCCGTTCAGCTGGGACCGTCACTCAACGTCGACGGCGGACTGCACGTCGCATGGGACCCCTTCCCGGCCGACCTGTGGGCCGCGGGCCAGAAGAAGTTCGTCTGCACCTTCGAGCAGGATCAGCCCGGGACGCTGAGGTTCACCGACATCACCACCAGCAAGGTGCCGGTCACGGCGCGCGTCTGCCTGAACACCCCCCGCAAGTACGTCCCCTGCAGCGGACGACACCAGGCCGAGGACATCGGCGAGATGATCCTCAACACCGCAATCCAGAAGGGTCAGATCGACGGCAAGAAGGCGGTGCGTCAGGGCGCCAGGGGACCCTATGTGGCCCTCAGCGACGGCGACTACGCCAAGCTCGACAAGGTCTGCCAGGCCCTACTGGCCTCAGTGTCGAAGGTCAAGGGCGGGGTCGAGGGCCGTGCCTACCCGGGGTCGGTCTCGCAGTGGCCGACGGAGAAGGGCGCGTACGTCGCCAGCTGCTTCGCGCTGAAGCCGTTCGAGCCACCGCCGCCGATCACCGGCACCGTCTTCAACCGCTCCTGAGACCGCTGCATACGCGTCGGTGGCGCCTCTGACACCATCACCCGCATGGTCGAGACTCCAGCCCAGCCTCCAGCCCAGCCTCCAGAGCCCGCAGCCGAGCCGCCCACCCCGCCCCGTCCGCCCTACAAGGCGATCGACGAGATCCCCGGCTGGTTCCAGCGGATGGACATGGAGGTGTTCAAGCAGCTGCTCGACCACACCGGCAACCGGCTCGGCGGCGGCGACCTTGCCGAGCTCGGCGCCTACCTTGGGAAGAGCGCGGCCCTGATCGGCTGGGGTCAGCAACCCGGCGAGACCTTCACGGTCATCGACCTCTTCGAGGAGGAGGCGTCGGCCGAGGGGAACCGGGCCGAGAACGAGCAGCAGTACCCAGAGCTCTCGCAGGACGCCTTCGAGAAGTACTACCTGACGATCCACGATTCGCTGCCGGTCGTCGTCCGCGGTCCGAGCGCATCGATCGTCGACCACGCTGCGCACGGCACTCACCGCTTCGTGCACATCGACGCCTCGCACCTCTACGAGCACGTCATCGAGGACATCGCCGCCGCACGCACCCTGCTCAAGCCCGGTGGGGTGGTGGTCTTCGACGACTTCCGCGCCCCGCACACCCCCGGCGTCGCCGCAGCGGTCTGGCGCGCGACCACCGAGGACCTGCGGCCGTTCGCGGTCACGATCAACAAGCTCTATGCGACCTTCGACGACAGCCAGCCGTGGTTCGACGTCCTCGTGGACTGGCTCGACGAGCGATCGTTCTGGCGCTACGAGGAGCAACAGGTCGCAGGGCACCGGCTGCTGCGCGTACTGCGCCCGCCCGGCAAGCCCAAGCAGGCTGCCGGCCCGCCAGCGGGATCAGCTGCTCAGCCGACCCGCAGGCGCTGGTGGCGCCGGGGCTAGGTCTCGCGGTGCAGCTTGTGGTGGGCGGCTTGCACACGCGGGCGTACGACGAGCTCGTCGATGTTCACGTGTGTCGGGAGTGACGCGACCCACCGCACGATCTCGGCGATGTCCTCGGCGACCAGCGGCTCCTTCACGCCCTCGTAGAGCGCGTCGTAGCGCTCCTGGTCCCCCTCGAACCGCTTCAGTGAGAACTCCTCGGTCTTGACCATGCCCGGGGCGATCTCGGTGAAGCGAAGGGGCTCCGCGACCAGCTCGAGCCGCAGCGTCTGGGTGATCACCTTCACAGCGTGCTTCGCCGCGGTGTACCCGCCACCGCCCTCGTAGGCGATGCGGCCCGCGGTGGAGCCCATGTTGACGACGAGGCCACCGCCGTTGCTGCGGAGCGCGGGTAGCAGGGCCTGTGTGACCCGAATCATCCCGAGCGCGTTGAGGTCGAACATCCTCGCCCAGTCCTCGACGTCGGCGTCCTCGACACTGGCCTGGTCGACGGCACCGCCGGCGTTGTTGACCAGCACGTCGACGTTCTCGACTGCCTCGGCGAGACCTCGCACGGACTCGGCGTCGGTGACGTCGCAGACCACCGCCGTACCACCGAGCTCGGTAGCGAGCTCCTCGATGCGGTCCTTCCGGCGAGCGGCAACCACGACGTGGAAACCGTCCCCGGCGAGCGCGCGGGCCGTGGCGGCGCCGATGCCGCTGCTGGCTCCGGTGACGACGGCGGTGGGGGGCATGGGGCCTCCTGCTCGGGGTAGTGGGGTCTGGGTTTCGGACATGGGCCGCGGCCGCCATGATAGGCAGCGGAATGGACCGGGACCTCCGGTGGTTGACCCTTCGGAGGTATGGATGACGCTGACTTCGTTGCACGGCTCGACGCCCACCCGGGTCCCTGACCTGCGGCGCGTTGCGATGGTCAGCCTGCACACCTCGCCCCTGGACCAGCCGGGGACGGGTGACGCGGGCGGCATGAACGTCTATGTCCTCGAGCTCGCCCGGCGCCTGGCCGCGCGTCAGGTCGAGGTCGACGTCTTCACCCGCGCGACGGGCAGCAGTCTCGCGCCCGTCGTCGACGTCAGCGACGGCATCCGCGTGCACCACGTCTCCGCCGGGCCCTACGAAGGGCTCACCAAGGACGAGCTGCCCGCCCAGCTGTGTGTCTTCGCCCGCGAGGTGCTGCGCACGGAGGCCTACCACGCGCCGGGCTACTACGACCTGGTGCACAGCCACTACTGGCTCAGCGGCCAGGTCGGCGCGCTCGCCCGCGACCGCTGGGGCGTGCCGCTCGTGCACACCATGCACACCATGGCCAAGGTCAAGAACGCCGCGATGGCCGTCGGCGACACCCCCGAGCCGATGGCGCGACTGATCGGCGAGGAGCAGGTGGTCGCCGCCGCCGACATGCTCGTGGCGAACACCGACGACGAGGCCAAGCAGCTGATCGACCTGTACGACGCCGACCCCGGCCGCGTCGAGGTCGTCCACCCCGGAGTCGACCTCTCCACGTTCCACGACGTCGGCATGGCCGCAGCCCGCTCGCGACTCGGGCTGCCGACCACCGGCCCGCTGATCACCTTTGTCGGGCGGATCCAGCCGCTCAAGGCCCCCGACGTGATGCTGCGAGCGGTCGCGGTGCTGCTCGAGCGGCGGCCCGATCTCCGTTCGTCCCTGACAGTCGCCGTGGTCGGAGGCCCTTCGGGCTCGGGCCTGGAGCGCCCCGACTCGCTGGTGCGTCTGGCCGAGGAGCTCGGCATCGACTCCCTGGTGAGGTTCGTGCCGCCGGTGGCCCAGGACGAGCTGGTCGACTGGTACGCCGCGTCGACGCTGGTGTGCGTCCCGTCGTACAACGAGAGCTTCGGGCTCGTCGCCATCGAGGCCCAGGCCACCGGGACCCCGGTGGTCGCCGCGGCTGTCGGCGGGCTCACCACGGCCGTGCGCAACGACAAGTCCGGGCTGCTGGTCGACGACCACGAGCCGACCTCCTACGCGGCCGCCTTCGAGCGCGTGCTGCTCGAGCCCGGCCTGCGCGACCGGCTGGCCTGGGGTGCCGAGGCGCACGCCCAGCAGTTCGGCTGGAACCGGACCGCCGACCGGATGCTCGACGTCTATGCCACGGCACAGCAGAAGATGCGTGCGGATCTGAGCGGCATCGCCCTGTAGGCCCCTGCCATGATCGGGGGCGTGACAGATGTGGACGACGAGGCACTGAGCCCGGAGCGCGAGCAGGCCCTGACCGCCCTCAAGCAGGTCTTCGACGACGGCGAGCTCGAGTACAAGGAGATCTCGCCGACGTCGCTGATGGTGAACCTTCCCGGCGAGAAGAAGCTCCAGACGCCGTGCCGCTTCGACGTCGGCCGGCACGCCCTGGAGCTGCACGCGTTCGTGTGCCGCAAGCCGGACGAGAACTTCGCGGGTGTCTTCCAGTGGCTGCTCGAGCGGAACATGAAGATGTACGCCGTGGCCTTCGCCCTCGACGGCATGGGCGACATCTACCTCGACGCGCGGCTGCCCCTCTCCGCCGCCGCCAACACCGACGAGATCGACCGCCTTCTCGGCTCGGTTCTCGAGTACTCCGACGGCTCGTTCAACACGATCCTCGAGCTCGGGTTCGCCTCCTCGATCCGCAAGGAGTGGGAGTGGCGCGTCTCGCGCGGCGAACCGATCCGCAACCTGGAGGCGTTCCGGGGTCCTCTCGGGCTCGACGAGCTGGGCACTCCCGACGACGAGTAGCCCGTGTCGGTTTCACCGGCTGACCGGGGAAACACGCACCCGTCGAGGGTTACAACACCCAACAAGTGCATGGATCCCCGGCTGACCGGGGAAACCTGTGCTCCTTGAGGGTCGACGAGAGTTAACGGTTGAGCGCGGCCGCCTCCGGCTGGGCGTGGTCCGGCGGGCACTTCGTCTTCGGCTTGCGTCGGGCGACGCCGACACCGACCAGGGCGAGTGCGCCGCCGGCGTACGCCATCGTGGGCGGAGCCTCTGACAGGAAGATCACGCCGAGCACGATCGTGATCGGCGGGACGAGATAGGTCGTCACCCCGAGGTTGCCGGCGGTCATGTGCTTGAGCGCGAAGGCGTAGGTGGTGAAGGCGATCGCGGTCGGGAAGACACCGAGGTAGACCAGCCACCAGATCGAGGACGCGGGCGCGTCACCGGCCTGGCGCACCAGGTCGCCGGCGAACGGGAGGCAGCTGATCGCGCCGATCGTGCAGGCCAGCCAGGTGACATGGACGGCCGCCAGCCGGCGGACCAGCGGCTTCTGGAGGATCAGGCTGATCGAGTAGGCGACGGCGCTGACCAGGCAGAGGAGTACGCCGACGAGGTCGCTGTTGGTGCCTGACGACGTCGACAGCGAGATCAGTGCGACGCCACCGAAGGCCAGCGCCAGGCCGACCGCGAGGTGGACGGTGAACCGTTCGCCCAGGAACATCGCGGCCAGCAGTGCGATCAGCACTGGTGAGACCTGGATCAGCATGGCCGCGGTGCCGGCGTCGACGGAGCGCTCGCCCTCGTTGAGCGCGACGTTGTAGACGCCGAACCAGAGCACGCCGATGATGATGATCGGCACCCACTCGCGCCGCGTGGGCCGTGGAACTCCGCGTGACAGCGCCATCACGGCGAGGGCAGCCGTCCCGACCAGCAGCCGGCCGAGGGAGAGGGCCCCTGCTGAGAAGTCATCGCCGAGATGGCGGATCGCGACGAACGCCGAGGCCCAGAACACCAGCGTGCAGGCGACGGCGGCGAGCGGGAGCCAGGCGGGGGTGCTCTTCTCGGCCGGCTGAACTGTCACCACTCGAGACTAGGGATACCCACCGACAAGTGGCATCCGAGTTTCGGTCGTCGTACGTCGAGATCCGGCCCCGCAGGCTCAGAGGTCGAGCTTGTATCCGAGCCCTCGCACCGTCGTGAGCAGCTTCGGCTCGGTCGGGTTGTCCTCCAGCTTGGCCCGCAGCCGCTTCACGTGTACGTCGAGAGTCTTGGTGTCGCCGACGTAGTCCGATCCCCAGACCCGGTCGATCAGCTGTCCACGTGTCAGCACCCGGCCGGGGTTGCGCAGGAACATCTCGAGGAGCTCGAACTCCTTCAGCGGCAGGCGTACCTCCTCGGCACCGACGGTGACGATGTGGCGCTCGACGTCCATCCGGACGTTGCCCACCTCGAGGGTCATCGGGGCCAGGTCGGGCTCGGAGCCGCGTCGCAGCACGGCGCGGATCCGGGCGACCAGCTCGCGAGGGGAGTACGGCTTGGTGACGTAGTCGTCCGCACCGAGCTCGAGGCCGACCACCTTGTCGACCTCGTCGTCCTTCGCGCTGACCATGATGATCGGCACGCTGGAGGTCTGCCGGATCTGACGGCACACCTCGGTGCCGGGGATGCCGGGCAGCATCAGGTCGAGCAGCACGATGTCGGCGCCGGCGCGGTCGAACTCGGCCAGTGCGTCCTGGCCGGTGGCCGCGATGGCAACCTCGAAACCCTCCTTGCGGAGCATGTAGGCGAGGGCGTCGCTGTAGCTCTCCTCGTCCTCGACTACCAGTACGCGACTCACGCGTTCTCCTCAGTGGGCTGGGGCCTTGCGTTCACGGGCAGGGGCCCGGGCTTGCGGGGCAGGGTCAGGGTGAACGTCGAGCCCTGGCCCTCGACCGACCACACGCGCACCTCGCCACCATGGGATGCGGCCACGTGCTTGACGATGGAGAGGCCGAGGCCGGTGCCGCCGGTGGACCGGTGCCGCGCCGGGTCGACACGGTAGAAGCGCTCGAAGATGCGGTCGAGCTCGTGGGCCGGGATCCCGATGCCCCGGTCGGTGACCGTGATGTCGACGGTGGTGTCGTGGCCGGCCGCGCCGACTACGACCGAGGAGCCCTCGGGGGAGTAGGTCACTGCGTTGGCCACCAGGTTGGCCACAGCCACTGCCACCTGCTCGCGGTTCCCGAGCAGCACCAGTCCTTCGGTGCCGTTGTGTACCAGCTCGATGTGGCGTGCGGCGGCGTCGGTCAGGCTTTCGTCGATGGCGCGGGCGATGATCTTGTCGGTCTCGACAGCGACGGGTTGGTCGAGCGGGTCGTCGCCCTGGAGCCGGGAGAGCTCGATGATCTGCTGCACCAGACGCGCGAGACGCTCACTCTCGGTGTGCATCCGGCCGGCGAACCGCTGCACCGCCTCCGGGTCGTCCGAGGCGTCGATGACCGCGTCGGAGAGCAGCTTGATCGCGCCGACAGGGGTCTTGAGCTCGTGGCTGACGTTCTCGACGAAGTCACGGCGGATCGACTCCACACGACGCTCGCGGGTGCGGTCCTCGACGAGCGCCAGGACGAGCTGGCTGCTCAGCGGGGCGACCCTGGCGGTGATGTGGCGCGGCGGCATCCCTGGGCGCTGCATCAGCAGCTCGGTCTCGCGGATCTGCCCGTCGCGGCGTACCTGCCTGACCAGGTCTGCCAGCTCCCGCACCGTGATCTCGTGTCCGCGCACGATGCCCATCGCGAAGGCCGGCGCCGAGGCCTTCAGGACGGCGTCGCTGCCGTCGACGACGAGGGCGGAACTGCGGAGTACAGACAGCACCGCCGCGACGCCCGGAGGAAGCGCCGGCTCGGGGATCTCTACCGGCCGCATCTGTCGTTCGCTGACCCGGAATGCGAGCACGGCTCCGCCGCCCAGTACTGCGCCGAGCAGGGCGAAAAGTAGGGCCTGGATGGTCGGGCTCACGCTTCGATCGTACGCAGCCTTTCACCCAAGGTTGGCTTGTCGGCCCGGTCCTTCGAGGACTGTTCACCGTTGGTTCACGCAACGACGCCAACACTTCACCTGGCCGCCGTAGGTTGGGGGACATGCGCGATGCCTATGCCGACCAGCTCGACTCCATCCGGGACGACCTCGTGACGATGGCCCGTCTCGTCCGGGAAGCCGTGTCCGAGGGTACTGCTGCCCTGCTCGAGGGCGATGCCACCCGCGCCGAGGCAGTGATCAGCAACGACGTCGCGATCGACAGCCTGCGCGAGAAGCTGGAGGAGCGCAGCTTCGAGCTGCTCTCGCTCCAGAACCCCGTCGCCGGCGACCTGCGGATGCTGGTTGCTTCGCTGAGAATGGTCAGCGAGTTCGAGCGGATGGGCGACCTCGCCGTACACATCGCCAAGATCGCTCGCCTCCGCGTCCCTGACGTCGCCGTACCCGACCAGGTCGTCCCCATGATCGCCCGGATGGCAGCCGTCGCCGAGGTGATGATCGGCAAGGTCGAGCACGTGATCGCCCACTCCGACGTGGCCGCCGCCGAGGAGCTCGAGGAGGTCGACCAGGAGATGGACAAGCTGCGTCGCAACTCCTTCCGGGAGCTGCTCGGCTCGGACTGGAAGTACGGCGTCGAGCCCGCGGTCGACATCGCGCTGCTCGGCCGGTACTACGAGCGCATCGCCGACCACGCCGTCTCGATCGCCAGGCGCGTTGTCTTCCTGGTCACTGGCGAGCACCCGCAGTACGCCTGAGGGTGTCCGCTGGGGTTTGGGCTATGCCGGTATGTGTGCGCGCCAGGACTCCACAATTGTTGGCTTGGAGCGTCGAGATGACCGTGTCGGAAGTTCCACGCCAACATTTGTGGGATCCCGGAGCGGCGCCAGTTCGCGTCCACATGCGCCTCTGAGCATGCACTCACCCACAGGTGGCGAGCTCGATCTTCCGGACGCGCGGCTCGGCATGTCACGTTCCGGCGATGGCGATCGAAAGACTGCATCCGGAACCACTCGACCTGAGGCGCCCGTTCACGCGAGCCGACGCGGTTGCAGCCGGTCTGAACATGAGGGCGCTACGGGGTTCGAGGTTCCGCCGCATCTTCCGCGGTGTGTACATCGAGGCGAACGTCCGGCTGACCACAGAGGTACGTACGCGTGCGGCCTTGGCGCTCCACCCTGCAACGGCATTCGCCAGCCACCAGTCTGCTGCGGCGCTGCGCGACCTGCCTGTTCCTGACTGCGACCGAATCCATGTGACCGTGCTCGAGCAGCAGCAACGCGTTCAGCGCCCGGGGATCGCGTGCCACATCGCCTGCTGCGAGACGAAGCTCGAGCAGGTGCAGGGAATTCGGGTCAGCGCTCCACTCGACATGTTCATTGAGCTGGCCGGCGTACTCCCTCTCGTCGACCTCGTCATCGTCGGCGACGCGATGGTGCGCGCCAAGATGTTCACACCGGAGGAACTACGCGCGTTCTGCAAGCACACGCGACGCTGGCACTCGCGGCGAGCTCGACGTGGGGCGGCCTACGTGCGCGCGGGCGTGGATTCTCCGATGGAGACCAGGCTCCGGATGCTCCTGGTGCTTGCCGGTCTTCCGGAGCCAGTGGTCAATCACAAGATCCGCGACGTGGATGGATGGGTCCTCCGGAGGCTCGACCTGTCCTATCCGGCGGCGCGGCTGATCGTCGAGTACAACGGGCGCCAGCACGCCGACGATCCGGAACAGTGGGCTGCGGACATCGACCGTCGTGAGGAGTTCGAAGGCGAGGAGTGGCGGTTCATCGTGGTGATGAGCAAGGGGATCTTCAAGGAGCCCGAGCGCACGATCATGCGGGTGGCCAACGCGCTCCGGAAGCGTGGCGTGCGCCTTGGTCCGCTGCGGGACGACTGGCGCGCTCACTTCCCGGTCAGCTAGATCGGACGACTCGCAAGAATATGGCTCGGGTGTCGCAACACCACAAATGTTGGGTCGGGACGTCGAAACGAGCGTTCTGGACGTCCCAAGCCAACATTTGTGGAGTTCGCGCAGCGGACCCGACCGCCCATCAAGGAAGGAACAGGGCCGAGTCGCCGAACTCGTGCCAGCGGTAGCCCCCCGCGACGGCCCCGTCGTACGCCGCCTGCGCGAGCGTCGTGCCGGCGATCGCCTCGACGAGCAAGAGGTGCGAGGCCTGGGCGTCGTGCCAGCCGGTGATCAGACCGTTCACGACGGCGGCGGGGTGCGCCGGCGTGATCACGCGTCCGGTCCATCCCCAGGACTCGCGGACGGTCCCCTCCACCACGGCTGACTCGAGGGCCCGCGTGACCGTCGTGCCCGTGGCCACGACGCGGCCACCGTGGGCGCGGGTGAGCTCCACGAGCCGGGCCGTGTGCGCCGGCACGTGGAACCACTCGGGCTGCGGTCCCTCGCCGGTCTCCTGCGAGGAGACGCCGGTGTGCAGCGTGATCGGGGCCACGCTGATCCCGCGGGTGACCAGACGGGTCACCAGCGCGCGGGTGAAGGGTCGCGCCGCCGAGGCCATCTCGGCGCTGCCGGGCACGCTGCTGAACACGGACTGGTACGCCGCGAGCGGGTAGCGACGGTCGAGGTAGCCGTAGGCGATCGGCCGACCGTGCCGGTCGAGCATCCTGCGGAGATCGCCTTCGACCCGGGCGCGCCACAGCCGGTTGCCGGAGCCCGTGGGTGAGGAGTCCGGGTAGGGGTACGGCTCGAGCAGGGTCACCGGCAGCTCACCGACCCCGATCGTCTCTCCGGAAATGCCGTCGAGGATCGGCGCGGACGCATCGGGTGCCGTCCGCAGCTCCACGACCCAGGTGTCGGCGTCGAGCCGACTGGCCGCGTGCAGCACGATCGGCGACCCACGTCGTACCCCGTCGATCTCTCCGTTGACGGTCGCCGAGTTGTTCACGACGACGAGATCACCGGGTTCGAGCAGGTCGGCGAGGTCGTCGAAGTGATGGTGCTCCAGGCCGTCGGGGCTGGCCACGAGCATCCGGACGTCGTCACGCGAGCTCCCGCGCACCTCTGGGGGAGCGGGCGCGAAGGACCCGTCCGGGGTGTGGAACCGGACTCCCGAGCGTTCGGTGAGGATCGTCATGCCCTGGCCACCTCCGGCAAGGCCACGTCCGCGGCGAGGAGCCGTCCGGACGGAGGCCGCTGCTCGATGAGTGCGAGAAGGCGTGGTGCGACGGTCTCGGGCCACGGACGGTCGGAGATGTCCTCGCCCGGGAAGGCGTCCTGCTGCATCGGGGTGCGCATGTCGCCCGGGTCCACGGCGTACGTCGTGAGCCCGGTCTCCGCGCCGAAGGTGAGCACCAGGTGGTCGAGGGCGGCCTTGGATGCGCCGTACGCCCCCCACGTCTCGTAGTGCTGGACCGCGGCGTCCGAGGAGATTCCGATGACGGTGCCGGCGCGCTTCAGGAGCTCGTCGCCGAGCGCGATCATCAGTGCCACCTGGGCACCTGAGTTGGTGCGCAGCACCTCGCCGATCTCTGTAGGTTCGTACGCGGAGAGTGGCCGCATGGGGAGCGGGCCGAGCGTGCTCGCGTTGAGCACCAGCAGGTCGAGCCCGCCCAAGTCGGTGACGATCTCAACGAGCTCGGCACGATGCTCGGCATCGGTCACGTCGCCCGCAACGCCGTGGATGGTGGTGCCATCCAGCGCGTCGCCCAGGCGGCTCGCGTCTCGGGCGTCCGTCACCACGATCCAACCGGCGTCGTCGAGGAGGCGGGCCAGGGCCAGGCCGAGGCCGGAGGACCCACCAGTGATGAGGGCTGTGGGTGCTGCGGTTCTTGTCGTCATGGCCCCAGTGTTAAAGTTAAAGTTAACTTGAGTTCAAGGGGTTGTGATGGATTCACGAGAACTTCTCTCGGTGGGAGACGTCGCCAGGCGCAGCGGGTTCGCCGCGTCAGCACTCCGCTTCTACGAGACCGAAGGGCTGATCTCGGCCACCCGCTCCTCCGGCGGCCGGCGCCAGTTCGAGCGCAACGTGCTCCGTCGCCTCGCGTTCATCCGCGCCGCCTCCAACATCGGACTCACCCTCGACGAGGTCCGCGAGGAGCTCGACACTCTGCCGGCCGGCAGGGTGCCGACGAGGGCGGACTGGCAACGGATCTCACGGCACTGGCGGGGGCGGCTGGACGACCAGATCGCGGCCCTCGAGCGCCTGCGCGACGGACTCGACTCATGCATCGGCTGCGGCTGCCTCTCCCTCCAGCGCTGCCAGATGTCGAACCCGGGCGACTGGATGGGCCAGAGCGACGAAGCCCCCGGCGCGGCGAACCTGCCGGCGCTGCTCCGTCGCCCGCACCAGTTCCGGTCGCGCAGCTAGCGACCCTGGTTGGCGACGGCCTCGGCGGCGGCCGCGGCGGCCTCGGGGTCGAGGTAGCGGCCACCCTTCTCCAGCGGGCGCATCTCTGCGTCGAGCTCGTAGACGAGCGGCTGGCCGGTCGGGATGTTCAGGCCGGCGATGTCCTCGTCGCTGATGTCGTCGAGGTGCTTGACGATGGCGCGCAGGCTGTTGCCGTGGGCCGCGATCAGCACCGTGGAGCCACCGGCGAGGTCGGGCACGATCGAGGCCTCCCAGCAGGGGAGCAGGCGTTCGATGACGTCCTTGAGGCACTCGGAGCGGGGCAGTTCGTCGCCGAGGTCGGCGTACCGCACGTCACCGGCCTGCGACCACTTGTCGTCGTCGTCGATCGGCGGCGGGGGTACGTCGAACGACCGGCGCCAGGTCATGAACTGCTCCTCGCCGTACTCCTCCAGCGTCTGCTTCTTGTTCTTGCCCTGCAGCGCGCCGTAGTGCCGTTCGTTGAGCCGCCAGGAACGGCGCACGGGGATCCAGTGCCGGTCCGCAGTGTCCAGTGCAAGGTCCGAGGTCGTGATCGCCCGCCGCAGCAGCGAGGTGTGTACGACGTCGGGCAGCAACCCGGCCTCGACCAGGAGCTCACCGCCGGAGATGGCCTCGGCCCGGCCCTTCTCGGTCAGGGGTACGTCGACCCAGCCGGTGAAGAGGTTCTTGGCGTTCCACTCGCTCTCGCCGTGGCGGAGGAGGATCAGGGTGCGCGGGGAGTCGCTCATGTCGCGATCAGGGGGTGGGGCTCTTCGGGCTGGCGAGCCTGACGTCGGAGAACTCCTCCGAGTACGGCACCACCGGCGCGTTGACCTCGGTCTTCTGGCCACTCGCGAATTCGAGTGTGATGCGAGCGAACTTGCCCGCCGCAACCCCGTCGCCCTCGACGCTGACCGCACCTGTGTCGGCGAGGTTGACCAGGCTGTCGGCCTTGACGTCAATCGGCGCGGAGATCTGGACCTCCAGGTCCTCTCCGGTCGCCGCGACGAGCTGGTCGTCGTTCTCGGGGTCCTTGTTAACCAGCGAGGCCACGAAGGTTCCGCTGCCGTCCACGCTGCTCACCACGACCGCGGCGAGCACGTCGACGGTGCCCTCACGGTTGTTGACGCCGACGCCGGGTTGGTAGACCTGATCGGTCTGGTAGTTGAAGCCACAGGCGCCGAGGACCGGGAGCAGGAACACCATGGCGACGGCGGCAAGACGACGACGGGTGGACGTCAACACGATGTGATCCTCTCGACGGAAAGCCAGCGAGACGATGCTAGCGCTCAGCGAGCGATTGCCCCGGCCTGGGCCGTCGTGTAGACGATCAGCCCGACCACCACGACCGTGGCGATGATCGTCACCACCATCAGCCGGGGCGCGCCTGTGCGCAGGGCGATCCGCAGCGGCAGGTTCCGCACCCGGGCCTGGTTGTCCACGACGAGGTCGGGCAGCGACGTCAGGAAGTGCACGCAGACGCCCAGGACGGCGCACAGCACGACGAACGACGTGAGCGGTGCGGAGCCCTCGGTGTGGCGTCCCCAGCCGCCGTAGGTCACGAAGAACGTGAGCAGAGCGAGGGTGGCGGCCCACCCGACCCAGGACAACGCCGTCGAGTGGAGCCAGCGGTTGTGCACGTAGCCGACCACCAGCGAGGCGAGGACGTAGACGCCGGCCTCGGTGCCGTTCTGGAGCGACAGCGGGATCACCAGCAGGAGGAGTACGGCGACCACGAAGCTGGCGTTGCCGGACGGGATGATCCCCTCCGCGATCGGCTTGTTCTTCGCCCCGCCCATCCGGTCGCGGTCGACGTCGAGGATGTCGTTGACCAGGCCCATGATCAGCTGCGCCACGAACACCGTGGCTGCGCTGACCAGGATCTCGCGGACCGGCCGTCCGGTAAGTGCGACGAGGATGCCCACAACCACGGCGAACGCGAGTGCCTGGCGCGGGTGGACCGCCCACACGAAGGAACGCAACTGTCCCGGTGCCCTCGGGGCCGCCTCCGCTGTCATGGGTCGAAGTATCAGGCATGGCTAGCGGGTGCCGGGAACGTTTCGGGCACAGTCCTTGTGGCGGGTGACCCCCTTGCGGCACATGAAAAGTGAGTTTGTCAAGCCCCGATAGGGCCTCTGACCTGCACAAACACTGGAAAGGAGACCCCGTCAACCGTGTTAGACTGGTCACCTCGAAAGGGGTTCACAACATATGACATTCACTGTCGGCGAAACGGTCGTCTATCCGAATCACGGGGCCGCAGTCATCGAGGACATCGAGATGCGCACCATCAAGGGGGAAGAGAAGCAGTACCTCGTTCTTCGCATCGTCGCACAGCAGGACCTGGTGGTCCGTGTGCCGGCATGCAACCTGGATCTCGTGGGTGTCCGCGACGTCGTCGACAAGGAGGGTCTCGAGCGCGTCTTCGACGTGCTCCGAGCCGTTGTCCCCGACGAGCCGACCAACTGGTCGCGCCGCTACAAGGCCAACCTGGAGAAGCTCCACTCCGGTGACGTGATGAAGGTTGCCGAGGTCGTCCGCGACCTCTGGCGCCGCGAGCGTGACCGTGGGCTCTCCGCCGGCGAGAAGCGGATGCTGGCGAAGGCTCGCCAGATCCTCGTCTCCGAGCTGGCCCTGGCCGAACACACCAACGAGGACAAGGCAGAGACCATCCTCGACGAGGTTCTGGCCTCGTAACGTGCCCAGGCCGAGTCTCTCCCGAATTGAGCACAAGGCAGAGACGATCCTCGACGAGGTTCTCGCTTCCTGATCCGCCCAATCACCTGACTGTTCGCAGTCTCCGTCGAGCCCCCGTGACTTAGCTCCGGGGGCTCGATGCTTGTCCGGATGACTCTCCTAGGGTGAGTCCATGAACCCGCTCGGCATCGTCCCCACCGAAGGCAGGGGGTCGTTGCCGTACGCGCTCGTCCACGGGGAGTCCCTGGTCGCCGCCGCGTCCTGGGCGCTGACGACCGCGGGGGCCGAACTGTTCGACTACACGGTCCCGTTCGAGTCCGTGCAGGACGCCGACCTGCCGCTCGTGCTCCACGACCCGCTCTGCCCGCTGACCCCGGCGGCCTTCATCGAGGAGGCGATCGAGGAATGCCAGCAGACGGGTGCGGTCGTGGTCGGCGTACGCCCCGTCACCGACACCGTCAAGGAGTACGACGGCGAAGTCGTCGGTGCCACCGTCGACCGCGAGGGGCTGGTCTGCGTGACCTCGCCGGTCGTGCTGCCGGCCACCGTCGTGGCGGCTCTGGACGGGCTCGACACCGACGACTTCGCCGCCCTGGTCGCCGACCTGTCCCGACGCTTCCCGGTGCGCCACCTCCAGGCCCCGTCACTGGGCCGCAGGGTCGTCGCTGAGTCGGACCTCGAAATCCTCGTCGCGCTCAGTCGGGCGACTGGCTGAGCGGGTCGAGCAGCGCCTCGGCGAGCGCGATGTCCTCGGGAAAGGTCACCTTCAGGTTGGCCGTCGTACTCGTGACGCCGGCGATCGTCACCTCCGCGTAGCGCTCCAGGGCGGCCGCCGTGTCGGTGCCGGCGAACCCGTCCTTCGCGGCCTGCCGGTAGGCGTCGAGCAGGTCGCGGGCACGGAATGCCTGGGGAGTCTGGACCCCGACCAGCCCGGACGGGGCGAGGGAACCGTCGGCGCGGGAGAGCTGCGCCGACGCTACGACCGGGATGGCGCCCCCGTGCTCGGCAGCCGCGTCGATGACCGAACGCCACAATTGTGGGCTTGCGAGCGGGCGTGCACTGTCGTGGATCGCAACGACGTCGAGCTCACCGTTCTCGACGTCGTCGGCCAGGACCTGGAGTGCCTGCCACTCGGAGTCGTGCCGCTTCTCACCGCCCTCGACGACCCAGAGGTCATGGGCGCCGAGGTGGGGGCCGACGGCCTCGGAGACCGCCTCGCGGTCCTCGGGGCGTACGACGAGGACGATCCGGTGGACTCCGGCCACGTCGAGCACGGTCCGGACGGAGCGGGCCAGGATCGGGACTCCGTCGATCGGCAGGAGCACCTTGTTGACGGGCTCGTCCTCCACAGTGGCGCCGACGCGAGTACCCGCCCCGGCGGCGAGCAGGACTGCGGCGGTGCGGGGGGCGTCGCTCATCCGGGGCCAGAGCCGTTCTGTACCGAGCCGTTCTGGGCGGTGGTCACGTGTGGCCTGATCAGCCGGATGAGCACGCCGGAGACGAGCTGGTCGCGCTCCAGCGGGAGCATGTGGCCGGCGTCCGGGACCACGGTGAGCACGGCTCCCTCGACGTGGTCGGCGATCCGGCGAGCGTGTGAGGGCGGGGTGAGCACGTCGCGCGTGCCGACCAGGACGTGGGTGGGGATGCCCTCGAGAACCTTCAGGGCGTGGGCCCGGTCGTGCGTCATGCAGTCCTCGTAGAAGCCGACCACCGTGTCGCCGGGTGAGCTGATCAGGCCCTCCACCGCGAGGGCAGCGTCGGCCAGCCGCAACGGGCGACCGAAGACGAACCGCCTCATCACCAGCCGCTCCACGATCGGGGCACGCCGTCGCGCCCGCCGCGAGAGGGTCCGGGAGCGCAACGCCAGCATCCGGGGGATCTGCGCTCGCACCAGCTGCCCCGCCTCGGGAAGCCCCAGTGTCACGGTGTCCAGGGCGCCAGACGAGGTGGAGACGAAGGCCGCGCCGACCACCCGGTCGAAGATCTCCGACCGCGTGTCTGCGAGCGCCATCAGGGCCATCCCGCCGATCGAGTGCCCGGCCAGGACGAGAGGTCCGGTCGGCGCGAGGGAGTCGATCAGGTCGGCCATGTCCCGCGCCAGCAGGTCAATGGTCGCCTGGGCGCGCGGGATCGGTGTCGAGTCGCCGTGGCCGCGGTGGTCCCAGGTGACGATCCGGATGCCGTGGCCGAACTCCCGCTGCAGGTCGAGGACCTGGTAGTGCCAGTCCTGCTGGTTCAACGTCCAGCAGTGGGCCAGGAAGACGGTCAGGGGGGCGTCGTCGGGGCCGTATGTCGAGACGCTCAGGTGGTGTCCGTCGTGGGTCTGCATCTGCCTCTCCGGGTCGGCGACGGGGGTGAGTCTGCCCGATTCGGAGGCGGCGTACTCGCTGTGGGTGACGTTGTCCCACAAATGTTGGCTCAGGACGCCAGCTGACTCCGTTCGGACGTCACGCGCCAACATTTGTGGGGTTCGGCCGCGCTCAGTTGAGGGTCGCGTCCTCGGGCAGCGTGGCCAGCATCGACAGGGGCGGCGGCTGGCGGCGGAGGATCTGCGCCCACAGCCGACCGGGGTTGCCGGTGAAGAGGTCGGTGTGCCGGGCCGGTACGACGTGCCAGCTGCCCTCGGCGATCTCCGCCTCGAGCTGACCAGACCCCCATCCGGCGTACCCGGCATAGATCCGCAGCCCGGTGAGCCGGCCGACGAACTCGTCGGGCGCGACGTCCAGGTCCACCAGGCCCAGGGAGCCGGTGAGCTCGCGCCAGCCGAGCGGCTCGTCGTCAGGGCGCGATGCCGTGACCGATCCGACCGCAAGGGCCGCGTTGAGCTCGACCGGGCCACCTCGGAAGAACACCCCTGGCGGGCTGACCAGGTCCCGCCACGACGCCAGCACCTCGTCAACGGGTGTCTCGGACGGTTGGTTGAGGATCACGCCGAGGGAGCCCTCGTCGTTCGAGTCCAGGACGAGCAGCACGCAGCGGGCGAAGTTGGGGTCGACCAGCGTCGCGGACGCGATCAGCAGTGAGCCTGGGTCGGGCTGCATGTCCACCATCGTGGCACTCGACTCCTGCTCACTCGACCGCTGCGCGGGTCAGCAGGGCTGTCGCCACGGCCGCCAGGCCCTCACCCCGGCCGGTGAGGCCGAGGCCGTCGGTGGTCGTGGCACTGATCGAGACGTCGATCCCGTGCCGCTCGGCGACTCCCTGCTCCGCCTCCTCGCGCCGGTCGGAGAACCGGGGTCGGTTGCCGATCAGCTGGCAGGCCACGTTGCCGACCTCCCAACCGGACGCGCGGACCCGGCGCAGCGTCTCTGCGAGCAGGTCGTCACTGGCGGCATCCGCCCACAGGGGGTCCGACGTACCGAAGTTGCTCCCGAGGTCGCCGAGACTCGCTGCCGAGAGCAGCGCGTCGCAGATGGCGTGCAGTACGACGTCTCCGTCGGTGTGGCCCTCGGGGCCCACTTCTTCCTCGGGCCAATCCAGTCCGGCCACCCGCATCGAACGCCCTGGTACGAGGCGGTGGACGTCCGTGCCGATGCCGATGCGCAGGTTCACAAGGACGATCATGCCCGGATTGCGCAGCCGAGGTGACGCGGAAGTTGGCCAGATGCGCCACGATGGAGAGGTGAGCCCGGCGATGGACGGGGCCGACCAGAAGTCCGCGAACCCGCCCGGACAGCTGCCACGAGAACCACTCGAGGCTCCGCAAGCACACCCGGAACACGTCTCCCGGGGGCTCCTGGCCCTCGCCGGGGTGATCGCGGGAGCCGCGGGCCTGGCCCTCAGCCAGGGCGCCGCGATGGCTCTCCGCGCGGAGTCCAGCCCGGTCGAGGCGGTCGGTGCGGCGGTGCGGGACTACACGCCCGGTCCGATCGCGGTCTTCCTGGTCCACCTCGTCAAATCGGCCGACAAGCCGCTGCTCCTGACGGGTACCACGCTCGCCGTGCTCGCGATCTGTGGGTACGCCGCCTCCTGGGTCCGTCGGTTCCCGCTCCTCCCCGACCTGGTGTTCTTCCTCCTGACGGCGATCGGCCTGCTCGCCGTGCTCCGCCTCCCGAACCCCGGGATCGGGGCACCGCTGGCGTTGATGGTCGGCCTGATCACCTGGATCGTCACGTTGCGCCTGCTGACCGCACCGCTCCTGGGCGAGACCCCGCACGCTTCCCAGACCGACACCCGACGGCGAGACTTCCTCATCCGCGGCGCCTGGGTGATCGGTGGCGTGGCGCTGCTCACCGTCGCGGCCCGCGTCGCCGGCAGCGGCCGTCGTCAGGTCGAGCAGGCTCGCCGGCTCCTGCGCCTTCCCGTGAAGCACGGCGTCGTCCCCGCCGGCGCCTCCCTCGGCGTGACCGGGATCCAGCCGTGGCGCACGCCCAACAAGGACTTCTACCTAATCCACACCGCGCTGGCGCCACCGTCGATCTCGCCAGAAGACTGGCAGCTGCGCATCCACGGGATGGTGGACCGGGAGCTGACGTTCACCTACGAGGACCTGGTCAACCGGCAGCTGACCGAGGCCTGGATCACCCTGTGCTGCGTGTCCAACGTGGTGGGCGGTGACCTGATCGGCAACGCCTGGTGGTCCGGCGTGCTCGCACGCGAGCTGCTCGCCGAGGCCGGCGTGCAGCCGGGTGCGAACGCCGTCCGGCAGACCTCGCGCGACGGCTGGGACTGCGGTACGCCGCTGGCCGCGCTGACCGACCCCAACCGCAACGCCATGCTGGCCATCGCGATGAACGGCCAGCCGCTGCCGGTTCAGCACGGCTTCCCGGTGCGGATGGTCGTGCCCGGGCTCTACGGCTACGTGTCTGCGACCAAGTGGCTCGTGGATCTCGAGGTGACCTCCTTCGACAAGTTCTCGGCGTACTGGACGGAGCGGGGCTGGTCGGAGGAGGGACCGGTCAAGACCCAGTCCCGCGTCGACGTGCCGGCCGACGACTCCACCGTCAAGGCGGGGTCCCTCCGCATCGGCGGCAGCGCGTGGGCGCAGCACACCGGTATCGAGAAGGTGCAGTACCAGCTCGACGGAGCGGACTGGCAGGAAGCCGAGCTCGGTCGCGTGGAGGGTGCGGACACCTGGGTGCAGTGGACGGGCACCGTCGATGTCAAGGCCGGGAAGCACCTCCTGGTCGTCCGGGCGACCGACAAGTCGGGCTACACCCAGACGGCCGCCAAGGCCGATGTGATCCCCGACGGCGCGACCGGATGGCACTCCATTCACTTCGACGCCCAGTAGTCTTCTCCCGTCGGGAGGAGGGCTGATGGCCGAAGATGTGGCCTCCCGCCGAGGGCTGGCCTTCGGGGCGCTCCTCCTCGGCGCGGGCGTAGCAGTCGCACTTGGCGTCTATGGGCGCGCGCACACCGGCGCCGGTCTGGACGGCCTGCCGACCTTCGGTTTCTCCGGTCCCGGTGTCTTCAAGTCGTGGACCGCGACACTCGTGCTGCTGCTCGCGTTCGGGCAGCTCGTCGGGGCCCTGTGGCTCTACGGGAAGCTTCCGGGCGCCCCCTCCGCTCCAGCATGGCTCGGGACCGCGCACCGGCTGAGCGGGACGCTCGCGTTCCTGCTGTCGCTGCCGGTCGCCTTCTACTGCATCTACGGACTCGGCTTCGCCGCGGACGGAGCGAAGACGCGGACCTGGGTGCACTCGATCGCGGGGTGCGCCTTCTACGGCGCCTTCGCCACCAAGGTGGTCTTCGTGCACAGCCGGCGGCTGCCCGGATGGGCGCTGCCGCTGGCCGGTGGGCTGCTGTTCACCGCGATCGTGGTGCTCTGGTGGACCGGCGCCAAGTGGTACTGGGGGGTCGAAGGCGTCTCCGGCTGACTCCGTTCTAGGTTGACACCCATGGACGACTTCTCCGGCTGGGACGGCGCGGCGCTGGTGACGGGTGGGACCGGCGGCATCGGGCGGGCCGTCGTACGACTCCTGGCGCAGCGGGGGAGCGACGTGGCGTTCACGTGGCGTGCCAACGAGGAGGCCGCGTTCTGGCTCGCCGACGAGGTCGCGTCGTACGGCGGACGCGTGAGCCACCACCGCCTCGACACCTCTGACCCGGCTTCGTGTGCCGCGGTTGTCGACGAGGTCGTCGAACGGCACGGCGGGCTGCACACGCTCGTCCACGCCGCAGGACCGCACGTGCCGATGACGCACCTGAGCCGGCTCGAGCCGGAGGCGATGGCGGCCCAGCTCGGCGAGGACGCCGGCGGGTTCTTCAAGGTGGTGCGACCGGCGCTCGACCCCTTGCGGAGCGCCGAGGGCAGCATCGTCGCGGTCACGACCGCAGCCACCACCCGGTTCCCGGTGCGCGACGGGCTGTCGTCGGCGCCCAAGGCAGCAGTCGAGGCGCTGGTGCGGGCCCTGGCGGTCGAGGAGGGGCGCTACGGGGTGCGTGCCAACTGCGTGGGACCCGGCATGCTCACCGACGGGATGGCCCAGCGCTTGATCGAGAGCGGCGAGCTCGACGAGACGGCCCTCGAGGTCACCCGCAACAACATCCCGCTGCGCCGGTTCGGGATCGGTCATGACATCGCCGAGGCGGTCTGTTTCCTGGCGTCCGCGCGTGCCGGGTTCGTCAGCGGCCAGAAGCTGGACGTCGACGGGGGCTACGGCGCCTGAGCTACCAGCTGGTGCTGCCGGCCCGCGCGGGAAGCGGGTGGGCGGCGTCGCGGACGACGTAGACCGTCCCGGCGGACCTCCGTTGCCAGGCCCGCTCGAACTGGCCGCGTTCGTAGATGCGGCGAACCGAGGTGTTGCTGGGCGCGGCCGGGTCGTTGACTACGACCTTGCCGGCTCGCGTGAAGCCGGAGATGACGACGAGGTGACCGGCCGTGGAGCTGATCGGGGCGCCGTTGAGCTGGCCCTTGCCGAAGGTGATCGAGGCGGCCAGGGGGATCCCGGCCCGGATGAAGCGCTCGGCGTCGCGCAGGCTGGCGAGGCGGGTCACGAAGGCGTTGCCCGTGAGTGCTGCGGCGTACGCCGTGTTGAAGGGCCAGTTGCCGGCGCCCTGGTAGCCGTAGTCGTAGACGACACGCGCGACGTGGTCGACCCACGGGTCGGCGTAAGACTTGCTGACCCACGCATAGTTGGCCTTCGTCGGCAGCTTCTTGTAGTAGCCCAGGATCATCGACAGCGAGGTGGGTGAGCACCAGGCCTCGCCACCACCGCCGTACTTCGGGTACTGGCCGCGGTGGGTCATCTGCGAGTAGCGCGGGACGGCGAGCGTCTTGCCGCCGTACAGCTTCTTGCTCGTGGGCCGGACACCGGTGCCGGGCCGGCTCGCGACGGCGTGGACCGACCGCACGGTCGGCGTCGCGGTGCTGGTGGGAGTCCGGAGGGGGAGGACGCGCAGCTGGTACCCGTTGAGCGCCATCCCTGAGGCGGCCACGAGAGTGTCGGTGTTGACCCAGGCGACGGCGTCACGCTGCGTGCCGAGGCTGGTACGACGGAACTGGTCGTCGCGAGAGGACCACGTCGCGAGCGTCTTGAACTTGCTGATCTTCCCGCCGGTGCTCCGCACCCTGGCCTGCACCTGGACGGCCGTGTTGGGCGGCGTGACTGCGTTCCAGCTCGGGATCAGCTGGGTGAACGAGCGTGCGGGTCGCACCCAGCCCGACGTCCAGCGGGCCCAGGACCAGCTGCGTCCGGCGGCGTTGATCCGCCCCATCGGCTTGCTCATCGTGACCGAGCCGGCGGCAACGCGGGTGCCCTGGTTGGTCCCGGCCGCGAACGCGGCGTTGGTGGTGAACTGCCGGAAAGCGTGCTGGCTGGCGGTGGAGGCCGCCAGCCGAGCACGCTCCGGGGTGACGGGGTCCGTCAGGAGGGCCCCTGCGATGACCAGGGCGAGGAACCCGATGGCCAGCGCCTGCACACGGAGAGAGTTCGAGACGTGGGGAAGCACGTGACCACAGTAGTCGTCTTCCGTCACACAAGTAAGGTTTTGTCACATTTCGTGCGCTCGACTGCCGACTCGGTCGGCTGTACCCGCCGTGGTCGGGGAAGCCTGACCCGGCCCCTAGGATTGCGGCGTGAACATCACCCCACGAAATCGCGAGTGGAGCTCGCTGCGCTCGCGAGGACCACGCCCCACTGATTGGGCAGGGCGCGGGGACCCCGAATGAGTCTCCGGCTCTACGACACCGCTGCGCGCGCGGTCCGCGACTTCGTCCCCCTCGAGGAGGGCAAGGCGGGCATCTACGTGTGCGGCCTGACGGTGCAGTCCGAGCCGCACGTGGGCCACGTCCGGTCGGCGGTGAACTTCGACGTGCTGCGCCGGTGGCTGCTGGCCTCGGACTACGACGTCACATTCATCCGCAACATCACCGACATCGACGACAAGATCCTGATCAAGGCCGCCGAGCAGGGTCGCCCCTGGTACAACCTCGCCTACGACATGAAGCGCGAGCTGGACAAGGCCTACGACGCCCTGCACGTGCTGCCGCCGACCTACGAGCCGGCGGCCACGGGTCACATCCCCGAGATGGTCGAGCTGATCGCGGCCCTCATCGAGCGGGGCCACGCCTACGCCGCGGAGGACGGCTCGGGTGACGTCTACTTCGACGTCCGGTCGTGGCCGCAGTACGGCGAGCTGACCCGGCAGAACGTCGACGAGATGGAGGCCGCCGAGGACGCCGATCCCCGCGGCAAGAGGGACCCGCGCGACTTCGCGCTCTGGAAGGGGCACAAGGAGTCCGAGCCCCAGACGGCTTCGTGGCCCGCGCCGTGGGGCCGCGGCCGGCCGGGCTGGCACATCGAGTGCTCCGCGATGGCCGAGAAGTACCTCGGCAGCGGGTTCGACATCCACGGCGGCGGCGTCGACCTGCGCTTCCCCCACCACGAGAACGAGCAGGCGCAGTCGCGGGCGGCCGGGCACCCGTTCGCGTCGTACTGGATGCACAACGCCTGGATCACCACGTCCGGCGAGAAGATGAGCAAGTCGCTCGGCAACTCGCTGCTGGTGCCCAACGTGCTCGAACGTGCGCGGGGGATCGAGCTGCGCTACTACATGGTGGCCGCGCACTACCGCTCGCACGTGGAGTTCAGCTTCGAAGCGCTCGACGAGGCGGCCGCCGGGTTCCGACGGGTCGAGGCCTTCCTGGAGCGTGCCGCCGAGGTCGTTGGCGAGATCCCGGATGACGGCGTCATGTGCGCCGAGTTCGTCACCGCGATGGACGACGACCTGAGTACGCCGGCGGCCATGGCGGCGATCTTCGACACCGTGCGCGAGGGCAACAAGCTGTTGTCCGACGGCGCCTCGGATGCCCTGCGCGGCAAGGCGGCCGCGGTGCGAGCAATGCTCGGCGTACTCGGGCTCGACCCGGCCGACCCGCACTGGGCGACCGGTGGCGGCTCGGACGACCTGCACGGCGTCGTCGACGTACTGGTGCGGGGGCTGCTCGAGCGACGTGCCGAGGCCCGGGTCGCGAAGGACTTCGCAGCCGCCGACGCGATTCGCGACCAGATCAAGGCGGCCGGTGTCGAGATCGAGGACACCCCCAGCGGACCGAAGTGGAGCGTGCAGGGTGCCCGGTAATTCGTCCCGCAAGGGCGCGATCAAGAAGACCGGCAAGGGCAACCCCACTGCCGGCTCGGGAGGTCGCGTACGCCGCGGTCTCGAGGGCAAGGGGCCCACGCCGAAGGCCAAGGACCGGCCGTACCACAAGGCCCACAAGAAGGCGAAGGAGGAGAAGTCCTCCACCGGGCGGTCCCGTCGTCCGCTGAAGAAGGGTGGCGGCGACCACGAGTGGATCGCGGGCCGCAACTCGGTCGTCGAGGCGCTGCGCGTCGGGGTGCCGGTCAACTCCGTGTACGTCGCCGAGGGTGCGGAGCGTGACGCCCGCCTCCGCGAGGTCTTCTCGATCGCTGCCGACAAGGGCATCTCGCTGCTCGAGGTGCCGCGGGTCGAGCTCGATCGGATGACGGCTGGTGCCGTGCACCAGGGCCTCGCCGCGCGCATCCCGGCGTACGAGTACGCCGACCCGATGGACATCCTCGACGCGGCTGCCGCGAACGGCGAGAAGCCCCTCATCGTGGCGCTCGACTCGGTGACCGATCCACGCAACCTCGGCGCCGTGGTGCGCTCGGCCGCCGGGTTCGGGGCGCACGGGGTGGTGGTTCCCGAGCGTCGCGCAGCCGGGATGACTGCCAGTGCGTGGAAGACCTCGGCCGGTGCTGCCGCTCGAATTCCCGTCGCCCAGGTGGTCAACCTGACCAGGCAGCTCAAGGCCTACCAGGCGGCCGGCTGCATGGTGGTCGGACTGGCGGCCGACGGCGACGTCTCGCTGCCTGATCTCGACCTGTCCGACGGTCCGCTCGTGATCGTCGTCGGTTCGGAGGGCAAGGGCCTCTCGCGACTGGTGGCCGAAACCTGTGACCAGCTGGTCTCGATCCCGATGGCGAGCACGCTCGAGTCGCTCAACGCCGGCGTCGCCGCCAGTGTCTCCCTCTACGCAGTGGCCCAGAAGCGGGCCGAGCAACGCTGATGCCACGCCGCGTCCGGCTGGGGCTCGGGTTCTTCCTCGCATGGCTGGTGGTCGCCCTGCCGGCCTGGGGTGTGCTGTTCACCCACTCCAGCTCGGAGATGGTGCTGGCCAGCCATGACTCGGTCGTGCACCCGACGCTCGACGGGTGGGTGCGGATCGACATGGGGCCGTACGTGCCGGACCTGCGGACGAAGTCCGACGGCCGGATCGGCGTCATGGTCGAGATGCGCAAGACGACCGCGAGCTCGACGGGCGAGCTCGCTCAGCGCTACGCCACGATCGCGGCGCGACCGGGGGCGGAGGAACGACGCATCACCTCGGAGGTGACCGGACTCGCGCGCGACGCAGCACTCCGGGCGGCTGCGGTGGGGCTGGTGCCGATCGGGCTGTGGCTGGTCGTGGGTCACCGTCGTCGGAAGGAGCTGTGGCGCCGGATCAAGCGGCCGGACTGGCGTGGCGAGCTGCGTACCACCGCCATTGCCGTTGCCCTCGCCGGGTCCGTCGCACTGTTGATCGTCCAGCCCTGGCGGCCGCAGCACGAGCGCGTTTCTCGCGATGTGTGGCTGCCCGCCCAGGATGCGCTCGCGGACATCAAGGTGCCGCAGGACCTCCAGCGCTGGCAGATCCAGGGCGGGCTGCTGACCCAGGACACGCGACGTCTGCTGGTGAGCGCGTTCGACAGCTACGACAGGAGCAAGGTCTTCTACAACGGGATCAAGGACCGCGTGCCCGAGATCAAGGCCCAGCTCCACCAGCCGGAAGACGACGAGACCGTCGCGGTGTTGGTCAGCGACCGCCACGACAACATCGGCATGGACCCGATTGTGCGCCTGGCCGCCGATCAGGCCGGCGCGACGGTGGTCGTGGACGCGGGCGACGACACCTCGACCGGTGAGGCTTGGGAGGAGTTCAGCCTCGAGTCCCTGGACAAGTCGTTCGAGGGGTACGACGACCGGGTCTTCATCGAGGGCAACCATGACAACGGTTCGTTCGTGAAGCGGCACCTGTCCTCGCTGGGCTGGACGCACCTGACCGGCAAGCCGGTCGAGCCCTTTGCGGATGTGCGGATCACCGGCGTCGACGACCCGCGGTCGAGTGGCCTCGGCAGCTGGCGCGATGCGACGGGCCTCAGCTTCGACGAGGTCCGCGAGATCATCGCCGACGACGTCTGCAAGCTCGACGAGGACGGTGAGCGGATCGCCACCCTGATCGTCCACGACGCCAACCTGGCCCGTACGGCGCTGGCCCGCGGGTGCACCGACCTCGTGCTCGCCGGTCACCTGCACCGGCAGGTGGGACCGACCCGCGTGGTCGGGGAGAACGGGAAGGTCGGCTACACCTACACGAACGGGACGACGGGCGGTGCGGCGTACGCCATCGCGATCGGGAGCAAGCTGCGCCGCGACGCCGAGTTCACCTTCGTCACCTACAAGGACGGACGACCCGTGGGGATCCAGCCCGTGACGGTGACGACGGCGGGCGACCTGTCCGTGGCCGCCTACACGCCGCTCGACCTCGGCTGAACGGGACGTTTTCAGGCCCGACCTAGCGTGGGGACATCGCCGTCGTACCGCTCCTGCTCACGGCCACGCTGCTGGTCGTGGTGACCGCCTGCGCACGTGAGCGAGAGGGGTCGACGTCCGCGCCAAAACCGACGCCATCGGCCAGCAGATCGACGAGCCCCGCGCCCTCGCCGAGCACGCCGCCCGCGCCCCAGGCCGATGAGACCGCTCCGACGGAGCGCAGGGAGCCGCGGCGCTCGTTCATGACCGTCCCCGCGCTCGGGCTCCGTTACTTCCCCGTGGTCCGCTATCGCGGCAGTCCCGATGACGGACCTGGCACCGAGCTGCAGAACGGCGGAGTGATGGCCTCGCCGCGCGGTCCCGCCGGCGGCGTCGGTCCGGGCGTGGTGGGCAACTTCATCGTCACGGGCCACCGGACCTCCCACAACGCTCCGCTCGCAGACCTGCCCGGGGTCGACGCGGGTGATCGCGTCGTGGTGCGCTCCGGTGGGCGCGAGATGGTCTACCGGATCACGCGCACGAGATCGACCTCGTTCCGATCGGAGGCCTCGCTCGCCCGCCAGCGTGCGGCGGTCCCTGGCCGGCCCGGCGTCGTACCGACGCGGCCGATGCTGACCCTTTCCACGTGCGCCACACCAGAGGACCACGCGGCCGGGAACTTCTGGGCCGACGAGTTCGACAACCCGGAACACCGGATCGAGAAGATCGGCGTGCTGGTTCGGACCCGTCCGGGCGCCTGACTGTTCTGGCCGTCCGTGCTCGAAGGGCGAACGTCGTCCCCTACGATTGACCGTCGGTCGCCGGGTCGGTCGTGGACCCCCGGACGACCCTCGCCGGTGTAGCTCAGTTGGTAGAGCGCCTCACTTGTAATGAGGATGTCGCGGGTTCGACTCCTGTCACCGGCTCTCATGCTTTGTATGGACCCGGGTCATCCTTGACGGATTGGCTCGGGTTCTTGCTTTACACGGCTCCGGCTGATGCTTGACGGTGGCTCCGGCTGATTCTTGACACTCGGTTCATGTTCATGGAGCTGAGCGTGCAGGAGCAGAAGTATCAAGCGGTGTTGGCGGTGCTCTCCGATGGCCGGTCGGTCTCGGAGGTCGCTGAGCAGTGGGGTGTCTCGAGGCAGTCGGTGCATGCGTGGCTGCGTCGCTATGAGGACTTCGGGTTGGCGGGTCTGGCGGCCCGGTCGCGTCGTCCGGTCTCGTGTCCGCACCAGATGAGTGGGGTGGTCGAGGCGCGGATCCTGGAGATGCGGCGGGCCCATCCGGGGTGGGGTCCGCGGCGGATCTTATATGAACTTCAACGCACCGCTGGGCCTGGTGAGCCGGTGCCGTCACGGTCGGGGATCTACCGGGCGTTGGTGCGGGCGGGTCTGATCGAGCCTGCGGCTCGGCGGCGGCGTGGCGAGCACTGGAAGCGGTGGGAGCGCGGTGAGCCGATGGAGCTGTGGCAGCTGGACACCGTGGGTGGGTTCTTGCTGGCTGATGGGCGCCGGGTCAAGGCGTTGACCGGGGTCGATGACCATTCGCGTTTCTGTGTGAGCGCCTATCTGATGGTGCGCGAGACCGCGCAGCGGGTCTGTGACGGGCTGGCGCTGGCGATGCGGACCTACGGGGTGCCTGAGGAGATCTTGACCGACAACGGGAAGGTGTTCACCGGACGGTTCAACCGGCCACCGGTCGAGGTGCTCTTCGACCGGGTCTGTCGGGAGAACGGGATCACCCACCGACTGACCCAGCCCAGGAGCCCGACCACGACCGGGAAGATCGAGCGGTTCCACCGCACGCTGCGCGCGGAGTTCCGCACCGACCGGGTCTTCGCCGACCTGTCCACCGCGCAGGCCGAGCTCGATGAGTGGGTCGGTGAGTACAACCAGCGTCGACCGCACTCGGCGATCGCGATGGTGCCACCGGTCGAACGGTTCCACCGGCAACCGGCCTCGGCCAGGGCCCCGACGCAGTCGCCGGTCAGCGACCGCACCGGGGACGCATGGGTGGCACGACGAGCCGGCTCCAACGGAGTCATCTCGGTGTCCTGGCAGCAGATCTGCCTGGGCAAGGCCGCCGCCGGCCACCCCGTCGACGTGCACGTCACCGAACAGGTGCTGCAGGTCTGGGACGGCAACCAGCTACTCAAGACCGTGCCCCGAACCAGCCGAGGGGAGGTCCGCAAGAAGAGAGCCTCGATCACCAAGACCGAGGACTAACCTCGAACCAGAGTGTCAACGAACTGGCGAAGCCAACACGTCACGCATCACCCGGAGCCAAACACCGGCTCTCATGCTTTGTATGGACCCGGGTCATCCTTGACGGATTGGCTCGGCGTGTGGCCAGCGCGAGACGAGATCGAGCGTCGGGTCCTGGCCTTGCTGGACGATCTCGAGGTCAGGGTGACTGGTCGCTAGGGAGCCGATGTATGGCGCGGGGCGTTCTTGGGAGTTGCGCCCAGCATCAGCATGGACGCCAGTGTTGCAAGCGCCGCGAGAACCAGGAACGCGCTGGCGTAGGACCCCAGGAGGTCCGCCAGGACGGCACCAGCGAACGGCGCGACGGCGGAGGCGGTGAGGGCTGGCGCCGTCAGGATGCCATTGAGCCTGCCGTAGGCCACGGGCCCCCACCGGTCGGTGATCGCCGTGGCCTGGATGAGGGTGTAGATGCCTCTTGCCAGGCCTAGGGCCATGCCGAGGGCGATGAGTAGGCCAGCCGAACTCGGTGCCAGGGCGAGGGCAGCGGTCGCCACGGCGACGGCCAGGATGACCGTCACGGTGCGCACGGTCACCGAGGTTGCGGCTGCGAACCGGGCGTACCCGAGCCGGCCCATGACCTGCCCGACTCCGCCCAGGCCGAGGGCGACCGCGGCCAGATTCCGGGTCATGCCTTGTTCGACCAGCATGGGCACGAGATTGATGACCACCGCGAACACGGCAAGTGCAGTCAGCCCGTTCGCGGCAGTGAGGAGCAGGAACGGGCCACTGCGCGCTACCGAAGCACCCCGAAGGCGGTCCCCAGGACCTACCGGGCCTTCGGTGGTGGAGTGCACTGTGCTGCGCCACGGGTGGTTCAGGCCCCACCAATGCAGCGGGACTGTGATCAGTGCCAGTCCCGTCAAGAGCACCAAATAGGCACTGCGCCAGCCGAGCCAGTCGTCGAGTGCGGATGCCAAGGGCGCGAACACGGTGCTCGCCAGACCTCCCACGAGGGTCAGTGTGGTGAGGGCGCGCACGCGGCCGGCCCCGCCCCAGCGGGTCAAGGCTGCGAAGGCGGGCGGATACAGGGTGCCGGCCATCGCGACCCCCACCAGCACCCAACCGAGGTAGAACACGAGCAGGTCTTGTGCCAACGCGACGGTTGCGACTCCGGGGATGGCCACGAGCGATGCGGCGGTCATCACCTTGCGGGGGCCGAAGTCGTCGATGTGTCGCCCGACCCAGATGCCGACGCCACCGGCGATGAACTGGCCGATCGAGAACGCTCCCGTGACGGCCACGCTCGACCAGCCGGTGTCAGCGGTGATGGAGGACTGCAGCGCCGCGAACGCGTAGTACAGGCAGCCCCACGAGACGATCTGCACGGTGCTCAACACCGCGACCACGTGCCTCAGCCCGGCGCGGTCGAGCGCGCCGGGCTGGAGGGTGGCCGACTGGGCGTCTGCGGTGGGGTCAGTCAACGCTTGATGTGTCCCCGAGTCGTCGGCGTCACTGGCCTGGGCGACCGAGGGTGATCAGTTGCGGCTCGGTCGCAACCGCCGCGCCGCAGCATCCGCCGTCGAAGCCGACGGCGTCCGGTTCGTCGAACGCACCGGCGCCGTTGCACACCCCAGTCTCGGGCAGCACCAGGTCCACACGTCCAGCGGAGTCAAGATCACCATCCAGGGCAGCCACGACCGAGCGGACCTGCTCGAACCCGGTCATCGCCAGGAACGACGGCGCGCGGCCGTATGACTTCATGCCGACGAGGTAGAGGCCTTCCTCTGGCTGGGCAAGCTCCTTGAAGCCGTGGGGTGCCACGTCGCCGCACGAGTGGTGGTCGGGGTGGATCTGGTCAGCGAGGCTGCGCGCGGCACCGAGCGCTGGATCCAGGTCCAGGCGAACCTCGGACAGGAACCCGAAGTCCGGACGGAAGCCCGTGACCACGATGACCTCGTCAACCTCGTTCACCTGCTGACCGTTGACGGAGGCCAGCGTCAGTCGACCATCCGGCTGGGTGTTGACGGACTCGGTGCGGAACTGGGTCACGTTCGTGACCAGTCCACTGCTCGCGGCGGCCTTGGCGTCCTGGCCGAGCTTGCCGCGCTGCTCGAGCTGGTCGTTGTCCCCACCACCGAACGCGTCCCCGACGTCGGGGCGCCGCAGCAGCCAGGACACTCGGGTCTCGGGGTCCTGTTTGGCGAGGTGGGCCAGGCCGATGAGCACGCCTTGGGCCGAGGCGCCCTTGCCGGCCAACGCGACGTGCTTGCCGGCGTAGCGGCTGGCTACCGCCGGGGTGCTGAAGTCGGGGATTCCGTAGGTGATGTGGTCGGCGTTCTCCCGCTCACCCAGGGCCGGGTAGCCGTCCGCGCCGAGGGGGTTCGGCTGGGTCCAGGTGCCGGAAGCGTCCACCACGGCGCCGGCCAGCAGCCGCTCGCGGCCCGTGGAGGTCTCGATATGGATGGCGAACGGGTCGTCCTCGCGGCCGTTGTCGACCAGCAGGTCGCGCCCAGCCCGGCTCACGCCAGTGACCGCGGCGCCGTACCGCACAGTGCCGCCAGCGGAGGAGTTCAGGAGGTCGGCCAGCGGGTGCAGGTACTGCTCGCGCCACTCACCACCAGTGGGGTAGGCGTCTTCGTCGGGGGCCTTCCAGGTGCCAGCCGCATCGAGAAGCCGTCGGGCCGTGGGGTCGATGAGCTCACGCCACGCGGAGAACAGCCGTACGTGCGCCCACTCGCCGATCGCGGCGCCGGCGTCGGGACCGGCCTCGAGGACGACGAAGTCCAGGCCGCGCTCGGTGGCGTTGGCGGCAGCGGCCAGGCCGATGGGTCCGGCGCCGATGATGGCCAGCGGGTGCTGCATGGTGACTCCTCAGTTGAATATATCGATAGGCGTCGATTAATCTGGACTGTATCGACCCCGATCGATGAAAGCAAGGTACTCTTTCGCCATGACGACCTCACCGGTGACCGAAGCGCCTGGAGGGCCGGCCCCGCAGGGCCGCCGCGAGCTGCCACTGCTCGACGTCGCCGCGCCCAGCTTGACCAAGCACGACGCGGAGAACTACGCGGAGTGGTTCGCGGTACTCGCCGACCCCACGCGCGTACGTCTGCTGCACACGCTCTCCACCTCGCGTGCCGGTGCCATGCGCATCGGCGACCTGGCCGAAGCCCTCGGCGTCAGCCAGTCCACCTGCTCCCACCACGTCGAGACCCTGAAGAAGGTCGGCTTCGTCATCGTCGACAAGGTCGGCACCTCCAGCATGGTCTCGGTCAACGCCGCCTGCTGCACCGGCCTGCCGCACGCCGCCGACGTCGTCATGGGCACCCTTTCCTCACCGCCGTGCTGCCCCGAGGACCTGCCCGCCGACGTAACCACGCGACCGGTCACCGACGAGGACATGACCGCAGTGCTCGCCATCTACGAGGAGGGCCTCGCCACCCGCAACGCCACCTTCGAGACCAAGGTCCCCACCGCGAAGCAGCTGCGCGCGAAGTGGCTGCCCGGGATGGCGTGGGTCGCCGAGCTCAATGGTGAGGTCGTCGGCTGGACCGCAGTGATCCCGATCTCGGGACGGGACTGCTACGCCGGAGTGGGGGAGACCTCGGTCTACGTCACCGAGGCAGCGCGCGGTCGCGGGGTCGGCAAGGCGCTTCTGTACACGCAGGTCATGGAGGCGGACAAGGCCGGGCTGTGGACGCTGCAGACCTCCATCTTCCCTGAGAACCGAGCCAGCCTGGCCCTGCACCACTCCGCGGGCTACCGCACCCTGGCGGTCCGGACCCGCATCGCACAACTGGACGGGGTCTGGCGCGACACCGTCCTGCTCGAGCGCCGCAGCGAAGTCAACTGATTGCCATGACAGGTCAGGTGTGCACCCGTCGGCCGGCGAAGCCGTGCCGGGTGCCTGCCTACGCCTGTTGCGACAGCGAGGACCCCGGCAACTGACGCCGCTGGCGCCGCCTAGCGGCGCCGACGCTCAGCCCTGCCCAACTCGTCCAACATCGGAGCTGTCATCACCATGTCCACAATCACCTTGCGTCATCGCGCACCCACAGCGGTCGCGGCCCTGGTCGCCGCAGCCGCCAGCTGGGGCGTCGGCACCGTCGTCACCAAACAGGTCGTCGACGACGTCACACCCCTCACCTTGTTGCCGCTGCAGCTCGCCGCCAGCTGCGCCTTCCTCCTTGTCGTCGTCCTAGTCCGCGGCGAACCGCTGACCTGGTCGCCCTCCGTGCGACGGCTAAGCGCACTCGGGGTGCTCAACCCGGGCGTGGCCTACGCACTCGGCCTCATCGGCCTGACCACCATCACCGCCAGCATGTCGGTCCTGCTGTGGGCCCTCGAACCGGTCGGCATCATGCTGCTCGCTGCGCTCGTGCTGCGAGAGCACATCCCCGTTGCGCTTGCGGTGTGGGTCGGCGTTGCCATCGCCGGGGTACTGCTTGTCGTCTACCAGCCCGGCGCCACCGGCCAAGCCGTCGGCATCACGCTCACCTTGGTCTCCATCGGGTGCTGCGCCCTCTACACGGTGCTCACCCGCCGCCTGATGCTCGATGACTCGTCGCTGAACGTGGTGTTCGTCCAGCAGGTAGCCGCGCTGGCGTTCGCGCTCGTTCTTGCGACGCTCGTGGGGCTGGCGGGCGGCACCGGTTGGGATCTGGGTGGGATCGGTGTGGGATCGCTGCTGGGTGCCGCGGCATCTGGGGTCCTCTACTACGGCCTCGGGTTCCTCATGTTCGTGACCGGTCTGCGCATGGTCACGGCGTCGTACGCTGGCGCATTCCTGCCGCTCATCCCGGTCTTCGGCGTGACGGCCGGCTACCTGGTCGGGGAGCGGCTCGAGCCGCGGCAGTGGGTCGGCGCCCTGGTCATCGTGGCCGCGACCGCCGTGATCGCCTGGCGACAACGGAGCACGTCGACGACAGCTCCCGTCACACAGACCTCCGCCTGATGCGGAGCACCCGCACGCGATCCTTCCACGGAATGGACGGAGTGCGCCTTACAGGTCGCTGGGTGCTCCGGTGGCGAGCTGACACCGACCGGCCTCGCAGGCCGTCAGGGTTTCGCGGATCAGCCTCCGGGTCCGCCGCAGTTCCGCTATCTGCGCCTCGATGCGGTTCTCGACCTCCTCGAGCCGCCAGCGCTGCGAGGAGCAGCTGCCGGCCTCAAGGGCGTGGTCGGCCAGCGCGTCCACGACCTCAGCGACGGTGAGCCCGAGCTGCTGGAGCTGGCGGGCCAGTCGGACCCGGTTCAGGTCGTGGTCGTCGAAGGTGCGGAACCCACCACTGGTACGCGGCGCCGGACCAAGGACACCACGACGCTCGTAGAACCGGACGGTGTCTACCGAGACTCCGAGGGCCTCTGCAAACGTCCCGATCCGCATGCGCTGTTCAGTCATCCCAGAACCTCCTGCCCCCAAGTGTTGACTCTGGACCATGGTCCAGAGTCTAGGTTCTGGACATGACCAAGTTGCTCTCCATCGCCGCCTCGCCCGAGGCTCCCATCGCCTGCGACATGCGGGGCGCCTCGGACACGCTCGCTCAGCGTCTCGCGGAGTACCGCCGCTTGTTCGACCACGCCCTGGTCTCGCGCGACGCCACTCCGACCACGACCACGTTCCGTTTCGCCGCTAGGCCGGGCGTGGCCGACTGGGTGCACGACCTGGTCACCCGAGAAGCCGCCTGCTGCCCCTTCTTGTCCTACGAGGTCGACACCGATGGTGACCAGATCGTCTGGCGTACCACCGGTCTAGGCGCCTCGGACCTGGCTGTCATCGACGAGTTCCTCCAGGCGCCCGAAGAGCCGACTGACTCCCCGGCCATCGCGGGTCGGATGACGGACCGGGGTGGCATCCCGGTCATCGTGCCGACGCACGAACGCTGAGGGAGCATCCCTTCAACCGCACCTGCCCGAGCGAGTGCTTCGCACGATGCTGGGCCCGGCTGCCCTGGGGCTCGCGCTGGCCTACCAGGTTCAAGCCCTGGGTGACCAGCCGTGCCTAGCGCGAATCAGCCTTTTGTGCGGAGGGCCCCTCGCCTCCAACCTCGGGCATCTGTGCGCAACAAGGCTCGCGAGGGTCATTCGCGTGGGTCGCGGCCACGAGGACTCGACGACGCAGGGCCGCTGCTCGCTGGCTCGGCTCCAGGCCGAGTTCGTCGCGCATCACCTGGTCGAGCTGGTCGAGCTGTCGCAATGCGGCTGCTCGGTCGCCGCTCTCGGCGTATCGCTGGGCCAATGCGAGGTGGGCGGGCTCGTCCGCCGGATCTGTGGCCAGGGCCTGGTGCCAGAGCTCTGCCTGGTGCAGCAACTCCATGTACAGACGGGCCAGGTGCAGGCGGTGCTGTTCGACCCATGGCTCGTAGAGGTCGTGGGGCAGCAGGCCGCCGCCGTAGACCGCCAGGGCTGTCTTGGCAGCTGTGATGCCGCCGGTATCGAGCGCCGATCGGGCCAGGACCTGGAACCGTTCGGCGTCGACGTGGACCACGCTCCTGCCGCCCAGCTGGACGGTGTCAGCGCTGAGCATCACCGCGTCTCGGAGGCCGAGTGCCTTCCGTGCGTAGTGGGCTGCCTTGTGCAGTCGCGGGGCAGCCACGTCGATGTCGAGGTCTGGCCACAGGGCGTCGAGAACCCGCTCTCTGTGCAGGCTTCTGCCCGGTGCGAGCGCGAGCAGCTTGACCAGTGCAACGCTGTGCCGACGCGACCACTGGTTCGACGAGATGGCGCGGCCACCTACCCGAACCTCGAAACCGCCGAGCACGGTCACCTCGATCGGCGTGAGAACCGCGCTCGTGGGGTGGTCAGGCTGTGTGGAGCCGGTGGCCGCTCGGGGGTCATCGAGGACTGCGGTCTGGGTGGCCATCTCAGGCGACTCCGGCACAGCAGGGGGTGGCGTCCTCGGAGTCAGTTGCGCAACACGTCCCGGTCGACGTCTCGTCGTTCACCGGGTCGTCGTCGAGCACGGTGTAGAACTCCCAGGCGCCGAGCGGCACGTCCGGTGCCTCGACCCACGCCTTGTCCTGGACGGCGTGGCAGCACGCGTCGACCTCCGCGGTCGTGTGCGACAGTCCCGCGTCGGTGAAGCGACGAGTGGCCTCCACAACGTCCGCGCTCGTGGGGACCTCGACTCCGAGGTGGTTGAGCGCCGACTCCGCTCCGGGGTTCTCGAAGAGCACAAGTTTCAGAGGGGGATCGGCCACGACGAAGTTCGCGTAGCCGGGTCGTTGCTTGGCGGGCTGCACTCCGAACATGTCTGCGTAGAACTTGGTGGCGGCATCGACGTCACGGACGTTGAGCGCGAGCTGGATGCGGCTGGTCGTCATCGGAAACTCCTCACAGATCCGCCCCGCCCCATGCGGGAGCACCCTTGAAGACGAACCCGCGCAACAAAGGACGCAGCCTGCTTCCCGCCGCGGTCGTGATTGCGTCCATCTGGCAGCCACTTCGTCTTCTACGATGAGGACGCGCGCAGAGGATGCCGATGACAGACACACAGAGCGACAGCAACACCGAACGACGCAACCAGGACTGGGGAGAGACCCTGGAGCGGTTGCGGGGCTTTGTTGCCGCCCGCGTCGAAGACCCGGAACTGGCCGCAGACATCACCCAGGACGTCCTGGTGCGCAGCATCGCCTCGGGGGCTATGGACCGCGCGGACAACGTCGGAGCCTGGCTCTACGCCGCGGCCCGCAACGCCGTCATCGACCACTACCGCACTCGCCGAAGGCACGTGGGAGACGCCGACCTGGAACGATGGCCCGAGCCAGACACGTCTGCCAACCTTCCCAATGACGCCACCCGTGAGCTCGCTCGATGTCTCCAGCCGATGCTGAGCCAGTTGCACCCCATTGCTCGCGACGCCCTGACCCGCGTCGACCTTGACGGCCAGACACACCGAGAGGCGGCGGCCCAGCTGGGGATCTCTGTTTCCGGGATGAAGTCGCGTGTCCAGCGCGCGCGACGTGAACTGAAGGCGCAGGTCACCTCGTGCTGCCAGGTACGGACCGACTCAACCGGCGCGGTCGCCGACTACGAGCCAAATGCGGCGGGATGTGGTTGCCGCGAGGACGATATGGCGATCGAGCAGGCCACATCGCGTTGGTCGCCGACGCCTAGGCGGCGAGCACTGACAGCGACCGACCTCGCTTGCGGTCGTGCCGGCGACGAGCGTTGACCATGTGGCGGTGACATGACCCCCGGAGCCGGCGACGACCCTAGCGGCGGCGGAGCTTGACCCAGGTGAATGACTGTGCGGTTCCGGCGGGGGTCTGGTGGGTCTCGTGGGTTTGCTGCTCGAGGTCGAAGCCGACCGAGAACCGTGCGGCCAGGTCTTCGGCGTTGTAGCGGGCGGTTGGCAGACCCGAACATTGGGTGGGACCGTCCTCGGCGAATGTGCCGAGCACAAGCGCGCCGCCGGGGCTGATGGCGTTGGTGGCGAGGGCGACGTAGGCGGTCTGTTCGGCCGGGTCGGTCAAGAAGTGGAACACCGCCCGGTCGTGCCAGACGTCGTAGCTCCGCGGTGGCTGCCAGGCGGTGATGTCGGCGACCTCGAAGCTGACCTGGTCCGCCCGGTGTGCGAGCCGACGTCGGGCCAGCTGGAGCGCGACCTCGGAGATGTCGAGGACCGTAAGCTCGGTGCGGCCAGCGGCGAGCAGCTCGTCGACCAAGGTGGAGCTGCCGGCGCCTATGTCGATGACCGAGCCCGGGGTGTCTGCGATGAGTCTCAACGAGGTGCCGGGGGCGTCCTGGTACCAGGAGACCTCGTGCGTGTGCTTGGTGCGGAAGACCCCGTCCCAGTGTTGTGCAGTCATGTTGCAACCCACCTTGTCGTGCTCGCCCGCGCCGTATCTCTCGGGGAGTGCATCGTCTCAGGCACGGGTGCGATGACGCCGGCCGCCTGCTTGGTGGAACGTGCGCGGCTACTTGTTCAACTCGGGTGAGCGGGCTGAGCCTCCAGGCGGTCCTTGAGGCGCGCGAGGTTCCCGGGCATCTCCTTGGCTGCCTGGCGTCGCACCAGCAGTGGGACGAGGATCCTGCCGATGCCGTGGCCCTGGAAGTCGACGTCGATGGCGACTTGGCTGCGGGTCTCGTCGATAGGTTGCACGGTGACGTCGACCAGGGCCCGGATCGGTCCGTCGATGCCGCGTACGGCCCAGCTTGTGGGTGGCTCGAGCTTGGTCAGGACCGAGATCGAGGGTCGGTCCGCGCCTCCAATGCGCCGGACCATCTGACAGTGGGATCCAACAGCGGGTGGGCCGGCTTCCTTGATGCCGCCCGAGACGACGCCCTGCTGCCACTCAGGAAACCGGGTGGGGTCCGTGACGAAGGCGTAGACCTGCTCGGCCGGTCGGTCGATGTCGATTCTGGTGGTGGTCATCGGTTTTCCTGGTGACAGGGGTTCGCTGCGGGCACTTGAGACTCAGGCGGCGAGCAGGTCGGCGTACCTTCCCAGGTACAGCGGCCAGCCATCGTCTGTGCTGACGCCCTCGCGAACACCGGCCCAGCCCTCGCCGTGCCGGTCGAGGTGGCGATGGTCGATGTCGACCCGGGTGCGGTCCTCGCCCAGTGCGGTGAAGGTGACCTCGACCTCGCTGCGCTTCTCAGAGTCGGTCTCGACCTGCCAGTGCGGGCTGATGTTCCAGCTGAACACGAACCGGTCCGGGGGCTCGTAGGCCAGCACTGTGGCCCACGGGCACTCGCTGCCGTCGGCGCCGCGGTCGACGATGTGGCCGCCGACGCGGGCCTCCACGACTGTCTCGGTGATGGGTACGGCCAGGAGGTTGTGCTCGGGTGGCTTGAAGGCACCCAAGTCGCGGGTGAAGACCTCGAAGGCGCGCTGCAGGGATGCGTCGACCTCGATGGAGGCGTGCACGGACGTCGGGTCGGTCGTGTTGGTCATTGCATGTCTCCGTGTGGTTGGGCGACGTCGTGACCGGCGTCGGAGTTATTGGGGCCGGGCTGCTCGACCAGCTGTTTGTAGGCGGTCAGGGTGTCGTTCCAGAACAGGTCGAGTTCGGCGCGGAGCTTGCTCAGGCCGTCCTGGTCGACCCGGTAGATGCGACGGGACCCGGCGCGTGCGTCGAGGACGAGGCCGGCATCCTTGAGGATCCTCAGATGTTGCGAGACCGCGGGCCTGGAGACCGGCATGGTGTCGGCCAGCTCACCGACAGACCTCGGTGCCGCCGCGAGCCTGGCGAAGATGGTCCGCCGCGTCGGGTCTCCCAATGCAGCCCAGCCATCGAGCATGTAAGTATTCACTAACGGTAAGCATCTGCTAACGACGGCAGATTCGTCAAGCCTCAGTTCGGGCGCGCCAGGCCTGGTACCCGCCGATCAGGTCAGTGGCGCGGGCCAGGCCAAGCTCGCGCAGCGTCGCGGCGGCCAGGCTCGAGCTGTAACCCTCGTTGCACACGACGATGAGCCGGGTCTGGTGACCGATGTCCATGGGTGCGCGGTGTGGCGAGGTGGGGTCCAGCCGCCATTCGAGCACGTTGCGGTCGATGACGACCGCTCCGGGCAGCTCTCCGTCCCGAGTGCGCTGGTCGACCGGTCGGATGTCAATCACCACCGCACCGTTGGCGACTTCGGTGGCGAGCTGCTCGGCCTGGACCCGGTCCAGGCTGGCGCGGGCACGTTCGAGCAGCACCTCGACCGCCGCGCGAACCGGCATGTCCCGACCTCCTCCGGCTTCGATGCTAGGAGTGTGCTGTCCATTCCGACAGACACCTAGTGTGTCGGGGTTGACCCCAGAGTCGTCACCTGGCGGCGCCTCCTCACCACTTGAGTCTCCTTCCCGGAGCGGGCAACACGACGGCGCATTCCCCGCTCCGGATCCTCAGCGCACCAAGCACGGGCGCTTCGGGTCGAACGCCCACCCCGGGATCAAGTGCTGCATCGCGATGCCATCGTCACGCGCGCCCAGTCCTTGCTGCAGATAGAGCTCGTGCGCGGTCGCGAGCTTGTCACGATCCAGCCGCACCCCGAGACCGGGCGTGTCTGGCACCGTCACCGCACCGTCCCGGATCTCCAAGGGCCGCTCCGTGAGGCCTTGGCCGTCCTGCCAGATCCAGTGCGTATCGAGGGCCGTGATCTCCCCGGGAGCGGCAGCGCCCACGTGGGTGAACATCGCCAGCGAGATGTCGAAGTGGTTGTTGGAGTGCGAGCCCCACGTGAGGCCGAAGTCGTGACACAGCTGAGCGACCCTGACCGAGCCCGCCATCGTCCAGAAGTGCGGATCGGCGAGCGGGATGTCGACGGCGTTCGTGCGCACGGCGTGAGCCATCTGACGCCAGTCGGTGGCGATCATGTTCGTTGCCGTGCGCAAACCAGTGGCGCGCTTGAACTCCGCCATCACCTCCCGGCCGGAGAAGCCCCCCTCGGCGCCGCACGGGTCCTCGGCGTACGCAAGGACGTCGTCGCGCCCGCGCAGCAGCCGAACCGCGTCGGTCAGAAGCCATCCCCCGTTGGGGTCGAGAGTGATCCGGGCCTCTGGGAAGCGTTCGTGTAGGGCGGTGACGGCGGCGACCTCCTCTTCACCGGCTAGCACGCCGCCCTTGAGCTTGAAGTCGGCGAAGCCGTAGCGCTGCTGCGCTGCTTCGGCCAGGCGCACCACGGATTCGGGGGTGAGGGCGACCTCGCGACGTACTCGTTCCCAGTTGTCGGTGCCGTCCGGCTCGCGCAGGTAGGGGAGGTCGGTCTGGTCAGGGTCACCGACGTAGAAGAGGTACCCCAGCATCGGCACGCTGGTGCGCTGCTGCCCGTCACCGAGCAGTTCCGCGACGGGCACCCCCTGGTGCTGGCCGGCCAGGTCGAGCAGCGCCGACTCCAGCGCGGTGACGGCGTGCACGGTGGTCCGCAGGTCGAAGGTCTGCAGGCCGCGCCCGCCGGCGTCACGGTCGGAGAAACGGTCGGCGACCCGGCGCAGGAGTGAACGGTACGTCGCCACTGGCTGGCCGACGAGCAGCTCGGCAGCGTCAGAGATGGTGGATCCGATCGCCTCGCCGCCAGGTACTTCACCGAGGCCTTCACGCCCGTCGCTGTCGGTCACAATGGCGATGTTGCGGGTGAAGAACGGTGCGTGGGCACCGCTCAGGTTCAGCAGCATCGAGTCCCGGCCGGCAACCGGCACCACCTCGACTCGGGCAATGGTGACGCTCATGGCAAGTTCAGCTCTCCGTCGATTCGACGGGTAAGCCCCCAGGGGTTGTCGTCGCGGACCGCAGCAGGCAGCACATCGCCCGGCACGTCCTGGTACGCGACCGGGCGCTGGAAACGCTCGATGGCGAGGCTTCCGACCGACGTTGCGCGGGAGTCCGAGGTCGCCGGGAACGGACCCCCGTGCACCATGGCGTGGCCCACCTCGACGCCGGTCGGCCAGCCATTGAAGAGCACTCGGCCGGCCTTGAGTTCCAGGATGGGGAGCAAGGTCGCGGCGTCAGCCTGGTCGGCGTCCGAGGCGTGCACAGTCGCAGTGAGCTGTCCCTCGAGGGACTCCAGATGGGGCACCAGCTCTTTGACGCTGCCGTAGCGGACCACCACTCCGGACGCGCCGAAGACCTCGTCCGTTACTCCGGCCAGGTCCTCGGATTCGACCAGCTGCGGTGCCGGCGCGTGATCGCCTCCCTCGTTGCCTCGTCCGACGACTCGTACGCTACCGAGGCTCTGCAATGCAGCGGTGCCCTCGGTGTAGGCCGCGGCGATGCCAGGGGTGAGCATGGTGGCTCCGACGGACTCGACCACCGCCGCGCCCGCGGTGCGAAGGAACGAGTCGCCGGCCTCGCCAGTGGGCAGGAAGAGGAGCCCGGGGTTGGTGCAGAACTGCCCGCTGCCCAGCGTCAGAGAGGTGACGTACGCCGAGGCAAACTCGACCACATCCCGGGAAGCGAGCGCACCGGGCAGCACCACGACGGGGTTGATCGAGGACATCTCGGCGTGCACCGGGATGGGCTCGGACCTGGCGGCCGCGGTCGCGACGAGGGCCAGACCGCCTGCGCGGGAGCCGGTGAACCCGACCGCCTTGATGCGCGGATCGGCCACGAGGTGTTGCCCGAGTCGGATGCCCGCCTGCGCGTCGGAGTCGAGGAGAAAGGAGAAGGTGCCCGGATGAAGGCCCGCCTTCTCGACGGCGCGGGAGATGGCTTGAGCGACGAGGTAGCCAGTCAATGGGTGCGCCGGGTGTCCCTTGACGATCACGGGGCAGCCGGCCGCGAGTGCCGAGGCCGTGTCGCCACCGGCCGTGGAGAAAGCGAGCGGGAAGTTGGACGCGCCGAAGACCGCAACGGGGCCCAACGGGACCTGGCGCTGCCGAATGTCGGCACGGGGGAGCGGGTCACGGTCGGGCTGGGCCGGGTCGATGCGCACGCCGAGGTGGTCCCCTCGGCGGACGACTCCCGCGAACATGCGCAACTGGCCGGTGGTGCGTCCGAGCTCACCGGAGATGCGCCCCTCGGGCAGGTGGCTCTCATTCACCGCAGCCTGGACAATGCTGTCCCTGTCCGCCTCGATCTCAGCAGCAACGGCGTCGATGAAATCGCCGCGCTCCCCCGGGGTCGTCTCGCGCAGGGCATGAAATGCGTCTGTCGCAGCGCTTGTGGCAGCAGCCACATCAGGATCGTTCGCCGCGGTTCCGGCGATGATCGAGTGAGGCAGGGTGGCCATGGTTTCCTCTCGGTCGGACAGTCAGGCGATGCGGGCGATGAGGTCGCGCAGCTCCGCGACTTCGTCGTCGCGAAGGTCAGTCAGCGGCGGCCGCACCGGGCCCGCGGGGCGGTCGATGGCCGCCAGCCCACCCTTGACGATTGATACGGCGTAGCCGGCGGTGCGGTCGCGGATATCCAGGTAGGGGATGACGAACTCATTCAGCCGACGGTAGACCTCTGCGCGGTCCTCGGCGCGTGCTGCGTCGTAGAACTCGATCGCCCACTGGGGTGCGAAGTTGAACAACGCCGAGGAGTACGTGCTGACGCCCAGTTGCAGCAAGGGGAGCGCGAACGTCTCGGCCGTAGGCAGCCCGCCGATGTAGGTCAGCCGGTCACCGACACGCGCGTAGGTGCGGGTCATCTGCTCGATGTTCCCGACTCCGTCCTTGAAGCCGATCAAGGTCGGGTTGCGTTCGGCCAGCACCGCCACGGCCTCGTCCAGTAGCACGGCGTTGGCCCGGCTGTAGACGACGACGCCCAACCCGGTGGCCTCGCACACCCTGGTGACGTGCTCCACGAGACCGGGCTGGCTGGCCTCGGTGAGGTACGGCGGCATCAGGAGCAAGCCATCGGCCCCAGCAGCCTCGGCCGCGTGCGCCTGCGCAATGGCGTTGGCAGTACCGCCGATGGCGGGCGCAAGCACTGGAACGGCGCCGGCGACCTCGACGACCGCGGCACGGACGACTTGCTCGGTCTCTGAGGGCGTGAGCGAGAAGCCCTCACCGGTCCCGCCGGCCGCGAAGAGCCCCGCTACGGGGTACTCCGCGAGCCAGGCGAGGTGCTTTCGGTAGCCACCCTCGTCGAAGGCGAGGTCATCGGTGAAATGTGTGACGGGGAAGGAGAGCAGCCCTTTCTTGAGCTGGGCGGCCAGATCGGTGGGGCTGTACTCGGTCACGAGGCGTCCTTTGTCGTTGGCGACCGTCGGGCGCGTCGGTGGGCGACGGTCATGAGAGACGGCGGTTGCATCACGCTAGGACGCGCGAGCGATGCCTGTCCAAGCCCCGGTTTGTATCCGGCGATGCGCGTGGAGCATCGAGCTTCGAGAGTGAGCCAGCGACGGTCCGCCTAGTGCGCGACCTCCGCGACGACCTCAAGCACCCGACGCATGACGGGCGTCGACGCCTCCCGCAGCCAGATCGCGTGCAGCTCGACCGGACGCTCCGGGTCGGCGTCGAGGCGGGTGTCACCGCCCCCGTGTGCCAGTTCCTTGAAGACCACGTTCTCGACGTGGAGTGAGGTGGCGGAGGCCGGGGCGAGGGCGAGACCGCGGTCCGCAGCAACGAGCAGCATCGCGGTCAGCACCTGGTGCACTCGTTGCTCGATCCGCGGGTGTGCGTTGGCGAGAAACCGCACGAGAAGTTCGTGGAAGTAGCGGGACTGTTGCGGGTGATACCCCACGACGGCCTCACCCTCGAAGTCCTGCGGCGTCAGGGGACGGTCGAGCTCGGCGAGGGCGTGTCCCTCTGGTACCACGGCCATGAGGGGCTCGCGCAGGACCACCCGCGAGGAGAGGAGCGCGGTGTCGAACGGAGGACGGGCCAGCCCGATGTCGAGCTCACCCCGGCGGATGCCTTCGACCTGGGCCAGGGTCACACGCTCCGACAGAAGCACGTCGACATCCGGGAGTTCGGCGGTCAGACGACGCAGGAGCGGACCCAGGATGGATATGGCCGAGACGGCCGTGAAGCCGAGCCGGATCACACCGGCAGCACCCGCGTCGATGCGGCGAGCGAGATCGCCGGCTCCTTCGACCAGACCCAGCAGGCGGTACGCCTCGTCGAGGAAGGCGGCCCCGGCATGGGTCAGCTCGACGCGCCGGCTGTCGCGCTTCAACAGCTGGGCGCCGACGCCCTTCTCCAGCTTCTGGATCTGTCGGGAGAGCGGTGGCTGGGTCATCTGGAGGCGCTCGGCGGCGCGGCCGAAGTGTAATTCCTCGGCCACTGCGACGAAGGATCGCACCTGCTCGAGGGTGATCACGCGCCCATCCTACGATGCATGGATGGGATCGATCCATGCCGAATCGGGCTTGGACGAGCATCGTTCCATTTACCTAGTGTCGGGTGCCACACCACGCCTGTCCGGCGTCACGACCAAGGAGTGCACCATGCCCAAGCAGACCATCCGCCTCGCCGCCGCGATCGGTTGCGCGAGCCTGACACTGGCCGCCTGCGGTGGAGTCAAGGACGCTGCCGGTGGTGGCAGCGACTCCGGGGACTACCCCTCCGGTGCGGTCGAGATGCCGGTCGGGGCGTCCGCCGGAGGCTCCTCCGACCTGATCAGTCGCCAGGTGTCGCAGGGCCTGTCCAAGGAGCTTGGCGGCACGTTCTCGGTAATCAACCGCGAGGGCGCCAACGGCGCGCTCGCCGCGGGCGAGGTGGCGAAGGCCAAACCGGACGGCTCGACGATCTCGGTGCAGAACGCGTCACTCTTCGCGATCACCCCCCTTGCCGTGAGCGAGGACGAGGTAACGAGCATTGACGACTTCGACGTTGTCCAGGGCGTGTCACGCGATGACTACGTCCTCGTCGCCAGCAAGGGCAGCGACTTCACCTCGATCAAGGATTTCGCCGGCGCCAAGGGCAAGATCACTTACGGAACCACCGGTGTCGGCACGGGCGCCCAACTCGCGTGCGCATTGACCTTCAACGTCAACGACACCCCGGCCGAGGCGGTCCCCTTCGACGGTGGCGCCCCCGCCCTGACTGCGCTGCTCGGCAACCAGGTCGATACCGCCTGCCTTCAGGTCGGCGAGGCTGTGGAGAACATCAAGTCCGGCAAGATCGTTCCGCTGACGGTCTTCGGCCCGGAGCGTGTCGAGTTCCTGCCCGACGTGCCCACCGCCAAGGAGCAGGGTCTCGACGTCGAGGTGGCGCAGTACCGGTTCATGACCGTTCCCAAGGGCACTCCGAAGGACGTTCAGGACACGATCGCCAAGGCGATGCAGGCGACCTTCAAGACCGACACCTACAAGGAGTTCAACAAGCAGAACAACCTCACTCCGCTCGAGATCTCGGGTGACGAGGTCGTGACCATGTTGGAGGAGGACAAGAAGCGCTACGCCGACCTCGTCGAGGAGTACGACATCGACCTGGGCGACGCCAGCTGAAGTCCCACCGGCCAACCAGTCCAGAGAAGAGCAACCATGAGCGAGCGACCGACGCGCCCGGCTGACGAGCCCGACATTCTGGCCGAGCTCCAGGCGGAGGTGGCTCAGGACCTGGCTGACGAACGGCCGCCCGCGGGTGGTCCGGCGTACCAGGTCGTCGCCGCCCTCGTGGTCCTCGCCATCGGCATCAGTGGGGCGATGCTCGCGCGCGGTTACGGGCTCGGGTCGCTGCGGCGACCCGGCCCCGGACTCTGGCCATTCGCGGTCTCGGTGCTGATCGCAGTGCTGGCCGTGGTTCTCCTCGTCGCCGGCCGCCACCTCGATGACGCGGAGAAGTTCACCAGGGCCAGCCTTCTCGTGCTGGCCGGTGGCGCGACGTTCGTCTGCTTCGGGGTGATGCTCCCCAGCGTCGGCTTCGAGATCCCGGCCATCCTTCTCAGCATCGTGTGGCTCCGCTTCCTGGGCGGTGAGTCATGGCGCAGCACGATCGTCATCGCAGTCGCCACGACGGCAGCGTTCTACCTGCTCTTCCTGTACGTCCTGAAGATCCCGCTGCCCCACCTGCTCGCCTTCTGATCCCGAGAGGAGACCCCGATGGACTGGAACGCCTTCCTCGACGGCTTCGGCGTCGTAACCCAACCGAACAACCTGCTCTACTGCCTGATCGGCGTCCTGATCGGCATGCTCATCGGGGTCCTGCCGGGCCTGGGTCCCGCCGCCACGATGGCCATCCTGTTGCCGGTCGCCTACAACGCCGATGACCCGGTCTCGGCGATCATCATGCTCGCCGGCATCTACTACGGCGCTCAGTACGGCGGCACGATCACTTCGGTGCTCCTCCGGATACCCGGTGAGGCAAGCTCAGTGGTGACGGTCTTCGATGGTTTTGCCTTGGCCAAACAGGGCAAGGCTGGCACCGCACTCGGCATCGCCGCAATCGGCTCCTTCTTCGGCGCCACCGTTTCCATCATCGGGCTCACGTTGCTCGGCCCCATCGTCGCCAGCTACGCCCTCGACTTCGGCCCCCCGGAGTACGCCGCGCTCGCACTGCTCGGTGTGTTGCTGGTGGCCACCGTCGGCAACGGCAACACCATCAAGGCCCTCGTCGCCGCCGCGGTTGGCCTCCTGCTGGCCACGGTCGGCAGCGACAGTTTCACCAGTGCCAACCGCTTCACTTTCGACACCCTGCAGCTCCAGAGCGGGATCGACTTCGTCGTCGTCGCGATGGGTCTCTTCGGAGTCGGTGAGATCCTGTACAACCTCGAGGAACGGCACGGCAAGCCCCATGTGCCGGCCGCGATCGCCAACATCTGGCCCTCTCGCAAGGACCTCAAGCAGGCCTCACCCGCCATCGGCCGCGGCTCGTTCATCGGCTTCTTTCTCGGCGTGCTGCCCGGTGGGGGCGCGGTGATGGCGTCGCTGGCGGCCTACGCCACGGAGAAGCGTGTTGCCAAGGACTCCTCCCGCTTCGGGCGCGGTGCCATCGAGGGCGTCGCCGGACCGGAGTCGGCCAACAATGCCGCAGCCACCTCGTCCTTCATCCCCCTGCTGACCATCGGCATCCCGGCCAACGCCTCGATGGCGATGCTCTTTGCAGCTTTGCTCGTCGTGGGCGTTACGCCGGGCCCGCAGCTCATTGACGAGCGTCCCGACCTCTTCTGGGGCGTCATCAACTCGATGTACATCGGCAACCTCATCCTGCTGATCCTGAGCATTCCGCTCGTCGGCGTCTTCGTGAAGATCCTGCGAGTGCGGCCAGCCATCCTGGCCCCGATCACGGCCTTGATCACCATCCTCGGCGTCTACACGATCAACAACTCGCTCTTCGACATCTTCGTGATGATCGCCTTCGGCATCCTGGGCTATCTGATGAAGAAGACCGGCTTCGAGCCGGGCCCGCTGGTGCTCGCCTTCGTGCTCGGATCGTTGATGGAATCGAGCTTCCGTCGCTCGATGCTGATCTTCGATGGAGACCCGACCGGCTTCGTCACCCGACCCATCTCCGGGACGATTCTTGTCTTCCTTGTGCTGGTGCTCGCGCTGCCGCTGGTCAAGCGGGGGCTCCGACGCCGAACTCCCAAGACCCCCACCTCCGAGAACAAGGACCAGGAAGCAGGCGTGCGATGACCGTCCTCATCGGCTACGTGCCCACCCCTGTCGGCGACGCTGCCCTCGCCGCCGGCCTCGCTGAAGCAGCGATCCGAGGCACCGACGTCGTCATCCTCAACAGCCCGCGCCGCGGCGCCACCGTCGACCGGGACCTCCTCGGAGACGAGGATGAAGCCAAGCTCCTCGCGGCCGCCGCGGAGCAGGGCGTGCGCGCCCGGGTCGACCACGCCGCCCACGGCTCCGACATCGTCGCGACCTTCGAGTCGCTCGTGGACTCGACCGGCGCCGATCTCGTCGTTCTTGGCCTGCGGCACCGCAGCCCGGTGGGCAAGCTCGTCATGGGCAGCGACGCCCAGCGGCTGCTGCTCGAACTCGCGGTGCCGATCCTGGCCGTGAAGCCTGCGCCCCGGTGACCTCCCGCATCACCCGAGTCGACATCACCCCGGTCGCCTTTGCCGACCCCCCACTGCTCAATGTTGTGGGCGTGCACCAGCCGTGGGCTCTGCGCGCAGTAGTTGAGGTGCACACGGACGACGGCCTGCTCGGTCTCGGTGAGACGTACGCCGACGACACCCACCTCGCCCGTCTGCGTGCGGTGGCCGAGGCGCTTCCTGGCCATGACCCCTACGACCTCAACGCGCTGCACCGGCTCGTCGTCGAGACCCTCGGCGACCAGACCCGGGGTGCCGGTGCCAGTTACGGCGGGATGCTCGACGTCTCGTCGTCCCTCCCCGGGGTGTACTCCCCGTTCGAGGTCGCCTGCTTCGACATCGCCGCCCAATCCGCCGGCCGGCCCGTCAGCGACCTCCTTGGCGGACGCGTCCGCGACCGAGTGCCCTTCAGCGGCTACCTCTTCTACAAGTGGGACCGTCACCCCGGTCAGGAGCCCGACTCCTGGGGCGAGGCACTCGACCCGGACCAGGTCGTGGCTCAGGCACGCCGGATGGTCGACGGCTGGGGTTTCGGCTCGCTGAAGCTCAAGGGCGGCGTGTTGCCGCCCGACCAGGAGTGTGAGGCCATCGAGGCGTTGCGTGCGGCGTACCCAGACCTGCCGTTGCGGCTTGACCCGAACGGTGCCTGGACTCCCGAGACCTCGATGAAGGTGGCCGATCGCCTGGCTGGCGTCGTGGAGTACCTCGAGGACCCGACTCCCGGCATCGAGGGTATGGCCCGCGTCTCGGCTGGCACCGACGTCCCCCTGGCGACCAACATGTGCGTGATCGCCTTCGAGCACGTCGCTCCTGCGGTGGCCGTCGACGCGGTGCAGGTCATCTTGTCCGACCACCATCTCTGGGGTGGGTTACGGCGCTCGCAGCTGCTGGCCGGAATCACCGACACCTTCGGCATGGGGTTGTCGATGCACAGCAACACCCACCTCGGCATCAGCCTGGCGGCGATGACCCATCTGGCGGCCGCGACCCCGAACCTGACCTATGCCTGCGACACGCACTATCCGTGGAAGACCGAAGATGTCATTGTCCCTGGCGTCCTCGAGTTCAGCGAGGGCTCCGTGGTCGTGCCGACCACGCCCGGTCTCGGCGTCGAGCTCGACCGCGATGCACTAGCGACACTGCACGCGCAGTACCGCACCTGCGGCGTCAGGCGGCGCGAGGACACGGTCTACATGCGCAGCATCGATCCGACCTTCGAGCCCCGCACCAGCGCCTGGTGAGTCAGGGCCGGCCGGCACCAATCCGGCGCCGGGTGTTGCCGAGGTGGACGCGCATCGCCGAGCGGGCCGTATCGGCATCGCCAGCCAGGACGGCGGCAGCAATGTTTTCGTGCTCGCGCTGCACACGCTCGACGTGCGTTGCGTCGGTCATCGAGTGGTCCGACCCCAGCCGGGTACGTGGCAGCAGGATCATCATCGGGCCGAGCGAGTCGAGCAGGTCGACGTAGAAGCGGTTGTGCGTTGCCCGCGCGATGGCCAGGTGGAAGGTGAAGTCGGCCTCCACCGCTCCCTCCTGCCCAACGTCAGTGAAAGACGCCAGCGCCGCGCTGATCGCAGCCTCATCGTCGTGGTCCCGGTGGGCCGCGGCCAACGCTGCGGCCTCGCTCTCGATGCCGAGGCGGAAGTCCACCATCGCCAGCACGTCGCGGTGGCTGCGGATCGCAGAGGACTCCACCGTGAACGACGAAGGCTCTGGTACGGCGAGCACGAAGGAGCCGCGACCCTGCTGGGTCTCAACGATCCCCTCGGCCCGCAACCTCGTGACGGCTTCCCGGACCACCGTCCGGGAGACGGCGTACTGCTCGAGGAGCTCGGCCTCTGATGGCAGCTTGGCACCCGCGGGCAGCTCGCCCGCCAGGATCTTGTCCTTGAGGCCGGCGACCACCTGCTGGGAGAGCGTGCTCATCCGCCGAACGTAGCCGTCTCGGCGGTCAGCTCACGCATGCGATGGCTGAGCGTGAACCCGAGCCCGGGTCGCTCGGGCACCCACATGCGCCCGTCGTGAATGTCGATGCGCTCGTCGAACAGCGGGTTGAGCCATTCGAAGTGCTCCACCCACGGCTCAGTCGGGTAGGCGGCGGCAAGATGCAGGTGGATCTCCATCGCATAGTGCGGAGCCAGGGCCAAGCCTGCGTGCGCCGACAGCGTGGCGAAGCGGAGGAACGGCGTGATGCCGCCGATTCGCGGAGCGTCGGGCTGCACGATGCCGCGGTAGCCGGCGTCGAGCAGCGCCGTGTGCTCGGGCACCGACGTCAGCATCTCGCCGGTGGCGATCGGGGTGTCGAAGGTGCGCGACAGGTCGGCGTGACCGACCGCGTCCCATGCGTCCAGTGGCTCCTCGATCCAGACCAGGTCGAAGGCCTCGAGCTCGCGGCACATCCGGCGCGCGCGGGCTCGGTCCCACTGCTGGTTGGCGTCGACCATGAACGGTATGTCGCCGAGGTGCTCGCGCAGCGCATGGACCCGGCGCAGGTCTTCCGCCCAGTCAGGCTGGCCCACCTTGATCTTGATGCCCCCGATGCCCGCGTCCAGCGACGCGGACGCCTTCGCCTTGATCTCCTCGACGGAGGCCTGCAGGAACCCGCCGGAAGTGTTGTAGACCCGGCAGGAGTCCCGATGCGCGCCCAGCAACTTCGCCAGCGGCAGGTCGGCGCGCCGCGCCTTGACGTCCCAGAGTGCTACATCGAGCGCCGCCACGGCCTGGGTGGCCACGCCGCTACGTCCGACCGAAGCCCCTGCCCACATCAGCGACTCGTAGACCTTCGCGATGTCCGACGGGTCCTGACCGATCGCGACCTCAGCTACCTCCTTGAGGTGGGCGTACTGCGCCGGACCGCCCGCGCGCTTGGAATAGCTGAAACCCATGCCGCGATGACCCTGCTCGGTCTCCACCTCGACGAACAGCAGGACGGTCTCGGTCAGCGGCTTCTGCCGGCCGGTGAGCACCTTGGCGTCACTGACGGGTTTCTCGAGCGGCAGGACCACGTGGGACAGGGTCAAGGTTCGGATGCGGTCGGCCATGGGGCTCCTCGGGCTAACTTATGTGATGAGTCAGCAAGTTATAACATGAGTTCGTAGGAGTCCAGCCCCTGTCGAACCAAGCCGGGCTGTAACCGACGATGCGTGACAGGCATCGGTTCATATCGAATCGGGCTTGGACGTGCATCGGTCACGCTTCTACCGTGAGTGCTACCCCTAGCTGCGACGCAGGAAGGACCGGACCTACATGCGCATCGGATTCGTCGGCCTCGGCATCATGGGCCGCCCCATGGCCCTCAACCTGGCCAGGGCTGGTCATGAACTGGTAGTCAGTCGGCGCAGTGCCGCTGCCTCGGAGCTGGCGGATGCGGGCGCCACTCTTGCTGACACCCCGCGAGACATCGCCGCGCAGGTCGACCTCCTGGTCACCATGCTGCCGAACGGCCCGGAGGTGCGCGAGGTTGTCCTGGGCCCTGACGGTGTGCTGGAGGGAGCACACGACGGCCTCGTGGTCGTTGACATGAGCTCGGTCGCGCCGGGCGACGCGCGCACTGTCCATGACGGCCTCGCCAAGGCTGGCGTACCCATGCTCGATGCGCCGGTCAGCGGCGGGGAACCCAAGGCCGTCAACGGCACCCTGTCGATCATGGTGGGCGGAGACGAGGCGGTGTTTGCTCGGGTTCGCGACGTCCTCGGCGAGATGGGCTCCTCGGTAGTGCTTGTGGGCCCTATCGGCGCAGGCAACACCGCCAAGCTCGCCAACCAGGTGATCGTTGCTGCCAACATCGCCGCCGTCTCCGAGGCCCTGGTCCTCGCTGAACGGGCCGGGGTCGACCCGGCCGCGATCGTGCAGGCGATCAGCGGCGGATTGGCGGGAAGCGCGGTGCTGGACGCCAAGGCGCCCATGATCCTGAAACGGAACTTCAAGCCCGGCTTCCGGATCGAGCTGCACGTGAAGGATCTCCACAACGCCCTGCAGACCGGCGACCAGGTGAAGGCGCCGCTGCCTCTGACCAACTCGGTGTTGGCGATGCTCGAGCAGCTCTGCGCCACCGGGCACGGTGCCGACGACCACAGCGGGCTCGTGCAGTACTACGAGGGCCTCGTGAGCCCCGAGGTCGAACCCTCATGACCGCGATCAAGGCCCAGGACGAGGCGCTGTCGCGGCTGGCGCAGCGGCCGGTCGTCGCGATCCTGCGCGCTCCGGACGCTTCACGCTTCCTCGCAGCGTCGGAAGTCCTCTACCAGGAGGGGTTCCGATGCCTGGAGTTCACGCTGACCACCTCCGGCGCGCTCGACGCGCTGCTAACCGTTCGCCGCTCGCTTCCTGACGAAGTCATCCTCGCGGTGGGCACAGTTCGCACCGAGCAGCATGTGACGAGGGCGATCGAGGCAGGTGCCGACTTCCTGGTCAGCCAGGTGCTACGCCGTGACCTCGTCGAGCTTGCCCGGGACCGCGGCGTGCCATTCATCCCGGGCGCCCTCACACCGACCGAGATCGTGGACGCCTGGGAGGTGGGCGTCCCAGGCGTGAAGGTCTCTCCGATCGGCCCGGTCGGTGGCCTGGAGTACTTCGACCAGCTGCGCGCTCCGCTTCCGGACATCCCGCTGATGCCTACCGGCGGGGTGGGGATCGATGAGATCGGCCAGTACCTCGACCGTGGCGCCGCTGCCGTCGGCCTGAGCGGACCCCTGCTGGGCGACTCGCTGCTGCCCGGAGGTGACTTCGGGGGACTGGCTGACCGCGCGCGGCGGGCGATGAAGACCATCGCGTCTCGATGAAGCGCACTCATCCGCCGCGTTCGGCCGGGTCAGGTCCGATGCTCGGCGGGCGCGTTCGTCGTGGTGAGCGAACGGGTGAGGCCGGCACGCAGTCTCCATGTACCCACGTTGTACCTGGACGCTCATCACTGGACCGGAACCACCACCCAGTGTCCTCGGGATTCAGCCTCAGGTCGCTCCGTCGCAGCGAGCTCGAGCGAAGCTTGTCGATCTTGTAATGAGGATTTCGCGGGTTCGACTCCTGTCACCGGCTCGAAGGCAAAATCGCAGGTCAGAGTCTTTCTGCCTCCTCACATGAGTCTCCTTTCGGTAGATGCGCTACCGACCAGTCGATCGACCCGTGCTACGGCTTATCACCTGTGGGGGCCAGTACGACGCCGACAGCGACACCTACAACGCGAACGTCGTCGCCTACGGCACTCTCGTCGCAACCCGGACGTGACGCGCCAGCACAAGGGAGCGAAGCCACTTCGAGGCGTGCGGCGAGCGAGTACTCGGCCGGCCGATCCACCCTCAGCGGGTGATGACCACCCACCCGCTGGAGCAACAGGATCGAGCCATGCCCAGAAAGCCAGAAGTTGAGGCGATCACCGATTTGCCCACGCGTGGAGATCCCCCGTCAGGTGCGATGCTGCCCTCACTCACACCAGAGCAGCTGAGCGAGTTGCTGATCCTGATCAGGGACGCCGACAGCGTCGAGCTCAAGCTGACCGTCGCGGACTCGGAGCGGCGCTCGGCCGTGTCGGCACTGGGAATGGACCCCCTCGATGCGCACATTCGCCAGGTCGCATTCTTCGACACCGCAGACCTGGATCTCTACGAGAACGGCGTCGTGGTCCGCGCGCGGCGGGTACAGCGGAAGGCCGGAGACACGGTGGTGAAGCTGCGGCCACTTGGTGTCGATCAGCTGAAAGGACCTTTGAGGGGGACCCCCGGGTTCGGCGTCGAGGTCGATGCGATGCCGGGAGGTTTCGTCTGTTCCGGCTCCCTGAACGGCGAGGCCAGCGACCGGAAGGTCAAGAACGTGATGGCGGGCCTCAAACCGGTTCGGGGGTTGTTGACCGCGGGACAAGTGGCGCTGTTCGACCAGCACGCTCCGGCGGGGATCAGGCTCGAAGACCTGGCGGTGCTGGGGCCGATCAACATCATCAAGCTCAAGTTCTCGCATCCCGGTTACCCCCACCGCCTCGTGGCTGAACTCTGGTTCTATCCAGACGGATCCCGGATCCTCGAGCTGTCCACCAAGTGCGACCCTGTCAACGCGTTCACGGTGGCGGCCGAGACCAAGGCCTTCCTCGCCGGCCAGGGCGTCGACCTGATGGCCGCCCAACAGACCAAGACCCTCTCTGCGCTCCGCTTCTTCGCCCAAGAGCTCGCGTCCGGGCCAGCCGGACCCACCACGGGGCACGACCATGCCCAGGAACACTCTTAACTACCCAAGAGCCGTCTCTGAGACTGTGTAGCGACCGACGTCACGGGGGACTGGGTGCCCGCTGGCGCTTCAGGGCAGAAGCGGGAGAGGACAGAAGCATGACGGGATGGAGTTCGCCGATGCCGATGCCAACTGCTCCGAGGCACGCCTTGAAACTCGGTCTCATCGTCCTTGCGCGGTCGACGCTGTCCATGTCGGTCCTGTTCGCGGCGTACTTCCTGATCCCGACCAGGAGTGCCGGCGAGGGCTCCGATGTGCCGTGGCTGATCCTGGAGTTGAGCGTGTTCGCGGTGGTCGTCGGCGTCCAGATCCCGGCGATCATCAAGGCGAAGTACCCCATCCTCCGTGCCGTGGAGGCGCTGGCGCTCCTCGTTCCGCTGTACCTCGTGATGTTCGCCCGGATCTACCTGTCGAGCTCGCTCAACGACCCGTCGGCCTTCTCCTTGCCCCTCGACAACACCAAGGCGTTGTACTTCACGGTCACCACCTTTGCCACTGTCGGATACGGCGACATCATCGTCCAAACCAACAGCATGAGGCTGCTGGTGACGCTTCAGATGCTGCTCAACCTGGTGATCCTGGGAGCGGTCATCAGGCTGCTCGCGTCGGCTGCGCGACGCGGCGTCGCACTGCGCGGAGGGCCCGACCCAGGGACCACGGCCAGGTCTGAAGACACGAACTGACCCGACCCGAACGCCACGGGCCGCGGTCAACGCCGAAGCGCGGTGATCAGCCAGGCACGGGAGTCGAACCACACGCCATCGCCGGTGTCATGGGCGTCGAGCATGGCCAGCAGCCGTTCGAGAGCACGCCCCTTCTCCGTGGCGTCCTGGTCGGCGATTGCGTCTTCGGTCATGCCCAGGCCTGTCAGGGCGTCGCGGGCGGTGGCCGCGTCCGTGCCGTAGTAGATGGGCTCGCGTACCTCGGTGATCTCGACGTCGGTGAATCCCGCAGCGGCCAGTACGCCGGCCGCGACGGTCGGGTCGGCCAGCGAGAAGGCGGCATGCGTCAGCCCAGCTGGCGCTTTCGGGCTGTCGGTACCGGCCAGCGCGTGCTGGACCGCACTGGTCCACTCCTGGCGGTCGTAGGCCTGCCAGACCAGCTGCACCAGCCGCGCCCCCGGTCGCAAGGCCCGTCCGATGTTGGTGAACGCCGCGACCGGGTCGGTGAAGAACATGGTTCCGAACCGGCTGAGCCCGACAGTGAAGTCCCTGGGCGCAAACGGGTGGACCTGGGCATCGGCCAGCTCGAAGCTGACGTTGAGGGTTCCTTCCTCCTCGCTCAGCCGGCGGGCGCGGTCCAGCATCGGGCGGGACAGGTCCACGCCGAGCGCGCTCCCCGCCGTCGCGGATCTGGCGGCCTCCCGTGTGGTCTGGCCGGTGCCGCAGCCGATGTCGAGCACTCGATCAGCGATCCGGATGCCTGCGGCTGCTCGCAGTCGCACGTTGTAGCGGCTCAGCTCGGCGTCGTAGTCGAACAAGTCACTCACCGCCCGAACTTGCCGGGCCGTCGCGGAGTACGCCGCGCACCGTGGCGAGCGGCACGCCGGGATCGAACTCCGGCAGCCACCAGGTCGCACCGGCGGCGGCGTACGGCAAGGGGTCGGCGTCGTACGGCAGGCCGATCGCGATGTCGTACGGTCCGGCGTCGCCCGGTCGGAGGTCGGTGATGGTGGCGACGATCTCGGCGAGCTGGTCCGGGTGGTCGAGATTGGCCGGGAAGAAGCCGTCGAGTCGGGCGGCCCGTCGGATCGGCTTGGCATGGCCGGGGAATCCGGCGGCCCACACGGACACACCCGGTCGTTGCACCGGTCGCGGCAGGAACTCGATGTCATCGACCGTGTAGTGCGCGCCGAGGTGATGCACTGGCTCGCCCGACCATGCGGCGGCCAGGATCGCCAAGGACTCGTCAAGCATCTGGCCGCGCCTCCGATCGTCGAGCTGCTCACCGGTCCTCGACAGCTCGGCACCGAACCGGTCGCTGCCGATACCGACACCAAGGGTGAGTCGACCGTCGCTGAGCCAATCCAGTGTCGCGGTCTCCCGAGCGACCTTGGCCGGCCTGCGGCGGGGAAGCGTCGTCACCATCGGGCCGAGCCGCAGCCGTTGGGTTGCGGTCGCGATCGCCGCCAACGTGATCCACGGGTCGGCGACTCGACGGACCGGCGACCGCCAGCACAGCTGGTCCCACACGAAGCAGCCGTCCCAGCCGGCCTCCTCAGCGGCAGCGGCCACCTGCGCCACCACCCTCGGGTCGGCGAGGTCGTCGAAGAGTGGTAGCCACAGTGCCGACCGAAGCCGGCTCATGGCGTGCCGTCAGTGTGCAGCGCAGTCATGTCGACCTCTTTCGGACGCATCCGTGGAACTACTTGGTCCTGTGAACCTAGGCCGTAGCCCTCATCGTGAAAAGCGATGATTTCCGATCAGTTCAATCGCCAAAGACGATGATCGCTGTACCTTGGATTTCGTGACCGACGTCGAGCTGCGCCACCTCGCCGCGATGGTCGCCGTCGCCGACGAGGGCTCGTTCGGCCGGGCGGCCGCGCGGCTCGGCTACACGCAATCGACAGTCAGCCAGCAGATCGCCGCGCTGGAGAGAGCCGTCGGCGGCCCGGTGTTCGATCGACCGGGTGGGCCCAAGCCAGTACGGATCACCCCGCTGGGCGCCGTGGTCCTGGAGGAGGGTCGCGAGCTGCTGGCGAAGGCAGAGCGGTTGGTCGATGCTGTCGACCGATTCAAGGCGGGCGCCGGCCGGATCGACATCGGCACCTTCCAGAGCGTGTCCAACGTGATCCTGCCGGCCGTCGTACGCCGGCTGCGAGTCGAGCACCCCGACTGCCAGATCAACTTGTCCGAGGAGGAGCCGGATCAACCGCGGATCGGAGACCTCGACCTGCTGTTCTACGACGGGCGGATCGAGACCGACGTCGAGCAGGTCAAGCTGCTCGATGATCCGTACTTCCTGGTGGCCAGCGAGGGCACATTCCCCGAGGGTCCGGTCAGGTTGAAGCAGCTCGACCGCGCACCGATGGTGGCTTGGCCACTGACCTGCGACCAGCCGTTGATGGAGCAGGCACTCGCGCACAGCGGCGCTCGCCCCCGTGTCGTGTTTCGGAGCGCGATCAACGACACCCTCCTGTCCATGGTCCGAGCCGGCATGGGATCCACCGTGCTGCCGTGGCTCGCGATCCGAGGCGCCGATGCCCAGTCCGACCGTCGGCTGCGCGTGCACAAGCTGCGACCGCACGTGCCACCACGGGAGATCTATCTGCATTGGCCGGCCGGACGCACCCAGTCTCCACTCGCAGCACGGGCCATCGAGATCGCTGTCGAAGTCGCCGCCGAGATCGCCGACCACGGTTGACCTGGTACGGACGGTATCGTCGCGGGGTGGCGGGCGAGGGACTCCGGGCCAGGCTGGGCGGTGCCGCTGGCGCGTTCACCAGCAATGCCCGAAACCCCAACCTTCGGCGCGCCCAGCTCAGCTTCCTGGGAGCCTGGACTGCGGAGTGGGCGTTCACCGTGGGGCTCGGGATCTTTGCCTACCGGGACGGTGGTGCGACAGCTGTCGGGCTGGTGGGACTCCTACGGATGGCTCCGTCCGCGATCCTTGCCCCCCTGTTGTCGCCCCTTGCTGACAAGGGCCGCCGCGAGCGCGTACTGATCCTGGTCTCCGTGCTGCGCGGGGTCGTCACCGGTGCAGTCGCAGTCGTCGTGGGCGTGGGCGGACCGTCGCAGATCGTGTATGGGCTGGCGGTGTTGTCGACCATCGCTGCCACGCTGTACCGACCGGCGCACTCTGCATTGCTTCCGTCGCTCTGCCACACCGGCTACGAGCTCGCCAGCGCCAACGTGGTCCGTGGGTTGTTGGACGCAGCCGCCACGTTGGTGGGTCCGCTGCTGGCAGCGTTGCTGCTGCAGTTCACCGGCGTGACCGTCGTGTTCGCTGTGGCGGCCGGCGCCTCGTTCTGGGCTGCAGCCCTGCTGTTGCGGCTGAACTACGACGCACCTCCGCGGCCGGCTGCCCCGACGGGGACCAACCTGATGAAGTCGGCCCTCGAAGGCGTTCGAGTCGTCGGCCGGAACGCCGATCTTGCGCTCATCATGGGCCTTGCAGTGGCGCAGTCGTTCACCCGTGGGGCGCTGACCGTGCTCACCGTCGTGGTTGCCATCGAACTGCTGGGGACCGGCGAACCGGGCGTGGGCATCCTCACCGCTGCCATCGGGGCGGGCGCAGTCCTTGGTTCACTCGCCGCGTCGTTGCTGGTCGGCACCCGGCGCCTCGGTGCGTGGTACGCGGTCGGGGTGGCTCTGTGGGGCATGCCGGTGACGCTGATCGGTGTCTTCCCACAACAGGCTGCGGCGTTGTGCTTGCTGGCCTTTGTCGGCGTCGGGAACTCGCTGATCGATCTCGCTGGGTTCACGCTGATGGCCAGACTGGCCGCAGACGAGGTGCTGGCGCGGGTCTTCGGAGTGTTGGAGAGCCTGGTCGTCCTCTCCATCGGAGTGGGAGCGATCGTCGCTTCGCTGGTGGTCGACCGGGCCGGCGTACGTCCTGCGCTCGTGGCTGTCGGTCTGCTGTGTCCCGTTCTCGCGGTGGCGTCGTGGAAGCGACTGCGAAAGATGGACGGGTCCATCGGCGTGCGCGACCACGACATCGACCTGCTGCACTCGGTGGCGATGTTGAAGGTGCTGCCCTTGCCCGCTATCGAGCAGCTCGCTCGCGGCCTGGAATCGGTCGACGTGACCGCTGGTCAGATCGTCTTCGAGCAGGGCGACGTCGGGGACCACTACTTCGTGATCGAGTCGGGCGAGGCCGACGTGATCGGCGACGGACAGTTCGTGACGACGCTCGGTCCGGGCCAGGGGTTCGGAGAGATCGCCCTGCTCCGGCGGCTCCGCCGGACGGCCACCGTTCGAGCCAGCAGCGAGCTCCGACTGAAGTCGTTGCGCTCTGACCGTTTCCTCCCAGTCGTGCTCGGATACACGCCGAGCGCCCGCGAGGCGGGGGTGGGGGTTGACTCGATGCTCGACCGCTTCACGCCGCGTGACGACCCTGAACAAACGCCTCAATAGCCCGATGCGTTCGACCTACGTCGAGGGTCGTGGCATTGGTAGGGTCTCGCATGACGTCTGGCCGGTCGCTTCTCCTCATCGCTGACATCAGCGGCTACACGGAGTACATGCTTTCCCATCGAATGAGCCTCGCGCATGCCGAAGTCAACACCGCACGCCTTCTGGAAAAGGTGATCGATGCCGTGCCCGACTTCGAACTGATCGAGATCGAAGGTGACGCAGCGTTTCTCGCTCTTCAGGCCGAAACGTCGACCAGTGACGCCACCGTCGGCCTGACTCTCGACGCCGTCATGGCCATGCACCGGGCCTTCCACCTCGAGCGGCAATATGTCGCGACCAACCTGTGCCCGTGCAAGGCATGCACCCAGACGAACAACCTGAAGCTCAAGTTCGTCGCGCACATCGGCGAGGTCGCCACCCAGACCATCAGGGAGCGGCGCAAGCTCGTCGGGATCGACGTCATCCATGTCCATCGGATGCTGAAGAACCCTGTCGAGGTCCCCGAGTACCTGCTCCTCTCCGAGGCGCTGTACAACACCACAAGCACCCCAATGCCTGGTCCCGCGCACGAGGTGTCGCAGGACCTCGAGGGGATCGGCCTGGCTCGGTCGTACTTCGTGGACGTGGCGGACCTCCCGGACCCACTCCCTCCCCTGCCGGATCCATCGTTGCTCGGCCGCCTCGGGAGGACCTTGGCTGTCGCTGGCTCCGGCATGCCGTACATGCTGGGCCTACGCCGCCGGCGCCACGCCGCCGCTGCTGTCTGACGTCTGCCGGGCCTCAGTGAAAGCAACCGGTCGGCAGCCTCTGCGTCTGTTGGGAATCTTTGCCCATCCCGATGACGAGACCGTCTGCGCTGGTGGCACCTTTGCCAAGTACGCGAGTGGCGGCGCCGACGTCCGTGTGGTCTCGCTCACCAAGGGCGGAGCCGGCCAGATCAGGGACGCGAGCGCGGCGACCCGGGCGACCTTGAGAGCAGTCCGGGAGAAGGAACTGGCTGCGGCCGGAAACGAGCTCGGGCTCACCGAGACGAGATGTCTCGACTATCCAGATGGCGGGCTCTCCGGAATCGACAGTGAGGATCTGGTCAGGGTTGCATCGCAGCTGATCGGCGACATCGATCCCGATGTGGTGATCACCTTCGGGCCTGACGGATTCTCCGGTCATCCTGACCACATGGCCGTAGGGGCAGCGGTCACCGCGGCCTGCTACGAAATGCGATCCACCACATCGATCCGACTCTTCCACTGCCACCCGCCGCGAAGCAGGATGCTGCTCCGCGATCGCCTGGCAGAGTGGGTCGTTGAGCTGACCACCCGCTTCAAGGGCACGAAGGACTTCGTCCGCGCACTGTCGGTCTTCTCGCGCGAAGCGACCTCGCTGGGATACGCGGGCGATTTCGTCAGTGTCGAATGGTTTCCCTCCGGGACCTACCTCATCGAACAGGGCGAGGCCGCGACGACGATGTACTTCCTTCTGTCCGGTGAGGTGGAGATCCGGCGAGAGGGCGAGGACGGTCGTGTGCGAGTGGTCGACCGATCCGGCCCGGGGGAGTTCATCGGAGAAGAGGGCATCGCCACGGGCCGGCCCCGCAACGCACATGTGGTGGCCATGGACGACGTCACGAGCCTGACCTTTCTGGCATCTGAACCCGTCCCCGTCGACGGACGAGGGGAGCAGGCACAGCTCCTCCGGATCAGATCCCTTCCGTCAGGGGATCAGATCGACGCCAGAGTGAGCACCTGCATCGACGTCACAGACTTCGTCGGCCACAAGATCCGCGCCACGGGCGCACATCGCTCCCAGTATCCGATCGATCCGAGAATGTTCCCCGATCCGATCCTGCGGGAGATGTTCGGCGTCGAGTACTTCATCCAGGTTCTGCCGGAGCGAGCACTCCGCACCTCGCTCCTCGATGAGTAGGGCAAGAACACTTATGACGTCGCGTCCGCGAGCGCGCTAGAGCTCCGCCGTCACGTCGTCGAACATGGCAGTGGAGAAGTACCGCTCCATCCGGTCTGGCAGGACTGTGCCCACGTGGTGCCCGGGGCCCAGGCGGGCGGCAAGCCGCCGGGCTGCTGCGATGTTGAGCCCGCTCGACGGGCCGATGCCCAAGCCGCGACGACCGAACTCGCGAGCCGTCGCGATTGCCTCCGGCTCGGGAACCAGCACCGGATCGTCGAGTCCAACGGCGCCAGGGTCGAGGAGCTGGCTCATGCCCTCGACGATGCCAGGTATCCCCCCGACGATCTCTGGGTCGCCCTCTGCAGTGAACGTCGCAGTCGGCATCGCTTGAGCGATGGCCGTGTCGTAGCCGTGATCCCGTAGCGCGTGTGCCACGCCCATCAACGTGCCTCCAGTGCCGACACCGGCGACGAACCCGTGCAGCCGAACGCCGACCTGCTGGATGAGCTCGGGCCCGGTCGAGTGTTGGTGCGCGAACACGTTGCGCGGATTCTCGAACTGCCGAGCGGCATACAGGTCTGCTTCAGAGCCCGAGTCGTGGAGCAGTGCAGCGACCGCTCCATCCATGCCCTGCTCGGCAGGCGTGAGTACCACGTCGCCACCGAGTCGGCGGATCATCAGGACGCGCTCCCCGCTGACTGTCTTGGGCATGTACGCCCGGAAGGGCACACCGACCGTGGCGCAGACCATGCTCAACGCGATCGAGGTGGACCCGCTCGACGCCTCGACCACGACGGTGGAGGGGGACACTTCGCCCGATGCGATCGCATACGCGACGATGCTCGTCGCCATTCGGTCCTTGGTGCATCCGCTCGGCAACAGGTAGTCGAGCTTCAACCAGAGGGTGCATCCGCTCGCCTCGTCCTCGAACGGGATGGTTGGAGTTTCGAGGGGGAGCTGCAACAGCCATGACGCACGCTCGGTGAACCTCGATCGACTCCGACCCATCACGCCTCCTGTCGGCCCATGATGCTAACCCTGACCCTTCAGAAGGCTGAGGCGTGCAACGACATGGAGCATCTTCTCGTCCAGTGCGCCGTGTAAGCACAGGGCTAAGGTGTTCCGAGCGACCCTGCCCTTGCGTCCCAGGATCGTGCTCGCCGATCCCATCGACACTCACGGAGAACGCGCTTGAATGCGGAGCGACCAGCAGAGATTCGAGCCGTGTGCCCGTTTCGACTGGTCGTTGACGAAGACATGGTGCAGCTCAACCGAGAGATCACGATGAGCGACGCGGCAGCCGGCTCCACGCTCTTCGAGGAGGGTGACCCAGCAGACGGCGTCGCAGCCATTCTCGAAGGAAACGTCGAGGTCCTCGCAGGCGGCCGGAGCCTCGGGGTGCTCGGCCCCGGGGCGGTGCTCGGCGAGCTCTCGGTGTTCGTGCCTTCCGCGACTCGCACCGCGACAGCCAGAGCAAACTCGCCCGTGCGAATGATCAAGTGGCGTGCGGACGACGTTCCGGGCCGCCTGGCGCGCCACGAACGCCTCGCCACGGCAATCGTGGCCGACATGGCGTTCGTGCTGGCGGAACGGCTCGACCGACGCACGCAGGATGTCGTTGCGCTGCTCAGAGCCGCTGGGACACGCCTACCGGTGTCAGAGCTGGAGCGATTCCGCAGCCGCGCCGTGGAGTAACCCTGCCGGCAACTCGCCAGGCTTTCTCCCTGGGGTGAGCGGCCTCAGAATGGCGGGGTGCTGCTCACTCATCGCGTTGCGACCCTGGAGGACCTCGAGGCGCTGGCGGTAGTGATGGACGCCGCCATCGGTGAGCTCCAGCAGGGGTTCCTGACCCCGGAGCAGATCGAGTCGAGCCGGACGATCATGGGTATCGACACGCAGCTGGTGAGCGACGGCACCTACTTTGTCATCGAGTGCGACGGGCAGATCGCTGGCTGTGGTGGCTGGAGCAGGCGCGCGACGTTGTACGGCGGTGACCAGACCCCGGGTCGCGACCCCGAGCTGCTGGATCCTTCGGTGGACCCGGCACGGGTACGCGCCATGTACACCAATCCGGCTTTCACACGGCGGGGTGTCGGCCGGCTCGTCCTCACGCTGTGCGAGCAAGCGGCTGCCGCCGAAGGGTTCACCAGGCTCGAGCTGATGGGCACGATGGCGGGCGAGCCGCTCTACCGGGCGTACGGATTCTTGCCCGTCGAGCGCCTCAGCGACGACCGGGGCGGCGCCGCCGTACCGCTGGTGAAGATGGCGAAGGACATCTCCGCCTAGTCACCGAGACGCGCCTGCTCGGGATCGATGGGTGGGCGGTGCAGCACGAGCTTGGTGGTGCGCGTCGCATAGGCGGCTGGTGCGTCTTCCCAGTCGGCCAGGACGGTGGTGACCTTCTCTGCTGGGAATCCGGTGCGGGCGACGAAGTCGAGCAGCTCGGGCAGGTCGGGCCGGACGCTGGACACCCCGATACGGAGCGTGGCGTCGTTGGCGTACATGTGCATCAACGGCACCTTGGTGTTGGGCGCGAGGTAGTAGCCGACGGGTGTGCAGATCCCACCGGGGTTGAGCGATCGGATGGCATCCCGAACGCCGGAGCCCCGCGAAGAGGCCTCGACCGCAACGTCGTAGCGACCCGGGATGGCCAACAGCTGGGACCGGCGTCGGCTCCTCGAGATCGGATGGACGCGGGCGCCGAGGGACTCGGCGATCTCCAGCCGCTCGGCCCGGTCGTCCAGGTAGTCCACGACGGAGGCGCCGTGGCGTACGGCGAGCCCCGCGGCGTAGAGACCGATGCTCTGCGCACCACCTCCGATCACGAGGACCGAACCACCCGGGCGTTCGCGCAGCGGTGGCACCACGGTGCGCCAGGCGTCGGAGAGGTTGTCGCTGGCAGCGGCGACCCGCAGCGGGTCCACCCCGTCGGGGACCGGCACCAGCATGTGGTCGGCATACGCCACCCGGATCTCGTCGGCGACCATGCCGCCCCACGGTCCACTGGCCGGGCCGAACCCGAAGGCGGACAAGGTGCCGGTGCCAGCGGTCGAGCACTTGGCGGTGACGCCGCGCAGACACTCGGGACAGGTACCGCACGAGACTGCCCATGGCACCACGACGACCTGGCCGAGGGAGAGGTTGGTGACCTCCTCGCCGAGGGCGACCACCTGGGCGACGCACTCGTGGCCGATGCCGAACGGTCCCTGGAACGGGACGGTCCCCAGGATGGACGCGACCACCGGATCGATCAGGCCGGTACGCAACCCGAGCTGCATCGCCCGCGACACCGGGCGGTGGATCGGCAGTACGTCGCCGTCACACCGGCTGGCGACGAAGGGCCGCACGATCGCGTCGCGTGGCCCTTCCAGGCTCGGTGGTTCCTTTTCCCGCCACTCCAGATGACCACTTCGGATGAACTGCAGCTCCCGCATCGTGCGAGCATGCCTCAGCGGCGTACGCGGTAGTGAAGGTGGGTGACGCCACCCTCTCCCTCGAGAACCCTGACCCGCTCCAGCTCGCGGTGATCGACTCCGAGGTGCTCGAACAGCCGCCGGCCCTCGCCCAGCAGGACCGGGATCAGGTGGATCTCGAGCTCGTCGAGGAGACCTGAGGTGAGTGCGCGCTGCGCGGTGGCCGCGCCGTGGACCAGCACGTTCTTCTCGCCTGCGGCGCTCTTGGCATCTCGGACAGCAGCCTCCACGTCGTTCCCGTAGTGCACGAGGGGCCAGTCCGCCGTCCAGTCGGGTGCCGGGTGGCGACTCAGGATGTAGATGGGCACACCGTCGTGATGGTCGCCGCCCCAGCCTCCTGCGGGCTCGAAGGTCCCACTCCCAGCCACGATGGCCCCGGTGGCCAGGAACTCGTCGCAGACCTGACGGTTCGCGCCGCCCTCGGGGCCCGGGAACAGCCACTCGTGCAGGCGCTCGCCCCCGTCGCCGAGGCCGTTCTCCAGCGTCTCGTTGGGTCCAGCGATGAATCCGTCGAGAGACATTGACATGTACAGCACGGTCGAGGACATCGGTTTCACTCCCTGTGTGTCGGTTCGAGCACTGGCGGTCTTGCCCGGTGCTACACCCACTACGAACGGCACGGCCGGATTTCGACAGTCTTGCGACCGTTCCACTCTTTCGGATTGGAGAAACCTCTCCGGCGTGCGCGATCCGAGCCGTGCACCCTCCCGACGTAGGGTCGCCAAGTGAGCCGGTGGGGGTCGTCAATCCTGGCTGCCGCGGCCGTCTTGGCTCTGGTGGCCTGCGGGCCGAGCAACCAAGACAAGGCCGTCCACCCGCGCGCGAACCCCCGCGAAACCCACGTGACGCTGAAGCCGCCGGCGGTGGCCGAGCCGAAGCAGAAACACCCGAACGTGCTGGTGATCGAGGCCGACGACATGCGTTGGGACGACCTGCGCTTCATGCCGAACGTGCAGCGCCTGTTGCAGCGACGGGGGCTGACATTCGAGAACTCGTTCGCGCCGTACCCCCTCTGCTGTCCCTCCCGCGCGAGCTTCCTCACCGGCCAGTACGCCCACAACCATCACGTCTACAGCCACGTGGACCCATTCGGGTTCGCGGCGTTCCACGACCAGCGGACGATCGCCACGGTGCTGCAGAAGGCGGGCTACCAGACGGCGCTCGTGGGCAAGTACCTCAACGGCTACGGGGACCAACCGCTGCGCAGCACAGGCGGGTCGTCGCTGCACTACGAGCCGCCTGGCTGGACCGAGTGGATGGCCGGGTCCGACCACCGGTGGCAGCCGGGCGACCCGTTCCAGGGCGGCACCTATGCGTACTTCAACCTGACGCAGAACGTGAACGGTGAGATCAAGTCGTTCCCCGGCCGCTACTCGACCGGCGTGCTCGGAGCGCAGACGCGAGGGCTGGTCTCCCGCTTCGGGCAGGACAAAGCGCCCTGGTTCATCTGGTGGACGCCCGTGGCGCCGCACCACGGCTCACCGACCGAGTCCGACGACCCGCTTGTCACCCCTCGGACCGACGGACAGATAACCACGTGGGTGACCCCGGCCCGACCCGACTGGGTCAAGGGCCACTTCGACAGCCAGATCAAGCACGGCTCCGGAACTCCGGCCACGGGGTCGGCCGAGGCGGACGTGAGCGACAAGCCCCGCTACCTGCGCAAGCATCCCGAGCTCACCCAGCCGGAACGTGAGGCGGAGACGGAGGTGACGCGGCAGCGGGCCGAGTCGCTCTTCGTGCTGGACGTGCAGATCGGCCACACCATCTCGCGGCTCAGCCACAGCGGGCAGCTCGCGAACACGGTCATCATGTTCACCTCAGACAACGGCTACTACCTCGGAGAGCACCGCAAGCGGCAGGGCAAGATCAACCTGCACGAGCCGTCGCTCCGGGTCCCGCTGATCATCGCCGGGCCGGGTGTCCCCACGGGCCGTCGCTACGACCCGGTGACCACGGTCGACCTGGCACCGACGCTGGCGGCGTACGCCGGGGTGCGGATGCCGCGCGCCGACGGCATCGACCTCACCCAGGTCATCGAGAAGGGTGACGACGGCTGGGACCGGGCGGTCGTCACTGAGGGGATGATGACGGAGGGTCGGTACGCCGAGCTGCACCGGCTCGGGCCGTCACCGCTGAACACCCGTGGCCTGCGGCTCGGCCGCTGGAAGATCACCCGCTACTCGACCGGTGAGGTCGAGCTCTACGACCTGAAGCACGACCCGCTCGAGCTGCGCAACCTCTCCCGCGTCCCGAAGTACGCCGAGGTCCTGGCCGACCTGAAGAAGCTGTACCTCCGCTACTCCGACTGCCAGGGGAAGGAGTGCCGCGCCGACCTGCCGAGGGCGTGGCGACTTACCCCTGACGAGGAACGCCAGCTCACCCGCGACCAGATCCGGGAGACCAACAGCTACTTCGGCAACTGAGGCCGGGTAGTCCGAGGTCGAAAGCACCGGGTCCAGGCTGCAAGTGGTGCTTTGGGCCTCGGACTACCCGGAATTACCGGCTCACTCCCAGACCAGGCACACCTTGCCGCTGTCGCCTCCGTCCGCCACCTCGTACGCCGCGCCGGCATCCTCGAGGGCGAAGCGATCGGTGACGATCTGCTCGGGATGGAGCCCCCACTGGTCGAGCCGGGTCAGGAGCGATCTCATGTGCGGCACCGAGGTGACCCACGAGCCGAACACGGTGACCTGCTTGTGGATCAGCTCGTGCGAGACGTCCATGGTCACGTCGCCACCCTCGCCGACGAACGCGCACCGGCCCCAGCGCGCGGTCGCCCGGACGGCGAGCGATCGCCCGGCCGCGGATCCGGAGCAGTCGACCGTGGTCGAGAGCCCCGCGCCGGAGGTCAGCTCCTGGACCTGCGCGAGCGCCGTCTCGGCCGGCAGCGCCTGGTCGACCAGGCCGAACGAGACCGCGACCTCGCGGCGCGCAGCGGAGATGTCCACCCCGATCACCGGTGCGGCGCCGAGGGCTCGGCCCAGCATCGCCGCCGCGAGTCCCACGGGCCCGAGTCCGACCACGAGCAGCCCGTCCTGGCCGGAGACGCCGACCCGGAGTAGCGCCTCCCACGCCGTACCGAAGCCGCACGAAACCAGGGCGCCGTCGACGAAGGACAAGGAGGAGGGGAGGGGCAGACAGCTCCGCTCCTCGGCGAGCAGGTACTCCGCGTGGCCGCCGTCGCGCTGCCAGCCGTAGGCCGCACGCGAAGCGTCGGTGCAGCCGATCTCGTAGCCGCGTCGGCACTCGTCGCAGAGCCCGCAGCCGACGATGTGGTAGACGACGACGCGGTCACCGACGGCGAGGCGGACGCCATGCCCCATCTCGACCACCTCGCCGCACGGCTCGTGCCCCGCGACGACGCCGCGGTACGCCTCGGCGCCCTGCCCGAGGTGCTCGCGGTAGATGGCGCGGATGTCGCTGCCGCAGATCGAGGATGCGCGCATCGCGAGCAGCACCTGACCCGGGCCTGGTTCGGGGACCGGCACGGTGACGTGCTCGACCCGGCTTCCACCCGGGAGCACGACGCCACGCATGGTCACTGCTGCTGCCACTCCTCGAGGGTCGCGCGGGCGCCGCGGGAGTGCAGCGACGCGAGTGCCGCGAGGTAGCTCTCGGTGAAACGCGGGTGGTCGACGAGGTCGTCGAAGAGGTCGCGGTCCTCGAGGAACGCGAGTGGTTCCGACGACTGGCGCCTGGCACGGTCCATCACCTGGTCGCGTCGACGATCCACCACGTCGATCTCAGCACCTGCCTCGTCCACCCCTTCGGCGTACCTCGCCCAGGCCGCCACAACGAGCGCCGACCTGGTGATCTCTCCGTCGTGGTCGAGCTGGTGCTTGATCACCGGCACCAGCCACTTGGGGATCCGGTCGGAGCTCTCCGCGCACAGCCGCGCCAGGGTGTCCCTGATCTCGGGGTTGGCGAAGCGCTCGATCAGCTTGTGCTTGTACTCGTCGAGGTCCACGCCCGGCACGGGGTACAGCGTGGGCGTGGCCTCGCGATCCATGTAGGCAAGCAGGAAGCCGGTGAACAGCGGGTCGCTGCAGACCTCGTGCGCGTAGCGGTAGCCGCTGAGGTAGCCGAGGTAGCCCATCGCCTGGTGGCTGGCGTTGAGCAGTCGCAGCTTCATCAGCTCATAGGGACCGACGTCCTCGACCACCTGCACGCCGACCTTCTCGAACGCGGGGCGACCGAGCGGGAAGTGGTCCTCCAGCGCCCACTGCGCAAAGGGCTCGCACACGACGGGCCACCCGTCCTCGATGCCGTACGACGAGGCGAGGTGCTCACGATCCGCGTCCGTCGTGACCGGGGTGATCCGGTCGACCATCGAGTCGGGGAAGGCGACCTCCGAGCCGATCCACCGACCCAGGTCCTCGTCGCGGAGCAGGGCGAAGGCGGTGATCATCTCGCGCGCGACGGTGCCGTTGCCCTGGATGTTGTCGCAGGACATCACCGCGAACGGCTCGACCCCTGCCGCACGCCGTCTGGCCAGCGCCTCGGTGATGAAGCCGAAGGCCGTGGTGGGCGGCTGGTCGGCCTTGATGTCCGCACGAATGGCCGGGTCGTCGTCGTCGAACGAGCCGGTCGCCTGGTTGACGTGGTAGCCACCCTCGGTGATGGTGAGCGACACGATCCGGGTGTCGGGGTCGGCCATCCGCTCGAGCACCGCCTCGGCGTCGTCGGGGGCGAACAGGTAGTCGACGATGGAGCCGATCACGCGCGGCTCGATCGAGCCGTCCGCCTTCTTCACCATCAGCGTGTAGAGGCAGTCCTGGGCGTGCATCACCTCGTGCATCTGCCTGTCCTGCGGGAGCAGGCCGACGCCGGTGATTCCCCACTCCGTGGCCGTCCCGGAGTCGAGCAGCGAGTCGACGTACATCGCCTCGTGCGCGCGGTGAAAGCCGCCCACGCCCAGGTGGACGATGCCGCTCCGCACTGCCGACCGGTCGTACCTCGGCACGGCCACGTCGGCGGAGATCTGGCCGAGGGTCTGGTTGTTCAGGCCGGTCATCGACGGCTCCTCGTGTCGATGGTTTTGATCGCGTTGTCGGGGGCGGTCCCGAGAGCCTCCCTCACTTGACTGCGCCGAGCGAGAGCCCGCGCACCAGCTTGTCCTGGGCGGCGAACCCGGCGATGAGCACCGGCAGGGAGACGAGTGTGGCGGCGGCACAGAGCTTGGCCAGGAACAGTCCCTGGCTCGAGATGAAGCCGACCAGGAAGATCGGTGCCGTCGACGCCGCGGTCGAGGTGAGGTTCACCGCGAACATGAACTCGTTCCAGCTGAAGATGAAGCAGATCAGGCTGGTGGCCGCGATCCCGGGAGCCGCGATCGGCATCACGACCGAGGCGAGTGTGCGGATCAGACCGGCGCCGTCGATGCGCGCCGCCTCGAGAATGGCGACCGGCACCTCGGCGAGGAACGAGCGCATCATCCAGATCGCGATGGGCAGGTTCATCGAGGTGTACAGGATGACCAGCGTGAAGATGTTGTCCAGCATCCCGGCCTTCTGCACGAGCAGGTAGATCGGCAGCAGCGCTGCGATCGGCGGCAGGAACTTGGTGGACAGGAAGAAGAACATCACGTCCGTCCACTTCTCCACCGGCCTGATCGAGAGGGCGTACGCCGCCGGAACCGCGAGCACCAGCACGATCAGGGTCGAGCCCACGCTCGCCATCAGCGAGTTGAGCAGGTAGGGCACCACGTCACGGTCGAAGAGCGCCCCGTAGTTCTCCAGCGTGAGAGGCGCGAAGATCGACGGCGGGTTGGTCGCGGCGTCGGCCTCGATGTGCAGCGAGGTCAGCACCATCCATGCCACGGGCACGAAGAACAGCAGGGTCACGAACCAGGCGATCGTGGTCCACCAGCCGCCGGCGCTCTCTTCCTGCTCCTTGTTCTTGCGCCGCAGCCAGCCGCTGCGCGCCTTGGTGGTGGTTCCGTTGGCGACGTCTGTCGAGGCGCTCATCTGGACATCTCCTCCTCGGAGAACAGGGACGAGATCGTGCGGAGGGCGAACGTCGCCAGCACGATGGTGCCGATCACGACCACCACTCCTGCGGCGGCCGCCTCGCCGTACTCGAACTTGCGGAACATGGTCAGGTAGATCTCGTAGGGCAGGTTCGTGGTCGCCGACCCTGGACCGCCCTGCGTGATGGTGAAGATCGCGTCGAAGGTCTGCACGACGTAGACCGTGCCGAGAAGGGCCGCCAGCTCGATGTAGCGGCGCAGGTGCGGCAACGTGATGAAGCGGAAGATCTGCATGGGGCTGGCCCGGTCGATCTTCGCGGCCTCCAGGACATCACCCGGCTGCGACTGCAGCCCGGCCAGCAGGATCAGCATCATGAACGGCGTCCACTGCCACACCAGCGAGGCGATCACCGATGGCATCGGAAACTCGGAGATCCAGCTGGTCGTCGGACCCTCGGCGCCGAAGAGCCCGTACAGCCAGTTCAGGCTGCCGTTGATCAGGCCGTAGTCGGGGTTGTACAGCGCGTGCTTCCACAGCAGGGCCGCCGCGACGGGCATCACCAGGAACGGGGCAATGAGCAGCGTTCGAGCGAGCCCGCGACCGGGAAACTTCCGGTCGAGCAGCACCGCGAGGGCCAGCCCGAGCAGGGTGCTGATCACCACGACCGAGGCCGTCATCACGATGGTGTTGATGACCGCCGTTCGCAGCCGGGAGTCGGTGAACACGGTGACGAAGTTGTCGAACCCGGCGAACGACTGGTACATGCCCAACCCCAGGAAGCTCTTCTCCCCGGGCTTCTGGATGTTCCAGTTGAGGAACGAGACGGCGATGGTGATCAGGAACGGGATCTGGGTGACGAGGACGGTGAAGATCAGCGCCGGGAGCAGGGGACCGCGTCGCAGCCAGCGTTCCTTCGCGTCGTACCTGCGCGCCGGCGGGCCGGACGCGGTGGTGCTCGTTTCCTCTTCTGAGTCGGTCAGCGTGGCGGTCATCTCTGCCTCCGGGTGGTTCTGGGTGTTGCTGAGGTGGGGCCCCTGGTCCGGGGTGGACCGCGCCAGGTGCAGGCGGTCCACCCCGGGGCTCAGGGGTGATCAGGCGTGCCTACTGGTATTCCTTGGACACGTCCTCGGCCAGCTTCTGGCCGTTGTCGAGCGCGTCCTTGACCGTGCCCCGTCCGGCGATCGCCGCGGAGATGTCCTGCGACACCTTGGTGCCCAGGTCCTGGAACTCCGGGACGGCCACGAACTGGACCCCAACCGTGGGACGGGGCTGGACGCCCGGGTCGGTCGGCTTGGCGTTCTCGATCGCCTGGAGGGTGACCTGGCCGAACGCCGCCGCCGCCTTCTTGTAGTCCGGGTTCTCGTACGTCGACTCACGCTTGCCGGCCGGGACTCGTGCCCAGCCGAGCTCGGTCCCGACGAGCTCCTCGTACTCCTTGCTCGAGGCCCACTTCATGAACTTCGCGGCGTTGTCGGCCTTCTTGGTGGTCTTGGGCATCGCCCAGGCCCACGCCCAGAGCCAGCCGGAGTTGTCGGTCTCCTTGGTCGGGGCGAAGGCGTAGCCGACCTTGCCGGCGACCTTGCTCACCTTCGGGTCCTCGAGCGAACCTGCGGCCGACGTGGCGTCGTACCACATGGCGACCTTGCCCTGGCTCATCGCGTTCAGGCACTCGGTGAACCCGGCCTGTGCCGCTCCGGGCTCGCCGTGCTGCTTGATCAGGTTGACGTAGAAGTTGACCGCTGCACTGAACTCGGGGCTGTTGACCTTCGCGGTCCAGTCCTTCTCGAACCAGGTGCCGCCGAAGGTGTTCACCACCGTGGTCAGTGGCGCGAACATCTCGCCCCAGCCCGGCAGGCCGCGCAGGCAGATGCCCTTCATGCCCGGCTCTGCACCGTCGACCTTGGCTGCGGCTGCGGCCACCTGGTCCCAGGTCGGCCTCTCGGGCATGGAGATGCCCTTCTTCTCGAGCACGTCCTTGCGGTACATCAGGAACGACGACTCGCCGTAGAACGGGAGCGCGTAGAGCTTGCCGTCCTCGCCGCTCAGCGACTCCACGATCGGCTTGATCAGGTCGTCCCTGTCGAACTTCGAGTCGTCCACGTAGTCGTCGAGCGGGGTGAGCCAGTCGTTCTCCGACCAGATCGGCACCTCGTAGGCGCCGATGGTCGCGACGTCGTACTGCCCGGCCTTGGTGGCGATGTCCTGCGTCACCTTGTCGCGCAGCTCGTTCTCGGGAAGGATCGTGTAGTTGACCTTGATCCCGGTGTCCTTGGTGAAGCTGTCCTTGGTCAGCTTCTCGATGTCGACCATCTGCGGGTTGCCGACCATGAGCACGTTCAGGGACTTGGTGTCGCTGGAGCTGCCGCCTCCGCCCGCGCCGCACGCGGTGAGAAGCAGGCTCATGACAGCCGTGGTGGCCAACATGATCCTGCGCTTCGTGGACCTTGTGGTCACGACTTACCTCCACTTGTCAGGTGACGAGTTGTCACGGGTGTTGCCGGTTGTTGCTTGTTCTCGATGGACGTCGACCGACCGCTACGTGCGGACGACATGAGGGCCCAGGACGCTGTAGCGGTGGGCATCGGGGGCGCTGACCCCGGTGTCGGTGACCAGCGCCTCGAAGTCGGGGATGTCGGCGAAGCGGCAGAAGCTCGAGACGCCGAACTTGGTGTGGACGCCGACGAAGATCCGCCGGCGGGCGCTCGCCACCACCTGGGCCTTCACCGCGGCGACTGCGGGGTCCGGCGTGGTGAGCCCGTGCTCGCGGGAGATGCCGTTGGCGCCGAGGTAGGCGAGGTCGATGACCAGCTCCTTGAGCATCCGGGTGGCCCAGTGGTCGACGGTCGCCATGGTGAGCCCGCGAAGCCGGCCGCCGAGCAGGACCACGGTGATGTTCGGGACATCGGCGATGGCACCCGCGGCCAGGAGCGAGGAGGTGACCACGGTGAGCTTCGTGCCCGGGATCATGTTCACCGCGATGGCCTCGGCGACGAGCTGCGGGGTGATCCCCTCGTCGATGTAGACCGACTCGGCTCCCTCGAGCCTGGCTGCGGCAGCCACTGCGATGCGCCGCTTCTCGGCGATCATCGAGCTGCTGCGGTAGGTCACCGTGCTCTCGTAGCCGGCGCTCTCGACCGGGTGAGCCCCTCCGTGGACCCGCTGCAGCATGCCGCGCTCGACGAGCTGGCGCAGGTCGCGGCGTACGGTCTCGGGAGCCACGCTGAGGTCGTCGGCGAGGGCCGAGACCTGCACGCTGCCGTCGTTGCGGGCACGAGCCAGGATCTGTCGCTGTCGCTCGTCGGCTTCCATCGCAGACCGCCTCTCGAGATACGTCCGGTTGCTGGCTGGGGACTTGCGTGGCGCGGTGTGACCGGGGTCACGTTCGTCAGTCTGCAGCAGGATTAGGCAGGTCCGTGAGCCCGAGTGGGCACCAATCTGTGCCCGATCTGTGCCCGATTCACGGGGTGCTTGGCGATCGTCAGGCGGAGAATCTCGAATTCCGACTCTGAGGCACCGGTTTTCGTGCCTGTTCTCGACGACTTCCTGCCCGATCGGGCTCCGGGTCGGGTTTGAGCGGGATGGAAGGTCGCCGTCAGCGCAGGCGAGTGGGCTCGAACCGCTCGGGTGGGTCGGCGATCACGTCCTGGGCCGCGACCAGCTGGATCTCGCGGGTGCCGGCCTCGATGGTCTTCTCCAGGATCCCGAAGATGGTCGAGGTGACCTGCTGGAGCGCGATCTCGGCGGACCCCGAGCGCAGCAGGTGGGCGAGGAAGACGGCCGCAGTCACGTCACCGCAGCCGTTGGGACTGATCGGGAGCAGCGGCGTACGGCTCGACCAGGCGCCCTCGTCCGAGACGGCGATGACGTCGACCGAGCCGTCCGGAGTCCCGTCGGTGAGCACGCTGGTGACCAGCACCGTGCGAGGCCCGACGGCCCGCACGGCGTCCGCCGCCTCGAGTACGTCGGACACGGTGCGCGTCTCCCGCCCGGACAGGAAGTCGAGCTCGAAATGGTTCGGGGTGATGACGTCGGCGGCCGGGACCACCTGGTCGCGCATGAACTCGGGGATCCCCGGCCGCACGAACATGCCGCGGCCCACGTCGCCCATCACCGGGTCGCAGCAGTACACCGCCTCCGGGTTGAGCTGCTTGGCCCGCGCGACGGTGTCCAGCACAACTTGCCCGACCTCCTCGGCACCCTGGTAGCCGCTGAGCACGCCGGCGACGCGTGCCAGCGCGCCGCGGTCCTCGACTCCCTGGATCACGTCGCGCAGGTCGTCTGCAGAGAGCAACGGTCCGCGCCACTCGCCGTAGCCGGTGTGGTTGGAGAAGTGCACCGTGTTGACCGGCCACGCCTCGATGCCGAGACGCTGCAGCGGGAAGACGGCGGCGCTGTTGCCGACGTGACCGAAGGCGACCGAGGACTGGATCGAGAGCAGCTCCATGCCTGACATCCCACCGCTCGGCCACCTAGGCGCGCAAACTAGAACAGGTTATAGTTGTGGCGCTCGGCACATTGCTGCCGGTATGCCCGAGACCGTTCGACGACGAGGTGACAATGGCCAAGCAGGCGCCGTACAGGAACGAGGCCGACTACGTGGTGGTCGGGTCCGGGAGCTCCGGTGCCGCGGTGGCAGGTCGACTGGCGCAGTCGGGGGCGAGCGTCATCGTGCTCGAGGCCGGCAAGACGGACGAGAAGTTCCTGGTCAGGAAGCCGGGGATGATCGGCCCGATGCACGCCGAGCCCAAGATCAAGGCCACGGTCGACTGGGGCTACTACTCGACGCCGCAAGAGCACATCCTCAACCGCCGGATGCCGGTCCCGCGCGGCAAGGTCGTCGGCGGCTCGAGCTCGATCAACGGCATGGTCTACGTGCGCGGCAACCGCGCCAACTACGACTCCTGGGCAGCCGAGGGGAACACCGGCTGGGACTCCGACTCCGTCAACGCTGCGTACAAGCGCATGGAGGACTTCGAGGACGGCGCCAACGACTACCGCGGCGCCGGCGGCCCGATCAGGATCACCCGCAACAAGACGCCCCAGGAGGGCACCCTCCAGTTCATCCAGGCCACCTCCGACGCACTCGGCGTGAAGGTCCTCGACGACTACAACGCCGACTCGCAGGAGGGCATCAGCCGGATGCAGCAGAACGCTGCCGACGGCCTGCGCTACAGCGCATCACGTGGCTACATCCACAACCTCGACGTGCCCACGCTGGAGCTCCAGTCAGAGGTGCTGGTCACCAAGATCGTCATCGAGAGCGGTCGTGCCGTCGGCGTGGCCGTCGTCGACAAGGACGGTTCCACGCGGATCGTTCGCGCCGGCAAGGAGGTCATCCTCTCCGGCGGGTTCGTCGGGTCGGCGCAGCTGCTGATGCTCTCGGGCATCGGCCACGCGGAGCACCTCACGGACAACGGCATCACCACCGTCTCCGACCTCCCGGTCGGCGACAACCTGCACGACCACATGTTCCACGCGCTGACCTACCACGTGACCACGTCCACCATGAAGGGCAACGCCTGGTTCTTCGCGAAGGGCGTCGCGAAGGAGCTGGTGCGGCCCGGCAAGACCTTCCTCGCGAACTCGGTCTTCGAGTCGGTCGGCTTCGTGCGTACGTCGCAGGCGACCGACGTACCCGATCTACAGCTGCACCTCCTGCCCTGGTCGTACGTCTCGCCCAACCAGGACGAGCCGATCCGGCATGACGTCGACCCGCGCCCGGCCCTGACGGTGCTCGCGACACTCATCTACCCGAAGAGCCGCGGCACGCTGCGCCTCGCCTCGGGGGATCCGATGCACGCGCCACTGATCGACTTCCGCTACCTCTCCGACCCTGCCGACCTCGAGGTGCTCGCCGAGGGATCCGAGATGGTCCGCGAGATCATGGCCGGCGCAGCCTTCGGCGGCACCGTCAAGGACGAGATCCACCCCGGCGCGCAGCTCGAGGGCCAGGACCTCCGACGCGAGATCCTGAACCGCGCCACGTCGGTCTACCACGGCGTCGGCACCTGCCGGATGGGTGTCGACGACCGCGCCGTCGTCGATCGCGAGCTCAAGGTCCTGGGCGTCGACGGGCTGCGCGTCGCCGACGCCTCGATCATGCCGTCCATCACCGGCGGCAACACCAACGCGCCCGCGATCATGATCGGCGAGATGGCCGCCGACCTGATCTTGAACCGCTGACCCTCAAAACCCTGACCGGGAGTCCGACATGAGCGCCACCCTGACCCGTCCCGCCACCATCACCGACGAGCTGCTCGAGCGGATCACCGCGCGCGTGGTCTCCACAGGTGGTGGCGTCTGGAAGCTGACCGAGGTCTACACGGGCGAGGTGATCACGACCCTGCCGCAGTCGAGCCCGGAGGACATCGAGACTGCGTTCGAGCGCTCCCGGGCGGCCCAGAAGGCTTGGTCGCAGTGGTCGGTCAGGAAGCGTCTCAAGGTGTTCAAGAAGTTCCACCAGCTGCTGCTCGAGCACAACACCACGATCGTCGACCTGATCCAGGCCGAGTCCGGCAAGGCCCGCCGGATGGCCTTCGACGAGACCTGCGACCCGGCCATGGTCACCTCGCACTACCTCAGGCGCACGGCCAAGCTGCTGAAACCGGTGACCCGCGGTGGTCCGGTCCCGATCGTGAGCTCCTCGACCGAGGTCCGCCAGCCCAAGGGAGTCGTCGCGATCATCGCGCCGTGGAACTTCCCCTTTGCCACCGGTCTTTCCGACGCCATCCCGGCGCTGATGGCAGGCAACGGCGTCGTGCTCAAGCCCGACAACAAGACCGCTCTCTCACCGCTCTACGGCATTGGCCTGCTATACGAGGCCGGCCTTCCCGAGGGGTTGTTCCAGGTCGTCTGCGGCGAGGGTCCCGACATCGGACCGACCCTGATCGACAACGCCAACTACGTGATGTTCACCGGCTCCACGGCGACGGGCCGCTTCGTCGGCGAGCGCGCCGGCCAGAACCTGATCGGGTGCTGCCTCGAGCTCGGCGGCAAGAACCCGATGATCGTGCTGCCCGACGCCAACCTCGACGAGACGGTGACGGGTGCCCTGTTCGGTGGGTTCGGCAACACCGGCCAGATCTGCATGCACATCGAGCGGATGTACATCCACGACTCGATCTACGACGACTTCAAGGACCGGTTCGTCACGGCCACGAAGGCGCTGAAGCTGGGTGCGTCGTACGACTTCGAGCCGGAGGTCGGATCGCTCGTCTCGGTCGACCAGAAGGACCGGGTCGCCTCCCACGTCGCCGACGCCGTCGAGAAGGGAGCCACCGTGCTGGTCGGCGGTCGTGAGCGCCCGGATCTCGGGCCGGCGTTCTTCGAGCCGACCATCCTCGAGGGTGTCACGCAGGACATGCTCGCCGGTTCCTGCGAGACGTTCGGTCCGGTCGTGGCCCTGCACCGCTACTCCACCGTCGACGAGGCGGTCCGGCTCGCGAACGACACCGACTACGGGCTCAACGCCAGCGTCTGGGGCACCGACCTGAAGAAGGCGACCGAGGTGGCGCGGCGCATCGAGGCGGGCAACGTCAACGTCAACGACATCCTCGCCACGGCGTACGCCTCCAAGGGCTCGCCGTCCGGCGGCGTCAAGCAGTCGGGCGTCGGCGCCCGCCACGGTGACCAGGGTCTGCTCAAGTACACCGACGGGATCAACCTCGGCGTGCTCAAGAAGCAGGTCCTCAACGCACCGGCGGACGAGCCCTTCGAGACGCACGTCGAGCAGACCCTCAAGGGGCTCGCCGTGATGCGGAAGCTGGGAATCCGCTAGGTCGTCAGGCCAGCGTCGGCAGCCGGGAGAGCGAGTCGGCGACGGCGGCCTGGATGTCGGCGTCCTCCCAGTCGTGGTCGACGACGGTGCCGGACAGGTACGCGTCGTAGGCGGGCAGGTCGAGGTGGCCGTGCCCGCACAGCGCGGTCAGGATCACCTTCTCCTCGCCGGTCTCCTTGCAGCGCAGGGCCTCCTCGACGGTCGCGGCGAGCGCGTGCGTCGGTTCCGGAGCGGGCACGATGCCCTCCGTGCGGGCGAACAGCACCCCGGCAGAGAAGCACTCGGTCTGCGGCTTGGCGACCGCCTCGATCTCGCCGGTCTCGTAGAGGTGGCTGATCAGCGGGCTCATGCCGTGGTAGCGCAGGCCGCCGGCATGGATCGGGTCCGGGATGAAGTCGTGGCCGAGCGTGTGCATCTTCATCAGGGGCGTCATCCCTGCGGTGTCGCCGAAGTCGTAGGCGTAGCTGCCCTGGGTCAGCGAGGGACACGCGGCCGGCTCCACAGCTCTCACGGTCGGGCTCATCCGGCCGGCCCACTTCTCCCTCAGGAACGGGAACATCAGCCCGCCGAAGTTCGACCCGCCGCCGGTGCAGCCGACGAGGAGGTCGGGGGTGTCCCCGGCCTGAGCGAGCTGGAGCAGCGCCTCCTCGCCGATGATCGTCTGGTGCATCAGCACGTGGTTGAGCACGCTGCCCAGCGAGTAGTTCGTGGTCGGGTCCTGCGCTGCGACCTCGACAGCCTCGCTGATCGCGATGCCCAGTGACCCGGTCGAGTCAGGGTGGTCGGCCAGGATCGCGCGGCCGGACTCGGTCAGGTCGGAGGGGCTGGGGTGGACCGACCCGCCGAACGTCTCGATCATCATGCGCCGGTAGGGCTTCTGGTCGTACGACGCGCGTACCTGCCACACCTCGCAGGCGAGGCCGTACTGCGCGCACGCATAGGCCAGCGCCGTGCCCCACTGGCCGGCCCCGGTCTCCGTGGTCAGCCTCTTGATCCCTGCCTTGGCGTTGTAGAACGCCTGCGGAACGGCGGTGTTCGGTTTGTGCGAGCCGGCCGGCGAGACGCCTTCGTACTTGTAGTAGATCCGCGCAGGCGTACCGAGCGCCTTCTCCAGCCGGTGCGCGCGATAGAGGGGGCTCGGCCGCCACTGCCGGTAGACGTCGAGCACCTCGTCCGGGATGTCGACGTACTGCTCGGTCGAGACCTCCTGGAGGATCAGGTCCATCGGGAACAGAGGTGCCAGGTCGTCCGGTCCCACCGGTTGCCCAGTGCCCGGATGCAGCACCGGCGGCGGTGGCGTCGGCAGGTCGTGCAGCACGTTGTACCAGCGGGTGGGCATCTCGCTCTCGTCGAGCTGGAACTTGTGCTGCTGCACCTGGGTCATGGCGCCTCCCGACCTTGCGACGAATGGGCGCTGACGAGACTAGTACCGTCAGGCGACCAGCAGCGAGCGCTTCGAGAGCCCCATCCAGTAGCCGTCGATGACCTGCTCGCCCGGCGCTTCGGTGTCCGTCGCGGAGCCCAGCGTCACGAACAGCGGGGTGTAGTGCTCCACGGTCGGATGGGCGTAGGGCATGCCCGGCGCGTGGCTCTGGTACGACGCCAGCTCGGCCACGTCGCCTCGGGTCAGTGCATCGGCCGCCCACAGGTCGAAGTCGACCGACCAGCCGGGAGCGTCGGCATCAATGCGGAACTCTCGCAGGAACGGCAGCCCGTGGGTCAGGAAGCCGGAGCCGATGATCAGCACGCCCTCGTCGCGCAGCTCGCGCAGCCGGCCGCCCAGGGTCAGCAGCTTGTAGGGGTCCTGGGTCGGCAACGACATCTGCAGCACCGGGATGTCGGCCTCGGGGTACATGATCTTCAGCGGCACCCACGCGCCGTGGTCGACCCCGCGTGAGGGGTGCTGGTGCACCGGCTCGGTGTCGGGCATCATCGCGGCGACCCGGCTGGCCAGCGCAGCTGCGTCCGGGGTCGAGTAGGTCATCCGGTAGAAGCGCTCCTCGAAGCCGCCGAAGTCGTAGACCAGTCCCACGCCGGGGCCGGAGGCGGACAGTGACAGCGGAGCTGACTCCCAGTGGGCGCTGACGATCAGGATCGCCCTGGGGCGGGGCAGGTCAGCCGCGAGCGAGCGCAGCTGGCTGGACCACAGCTCGTCGTCGAGCAGCGGTGGTGCGCCGTGTCCGATGTAGAGCGCGGGCATGCGGGTGGTGTTGCCGTCCATGTTCTTCCCAACTACTTGAAGCGACAACTATATTCCCTTGTCAAGGGAGGCGCCAGTCCACCGGCGTACCGCCTTGCTCCTCGAGCATCCGGTTCACCCGGCTGAACGGCCGCGATCCGAGGAAGCCGCGGTGCGCCGACAGCGGGCTCGGGTGCACCGACTCCACCCACGGGATCGGCGTGAGCTCCGGCTTGAGCGACTGCGCGTCGCGGCCCCAGAGGACCGCCGTCAGGGGAACGCCCTCCTTCGCACGCAGGGCCAGGGTGCGGATCGCCTGGTCGGTGACCAGCTCCCAGCCACGGCCGCGGTGCGAGGCCGGACGCCCGGGAGAGACGGTGAGGGCCCGGTTGAGGAGCATCACGCCGGCATCGGCCCACAGCGTCAGGTCGCCGCTGGTCGGAGGGGGTACGCCGAGGTCGTCGACGAGCTCCTTGAAGATGTTGACCAGGCTCTTCGGCGGGGCCACGCCCGGTGCGACCGAGAAGCTCAGGCCGACCGGGTGACCCGGCGTCGGGTACGGGTCCTGCCCGACGATGAGCACCTTGACCTCGTTCAGCGGACGGCTGAAGGCGCGCAGGATGTGGTCGCCGTGCGGCAGGTACCCGCGTCCGGCCGCGATCTCCTCGCGCAGGAACCGCCCCATCAGGGTGATCTGCTCGTCGACCGGCGCCAGTGCCTCGGCCCAGTCGGGGGCCACGAGTCCCTTGTCCACGAGTCCGGCCAGCGCGCCCATGCGCCCACCCTAGGAGCCCGAGGGCGGGTGCAGGGTGCTCAGGCCAGGAAGTCGACCAAGGATCGGTTGAACTCGTCTGTGTGGCTGACGTTGAACCCGTGTGGGGCGTCCTCGACGACCACCAGGGTGCTGCCGGAGATCGTCTCGGCGGTCCGCTTGCCCGAGACCTCGAAGGGAACGATCGCGTCCGAGTCGCCGTGGATGACCAGGGTCGGCACCGTGACGCGCTCCAGGTCGTTGCGGAAGTCGGTGCGTCCGAACGCTCCGATGCAGGCGACCACGGCCTCGTCGCGTGCCGGTGCCTGCAGTGCAAGCGCCTCCTGACGCTGTTCCTCGGTCACCTTGAGCACGCCGTTGGCGGAGAAGAAGCCGGTCGTGAACCCGTCGAGGAAGTCTTCCCGGTCCGAGCTCGCGCCCTTCTCCATGCCGGCGACGTCGTCCTCGCCAAGGCCGCCGTCCGGGTTGTCGTCGGTCTTCAGCAGGAACGGTGGAATGGCACCGGCGAACACGAGCGAGTGGAGCCGCTCCTCGCCGAACTTCCCGACGTAGCGGGCGAGCTCGCCGCCACCCATCGAGAAGCCGACCAGGCTGACGTCCTTGAGGTCGAGGCCGTCGAGCAGGCCGGCGAGGTCCGTGGCGAAGGTGTCGTAGTCGTAGCCGTCCTCGGGCTTGTCGGACTCACCGAAACCGCGGCGGTCGTAGGTGATCACGCGATGCCCGGCCTCGGTCAGTGCGGGCACCTGCTCGGACCAGGAGGCGCCACTGAGGGGCCAGCCGTGGATGAGTACGACGGGACGGCCGTCGCCGCCCGAGTCGGTGTAGTTGAGGGAGATTCCGTTCGAGTCGATCTGAGGCACGATGACACCTTTCTCGCGTGGACGCAGTGCTTGTCTCCTGCTTACCCCCGAGGTGGTTGGTCATGCGTTGGTGGGCCGCTGGAGCCGGTCGAGGTACGCCGAGAGGAGCGCCTCGCGAAGAGCCGGTGCGGCCAGGTCAAGGAGGGCGTTGATCTCCGCAAACGAGTCAGGGAGCCCCACCGCCCCGCCGTCCCCGCCGGCCATGCCGACCGCCGCGAGCAGGCCGTCGAAGTCGTCGTCGCTCAAGGTGGCTGCATCGAGCGACGTCACGAAGTCGACGATGCCGGGGTCGATCACGATCGGACCCGACGAGACGGCCTCGGCCACACCGGAGGCCAGCGCGGCCAGGAATTCCTCGACGTGGTCCGCCGTCGCCGCACTCAAGGAGAGATGGATGGTCGGCTCGCTGCCCTCGAAGGAGAGCTGCGGCTGGACGTACCAGCCGGCCCGGGTCATCGCGTCGGTGATCGTGAAGACGTCGCAGGTGTCATCGGCGGCGAAGGCGACCAGCGTCGAGTCGGGACGTACGACGACCCGCAGCGCGTCGATCTGCGAGATCCCCTCGACCATCCGGTCGACGGCGTCGAGCACCTTCTCGGTCAGGGCCAGGTAACCCTCGTCGCCGATCGTGTTCACCACTGCCCATGCACCGGCCAGCGGACCCCCCGACTTCGTCGACTGCATCGTCGGGTTGAGCATCGTGTAGCCCGGCCACCGGGCGCTGGCGAAGAACTGCGGCCTGCGCAGGTCCGGCGTCCGGTGCAGCAGGACCGAGGTGCCCTTGGGCGCGTAGGCGTACTTGTGCAGGTCCACGGAGATGCTGGTGACTCCCTCGACCGCGAAGCTCCAGGCCGGGATGGCCCGGCCGAGGCGGGCGGCGTACGGCAGCACCCAGCCGCCGATGCAGGCGTCGACATGGCAGCGCACGCCTTGCGCGGCAGCGGCTGCGGCGATCTCGGTGACCGGGTCGACGACGCCGTGGGCGTACGACGGCGCGCTGGCCACCACCAGCACGGTCCGGTCATCGATCGCGGCGGCCATCGCGTCGGGTCGTGCCCGGAACTCCTCGTCGACGCCGACCATCACCGCTTCGACACCGAAGTAGTGCGCGGCCTTGTGGAAGGCCGCGTGCGCCGTCACCGGCAGCACCATCCGCGGTCGCTCGACGTCCGGACGCGAGTCCCGCGCGCCCTGCACCGCGAGCAGGACCGACTCGGTGCCGCCGCTCGTGACGGTGCCGACGGTGGTCGGGCGCCCGTCGAGCAGGTTCGCGGCGAAGCCGACCAGCTCGTTCTCCATCGTCAGCAGGGAGGGGAAGGCAGTCGGGTCCAGGCCGTTGGAGCCGGCGTACGCCGCCACCGCCTCGCGGCCGACCTGATCAGCCTCCTCGAGACCGGAGTCGTAGACGTAGGCCAGAGTCCGACCGCCGGTGACCGGCACGTCGTCGGCCTGCATCGCGCGCAGCCGCGCCAGGACATCGCTCATGCAGGCACCCCCGCGCCGTCCCCGCTGGTTGAACTTGTCGAAACCGTCTCTGCGTCCAGCGAGTACCGCGACAGGAAGAACAGGCTCGCCAGGATCAGCACCGCCGGCAGCAGCGAGAAGCCGAGCACGATCGCCGTCAGGGCGGAGTCGGGCTGGAGCCCGACGCTGGTGCTGAAGTCGTCGATGTCGGTGGACGACCGGTAGCTGCCGAGGGTGAGCACAAGGGCAAAGACGGCCGGCCCCAGCGCGAGACCGAGCGTCTCCCCGGCCGTCCAGACTCCGGTGTAGACGCCGGCGCGGTTCGAACCGGTTCGACGTGCGTCGACTGCCGCCGCGTCGGGCAGCATCGCCATCGGGAAGACCTGGGCACCCGCGTAGCCCAGCCCGACGAGGGCCGTTGCGGCGTACACCCACCAGGACGGAGCGGACCGTGACCACACCAGCAGCACCGCTGCCGCGGCGAGCACGAGCGACGACGCGACGTACCCCTTCTTCTTGCCGAACCGCTGGCCAAGCGCGCTCCATGCCGGTGTCAGCACGAGCGCCGGTCCGACGAAGCAGACGAACAGGATCGTGGCGGCGCCCTTGTCGACGAGCACCCAACGGGACATGTAGGCGACACCGGCGAGCATCGCACCGGTGGCGAGCGCCTGCATCACGAACGTGGTCAGCAGGAGCCGGAAGTCGCGGGCGTGCGCGACGATCCGCAGCTGCTCCCGCAGCGTCCCCGCCCCTGGCGTGACCCGTCCTACCGGTGCGGACCGGGTGCCGACGTAGGCACCCACCACGCCGACGACGAGCAGCACCGCGATGGCCAACCCCATCACCCGGTAGCCCGCACGCCCGCCGAATGCGTCCCGTATCGCGGGGGCACTCGCGCCGCTGAGCATGATCGCGAGGGCGAGGATCGCCACCCGCCAGGTCATCAGGCGGGTGCGCTCGTCGTAGGAGTCGGTGATCTCGGCCGGCATCGCGACGTAGGGGACCTGGAAGAACGCATAGGCCGTCGCGCAGGCCACGAACAGCACCAGCACCCACGCGGCGTCGACGGCCTTCGAGTCGAGGTCGGGCGCCGCGAACAACAGGGCGAAGAACACCGCGAGCAGGAGTCCGCCCTTCAGCAGGAAGGGCCGCCTCGGTCCGCGGGCGTCGGTCGACCGGTCGCTGATGCGCCCGGCGATCGGGTTCAGCACCACGTCCCAGGCCTTCGGCAGGAACACGATCACGCCCGCGAGGCCGGCAGCGATGCCGAGGGTGTCGGTGAGGTAGGGCAGCAGCATCAGCCCCGGGACGGTACCGAACGTGCCCGTCGCCACCGAGCCGAGGCCGTAGCCGGCGCGAACCGACCTGGGCAAGGGGCGGGACATGCGCCGACCCTAGACGAGCAAGTCCAGGGGGGAGCACGCTGCGCCCCACTCATCACGCACGCTGGACTGCGTTCTCGTCAGTCGCCGTGGCTCCGCCACGGCTCCCTCCTCCGCCTTGCCAGCGCACGCACTGAGCGGCGCTCGCTTGCACACCCCCCCGGACTTACCCCGTCTAATGGGAACATCTCCGCCATGGACGAATCCCGAGTCGAGCGTTGGGACAGCTCGGCGCAGATCCCCATGATGGCGGTCTCACTGCTCTTCGTGGCGGCTTACGCCTGGCCGATCCTGGACACAGGTCTCGACCCAGACCTGGTGCGCCTCTGCTCCGTCGTGGTGTGGCTGACGTGGGTCGTGCTGGCGCTCGAGCTGGTCGTGCGGTTCTTCGTTGCTGAGGACAAGTGGGCCTTCACCAAGAGGCACCCGCTCGACATCCTCGCGGTCGTGCTCCCGGTGCTCCGACCGCTGCGCCTGCTGCGGCTGCTGACCTTGCTCGACGTGCTCAACCGGTACTTCGGCCGCTCGCTGCGAGGTCGGGTCGGGGTCTATCTCGTCGCAGCGGGGTCCCTGATCGTCTTCATGGCGTCCCTGGCGATCCTCGACGCCGAACGTGATGGCTCGGGCCCCATCCAGACCTTCACCGACGCGATCTGGTGGTCGCTGACGACCATCACCACGGTGGGCTACGGCGACATGTACCCGGTCACCGCGGAGGGCCGCTTCGTCGCCGCGGGCCTGATGTTCTGCGGCATCGGCGTCCTCGGCGTGGTGACCGGCACCTTCGCCAGCTGGCTGGTCGAGCGCGTCGAGGAGATCGAGGACATCGAGGAGGGCGTGACCGCGACCGCGGCCGACATCGCGTCCCTGCGCCAGGAGTTGCAGCTGCTGCGCCAGACGCTCGAGGAGCGCTCCTCCTAGGCAGCGTCGTTGCCGGTCTTCGGCGGCTCTCGTCGCAGCACGCTCTCGATCAACCTCGCCAGCGCGGTCTGCCCGGAGGGCAACGGGTGCAGCGCTGCACCCCGATGAGAGCTGCCGACGCGGCCCTGGACCCACGGGTGGCGCGAGCAGACGTCGTGCCCGATCGAGACCCTGTAGAAGTCGACGAACTCGACGCCGGCCTCCTCCGCCGCGTCGCGCATCTGGTAGCGCAGGCGCAGGTTGATCGCCCGGAAGGTCGCCCGGTCCTGCGGGCGCATTCGGGGCAGCCGTGCACAGTCCCCCCGCGATGGCAGCAGCTTGGGGTAGCTGATCAGCAGCACCCGTGCCTTCGGCGCCCGCTCCGTCACCTGCTCCAGCGTCGACACCAGCTCGGGTCCCAGCCGATCGACGATCGTGCGGAGGGTGTCGCGCTCGTCGTACAGCGGGCAGACCTTCTGCATCTTCCGGCACGTAGTCGCCAACCGGGCATAGAGCCGGCCGTTGTTGGCCCCGATGCCGACCGTGACCAGGTCGGTCGTCGCGGAGAGCGCACCGAACTGGGGTGGCACCGACTGGCCGTCGGCCGTGCGCTGGCGGCGGCCGTACAGGTCGATGGTCTGCGCACCCGTGCACGAACGGTCCTTGAGGTCGTCGATGTGCAGTGTCTGGGCGACCAGGTGCGGGTAGTTGTTGCTCGAACGGTTGCAGCCGTAGGCGACATCGTTGAGCGGGACGAACGGCGCGGCCGTGAAGGAGTCACCCAGGGCGACGTAGTGGTGGTACGTCGGCCCGTTCGGATCCTTCGACCCGAAGCCACCGAGCAGCAGCACGAGCACCACCGTGAGCACCGCCGCGACGAGGCGCAGTGCCTGCTGAGGGGTGTGGGGAAGAGTGAGCCTCAAGGCTTGCGGGTGAGGTTCCTGGACGAGGCCGAGACGAACCTGCGCTCGGGGTTGGAGCCGATCGCCGAGCGATCAGGCGTCACCTGGTCGGCCGGCTTGTGTGTGCGATGGAGCGGTTTCTTCTTCGCGGGGGCACGCTTTGACGTTTTCTGCGCAGCGGTCTTCTTGCCGGCCTTGCGGGCGGGCCGGTCGTCGGGCGTGGAGTACTGCTCGATCCACTCGTCCATCGTCACCCAGGTGGTCCCGCGCGCGGCACGCCCGGTGAGCATGCCGAGGTGGCCACCCGGGACGATCTCGAAGCGGACCTCATGGGCGTTGGTGAGCAGCTTGACCAACGCCTTGACCGCGTTGATCGGCGCGATGCCGTCGGTGTTGCCGGCGAAGATGAGCACCGGGACCTTGATGTTGGCGACGTCGATCTCGTGGCCGGACAGATCGACCTTGCCGGTGAGGAGCTGGTTGTTCTTGAGCAACCGGTGGTAGAGCTGCCCGAACGACCGGCCGGTGTAGGCGATCATGTTGTCGGTGAAGCGGTCCACCGCCTCGATCTGGGCCAACCACTCGCTGTCGTCGAGGTTCTGCAGGATCGCGATCGGCTTGGTGATCACCTTCGTGCCCGAGCTGAGCTGGAAGGCCCGGCGTACGAGTGGCTTCGGTGCGCCCCCGAGCACCCGGTAGAGCTGGGTGACGATGCCGCCGTCGGTCAGCCGCAGGATCGGGCGTAGCGGCGCCACCATCGGCACCTGCTTCACGTCGAACGGCGAACCCAGGATGGTCAAGGACGCGATCGGCAGGTCGGGCCGGTCGGCGGCCGCGAGCGCCGCGAAGATGCCACCGAGGCTCCAGCCGATGACGTGCACGGGCCGGTCGCCGGCGTGCTCGCTGACGGTCTTGATCGCCTCGGGAACGACCTCGTCGACCCAGTGCTCCATGCCGATCTTGCGGTTCTTGAACGAGATCTCGCCGTACTCGACGAGGTAGGTGGGCCGACCCTTCTGCACGAAGTGCTCGACCAGCGAGCAGCCTCGGCGCAGGTCGAAACAGATGGCCGGCGCGGCAAGCGGGGTGACGAGCAGCACCGGGTCACCCGTCTCGCGGGTCTTCTTGTGCGGGCGGTAGTGGTAGACCTCCCGCAGCGGTCCGTCATCGATGAGCGTCCTGGGCATGGGGCGGAGGTCGGCCAGCCCCCCGTAGAGCAGCATGTGAGCGACGTTGCTCGCGGCGGACGCGACCTGGTCCGGCTTCGGGATCAGATCCATATGGCGGAAGTTACCAACGAACGGTGTCGGTGACACCTTGCGCGCACCCGGTCCGGTCCATGGACACGACTCCCTGCCAGGAGTAGGCATGCCTCATGAAGCTCACCCGAGTCATCGGTGGGGTCGGCCTCGCGGTGGGAGCCGTCGCCGCGCGCGACCTGATGCAGAAGAAGCACGCCCTGATGCGCAACTACCCGGTGATCGCGCACGCGCGCTACTGGCTGGAGACCATCGGCCCGGAGTTGAGGCAGTACATCGTCACCGGCAACGACGAGGAGCGGCCCTTCAGCCGCGACCAGCGGTCGTGGATCTACGCCTCCTCCAAGCAGGAGAACAACTACTCCGGCTTCGGCACCGACAACGACGTCGAGCACCTTCCCGGGTACGCGATCATCAAGCACCGCACGTTCGCCGCGTCCCTGCCGCATGACCACGCCGAGAAGGTCGGACTGCCCAGCGCCAAGGTGCTCGGTGGCCCACGCGGGAGGGCGAAGGCGTTCCGCCCGAACTCGCTGATCAACATCTCCGCGATGAGCTTCGGCTCGATGTCGGGGAACGCGATCCAGGCGCTCAACTCCGGCGCGAAGCTCTCCGGCTGCATGCACAACACCGGCGAGGGCGGTCTCTCTCCGCACCACCGGCAGGGCGGCGACATCATGCTGCAGATCGGTACGGCGTACTTCGGCTGCCGCGACGAGAAGGGTGAGTTCTGTCTCGAGAAGCTCAAGGAGGTCGTCGAGTCGGCCCCGGTGCGCGCCATCGAGGTCAAGCTCTCCCAGGGAGCGAAACCGGGTCTCGGTGGCTTGCTGCCCGCGGCGAAGGTGACCAAGGAGATCAGCGAGATCCGGGGCATCCCGATGGGCCAGGACTGCGCCAGCCCCTCACGGCACACCGCCTTCACCGACGAGGACAGCCTGCTGGACTTCGTGGAGCTGCTGGCGACCGAGACCGGCGTACCTGTCGGGATCAAGAGCGCGGTCGGCGAGATGAGCTTCTGGTACGAGCTGACCCGACTGATGTCCCGCGGCGACCGCGGCATCGACTTCGTGACGGTCGACGGAGGCGAAGGCGGCACCGGTGCCTCACCACCGATCTTCGCCGACTCGATCGCGCTGCCCTTCCGGATGGGCTTCTCGCGGGTCTACGGCACCTTTGCCGAAGCCGGGCTCACCGACGACGTCACGTTCATCGGGTCGGGCAAGCTCGGCGTGCCTGACAATGCCGTCGTCGCGTTCGCGCTCGGGGTCGACATGGTCAACGTGGCACGCGAGGCGATGATGTCCATCGGCTGCATCCAGTCGCAGAAGTGCCACACCGATCGATGCCCCACCGGGGTCGCCACCCAGGACCCATGGTTGACCCACGGCCTGGACCCCGCCTCGAAGTCGGTGCGGTGCGCGCAGTACGTCAAGACCTTCCGCAAGGAGCTCGTCAAGGTCTCGGAGGCGGTGGGGGTGGCGCATCCCGGCCTGATCACCGCCGAGGACGTCGACATCTTCCGTGGCGACTACGAGGCCCAGTCGCTGCGCGCGGTCTATGCGTACAAGGACGGCTGGGGTGCCCTCGGCCCACACCTCACGCAAGCGATCACCGAGCTGATGGCTCCCGGCGGCTCCCGCCCGGAGACCCGCTCGATCGAGGAGGGCGCGGGTGAGAAGCCGATCGGTCGCCACACGCCGCCCACGACCTCGGGGATCTGACTCGCCGGGTCAGGAGCGCCGAGCCGGCCGGGTGGACTTCGAGTGCGTCGGCTGCGCGCCGGAGAGGGCCTCCAGGAACGACTTCGCCCAGTGGGACACGTCGTTCTCGGCGACCGTCTTGCGCATCGCCCGCATCCGCCGGGACAGGTCCTTCGGGTCGGCCTCGAACGCCTCGAGCATCCGCGCCTTCATGCCGTTGATGTCGTAAGGGTTGACGAGGTAGGCCTGCCGCAGCTCGTCGGAGGCGCCGGCGAACTCCGAGAGCACCAGCGCCCCGTCGTCCTCGTAGCGGCAGGCGACGTACTCCTTGGCGACGAGGTTCATGCCGTCGCGGAACGGCGTCACCACCATGATGTCGGCCGCTCGGTAGAGCGCGGCCATCTCCTCGCGCGGGAACGCGGAGTGCAGGTAGGAGATCACCGGCCGGCCGATGCGGCCGAGGTCGCCGTTGATGCGGCCCACGAGCCGGTCGATGTCGTCGCGGAGGACGCGGTACTGGTCGACGCGCTCGCGCGACGGGGTGGCCACCTGGACGAACAGCGCGTCCTCGACGCTGAAGTGATCCTCTGCGATGAGCTCGCTGAAGGCACGCAACCGGGCGTAGATGCCTTTGGTGTAGTCGAGCCGGTCGATCCCCAGGAACAGACGTTTGGGGTTGCCCAGGTCTTCCCGGATCTCCTTCGCCCGGGCGGCGACCGGTTCCGACCGGGCCAGCTCCTCGAACCCCGCTGCGTCGATCGAGATCGGGAACGCCCGCGCTTGCACGACCCGGCCGTCGGGGAGGTAGACGACGTCGCGGTGGGTCTTGTGACCCACCCGCTGCCGGACCAGGCGGACGAAGTTCTGTGCGGCACCGGAGAGCTGGAAGCCGACGAGGTCGGCGCCGAGGAGACCTTCGAGGATCTGCCGGCGCCACGGCAGCTGGGAGAACAGCTCGGCCGGAGGGAAGGGGATGTGCAGGTAGAAGCCGATCCGCAGGTCGGGTCGCAGCTCGCGCAGCATCGCGGGGACGAGCTGCAGCTGGTAGTCCTGCACCCACACGATGGCGTCCTTGGCGGCGAACTTCGCCGCGGCGTCGGCGAAACGCTGGTTGACCGTGACGTAGGAGTCCCACCACTCGCGGTGGAATGACGGCTTGGCGACCAGGTCGTGGTAGAGCGGCCAGAGGGTGGCGTTCGAGAAGCCCTCGTAGAACTCGGCGTACTCCTGGTCGGACATGGTCAGCGGGACCAGCGTGAGGCCCTCGTCGTCGAAGGGCTCGAGATCCGATCCGGTGTCTCCGGGCCAGCCGATCCACGCGCCGTTGTTGGCCCGCATGACCGGCTCGAGCGCCGAGACGAGCCCGCCCGGGGAGCGGCGCCACGAAGTCTCGCCGTCGTCGTCGACGACCCGGTCGACGGGCAGGCGGTTGGCGACGACGACGAGGTCGGAGGTGCTGCGCTTCCGAGAACTACGACTGGCGCTTCGACTCACGCCGCCGACCCTACCTGCGCTCGCCGCCGTCGATCCGGGCACGCACCCGGTCCATCTGCTGCATCACCGCGATGGTCTGCGCCGGTGGGACCAGATCGCTGGTGATGGCGCCGGAGCGCAGGCACCGATGCACCTCCAGGATCTCGTTGCCGTAGCCGAGCCCGACAACCGGCTCGTCCGGGCCGATCCATTCCGACTTCCCTTCCGGCTCCCAGTACGACGTCCATCGGATCCGGTCCGGGTGGTGGGCGCCGCGCGGCAGGTCGAACCGGCCGATCTCGGTCGCGACCGTGGCCGTGCGCGGCGACTGGCAGGTCATCGACGAGGTGAGCGCCGCGGTGGCGCCGCCGGCGTAGAGCCCCGCGATCGCGATGTCGAGATCGATCCCGCTCGCGGTGACGTTGGCCACGGCCTGGAGCTGTGTCGGCTCACCCAGCACCAGGTGGGCCATCGTGAGCGGGTAGATGCCCATGTCCAGAAGGGTGCCCCCACCCATGGCCGGGTCAACCAGCCGGTCCCCGGGGGCGGCGTTCACCACGAAGCCGAGGTCGGCATGCAGCTGCCGAGGCGTCCCGTAGTCCCCGGTCGCGAGCAGGCGCAGCATCGTCCTGATCATGGGATGGCAGGCCATCCACATGGCCTCCATCAGGAACAGCCCTCGGTCTGCCGCCTCTGCGAAGAGCGCGGTCGTCGACGCGGCGTCGAGCGTCATCGGCTTCTCACACAGCACGGCTTTCCCGGCCGCGAGGGCCAGCCGGGTGTGCGCGTCGTGGAGTGCGTGCGGCGAGGCGACATACACGACATCGACCTCGGCGTCGTTGACCAGCGCCTCGTAGGAACCGTGGGCACGTCCGCCGAACTCCGCGGCGAACGCCTCCGCCTGCTCCAGGGTGCGCGAACCGGTCGCGACCAGCTCGGCATCGGGTACGACGAGGAGGTCCGCGGCGAACAAGCGGGCGATCCGGCCGGGCGCCAGCACGCCCCATCGGATGGTGTCCATGGCCAAACGCTAGTGAAGGCCCTCCCCGCCCCGCCCAGCGACCGGAGCCCGCGCCACGCCGGAGTCAAATGACATCGTTGTATTTCCTTCGCCTATGATGAGGCAGACCCATCATCTTTCCCGTGTCCGAGGAGTCGCCACGATGGTCGCCAGCCACGCGCTCAACAGCTCCCAGCCCGAGAGCCCTCGTGAGCTCTCGGCCCGGGACGCGGCGATGCTCGACTTCGAGCGCCAGTGGTGGAAGTACGCCGGCGCCAAGGAGCAGGCCGTCCGCGAGAAGTTCGACATGTCCGCGACGCGCTACTACCAGGTCCTCAACGCCCTGATCGACCGCCCCGATGCGCTCGCGCACGACCCGCTGCTCGTCCGCCGGTTGCGCCGTCTGCGGGCCACCCGCCAGCGTCAGCGCTCGGCGCGTCGTCTCGGTTTCGACCTCTCGGAGTGACGCCGGTGAGCCTCCAGACCCGTCGCGTGCGCGACGAGCGCGGCCTCGTCCTGCCGACGCGTCTGCTCGCGTTGTGCATCTCCGCGGTGGCGATGGCCGGGCTGGTGATCATCGCCGACAACCCAGACAAGGCTCCGGACGACGAGGCCACGACGGCCCAGAACACTCCGTCGAAGGACGCCGGCAAGGCCCCCAGCGCCACACCGTCGCCGACGACGAAGCCCGAGGTCAAGCCGGTCAAGCGGGGAGACACCTACGTCACGATCTTCAACAACACCCGCGTCAAGGGACTCGCCGGCGGCGTGGCCGACAAGGCCAAGGGTGCTGGCTGGAACGTCGTGGCCACGGACAACTGGTACGGCACCGTCGACGGCACGGCGGTCTACTACCCGCCGCGACTCAAGACCGCTGCCGAGGAGCTCGGCTTCGACCTGGGCATCAAACGCATCAAGCCCTCACAGGAGCCGATGCAGTTCGACCGGCTCACGGTGATCCTCACCGACGACTACCACGGGTGACACTCTCCTAGCCCGCTGACCAGACCTGCTTCGACAACGATCTCGTCGGGCTGGAAAAGTGGCGCCCATGGAATGGCGCACGAGCACGGCTCAGCAGGACTACGCCGCCGTTGTGCGCGCTGCCGAACACCTGGTCATCGGGCTCGACTTCGACGGCACCCTGGCCCCGATCGTCGACGACCCGGAGAGCGCCCACATCCACCCCGACGCGGGTGAGGTGCTGGTCGAGCTCGCCGAGCAGGTCCGCGCGATCGCGGTGATCACCGGCCGCCCGGCGCGCCAGGCGCTCGACCTCGGCGGCCTCGAGGAGGTCGGCAACGCGATCGGTGAGCACGGACGCGAGCTCTACGTTCTCGGCCAGTACGGCAACGAGCGCTGGACCTCCATCAACCGCCGGGTCATCTCGCCCACACCGCCACGTGGGCTCGCCTCGTTCACGGCCGGCCTGCCGCGCCTGCTGCGTTCGGCCGATGCCAGCGATGCCTGGGTGGAGGAGAAGGGCCTGGCGGTGGCCGTGCACACCCGCCGGCTCGAGGACGCGCAGGCGGCGTACGAGCGACTGCTGCCGATGCTGGCGGAGGCCGCCAAGTCACACGACCTCGACATCGAGCCGGGGCGCAACGTGATCGAGGTGCGCGCGCACGGGATGCACAAGGGAGCAGCGCTGATCAAGCTGGTCGAGGAGGTCGACGCCAAGTCGATCGCGTTCGTCGGCGACGACCTCGGCGACGTCGAGGCGTTCAAGGCGGTCGAGGACCTCCGCGCCGGCGGCATGCCCGGCCTCCTCGTCTGCTCTGGTTCGGAGGAGGAGAGTGCCCTTGCCGAGATGGCCGACCTCGTTGTCCACGGCCCGGCCGGCGTGCTCGACCTGCTCCGCGAGATGACGGCCGACATCAAGGCCGCCCGGTCCTAGGACCCTCGGCGGCGTCCGTCGAGCCGGATGGCCCAGGGCTCGACCGAGGCGATCACGAGGTGGCTGCCGTGCCACGGATCGGGGGCCAGCGTCGTGCGCACCGCCTTCTCGGACCCCGCCTCGACCGCCAGCACCACCCGGTGCTCGTCGGCCAGCGGACCGCCGAGCACCACGAATCCCGAGTCGACCAGGCCCTCCATGAAGGCGGCGTGCTCGGGCCATCCGGACTGCTGATCCAGCGGGCGTCCGGGGTCGTACGACGGACCCGACCGGTGCAGCGTGACGAGGAAGGTACCCACGCGTGGATGCTCGCAGCGGGGTCCGACAACCGCTCCTGAGGAGCGAGACGGGCCATCTCGAATGTCGGGATGGATGTGCACATTCTGAGACGCCTACCTAGGCTGAGCACAGCTCATCGAGAGGGGCAGAGGGATACGGCCCGCTGAAGCCCCGGCAACCGCCACACGAGCCTCCGGCAGACGCAATCGTCGGATACGTGCGGTGCGGTGCCAAATCCGTCCCGGTCCGAGAGTCGGTCCCGGGGAAGATGAGAAGGAGGCCTCCTTGAGCATCGCCACTGACCCGGCCGCGAGCCCGGCACCCACGACCGCCACCGAAGTCCGCGAAGGCGCTTTCGGAAACGCCACCGGCCTTGCCTGCCGGGAGTGCGGTCACCAGATCGCGCTCGGTCCGCACTACGCGTGTCCGGAGTGCTTCGGACCCCTCGAGATCGCCTACGCCTTCCCTGCGGTGACCCGCGAGGAGATCGAGGCCGGTCCCCGCAACATCTGGCGCTACAAGGCGCTGTTGCCGGTGCCCGACGACATCGAGCAGAGCCCCAACATGGAGCCGGGCTTCACCCGGCTGCTCAAGGCCCACAACCTCGGGCGCGAGCTCGGCATCGAGAACCTCTGGGTCAAGGACGACTCGACCAACCCGACCAACTCCTTCAAGGACCGGGTCGTGGCCTGCGCCCTAAGCGCGGCGCGGGAGTTCCACAGCAAGGTGTTCGCCTGCCCCTCGACGGGCAACCTGGCCAACGCCGTGGCGGCTGCGGGTGCCCGCGCCGGCATCAAGACGGTCGTGTTCATCCCCTCGAACCTCGAGGCGCCCAAGCAAGTCAACTCCGCGGTCTTCACCGAGAACCTGGTGGCGGTGAACGGCAACTACGACGACGTCAACCGCCTGGCCTCGGAGATCGCCGGCGAGGAGGAGGGCTGGGCCTTCGTCAACGTCAACGTGCGCCCCTACTACGCCGAGGGCTCCAAGACCCTGGGCTACGAGATCGCGGAGCAGCTCGGCTGGCGGCTCCCGGACCAGATCGTCATCCCGGTCGCGTCCGGCTCGCAGCTGACCAAGGTGCACAAGGCCTTCCAGGAGCTGATCAAGCTCGGGCTCGTCGAGGACAAGCCCTACAAGGTGTACGGCGCCCAGGCCACCGGATGCTCTCCCGTCTCGGTCGCCTACAAGTCCGGCATCGACGCGATCCGCCCGGTCAAGCCCGACACCATCGCCAAGAGCCTTGCGATCGGCAACCCCGCCGACGGCGTCTACGTGCTCGACATCTGCCGGGAGACCGGGGGAGCCGTCGAGGACATCAGCGACGACGAGGTGCGCGACGCCATCGTGCTGCTGGCCCGGACCGAGGGGATCTTCACCGAGACCGCGGGCGGCACCACCGTCGGCGTACTGAAGAAGCTCGTCGAGAGCGGCCAGCTCGACACGTCGCTCGAGACCGTCGTCATCAACACCGGCCACGGGCTGAAGACGCTCGATGCGGTCTCCGGCACGGTCGGGCCGGCGGCCACCATCGACCCGTCGTACGCCGCCTTCACCAGCAGCGGCATCGTCTGAACCCCCGACTCACCCGAGGAGACAGCAACAATGAGCGTCAACGTCCGGATCCCCACGATCCTTCGCACCTACACCGACGGCGCCTCCGAGGTGAGTGCGGAGGGAACCACGCTGAGTGAGGTGCTCGACAGCCTCGAGGCCAACCACAGCGGGATCAAGGCGCGGGTACTCGACGACGCGGGCGAGATCCGGCGCTTCGTGAACGTGTACGTCGGCAACGACGACGTGCGCTTCCTCGAGGGTCTCGGCAGCGCCACCCCCGAGGGCACCCAGATCAGCATCATTCCCGCGGTCGCCGGGGGCTGATCGGGTAATGCCGCCCGCCGCGCGGGTGGCGTCGGTAGCGTGAGGGCTCCCAATGGACTGGGAGTTCTCGGATGCAAGTCACCAGACGCCGCACCACTGGGCTGGTCGCTGTCGCCCTGGCCTGCGTCGCCATGCTCGTCGGACCGTCGGGCCTACCTCCCGCAGGAGCCGACACCGGAGACGTGCATGTGCAGCCCCCTGGTCGTGAGGTGTGGCCGGGGGAGAAGTCCACGAACATCCTCGTGGACAACAGCGGCGCCACCGCGCCGGCCACTGCGACATTCAGCAACGCCAAGGGCGTTCGCCGCACCATGACCGTTCAGCCGGCATGCTTCTTCGACGCCTGCACCGCCGGCGGCCCCTACGACGGGTACTCGGTCACGTGGGACGGCCTCGGCAATGGTGGTGCCATGCAGGCGCCCGGGGTGTACAAGGGGAGTCTTGCGTTCACCGACGGTGGCGGTCAGGCTCACGCCGTGTCCCTGGGCACCATCTACGTGGCGCATCTCAGGACCATGAGCACGTACCTGTACCCGGCACCGCTGGCGACTCCAGACTCCTCGCTCGCATCCGTCAGCACGATCGGCCGATGCTCCTCGGTGGCGGGTGCAGCCCCGGAGTCACGATGGACCCTCCGGCTGCTCTCACTGAGCCGGTGTGAGAGTCGGACAGGGACCGACGACTGGGCCTTCGCTGGCCAAAGACTCACCGAGTACAACCCCCGTGGGCAGCGCCTGATCTCTGTTCAACTCGGAGCCGAGGGCAGTCCGGTGACGGGTGGCGACCGGGCGACCATCGTGTTGGACGCGAGCTTCGGCCGCTCCAGTGCACCCGCATGGAGGCGCGTGGCCGTCATCAGCAGGGAGGGGGGTCAGTACGGCGCCAGCTACCGCGTGCCGCCGGGAACGGTCGCGCATACGCCCTACCCCTTCTTGATCCAGGGCCGCGTTACGGCCGGAAACCGCTTCCGGATCCGCCGATGGCACGCCGTGGTGACGTACCGCGTGTGGGAGCCGGACCCGGGCGTGCGTGACCGCATTGCTCCAGCCGTCGCCGGAGGCTGACCCGGGTTAGTCTGAGGGACTGACCTTCACGCGCATCGGGCGTGGGATCGAGCCTGGGGAGGCCCCCGACGTCCGTACGAGCCCGCTTCACGTCCCTGATCACCCTCGCGCTGATCGCCCCGCTGCTGGTCTGGCTGGCCCCCTCCGCCAGTGCAGCCGTCGGTGACGTCTCGCTCGCGGCCCCGAACGGTCGCGACGTCTGGCCCGGCCAGAAACCGTCCGCCCTCAGCGTCGACAACCCGGCGACCCAGCAGGACGCCGTGGTCACCTTCCGCAACCGCCGCGGGACCCTGGTCCGCACCATGTCGGCCCCCCCGACCTGCTTCTTCGACCAGTGCACCCTGGCCCAGTCCTCCGACGGCCACACGGTGAGGTGGAACGGCGGGAACAACGCGGGCAAGTTCGTACGCCCCGGGCGCTACACCGGCACTGCCCGCTGATCGACCAGAACGGTCAGCCGCACAACGCGTCACTGGGCAACCTCTGGGTCAACCGGCTGGTGACCAGGACCCGGGCGAACTACGTGGAGACCGGGGTGTTCCCCCAGTTCGACGCCCTCAGCACGATCGGACGATGCTCGCCGGCGGTCGGACCGCCACCAGGAGGCGGCCCCTGGCACGTCCGCCTGCTCTCGATGAGCAAGTGCAACAGCTCGGCAGGAACCGACGACTGGGCGTTCCAGGCACAGCGGCTGAACTTCTTCGAGGACGACCACGTCTCGCGCATCATCTCGGTACGCATCGGAGCCACCGGCTCGCCGGTCCACGCGGGCGACGTGGCCAGCGTCGTGGTCGACTCGAGCGCGGGCACGGCGCCCAGCCCGACCTGGAGGCGGGTGGCCGAGCTCGGCAAGGCCGGCACACCTGGGGCAGGTGTTCACCCCGCCGCCCGGCTCGATGAACGGACCGCGCCACAACCTCCTCATCCAGGGTCGCGTCGTCAACGGCAACCGGTGGCGGGTCCAGCTCTACAAGGCGATCTGGACCTACCGGGCGTTCACGCGTTGAGCCGCTAGTCGCCTCAGGTGGCGAGGGCTGCCAGCCAGGGATCGACCAACGCGTGGAACGTGTCGCCACGCTCGCGGCGGATGCCGTGGCCGGCCCCCCTGACGACGAGCACGTCGAGCGCCGGGTTGTCGAGCCTGGCGATCGCCGCCAGCAGCGGTTCGTGCAGGATCACCTCGCGGTCGCCGGTCACGACCAGGGTGGGTCGCCGGATCGCCGAGGCGATCTCGCGCCAAGGGGTGTGCAGGACACCGACGCCTGCGCGAACGAAGTCCATGTCCACGGTGGCCTTGGCGCGTGCCCACGGTCGGTACTCGCACTCGGGCCATGAGGGGTTGTCCACCCGACCCCGGGCGACGGCGCTCTCTTCGTCGGCCGCCATCGCCGCAGTGAAGGTCACCCTCTCCCGGGTCATCTGCTCCGCACCGTCCCACGGGTCGATCCAGACCGGGTCCTCGAGCACGGCTGCGCGCACGAGATCGGGTCGTCGCGCGGTCAGGGCCGCGGCCAGGCCGCCACCCATCGAGTGCCCCATCACCAGCGCAGGCCCGATCTCCTCGAGGAGGCGCTCCAGCGGCGCGTACATGTGCTCGGTCGGATCTGACGACTCAAGCTGCTCCTTCGTGAACCTGTCGGAGGAGCCGTGGCCGAGGGCATCCGGCGCCACGATGCGGTACGACGCACCGAATCGGTCGGCCAGGTCGGCCCAGCACTCCCCGGAGTCGGTGATGCCGTGCAGGGCCAGGAGGGTCGGACGGGAACGGTCGCCGTACTCGTGGACCGCCAACGGGCCCGAACGTCGGGGCATGGAGTCACCCTGCCACGTCCCGAAAACCGGCTGGGCCCGTCCGGCAGACTGGCCCGCATGCCACGCCGAATCGCCACGAAGGACCGCGTCGACCGCGACGAGATGCTCGAGTTCGTGCGTCCGCGCCACAAGGCCACGCTGGTCACCACGCGCAGGAACGGCCGTCCCCAACTCTCGCCCGTGACCTGCGGCGTCGACGAGGAGGGACGCGTCGTCATCTCGACCTACCCTTCGCGCGCGAAGGCGGCCAACCTCCGTCGCGACCCGGCAGCGACCGTGCTGATCCACAGCGACGACTGGGACGGTCCCTTCGTGCAGCTCGACGGCACCGCCGAGGTGATCGACCTGCCCGAGTCCGTCGAGCCTCTCGTCGACTACTTCCGCAGCATCTCCGGTGAGCACCCGGACTGGGAGGAGTACCGCCAGGCCATGCGCGATCAAGGCAAGTCCCTGATCCGCGTGACCATCGAGTCCTGGGGTCCGGTCGCGACGGGTGGCTTCCCACCCGAGCTGGCGGACTGACGCCGTGCCCAACGAGAGCGACCGGCCCGTGGTCCTGCTGGCCACCTGGTCCGACATGCCGGATGGCGAGGAGTGGGCCGGCACCAACCACCTGCTGCCTGCCCTGTCCGAGCGTGGCGTCGACGCCCGGTGGAAGATCTGGGACGACCCCGACGTCGACTGGACCGAGGGGCTGGTGGCCGTCCGCTCGACGTGGGACTACGAGTGGCGGCGCGAGGAGTTCCTCGAGTGGGCGCGCTCGTTGCCCTGGATGCTCAACTCGGCAGCAGTCTTCGCGTGGAACACCGACAAGTCCTATCTGCCGCAGCTGGCCTCCGCCGGCGTCTCCGTGGTGCCTACGGAGGTCGTCGAGCGTCTAGAGGATCTCCTCGGCGCGGTCGCCGCCTTCGGTCCCTCGGTGGTCAAGCCGACCGTGGGTGCCGGCGGCAGGGGAGTTGTCGTGCTCGACGGGTCGTCCGACCAGGAGCCGGAGTTCGGCTCAGGTCCCTGGGTCGTACAGCCGCTGGTCGAGTCCGTGCGCACCGAGGGAGAGGCCTCGGTGTTCGTCCTCGACGGCGAGGCGGTCTCCCAGGCGCAGAAGGTCCCGGCGGTCGGCGAGATCCGGGTGCACGAGTACTACGGCGGTACGACGGTTGCGGCTCCGCTCTCCGAAGAGGCCGCCGACCTCGCCCGTCGTACGGTCCAGGCGGCGGAGAAGCTCCTCGGTGAGCGGCTCGACTACGCGCGCGTCGACCAGATGCGGCTGGACGACGGCATCCTCGCGGTCAGCGAGCTCGAGGTGACCGAACCCGGTCTCTACCTCGAGGTGATCCCCGACAACGCGGCCGCCTTCGCCGACCTGGTCCTCGACAGGCTCCGCGCCACCTGAGGGTCGGCCGTTCGCGCGCGCGACACCGAAGGTTGTCCGCCCGTTCGCACGGTTCGGCTGCACTCGTCTCGATGAACATGAGAAGACGCCCCGTCACCTCCGGGCTGGTGGCCGTGGGGCTGGTGACCGGGGCGGCGGTGGGCGGCCGCGGCCTGCTGCGCAGGCAGGCGGCCAGCGCGCGTGAGCTCATCGGCAAACCGCTCGGCGAGGAAAAGCTGGCGGCGGATCGCACCTGGAAGAGGAAGCACGGAAACCGCATCGACCTCCTGGTCCTCGGCGACTCGATCGCGGCCGGTCTCGGTGCGGACAAGCCTCGCCAGACCCTGGGCGCCCGGCTGGCCCGCAAGCTGGCCAAGAGCACCGGACGGGCCGTGCGGCTGCACACGGCTGCGGTCGTCGGGGCGGAGAGCAGTGCCCTGGCCGACCAGCTCTCTTCCCTGCCTGCGTCGTACACACCGGACGTCGCGGTCGTGATCGTCGGCGGCAACGACGTGACCCACCGCGTGCCGTTGTCCGAGTCGGTCGACCACCTCACGAAGTGCGTTCGAACGCTCCAGGAGCGCGGCTCCCGGGTCGTGGTGGCCACCTGCCCGGACCTGGGCTTGCTGCGGGCGGTGCCCCAGCCTCTGCGTGTGCTCGGATCGCGCGCGTCCCGACAACTCGCTGCGGCGCAGGCGCGGGCTGTCCTCCCTCTCGGCGCTCAGGTGGTGTCGATGGCCGACACCGTGGGGCCGCTCTTCGCCAGTGCTCCCGAAGAGATGTTCAGCCTCGACCGGTTCCATCCCTCGTCACTGGGCTACAAGCGCACCGCCCAGGCGCTGCTTCCCCATCTCGTCGAGGCCCTGAACACCTGAGCGCCCGACTGAGCGACCAGACGTTTGCACTCCCCGGGGTCGAGTGCTAAAAATGCAGTTGGCACTCTCCCTGTGAGAGTGACAGAACAGCACCACCACCTTGGCCGTCGGAGTCGAGGTCCGCAAGCGCCGGCGGGAAGGGTCCGCCGGGCCAGCCCGGACCGTCCGTCGCGGGCGACGAAGCGGCCACCCAACTCTTAGATCCAAGAGGAATCCCAAGAGATGCCGAAGCTGATTGCTTTCAACGAGGAGGCCCGCCGCGGGCTGGAGCGGGGAATGAACACCCTCGCCGACGCGGTCAAGGTCACGCTCGGTCCGAAGGGCCGCAATGTGGTCCTCGAGAAGAAGTGGGGCGCGCCCACCATCACCAACGATGGTGTGAGCATCGCCAAGGAGATCGAGCTGGAGGACCCCTACGAGAAGATCGGGGCCGAGCTCGTCAAGGAAGTTGCCAAGAAGACCGACGACGTCGCCGGTGACGGCACGACGACCGCCACCGTTCTCGCTCAGGCGATGGTGCGCGAAGGTCTGCGCAACGTCGCAGCCGGTGCCAACCCGATGGCGCTCAAGCGCGGCATCGAGAAGGCCGTCGAGGCCGTGTCCGAGCAGCTGCTCAGCATGGCCAAGGACGTCGAGACCAAGGAGCAGATCGCCGCGACCGCGTCGATCTCCGCCGCCGACCCCACCGTCGGTGAGGCCATCGCCGAGGCGATGGACAAGGTCGGCAAGGAAGGCGTCATCACGGTCGAGGAGTCCAACACCTTCGGGCTGGACCTCGAGCTGACCGAGGGGATGCGGTTCGACAAGGGCTACATCTCGCAGTACTTCATGACCGACCCGGAGCGCATGGAGGCAGTGCTCGAAGAGCCCTACATCCTGATCGCTAACCAGAAGATCTCGACGGTCAAGGACCTGCTGCCCCTTCTGGAGAAGGTCATGCAGAGCGGCAAGCCGCTGCTGATCATCGCCGAGGACATCGAGGGCGAGGCTCTCTCGACCCTGGTCGTCAACAAGATCCGTGGCACCTTCAAGTCCGTCGCCGTCAAGGCCCCGGGCTTCGGTGACCGTCGCAAGGCGATGATGCAGGACATCTCGATCCTCACCGGTGGTCAGGTCATCTCCGAGGACGTCGGCCTGAAGCTGGAGTCGACCGGCATCGAGCTGCTGGGCCAGGCCCGCAAGGTCGTCGTGACCAAGGACGAGACCACCATCGTCGACGGCTCCGGTGACCCGGACCAGCTCGCAGGCAGGGTCAACCAGATCCGTGCCGAGATCGAGAAGAGCGACTCCGACTACGACCGCGAGAAGCTGCAGGAGCGCCTGGCCAAGCTGGCCGGCGGTGTTGCGGTGATCAAGGTCGGCGCTGCCACCGAGGTGGAGCTCAAGGAGCGCAAGCACCGCATCGAGGACGCCGTTCGCAACGCGAAGGCGGCCGTCGAGGAGGGCATCGTCGCCGGCGGTGGCGTCGCCTTGGTGCAGGCTTCTGACCGCGCGTTCGAGAAGCTCGAGCTCGAGGGTGACGAGGCAACCGGCGCGAACATCGTCCGCGTCGCGACCGAGGCGCCGCTCAAGCAGATCGCGATCAACGCCGGTCTAGAGGGTGGCGTCGTCGCGGAGAAGGTGCGCAACCTGACCGCGGGCCACGGCCTCAACGCGGCCAACGGCGAGTACGTCGACATGATCGCCGAGGGCATCATCGACCCGGCCAAGGTGACCCGGTCCGCGCTGCAGAACGCCGCGTCGATCGCCGCGCTGTTCCTCACCACCGAGGCAGTCGTCGCCGACAAGCCGGAGAAGGCCGCCCCCATGGGTGGCGACCCGTCCGGTGGCATGGGCGGAATGGATTTCTGATCGGCCGATCCCCGAGCGAAGCGAGGGGAGCGAAAGCCGATCAGGTTGAGGGTCTCGGCTCGGACACGCGCGTCAGCGCGGGGCGGAGCGAGACGTCTCGAAACCGGCCACCGCAACTGAACAAGCAGCCGTAATCCAGCTGGACGCGTCAGGGCCCCGGTCTCCGGACCGGGGCCCTGGTGCATTTCCGACCGATCCAGAACGAAGGAGTCCCATGGGCCGCGACATGCAGGTCAGCGACAGCGTCGTGATCGACGCCGACCCCGTCACCATCTACGAGCAGGTGGCCGACCCGACTCAGATGCCCCGCTGGAGCCCTGAGAACACCGGCGCGCGCACCGCCGCGCAGGGTCGCCCGCTGACGACGGGCGAGGTCTTCGACGGCAGCAACAAGCGCGGCCCGTTCAGGTGGACGACCGAGTGTGTGGTGACTGCTTCCGAGCCCGGGCGACGCTTCGCGTTCGACGTACGCAAGATCGGGCCGCGTACGCCGCTCATCCCGGGCCGGATCGCCGCCTGGGAGTACACCTTCGAGGGCACCCCGGACGGCACCCGCGTCACCGAGACGTGGACCGACCAGCGGCGCGGATGGCCCGACTGGGCGGCAGCGATCTTCGACAAGAGCGCGACCGGAGGCCGCCTGTTCGCCGACTTCCAGCGAGGCAACATCAAGCGGACGCTGGCGCAGATGAAGGCGGAGTTCGAGGGCAGCCTCGACGAGTCGCGCTAGGGGGCCTTGGCCAGCACCCGCCCGGCCTCATCAGCTGCCGAGAGCGCCTCGTCGTGCATCTGGCGCGCGAGGTCGGTGAACTCGTCGAGAGCCGGGTTGACGCCAACCAGGGTGAACTCGCGCTCCACGAGGGTGAGATCGGCACCCCAGACGTCCTCGAGGATGCGGCGCAGGTAGGCGGTCGAGTGGTCCCATCCCTCACGAGGCGTACCCGCGCCGTAGGCCCCACCCCGGACCGTGGCCAGCACCGTGGGCTTGTCGGCCAGCAGGCCACCGGCGGCACTGCGTGGGTCGGTTGAGACGAGATCGATCCAGGTCTTGATGTGCTGGGAGACCCCGAAGTTGTACAGCGGCACCGCCAGCAGCAGCGCGTCGGACCCCACCAGCTCGTCGGTCAGCTGGGTCGCAAGTGCCACGGCCTCTCGCTGCGCCGTGGTGCGCTCCTCCTCGGGCGTCCACGAGGCCGAGGCTGCCGCTGCCCAGGCGTCGGAGGGCAACGGTTCGGAGCCGATGTGTCGGCGTACGACGTGGTCGCCCGGATGTGTGGCAACCCAGTGCTCCTCGACGATGTCGGCGATCTCCCGGCTGGCCGATCCCTCGACCTTGATGCTGGCATCCAGACGGTACAGAGACACGATGAACTCCTTCTCATTGGAATGTTACTTGTATTTTCGAAGTAACATTCGAATAGAGAAGCATTTGTTCCCGCCGGGTCCGACTCAGGTTCGTTCCTATACTTCGACGGTGGCCACAGAGGCAGCTGCCGAGCACTCCGCACCCAGGTGTGACGCCGCGCTGACTCATGCCTTCGCGCTGCTCGGCAAGCGCTGGAACGGGATGATCCTCGGCAGCCTGATGCCGGGCCCGGCCGGGTTTTCGGAGATCCGGCGCGCGCTCGAGTCGATCAGCGACTCCGTCTTGTCCGACCGCCTCGCGGAGCTCACGGCAGCTGGTCTGGTGCTGCGCGAGGTGGACGAGGGCCCGCCGGTGGGCGTCCGCTACCGCCTGGCCGAACCGGGGGTCGCCCTCGTGCCGGTGCTCCGTGACCTGATCCAGTGGGCCGAGCAGAACCTCTGAATCGCGCCGCTGACGCCGCGATAGCGTCGGTGACGATGAGTCTTCAGGCGCTGGCGCTGGTGCTGACGGCAGCCGTGCTGCATGCGCTCTGGAACCTGGCCGCGAAGCAGGCGGACGTCGACGGAGTGGCCTTCGTGTGGCTCTACGTGACGGGCTCGCCGGCGCGGGAGAGCAGCATCGTGGTCGGTGCGCTGCTCAGCTGGTTGGTCCTGCGCGAGCCGAGCCCCAGGCGCCGGCTCGTCGGTGCGGTGGTCGTCCTGGCGGGAATCGCCGGGATCGTCGCCGGTTGGCGCCCCGCCGCCCAGCGGTCGCCCTCCGGCAGCTTCCGCGGGGGGTGACCACTCGCTCGCAACCACTCCGGCGGCGGCTTCGGCGCAGGGGGAGGGCCAGTCCCATCCACGCTCCCTCCCGGCCACCCCGCTCCCGCTGCCTCCGGGCGCGAGGACGGCGGAGCGCTGGCCGCTCAGAACACGTTGAGCGGTCGGAACTGCACGCTGATCCTGGGGCCGACCGGACGGGACGTCTTGGGGACGGCGTGCTCCCAGGTCCGCTGGCACGATCCACCCATCACGATCAGGTCGCCGTGGCCGACCGCGTGGCTGACCGCGATGTGCCCGCCCACGGGCCGCAGCTGCAGCTTGCGGGGTGAGCCGAGGGAGACGATGGCGACCATGGTGTCCTGCAGGCGCCCGCGGCCGATGGTGTCGCCGTGCCACGCCACCGAGTCGTGGCCGTCGCGGTAGTAGCAGCACCCAGCGGTCACGAAGGGCTCCCCGAGCTCGGGTCGGTAGTGCGCCGAGAGGGCCTCGCGGGCCTCGGTGAGGGCGGGATGGGGCAGCGGCTCGTCGGCGCCGTAGGTGTGCAGCAGTCGGGGCACGTCGACCACGTTGTCGTACATCGGTCGACGCTCGGCCCGCCACGGGACCGCCTCGACGAGGTCGGCGAAGACCTGGTCGGCTCCCTCGAGCCAGCCGGGCAGTACGTCGACCCACGCGCCGCGCGAGAGCACCGTGCGGCGTACCCGTCCCGCGAGCGGTCCGACGCCGACGGTAGGCCCGTCGAAGAGCGAGGCTTGGAACTCCACGGTCATGGACTCAGCCTACGCCCGTTCGAACACATGTGCGAGTGGTCCGTACGGCAGGATTGTCGGCGTGACCACCACTGGCCTGTTGCTCGCGGCCGGCGCCGGCCGCCGGATGGGCCGCCCGAAGGCGTTGGTGGAGGGGTGGCTGGTGCACGCGGTGGACTCACTGGCGGACTGCGACCATGTCGTCGTCGTGCTGGGTGCCTCGGCGGACGAGGCGCGCCCACTGCTCGATGCCCACGACGTGACGATCGTGGTCGCCCCCGACTGGGAGGAGGGCATGGGCGCCTCGCTGCGGACCGGTCTGATGCAGCTCCAGCACGGGGAGGCGACGCTGTGCGTGGTGACCCTGGTCGACCTGCCCGACGTCACCGCTGCTGTCGTACGCCGGCTGCTGGACCGGCCCGAGACCGAGGACGCACTCGCCCGGGCCAGCTACGAAGGGCGGCCCGGCCACCCGGTGCTGATCGGCCGGGCGCACTGGCCTGGCGTGATCGAGTCAGCGGTCGGTGACCGGGGTGCTCGTGACTACCTCGGAACGCACAACGTCGAGCCCGTTGAGTGTGGCGATCTGGCCACCGGGCTCGACGTTGATGCGTAGTTGGTCAGCGGACGTGGAACTTCCGGATCTCGGTCGACCCGCCGTAGAACGGGTTGCTCACGAAGACCATGCGGATGGTGTGGGTGCCGGAGGCCATGCCCTTGAACTGGAAGACCTTGCGGCCACCCCTGAGCCAGGTGCGCTTGATCATGCGCTTGCCGTCGTAGATGACGACCCTGCCGCGGACCTGCGACTGCTTGGCGCCCTTGGCGTAGGCAATGGCGGAGATGCCCAGCCGGCCCTTGGCCTTCGAGGTGCCCCTGAGGATCGCGTTGACGCCCCAGTTGATGCGCACGCGAGCGGCGTAGCGGTCGATCGGGTGCACGCCGTTGGGGTAGTGGTAGTCACCGATCGCGAGGAGTGAGATCTCCTTGCCCGCGTCGGCGGCCCTGGCCCGGTAGGTCAGGCCGGTCTCCCCGGCGATGGGGTTGCCGGTACGGCGCCACCAGAGCTTGGTGTGCCACTCCTTTGACCACTCACCGAGCGTCGCGGTGATCAGCTGTCCGACGTGGGGATTGCCGCGGAGCACAGGCGGGGCCATGTTGAGCAGGATGTAGTTGCTCGCTGCGGAGTCGGTCGTGCCGACCAGGTGGCCGCTGCGGTAGGCGCTCACGGACACCTTCACGGTGCGCATGTGGTCAGCGTCCTTGAGCGTGTAGCTCCGGCCGGTGGCACCTGAGATCCGGGCGAAGCTGTCGGGATTGGCGTCCTTGGCTCCGCGGTACCACTGATAGCGTTGCACGGTCCCAGACGGGAACGAACGGCCGCTGGCCGTGGCGGTGTAGGTACGAGACACCTGTGCTGCGCCTCCCTTGAGCAGGATGCGCGGCATGGGGTCGGCGGCAGTGGCGGGACCAGCGAAGAGCAATCCGCTGGCCACCATGCCGACGGCAATGACAGAAGTGAATAGGGTGCGGGGGTTCATATAGTCAGATTAGCCGCAAATCGGACAGTTCGCACTAAATGGTTGGAATACATCTCATTTTGTGGAGCAACCGAGAGCCAACCTGCCGCTGAGTAGCCTCGACTCATGGAGCTCACTTCGCCCCAGGCGGTGGTGGCCGCCCTCGGGAGCACCGGCTACCTCGCCGACGAGGATCTGGCGACCGTCGTCTACCTCGCGCACGGGATGCAGCGACCGCTGCTGCTGGAGGGTGAGCCGGGCACCGGGAAGACCGCGCTGGCGGAGGCATTGGCACAGGTGGCCGACGTGCCGCTGATCCGGCTGCAGTGCTACGAGGGGATCGACGCGAGCCAGGCGCTCTACGACTGGGACTTCCCACGACAGATCCTGCATCTGCGCACGCTGGAGGCGGCCACCAAGGCGGGCGAGCTCGACCCGAACGAGGCGGAGAAGTCGCTGTTCGACGAGCGGTTCCTGCTGGCGCGACCCGTCCTCCGGGCCCTGCGCGAGTCACCGGCCGTGCTGCTGGTCGACGAGGTCGACCGCGCCGACGACGAGTTCGAGGCGTTCCTGCTCGAGGTGTTGTCGACCTGGTCGGTGAGCATTCCCGAGCTCGGGACCGTTTCGGCCGGCACACCGCCGACCGTCGTACTCACCTCCAACCGCACGCGCGAGCTCCACGACGCGCTCAAGCGCCGCTGCCTCTACCACTGGATCGACCACCCCGGCCTCGAGCGGGAGGTCGCGATCGTCCGCAGCCGGCTTCCAGAGGTCAGTCAACGGCTGGCCGAGCAGGTCGCCGGCGTGGTGCAGACCCTCCGTGACGAGCAGCTGCTCAAGCCGCCCGGCGTCGCCGAGACGCTCGACTGGGCCCGGGCGCTGCACCGCCTCGGGGTGGACGAGCTGGATCTGGAGACCGCCGCGCGGACCCTGGGTGCGGTCGTGAAGTACCGCGAGGACACCGACCGCGTGAAGCAGGCACTCGACCGGATGATGGCTGGGTAGGGATGAGTGCCACCCCTGTGCACGAGGCCGACGAGATCATGCTCGGGTTCACCCGCGCTCTCCGCTCGGCCGGGATGAGCGTCACCCACGACCGAGCGACCGGCTTCCTCGAGGCTGCCGCCATGGTCGGCGCTCAGGACCTCCAGGGAACCTACCGGGCCGGACGCGCCACCCTCTGCGCCAGCCCCGACGACCTGATCCGCTACGCCCACGTCTTCGAGGCCTGGTTCGGTGCCCGTGAACAGCTGCCCCGCACCATGCCCCGCGAGCGGCCGCGCGAGATCAGTGCGCCCCTGCCGCTGGGAGAGTCCGGTGAGACCGGAGGTGAGTCCGCTCCGGACGTCGTACGGGTGGCGGCCAGCGACCGCGAGGTGCTCCAGCACCGCGACGTCGCCGCGTTGCGGCCCGACGAGAAGGCCCTGCTCGACGCGCTGATCCGCGGCCTCGACCCACGGCTGCCGAGGCGGCGGACCCATCGTCGCCGCGCCTGGCGGCGGGGCGAGATCGACGTACACCGCACCCTGCGCACGACGCTGCGGCAGATGGGCGAACCTGGCCGTGTCGAGCACCGCAGGCGCGGGACCACTCCGCGCCGGCTGGTGCTGCTGGTGGACGTCTCCGCCTCGATGCGGCCGTACGCCGACGCGTTGCTGCGCCTCGCCCATGTCGTGACGACCGGCGCCACCCGAGGCACCTCGTCCGGCCGGGGACGGGTCGAGGTGTTCACGCTCGGGACGCGGCTCACCAGGATCACCCAGCCGCTGCGCATCTCCGACCCTGAACGCGCCCTCGTCCGGGCCGGGGAGCAGGTGCCCGACTGGTCCGGCGGCACCCGGCTCGGCGAGACGATGAAGGCTTTCCTGGATCGCTGGGGTGCCCGGGGAATGGCTCGCGGTGCCGTGGTCGTTGTGTTCAGTGATGGCTGGGAGCGCGGCGACGCCGCGGAGCTGGGAGAGCAGATGCAGCGGTTGCAGCGACTCGCGCACCGCGTCGTGTGGGTGAACCCGCACCGCGGTAAGGCGGGCTTCGAACCTGTCCAGCGCGGGATGGCGGCGGCCCTGCCGTTCTGCGACGACCTCGTGGCAGGTCACTCCCTGCGTGCGTTTGCCGAGGTCCTGGAGGTGGTCGCCCGTGCGTGAGGTACTCGATGATCTGGTGCGCTGGTGGGAGTCCGGCGAGACGATCGGTGTCGGGACGGTGGTCGCCACGTTCCAGTCCGCACCTCGACTGCCCGGAGCCTCGATGCTCGTCGGTCCGGCCGGAGAAGCCGTCGGTTCGGTGTCCGGTGGCTGCGTCGAGGGCGCGGTCTACGAGCTCAGCCAGTCGGTGCTCGAGTCCGGCGCCCCCGTCCTCGAACGGTACGGCGTCTCCGACGACGAGGCGTTCGCGGTCGGACTCACCTGCGGCGGCATCCTGGACGTGTACGTCGAGAAGGTGAACCAGCAGACCTTCCCCGAGCTCGGTGAGATCGCAGCCGACATCGAGGCCGGCAGGCCGGTAGCGCTGGCGACCGTCATCGAACACCCGGACCCCGAGTGGCTCGGACGGCGGATCGTCGTACGACCAGACGCGGTGTCCGGTTCGCTGGGCAGCCCGCGCGCTACCGACGCAGTCACCGACGATGCCCTGGGCCTGCTCGCGGCGGGCCACAACGCGACCCTGACCTACGGGCCCGACGGTGAACGTCGCGGTGAAGGTATGCGGGTGTTCGTGTGGGCGTTCGCGCCGGCGCCGCGGATGCTGGTCTTCGGCGCGATCGACTTCGCGGCGGCGGTCGCGCGGGTCGGGGACTTCCTCGGCTACCACGTGACCGTGTGCGACGCCCGGCCGGTCTTCGCGACCAACACCCGGTTCCCGGCCGCGGACGAGGTGGTGGTCAGCTGGCCGCACAAGTACCTCAAGGCCGAGAGCGAGGCCGGTCGCATCGACCGGCGCACGGTGATCTGCGTGCTCACCCACGACCCGAAGTTCGACGTACCTGTGCTCGAGCTGGCGCTGAAGCTGCCGGAGGTGGCGTACGTCGGCGCGATGGGGTCACGTCGTACGCACGAGGACCGGCTGGAGCGCCTCCGCGAGGCCGGGCTCACCGACGACGAGCTGGCGCGTCTGTCCAGCCCGATCGGTCTCGACCTCGGTGCGCGCACGCCCGAGGAGACGGCCGTGAGCATCGCCGCCGAGATCATCGCCGGTCGGTGGGGTGGCTCCGGCGACCGCCTGTCGGCCACCGGGGGCAGGATCCACGAACACACGGCCGCGCTCGAGGGACTCTGAGCCGTGCCCGGCGGCATCCGCTACCGCCACCGGGCCGACCTCCTGCCCGGTGCGGTCGCCTCGGCCGTCTCCTACGAGTCGCACGGCATCCCGCACGGCGAGCATCGCGGCCTCCCGTCTCCGTGGCTCACCTTCATCGTCTCGGTCGACGGGCCGGTACGCGTGTCCGGCACGGTGGCCGAGGGTGACCGGTTCGACCCCGGCCGGGCGACGTCGTACGACGTGATCGTGGCAGGCCTGCATCCCGTCGCCGCGCGGGTGGAGCAGCCGAGCGACCAGGCCGGCGTCCAGCTGGCCGTGCATCCGCTCGCCGCGCGGGCGCTTCTCGGCTGCCGCGCCGCGGAGCTGCTGGGACCCGGCGATCACGGCGACGAGGTGCTCGGACGCTCGGCCAAGGAGCTGCACGACCGGGTCGGCAGCCGGACCAGCGACGAGGACCGGCTCGACGTCGTACAGCAGTGGGTTCGTTCGCAGGCCGAGCAGGATCGGCGGTCCGTCGTACGCCCCGAGCTGTGGCGGGCATGGCAGCTCGCCGAGGTGACGAACGGACGGTGCCGGGTGCAGGACCTCGCGGTCGAGGTGCAGCTGAGTCCCCGTCAGCTGCGGTCGCTGATGGTCGCCGAGCTCGGGCTCTCACCCAAGGAGCTGTGCCGCCTGTTCCGCTTCGACTACGTCATCGCCGGGCTGGCGCGGGGCGGGATGAGCCTGGCCGACGTCGCGGCCGAGGCGGGCTACGCCGACCAGAGCCACCTGACCCGGGAGTTCCGTCAGATGGCGGGATGCAGCCCGACCACGTGGCTCGCCGAGGAGCGCCGAAACATCCAAGACGGCGGGCACCGCAACCGTCCAGACTGAGTGGCATGAGCGACAACGCACCTGCCCCCACGGTCTGGGGCACCTTCCAGGCCCGCGATGCGCGGGCAATGATCGAGTTCCTCGTCGCGCTCGGCTTCGAGGAGACAGTCGTGTACGGCGAGGGCGACCGGGTCGACCACGCGCAGCTCGACTGGCCCGAGGGCGGCGGCATCATGATGGGCAGCCACAAGCCCGATGGCGAGTGGCACACGGAACCCGGCGGCGCCGGCTTCTACGTCGTCACTGCCGATCCCCAGGCGGTTTACCAACGGGCCAAGGAGGCCGGAGCCGAGATCACGAGGGAGCCGAGCACCACTGACTACGGCTCCACCGAGTTCGCGCTCCGCGATCCCGAGGGCAACAAGTGGTCGTTCGGCACCTACCCGGGGGAGCCGCGCAGCTCGTAGGGCGTCGAGCTGGGCGCGGGTGTCGGTTTCACTACTCCGGTAGTGAAACCGACGCGATGTTCGGAAAACTTTCGTCTGACAGTGACAGTTTCACTACTCCGGTAGTTAAACCAGTCAACTCCTGTGACTCCGCTAGGCGGCCCCCCAACCAGCGAAGCTGGCGCCCGCTGCCCCCAATCACCGAGCGCAGTCAGGGGCCCACCGCGAGGTCCGACTCCAGGATGGTTCGGTCCTCCTCGTCGGCGATCGGGACCGCCTTGGCGGCCTCCCAGGACTGCACGGCCTCGGAGTCCCGACCCAGCGCCTTGAGAGCGCGGGCGGTGGCCTCGTGAGCGTAGGCGAGGTCGAAGTCCTTCAACCCGTGCTCCTCGCAGGTGGCGAAGCAACGTTGCGCGTAGTGCAGCGATGTCTCCGGGTGTCCGACGAGCAGGTGCACCTTCGCGAGCAGCCAGTCGGCGCGGGCGGAGTTGCCCGGCGTGCGGCCGGCGGCGCGGTCCCAGTGGTACGCCGCGGCGTACGCCCGGCGCAGCATGTCCTCGTCGCCCTCTGCGCCACGGTCGGCGAGCTCGATCAGCTCCCACGTCGAGTTGTTGGCCTCGACCGCCTGGAACCGGTGCCACTCCGCGTCCGGGTCGGCGACGGCCCGTGGCTCGCTGTCCGCCCGGGGGAGCGGATCCCCGGTCTCGAGGAGGGTCTTGAGCCCGTCGAGGATCCACACCCAGCCGTGCTCCACGTTGGCCCAGGTCTTCGGGCTCTGCGCGAGGTCACCGTGGACAAGGCGCAGGCGGGTCAGTTCCTCGCCGGCCGGCTCCACGTGCCACTCGACGCGGCTGACCGGCTCGGCGGCCAGCTCCGCGTCGTACAGCGTGTGCCAGGTGTGCACCAGCCGGCGTGGCGGGTCGAGCATCTCGATGGTGCCTTCGATGGCGGGGGAGCCGTCGGGCAGCGACGTCCGGAATGGCTCGCCCTGGACCGGCGGGCGGTCGAACGCGGTGCCGTGGAAGTACTGCCGCGTGAAGGCGGGGTCGAGGAGCGCCTCCCACACCTGCTCAGGGGTGGCGCGGATGTAGATCTCGTACTGGTGGCGGGCCGCAGGCATGGCGGGTCCTCTCCTCTGGATGGGTCAGGTGCTCGACTCGAGGCCGGTGCGCAGTCCGACCATCGCGCGGGTGAAGGGGGCGGCGTACTTGCTGATCCAGCGGTCGGCGACCAGCCCGATCGGCACGGGGTTGAGGTAGTGGAGCCGGGTGCGGCCCTGGCGACGCGAGGTGACCAGCCCGGCGTCCTCGAGTACGCCGACATGCTTCATCACCCCGAAGCGCGTCATCTCCGGCACCTGCGCGCACAGCTGGCCGGCCGTCTGGCCGTCGTCGGCGAACAGCGCGTCGAGCAGCAGTCGACGGGTCGGGTCGGCCAGGGCCCGGAAGACCCCGTCCATCTCGTCGGTCGCTGCGTCCACGTCGGCAACAATATGTGACCATCTGGTCACATGTCTAGTGGGCTTGCCCCACTGAGCGACGATGGGCACGTGGGCACGCGAGCGGTGGGTGCGGTCGTCGGCGCGATGCTGCTCGTGAGCGGATGCTCGACCGACGAGGAGCCCGAGGCGAAGGCGAAGGCCCCGTCGAAGACCGCCACGCCGACCACCTCGACGAGCCCGTCGCCGAGCCCATCGGCCGAGAAGCCCGCAGCCGAGGTGCTCCCACCCGTCGAGGACAAGGTCTCGCTGGCCGCGTTGATGCGTGAGGACTTCACGGGAGGCCGGATCCGGGTGCGGCGGGAGGTACTGGCCAACGACGAGTACACCCGCAGCGAGGTGAACTATCCGAGCGGCGACGTCACGATCTCGGGCGTCCTCCTGAGGCCGCGCGGGCCTGGCCCGTTCCCCGCAGTCGTGTTGAACCACGGCCACATCGAGCCGTCGATCTACGTCACCGGCCAGGGCCTGATGCGAGAGCAGGACTACCTCGCCCGGGCCGGCTTCGTGGTGCTGCACACCGACTACCGCGGGCACGCCGCCTCGGACGCGGCGTCCGACCAGAGCATCGAGACGCGTCTCGGCTACACCCGCGACACCATCAACGCCGTGGAGTCGGTGAAGAAGCTGCGCTACGTCGACCCGGACAAGGTCGCGATGCTCGGCAGGTCCATGGGCGGTGGCATCACCTACAACGCACTCGTCGTGAAGCCGGGGCTGGTGCGCGCCGGGGTGGTGTTCGCGCCGGTGAGCTCGGACTTCGTCGACAACTTCAACCGGTGGACGGTGGCCGAGCGACCGGAGGCCGCAGTAGCGACGTACCGCCGCTACGGCACGCCCACGCAAGACCCGACCTTCTACCGCGGCCTGTCTGCGCGCACGTACTTCGACCGGATCACCGAACCGGTGCTGATCCACCACGGCACCGACGACGAGTCGTGTCCCGTCCGGTGGTCCCACGCCACTCAGCGACTGTTGCAAGAGGCAGGGGTCGACTCGCGACTCGAGATCTACCAGGGCGAGCACCACGCCTTCGGTCCGCAGTGGCCGTTGTCCATGGAGCGGACCGTGCGGTTCCTCCGCCGTCAGCTCCGTGGATGACGCCTGTTGCGCTGCCCGCCGTGGGGCTAACGTGGCGGCAGCCACCCCACGGAGCCCAAGGATGACAATTTCGCGCAACGCGCTGCAGAGCAAGCGGCTGCAGGCTGTGCGTGCGTGGACGAACTTCGTCGAGCACGGCGACTGGGCCGAGGGCATGGTGCGTCCCGAGATCCTCCGCTCCTGGGAGCGGTCGGCCCCGGCAGTGGGGATCGACGTCACCGAAGCCCCGCTCGCCGACGAGTCGGACACGCGGTCGTTCTGGGACGGGTCGCCGCTGCAGGTGGCCGTCGAGCGGGTGGAGCAGGAGCTGCGTCGTACGGCGGAGGACGGTGACCTCGTCGTCGCCGTCACCGACGCGCAGACCCGCATCCTCTGGACGTACGGCGGACGCGTCATGCGACGCAAGGCCGAGACCGTCAACTTCGTCGCCGGCGGCCGCTGGGACGACACCAGTGTCGGCACGAACGCCCTCGACCTCGCGACCCGCACCGACGAGCCGTCGATGGTGTTCAGTGCCGAGCACTACGCCGAGATCGTGCACAACTGGGTCTGCTGGGCGGCGCCGGTGCACGACCCGGTCAGCGGCGAGCAGCTCGGCGTGATCGACCTCTCCACCACCTGGGACCGCACGCACCCGATCGGGCTCGCCACCGCGCGGGTGATGGCTCGACTCATCGAGACCGCAATGCCGCTCTCCGAGCAGCACCCGGGACTGGCGGGCCAGAGCGATGGGCCGGAGGTTCCCGGCCTGCACCTCACCCTGCTCGGTGCCGCGGAGGCCAGGCTCGACGGACGACGACTGTTCCTCAACCGGCGCCAGACCGAGATCCTCGCGCTGCTGGCGCTGAACCCGTCCGGCCTCTCGCTCGAGCAGCTGCACGCCCTGCTCTACGGCGACCAGGCCGTCACCTTCTCCACCCTCAAGGCCGAGGTCTCCCACCTCCGCAGTGCCGTCGACGGGCAGCTCGCGTCGCGGCCGTACCGGCTGATGATGCCGGTCTCGATCGACGTCAACGAGGTGCTCCGGCTCCTTCGCAGCGGTCAGGTGCGGGCGGCCGTCGCGGCGTACGGCGGCGACCTGATGCCCGGCACCGAGTCACCCGCCCTCAGCGAGCTCGCCGACTTCGTGGCGGTCGCGGTGCGCGAAGCGCTGCTCGCCGACCCGCAGCCCCAGGCCGTTGCGCGCTACACCGAGCTGGCGCCCTACGACACCGACGTGATCGAGGTGTGCCTGGCCGTCATGGGCGACGGCCACCACCCGGCCAAGGCTCTGCTCAAGGGCCGTCTGGCCGCTGCGCGTCGTTGAGTCGAGCATCGGCCTCGACGTCGAGCCGTTGGTGCAGCCGGTCCCTGATCTCGTCCGGGGTGAGCTCGGACCGCTTGCGCTGGTCGCGAGCGACGATGACGCCGGTGGCGGCCACGCCGGCCAGACCGGCGAGTCCCACAGCCTTCCAGATCTTCACGAGGAGAGAATCCCACGGTGAGGGACGAGAGCACGATCAGCCTGGATCAGGCGGTCGACGTCACCCGCACCGGCGACCTGTGGCTCTTCCGTGGTGACTCGCCGGCCGACCGGACGATCCGGGCGCTCACCAACGCACCCGTCAACCACGTCGGGATGGCGGTGGTGCTCGAGGACCTGCCCCCACTGATGTGGCACGCGGAGCTCGGCAAGGGGCTGCTCGACGTGTGGGCCGGCACTCATCACCGCGGCGTCCAGCTGCACGACCTGCGCGCGGCCGTCCTGCAGTGGTCGGGCCCGTACGGGCAGCGGGCCTGGATCCGGCAGCTCTCCGCAAACATCACACCGGAGCGAGAGGCGGCTCTGCTCACCACCATCGCCCGCCTCGACGGCACCCCGTTCCCTGCCACGGCCGCGCTTGTCACCCGCTGGGCCCGCGGTCGGGTACGCCGCGCGGCCGGTGTCGAGGTGACCTACTGCGCGGAGGTGGTCGCCTCGACGTACACCGCCATGGGCCTGCTCGCGTCCGACCGCCCCACCAACTACTACGACCCCGGCACCTTCTGGTCCGGGGACGACCTCGATCTTCTCGACGGCGCATCACTGGGTGCCGAGGTCCGCGTCCTCGTCTGACCGCGGCGGTGACAAGATGACCGGCATGTCTCTCGACCTCACCTCCGACGTGGTCGCTCTGACCGAAGCCGTGGTGGACATCGAGTCCGTGAGCCGCAACGAGAAGGAGCTGGCCGACGTCATCGAAGAGGCTCTCTCCGGCATCGACCATCTCGAGGTGACCCGCATCGGCCACTCGCTGGTCGCCCGCACCGACCTCGGACGCGAAGAGCGCGTGGTGATCGCGGGTCACATCGACACCGTCCCCCTCAACCGCAACCTCCCGGTGCGCAACGACGGCACCCTGCTGCACGGCCTCGGCACCTGCGACATGAAGGGTGGCGTCGCTGTCGCCCTCCGGCTGGCCCAGGAGGTCACCGAACCCAACCGCGACATCACGTTCGTCTTCTACGAGGCCGAGGAGATCGACGACGTCTTCAACGGTCTCGGAATCATCGCCAAGGAGCGCCCCGACCTCGTCGAGGGCGACTTCGCGATCCTGATGGAGCCGAGCGACGCCGTCGTCGAGGCCGGCTGCCAGGGCACCCTGCGCGTGGACGTCACCGTCACCGGCGAGCGCGCGCACTCGGCCCGCTCGTGGCGCGGGGCCAACGCGATCCACAAAGCGGCCGAGGTCCTCCGCCGTCTCCAGGCGTACGACGCACGAAAGCCGGTCATCGACGGTCTGGAGTACCACGAGGGTCTCAACGCCGTCTGGATCAGCGGCGGCGTCGCGACCAACGTGCTGCCCGACGAGTGCGTGGTCACGGTCAACTACCGGTTCGCCCCGGACCGCTCGGAGGAGGAGGCGCTGGTGTTCGTCAAGGAGTTCTTCGAGGGCTTCGAGATCAAGGTGACCGACTCCGCCCCAGGGGCGCTCCCCGGCCTCGCCGTACCCGCCGCAAAGGCCTTCGTCGACGCGGTCGGCGGCGTGGTGAACCCGAAGTTCGGCTGGACCGACGTCGCTCGGTTCACCGGCCTGGGGATCCCGGCCGTCAACTACGGCCCGGGTGACCCGATGCTCGCGCACAAGCAGGAGGAGTTCGTGCCGATCGACCAGCTCCGGTCCTGCGAGAGCACCCTGCGTACCTGGCTGGGGGCCGACTCATGAGAGACGACGCGCGGACCCCGAAGAGGGGCCGGCGAGAGAAGCACAAGGGACCCACGATCCTGCGCGGCGCCCAGGTCGACCTCTCCACGACCGACCAGCGACTGCTCGACTCGCGAGGTCCCAGCGACTGGGTGCACACCGACCCTTGGCGCGTGTTACGGATTCAGGCGGAGTTCGTCGAGGGGTTCGGTGCTCTCGCCGAGCTCGGTCCGGCCGTCGGCGTCTTCGGATCGGCGCGCACCCACCAGGACGACCCGTTCTACGCCAAGGGTGTGGAGGTCGGTCGTGGCCTGGCCGAGGCCGGGTTCGCCGTCATCACGGGTGGTGGCCCCGGCGCCATGGAGGCGGCCAACAAGGGCGCCTCGGAGGCGGGTGGCGTCAGCGTCGGCCTCGGCATCGAGCTGCCCTTCGAGTTCGGCCTCAACGAGTACGTCGACGTCGGCGTCAACTTCCGCTACTTCTTCGCGCGCAAGACCATGTTCGTGAAGTACGCACGCGGGTTCGTCGTCCTGCCCGGCGGGCTGGGCACGCTCGACGAGCTCTTCGAGGCGCTGACCCTGGTGCAGACCCAGAAGGTCACATCGTTCCCGGTCGTGCTGATCGGCACCGAGTACTGGAGTGGCCTGCTCGACTGGCTGCGCAACACCGTGCTCGCCGACGGCAAGCTCTCGCAGGCCGACCTCGCCCTGCTCGAGGTGACCGACGACGTGAACGAGGCCGTCTCGCTGATGGTGGAAGGGGTCAAGGACCGGTGAGCTGGTTCTTCGCCGTGCTGATCGTGCTCGCGATGGGCGCGGTGGCGGTGGTGGCGTCGGGGCGGGGTGCGTCGCTGGGTCCGTCGTACGACGACCGCGCCGACGTGCGCCTGCCCGCCGACCGACCCGTCACGGGCGACGACCTGCGGGCCTTGCGGTTCAACACAGCGGTACGCGGCTACCGGGCCAGCGAGGTGGACGCCCTGATCGAGCGACTGGCCGCTCAGCTGGACGACGTGGAAGTTGACGAGGTCAACGACCCGATGGACACCCCGGACCGTTCTGACCCGGATGCGCCACAATGACCCGATGCTTCCCAAGGTCATCTCCATCATTTTGCTCGTCCTGGCGGTCGTCCTGGTCGTCCTGACCCGCCTCCGGCTGGCCAAGAACGACGAGCCCGGCGCCGGTCGTCTCGACATCCCACTCACCCTGGTCAACGTCCACACGGCCCTGGGCGGGCTCGGCATCGTGCTGTTCGGCGGCTACGTGGCCCTCGGCTTCGACTGGGTGGCCGGGTTCCTCGGACTGCTGCTCTGGTGGGCCACCACGGCCGTCGGGCTGCTGATCCTGGCGCGCTGGCTGCCGGCCAAGGGCAAGCACGCCTCCGACGGCTCGAAGGACGAGTGGACCGAGGGCCCGTGGCTCTCGATGGTCGGCCATCTCGGTGCCCTGCTCGGTGCCGTCGTCTGGACTACGCTGTTCTCGATGGACAAGCTCTCGTGACCGCGCGGTCTGTGCGGCGCGTGCTGGCCCTCACGATCCCCGGCCTGCTGCTGGTCGCGGCCCTCCCCGTGTCGGTCAGCCAGACTGCGCAGGCAGCCACCGCGAGCACCTCGCGGCCGGCGGTGGTCGAGGCCCGCACCATCGGCCAGACGGTGAAGAAGCGCGGCATCCTTGCCTGGCGCCTCGGCCAGCCCGGGGCGAAGCGCAAGGTCGTCATCCTCGGGGCGATGCACGGCAACGAGACCGGCCCCTCGCGGATCCTCTACAACCTGCGCGACGGCCGCCCCATCAAAGGAGCGGACATCTGGGTGGTTCCGCAGTACAACCGCGACGGGGTCGCCCGCCACACGCGACAGAACGCCCACGGTGTCGACCTGAACCGCAACTACCCGCGCAACTGGAAGCGGATGGGCGGCGCCACCAACTCCGGTCCCCGAGCCGCCTCCGAGCCGGAGACCAAGGCGATCATGGCCTTCCTCCGCAAGATCCGGCCCAACTTCGTGGTCAGCTTCCACCAGCCGCTGAGAGGGGTGGGCCGCACCGTGCGCCGCGGCTCCTCGTTCGTCCAGCGCCTGCACCGCGGGTTGGGGCTGCCGGTGAAGTCCTTCAACTGCTCCGGCCAGTGTCACGGGACGATGACCGAGTGGTTCAACGCGAACTTCCCCGGTGTGGCCGTCACCGTCGAGTACGGCCGCGGGGTGAGCCGCAAGCAGGCCACGCGCACCGGTCCGACGGGGCTGCTCCGCGCCGTCGGTGCTCATCGCTGACCGCGTCGGGTCAGCGACCGTTGAAGGCCGGCTTCTCCTTGTTCACGAACGCGGCGACCGCGTTGCGGTGGTCCTCGGTGTCGCCGGTCAGCGTCATCATCGAGCCCTCGAACTCGAGCGACTCCTCGAAGCTGTGACCTGCCGAGAACTCCACCGAGCGACGGATCGCGCCGTAGGAGATGGTCGGCCCGTCCGCGAGACGCCGCGCGAGCTGCGCGACCTCGCCCTCGAAGTCGTCCGGCCCGACCACTGTCGTGGCGAGCCCGAGCTCGAGGGACTCCGCCGAGCCCAGCGTGCGCGGGAAGTAGAGCAGCTCCATGGCCTTCGCGCGGCCCACGATGCGCGGCAGGGTCCACGACGAGCCGGTGTCGCACGAGAGGGCCACGCCGGTGAAGGCGAGGTTGAACCCCGCACCCTCGGCCAGCACCCGGAAGTCGCAGGCGAAGGCGAGACTGGCCCCGGCCCCCGCAGCCACGCCGTTGACGGCCGCGACCACGGGCTTCGGCATCGTCGCCAGCGCGGTCACGATCGGGTTGTAGTGCTCCTCGACGGTGGTGAACAGCGACGCCGCGTCGGAGCTCTCCAGGATCGTGATGTGCTCCTTCAGGTCCTGTCCCACGCAGAAGGCCCGGCCACTCCCGGTCAGCACGACGCAGCGCACGGCGCTGTCGTCGGCGGCTGCACGTACGGCGCCCAGGAGCGCCTCCTTGGTGGCCACGTCGAGACCGTTCATCGCATCGGGCCGGTTCAGCGTGATCGTCGCGACGCCGTCCTTCACCTCGTAGAGGACGGTCCCAGAAGTGGGTTCGGTCATCAGCTCTCCTCGGGTCCGGCATCCGTGTTGGCAGGCTCTCGGCCCGAGTCTGCCGCATCACTTCGACAGCGTCAGGGGCGGTTGCCGGACGGCTGGTCGGACGGCTGGTCAGACGGCCTAGTGCCATAAGGAATAATGGAGCGGAGTTGGGCGCGTCCTGCGCACGAATGAGATGGGAAGAGGTGTGCACATGGCCGCCATGAAGCCGCGGACGGGCGACGGCCCGCTCGAGGTCACCAAGGAGGGTCGCGGCATCGTTATGAGGGTTCCCCTCGAAGGCGGTGGCCGTCTGGTGGTCGAGCTCAACGCCGATGAGGCAACCGCTCTCGGTGACGCACTCAAGGCCGTGGTCGGCTGACGCCGATCCCCGACCGTCCCAGGACAGTTCCCGGGGCCCCCGCACTCCCTGGAGGAGAGCGGGGGCCTTTGGTAGATATGGTCAACCTTGTGTCGCTCCCGCCGCAGGTCTCCCCACCCGAGTTCGCCCTCAGTGACCACGCCCCCTCGCGCATGATCGGGGTCGTCACCGTCGCTGTGCCCGTCCTTTCCGGCGACGACGGCCCCGTGCTCGGCCCGGGTGCCGCCGAGCTCGCCGACGACCTCGGCATCGACCTCACCGCGGTGCTCGACGGCGCGCAGGCGACCGGTGAGACCGGCGAGGTCACCGAGCTCCCCGTCGTCAGCACCGCCCTCGCGAACTCCGCGCTCTCGCGGGTGCTGATGATCGGCGTCGGCGAGGGCACCACCACCGACCTGCGTCGAGCCGGCGCCACCCTGGCTCGGCGTACGGCGAACCTCGAGGTGGTCGCCTCGTCACTCTCCGCGGTCAGCGACGACGACGGCATGGCAGCGTTCGTCGAGGGCGCCACCCTCGCCTCGTTCGGATTCTCGATGCGCAGGGACGGGCCTCGTGACCGCCCCGTCGGACGGATCGTCATCACACTCACAGCCGACGACGAGGAGCGATCTGCCCGACTCAGGCGTGCCGTGGCCGTCGCCGGGGCCAGTTGGCAGTCCCGGCTGCTGGCCAGCGTCCCCTCCAACATCAAGACTCCCCAGTGGCTGGCCGAGCAGGCTGTCGCTGCGGCCGAGGGAGCCGGGCTCAAGGTCACCGTTCTCGACGAGAAGCAGCTGGCCGAGCGCGGGTTCGGCGGCGTCGTGGGTGTCGGCCAGGGCGCCGATGCCCCACCCCGGTTCGTGCAGATCGACTACAAGCCGCCCCGGAAGATCGCCGGGGGATCGCGCAAGACCCGCCACGTCGTGCTGGTGGGCAAGGGCATCACCTTCGACAGTGGTGGCCTCTCGATCAAGCCCGGCCAGTCGATGGTCACGATGAAGCGCGACATGACTGGCGCGGCCGTCGTCGCGGTCGTGATGGCCGCCCTGCCCGACGTCGACTGCCCGGTCCGTGTCACGGGCCTGCTCCCGATGGCGGAGAACGCAGTCAGCGGCACGTCCATGCGGCCCGGCGACGTCATCACGCAGTACGGCGGCCGCACCACCGAGGTCACCAACACCGACGCCGAGGGCCGGCTGGTGCTGGCCGACGGGCTGGCCTACGCGGTCGACAAGCTCGACCCCGACGTCCTGGTCGACATCGCCACGCTGACCGGGGGCATCAAGGTGGCGCTCGGCCAGCACACGGGTGGCCTGTTCGCCAACGACGACGCCCTGGCCCGGCACCTCGACGAGTCCGGTGCACGGTCGGGCGAGCCGCTGTGGCGGATGCCGCTGTGCGACGAGTACGAGCACAAGCTGGCCTCCAAGGTCGCCGACTCCGACAACGCGCCCGGGGGTCCGCCGGCGATCACCGCTGCGCTGTTCCTTCAGCACTTCATCGGTGGGCTGCCGTGGGCCCACCTCGACATCGCCTCGGTGGGCGACGCCCCCAAGGACTACTACGAATGGACCGAGGGGCCGACCGGCTTCGGCGCCCGGTTGCTGCTCGACTGGCTCGGCCGACCCGAGCCACTGGAAGGAGTACGAGCATGAGTGCTTCCGCCCTCACCGTTCGCTGGTCACTGGCCAACGCGCCCGACGGCGTCGAGAAGGAGCTGCGTGAGTACGTCGCCGGGAGCTCGCACGCGCGCTTCGAGCAGCGCGAGGGACTCCGCTTCAAGACCTGGCGGATGCGACCCGGCGAGTGGTTCGAGGGCTGCTACGTGTTCGTCGACGACGCGGCGCGGGCCGCCTTCCAGGAGTCGTTCAGCGAGACGGCGGCCGAGTCACCCGGCTCGAAGATCGTCGGTTCCGCGCCGGTGCTCATCGAGGAGTGCGAGGTCGTCGCGGTCGCGGGTGGGCCCGAAGGCTTCGTCTCGGTGCCGTCATACGACAATCCCGCTGGTTGAGCCTGTCGAAACCTCAGACCTCGGGAGTCCAGACCTTCTTGGCGACCAGCAGCCCGTCGCCGACCGGCAGCAGCGCCGGGACCAGCGACTCGTGCTCGCTCACGGTCTTGCCGAGCTCGCGGATGGCCACCGTTTCCGCGTCACGCTGGGCCGGGTCGGCCACCCGGTCGTGCCACAGGGCGTTGTCGAAGGCCACCACGCCGCCGGGACGTAGCAGGCGCAGCGCCTCGGTGAGGTAGTCGGAGTACTCCTGCTTGTCGCCGTCGCAGAACACCAGGTCGTAGTGACCGTCGGTGAGCCGTGGGATCACCTCGAGGGCCGCACCCGGGATCAGGCGGAAGCGCTGGGAGGCGATGCCGTCCTCGGTGAAACCCTGCTTGGCCAGTCGCTGGTGCTCGGCCTCGGTGTCGACCGTCGTGAGCACGCCGTCAGGACGCATCCCGCGCAGCAGCCAGAGGCCGGAGACACCCGTGCCGGTGCCGATCTCCACGACCGCGCGCGCGTCGAGAACGGAGGCGAGGAGGCGCAGCGCCGCGCCCGCTCCCGAGCCGATCGGCACGACGCCGACCTCCTCGGCGCGCGCGCGTGCGGCCGCCAGGATCTCGTCCTCGGCGACGAACTCCTCGCTGTAGGTCCAGCTCGCGGGCTTCATTGGGGCGACGATGACGGTCTCCTGACGTGCGTTTTCAGATGCACCGGACCCTACCGCGCACCGACCCCGCTGGCATGGCAAGGCACGGCGCGGGACGAGCCGCGGGAACAACCCCGGCGGCTGGGTCGTTCTCGGGGCGTGAGGAAACGTTGGGCTGGCTGCTGGCTTGCGCTCAGCCCTGTCTCAGGGAACGTCCTTAGCGTGGAGTCATGGTGAACCCCTCCGACGACGTCTCCGGCGCTGCTTCGAGCGATCCAGTGCTCGACTCGGCGACCGACCAGCTGAGCTGGGAGCAGATCGTCACCGACCACTCCGCGCGCGTCTACCGCCTGGCCTACCGGCTCACGGGCAACAGCCACGACGCCGAGGACTTGACCCAGGAAGTGTTCGTTCGGGTCTTCCGCTCACTGCACACCTACACCCCGGGCACCATGGAGGGCTGGCTCCACCGGATCACCACCAACCTCTTCCTCGACCAGGCCCGCCGCAAGCAGCGGATCCGCTTCGACGCCCTCAGCGACGAGGCAGCAGGCCGGCTGCCGAGCGCGCTGCCGACCCCCGACGTGGCGCAGCTGGACCGGATGTTCGACGCCGACGTCGAGGCCGCTCTGGCCTCGCTCGCCCCTGACTTCCGCGCCGCCGTGGTGCTCTGCGACGTCGAGGGCCTCAGCTACGAGGAGATCGCCGACGTGCTGGGTCTCAAGCTCGGCACCGTCCGCTCCCGCATCCACCGCGGCCGCGCCCAGCTGCGCGCCGCACTCGCCCACCGCGCCCCGCGTGCGGGTCGCACCCGGTTCGCCGGGCCCCTCCTCGGACACGGCCTCGCCGGACAGGTGCGGTGATGCTGTCCCTGAGTGGTCACATCGGCAGCAAGGTATCTGCCCTGGTCGACGGCCAGCTCCCCCCGGCTGAGGAGGAGCGGGCCTGGTCGCACGTCCTCTCCTGCCCGGGTTGCCGGCGCCTGGTCGAGCACGAGGGCTGGACGAAGCGTCAGCTCGGGTCACTCCACGGACCGGCGCCGATCGACCCGCCGCCGCAGCTGCTCGGTTCCCTGTACGCCGTGGACGCGTGGGCCACGGTTGACGCCATCGAGAAGCGGTCCCGCCGCCGCCGCACGACGGTCGTGCTCGTGGGAGGTGGCGCCGTGAGCGCCTGCCTGCTGGGCCTGGTGACCGTCGCGGGTGGACCCGCAGGCCGCGGCGACGTGCCGACAAGGCCCTCGCCGGCGACGATCCGCGGCGAGCTTCCGAGCCCGGGCCCGGTCGGGTCCCCGACCGGTGCTGAGACCAACTCGAGCCCGATAAGGGTGCATAGGTCAAGATAGGCGTGTGACCCAGTACGACCCCGACGAGCCGACCGTGCCGATAGGGGAGCAACACCCCAGTCCCTACCCGCCGCCTTATGACCCGAACTACCAGGCGCCGGGCTACTCGTCGTACCCGCCGCACACCCAGCCGTACCCTGTCAGCGGTCAGCAGCAGGCGTCGAACCCGTCCAGGGCGAAGGTCCCCGCGTGGATGCTGCCCGCCGTCGCGGTGGTCGCGCTGGTGCTCGGTCTCACGGGCGGCGCGATCGCCGGTTCGTTCATCACCGACAACGACTCCTCGCCCGGTGGCGTGCTCTCGGTGGAGCGACGCACCGCGGCACCGCTGCCCGCCGACAACGACAGCGTGGCGGCGGTGGCCGCCAAGGTGCTGCCGAGCACGGTCCAGATCGTCGCGGAGTACGAAGGCAAGGACCAGGGAGCCACCGGCTCGGGCTTCGTGCTCGACGACAAGGGCCACATCATCACCAACAACCACGTGGTCGCCCAGGCCGACGAGGACGACGGCCCGATCGAGGTCATCGACCAGAACGGCGAACACATGAAGGCCACCGTCGTCGGGCGCAGCACGGTCTACGACATCGCGGTGCTGCACGTGGCAAAGGCCAAGGACCTCAAGCCTGCGGCCATCGGCTCGGCCGGTCAGATGCGGGTGGGCGAGACCGTGGTGGCCATCGGATCGCCCCTGGGCCTTTCCGCCACCGTGACCTCCGGCATCGTCAGCGCCGTCGACCGCCCGGTGACGACCGGCGAGGATGAGAACGACAACTCCTACATCAACGCGGTGCAGACCGATGCCGCGATCAACCCCGGCAACTCCGGGGGCCCGCTGGTCAACCTGCAGGGCCAGGTGGTCGGAGTGAACTCGGCCATCGCGTCGCTCGGCTCCCAGGTCGCCTCCGACCAGGGCGGCAACATCGGCGTCGGCTTCGCGATCCCGATCGAGCAGGTTCAGGTGACCACCGCGCAGATCCTCCGCACCGGCAAGGCGCAGTACCCCGTCATCGGCGCCAACGTGCGCGGCACCCAGAAGCTGGACGGCGCCACGGTCGAGTCGATCAGCCCGGGCACTCCTGCCGCCGACGCCGAGCTCAAGGTCGGCGACGTGATCCGCAAGGTCGACGGCAAGCCGGTCAGCGGCTCGATCGACCTCGTCGTCGCGATCCGCACGCACGTGCCGGGGGAGAAGGTCACCCTGACGGTCGAGCGCAAGGGGAAGACGTTCGACATCAAGGTCGGGCTCGACGCGAAGACCGGCTGATGAAGACCGGCTGACCTACCGGCTGTCGGTCAGTCCTTCTGCATCTCGAGAGGCGCGAGGGTCCCGAGCGACTCCGCGACCACGACGGCGTCGTCGCCTCGCTCCAACCGGAAGTCGGTAGACGGGTTGACGTGGGAGCGGCCGTCACGACCGATGGCCAGCAGCGTCGCTGAGTGCTCGGCACGCAGCCGTGCCGAGAGCTCATCGACCGAGAGGCCGATGAACTCGTCGGGCAGCGCTATCCGGTAGAGCTCCGACCCCTCGCCGCCGGAGACGATGTCGGTGACGATCTCCGCCAGGCCGGGGTAGAGCGAGGAACGCGCGAGCAGCCGCGAGGAGATACGCGAGGTCACCATGATCTCGTCGGCGTTCGCCCGCTTGAAGTGGTCGACGTGCTGCGGGTTGTTCACCTCCACGACGGTCCGCACCTGGGGTGCGATGGCCTCGATCGCCATCACGGTGAGGATCGAGCGCATGTCGGCCTCGTTGCTGGCGTCCGCCGGGCACACGACGGCCGCCATGGCCTCCTCGATGCCGGCTCGCCGCAAGTCGTCGGTGCTCGTCACGTCGCCGCTGACGAAGTAGGCGTCGGTACCGGCCGGGTTCTTCTCGCTGTGGTGGAGGACCACGAGCCGGTGCTCGTACTCGTCACCGCGGAGCTCGCTGATCAGGTCGCGTGCTGTCGAGTTCCAACCGCACACCACGATGTGGTCGCGATAGCCAGACGCACCCATACCTTGTCCTTCCTTGAGGATGAAGTCGATCACGAAGCCGACCAGGGCTCCGGTGATCGAGGCGACGATGGCCACCCCGAAGAGCACGAGCAGCCAGGAGATCACGAAGCCGCCGGGGGAGTCGACGTACCTGGAGTCGCCCGACCCCATCACGGTCGTGACACCCCAGTAGACGCCGTTGCCGAAGGTCGAGAAGAACTCACCGACGCTGTGGCGTGGTCCTTCGATCACGGTGACGAGCAGTGCTGCCACCACGACGATCCCGAAGAGGCCGAAGAACAGTCGCAGGAAGAAGCCTCGATCGACGTTGCTGGTCAGTCGACGGATGTGGAAACCGATTCGACGCAGGAAGGGTGCGGCGAACGCCACGCCGATGACGCGTGAGAACCGTCGCCTCATGGAACCCCTCGGGACTGCTGTGATGGCCAGCGTGGGGATGATGGCACAGCGCCCAGAGGGCCGCCATAGCCCCGAAGGGCCGGACAGGACCAGTCCAGACGCGCGTCAGGTCGCCTCTTGGTCGTACGGCGGACGCTCGTCCTGCCCCAGCACCTCGTACGCCGGCAGCGGCTCCGGCTCCTCGAAGTCGTCCTCCATCGCCTCGAGGATGTGCTTGCGGATCGCTTGTCGAGGGTCGAGGTCGGTCAGCTTCAGGTCGGCGTACTCGGGACCGAGCTCCTCGCGCAGCTGGCTCTGGGCGCTCTGCGCGAGGTTGCGCATCTGCCGGACGAACCGACCGGCCTGGCGGGCGAACTCGGGAAGGCGCTCGGGACCGAACACGATCACGGCCACGAAGGCGATCACCGCCAGCTCCGTCAGGCCGATCCCGAACACCGCGGCTCAGGCCTTCGAGGTGGGACTCAGCCCCAGCTGCATGCCGGCGAGGCCGCGGCCGCGGCCGGCCAGGTTGCGGGCGATCTCGGTGAGCACCATGGCCCCCGGTGCGGTCGGGTCGGACTCGACGATCGGCTTCCCGACGTCACCGCCCTCGCGCAGGCTGATGTCGAGCGGGATGCTGCCGAGCACGGGGACGTCGTAGCCGAAGCGGCCGCCGAGCGTCGCGGCGACGCGGGCGCCACCGCCGCTGCCGAACACCTCGAGGCGGTGCTCCTTGCCCTCGGCGGTGCAGTGGGGGCACGGCAGGTAGGACATGTTCTCGACGATGCCGATGACACGCTGGTGCATCATCGAGGCCATCGTGCCTGCGCGCTCGGCGACCTCGGTGGCGGCCTCCTGCGGGGTGGTGACGACGAGCACCTCGGCACTCGGCAGGTGCTGGCCGAGCGAGATCGCCACGTCGCCGGTGCCGGGCGGGAGGTCGAGCAGGAGCACGTCGAGGTCGCCCCAGTAGACGTCGGCGAGCATCTGGACCAGGGCCCGGTCGAGCATCGGGCCACGCCAGGCGACCACCTGGTCGCGGCGCGGCTTGAGCATCCCGATGCTGATCACCGAGACGCCGCTCGAGGTCGGCACCGGCATGATCAGGTCCTCGACCTGGGTGGGCCGGGAGTCCGCGATGCCGAGCATCGCAGGAACGGAGTGGCCGTAGATGTCGGCGTCGACGATCCCGACCTTGAGGCCCTGCTTGGCCATGGCGACCGCGAGGTTGACGGTGACTGAGGACTTGCCGACGCCGCCCTTGCCGGAGGCGATAGCGATCACCTTGGTCAGGTTGCCGGGCTGGGCGAACGAGATCTCCTTCTGGGCCTGGCCACCGCGGAGCAGCTCCTGGAGGCTCGCGCGCTGCTCGGCGGTCATCACGCCCAGCACCACCTCGACGCCGGTGACGCCCTCGACCTTCGTGACCTCGGCGGTCACCTCGCGGGTGATCGTGTCCTTCATCGGGCAGCCGGACACCGTGAGCAGCACCGTGACGGCGACCTTGCCGGTGTCGTCGACGTCGATGTTCTCGACCATGCCGAGGTCGGTGATGGGTCGCTTGATCTCCGGGTCGTTGACCCGTGCCAGCGCAGCCTGAATCTGGTCGATTGCAGGGGAAGTCATGGTCCCAGCCTACGTGCCGCCACGATGCCGGTCAGAGGCGTGGTCCGCTGCGTCCTCTGTCTGGTCCTCGTTGAGCTCCTCGATCAGGTTGCGCAGCTCCGAGCGCAGGAAGTCGCGGGTCGCGACTTCGCCCACGGCCATCCGCAGGGAGGCCACCTCGCGGGCCAGGAACTCCATGTCGGCGTGCGCGCGGGCGTTGGCCTGGCGGTCCTGTTCGTTGATGACCCGGTCCCGCACCTCCTGCCGGTTCTGGGCGAGCAGGATCAACGGCGCGGCATACGACGCCTGCAGGCTGAGCATCAGCGTCAGGAAGATGAACGGGTAGTCGTCCCAGCGAAGGTCGGGCGGCGCCAGCCAGTTCCAGCCGATCCAGATGAGCACGAACAGGGTCATGTAGATCAGGAAGCGGGCGGTGCCCATGAACCGCGCGAACTGCTCGGCGAAGATGCCGAAGGCGTCCTGCTTCACGGTCGGCCGGCGGACCAGCGACCGTCGCACCTCGCGAGGGGTGTCCAGCCGTGCCAGGCGCGCGCGCTCCTCGGCGTCCTTCTGCCGATGGCGGTCGCGTCCCTCGCGCCGCTTGTCGGCGATCCGCCGTACGGGCCTCTTGTCAGGCTTGTCGACCATTCCGGGTCACCTCCCTCCGATCTTGCGGTCGCGCCACCCCTCGGGCAGCAGATGGTCGAGCAGGTCGTCGACGGCGACAGCGCCGAGGAGGCGTCCTTCCTCGTCGACGACGGGTGCGGCCACCAGGTTGTAGGTGGCCAGGAACATCGACACGTCCTCGATCGTGGCCTCGGGGCGCAGGTAGTCGATGCCGGTGTCGAGCACGCCGGCCACCAGGGTCGACGGCGGCTCGCGAAGCAGGCGCTGGATGTGGGCTACTCCGAGCAGCTTGCCCGTCGGTGTCTCGAGCGGGGGCCTGCAGACATGGACGAGCGCAGCCAGGGACGGCGTCAGGTCCTCGTTGCGGACATGGGCGAGCGCCTCGGCGACGGTTGCGTCGGGCGGCAGGATCACCGGTTCGGGCGTCATCATCCCGCCGGCCGTCTCCTCGCCGTAGACCATCAGCCGCCGGACCTCCTCGGCGTCCTCGGCCTCCATCAGCTCCAGCAGCTGACGAGCGGTCTCCGGAGGCAGGTCCGCGATCAGGTCCGCGGCGTCGTCGGCCGACATCTCCTCGAGGATGTCGGCTGCGCGCTCGGAGTCGAGGTGCTCGAGGATCTCGACCTGGTCCTCCTCGGGCAGCTCCTCGAGCACGTCGGCCAGCCGTTCGTCGTCCAGCGCGGCAACCACCTCGCCGCGTCGCTGCGGTGTCAGCTCGTGGATGAGGTTGGCCGCGTCGGCGGGACGCAGGTCGGCGAGCGAGGCGACGAGGTGCTCGGCGCCCTGGTTGTCCTGACGCTCCTGCAGGCCCTCGACGTCGTCCCACTCCACGACGTGGGTCTGGGGCCGGCGCCGAAAGCTCTTCCCGCCCTCGGTGAGCGCGACTCGGGCGAGCACCCAGTCGCGGGTGCGGGCCTGTTCCATGGCCACGTCGAAGACGACACCTTCCACGCCGGTGCTTCGCACGTGCACCTTGCGGTCGAGCATCTGGCCGATCACCAGGGTCTCGGTCGAGCGCTGCTCGAAGCGGCGCATGTTCAGCAGGCCGGTCGTGATCACCTGGCCGGCGTCGATGTTCGTCACCCGCGTCATCGGCGCGAAGATCTGGCGCCGTCCGAACACCTCGACCACCAGGCCGACCACTCGCGGCTGTCGTACGTCGGAGCGCAGCACCACCACGACGTCGCGCACCTTGCCCACGGCGTCACCCTGGGGGTCGAACACCGGCAGCCCGGCCAACCGGGCCGCGAAGACGCGCGGGGGTGTGGTGCTCACGAGCGGAACCCTAGTCGTTGCGCGCGCCTCCGCATGGGAGGGAGACGCGACCATCGGTAGGCTCTGCGAAATCGCCTGACGTCGAAGAACAGCCAAGAGCCAGACAAGGAGTTCGTCGTGGCCAAGCAGGTCGTGATTCTCGCTGCGGGGCTCGGGACCCGCCTCGGCAGGCCGCACCCCAAGCCGCTGACCGTGCTCCGCTCCGGCGAGAGCATCATGCGCAGGGCGGTCGACGCACTGCGGACGGCGTACGGCGCGGACGTGTTCGTCACCGCAGTCGTCGGCTTCAAGCTCGACCTCGTGATCGAGGCGATGCCCGACATCTCCTTCGTCTACAACGAGGTCTACGACTCCACCAACACCTCCAAGAGCCTGCTCAAGGCGCTGAAGCTCTCCCAGCCGGGTGGGGTGCTGTGGCTCAACGGCGACGTGGTCTTCGACCCGCAGGTGCTGCCCCTCCTCCAGGAACACATCGAGACCGGGCGCAGCTTCGTGTGCGTGAACACCGAGTCGGTGGCCGAGGAAGAGGTGAAGTACACCCTCGACGACGACGGCTACATCAAGGAGCTCTCGAAGCAGGTGGTCGGTGGTCTCGGTGAGGCCGTGGGGATCAACTTCATCGCCGCCGAGGACAAGGCGACCCTGCTCACGCGGCTCGCCGAAGTGGATGACCAGGACTACTTCGAGCGCGGCATCGAGCTGGGCATCGAGAAGGACGGCCTGCGCATCGAGGCTCTCGACATCTCCAAGTTCCACATCGTCGAGGTCGACTTCGACGAGGACCTCACCCGGGCCAACCTGTTCGTCGAGAGCTGATCGGGTGCGGGTCGACCGCGTCGACGAGGTCGGCGTCCACCTGGAGGCCGGCGAGGACACCGTCGTCGACGTGCTCTTCGACGGCCGGCGGATCTGGTCGTTCTGGACGGTGCGCGACACCGAGGACGGCCTCGCTGTCTGGCCGCCGATGCTCAAGCGGTTCCTCGACGGCACCACGAAGCTGTCCGTGGTCGAGCACGTCTCCGGTCACGTCGCCTTCGACGAGGAGGTGCGCCTGGGAACGAAGGACACCCGGATCGCGGTCGTCGACGCGGCCGGACGACCCCTCGGCCTCGACAAGTCCAACCGGATCTCGACCATGTTCGACACCCGCGACGACGAGCAGGTCAAGCCGCTGCTCGACTCGACGGAGCGGGTCCTCGCTGTCCTCCACGAGCTGGGGGTCGATGCGTTTCCGGCGTACGGCACCCTGCTCGGCGCCGTCCGCGAGCAGAACCTGATCGGCCACGACAACGACGTCGACCTCGGCTACGTCAGCCGGCACACGCACCCGCTCGACGTCATCCGCGAGTCCTACCGGCTGCAGCGCGACCTGCGGGAGCGCGGCTACGCCGTCGACCGCTACAGCGCCGCGGCGTTCAAGGTCAACGTGGTCGAGGCCGACGGCGGGATCCGGGGGCTCGACGTCTTCGGTGGCTACTTCCTGGACGGTCTGCTCTACCTGATGGGAGAGATCGGCACCCCGTTCGAGGAGGAGTGGATCTTCCCGCTCGGCACCTGCACCCTCGCGGATCGGACGCTCCCGGCGCCCGCAAGGCCGGAGAAGCTGCTCGAGGCGACGTACGGCCCCGGGTGGAAGGTGCCCGATCCGGCGTTCCACTTCGCGACCCCGCGCACGACGTACCGCCGGCTCAACGGGTGGTTCCGCGGTGGCCGGATCATGCGCAACGAGTGGGACCGGCGCTACAGCACCCTGCGCGAGAAGATGCCCAAGGTGTCGCCGAGCCCGCTCGCGCAATACGTCGCCGAGCAGGAGGACCAGCTCGCCCACCTCGTCGACGTCGGCACCGGCCGGGGCGTCGACGCGCTCTGGTTCGCCCGGCGCGGGGTCCCGACGCTTGGTCTCGACTACGCATGGGGCGCCTCCAACGCCGTACGACGTGCCGCCGCCGAGGAGGGCTCGCAGCTCGAGCTCGGCTGGATGAGCCTGCACGAGCTCCGGTCGGTGATGGCCTGGGGTGCCACGGTGGCGCGCTTCGAGCGTCCCGTCGCAGTGATGGCCAACCACCTCGTCGACGCGACGGACCAGCGCGGCGTCGAGGCGCTCGCGCGGTTCGCGAGGATGTCGCTCGGCGCTGGGGGACGGCTGTACGCCGACTTCTGCGTGCTGGGTCCCGACGAGGAGCGCTACGTGCCCGAGGGGCGCGGCGACCGGCTCCGCCCCAAGCACGCCGAGCGCGTCGCCCAGACGATGGAACAGGCCGGAGCAGTTATCGTGCACAGCACTCAGGTCGAGGTGACGTCCAGTCCGCGAGAGTTCCTGCAGACGGACCGTCCGGTGACGCGATTGGTGGCGGAATGGCGGAAGTGACGTCCGGCGGGCAGCGGCGCGGCTTCAAGGGCCGCGCCGTGGAGCGGATGGCGCGTGCCGTGGCCGGCGACCGTCTCGACGAGCTGCAGCAACGCCTCGACGAGCTCGAGGCCGAGGTGCAGGAGTGCCGCCAGCTCAACATCCGGCTGGCCGAGATCACCGACCTCGTCGAGCAGCTGCTCCTGCCGATCGCGGCGCAGGACCAGGAGAAGATCGCCGCGGCGGTCGAGAAGTACACCCGGACGATCTGAGCGGCGCGACAGACGATGGCGGAACGGGTCTACCTGCACGTCGGGCTTCCCAAGACGGCCACGACGTACCTCCAGACGATCATGTGGGGCAACCGCGCCGCCCTGGAGGCGCAGGGGGTTCGGCTGCCGGGCGAGGGCCGTTACGAGCACCTCTGGGCGAGCCGCATCGTCCGTGAGGACCCCTTGTTCGAGAAGTACACCGAGCACCGTCGGGCCGCTTGGGAGCGGCTGCGCGAAGACGTGGCCGCGTGGCCGAGTAGGTCGCTGATCAGTCACGAGTTCTTCGCCGCGGCATCGCCCGAGCAGGCGAAGCGCGTGGTCGAGGACCTGGCGCCGGCCGAGGTGCACCTCGTCGTCACGGCCCGTGAACCGCTGGGACTCTTCACCGCGAGCTGGCAGGAGAGCATCAAGAACCGGGACACCCGGCCGATGGCCGACTACAGCCAGGTCGAGGCCACCGACAGCGGCGGCGTCTGGAATTGGCGCACTCTTGACATCCGGCGGGTGCTGGAGCGGTGGTCACCCGCGTTCCCGGCCGAGCGTGTGCACATCTTGCCCCTCCCCGGTGCCGGGGCGCCGAAGCGGCTGATCTGGGACCGCTTCGCCGGCCTGATCGGCGTCGACCCCGGCTCCGTTGACCTCGCCCAGAGCTTTCCGAACGCCTCCATGGGTGTGGCCGAGGCCGAGACGCTGCGGCGGATGAACTTCCACCTCGGCGACTTCAACTCCGCCATCGACCGGGGCACCTACATCAGGAGCTTCCTCGCCGACGAGCGTCTGGTGCCGCGCAAGGGCGATCCGTTCTGGCCGACCGAGGAGCGGATCGAGGAGTGTCGGGTCCGCGGGCGCGACGCGGTCGACTACATCGCCGAGCACGGGTTCGACGTGATCGGCGATCTCGAGTCGCTGCTGGTGCCCGAAGACCTCCCCGAGCGTCGTACGCCGGACTCGGTCACCGACAGCGAAGTCGCCCAGGTGGCGGTGGAGCTCGCGGCCCGGATGCTGCACGACGTACGCGACCTTCGTCACGAGCGGCGAAAGCTGCGCCACGAGCTGGCCTGGAGCAGGGAGCACGAGGATCCCGGCCTGCGGCTGGGCCTGTCGCGCAGGTTCCCGCTGCTGCGGCACGTGCTGCTGCGGGGGAAGCACGCCGAGAAACAACCGCCGCCGATCGAGCCGTAGGCTCGACGTGAGTTGGGTCATGGCGACGGCGCCGCGCCCACCAGTACCGTTCGCTCCGCCCTCAGACATCGAATAGCGAAGGACACAGCATGCCTCGCCTGTGCGAGACCGAAGGTCTCAGCGACATCCAGACCGAGATCATCGGCGCTGTCCGCCAGTTCGTGGAGAAGGAGATCCTTCCGGTCGCAACCGAGCTCGAGCACAAGGACGAGTACCCGACCGAGATCGTGGAAGGGCTCAAGGAGCTGGGCATCTTCGGGCTGATGATCCCGGAGGAGTACGGCGGTCTCGGCGAGTCGTTGCTGACCTACGCGCTCGCCGTCGAGGAGATCGCGCGGGGCTGGATGAGCGTCTCGGGTGTCATCAACACCCACTTCATCGTGGCGTACATGATCCGGCAGCACGGCACCGAGGAGCAGAAGAAGAAGTACCTGCCCAAGATGGCGACCGGCGAGGTCCGGGGGTCCTTCTCGATGTCGGAGCCGGGTCTGGGGTCGGACGTCTCTGCGATCAAGACGAAGGCCATCAAGGATGGCGAGTCCTACAAGATCTCCGGCCAGAAGATGTGGCTGACCAACGGTGGCTCGTCCAACCTGGTCGCTGTCCTGGTGAAGACCGACGAGGGCGATGACTCCGTTTACAAGAACATGACGGCCTTCCTGGTGGAGAAGGAGCCCGGCTTCGGTGAGACCGCCCCGGGCCTGACCATCCCCGGCAAGATCGACAAGATGGGCTACAAGGGCGTCGACACCACCGAGGCGGTCTTCGAGAACCACGAGGTCGCGGCCGGCCAGGTGCTCGGCGAGAAGCCGGGTCAGGGCTTCTACCAGATGATGGACGGCATCGAGGTGGGCCGGGTCAACGTCGCGGCCCGCGCGGTGGGGGTCGCCAACCGCGCCTTCGAGCTGGGCATCTCCTACGCCCAGCAGCGCGAGACGTTCGGCAAGCCGATCGCCCAGCACCAGGCGATCCTGTTCCAGCTCGCCGAGATGGCCACCAAGGTCGAGACCGCCCACGCGATGATGGTCCGCGCCGCCCGGATGAAGGACCGCGGCGAGCGCAACGACGTCGAGGCCGGGATGGCGAAGTACCTCGCCGCGGAGTACTGCAACGAGGTCGTCCAGCAGTCCTTCCGGATCCACGGCGGCTACGGCTACTCCAAGGAGTACGAGATCGAGCGCCTCTACCGCGAGGCCGCGTTCCTCCTGATCGGCGAGGGCACGGCCGAGATCCAGAAGATGATCATCGGTCGCTCGCTGTTGAAGGACTACCAGCTCAAGAGCTGAGGGCTCAGGGCTGGTACGGCGGAGCCTCGCCCCATCCCCAGCGGGGGACCGGCGCGCGCTCGACCGGTTGGGCGTCCGCTGCCGAGTTCTCCACGGCGAGCCGGCTGCCCCACTCGGCGTACGACATCAGCGCGGAGCGCGCCTCCGGGTCGTCAGGGAGGCCCGCCGCGTCGGCGGCCGCACTCAGTAGCGTCACGAACCGCAACCGCTGCTCCGGGGTGATCTCGAGCCCCCGGTGCTTGGCCAGCATGTGCTCGTAGCCGCCCAGCCCCTCGGTGTACACGGCCGGACCACCCATCACCTCGGCCCACCACGCCGTGACGTGCTCGCGGTGCTCGACCGTGACCACGCCCCCGAACACCGGCGCCAGCAGCTCATCACGCTCGACCTCGTCGTAGAACGTGTTCAGCCAGCGCCCGATCGCCTCGGTGCCACCGATCCACTCGTAGATGCTCGGGGTCTCACCCATGAGGACGAGGCTAGGCGGTACGTCCTGTGTGACCACGTCCGCTCGCTTCCTGACCACCGTGCCCACCGGTGGTTGAGCTTGTCGAAACCACGTTGCGTGAGCCGGAAGCGGGCCGCGACCACCGCTGGTTGAGCCTGTCGAAACCACACTCCGTGAGGTGGACGCGGACCGCGACCACCGCTGGTTGAGCTTGTCGAAACCACCTGATCGGGCTGCAAGGCATGGCTGTGGCCCCGGCGGGGGGTGGCCGGGGTCGCGGGGGTGTCAGGTTCTTCGCGGTGGTTGGCGCGGTGAGGGGTGGACGTCGTATTGGTGTCCGGTGGGTGCGGTCCAGGTGTAGGTGCCGTCGTCGGTGCGCTTGTAGACCCAGGTGGTGAAGGTCTTGATGCGGTGATGGGTGCGGCACAGCGGGGCGAGGTTGTCGGGATGGGTTTGTCCGGGTGGTCCGCCGTCGTCGATGGGGATGTACTCGGTGATGTGGTCGAGGTCGCAGTTCTGGGAGTCGCGGCGGCAGCCGGGGAACACACAGAACGCGTCGCGGAGCACCACGTGTTCGCGCATCGCCTGGGGTGGGTCGTGCTGGTCCACGGCGCGGTCATCGGCGAGGTCGAGGACCGGGCGGACCAGCACCTTGCCACCCGCGGCGGTGTGTCGGGTCAGCCATTCGGTGAGGAGGGCGGTGGTGGCGGCGCCGAGCTTCTCGATGGCGCACCGCGCCCGTTGCGTCGCGTTCGAGGTCGTTGGGGGTGAGGTGGAGGAACAGGTTCATCGCCCCGGCGCCGGCACCAGTACGCGTGGTGGGGGTGCCGCCTTCGGGGCGGGTCAGGAGGTCCAGGGCGTATTGGGGGTCGGCGAGGATCCCGACCGCGGTCGCGCGTCGGTGGTCGAGGTCCTCGGTGTCGCCGAGGGTGTGCAGCTCGGCGGCCAGCACGGTCACGGTCTCGTTGAAAGCCAGGGCGTGGGGGGTCTCCAGGGTCATGACCACGTCGGTGGTGGTGGGGTTGCCGCGGTGCCTGAGCCAGACCCCGCGGCGGGTGAGTTCGTGTTCCTCGTCGGCGATGGCGCGGTCGGGGTCGTAGAAGACCCGGGCCTCCTCCACCAGTCGGGTGGCGTCGACCTGGCTGACCTTGCCGGGGGTGGCGGCGATCAGCCGGTCGGCGAACGCGACCGCGTCGACCCCGAGGTCGTGGGTCTCGCGGGAGATCGCGCGGGCCCGCCACACCGGCACCACGCCTTCGAGGACCCGGTCCCACAGCCTTGGGAGGCGGTAGGTCAGCTCGAGGGCGTCGGCGACCAGCTGCCGGCCCGCGTCCAGGCTGATGCCGAGGGCGGCGGCGAGCTCCGCGGGCGCGAACTCAGCCACCAGCGGCGCACCAACTCCTGCCAGTGGGGTGATGGTCTCGCTGAACAGGGTGCGCCTCGCCCCAGTCGGCGGGCAACTCGTCGGCCGGGCACGGGTGCAACAGAGCCCAGGCGACAGCGAGCTGGAGCTCCTCGACGGCTGAGTGGTGGGCGGTGGCACGGGCGGCGTGGACACGGTCGATCACCTCGGCCGGGGTGAGGGTGGTGGTCGTGTCCATGGAGCAATTCTAGGTGTGGGCACCGACAGTTTCGACAACAGATTCGAGAATGTGGATAACCTTCTTGGAGACTCTGAGCAGGTGGTTTCGAGACGCTCCCTTCGAGACGGTCGCTGCGCGACCTCCTCAGGACAAGCGCTGTTTGGCGCTCGCTCCTCAACCACCCAGGAGCGGTGAGGGACATATGAATCTTTACCGATCCGGCCGCAACCACGACGGTCGAGCTGAGTGGCAGTGCGCTGGACGAAGAGGTCGGGGAACAGCACCGCAACCAGACGCCTACGGACACCACGCTCATCGATAACTAAGACCAACCATCGGACCCATGAGTGGTTTCGACAGGCTCAACCAGCGGTGGTCACGGTGGGCGCGCACCCCAGGCAACGTGGTTTCGACAGGCTCAACCAGCGGTGGTCACGGTGGGTGCGCACCTCAGGCAGCGTGGTTTCGGCAGGCTCAACCAGCGGTGGTCACGGTGGGCCGACACCTCACGCGACCTGGTTTCGACAAGCTGAACCAGCAAGCTGGGCCGCCCGGGCGGTTGCGGCCGTGGAGTGGTGGGGGGGCCGGTGTGAGACTGGGGTTGTGCAGGCCGGGGAGGCGTTCAGGCAGCAGGGCGCGGCGTGTGCGGCACTCGGTTCGCGCATGTACGCCGAGCTGCTCCGTGGTCTCGCAGAGGACATCGAGAACCAGGGACCGACCGCTCGGGTGCTGCGCGGGCACGAGGATGACTCCGGCCCCTCGGCGCTCGCACTGAGGCTGCTGGGCAGCGTGCACCGGTTGGTGCTGGAGCGGCGGGCCGGTGGGCTGGCGGCGTACTACCCCAGCGTCGGGGGCCACTGGAAGTCCACGCACGGCGTGCCGGCGTTCATCGAGCTGCTCGACCGCGACAGTACGGCGGTGCGCGCGTGGCTCGACCGGCCGCCGCAGACGAACGAGGTCGGCCGGGCCTCGGCGCTGATGGGCGGCCTGTTGCACCTGCCGGAGCAGCTGCGTGCGCCGGTGAGGCTCTTCGAGATTGGCTCCTCGGGTGGGCTGAACCTGCTGGCCGACCGGTTCAGCTACGTCGACGCGGCGGGATCACGGTTCGGTGCCGAGGTGTCACCGGTGCAGCTGCGTCCCGCGTGGCGAGGGAACCACCTCGCGCCCTGGCCGGGCATGCACGTCGTCGAGGCTGTGGGCAGTGACCTGACGCCAGTGGACGTCGCGACCACGGAGGGCAGGCTCTCCCTCACGGCGTACGTCTGGCCCGACCAGACCAACCGGCTCGACCGTCTCCGTGGCGCACTCCAGCTCGCACGCGCCAACCCTCCAGTCGTACGCCGCCAAGGTGCTGCGGACTTCGCCGACGGCGTTGTGCTCCAGGAGGGGGCGACCACCGTCCTGTGGCACAGCGTGATGTGGCAGTACCTCCCCTCCGAGGAGCAGGAGCGGACGGCGGCCCGGATCGAGGAACTCGGCGAGCAGGCGACCGACCGTTCGCCGTTCGTGCACCTCTCACTCGAGCCGGCGCGGAGACAGCCCGACCGCGACCACGAGTTCCTCGTCGTGATGAACACCTGGCCCGGCGGGGAGCGGCAGATCCTGGGACGAGCTGCGCCGCACGGTGTGCCGGTTACGTGGGAGACCGGGTAAAGCACTCGACCGTCGCATGAGGCCGTGCGAGGGTGGGGCAATAACCGCAACCGGGAGGAACGCATGGCTGAGTCAGGCAACGAGGACCTCAAGGCCAAGATGCGCGAGGCACTCGAGCGCAAGCAGTCCAACGACCGCGGCGTGCCCAAGGACGGCCCTGTCAAGGAGAAGGCCCACGGTTCCGAGGTGACTGGCGGTGCCGGTCCGAAGATGCATCGCCGGAAGGCCGGCGGCGGGGGCTCCTGAGCCGAGGGCCTATGCTCCCCGGTGTGGCGAAGCGGGTGGTGCTCCACATCGGAGCGATGAAATCCGGCACCAGCTTCATCCAGAACGTCCTGCACCGGAACCGCGCACTCCTTGCCGAGCACGACATCCTGTTCGCGTGTGAACGCTGGCGACACCAGGTGCTCGCGGTCCACGACCTGATCGACCACGGAAGCCCGGACCAGCCGCCGTTCGCACCCGACGGCTACTGGTGCCGCATGGTCGAGTCGATCAACGAGTGGCCGGGCACCGCCATCGTGTCGATGGAGTTTCTCGCCCCCCGGCAACGACCCAAGATCGAGATCATCAAGGAAGCCTTCGCCGACTCCGACATCCAGGTCGTGCTCACCGCGCGCGACCTGGCCCGCTCGCTCCCTGCGATGTGGACCGAGTCGATGCAGAACCGTGGCACGAAGACGTGGGAGGAGTTCCTCGAGGCCGTGCACCACGAGGAACGCGCCGAGAAGCCCGGGCAATGGTTCTGGCGCAACCAGCGCATCTCCGGGATCTCCGAGCGCTGGTCCGAGGCGGTCGGTCGCGACCACTTCACGCTGGTCACGGTGCCGCCGAAGGGTGCGCCACCCTCGCTGCTGTGGGACCGGTTTGCGAGTGTCGCCGGCATCCCGAAGGGACTGTGTGACCTCGAGGTCAGGAGCAACCCTGGGATCGACGCAGCGTCGGCGATGGTGCTCCGGGCCCTGAACGAGCGGCTCGAGGCCGACGGCTTCAACCGGCGGGACTACGAGCGCGCGGTCAAGGGCGTGCTGGCCAAGCAGGGGATGGTCAGGCGCGGACGCGAGTCGGTTCCCCTGGGCCTCAACGAGCGGTGGGTACGCCGCCGGTCGAAGAAGGAGCTCTCGCGGCTCCGCAAGCTGGACCTCCGCGTCGTCGGCGACATCGACGAGCTCGAGGCACTACCGGTGCCCGGCGTGCACACCAAGAAGGTGAGCGCCGAGCAGCAGTACGAGGCGGCCCTCGACGGCCTGGTCTTCATGGCCCAGTACGAGATGGAGCGTCCGGGCAACAGACGAGGGGCGAGGCGGCCCCAGCCCGCCCCCAAGGATGAGGGAGAGGCGCGACCGTGAGCGGCGTACGCGGCTTCCTGCGTCGCAAGACGCCCGAGCCCGAGTCGACGCCCTCCCGGCGCGATCCGGACGAGCCGCTACGGATCGCGGCCATCACGTTCTGCCGCGACGAGGGGCGGATGCTCCCGCTGTGGATCGGCTACTACGGCGGCCAGCTCGGCACCGACAACCTCTACGTCGTGGACGACAACTCCGAGGACGGGTCAACCGACGACCTGCCCTGCGACGTGCTGCACATCCCGCCGATCCGCGGAGGCAAGTTCAACAGCACCCGGATGGCGATGGTGGGCAACCTCGGTCGTTCGCTGCTGGAGCTGTACGACGTGGTGCTGTTCTGCGACACGGACGAGTTCATCGTCCCGGACCCCGAACGCTGGGCCGGCCTGAAGGAGTACATCGAGGCCAAGACGGACGAAGGCATCAACGCCGTGGGGTCGCTCGGCTTCAACGTGGTGCACCACGTCGGTGTCGAGCCGCCCCTCGACCTCTCACAACCGCTCATCGGGCAACGTCAGCTGGCCAAGTTCCTGCCGCTGATGTGCAAGCCCGCCATCAAGTGGGTCCCCGAGCACTGGAGCGCCGGCACGCACGGCGTCCGCACGCCGTACGTCGTCGACCCCGACCTGTGGATGTTCCACATGAAGTTCGGTGACCGTGACCACCTCCAGGAGGCCGCCGACCACCGCCAGCGGATGGTGGAGGCCGACGGGCGCTCGCGGGACACCCAGTGGCGCCAGGGTGGGGACACCCTCGTCGAGCTCCTCGAACGGATCACGACAGGGGTGGACGCCGCCGAGGTGCCGGAGTTCGTGCCGCCGACGGGCGAGAAGCTCGACGCCCTGGTGACCGAGGACCCGCCCGGCAACTTCCGGGCACCGAAGGGCAGCCAGATGAAGCTGATGGAGAACCGTCCGCTGGTCCGCATCCCGAAGCGATTCCACGGGATCGTCTAGGGCGTGTCCCCGTACATCGTCTTCTCGCTGTAGCGCTTCCCGATGCTCAGGTCGTACATGATCATCCGGTAGTCGGCGAGGACCTTCTTCGCCTCCGGGGTCAGCTGCGAGGCCTTCACCCGCTTGTCCTGCGGGTTGACCATGATGCCGGTGTCCATCGCCGGGATCTGCTTGTCGAGGTCGTCGAGCAGCGCGTACCACGGCGGGATCGGCACCTTGAGGGCGTCGAACAGCTTGGGCATGAACTGGATCGGGCTGGTCGTCGGCAGCTTGCTGTGTGCGAGAGGGGCGCGGTTGCTCCAGATCAGGAACGGCGTCTGGTGCGAGGTCAGCAGCCCCTCGCGCTCCACCAGGCTCTGCGGGTAGACCTGCGGGGGCAGGTGGTCGCCGTAGAAGATCACGGCGGTCGGTTCCGGCGACTTCTTCAGCTTCGCGAACATTTCTGCGAGCGCGTCGTCGGTGCGGGCGACCCCACGGGCGTACTGACCGGCGAGCTTGGCGTACCTCGGTGGGAGTCCGGACGTCGGGTTGATCGGGTCGTCGTACTGCCCGCCGAACGGCATGTGGTTCTGCATGGTGATCAGGTGCGCCAGCACGGGCTTGTCGTGGGTGTCGATCTGATGGATGACCTCGTCAAACGCGGACTGGTCGTCGATGAAGCGCCCGCCGCCTCGGCCCTTGTACTTCATCTCGTCCTTGGTGATGAACTTCGAGAAGCCGAACGTCTTGAACACCTGGGTGCGCGCGTACATCCGTGGCGAGAACGGGTGGATCGCGACGGCGTCGTGGCCGTGGGAGAGGAAGTAGCCAACGGCTGAGGGGTATTCCTTGTAGTGCGAGACCAGCTGCTCGTACGGCACCGACAGCTGCGGCGAAAGCTGGCTGAGCGACTGGCCGGTGAGCAGCTCGTACTCCGTGTTCGCCGTACCGCTGCCGAAGCCCGGAGCCAGCATCTTCCCCGACACTGTCTGCTGCATCGCCGCGGTCGTCTTGGGCATCACGTCGCGCGGGAACTTCACGGTCTTGAGCCAGGCGGGGTTGCTGAAGCTCTCGGAGAGCACGATGACGACGTTGGTCTTGTCGATCGTCGCGGTGCGGCCCTGGTTCATCGTCGCGGCCTCGGCCTGGTAGCGCTTCGCGATCGCCTCGACCGCCGACTTCGAGTAGCCCTTGGGCTCGGCCATCGCGGTGACGTGGGTGTTGTAGAGCAGTCCGGCGACGAACCCGTTGCGCTGGTAGTTCACCCGCTGGTCCCAGGCACGCCAGCGCAAGCCGGTCGAGTCGAAGGCCGCCCGCCACGGGTTGCCGTGCTCGTTGAAGTTGTTGGCCAGGGCCAGCAGGGCGAGGCAGATCAGCACCACCACGACACGAGCCACGCGCACTGCGATCACGCCACGACGCGGGAGGGTCTTCGTCAGCACGGGGAAGAACCGCGCGACCAGCCAGCCGAAGCCCCAGGCAAGGAGGACGACGGCGATCAGTCCGAGTGCGCCCATGACGAGCTTGGACTTGGAGACCATGTCGAACAGGAAGTCCGGCTGGCCGACGAAGACGACGTCGCTCGGGACGAGGGGGTCGTTACGAAGGTCGAGCTTGGTGGCGTTCACGGCGCCCAGCAGGGCGGTGATCGCCGTGACCACGCCGAGCGCGAGCCAGAGCCGCCCGACCAGGGCCAGCACCAGGAGCACGAAGACCCACACGACCATCATGCTCGGCAGCACGGCCGGGGCGTCGAAGACGCGGTGGGTGAGCGCGTGCCGCGGGTCGGGGAAGTTCGAGGCGTCGAGGACGACCGTCACCAGCCAGGCCCACAGCACCGTGATCGCCAGGGTGAAGACAACGGTGATGACCTGGCGGGTCCGGGACTGGGGCTGGCTGGAGGTCTGGGTGGCCACCCCGGATTCGGTTGGGGAGTCGGGGTCTGACTCCGTTGCCGGCTCCTGGGCGGCGCGACTGCGCAAGCCGAGCATTCGCGCAGCATACGTCGGGACGCGGGGTGCTCCGAACCACGAACCGCGGGGTGTTCAGGCACTTCTCAGCGAGATCTTGGCCCGTGACAGACTCGGCCCGTTGTCGGCACCGCACGGTTGAAGGAGCAGTCGAGATGCAGTTCGGTCGCAGCTACGAGGAGTTCGAGGTCGGCGCGTCCTACAAGCACTGGCCCGGCAAGACGGTCACCGAGTTCGACGACCACATGTTCTGCCTGCTGACGATGAACCACCACCCGCTTCACCTCGACGCCAACTACGCCGAGGAGACCACGCAGTTCGGCAAGAACGTCGTGGTGGGCAACTACGTCTACTCGATCCTGCTCGGCATGAGCGTCCCCGACATCTCCGGCAAGGCGATCGCCAACCTCGAGATCGAGTCGCTCCGGCACGTGGCGCCGACCTTCCACGGCGACACCCTCTACGGCGAGACGCGGGTGCTCGACAAGTGGGAGAGCAAGAGCAAGGACGACCGTGGCGTGGTCCACGTCGAGACCGTCGGCTACAACCAGGACGGCAAGGTCGTGTGCATCTTCCGCCGCAAGGTGATGGTCCCCAAGGACAGCTACCTGGAGTCCCGGGGCGGCGAGCAGCCCGGACGTCCGGTCCCGCAGCCGGACAAGAACTGGCCCGGTCCCGACGCAGCACCCGCGGAGTAGCCCGGTGTCGGCCGACGAGCTCTGGGTGATCCGCCACGGCGAGACCGAGTGGAGCCGCGACGGCCGGCACACCTCACGTACCGAGGTCGAGCTCACCCCGGAGGGCGAGGAGGTCGCCCGCGGGCTGGCCGACCGCCTGTCCGGGGTCGACTTCGATCTCGTGCTGACCAGTCCGCGCGTCCGGACGCGGCGTACGGCGGAGCTGGCGGGCTTCCCCGACGCACACGTCGAGGACGACCTGACGGAGTGGGACTACGGCGACTACGAGGGCATCACCACCCCAGAGATTCGCGAGCTGGTCCCCGGCTGGACCGTGTGGACGCACCCCTGCCCCGGCGGGGAGACGGCCGCGCAGGTGTCGCGCCGCCTGGACCATGTCGTGGCGAAGGTGCGGGCCAAGGGTGGCCGGGTGCTCGCTTTCAGCCACGGCCACACCTCGCGGGCGCTCGCCGCTCGGTGGATCGGGCAGCCGGTCGAGGAAGGGCGGCTCTTCCTGCTGGGTACGGCGACCATCTCGGTGCTGGGCTACGAGCGGGAGTCCCCGGTCGTGGCGAAGTGGAACTCCTGAGCCTCGTCGTCTACTACCCTCGTCCCGTGCCGCTTGCCGCGTCGTGCCCCCGATGCACCTCGCCGGTCACCGGTGAGGGTGCGGCGTTCGCGTGCTCGGTGCACGGGCAGATCGATCCGCTCTGGCGACCGGCCGTGTCGGACTACGACTCCTTTGCCGAGCTGGTCGGCCGGATCGACGACATCCCGACGTACCTCCCGTGGCCGATGAGCCCGGGCTGGTCGATCGCCGACTTCGGCTGCGTCGGCACCGAACACCGGGTGCGGGCGACGGTCACGACGACGGTCGGCACCAGTGACCTCGACGGCGAGGTCGAGGTCACCATCGTCTCGGAGGATCCCGGGATCGGGCTCGGCGCCCGCTGCGCCGGCACGTCGTACGACGACCCCGGGACGCAGATCAGCAACGGAGCACCCTCGATCCGCGTACGGGCCGGGGGACGGACCGTGCCGATGTGGCTCGTCGACGATGCCGGCGACAACCCGACCTTCGAGCGGGAGCTGAGCGTCGCCGACCTCACGGCCAGCGACGTGCTGGCCCGCGCCGTCTTCGCCGGTGAGGCCGACGGCCGATGGCTGTGGCTGGTGATGCGGCCCGCTTCGGCTGCCCTGCTGCTGCACGACGACTGGCTGCTCGCGGACGTGACGGGCTTCGGCCCGGAGGCGCTCGAGATGCCGTTCGGCGGCCCCCGTCCTACCTGGTAGTCCTTGCGAGGCGCGCTGCTGAGGACCAAAGGTCGAGACATGGCCGTTTCGCAGCGGCCACCTGCCGAGGCAGCGAACAACCGTGCGGCATGATGGCCCCTGATGACAGCCACTCACGTCGTCGCCGTCGCCAACCAGAAGGGCGGCGTCGCCAAGACGACCACCGTTGCCTCCCTCGGGGCGGCCTTCGCTGAGCAGGGTCAGAGAGTCCTCCTCGTCGACCTCGACCCGCAGGCCTGCCTCACCTTCAGCCTCGGTATCGACCCCGAGGATCTCGACGCTTCGGTCCACCACGTGCTCACCAAGGGGATGGACCCCAGCGAGGCGATCATCGCGACCGACGACGGGGTCGACCTCCTCCCGGCCACGATCGAGCTCGCCCGCGCCGAGGCCGACCTGCTCACGCGCACCGGTCGCGAGTACGTCATCCGCACGGCCGTCGAGGACACCGAGGGCTACGACTGGGTGCTGCTGGACTGCCCGCCGTCGCTGGGTGTGCTCACGGTGGCGGCACTGACCGCGGCGACCGGCGTACTCATCCCGCTGCAGTGCGAGACCCTCTCGCACCGCGGTGTCGGCCAGCTGCTGGACACGGTGCACGACGTCAAGCGCTTCACCAACCGCGACCTCGAGGTCTGGGGCGTCCTGCCCACGCTGTACGACGGACGCACCAACCACGCGCGGATGGTGCTCGAGACCATCTCCGACACCTACGACCTCGAGGTGATCGAGCCGCCGATCCCCAAGTCGATCCGGTTCGCCGAGGCCCCCGCAGCCGGGCGCTCGATCCTCAAGACCTCGCGCACCAACAAAGGGGCCCAGGCCTACCGAGAGGTCGCGACCGCACTTCTGAAGCGAGCCTGACCGATGGCACGGCCGGCCAGGCACCGACTCCGTCGCGGACGGGTGTGCGCGGCCGGGTCTGCGCTCCTGGTCACCCTGGTCGCGGTGCTCGGCGGGGTCGGGGTGCTGCCGACCGAGTCCCCGGCGGCCGCAGCGACCGGAGACGAGCGCGGCGCCAGCCAGGCGACGCTCAGTGCCGTGACCATCCCCGAGGTGACGCGGTCGACGAACCCCGCCCCCGAGCAGGTCACGCCGCAGGAGCCCGCCGAAACGGACCTTCCCGCGGACACTGGCTGGGGCAGGCGCATCGTCTTCGACATGAGTGACCAGCGGGTCTGGCTGGTCGACCGGGGCGAGAACGGCGACGAGGTGCGGCGTACCTATCTGGTCTCCGGCAGCGTCACAGACAACCTGGAGCCGGGCACCTACTCCGTCTACTCGCGCTCACGCTGGGCGGTGGGCGTCGACGACTCCGGGACGATGGAGTACTTCGTGCGGTTCACCCGCGGCGACCACGCGGCCATCGGGTTCCACAGCATCCCGACCAAGGACGGCCAGCTGGTGCAGACGCTGGCCGATCTCGGCACACCGCAGTCGCACGGCTGCATCCGTCAGGCGAAGCCGGACGCGATCCGGCTCTGGACCTTCGCGCCGGTTGGCACGAAGGTCGTCGTCACCGCCTGACGCTGGCCTGCGACCAGATCAGTTCTCGCCGGCTGCGGCGGGCCGGCCACCGCGTGTGCGGCGACGGCTGCGGTTGCGGCTGCGTGCCGGACGATCGCCCGACTTCTCGCCAGCAGGCTTGGACTCGGCGCCCGCGCCCTGGCTCCGACCACGACCGCTGCCGCCGCTTTTGGCGCCGCGGCCACCCTGGCCGCCCTTGCCACCGCGGCCGTCGGTGCGCTCGGGGCGAGGCTTCCGCTCCACGGTGCCCTCCGGGACGATGCGCCCCTTGGTGCCCGGGGCGATGCCCTGGTCGTGCAGGAAGTGCTCGGAGCTGGAGTAGGTCTCCTGCGGGTCGTCGAAGGGCAGGTTGTGGGCGTTGTTGATCATCTTCCAGCGGTGCAGGTCGGCCCAGTCGACGAAGGTGATCGCGATCCCGGTCGCACCCGCGCGGCCGGTGCGGCCGATGCGGTGCAGGTAGACCTTCTCGTCCTCGGGGCAGGTGTAGTTCACGACGTGGGTCACGCCGGCCACGTCGATGCCACGAGCGGCGACGTCGGTGGCCACGAGCACCTGCAGCTTGCCGTCGCGGAACTTGGTGAGCGCACGTTCGCGTGCGGCCTGGGCCATGTCGCCGTGCAGCGGGGCCGAGCTGAACCCGCGCTCCTCGAGGTCGTCTGCGATGCGCTGGGCCTGGCGCTTGGTGCGGGTGAACACCAGCATCAGGTCCGCGCCCTCGGCCTGGAGCAGGCGGCCGATCATCTCGGGCTTGTCGAGGTCGTGTGCCTGGTAGATGAACTGGGCTGTGGCCGGCACCATCTGGTCGTCCTCGGCCGACTCGGCGCGGATGTTCATCGGGTGGCGCATGTGGGTGCGCGCCAGGGCAACGATCGCTGCCGGCATCGTGGCCGAGAACAGCATCGTCTGACGGGTCTCGGGGGTCTGCTTGAGCAGGCGCTCCACGTCGGGAAGGAAGCCGAGGTCGAGCATCTCGTCGGCCTCGTCGAGGACGAGCGACTTGACGTGGGAGATGTCGAGCGACCTGCGGTTCATCAGGTCGATCAGGCGGCCCGGCGTACCGACGACCACCTCGACGCCGGTGGCCAGCGCCTCGAGCTGCGGCTCGTAGGGCACGCCGCCGTAGACGGTGAGCACGCGGATGCCGCGGTCCTTGCCGGCCATGGTGAGGTCCTTGCTGACCTGCAGGGCGAGCTCGCGCGTGGGGGCGACGATCAGGGCCTGGGGCTTGCCGGGTGCCGCGAGGTCCTCGAAGTCGGGATCGTGCTGGGCGACCGCGCGCTGCAGGACGGGGATGCCGAAGGCGAGGGTCTTGCCCGTCCCCGTGCGTGCCTGGCCGATCATGTCGGTGCCCATCAGGGCGACCGAGAGGGTCATCTCCTGGATGGGGAAGGGAGTGGTGATGCCTGCGCGCTCAAGGGCGTCTGCGATCTCGGGGAGAACCCCGAGCTCTCTGAAGGTAGTCAGGATGTGGCCTGTTCTGTGTTGACCAGGCGTGTCCTGGTCGGTGGGTTCGAAGTCTTCTGTGGGCCGACGGCGAGCCGCCCGGAGTGGGTCGTTCACGGGTCCACCAAGGGGCATCCAGCCCGCGGCCTCGCCCCAAGTCTATCGGTAGGCTGCCGACATGACCGAACCCTCGCCTGCGGACCCCGTTCCGCCGCTCGCCGGGCACGAGGTGTCCGAGGAGGATTCCGTCGCCTTCGAGGACCCCGCCTACCGGGCCGCGGTGGTCGACCTGCTCGGTGCGATCACGTACGGCGAGATCTCGGCCTTCCAGCGCTTGACCGACGACGCGAAGCTCGCCAAGGAGCTGCCGGACAAGCTCGCGCTCGGCAAGATGGCGGTGGTGCAGTTCGGCCACATCGAGCCCCTGATGGAGCGGATCGCGGCCCTCGGAGCCGACCCGATGAAGGCGATGGCGCCGTTCGTCGGCCCCTTCGACATCTTCCACACCGCGACCGCGCCGAGCGACTGGCTCGAGGGCCTGATCAAGGCGTACGTCGGGGACGGCCTGGCTGCGGACTTCTACGTGGAGATCGCGTCGTACCTCGACTCGGGGACTCGCCAGCTCATCGTCGACAGCCTCGCCGACGCCGGGCAGTCCGACTTCGTGGTCGATCGCGTGCGCCGCGCGATCGAGGAGGACCACCGGGTGGCCGGGCGGCTGGCCCTGTGGGGTCGTCGCCTGATGGGTGAGGCCCTCTCGCAGGCGCAGCGGGTGGCCGCGGAGCGTGACTCGCTGGCAGCGCTGCTTGCCGGCGGAGTGGACCGCCCCGGCATGGACCTGGCCGCGCTGAGCCGCATGTTCAGCCGCCTCACCGAGAACCACGCCAAGCGGATGGCTGAGCTCGGCCTGGCTTCCTGACCGTTTTGGGGTGTTGCGTCTCACATCCTATTTAGTTGTTTGAGTCAACCAAATTGTTCTACACTTGGTCCATGACCACCACCCCGACCCGCGAACGCGACCGCACGGAGGCCGTCCAGGCGCTCTTCGACGGCCTGCAGCAGTTCAGCCGGGCCCTCAAGGCACGGTCGAGGGACTGGGGTCACGCGCGCACGACCTGACCCGGAGGACGGGCGCGCCGAGCTGATCACGATCACCACCCGGCGCCACGAGCGGCTCATCGAAGCCCGCGACGCGATCTGTGGCGCCCTCGCCGACCGGCTCAGCGCCTGGGACCTCGACGAGCTCGCCCGCGCCACGGCGATGTTCGACGAGCTGGCGACGCTGCTCCACCAACCTCTTCTCCCTCAGCCTGCTGGGGACTCACGCAAGGAATCGCATGTCTGACACCACCATCTCCCGCCCGGTCCAGGACACTTCCTCGGCGGACGAGATGACCCACAAGGAGATCGTCGAGGTCCTCATCGGCCTGATGTCGGCCCTGTTCGTCGCGATCGTGAGCACCACGATCGTCTCGACCGCGCTGCCGACGATCATCGGCCAGCTCGACGGGAACCAGACCCAGTACACCTGGGTGGTCACCGCCTCGCTGCTCGCCATGACCGTCACCAGCCCGATCTGGAGCAAGCTCTCGGACCTCTACAACAAGAAGGTCCTCGTTCAGGTCGCGATCGTCATCTTCCTGCTCGGCTCCCTCGCCGCGGGCGCCGTGCAGAACGTGCCCGAGCTGCTCGCGGCCCGCGCCCTGCAGGGCCTCGGCATGGGCGGCCTGATCGCCCTGGCGCAGTCGATCCTCGGCTCGATCATCCCGCCGCGCGAGCGTGGTCGCTACAGCGGCTACATGGCGGCGACCATGGCGGTCGCAACGGTCTCCGGCCCGCTCCTCGGAGGGCTGCTCGTCGACACGGCCGGCTGGCGCTGGTGCTTCTGGGTGGCCGTTCCGTTCGCGCTCGCCGGTCTGGTGATGCTGCAGAAGTTCCTGCACATCGAGACCATCCGTCGCGAGGTGCGCATCGACTACTGGGGCGCCCTGTTCATCACCGTCGCGGCCAGCCTGCCCCTGATCTGGGTCTCGTTCGCCGGCAACAGCTTCGACTGGTGGTCCGTGCAGACCGCCGAGTTCCTCGGTGCGGCCATGGTCGCACTCGTCGCCGCGATCTTCGTCGAGCGTCGTCACAGCGACCCGCTGGTCCCGCCGCGGATCCTCGCCAACCGGATCACGAGGCTCTCGATCCTCGGCAGCCTGGCCGTCGGCGTCGCACAGTTCGGTGCTTCGGTCTTCCTGGCGCAGTACTTCCAGGTCGCCCGTGACCACACCCCGACCCAGGCCGGCCTGCTGATGCTGCCGCTGATCGTCGGCAACATGGTCGGCGCCACTGGCAGCGGGCAGTACATCACCCGCACCGGTCGCTGGAAGGGCATCATGCTCGTCGGCGGCGCAGTGCTCGTGGTCGGCCTGTCCATGATGGGCACGATCGACCACCTGACTCCGATGTGGCACCTCAGCGCCTACATGCTGCTGATGGGCCTCGGCACCGGTGCGTTGATGCAGAACCTCGTCCTCGTCGTGCAGAACACCGTGGACGTGACCGACGTCGGTGCCGCGAGTGGCTCGGTCAGCTTCTTCCGCTCGCTCGGCGGCACGATCGGTGTGGCCGCACTGGGTGCCGTGCTGGCGAGCAACGTGGCCGACAAGATCGCCGTCGGGCTGGCCAAGGCCGGCATCCCGGTCTCCGGGAGCGGCGACGCGGGTTCGCTCGACCTCGACAAGCTGCCACCGGGGGTGGCAACGATCGTGCGGACGGCGTACGCCGACGCCACCGGGCGCATCTTCCTGATCGCCGGCCTGATCGCGGTCGTGACCTTCGTGGCGGTGGCACTGATGCCCGTCAGCGAGCTGCGCACCACGATCCGCAAGGTCGACGAGCCCGAGGACGACGTCGAGCCGGAACGCGAGCTCGAACCCGTCGCCTGACTCGGTCAGCCGCGGAAGCCGACCTGCCCGGTGACACTGGTGGAGATGTCGACGTAGGCGAGCTTGTCGCCCGGGACGACCAGCCGCCGCCCCTTGGCGTCGGTGAGTGCGAGCACAGCACCCTTCTCGAGGGCCTTGTTCACGGCCTCCTCGACGCCCTCGGCGTCGAGGGTGGTGTCGATGGTGAGCTCGCGGGAGACGTGCTGCACGCCGATCTTGACCTCCATCTGGAGGACCTCCTTGTGGACTTCGTTTGTTGCTCTGGGCAGAATTCTGTCAGGGAGTACCTGACGTCTGGTCGGGCGGGCTCAGCGGTGGTCGTCGGTGCGCGGGTAGCCACCGATGCCTCGCCAGGCAAGGCCGGAGACGAGCGCGGCCGCCTCCTCCTGGTCGATCGTCCCGCCTTCGGCGAGCCAGAACCGGGCACTCACCTGGCCCATGCCGACCAGCGACACCGCCAGCAGCTGCGACTGCTCCTCAGGGAGCCCGGTGTCGTCGGCGATCACGTGGGCGATCAACTTGGCGCACTCGATGGTGACGCGGTCCACCCTCGCGCGCACGGCCGGCTCGTTGGTCAGGTCGGACTCGAAGACGAGACGGAAGGCGCCCTCGGCGTCGGCCACGTAGTCGTAGAACGCGTGCATCGTCGCGGTCACGCGATGCTTGTTGTCGTCGGTCGACTCCAGGGCCTTCCCGGCGGCGGAGATGATCTGGTCGCACGACTGGTCGAGCAGCGCCAGGTAGAGGTCGAGCTTGCCCGGGAAGTGCTGGTAGAGCACCGGTTTCGAGACCCCGGCCCGCTCGGCGATGTCGTCCATCGCGGCCGCGTGGTAGCCCTGTGCGACGAAGACCTCGAGGGCGGCGCTCAGCAGCTGGGCGCGACGTGCCCGCCGGGGCAGCCGGACGCCCTTGCCGTTGCCGGCGGGAGCGGGACCCGGCTCATCCGCCCGGTGCTCGCGCCGCGGTTCCTCCATCGTGCTCACGCTCCGCAGCCTACAAGCAGCGCTGCCCGCCCCCCGCGGCACGAGGGGCTTCGACTGGGGACAGGGTGTCCGGATCGCGGGCAGGTGGACCGAGCCCGCTCCCGGCAGGGAACATGGTCGAGAGGGCTGGTGTTGTCCAGAGGAGCGCCGCGGGTAGGTCCCAGCGGTGCTCGAGCCCTGATCTAACCGATGCAAGGAGAAGCAGTCGTGTCACTTCCCCCGCTGGTCGAGCCGGCCGACGAGCTGACCATCGACGAGGTACGCCGCTACAGCCGCCACCTGATCATCCCCGACGTCGGGATGACCGGTCAGAAGCGGCTGAAGAACGCCAAGGTGCTCGTCATCGGAGCCGGCGGTCTCGGCAGCCCGGCACTGCTCTACCTGGCGGCAGCCGGGGTCGGGACTCTCGGCATCGCCGAGTTCGACGAGGTCGACGAGTCCAACCTCCAGCGCCAGATCATCCACGGGCAGTCCGACATCGGGAAGTCCAAGGCGGTCTCCGCCAAGGAGTCCATCGCGGAGGCGAACCCGCTCGTCAACGTGATCCTGCACGAGGAGCGGCTCGACAACGACAACGTGCTCGAGGTGTTCAAGGACTACGACCTGATCGTCGACGGCACCGACAACTTCGCGACCCGCTACATGGTCAACGACGCGGCGTACTTCCTGAACAAGCCGTACGTGTGGGGCTCCATCTACCGCTTCGACGGCCAGGCCAGCGTCTTCTGGCCGACCCTCGAAGGTGCCGACGCGCCCTGCTACCGCTGCCTCTACCCCGAGCCGCCGCCGCCGGGCATGGTGCCGAGCTGCGCCGAGGGCGGCGTGCTGGGCGTGCTCTGCGCAAGCATCGGCTCGATCCAGGTCAACGAGGCGATCAAGCTGCTGACCGGCATCGGTGACCCGGCCGTCGGCCAGCTGGTCATCTACGACGCCCTCGAGCTCGAGTGGCGCAAGCTGAAGGTGCGCAAGGACCCCAACTGCGCCCTCTGCGGCGAGAACGCCACCGTGACCGAGCTGATCGACTACGAGACCTTCTGCGGCGCGGTCTCCGACGAGGCGTCCGAGGCTGCCGCCGGATCGACGATCTCGGTGACGCAGCTCGAGTCGATGCTCAAGGAGCGCGAGGAAGGCACCCGGGACTTCGTCCTGGTCGACGTGCGCGAGCAGAACGAGTACGAGATCAACCAGATCCCCGGCTCGGTGCTCATCCCCAAGGGCGACTTCCTCAACGGAAATGCCCTCGGGCAGCTCTCGCAGGACAAGCCGGTGGTGCTGCACTGCAAGACGGGCGTGCGCTCGGCCGAGGCCCTGGCCGTGCTCAAGGGAGCCGGGTTCTCCGACGCCGTGCACGTGGGCGGTGGCGTGGTCGCCTGGGTGAACCAGATCGACCCCTCGCAGCCGTCGTACTGAGGCGGGTTTGGGCCGGCTGGAAGCCGGGAATGACGGGATAGCGCGAATCGACTGCTGACCGTAACTCGGATGCGTCAGTGGCGTTGAGCACTCTGAAGGCGCTCACCAGTGCGCCCCACTGATCCCGAAAGGCCCACCTCCATGCGTCTGTCTCGCACCATCATCGCGATCGTGGCCGCGGCTCTCCTCGCAGCCGCCAGTCTCGTCGCATCGACCGGCACCGCGCAGGCGGCCCCCTCGTGGGCGCCCGCTGACACCGCGCTGATCCACCCCGGAACGATGATGTACACCGATGGTGCGCAGTGCACCGCCAACTTCGTCTACACCGACGGCGCCGGCAACGTCTACGTCGGGTATGCCGCCCACTGCGCCGGCCAGGGCGAGGCCACCGACACCAACGGCTGCAACGTCGCGTCCGTCCCGCTGGGCACCAGGGTCACCTTCACCAACGACGGCAACCTCGCGTCCGAGGGCACCGCCGTCGGCCACGGCACGCTGGCCTACAGCTCGTGGATCACCGAGCACGCGCTCGGCACCACGGACGCCAACACCTGCGCCTACAACGACCTGGCCCTCGTCAAGGTCGATGCGGCCGACGTCTCCAAGGTCAACCCCTCGATCCCGTTCTGGGGCGGTCCGACCGGCATCGACACCGATGGCACCAAGGCCGGCGACCGTGTCTGGACCTACGGCAACTCGAGCCTGCGTGGTGGAGCTGCTCCGCTGTCGCCCCACACCGGCATCAGCCTGGGCGACGACGCTGCCGACGGCGGCTGGAGCCACCCGCTCTACACCGTGACCCCCGGCATCCCGGGTGACTCGGGTTCGGCGTTCGTGTCCGCAGGTGGCAAGGCCATCGGCACCCTGTCGACGCTCGGCCTGGCCCCGCTTCCGGCTTCGAACAACATCGGTGACCTGGCCAAGGAGCTCGCGTTCGCGCAGGCTCACTCCGGGATCTCCGGTCTGAAGCTGGAGAACGGCACCGAGCCGTTCAACCCGATCCTCTGATTGGTTCACCGGCCCGCTGAGGCAACAGCGCCCCACCTTCCCGACGGGAGGTGGGGCGCTGTCATGCCCTGAGCCGGCGGATGCTCAGGTGATCAGGTGGTCGATCGACGAGAAGTGGATGCCATCATCGGCGCGTGGATCAGGAGGAGTACGTCGAGCGGGTGCTCGCCACCGTCGAGCAGGTGCCGCGCGGCCGGGTGACCACGTACGGGGCGATCGCCGACCACGTGGGTCAGGGTGGTCCCCGCATGGTGGGTCGGGTGATGGCGAACTACGGAGGACCCGTGCCATGGTGGCGCGTCGTACGTGCGGACGGGTCGCTGCCGGCCAGTCACGGCGACGAGGCCCGGGCCGCCTACTTCGACGAGGGAACTCCATTGCGCCCATCGGGTCGCGTCGACATGCCGCAGGCCTTCTGGCAGCCCCTGTCGGCGTGACGTGTTTGGGTGGTGCAGTGACACCCACGGAGACGAGCTACCGGCTGGTGCGCCCGGACTCGCGGACCGTCCGGGCGCCCGAGCTCGACGCGTCACAGCAGGCCGTGGTCGACCATCCGGGTGGCCCGCTGCTCGTGCTGGCCGGGCCCGGCACGGGCAAGACGACCACCCTGGTCGAGGCGATCGTGGACCGTGTCGAGAACCGTGGCGCCCCGCCCGACTCGGTGCTCGCCCTGACCTTCAGCCGCAAGGCGGCCGAGCAGCTCCGCGACCGCGTCACCGCCCGCCTCGGCCGGACCACGTCGACCACGCTGTGCTCGACGTTCCACTCCTTCGCTTACGGCCTGATCCGGCAGTACTCCCCGCCCGACCTCTACGCCGGCCCGCTTCGCCTGCTCAGCGCGCCGGAGCAGGACGTCGTGCTGCGGGAGCTATTGGCCGAGAGCCCCGAGGCGGTGCAGTGGCCGCACTCGCTGCAGCGCGCCTCGCAGACCCGCGGGTTCGCCCACGAGGTCGCGGCTGTGCTCGGGCGCGCCCGTGAGAAGGGTCTGGACGCGACGGCGCTTCGCCGGCTCGGGGAAGAGAACAACCTCCCGGAGTTCGTGGCTGCGGGATGGTTCCTCGAGCAGTACCTCCAGAACCTCGACGCCCAGGGTTCGACCGACTACGCCGACCTGATCCGGCGGGCGGTGATCGAGGCGAACGACCACCAGCCCGAGCTGCGGGCCCGGTTCCCGCACGTCTTCGTGGACGAGTACCAGGACACCGACCCCGGCCAGGTCCGCCTCCTGCAGTCCCTCGCCGGGGACGGTGCCGACCTCACCGTGGTCGGCGACCCGCACCAGTCGATCTACGCGTTCCGTGGGGCCGAGGTGCGCGGCATCCTCGACTTTCCCGACCAGTTCCGTCGCGGCAACGGCCGGACGGCCGAGGTCCGGGCGCTCTCAGTGGTCCGACGGTTCGGACCGAAAGTGCTGATGGCCAGCCAGCGGGTGGCGGCCCGACTGCCGCTGACCGGGAGCATCGACGCCGAGGCACGGAGGGCCTTCACCAGTCCCGAGGCCGTCGCCGGTGGTGGAGACGACCGCGTCGACGTCGTCACCTACGACACCGAGCGGGCCGAGGTCGAGCGCGTGGCCGACCTGCTGCGACGCGCCCACCTCGAGGACGGCGTCCCGTGGTCGCAGATGGCGGTGCTGGTCCGGTCGGGTCGCACGTCGATCCCGGTGTTCCGGCGCGGGCTCGCGGGCACCGGCGTACCCGTCGAGGTGGCCAGCGACGAGACGCCGCTGGTGCGCGAGCCTGCCGTGCGTCCGCTGCTCGACGCCCTTCGCGCAGTCGTCAACCTCGACAACGACGACCCGGACCACCCTGACTATCTCGACCCGGTCGCCGCCGAAGGCCTGCTCCTCTCGCCACTCGCGGGGCTCGACGCCACCGACGTGCGTTCGCTCGCGCGCGCCCTTCGCGAACGAGACAAGCAGCTGGCCGTTGACGAGGGTCGCTCTCCGCGGCCGTCCCCCGAGCTGCTCCGAGAGGCTGTCCTCGATGCGGCGCGGCTGCTGGACGACGGCGGTCGGCTCGATTCAGTGCGCCGCCGGGTCACCGGTCTCTCGGCACTGTTGCGACGGGCGCGCGACCTGCTCGACGCCTCCGGGACCGTCGAGGAGGTCCTCTGGGTGCTGTGGTCGGGCACGGCCTGGCCGGAGCACCTGCGCCAACGCGTGCAGCGTGGTGGCGCGGCGGCGCGGCTCGCCAACCGGGATCTCGATGCGATGTGTGCGCTGTTCGAGACAGCGGCGCGGGCCGAGGAACAGCGCGGCCACACCAGCGTCGCGACGTTCCTCGCGACCCTCGTGGCGCAGGAGATCCCGGCCGACACCCTCGCCGACCGGGGCATCCGCGGGGAGTCGGTGCGGCTGCTCACGGCCCACCGGTCCAAGGGCCTCGAGTGGCGCCTCGTCGTGGTGGCTCACGTCCAGGAGGACGCCTGGCCCGACCTCCGCCGCCGCGCGACCCTGCTGCGGGCCGACCGCATCGGTGCCGAGCGGTACGCCGTGCCGGTGCTCCAGCCCGACACCACCACGCGAGAGCTGCTCGCCGAGGAACGCCGGCTCTTCTACGTCGCCTGCACCCGTGCCCGCGAACGACTCGTGGTCACCGGAGTCGCTTCGCCCGACGACGAGGGGGAGCAGCCCTCGAGGTTTCTCGACGAGCTCGGCCGCGAGGTTCGTCACCAGCAGGGTCGCCCGCCCAGGCCGTTGTCGCTCCCGGGACTCGTCAGCGAGCTGCGACGCACCGCGGCCGACTCCCAGAGCCCGCCTGATCTCCGCGAAGCCGCCGTGCAGCGACTGGCCCGACTGGCGGGCGAGGCCCGGGCGGACGGTCGCCCCCTGGTCCCTGCCGCGGACCCGGCCACCTGGTGGGGCACCCGCGACCTGAGCCATGCCGCCCAGCCGGTGCGACCTGCCGACGCGCCCGTCGAGCTCTCGGCCAGCGCCCTCGCCGGGCTCCTCGAATGCCCGGCGAAGTGGTTCCTGGAGCGAGAAGCCGCCGGGGGGCGCAAGTCCAGCCAGGCCCAGGGATTCGGCAACCTGGTCCACGCGATCGCCGACCGGGTCGCCAAGAACGACCTGCCTTCCTCGCCCGGCACCGTCGACGAGCTGATGGTGCTGGTCGACGAGGTCTGGGACCAGCTCGGCTTCCGCACCCCGTGGTCGCGGGGTCGCGAGCACGAAGAGGTCCGCAAGGCGTTGACCCGTCTCGTCGACTGGCACCACCGGCCCGATGCCCGCACCGTGCTCGCGACCGAGCAGGACATGCGTGCGGAGGTCACGCTGCCCGACGGCCAGTCCGTCGTGCTGACCGGCTACGCCGACCGCCTCGAGGTCGAGGACGACGGGCGGGTCGTGGTCGTCGACCTGAAGACGGGAAAGTACCCACCCACCGACAAGTCGCTCGTCGAGAACCCCCAGCTCGGGCTCTACCAACATGCCGTCAACCACGGAGCGGTCGACGACTTGACCGGTGCGCCCGCGTCAGCGGCGGGAGCGGAGCTGTGGCAGCTCCGCCGTGAGAAGGCCGGCAAGCTCAAGGTCCAGGAGCAAGCGCCACAGACCGCGGACGACGATGGCCGGCTGCCCGTCGAGCTCCAGCTGATGCAGGCCGCCACCGCGTTGCGCGACGAGGTGTTCCCCGCCCATCCGTCGAGCCTGTGCGAGCGCTGTGAGTTCGTGCCGTTCTGCCCGGCCCACGTCTCGGGCTCGGTGCTGTCGTGAGTGGCATCCGGTTCGACAGCGCGGCCGACCTGCGCCGGCTCATGAATGCGGACTTCGAGTTCAGTCCACCCCAGTGGGAGGCGATCAGCGCACCACTCGAACCGGCCGTGGTCATCGCCGGGGCCGGCTCTGGCAAGACCTCCGTGATGGCCGCACGCGTGGTCTACCTCGTCGCCACCGGGCAGGTTGCGCCTGACCAGGTGCTCGGGCTCACCTTCACGACCAAGGCCACCGCCGAGCTGGCCGCACGCGTGCGCGCGTCGCTGGCCGCAGCAGGCCTCGACGGGCCGGTCGCGGGTGGCGAACCCGACGAGATGCCGGAGCGGGTGGAACCCGTGGTCTCCACCTACAACGCCTACGCCGCCTCGCTGCTCACCGAGCACGGGCTGCGCATCGGCCACGAGCCCGACACCCGGGTGATGGCCGACGCCTCCCGCTACCAGGTCGCAGCGCGGGCCATCGAGCGGCACACCGGCCCTGTCGAGCTGCTCAGCGAGCACCCCAAGTTCGCCATCGACTACCTGCTCGCCCTGGACGGCGAGATGAACGAGCACCTTGTCTCCATCGAGCAGGTGCGCGCCTGGCAGGCCCAGCAGCGGCCGCTGTTCGAGGCTGCCCTCGCCACCTCGCGGGCCAAGTCCGAGATCACCAAGCTGCTCGACAAGATGAGCGAGCGCGAAGAGATCCTTGACCTCGTCGAGGGTTACCGCCGGCTCAAAGCGCAGTTCGGGCTGATGGACTTCTCGGACCAGATCGCGCTCGCGGCGGAGCTCGCACGCCTCCAGCCGGAGGTGGGTCGCGTCGAGCGTGGGAAATACCGCGTGGTGCTGCTGGATGAATACCAGGACACCTCCGTCGCGCAGGCCCAGATGCTCAGCGCCCTCTTCTCCGGGCAGACCAGTGAGGAAGGACAAGGACACCCGGTCACGGCAGTCGGCGATCCGAACCAGGCGATCTACGGGTGGCGGGGTGCCTCGGTCTCCAACATCCTCAACTTCGCCGACTTCTTCCCGCCCGGTCCGGGCGCGGAGGTCGCGACGTACTCGCTCACGGTGAACCGTCGTTCCGACACCACGATCCTCGAGGTCGCCAACGGTCTGGCACAGCCGCTGTACACCGCCTTCCACCAGGTGGCGCCGCTCACGGCCAAGGACGACGCCGCGCCCGGAACCGTGCAGGCCGTCGTCCACGAGACCTACAACGACGAGCTCGACTGGCTGGCCGAGCAGGTCCGCGCCAGCCACGGCACGATGGCGGAGCCCCGATGGAACGAGATCGGCGTACTGACGCGGGACAACAGCCACGCGGCCGACGTCTTCGACGCGTTGACCTCGCGCGAGATCCCGGTCGAGATCGTCGGTCTGAAGGGTCTGATGCGGCTGCCCGAGGTGTCGGAGGTTGTCTCCACCCTGTCGTTGCTCCAGGACCTCACCGCCAACGCCGACCTGCTCAACCTGCTCAACGGACCGCGGTGGGCGATCGGACCGCGCGACCTCGCCCTGCTGGGCCGGCGCGCGCGGGCCCTGACCGGCAAGAAGCTGCGCGAGGAGGGCATCAGTGTCGCGGAGGAGCTGCAGCGTGCCGTCGAGGGCGCCGACCCGACCGAGGTCGTCTCCCTCAACGACGCGCTCGTGGACCCGGGTGACCACGACTACTCCGAGGAGGCCCGCGTGCGCTTCGGGCTGCTCGCCGCGGAACTGCGCGTGCTCCGGGGCTACGTCGGTGAGCCCCTGCTCGACCTGGTCAGGCGCATCATCGACACCACCGGCATCGACGTCGAGCTCGCCTCGTCGGTCTCGCCGGCCGCCACCGCTCGCCGCGACAACCTCGACCTGTTCGTCAAGGCGGTGGCCGACTTCCAGGCCATCGACGGTCAGGTGACTCTGCCCTCCCTGCTGGCGTGGCTGCAGGCCGAGGACGAGATGGGCAGTGGGCTCGACCAGGCGACGCCGTCCGAGGCCAACTCGGTGAAGCTGCTGACCGTGCACCGTGCCAAGGGTCTCGAGTGGTCCTCGGTGTTCCTGGTCGGTGTGTGCGCAGAGAAGTTCCCGGTCGAGAGGGCCCGCTCGCAGTGGACCACTGTCGGCAAGGTGCTGCCCGCGCCGTTGCGGGGCGATGCCGCCGACGTCCCACAGCTGCGGGGCTTCGACAAACCGGCGATCCTCGAGCTGTCGGAGGCGGCCAAGGCACACCAGGCCGTCGAGGAGCTCCGACTCGGCTACGTCGCGTTCACCCGGGCCAAGCACGAGCTCTGGGTCTCGTCGTACCAGTGGAGCCCGACGCGCCAGAAGCCGCTGCTGCCCTCGTCGTACCAGCTGACCGTGCGCCGGGTGCTCGAGGAGCTCGGGCAGCCGGTCGACTGGCCCGTCGCGCCGGAGCCAGGAGACACGAACCCGCTGCACGCGGAGGTGACGTCCGTGCCCTGGCCCTCGACGGTCCGCACCGCCGAGCACGAGCGCCGCATCGAGGCAGCCGGACTCGTGCGTGCCGCCATGGCCTCGCCCTCCGACGCGACAGCGCACCTCGACCTCGTCGAGTCCGCGACCGTCGAGCAGTGGGACGCCGAGCTCGAGCGGCTCCTCATCGAGGCCCGGGCCGACCGCTCCGGTGTGCTCGAGGTCCCGGTGCCGGCGAGCCTCTCGGCGACCGCCGTGGCCAGGCTCCGCGACGACCCCGACCAGTTCGCCCGCGAGCTGGCGCGCCCGATGCCGCGTCAGCCCTCGCCCGCCGCACGGTTCGGCACCCGGTTCCACGCCTGGGTCGAGTCGCGCTTCGGCCAGCAGGCGCTGCTCGATCCCGACGACCTGCCCGGTCGCGGTGACCTCGGGATCGACGACGAGGACGACCTGCGCGAGCTGATCGCCCGGTTCGAGTCCGGTCCGTTCGGTGACCGGGTCCCGCACGCGGTCGAGCCGTCCTTCGCGCTGGTGCTGGCCGGGCAGGTGGTCCGCGGCCGCATCGACGCGGTGTACGCCGAGCCGGACGGCAGCTGGCTGGTCATCGACTGGAAGACCAACCGCAAGCAGACCGCCGACCCGCTGCAGCTCGCCCTCTACCGGGTGGCCTGGGCCGAGCTTATGGGGGTTCCGGTCGAGGAGGTTGCCGTGGCGTTCCACTACGTGCGCAGCGGCGAGACGGTCCGCCCGACCGAGCTGCCGGACCGAGCGGCTCTCGAGGAGCTGCTGGCGGGGACCGTACTGGAGTAGACCAGTATGCCCCCTTTATCCCCTTTAGGTGCGATGCGGCGATTCGTACACCAGACTTCACCGAGTCAACGTCTCGAAGGGAACTTCATGTTCGGATCCACCATGCTCCTCACCGTGGGCCACGCCCTCGACCGGGCGAAGGACGAGAACATGGTCGTCCGCGTGAACGTGCTCGGCGAGTGGGTGACGGGCCGGATCATCAACAGCGACGGGCACGGAGTCGCCATCCTCGAGAGCAGCGGCGACCTGTGCGTCGTACGACAGGAAGCCGTCAGCGCCGTCCGGATGCCGTCACACGCAAGTGGTCCCCACGTGCCGTCCCAGAACACTGAATACGTCTCTCACGCGCCCGAGTTCGCCGCTCACGGCACCGAGTTCGTCGCGCCGGCACCTGCCGGCGCCTAGCCCCGACTCACGACGCCGCGTCCGCCGACGCAGCACCGAGCGCGATCTCGACCATTGCGCCGAAGGTCTGCTCGCGTTCCGCTGACGTCGTCTCCTCGCCGGTGACGATGTGGTCGCTGACCGTGCATATCGCCAGCGCCCTGCGGCCGTACGACGCAGCCAGTGTGTAGAGCGCGCACGCCTCCATCTCGATGGCCAGTACGCCGTGCGCGACCATCGGTGCCATCAGCTCCTCACGCGGGTTGTAGAACGTGTCGCCCGAGAAGATCAGGCCGACGTGGCTGGCCACGTCGTCACGAGCCTCGGCGGCGTCCACAGCGGCTCGCAGCAGCCCGAAGTCGGCGACCGCCGCGTAGTCGAGGCCGTGGAAGCGCAGCCTGTTCATCGAGGAGTCGGTGCATGCGCCGGACGCGATCACCACGTCACGCAGTGCGATCCGCTCGCTCACCGCACCGCAGGAGCCGACCCGGATGACCCGCTGCACGTCGTAGTCCTTGAAGAGCTCGTTCACGTAGATCGACATCGACGGCTGCCCCATCCCTGAGCCCTGCACCGAGACGCGTTCGCCGCGCCAGGTGCCGGTGAAGCCGTACATCCCGCGCACCTGGCTGTAGCACGTGGCGTCCTCGAGGAACGTCTCCGCGATCCACCTGGCGCGCAGGGGGTCGCCGGGGAGGAGGACGGTGGGCGCGATCTCGCCGGGCTCGGCGCCGATGTGGATGCTCATGGGGCCAGAGCCTAGGCGGCGGGGTGGCGGGGTGGCGGGCTAATGTCGCGCTCATGGAGCCGATGGACCTGCAGCCCCTGGAGCTGCCGACGGGGGACGACGCCTGGCTGGGCTGGGTGACCGAGCGCGCCCAGACCGGACTCGCCGCTGCGGGCGCGGAGGTCGCGGCGCTCAAGGCCGCCCCGGCCGGCGACGAGACCATCCTCCACGTGTGGAACGACGTGGGCATCGCGCTGGGTGAGGTGTTCGCACTCACCTCCCTGATGAGCGTCGTGCACCCAGACGCCGACGTGATGCAGGCGGCCGAGGGACTCCAGATCGAGGCGCGCAGGTTCAACACCGACCTGCACCTCGACGCCGACGCCTTCGCCCAGCTCTCCTCGCTCGACGCCGAGTCACTGGAACCGGGTGCCCGGCGCGTGCTCGAGCTGGCACTGCGTGACTTCCGGCGCGCTGGCGTCGCCCTTGACGAGGACACCCGGGAGCACTTGCGCGAGCTGAACAACCGCGCCAGCGAGCTGTCCCACCAGTTCTCCCGAGTGATCCGCGACGGCCGGCGCACGACGCTGGTGCCGGCCTCGGCCCTGGCTGGCCTGCCCGAGGACTACGTCGCCGAGCACCCGGCCAACGACGAGGGACGGGTGGAAATCAGCACCGAGTACCCGGACACGCTGCCGTTCCTGACCCACGCCCGCGACCCCGAGCAGCGTCGCCGCGTGGCGCAGGCCTTCCTCAGCATCGGGTGGCCGGAGAACGACGCGGTCCTCTCCGAGCTGCTCGAGGTCCGCCAGGAGAAGGCCACGGTGCTCGGCTACGACGGCTGGCCGAGCTATGACGCCGAGGTCAAGATGATCGGCGACGGTCGGCAGATTCCGCAGTTCATCGACGAGATCGCAGCGGCGGCCGAGGAGGCCGCCCGGAGTGAGATCGAGACCCTGCTCGAGCAGGCCGATGCCGAGGGCGAGAACGTCATCGACTTCTCCAACTGGCGCCACTACACCGAGGTGGTGAAGCGGGAACGCTTCGGGGTCGATGCGCACGAGGTGCGGCGCTACTTCGACGCGCGGAAGGTGCGCCAGGGCCTGCTCGACGTCACGGGTCGTCTCTTCGGCCTGCAGTACGAGCCGGTCGATGCACCGACGTGGCACACCGACGTTTCGTCGTACGACGTGCGGCTGGCCGAGAACCGGCAGCTCCTCGGCCGGATCCACCTCGATCTGCACCCGCGCGCCCGGAAGTACAACCATGCCGCGCAGTTCACCCTGGTGCCGGGCGTGCTCGGACGGAAGCTGCCCGAGGGTGTGCTGGTCTGCAACTTCGCGCGCGGACTGATGGAGCTCGACCATGTGGTCACGCTCTTCCACGAGTTCGGCCACCTGATGCACCACGTCCTCGCCGGTCGCAACGAGTGGGTGCGCTTCTCCGGGGTGGCGACCGAGTGGGACTTCGTCGAGGCGCCGTCCCAGATGCTCGAGGAGTGGGCCTGGGACCCCGGCGTGCTGCGCAGCTTCGCGACCGACGCCGACGGGCAGCCCATCCCCGAGGACCTGGTGCTTCGGATGCGGGCCGCGGACGAGTTCGGCAAGGGCTTCCTGACCCGCACGCAGATGGCGTACGCCGCGATCTCGTACTGGTTCCATCAGGAGCGACCCGCTGACCTGAGCGCGGCCCTGGCTGACCTCTTCAGTCGCTACAGCCTGGTCGAGCAGGTGCCCGACAGCCACTTCCACACCGGCTTCGGCCACCTGGACGACTACGGCTCGGGCTACTACACCTACGCCTGGTCGCTCACGATCGCCAAGGACCTCTTCACCGCCTTCGACACCGACGACCTGTTCGCCCCCGAGGTGGCACAGCGATACCGCGACCTCGTGCTGGCTCCGGGCGGCTCCAAGGACGCGGCCGAACTGGTCACCGACTTCCTCGGGCGGCCCTATGACAAGCGGGCTTTCACCGAGTGGCTCGAGCGGCGCCCGGAAGACATCACGAAGGAGATCGTGGGGGAGGGCCGGTGACGGAGACGCCACGGGTGCTTCCGCATGTGGCCCTGTCCGAGCACGCGCACGACCGCCACGGGATGCTTCGCGACGACGAGCGCTGGCTGGACGAGCGGTGGGCAGACCCCGCCACCCGGGTGCTGGTGATCGCCGGGGCGCGGGTCCGACCGGTCGACGGTCGCGTCACCTGGGTCTCACCACAGGAGGCGCCTGACGGCCTGCGCGTCCTGCTCGGCGAGCGGGACGGAGTCGAGCACTTCGCGGTGATCGTCGACCCCGACACCGCCCCGGGCAACCGGGACGAGTGGCAGGTCCTGCGGTCGGTCGTGCAGTCGCTTGCCGACGAGACCATCGCCGATGGACCGCTGGTGCTGCACGCCATCGGCCTGGCCGAGTGGCTCTGGGCCACCCGCCACTGCCCGCGCTGCGGAGGCGGGGTCGAACCCCGTCAGGCGGGTCACGTGCTGCACTGCACCAACTGCGGTCGCGACCAGTTCCCGCGCTCCGATCCCGCTGTGATCATGGTCGTCACGGACGGCGAATCCGGGAGCCCGGACGAGCGGGCCTTGCTCGGACGCAGTCCGGCGTGGCCCGAGGGCCGCTACTCCACGCTCGCGGGCTTCGTCGAGCCGGGCGAGACGATGGAGGATGCGGTCCGTCGCGAGGTCGAGGAGGAGACCGGCGTCCGGGTGGGGGAGGTGACCTACTTCGGCAGCCAGCCCTGGCCGCTCCCGGCCAGCCTGATGGTCGGCTTCACCGCGCGCGCCATCGAGACCGCCATCGACGTTGACGGTTCCGAGATCGAGGACGCGAGATGGTTCACCCGCGAGGAGATGCGCGCCCAGGCCGAGGCCGGCACGCTCGTGCTCCCCGGAGGCGTCTCGATCTCTCGCTCGCTGGTCGAGAGCTGGTACGGCGGCGCCCTTCCGGGCCGCTGGTAGTCCCGTGCGGCTCGTCATCGAGGGTCATCACCTGCCCGGGCGAACGTGCGGATCGCACCGCGAGATCCACGTCGGTGTGCAGGTGCGTCGTGACCCGGTCGAGCTGGTCCCGGCCGACGCCGCGTCCGCTCGCTGGGAGGTCGACGTGGAGGTCGTGGACCGCGAGGACGGGCCCGACTTCCGTGGACCCGTCGTACAGGGGAAGCGAGGCGAGCGGTTCGTCTACCTGACGTGGGGTGAGCTAAACGACGAGACCTTCGCGATGTTCCGTCGCGCGAAGCTGATGCTGGCCGACGTACCGGATCCCACACTGCCCGTGGTGACGGTCAGGGTCGACCTGACCGACGAATGCGGCATGCCGCGGTGCGCCAGGCTGCGCGCTCCTGCGATCACCTGGGCTTGAGCGCCTGCCACTCGTCGGCCAGCATCGCGTACTGGAAGCCGTCCATCCAGCCGTGGTCGCGGTGGAGTGCGTCGCGCAGGGTGTGGCTCTCCCGACGCATGCCGAGGCGCTCCATCAGCCGCCACGAGGCCTCGTTGACCGAGAAGCAGCCCGCGATCACGCGGCGTACGCCGAGCTCCTCGAAGGAGAGCGCCAGCAAGGCGGCGACCGCCTCGGTGGCGTACCCGCGACCCTGGTGCGCCGGCGCGATGACCCAGCCGAGCTCGACCTCGGTTCCCTCGGCCTGGCCGCTGACCTCGCGCTGTGCCCAGCCGTCCTTGATGTCGAGCATGAGGTCGCCAACGATCTCGCCGTCGTACCCGACCAGGATGGTCTTGTCCATGACGTCGGGGGAGGCGTACCACTCGTCGTAGTCCGCCCGGTCGGTCGGCAGGCGGGTCAGCCACTCGGCGACGGCCGGGTCGCTGCGGTAGGGCCAGGTGGCCGCGGCGTCGGCGGCAGTGGGACGACGCAGGGTGAGGCGATCGGTGCGGACGGGCCAGGTGATGTCGTCGAGGGAAGGACTCACGCTGGCATCATGCCGCGCGCTCCCAACCGAGTCAGGCCGCGATCGCGGCGAGCTTCTGCTTGACCTGCGCGACCGAGGGGTTGGTGTGGGCGCTGCCGTCGGCGTACACCAAGGTCGGCACCGTCTGGTTGCCGTTGTTGACGGCCATCACGAGCTTCGCTGCGCTCGGTTCCCGCTCGATGTCGACCACGTCGTAGGGGATGCCCTCACGGTCCAGCTGGCCCTGCAGGCGGTGGCAGTATCCGCACCACGGGGTCGTGTACATCGTGAAGGTCCCGTTGTCAGGGCCGGTCGTGGGACCGGTGCCGGGGTCGGCGGTCACAGTTGTCCTCTCTCGCGTCTACGCTCGTCATCAGCACAACAACACCGGGACGGAGAACATTTCCGATGCATGCGGACGATCTACTCAGTTCGCTCGACCCGGAGCAGCTGGAGGTCGCCACCGCGCTGCGTGGCCCGGTTCGCGTGCTTGCCGGTGCCGGCACCGGCAAGACCCGCGCCATCACCCATCGCATCGGCTACGGCGTCGCCGCCGGCGTCTACAACCCGATGGAGGTCCTGGCGGTCACGTTCACCACGCGCGCCGCAGGCGAGATGCGCTCACGCCTGCGCACCATGGGGGCGGGCGCCGTGCAGGCCCGCACGTTCCATTCCGCGGCCCTGCGGCAGGTCCGCTACTTCTGGCCGAAGGTCTACGGCGGAGCGCCTCCGGAGCTGACCGCGTCGAAGATCCCGCTGGTCGCGGGCGCCGCCCGGCGCAACCGCGTCGAGGTGAGCCAGGCCGTGCTGCGCGACCTGGCCAGCGAGATCGAGTGGGCCAAGGTGACCAACGTCCGGCCCGACGACTACGAGCGGCTCGCCCCACGGAGCGGTCGGGAGGTCAGCGGCCTCGACGCAGGCACCGTTGCGCACGTCTTCGGCAGCTATGAGGAGCTCAAGCGCGACCAGGGCCGGATGGACATGGAAGACGTGCTGCTCCTCGGCGCCGCCCTGCTCAGCGAGGATGACCGCGTCGCCGCGGAGGTACGCCGCCAGTACAAGTGGTTCGTCGTGGACGAATACCAGGACGTCAGCCCGATCCAGTCCGCGCTGCTCGACCTGTGGCTCGGTGGCCGCAACGAGATCTGCGTGGTGGGCGACCCGGCCCAGACGATCTACTCGTTCGCCGGCGCACAGGCTTCCTACCTGACCGACTTCACGGCACGGTTCCCCGGAGCGGTCAACGTCGAGCTGGTGCGCAACTACCGCTCCACGCCCCAGGTGATCGAGGCGGCCAACACGCTGCTCAAGGGCTCTGCGACCACCAGCGTCCAGCTGCGGGCGCAGAACGCTGCCGGGCCGGCGCTGAGCTGGCGGGAGGCCACCGACGAGGTCGACGAGGCCGAGGCCGTGGCTCAGGACGTGGCCCGGCTCCGGGACGCCGGCGTACCCCTGCGCGAGATGGCGGTGCTGTTCCGCATCAACGCGCAGTCCGAGGCCTTCGAGGAAGCGCTGACCGCTCGCGGCATCGCCTACGTGGTGCGCGGTGCGGCCAGGTTCTTCGAGCGACAGGAGGTCCGCCAGGCGGTGGCGCTGATGCGCGGCGAGGCGCGGGCCGGCGAGGGGGCCACCGACGGGCTGGTCGACCGCGTGAGCGCCGTACTCTCCGGGATGGGGTGGTCAGCCGAGGCACCTACGGCGCGCGGCCAGGCCCGTGACCGGTGGGAGTCGTTGCAGGCGCTCGTCTCCCAGGCTGCCGACCACGCGTCGACCGAGGTGGCCCCGACGCTGGCGGGCTTCGTCGCGGAGCTCGACCGCCGTGCCCACGAGCAGCACGCACCCGTCGCGGAAGGCGTCACGCTGGCCACGCTGCACGCTGCGAAGGGTCTGGAGTGGGACGCGGTGTTCCTCTGCGGCCTGCAGGAGGGCTCGATGCCGATCACGTACGCCGACACGCCCGCCGCGGTGGAGGAGGAGCGACGCCTGCTCTACGTCGGCATCACCCGCGCCCGAAAACACCTCTGGATGTCCTGGGCGTTGGCCCGCAACCCGGGCGGCCAGGCCCGTCGCAAACCGTCGCGATTCCTCGAGGGCCTCCGGCCCCAGTCGATCACCGACCGGCCCGAGAGCGCCTCGGCGGGCAGGTCAGGACGCCGCAGCGGCAAGAAGGCTGCGGTATGCAAGCAGTGCCAGCGCCCGCTGGCCAACTCCCGGGAGCGCAACCGCGGCTACTGCGGCGACTGTCCGGTGCCCTACGACGAGGAGCTGTTCGAGTCGTTGCGGTCGTGGCGCAAGGAGCAGGCCGAGGCGCAGAGCGTGCCGGCCTTCGTGGTCTTCTCCGACGCCACCCTCGAGGCCCTGGCCGAGGTCAAGCCGACCGACCGGCGCGGGCTGCAGTCCATCAACGGAATCGGTGCTGCCAAGCTCGAGAAGTACGCTGAAGACCTGTTGTCGATCATCGGATGAGGCGGAAAAAGCCCCTTTCGCGCGGGTCTTAGACGGACTGTCTGAAGTTTTTCGAAAGTTGGCAATAAATCATTTGCGCTGCTGATTCGACGCGGCGTAGCGTGCCTCTCACCGACCACTGGGCCTCAGGCCCTGGCACGAGCGAAGGAGGTGCACGACATGAAGAAGAACATCAACGACTCCTGGTCCTCCACGCGAGTCCTCTTCGTCGCGCCCACCCTCGGTGCCGCAGCGGAGAACTCTGCCTTCTTCCGCGTGGATGGCCACGCCCAGGTCAAGTCCCCGATCACCGGCGCCACCGCTGGCATGTTCACGGGTCACCGCCCCTGGAGTCCACCGATCACTTGAGATCACTCTCAGTATCGGCAGCCTCCAGGCCGCGGAACCCGAAAGGGATCCGCGGCCTTTGTGTTTCTCAAACCAAGTCGACCGACACAGGAACGAAGTCACAAGGAGGTGACATGAGCATCAGCGTTGTCGACCAGTCAGCGATAGACGAGTCGGAGCTGCCGTGCCGGGTGAACGACCCGGAGCTGTACTTCGCCGAGTCGCCCAGCGACGTGGAGCTCGCGAAGGCGCTGTGCCAGGACTGCCCTGTCCGGGCCGAGTGCCTGGCGGGCGCCCTCGAGCGGCGTGAGCCGTGGGGCGTCTGGGGCGGTGAGCTGTTCCTCTCCGGAGTGGTGATCCCCCGCAAGCGCCCGCGAGGACGGCCCCGCAAGGACGCCGTCAATGCCGCCTAGGGCTGCTGACCACCAACCAATGACCACCCAAATTTCCGAGATCGGAGAAAACCATGAGCCTCATGGAGACCGACCTGGCGCGAGAGCTGCACAAGGCCCGCCAGGCCGAGGTCGAGGAGCTCCGTCGCGCACGCCGCGCTGCTGCCGCACACCGGCTGGAGCGCAGGGCTGCGAGGCTGTCGCACAAGGCCGAGCGGGTTTCCCGCCAGGCCGAGCGCGCCGCTTCGCAGGCGCGGCTCGCCGTGGCCCGCGTCCTGTAACGCGACCATGGCGAGGACACGGACCTCGACTGCACCCACCTGAGCCCCGGGGAGACCACCTCCCCGGGGTTCAGGCAATTCTGGAGCCGAATGCCTATCGTGAAGGCGTGGTCACCTGCTCCTTCTGCGGAACCGTCGTCGAGTCCGACGACCCACCCCTGACATGGACCTCAGCGGTCGAGCGCGGAAAGCAGCACTGGTACTGCGACGAGTGCTCCCGCACCCACCTGCGCGCGATGGAGAGCAAGCTCGACTCCGAGTGGTGGTGAGGCTCCCGACCGCGGCGTACCGGGCGGTCCGGCCGACTTGTCGAGCGATCCATGCACTTGTCGAGTGTTCTAACACCCACCAAGCGCAGGTTTCCCCGGTCAGCCGGGGAAACCGGCAGCCTCAGTCGGCGAACCCGGGCAGCGAGTCCAGCAGCACCTCGCGGAAGGGCACCCGCGCCCCGAGCTGGCTGAGGACGCCGACACCACCCGAGAACGTGCGGTGGATGAGCACGTACGCCGGAGGCAGGTTCAGCCGCAGCATGGCGGCGTACGCATCGCTGCGCGGGTCGTTGAGGCGCCGGAACTGCTCCTGCATCCAGGCTCGCGAGAACTGGAACTCATCGACGCTTGCGGGCTCGAGGAACGGCGCCAGGTAGGCGCGCAGCTGCTCGGCGTCGATGCGGATCCGTTCGCGGACGAAGCCCTCGTCGCGCAGCGCGGTGACGAGCTGCTCGTAGTCCTCCATCAGCGCGATCCGGATCAGCGCACCCAGCGAGCGCGGCAGCTGGCCCTCGGGGAGCCGTGCCACGGCGCCGTAGTCGAGCACTCCGAGCCGGCCGGGTGTGCCGTCAGCGTTGGGGATCGTGCGGAAGTTGCCGGGGTGCGGATCGGCGTGCAGCAGACCGGTGCGGCGGGGCGCGTCGAACATGAACCGGACGAACAGCAGGCCGTAGTGGTCTCGCTCCTCCTGGGTTCCCTCGCGGATGACGCGAGCCAGCGATCCGGTGCTCTCCATCCACTCGGTGACCAGGACGGTGCCGGACTCCTGCACCACGTCGGGGACGACGATGTCGGAGTCACCGCGGAACTCCGTGGCGAAGATGCGCTGCGCCTCCGCCTCGAGCTGGTAGTCGAGCTCCTCGATCGCGCGTGCCTGCACCTCGGCGATCAGGGCTCGGATGTCCAGGCCCGGCACCAGGGGACCGAGTCCTCGCGCCACTCGGCTGAGCTGGCGCAGGTCGGAGGTCAGGGCTTCCGCGGAGCCGGGGTACTGCACCTTCACGGCCACCTGGCGACCGTCGACCCAGGTGCCTTCGTGCACCTGGCCGATCGACGCTGCCGCTGCGGGCTCGGCGTCGAACCAGACGAGGTGTTCCTTCCAGTCCGCGCCGAGCTCACGGGTGAGGATCTCGCGCACGGTCATGGTGGGCATCGGTGGTGCCGAGTCCTGGAGGCGGGTGAGGTGCTCGCGGTACGGCGCAGCGATCTCATCGGGCAGGGCAGCCTCGAAGATCGACATCGCCTGGCCGAACTTCATGGCCCCGCCCTTGAGGTCACCCAGGGTGCGGAACAGCTGCTCTGCGGTGCGCTGCTGCACCTCGGTCAGCACCGACTCGGCCGAGGCACCCCCCATGCGCTTGCCGAGGCCCAGCGCGGTGCGGCCGGCGTACCCGAGGGGCAGTGCGGCCAGCTTGGCGGTGCGCGCGGCAGCTTTGCGCGGCAGCTCGCTCATGCAGCACCCCCTCCCCGGCACCCGGGCAAGGCGCCGTCATACCCCCATCGTGCCTGACAGGGGGCCGTGCGCGGACCAACAACAGCCACACTGGGGGTGCCTGGACCAGTCCTGCTCCCGCCTGCGCGCGGGTTCGTCGTCCAGAAACACCGTCCGCGACCAGGTGGACGGCCGTCGGCCCTCGAGGTGGGCGACGACGTCCCGGACGGCCCAGGCGACCGCCACGGTGGCCAGGACGGGGTCGACGACGTCCGGCACGCCGTCGGCCCGCGCCCGAGAGGTCGCCCGGACGTAGCGGCTGGTGACCGCCACGTGGTCGGGGTCGTGGATGCTCCGGTGGGCGTCGATGCAGCGCACGCACGCGGTCAGACCGGGTACGACGAACGGCCCGACCAGCGCCGCCCCGTCCACCAGGCGTACGACGAGATGGCTGGTCCCCTCCCGGATCAGGGGGTCGAGCAGGTCCCGCGCTATCTCCCCGGTGCTGAGCACGAGCACGACGTCGGCGCTGCCGGTCACGGCGACGACCGTGATGCCGGCCGCGACGAGCAGACCTGCGGCGTCGAGGCCCCTCAGCGCACCCACTACCGCCACTCGCCCCTGTCGGCGCCGTTGCTCACGCCGGATTTCCTCGTCCCGAGCGGTCAGGCAACCGGCGCTCTGGAGCCGGTCGAGGACCGTGGCCGTCTGGTGGTCGAGGTCGAGATGGCGTCGTTCGAGCAGTGCTTCGAGGGTGCTCTCGGCGGCTGCCGAGCGGGGAAGCAGCACCCGGCGAGCGTCGTACAGCCCGATCTGGAGGTGGTCGTTCCCGCGGCCGACCACGCGGAGGCCGGGCGCCAGCTGGAGGTCAGGCGCGGGCTGGGGCCCCGGGAAATCGTCCATGCGCGGACGCTAGGCCGGGTGGGGCGTCCCGCGAAAACGGCCGTCCACAGGCCTGTCGATCGGGCCGCTGACGGTGAATTGACGACGGCAGGACCCCTCCCGAGGAAGGATCCCGCCGTGAATCGTCGTCGGTAGGGGTGTCAGGCCTTGCCGAGGATGCGGTTCAGGTTGGTGCCGCAGACGGGGCAGACGGCCTTTGCCATCCGGGTGCCCTTGTCGTTGACCCTGACCTCGCCGCTCGCCTCGCGCTTCTCCTTGCACTTCACGCAGTAGAACTCGCCGCTCCAGGTCTCCGCCATGACGGCCTCCTTAATTCTTTTGGTCGTCTCGGCGGGAGCGTCGGGGGAAACCCGCCGGGGGTTCGGTGCTGAACCTCAATCGACCCTAGACCACATTCACGCTCAATCCACGCAGCGCCGGGCGCTGGCCGCAGGCGTGTTCTGCGGCGGTAATCTCCGCTCATGCCGCCCACAGACGCCTCGCCGAGCCCCTCCGAGCACCTCCGGGTCGAGCGCCCGTCCGAAGGAGTCGTCCGCCTGGTGCTCGACAATCCCGACCAGCGCAACGCGATGACGGACCCGATGACGGCCTCCTGGGTGCGCGCGATCGAGGAGCTGGCGGCCGACCGGGCGGTGCGCGTCGTAGTGGTCACCGGTGAGGGCAGCGCCTTCTGCTCGGGGGGCAACACCGGCTGGATCGCGAGCGAGCCGGACGCCGAAGTGGACTACCTGCGCACCCGGATGCTGGCGTTCTACCGGGCCTGGCTCTCGATCCGCACCCTGGAGGTGCCCACGATCGCGGCAGTCAACGGTGCTGCGATCGGCGCGGGGCTCTGCCTCGCGCTCGCCTGCGACATCCGGTACGCCGCCGACGGGGCCAGGCTCTCGGCGCCCTTCGTGAAGCTGGGAATGAACCCGGGGATGGCGGCCACCTACCTGTTGCCCAACGCGGTCGGCGAGGCCAACGCCAGGGAGCTGCTGCTCACCGGCCGCACAGTGGACGCCGAGGAGGCCCGCCAGCTGGGCTTGGTCTCCCGGGTCTTTCCCGCGGACCGGTTCGCCACGGAGGTCGACGACATCGCGGCGGGGATCGCTGCCACCGCGCCGATCCCGAGCCGCTACACCAAGCTCGCGCTGCGCGAGGGTGGCCACCAGGATCTCGAGTCGTGCGTGCAGTGGGAGGCACTCGCCCAGCCGATCACCCTGGCGACCGCCGATCTGCAGGAGGGGATCCGCGCTGCCCAGGAGAAGCGGGCGCCTGAGTTCCGTGGCGTGTGAACTGGCCAGCCTCAGTGCGTGGACCGCTGAGGGTTCGACTCGATGATTCGCTCCAGGCGCGGAATCAGACCGTTCACGAGGTCTGACTTCTCGAGGTACCCGTGGGCACCAGCATTGAGGGCACCTTGGCCGGCCGCGGAGAACGGGTAGCCGGACAGCATCACGACCACGGCCTCGGGCGCCGCCTCCCGGATCAGCGGCAGCGCCTGCATCCCGTCCATCACCGGCATCGCGATGTCGAGAAGCACGAGGTCTGGCTGGCGGTCCCTGGCGACCTCGACAGCCTGTTGGCCTTCAGCTGCAATGGCGACGACCTGCCAGCCGGGAGATCGGTCGATCACCATGCTGATCAGCTCGCGCAGGTCGGCGGAGTCGTCGACGACCAGCACGTTCAGCTTCGCGGTCATTGCGGTTCCGGTTCGGATCGGGCGGGGGCGGCCCGCACGGCAGTGCCGGGCTGGACCTGGTGGTTCACGGCGAGCTCACCGATCCAGCGACGTGCCTGCGCGGAGGTGGCGGCGATTGCACTGCGAGCCTCGGCGTAGCGCTCCAGGTCGATTTCCATCTCGGCCGTCACGAGACCCTGCACGATGGTGTCGTTCACCTCCCGGGCGACGCGTTGCCGCTCGGCCTGCGCCGACTTCTCAGCCAGCTGCAGCTCGACCTGCTTCTGCATGGTGAGGTCGGTGAAGACCAGGCACCGCACGAGTACGCCTTCGAGATCGATTGCGGTTGCGGCAACGAGGAGGGGAACCTGGCCGCCGTCGGTGGTCGTAATCGTGAGCTCGGCCCGTTTGGTCTCGCTGGCCTCGATCTCGAGGAGTCCGATCAGGACGGCCTGCTGGTCCTCGTCGACGTATGCCGTGATGTCCCGACCGACCATGGTGTCGCGGGCGACCCCGATGAACTCAGCCAGCCTGGGGTTCGCGAACAGGATCACCCCGCCCTCGGAGACGGTCGCCGCCCCTTCACCCATCCGTTCCACGATCACCCGGTAGGGCCGGTCCGCGTTGGTGATGGTGTAGACCTGCTCGTTCTCCGGAGAGCCCAGCACCACGGCGTCGACCCCACCGCTGCTGATCGCCGTCAAGGCCTCCTGGAGGTAAGCGATCTGCTGGACCAGGTCGGCGAGATCCGGGTCGGTGGCGGGGTAGTCGTCTGCGTTCATGACGCCGCTCCTCCCTCGACCACGGGAGGGAGACCGAGGTCGGGCCGGTCGACGACCCCGGGGGTCAGGTCGAGGGCGGAGCGAACCCGTTCCAGGTCCGTCAGGTTGCCCACGAGCTGCCGCGGGGGCCCGGGGGTGTGCTTGACCAGGGTCGGCAGGGCCAAGATGTTGTCCCGCTTCATCAGGGCCGGATGGTCAATCGCGTTCACCACGGTGAGCTCGGCCTGTCCGGCAAGGTCCTCGTCACAGATGCGTCGGACGCTCACGATGGCCTCGGTCGAGCGTGGCGAAGCCCCGTTGACGTACAGCGTCAACGCCCACCGAGGGCCCGACGGCTCTGCGGTCACCGCGGCGTGCCGCCATCCAGGGGTCGGATCTGGAGGCCGACGAGCACGCGGTCGGTGTCGGACAGGTCGCCGATGATCTTGCGGATGGGCACCGGCAGCTTTCGGACGAGCGTTGGCACGGCCACGATCTCGTCACCTCGCGCCAGGGCCGGGTTGACCAGGAGGTCGATGACCTCCACCCGGTAGCGACCTGCGAGGTGCTCGTCGCAGACGCGGCGCAGGTTCTCCAGAGCGCGGACCGAGCGGGGGGATTGTCCGGCGACGTAAAGCCTCAGGTCGAACGTCGCGGAGTCGCCCTCACCCGGATCCCCAGTTGTGGTGTCCCTCTCCGTGGTCACTCGGGTCCTCCTTCGCGATCTCCCGAACGTTCGCGGCCCTGGAGGGCACGGTCGGCGACGCCGGTCGCGCGGCCGGCGTCGGCGGATGCCTCGAACCTCTCGAACTCGGCCGTGTCGGCTGTGAGCTGGGCCTGCAGAGCGGCCATCTCTGCGCGAATGGCGGCTGCTCTCTTGGCCAGCTCCTGACGGCGTCGCTCGGTCTCATCAGCTCGAGCCGTCTGGGCGAGGCGCTCCTGGCCGATCTGCTCCACGCGCTCGGAACCGGTCAGCACACCGTTCGGCCCGACGTACACGTCCAGGAGCTCGGCGCCGGCATCGGTGAGCACGAACTCGCGAACCTGGTTGGAGTGGGCGGTCCCTCGGCTCTTGATCACGAACAGCAACCGGTTGCGCTCGCCGTTGCTCTCGTCGTTGCGAAGCAGCAGCCAGGTGTCGCACAGCGAGGACACGTCGACCTCGCTGGACTCCTCTCGCTCCCCGTGGGTGAGGGTCGTCATGACGCTGGTGATCCCGCGTCCCTTGAGCAGGTCGAGGTCACGGGAGATCGCCGACGTCGTCGCGCTCTGGGCTCCCCCGAGGGTGAGGCTGGCGACCGCGTCGAGCACGACCAGCTGAGGCTCGTGCTCGTCCAGGAGCCGGTGCAGCATCGCGAGGTGCTCCTCGAAGCCGAACGCAGTAGGTCGTACGGCGCGCACCTGCAACAGACCTGCATCGATCCAGCGCTCGAGGTCGATGCCGATCGAACGCATGTTACGGATCAGCTGTTCGGGCGACTCCTCGAAGGAGAAGAACAGCGCCTTCTCGCCCCGCGCACAGGAGGCGTTCGCCATCAAGGCGCCGATGCTGGTCTTGCCGGTGCCTGCGGTGCCGCTGATCATCACCGACGAGCCCCGGTAGACGCCGCCCGCCAGCATCTCGTCGAGGCGTGGGATCCCGCTGGAGATGCGCTCATCGGACGCGTCGTAGGTCAGGCCGACGGACGTGATGGGTACGACAACCAGGCCACGCTCGGTGATCAGGAACGGGTACTCGTTGGTGCCGTGCAGTGAACCGCGGTACTTCACCACGCGCAGGCGTCGGGTGGAGATCTGATCCTCCACGCGGTGGTCGAGAGTGACCACGCAGTCCGAGACGTACTCCTCGATGCCGAACCTGGTCAGGTCGCCCAGCTTGCCGCGCTCGCCGCTGATCACGACCGTGAGGTCACGCTCCTTGAGCCACCGGAACAACCGACCGAGTTCGCCCCGGATGATCGCTTCGTTGGGGAGGGCGCTGAACAGCACCTCGATGGTGTCCAGGAACACCCGCTTGGCGCCCACGGACTCCACGGCCATGGCCAGCCGGATGAACAGGCCCTCGAGGTCGAAGCTGCCGGTCTCGATGATCTCGGCCGGGTCCAGCCGGAACGCGTCGATGGCGAGCATGCCGTCCTGCTCGAGCTGGTTCAGGTCGAAGCCGAGGGACGCGACGTTGGTGGACAGGTCGCTCTGGGTCTCCTCGAAGGCCAGGAGTACCCCGGGTTCGCCGAAGTCGCGAGCGCCACGCACGAGGAACTCGATCCCGAACAGGGTCTTGCCTGAGCCTGCCGCCCCGGTCACCAGGGTCGGACGTCCACGAGGCAGGCCGCCGCCGGTGATCTCGTCGAAGCCGGTGATGCCGGTCGGAGCCTTCTGCGGCCCGGCCAGGGTAGTTTGCCGGCCCGCCACGTGCTCAGCCTTCAGCGTCATGCCGCCCTCGCGTCCACTCCTGCAGTCTCCACTGCCAACCCGGATTGCGTGCGTCTTCCCGCAGATGGTCTCGGACGGCGGAAACAGGCGCCTGGCCGGGGTGACAAAAGGGGGGCCCCCGATGGAACCCACGCGCTTGCCTTCCCCTTGCGAACGCGGGAGTGGCCCATCGAGGACCCCTTCTGGGCGGTAACGCTAATGAGCGGAGGCACTCGGGTCAATGTATGGAGCAGACCGGGCGGTTCTGCCCGCCTTGACGGGTTACACACCGGCTGTGGATAACCCTGTGGACAACTTGTGGAGGACGGGCCATGTGCTGTGGATCACACCCCACTCGCAACAATGGGGACGTGAACCCACCAGTCGAGGACGAAACGGGCGCCAAACCGGGCAAATACTCCGCGGGGCCTGTCGGCGCACTCCGGAGAATCGCCTTCCTGCTGGAGCGCAGCCGGGCCGAGACCTACAAGGTCAAGGCGTTCCGGGCGGCAGCGGAGACCATCCTGCCCCTGGGCGCCGAGGTCAAGGAGCGAGCCCGTGCCGGAACGCTGCGCGATCTGCCGGGGATCGGGGCCTCGACCGCCGACGTGATCGAGGCTGCCATCGAGGGACGGATGCCGTCGCGGCTGGCCAAGCTGGAGCGCGAGGTCGGCGGCCCCCTCGTCCAGGGGGGCGCAGAGATCCGGTCGCGCCTGCGCGGTGACCTGCACTCCCACAGCGACTGGTCGGACGGAGGCTCGCCGATCGAGGAGATGGCGTTCACGGCGATCGAGCTCGGCCACGACTACCTGGTGCTGACCGACCACTCACCCCGGCTCACGGTGGCCAACGGGCTCTCGGTGGCCCGGCTGACGCGGCAGCTCGGCGTCGTCGAGGCGGTCAACGAACACCTCTCCGGGCAAGGAGAGGGAGGGTTCCGGCTGCTCAAGGGCATCGAGGTCGACATCCTCGACGACGGCTCGCTGGACCAGACGGACGAGATGCTGGCGCGGCTCGACGTCCGCGTGGCGTCGGTCCACTCCAAGCTCGCGATGGACAAGGCGCCGATGACCAAGCGGATGGTGGCCGCCGTACGCAACCCGTTCACGAACGTCCTCGGGCACTGCACCGGCCGGCTCGTCACCGGCAACCGGGGGACACGCAAGTCCTCGGAGTTCGACGCCGAGGAGGTGTTCGGCGCCTGCGTCGAGACCGGGACCGCGGTCGAGATCAACTCCCGGCCGGAGCGTCGCGATCCGCCGACCCGGTTGCTGTCGCAGGCGATCGAGATGGGTTGCCTGTTCTCGATCGACAGCGACGCCCATGCGCCCGGCCAGCTCGACTTCCAGGTCTACGGCTGCGCTCGCGCCGAGGAGCTCGGCCTCGACCCCGACCGGATCGTGAACACCTGGACCGCCGAACGGCTCCTGGAGTGGGCCCGCCCCTGAGGTCCATCCCTTGCCTGCTGGGTCAGACGTGTAGCCAGGTGAGCACCGCACGCACTCGGCGGTGGTCGTCCTCGCCGATGGGCAGGTCGAGCTTGGCGAAGATGCTGTTGATGTGCTTGGCGACGGCCTTCTCGGAGACCACCAGGGACGCTGCGATGGCGTTGTTCGAGCGGCCCTCCGCCATCAGCGCCAGCACCTCGCGCTCGCGTGGGCTGAGCCGGTCGACGGGCTCAGCCTGCCGCCTCGCCATGATGGTGGCCACGACCTCGGGGTCGAGGACGGTGCCGCCCGCCGCGACACGTCGTACGCCGTCGACGAACTCCGCCACGTCGGAGACCCGGTCCTTGAGCAGGTAGCCCACAGCGCCCTCGCCGCTGGCGAGCAGCTCGCGTGCGTAGAGGCGCTCGACGTACTGCGAGAGCACCATCACCGGAAAGCCCGGCCGGGCGGCGCGCACCGCGATGGCCGCGGCCAGGCCCTCATCGGTGTGCGTCGGAGGCAGGCGTACGTCGACGACCGCGGCCTCGGCCTCCGGGTCGAGCAGCGCGGTCGCCAGGTCGGGGGCGTTGTCGACGGCGTGCAGGATCGAGAAGCCGTTGCCCTCGAGCAGCTGGATCAGTCCGGCGCGGAGGAGGGCGTGGTCTTCGGCGAGGACAAGACGCACGGAACCTCCAGGGTGACGACCGTCGGGCCGCCGACCGGGCTCGACAACCTCATCGTGCCGTCGAACGCCGCCAGCCGCCGCATCACCCCCAGCATGCCGGTTCCGGAGTCAGGATCGGCGCCACCGTGGCCGTCGTCGCCCACGATCGCCTGCAGCACACCGTCCGTGTGCGAAAGCGCGATCCACGCGTGCTCCGCCCCCGAGTGCTTGACCACGTTGGCCAGGCACTCCGCGGTCGCGAAGTAGACCGCCGACTCGACCGGCTCCGGCGGCCGCCCGGCCAGGTCGCCGCTCACCCCAACCGGGATCGCCATGTCCAGGGCGAGCGCGCCGATGGCTCCAGCGAGTCCTCGGTCAGCGAGCACCGGAGGGTGGATGCCGCGAACCACCGAGCGCAGGTCACCCAGCGCGGCCGACGTGGCGCTGCGCGCCTCGTTCACCATCCGTTGGGCCGCCTCCGGGTCCGACGCGAACAGCGACTCGGCCATCCCGAGGTTCATCGACAGGGCGACCAGCCTTGCCTGGGCGCCGTCGTGGAGGTCTCGCTCGAGGCGGCGCAGCTCGGCGGCCGAGTGGTCGAGGCTCTCGGAGCGGGTCTCGGTCAGGACCTGGACCCGTTGCTCGAGCCTCTCGGTGTGACCGTAGGAGAGCAGCCAGCGGTCCATCGCAGAGCGGGCCCGCATGATCGGTTCGATGCCGAACCACCACAGGGCCCCGGTCACGACAAGCACGAACAGCAGCACGCTGACCAAGGACAGGGCGAAGCCGACGGTGCAGGTCGCGATCAGCCAGGCCTGGTCGCGCCAGGTCATCGGGTCCAACGCCCAGCCGACGACCCGCTGCAGCGCACCACCCTTGCGGGTGGGGCGGTACTGCGGGGGCATCGGCGTGCCGAGGACGCGGCCGGCCATCAGGCGGTGCTTGTTGGCGAGCCAGCGGGTGGCCGGGATGGTCAGCAGCACGACCGGGATGCCGACCATGATGACCGCGATGGCGCCGAAGACCGCGTTGAAGACGAAGAGCACCAGGGCGGGTACGGCGAGCACCAATTGCGCCGCGGCGTACGCCGTCATCCGCAGCCGGCTCGGGGAAGGAAGCGCCGTGCTCATGGTGCGAATCCTCCCTGATTCAGGGGCTCGGCGCGGTGGTGCTGGCACCACCTCGGTTGGGGTCCTGGCGCCACTGACCGAGGGGTCCGGCGTGAACAGGATGGAACACGTCCCTTTCACGCTCCCACAGGAGACGTCATGTCGAACACAACCTCTCGCAACCCACTCACGGTCATCCCCATGCGTGCCGCCAGATGGAGCGCACTGCATCCCTGGCGGGCAATCCTCGCCTGGCTCGTGTTCGTCCTGGTCGCCGTCGGCCTCGCCGTCGCCGTACCGACGCAGGACACCGAGGACTCCGACTACCGGCTGGGGGAGTCCGGTCACGCCGACGCCATGGTGCACGAGGCGGGACTGAACGCCCCAACGACCGAGAACGTGCTGATCAACCCGCGCGGAAGTGCTTCGCTCGACTCGGTCGCCGCGACCTCGGCCGCCGACGAGATCCGCGCCGGGATGCGGGACCTCAAGGGAGTGGAGCAGGTCTCGCAGGCACAGCCGAACGCCGACCGCTCGGCCCTCCTGATCTCGGTCCAGCTCGCGCGTGACCAGGAAGACGCCTCGGCGCTCCAGGCCGTCACCAAGAGCGTCCAGGCCGACCACCCCGACCTGCAGATCCGTGAGGCCGGCGACCTGTCGATCGACGACGGCATCAACGAGCGGGTGGGCGACGACCTCTCGTCAGCGGAAGGCATCAGCCTCCCGGTCACGCTGATCCTGATGCTCCTCGCCTTCGGCGCGCTGATCGCCGCCGGCATCCCGGTGTTCCTCGCGGCCACCAGCGTGGCCGCCACCATCGGCCTCACGGCGCCGCTGTCCCACCTGGTGCACGCCGAGGGCACCGTCAGCAGCATGATCGTGCTGATCGGCATGGCGGTCGGCGTCGACTACTCGCTCTTCTACCTCAAACGCGAGCGAGAGGAGCGCGCTGCCGGACGAAGCACCCTCGACGCCGTCGAGATCGCCGCGCAGACCTCCGGTCACTCGATCCTCGTCTCCGGTGGCGCAGTCATCGCCTCGATGGCCGGCCTCTTCGTGATCGGCGACGCGACCTTCGACTCGCTGGCCACGGGCTCGATCCTGGTCGTCGCGATCGCGGTGCTGGGTTCGATCACGGTGCTCCCCGCGCTGCTGGTCAAGCTGGGCCGCTGGGTCGACCGGCCGCGCGTCCCGCTGCTGTGGCGGCTCAACCGCCGGATCGGGCGCGGCGGGATCAGCAGCCGCGTCCTGGCCCCGGTCATGCGCCACCCGCTCATCGCGCTGGGTGTCTCCGGCCTCTTCATCCTGCTGCTGGCGGTGCCGGCTCTCGGGATGAAGATCCACTCCGGCAACCTGCAGACCCTGCCTGCCTCCATCCCCGAGGTGCAGACCTACACCAGGATCACGCAGGAGTTCCCGGGCGAGGGCACGACCGCCTCTCTCGTGGTCAAGGCCTCGGCCGGTGACCGCGCCGAGGTGGCCGGGGCGCTGCGCGGCCTGGACCGTGCCGCGATCGACACCCCCGACTTCGTCACGTCAGGGAGTGACCCGATCCGGGTCTCGGACGACGGCAGGACCTCCGTGCTCGATCTCGCGATGCCGTACGACGAGTCCAACCCCAAGGTGGACAAGGCGATCGAGACCCTGAGGACGGAGCTAGCCCCTGCTGCCCTGAGCGATCTCGGCGCGGAGTACGCCGTCGGAGGTGGCGCGGCAGAGTCGCTCGACTACGTCAACCGCCAGCATGACCGCCTGCCGCTCGTCATCGGGGTGGTGCTCCTGCTGACCCTGCTGATGATGGGCTTCGCGTTCCGCAGCGCACCGATCGCACTGATCTCGACCGGTCTGAACCTGGCGTCGGTCGGGGTGGCCTTCGGGATCCTCACCCTCGTGTTCCAGCACGGTTGGGGAGCGGGTGCTCTGGACTTCACCAGCCCCGGCTTCGTCATCTCCTGGATCCCGCTCTTCGTGATGGTGGTGCTGGTCGGCCTTTCGATGGACTACCACGTCTTCGTGATCAGTCGGATCCGCGAGCACGTCCATGGAGGCCTGCCGACGCGACTCGCGGTGGCGCAGGGGATCCGTGACACGGCCGGTGTCGTGACGAGCGCGGCGGCAGTCATGGTCTCTGTGTTCGCGATCTTCGCGACGCTCTCGATGATGGAGATGAAGATGATGGGTGTCGGCCTCTCGGCCGCGATCCTCATCGATGCGACGGTCATCCGGCTGGTGATGCTGCCCGCGATCCTGGTGCTCCTGGGCGACCGCGCCTGGTGGCCCTCGATGCCGAAGCCGCCGAGGGGCGAGCCCGTCGCCGAGCCCGAGCCGGCGTACGGGCTGCTCACCCACTGAGCGCCCGATGATCGACTGGTGATCACCCGGCACCCCGCGGCGCGTCCACACAATTGTGTTCGACGTCCCGCGGGGGGCCGGTGTGCCGGGTTATTTTCGTCCCATGCAGTCAGACGGTTCCGGGGTGGTGGCGCCCGAGGTCGAGGTGCGGCGCTCGCGACGCCGCAAGCGCACGGTGTCGGCCTACCGTCGTGACGGCAAGGTGATCGTGATGATCCCGGACCGGTTCACCCGGGCCGAAGAGGCCGAGTGGGTGACGATGATGCTGCAGCGGCTCGACAAGTCCGAACAGCGACGCCGGCGCACCGACGACCAGCTGACTCGACGGGCAGGCGAGCTGACCCGCGAATACCTGCACAACAAGGTGCAGGCCACGTCCGTGCGCTGGGTGGACAACATGACGACCCGGTGGGCCTCCTGCACGACTACGAGCGGTGAGATCCGGCTGTCCGACCGGCTCCAGACGATGCCCGCCTGGGTCGTCGACTACGTGCTGCTCCACGAGTTGGCCCACCTGATCGAGGCGGGCCACAACAAGCGCTTCTGGCACTGGGTCGACCGCTACCCGCGCTCGGAGCGCGCCCAGGGCTACCTCGAGGGCGTCGCCCATGCCGTGGCGATGGACCTGCCTCCGTGTGACGGGCCCGAGTAGGCCGGTTCGTCAGCTACGCCGGTAGTTCTAGGTGCGTTGCAGGGCGACGCCGACCATCTCGATGACGTCCGGCTCGGTCGGTGGGGAGGTCATCGACCGGCCACCAGCGGACGTCGAGCGACTCGTCGCTCACGACCGGGTCGACGTCGGCTCCTGGGCGGGCCAGGAACCGGACGTCGTAGTGCTTCACGGTGCCTCGCCGGTCACACCACGCGACCGGGTGCTGCGACAGGTGCAGCGGCTCTGCGTCGAGCGCCAGCCCAGGCAGCCCCGACTCCTCGGTGGCCTCACGCAGCGCGCCGCCCGCGAGGCTGGTGTCATCGTCCTCGAGGTGACCGCCGAAGTGGAACCAGCGCTGCGCCTTGCCGTGCAGGTTGAGCAGCACGTGGCTGCGGTCGTGGCTGATCACCAGAACACCCACGGTGAGATGGGCCGGGAAGCACCCGCGCTGGAGGCCGTCGGGGTGCCAACGCAGGTGTTCGACGTAGGAGTCGCGCAAGGCACGCTGTGCTGGAGTGGGTGCCCGCCAGCCGGTGAGTACGTCGACCGCGTCGGCGTGCAGAGTCACGGGCGCGGCTCGCCAGGGTTGTCGCCCGAGTCGTCGTCCGGCTTGTCATCGGACTGGCCGGACTCCCGGTCCAGCAGCTGGCCGACTGCCTTGTCGAAGTCCTCGTCGCTGAGCTCGTCGACCTCGGGCAGGTCCTCGCGGAAGCCGAGCGGGTCGTCGAGGTCGGCCGCCGTGGGCAGCAGGTCCGGGTGGGCCCAGACGGCGTCCCGTGCCTCCTTGCCCTGGCGCGAGCGCAGTGATCCCCAGAGTGCGGAGGCGTCGCGCAGCCGCCGGGGCCTCAGCTCGAGTCCCACCAGTGCGGCGAAGGTCTCCTCGGCCGGTCCACCGGCGGCGCGGCGACGACGGATCGCCTCCTGCATCTTGCCGGCGGCCGGCATCCGCTCGGCGGTGGCCTGGCTGACGACCTCGTCGACCCAACCCTCGACCAGGGCCAACGTGGTCTCGAGGCGGACCAGCGCAGCCGTCTGCTCGGGGGTCTGCTGCGGCTCGAACAGGCCGCCCTGCAGCGCCTCCTGGATGGCCTCCATGTTGGTGGGGTCGAGCTGGCCCATCGCCTGCTCGATGCCGGAGACATCGATGGTCACGCCGCGGCCGAAGTCCTCGACCGCGGAGATCAGGTGCTGTCGCAACCACGGCACGTGGGCGAACAGCCGCTGGTGGGCGGCCTCGCGCAGCGAGAGGTAGAGCAGGACGTCGTCGTCGCTGACGTCGAGCCCCTCGGCGAACTCCTTGATGTTGTGGGGCACCAGGGCCGCTTTGCCGGCCGGCCCCAGAGGGAGCCCGATGTCGCTGGCGGTGAGCACCTCGCCGGCGAGGCCACCGAGCGCGGCGCCGACCTGGCTGCCGAACATGGCACCGCCGGCCTTGCCGATCATCCCGATCAGGGGACCGGCCATCGCCTTGGCCTCCTCGGGCATCGCCTTGCCCATGGCACCCACGACGTGCTCGGCCACCGGTTCCACCAGCACCCGCCACACCTCGGTGGTCTCCTCGATCCACTCCGCCCGGCTCCAGGCGGCGGTGGTGTTCACGCCTGAGGGGAGAACGGTGGACTCGTCGAGCCAGTGGTCGGCCAGCCGCATCGCGTCGGCGACGCGGGTCTGGTCCTGCCGGTCCGGGCTCGGGTCGGGCTCCTGAGCGGCGGTGCGTCGCGCGATGTCGGTGGCGAGGTTCCAGTTCACCGGCCCGTCGTACGGCGCCATCATGGCCTGCATCTGGCCCATCAGCGCCGACAGGTCGGGCATCCCGCCTGCCTGGCCGCCCTGGCCCGGGGGGCCACCGAAGCCGCCGAGGCCTCCGGACCCGCCGAGCGCGTTGAAGATCTGCTCGAAGGGCGTGCCCTTGAACGGGTTGTCGTCCGGGCGCTCTGGCTCGTTGCTCATAGGCCCCAAATTACGCGCCGCTGCCCAATGGGCTCCGGGCCGGTCTCCGGGCCACTCTCTGGGGCGTCGTAGTCTCGCCGCGTGAGCCCCAGTCAGCATCCCGGTACCCGCCCAGTCCTGCGGCTGCTGGACCTGCGCGACACCGCGCTGGACCCGGCCGAGGTCCTGGCGGCAGTGGAGGACCCGACGGCCGGCGGCGTGAACCTGTTCATCGGCGTGGTTCGCGACCACGACGGGGGCGAGTCGGTCGACTACCTCGACTACACCGCCCACCCGTCCGCCCTCGACCGCATGCGAGAGGTGGCCGAGGGCGTCGCGACCGAGTTCGACGCGATCGCCCTCGCGGCGGTCCACCGGACGGGTCACCTGAAGGTGGGTGACACCGCGGTGCTGGTGGCCGCGTCCGCCGCCCACCGTGGTCAGGCCTACGACGCCTCCCGGGCCCTGATCGACCGCCTCAAGGCGACCGTCCCGGTCTGGAAGCACCAGGTCTTCACGGACGGGCGGGAGGAGTGGGTGAATTCTCCGTAGGGGTGCCGGTTTCCCCGGCTGACCGGGGAAACATGTACATGTTGAGGGTTAGAACACCCACCATGTGCATGGAATCCTCTACAAGTCCGTGCCTGTGTTCGTACGACGACCCAGAGCCGCGCCGCCTCACTTCACGTAGATGTTGTCGTGCTCGACGAAGAAGGCGTCCAGCTCCTCGGGCGACAGCTTCTTGCCCTCGGCGAGCTCGAGCAGCCCTTCGAAGTACCCCTCCCGCGGCGCCCCGGGGCTGAACAGGATCAGAAACGACGCCGGGTCGTCGGTCGTGTTCTTGAAGCTGTGCAGGCCGCCCGGAGGGACGTAGAGGTAGTCGCCGGAGCGGGCGTCCACCTCCTTCGCACCGTCGCCGAGGGTGACAACACCTTCGAGGATGAAGAAGGACTCGGCCATCGTGCGGTGGAAGTGCAGCTCGGGACCGCCCGGGCCGGGCACCATGTTCCAGCGGTAGAGCCCGAAGCGGCGGTCGGTGCTCGCGCCGGTCGCGAGGTAGTCGACGGTGGTGCCGTGCGGATAGACGATGTCGTGCGGCAAGTCGCCCTGGCGGAACCGGGCCGACACCTCGCCGGAATCACCGGCGTACACGGGATCGGGATAGCTCATCTGCCGATCATGCACCGGGGCAAGTTGGTGTGTCGAAGGAAGGTCTGCGGCTTGGCTCTCGGCATCATGGTCCCCGTGGAGATCCTGTTCTGGTGGGTGCCGCCCGCGGTCGTGACCGTTGTCGCGATGGTGTGGGTGAGCTGGCTCGGTCGAGCCCGTCCGACGGGGCCCGACCGCTCGGACGCAGCCCAGGAGAGGTTCGCGGCTGCGATCATGCGCGACCTGCCGAGCGAGGTGACGCGCCAGGTGAGCGCCCCGCGGCCGGTGCGCGAGCGGAGCACCGGGATCGCCGTACGGCCCTCGCAGCAGCCGGTCGAGCCGCGCCCGGACGCTGACGACTCTCGCCGCACTGCCTGAGCGGCCACCCGGCTGCGACTTGTCACCGAATGAGAGGGTGACGCCATGATCCCGCCCGCCCACAAATGCGCCCGGAAATGCGTGCCGTGCCGCGCATGAGCCGTCGCACGTGGGCGTCCATCCTCGCGGTCGTGCTCGTGGCCGGACTCTCCGTCGTCGCCGCACGCAAGCCCGTTCCGTACGTGACCTTCTCGCCGGGTCCGACGGTCAACGTGCTGGGCAAGTACGAGAAGAAGGACATCATCACCGTCAAGGGTCACCCGGCCTACCGCGACAAGGGTGCGCTGCGACTCGTGACGATCATCCCCAGCGGCCCGTCGGACAAGGTGAGCATCCCGACGATGGTGATCGCCTGGCTGGACCCGGACCGGGCGGTCTACCCCTACACCTCGCTCTACGGCAAGACGGACACCCGCCAGACCGTGCGTCAGCAGTCGGCCGCCCAGATGGCCTCGTCCCAGGACAACGCCATCGCCTCTGCCCTGGCCGCGCTCGACATCCCGTTCGTCACGCGGGTCGGCGTTGCCTCGGTCGAGAAGGACGGGCCCGCCGACGGCAAGCTCGAGCCGGGCGACATCATCGTGGCCGTGAACGGCACCAAGGTCAGCGGCGTCACCCAGGTCACCGACACGATCCGGCCGCTCCCGGTGGGCAGCGTCGTCGACATCTCCGTCAGGCGAGGCAACGCCTTGCGGCAGGTCAAGCTCACGACGACCTCGGCGCAGGACGACTCGAAGGCCAGCGCCGTGCGCGTCTCGATCCAGGCCAAGGGCTACACGTTCCCGTTCGACGTGAAGGTCAAGCTGGACCAGAACATCGGCGGTCCCTCGGCCGGGCTGATGTTCGCCATGGGCATCTACGACGTTCTGACGCCGGGGTCACTCACCGCAGGCAAGGCCATCGCCGGCACCGGTGAGATCGACGGTGAGGGCCGGGTGGGCGCGATCGGTGGCATCCAGCAGAAGCTCGTCGGCGCACAGGCTGCCGGCGCAAAGCTGTTCCTGGTCCCTTCGGACAACTGCGCCGAGGCGGTCGGCGGAAACTACGACCCCGACAAGATGCGGCTGGTGAAGGTGACGACGCTGGACGATGCCATCGAGGACGTGCAGGCCTGGGTGAAGAATCCCGACACCAAGCTGCCGAGGTGCACGACATGACGACTCCGGTGACGACGGACCACCCGCTCGCTGAGGTCGTGCGCGAGGTCGAGGTGCACGCCGCCCGGGCCGGGTGGGACCAGCCGGCGCAGCTGTTCGCCCTGGTGGACACCGCCGACCTGCTCGAGCGCGAACCGCACCTGGCCGATGCGCTCGGCATCGAGGCGGGCGGTCCGGGCTCCTTGACCCCCGTCGAGCAGGAGACCGTGTCCGAGACCCTCGAGGAGCTGCTCCCCACGATCCTGTGGCCGCCCGAGGTGTCGGGCTGTGCAGTCGTGCTCGAGGCGATGTCGGTGCCGCCTGGTGCGGGCGACGTACCGGAGGATCCCGAGGCCGCCGCGGGGTACGCCGCGTCCCACCCGGATCGGGAGGAAGCACGCATTGTTGCCGGCGTACTGCGGACCGGCGAGAGCTGGTGTGCCATCCGCCAACGCGCTCATGACGAGGACGACATGGTCCTCGCGGGCCATGACCTTGTGCCCGCCCTCCTACAGTTGTTGTACGGGACCCTCGAACCAGATACCGGAGCACCCCCAGAAACCATGACTGACGATGAGTGACTTCTTCGCCGAGCAGCCCGCAGGCGCGCCTGAGGGCGACGGGCCCAGCGGCCGACCGCCCGGTCGCGCGGCACGTGGGCGACGACGTCCGCGCCCGCTGCTGCTGACCCTGGCCGTGGTCGGCATCGTGGTGGTCGGGTTCTCGCTGTTCGCCGGTCTGTGGACCGACAAGCTGTGGTTCGGCAGCCTCGGCTACGGCTCTGTGTTCGGCAAGCTGCTCGGGACCAAGATCCTGTTGTTCCTGATCTTCGGCGGCGCCATGGCCATCATCGTCGGGGTCAACCTCTTCTTCGCCTTCCGGTTGCGGCCGATGTTCCGCCCGCACTCCCCGGAACAGGCCAACCTCGAGCGCTACCGCGAGGTCGTCACGCCACTGCGCCGCTGGCTGCTCATCGGAGTCAGCGTCGTCTTCGGGATCTTCGCCGGGGTGTCGGCGACCGGCAAGTGGCGCAGCTACCTGCTGTGGAGCAACCGCGAGGACTTCGGCAAGGCAGACCCGTTCTTCGGCAAGGACATCGGGTTCTACGTGTTCAGCCTCCCCTGGCTGCACTTCCTCGTCGACTTCGCGATGACGGCGCTCTTCACGGCGCTCGTGCTCGCGGCCGTCGTGCACTACCTCTACGGCGGCATCCGGCTGCAGTCCGCGTCCGACCGTGTCTCCGGGGCCGCCCAGGCCCAGCTCTCCGCCGTCTTCGGGCTGTTCCTGCTGCTCAAGGGCGTGGACTACTGGCTCGACCGCTTCGACCTCACCTCGCACTCCGGCAGCTTGATCACCGGCATGTCCTACACCAGAGAACACTCGGTCCTGCCCGCGAAGAACATCCTGATGTTCATCGCCGTCATCTGTGCCCTGCTGTTCTTCGCCAACATCGTCCGACGCACGTGGCTGCTGCCCGGCGTGGGGCTGGCCTTGTTCGCGATCTCGGCAGTGTTGCTGGGCGGGGTCTGGCCGGGCCTCATGCAGCGGTTCCAGGTCAAGCCCGACGAGCCGGACAAGGAAGCGTCGTACATCGCGAAGAACATCCAGGCCACCCGGGCGGCCTTCGACCTCGAGGACACCACCGTCAGCGAGTACGCCGCCAACACCACGCTCTCGCAGCTCCAGCTCAACGCCGACTCCGCTTCCCTGCCCGGTATCCGTCTCGTCGACCCGCAGCTGGTCTCGGACACCTTCGAGCAGCTGCAGCAGGTGCGCGGCTACTACAGCGTCCCGGCCGTGCTCGACGTCGACCGCTACCCGATCGACGGCCGCGAGCGCGACGTCGTCGTGGCCGCTCGCGAGATGCACCTCGAGGGCCTGCCCGACGCCCAGAAGAAGTGGGCCAACGAGAAGACCGTCTACACCCACGGCTACGGCATGATCGCGGCCTACGGCAACCAGCAGGACGAGAACAACCGACCGGTCAACAACGACGGTGAGCCCGTCTTCGCCGAGGAGGACCTGCCGCCGGTCGGTCAGATCAGCGAGATCCAGCCGGGCGGGAAGTACCGCCCGCAGATCTACTTCGGCGAGCACAGCCCGCCGTACTCCATCGTGGGCAAGCCTGATGGTGGCAAGTCGGTCGAGCTCGACATCCCCCAGGGCAGCGGAACGCCCGGCCAGTCGAAGACCAACACCTACTCCGGCGAGGACGGCGTCGGCGTCGGCAACATCTTCAACAAGCTGCTCTACGCGGTGAAGTTCGGCGACGCCAACATCCTGCTGTCCTCACGGGTCAACGGGAACAGCAAGATCCTCTACGACCGGTCGCCGCGCGAGCGCGTGCAGAAGGTCGCGCCCTGGTTGACCGTCGACTCAGACGCGCTGCCGTCAGTCGTCGACGGCAAGATCGTGTGGCTCCTCGACGGCTACACCACCAGCGACAAGTACCCCCTGGCCGAGAAGAAGTCGCTCCAGGAGATGACCTCCGACGCGATCAACCCGCGCTCGGCGTACGCCACCTTGCCCACCGACCAGATCAACTACATGCGCAACGCGGTCAAGGCGACGGTCGACGCGTACGACGGCACGGTGACCCTCTACGAGTGGGACACCTCCGACCCGATCCTCAAGACCTGGGAGAAGGCGTTCCCGGGTGTGGTGAAGAAGAAGTCCGACATCCCCGAGGACATGCTCCAGCACATGCGCTACCCCGAGGACCTGTTCAAGGTGCAGCGCGACATGCTCGGCTCCTACCACGTGCTCGACCCGAAGAACTTCTACGAGGGCAACGACAAGTGGGACGTCCCCGAGGACCCCTCCTCGTCGATCCGCAAGCAGCCGCCCTACCGGCTCTCGGTCGCCACCAAGGCCGGGACCGAGCCTGACTTCTCCCTGACCAGCGTGTTCGTGCCGCAGAAGAAGCAGAACCTCGCGGCGTTCATGTCAGTCGGTGCCGACGCGGCCAAGCCGGACAGCTACGGGAAGTTCCAGATCCTCCGGCTCCCCGACACCAACCAGGTGCCCGGCCCATCGCAGATCGCCAACCAGTTCAGCAACGATCCGAAGGTCGCCAACCAGCTGCGCGCGTTCAAGCAGGCCGACGCGAAGGTGGCCTACGGCAACCTGCTGACCCTGCCCGTGGGCGGCGGACTGCTCTACGTGCAGCCGCTGTACACGCTGCGTGAGGGCGGGTCCGGCAACTATCCGGTGCTGCGCTTCGTGCTCTCGTCGTTCGGCCGCGACGTCGGCATCGGGTCGACGCTGCGCGAGTCCCTCAGCGACGTGCTGGGGCAGGACACGGGCACCGCCACGCCACCGACCGACGGCTCAACGCCCGACACGACCACACCCAACGACACCCAGGACCTCCCGGTGGCGGCGCTGCGCCTGCTCCAGCAGGCGGACGCGAAGTTCGCCGAGGCCGACAAGGCGCTCAAGGCTGGTGACCTGGAGGGTTACGCGTCGGCGGTCGACGAGGCGCGGGCACTCGTGAAGCGGGCCCTGACCGCGAAGTGACCGACTCGGGCTCGACCGCCTGGTCGGTCATGCGCCGACCGTAGCCACAGGAGCGATCCGCCGACACCCTGCGTATCAACGGGCGAGGAACTCCACGACCAGCCGGTTGACCACCTCTGGCTGTTCGAGGTGCAGGAAATGGCCGGCCTCGTCGACGACGCGCACGTCGCAGTGCTCGGGCAGGTGGGCTCGCGCGATCTCGGCGAAGTCCGGTGTCAGGCACGCGTCGTCCCGGCCGTGCAGGTAGCGCAACGGCCGCACCGGCAGGTCGCTCAGGGCCGCCTGCCATCGGCGGTAGCGCGGCGGCACCCGGAGTGGTCGGGCGAGGTGGCGGTAGTAGTTGATCGCGGCGCGTCGGTGTGCTCGATCATGGAGCGCCTCGAGGGAGTCGGCGGCGTCCGCCCAGCCGTCGTACCCAGGAGACCAGTCGCGCCAGAGCTTGGGGAGCAGGCGGTCCAGGGAGCGTTCGGGCAGGATCGGCAGCTGGTTGTAGGCCATGTACCAGCTGCGGCGTGCCTGTCCGGGCAGGTGCCGCAGGGACTCGCGGAACGGCAGCGCGGCAACGGGAGGCACGGCCATCGACACGACCCTGCGGAACGGCGAGTCGCGGTGTGCGGCCAAGGTGTTGGCGGTCATCCCGCCCCAGTCGTGGCCCACGAGCACAGCATCGGGGCCAGCGTGGAGGGCGGCGTGCACACCGACGGCGTCGTCCATCAGCGCACCGACGTCCGAGCGTCCGTCAGCAGGGACGCTCGAGGGTGCGTAGCCCCGCGTGAACGGCGCGACGACCCGGTAGCCCTCGGTGGCGAGGACGGGACCTAGGTGGCGCCAGGTGTGCGCGCTGTCGGGGAAGCCGTGCAGCAGTACGGCGAGCGGCCCGTTGGTCGGTCCCCAGGTGAGCGCGGACAGGTGCACCTGGTCGAGCTCGATCTCGACGGTGTCGCTCAAACCGGACTCCCCGGGTCCCGGCGGTGTCGCGCGAGCTCGGCCAGCCTGGCCAGTGCCTTCGGGAAGATCTCGGCGGGCGGGGTGACCAGCCCAGCGCCCACCTGACCGACGCCGGCCACGCGTCCGGCCATACCGGTGTTGATCTGCGGGAGGATCCCGGTCCGGCACACGCGGGTGACGTCGATGCCGCTCGGCACGCCCTGGAACTCGAGGGCCGGCACCGACCAGCGCGGGTTCTCGCCGAGGGTGATCTCGTGCATCCGCCGGGTCGTCGCGAGCGCGTCGGGAACCGAGCCGCCGACCAGGCGCACGATCGCCGGAGCGGTGGCCATCGCGAAGCCGCCGATCCCGGCGGTCTCGGTGATGGCCGAGTCACCGATGTCCGGGTTGGCGTCGTCCGGCCCGTAGTCACCGAGGTAGAGGCCGTCCGCCACCTGCGCCGGTCCGGTGAACCACTCGTCGCCCGTGCCGGCGGTCTGGATCCCGAACTCGGTGCCGTTGCGCGACATCGCCACGACCATCGTCGAGCCCTCGATGCCGCGGGCGGCGTCCAGCGCGAGCTTGCAGGCCGGCATCGCGAGGTTCAGGAAGAAGTGGTCGTTGCCACCGACGAACCGGATGGCTGCGGCGACGTCGTCCGGGTCCTTCCCGCTGGTGACCATGGCGGGAGCGAGGTCGCGCAGGAGCATCAGGGTGCCGGCGCGGTTGCGGTTGTGGGCCTCGTCGCCCATCTGCAGCATCTGGGTCAGGATGCCGGTCACGTCGACCGGTCCGGCGTCGGCGACCGTCGTCCGGACCGCGTGCTGCAGGAGCGGGCCGAGGACCTCGCTCATCCAGCGCAGCCGGGTCAGCACGTCGGGGCCGTAGGCGCCGTACCGCAGCACCTTTCCCAGACCCTCGTTGAGGGAGCAGTTGGTACGACGCCCGGTCGCCGGGTCCTCGAGCACGAACATCCACATGCTCGGGGTGACGACGCCGGCCATCGGCCCGACGGTGCTGCGGTGGTGACAGGGTTCCAGTGAGACCGACGTGCCCGACTCGAAGAGAGCCACGGCATCCTCCGGGTCGGCGACGAGTCCCTCCAGCGCGGCTCCGCCCATCAGGGCTCCGCGGAGGGGGCCCGAGGCCGTCTCCCAGCCGATCGGCGGCCCGGCGTGCAGGAACTGACCTGCCTGCAGCCCGAGCACCTCGGATGCCGGCGCGACGTCGACGAGCTGGGCGGTCGTTCGCAGCAGCGCGGAGAGGGCAGTCTCGTTCGCGTCCCGGCGCAGCGGGTCGGCGGCAAGGGTCGCGAGATCGTGGTCGGTCCCCGTCATCGGTGGGCGCCAGTCGACCCTGGTGACCTCCACCGCCTGGGCCGAGACCGCCTCGGCCAGCAGGTCGGCGCCGACGTTGACGACGTGTCCGGTCATGACGGTTGCCCCATCAGCTCGATTGCCCGCCGGGTGGCCGACGCGTTGGAGAGGTGCACCTCGGCGCCGGCGTCAACCAGTCGTCGTACCTGTCGCGCCATGTCCTGCGGGTCGGCGCGGGTGCCGACCACCGCGACGACGACGGGCTGTCGGATCGGCTCGATGGCCTGGGCAAGGGCGGACGCCGGGTCGGGTTCGGCGCCATGGCCCAGCACCACGTCGAGCAGGATCACCGCGGTCTCCTCGTCGGCCGCGGCCTGGGCGAGGTGCTCCAGACGCAGGCTCGGGTCGATCATCGGGTGCGCCCGACCGACGGTCAGCGCGTCGTCGCCGAAGTCGACCATCGTGTGGTTCGGCGTACCCCCCTGGTGCGGGTCCAGCAAGAGTTCCGGGTCGAGCGGGATGTTGCTGTGGATCGGGCCGAGCTGGGACGACGCGATCAGCATGGCCTCGTCACACAACGTCCCGCCGACGAACAAGCCGCGCAGCCAGCGACCGGCGCCGGCCGTCAGCGGGGGTGTCGGAGCGACCACCGGCCAGTCCGGGGCACCCCTGCCGAGCCGGGCGAGGGCGGACGCGGCTGCGGCGGTGAGGTCGGGCTGGCCAGGCCCGAGCAGTGCGAGCTCGACGGGCGTCGCGAGCTCGGACGCCCGGGACCGGATCGTGTCGGCGACTGCCTCGGCGGGTGGCTTGGAGACCATCACGATGAGCTCGACGGCCGGATCTGCGTCCAGCCGGTCCAGCGCTGCGAGCGTGGAGACTCCGCCGACCTCGGTGGACAGGTCGCGCCCGCCAACACCGAGTGCGGACGTCACGCCCACGTCTGCGTGGTCGAGCAGGGCGAGCAGCTGCTGGCAGCCCGTTCCGGACGCCGCGACGATGCCGACCGGTCCGGGCTGCACGACGTTGGCGAAGCCGAGTCCGACGCCGTCCACGACGGCCGTACCGCAGTCGGGACCCATCACGAGCAGCCCCCGGTCGGACGCGACGCGCTTGAGCTCCACCTCCTGCTCGACCGGCACGTTGTCGCTGAAGATCATCACGTCGTGGCCGGCGTCGAGGGCGTCCATAGCCTCGACCATCGCGTGAGCCCCGGGCACGGAAACCAGCACGATCCCGTCCGCGACGCCGCGCAGCGCGGTTGCTGTTGTCCGCGGCGGAGCCAGGTCGCGGGGTCCGGCTGCCGGGGTGTTCACGTCGCGCAGCGCGGCGTCGACACCGGCCAGCGCACCGTCGAGGCCGTCGGCGTCCTCCAGCCGTACGGCGACCACCATGTCGTTCGGGGTGGCCTCCGACGGAATCTCGAAGCCCATCTGCTCGAGGACTTCGAGGTTCAGGGTGGTGGCCATCGCCACCTGCGCGGCGGTGACCCCGGCGAGCCCCTGCACGGTCCTGCTGACCTGGAGCAGCGTGACCGAGTCGGCGTACGCGCCGGGACGGAGCTCGACGTGCAGGAACCCGCTCATGCGAGGTCTCCTACGCGCGAGTGCATCTCGGCGAAGGCCCAAAGCGCGCCCTCGAGCAGGCCGGCTCCGGTCGAGTGCCCCACTGCGAGCAGGTCTCGCTCGGCAACGGCCTGCTGGGGCGTTCCGTGTGCGGCGACGTACGCCGCGAACTGCGGCAGCACCTCGCCGTGCAGCGCACAGTCGAGCAGGGTCGCGGACAACAGGGTGGTGTGCTGCATCCGCGCGCGGACGGCCTCGTCGACGGTGTGGGTGGGCACCCCGGCCGCCCGGTGCACCGCAAGCCACCCGCAGAGCACGTCGTCACCCCTGGGCGTCAAGCCATCTCCGGCGCCGACAAGGCGCCCGACGGTGTCAGGGTCCAGCGGCGCCACCGGTGTGGGCTCGCGGGCTGGCTGCGGCAGTCGCAGGGTCGCGCCACCATCACCGGGTCGATGGACATGGCACCCGGCCTGGCCCGCCTCGACGGCTACCGCGACGTGGTGGGCGAGGGGATCGTCGTGCACGGCGACTTCAGCGAGGAGAGCGGCGCCGCGGCCATGCGGCGGCTGCTCGAGCGGCACCCGGACGTCGACGCGGTCTTCGCCGCCTCCGACATGATGGCCGCGGGTGCGCTGCGGGCGCTGCGCGAGCGCGGGCTGTCGGCGCCGCGGGGACATCGCGGTGATCGGCTTCGACGACTCGGTCATCGCCCGGCACACCGATCCGCCGCTGACCAGCGTGCACCAGCCGATCGAGGAGATGGGCCGGCAGATGGTCCGGCTGCTGCTGGCCAAGATCGACGGCGACGATCCCGGGCCGGGCGGGGTCGTGCTGAGCACCCGCCTGGTGCTCCGCGGCTCAGCCTGACCCGGGCTACCCGGCCTGTTCCGGCCCTCCGGCCTCGGCCTGGTCGGGCTCCGGCCGGGCCGCCGGCGCTCGGCCTGCTCGGGCCTTCCGGCCCGCTCGCGGCCCCGGCTCGTTTGCGGCCCCGGCCCGGTCTGGGATTCCCGGTGCGGTGCGGTCGGCGGGCCCGCGGCTCAGCCCGAGCCCAGGGCGCTGCCCGAGGTCGGCCAGGCGGGAGCGCAGGACCTCGGCCCGGTCGGCGTCCACGCTGCCCTCGTCGGCCCGGTCGCTCAGCTTGCGCCGCAGCTCGGCCAGCTGGTCGTCCGCCTCGCCCGGCGTCCGCGCGGCCCAGCGGCCGGAGCAGGTTGAGCAGGTCCACCGCGACGTCCGGCCGGATCTGCCCGTCGTCCCGGCCGGCCTCGACCGCCGAGCGGACCCGGGCGAGCGCGACGTCGACGTCCAGCGGCTCGGCCGTGCGGGCGGCGGTCCGCGGGGTTGCCGTCGCGGGCTGGCGAGGCGCGGGCTCGACGGGCGGGCTCGACGGGGGCTGGCCCGACGGGGCGGGCGTCGCCGCGGGGGAGGCGCCCGGCCTCCACGTCGGGCTGCTGCCGCGACGAGCCCACGGCGGCGAAGACGGCGAGCACCGAGCACGGCCAGCGCCCGAGCGCGGACCGAGCCCAGCCGCCCGCCACGGGACCGGACCAGCCGGCAGCGAACCGCCGAGGCGCCCGCTGCCGCCCGCCTGCTGGGATCCGTCTGCGCCGGCCTTGGCCGTGCCGGCCGCCTGCTGCCGGCCCGCCTGTGGAGCGGGGCCGCGCCGCCGCGGTCCGTGGCCGGCCCGGCTGCCGGGAGGTGCACGAGGTTCCGTGCCGGCCCCGGGTGGCCAGCGACGCCGACTGGCCAGGTCGGTCGCCGCACCGCGGCCGGCGGTCGGCCGGCCGCGTCCGGCTCGTCGACCAGGCAGCGCCCACCAGCTCGCGGAACGCGGGCGGCAAGGACGGCCGGCAGCGCGGCCGCCCCGCCCGCCCGGGCCGGCGCCAGCTCCTCCCAGGTGTCCACCGGGTACGGCGGCTGCCCGGTCACCATCTCGAACAGCAGCACGCCCAGGCCGTACACGTCGGTGGCCGGTTCGGCGGGCTTGCCGTCGAGCCGTTCCGGGGCCACGTACGCCGGGGTGCCGAACGTCGCGCCGGTCTCGTCGTCGTCCGGCTCGCCGGTGACCGCGCTGATGCCGAAGTCGAGGATCTTGACGCCGGTCGGGGTCAGCATGACGTTGCCCGGCTTGACGTCGCGGTGCACCACCCCGCTGGCGTGCGCGGCGGTCAGCGCGTCGGCCACCGCGGCGCCGATCGCGGCGGCCTCGGCGCCAGCGGCAGCGGCGCGCGGGCCAGCCGGGCCGCCAGCGTCTCGCCGGCCAGCAGCTCCATCACCACGAACGGCGCCACCGAGCCGTCCGGGCGGACCGCCTCGTCGTAGTCGTGCACGGCGGCGATGTTGGGGTGCGACAGCCGCGCGCCCATCCGCGCCTCTCGCCAGGCGAGCTGGAGCACGTCCGTGCGGGCCCGGTCCAGGCCGGTGGGCAGCTTGAGGGCGACCGGCCGGGCCAGCAACTCGTCCTGGGCGCGCCAGATCTCGGCCATGCCGCCGGTCTCCAGCAGCGACACCAGGCGATAGCGGAACGCCAGGAGGGTGCCCGCCGCCGGCCAGTCATCGCTCATCTCGGAACATTCGCCCAGCGCACGCGAGGTGTCAACCGGTGGCGGACCACATGGAGCATTGCCGGGGATGTCCGCCGCCGGACGGCGGGGAGATCGAGACCAGCAGCTCGCCGAGGGCGGCGGCGAAGACCTCGTGGTGGCGGGCCACGTCGGCCGCGTGGTCGTCGCGGGCACATCAGGGCCATGTTGTGGAACGGGGTCAGCAGGACGCCCCGGTTGAGCAGGTACATGTGCAGGAAGTCCTCCAGCTCGGGGTCGGCGCTCGCGGCCGACTCGGTGCCGGTGCGCGGGGCCGGGCGCGGCGAAGCGGTACTCCACCCGCGCGCCGAGCTGGGCCACCGACCAGGGCAGGGCGTACTCGGCGATGATCTTCCGGACGCCGTCGGCGAAGGCGGTGGCCACCTCGATCATGCCGGCGAACGCGGCGTCGGTGAGCACCTCCTCCAGCGTGGCCCGGGTGGCGGCCATCGACACCGGGTTGCCGGCCAGGGTGCCGCCGACGCCGCCCATGTCGACCAGGTCGAGGTCGGTGCGGCCGGTCAGCCGCGTCGGCGAGCTCGGCGCGTCAGCCCGTACGCGCCGACCGGGATGCCGCCGCCGATGGCCTTGCCGATGGTGACCACGTCCGGGTCCAGGGCCCAGGCGGCGGTCGCGCCGCCGGGCCCGGCCGAGAAGGTGTGCGTCTCGTCGTTGATCAGGTAGGTGCCGTGCTCCGGGTCAGCGCCCGGACCCCGGCGAGGTAGCCGGGCTCGGGCAGCACGATGCCGATGTTGGTCAGCGCCGGCTCCATCAGCACCGCGGCGACGTCGCCGTGCGCCAGCTCGCGGGCCAGCCCGTCCAGGTCGTTGAACTCGGCGACCCGGCTGGTCAGGGTCACGTCGGCGGGCGCGCCGACGTTGCCCTCGCGGCTGCGCGGCCGGCCGTCCGGGCCGACCACGATCAGCGACTCGTCGACCGAGCCGTGGTAGCAGTAGCTGTTGACCAGGATCCGCGGGCGGCCGGTCACGGCGCGCAGCAGCCGGATCGCCCAGCGGTTGGCGTCGGTGGCGGTCAGCGCGAAGCTCCAGGCCGGCAGCCCGAACCGGCGGCTCAGCTCGGCGCCGACCAGCGCGGCGTCCTCGGTCGGCAGCATGGTGCTGGCGCCGCCCAGGTCGGCCAGGCGCCGGGTGACCGCGGCGACGACCGGCGCGGGGGAGTGCCCGGCCATCGCCGCCGGTGTCACCGAGGCAGAAGTCGACGTACTCGTGGCCGTCGATGTCGGTGAGCCGGGCCCCGCGGGCCCGGTCGAGGTAGACCGGGAAGCCGGCCGCGCTCTTGTTCATCCAGGTCATCGGCACCCGGCCGAACAGGTGGTCGGCGCGGGCGTAGGCCGCGGCCGACCGGGGGTGCCGGTCGGCGAAGGCGGCCCGCTCGCGCTCCGTCAGCGCCCGGAGGCGGCACGGTCGAGGTCCTGGAATCCGTCGGCATGGCGCGACGCTACCAACGAACCGCGCGCCGCGGAGACCCTCCGGACGACCGATTCCGCGATCCGCCGCCGGGTGATCAGAACAGGGAGAGCTGGCCCGGGGTGGGATCCCGGCGGCTGGTCAGCCCGCCCCGCAGCCGCCAGGGCTGCAGCTCGGGCATCGGCTCGGTGCTCACCGCCGGCGGGCTGCCGCCGGTCAGGGCCCACAGCGACGGCCCGAAGTTGATGCCGCGGCCGGACAGGACGCCGGCGCATCGCGCCGAGCCGCAGCGGCAGCCGGGCCGCGTGCAGCTCCGGCATCGGCAGGTCGGCGCGCATCCGCATGAGCCGGCGGTTGCGCTCGACGATCTCGCGGGTCTCCGGCCGGCCCAGCTCGTCGGTGGCCTGGGCGCCGACCACGTCGCGCACCGACTGCGGCGTCGCCGGCGTCGATGGCCGCCCAGGCGGCGTCGACGGTGTCGAAGGCGGCCAGCAGCCGGGCGGCGGTGGCCGAGCCGAAGCCGGCGGACCCCGGGCAGGTTGTCCGAGGGGTCGCCGCGCAGGGCCGCGATAGTCGCGGTACTGCGCCGGCGTGACGCCGCAGAGCGCCAGCAGGCCCTCGGGGTCGACCAGGACGGCCTCGTCGAAGCCGCCGTTGCGGACCCGCAGCACCGAGGTGGTGTCGTCGATCAGCGCGAAGGCGTCCCGGTCGCTGGTCATCAGCACCGACCGCCAGCCGTGCCGGCGGGCGTGCGCGGCCGAGCTGGCCAGCACGTCGTCGGCCTCGTACGCGGGCGGCACCACCGTGCACACCCCGGCCGCGCTCAGCAGCCCGGGCGCGCCGGCGATCTGCTCGGCTGAGGTCCGCCGGCTTGTCCGGCCGGTGCGCCTTGTACGCGGGGTAGTCGGCGCGCCGCGCGGAGTCGTCGGGCAGTCGAAGCCGACCAGCACCGCGTCCGGGCGCAGGTGCGCGGCCGCGCGGGCGAGATAGCCGACCAGCCCGCGCAGCGCCCACACCGGCCGGCCGGCCTGGTCCAGCAGCCCTTCCATCGGCGGCGGCGTGGTAGGCGCGGTGCAGCAGGCTGTTGCCGTCGAGGACGAGCAGCAGGGGTGCCGGGGGCGACACCCGGACAGCCTATGCCGGGCCGTAGCGGGCGACGAGCTCCGCACCGAGGCGGGCGAGCTCGGCCCGGACCGGCTCCGGCTCGAGCACCTCGACGGCCGCGCCCCAGCCGGCGAGCTGCTCCGCGATGGACAGCGCCATCGGGGCCGCGACCCGCACCCGGACCCGGCCGTCGGGCAGGGTCTCCAGCGGCTCGCAGTGCCGGCCGAAGTGGTCGCGCAGCACCGGCAGCAGGCGCCCGGCGATCAGCACCGTCGCGGAGAGCAGGGAACGGCGTTGCTCGATCTCGCCGACCACCCGTTCCCACTCGCGGGCCAGGTCGAAGCCGGCGGGCCGCTCGGCGACCTGGTCGGTCACCTCCGCGGCCGCGATCCGGTCCACCCGGAAGGTCCGCTGCCCCTTGTCGGTGCCGGCCACCAGATACCAGACGTCGTCCTTGTCGACGAGCCCGAGCGGATCGACGAGCCGCCGCGACACGCCGCCGCGGCCGGTGTAGTCCAGCCGACCTTGCGGCGGCGGACGACGGCGTCCTGGAGCAGGTCGACCAGTCCGGGCGTTGCTTGTCGCGCTCGCCCCAGCGGGCCGGGTCGACCACGACGACGTCGGCGGCCGCCTCGGCGTCGGCCCGGAACGTGTCCGGCAGGGCCCGGACCAGCTTGCGCAGCGCCGACCGGATCGGCGGCGCCACCGCGGCGGCCGGCCCGGCGAGCAGGAACAGCGCCCGGGCCTCGGCCGAGGTGAGCCCGGTGAGATCGGTGCGGGCGCCGCCCACCAGCGACCAGCCACCGCCGCGGCCGGGCTGCGGATAGACCGGGACCCCGGCCGTGGACAGCGCCGCCAGGTCGCGCCGGGCGGTGGCCACCGACACCTCCAGCTCATCGGCCAGCTCGGCCGCGGTCACCCGGCCCCGGGCCTGCATCACCAACAGGGTGGCCACCAGACCGGTCCGCGCGCATGCCGCGATCCTGTCAGGAAAAGTGCTCACACGGTGAGCACTTCAACCCGCATGATGAGGGTGTTCACCGAGCAGAGCGCAGGGAGAAACCGATGTTCCGAGGATTCGCCACCATCAGCTTCTACGCCGACGACCTCGCCGCGGCGGCGGACTGGTACGCCGAACTGTTCGGCGCGAAGCCGTACTACGCCTTCCCGCCGGCGCCCGCGGAACCGGCGTACGTCGAGTTCCGGATCGGCGACGACCAGGACGAGCTCGGCCTGATCAACCGCCGGTACGCCCCGCCCGGCGCGGGCCACGCCCCGGCGGCGCGGTCATGCACTGGCATGTCGACGACCTCGCCGGCACCGTCGAGCGGCTGCTCGCGCTGGGCGCGACCGAGTATCAGCCGATCACCCACCACGGCGACGGCGAGGGCTTCGCGACGGCGTCGGTGATCGACCCGTTCGGCAACGTGCTGGGCGTCATGCACAACCCGCACTACCTGGAGATGCTCGCCGCCCGGGCCGGGGCCGGCTGACCTCACGGCCCTCACGGCGGAGAAAGGGCTCAGCTCCGGCGGTGGCCGTCCGATTGTCGGTTCCGACCGCCGGAGCAGAGGAGCCGACATGCACCGTACCCGTATCCGCACCCGTATCCCCGCCGGCGGCCGCTGATGGCCGCGGCGACCGAGACCGTCGCCGGCGTCATGAGCGGCTTCGTGAGCCTGGGCGTGCCGTGGTGGGGCTGGGCCGCCCTGGCGGTGATGATCTTCTTCGGCCTGCTGGTGCCGCACCACCAGACGACCGAGGAGGAGGCGGAGGTCTATCAGCGCCGCCAGGAGATCGAGGACTACCTGAGCCGCCGATGACACCCGAAATGCCTGGCGAGCCCGGCCGCCGGCGCATACCATCGCCGCATGACGTGGCGATGTTGATCCACCCGTAGGGGCCACCCCCGAGGGCCGCCGCGGGCGCCGTTCATCCGGCGTCCGTCGCGACCCTGGGGAAAGGCCTCATGACTCTCGACTCCGCCCGCGTGCGCCGGCTGGCCGCCACGCTGTACGCGTACGCGTTCCTCACCGACCTCGTCCTGCTCTATCCGGTGTATGCGCTGCTGTTCAGCCGACACCGGCCTGCCGGTCTGGCAGATCTCCTCGCTCTTCGTGATCTGGTCGGCCGCCAGCATGCTGCTGGAGGTGCCGTCCGGCGCCTGGGCCGACGCCGTCTCCGGCGCCTGCTGCTGTGCCTGGCCCCGCTGGCTGACCGCCGCCGCCTTCGCGCTCTGGGTGCTCGTCCCGTCGTATCCGGCGTTCGCCGTCGGCTTCCTGCTCTGGGGCGCCGGCGGGGCGCTCGCCTCGGGGTCCCTGGAGGCGCTGGTCTACAGCGAGCTCGACCACCTCGGCGCGGAGGGCCGCTATGCCCGCACATGGGCCGGGCCCGGACGGCGGCACGGTGGGCGTGCTGGCGTCGACCGTGCTGGCCGGCCCGGTGCTGGCCGCCGGCGGCTATCCGGCGGTGGGCGCGGCCAGCGTGCTCGCCTGCCTGCTCGCCGCCGCCGTCGCCACCCGCTTCCCGGAACATCGGGAGCCGCCCTGCCCGGAGCGGATGAGCCCGGCGGCCGGGCCGGGGGAGGGCGACGAGGGCGACGGACCTGGGCTGGTGGGCCAGCCTGCGCGCCGGGCTGGCCGAGGTCCGCGCCGACCGTACGGTCCGGGCGGCGGTGCTGCTGCTCGCCGTGGTGACGGCGGTCTGGGGCGCGCTGGACGAGTACACCCCGCTGCTGGCCGCCGACACCGGCGTCGCCCGCGAGACCGTGCCGTTGTTGCTTCTGCTGCTCTGGCTCGGGGTGACGGCCGGTGGCCTGCTCGTCCCGCTGGGCGAGCGGCTGACCACCCGGGGGTACGCCGCGCTGCTCGCGTGTTCCGGCGTGGCCCTGGCCGCCGGGGCGCTGTCGCCCGGCCGGCCGGGTTCGTGCTGGTGGCGGCCGGGTTCTGCGGCTTCCAACTGGCCACCGTGCTCGCCGACGCCCGGCTGCAGGCCCGGATCACCGGCACCGGCCGGGCCACGGTCACCTCGCTCGCCGGGACGGCCACCGACCTGGGCACGATCGCCGTCTACGGCGGCTACGCCCTGCTCGCACCGGCGCGGGCAACGGTGTCGCCTTCGCGGTGCTGGCGGTGCCGTACCTGATCGTCGCGGTGGCGCTGGTGGTCCGCCGGACCGGCCCGGCGTGCCCGGGCGAGCCGCACCGGGCTGTCGCCGGGAAAGCACCGCCGCGGACCGGGCAGGATGGGCCATGACTGAACCGCAGTTGTCGTCCGCCTGGGCCGGGCACTGGACCGGAGCCGGCACCGGCGTGACGGTGATCCTGCCGCCCGCCGGGCACCGTCGGCTCCGGCGAGGTCCGCGGCGGCGCGCCGGCCACCCGCGAGTTCGCGCTGCTGGAGCCGACCCGGCTGGTGGACCGGGTGGACGCGGTGGTGCTCTCCGGCGGGTCGGCGTTCGGGCTCTCCGCCGCCGACGGGGTGATGGCGCTGCTGCGCGAGCGGGAGACGGGCTTCCCCACGCCGGCCGGGCCGGTGCCGATCGTGATCGGCATGTCCGATCTTCGACGGCTCGGTGCGGACCGGGCCGCCGGACGCGGCGAGCGGCCGGGCCGCCGCGCTGGCCGCGCTACGCCGGCGCGGAACTGGCCAGCGGCCGGGTCGGCGCCGGGCACGGGCGCCGTCGACCGGCAAGTGGCGCGGCCGGCTCGACCCGGGCGGGCTGGGCTGGGCGGAACGGGACGGCGGGCGCGGTCCGGGTGGCGGCCGTCGTCGTGGTCAACGCCTGGGGTGACGTGCTCGGCCGCGACGGCGAGCCACTCTTCGGCGGCACGCCCGGCCCGGCGCGCCCCGCGGCGCCGTACGGGATGCAGAACACCACCGTGGCCGTCGTGCTGACCGACGCCCGGCTGTCCAAGAACGACTGCTTCCTGCTCGCCCAGAGCGGCCACACCGGGTTCGCCCGCGCGATCCACCCGGCGCACTCGCGGTTCGACGGCGACGCGGTCGTGGCCCTGGCGACCGGCGCGGTCCACCGCGGACGCCGACCTGGACCTGCTCCGGGCGGTCGCCGTCGACACGGTCGCGGCGGCCGTCCGCGCCGCCGTCACCGCGCCGGCCTAGCAGCGCCCGGGCCGGCGGGCGCCTCCGCCGGGGCACCCGCCACGGCAGCGTGGCGACCAGGGCCAGCAGCAGCAGGGTGAACGTGTTCTGCAGGAGCAGCGCGCGCACGCCACCGCTGTCGGCCGGGGCGAGCCAGATCGGGGACACGACGCTCAGGGCGTACACCGTGGCCGCGGCCACCGCCGGCAGCGGATCGCGGCGCCGGGCCGCGACGTCCGCCAGGATCAGCACCGCGACCGGCAGGAACACCAGGTGGTGGGTCCAGGACATCGGGCTGACCAGGTTGCGCGGTCAGCCCGGTCAGGGTCAGGGCCGTCACCTCGTCGCCGGCCGCGTACGCCAGCCGGGCCCGGCGCAGCCCCACCACCAGGACCAGCAGGCAGCAGCGCGAGCCACCAGCCGGCCGGCGCCGACGGCGTGCCGGCCAGCCGGGCGAGCAGGCCGGTCAGGGACTGGTTGGTCAGCGCGTCCGCGGCACCCACCCGGTCGGTCTGCCACAGCAGGTCGCCGAAGTAGCGCAGCGACTCGGCCGGGGCCAGCAGCAGCCGCGCCGCGGTCAGCGCGGCCGTCGTCACCGCGGCGGTGCGCGCCGCCCGCCACTGGCCGGTGACCAGCAGATACACGATGAACAGCCCGGGGGTGAGCTTGATCGCGGTGGCGATGCCGACGCCGACGCCGGCCCACCGCGAGCCGCCGCGGCCGCAGCACCATCAGGTCCAGCACCACCAGGGCGAACAGCCACAGGTTGACCTGCCCGAAGCCGAGGGTCTGCCGGACCGGCTCGGTGCACAGCGCCAGCGGCACGGCCGCCGCCAGCACGAGCCGCAGCGGGCGGCCGTGCCGGGCGGCGACCGGGGCGGCGAGCACGGCCAGGACGACGGTCAGCGCCAGCACGCTGCCGGCGGCGTTCAGCCAGCCCGCCGTCGCGGCGGGGACCGCGCGCGACCGGCATGAGCACGAACGCCGCGAACGGCGGGTAGGTGAAGCCGAGCTCGCCGCGGACCGGGGCGGCGTAGTCGTACAGCTCGCCGCCGTTGCTCCACCACCGGATCGCGTCGTGGTAGATCACCATGTCGAAGAACCGGTAGTGCGCGTCGAAGGCGCGCACGGCCAGGCCGAGGAGGCGCGGCCAGGCCGCAGACCACGAGGGTACGGGCCCAGCGGCGGCGGGTGCGGGGCACGGACTCGGCGAGCAGTGTCAAAGAGGTCTCCCAGGGTCGGGGCAGCGGCGACGGCCGGACGGTGAGAGGGGAGCCGCTCAGGGCTTGTCGCTCCAGGTGACCGCGGTGACGGCGGTGCTGTACTGCACGGTCCCGGCGGTCAGGCCGGCGTTGGCCGGGCCCGGCTGCCGGACCACGGCCTGGGTGTAGGTGATCCGGTCGGAGTCCGGGCCGAGGTAGACCTGCCACTCGATCGAGCCCGTACCGCGGGGTCGGCGCGGTGTAGGCCAGCGCCCGCGCGGGCCGGCCCAGCGGATCCGCCGCGGCGTCCAGGGTCCGCACGCCGGCCAGCCCGGCCAGCATCCGGTAGATCTTCGCGCGGTCGGCGCCGCCCGCCACGTCGGTGAACGTGTCGAGCAGCTTGGTGCCGGTCCGGAACAGCCAGCCCTGCGGGTCCGCGGGGGTGCCCTTGCCGGCCTCGGCCAGCCAGGCGAGCATCGCGTCCCGGTGCGGGCCGGGTCGTCCGGCAGCTCGCCCAGCTCACCCGCGTAGGCCTGGTCGCCGGCCAGGTCCGGGTGCAGGGTCTGCTCCGCGTCCGGCGGCAGCGCGGCGGGCCCGGGTGAGCCGTCGGCGGCGTACGCGGCCGCGTCGGCGGCGGTCAGCGGCCGGACGCTGGAACCCCGACTCGCCGATCGTCAGCCAGCCCTCGCCGGGCAGCCCGTCCGCCGGCTGGACGCTCTGGACGGCGTCGACCCGGATCACGTCGTAGCCGGCCGCCGGGACCGAGGTGCACGACCCGGGCGACGGTGCCGGTGGCGTGCACGAACTGCCCGCGCCGGCCCTCGCGTTCGGCCTGCGCCGCGGCCGCCGCCAGGATGGTCTGCGGCGTGGCGGTGCTCGCCACGCCCGGGTCCGGCGGCCGGCGGCGGGGCCAGGCGGTGCACCACGGCGATACGCGGCCGCCGCCACCGCGGCAGCGCGGCCGGGACCAGGGCGTACCGCCACTTCGGAGCCGGTCCGAGGGCGAGCGCGCCGGCGCGGGCTGCGCGGTTGCGCCAGCACCGTCCGCTGGAGGAAGAGCGCCCGCGGCGAGGTGGCGGTGTCGCGCACCTCGGTCTCCGGCACGGGGTTGGCGGCGGCCAGCCGGGTCATGGCGTCCGCGGGTGGTGGCGTCCTGGTCGGTCATGCGGACTTTCCCCTCGGGCTCGCGGCACTGTGCAACTCGTACGGTGCGGGCACCGGCGGCACCTGGTCCTGGTCCGCCGCCTCGAGCAGCCGGGCCAGCCGGCGCCGGGCGCGGTGCACCCGGACCTTGAACGCCACGGCCGTGCAGCCCAGCACGTGCGCGGCGGCGTCGTGGTCCAGGCCCTCCCAGCCGATCAGCAGCAGCGCCTCGCGGTCCAGGCGGGACAGCCGGCCCAGCGCCTCGCGCAGCCCGGCGTCGGCGACGACCGAGACGGCGTGGTCGGGGGCCGGTGGCACGCCCCCGCCGGCGATCCGCTCGGACGAGCCGGGCCTGGCGCCGGGCGGACCGTTCCTCGTTGGCCAGGCTGTTGCGGGCGACCCGGTAGAGCCACGGCAGCGGCTCCGCCGGCAGCCGGGCGAAGTGCCGCCAGGCGGTGGCGAAGGTCTCGGCGACGACGTCGTGGGCCCGGGCCTGATCGGTGCGGCGGGACACGAACGCCAGCACACGGGGATAGTGCCGGCGGAACATCGCCGTGAACTCCTCCTCGTCGCTCACGCCGGCCTTCTCCCCTCGTCGCGCGGCCTCGTCGACCGTTCAGGTCCGGCACCGGCCGCCGGGTTACCGGATCGGCCGACTTCTTTTCGCCCGGCGGGCGCGGACCGCGGCTGACCTGCGCCCGGGCGTTCCGGGGCACGGCGAAAAATCCCGCCACCGCCCGGGGCCGACGATGGTGCCACGGCGACGCTCGCGTCCCGCCCGGCCGGGCCGCCGCCGGGCTGGCTGGCCGCTGGCCGGGGTGCTGTCAGATGGTGCGCAGGTCCAGGGCGTGCCAGACGATGGCTTCCAGGTTGCCGGTCGACCACCACAGCATCCCGCCCCGGTAGGACACCGAGCCGGCGTCCGGGCTGATCTCCACCGTGCGGCGGGTGGCGATCTCCACGGCGATCAGCTCGTTGTTGCCGGTCAGCTCCGAGTTGGGGCCGATCTGGGAGAGCACCTCGAAGCGGTCCAGCGGCGCCACGTCGACGATCACGGTGGCCGCGGCGTCCCCGGCGATCCGTTCCCGGGCGCTGCCGTCGGGGCGCATCAGCTCGATCCGGTTCAGCCCGTCGGCGGTCAGCGACGCCACCCGGCACCAGGCCGGGCTGCAGGCGGTGATGCCCCGAGCGCGGGCCTTGTGCACCGGACTGTCCCGGCCGGTGCTCAGGTTGCGCAGCACGGTGCTGCCGACGGTGTCGTTGACGCCGTTGACCAGCCACGGGTACGCCGACAGCTTCCACGTGCCCGGCTCGTTGCGGGTCCGTACCGGTCCGCCGGTCAGCGCCACCGAGCGCACCTGGGTGACGTCGCCGGTGGCCGCCGCGACCCAGTGCACCCGGCCGCCGGCGATCACCAGGTCGTACTCCGACTGGTAGAACTCGGCCCGGCCCAGGTCGGCGGTCAGCCGGCGGGGCGGCCGGTCGCCGCCCGGCGCGGCGGTGAAGAGCTGCAGTTTGCCGCCGTCGGTGCTCTCCACCCAGGCCAGCACGTCGCCGGCCACGGTCAGCGCCTGGAACGACGGGTGCTGGTCGCGGGGCAGCCGCCGCAGCTGCCGGACGGTGCCGTCCGCGCTCACCCGGACCAGGCGCAGGTAGTGGTCGTCCGGGGTCGCGGCGGTGCCGATCGAGGTGCGGGCGTCGAGGAAGAGACCGGGTCGGTATTCGGTGCCGTCCGGCAGGCTCGCCTGCACCGTGCCGCGCTGGGCCTGTGGCCACGCGACCGCCGCGGTGACCGGTGCCACCGGGCCGGCATTCCCGCCGGCCGGCAGCGCCAGCAGGGCGGCGCTCGCCAGCAGGGCGGCACCCAGGCCGAGCCGCGTGCGCGGGGTGTTCATGTCGGGTCGACCTCCACCGGCGTCCGTGGCTGCCGATGATAGCCACGATCCCGGCCGGCCCGATCCGGCCCGTCAGTGCATGATGCAGCGGGCCCGGCGTACGGGCGCCGCTGAGCTGTTTCACGACCGGCGACCCGGGTACCGAGTGGTGATCCACACCCGGGAGGCCCACGATGACTCTGCGCGCGGTAGTCCTGTGCTGCTCACTGAAGCCGTCACCGGCGCCGTCGAGCTCCGAACTGCTCGGCCGCGAGGTGCTCACCGCCCTGGCCGATCACGACGTGACCGGCGAGGTCATCCGGGTCGTCGACCGCAACGTCCGGTTCGGCGTCTCGACCGACGAGGGCGACGGCGACGGCTGGCCGGAGCTCCGCGCCCGGATCCTGCAGGCGCAGATCCTGGTCATCGCCACGCCGATCTGGATGGGCCAGCCGTCGAGCGTCTGCAAGATGGTGCTGGAACGCCTGGACGCCGAGCTGTCGGAACGCGACGAGCAGGGCCGGCCGCTGATCTTCGGCAAGGCGGCCGCGGTCGCGGTGGTCGGCAACGAGGACGGCGCGCACCACGTCGTCGCCGAGGTGCTGCAGGCGCTCAACGACGTCGGCTTCAGCATCGCCGGCGGCGGCCGGCACGTACTGGGTCGGCGAGGCGATGGGCTCGGTCGACTACGCCGACGCGGGGCCGAAACCGGACACCACGGGCGCGGCCACGAAGACGGCGGCGGCCAACACCGCACACCTGGCACACCTGCTGGCCGCCGAGCCGTACCCGCCGAGCTGAGCGGCCCGGCGGCGAATCCCTCACGCCGCGGCTCGCGGAGCCGATGAAACAGGCATGCTGCGTCGCCTGGTCTCCATCCTCGGTGCGGCGGCAGTCGCCGGCGCCCTCGCTGTCGCCCCCGCGGCGCCGGCCGCCGCCGGGCCCGCGACGGTGCCCTGCCTGCCCACCGGCCCGAGCCCGGTGTGTCTGCTGTGGACCGGCAAGGTGGTGCGCGTCAACGACGGCGACACCCTGTCGGTGGACGTCGCGGGTGACGGCACGAGCGCGCCGGTCTCGATCCGGCTCATCAACGCGCAGGCGATGGAGCAGACGGTCTACTCCTCGATCCCGCAGCGCCGCCGCGGCCAGTGTCACAGCCTCTCCGCCACCGCCCGCCTGGAACAGCTGATCAGGGCGGGCGGGGGAGTGGTCCGCCTGACGGCCCAGCACGCGTCCAGCAGCAGCCGGAACCGCCCGCTGCGCAGCATCGCGGTGCGGATCAACGGCACCTGGCGGGACGTCGGCCTCGACCTGATCCGCCGCGGCCTGACTCTGTGGCAGCCGTTCGGCGGGGAGTGGGCCTGGAACCCGCAGTACCGGGTGGCACAGGCGCAGGCCGCGCGGGACGGCCGCAACGTCTTCGACCCCGACACGTGCGGCACCGGCCCGGCGCAGAGCACCCCGATCACCGTGGTGGTCAACTACGACGCCGACGGCCCCGACGACCGCAACCTCAACGGCGAATGGGTGCAGGTGCGCAACGGGTCGGACGCCGCGCTGCCCCTGGCGGGCTGGTGGGTCCGCGACTCGGCCCTGCGCCGCTACACCTTCCCGGCGGGCACGGTGGTGCCACCGCAGGGCGAGATCTTCGTGCACGCCGGTTCCGGTACGCCGACCGCGACGCACAAGTACTGGGGGCAGACGGCGCCGGTCTTCGACAACCCGACCTTCGACGAGCAGGCTCGCGGTGACGGCGCCTACCTGTTCGACCCACAGGGTGACCTGCGCGCGTCGATGCAGTATCCGTGTGTGCTTTCCTGCCCGGTGACACCCGCCCGCCGGCCGTGATCTGGCGTGTGCCCTGATCTCGCGGGCCGTGTCTGGCGGGTCGTGGTACTGGCGGGTTGTGGCCGGCGGCTGCGGGTCAGCGGCGTTCGAAGAGGATGAGGTTGGCCTTGGTGGCGCGCTCGACCTGCACGACGCGGTATTGACTGGTCAGCACGGTGCCGAGCGCACCGGCACCGGACAGCGGTGCCGTCTCGGTGAGCTGCTTGCCCGCCGGCTGCCAGCGGAAGAACCAGACCCGCCGGGCCGAGCCCAGGCAGGCCACCGGGTCGGCGCACTGGACCGCGTCCAGCTCGCCCACCTCCGCGGCCGGGGTCTGCAGCAGCACGTCGCGCGGTTTCGTCCGCCCGCGCAGCTGATAGTCGATGCCGGCGCGCAGGGACCAGGTGCCCGCGGTGCCGTAGACGATCACGTCGCCGGGCTGCTGCCAGCGGTCGAGATGGCGGGCCACGGCGCGGAAGTCCGGGCCCATGTGGCTGGTCTGGCCGCGCACCCGCTGCTGGGCGGGCAGGCCCACCCCGATCAGCAACAGCAGCGCGACGACCGCTCGCAGCGGCACCGCCCGCAGCGCCGCCGCCGCGACAGGCAGACCGCCGGCACGACGACGAGCACGTACCGCGGGACCCACAGCGACGAGGTCACGAACGAGACGCCCATCAGCACCGCCGGCGGCGCGATCGCCATCAGGGCCAGCTCACGGGACAGGCGGCTGGTCGCGGTGCCGGGCCGCCAGGGCGAGGCCGATCAGCAGCAGGCCGACCGCCGCGGCGCCGAAGATCGTCACCGGGCGCTTCCAGCACCTGGCGCACCGTCATGGGCGGCAGCCAGTCGAGCTGCGTGCCCCGCTGGGTGAGACCGAGATAGACGAACGGCAGCACGGGCAGCAGCGCGACCGCCGTCGCCACGACCCAGCGCAGCGGCCTGGTGCCCGCGGGATCCTGGCGGGCGCGGGTGAGGACGGCGTAGGCGTGCCCGATCAGCACCAGCAGCGCCAGGATGTGTGACAGGCCCAGCAGGGTGACGGTGACGGCGTACGCGATCCAGCGGGCCTTGGACGGCGCGCGCAGGGCGCGGTAGAGCAGGAGCGTCGCGAGGGTCGCGAAGAGGAAGGCGAAGCCGTACGCGCGGGCATCCTGGGCGTACCGGGACAACTGCGGCACGGTGACCAGGAGCAGACCGGTCAGCAGGCCGACCGCCGGGCCGAACAGCCGGCGGCCGAGCTCGGCCGAGATGCCCACGCCGAGCGCCACCGTGATCAGCGAGGGGACGCGCAGGGCAAGCTCGGAGTCGCCGAAGACGGCCGTCCAGAAGTGCATGAAGAGGTAGTAGGGCGAGATCACCCCGTCGAAGTTCCCCGCCAGGTCGACGAGCTGGCCCACGGAGCGCTGGCTGGCCAGCCAGGTCGCGTTCTCGTCCCAGCCGATCACCGGCCGCCGCAGCCCGATCCGGCCGACGACCAGCATGAGCAGCGCGGGCACCACCGAGGGTCCCCAGATCAGCAGCGCCCGTGGGATCCGGTCTGCGAACACCGGCGGGGCGGTGTCGGGGTCCCGGGGCGATGCTTCAGGCACGCCCGCTGTGGTAGCCGGTGCCACCAGAGTCACGTAACTCCTCGTCGGCGGAGACAGAATCGAGCCGGATCGAACTGCCACTCTAGAGGCGGCGAGACCGGCAAATCGCCCGTGCGAGACGCTGCGAAGTGTGCAGCTGGTCACGTTCTGGGCGGCCGTACGCGGTCCGGGGCCATCCTGCCACGCACTGTCCACTCTGCACCGGGACTGTCCGCCGGTGCGGTGCCGCACCGGCGCTTTGTGGACGGTCGTGGTGGTGGTTTTCAGCCTGTTCCGCCCGGCTTGTGCCCGCCGATCGGCTGGAGGCGAAGTGCGTGGGGAACTGTCCGGTTTGTGGCCTGGTGGAGCCCGGATGCCGGGGTTCGGGCGGCGGGAGGTTCGGCGGGTCTGTCAGACGACGGAGAAGTGCTCCGGCAACGGAGACCGGCCGGTGAGGGCGCGCAGCACCGCACCTCCGTCGCCGACCGCCGCGGCGATCCGGGCGGCCTGCGTCACGGCCTCGGCCACGACGTCCGGCGGCAGCTCGAAGGGCACCTGCGCGGCGGCGGCGATGTCCATGCCGTGCACGACCAGCTCGAAGGTCCGGGTGGGCAGCCAGTCCCGGACCCGCATCCCGCCGGCCGGGGTGGTCACCACGTCGTCGTCCCGGGCGGCGGCCAGCGCGGCGGTGGCCTGGCCGGCGAGGTCGCTGATCCGGGCGGCCGCGTCGTCGCCCAGCCACGCGCCGGTCTCCCGCGCGTCCGTCGACGAGGCCGCTCGCGCCGTGGCGACCAGGTCCGGCGGTGCGGACCGGGCGAACGCCCAGTATTCCTGCGGCGAGCCGAGCGTGACCGTGTCGCCCGGGGTGCTCAGGACCGCCGGCACCTGGCGCAGGCCGGAGCTGACGGCGTGGCCGACCAGATCGCGCAGCGTCCAGTCGCCGAGGCCGGCTCCGTCCCACCGGTCACCGGGCAACCGGCGACACGAGATCGGTGAACGAGACGGCAGCGGCCCGGTACGTCCGGCGATAGTCCATGCCCCCAATCTGCCACCCGGCGCCAGAGTCCGGCGAACCGCCGGAGACGAGCTGGCTATCCTCCTAGGATGCTTAAGCGGGGTGCCGCCCGTCACGAAGACGCGACCGGGTGCACCAGAGGCGGAGGCGGTTAGCCGGGAACGGCCGGTCAGCGACCGTCAGCGGCCGGCCAGCCGAGGAGGCCAGCCAGCCGAGGAGGCCAGCCAGCCAAGGGTCGACCAGCGAGCAGGCGGGAGCCAGGGGTCAGCCAGGGGAGCGGTGAGCCGGGAGCGGTCAGCCGGGCGAGCCGCAGGAGCTGGGAGAGCCGGTCAGGCCGTGGTCGCGGGAAGGCCGAAGACGTGGTTGAGCCCGGTCACCTGGATCGCCTTACGCACCGGCTGCGACGGGTTGGTCAACGTGAACGACACCCCATTGCTCGCCGCCGTGTTGCGGGCGCTCACCAGCGCCCCCAGCGCGTACGAGTCGATGAACGTCACCTCGCTGACGTCCACGTTCAGATACCGGCACGCGCCGCTCGCGGCGGCGGCCGCCAGGCTGTCGCGGACCGCGTCCGCGCGGTCCAGGTCCATCTCCCCGGAGAGGGCGGCGACCACCAGACCATCGGCGTCGACCTGCTCGTACGTGACCACGGCGTCGTTGGGCATTCACCAGACGATAGTCGGCGCCCCCGAGTTGTCGATCCGGGGACCGCCCGTTCGTGTGGTCGGTGACAGTCCGCGCGGAATGCGGGCCACCGAGCAAGGAGGAGCGTCATGGGCGAGGTCGTGGTCGTGGAGAACGTGACCCTGGACGGCGTCATGCAGGCACCGGGCGGCACCGACGAGGACACCCGGGGTGACTTCCGGTACGGCGGCTGGGCCCGTCCCTACGCCGACCACGTCGCCGCCGCCACCATGGGCAAGGGCATGGCCGCGGACGGGGTGATGCTGTTCGGCCGGCGCACCTACCTCGACTTCCACGGCTTCTGGGCCAAGCAGGACGACGGGAACCCGTACACCGAGGTGCTCAACCGCAAGACCAAGTACGTGGCCTCGCGGACGCTCGCCGAGCCGCTGCCGTGGCAGCACTCCGTCCTGCTGACCGGCGACGCCACCGCCGCTGTCGCCGAGCTCAGGGCCGGACTGGCCGGTGACATCGCGGTCCTGGGCAGCGGGGAGCTCGTGCGGTCGCTGGCGGCCGCCGGCCTCGTCGACCAGTACCTGCTGTCCATCCACCCGCTCACCCTCGGCGCCGGCACCAAGCTGTTCGCGGACGGCGCCGCGGCGTACCGGGAGATGACGTTGCTCGAGAGCGTGACCACCACGACCGGGGTGATCATCGCCCGCTACCGCCCGGGCCGGCCGTAGGCCTCCAGCAGCCGCAGCCAGATCTCGCTGACCGTGGGGTACGCCGGCACGGCGTGCCACAGCCGGGCCAGCGGCACCTCGCCGACGACCGCGATCGTCGCCGCCTGCAGCAGGTCGCCGACGTCCGGGCCGGCGAAGGTCACGCCGAGCAGCACCTCGCGCGTCTCGTCGACGACCATCCGGGCCGTGCCGGCGTAGCCGTCGGCGCGCAGGCTGCGCGCCGGCCACCTGGCCGATGTCGTAGTCGACGACGCGGATGTCGTGGCCGGCCGCGCGCGCGGCCGCCGCGGTGAGCCCGACCGACGCGACCTCCGGGTCGGTGAAGACGACCTGCGGGACCGCCCGGTGGTCGGCGGTGGCGACGTGGGTGCCCCACGGCGCGTCGGAGACGGCCGCGCCCGCGCGCCCGGGCCGCGATGACGTCGCCGGCCGCCCGCGCCTGGTACTTGCCCTGGTGGGTGAGCAGCGCGCGGTGGGTCACGTCGCCGACGGCGTAGAGCCAGTCGAAGCCCGGCGACCCGCATGGTGTCGTCGGTCGGCGAGCCAGTCGCCCGGCGTCAGGCCGATCGTCTCCAGGCCGATGTCCCGGGTGCGCGGGGTGCGGCCGGTCGCGACCAGCACCTCCTCGGCCGTGACCGGGTCGCCGTCGCCGGTCTCGACTGCACGCCCGTCGCCGTCGCGGGTGACCCGGGTCGTCGCGGTGTCGAGCAGCACGGTGACGCCCTGCTCGCGCAGCGCCGCGGCGACGAGCTCGCCGGCGAACGGCTCCATGCCGGTCGAGCAGGCCGCCGCGGGCGATCATGGTGACCTTCGCGCCGAAGCCGGCGTAGGCGGTCGCCATCTCGGTGGCGACCACGCCGCCGCCGATGATCGCCAGGCTGGCCGGCACGCTCTTGGCGCTGGTCGCCTCCCGGCTGGTCCACGGGTCGCGCGTCGGCGCAGGCCCGTCGATGTCGGGGACGCAGCGCGTCGGAGCCGGTGGCGACGACGACGGCGTGGCGGGCGGTGAGCACGCGTCGTCGCGCCGTCCGCGGCGGTGACGGTGACCTGCTTCGGGCCCGGCGAGCCGGCCGTGGCCGCGGACGAGGGCGATGCCGGCGCCGTCGACCCACTGCACCTGGCCGTCGTCGGACCAGTCGTCGTGAAGGAGTCGCGCCGGGCCAGCACCGCCGGCACGTCGAGCGTCGCCGGTGCACCGCCTCGGCCGCGCCGGCGACCGCCCGCGCGGCGCGCAGCGCCTGGCCGGACCGCAGCAGCGCCTTGGACGGCATGCACGCCCAGTACGAGCACTCGCCGCCGACGAGCTCGTGCTCGACCAGCACGGCGGTCAGCCCGCCCCGGACGGCACGGTCGGCGACGTTCTCGCCGACCGGGCCGGCGCCCAGCACGATCACGTCGTAGTCGGGCTCGGTCATCTCTGTCATGCGTTCTGCGTACCACCGGTGGCGCGGGGGCGGTGGGCCGGGGGCGTCATCCGTACCCGGGCGGTTTCATGATCGTGCAGGAGCTTGCGCATCTTCCTTCGACACTGCACGGTTGTATGCACGTGCAGCGGGGCACAGGGAAGGCAAGGGAGGGGACAATGGCCTCGGCTCGTCCGGACCACATCGGGGGCTCCACGGCTCTGCGGATCCAGCTCGGCGTCCGGCTGCGGCGCCTGCGGCAGGCCCGCGGGATCAGCCGGGAGGCGGCCGGCTGGGAGATCCGCGGGTCGGAGTCCAAGATCAGCCGGATGGAGCTCGGCCGGGTGCCCTTCAAGGAGCGCGACGTGACCGACCTGCTCACTCTCTACGGCGTCGGTGAGCCGGAGAGCACGGCGCTGCTGAGCCTGGCCCGGCGGGCGAACGCCCCGGCCTGGTGGCGGCAGTTCGGCGAGGTGGTGCCGCCCTGGTATCTGTCCTACCTGGGCCTGGAGGAGGCGGCGTCGCTGATCCGGGCGTACGAGGCGCACTTCGTGCCCAGCCTGCTGCAGACCCGCGACTATGCCCGGGCGGTGCTCGAACGCGAGCACACCACGGCGTCCGTCGCGGAGATCGAGCAGCGTGTGGAGCTGCGGTGCAGCCGGCAGCGCGTGCTCACCCGGCCGGACCCGCCGCAGTTCTGGGCGGTGCTCGACGAGGCGGTGCTGCGCCGCGAGATCGGCGGCCGGGAGGTCATGCGGGCCCAGATGCGGGCGCTGCTGGCGGCCGCCGAGCTGCCGAACGTCCAGCTGCAGATCATCCCGTTCCATCAGGGCACCCCGTCGCCGGCCGGCTTCCCGTTCGTCATCCTGCGCTTCGTCGAGCCGGAACTGCCCGACGTGGTCTATGTCGAGCAGCTGACCGGGGCGGTCTATCTCGACAAGCCGGGGGACGTGGAGCAGTACCTGATCGCCATGGAGCGGGCGTGCCTGGAGGCCGAGCCGCCGGAGCGCACCGTGGCCATTCTCGGCGACATGCTGCACCAGATCGCCTTCTGAGCGGCACGCCGGACACGCCGGACATCGGCCGAACGGCGGGGCGACCCGGCGGATCTTCCACTTTTCCCTCCGTGTGCATATGCACGTGCATCGGACCTTGCTTACGGTCGCGCATATGACGATGCTTAGGCACGTGCAGGATGACCGGACGCTGAGGAGTGACGGCATGGACGCCAATCGCGGCCCGAATCGGCCGGTGAGCCATTTCGCGGAGACGGACTACTGCTACGGCACCGGCGGTCTCTCGCTGCGGGTCGAGCGGGTCGATTGGAACCGGCCGATCCAGCGTGACGGCGAGAACTGGTACGAGGTCGAGGGCGTCGAGGTCACCGCCGACGGCCGGGAGATCGGCCGCCGGCAGGCGCTGGTGCGCGGTCGCCGGCTCACCGCTCTGCCCCGCAACAGCCGGCCCTGAAGTGGATGGCAACGGATTTTCCTAAAACGGGCGAAAAGCCACAAAGCGCCCGCTACGGTGAATCCCGTAACTGTCCGCAAGAGAAGGGTTTGTCATGAAGATGGTTCGAGGCTTCGCACTCATCCTGGGTGCGGCCGCAGCTGCCCTGGCCTTCACGGCCGGACCCGCGAGCGCGCACGGCGACGGCGACGGCTGGGACAACGACTACTACGGCAGCGGCGGCATGCACACCAGCGACAACTTCGGTCTGCTGAACGGCAACCAGGCGAACATCCCGATCCACATCCCGCTCAATGTCTGCGGCAACAGCATCGCGGTGCTCGGCCTGGCGAACAGCAACGCCTCCTGCAGCAACGACTGATCTGTCGACCCGGGTAGGTGCCGGCCGTCGCCCGCGGACGGCACCTACCACCTCGATCCGCCTGCCGGGTGGCTCAGTCGCGGCCCACCCGCAGCGTGCCGACCCCGGCCACCGCGTCCAGGTCGATGCGGTTCTCGCTGTCCGCCCAGTGCGGCGACAGGAACGACGCCCCCCGCGCGACACCGTCGTCGGTACGCCCGTCGAGCTTGACCTGACCGGCGCCGCGCCGCGTGCGGACCCGCACCGGTACGCCCTGATCCGTGACGACCTCGAAGCGGTTGACCCCGCCCGACAACCGGATCGGCAGCGTGCCGTCCGGCCGTGGCAGCGTCAGGTCGATGCGCGTCGCGCCGCCGGCGAAGTCCACCTCGCCGACCTTGGCGGCGCCCAGGTCGAAGACGCCGGTCCTGACCCCGCCGCTGATCCGCAGGCTCCACCGGATGTCCGCGTTGAGCAGCACGGTGACCCCGGAGTCGCCGCGCTTGCCGTTGGCGTCGAGGAACAGTTTCACGCCCGCGTCGCGGGTCTGCGCCCGGGGCAGCACGCTGCCGTTCTCCGGCGTGCTGATCCGGAAGAGGTCGTCGCCGCGTGTCGGTGGCCCGCAGGTTGATCACCACGGTGTCGCTGACCAGCTCGAAGTGCGCCTTGTCGCGGTCGAGAGCCGGCGCGGAGACGGCGTTCGCGCGGATCGGGCCGGGCGAGGACGGCCCGGGCGAAGACGGCCCGGGCGAGGACGGCTCGGGGAGCAGTTCGATGGTCTGCGGTGCCCCGGCACTCGGTGCCGTGGCGCTCGGCGCCTCCGGTGCGGGCGCCGCGGCGATCGGCTCGCCGTCGTCCCGCATGCTCAGCGTGACCCCGGCGAACGTGGCCCCGGACACCAGCAGCACGGCCAGCGCGACGCACAGGAAGGCCTTGCGCCGGGACCGCCGGCGCGGTGATCGCGGCACGGGCGGGACGGCGGGCCCGCGGTCGCGGTTGCTGGAGCGCAGCAGCGCGTCGACCGCCGCCTCCGTCGGCTCCTCGGTGTAGTGGTCGGCCGGCGGGCCGATCCGGTGCGGCGCGTCGGGCCAGTAGTCGGAGATCGACGGCAGTGTCGGCGGGGCGGGCGGCACCGGCGTCTGGCCGTCCGGCCGCCGGTAGATCGCGTCGGGGTCTGCCGGGGCGGGATTGTCCACTGCGCGTTGCTCCCTCGAGGCGAGCGCCGTCGGCCGCGGGATCGCTGCGGTCGTCAGCGCGTAGTTCTTCCCTCGTCACTACGGATGCGACTGCCCAACGGATCGATCACTAAGGGTGGACCCGGAATTGCCACTTGCCATGGGCTACTTTTGCCCCGAATATTGCTCTGCACCGCCCTCGCGCGGCTTCCCTGCAGCTTCGTGCTCTTCAGCGAACGGATCCGGATGTCGAAAGAGGATGGCCATCCCAGCGGCCCGCAGGCCGCCGGGTGGGTACCACCGCCCCAGCACTTCGCTCCGCCGGTCCGAGCGACGGCACGCGTCCCGGTGCCGGCCGTCGTTGCTCCGCTGCCGCCCCCGGCGTCACCGCCGGGTCGGCTGCGCACCGCCCTGGTCGGTGGCGCTGTGATCGCCACGCTGGCCGCGGCCGGGCTGGCGGTGACCTCCGGCGAGAAGAAGCGCCCTGGGCCCCTCTTCGTCGCCCTGCCGACCGTGCCGACCGTGACGGTGCAGCCGGGCGGTTCCCCGGCCACCACGGCCCCGACGAGCCGGTTCTCCCCGCCGGCGACTGACAAGGTGCGGGATCCGGCGCCCCGGCCCCCGGCCACCGGCAGGAGCCCGGCCTCGGCGTCCGCCGTGCCGGTCGTCGTCCTCCCGGTCGTCGGCGCCGTGCTCGGGCTGGAGCCGGTCGGCGAGGCCGGGCGCCGGGTGCGGCACCGCAACTTCATCGCCCGGATCGACCCGGTGGGACCGGGCAGCAGCGAGCTGGACCGGGCCGACTCGCGGTTCACGGTGCGGGCCGGCCGGGACGACGCCGCCTGTCTGTCGTTCGAGGCGGTCAACTATCCCGGCTATTTCCTGCGCTCCCGCGACTCCGCGCTGCGGCTGGAGCTGGCGGGCCGGGGCTGGGGCTACGACGCGGACGCGACGTTCTGCGCGACTGCGGTGGCGACCGGCGGCTTCGTGCTGCGCAGCCGCAGCCACCCCGACCGTTACGTGACGCAGAGTGACTCGGTGTTGTCACTGAATCGCGTGACTCCGGCCGGGGCGCAGGCCTTCGTCACCCGGCCACCGCTGTGAGCTCAGGCCGACTCGCGCCAGACCACGGGGGTCGGCAGCAGCACGCTGCCCGGCGGGGGCTCCTCGCCGCGTAGCTGGCGCAGCACCAGCTCCGCCGCGTTGCGGCCGATCTCGCGGGCGGGCTGGTGCACCGTCGACAGGGGAGGCTGGGTGCGCAGAGCCCAGGAGCTGTCGTCGAATCCGACGACCCCGACGTCGGCCGGCACGCTGCGTCCCGCGTCCCGCAAGACCTCGAGCGCGCCCGCCGCGACGGCGTCGGAGGCAGCGAAGACCCCGTCGATGCGCGGGCTCGCGGGCCAGCAGCTCCCGCATGCCCTTGACGCCGGACGCGTAGTCGTAGAGCGCCACCTCGGCGACCAGGCGCGGGTCGAAGCGGTCACCCAGCGCCTCACGGAAGCCGGTGAGGCGGTCGGCGCCCGAGTCGCGGTCCAGCGCCGCCGCGATCATCGCGATGTGCCGGCGGCCGGTCGCGGCCAGCCGTTCGGTGATCGTGCGCGCCGAGCCGACGTTGTCTATGCCCACGAACGGGATGCTGCGGTGCAGGTCCGGCGGGTGGCCGACGAAGGTGGCGGGCAGGCCGAGCTCGGCGATGACCCGGGTGATCGGGTCGTGGGTCCGCGCCGAGACGATGATCGCGCCGTCGACGAAACCGCCGCTGAGGTAGCGGGCCACCCGCTCGGTGTCCCGCGCGGAGTCGACCACCAGGTTGACCATCTGGTGGTCGGCGACCGAGAGCACCTCGTTGGCGCCCAGCATGATCGAGCCGATGTTGGGGTCGTCCAGCAGCAGCGAGTGCGGCTCCAGCGCCAGGAAGCCGACCGCCTGCGAGCGGCGCATCACCAGGTTGCGGGCGGCGGTGTTCGGCACGTAGCCGACCTCGGCGATGGCGGCCTCGATGGCGGTGCGGGCCGCGGCGGAGACATAGCCGCCGTTCAATACGCGGCTGACCGTGCCACGCGAGATCCCGGCCGCGGCGGCGACGTCGTGGACCGTGGCGCGTCTGGGCTTGCTCGGCGGGGCCACGACAGCAGTGTAGGGCCGCACCCTTGACCGGGCACGGCGGCCGTGCTTAGTGTGTGCACGTTCACACACCCGTCACGGCCCTGTCTCCGCGGCGCAATGTGTGCACGTGCACACACGGTGCTGCGAAAGGGGATCCGATGGCTGGTCTACCGGGCGTCAGCCTCGGCTGCGACTACAACTTCGAGCAGTGGCCGCCGAGCGTCTGGGCCGAGGACGTCGCGCTGATGCGGCAGGCGGGCATCGACCTGGTCGCCGTCAACATCTTCGGCTGGTCGCAGCATCGAGCCCCGGCCCGGCGAGTACGACTTCGCCACCCTGGACCGCATCATCGCGCTGCTGCACGCCAACGGCATCCGGGTCAACCTGGGCACCGGCACCTCCTCGCCGCCGCCCTGGCTCACCACCCGGCACCCGGAGATCCTGCCCGTGGCTCGCCGACGGCACCACCCGGCTCCCCGGCGGCCGCCAGGCCTGGTGCCCCAGCTCGCCGGTCTTCCGCGAGCGCGCCCTGGCCCTGGTCGAGCAGGTGGCGATCCGCTACGGCGAGCACCCGGCGGTCGCGCTCTGGCACGTCTCCAACGAGCTGGGCTGCCACAACGCGCTCTGCTACGACGAGGCCAGCGCCGCGGCGTTCCGCCGCTGGCTGACCCGCCGGTACGGCAGCATCGACGCGCTCAACAAGGCCTGGGGCACCACCTTCTGGAGCCAGCGCTACGAGGACTGGGCCGAGATCCAGCCGCCGCGGCTCGCGCTGTCGCTGCGCAACCCCGGCCAGCTGGTGGACTTCCAGCGGTTCAGCTCCGACGAGCTGCTCGAGCACTACCGCGCCGAGGCCGGGGTGCTGCGCCGGCACACCCGGCGCGCCGGTCACCACCAACTTCATGGTCACCGCGCACATCCGCGCGCTGGACTACTGGAGCTGGGCGCCGGAGATGGACGTCGTCGCCAACGACCACTACCTCGACCACCGCCTCGGCGACCCGGACGCGGAACTCGTCCTTCGCCGCCGACCTCACCCGCGGGCTGGCCGGCGGCCGGCCGTGGATGCTGATGGAGCAGTCCACCGGCGCGGTCAACTGGCAGCCGTACAACCTGGCCAAGGTGCCGGGGCAGATGCTGCGCAACTCGCTGACCCACGTGGCCCGCGGCGCCGACTCCGTCTGCTTCTTCCAGTGGCGCGCCTCCGCGCAGGGCGCGGAGAAGTTCCACTCGGCCCTGGTGCCGCACGCCGGCACCGACACGGTCGGCTGGCGCGAGGTGCTCGAGCTGTCCTCGACGCTGGACGCGCTGGCCGAGGTGGCCGGCACGACGGTGCGAGGCCGACGTCGCGCTCGCTGTTCAGCTGGGAGTCGTGGTGGGCCACCGACACCGAGGCCCGCCCGTCGCAGGACGTGACGCTACCTGGAGCAGGTGCACGCGGCGTACCGGGCCGCTGCGGCGGCTCGGGGTGACCGCCGACGTGGTGGCGCCCGGCACCGACCTGAGCGGGTACCGCCTGGTGCTCGTGCCCTGCCTGCACATGGTCTCGGACGAGGACGCGGCCCTGGTCAACGCCTACGTCGCCGGCGGCGGGCACGCGGTGGTCACCTTCTACAGCGGCATCGTCGACCACGCCGACCGGGTCCGGCTCGGCGGCTATCCCGGCGCGTTCCGGGAGATGCTCGGCGTCGTCGCCGAGGAGTTCTTCCCGCTGCTGCCCGGCCGACCGGGTCACCCTGACCGGGGGAGCGACGGCGACGCTCTGGACCGAGCAGCTGCGGGTGACGACGGCCGAGGTCGTCGACAGCTACACCGACGGTCCCCTGCCGGGGGTGCCGGCTGTCACCCGAAACAGGTACGGCAAGGGCACTTCGCGGTACGTGGCCACCGCGCTCGACGACGATGGCCTGCGGGATCTGTTACGCGCCGCCACCCGGGAGGCCGGGGTCCGCGCCATCGGACCGGAGAACGACGGTTCGGTCGAGGTCGTCCGCCGCGCCGGCGGCGGCACCAGCTACGTCTTCGTCATCAACCACAGCGCGACAGGACATCGAACACCCCATCACCGGACGCGACCTGGTCACCGGGGAAGTCATACCTGGACTGCTCAAGGTCGGTGCCGGCTCCGTACGCGTCATCAGAGAGGAACCGGTCGCATGACAGTGACCGAGATAGCAGCCGCCCGGGTGGCCCCGCCGGCCGGGCGGAAACGCCCGGCCCGGGCCGGGCAGACCAGGGCAGTGCTGATCTTCGTCGTGCCCTTCGGGGTGCTCTTCACCCTCTTCTACCTGATCCCGATCGGGTACGCCGTCGTGCAGTCGCTCTACACCGTCGAGCGCACCGGCACCTTCGGCCCCGCCCGGGAGGTCTTCGGCGGCCTCGCGCAGTACGAGCGGGTCTTCACCGACGGCCCGTTCTGGACCTCCGTCGGCCGGGTGCTGGCGTTCGGGGTCGTGCAGGTGCCGGTGATGCTCGGGCCTGGCCCTGCTGCTGGCGCTGCTGCTCGACTCCGGCCTGGTCAAGGGGCGCCGTTCTTCCGGCTCGCGTTCTTCGTGCCGTACGCGGTGCCCGGCGTGATCGCCGCGATCATGTGGGGCTTCCTCTACTCGCCCAACCTGTCGCCGTTCACCGCGCTCACCAGCAACGTCGACTTCCTCAGCGCCGACCTCGTGCTCTGGGCCATGGCCAACGTCGTGACCTGGGTATACGTCGGCTACAACATGCTGATCATCTATTCGTCGCTGCTGTCGATCCCCACCGAGATCTACGAGGCGGCCCGGCTGGACGGCGCGGGGCAGTTCCGCATCGCCTGGTCGGTGAAGATCCCGCTGGTCGATGCCGGCGATCGTGCTGACCACCGTCTTCTCGATCATCGGCACCCTGCAGCTGCTCGCCGAACCGCAGGTGTTCCGCAGCTTCAGCTCGGCCGTGTCGAGCACCTACACGCCGAACCTCACCGTCTACTCCACCTCGTCCGTGCCGAACTTCAACCTCGCGGCGGCGTTCTCGGTCGTGCTGGCGCTGGCCACGTTCGCGCTGTCGTTCGCCTTCCTCAAGGTCACCCAGCGCCGGGAGCGAGCGCGTGAGCGCCCCGGCGCGGTCGAGGCGTCCGGGAGAGCCTGCTCTCCCGCACCGCGGCGATGATCATCATGGGCGTCTGCACCGTCTACTTCCTGGTGCCGATCTGGTGGCTGTTCGTCGGCGCGTCCAAGAGCCGCGAGCAGTTCACCCGCACCAGCCCGCTGTGGTTCGCCGACTTCGACCTCGTCGCCAACATCGGGGAGCTGCTGGCCTACGCGACGGCGTCTTCCTGCGCTGGATGCTCAACAGCCTGCTCTACGCCGGCGGCGGCCGCCGCTGCTGCGGCACGCTGCTCGCCGCGATGTGCGGCTACGCGCTGGCCAAGTACCGCTTCCCCGGCCGCGAGACGCTGTTCAACGTCGGTGCTCGGCGGCGTGCTCGTGCCGGCCACGGCGCTCGCCCTGCCGCTCTTCCTGATCTTCAGCAAGGTCGAGGCGACGAACACCTTCTGGTCGGTGTTCCTGCCCAGCCTGGTCAACCCGTTCGGGGTCTACCTGGCCCGGATCTACGCCACCGCCAGCGTGCCCGACGAGACTGCTCGAGGCGGCCCGCCTCGACGGCTCGGGCGAGGTGCGCACGCTTCTTCACGGTCGTCGGTCCGGCTGATGTTCCCGGCGCTGGTGACGATCTTCCTCTTCCAGTTCGTGGCCGATCTGGAACAACTTCCTCCTGCCGCTGATCATGCTCGGCGACGAGGGGCTGTTCCCGGTCACGCTCGGCCTCTACTCCTGGAACACCCAGGTCAACCAGATCCCCGAACTGCGCGGCCTGGTGATCGTCGGCGCGCTGCTGTCGATCATGCCCCTGGTCGTCGCCTTCCTCTTCCTCCAACGCTTCTGGCGCAGCGGCATCGGCGCCGGAGCAGTCAAGTAACGCCCATCTCTCAACCCGCCCATCCAGCGAAGGAACCGCCATGCGCATACCCATCCGGTCGGTCGGCGTCCTGCTGACCTCCGCCCTCGCTGCTCGCCGCCTGCTCCTCCGGCGGCGACGACGCCGCGACCGGCACCGCCGGCGCCTCGTCCTGCACCCCGTCGTCGGGCCCGGTGACGCTCACCTACACCACCTGGATCCCCGGCATCGAGGACGTCGTCGACGCTCTGGAACGACAAGAACCCGAACATCCAGGTCAAGGTGCAGACCGGCCCGAACGGCAACGGCGGCACGTACCAGAACTTCTTCAACCAGCTCAAGGCCGGCAACGCGCCCGACCTCGGCCACGATCGAGTACGACGCGATGCCCAGCTTCCGGGTGCAGGACGGCCTGGTCGACCTCGGCGGCTGCGACATCGTGGCCAAGGCCAAGGACCAGTTCGTCGACTGGACCTGGAACCAGGTCAGCTTCGGCGAGGACGGCCACGCGTACGGCGTGCCGCAGGACACCGGCCCGATGGCGCTGTTCTACCGCGAGGACCTGTTCGAGAAGGCCGGCATCGCCGATCCCGACCACCTGGGACGAGTACGCCGCGGCGGCCGAGAAGGTCAAGGCCGCCGGCGGCTACATCACCAACTTCTCGCAGAGCGACATCAACCAGTTCGCCGGGCTCGTCCTGGCAGGCCGGCGGCCGCTGGTTCGCCAACGACGGCAAGCAGTGGACGGTCACCCTGGACGACGCGAGCACCAAGAAGGTCGCCGACTACTGGCAGGGCCTGATCGACCAAGAAGCTCGTCTCGACCGTGCCGCCGTGGACCGACCGAGTGGGACAACGCCTACAACACCGGCGCCGCCTGGACCTGGGTCTCCGCGGTCTGGGGTGCCAACTCCATCCCACCGGCGCGCCGAAGACGGCCGGCAAGTGGGCGGTCGCCCCGATGCCGCAGTGGACCGCGGGCGAGAAGGTCGCCGGCAACTGGGGTGGCTCCTCCACCGCGGTGTTCAAGGGCTCGAAGCACGTCTACGAGGCCGCGCAGTTCGCGCTCTGGCTCAACACCTCCGAGGAGGCGCTGACCGCTGCTCAACGAGAAGGCCAACCTCTACCCGGCCACCAAGGCCGGCGCGTCGCTGCCGGCGCTGCAGAAGGGCGTCGACGTTCTACGGCGACCAGCAGATCTACGACGTCTTCGCCGAGGCCTCCGGCCCAGGTCGCCCCGGACTTCACCTGGGGACCGACGATGACCGCGACCTACGCCAACGCCTCCGACGGTTTCAAGGCCGCGGTCTCCGGCAAGGGCACCCTGAACGACGCCCTGACCGCCGCCAGGCGTCCACCATCCAGACGCTCAAGTCGCAGGCCATCCCGGTCAAGGAGTGACCTGTCTGATCATCCATCTGCGGGCCGCGGGCACCAGCTTCGTGCTGGACGCCCGCGGCCCGCGGCCGGCTGTCATCGTCCACTGGGGACCCGACCTCGGTGACCTCGACGGACGGCGACCTGGCCGCGCTGGCCGCGCCGGCGGTGCCCGCCGTGCCGCCCAGCTCGCTCGACGAGCCGCTGCGGCTCTCCCTGCTGCCCACCCTCGACCAGGGCTGGAGTGGCCGTCCCGCGATCGCCGGCTGGGGCCGGCCCCGACCGGGGCTTTCCGGCTCCTGAGCGTTCGGCCAGAGCTCCGGGGGGTGCGGGTCGAGCGCGCCGTCGACGGCCCGCTCCAGGTCACGACCGAGCTCGAGCTGAGCGAGCACGGCGTGCTGCGCGTCGTCACCGCCTGCGCTTCGACGGTACGGGGACCTTCCAGCTGCGGCTCTCGACGTCGCTGCTGCCGGTGCCCGAGCGCGCCGCCGAGGTGCTCGACTTCAGCGGGCTGTGGGCGCAGAGCGGCGGCCCCAGCGGGCGCCGCTGCGGCACGGGGTGTGGAGCCGCGAGACGCCGGCACGGCCGCCCCGGCCACGACGACCCGTACCTGATGATGGCCGGCACCCCGGTTTCGGTTTCCGGGCCGGGCGAGGTGTGGGCGGTGCACCTGGCGTGGAGCGGCGACAAGCGGATCTGGGCCGAACGTCGGCGCACTGGGCTACCGCGTCCTGGGCTCCGGCGAGCTGCTGGCGCCCGGGGAGGTTCGCCTGGCGCCGGGCGAGGAATACACCACGCCGTGGACCGTGGCGGTCTACTCGGATGGGGCATCGACGGGCTGTCGGCGCGGCTGCACCCGTGGATCCGGTCGCGGGGCGCCCGGTTGCCCCGGCCGGTGTGCTGAACACCTGGGAGGCGGTCTACTTCGACCACGACGCGGCCACGCTGGACCGGCTCGCCGACACGGCTGCCGAGGTCGGGGTGGAGCGGTTCGTGCTCGACGACGGCTGGTTCGCCGGGCGCACGGATGACCGCCGCGCGCTGGGGGACTGGTTCGTCGACGAGCAGCGGTATGCCCGACGGACTGCAGCCGCTGATCGACCGGGTGCACCAGCGGGGCATGGACTTCGGGCTGTGGGTCGAGCCGGAGATGGTCAACCCCGACTCGGCGCTGGCCCGGGCCCACCCCGACTGGGTGCTGGGCGGGTGGACGGGCCCACCTGGCGGCATCAGCGGGTGCTCGACCTGGCCCACCCGGGGCCTACGCGTACGTGCTGGAACGGTCGAGCGCGCTGCTGACGTCGTACGCGATCGCCTTCTTGAAGTGGGACCACAACCGGGACCTGCTGCAGGCGCGGGGGCGACCCACCGGCAGACCGCGGCGCTCTACAGGTTGCTCGCGCGACTGCGCGCGCGACTTCCCGGCGGTGGAGATCGAGAGCTGTGCGTCCGGCGGCGGGCGGATCGACCTGGGCATCCTTCCGCGTGGACCGGGTCTGGACCTCGGACACCAACGATCCGCTGGAGCGGCAGGAGATCCAGCGCTGGACCGGGGTGCTGGTCCCGCCGGAATTCCTGGGCGGGCACCTGGGCGCGCCGACGCGCACATCACCGGCCGGACCTCGGCGCTGGGCTTCCGCTTCGCGACGGCCCTGTTCGGCAGCGCCGGCATCGAGTGGGACCTCACGACGGCATCGCCGAGGAACTGGCGGCGGTGGCGCAGTGGGTGGGGGAGTACAAGCGGTTGCGGCCGTTGCTGCACAGCGGAGTGGTGGTCCGCTCCGACGGGGACGTACGCTTTGTGCACGGCGTGGTCAGCACCGACGGCCGCACCGGAATCTACGCGTTGGTGGCGCTGCGGGCGGCTGACGCGGCGCTGCCGGCACCGATCCGTTTCCCGGGCCTCGACCCGGCGGCGCGCTACACGGTACGGCCGCTGGTGATCGGTCCGGCGGCGCGGGTGGTGCAGGACGCGGCACCGGCCTGGTTGCAGCAGGGGGAGGTGACCCTGCCCGGCCGGGTGTCTGGCGGAGGTAGGTCTGCCGGCGCCGTTGCTGACCCCGGAGCAGGCGGCGCTGTTCACGGTCGAGGCCCACTGACCGCAGGCGCCGCGATGGTGCCGGATCGCTACGATGGCCATCGACAGGCGTCATCACGGGGATGGTGGGGACATGCGGGACGGCAGCGACGACGACGATCCCATGCTTGAGCCGGGCGCCGCGCTCGACCGGCTGGCGGCCTGGAAGGGCCGGATCGACCGGCTGGCCACCGACACCAGGGCGATGAGCGACCGGCTGGGCGGGCTGCGGGTCACCGCCGCCGACGAGACCGGAATGGTCGAGGTCACCGTCGACGCCCAGGGCGCGCTGGTGGACATCCGGCTCGGCGGGCGGATTCAGCAGGCGGAACCCGAGCGGGTCGCCCAGGCGATCATGGACACGGTCCGAGCGGCCCGAGCGGCAGCTCGCCGGCCGGGCCAAGGAGATCATCGCGGCAGACCCTCGGCACCGAGTCGCCGGCCGCCCGGGCGATCGCGGCGCGGGTCGGCGAGCGGCTGGGCGGCACCGGCGGCGGCACCGGGACCGGGACCGGGACCGGCGGGCAGGACAGGCGGGCGCAATGACCGACGAGTTCACGGTCGACGCGGCCCAGCTCCGCCGGCACATCGCCAACCTCGAGGCGGTGCGCGCCCGGTTCGGCGCGGTCAGATCCGCGAGCGCCGCCATCGGCCAGGCCGACTCGGCGTACGGTCTGCTCTGCAGCTGGCTGCCGCCGGTCCTTCAGGGGCGGCACCAGCGCCAGGACGGCCTGGTCGCCTACGTCGAGGAGAACCTCACGCTCGCGGCCGACGCACTCGCCGAGGTCGCCAGGGCGTACGAGGAGACCGACACCGGCGCCGCCGACGCGGTCCGCAAGGCCGGCGGGCGGCCGGGACAGTGACCCGCGATGTCTGACAACCCCCTGGTCGCCGGCGTCGTCCCGACCCACGGCCGTGGACCGGGGTGTCCCTGGCCGAGAACTTCGAGGGCCTGGTCGCGGCGATCGAGAGCGACGGATGGGTCGACGACCTGCTCGCCGGGGCGGCGTTCGGCGCCGAGGTCGTCGCGACCGCGATCGACCCGTTCAGCGCGCTGCTGGCCAACGGGCTGGGCTGGGCGATGGAATACTTCGAGCCGCTCCAGCAGGTGCTCGACGAGCTCGCCGGCATGCCGGACGTGGTCGCCGCGCACGCTGCCACCTGGACAACATGGCCGGCGAGCTGAAGAGCATGGCGGGCGAGCTGGGGTCCCGGCTCGGCGGCGACCTGACCGACTGGCAGGGGCGGGCGGCTGCGGCGTACACGGCGATGATGGGCCACAACGTGGCGGCGATCGGCGGGCTGAGCGCGGTCGCCTCGGCGATGGCCGCGGCCACCGAGGCGGCCGGCAACCTGGTGCGCGCCACCCGGGAGATCGTGCGCGACCTGATCGCCGACCTGGTGGCCCGGGTCATCGTGTGGGCGGCAGAGGCGGTCTTCGTGGTGACCATCCCGGTGATCGCCGCGCAGATCACCGCGGCGGTGGTGAAGTGGGCGGGCCGGATCCTCAGCTACACGACCGCACTGGTCACGAGCCTCACCAACCTGACCCGGCTGCTGAACGGGTAGGGCGGCCATGGCGAAACCCCGCGATCCGGGCCACGACGACGGCACCTCGTCGCGGCGGAACGGGCCGGACGGCGGGGCGCGGAGCGTCGCCGAGGCGCAGGAGGCCACCGCGCACGCCGCACGTGCCGGGCGGCCGCGCGGGGCCGACCGCGGCTCGGACGGCAGGCCGACGGGCAGACCCGAGGAGCAGGTCACCTCTCCGTCCGGCGAGCCGGGCGGAACGCCGGACGGAGAGCCGACCCAATCCGGCCGCACGAGGACGACGACGTTCGGCGATCCCTGGAACGGGAGAACTCGGCCGCTGCGATCCTGGCCGGCCAGGGCCACCACGTCAGGCAGAACCCGTCGGCCGACGAGGTCGCGCAGGCGCGGCACGACGCCGGCGACGCCGGCCGGCCCACGTCGAGGCCGGACTTCCTGCTGGAGGGCCGCGTCTTCGACTGCTACTCGCCGTCGCGGAACAAGGGAGTGCGGGGGATCTGGAGCGAGGTCGATTCCAAGATCAAGGATGAGCAGACGCAGCGGGTGGTCGTCAATCTGCAAGACTGGCGCGGGAGCCTGCCGGACCTGCGACGGCAGTTCCAGGACTGGCCGATCGAGAATCTCAAAGAGGTCAAGGTGATCACGCCCGACGGCGACATCGTCCAGCTCACCCCGGGACCGGAGAACGGCTGAGAGCGTGACACATGGCTACTGAATACCGGTTGACCCTTGCCGGGAGCACGCCCGCAGAGCAGGTGGCGGAGCGGGCGTTGCCCGCTCCCGACGAGCGTCCGACCGGAACGCCGCGGCTGCTCGCGGCGGACCTCTACGACCGCTACGGGTTCGAGGTCACCGTCCGCACCGGAGAGCACGGCTACTTCGACGCCGAGTCGGACAGCGGCATGTGGGAGTGGGAGCCGCCGGCCTACGTCGCGGTGACCTTCCGCATGGGGCAGCACGCCGACCCGGACCGCGCGCTGGCCGACATGCTGCTGATCGTGCGTCGCGTGCTGCAGACCGGGCCGGAGGACGCGGCACTCGTGCTGAACGGCAACTGGTTGCTGCTGACCCGGCACGACGGCGTCCTCATCAAGCACCGCCGCGACGCATGGTGGAAGAGCTATCCGGCCGCCGACGACCTGATCCCGGGATAGCGCGCCTGGGAGGTGGTTTGCATCGACAACCGGCTGATCGAGGTCGATCGGGTGCGTTCGGCGGAGGAAGCCGCCGGCCTCGAGGCGCTCGGTGCCGACCTGATCGGGGTCGCACTCACCGCGGATCCGCGGTTCTCCGACGCGGCGGTGGTGAAGTGGGCGGCCCGCATCCTGAGCTACACGACCGCGCTGGTCACGAGCCTCACCAACCTGACCCGGCTGCTGAACGGGTAGGTGGTCGGCGTGGCCCGAGGAGGCAGGAGCGGCGATGCCGACGACGGCTCGCCATCCGGCGGACGCCCGGGACGGCCGCGACGGTGCCAGCGGCAGCGTCGCCGGTGCTCAAGAGGCCGTGGCGGCGGAGGCACGACAGGGACGGCCGAGCGGCGGCACCGGGTCGACCGCCGAGCCGGGCGCGCTCGCCGCGGCCGGTCCCGGGACCGGGTCAGCGCAGTCGTTCGTCGACGACCTCACCGGCGACCCGAGGTCGGTGTCGGGCCGGTCCGCGCAGGACATCGCCGACCTGTTCAACGCCGCCGGCTACCCGGCGACGGTCGAGCAGAGCCGGAAGAAGGGCACCTCCGGCAACGCCGTCCAGGTCCGCATCCAGGGCCATCCCGAGATCACCAATATCCAGGTCGCACCCGGGCGGCGGCCGGCACACGCCCGAGGGATCGCCATACTGGAAGATCTCGACGAGTACGGCCGGCAAGACCTGGGTCATCCCCCGAGACTTCCGGGGCGCTGAAGAGCTGGGCGGAAACGTAGTGCGCTATGACGAATAGGCTGATCAAAGTGGACCGGGTGCGGTCGGCGGAGGAAGCCGCCCGCCTCGAAGCGCTCGGCGCGGACCTGATCGGGGTCTCGCTGACCGCGGATGCCGCGGTTCTTCGACGACCGGACGGTGACCGTCGAGCAGGCCGCGGCGATCGGTGGGGCGCTGCGGCGGGCGACGCTCGTCACGGCGATGGAGCTCGGCAGGGACCCGGCGGGTGCTGCGCACCGTCGCGGCCACCCGCGCGGGGATGGTGCAGCCGATCACCGGAGCGATCCCGCCGGCCGACGTCCGGGCCGCGCTGAGCGACGCCGGCGTCGGCATCGTCTACGGCAAGATCGAGATCGCGCACGACGACGACCCGGCTGGGTCTTCAGCGCCTATGCCGATATGCCGGATCTGAACGCGGTGCTGTTCCACGTGGACGTCCTGCCGGAATATCGGGAGTCGTGGGCGTTCCTGCGCGACCGGGCGCCGGAGTACGAGGAGGAATTCCAGATCGCGGACCTGAACGAGCTGGGCCGCGAGCGCCCGCTCGTCGTCGGGCTGGACTTCACCCCGGGCAACGTGCGGGAGATCGTCGGCGCTCTCCCGGGATCCGGGGCATCGCCCTCACCCTCGCGGAGAGGGCCGGCGAAGCGACGCGCGGTTCCACCGCTACGACGACGCTGTCCGCGTGCTGGAGGCCGTCGCCGGAGCGTGACCCGGATGACCGTTAGCGCCCGCCGGCCGGTGATCGTGCGGAAGTCGGCCACTCGTCGGTTTCCTGCCTGATCGCCCCGACTATTTGCCGCGAAAGCCTGCGCCGCCCCCGCCTCCTTGACCGACTTGCCCTCTGGCCGGCGGCCGCATGATCCGGCCATATCCGTGCCATCCAGGCCTAGCGGCGGCAGGTGTTCTCGCCGATGATGGCTACGTGACTGGCCGCCATCGACGACGTTCGCGACTTCGCGCAGGTACAGCCGTGCTGGCTACGCTCGCCGTGGTCGCGGTGGTGGCCGGCGTGCGGATCGGCGTGGGCCAGCTCGGCGGCGGTGAGTGCAGCGGGCAGGTGCGGTTGTCCGTGGCCGCCGCGCCCGAGATCGCCGCCGCCGTGCAGCAGTCGGCCGCGGAGTGGGCCGGCGGCAACGGCCAGGTCGGCGGGGCCTGCGTGGCGGTCGACGTGCGCGCCGTCGACCCGGCCGACGTGGCCGCGGTGCTCGGCGCCGAGCAGAAGGTCTCGCTCGCCGGGGCCGGTGCGCCGCGCGCCGGCGTGACCGCGCCGGACGTCTGGGTCCCCGACGCCCGCACCTGGCTGCAGCGCCTGCGCTCGGCCGCGCCGGAGTTCGCCTTCACCGAGGAGGGCTCGCTCGCGCTGAGCCCGGTGGTCATGGCGATGCCGGAGCCGGTCGCCAAGGAGCTCGGCTGGCCGCAGAAGAAGCTCAGCTACGCCGACCTGGTCGCGCAGATCACCACCAGCACGAACTTCCGGGCCGGCACCGTCGATCCGGCCCGCGACGCCGCCGCGCTGTCCGGCCTGCTCGCGCTGGGCGCCACCGCGGCCACGCTGGACCAGCGCCGGCCGGGCACCACCAACGGCCTGCTGCGGACGCTGGCGACCGACACCTCGGTGCTGCGCGACGACCTGATGGCCCAGCTGCCCGCAGGACAAGGACGACGACTCGCTGGCCGCCGGGCTCGGGCTCGCCGCCATGTCGGAGAGCGACGTCGTCACCTACAACGCCAGCCCGGCCGCCGGTCGGCCTGGCCGCGCTCTACCTCGATCCCGCGGCGACCCCGCTGGACTACCCGTTCGCGGTGATGCCCGACCTCGGCCAGGCCCAGGCGGAGGCGGCCCACCAGCTCTACGCGGCGCTGAACGCCGCCGCGGGCTTCCGCGACCGGCTCGCCCAGGCGGGCATCCGCGCGCCGGACGGCACCGCCCCCGCCGGCTTCACCGCGCCCGCCGGGGCGCCCGAGCGCTTCGGGCCGGCCCCGGCCGCCGGCAGCGGCGAGGCCGCGGCCTCGACGGCCGACGGCGCGACCATCGACCGGGCGCTGGCCGGCTGGTCGGCGGTCGTGGCCCCGGCCCGGATCCTGGCCATCGTCGACGCCTCGGCCAGCATGCGCACGCCGGTGCCGACCGCCCGCAACGCCACCCGGATGCAGCTGACCCTCGCGGCGGCCCGCAGCGGTCTGGCGCTGTTCAGCGACGACTGGCAGGTCGGGCTCTGGCTGTTCGCACCGGGGCCGGCACGGAAACCACCGCGAGCTGGTGCCGATCGGCCCGCTGACCGACAAGCGGGACGACGTGGCCGGTGCGCTCGGCGGCATCCAGCCCGCCGGCGGCGACGCGGGGCTCTACCGCACGATCCTGGACGGCTATCGCGAGGTGCAGGACGGCTGGCAGGCCGGCCGGGTCAACTCCGTGCTGCTGCTCACCGACGGCGTCGACGCCGGGCAGACAGGGCGGCGACATCAGCTGGACGAGCTGCTCGCCAAGCTCGACGCGGCGCAAGAGCGCCGACAAGCCGGTGCAGGTGATCATCGTCGGGATCGGCGACGCGGTGGACCGGAGCCCGCTGGAGCGGATCACCCGGGAGACCGGCGGCGGCGTCTTCATCGCCGAGGACCCGGCCCAGATCGGCGCGGTCTTCCTCGAGGCACTCTCCCTCCGCACGACGACGCCGCGCTGAACAAGCACGACGACGCCGCGCTGAGTCGACTGTGCCCGGACACGTCAGGCTCCCGGGAACGGGCGGGCGGGCGTGGCCGGTAAGCCCGAGGGCCGGGTCCCGTCGGCTTGCGGGAAGCCGCTAGTTTGGCCCGATGCGACGGACCAGATCGATCCTTGTCGGTGCCCTGCTCGCCCCCGTGGCCGCGCTGAGCCTGGTGCTGGGCACCGCCGGCGCCGCCACCGCGATCGCCAACGGCGAGCCGGTGCCGATCGGCAAGTACCGCTTCGCGGTGAAGCTGACCATGACCGGCATCCCGACGGCCGAGCGGCGGCCGCCGCAACAGCGCCTGCTCCGGCGCGCTGATCGCGCCCCAGTGGATCATCACGGCCGGGCACTGCTTCCGCGACTCGAACGACGCCCGGGTCGAGTACCCGGTGGCCGATCTGACCACGGCGACCGTGGGCCGCACCGATCTGACCGGCACCGGCGGGCCACGAGGCCAAGGTGGTAGCGGTCCGCCAGTCGCCGACCACCGACGTCGCGCTGGCCAAGCTGGAGACTCCGATCAAGGACATCAGCCCGCTGCAGGTCGGGGACCGCAGCCCGCGGCCATCGGCGCCGTCGTCCGGATCACCGGGTACGGCTCGGTCACAGCACCAACCCGGTCGCCGGCGACCCGCTGCGGACCGGGCAGATGACGGTGGTGTCGCTGAGCGATTCGGTCACCGGCATGCAGGGCTACGCCCCCAGCCCAACACCACACCGTGCCCGTACGACTCCGGCGCCCGTATCTTCCTGGAGCAGCGCCAAGCCGCGCGCCGGTGCTGGTCGCCGTGGTCAGCAACGGGCCGAGCTGCCCGCATACCTCGGTGGAGAGCGGCGCCCGCACGGACAACATCGCCAACTGGATCCGCGACAGCATCCGGTCGGGCAGCGCCGCCTGAGCCCGTTCGCGTGCGGGGTGGATCGGGCGCCGGGGCCGCGGGGCACTGCGATACCGTTTGGCGGTCGGGCCGTCGCGTCGCCCGGGTCGGTGACGATCCACGCGGCAGCCGACAGCTCAGGGAGTCACGATGTCCGAGTCGAGTGCCGGTCCCGACGCCACCGCCGGCGAGCCCGCCGAGCAGGAGCCCGAGGCCGAGGTCTTCGTCAACCGGGCCGAGCGCCGGGCGAAGGGCAAGAAGAGCTCCGGCGCGTGGCGAGGTCTTCAGCAAGGGCCAGCAGCCGGTCGGCCGCGGTTCGGTGCAGAGCCCCCGCCAGTACGGCAACCGCCGCAGCGGCTGACGCGGCCGGCGGTCACGCCACGGCGGCTGACCGTGGCGTCCGCGCCGCCGCGCCAGAGCAGTCCGGTCTCGGTGAAGCCGGCCGCCCGCAGCGCCGCCAGGTGCCAGCCGGCCGGCGGGGTCCACTCCGCGCTGCCGTGCTCGGCCGGATAGATCTTCTCGCGTTCGGCATACAGCGGCGCCAGCCGCGGGTCGGCCGCGACGCGCGTCCACCAGTCGCGCCACGACAGCGCCGCCCCCGCCGCATAGCGGGCCTCGCGGCGGGCGTCTGCCCTGCCGAAGAGCTGCTTCGTCAGCTCCGGCAGCCCTTCGTCGGGCATGTGGTCGGCGTTGGCGAAGACGTCCGCCGGTGCGCAGCACCCCGCGGATCTCGCCATAGAGCACGGCCAGCCGCTCCGGCGTGAGCCAGTGCAGCGCGGTCGCGGTGAGCACGGCGTCGATAGTCGCGGTGCGGCAGCGCGTCCAGCCATGACGGCCGGCTCAGGTCCGCGCTGACGATCGTGGCGCCCGCGCCGTCGAGCGACGCGCTCGGCCAGGGCCAGCAGCACCGGGTCCTGGTCGACCACCGTGACCTGCGCGCCGCGGAAACCGGCGCCAGGGCCCGCAGCGAGATCGTGCCGGTGCCGCCGGCCAGGTCGAGGACCCGGGGCCGGCCGTCCGGCGTGACCGCCTCGACGGCGTCGAGCATCGTCGCGATCCGGTGTTCCCGATCCGGCAGGTATGCCTCCTGCTGCCGGTCCCAGCTTTCCTGCCATGCGTCCGCCACCTCGGCGAGGTAATGAGTCATGCCCGTCACGCTACTTACAAACGCGGCCTCGGTCCAGACTTGTTGCCAAGAATGTGCAATAGTGCGGAGGGCGGCAGCCGGGTCACCGCGACGCCCAGCAGGCACAGCGCGCCGCCGGCGAAGGCCAGCGGAGCGGGCACCTCGCCGAGCAGCAGCCAGGACAGCAGCACCGCGATGCCCGGGACCAGGTAGGACGACGAGCTCAGGCTGCCCGCGCTCATCCGCTTCAGCGCGTACGCCCAGGTCGCGAACGCGATCGCGGTGGGGAACAGGCCCAGGTAGACGACGCCCAGCGTGGCGCTGCCGCGGGGCGTCGCGGACCTCGGCGAGCAGGTCGGGGGCGAACGGCAGGCAGGCCACGGTGCCGGCCAGGCAGCCGAGCCAGGTCGCGGTGAACGGGTCCACGTCGCGCAGCGCCTGCTTCTGCAGCAGGACCCCGACGGCGTACAGGGCCGCGGCGCCCAGGGCCAGCAGCACGCCGACCGCGTCGTGCCGGCCGGTGGAGGTGGCGATCGCGATCGTGACGACGCCGGAGAAGGCGATCACCAGGCCGGTGACCAGGCCGCGGGGGAAGCCCTCCTTGAGGTAGACGCCGGCCAGCACGGCGATCAGGATCGGGCCGACGTTGACCACCAGGGCGGTCGTGCCCGCGTCGAGGTGGTGCTCGGCCGCGTTCACCAGCACCGCGTAGATGCCGAACCACAGCACGCCGTACCCGATGACCAGCAGCAGCGGACGGCCGCGCGGGATCCGCCGGGGCCGCAGCGCCGCGACCAGGCTCAGCGCCACCGAGCCGGCGGCCAGCCGGCCCAGGGCCATCGAGCCCGGGCTGTAGTGGTCGCCGACCGAGCGGATCACGATGAAGGCGGACGCCCAGAGGATCATCGTGACGGCGGTGGCGAGCAGGGGCAGGGTGGTGGAACGTGTCTGCGGGTGGCGGTGGTCATGCCCTCCAATCTCACGGTCCAGCTCGATTAAGCACAAGCAACGGTTTCTACCGGACCGTTAAGCCGTGCTGTACGGTTGTCGGCATGCTGGACGTCCATCGACTGCGCATCTTCCGGGCCGTCGTGGCCAGCGGCTCGGTCAACGCCGCGGCGGCCAACCTCGGCTACACCTCCTCGGCGGTGAGCCAGCACGTCACCGCGCTGCAGCGGGAGACCGGCCTGGTCCTGCTCGCCCGCAGCGGCCGGGGGATCGAGCCCACCTCGGTCGGGCTCGCGCTGGCCGAGCAGATCGACGGGGCGCTGAGCCGCCTCGGCGACGTCGAGGCCTTCGTGGCCGACGTGCGCGACGGGCGCACCGGCTCGCTGTCGATGGCGTACTTCCCGTCGGTCGGCGCGGCCTGGCTGCCGGCCGTGGCCCGCGCCCTGCTGCGGCGCTTCCCGGACGTCCGGCTCGACCTCGAACTGCGCGACGACTTCACCGCCGGGACGGCCCGGCGCGTCGACATCCAGCTCCTGGTGGCGCCGGCCGGACTTCGCCGGCACCCGGGACACCCGCGCCCACCACCTGCTCGACGACCCGTACGTGGTCGTCGTGCCGCCGGAGCACCCGCTGGCCGGTGCCGACGCCGTGGAGCTGGCCCGGCTCGCCGGCGAGCGCTGGATCGACAACGACTTCGCCCGCGGCTGGTGCCGCGAGAACCTGATCGACGCGTGCCGGGCGGCCGGTTTCAGCCCGCCGTTCCGGGTCGAGGCGCACGACTACCCGACCGCGCTGGCCTTCGTCGAGGCCGGGGTCGGCATCACCGTGCTGCCGCGGCTCGGCGCCGCGACCCTGCCGGGCGGCCTGGTCGCGGTGCCGGTCACCGCGCCGGCGGTGCGGCGCTCGATCTACGCCGTGGTCCAGACGTCGATCGAGGCGACCCCGCCGGCGCGGTGCGTGCTCGAGGAACTGCGCCGCTGCGCCCGCTCCGCTACGGCGTGATCCGCCATTCCTGGCAGGTGTTGCCCAGCGCGGCCCACTGCCGGACCGCGGTGCCGTTGGCCGTCCCGCAGTTCGTCACGTCGAGGACCTTGCCGTTGCCCCGGTTGGCGATCAGGTAGCGCCCGTTGACCGGGGTGAGGCTCCACTGCTGGCAGGCGTTGCCGAGCGAGGCCCACAGGTTGACCGCCGTGCCGTCCGCGGTGCCGCAGTTGACCGAGTCGAGCACCGTGCCGCTGTTCGCGTTGGTGATCGTCCAGTAGCCGCTCGTCGCCCTGGCGAACGTCCACTGCTGACAGGCGTTGC
>CAVUNI010000003.1:0-613275 GCA_963742785.1 uncultured Actinomycetota bacterium
CGCGAACAGCACGATGACGACACCGGTGATGACCGAGGTGACGATGGAGCCGAGCAGCGGGGCGCCGGCCTTGTTGACCCGGTCGAGCGCGCGGGGCAGCACGCCGGCGCGGCCCATCGAGAAGAAGTAGCGGGCCGCGGAGTTCTGGAAGGCGAGCATCCCGGCGAAGAGGCTGCTGAGCACCAACCAGCTCATCAGGTCGGCGAGCCAACCGCCGACGTACTCACGGGCGACCGAGAAGATGACCTGCGCCGAGTCGGCGAGCGGTACGCCTTCGACCGAGGAGCGCTTGACCGTCTCCTCGACGGCCTTGTCCGCACCCAGGGCCGAGATGACAGCGAAGGTCGTCACCGCGAACAGCACGGTGATGATCGTGACCGCGAGGTAGGTCGCCATCGGGACCGAGCGCTTCGGGTCCCTCGACTCCTCCCCGTAGATCGCAGTGGCCTCGAAGCCGACGAACGAGGCGAAGGCGAACGCGAGCGCGATGCCCGCTGAGCCCGTCAGGCCGCCGACGAAGATGTTCTTGGGAGCGAAGGACGCCGCGAAGTCGATGCCCTCGGGCCCGCCGCCCTGGAGGAAGACAGCGATCGAGAGCAGGGCCAGGGAGCCGATCTCGAGGAGCATCAGCACGCCGAGGAGCTTGGCGCCGACGTCGACGCTGAACGCGGAGAGGAGCAGGACCACGGCCCAGGCGAGCAGGGTCCAGACCCACCACTGGAGGTCGATGCCGAGCTTGTCGTTCATCTGTGCCGCCATCACCGCACCGAAGAAGCCGAAGATGGCCAGCTGGATGGCGAGGTAGGCGATCAGGGACGTGTACGCGCTGCCGACGCCGGGCCCGATGCCCAGCCCACGGCCGACGTAGGCGAAGAAGGCACCGGTGTTGGTGACACGCTGGCTCATCGCGGCGTACCCCACGCTGAACAGCAGCAGCACGATGCCGGCGGCCAGGTAGGCACCCGGGACGGCGGCTCCGTTTCCGAGGACGGTCGCGACCGGAAGGGCGCCGGTCATCCCGACCAGGGGGCTCGCAGCAGCGACGACGTAGAAGACGATGCCGACCACCCCCAGCCGGCCACCGCGCAGGGACGTGTCTTCAGTCTCGGGTGGGGCGGGAGGCAGGCTCACGATGGGCTCCAGGAGATTGTACGGGTCCGAACGACTTGCAACTTTGGCAGCCGCTGATGGAGGCTGTCAATAGTCCGGCGCGCACCGGCCTAGTTCTGGATCGACCGATTCTTCGAGTGACCGGAGGGCTCGCCCATGCCGAGCGTCAGCCATGAGTGAGGCACGGGACGCCGTGCGAGCAGCGGTCCTGAACCGGCCGGGCACGCTCGACCTGGAGACGTTGTGGGTGGACCGTCCGGGACCACGGGAAGTGCGCGTTCGCCCGGTCAATGTCGGGCTGTGTCACAGCGACCTGCACTACATCGACGGCACCCACACCACCGACCTGCCCGAGGTGCTGGGCCACGAGGCGGCCGGAGTCGTCGAGTCCGTCGGCGAGCTCGTGACCTCGGTCGAGGTCGGCGACCACGTGGTCACGAGCCTCACCATGTTCTGCGGAAGATGCCGCTACTGCACGAGCGGACGGATGGCGTTGTGCAGCGAGCGCGCCAACATGCGTCGCCGGCCCCGCCCAGCGCTCGTCAACGGTGAAGGGGGGCCTGTCGGGGTCATGGGTGGCATCGGCGCGTTCGCGGAGCTGACGGTTGTGCACGAGAACGCCGTGACGACCATCCCCCGCGACCTGCCCTTACGGGTCGGTTCGCTCTTCGGGTGCGCTGTTCTGACCGGCGTCGGAGCAGTCACCCGTGCTGCCCGCGTCCCCGTCGGCGCGACAGTCGCCGTCGTCGGCTGCGGCGGCATCGGCCTGGCCGCCGTACAGGGGGCTCTGTTGTCCGGCGCATCACGCATCGTGGCGATCGACCTCTCCGCGGCCAAGCTCGAGGCCGCGCGAGTATTCGGCGCCACGGACGTCCTCAGCTCTGACGATCTGACCCAGGGTCGGCTGCAAGAACTGGTGCCGGGTGGGGTCGACTTCGCCTTCGAGGCCGTCGGGCGGGCCGAGACCGCGGAGCTCGCGTTCGGCCTGCTGGCACCCGGCGGCACCTGCACCGTGCTGGGCATGGTGCCGGATGAGACGCCGATCCGGGTGCCGGCCTCGTCGCTGTACTTCGGCGAGCGTCGGCTGCAGGGCGCCTTCATCGGTTCGAGCCGGTTCACCTCCGACGTGCCGGAGCTGGTCGCGCTCTACAAGCAGGGCCGCCTGCTGCTCGATCCGATGATCACCCACACCTTTGACCTGAAGCACATCAACAACGGCTTCGAAGTACTCGCCAACGGCGAGGCGCTGCGAGTGGTGCTGGAGATGTCCGCATCCATCAAGGATGCGTGGCGCGCCCATTGACGCAGGTGGCTCCGACTGGTCGGCCTCTCATGATCGACTGACAAGTCCTGCCACGCCGGAGCGATGCTCAGCAACCCCTAAGACGCCTCGAACCACTCGGGCGGTCCCGGTTTCGCCAGGCCGCGCACGCATTACATGGATCCGCAAACTGCGCAGAACCGCCTCCAACCAGCGTTTCCGCAGGTCAGAGGCGGTTTTCTCGGTCGGGCTGACAGGATTTGAACCTGCGACCCCTTGACCCCCAGTCAAGTGCGCTACCAAGCTGCGCCACAGCCCGATGCCCCGCGATCTGGTGGACCGGCGAGGCGAATGGAACCCTACCGCAGGGCTCCGACCTCCCCCGAATCGCCTCTAGCGCGTGGCGGCCGAGGTGCTGCGGATCATCAGCCGTGAGGTGTCGACGGCCTGGAAGGCTGAGGCGGGGATGCGCTTGAGCTGCTCGACCATGGCCGGTGGCCAGTGGGCGTTCTGCTCGCCCTGGAAGAACCACGGTGATCCGTTGTCGGCCAGGACGAGGCCGTAGCTCTTCATCGCCAGGATCACGCGGCGAGCGAACTTGCCGTAGCCGGCGAGGGGGTATGACGCCTTGAGCCGGAACCGGGCCCCCATCGGCGGGTAGGCGAGGCTGTCCTGCGAACCGGCATCGTGCTTGGCCGGCCAGAGGTGGTGGTTGCTCGTGATGTCGGTCGTGAACCTGATCGCGTGCCTGACACGTCCCGCCTTCAGCTCGCTCCAACGCAGCAGACCCGGCAGGATCGGCAGACCGGCCGCGTCGGCGGAGGTCCAGGTGTTCGGACGCAGGGCGCTGGATTTCAGGGACCAGGTCGCGCCGGAGCCCGCGACCCAACGACCGTTGCGCACGCGGGTGTTCCAGGTCTCGTAGACCCGGCAGGTCCCCTTCTGCACGATGATCGCGTGCATGTCGCCACCGGAGTTGCGGCCGCCCTCGATCTTGGTGTCGGCACCGAGCGGGTAGCCGACCTTGTCGCTCTCGCTGGCATAGCTGAACGACACGTGCACCTTCCGGTGCTTGGGACCCACGACCGTGATCGGGATCCCGTAGTTCGGGCCATCGCCGTACGACGGGCCGAAGTCGGGGTGGAGTCTCACCGACGTCGACATGTGCGAGAGCCACTGGCTGCTGCGCGCGTGCACCGGCATCCGCGAGATGTCGCGGTTCCACCAGTTGCTGGCCGGGAACACCGGGCAGCCACCGACGCGGGGACCCGTCGTACTCGCCACCAGCGTGGGACCTGAGAGTGCCGCCGAGCCGGGGAGCAGGGCTGCCAGGAGCGCGCCGATGGTCAGAAGTCGTAAACGCGGCATACCACCCACATTAGGCCACCTTCGGGATCTCAGGTCTGCTTCCCAGGACACAGCAACTGCTCCGCATGCTCACAGCAAAACCTCGGGGACGCGCAGTTCTCTTGAACCATGACCGAGAACGAACCCTCCTTCCCCGCCCCTCGCGGACGCCGGCGGCTCGTCCTGCCCACCGCGGCTGCTGCGCTCGCGCTGGGCCTCGTCGGCACAGGGGTCGGGTACGCCGCAGTCCAGCACGGCCAGGGCACCACGACAGCTCCGTCGACGTCGGGGTCGACGTCGCGCCAGCTCCTTCCGCCCGGGTACAGCTACGGCTACGGCGGCGGGCCCTCGATGCAGCTGCCCACCACGCCGTACGGGTACGGCGGCTCGTCGGGCGACACGGACACCACTGGCGAAGCGTCCGGCTCCCAGCTGACCGGTCTCGTGCGGATCGTCTCCACCATGAAGTACGACGGCGCGACGGCCGCCGGGACCGGCATGGTGCTCACCTCCGACGGCGAGGTCGTCACCAACCACCACGTCGTCGCTGGGGCCACCAGCATCAAGGTGAAGGTGATGTCGAGCAGCACGACGTACACCGCACGCGTCGTGGGCACCGACGCCTCCGCCGACGTGGCCGTCCTGCAGCTGGAGGGAGCCAGTGGGCTCGACACCGTGGCGACCGACGATGGCGCCGTGAGCCAGGGCGACCCGGTGACGGCGGTGGGCGACGGCAACGGAACCGTGGACTACCTGAGCGCGGCCGACGGCACCGTGATCGCGACCGATCAGGCGATCACCACGCAGAGCGAGGGCAGCGCCGCGGGCGAGAGGCTCACGGGTCTGATCGAGATCAGCTCCGACGTCGTCGGTGGGTACAGCGGCGGAGCGACGTACGACGCCGACGGTAAGGTGGTCGGCATGACCACGGCGGCCTCGAGCGGCAGCCAGGACATCGTCGGCTACGCCATCCCGATCGCGAAGGTCCTGAGCATCGCCGACCAGCTCGAGTCCGGCACCGCCAGCAGCGCCTACACCTACGGCTACCCGGCGTTCCTCGGGGTCGGGCTCGGCGATGGCACCACCGTCCAGGGTGCGTACGACGGAACGCCGGCCGCCGGCGCCGGGATCGGAGCCGGCGACACCATCACCAGGATCGGCGGGACGAGCACGTCCACGGCCACCGCGCTCCGGGCGGCGATCGCGGCCCACGAACCCGGCGACCAGGTGAGCGTCACCTGGATCGACAGCAACGGTTCGAGCCACACCGAGACGGTCACGCTGGCCACGGGGCCGGTCGAGTAGCGCAAGTCATACGAGCTGGTCGTCCGAGCAGCCAGTTCGTATGACGCAAGTCCGCGACCCACAGCCGCTACCCTCAGCGCTTGCGCTTCTCCCGCGGCCTGACCTGAAGCGAAATCGGCGTCCCGACGAAACCGAACTCCTCGCGCAGGCGGCGCTCGATGAACCGCTCGTAGCCCGCGTCGAGCTTGCCGCTGGTGAACAGCACGAACGTCGGCGGTGAGGTGGACGGCTGGGTGCCGAACAGCACCTTCGGCTGCTTGCCGCTGCGAACCGGGTGCGGGTGCTCGGCGACGAGGCGACCGAGGAAGGCGTTCAGCTGGCCGGTGCTGACGCGCGTCTCCCAGCCCGCGAGCGCCTGTTCCAGCGCGGGCACCAGCCGGTCGACGTGCCAGCCGGTGCGCGCGGTGATGTTGATCCGCGGCGCCCACTGCACCTGCACGAGGTCGCGCTCGATCTCGCGATCGAGGTAGTAGCGACGCTCGTCGTCGACGAGGTCCCACTTGTTGAAGGCGATCACCAGCGCTCGACCGGAGTCACGGACCGTCTGGATGATCCGCATGTCCTGCTCGGAGACCGACTGCGAGCCGTCGATGACGAGCACGGCCACCTCGGCGCGCTCGATCGCTGTCTCGGTGCGCAGGGACGCGTAGTACTCGTGACCCGACGCCGTCTTCACCCGCTTGCGGATGCCGGCGGTGTCGATGAAGCGCCAGGTCTTCCCGCCGAGCTCGACCAGCTCGTCGACCGGGTCGACCGTCGTACCCGACACGTCGTCGACCACCACGCGGTCCTCGCGCGCCAGCTTGTTCAGCAGCGAGGACTTGCCGACGTTGGGGCGTCCGATGATCGCGATGCGCCGCGGTCCGCCGACCTCACCGAACGACTCCGGCGGGGACTCCGGCAGTGCCACGAGGATGGCGTCGAGCAGGTCGCCCGAGCCACGCCCGTGCAGCGCCGAGACCGGCTGCGGCTCCCCCAGCCCGAGGTTCCACAGCCCGTAGGCCTCCGCCTCGGCGCGCTGGTCGTCCACCTTGTTGGCCGCGAGTACGACGGGCTTGCCGGACTTGCGCAGGATCCGTACGACGGCCTCGTCGTTGTCGGTGATCCCGACCCCTGCGTCGACCACGAACAGCACCGCGTCGGCGATGTTGACGGCGATCTCCGCCTGCGCCCGGATGCTCTCGGCCAGCCCGCGCGCGTCGGGGTCCCAGCCGCCGGTGTCCACGACGGTGAATGCCCGTCCGTTCCAGGTGGCGTCGTAGGAGACGCGGTCGCGGGTGACGCCGGGGACGTCCTCGACGACGGCCTCACGGCGGCCGATGATCCGGTTGACCAGCGTCGACTTGCCCACGTTGGGGCGGCCGACGACGGCCAGGATCGGCGTCCGGGTGTCCGGGGCCTCTGTTGGGGTGCTCATCTTCACTTCTTCTCTGTCTTCTTCTCGCGCTTGGGGCCGATCGGGCCGGGCAATGTCATGCCGGTCGCGCTCTCGGCTGTGCGGATGGTCTGCAGGATCGCGTCGGTGACGACCGCCGCGGAGTCGGACATGTTCTGCTGCGTGCGTGGCCAAGCACGGCTGCCGAGATCGACGGGCTCGCCGAACGTCATCGCGATCCGGGTGCCACGTGGGGGGACGGAGCCGTCCGCGCCTCCGGGCAGCCGGGTGCCGAGAAATGCCACCGGCACGACCGGAGCACCGGTGACCAGCGCCAGGTACGCCGCGCCCGCACGAGGCGAGGCCATGTCGCCGGGACCACGTCGTCCTTCGGGGAAGACCCCCACTACGTGCCCGTCGTGCAGTGCCCTGACGGCAACACGGATCGCGGCCACGTCCACGTGGAAACGGTCCAGCTCGATCTGCCCGCTGGCTCTCAGGAACCTACCGAGCAGCCCGTCGAACATCTCCTGCTTGGTCAGCGCATGCACCGGTCGCGGGGCACAGATCGCGAGCGTCGGCCCGTCGAGCCACCCCACGTGGTTCGCCGCCATCACCACCGGACCGGACTCCGGCACGTTCTCTGCGCCGTGGATCTCGAGGTCCCACCACGTCCGGATGACGGCCGCCAGGACGAAGCGACCTCTGGTCAGCAGCCGGGTACGCGGCCCGCGCACTCCGTCGGTCGAGGGCAGCTCTCCACCATCCACGCGGAGAGCCCCGGTCACGGTTGTCTCTCCAGGCCCGCTTGCCGGACGAGCGTCACGACCTGGTCGACGACCTCGTCGAGGGTGTACGGCGTGGTGTCGATGTGCACGGCTCCGTCGGGCATCATCGCCGGCGCCACGGCACGGCCCGAGTCGATCTTGTCGCGGCGAAGCAGGTCGGCCTGGGTGGCCTCGACCGTCCCGGCACCGATCTCCGCCGTACGACGGGCTGCGCGCGCCGACGGGTCAGCCGTGAGGTAGACCTTCACGTCCGCGGCCGGAGCCACCACCGAACCGATGTCGCGCCCTTCGACGACGATCCCGCCGTCACCGATGATCGAGCGCTGCAGGTCGAGCAGCCGCTGGCGGACCGCCGGGACCGAGGCCACGGCGCTGACGTGATCGGTCACCGCCTGCGAGCGGATCTCCGTGGCGACATCGCGGCCGTCGACGGTGATCGTCGGGTTCTGGGCGTCGGTGCCGGAGACGATCTCGGGCTCACCGGCTCGTGCCGCGATGTCGGAGGGGTCGGTGAAGTCGACCCCGTGGTCGATCATCCAGGCCGTGACGGCGCGGAACTGGGCACCGGTGTCGAGGTAGCGCAGGCCCAGCCGCGTCGCGACACCGCGCGACGTGCTCGACTTGCCCGATCCGGAAGGTCCGTCCATGGCGACGACGACCCTGCTGAACGACGCGTTGCTCAACGCATTTCTCCTGCTGTCTCGACTCCCCCAGCAGGGGCCAACCCTACCGGTGGGTGACCCATTCCCTGGACTCGAGACCGCGCCTGAGCGACTCAGCGGCTGTGTCTTCCACCACCAGCTCGACCAGCCCGACCGGACGGCCGGGGTCGTGGTCGATGTGCAGGTCCTCGATGTTGACGCGAATGTCGCCGACATCGGCGAACAGCCGAGCGAGCTCGCCGGGATGGTCGGGCACCGAGACGAACACCGATGCGGTCGCGAGCACCGGGCCACCGTGCTTGCCCGGAATTGCCTGCGTGCCAGTCACCCCTCGGGTGAGGATCTCCGTCAGCGTCGCCTCGTCCTGGCTCGCGAGCACCTCCACCAGCCGCGCGAGGTCGGCCTGCACGTCGTGCAGGATCTCGCTCACGGCGGCCTCGTTGGCACGGATGATCTGGCCCCACATGTCGGGGTCACCGGCCGCGATGCGTGTGACGTCGCGCACCCCCTGTCCCGAGAGGGAGAGGTGCTCGGGCTGGGCCTCGGCGAGCTGGCCGGCGGTGAGTACGGCGAGCAGGTGCGGCAGGTGCGACGTGCGTGCCACCGCCCGGTCGTGCTCCACCGGGGAGAGGCGCACGGGCTCGGCACCGCACAACCTGGCCAGCGCCTCGACCAGGTCGACGGCCTCCTGCGAGGAGTGGACGTGCGGTGTGATTGCCCACGGACGCCCGTCGAAGAGCGCAGCGGTCGCTGCCAGCGGGCCGGAGCGCTCGCTGCCGGCCATCGGGTGACTGCCCACGTAGCGAGCGAGATGTTCCTCGTCGGCGTGGTCCGCGACCTGGGTCAGCGGCTGGCCCTTCACGCTGCCGACATCGGTGACGACTCCCCCGCGTTCGAGGGCCTCGACCACCGCCTCGGCGATGTGGTCGGGCGGCACCGCTACGACGGTGAGCTGCGCCGCTCCGTCCTCGGGCGCCGGGTGGCCCGCGCCGAGTCCGCTGGCCGTACGCACGTGCTCGTGGTTGGCGTCGGTGAGCCACACCTCGAGGCCGGCGCGCTGGGCAGCCAGGCCGACGGAGGTGCCGAGGAGTCCCGCGCCGACGACGTGTATGGGGCCGACCAATCCCGGTGGCTGAGCCTGTCGAAACTCATTCATCGGGCAGCGCCCGCACGTTGGCCAGGTCGCGTCGCAGCGCGGCAGCACCGTGGAGGTAGACGTGGGTGATGTCCCTGCGGGTCCGCTCGGTCTCGATGTGCGCCATCATCCGGACGATGCGCGGCATCGAGGCGTCGATCTCCAGCTCACGCGCGCAGATCAGCGGGACGTCGGAGAAGCCGAGCTGGCGGGCGGCGTACGCCGGGAACTCGGAGTGCAGGTCGGAGGTCGCCGTGAAGATGACGCTGATGAAGTCGTCGACCGAGAGCTCGTTGGCCTCCATCACGTCGAGCACCATCTCGGCCACGCGGTCGAGCATGTGGTCACGCGTGTCGCTCTCGAGCTGGGTGGCTCCCCGGACGGCGCGGACGGACACGCTGACTCCTCACGGTGGTGGGCTTGTGAGCCAGCCTAGGGCCACGGCCTGGTCAGAGTCCGGCCGCGTCGAGCAGGGTGCCGAGCTCCCGCTCGTCGAGCTCGCGCAGGTTGCCTTGCTTCAGGCCGGCCAGCCGCACCGGGCCGATCTGGGTGCGGGTCAGGCGGCGTACGGGATGGCCGACGTGGTCCAACAGCCGTCGCACGATCCGGTTGCGGCCCTCGTGGATGACCAGCTCGACGATCGACCGGTCACCGTGCGAGGAGCGCACCTTCGCTGCGCTCACCTGGACGGAACCGTCCTCGAGTGTCACACCGTCGCGCAGCTGGCGGAGGGTGGCCTTCGCGACCACGCCCTCGACCTCGGCGACATACGTCTTGTCCACCTCGTACGACGGGTGCGCCATCCGGTTGGCGAAGTCGCCGTCGTTGGTCAGCAGGATCAGCCCGTCGGTGTCGGTGTCGAGCCGGCCGACGTGGAAGAGCCGCTCGGGGCGGTCGCCCACGAAGTCTGAGATCGTGCGACGCCCCTGGGGATCGGACATCGTCGAGACCACGCCCAGCGGCTTGTTCAGGACCAGGTAGACGTGTGCGTTGACCGGGGGCAGCCGGCGCCCCTCGACCCGGATCACGGCAGTGCGGGGATCGACCTTCGTGCCGAGACGGGTGACCACCTCGCCGTCGACCTCGACCAGGCCCGCGAGCATCAGCTCCTCGCACTTGCGACGGCTGGCCACCCCCGACTGCGCCAAGAGCTTCTGGAGGCGGATCAGCCCTTCGTCGTCGGTCTCGACGTCCCTCATTCGTCCTCGGGCGCCGAGCTCTCCCCGGCTTCGGTCGAGCCGTCCTCACTGCTTGAGCTTGTCGAAACCGGGACGGCGAGCTCCTGCTCGTCGTCGAAGTCGTCCATGCCCGGCAGCAACGGCGCCAGCTCGGGCAGCTCCTCGAGCGAGGTCACGCCGATGCGCTCGAGGAAGTAGCTCGACGTGCGGTAGAGATGCGCCCCGGTCTCGTGGTCGGTGCCGGCCTCCTCCACGAGTCCCCGGGTCAGCAGGGTGCGCATCACGCCATCCACATTGACACCACGGATCGCCGAGACGCGGCTGCGGCTGACCGGCTGCTTGTAGGCCACGACGGCGAGCGTCTCGAGCGCGGCCTGCGTGAGGCGTGCCTGCTGCCCGTCGAGCACGAACCGCTCCACGACCGGGGCGAAGTCCTCACGCGTGTAGTAGCGCCAGCCCCCGGCGACATTGCGCAGCTCGAAGCCGCGTCCGGACTCGTCGTACTCCGAGGCCAGGCTGGTCAGCGCGTCGACCACGTCGACCACCGGGTAGCCGACCGCGCTGGCGAGCGTGGCGTCGTCGAGCGGCTGGTCGGCGACCATCAGCACCGCCTCGAGGGCGGGCCGCAGCTCGGCCAGCGGCACCTCGAGGGTCTCCGCCTCGGTGACGTCCTGCCCGTCCTCCAGCATCTCCGTGGTCACTCGCGCTCCTCGTCCACCGCTGGTTGAGGAGGTTGCGAAGCAACCGTCTCGAAACCCTCGGTCTGGTTGTCGTCTGCCGATTGAGTGGTTTCCGGCTCCTCGGGCGGAGCACCGTCGAACTCGTCGATGATCTCGACCTCGGTGTCCTCGGAGCCGATCCAGCGGACGCTGAGATCACCCAACGGGGTCATCTGGTCGAACGACACGACGCCCTCGCGGAACAGCTCCAGCAGCGCGAGGAACCGTGCCACCCGCGTCATCATGTCCGGGGCGTCGGCAGCGAGGGCGCGGAAGGTCATGGTGCCACTGTCCTTGAGCCGGCCCATCACGACGAAGCCCTGTTCGCGGACGCTCACCGCCGGTGCGTGAATGTGGCTCAGACCGATGGCCTCGGGCTCCGGCTTGGGCTCCAGCGCCTGGGCGGCGAGGCTCGCGAACTCTTCGAGCCCGAGCCCGATCAACACCTCCGGCAGCAGGCTTGCGAACCGCTCCTCGAGCCCAACCGAGCGCGGGTGGCGGCGCGACTCCCCCGCGATCCGCCTGTCCAGGATGCCAGCGACCTGCTTGAACGCCTTGTACTGCAGCAGCCGGGCGAACAGCAGGTCCCGCGCCTCCAGCAGCGCCAGGTCCTCCTCGTCCTCGACGTCGCCCTGCGGCAGCAGCCGCGCCGCCTTGAGGTCGAGCAGGGTGGAGGCGACCACGAGGAACGAGGTGGTCTGCTCGAGGTCCCAGACCTCCCCGGCCCCCTTGATGTGGGCGATGAACTCGTCGGTGACCTGCGACAGCGCCACCTCGGTGACGTCCATCTTGTGCTTGCTGATCAGGCTCAGCAGCAGGTCGAAGGGGCCCTCGAAGTTGGCCAGGTGTACGGCGAAGCCGACGCTGGCTGCCGCCTCCTCCTCCGACCCCGTCGTCCCGTGTGTCTCGGGGGCGACCGCGAGATCGGTCATCTGTTCGTCAGCCGCTGGACCAGGACGCTGTCGTCGCCGTTGGCCTCGAGGTCGGCCAGGACGATCATGATGGCCTCGCGGACGAGGCGACCACGGTCGACGGCCAGGCCCTGGTGGCGCCGCAGCTCGAGCCGGGCGTGCTCGATGTCAAGGAGCTCGTCGGCGGTGACGTAGACGGTCATCTTCTCGTCGTGACGGACCCGGCCGCTGGACGTGCGCTTGGCCGGCGCACGGGTCTCGGTGACCTCGGCAGCGACCTCGGGCGGCTCGGTGACCTCGGCGGGGTCGGGTACGGCGGTCATCGGGCGGCCACCGCGGAACAGGTCGTCTGCCGCGGGCAGGCTCACACGTCGAGACACCGGACGGCCACCTCCTTGGCCAGCTCGCGGTAGGACTCGGCACCACCAGACGTCGAGGCATAGCTGGTGATCGGCTCACCGGCGACGGTGGAGTCGGAGAACTTGATGGTCCGCCGGATGACCGTGTGGAAGACCTTGTCGCCCCACGCCTCGACCAGGCGCGACATGACCTCGCGGCTGTGCAGGGTGCGGCCGTCGAACATGGTGCCTAGCACTCCGTCGACGGTCAACCTGGGGTTCAGTCGTTCCTGGACCTTGTCGATGGTGGTCTTCAGGAGAGCCACGCCGCGCAGGGCGAAGTACTCGCACTCCAGCGGCACGATCACGCCGTCGGAGGCGGTCAGGGCGTTGACGGTGAGCAGGCCGAGCGAGGGCTGGCAGTCGATCAGGATCACGTCGTACTGCTCGATCGCCGGGGCCAGCACCCGCTGGAGGGTCTGCTCGCGGGCGACCTCGTGCACGAGCTGCACCTCGGCGGCCGACAGGTCGATGTTGGAGGGCAGCAGGTCCATCCCGGGCACGCCGCTGGGCACCACGACGTCGTCGAGGGTGACGTCGCGCTGCATCAGCAGGTTGTAGATGGTCAGATCCATCTGGTGCGGGTTCAGGCCGAGCCCCACCGAGAGCGAGCCCTGCGGGTCGAAGTCGACGAGCAGCACCTTGCGGCCGAACTCCGCGAGGGAGGCACCGAGGTTGATCGTCGTGGTGGTCTTGCCGACACCACCCTTCTGGTTGCACATCGAGATGACGCGGGCGTTGCCGTGGGTGGTGAGCGGACGCGGGTCGGGCAGGTCAGGCACCGGACGACCGGTGGGCCCGAGGGCGACCTCCTCGGGGGGCGCGGTGTCGATCACGGTCTCCACGACAGCCTCGGCCGGGGCGTCCACAGCAGGATCGGAGACCGTCTCGGTGACGGTGTCGGTCTCCGGCGCAGTCTCCGGCTCGGGCTCGGTCACGGTCTGCGTGGCCGTCCGGAACTGAAGCGGCTCGGAGGCATCATCCGGCTGTGGGGGCGGCTCTGGAGCTCTGACCAACGGGGGGACCTCGGAGGCTGAGCTGCCGAAGAATCGCCCGAACCCGTTGGCACCGCTCATGGTGCTTTCCTCTCCACCGTGCCTGCCCCTGTTCCTCACGGAACCGAGACCGGCGATTGTCGACTTACCGCCAAGCCGCGGGCGCGACTCTATGCACCTGTCTCACGGGGTCACAAGCCGAAGGCTGACGCATCCACACCATCATCCAAATCTGGGGATGGGATGTGTGTAGCGCCGCGCCGTGGATGCACAGCGTCTGCTAGTCCTGTGCAGAAACCTGTGCACCGCGGAACCCAGCCCGGCTCATCGACGCGAGAGCCTGTGAAGCCCGGTGAGTGGTGCATGAAACTGCGGTGAAACCGGCCGGACGCAGACTTCCGGACATGACCACACTCCAAGTACCCACCCCCTCCGGCCAAGGGTCGGACTCGTCCGCGCCGGCCGTCGAGGCCCACGGCCTGGTCAAGCAGTTCGGCAGCCAGCGCGCCGTCGACAGCGTCGACCTGACCGTGCACCGCGGCGAGGTCTTCGGCGTCCTCGGACCCAACGGCGCCGGCAAGACCACCATGCTCAAGATGCTCGCCACGCTGCTCCCGATCGACGAGGGCGACGCGAGCATCTTCGGGGTCGACGTACGACGACGGCCGCACGTCGTCCGCCAGCTCCTCGGCGTCACCGGGCAGTACGCCTCGGTTGACGAGAACCTCACCGCCACCGAGAACCTGGTGCTCTTCGGTCGCCTTCAGGGACTCGATCGACCCCGCGCCCGCCGTACGGCGGTCGAGCTGCTCGAACAGTTCGGCCTGGAGGACGCCGCGGCGAAGCCGATCTCGCAGTTCTCCGGCGGCATGCGCCGGCGACTCGACCTGGCCGCGAGCCTGATCACCCGGCCACCGCTGATCTTCCTCGACGAGCCGACCACCGGTCTCGACCCGCGCACCCGCGGTCAGATGTGGACCACCATCCGCGAGCTGGTCATGCAGGGGAGCACCATCCTGCTCACCACGCAGTACCTCGACGAGGCCGACCAGCTCGCCGACCGGATCGCGGTGATCGACCGCGGTGTGAAGGTCGCCGAAGGCACCTCCGACGAGCTGAAGTCCTCGGTCGGCCGCTCCACCCTCCAGCTACAGCTGGTCTCCGCAGAGGACATAGCGGCGGCGACCCGGGTCATGGAGGCCCTCCTCGATGAGCCGCCCGTGCTCACCCCGGAGGCCCGACGGATCAACGTCGCCTTGCAGCGCAGCGACCAGGCGATCGACGTGCTGGTGCGGTTGCGCGAGCACTCCGTCGCAATCGAGTCCTTCACAGTGCAGAAGCCCTCGCTCGACGAGGTCTTCCTCGCCCTCACCGGCCACGACACCCGCGAGTCCGAGCAGGCCGGCGACGCCGACCCTGATGCCGACCCCGACGCGACCTCCCCTGACCACACCGACGAACTGGAGGCGGTCCGATGACCACCATGACCACGAGTCCCGATCCCATCCGCGACCCGGCTGCCAGCGATCCGGCCGCCGGCCTCTCGAACCACGTCAGCCTGGCCGACACGGTCAGCCAGACGATGACGATGGCCTGGCGGGCCACGCTGAAGATGCGCCGCAACTTCGAGCAGTTCTTCGACGTCACCATCCAGCCGCTGCTGTTCACGGCGATGTTCGCCTACATCTTCGGCGGCGCAGTCTCCGGTGACGTGGAGTCCTACCTGCCGATCCTGATCACCGGCATGATCGCCCAGACCGTGCTGACGGCGTGCGTCGCCACCGGCGTGCAGCTCCGCGAGGACATGGACAAGGGCGTCTTCGACCGCTTCAGGGTGCTGCCGATCTCCCGGATCGCTCCGCTGGCCGGCCCGATGTTCGCGGACATGCTGCGCTACGCCATCGCCGCGACGCTCACCTTTGCGACCGGCATCGTCATGGGGTACCGACCCGGTGGCGGTTTCGGTGGAGTCTTCGCCGCCATCATCCTGGCGATCATCGCCGGCTGGTCGCTGGCCTGGGTGTTCACCTGGTTCGGGACCATCGGCAAGAGCGCCCAGGTGGTGCAGGGCTACTCCCTGATGGTGATGTTCCCGCTGACGTTCCTGTCCAACGCCTTCGTCCCGACGAGCACGATGCCCGGCTGGCTGGAGACCTTCACCAACCTCAACCCGGTCTCCCACGTAGTCGCCGCGATCCGGGATCTGGCCAACGACGGCCAGTTCACGGGCGAGGTGGGCTGGGCAATGCTCGGATGCGCCGCGATCATCGCGATCTTCGCGCCACTGTCGGTGCGCAGCTTCACCCGGAAGATCTAGCCGCTCCCACCTGGGCGAGGAGGTCCGCCACCTCCCCGGTCAGCTCACGGCCCGGTTGGCCGTCGTACTCCTCCAGGAGCGCGGCGAGCCGGCCGGGCCGTGCGCGTTCGGCGAGGTCGGCCAGGGGTTCCCACGCCATCACCGGGAAGGTCCGGTTGTAGGAGAAGCGCCGCGCCATCACCAGGAGACGTACGCCGAGCTCGGGGTCGACCTCGCCACGGTCGAGCACCCACGCCCCCAGCCCGGCCAGCATCATCCCGGTCACCGGGATGTCGAGGAACGAGTCGGGCAGCGCGAGCAGCCGACGCCCCGTGTCGAGGAGCTCCTCGGCCAGCCGGTCCCGATCAGCGAACTGGGCGGGGGTCTCGGCGTACCGGACGTGCGCAGTGAGGGCGGCCGACCGCGCCACCATCGTCCACGGTTCCAGCCCGGAGGTCTCCATGCCCGGGAACCGGACGGCGGCCATCTCCCCGACCGCCTCGAGGTAGGCCGCGAATCCCCCTGCGACGTCGCCCCGTGCGAGGGCGAGTTCGGCGCGGGTGGCGGACTCGACGGTCTGGCCCCCGAAGGACGGGCCTTGTCTCATCAAGCGGACCTCGTCGAGCACGCGCTCGCACCCGGCGATGTCGCCGAGCATCAGCAAGCCCATCGCCATCCCGGCACGCACCTGCACCGCGTCGTCGTGGGCGTGCAAGCGCACCAGCAGCGGCCACGCGACCTCCGCGTGGACGGAGGCCGTCGCGGGGTCCCCGTCCTGCATCGCCAGCAGCGCCATCTGGGTGTGCAGCATGGCGCGGGGCCACGGGGTGGTGTCGGTGTCGAGCGCGGCCAGCGCCCGGACGGTGAACTCCCGGGCAGCGTCGAGCTCGCCGAGGTTCTCCGAGAGGTTGGCGGCCCACATCAGCGCCATCATCACGGTCGCAGGATCCGGGCTGTCGGCAACCTTGAGCACTGCATCGATCCGGTCGTCGTCGGACTCCGCCTCCACGAACATGGCGTACGTCGCCCGTGCCCAGGGCTGCTCCGGAACACCGAGCCGCTCCATCGTCGCCACCATCGCCTCCAGGTTCCGGTCCTGGAAGAAGCCCATGTGGCTGACCAGGATCGACACGGCCACCTGCGCCTCCATGACGAGCTCGGGCGGCGGCTCCCAGGTCTCCAGCAGTCGTTCGGCGCTGTCGACCATGGCGAAGACGCGCGGGTTGTTGCCGGTGATCGCCCAGAACGTGCCCAGGGTCGCCATCAGGGGTACGGCGACCGGGGCGTCGTCCTCGGTCATCGCCCGGCGCAGCACGTCGGCGAGGTTGTTCTCCTCCTGGCTCAGCTGGTCGACGGCGGCTACCTGCCCGGCGCCGAACAGGTGGCCGACCACCCGGGCGCACACCTCCACCGCCCACGCCGACTGCGCCGACAGCACCCGGGAGGTGTCACCGGCCTCAGCGAGCCGGAGTGTGCCGAACTCGCGCACGGTCTCGAGCATCCGGTAGCGGACCGCCCCGTCATGCTCGGTGACCGAGAGCAGCGACTGGTCCACGAGCGCCTCGACGAGATCCATCGCGTCCGTTCCGAGCACTGCCTCGGCCGACCCGATGCCGACTCCGTCGTGGAACACCGAGAGCCAGGTCAGGGCGCGCTGCTCCTCGGGGCCGAGGAGATCCCAGGACCACGCGATCACGGCGGTCAACGTCTGGTGCCGGGCGGGAGCCGACAGGTCGCGCCCACGGAGCACGGCGAAACGGTCCTCGAGCCGCTGGCGGAGCTCTTCCAGCGACATCGTCCGGATCCGGGCCGCAGCGAGCTCGATCGCGAGGGGAAGCCCGTCCAGCCGGGCGACCACGTCGTCGACGAGACCGGGATCGAGGTCCGCGGTGGGGCGCGCGGCATGTGCGCGTCGTACGAACAGCGCGGCGCCGTCCTCGGCCGTCAGCTGGTCGAGCAGCACGACGTGCTCCGCCGCGATGTTCAGCGGCGCCCGGCTGGTGGTCACGACCCGCAGGTCGCGGGCTGTCACCAGGAGGAAGGCCACGAGTGAGGCGACCGACTCCACGACGTGCTCACAGTTGTCGAGCACGAGAAGGGTCGGACCGGTGTCGAGCTCCTGCGAGATCCGGCCGCGGATGTCGGCACGCTGCGCCGGGGTGTGCGTACGACGCGAGGTGACCGAGTCGCGCACGCCCAGAGCGGCACCGACCTCGGCGACCACGTCGTCCGGCGACGTGATGCCGACCAGCTCGACGAAGTGCACCCGGGACTGGGTCGCCTCTCGGGCGAGTACGTGCGCGATCCGGGTCTTGCCGATGCCACCTGGCCCGATGATCGAGGTCAGCCGGCTGTTGCGCACCGACGCACGCAGCCGGGCCAGGTCGGCCTCGCGACCGAGCAGTTCCTCGGCGTCGTACCTGATCCCGGTCCGGACGGGCTCGTCGGCCGCCAGCAGCTCCCGGTGCAGCCGCTGCAGCGCATCGGAAGGGTCCACGCCGAGCCGGTCGCGCAGGCCGGTGCGGTAGTCCTCGTAGCGCGCCAGCGCCACCGGCACCCCCGAGACGACCGCCTCCGCGCGCAGGAGCGCCTCGAGGACGTCAGTGTCGTCGGTGGCGCCCTCGTGCACCGGGCGCAGGTGCTCCAGCGACTCGCGCTCGCGGCCGCTGCGGGCCAGGGCGATCCCGAGCAGTCGCCGCGCGTCATGGGCCGTACCCCGTGCGCGTGCCCGGACCTCCGCCAGGGGCCCGTCGCCCAGCTGATCGTCACCGGACGCCAGCTCGAGCGCCTCCCGCGACCTGGCGACTGCCTCCTCGGGGTCACCAGAGGCCAGCCCGGACGCAGCACGCTGCAGCAGCTGGCCGAGCAGCAGGGCGTCGACCTCCTCGTGGGCCACGCCGAGCCGGTAGCCGTTGCCGTTGCGGACCAGCACGTCGGCCCCACACTGCGAACGGACCCGGGAGACCAGCACCTGCAGCGCCTTGGTCGGGTTGGCCGGCTGCTCGTCCTCCCAGACCACGTCGATGAGCGCGGTGTCGGACACCCCGGAGGGTGCCAGCGCGAGCGCGGCCAGCAGGGCAGCCGGTCGCTCTCCCGGGAGCGGGGTGCCCTTCCAGCTCACGCCGTCCAGGAGGCGCAGCGCGGGAGTCACATGGCCAGCCTAGGTGCGGGCGGTGACCGTCCTAGGCCGCCCACCCGACATACCGGATGGGGCTAGCAGGCAATCCTTGACGCTGACGGGTGATGCTTCGCCCGCCGGCCTCCGGTTTCCCCGGACGTCCGGGGAAACCGTCACCACTAACCCAGCGCCCGCGGATGCGAAGCGGCGTACACCTCGCGCAGACTGTCCACCGTCACCAGCGTGTAGACCTGCGTCGTCGTCACCGAGGCGTGGCCGAGCAGCTCCTGGACGACGCGCACGTCCGCGCCGCCCTCGAGCAGGTGCGTGGCGAACGAGTGACGCAGCGTGTGCGGCGAGACCTCGGCTGAGATGCCGGCCCGCTCGGCCGCCTTGACGATCACGGCCCATGCGCTCTGACGGGAGAGTCGGCCGCCGCGCGCGTTGAGGAACATGGCGCCCCGCGCGGTCGTCCCGCTGGTGCCTGCCTCGAGCAGTTTCTGGCGGCCACGCACGACGTACGCCTGCACCGCCTCGCGGGCGTAGCGACCCACGGGCACGATGCGCTCCTTCGAGCCCTTGCCACGCAGCAGCACACTGCTGCCCGCCGGGTCGTCGAGCTCGAGGTCGTCGACGTCGAGCCCGACCGCCTCCGAGATGCGGGCGCCGGTGCCGTAGAGGACCTCCAGCAGCGCCCGGTCGCGCAGGGCCAGGGCGGTCCCGGCGGCGCCGGCCGCCTCGAGCAGCTTCTCGACGTCGCCGAGCGGGATGGCCTTCGGCAGCCGCTTGGCCGGCGTCGGCGGCCGCACACCAGCCGAGGGGTCGCTCGTCGCGAGCCCGTCCCGGACCGCGAACTTGTGGAACCCGCGGACCGCGACGACGCTGCGCCCGGCCGAGGTGGCGCTGAGCGGCTGGTGCTCCCGGTCGCCCTCGCGCAGCGCCATCAGGAAGCCGCTCACCGTCTGCTCGGTGATCTGTTCGAGATCGGTCACCCCGATGCTGTCGAGGTAGCCGAGGTAGCGGCGCAGGTCCCGGCGATAGGACTTCACCGAGTTCTCAGCCAGGCCACGCTCGACGACGAGGTGGTCGAGGTAGGTGCGGACCGCACGGACGAGCGCGCTCGGACCGGCCGCCGCCCCCGTCGCCGACTCCGTCACCGACCCCGACCACAGCTCAGGCGAGCGCAGAGTCGAGCGACACCGACTCCAGGTCGTGCGCCTCACCGACCGGTGCGTTGGTCAGGTTGCCCTGGTGGGTGTTCAGCCCCAGCGCCAGCGAATGGTCATCGCGGCAGGCCTGCGCCCAGCCCTTGTTCGCCAACGCCACCGTGTAGGGCAGCGTCGCGTTGGTCAACGCATACGTCGAGGTGTTCGGCACCGCACCGGGCATGTTCGCCACGCAGTAGAACACCGAGTTGTGCACGGTGTACGTCGGGTCCGCATGCGTGGTCGCGTGGGTGTCCTCGAAGCAGCCGCCCTGGTCCACCGCGATGTCGACCAGCACCGAGCCCGGCTTCATCTGCGCGACCAGCTCGTTGCTGACCAGCTTTGGCGCCTTCGCGCCGGGGATCAGCACCGCCCCGATCACCAGGTCGGCCTCCTTGACCTGCTGCTCGATGGCCAGCTTCGAGGACGCCAGCCCGTGCACCCGGTTGTTGTAGCGCCAGAACGACATCCGCAACTTGTCCAGATCGGTGTCCAGCAACGTCACGTCCGCACCCATACCCAACGCGATGTTCGCGGCATTCTGCCCCGAAACCCCGGCACCGATCACCACCACCCTGGCGTTGGAGACACCACCCACGCCGCCCATCAACACCCCACGGCCACCCTGGGCCTTCATCATCGAGTAGGCACCCACCTGGGGCGCCAGACAGCCGGCGACCTCCGACATCGGGTAGAGCAACGGCAGCCCGCCCGACGGAAGCTGGACCGTCTCATAGGCGATCGCGGTGACCTGGCGCTTCATCAGCTCATCGGTCAGCGGGCGGTCGGCGGCCAGGTGCAGATAGGTGAACAGCACCTGCCCCTCGGCCATCCGGTGGTACTCCTCGGCGACCGGCTCCTTGACCTTCAGCACCATCTCCGCCTGGCCCCACACGTCGTCCGCGGAGTCGATGATGGTCGCACCCGCGGCGACGTACTCAGCGTCATCGATCTGCGAGCCGACCCCGGCGTCCTTCTCGACGAACACCTCGTGACCACCGGCCACCAGCTCGTGCACCCCGATCGGGGTGATCGCCACCCGGTACTCGTGGTTCTTGACTTCCTTCGGTACGCCGATCCGCAACGTGCCCTCCTCTGGTTGCCGCCACTGGTGCGGGGTCGCCACGCCTTCGGGGCGACCTTCGTCACTCTAGACCCGGCCTTTATGCCCGGCGGGCCTCCGTCAGCCCGGCGTCCCCCATCGCCCGCAGCACGTTGCGGCAGGTCAGCCGCGCGAGGTCCTCGCTGGACCACCCGCGCTCCGCGAGCGCCGCCAGCAGGCGCGGGTATCCGGTCACGTCCTCGAGTCCTTCCGGAAGCCAGTCGGTGCCGTCGTAGTCCCCACCGAGGCCCACGTGGTCGATCCCGGCGACCTCGCGGACATGCTCGACGTGGGCGACCACGTCGTCCAGCGTCGCCGGCGGAGGCTGACCCTCTTGGCCGGACTTGTCCCAGTCGCTCACCGCCTGGTTCACGAACTGGGGCACGAAGGTGACCATGCACACTCCGCCGTTTCCGGCGAGCCGTCCGAGGACGTCGTCCGGGACGTTGCGCGGATGGTCGGTGACCGCTCGCGCCGAGGAGTGCGAGAACACGACCGGCACCGTGGAGACGTCGAGGGCCTGACGCATCACGTCGGGGCTGACGTGGCTGAGGTCGACGAGCATGCCGATCCGGTTCATCTCCGCGACAACCTCGCGACCGAAGTCCGAGAGGCCGCCGAGCACGGGCTCGTCGGTGGCCGCGTCGGCCCACGGCACGTTGTCGTTGTGCGTCAGGGTCAGGTAGCGCACCCCGAGCCGATGCAGCATCCGCAGGGTGCCGAGCGACTCGTTGATCTGGTGACCGCCCTCGGCCCCCATCAGGCTGGCGATCCGGCCCTGCTGCCAGGCGCGTTCCACGTCCTCGACTGTCGTCGCGAGGGCCAGCTGGTCGGCGTACCGGCGGACCATGGTGTGGCAGCCGTCGATCTGCTCCAGAGTCGCGGTGACCGCCTCGTCGCCGGTGAACGTGGCCGGCACGAACACCGACCAGAACTGGGCACCAACTCCCCCGGCGCGCAGCCGCGGCAGGTCGGTGTGGGCACCGATCGCCAGGCAGGCGTCGGTGTCGGTGAGCTCGAGCTGCTCGAAGTCGTACGCGGTCTTCTCGCGCGCGACCCAGAGAAGGTCGTTGTGGCCGTCGACCACCGGGTGCTTCGAGAGAACGGCGGTGACATCGACGGGTTCGTGCGGCTTCTGGGTCACCCGCGGATGGTATGCCGCACCCCTGGAGGCCGCCGCGGGTGGACCCACCGCCTGACCCCGGCTTGAATGATCGGGTGCTACTCGAGCGCGACGAGCTGCTGCTCGGGCTGCGCGGCCTCCTCGACGAAGCCCTGCACGGACACGGCCACCTCGTGTTCGTCGCGGGCGAGGCAGGCGTCGGCAAGACCTCGCTGATGGCCGCGCTGAGCACCACCGTCCAGGAGGAGGGCTCTCCCCTGAGGGTGCTCCGGGGCACCTGCGACAACTTGACCACGCCGGCCGCCCTGGGTCCTGTCCTCGAGGCCGTCCCCGAGGTGCTCGGACTGGTGGACGGCGAGGCCGCGGTCGACCGGGTCTCGCTTTTCCGGCAGATCCGAGACCTCCTGGCCTCCGTACCGACGCTGATGGTCCTCGACGACGTGCACTGGGCTGACGAGGCGACCCTCGACCTGCTCCGTTATCTGGGTCGCCGCATGCAGACCCAGCCCGTCCTGGTCATCGCGGCGTACCGCGTCGAGGAGGTCACGCCCGGTCACCCGCTGGCGGTGACCCTGGGCGACCTGACTACGTCGGAGGCCGTGGTCCGGATGACGGTGCCTGCGCTGACCCCGGCGGGTGTCCGCATGCTCGCCGCGGGCTCCGGCTCGGAGCTGGACGCCGAGCGGCTGTTCGACACGACCGGGGGCAACGCGTTCTACGTGACCGAGCTGCTGGCCTTCGGGGAGTCGCAGCTCCCGCCGACGGTCCGGGACGCCGTGCTCGCGCGTGTCTCCCGTCTGTCGGCCGATGGACAACAGGTGCTGGCGGCCGCCGCGGTGCTCGGTCAGCCGGCCGAGCTCGCGCTGCTCGCCGAGGTCTCCGGCAGACCTCCGGCCGCCGTCGACGAGTGCGTCTCCTCCGGCGTGCTGGTCGGGGACGGCCGGACGTGGGACTTCCGGCACGCGCTCGCACGCCTGGCGGTCGCCGAGTCGCTGCTGCCGTCGACGACGTCCCAACTGCACGCCGCCGCCCTGCGGGCGCTCTCGGCCACGGGCCACGCCGACGACCGACGCCTGACGTTCCACGCAGCCGCGTGTGGTGACCACGACGCCGTACGACGGCACGGCCCGCGCGCCGCCGAGCGCGCAGCCCGTCTCGGAGCCCATCGTGAGTCCGCGGAGCTCTACCGCCTGTGCCTGCGCGCCCATCCGGCCGGCGACCCAAGGCGTTTCGAGCTGTGCTCGGTCCTCTCCTACGAGTGCTACCTGACCGGGGACCTGGAACAGGCCCACGACGCCCGCCGGGAGGCACTCGACCTCGCTGGCGACCCGCGCGCCCGCGGGGTCACCGAGCGCTGGCTGTCGCGCCTGGCCTGGTTCCTCGGGAGCAACGAAGAGGCCGATGCGTGGGGTGAGCGGGCCGTCCGCACCCTGGAGCCCCTCGGGGCCGGTGCTGAGCTGGCCATGGCCTACAGCAACAAGGCCCAGCTGGCCATGTTGGCCGACGACGAGCAGTCGGCCGTGCAGTGGGGCGAACAGGCCCTTGAGCTGGCCAGGCTGGTGGGCGACCGGGACGTGGAGATCCACGCGCTCAACAACCTCGGCACCGCGCTGGCGCTGAGCAGTGACGAGCTCGGTGGTCTCACTCGTCTGGAGCAGAGCCTCGACCTCGCCATCGCCGCGGACGCCCACGAGCACGCGGCCCGGGCGTTCACCAACCTGGGCGCCACCTCGGTCACGGCGCGCCGGTTCACGGAGGCCGACCGGCAGCTGGCCGCGGGGATCGTCTATTGCGCCGAGCGCGACCTCGACTCGTGGGAGCACTACATGACCGCGTGGCGTGCCCGCCTGCTCGCGGAGCAGGGACATCTCGACGCCGCTGACGACCTGTCCCGCAGACTCCTGACCCGCCCGCACCTGCCCGGCGTCGTCCGCATTCCCGCCACCGTGGTGCTGGCCCAGGTCGCCCTCCGGCGCGGCGAGGACGCCACCGCGCTGCTCGCCGACGCCTCCGAGCTCGCCTCCCGCACGCACGAGGCCCAGAGGCTGGTACCCGCTGGCGTGGCCGTCGCCGAAGCAGCCTGGCTCGCGGGCCGCGTCGACGACATCCCCTCGGCATTGGACCTCGCCTGGCAGGCAGCCGTGGAGCGGCCCCAAGCCTGGGCGCTGGGCGAGCTCGCCTGGTGGTTGGCAGTGGCCGGCGCCCCTCGCGAGGCACCCCTACCCTTGCCCGAGCCCTTCCGCCTGATGCTGGACGGGGAGTGGCGGGCGGCCGCCGATCGTTGGACCGACATCGGCGCTCCCATGTTGGTGGCCCTGAGCCTCGCCCACCTTCCGGACCTCGACTCGGCACGACGAGCACTGGAGATCCTCGATGACATCGGCGCGCCCGCGGTCCGGGCCGCCGTGCTCCGCGACCGCCGGGCCGCGGGGCTCTCGCTGCCCCGCGGACCGAGGACGACGGGGCAGGTCGATCGTGCCGGTCTGACCACCCGTGAGCTCGACGTGCTGGCACTCCTGGTGGAAGGGCTCTCGAACGCGGGCATCGCGGAGGCGTTGGTGCTCTCCCCCAAGACGGTCGGACACCACGTCTCCTCGGTGCTCGCCAAGCTGGGCGAGCCGACGCGGGCACGAGCCGCGGCAGCCGCCGTACGCCGCGGCATCGTCACGTCCTCCTCGCCCTAGAAACCGGGTCGCCGTCCCGCCCCAACATAGGGAGAACGGCCGATGTGCAGGTGCTGCAGCCGGGCTTGACTGGCACACGCCAACACATTCGAAGGAGATAGCGATGCCCCTCTACATGGACGTGCACAAGCTCGGCAACCCCGTGACCCTCGACGAGGTCGCGACCGCCCACGCGGCCGACCTCGAGGTCCAGGACCAGTTCGGCGTGCACTACCTGCGTTACTGGGTCGACGAGGCCGAAGGACTGATCTTCTGCCTCGTGGACGCACCGGACCCCGAAGCTGCGAACTGCGTGCACAAGAACGCGCACGGACTCGTCGCCGACGAGGTCCACGAGGTGACCGAGGGCAAGTAGCCCTTGGTCGTCACCCGCGCCGGGCGTTCGCCACCAGCGAGCGTCCGGCGCAGTCCGTCAGACCTCGCCCCGCTGACGGAGCAGGGCGTAGGTCAGTACGGCGGACGCGACCGGCCCTTCTTGCACGCGCCCGTCGAGCACCGCGTCGAGCAGCTCCCCGACCGGCACCCAGACCTTCTCGATCTCGGCCTCCTCGGCGTGCAGCTCGAAGTCGCCCCGGCCGTCGTACGAGAGACCGGTGGCGAGGTAGATGTGATGCACCTCGCTGGTGATCCCCGTGCTCGGATAGAGGCTGATCAGGTGCCGCCAGTGCTCCGCCTTGACCTCGACCTCCTCGCGCAGCTCGCGCGCGGCTGTCAGCTGGTGGTCCTCGCCGTCCTTGTCACAGAGTCCGGCCGGCAGCTCGACGAAGACGCCGCCACCGGGATGGCGGTACTGGCGGATGCAGCAGACCCTGTCGTCGTCATCGATCGCGAGGATCAGCACCGCGCCAGGGTGCTCGACCACCAGCCGGCGGAACGTCTCATCCGGATGGCCGGGGCGCTGCACGTCGTCCTCGCGCAGCGCCACCACCCAGTTGTCGCGGTGGATGTCGCGCGAGCCCAGCACGGGCCAGCTGAGGTGCTCGTCGGCCAGCTCAGGCACGGTCGAGGGCCGGATCGCCAGTCTTCTCCGTGGCTTCGGTCTCCCCGGCGAAGGCGTCCTCGTCGGCGACCCAGCGACGCCGCAGCGCGCTCTCGTCGATCGGGATCAGCAGCTCGCGCTGGCGCTCGATCGCGGCACCGATCAGCCCGGCGAACAGCGGGTGCGGGCGGGTCGGCCGCGACCGGAGCTCGGGGTGCGCCTGGGTGGACACGTAGTAGGGGTGCACGTCGGCCGGCAGCTCGGCGAACTCGACGAGGTTGTTGTCAGGCGAGGTGCCCGAGAACACCATGCCGGCTGCCTCGAGCTGCTCGCGGTAGGCGTTGTTGACCTCGTAGCGGTGGCGGTGGCGTTCCTCGACCCGGGCTGCGCCGTACGTCGCGCGCACGACGCTGCCCTCCTTGAGGTCGGCCGGGTAGAGGCCCAGCCGCATCGTCCCGCCGAGGTCACCGGCGCCTTCGACGTAGGCGTGCTGCTCGGCCATGGTCGCGATCACCGGCTCGAGGCAGTCGGGGTCGAACTCCGTGGACGCCGCCTTGTCGAGGCCGGCCACCTGCCGGGAGAACTCGATCACCATGCACTGCAGGCCGAGGCACAGTCCCAGCGTGGGGATCTTGTGCTGGCGCGCGAAGGTCAGCGCACCGAGCTTGCCCTCGATGCCACGGATCCCGAAGCCTCCGGGTACGCAGATCGCATCGACGTCGCCGAGCTTGCGGGCAGCACCCTCGGGGGTGTCGCAGTCGTCGGAGGCGATCCACACGATGTTGACCCGGGCCTCGTGGGCGAAGCCACCGGCGCGCAGTGCCTCGACGACGGAGAGATAGGCGTCCGGCAGGTCGACGTACTTGCCGACCAGGCCGACGGTGACCTCCTCGTTGGGGTGGTGCACCCGCTGGAGGAGGTCGTCCCACAGCGTCCAGTCGACGTCACGAAAGGGCAGGTTGAGGCGGCGCACGAGGTAGGCGTCCAGCCCCTCGCGGTGCAGCACCTTCGGGATGTCGTAGATCGACGGCGCGTCGGCGGCGGTGACCACGGCCTCCTGGTCGACGTCGCACATCAGCGAGATCTTCTTCTTCACCGACGCCGGGATCTCGCGGTCGGCACGACAGACGATCGCGTCGGGCTGGATACCGATGGAGCGCAGCGCAGCCACTGAGTGCTGGGTGGGCTTGGTCTTGAGCTCACCGGACGGGCCGATGAACGGCACCAGCGAGACGTGCAGGAAGAAGACGTTGTCGCGGCCCACGTCGTGGCGGACCTGGCGGGCGGCCTCGAGGAACGGCAGTGACTCGATGTCGCCGACGGTGCCGCCGATCTCGGTGATGACCACGTCGATGTCGGCGCCTCCCATCGCGAGGACACGTTCCTTGATCTCGTTGGTGATGTGCGGGATCACCTGGACGGTGTCACCGAGGTAGTCGCCGCGCCGCTCCTTGGCGATCACGCTCGAGTAGACCTGTCCGGTGGTGACGTTGGCGATCTGGCCGAGGTCGGTGTCGAGGAACCGCTCGTAGTGGCCGATGTCGAGGTCGGTCTCCGCGCCGTCGTTGGTGACGAACACCTCGCCGTGCTGGAAGGGGTTCATCGTCCCCGGGTCGACGTTGAGGTAGGGGTCGAGCTTCTGCATCGTGACCCGCAGCCCTCGCGAGCGGAGCAGGCGACCCAGGCTCGAGGCGGTCAGCCCCTTGCCGAGGGACGAGGCGACGCCTCCGGTGACGAAGACGTGCTTGGTCGGCTGCGGTGCTACCAAGGGGGCTCCCCGTGGAGTCGGCTGGCGCCCTGAAGGCAGAGTGTGCGGTGTTCCACGGGGTTCGATCCTATCAACGTTTTCTGGGGGCCCGTGACACGACACCTCGGGGCGCCTGTCCCGAACCCCGCGCAACCTCCAGCAGTTCCTGGGCGTGCGCCATCGCGGTGTCGGACTCCTCGAGTCCCGCGAGCATCCTGGAGAGCTCCTGCACCCGACCGGCGTCGTCGAGTGCGTCGAGCCCGGAGGTGGTGACGCTGCCGTCGCTGCTCTTGCGTACGACGACGTGCTGGTCGGCGAACGCGGCCACCTGTGGGAGGTGCGTCACGACGAGCACCTGTGCCGACCTCGCGAGCGCGGCCAGCCGTTTGCCGATCTCGACGGCGGCCTTCCCGCCCACACCCGCATCGACCTCGTCGAAGACGAACGTCGGCACCGGTCTGGTGTCGGCCAGGGCGACCTCGATGGCCAGCATCACGCGGGACAGCTCGCCCCCCGAGGCACCCTTGGTCAGCGGTCGGGGTTCGGAGCCGGTGTTGGCCGCCAGCACGAGCTCGATCTCGTCGACGCCACTCGAGGTGAACCGGAGCCGTGCCTTCCCGATCTCCAGGCCCTTCTCGTCCTCGACGCCGTCGAGCCGAACGTCGAACCGGGCGTTCGGCATCGACAGCGAGTGGAGCTCGGCGGTCATGGTCTTCGCCAGTCGCGCGCCGGCCAGCCGACGTAGCCGGGTCAGCTCCGTCGCCTCTTCCGCGAGCGAGCGGCGCAGCTCCTCACGCTCCGAACGGAGCTCCGCGACCCGCTCGTCGGAGCCGTCCAGGCTGAGCAGCCGCTCGGCGGCCTCCTGAGCCCATTCGAGGACCTGCTGCGCGGTGTCGCCGTACTTCCGGGTCAGGGCAGTGAGTGCTGCCCGGCGCTCGGAGACCGCGGCCAGGCGGGCGGGGTCGGTCTCCACCCCCGTGGAGTACGACGCCACGTCGGCCGCCACGTCGGCGAGTAGGTAGCTCACCTCGGCGACGCGGTCTGCGAGCGCGGCGACCTCAGGGTCGTGCTCTCGCACACTCTCGAGCGCGCGGCGAGCGGCGGCCACGGCGGCAAGCGCGTCGGAGGACTCCTCGTCCGACGACAGTGCCTCGCGGGCGGTCTCCGCGGCGGTGCGCAGCGTGTCGGCGAAACCGAGCCGCGACTCCTCGGTGGCCAGCACGTCCTCCTCGCCACTCTGCGGGTCCACGGCCTCGATCTCCTCGAGCCCGAGCCGCAGCACGTCGGCCTCGCGGGCGCGTTCGCGCGCGGACCCGATCACCTCACGCAGCTCGGCCTCGACTGCGCGCAGCCGCGCGAAGCCCGCCTGGTAGCGCCCAAGCACCACGGCGAGCTCCACGCCGGCAAAGGCGTCGAGCGCGTCACGCTGGGCCTCGGGCCGCAGCAGTCGGTGCTGGTCGGACTGGCCGTGCACCGCGACCAGGATCTCGCCCACCCGGGCGAGCGCGGACGCGGGCACCGAAGCGCCGCCGAGGAATGCCCGTGACCGGCCCTCGGCGGAGACCTGGCGGCCCAGCAACAACACGCCGGACTCGACCTCGCCACCGTGCTCGTCGGCGATCGCGCCGAGCGCCTCGCCGGCACGCACCACGCCCTCGACGCGGGCCGCCCGGGCGCCGGTGCGCACGGCTCCCGTGTCGGCGCGGCCGCCCATCAGCAGTCCCAGGGCAGTGACCAGCATGGTCTTGCCGGCGCCGGTCTCGCCGGTGATCACGGTCAGCCCCTCGCCCAGCTCGAGCACGGACTCGTCGATGACTCCCAACGAGCTGATCCGGATCTCCTCGATCATGCCGTCATCGGTCCCCGGCGCGCCGTCGTCGTTCGACGGAGCCGCGCCAGCCCTCGACGGGCAGGCCGAACTTGGCCACGAGCCGGTCGGTGAAGGGGGCCTGGTGCAGTCGTACGAGGCGGATCGGCGAGCGACCGCGGCGTACCTCGATGCGAGCGCCGGGCGGCAGGTCGAAAGCGCGGCGGCCGTCGCACCACAGCACACCGGCGCCCTGGGTCTGCGCAAGCACCTCAACCGCGAGCACCGAGCTCGGCGCCACCACCATGGGTCGCGCGAAGAGTGCGTGCGCGCTGATCGGCACCATCAGCAGGGCCTCGACGCCGGGCCAGACGATGGGACCCCCAGCACTGAAGTTGTACGCCGTCGACCCCGTCGGCGTGGCACAGACGACGCCGTCGCAACCGAACCGGCTCAGGGGACGACCGTCGACCTCGACGACCACCTCGAGCATCCGTTGGCGTGCGGCCTTCTCGACGCTCGCCTCGTTGAGCGCCCAGGTGCTGTCGACGAGCTCCTTGTCCTGGTAGACGTCGACGTCGAGGGTGAGCCGCTCCTCGCTCGTGTAGCGGCGCGCGACGATCAGCTCGATCATCTTCTCGACGTCCTCGCTCTCGGCCTCCGCGAGGAAGCCGACGTGGCCCAGGTTGACCCCGAGCAACGGGGTGGACGTGCCGTGGGTGAGCTCGGCCGCACGAAGGATGGTGCCGTCGCCACCGATGACCAGGGCCAGCTCGCACTCGCGAGGACCGACGTCCTCGAGGCTGACCCTCTCGACGCCGTGGTGCTCGGGGAGGTCGAGCTCCTTGGCCTCGTCCTCCAGCAGGCGAACGATCAATCCGTGATCGACCAGCGCCGCCACCACGGCACCGGCGACGTCCCGCGCCTCGTCGCGCCCCATGTGGGTCAGCAGCAGGATGCGACGCACCTCTGAGGGGGCCCCTTGGTCGCTGTCGGTCACGGGTTCACCTTCTCACTCGCCGCCCCCAAGGTCGCGGATCGGGCCACCTCGACATCGATCGCGCCCCGGTCCACCTCAGCCTCGCCGGCCCGCAGCCACAAGAAGAACTCCACGTTGCCCGACGGCCCCGGCAGCGGGCTGGCCGTCACCGCCCGGGCACCCCAGCCACGGCGCGCTGCCGCCTGGGCCACGGCGGCGACCGCGTCGGCACGGTGGCTGAGGTCGCGCACCACTCCCCCCTTGCCGAGACGCTCCTTGCCGACCTCGAACTGTGGTTTCACCATCAGCACCAGGTCACCCTCGGGGCGCGTGACGCCGATGAGCGCATCCAGCACCAGCTCGAGGGAGATGAACGACAGATCCCCCACGACGAGGTCCACGGGTCCGCCCACCAGGTCCGCGTCGATCTCGCGGACGTTGGTGCGGTCGTGCACCCGCACGCGCGGGTCGTTCTGCAGTGCCCACACCAGCTGCCCGTACCCCACGTCGACGGCAACGACCTCGCTGGCCCCGGTCCGCAGCAGGACGTCGGTGAACCCGCCCGTCGACGCACCGGCGTCGAGGCAGCGGCGACCCGCCACCTCCAGTCCGAGCGGGGTGAACACGGCCAGCGCCCCGAGCAGCTTGTGGGCGCCCCGGCTGGCGTAGTCAGGGCTGTCGGGGTCGTCACGGACGACGAGGTCGGCGTCCGTGGTGACCGCGGTCGCCGGCTTGCCGGCAACCGCCTTGTTGACGCTCACCCGCCCCGCGGCGATCAGCTCGCTGGCGTGCTCACGCGAGCGCGCCAGGCCGCGGCGTACCAGCTCGGCGTCGAGCCTCAGTCGCCGAGGCGGCACCGCTCAGCCCTGGTATGCCTGAACCGGCTCGCCGGCTCCGCTGAGCACCTGTCGCAGCGACTCGTGCGCACGCTCGAAGACCGCGACGTGCTCGGAAACGGGCAGGTCGTCGAGGCCGCGGAGCGACGCGACGACGGCGTCGACCGCCTCGTCTCCTGTCGTCGGCTGCTCATCCTGTAGGGGCTCCGGCTCTGCTTGCTCATGCAGGGTCTCGCTCATGGCCGTCACGCTACTCGGGAGGCCGCACGCCGTCGGTGCCGACAGGCTGGCCCGTGTCGTCGAGATGACGCCATGCGGCCACGGCTACCGCGCGCCACCAGTCGTCGGCAGTTCCGTCGCCGTCCACGACCAGGCGCCCGTCGTCAACCGCGACGCCCCACCCGCCCAGGGTGACGCGGCCGTCGCCGACCTCGGGGGCGGTGTGGATCTGGGCGAGTGCGCCCAGATCCCGCCCGATGTACGTCGGTCGCTGGTTGTCCTCGGCCCGGACGATCTCGTCGATCCCGGTGACGCCGGTGAGGACCAGCAGGCTGTCCCAGCCCATCGTCGTAGCGCCCTCGATGTCGGTGTCCAGCCGGTCACCGACCAGCAGTGGCAGGTGACCCCCGACCCGGGTGATGGTCTCCTCGAACAGGGGTGCCATCGGCTTGCCGGCCACCTCGGGCTCGCGTTCGGCGAACTCCGCGATCAGTCGAACCAGGGTGCCGTTGCCCGGTCCGACACCGGTCGCGGTGGGGATCGACATGTCGGTGTTGCTCGCCACCCACGGCAGGCCGGAGCGCACCAGGATCGCGCCCTGCACGACCCGGCTCCACGGCATCTCGGGGCCATACCCCTGGGCCACGGCGGCCACGTCATCTGACGCCTCCGTGACGGGCTTGAGGTCGCGCTCGCGCAGCGCCTCCTCCAGGCCGGGGCCACCGATCAGGAAGACCTTGCTCCCCGGCTCCAGCTGAGTGCTCAAGAGTCGAGCTGCCGCCTGGGCGCTGGTGACGACGTCCTCGTCGTGGGCGTCGACGCCGAGCTCACGGAGGTGCTCTCCGACTTCATCCGGCGTTCGCGCCGCGTTGTTGGTGACGAACGCGAGGTGCATCCCGCCGGACTGGGCTGCGTTCAGCGCCTCCGGTGCTCCGGGTACGGCGTCCGGTCCGACGTAGACCACGCCGTCGAGGTCGAGCACCGCGACGTCGTACGTCGAGGTCAGGGGCTGGTCACTCGATCCCAGGGACGTCACGGCACCGTCACTCGCCGGCGTCGAGGGACTTCTCGAGCGCGGCCGCCCTCTCGCCCGCGTCGGTGTTGGCTTCGCCGTCGACGGCCTCGGTGCGGTGGAACCACGTCAGCGCGTCGGTGTTGCGGCCCGCCTCGACCAGGGTGTCGGCGTAGGCGTAGCGCAGCCGGGCGACCCACGGCTCGCGAGCCTTCGAGAGCAGGTGGGAGCTCTCCAGCGTGCGCAGCGCGGCATCGATCTCGCCGCGGTCGCGCCGGGCACCGGCCTCGACGATGGTGAGCTCGGCGAGGAGTGCCGGGGCGAGCTTGTCGCGCGGAGCGTTGCGGACCAGGGCCAGGGCCTTGTCTGGGCGGCCCAGCGCGCGCTCACAGTCGGCCATGATCGCGACGTAGTCCTGGACGCCGTTCATCCGCTTGGCAGCGCGCAGCTCGGCGAGCGCCTCGGCGTACTCCCCTGCGGCGTACGCCGCCTCGCCGACGGCCTCGCGGACGACCGCCAGCCGGCTCGCCCGGGCGCGGGCGGCCAGGGTGTGCTCGTAGGCAGTCCGGGGCTCGCTCTCGATCAGGAGCCCTGCCGCCACCAGGTGCCGCGCGACCCGCTGCGCCAGCTTGTCGGGCAGGGACTTCAGCTGCGCCTGGACGGAGCGGTCGAGCTCCTTGCCGGTGATCTCCTCGGGAATCGGCGGACCGTCGTAGCGCGCCTGGCTCTCGGTGCGATTCTCGCGCCGGTCGGCGCCGCGGTCATCGCGGCGCGGACGGCTGAAATCGCGCTTGCCGCCATCTCGCTTGCCGCCATCTCGGCGCGCGGCACCAGGTCGACCGCCCGTCTGCGGACGGCTCGGCCGGCCACCGGTCCCACGTGGCTTGCGAGGCTGGCGATCTTCGGGCACGACTGCTCCTGTTCGGACATACACGGGTGCTGCAGAAAAGACTAAGGGCCGCCCCCATGAAGGGGCGGCCCTTAGCAACGTTATGTCCGGCGACGTCCTACTCTCCCACGACCTCCCGGTCGCAGTACCATCGGCGCTGAAAGGCTTGACTTCCGGGTTCGGAATGGAGCCGGGTATTTCCCTTTCGCTATGGCCGCCGAAACTCTATGGAGTTATCCAAAAGCCATGGGATCTCTCTCGAGATCGATCATGACTCCCGACCGTAACTCGGGAGCCACACAGTGGACGCGCAACATCTTTGAGGGACAAGCCCTCGGCCTATTAGTACCGGTCGGCTAGGCATTACTGCTGTACACCTCCGGCCTATCAACCCAGTCGTCTACTGGGGGCCTTACCCGGTTAACCCGGTGGGAAACCTCATCTTGAAACGTGCTTCCCGCTTAGATGCTTTCAGCGGTTATCACTTCCGAACGTAGCTAACCAGCCGTGCTCTTGGCAGAACAACTGGCACACCAGAGGTTCGTCCATCCCGGTCCTCTCGTACTAGGGACAGCCTTTCTCAAGTTTCCTGCGCGCGCGGCGGATAGGGACCGAACTGTCTCACGACGTTCTAAACCCAGCTCGCGTGCCGCTTTAATGGGCGAACAGCCCAACCCTTGGGACCTACTCCAGCCCCAGGATGCGACGAGCCGACATCGAGGTGCCAAACCATCCCGTCGATATGGACTCTTGGGGAAGATCAGCCTGTTATCCCCGGGGTACCTTTTATCCGTTGAGCGACGCCGCTTCCACATGCCAGCGCCGGATCACTAGTTCCGACTTTCGTCCCTGCTCGAGATGTCACTCTCACAGTCAAGCTCCCTTGTGCACTTACACTCAAAACCTGATTGCCAACCAGGCTGAGGGAACCTTTGAGCGCCTCCGTTACATTTTAGGAGGCAACCGCCCCAGTTAAACTACCCATCAGGCACTGTCCCTGATCCGGATAACGGACCTAGGTTAGATATCTAATACGACCAGAGTGGTATTTCAACGTTGACTCCACTTGAACTGGCGTCCAAGCTTCAAAGTCTCCCACCTATCCTACACAAGTCGAACCAAACACCAATACCAAACTGTAGTAAAGGTCCCGGGGTCTTTCCGTCCTGCCGCGCGTAACGAGCATCTTTACTCGTAGTGCAATTTCGCCGAGTCCATGGTTGAGACAGCGCCCAAGTCGTTACTCCATTCGTGCAGGTCGGAACTTACCCGACAAGGAATTTCGCTACCTTAGGATGGTTATAGTTACCACCGCCGTTTACTGGGGCTTAAGTTCTGCGCTTCGCTCCGAAGAGCTAACACGTCCCCTTAACCTTCCAGCACCGGGCAGGAGTCAGTCCGTATACATCGTCTTACAACTTCGCACGGACCTGTGTTTTTAGTAAACAGTCGCTTGGGCCTGGTCTCTGCGGCCATCATCGCTTCTTGCAGCAAGTGCAATAACAAATCCGGCCCCCCTTCTCCCGAAGTTACGGGGGCATTTTGCCGAGTTCCTTAACCATGGTTCACTCGATCGCCTTGGTATTCTCTACCTGATCACCTGAGTCGGTTTGGGGTACGGGCGGCGCACAGCTCGCTAGAGGTTTTTCTCGACAGCATAGGATCATCCACTTCGTCCATACGGACTCCCCATCAGGTCTCAGGCATGTGCAACGCGGATTTGCCTACGTTGCGCCCTACACCCTTAGCCGTGGTCAACCATCGCCACGGTTGGACTACCTTCCTGCGTCACCCCATCGCTTGACTACTACCGGTTCGGGTCGTGCGCTCTGCCTCCATCGTCCCGAAGGATCCCGGAGGTTTTGGGCACTTAGCATCACCGGGTTCGTCAGGGTCGCTGTTTTGCCGGTACGGGAATATCAACCCGTTGTCCATCGACTACGCCTGTCGGCCTCGCCTTAGGTCCCGACTTACCCAGGGCAGATTAGCTTGACCCTGGAACCCTTGATCATTCGGCGGAAGAGTTTCTCACTCTTCTTTCGCTACTCATGCCTGCATTCTCACTCGTGTGGCGTCCACAACTGGTTCACACCGCTGCTTCACTCGCCACACGACGCTCCCCTACCCATCCACACACCTGGACCACAAGTGGCCTGGTTAACGCATGAATGCCATAGCTTCGGTGGATAACTTGAGCCCCGCTACATTGTCGGCGCGGAATCACTTGACCAGTGAGCTATTACGCACTCTTTCAAGGGTGGCTGCTTCTAAGCCAACCTCCTGGTTGTCTTTGCGACTCCACATCCTTTTCCACTTAGTTATCGCTTAGGGACCTTAGCTGATGGTCTGGGCTGTTTCCCTTTCGACAATGGAGCTTATCCCCCACTGTCTCACTGCCGCGCTCTCACTTACCGGCATTCGGAGTTTGGTTAATTTCGGTAAGCTTGTAGGCCCCCTAGACTATCCAGTGCTCTACCTCCGGTAAGAAACACGCGACGCTGCACCTAAATGCATTTCGGGGAGAACCAGCTATCACGAAGTTTGATTGGCCTTTCACCCCTATCCACAGGTCATCCCCTCAGTTTTCAACCTAAGTGGGTTCGGTCCTCCACGCGGTCTTACCCGCGCTTCAACCTGCCCATGGATAGATCACTTCGCTTCGGGTCTTGGTCGTGCCACTAACTCGCCCTATTAGGACTCGCTTTCGCTACGGCTTCCCCACACGGGTTAACCTCGCGACACAACGCAAACTCGCAGGCTCATTCTTCAAAAGGCACGCTGTCACAAAGACCGAAGTCTTCGCTCCAACGGATTGTAGGCACATGGTTTCAGGTACTATTTCACTCCCCGCCAGGGGTACTTTTCACCTTTCCCTCACGGTACTTGTCCGCTATCGGTCACCAAGGAGTATTTAGGCTTAACGGGTGGTCCCGCCAGATTCACACGGAATTTCAGGGGTTCCGTGTTACTTGGGGTGACGCTTCAGAGCCATCGTCTTACGTATACGGGGGTATCACCCTCTATGCCGGGACTTTCCAGTCCACTTCCACTTCAACGATGGTTTCTTACTCTGTGTTGGTTCGGCAGAATCAACTAAACGGCCCCACAACCCTCAGACAGCAACGCCTGCCGGCTATCACACTGTTTGAGTTTGGCCTCTTCCGATTTCGCTCGCCACTACTCTCGGAATCACTTTTGTTTTCTCTTCCTGTGGGTACTGAGATGTTTCACTTCCCCACGTTCCCTCCAACTGCCCTATGTGTTCAGGCAGAGGTAACTGGACATGACTCCAGCTGGGTTTCCCCATTCGGAAATCCCCGGATCACAGCTTGGTTGCCAACTTCCCGGGGCTTATCGCAGGCTCCTACGTCCTTCATCGGCTCTTGGTGCCAAGGCATCCACCATGTGCCCTTAGTAGCTTGTCTTGCTACAAAGATGCTCGCGTCCACTGTGTAGTTCTCAAATTACGGGCGGCTCCTACCACCAGATCCTCGCTGACTTGGCGACCGCGTCTTACGACGGAGTCGCCAAGGAGTTCGAGGGGGTGGAGGCCCAGAAGAATCGATCACTCGATCCCTCAGGACCCAACAGTGTGCCTGGATAGCTCTCACGCTCGGTGCTCGAGGTTCCACGCGTGCCGGCCACTACCGATGAAGGCAGAGTCCGGGTTGCAGTACTGACGAGCTCGTCGCATGCGAGCTGACCAAATAATCGACGTTCCACTAGTGAGCAGTGCTTGTCCGTTGAACGAACGTCAACGTAGACAAGCGCCCTGGACAGACTCCGCCCATTCCTGGGGGACTGCCAGTGATGCTCCTTAGAAAGGAGGTGATCCAGCCGCACCTTCCGGTACGGCTACCTTGTTACGACTTCGTCCCAATCGCTCGCCCCACCTTCGACAGCTCCCTCCACAAGGGTTGGGCCACTGGCTTCGGGTGTTGCCAACTTTCGTGACGTGACGGGCGGTGTGTACAAGGCCCGGGAACGTATTCACCGCAGCGTTGCTGATCTGCGATTACTAGCGACTCCGACTTCATGGGGTCGAGTTGCAGACCCCAATCCGAACTGAGACCGGCTTTTTGGGATTCGCTCCACCTTGCGGTATCGCAGCCCTTTGTACCGGCCATTGTAGCATGCGTGAAGCCCTAGGCATAAGGGGCATGATGACTTGACGTCATCCCCACCTTCCTCCGAGTTGACCCCGGCAGTCTCTTATGAGTCCCCACCATTACGTGCTGGCAACATAAGACGAGGGTTGCGCTCGTTGCGGGACTTAACCCAACATCTCACGACACGAGCTGACGACAGCCATGCACCACCTGTATACAAGTGTCCAAAGAGACCTCTGTCTCCAGAGGCTTCTCGTATATGTCAAACCTAGGTAAGGTTCTTCGCGTTGCATCGAATTAATCCGCATGCTCCGCCGCTTGTGCGGGCCCCCGTCAATTCCTTTGAGTTTTAGCCTTGCGGCCGTACTCCCCAGGCGGGGCGCTTAATGCGTTAGCTGCGGCACGGAACTCGTGGAATGAGTCCCACACCTAGCGCCCAACGTTTACGGTGTGGACTACCAGGGTATCTAATCCTGTTCGCTCCCCACACTTTCGCTCCTCAGCGTCAGGTAATGCCCAGAGAACCGCCTTCGCCACCGGTGTTCCTCCTGATATCTGCGCATTTCACCGCTACACCAGGAATTCCGTTCTCCCCTGCATACCTCTAGTCTGCCCGTATCAGAAGCAGGCTCGGGGTTAAGCCCCGAGTTTTCACTCCTGACGCAACAGACCGCCTACGAGCCCTTTACGCCCAATAATTCCGGACAACGCTCGCACCCTACGTATTACCGCGGCTGCTGGCACGTAGTTGGCCGGTGCTTCTTCTGCGCATACCGTCACTTTCGCTTCGTCTGCGCTGAAAGAGGTTTACAACCCGAAGGCCGTCATCCCTCACGCGGCGTTGCTGGATCAGGCTTTCGCCCATTGTCCAATATTCCCCACTGCTGCCTCCCGTAGGAGTCTGGGCCGTGTCTCAGTCCCAGTGTGGCCGGTCACCCTCTCAGGCCGGCTACCCGTCGAAGCCTTGGTGGGCCATTACCTCACCAACAAGCTGATAGGCCGCGAGCTCATCCTCCACCGCCGGAACTTTCCACCACCATCAGATGCCTGAAGTGGTCGTATCCGGTATTAGCTCCCGTTTCCGGGGGTTATCCCGATGTGGAGGGCAGATTGCTCACGTGTTACTCACCCGTTCGCCGCTCGTGTACTCCCGAAGGAGCCTTACCGCTCGACTTGCATGTGTTAAGCACGCCGCCAGCGTTCGTCCTGAGCCAGGATCAAACTCTCCGTTGAATTCTAGCGACAGCGACTCCGAAGAGCTGCTGCCAATTCTCTAGATGTTGTCCCGGCAAGAGAACGATACTGACTATTGTCAGAATCATTATTTCTTACCAAAGGAACCGTCGACAAAATGACCCCGGCGAACCGGGGCAATTCATGTCGAACGGGTATAAATTAATTCGTCGACTTTTGGCACACTGTTGAGTTCTCAAGGATCAAGCGCGCACCACAGGCAGGCCTCTCGGCCGTTCCGCGGGGCAACCTGCAAAAACTTACCGGGTTGGCCGGTCCGAGTCAAATCAGTTCGGCCGCTCCCAGGCCCCTTGGCGTGACGCCTCATCCTGGCCGTTCCGAGGCGGCCGTGGCGCGCACTCGAACACCTCGGACGAGGTGAAGTTTCAGGGGGTCTGCCCCGGGCCGGCCGCCCGACCTCACCGGCCTTGCGTCCCGCCACTCCGTGGCAACGAGGTGAAACATTAGGGGCCTCCAGGACGCGGGTCAAATCGGCCCCGAGTGGTCCGGGTCACACGTGCTGTTCACGCAGGTCAGGGGCCGATCAGGCGTGGAATCCCGTGTCCACACTGACGATTCCGGCTGTCTCGCCCAGGGTGGAGCACCCGGCCAGGCGCAGCGACTCGACCAGCTCGGACCCCAGCTCGGTGAGTGCGCGAGAGGCTCCGTCGGCCCCTCCTGCGGCCAGGGCATGAAAGAGGGGACGCCCCACGAACACCGCGTCGGCACCAAGCGAGGCGGCGAGCATCACGTCGAGTCCCGAGCGGACTCCCCCGTCGACGTACACCTCCACGGCGTGGCCGACGGCCGCGCGGACCGGGGCCACGCACTGCGCGGTCGCGACGACCCGGTCGAGCTGTCGGCCGCCATGGTTGGAGATCCACACGGCGGAGGCACCGGCCCGCACGCATCGTTGCGCGTCGTCACCCCGCAGGACGCCCTTCACCGCAACGGGCAGCCCGGTCGCCTCGGTCAGCCAGGCGACATCGGCCGGGCCGAGGTCCATCGCCTTCTCCCGCTCCGCCGGCTCGACCCCGACCGTCGCCGGAGCGTTGGCCCCGACCCAGCCCGGCTCGGCGACGTCCCAGACGCGGGGCTCGTCCGGAACCGCGTAGCGGGTGCCGAGCACGGGGGTGTCCGCGGTGAGCACGATGCCGGCCGCACCGTCGGCGACGGCGCGTCGCAGTACGGGCTCGGTGTCCGCCCGGTCGACGGCGACGTAGACCTGCAGCCACCACGTCACGCCGGTGGCCGCGATGTCGGCGAAGGTGCTGCCTGCGTTGCTCGAGACCACGAGGGGTACGCCGACCTCGGCCGCGGCACGGGCCATGGCGATCTCACCGTCGGGGTCGGCTGCCCGTTGCAGGGTCATCGGGGCGATCCCGACCGGGATCGAGAAGGTCTGGCCGAGGAGCGTGCACGAGGTGTCGACCTCGCGCACGTCGCGCAGGACGCGGGGCGAGATGCGGAGCGAGCGCCAGGCCTCGGTGGCCTCGCGCAGGGTCACCTCGTCGCGGGCACCTTCCTCGACGTAGCGGAAGACCGGCTCGGACAGGGCATCCCTCGCCAGGGACTCCACCTGGTCGAGCCAGCGGTCCGTCATCGTCAGCCGAGCTCCACGCCCGCGAGGTTCTTCTTGCCCCGTCGCAGGACCAGCCAGCTGCCGCCGAGCAGGTCGTCGTCGCCAGGGACGTGCTCGACGTCGGTGATGCGCTCGTTGTTGAGGTAGGCGCCGCCCTCGGAGATGGTGCGCCGGGCCTCGCCCTTGCTCTTGACCAGCCCGGTGTCCACGAGCAGGTCGACGACTCCGGTGCCCTTGGTGGCTTGGGTGGATCCGGCCTCGCGGAGCGCCGCGGCAAGGGTCTCGGGACGGAGCTCGCGCAGGTCGCCGCTGCCGAAGAGCGCGGCGGCCGCCGCCTTGGCGTGGTCGGTCTCCTCGGCGCCGTGGACCTCTGTGGTGACAGCGTCCGCGAGTGCCTTCTGGCCCTCGCGAAGGAACGGCCTCTCGGCGGTCTGCCGCTCGAGCTCCTCGATCTCCTCGTGGGACAGGAAGGTGAAGATGCGCAGGAGCTCGCCGACCTTCTCGTCCTCCACGTTGAGCCAGAACTGGTGGAAGGCGTACGGCGCCATCATCTCCGGGTCGAGCCAGAGTGCGCCGCCCTCGGTCTTGCCGTACTTCGTGCCGTCGGCCCTCGTCACCAGCGGGGTCGCGAACGCGTGTGCCCGGCCACCGTCGGCGCGCCGGATCAGCTCGACGCCCCCGGTGAGGTTGCCCCACTGGTCGGAGCCGCCGAACTGGAGGGTCACGCCGTGGTCGCGGAAGAGGTTCAGGAAGTCCATCGACTGCAACAGGATGTAGCTGAACTCGGTGTAGCTGATCCCGTCCTCGAGCCGGCTGCGCACCACGTCACGCGCGAGCATCCGGTTGACCGGGAAGTGCTTGCCGATGTCGCGCAGGAAGTCGATCGTGGACAGGCTGGCCGTCCAGTCGTAGTTGTTCACCATCGTGGCCGCGTTGCGCCCTTCAAAGGCGAGGTACGGCTCGATCTGGCGGTGCACCTTCTCGACCCACTCCTTGACCGTGTCGAGGGAGTTCAGGGTGCGCTCCCCCGACTCGCGCGGATCGCCGATCATGCCGGTGGCACCGCCGACGAGGGCGTACGGCGTGTGCCCCGCCTGCTGCAGCCGCTTCGCCGTCAGGATCTGCACGAGGTTGCCCATGTGGAGGCTCGGGGCTGTGGGGTCGAAGCCGACGTAGAACCGGACACTGTCCTCGATCAGCGCCGCGCGCAGGGCGTCGCGGTCGGTCGAGTGGGCGATCAGCCCGCGCCACTCCAGGTCGTCGAGCAGGGTTGGGTCGGTGCTCACGTGGGCCAGCCTGCCATGTGTCGCCCGACCCCGTGACGCGGCCTCAGGCCCGGGACCAGCCGAAGACAGTGCTGGCGACCCGGCGCGCCGATCCGGGCCAATCGACCGGAATCGGCCCGCTGGTACGGGATCCTTCCTACACTTCCGGTCAGATTCCCACGCGAAGGTTCCCCACCATGTCGCTCTCGGCTCCCGCTCGTCTCCTCGCTGTCCCACTCGCCTGCGCGGCCCTGCTGGCGACGATGCTCGCAGCGGCGCCTGCCGAGGCCGCGGGGGTCAACCTGCACCGTGGCAGCCACGGCGCCAAGGTCAGGCTGCTCGAGACCCGCCTCGACCGACTCAACCTGCTGCCCCGTTCGGCCGTCGACCGGCGCTACCGGCAGGCCACGGTGAACGCAGTGAGGCGGTTCCAGCGCCAGCACCACACCAAGGCGACCGGCCGGGTCAACCGGCGAACCTGGGTCCTGGTCGCGCGCGAGGTGACGCGGCGTGCGCTCGGGCCGGCGCCGAGCATCATCGGGCACCGCGGCGGCATCCGCCCCGGTCTGCCGGAGAACACGGTGGAATCACTGCGCTACGCACACGGGTGGGCCGACGTGCTCGAGTTCGACCTTCGGCTCACCGCCGACCACGAGATCGTGCTGATGCACGACGTGACCCTGGACCGGACGACCAACTGCACCGGTCAGGTCATCAAGTGGACGCTGTCCAACCTGCGAGCGCAGTGCCGGGTGGGTGACCAGCCGATCCCGACGTTCGCCGAGGCAGCGGCGTACGCAGCCAGCGTGCCGGAGGCGATCGCCCCCGAGCTCAAGAACACCGCCTTCAGCGACCAGGACATCAACAAGGTCCTGGCGGTGCTGGACCAGTACAACCTCACCGGCCGCACCTACCTCCAGTCGTTCGAGACGGCGGTTCTCAAGCGGGTCCAGGCGCTGCGGCCCGGGTTGTCCACTGTGCTCGCGGCGAGGACTCCCCCGTCGGTGCCCGCGGTGAAGAACGCGGGTGCCAGCAGGGTGGCGGTCGAGCTCGCCAACCTCACCGCACCGCGCGTGCAGCTGTACAAGCGGAACGGGCTGAAGGTGTGGACCTTCACCGCGTTCAACAAGTCCGGCCTGACCACGTCGCGGGCGATCGGTGTGACCGGAGTGGTGACCGACATCCCGCGGCAGGCGCGCAACTACTACAAGTAGCCCTCAGACGTCGCGGGGCAGCAGCACTGCCTGGGTCTGGGTGGTCCGCGCGACCGCCCGGCCGTCGGCGTCGGTCAGCTGGGTCTCCGCGACGATCGTGGTGCGCCCCTTGTGCACGAGTCGGCCGGTGGCCGTGAGAGTGCCCTTGCGGAAGGCGCGGAGGAAGACCGTGCTCGACGAGATCGTGGAGGTGCCGGCGCCCTCGGGCAGGTTGAGGAAGGCCACGGCACCGCCGATCGTGTCGGCCAGCGACATCAGTGCTCCCCCGTGCATCGCACCGCCGGTGGTGTTCGTGTCCTCGGCCCAGTCCATCGCGCCCACGACCTCGTCCGGCGTGGCACTGACGAGCTCCATCTGCAGGTGGGCAGCGAAGGGCATCAGCGCGCGCAGGGTCTGGGTGGTCAGGTCCATGGCACCCATTTCTAGCGGACCCGGGGTTTCGCCGCGACGTAGCGGCTCACGGTCGGGTCCCCGGTGATCCAGAAGCGCCACGGCCGCTCGGCCGCCTTGCGGAGTCCGACCCGCGGGCCGCTGCTGATGTCGGGCGCCGGGGAATCTGGGACCAGGACGTCGCTCAGGTCGAGGCCGTTGTCTCCGCGGTCGATGCCGAGGGCCTTGCAGAGCCGTCCGGGTCCGCGGGCCAGGTCGCGGTCGTTGGACCCGGGTCGCCGCTCGCGAGCGGTCTCGATGCCGTCGACGACGTGGCCGGCGCGCAGCAGGATCGCGCTGGGATCGCCTTCGGGCCCGCAGGAGACGTTGCAGCAGTGGTGCATCCCGTAGGTGAAGTAGACGTAGAGGTGGCCGGGCGGGCCGAACATGACGGCGTTCCGGTCGGTGCGGCCGTTGTGGGCGTGCGAGCCAGGGTCGTTCGGCCCGTCGTACGCCTCGACCTCGGTGAGCCGGATCGTGACGCCGCCGTGCGCGAAGGCCGCTCCCAGGAGGAGTGGTGCCGCCTCGAGGACTGGCCGCTCGAGGATGTCGAGCAGCGTCACGCCAGCCAGCTGCGGTGATCGGCGATGGCAGCGCGGAGCTCGACCAGCTGCTCCGCGACGCGCTCCGGGGCGGTGCCGCCTCGGCCGGTGCGGGAGGCGACCGAGCCCTCGGCGGTGAGGACGGCACGGACCTCAGGCGTCAGGCGCGGGTCGATCTCGGCGAACTGCTCGTCGGTGAGCTGGTCGAGCTCGGTGCCCAGCTCCTCGCAGCGGCGTACGCATGCGCCGGCGAGCTCGTGGGCGACGCGGAACGGCACCCCTTCGCGCACCAGCCACTCGGCGATGTCGGTGGCGAGCGAGAAACCCTGCGGTGCGAGCTCGGCCATCCGGTCGGTGTCGAACGTGAGCGTGGCGACCTGGCCGGTGAAGGCGGGCAGCAGCACCTCGAGGGTGTCGACGGCGTCGAAGACCGGCTCCTTGTCCTCCTGGAGGTCGCGGTTGTAGGCCAGCGGCAGCGCCTTGAGCGTGGCCAGCAGCCCGGTGAGGTCACCGATGAGACGACCGGCCTTGCCGCGCGCGAGCTCGGCGATGTCGGGGTTCTTCTTCTGGGGCATGATGCTCGACCCGGTGGAGAAGGCGTCGTCGAGCCGGACGAAGCCGAACTCGCGGGTCGCCCAGAGGATGACCTCCTCGGCCTGACGGCTCACGTCGACGCCGATCATGGCGGCGACGAACGCGAACTCGGCGACGAAGTCGCGCGCGGCGGTCCCGTCGATGGAGTTGGCCGAGCTGCCGGTGAAGCCGAGGTCGCGGGCGACGGCTTCGGGGTCGAGTCCGAGGCTGGAGCCGGCGAGGGCGCCCGAGCCGTACGGCGAGTCGGCCGCGACCCGGGCGTCCCAGTCGCGGATCCTCGCGACGTCCCGGACGAGCGGCCAGGCGTGGGCCATCAGGTGATGGCTGAGCAGCACCGGCTGGGCGTGCTGGAGATGGGTGCGACCGGGCATGATCGCGCCGTGGTGGCGCTCGGCCTGGGTGGCGAGCACATCGGCCAGGGCGAGCACCTCGCCCGCGACGATCCGGGCGTGGTCGCGGAGGAAGACCTTGAACAGCGTGGCGATCTGGTCGTTGCGGCTGCGCCCGGCACGGAGCTTGCCACCGAGGTCGGGGCCGACCAGGTCGACGAGCGCACCCTCGAGGGCACCGTGGACGTCCTCGTCGCTCTCCTGCGGCTGGAGCTCGCCGTTGGCGACCCGGCGGTCGAGCTCGTCGATGCCGGAGAGGAGACCCTCGCGCTCGTCGTCGGTGAGCAGGCCGGCCTGGTGCAGGGCGCGGGTGTGAGCCCGCGAGCCGTCGAGGTCGTAGCTCGCCAGCCGCCAGTCGAAGTGGGTGCTGCGCGAGAGCGCCTCGAGCTCCGGGCTGGGTCCACCTGCGAACCGGCCGCCCCAGAGCTTGCCGGCTCCCGTCGTACCACTGGTGTCGGTCATGGCGCCTTTCGTAGCAGGTGGGGTGTGTGGCCGCGGGAACCCCACAATTGTTGGCGTGTGAGGTCGGGATCGCCGTTCAGGACGTCACGATCCAACAATTGTGGAGTTCGGGGCGTGGTCAGTCGGTGCCTACCTCCATGGCCACGTCGTCGAGGACACGATCGCTCTCGTCGCCCTCGGCGGCGGGGTTGCTGGCGATTCGGTCGGCGCCGCCGGCCTCGAGCTCGCCGTAGAGCGTCCCGTTCTCGACCAGTACCTGCCCCTGCTCGAGCGGCTGGGCGGCGTAGAGCTCCAGCTTGGCCCGCGAGTCGGCGATGTCGAGGTTGCGCATGGTGAGCTGGCCGATCCGGTCGGTCGGGCCGAAGGCGGCGTGCTCGGTGCGCTCCATCGACAGCTTGTCGGGGTGGTAGGAGAACGCCGGGCCGTCGGTGCGCAGGACCGTGTAGTCCTCGCCACGACGCAGGCGCAGGGTCACCTCGCCGGTCACCAGGGAGGCGATCCAGCGCTGGATGGCCTCGCGCTGCATCAGCGCCTGAGGGTCGAGCCACCGGCCCTCGTAGAGCAGGCGGCCGAGGCGCCGGCCCTCGAGGTGGTAGTTGGCGATGGTGTCCTCGTTGTGCACCGCGTTGAGCAGCCGCTCGTAGGCGATCCACAGGAGAGCCATCGCCGGTGCCTCGTAGATGCCGCGCGACTTCGCCTCAATGATGCGGTTCTCGATCTGGTCGGACATGCCGAGCCCGTGGCGTCCCCCGATCGTGTTGGCCTCGTGGACCAGCGCCACCGGGTCGTCGTACGACGTGCCGTTGATCGCCACCGGGCGGCCGGCCGTGAAGCGGATCGTCACGTCCTCGGGCTCGATGTAGATGTCGGGGTCCCAGAACTTGACGCCCATGATCGGCTCGACGGTCTCGAGGGAAACGTCGAGGTGCTCGAGGGTCTTGGCCTCGTGGGTGGCGCCCCAGATGTTGGCGTCGGTGGAGTACGCCTTCTCCTTGCTGTCGCGGTAGGGCAGGTCGTGCTCGGTGAGCCACTGGCTCATCTCGGCGCGGCCGCCGAGCTCGTGCACGAAGTCGGCGTCGAGCCAGGGCTTGTAGATCCGCAGCTCGGGGTTGGCCAGCAGCCCGTAGCGGTAGAACCGCTCGATGTCGTTGCCCTTGAACGTCGAGCCGTCGCCCCAGATGTCGACCCCGTCCTCGTGCATCGCGCGCACCAGCATCGTGCCGGTGACGGCACGGCCCAGCGGCGTGGTGTTGAAGTAGGCGCGGCCCCCGGAGCGGATGTGGAAGGCGCCGCAGGCCAGGGCCGCGAGTCCTTCCTCGACCAGGGCCTTCTTGCAGTCGACGGCGCGGGCGATCTCCGCGCCGTACAGCAGGGCTCGGTCGGGGACGCCGGCGATGTCGGGCTCGTCGTACTGGCCGATGTCGGCGGTGTAGGTGCAGGGGATGGCGCCGTTGTCGCGCATCCACGCCACGGCGACGGAGGTGTCGAGTCCTCCGGAGAAGGCGATGCCGACGCGCTCCCCCTTGGGCAGTGAGGTGAGGACCTTGCTCACGATGGGCCTTTCGTCGTTGGGTGCAGCTGGGAGTCGATGTGCGTGCGGGTCCGGTTCAGCCGGCGCCGAGGGCGCGGCCGGCCAGACCCATCAGTCGTCGTACGACGTCCTCGCCGCCGGCGGGGTCGCGCGAGATCACCAGCACGGTGTCGTCGCCGGCGATGGTGCCGAGCACGTCGCCGAGCTCGGCCTTGTCGAGTGCGGACGCCAGGAAGTTCGCGGCGCCCGGTGGAGTGCGCAGCACCACGAGGTTGGCGCTGGCGTCGGCGGAGACGAGCAGCTCCTCGCACAACCGGGCGAGCCGACTCTCGCTGGCCGCGGTCTCGCGTGGTGCGACAGGCGATCGGTCGCCACCCTCGGCGGGCACGGCGTACACCAGCGCACCAGAGTTCGAGCGCACCTTCACCGCGTCGAGCTCGACGAGGTCGCGGCTGAGCGTGGCCTGCGTGACCACCACGCCGTTGCCGGCGAGCAGCTCGCCGAGCTCGCTCTGCGAGCGGACCTCGCAGCTGCTGAGCAGGTCGATCTCGAGCTGCTGACGCGCGTTCTTGGTCGGCGGGATGTGGGCATGCTGCGTCATGAGGGGCCTCCGGCGGTTTCGACAGGAGGTTCCTGAGGAGGTCGCGAAGCGACCGTCTCGAAGGGCTCAACCAACGAGAGCAACCAGACGATGACGGCCTTCTGGACGTGGCGGCGGTTCTCGGCCTCGTCCCAGACCACGCTTCGCGGGCCGTCGATGACCTCGGCGGTGATCTCCCTGCCGCGGTAGGCCGGCAGGCAGTGCAGCGCGATCGCGTCGTCCGCGGCGTGGGTGAGCAGCGAGGTGTTCAGCTGCCATGGCGCGAACACCTCCTCGCGAGCCTCGGCCTCTGCCTCGCGGCCCATCGACACCCAGGTGTCAGTGGCGATGGCGTCGGCGGCCGTTGCCGCCTCGACCGGATCGGCCACGAAGGCCGCCGAGCCTCCGGTCTCCGCGGCAATCTCCCCTGCCCTGGCCAGGATCGTCGGGTCGGGCGCGTAGTCGTCCGGGCCGCTGACCCGCACGTGCATCCCGGCGGTCGCCCCTGCGAGCAGCAGGCTGTGGCCCATGTTGCAGCCCGCATCGCCGATGAAGGCGAGAGTCTGGCCTGCCAGCGTGCCGCGGTGCTCGCGGATCGTCAGCAGGTCGGCCAGCGCCTGGCACGGGTGGAACTCGTCGGTGAGGGCATTGATCACGGGTACGCCGGCACCCGCGGCCATCTCGTCGAGGCGGGACTGCTCGTAGGTGCGCCACACGATCAAGGACGCCTGGCGGCCCAGCACCCGCGCGGTGTCGGCCACGGACTCCCGCTTTCCGATCTGCGCGAGCGAGCCGTCGATGACCATCGGGAAGCCACCGAGCTCGGCGATGCCGGCGGCGAAGGACGCCTGGGTACGCAGGGTGGGTTTGTCGAAGAGCACGGCGACCGTCCGGGGGCCGGCCAGCGGTTGTTCGTCGTACGGGCTGGCCTTGAGGTTCAGCGCGAGGTCGAGCACCCCCGACTGCTCGTCGGGGGAGAGGTCGTCGTCGCGGAGGAAGTGGCGCGTCATGGTTGCTCCCCCTGCTTGCGGTACGCCGCGTCGAGGATGCCGGGCCAGGCGTCGAGGAAGGAGTCGGCCTGCTCGGCGGTCAGGATCAGCGGCGGGGCCAGCCGGACCCGCTCCGGGGTCGGGTTGTTCACGATGAACCCGGCCTCGAGGGCGGCGGCGAACACCTCGGCCGAGGCAGCCTCGGTGAGGTCGAGCCCGATCAGCAGTCCGGAGCCGCGGACCTCGGTGACGCGCTCGTCGGCGATCACGCCGTCGCGCAGCCGCTGACCGATCGCGGTCGCGTGCTCGAGCAGGCCGTCCTTCTCGATCGTGTCGAGCACGGCGAGGGCGGCCGCTGATGCGACCGGGTTGCCGCCGAACGTGGTGCCGTGGTTGCCGGGCTGGAGCAGGTCAGCCGCGTCACCCGTGGCCAGGCAGGCCCCGATCGGGAAGCCACCGGCGAGGCCCTTGGCGACCGTGACGATGTCGGCGACGCCGTCCATGGGGTCGGCCACGTCGCGGTTCTGGTGGGCGTACCAGGCGCCGGTGCGCCCGACGCCGGTCTGGATCTCGTCCAGCCACAACAGCGCGCCGTGCTCGCGAGTGATCTCGCGGGCCCGGGCGAGGTAGTCCAGTGGTGGCGCGACCACGCCGGCCTCCCCCTGGAGCGGCTCGAGGATCACGGCCGCGGTCTCGTCGGTGACGGCCGCGGCGAGAGCGTCGGCGTCGCCGTACGGCACGAAGGTGACGCCGCCGGGAAGCGGCTCGAACGGCTCCCGGTAGGCCTCCTTGGCCGTCAGCGCGAGCGAGCCCATGGTGCGTCCGTGGAAGGCGCCCTCGGTGGCCACGACATGGGTCCGGCCGGTGCGGCGGGTGAGCTTGAAGGCGGCCTCGTTGGCCTCGGCGCCGGAGTTGGCGAAGAAGACCTTGCCGTTCCGAGCAAGTGGTTTCGAGACGCTCGCTTGCGCTCGCTCCTCAACCACCGAGGAGAAGAGGAGGTCCAGCAGGCGCTCGGCGAGGGACACCTGCGGGTCGGTGGCGAAGAAGTTCGAGACATGGCCCAACGTCTGGAGCTGGTCGGTGATCGCTCCGACCAGCGCCGGGTGGGCGTGGCCGAGGGAGTTGACGGCGATGCCACCGAGCAGGTCGAGGTACCGCTTGTCGGCGTCGTCCCAGACGTAGGGACCCTCTCCGCGGGTGAGCACCAGCTTCGGCGGGCCGAAGGTGTTCATCATCGACTCGGCGTAGCGGGCCTTCACGTCGGTCATTTCTTCGACACCTTCCTCTCGCCGGTGGCGTACGCCTTGCGCAGCCGGGTCTCGACACCTGGCAGCACCTGGGTGCCGACGCCCTCCTTGGTGAACAGCTCGAGCAGGACGGCGTGCGGCTCGCGGCCGTCCACGACCGTTGCGGCGGGCACTCCCCCGGTGACGGCGTCGTAGCAGGCCTGCATCTTCGGGACCATGCCGCTGTCGAGGTCGGGCATCAGCTCGGCCAGCTTCTCGGGGCTGATCTCCTGGATCACGTCGTCGCTGTCGGGCCAGTCCCGGTAGAGACCCTCCACGTCAGTGAGCACCATCAGCTTCTCGGCGTCGAGCGCGATCGCGAGGGCCGCGGCCGCCGTGTCGGCGTTGACGTTGTGCACGATTCCCTTGGGGTCCGGGGCGACGCTCGAGATCACCGGGATCCGGCCCGCCTGGACAAGGTCCTCGACGGCCTCGGGCCGGACTTGCGCCACTTCGCCGACCAGGCCGAGGTCGATCTCCTCGCCGTCGACGACGGTGTTGGTCGCCTTGGCGGTGAACAGTCCCGCGTCCTCACCTGACAGTCCGACGGCGATGTGGCCGTGCTGGTTGATCAGCCCGACGAGCTCACGCTGCACCTGGCCGACCAGCACCATGCGTACGACGTCCATCGCCTCGGGCGTGGTCACGCGGAGACCGCCCTTGAACTCCGACTCGATGCCGAGCCTGTCGAGCATCTTGGAGATCTGCGGTCCACCACCGTGCACGACCACCGGCTTGAAACCGGCGAAGCGCAGGAACGCGATGTCCTCGGCGAAGGCCTTCTTCAGGTGTTCGTCGGTCATCGCGTTGCCGCCGTACTTCACCACGACGACCTTGTCGTGGTACTTCATCAGCCACGGCAGGGCCCCGGCGAGGACCTCGGCGGGGTGGAGCGAGTACGGCTTGCCGTTGGTGTCGTCGCTCATGAGGAGTAGGCGCTGTTCTCGTGGACGTAGGCATGGGTCAGGTCGTTGGTCCAGACGGTCGCGCGCTCGGACCCGCTCTTGAGGTCGATGGTCACGCTCACCTCGCGGCCGCTGAGGTCGACCTTTGCGGGATCCTCCGCAGGGGTGGAGGCCTTGCAGACCCACACGCCGTTCATCGCGACATCGAGGTCGGCAGGGTCGAACGCTGCCTTCGTCGTACCGATGCTGGCGAGGACCCGCCCCCAGTTCGGGTCCTTGCCGAAGACCGCCGCCTTGAAGAGGTTGCTGCGCGCGACGCTGCGTCCGACCTCGACCGCCTCGGCCTCGGTCGCAGCGTGCAGCACGGTGATGGCGATCTCGTGGTCGGCGCCCTCGGCATCCTTCAGCAGCTGCATCGCCAGGTCGGTGCACGCCTGGCTGAGCGCCTCCGCGAAGTCCGCAAGGCTCGGCGTCACGCCGCTCGCGCCGCTGGCCATGACCGTGACCGTGTCGTTGGTCGACATGCAGCCGTCGGAGTCCAGCCGGTCGAAGCTGGCACCGGTCGCGGCGCGCAGGGCGGTGTCGAGATCGGCGGCGGGAACCACGGCGTCGGTGGTGAGTACGACGAGCATGGTCGCGAGCTGGGGGGCCAGCATCCCGGCACCCTTGGCCATGCCACCGATCGACCAGCCCCCACCGATGTCGGAGCCTTCGACGACGACCTCCTTGCTCACGGAGTCGGTCGTCATGATCGCCTCGGCGGCATCGGTCCCGGCGTCCGCACTCAGCGCGGAGACGCAGGCGTCAACGCCCTTGAGCAGGTTCTCGCGAGGGTTGCTCAGGCCGATCAGCCCGGTCGAGCAGACCACGACGTCTCCCGCGCCGATGTCGAGGCCCGAGGCCACCTGCTCGGCGACCGCGTGCGTGGTCTGGAAGCCCTCGGCGCCGGTGTAGCAGTTGGCGCCACCGGAGTTGAGCACCACGGCACGGACGATGCCGTCCTTGACGACCTCCTCGCTCCACAGGATCGGGTTGGCCTTGCAGCGGTTCGCGGTGAACACAGACGCGGAGTCGTGGTTGGGGCCGTTGTTGACGACGAGGGCGACGTCCTTGCCGCCGCTGGTCTTCAGACCCGCTTCGACGCCGGCCGCGGTGAAGCCGGAGGGATGGGTGACACTCATGCGTTCTTCTTCTCCTGGGTGACTGGGATGGCGGGGGCGACGTTGTGCCCTCGTCGTCGCCACTCCTCGGCCGTCCGCTCCGCGTCGTCGACGGACACGAGGATCCAGTCGGTGTCGAAGGTGGAGATCGTGAACACGCTGATCTCCGCCTCGGCCAGCGGTTGGAGCAGCTCGGCCAGGATCCCGGTGAGCGAGAAGTCCAGGGGACCCTCGACCGCGAACGCGGTGAAGGGCCCCTCCTGCTGCGCCTTCTTCGGCACGCTCCGCCGGGCGCACACGACGCTGGTCTCGCGGGCGGTCGCGGTGACGGAGAACAAAGACGACGACTCGGCCCAGCTCGGCACCTCGGCGCCGGGTCCGAGCCGGACGACGGCGAGCTTCTCGGGGAACTGCTGAAGGGTCAGGGACTCACTCATGGTGCCAGGCCCACTGTCGAGAGGCCGGTCTGCTCGGGCAGGCCAAGAGCGAGGTTCATGCACTGCACGGCTGCGCCGCCGGTGCCCTTGGCCAGGTTGTCGACGGCGCCGACGGCCACCATCCGGCCCGCCGCTTCGTCGAGGGTCACCTGGAGGTGCACGCTGTTGGAGCCGATGACCGACTTCGTGGCCGGCCACTGTCCCTCGGGGAGCAGGAACACGAACGGCTCGTCGGCGTACGCCTTCTGGTAGGCGGCCCGCAGGTCGTCCGCCGTCACACCGTCGTGGACCGAGGCGCTCGCAGTGGCGAGGATGCCCCGCGGCATGGGCACCAGCACGGGCGTGAAGCTGACCCGCACCGTGTCCTCTGTCAGGCCGGAGAGGTTCTGGATGATCTCGGGAGTGTGGCGGTGCGCCCCGCCCACGCCGTACGCCGTGACCGAGCCCATCACCTCGCTGCCGACCAGGTTCGGCTTGGGCGCCTTGCCGGCCCCGCTCGTGCCGGAGGCGGCGACGACCACCAGGTCGTCGGCCTGGACGAGCCCAGCGGCCACGGCAGGGGCCAGCGTCAGCGTCGAGACGGTCGGGTAGCAACCCGGTACGGCGATCCGCCGAGCCCCCTCGAGCAGAGCCCGCTGGCCGGGCAGCTCGGGCAGGCCGTAGGGCCAGGAGCCGGCGTGCTCGGAGCCGTAGAACTTCTCCCAGTCCTCCGCGTCGGTGAGCCGGAAGTCGGCGCCGCAGTCGATCACCACGGTGTCCTCGCCGAGCTGCTCGGCGACCGGCCCCGACTGGCCGTGCGGCAGCGCGAGGAAGACCACGTCGTGCCCGGCCAGGGTCTCGGCGCTCGTCTCCTCGAGGACCCGGTCGGCGAGCGGGACCAGATGGGGCTGCAGCGCACCGAGGCGCTCGCCCGCGTTGGAACCGGCGGTGAGGGTGCCGATCTCGACCTCGGCGTGGGAGAGCAGCAGCCGGAGGACCTCGCCTCCGGCGTACCCGCTGGCTCCGGCGACGGCGACTCGTGTCGGGGACATGTGCATGACTATACAGAGGTCTGCATGCGGGTCCGAACCGGGGGGTCGCCTTTCGGACACGACGGGGCGACCATGGTGTGGGTGAGGAGGTGCGATCGTGGCGAGCGGCTGGTCGGACGGCAACGCCTATGAGCACTTCATGGGTCGCTGGAGCCGCCAGCTCGCGCCGCGCTTCCTGCGCTGGCTGGACGCCCCGCCAGGACGGCGCTGGGTCGACGTGGGCTGCGGTACGGGGGCCCTCACCTCGACCGTGCTCGAGTTCGCCTCGCCAACCTCGGTGCTTGCCCTCGACCCGAGTGCCGGGTTCGTCGAGGAGGCGGTGCGACGCATCGACGACCCCCGTGTCGACTTCGGGGTGGGTAGGGCGGTCGACGTGCCGGCCGACAGCGCGGACGTCGTCATCTCGGGGCTGGTGCTGAACTTCGTGCCCGACCCCGCGGCCGCGCTCGCGGCCATGACTGCTGCGGCACCAGGTGGGTCGGTGGCTGCGTACGTCTGGGACTACGCGGGCCGGATGCAGTTCCTGCGCACGTTCTGGGACGTCGCCTGTGCCCTCGACGCCGCCGCGATCGACCTCGACGAGGGTCAGCGCTTCTCGATCTGCGACCCGCGAGCCTTGACCGACCTCTGGGAGCAGGCAGGGCTGAGCGACGTCGGCACGTCGAGCATCGAGATCAGCACCGAGTTCACCGACTTCGAGGATCTGTGGGCGCCGTTCCTCGGCGCGACCGGGGCGGCTCCGGTGTACGTCTCGTCGCTCGAGCCTGCGGCCCGGGAGCGGCTGCGTCAGGGGCTCGAACAGATCGTGCACGTGGACCCCGACGGCCACATCCGGATGCATGCCAGGGCGTGGGCGGTGCGGGGCAAGGTCTCCTGAGCGGTCAGACGCGCTGCCGGGCCCCGTGCCGTTGTACGGCGAGCGCGACCGCGGCGTCCCGCGCGGCGGAGGTGTCGTCCTCGGTGAGGGTGCGGTCCGGCGCCCGGAACCGAAGCGCGAAGGCCAGGGACTTCCGGCCCTCACCGACCTGCGGGCCGGTGTAGACGTCGAAGAGACGCACCGACTCGCACAGCGGTCCGGCGCCCTCGCTCAGGGTGGCTGCGAGCTCCGCCGCCGGCAGGTCGTCGTCGACGATCAGGGCGACGTCCTCCTTCGCGACGGGATAGGCGGACAGCTGTGGGGCCTTCGGCACGGCGACAGCCCGCGACAGGAGTACGTCGAGGTCGAGCTCGGCGACCGACGTGCGGGCGGGTACGCCGAAGGCGCGACACACCTTGGGGTGCAGCTCGCCGGCGTGCCCGATCGTGATCTCGCCGACCAGCAGCTGGGCGCAGCGTCCGGGGTGCCACGGCGCGACGCTGGCCCGGCGCACGGTCAGCTCGAGGCCGAGAGCGTCGGCGACCACCCGGGCGGTCTCGATGACGTCGTTCCAGCCGGCCGGGCGTCCCTTGCCCCACCAGCCGGCGCGGTCGCGGTCGCCGGAGAGGGCGAAGGCGAGGTGGAGCGGCTGGTCCGGCAGCGCCTTGTTGAGGTCGTCCCACTCCCCCTCGGTCGGCCGGCGGTCGACAGGCAGGATGGGCGCGCCCACGCCGGAGTGCGGGAGCGTCACGGGTGCTGTTTCGAACAGGGCGACGTCGGTGGTGCCGCGGCTGACGTTGCGCGCCACGGTGCGGAGCAGGCCCGGCAGCAGCGTGGTCGTCATCAGCGGCTCTTCGCTGCTCAGCGGGTTGGCCAGCCGGAGCGTCGTACGACGGGAGTCGGTGGAGTCGATGCCGAGCCGGTCGAGGTCGGCCTCCCCGATGAAGGGGAAGTTGACCACCTCGACGTACCCCTCGCCGGCGAGCGTGCGGCCCACCCGGCGACGCATCGACTGGTCCTGGGTCAGGCCGCGACCGGGCGGCGCGTCGGGCAGCACGCTCGGCACGTCCTCGTAGCCGACGACTCGGGCGACCTCCTCGACGAGGTCGAACGGGTCCCGGAGGTCGGGCCGCCAGGCCGGGACCGTGGCGGTGAGCTCGTCGGCACCGGCATCGACGTCGCAACCGATGGCTTCGAGGTGCGCGATCGTCGTGTTGGACGCGATGTCCATCCCCGTGACACGCGCGGGGAGGTCGATCGGGATGGTGATCCTCGGCTGCGCGGGTGGCCGGCCGACGACCGTCACGCCGTCGTCGACGGTGCCGCCGCCGTACTCCGCCAACAGCTCGGCGACCCGGTCGGCCGCTGCCTCGCAGATGGTCGGGTCGACGCCGCGCTCGTTGCGCTTGCCGGCTTCGGAGGTCAGCTTGTGGCGACGACCGGTGCGGAACATCGACACGGCGTCCCAGTGCGCGGCCTCTACCAGCACGCGCGAGGTGGTCTCGGACATCTCGGTGTCTTCGCCGCCCATGACGCCGCCGAGACCGATGATCCCGGAGTCGTCGGTGACCACGAGATCCTCTGGCGAGAGGGTGCGGTCGTTGCCGTCGAGAGTGGTGAGGTGCTCCCCCTCGGTCGCGCGGCGGACGCGGATCGGACCCGAGAGCTTGTCGGCGTCGTAGCCGTGGATCGGTCGGCCCAGCTCGAACATCACGTAGTTGGTCACGTCGACCGCCAGCGAGATCGGGCGCTGCCCGACGAGCATCAGCCGGCGCGCCATCCAGGTGGGTGTGGGCGCGGTGGGGTCGAAACCCGAGACGGTGCGCGCCACGAAGACCGGGCAGCCAGCGGGGTCGTCGACCACGACCGGGTAGCCCTTGCCGTTGTCCGCGGGTGTCTCGCGGTCGGCGGGGTCGTGGAAGGGGACGGCATACCCCAGGGAAGCCTCGCGGGCGACACCGCGCACCGACATGGCGTAGGCCCGGTCGGGGTTGATCTCGAGCTCGACGACCTCGTCGCGCAGGTGGAGCAGGTCGAAGACGTCGTCTCCCGGCTCACCGGCATCGCTCGGCAGCACGATGATGCCGTCGTGGTCGTCACCGAGTCCCAGCTCCTTGGCGGAGCAGATCATGCCGGCGGAGACGTGGCCGTAGGTCTTGCGGGCGGAGATCTCGAAGCCGCCTGGCAGCACGCCGCCGGGGAGTACGACGACGACGAGGTCGCCCGGCTCGAAGTTGTGCGCGCCGCAGACGATGCCCTGGGGCTCACCGGTGCCGTTGGCGTCGCCCACGTCGACCGTGCACCAGTTGATGGTCTTGCCGTTCTTCTGCGGCTCGGGCTCCTTGGTCAGCACGCGACCGATCACCAGCGGGCCGGTGATGTCGTGCCCCGCCCGTTCGAGTGACTCGAGCTTCAGGCCGAGCGCGGTGAGCCTGGCGGCGATGTCCTCGGCGGGGGCATCGGCGGGGAGGTCGGCGTACTCGCGGACCCAGGAGAGGGGGGCCTTCACAACTCTGCTCCGAACGCCGCGGAGAAGCGCACGTCGCCCTCGAACATGTCGCGCATGTCCGCGACGCCGTGGCGGAACATCAGGGTGCGGTCGATGCCCATCCCGAACGCGAAGCCGGTGTAGCGGTCGTTGTCGACGCCGCAGGCGGTGAGCACGCGCGGGTTGACCACGCCACAGCCGCCCCACTCGATCCAGCCCTCGCCCTTGCAGGTGCGGCAGGACTCGACGGCCGGCAACTGACCGCGGCAGACGAAGCACTTCAGGTCGACCTCGGCGGAGGGCTCGGTGAACGGGAAGTACGACGGACGGAACCGGGTGCTGATCCCCTCACCGAACATCGACTCCGCGAAGTGGTCGAGAGTCCCCTTGAGGTGGGCCATCGTGATGCCCTCGTCGACGACGAGGCCCTCGACCTGGTGGAACAAGGGACTGTGCGTGGCGTCGTACTCGTCGGTGCGGAAGACCCTGCCGGGAACCACCACGTAGATCGGCGGTTTCCGGGTCAGCATCGTGCGCGCCTGCACCGGTGAGGTGTGCGTGCGGAGCACGAGGTGGTGCTCGGCGGGCTCGGTCCAGAAGGTGTCCTGCATGGTGCGGGCCGGGTGGTCGGGTCCGAGGTTGAGCGCGTCGAAGTTCAGCCACTCCGCCTCGACCAGTGGACCCTCGGCGACCTCCCAGCCCATCGCGACGAATACGTCGGCGATCCGCTCGGACATCATCGTGAGCGGGTGGCGGGCGCCCTTGGTCCTGCGGTCCGACGGCAGCGTGACGTCGACGGTCTCCTCGACGAGCATCCGCTGCTCCGCCTCGGCCTCGAGCTCGGCCTGGCGCTTCGCCAGCGCCTGGTTGACCTCACCGCGGGCCTGGCCGACGCGCTGGCCGGCGTCCTTGCGGGCCTGCGGGGGCAGCGCCCCGATCTCGCGGTTGGCAAGTGCGAGCGGCGATCGGTCGCCGGCGTGCTCCGTGCGCGCGCGCTTGAGCGTGTCCAGGTCAGCGGCCGCGGCGATCGAAGCGAGCGCCCCCTCGCGCATCGCGTTGACGTGCTCCTCGTCGAGCGGGGTCACCTGGACCGGGTCGTACTCGGAGTTGGGGCCCGACATCTACTGCCTTTCGCTTCTTCGCGCACTAGCGTGCGCGGGCCAGTCTAGGAAGTGCGTCGTACGGCGGGCCAATGGGATTCGCCAGGACTGGATAGTCCCGAGTGATCGGACCCTTCCAAGCGGTCTCCGAGGGTCCATTCACTCGGGACTATCCGGGTTTCGACAAGCTCAACCAACTGAGGTCACCGTCGGTCATCGGAGGGCCAGCGGATCTCGAGGCGGGCACCGCCGGAGTCGGAGTCGGTGATCAGCACCTCGCCGCCGTGGACGCGGGTGAGGCCGTTGACGATGTACATGCCGAGGCCGGTGCCACCCCGGACGCCGTGCTTCCAGAACTTCGTGAACACCCGGGAGCGGATCGTTTCGGCGATGCCCTCGCCCTCGTCGTCGACTCGGATGAGTGCGCCCGGGAACGGGTCGGTGATGCCCTCGACCTGCACCCGCACGGTGCCGTCGCCGTGCCGGATCGCGTTGTCGACGACGTTGGTGACGACCTGGGTGATCTTGTCGGGGTCGGCGAAGACCTGCGGCAGCGGTTCGGCGTACGACGACTCGATCGTGCGCGTGGTCCCCGCACGGACGGACTCGACGCAGCGCTCCACCAGCGTCCGGGTGTCCACGTGTCGCGGGTACAGCGGCAGCCGACCGGTGTCGATGCGGGCCACGTCGAGCAGCTCGGTGATCAGCCGCGAGAGCCGCTCGGAGTCGGAGTACACCGTGGCCAGCATCAGCTTCTTCTGCTCGTCGTTGAGCCGCTCCCACTTGCTCAGCAGGGTGCCGACGAAGCCCTTCACCCCGGTCAGCGGTGACCGGAGCTCGTGGGCCACGGTGGCGACCAGGTCGGAGCGGTCCCGGTCCAGCCGGGCCCGGCCCCGTCCCGAGCGCACGACCAGGGCAACGCTCTGGACCGGCCCGGCACGGGTGGAACGGTTGATCCGACCCGTCACGAGCACCTCGGTGCCGTCAGTGGTGAACCACGACTGCTCGGTGAGACCGACGCGACTGCCGAGTCCCTTGTAGGGGTCGTTCGAGGCGTACCAGTCGCAGCTCTCCTGGTCCTGGAGCGCCATCACCTCCGAGAGTGGCCGGCCCACCTCGACCGTGTCGCCGAGCAGTCGGCGCGCCTGCTGGTTGACGGTCGTCACGATGCCGTCCGCGTCGGCGATCACGACTCCGTCAGGCAGGGTGTCGACGAGCTGGTGGTCATCCACGCCCTCAGGTTAGGGGCAGTTGGTGTCTTCGATGCGCGGCTCGACGGCGGCGTGGCGCAGCGCGTCGCGGGCCCGCTCGCGCGACAGGTTCCAGCCTGTCCAGCCATCGGGGTCGCGCAGGTCGAAGTCGAGGTCCTCCATCGGGCAGCGGAATCCCCCCGGCAGCGGGTTGTCCAGGATCACCGGCAAGGCGTCGGCGCTCAGACCGGCGAGATAGGCGGTGTCGAGCTTGCCCGTCGCCTCGTAGCGATCGATGTTGTGCTGCGCGATCCAGGCGTCGGGGTTCACGACGGCGAGGCCGAGCAGCATGGTCGCGCCCGCCAGCAGCGCGAACCGGGCCAGCCACCAGCCGCGCAGGCCGATGCCGGCGACGAGGACTGCCACCACGACGAGCCCCAGCCAGCCCTCGAAGAGGTCGACCACCAGCCGCAGCCGCGTGAACCCGTAGGCGTCCTGGTAGAGATCCATCCGGTGCAGCGCCGAGGCAACCACGACCAGCGTGAGCAGGCACAGCGCGCCCAGCGACCCGCGCAGCCACCAGCGGTCCGCGCCGGTCTCGAGCCTCGCCTTGCGGGCGGCCGCCCACACGACGAGCAGGGTCAGGGCGGTGGCGATGGTGAGCTGGGCAAAGCCCTGGTGCACGTAGTCGGCATAGGTCAGCCCGGTGGTGCGCTGGATGTACTCGTGGCCGCCGAAGAAGGCCGCAGCCTGCGCCGCGAGGAACAGCACGAAGACAGCGTCGACGAGCAGGACCGGCGCCAGCCACTCGAAACGGTGCTGCGCGGGTCGTCGTACGACGGGCCGCTCGACGCCCGGCGGGTTGATGGCGAGGTACGCCGCTGCGAGCACCGTGCCCCCGACGGCGACGGTGAGGAACAGCCGGAGCGCGAACATGTCCTGTACGTCGGGCAGCACCGCGTCGACCCAGTTCCCGAAGATCGCGTCGCCACTGGCGAACAGCAGCCCGAAGACGAGCACGCCCAGCAGGGACAGGACGACCGTGCGAGTGACCGCCGCGGTGTTCGTGCCACGACTGAAGGCGCGTAGCGTCCGCCCGAGCCACGGCAACCCGCGCAGCCCGGCCAGCGGCCAGGCGATCGCGCTGGCCACCATCCCCAGCACGGTGGTGCCAGCGGTGAGCGCGGCTGTGACCAGCACGACGGAGGCCATCAGGCCGAGGACCGCGAGCCAGTCCGCGTCGCGCAGCACCGGGAGGAGCGCGAAACCGAACGCCAGCACGGCGCACGCCCACGTGAAGGGACTACGAAGGTGGCGCGTGAGCACGAGCACCAGCACACCGGAGGCCACCAGCACCAGCGTGGCCGCGAGCCCGAGCTCGGTGTTCGGCAGCGTCCAGCCGGCGAACACCCCGATGCCCAGGCAGGCAAGAAGCACCCAGCGACGCGCCGGCACGCCCTTGTCGGCCCAGAACGAACCGAACGTGTCATCGACCAGCGATCCCGATCCGGCCGTGCGTGGCGCCATGGGTGCTGGGAGTGGCTGCGTCACCGGCGGCGGGACGGGCGGCGTGGACGTGCTCATGGGCGTGGTCCTCTCGGAGTGTGATGCGGGCAGCTCGACGCGGAAGCGGGCGCCGACCCCACTTGATGACGCGGGCCCCGGCACGGGATCGACCACCGTGATGCGCCCGCCGTGGAGGTCGGTGACCCAGCGGGCGATGGCGAGCCCGAGACCGGTGCCGCCGCCCGTGGAGTCCGGCAGCGTGCCGAACCGTTCGAAGACCCGTTCCCGGTCCTGCGGCGCGACGCCAGGCCCCTCGTCGGCGACCTCGAGCCGGGTCAGCCCGGCCACGTCGCCGGCCCAGACCCGGACGACACCCCCGGCCGGGCTGTGCCGGGCGGCGTTGTCGAGGAGGTTGAGCAGCAGCTGGTGAAGGCGGGCGCGGTCAGCGTACGTCGTCAGGTCGGGTGGATCGACCCGGACGTCGAAGGTGACCCCGCGCTGGCTCGCCCCCGGCCCGGACCGCGCCTCTGCCACCACCGAGTCGATGAGCGGAAGGACGGGCTGCTCGACGCGGTCGAGTGGGACCACACCGGCGTCCAGCCTCGAGAGATCGAGCAGGTCGTCGACGAGATCGCCCAGTCGTTCGGCCTGCGTCCGGGCCACGTGCACGGTCTCGGGATCGGGCTCGATGACCCCGTCGTCGAGGTTCTCGAGGACCGCGACCAGCGCCGTGAGCGGCGTACGCAGCTCGTGGGAGACGCTCGCCACCAGGTCGCGGCGCTGCCGGTCGACCGTGGCGAGGTCCGCGGCCATGGTGTTGAACGCCCGCGCCAGCTCGCCGACCTCGTCGGTGGAGGAGGTCTCGACGCGTACGTCGTAGTGCCCGGCCGCCATCCGCTGCGCGGCTTCCGTCATCTGTCGTAGCGGCGAGGTCATCCCGACCGCGAGGAGCTGGGTGACGCCGAGGGCGAGCAGCACGGTCACGGGGATGCTCAGCCACGCCGGAACGGTGTCGGCGCCCAGGGTCGCGAGCACCGCCGCGACAAGCACGCTGGCGGCTACGAGCAGGCCGAGCTTGACCTTGATCGAGGTGACGCGGCCCAGAGGTTGGCCCAGAGGTTGACGCAGCGGCTCCCGCGGACCGGGGTCGCCAGTCACCGTTCCTCCAGGGCGTAACCGACGCCGTGCACGGTACGGACCCGGTCGGTGCCGATCTTGTTGCGCAGGGCCTTCACATGGCTGTCGACGGTGCGGGTCGCGCCGGCCCCGCCGTCCCAGCCCCAGACCTCGGCCAGCAGTCGCTCACGGGTGAGGACCTGGCCCGGCGCCGCGGCCAGCGTGTAGAGCAGGTCGAACTCCGTCGGCGTCAGGTGGACCTCGGCGTCGTCGACCCAAACCCGGCGCGCACCCGGGTCGAGGCGCACTGCGCCCACCGTCACCGGTGTCGGCGGTGCCTGCCTGACCAGCTGTTCGGCCCGCTCCACGCGGCGGAGCAGCGCGGCGACCCGTGCGACCAGCTCGCGCATCCGAAACGGCTTGGTGAGGTAGTCGTCCGCCCCCACTCCTAGTCCCACGAGGACGTCGGACTCGTCGTCACGGGCGGTCAGCATCAGGACCGGCACGGGTCGGCGCTGCTGGATCTGCCGGCAGACCTCGAGGCCGTCGAAGCCGGGCAGCATCACGTCGAGGACGACCAGGTCGGGCTGGTGCTCGTCGTACGCCGCGACCGCTCCGGGCCCGTCGTACGCCGAGACGACCTGGTGGCCCTCCGCACGGAGCCGGTCGCCGACGGCCTGGTTGATCAGCGGCTCGTCCTCGACGACGAGGATCTTCGCCGCGCTCGTCGACGACCCCGTTGACTCCATGTCTGGAGCCTAGGGACGCCTGGGGTCGGGAGGCGTGAGCGCAACGTGAAGGTTCTGTGCAGATCGCAGCGGTCAGGCCGACGCCGCGTAGGCACCCGGGGCCACCCCGAGCATCCTCCTGAAGTGCCTCGTCAGGTGCGCCTGGTCGTGGAAGCCGACCTCCGCCGCCACGTCGGCCGGCCTGTCCCCGGCGAGCAGCAGCCGTCTTGCCCGGTCGACGCGTCGCCCGGTCAGGTAGCGGTGCGGCGGGATCCCGACCTCCCGTCGGAAGGCACGCACGAGGTGGGTCTGATCGGCGCCGAGCAGCTCAGCGGCCCTTGCCAGGCTGATGCCGTCGACGACATGGGCGTCCAGCAGGTCCTGGAGCCGCGCGGCCAGCCCTGGATCCGACCGCGCTCCTGGCTCGGGTAGCCCCTCGAGGTGGGACGTCAGTCGTTGGGTGACCAGAGCGAGCCGGCTCTCCGCCTCGAACTCGTCACCCGGGTGACGCATGGCCCCGTGCAGCAGGTGCAGCTCCCCGCGAAGAGCCGCGTCCTCCCACCCTGGATGGTCGACCGCGCGACCGATGCGGCGTACGTCCAGGGTGTCGGCGTCGAGGTACACGACGCGCTTGCGGAACCCGTCGGTCGTGACCGATCGCCCGTCATGAGGCACGTGTGGCGGCAGCAGCGTCACCCGCGACCGCAGGGCGGCATGCTCGCGCCGCTCGAGGTCGAAGCGCACCGCGCCCGTGTCGACCACGAGCAGCGTCCAGGTGTCGTGCGTGTGCAGCGGGTAGGCGTGACTCGGGAAGTGCGCGTGCAGCACCTCGCTCACGCCGGGCACCGACGGGCGCCAGGCCCGGAGGGTGGCCTGAGGCTGCATGTCAGGAACGTACAAGACCGCACCCGATCAGCGGCGGACGATAAGCGGCATGAACGACGTCCTCACTCCCCCGTTCGACACCAAGGTCGCGGTGCTCGTCCGCGACGATCTCGAGACCTGGCAGCGACTCAACGTGACGGCGTTCCTCGCCGGCGGGATCGCAGCAGCCAACCGTCAGCTGGTCGGCGAACCGTATGCGGACGCAGACGACCAGGAGTACCTCGCACTCCTCGGCATCCCGGTCCTGGTCTTCGAAGGGACCAAGGAACACCTCGTCGCCGCACGAGAGCGCGCATTGCGACGGAACCAGCCGATCGCCGTCTACACCTCCGACATGTTCCGCACCGGGTTCGACGCGGCGAACCGGGCGACGGTCCGCGCCGTACCCGGTCCCGACCTCGACCTGGTCGGTATCGCACTCCACGGCCCGAAGAACGGAGTCGACAAGATCCTGAAGGGCTCACGACTGCACCCGTGAGGCGTCGTAGGGTCGCCGCATGGCGCGCAAGGCACGCATCGCCGACGTCCACCGGATCGCTGCCGGCATGCCGCACGTGCACAAGGTCGAGGGATCGAAGGAGAACTCCGTCTACCAGGTCGGGCAGAAGTCGTTCGTGTTCTTCCGCAACGCTCGTCCGGACGCCTTCGACCCGAAGACCGGTGAGAGGTACGACGACGTCATCGTGATCTGGGTCGCCTCCGAGGTCGACAAGCAGGCGCTGGTGCTCGACCCGGACTCGCCGTACTTCACGACGAAGCACTTCGACGGCCACCCGTCGGTCCTGATCCGGGGCAGCCGGGTCGGCGAGATCGACGTCGACGAGCTCACCGAGCTGATCCAGGACGCCTGGCTCTCCCGCGCCTCCACACGGCGGGCCGAGACCTGGTTGGCAGGTCACTGACCGACTTGGCGGAACGCTGGCTGCCTCTCATGCGTTCGACGAGACAACCACAGGAGGTCCCATGAAGTGTCCCCACGACGGTGCCGTGCTGACGATGAGCGAGCGCAGCGGTGTCGAGATCGACTACTGCCCCGAGTGCCGTGGTGTCTGGCTCGACCGAGGCGAGCTCGACAAGATCCTGGACCGTGCCGCGGCGGAGTCGTCCGCGGCCCCGGCGGCGTCATCCCCGGCGCCCACGTACCTGCAGCGGGGTTACGAAGAGCAGCGTGGCTACCAGCAGGGACACCGCAAGCCGAAGAAGAAGGAACACTGGCTATCCGAGATCTTCGACTGAGCAGGAGCGCCGGCTAGGTCGTACGAGGGGGTCGTGCTCGCCAGAGCACAACCCCGGTCCAGAGCATCCAGATCCAGAACAGCAGCGGGGCCAGCTGCAGGGCCGCTGCGACGTCCTCGAACCTCGGTGCGACGAAGACGAGCCCGAGCAGCGTCGCCAGCAAGCCGGCGGCCAGTGCCGCGACTGGCAGCACCTTGCCGAACAGGCCGGAGAGCCACATGGCTGCACCGGCACAGAGCAAGGAGACGCCCAGCGGGCCGTAGATCATGTAGTTGAGCAGGTAGGCGGCGGAGTCGAGGGTACGCACGGACGCCGCGGAAGCACCGTTGCCAACAGACCAGGCCACCCCGGCCGCCAGCGCATACACAGCGATCTCGATGGCGACCGAGACCACCATCGCGGCGACCGCGAGGTCCATCAACGACTGCGGTCGCCCGGAGTCGCCAAAGGCTGTCCGCAAGCCGGTCATGATCAGGATGCGCCCGAGCAGTACGACGCTGAACCAGCCGGCCGCCCACGCGAAGGCATCGGCATTGCCGGCGTACGTCGAGGCCAGCTTGCCGGCGCTGGACGTGGCTCCAACAGGGGCTTCGAGGGAAACGGCGACGATGGCGACCCACTCGAGCAGGTAGAGCACCGACCCCGCGAGGACGAGGCGGTTGCCCACAAGGGCGCGGCTCTCGGTGGTGGTGGGAGTTGTCATGAGCCCAGATTCGTCGCGGAGGACCTGGAGCGGGAGTGGAATCGCGGGTTGTCTCACCGCATCGCGAGCAGCTGTCTCAACGTTTGGCCCGGGCGCTCGCGTAGAGGCAGACAGCGGCGGCGGTGGCGAGGTTGAGACTCTCGGCGCGGCCGAAGATCGGGATCGACACCCGGTGGTCGGCGAGGGCCGCGAGGTCCCCGGGCAGGCCCCAGGCCTCGTTGCCCAGCAGCCAGGCGACCCGGCCCTCGAGCAGGCCGGACCGTTCGGCGTCGAAGAGGTCGGTCTCCCCGGCCCCGTCCGCAGCGAGTACGACGAACCCCGCAGTCTGCGCGCGGCGGACCACATCGGCCGGGCCCTCGTGGAGGGCGACCGGCAGGTGCCACAGGCTGCCCACCGTCGCGCGCACGGTCTTGTCGTTGTACGGGTCGACGCTGTTGCCGGCCAGCACGACGCCATCGGCACCCGACGCGTCGGCGCAACGGATGACCGTGCCGGCGTTGCCGGGGTCACGGACGTCGGCGCAGATGACCAGGGTGTCCACGGAGGGCGTGAGGATCTCGTCGACCGGGACGTCGAGGAAGCGGCACACGGCCACGATCCCCTGAGGGGTCACCGCACCGCTGAGCGAGGCGACGGCATCGTCATCGGCGAGCAGCCACGGGACCCCGGCATCGTCGACGGCCTTGCGGAGAGCGGCGTACTGCTCGCTCGCGGCCTCGGTCGCGAACACCTCGACGACTCCGCTGGAGTGCAGGGCCTCGGTCAGGGCCTTGGCACCCTCGGCGAGGAACAGCCGGTGCTCGGCCCGGGTGCTGCGGCGGCCGAGCTTGCGCGCTGCCTTCACCCGGCCGCTCTTCGCGCTCACGGGTGTGGTCATGCCCAAGAGAATGCCCGGACGTCATACGAATCGTGGCCTCGAGGCCACGATTCGTATGACGTTGCGGATGTTCGGAGCGAGGGTCAGGCCGAGGCCGGCGCGTTGACGTCCTCGGGCAGGCTGGCCTTGGCGGTCTCGACGAGCGCGGCGAACGCCGGCGCGTCGTTGACGGCCAGGTCCGCCAGGATCTTGCGGTCGACCTCGACACCCGCGGCCTTGAGGCCCTGGATGAAGCGGTTGTAGGTCAGGCCGTTGGCTCGGGCGCCGGCGTTGATCCGCTGGATCCAGAGCTTGCGGAAGTCACCCTTCTTCTTGCGCCGGTCGTTGTAGCTGTAGACCAGCGAGTGGGTGACCTGCTCCTTCGCCTTGCGGTAGAGGCGCGAGCGCTGACCCCGGTAGCCGGCGGCGCGCTCGAGAGTGACCCGACGCTTCTTGTGGGCGTTGACTGCCCGCTTGACGCGTGCCATGTGTGTTGCTCCTTGGTGCTAGAACGTGTGTGCCCGTCGCAGAGATCTACTGGGCCTGGACGAGGGGCGGATCAGAGCCCGAGCAGCTTCTTGGCGCGCTTGACGTCGGCCTTGGCGATCTCGGTCGTGCCCGACATACGACGGGTCACCTTCGAAGACTTCTTCTCAAGGTTGTGGCGCAGACCTGTCTTCTGGCGACGGATCTTGCCCGTGCCGGTCACGCGAAAGCGCTTGGAGGCACCGGAGTGCGTCTTGTTCTTGGGCATGTGATCTATTCCTTCTTCTCGTTACGCTTCGATCTCGGGGTCGAGGTTCTCGGACCTGCCGCGTTCCTTCTTCGCTGCTGGTGCGTGGGCGCGACGCTCAGCGTGCTCCTCGGCCTTCTCGGCCTCGCGAGCGGCAGCGCGCTCCTCCTTCTCCGCCTTCACCTCGGCCTTGGCCTCGGACTTCTTCTTGTGCGGCCCCAGAACCATGATCATGTTTCGGCCGTCCTGCTTCGGCGTCGACTCCACGAAGCCGAGCTCCGAGACGTCCTCGGCGAGCCGCTGCAGCAACCGGAACCCGAGCTCGGGACGGTGCTGCTCGCGACCACGGAACATGATCGTGATCTTGACCTTGTCGCCCGACCGGAGGAACCGCACGACGTGACCCTTCTTGGTCTCGTAGTCGTGCTGGTCGATCTTCGGTCTGAGCTTCATCTCCTTGATGACCGTGTTGGTCTGGTTCCGACGTGCTTCACGGGCCTTCTGAGCGTTCTCGTACTTGAACTTGCCGTAGTCCATGAGCTTGCAGACCGGCGGCCTGCCCTGGGGTGCGATCTCGACGAGGTCGAGGTCGGCCTCCTGGGCCAGCTTGAGGGCCTGGTCCGTCGGCACGATGCCGACGGTCTCGCCATTGGGTCCAACGAGCCGGACTTCTGGAACCCGGATCCGGTCGTTGATGCGCAGCTCGGTGCTGATGTGTCCTCCTGTGTAGAACTCGTGGTCTGACCTTGGGAGAACGTCCCCGCCGCTGCATTTCTGCCCCGACATGAAGGAAGGCCTCCGTGCGACGCACGGAAGCCTCAGTAACGGACACTACGGCGACACAGTCGCCCCTGTCCGTGACCTTGACCCGACGACCTGTTCTTGCCTGGTGTTGCCTGCGGTCGATGCGGGTGGGAGGAGGCCTCCGCTTGTCGGATCGATCCTGCCCGTGAGGACGTGACCGATCGGTCGAGCACAAGGGTACAAGGGATGGCTCTCCAGGGAAAATCCCGTCCCCCGATCCAGTGGTTTCGAGACGGCCTCGTTCCTCGGCCTCCTCAACCACCGAGAGACGCGAGGAGACGCAGGTCGTCCCCCTCGACCACGAACATCACCGGACCGGCGACGTCGACGAGCAGGGCAGCCGCCTGCTCCTGGATGGCTGCCAGCGCGGCGTGTCGTGCGGTCACAGGAACGGGGCGCGCCTCTGGGTTCCACGCCTCCAGCGAGGCAGTGCCGGTGAAGGCGAGCAGGGCGGTGCGCCCGTCACGGCCGGTCATGAGTACGGCAGCCATGTCGCTGGTCTTGTCGTGAGCCAGGCCGTGCTCGTCGTACTCCACCTCGCCGAGGAGCGCGACCACCGGGACGAGCAGCCGAGCGTCCTGCAGTCGAGCGAGCACCTCGTCGTGGGCCCCCGCATCGTCCGGTGCGCGCTCGTACGCCGCGAGCGCCGCGGCCAGGCCGGGGTCGACTTCTCCCACGTCGCCGGCGAAGCCGGGATCCGGGATCGAACGCATCCCGCGATCGTGTCAGACCGGTCCGTATTCTGGATTCATGCCCCTGCAGGTCACCATCGACAGCTCCACCTATGCGGCTCTCGCGCTCGTGCTCACCATCATCGGCGCGGCGTTGACCTGGGTGGCCTGGCGCCAGCGCGGGCTGGCCGCGGGGGTCCGCGGCCTGGCCTGGACGCTGGTGCCGGTCGCCGCGTGGCTGACCGGCACCCTGAAGCTCGCCGTGAGCATCGTGGAGGACGTGGGCAACTGGGCGACCAAACTGGTGTTCTCCCCGGTGGTGTGGACCGGGATCATCGTCGCCGGTGCGGCAGCCGGGCTGTTCGTGGTCTCGGGACTGATGCGCTCACGCGGCATCGGCGTCCGCGGCAAGGCTGCCGAACGTGCGACCCGCAAGGCCGAACGCGTGCAGGCGAAGGGTGCCGCGCCGGTGACCGCTCGCAAGCCCAAGCAGAACGATGACGACCTCGACGACATGGACGACATCGAGGCCATCCTGAAGAAGCACGGCATCTGAGGGTGTCCACCGAGGCCCACCAGCGACGGCAGCTTCCGCCCGGCAGCGATGCCGCGCGACACCAGCTCGCGCGGCGACTCAACCTGGCCGTGACGCGGCTCGAGGACCCCGCGACCCCGATGACCGTCGTCGACCTCGACGCCTTCGACGCGAACGCCGCCGACCTCGCCCGGCGCGCGGGGGGCAAGCCCGTACGCGTCGCCTCGAAGTCCCTGCGCATCCCGGCCCTCGTGGAGCGCGCGCTGGGTGCTCCCGGGTTCGCCGGCGTCCTCGCCTACTCGCTGCGCGAGGCGATCTGGCTGGTGCGCGAGGGCATCACCGACGACGCGGTCATGGGGTACCCCACGGTCGACCGCGCCGCCCTGACCGACCTGCTGGGCGACGAGGACCTACGTGCCCGAGTGACGCTGATGGTCGACGACCCGGCGCACCTGTCGCTGATCGAGTCCGCCGCACCGGCTGGCGTCCGCGCGCGGGTCGCCATCGACATCGACGCGGGCCTGCGGATGGGTCGGTCGCACGTCGGTCCGAAGCGGTCACCGCTGTACGACGCGGCCGAGGTCGTCGACTTCGCGCGCGAGGTGCTCGACCGCGGGTTCTCGCTCGTCGGGGTGATGACCTACGAGGGCCAGGTGGCCGGCGTACCGGACGACGTACCCAACCAACGCGCCAAGTCCCTCGTCGTGCGCAAGCTGAAGTCGGCGTCGGTCGCCCAGCTCGAGGAGCGACGTGCCGAGATCGCGGAGCAGCTGCGCGACGAGGTGCAGCTGGAGTTCTGGAACGCCGGCGGCTCCGGCAGCGTCGAGTCCACCGTGGCCGACCCGGTGGTCACCGAGGTCGCGGCAGGGTCGGGACTGCTGGTGCCGGGACTGTTCGACCACTACCAGAGCTTCGAGCCACGACCGGCGGCGTTCTTCGGCCTCCCGGTCGTACGCCGCCCAGCGGACGGAGTCGTCACGGTCGCGGGGGGCGGTTTCATCGCCAGCGGACCGACCGGCAAGGACCGCGCCCCGCTCCCCTGGGCGCCACCCGACCTGCACCTCACAGGACTCGAGGGGGCCGGCGAGGTGCAGACGCCGCTCACGGGTTCCGGGACGCACCTGCTGCAGATCGGTGACTGGGTGTGGTTCCGCCACGCGAAGTCCGGCGAGCTCGCCGAGCACACCAACCTGGTGCATCTCCTCGCCGGGGAGGACATCGTCGAGACGGTGCCCTCCTACCGCGGCCTCGGTCTGGCCTGGTGAGCGCGCTCGCAACTGTCCTCGAGCTCCTCGAGAAACGTGCGCCGACCCTGGGTGACGGCCGGTTGGTCTGCATCGACGGTCCGGCGGGGTCCGGGAAGACGACGTTGGCCGACCAGCTGGCTGAGGGTTTCGACAGGCTCAACCACCCGGAGGACGGGTCTGCTCATCTGGTGCACATGGACGACCTGTACGCCGGGTGGTCGGGGCTCCCCCGGATCGACGAGCAGCTCGACGGGTTGCTGAGTCCCCTCGGCGAGGCACGGGCGGGGAGCTACCGCCGTTACGACTGGCTGGCCGGCGAGTTCGCCGAAACCCTCACGGTCGAACCGGTGCCGCTGCTGGTCATCGAAGGAGTCGGCAGCGGGGCGTCCCGGTTCGACCATCTCCGGACAGTGCTGGTGTGGGTCGAGGCGTCGTACGACGAGCGGTTGCGCCGTGGCCTCGAACGCGACGGCGACACCTTCGCGCCGCACTGGGAGAAGTGGGCCAGTGACGAGGACGAGCTCTTCGCGCGCGAACGGACCCGCCAGCGCGCGGACGTGATCGTGGACGGCACCCTGCCGTACTGACAGGATTCAGCGCGTGGCCACGGCCATCCGCATCGAGGTCCTGCCGGCACGTCTGGGTGACTGCCTGCTCGTGGAGTGCCTGCGTCCGCGCGGTGCACCGTGGCGGATGCTGGTCGACGGGGGCCCCTCGGACACCTGGCCGCTGCTCGAGGCCCGGCTGGAGCGACTGCCGGCCGCGACCCGGGCGATCGACGTCGCCGTGGTGACCCACGTCGACAGCGACCACATCGGTGGGTTCATCCCGTTCGTGCAGAGCGACTTCGCGCGCGACCACGTCGGCGACTTCTGGTTCAACGGCCGCCAGCACCTCACCAGGCTCCGCGCTAGAAGCATCGACCAGGGTGAGACCGTCGGGTCGGTGCTCACGGGCAAGGCGGGAGCACACAAGCTGGCCTGGAACCACGCCTTCGACGAGGGCGCGATCGTGACGACAGACACCGGACTCGTCGAGGTCACCGTCCCCCACGGAGGTCCGCACATCACGGTGCTGTCACCGGACCTCGAGCGGCTGGTCACGCTGAAGAAGTCGTGGTCCGCGGCGCTCAGGAAGGCCCGCGAGGGGACCAAGGCGATCGGCGGCCCCGACCGGCCGCGGGCGCTGGGCGATCTCGACAGCCTGGCCGCGGAGCACAGCCCCAACGACGACTCGATTCCCAACGGCAGCAGCATCGGCCTGCTCCTGGAGCACCGCGGAGCCAGCGTGGTGCTGTCGGGCGACGGCTTCGGTCACGTGCTCGGTGCCGGCCTGAAGGCCGTGGCTGCTGCGCGCGGACTGGACACGCTCCCTGTCGACGCCTTCAAGCTTCCGCACCACGGCAGCAGGGGGAACGTCGTCGAGGAGATGCTGGCCGTGGCGCCGGCCAGGCACTACCTGTTCTCGAGCAACGGGGACACCTTCCACCACCCTGACGACGCGGCCGTCGCCCGCACCGTGAAGGCTGCGCCTCGTGGGGCGACCCTGTGGTTCAACTACCGGAACAGGCGGACCGAGCGCTGGGCCGACGCTGGGCTGAGGAAGGCGAACGACTACCGGGTCGAGTTCCCCGAGGACGACTCGTCGGGCGCCGTGCTCGAGCTGCCCGCGAAGCGATGACCCACCGTCTCAGTCCTGGAGCTTGTAGTTGGCCCATCGCTGCGTGGTGCGGAAGCCCACTCGCTCGTAGACGCCCAGGGCGCCGGTGGGGTTCTCGGAGTCGACGTCGAGTGCGGCACGGCCGAAGCCGGCGTCCCGGTACCGCTGCAGGACGATCCGCAGCAGTGCATCCGCGAGTCCGCGACGACGATGCCCGTCGAGGGTGCCGACCTTGGCGACGTACGCCTCACGGATCCCGGTGGCCTGCTCGACGGCGTCGTACTCGCTGCTCTGGACGTACGCCGCGATGCCACCCTCCGCGTCACGGGCGAGCAGGCTCAGCGCCGGACGGAAGTTGCGTGTCCCGGAGACCCACTGGGCCCACATCTCCTCGCTCCACGGGCTGAAGCCCGGGTGCCCGACGAACGCGCGGTTGTGCGCGTCGCGGATCTCCTCGTGGTCGGCGCCCTCCCACGTGGACAGGACGTAGCCGTCGGGGAGCTGCGGCGTCTCCGGTCGTGTCGCGGCGTGCGGGTCGGCCTCCATCAGGAACGACCACCGCTTCGCCTGCATGCCCTCCCGGCCGAGGATCGCCGCCAGGTCGGTGTTGTTCGCGGGCGCCTGGGCACCGATCACCGGACGCAGGTCGGGGCCCCGCTCACGGACGTACTCCCGTGCGCGCGACACCATCAGTGGGACCAGGTGCGAGCCGATGCCCTGACGACGGTGGTCGGGGTGCACGGTTCCGTCCAACGAGACACGCAGCTTCCCGGCGGCGGGTGCGCGCGGGAACAGCCGGGACTGACCGACCACCGCGCCGTCGCGCTCGACGACGAGCCAGTCGCGGGCGAGGTCGATCATCGGGTTCTCGAGCTCCTCGACCACGTCCTCGACCGTGTAGTGCTCCTCGGTGCGGTCGACCGACTCGGCGGCCGCGATGAGGTCGTTGATGGCGTTCGCGTCGTCGGGGGTCACCGGTCGGGTGCTGAAGTCGGTCACGCCCGGAGCGTAGGTGTCCAGCGGCTGCCACGGCATCCGGTTTACGAGCTAGTCGGGCGTGTTCTCCGCGATCGCCGCCCGGATCTCGCGAACGGCCCGGCGAGCCCGGGCACCGTCGGAGCCCTGGACGCCCAGCAGCGAGAGCGTCGTACCGTCCGAGAGGTCGAGCGTCCCCCACGGTGCGCCCCGGCGTAGGGACACCCCGATCAGCTGCGACCACTCGTAGCGACGCTTCCGGTAGCCGTTGACCACCGTCAGCCCCTCCGTGGTCGCGGTGACCCGGGAACGCATGAGTGAGTGGTACGCGGCGAACAGCAGCAGGCCGATGAAGATCAGCGTCACGCGCTGGAACGGCGTGAACTGCGAGCGGATCTCGTCCCCCAGCTCGATCCACACGAACACGACGAGGGCGATCAGCAATCCGCCGAACACCCACACCGCGACCCGCACGCCGAAGGGCCGCCAGGTGTGCGGCAGCGGCGGCGCGGTGACGCGCCCCGAACCGTGGTCAGAGCCTGCAGGCATGGATGTCGGTGAGGAGAATCGCCCGCGCACCGATCTCGTAGAGGTCGTCCATCAGCTTCTGGGCGCCGTCCCGCGGAACCATGGCTCGTACGGCGACCCAGCCCTCGCGATGCAACGGCGAGATGGTCGGACCCTCGAGACCGGGAGTCAGCGCCATCGCCTCGTCGAGCCCGTCTCTCGGCATGTCGTAGTCCATCATCACGTAGGTACGCGCCACGAGGACTCCGTCGAGCCGGCGCTTGAAGATCTCGAATCCCGCGGGGTCTGGCGCGTCCGCTCGCGTGATCAGCACCGCCTCGGACTCGAGGATCACGTCACCGGCGATCTCGAGACCGGCGGCCTTCATGGTGCTGCCGGTCTCGACGACGTCGGCGATCACGTCGGCCACACCGAGCTGGATGCTGCTCTCGACGGCGCCGTCGAGGCGGATCACCTCGGCCTCGATGCCGCGCTCCTCGAGATGACGGCGCACCACCCCGACGTACGACGTGGCGATCCGCTTGCCGGCCAGGTCGTCGAGTGAGCTCAACGCGCCGGGGCGGGCAGCGAACCGGAACCGCGAGCGTCCGAAGCCGAGCTGGAGGGACTCCTCGGCCTTGGCGCCCGAGTCGAGCAGCAGGTCGCGCCCGGTGATGCCGACGTCGAGGGTGCCTTCGCCGACGTACAGCGCGATGTCACGGGGCCGCAGGTAGAAGAACTCCACCCCGTTGTCGTGGTCGAGGAGGCTGAGCTCCTTGGAGTCGCTGCGCTGCCGGTAGCCGGCCTCGCGCAGGATCTCGGATGCAGCGTTGGACAGCGAGCCCTTGTTGGGGACCGCGATCCGCAGCAGTCGTTGGTCCGGGGCCGCAGCCCCGTCGGTTGAGCTTGTCGAAGGCAAACTTGGAGAAGACATGGTTCCTCTAGAGGTGTGAGTAGACGTCGTCGAGCGAGACTCCGGCGGCGAGCATCAGCACCTGTGCGTGGTACAGCAGCTGGCTGATCTCCTCGGCCGCCCTCGCATGACCCTCGTGCTCGGCGGCCATCCAGGACTCGGCAGCCTCCTCGACGAGCTTCTTGCCGATCTCGTGCACGCCTGCGTCGAGAGCCCGCACCGTCCCGGAGCCGGCCGGTCGGGTCTCGGCCTTCTCGCTCAGCTCGGCCCACAGCTCCTCGAACGTCTTCACGGGCATCAGCCTAGGTGTTGGGGCCGGGCGCACTCGACCCTCCTCGGCTGCGTGGACAGCGACCATGGGACAGGGGGCCTCACGAGGGGTCGACCTGCGGAAACGCCAGGCGAAGTGCGGCGTACTGGGCGACGTCGACATAGGACGGGTTGCTGCCGGCCGGCATCCGCAGCACTTCCAGGCCGGCGAGCACAGGGTCGGCCTTCAGCACTGTGCGGGCCACGACCGGCTCGACGGGGCGGAGCCGCACAGGCATGACCGGGCCGTCGACACCGACGACGACGGATCCCGTGGTCCGACCCTGTGCCTGGATCCCCGATGTGTGCCGGGAGTCGCCACCACTGACCCAGAGCAGCACTGGCTGGCCCGGCTGGACCAGCTCTGTGCGGTACGACTGCCGCACGCAGCGCGTCGACACTTCCCGGAAGCCGGTGCGTACCAGCTCCTCGAGCGCGCCTCCGGCGGGGCTTGCCTTCAACAGCCAGGCACCGATCGACTCTGCGGTCAGGGCGCGTTCCATCGGCACGGCTCAGCGTAGATCCTTGGAGGCGGCCACCTGGCGCAAGGTCTGTGCGGTGAGAAGCGCCGCGGCCGTGGCTTCGTAGCCCTTGCTCTCGCTGCTGCCCTCCAGGCCCGCCCGATCCAGTGCCTGCTCCTCGGTGTCGCAGGTGAGCAGGCCGAAGCCGATGGGCACGCCGGTCTCGAGGGCTACCTGGTTGAGCCCGTCGGTGGCGGCGCTGCACACGTAGTCGAAGTGGGGCGTACCGCCGCGGATCACGACACCGAGCGCGACGACCGCGTCGTAGCCCTGTCGGGCGCAGGCCTGCGCGACGACGGGCAGCTCGAAGGAGCCGGGGACGCGGACGACGTCGGTCGAGCCGACCTGGTACGCCGACAGCGCCTCGCGCGCCCCTGCGACCAGCCCGTCCATCACCTGCTCGTGCCAGCTCGCGGCGACCACCGCGACGCGCAGGTCGCTGCAGTCGATCGGCTCGCGGGCGGGGCTGCCGTCGCCGCTCACGTCTGGGCTCCTTCGGAGTCGGACTGGCCGAGGTCGAGGCCGTCGAACTGGTGGCCCATCCGGTCGCGCTTGGTCAACAGGTAGGCAACGTTGTGGTCGTTGGGTCGCGGGGTGAGGGCGACCCGTTCGGTGACCGGCACGCCGTACGACTCCAGGCTCAAGGTCTTGTCGGGGTTGTTGGTCAGCAGCCGCACCGAGGCGACGCCGAGGTCACGCAGGATCTGCGTCGCCGCGCCGTAGTGTCGCGCGTCGGCGGGCAGGCCGAGGTCGAGGTTGGCGTCGACCGTGTCGCGGCCGCCGTCCTGGAGCTGGTAGGCCTGCAGCTTGGCGAGCAGGCCGATGCCCCGGCCCTCGTGGCCGCGCAGGTAGATCACCACTCCCCTGCCCTCCTTGACGATCAGGTCCATCGCCTCGTTCAGCTGGGGACCGCAGTCGCAGCGTTCGGAGCCGAACACGTCGCCGGTGAGACATTCGCTGTGTACGCGGGTGAGCACCGGTTCACCGTCGGCCACCGACCTCGGGTCGCCGTACACCAGGGCGACGTGCTCGCTGCCGTCCACGGTGATCCGGTAGCCGAACGCGGTGAAGTCGCCGTGGCTGGTCGGCAGCACCGTCTCGGCGACCCGCACGACGTGGGACTCGGTGCGGCGGCGGTAGTGCACCATCTGCTCGATCGAGATCAGCTTCAGGCCGTGCTCGTCCGCGAACGTGCGCAGGTCGTCCCCGCGCTTCATGGTGCCGTCGTCGTTGACCACCTCGACGAGCACGCCAGCGGGCGTCAGCTCCGCCATCCGCGCGAGGTCGACTGCGGCCTCGGTGTGGCCGCGTCGTACGAGCACGCCACCCTCGCGGTAGCGCAGCGGGAAGACGTGGCCCGGGCGCGTCACGTCCTGCGGTTCGCTGGCGGAGTCGGCCAGCACGCGAGCCGTGTGCGCGCGGTCGGCGGCGGAGATGCCGGTCGTGACGCCGTCGCGGGCGTCGACGGAGAGGGTGTACGCCGTCCGCAGCCGGTCCTTGTTGTGCGGGGTCATCAGCGGGATCTCGAGACGGTCGAGCATCTCTCCCGGCATCGGTACGCAGATCACGCCGCTGGAGTGGCGGATCGTGAACGCCATCAGCTCCGGCGTCGCCTTGCTCGCCGCGAAGATGATGTCGCCCTCGTTCTCGCGGTCCTCGTCGTCGACGACCACGACGGCCTTGCCGGCGGCGATGTCGGCGATCGCCTCCTCGACACGGTCGAGCCGGATCGTGCCTTGCAGATTGGGCTCCGTCATGCGGGTCTCACCATCTTCTCCACGTACTTCGCAATCACGTCCACCTCGAGGTTGACGACGTCGCCGGGATTCTTGGAGCCCAGGGTGGTGCGGGCCAGGGTCTCGGGGATCAGGCTCACCGTGAAGGACGACTCCCCGTTGGTTGAGCCTGTCGAAACCTCCACCACTGTCAGGGAAATGCCGTCGACGGTGATCGAACCCTTGGCGACGAGGTAGCGCTCGAGGTCGGTCTGCAGGGCGATCTCGACAAGCTCCCAGTGATCGCTCGGCGTACGTCGCACCACGCTTCCGGTGCCGTCGACGTGACCCTGGACGATGTGGCCGCCGAGCCGCGTGGTCGGAGTGACCGCCCGCTCCAGGTTGACCTGGGTGCCGGGCTCGAGGCTGCCGAGCGAGGTCTTCGCGAGCGTCTCGTGCATGACGTCTGCGGTGAAGGTGTCGGCATCGCTCCCGTCGGTTGAGCTTGTCGAAACCACGGTGAGGCAGCAACCGTTGACGGAGATCGAGTCACCGAGCGCCGCGTCGCCGGTCACCAGCGGACCGCGAATGGTGAGCCGGATGGCGTCACCCTGGTCCTCCAGTGACTCGACGGTGCCGAGCTCTTCGATGATGCCGGTGAACATCTCAGCCGCCTTCCTTCGCGAACGTCATGGTGAGTCGCAGGTTGGTCTCGGTGCCGGTGCCGACCGTGGTCACGTCGGTGATCCGGAGCCGCAGCGCGTCGTCGATCGTGGTGATGCCGAGGTCGCCGACGGCACTGGTCCCGGCGCCCAGCAGGGCCGGGGCGACGTACGCAACGACCTCGTCGACCAGGCCATCGCGCACGAAGGCGGCTGCCAGCTCGGGGCCGCCCTCGAGGAAGACGTGCATCCGGTCGAGCGCGTGCAGCCGGTCGAGCCCCTCCCGGGGATCATGTGTCTCGAGCCGGATCGTCTCCGCGCGGTCGTTGAACACCCGGCGATCCGGTGCCAGGTCGCGCAGGCCCATGACGGCTCGAAGTGGCTGGTGGGCCAGCGGTTCGTCGTACTCGTCGCGGACGGTGAGCTCCGGGTCGTCGGCCTCCACGGTGCCGCTGCCGACCAGCATCACGTCGCACTGTGCGCGCAGCCGGTGGGAGTCGACGCGCGCCGCGTTCGAGGTGACCCAGCGGCTGGTCCCGTCGGCAGCGGCGCTGCGGCCGTCCAGGGTCGCGGCGAACTTCCAGGTGACGAACGGTCGGTGGTGCTCCATCGCGAAGGTCCACGCCCGGTTGACCGCACGCGCCTCGCGCTCCATCAGACCCCAGGCGACCTCGACGCCCGCTCCGCGCAGAGTGACCTCGCCTCCTGCCGCGACCGGGTTGGGGTCTGGCTGGGCAAAGACCACTCGTGCGACGCCCGCCTCCGCCAGTGCCTCGGCGCAGGGGCCGGTGCGTCCGGTGTGGTTGCACGGTTCGAGGGTCACCACTGCCGTGGCGCCGCGGGCGTCGGCACCGGCCTCGGCCAGCGCAGCCGCCTCGGCGTGCGGGCTGCCGGCGCCGCGGTGGTAGCCCTCGGCGATCTCGGCTCCGTCAGCGTCGAGGAGGACGCAGCCGACGCGAGGATTGGGTCCGAGGGGTACGCCGGGGGTGCGCGCCAGCTCGAGCGCGCGACGCATCGCACGCTGCTCCGCTGCGGTGAACTCCATCTCGCCTCTCCGGTCCACTCGCGGACTCCGGGGCGAGGGCACGTCGACCGGGACACCGGCAACGTGCGACTCGTGCGTGCTTCTTCTCATCCGGACTTTGACCGTCGGTCCAGGAGTTCCACCTGGTCAACCGGCCACTGGCTGCGGCCGGGTCGCGGACTTCTGAGCGAAGCGAGGATGCCTTCCACTCAGTCACCGCCGGTGCGGAGTTTCACCGCCCCCAGAGCACGCGAGCATCTCTGCTCGTCTCGAAAAGTCTGCCACACCGACCCCTCCCCCGCGGTGTGAAGCCCCTCACCCCACTCCGGGCACGCCGACCGGGCAGTTCTGGTTGGCCGTACGACGCCGACCGGGCAGTTTTGGTCAACCATTTCCACCCGCTCGCGCAGAGACTGCCAACAAAATCCCCCGGTCGGCGGACTGATGTCACACCTGTGGCGGTCCACGGGTCCTTCCTGATGAACCCCAGCGACCAGGAAGGGTGACCACGATGACCACCGCACAGTTCACTGAGATGATCCCGGTGGAGGGATTCAGGAACCAGTGCGACCTGTCTGACCGAGGACGCTGATGAGCCAGAACGACCAGACCGTTCCCGACCCGACGCAGGTGTTCGAGGAGCACCGCGCGGCGCTGATCGGCGCGGCGTACCGGATCCTCGGTAGCCGCACCGACGCCGAAGACGTCGTGCAGGACGCGTGGATCCGCTGGTCGGGTGTCGACCACGACACCATCGACCAACCCCGCGCCTTCCTGCTCACCGTGACCACGCGGCTCGCGCTGAACCGGCTGCGTCAGCTGGCCACCCGCAAGGAGAGCTACGTCGGTCCCTGGCTTCCCGAGCCCGTTGCCACCGACTCCCGTGGCGACGGCGAAGCGGCGGTCCAGCTCGCCGACGAGGTGTCGATGGCGATGTTGATCGTGCTGGAGTCGCTGAGCCCGTTGGAGCGAGCGGCGTTCGTGCTGACCGAGGTGTTCGGTATGTCGGCGCCCGAGGTCGCCGGCGCACTAGATCGCAGCCCGGCCGCCGTACGCCAGCTCGTGCACCGCGCCCGCTCACACGTCGAGGCGAGGCAGCCGCGGCACGTGGTCACCGAGGAGCGACACCGCGAGATCACCGAGCGGTTCATGGACGCAGCCTCCACGGGCGACATCAGTCAGCTGATCGAGGTCCTCGCCCCCGATGTCGTCCTGGTCACCGACGGCGGGGGGCTGCGCCAGGCGGCGCTGCGGCCGATCCACGGCTCCGACAAGGTGCTGCGCTGGCTGGCCGGCGTGTTCGGCAAGCCCGAGACCGAGGACATCGAGTTCGAGCTGCGCCGCGTCAACGGCGAGCTCGCCGTCGTGGCCACCAACCCCGAGGGCATCGACGGGGTCATCTTCGTGACGGTCGAGGACGACGTGATCACCGCACTGCACGGCATCCGGAACCCCGAGAAGCTCGGCGCCGTTTGAGCTGAACGGCACCGAGCTTCCGGTTTTCTCGCGGTCCCTCCGCGGGTCTGGGGTTCTCTGGACAGGCGGGTCAGCGCACCGCCGCGGCTGCAGCGACCACGTCGACCAGGCCATAGCCCTTGTCGAAACTGGTCGTCCCGAGGGCACCTGCCTGGTACGGCGCACCGTTGGCGAACTTGTAGGCCGTCGTCTTCAGCGCGTTCTCGACCTGGGCCGCGCTCGCCGACGGGTTGGCCTGGAACAGCTGCGCGACGATGCCGGCGATGTGCGGGGCTGCCATCGAGGTGCCGCTGATGGTGTTGAACGTGCCGATGTCCGTGGGACCAGGACCGTTCTGCGGGTCGAGCCCGGTCGAGCAGATCGGCAGGTAGAGACGGCAGGACGACGTGATGTTCTCACCGGGCGCCGAGATGTCGGGGTACGTCGACTGGTCGCCGGCCTTGCCGCGCGAGGAGAAGTCCGAGACGGTCCCGTCGCGGGTGCCGGTCTCCTGGTCGTTGAACGAGGCCACGGAGATGACGCCACCGGTCGGGTCCTTGCCCGGGGGGTTCGACAGGTCCGCGGAGCCGTCGCCCCCGTCGTTCCCGTTCGCCCACACGGTCACGACACCCTCGGCGGCCAGCGCGCGCTGGATCTTCGCGGTCGCGGAGTTCGGGTCGAACGCGCCGCCGCCCGTCGGGCCGTAGGAGTTGTTGGTGACCTTGATCGGCGGGCAGGTGCTCGCTGGGACGCCGGCGCCACAGGGGGCGTTGTGGTTCTCGAGCACCCAGTTCAGTGCCGCGTCGGCCCCGATGATGACGAGGCCCGCTCCTGTCGAGAGGGAGACCAGCTTGGCGCCCGGAGCGGCGCCCTGCTGCATCGTGCCACCGACGGCCGTGGGGCGGCCGGCGACGATGCCGTTGACGTGGGTGCCGTGGCCACCGAGCGACAGGGTGTCGGTGTCGACGTTGTTCGGCACCTTCTGCACCGAGCAGAGGGTCTCGGTCAGGTCGCACAGAGTCTTGTAGTTGGCGACCACGGCACTGCTGCCGTCGGCCTCCTTGAAGTAGGGGTGGGTCGGGTCCACGCCGGAGTCGATGACCCCGACGGAGACGCCCTTGCCGGTCAGCGGGCTGCCGTCGGCGCCGGTGACGGTCTGTGTCGCCTCGAGACCGCGGGTTGCCTTGTTCGAGGTCTCCGCGAAGAAGCGGATCGGCTGCGCGCCAGCCTCGACGTACGTGACGCCGGACTGGCTGCGCAGGCTCTGGATCTGTGCCTTGGTGCCGCGGGCGCCGACGACACCGATCTTGCGGAAGGTCACCTTCTTCGTCATGCCGGCGGCGGTGACGGCCCTGGTGGCGTCGGCCAGCGTGGCGCCGTGGACCAGCACGGTGGTCTTGCCGGAGAGCGAGGTCAGCTGCTTGCTCAGGTACGGCGAGACGGCGGCCAGGTCCGGCGACGCACTCGCCGGGTTGGGCGCGGCCAGGCCGAGCGCGACGACGGCGGCCGCTCCGGCCGCAAGTGTGGTGAGGATGCGTGCACGCACTCGGGGATCTCCTTGCCGTGGCCGCTCCCACTGAGCGGCTCTGCAGCCCCAACGACCGATTCGTCCCCGGGCTACGGCGTGGCGAGCGCGCGCAGCTCCTTGACGACCGCATCGGGGTCATCGGCCGAGTAGACGGCCGACCCCGCGACGAACACGTCGGCGCCTGCCTCGGCGCACCGCTCGATCGTCTCGTGGGAGACGCCGCCGTCGACCTGGAGCCACACCTCGAGGCCGGCCTCGGAGATCAGCTCGCGCGCTCGCCTGATCTTGGGCAGGCACACGTCGAGGAATTTCTGGCCTCCGAATCCTGGCTCGACGGTCATCACGAGCAGCATGTCGAGCTCGCCGAGCATGTCGGCGTACGGCTCCACCGGGGTCGCGGGCTTGAGTGCCATCGAGGCCCGCGCTCCCTTGCGCCGGAGCTCGCGGGCCAGGCGCACGGGTGCCGTGGCCGCCTCGGCGTGGAAGGTGACCGACCCCGCGCCCGCCTCGGCGTACGCCGGAGCCCACCGGTCCGGGTCCTCGATCATCAGGTGCACGTCGAGCGGCAGGTCGGTCGCCTTGGCCAGGCTCTCGACCACCGGCAGGCCGATCGTCAGGTTCGGCACGAAGTGGTTGTCCATCACGTCCACGTGCACCCAGTCGGCACTCGGGATCCGTGCCACCTCGTCGGCCAGGCGGGAGAGGTCGGCGTTGAGGACGCTCGGCGTGATCTGGACGGTGCTCTTCTGTTTGGCCATCGTGGCCCGATCCTAGAGAACTCCCCCCGCGTGTCCGCGTCCCCATTCCCAACCATCGCGTTATTGTCTAGTATCTCAGTTGACTTAAGAGACTGATCAGGAGTCGCCATGCGCGTGGTCACCATCGCCGTGCCCCATCTGGGCAACCGCACTCATCTCGTGCACGACGGGCGCGTCGGGGTGGTGATCGACCCGCCGCGCGACCACGAGGCCGTGGAGAAGGCGGCCGCGGAGGCGGGCGTCGACATCGTCGCGGTCGCGGAGACCCACATCCACAATGACTACGTGTCGGGTGGGCTGTGCCTCTCCAGGCGCCACGGGGCGGAGTACCTCGTCTCTTCCGACGAGGCCGTGGACTTCGCGCGGATCGGCGTCGGCGACAACGAGACGCTGGCCTTCGGGGACATCGACCTCCGAGTCATCGCCACCCCCGGCCACACCCCTCTCCACCTGTCCTTCCTGGCCACCGACGCGACCACCGGCGGCAACCCGCCGGGAGCACTGTTCAGCGGCGGCAGCCTGCTGCACGGAAGCGTCGGGCGTACCGACCTCATCGACCCGACCCTCACCAACGCACTGACGCGCGCACAGTGGCTGACCGCACGCCGGCTGGGCTCGCTCCCCGCCGAGACGTCACTCCACCCGACGCACGGCTTCGGCAGCTTCTGCGCCAGCACTCCGGTCGGCGTCGCGGACGGCGAGATCACGATCGGCGACCAGCGCAGCAGCAACCCGGCGCTGACGACGACGCGCGACACCTTCGTCTCGCGCCTGATCGAGGGTCTGGGCCCGGCGCCGAGCCACTACGCCCACATGGCACCTCGCAACCGGAGCGGCGCCTGGACGCCGCGACCCGGCAACCGGCTCGTCGCCGACCAGGTCGGCGAGGCCCTCTCCCGACGAGCAGACGTCGTCGACGTGCGCAGCATCGAGGCCTATGCGGCCGGGCACATCGCCGGGACGCTGTCGATCCCCGCCGGGCAGCAGTGCGCGGTGTACGTCGGCTGGGTCACCCGGTGGGGCGGCGAGCTGGTGCTGGTGTCGGACTCTGCCGAGGAGCTCGACCTGGTGGAGCGCGAGCTGGCGGCCATCGGCATCGAGGCTGTCGACACCGCCGTACTCGACGCCACGGCAACGGAACCGACCCGGCTGCGGCGCACCGACTGGACCGGCTTCGCGGCCGACCCTCCGGGACCGCGAGCGGTCGTGATCGACGTACGCCGACCCGACGAGTGGTGCGCCGGACATCTCGCCACAGCGCGCAACATCCCTGTCCACGAGCTCCCCCACCGCCTCGAGGAGATCCCGCGCGGGGACGTCTGGGTGCACTGCGCCGCCGGGTACCGAGCCTCGGTCGCAGCCGGGATTCTCGACCGCGCCGGACACGACGTCGTGCTGGTCGACGACGACTTCTCGCGGGTCACCGAGATCGGAATCTGCTTGCTGCGTGGGCGATCCGCTGCCTGAGGGGAAGAGCTGCGGGGTCCGGGCGTTCGGGGGCCGGGCCCCGCTTTCCTCATCCAGGTGGCTGAGGAGCGCGCTCTTCTCGGTGGTTGAGGAGCGAGCGCCAGCGAGCGTCTCGAAACCACGTGACCAAATGGTTCGAGACGGTTGCTGCGCAACCTCCTCAACCACCTAGTTTGCGCAGCAGGGCCATGAACATGGCGTCGGTGCCGTGGCGGTGCGGCCACAGCTGGATGGTTCCAGCCAGGTGCGGCGAGATGGCGTCTTCGGCCTCAGGCACCAGCGGCCCCGCATCCTCCAGCCGTACGTCGGACCGGCCGGCCAGCACCGCTTCGACCACGCCGGTCGTCTCGGCGACCACCGGCGAGCAGGTCGCGTAGAGGACGACGCCGCCGGGCCGCACCGAGTCCAGAGCACTCTCCAGCAGCGCCTGCTGCAGGCGCACCAAGGCTTCGAGGCCCTCGGGACGCCGGCGCCATCGGCTCTCCGGGCGGCGGCGCAAGGCACCGAGTCCGGAGCACGGGGCATCCAGCAGCACCCGGTCGAAGGAACCCGCCGGCCACGGTGGCCGCGTCCCGTCACCGACGACCACGTCACCCTGCGTGGCTCGGAGCGCCTGGGCGACCAGCCTCGCCCGGTGGACCTGGCGTTCGTTGGCCACCAGCCGCGCACCGCGCTCCGTGGCCAGGGACGCGAGCAGCGCTGCCTTCCCGCCAGGTCCGGCGCACAGGTCGAGCCAGCGTTCGTCGCGGCCCTCGACCTCGGCGCGCGCCATGGCCAGCGCGACCAGCTGGGATCCTGCGTCCTGGACTCCCGCTCGACCGTCACGGACGGCCGGAACGGCACCGGGGTCGCCGGACTCCAGCGTGACCCCAACAGGAGAGATCGTCGAGGCTCCCCCCAGCTCCTCGACCGTCGACAGCCCGGGCCTCGCCACCAAGGTCACCTGCGGCCGCTCGTTGTCGGCGGCCAGCAGAGCGTCGAGCTCGTCGGGCCGGTGCAGGGCGCGGGCCAGCTCGTCGACGATCCACTGGGGGTGCGAGAACCGCACGGCCTGCGAGGCCCCGAGCAGGTCCATCCACTCGTCGACGTCGCGTTCGGCGATCCGGCGCATCAGCGCGTTGGTGAACCCGGCCGGCTTGTGGCCGACGCGCTTACGGACCAGCTCCACGGTGCTGGTGACAGCGGCGTGGTCGGGTACCCGCATCCCGAGCAGCTGGTGGGCGCCGAGTCGGAGGGCGTCGCGGACGGCCGGGTCGGGCTGCCGACCAGCCACATGGTCGATGACGGCGTCGTACGAACCCTGGCCGCGGAGCGTCCCGCCGACCAGCTCCGTGGCGAAGGCGGCGTCGCGACCCTCGATCCGGCGATCGCGCAGCATCTGGGGCAGCGCCAGGTTGGCGTAGGCATCGTCAACGCGGACCGCCACCAGCACGTCGTACGCCGCCAACCGTGCCGGGTCGATGCGACTCACGCGAGGAACTCTTTGACCAGCTTCTTGGGCGCCGTGGCCAGCCAGGCGTCGGTGATCACCTCGGCGAGCTCGTCGCGGGTGATCTCGCCGAGCCGCGACTGCTGCACCAGGACCGCGTTGGAGCCCCTGAAGTGGTCGATGGTGAAGTACGGACCGTCGCCGTCGACGAGTGCCTGCTTGTCGTCGGCGTTGGCGGTTCGGATCACCACCAGGTCGTCGTACAGCTCACCGGTCTCGGGGTCGACCGCGGTCTTGTGTGGCTTCCGGTACAGCACGAAGCCGCGGCCCTTGTCGCCCTTGACCCGCAACGGCACCAGCCAGGTCGGTACGTCGCCCCAAGAGGTGCCGAACCAGGTCTGGGGCAGGCCACCGCAGATCTCGTCGACGTCGCCGGGGCGAGCCCTTCGTGCAGCCATGGACCGGAACCTACTCGCCGAGCCGCGCGCCGGCCTCGAGGCGTACGCCGCGGGCCCAGTCGGCGGCGTCCATCTCCCTCTTCCCGAACGCCTTGACCCGGCCCAGTCGGACCGGACCGGTGGCCGTGCCGACGAACACCTCGTTCTTGGTGACCTCGAGCAGTCCAGGCTCGAGGCCCTCCCGCCCGATCGGCTGCACCGGTCCGAGCTTGATGCGCTCCCCTGCCCAGGTCGACCAGGCGCCGGGGCTCGGCGTGCAGGCCCGGATCCGCCGGTCCACCGCGATGGCCGGCTCGGTCCAGTCGACCCGAGCGTCGTCCACGGTGATCTTGGGCGCGAAGCTCAGCCCCTCCGCCGGTTGCTCGCGCGCCTCGAGCGAACCGTCCTCGATGCCGTCCAGTGTCTGCACGAGCAGACCCGAGCCGCCCTCGGCAAGCCGGGCGAGCAGGTCACCGGCGGTGTCGTCCGGACGGATCGTCTGCGTCATCAGCCCGAAGGTCGGCCCCGCATCCAGCTCCTTGACGATGCGGAAGGTGGTCGCGCCGGTCACCTCGTCGCCCGCCCAGATCGAGTGCTGCACGGGGGCGGCACCGCGCCAGGCCGGCAGTACCGAGAAGTGCAGGTTGATCCAACCGTGTTCGGGGATGTCCAGCGCCGACTGCGGCAGGAGTGCCCCGTACGCAACCACCGGGCAGCACGCCGGGCCCAGCGCCCGCAGCTCCTCCTGGAACGAGGGGTCGCGGGGGTGCTCGGGCCTGAGGACGGGTACGCCGAGCTCCTCTGCGCGCGTGGCCACCGGAGAGGCGACCAGCTTGCGGCCCCGTCCGGAAGGCGCGTCAGGACGGGTGACCACCCCGACCAGCTCGTGACGGCTCTCGGCGACCGCCTCGAGCGCCGGGATGGCGACCTCGGGGGTGCCGGCGAAGACGACCCGCATCAGATCCCGAGGCCGTTGGTGGCGTGGGGCGAGAACTTCACCTGGGGCCTGGGATCGCCGAACCAGTCGGCCTCGCGGATGTACTTCATCGCCTCCTTGCGGGCCTCCCGGTCCAGCCGGTCGACGAAGATGATCCCGTCGAGATGGTCGGTCTCGTGCTGGATCGCGCGGGCCAGCATCTCCGAGCCCTCGATGAGCACCGGCTCGCCGTACATGTCGAAACCGTGTGCCACGACCGACAGCGAGCGCTTGCAGTCGATGGTCAGGCCTGGGATCGACAGGCACCCCTCGGGTCCGTCCTGGATCTCCTCGGACAGGGTCAGCTGCGGGTTGACCAGGTGACCGAGCTCGCCCTCCACGTGCCAGGTGAACACCCGCAGCCCCACGCCGATCTGTGGCGCCGCCAGACCGGAGCCCGGCGCCTCGACCATCGTGTCGGTCAGGTCCTGCACCAGCGTGCGCAGCTCCTTGTCGAAGTCGACCACCGGTTGCGCAGGCGTGCGCAGCACCGGGTCGCCGAAGAGCCGGATGGGCCTGGTGGACAAGGGTTTCCTCCCTCTCGCCGGTTGAGCCTGTCGAAACCCGGAGCCAGTGTAGGAGGCGGAGGCGAGCGTCCGGCGATCAGCCGAGCTCGGCGGGGTCGACCTCCACGCGCAGGTGCGGCAGCTTGCGGGCCGAGCGCTGCGCCTGCAGCTGTTGCAGGGCCGCGGAGAGCGCAGGTCCAGAGGCACGCGGAACGCGCACGACGTAACGCACCTGCTCCTCGTCGCGGGCATCACGGCTCTCCACAGGAACGGGGCCCAGCACCTCGGCACCGGTGGGCAGCTGCAGGGCCGGAAGGGCTGCCTCCACGTCCTCGAGCTCGCCCGTCACCGTGGCAACGCGTGAGGCCGGAGGCAGGTGGGCCGACTGGCGCTCGTCGATCTCGCGTCGCGCGAGACCGGCCGGGTCCCACCGGAGCAGCGCCTGGAGACCGGGGTGTGCCGACTCCCCCACCGCCAGCACCGATCCCCCTGACGATGGCGGGCGCACGAGCGCCGCGGCGTTGGCCCAGCGACGGAGGGCCTCCTCGGTGGCCCGCAGGTCCGCGCGCCCGAGCAACAGCCAGGTGTCGAGCAGGAGGACCGCCGCGTAGCCGCCGCGCGCAACGGGTTCGGCCCCCGGGGTCGCCACGATGATCGCGGGCTTGTCGTCGACCTCGGCGATGACCCGTTCCCCGGACGACGACTGCCTGACGGTGACGCCCGGGAGGGCTCGGCCGATCTCCTCGGCGGTGCGGGCGTCGCCGAGCACGGGTGCGCGCAGGCCACGCCCGCCGCACTCGGGACAGGCCCACCCCGGGGCCGAGGTGGCACACCAGGAGCACTCGGGCGGGCGCGACGGGCCTCGGAGGCGCAGTGGCCCGTGGCAGACAGCGCACACTGCCGGCGTACGGCAGTGGTCACAGGCCAGCCGGGTCGCGTAGCCCACCCGCGGCGCCTGCACCAGGACGGGGCCACGCTGGACCGCCTCGCGCAGCAGCACCTGTGCCTCCGTGGGCATCCGCGCGGAGCGCGCGGCCGCGTCTCGCTGCAGGTCGTGCTCGGAGTCGCCGGTGATGCCGACGGCGATGCGCTCCCGCACGAGCTCACGCCTCGCAGCGACCTCGACGGCCCAGCCGGTGCGGACGAGATACTCCGCCTCGACACTGCGGGCGTGGGCGGCCAGCACCGTCGCACAACCGGTCTCCTGGGCGCGCATCAGGAGGACCTCGCGGGCATGGGGGTACGGCGCCCGCGGCTCGTCGTGGAGGTCGTCGCCGTCGTCCCAGATCGCGACCAGTCCGAGGCCTTTGACCGGCGCGAACGCGGCGGCACGGGTGCCGACGACGACCCTGACCGACCCGCGTGCGATCGCGAGGAACGCGCGGTAGCGCTTCGCAGGCCCGGTCTCGGCCGTGAGGACGACGTGTCGGCCCTCGCCCAGCCGGCTCGCGAGCGCCGCATCGAGCCGGTCGAGGTCCCGGTAGTCGGGCACGCAGGCCAGCGCCCCGCGGCCGGCGAGCGCGGTCGCGACCACGGCCTCGGCGAGGATGTCGACCCAGTCGTCCCCGGGGAGGACCGTCCACACCGCACGCGGGGCCTGTCCCGCGCGAAGTCCCTCGATGAGCTCCGCGCCGCCCGGATAGTGCTTGACCAGGCTGGCATCGGTCTTCGCCTCGATGGGCGGCGCCGGTGCGGACGGCTGCTTCTCGACCGTCGCGTGCCGCGGCGGGACTGCCAGCCGGAGCACGTCGGACCGCGTGCCGGCGTACCTCGCGGCGACGGCTCCCGTCAGCGCGGCGACATCGGGGGTCAGCACCCGCTCGGGACTGACCACCCGTCGCAACGGCTGCAGCCGCCCGGTGTGCTCGGTCGTGGCGGCGCGCCCGATCACGAACCCGTCGACGTCCTGCCCTGCGAAGCGGACCTTCACCCGGGTCCCGGGCTGGGCGTCGTCGGCCATCGTCGCCGGAACTGCGTAGTCGAACGGCCGGTCGAGGTGCGCCAGAGGGACGTCGACGAGCACCCTGGCGACCGGATCGACCTCGGCCTGCTCGACCGGCTTCTTCTCCTTGGGCGGCTTGACCTTGCGGACCTCCGCCCGGACCCGGGCCGGGGCGGGCAGCAGCTCGAGCTGCTGCTCCGCCTCCGGGTCCGCCTCGGTCACGCGGTCATGGTGTCACCGAGGCCGGACAGCGCCGTCTCAGCCCTTCGGCAGCTCGTAGGCCTTCCCGTCGAGCTTGTGGGTGGGCTTGATCCCCAACGCCTTCAGGATCGTCGGCATGATGTCGACCGATCGGACGCCACCGCTCAGGTCCTTCGACCCGACGCCGGCGCCCGCGAAGACGATCGGGATGTCCTGTGCCCGTCGCTGGATGCCGCCGTGGTCGCCCTTGACGGAGTACGTCGTGTCGTCCACCAGCGTGGCGATGACGTCGGCGCCGTACTTCGCCGCGGTGGTGTCGAGCAGCTCCTGGGCGTGCTTCTTGAACCAGTCCCGTTCGGCCGCGGACGGCATCCGGTCCCAGCGCACCGGCGAGGCGAGGTCGAAGTGGCGCTTGTCGGCACTCCGCTTCCAGACTGCCGAGACCTTCGGCATCTTGGCCATCACCTCGACGGCCTGGTTCACCTTGGCCGACGACTGGTTCTTCAGCCAGGCCCGCACCATCGAGTCGGAGTAGGACATCGCCAGGTTGCCGGTGCCGACGAGCGGCTGCAGGGCCGGCTGCGGGTCGAGGTACTCGTCGTTCTCCAAGGTGCCGTAGTACCAGTTGTAGAACCCCTGGTCGGCCTCGTTCACGCCGTAGAAGTTGCGCCCCGGCACCGACCCGTGGTCGGAGGTGAGCACCACGAGCGTGTCCTTCAGCTGGCCGCTGGAGCGCAGGTACTTCATCAGCTTGCCGACCTGCTCGTCGGCGACCTTGGCCGACGCCCTCATGTGCGTCATCGGGACCGTGCCACCGGGGTCGTCGATGCTGCCCCACATGTGGGCGGACTTGTCGACACCCGGGAGCGTGACGAACACACCGCTCCACTTCTTCTCGTTCTTCATGGTGGTGATCGCGGCATCTGCCGCCCAGACGTCACCGCCCTCGTGCTTCGAGTCGAAGCCGACCGTGTAGCGGTTCTTGTCCAGCGGGTAGAGCCAGGCGGGCTTGATCCCCGTGTCGTACTTCTCCGCCGAGTCGGAGTCCACGTAGAAGCGGCCGCACGCGGGAGCCGAGAGGTACGTCGGGACCTCGATGCCGTCGGGGCCACGCCAGGTGTTGTCCGCCGTCGTGTCCCCGTCGCAGTCGAAGTTGCGACTCGAGAAGGTGACGATCCGGTCCGCCTCAGGACCGCCGAGCCCCCAGGCGGCGTACGACTTCGGGCTGATGGCGACGACCTTGGAGCCAGGTCGCTTCGCGTGCAGGTAGTCGGCCAGCTTCGGGTAGCCGGCATGCACCTGGAGCGGGAACATCTGCTCCTCGGTGAAGTTGCTGGTCAGCCACATGTCGTTGCCGCCGACGACGGTCGGGTCCTTCTGGTCCGCGAGAACCCCGTCGACGTCGCGGTAGCCCTCGTCGGTCCAGCCCTGGTTCTTGGGCAAGGCCCCCGTGGTGATCACGTTGTGCGTCACCACGGTGACCGCCCCGAGGTGGCCGAGGTAGCCCTTCGGTGCGTCGGCGCCGTCGCGCATCAGTGCCTTGATGTTGCGCATGTCGTACTTGTCGACGATCTCCCGCGAGAGCCCGTCGACGACCACGACGAGGACCTTGCTCGGCGTGTGCGCCTTCGGCGGACTCGCGTTGCCTGCGGTTGCCGACGTGCCGGCGACGGCCACGGCGAGCAAGATCGCAAGGAGGGCGATGAGAAGACGAGGGGCACGGCGCATGGAGGACCTCCGGATCCGACCCCCGCCGGTGCCTCTGCGCCGGCGCAGGGTTCGGCGAAAGTAGCACCGCGGGTCAGGCTGCGGCACCGCCGTCTAGCCCGCACTGGCGAGCAGAAGGTCGCACGTGTTAGGCGGTGATCCCGTCAGACTCCTGCAGCGACCCGCAGCGCGTCCGCGCGGTCGGTCTTCTCCCAGGTGAAGTCGGGGAGCTCGCGGCCGAAGTGGCCGTAGGCCGAGGTCTGCGCGTAGATCGGGCGCAGCAGGTCGAGGTCGCGGATGATCGCGGCAGGCCGCAGGTCGAAGACCTCGAGCACTGCCTGCTGGATCACCTCGTCGGCGACCTGGCCGGTGCCGAAGGTCTGGACGAAGACACCGACGGGCTGGGCCTTGCCGATCGCGTAGGCGACCTGGACCTCGGCACGCCGGGCCAGGCCGGCCGCGACGATCGTCTTCGCCACCCATCGCATGGCGTACGCCGCGGAGCGGTCGACCTTGGACGGGTCCTTGCCGGAGAAGGCGCCACCACCGTGGCGGGCCATGCCGCCGTAGGTGTCGACGATGATCTTGCGGCCGGTCAGCCCGGCGTCGCCCATCGGCCCGCCGACGACGAACTTGCCGGTCGGGTTGACGAGCAGGCGGTAGTCGTCGGAGGGGATCTCGAAGCCGGCGAGCACGTGGTCGATGACGTGCTTCTTGATGTCGGCCTCGAGGGTCTCGAGCGTGGTGGCCTCGGCGTGCTGGGTCGAGAGCACGACCGTGTCGACGCGGACGGGACGGTCCTGGTCGTCGTACTCGATGGTGACCTGGGTCTTGCCGTCGGGCCGGAGGTAGTCGAGGGTGCCGTCCTTGCGCACCTCGGTGAGCCGCTCGGCGAGCCGGTGCGCGATCGTGATCGGCAGCGGCATCAGCTCCGGGGTGTCGTCGGAGGCGTAGCCGAACATCAGGCCCTGGTCACCCGCGCCCTGCTTGTCGAGAGCGTCCTCGGAGGAACCGACTCGGGCCTCGTGCCCGTCGTCGACGCCCTGGGCGATGTCGATGGACTGGCCGCCGATCGCGACCTGGACGCCGCACGACTTGCCGTCGAAGCCCTTTTCGGAGGAGTCATAGCCGATCTCGAGGATCTTGGCCCGGACCAGCTCGGCCACGGGTGCGTAGGCGTTGGTGCGGACCTCGCCGGCGACGACGACGAGCCCCGTCGTCAGGAGGGTCTCGACGGCGACGCGGAGCTCCTGCTTCTTCGGGTCGTGCTCGAGCAGGTAGTCGAGCACCGTGTCGCTGATCGCATCGGCGATCTTGTCGGGGTGACCTTCGGTCACGGACTCGGAGGTGAACAGGCGTCCGGTCACTTCTTCTACTCCTGCGCAGTGGGTGGGTGCGGGCTGAAATCTGTGGTGCTGAGGCCGGATCCCGGCCGCCAGCAGCCTAACTGAGGGTGCTGAGGGGGTTGACCCGTCTCACGGTGTGTCCGCGCCGCGGGTGGCCTTGGTGCGCGTGCCCAGGACCCGGTCCCAGATCACGTGCGCGAGGGCGGCCTTCGAGCCCAGCGGCACGTTGACGGCGCTCCCGTCCGCGGCGAGTACGACGGCCTCGTTGTCCTCCGAGCCGAACACGGCGCCGCCGCCGACGTCGTTGACGACGAGGAGGTCACATCCCTTGCGGGCCAGCTTTGCGCGCGCGTGCTCCATCACCGAGCCACTGTCGTCGCCGGTCTCGGCCGCGAAGCCGACCACGACGATGTGGTCGTTGGGCCGCTCGTGGGCGAGCCCGGCGAGGATGTCGGGGTTCTGGGTCAGCTTGATGTCAGGGCTGCCGCCGTCGTCGGCTTTCTTGATCTTGGAGACGGCCATGCTCTCGGGGCGGAAGTCGGCGGGCGCGGCGGCCATCACGACGGCGTCGGCCGAGGCACAGGCCTCGATGACGTGCTCCTGGAGCTGTGCCGTGGTCTCGACCTTGACCACCTTCACGCCGGCCGGGTCCGACAGGGTGACGTTGGCGGCCACCAGGGTGACTTCGGCGCCGCGGGCCGCAGCAGTCCGGGCGAGGGCGTAGCCCTGCAGCCCGGAGGAGCGGTTGCCGATGAAGCGCACGGGATCGAGGTACTCCCGGGTGCCGCCGGCGGAGACGACGACCTGGAGCCCCGCCATGTCCTGTGTCGAGGCGCCACCGTGCTCGCCGCGCCGGGCGAGGATGTCGGCGGCCAGGGCGAAGATCTCGGCCGGGTCGGGCAGCCGGCCCTTGCCGGTGTCGGCGCCGGTCAGGCGACCCTCGGCGGGCTCGATGACGACGGCCCCGCGTGAGCGCAGGGTCGCCACGTTTGCCTGGGTGGCGGGGTGCTCCCACATCTCGGTGTGCATCGCCGGCGCGAACACGATCGGGCACCGGGCAGTGAGCAGCGTGTTGGTGAGCAGGTCGTCGGCCAGGCCGTGCGCCGCCTTGGCCAGCAGGTCGGCGGTGGCGGGCGCCACCACGACGAGCTCGGCTTCCTGGCCGATGCGGACGTGCGGCACCTCGTGGACATTGGCCCACACGTCGGTGCTGACCGGCTTGCCGGAGAGAGCAGCCCAGGTGGGAGCGCCGACGAACTCGAGCGCGGCCGCGGTCGGCACGACGGTGACGTCGTGGCCGGACTCGGTGAACCGCCGGAGCAGCTCACAGGCCTTGTATGCAGCAATCCCGCCGCTCACGCCGAGAACGACGTGAGGGCGGGACTCACTGTTGACCATGATTGGCCTGCTGGATCACTCGACAGCCGGCTCGGCGGCGGGCGTCGGGGGCTGCTTCTGAACCGAGGCGGCCAGCGCCTCTGCGGCGGCCTCCTCGGGGTCGATGTCCTCGCAGGTCAGCAGGTCCTCGTTGATCTCACGCAGGGCGATCGAGAGCGGCTTCTCCTGGACGTGGGTGTCCACCAGCGGACCGACGTACTCCAGCAGGCCCTCGCCGAGCTGCGAGTAGTACGCGTTGATCTGGCGGGCACGCTTGGCGCTGTAGAGCACCAGCTTGTACTTGGAGTCGGTCTTGGTCAGCAGATCGTCGATCGGGGGGTTGGTGATCCCCTCGGCGACGGGCTGGTTGCCGGACGCGCTCATCTAGCCTCACTAACAAGGATTGGGTTGGTGCTCAGAAGTCTCGGGGCTCAGATGGTCCCGGACCGGATCAACTCTACCAATTCCTCGCCGGCATCGTGAATCTGCCGGTTGACGATGGTGACCGCGAACTCCGCCTCAGCCGCCAGTTCGTCTCGGGCCGACTCCAAGCGGAGTGCCCGCTCGGCTTCGCTCTCGGTGCCTCGTCCCGCCTGGCGGCGCAACAACTCGTCCCACGAGGGCGGTGCGAGGAACACGAACAGGGCCTCGGGCATCTGCTCGCGCACCTGCCGCGCACCCTGCAGGTCGATCTCCAGGAGGGCAGGGCGCCCGTCGGCAAGCGCGTCGAGCACGGGCTGGCGTGGGGTGCCGTAGCGCGCCCCCCGGTGTACGACGGCCCACTCGAGCAGCTCGTCGTCGGCGACCAGCCGGTCGAACTCCTCGTCCGAGACGAAGTGGTAGTGCACCCCGTCGGTCTCCCCCGGCCGGCGACGTCGCGTGGTGGCCGAGACGGAGATCCAGATCTCGGGGTGGTGCTCACGCACCCAGGCGGTGACGGTCCCCTTGCCGACGGCAGTGGGGCCGGCGAGAACGGTGAGCCGAGAGGAAGTCGATACCTGGCCCACCGGTCACTCGGGCGCGAACTCGTCGACCAGCGCCGCGACCTGCTTGGCACCCAGTCCGCGCACCCGGCGGGTCTCGGAGATCTTGAGCTTCTCCATCACCTGACGGGCGCGGACCTTGCCGATGCCCGGCATCGACTGGAGCAGCTCGCTGACCCGCATCTTGCCGATGACCTCGTTGACCCTGGCCTCCTCGACCACGTCGGCCAGGGACGCCCCGGAGTGCTTCAGCCGGTTCTTGACCTGCGCACGCTCCCGGCGGGAGGCGGCCGCCTTGTCGAGCGCGGCCTGGCGCTGTTCGGGCGTGAGGGGCGGGAGGGCCACGGAGGTCTCCTCGACTTCCTGCTCATGGCTCGAGCGGGTTGGGGAACGCGAGTGTCGCCCGGGCTGGCGATGGATCCGCGCCGGACACCGGCAATCTAGCCACGGCCTGTGACCTGCTGCAACGCGGGAGGGGTCCACATGGGCAGGTCGAGACCAACGTCACCCGCCGGGTGCACGACTCGCGCCCCGCGCGAGGCTCAAATGCCGAAGTTCACCTTGCACACGTCGCGTGCCTGCTGCTCGATCCCGGTGGCGGCCTGGACGACTTCCTCGGTCTGGATCTGACCGGCGGCCTCGGCGATCGCCTTGCGCTCTGATGCGCTGAGCCCGGCCGGTGGGTTGCCGTCCTTGAAGTCGGACGCCTTCACGCCCGCGTCCTTGATCGCACGGTCGAGGCCGTCCAGCGCACCGAGGAAGACCTGCCACTCGTCCGCGACGTCCTCGGGTGCCTTGTCGGCGAGGTCGTGCAGCATCGGCAGGTGGCTCAGCAGCGCCGACGAGGAGCTGGACTCGATCATGTCGGCCATCTCCTTGCGGTGTGCGGAGACGTCACCGCAGTAGTCGTCGATGCTGTTGCCTCCGCAGCCGGCGATCGGCACGAGCAGAGCCAGAACGAGCGCTGCGCCGGCGATGCGGGGGCGGGTCATCGGCCACCGGTTCGGAGGGCGGTGAAGGCATCGATCGAGCGCCCGACGGCGGCGTGGAGGGCCCCGGCATCGGGTCCGGCTCCGAGGATCTCCCGCGAGCTCGAGGGCAGCACCTGGTCGAGCACGTCGCCGAAGATGCGGCGTACGTCGTCGGCCGTGCCGCCCTGCGCCCCGATGCCGGGCACCAGCAGCGGGCCGTTGATCGCGAGGTCCTCGTCGGTGTCCTCGATGGTGGCCCCGACGACGGCGCCGAACGACCCCATCGGCTGGACACCGGTGTTCAGCGCAGCGAGTTCGGCGAGCACGGTGCCGGCAACACTGGGGCCGGCCGAGGTCGTCGCTCGCTGGAAGGGCGGCGCCTCCGGGTTGGAGGTCAGGGCGAGCACGAAGACACCCGTGCCGTGTTCGCGCGCGGTGGTGAGCATGGGCTCCAGGCTGCCGAAGCCGAGGTACGGCGCGGCCGTGATCGCGTCGGCCGCGATGGGAGACCGTGGGTCGAGGTAGGCGTCTGCGTAGGCCTGTGCGGTCGATCCGATGTCGCCGCGCTTGACGTCGAGCACCACGAGGGCACCGGCCTCCCGAGCGGTCGCGATGACGCGCTCGAGCACCTCGACTCCCCGGGAGCCGAAGCGTTCGAAGAAGGCCGACTGCGGCTTGACCGCCGCGACGTGCGGGGCGAGGGCCTCGGTGGCGGTCAGCGCGAACTTCTCCAGCCCGTTGACCGAGTCGGTCACCCCCCAGGCGTCGAGCAGGGCGGCGTGCGGGTCGATCCCGGCGCACAGAGGCCCGCGACCGTCCATCGCGGCCCGCAGTCGGGCACCGAAGGGCGCCGGCTGGGAGGGGGTCATCGGTTCTCCTGACGCGTAGGGGCGCGTTTGGCGAGCTTGGCGTTCATCCGCGTGGGCCACAACGGACCCTCGTAGATGAACGCCGTGTAGGCCTGCAACAGGTCGGCGCCGGCCTCCAGTCTCTCGATCGCGTCCTCGGCCGTCGTGATGCCCCCCACGCCGACCAGCACCATCTCCTCACCCACCCGGTCGCGCAGCAGCCGCATCACCTCGGTCGCGCGTGGACGGAGCGGCCTGCCGGAGAGCCCACCGGCGCCCGCCGCGTCGATCTCCGCGGGCGTGCTGGCGAGACCGTCGCGCGAGATCGTCGTGTTGGTGGCGACGATGCCGTCGAGGTCGAGACCGGTCGCCAGGTCGGCGACGGCCAGCACGTCCTCGTCGCTGAGGTCGGGGGCGATCTTGACCAGCAGCGGCACGTGGTGGTCGGACACGTCGTCGGCCCTGCGGCGTACGGCGCGCAGCAGCGGTTCGAGTCGGTCGACCGCCTGGAGGTCGCGCAAGCCCGGCGTGTTTGGTGAGGAGACGTTGACCACGAGGTAGTCGGCGTACGGCGTGAGCAGGGTGGTGCTCTTCTCGTAGTCGCGGACGGCGTCCTCGTCGGGTACCGCCTTGGTCTTGCCGATGTTGATGCCGAGCGGCGCACCGATCCGGCGACCCGTGGGGTCGAACGTCCGCGTGGCCAGCCGGCGCGCGACGGCCTCGGCGCCGTCGTTGTTGAAGCCCATTCTGTTGACCACCGCACGGTCGGCCGGCAGCCGTGCGAGACGTGGCTTCGGGTTGCCCGGCTGCGGCTCGCCGGTCACCGTGCCGATCTCGACGAAGCCGAACCCCATGCTGGCCAGCGCGTCGATGCCGACGCCGTTCTTGTCGAATCCGGCGGCGAGGCCCAGCAAGCCCGGGAAGTCCAGGCCCATCATCCGCGTGCTCTTCCGTCCGACACGGCTGCGCCGGCCGCCGATCAACCTGGTCACGGGCTGCGCGGCACGGATGGCGCGGAACGCCAGGTGGTGGGCCTGCTCGGGGTCGGTACGGCTGAGGACCTTGTCGAACAGCAGCTGGTACGGCGTCACGCGGTCTTCCCCCGCCCCTCGCGCAGCAGCGTCACTCAGGGCCGTCCAGGTCGGCGCGCGGCTCCGCCTGGTAGCGGGCCCAGTCCTGCAGCGAGCGCACGCCGATGTCGGCCGCGCGCATCGCCTCGATCCCCTGCACTGCAGCGCCGAGGCCCTGGACCGTGGTGATGCACGGGATGTTGGTCAGGATCGCCGCGGTGCGGATCTCGTAGCCGTCCAGGCGCGGTGACCCACCGCTCGTGGTCCCGTGCGGGGTGTTCACCACCAGGTCGATCTGACCGTCGAGGATCATCCCGACGATGGTGCGCTCGCCGTCCGCCCCGTCCCCCTCGCTGTGCTTGCGAACGACGGCGGCGGACACGCCGTTGCGCCGCAGCACCTCGGCGGTGCCCTTGGTCGCGAGGATCTCGTAGCCGAGGTCGGCCAGCCGCTTCACCGGGAACACCATCGTGCGCTTGTCCCGGTTGGCCATCGACACGAACACCCGGCCACTGAGCGGCAGCGAGCCGTACGCCGCGGTCTGGGCCTTGGCGAAAGCCTTCCCGAAGTCGGCGTCGAAGCCCATCACCTCACCGGTCGACCGCATCTCCGGGCCGAGAATCGCGTCGACCGTCTTGCCGTCGATGGTCTTGAACCGGTTGAACGGCATCACGGCCTCCTTGACCGCGATCGGGGCGTCACCCGGCAGGTCTCCCCCGTCTCCCCCAGCAGGCAGCACCCCTTCGGCGCGCAGGTTGGCGATGGTCTCGCCGAGCATCACCCGCGCGGCCGCCTTGGCCAGCGGAGTGGCCGTGGCCTTGGAGACGAACGGCACCGTGCGGCTGGCCCGCGGGTTGGCCTCGAGCACGTAGAGCACGTCGGAGCCGAGCGCGAACTGGATGTTCAGCAGCCCGAGCACGCCCACACCCCTGGCGATGGCCTCCGTCGCCTCGCGGATCCGGTCGATCTCCTCCTTGCCGAGCGTGATCGGCGGCAGCGCGCACGACGAGTCGCCGGAGTGGATCCCGGCCTCCTCGATGTGCTCCATCACCCCGCCGAGGTAGAGCTCGGTGCCGTCGAACAGCGCATCCACGTCGATCTCGACCGCGTCGTCGATGAACCGGTCGACCAGCACCGGGTGCTCGGGGCTGATCTCTGTCGCGCGCTCGATGTACCCCTGGAGTGACTCGTCGCCGTAGACGATCTCCATCCCGCGTCCGCCCAGGACGTACGACGGTCGCACCAGCACCGGGTAGCCGATCCGGTGCGCGATCTCCTGTGCCTCGGAGAACGAGGTCGCCATCCCGTGCTTGGGCGCAACCAGACCGGCCTCGGCGAGCACCCGGCCGAAGGCACCGCGCTCCTCGGCGAGGTGGATCGCCCCGGGCGGCGTACCGACGATCTGAACGCCCGCATCCTCGAGCCCCTGCGCCAGCCCGAGCGGCGTCTGGCCGCCGAGCTGACAGATGACGCCCGCGATCGGCCCGGCCTTGCTCTCGGCGTGCACGATCTCGAGGACGTCCTCCAGCGTGAGCGGCTCGAAGTAGAGCCGGTCGGAGGTGTCGTAGTCGGTCGAGACGGTCTCGGGGTTGCAGTTGACCATCACGGTCTCGTAGCCCGCGTCGTGCAGGGCGAGGCTGGCGTGCACGCAGGAGTAGTCGAACTCGATGCCCTGTCCGATCCGGTTGGGACCGGAGCCGAGGATGACCACCGCCTCCTTCTCGCGCGGAGCGACCTCGTTCTCCTCGTCGTAGGAGGAGTAGTGGTACGGCGTCCGCGCGGCGAACTCGGCTGCACAGGTGTCGACGGTCTTGTAGACCGGCCGGACGCCGAGCGCGTGCCGGACACCACGGACGACGTCCTCCTTCATGTCGCGGATCCGCCCGATCTGCGCGTCGGAGAAGCCGTGCCGCTTGGCCCGCCGCAGCAGCGACGGGGTCAGCTCGTCGGCGTTGATGAGGTCCTGCGCGATCTCGTTGATCAGCGACAGCTGGTCGACGAACCAGGGGTCGATACCGGTGGCCTCGTGGATCTCCTCCGGCGTCGCCTCGGCCCGAAGGGCATCCATCACCTTGCGCAGGCGACCGTCGTGCGGGGTGCGGGCCTCCTCGAGCAGTGCGTCCTTGTCGAGCTCGACGACCCGGTGGCTCCAGTCGAAGACGGCCTTCTTGTCCTCGAGCGAGCGCAGTGCCTTCTGCAGCGCCTCGGTGAAGTTGCGCCCGATCGCCATCGCCTCGCCGACCGACTTCATGTGCGTGGTCAGGGTGGGGTCGGCGGCCGGGAACTTCTCGAACGCGAACCGCGGCACCTTCACCACGATGTAGTCCAGGGTGGGCTCGAAGCTGGCCGGCGTCTCGCGGGTGATGTCGTTGGGGATCTCGTCGAGGGTGTAGCCGATGGCCACCTTCGCGGCGATCTTGGCGATCGGGAACCCGGTCGCCTTGGAGGCCAGCGCGCTCGAGCGGGAGACGCGCGGGTTCATCTCGATCACGATCACCCGGCCGTCGTACGGGTTCACCGCGAACTGGATGTTGCAGCCGCCGGTGTCCACGCCGACCGACCGGATGATGCCGATCGACAGGTCGCGCAGCTGCTGGTACTCGCGGTCGGTCAGCGTCATCGCCGGCGCGACCGTGATCGAGTCGCCGGTGTGCACACCCATCGGGTCGAGGTTCTCGATCGAGCACACGATCACGACGTTGTCCCTGGTGTCGCGCATGACCTCGAGCTCGTACTCCTTCCAGCCGATGATCGACTCCTCGAGGAGCACCTCGGTGGTCGGGCTGGCGGCGAGTCCGGCCCCCGCGATCAGGCGCAGGTCCTCCTCGTCGTAGGCCATCCCCGAGCCGGTGCCGCCCATGGTGAAGCTCGGCCGCACCACCATCGGCCAGCCCAGGTCGCGAGAGGCCTCGAAGCACTCCTCGAGCGTGTGGCAGACCACCGAGCGCGCCACGCTGCCGCCGAGCTCCTCGACGATCTTCTTGAAGGACTCGCGGTTCTCGCCGCGGTTGATCGCCTCGATGCTGGCGCCGATCAGCTCCACGCCGTACTTCTCCAGGACGCCGAGCCGGTCGAGGTCCATCGCCACGTTGAGCGCGGTCTGGCCGCCGAGCGTCGCCAGCAGCGCGTCGGGCCGTTCCTTCTCGATGACCTTCTCGACGAACTCCGCGGTGATCGGCTCGACGTACGTCGCGTCGGCGAACTCCGGGTCGGTCATGATCGTCGCCGGGTTGGAGTTGACCAGGATCACCCGCAGCCCCTCGGCCATGAGCACCCGGCACGCCTGCGTCCCGGAGTAGTCGAACTCGCAGGCCTGCCCGATGATGATCGGCCCGCTGCCGATGACCAGCACGCTCTCGATGTCGGTCCGCTTCGGCATCAGGCGTTCTCTCCGTCGGTGGTTTCGGTGACCTGGTGGTTTCGAGACGGTTGCTGCGCAACCTCCTCAACCACCGATTTCTCGGTGGTTGAGGAGCGAGCGCCAGCGAGCGTCTCGAAACCACTGGCTCGGGCATGCATGAGCTCGATGAACCGATCGAACAGATAGGCCGCATCATGCGGACCGGCAGCAGCCTCGGGGTGGTACTGCACCGAGAAGCTCTTCAGGTTCCCGTCGGAATCCCTCAGCTCCAACCCTTCGACCACGTCGTCGTTGAGACAGACGTGGCTGACCGTGACCTCGCCGTACGGCGTGGTGGTGGGCCGGTCGATCGGTGCGTCGACGGCGAACCCGTGGTTGTGCGCGGTGACCTCGACCTTGCTCGTCGTACGGTCCATCACCGGCTGGTTGATGCCGCGGTGGCCGTACTTGAGCTTGTAGGTGCCGAAGCCGAGCGCGCGGCCGAACAGCTGGTTGCCGAAGCAGATCCCGAAGTAGGGCAGGCCCGCGTCCAGCGCGCCGCGCAGGAGCTCGATCTGGGAGGTCGTCGCCGCCGGGTCGCCGGGACCGTTGGAGAAGAACAGGCCATCGGGGCTCACGGCCAGCACGTCCTCGAGCGATGAGGTCGCGGGCAGCACGTGCACCTCGATGCCGCGCTGGCTCATCATCCGGGGCGTGTTCGCCTTGATGCCGAGGTCGACCGCCGCGACCGTGAACAGCTTCTCGCCGACGGCAGGCACCACGTAGGCCTCCCCCGTGGACACCTCACCCGCCAGCTCGGCCCCGGTCATCTCGGCCGACTCCTTGACCCGGGCCAGCAGTCCATCGGCGTCCGCGCTGTCGGAGGAGATGCCCACGCGCATCGCGCCCCGCTCGCGCAGGTGTCGGGTGAGCGCGCGGGTGTCGATGCCGCTGATCCCGACGACGCCCTGGTCGCGCAGCTCGTCGTCGAGCGTCCGGGCCGAGCGCCAGTTGGAGGGGACCCGGGAGGGGTCGCGGACGACGTACCCGCTCACCCAGATGCGCCGCGACTCCGGGTCCTCGTCGTTGATGCCGGTGTTGCCGACATGGGGGCTGGTCATCACCACGACCTGCCGGTGGTACGACGGGTCGGTGAGCGTCTCCTGGTAGCCGGTCATGCCGGTGGAGAACACCGCCTCGCCGAAGGTCTCGCCGAGCGCCCCGTAGGACTCCCCGCGGAACACCCGCCCGTCCTCGAGAACGAGGATCGCCTCCACGGCGGTTGAGCTTGTCGAAACCACTATTTCCCCTCACCCGTTCGGGCCATCTTCGAGATCGTGCGTACCCACTGGTCCACGTCAGCTGCCGCGGGACCGGTCTTGAGCTTCTTGGTCGCGTCCATCCGGAAGCCGGTGCGCCACTGCTGCTCGCCGTGCTCCCAACGGACCACGAGCAGCGACTCGACCGACTTGCCGGCGAACTCGGCCGACGTCGTGGCCCCGCGCAGTGACGCGGCGGGGATCCGGAACGACCCGGCCATCCGCACCACGTCGAGCGCCTCGGGCGAGAGATTCAGCCGGGAGGAGCTCTGCACGGAGAGGCTCTTGCCCACGACCTTCTCCCCGTCCTCGGTGAGGGTCCCCAGGTAGCGGGCCGGTGACTGCAGCTTCGCCTTCGGCAGGTCTGCCATCGCGGGGACCGGAGTCAGGTCGGGGAAGTGTTCCTCGCGCTTCCTGCCCAGCAGCCCCATTCAGACCAGTCCCCCGTCCAGGACGGTGGGCGTTCCGCGCAGCACGGTCGCCACCACAGCGCCGGCGAGCTTGCGTTCGTGCCACGGGTTGTTGCGCGACAACGAGGCGGACGCGGCGCCGTCCACGACGACGACGGCAGCCGGATCGACCAGAGTGATGTTGGCCGGCTGGCCGACCGCCAGCGAGCCGCCGTGTCCTTCGAGTCCCGCGATCCGCGCCGGGTTCTGCGACATCACCCGGGCGACGTCAGCCCAGGTCATCGCACCTGAGGTGACCATGACCTCGCTGACCACTGAGAGGGCGGTCTCCAGGCCGAGCATCCCGAACGCGGCGTCGACGAAGGCGTGCTCCTTGTCGTGGCGCGCGTGCGGAGCATGATCGGTCGCCACCGCGTCGATGGTGCCGTCGGCGAGGGCGTCGCGCAGGGCGGCCACATCCTCGTCGGGGCGCAGCGGAGGGTTGACCTTGTAGACCGGGTCGTAGCCGGCCAGCAGGTCGGTGGTCAGCAGCAGGTGGTGGGGCGTCACCTCGGCGGTGACGTTGATGCCCTGCGTCCTGGCCCACCGGATCACCTCGACCGAACCGGCGGTCGACACGTGGGCCACATGCACCCGGCTGTTGGTGTGCCGGGCCAGCATCACGTCGCGGGCGACGATCGTCTCCTCGGCGATGCCCGGCCAGCCCGGGAGGCCGAGGCGCCCGGAGAGCTCGCCCTCGTGACAGCAGGCCGTCGGACCGGCGAGGTCGGGGTCCTGGGAGTGCTGGGAGATGACGCCGTCGAAGGCCCGGACGTACTCCAGCGCCCGGCGCATCACGCGCGGGTCGTGGACGCACTTGCCGTCGTCGGAGAAGACCCGCACCTTCGCGCGCGAGCGCGCCATCAGGCCGAGCTCGGCGAGCTCCACGCCGCCGAGCCCGCTGGTGACCGCCCCCACCGGGTGTACGTCGACCAGGCCAGCCGCCCGACCGAGGTCGAACACCCGCTCGGCCGCCTCAGCGGTGTCGGTGACCGGCGAGGTGTTGGCCATCGCGAGGACGGCGGTGTAGCCACCGAGCGCGGCCGCCCGCGACCCGGTCAGCACGGTCTCGGCGTCCTCGCGGCCCGGCTCGCGCAGATGGGTGTGCAGGTCGACCAGGCCGGGCAGGGCGACGAGCCCGTCGGCGTCGATGACCTGGGCCTTTGAGGGCTCCTCGTCGACCACGACGCCGCTCTCGACGTACAGGTCCCGGGCCTTCTCGCCGAGCGTGGAGGCCCCCTTGATCACCAAGCTCTGGTGGTCGAGCATGTCGAGACTCACTCGGAGCTCCCTTCTCCGGCAAGCAGGTGGTAGAGCACGGACATCCGGACCGCGACGCCTGCCGACACCTGGTCGAGGACCGCGGACTGGGCCGCGTCCGCTGCGTCGGCAGCGATCTCGAGCCCGCGGTTCATCGGGCCCGGATGGCAGATCGGTGCATCGGGCTTGAGCAGCGCGAGGCGGTCGCGGGTGAGGCCGTAGCCGACGGTGTACTCCCGGGCGCTCGGGAAGAAGGCACCGCTCATCCGCTCGCGCTGCACGCGGAGCATCATCACGGCGTCGGCCTCCGGGAGCACCCCGTCGAGGTCGTAGGTGGTCGCGAACCCGGCGTCCTTGGCCCACGCGGTCACCCCGGCCGGCATCAGCGTCGGTGGCGCGACCACTGTGACGTGGGCGCCGAGCTTGGTGAGCAGCAGCACGTTGCTGCGGAAGACCCGACTGTGCGTCAGGTCGCCGACGATCACGATGTGCTTGTCCTCCAGAGGACCCATCCGCCGCTCGAGCGTGTAGGCGTCGAGGAGGGCCTGGGTCGGGTGCTCGTGCATGCCGTCGCCGGCGTTGATGACCACGGCGTCGGTCCACTGGCTGACCTGCTGGGCGGCCCCGCTGGCACCGTGCCTGATCACCAGACCGTCGACGCCCATGGCCGCGACGGTCAGCACGGTGTCACGCAGGCTCTCGCCCTTGCTCACGCTCGACCCCTTGGCCGAGACGTTGATGACGTCGGCCGAGAGCCACTTCCCGGCGATCTCGAAGGACGACCGCGTGCGGGTCGAGTCCTCGAAGAAGAGGTTGACCACCGTCCGTCCGCGCAGGGCGGGGAGCTTCTTGACCGAGCGGTGCTGCACGTCGTGCATCTCCGCGGCGGTGTCGAAGAGCGTGGCGACGTCGTCGACACCGAGGTCGTCGATGGAGAGCAGGTGTCTGCTTCTGATGGGCTCAGTCATCGAGTCACTCCTGTGTCGGTCGCGGTCGTGGCGATGCGGACCTCGTCGTACCCGTCGGTCTCCTCGAGCCGCACCATCACGCGCTCGGTGCGCGCGCTGGGCAGGTTCTTGCCGACGTGGTCGGCGCGGATCGGTAGCTCGCGGTGCCCGCGGTCCACGAGTACGGCGAGCCGCACCGTCGCGGGCCGGCCGAGGTCGTTCATCGCGTCCAGGGCGGCCCTGACCGTGCGTCCGGAGAAGAGCACGTCGTCGACCAGCACCACTACCTTGTCGTCGACGCCGCCGGGAGGCATCAGGGTGTGGTGGGGGCCGCGGGTGGGGTGGTTGCGCAGATCGTCGCGGTACATCGTGATGTCGAGCGTGCCGATCGGCACGTCCACACCCTCGACCTTGGCGATCCGCTCGGCGACGCGGCGGGCGAGTGGGACGCCCCGGGTCGGGATGCCGAGCAGGACGAGCCCTTCGGGACCCTTGTTTCGCTCGAGGATCTCGTGGGAGATGCGAGTGAGTGCCCGGGAGATGTCACGGGCGTCGAGGACGGTGCGTCCTTCTAGAGAGGCCCCTTCAGGGGCTGTCGGAACAGATGCTGGATGGGTAGGAGCCATCGGCACCGGACCTCCTTCTCCGCCTCACAGGACGGTTAGTTAAAGGATGTCGATCGGGGCCGACAGTAGCAGCCGGGAGATCCTCGCGGAGAACCGGCACGACGGCGTGAGACGACGTTCCGCCGAGCATTCTCTAGGGTGACGCCATGGCTACCGGGACCCATGACCACGCGGACGATCCACGCAACGCCGAGATCCTGATCTGGGTCAACGGCGAGCTGCTGCCCCGCGACCGGGCGGTGGTGTCTGTCTTCGACTCCGGGTTCGTGCTGGGCGACGGCGTCTGGGAGGGTCTGCGAGTCTCCCGTGGTCACCCGGCGTTCCTCGAGAAGCACCTCGACCGGCTCGAGGAGGGTGCCCGCGCGATCATGCTCGACCTCGGGATGAGCCGCGAGGAGATCACCGAGGCGATCTACGCGACGCTGCGCGCGAACGAGATGACCGACGGCGTACACGTCCGGCTGATGGTGACCAGGGGCGTGAAGTCGACGCCGTACCAGGACCCGCGCATGACGATCGGGCCCGCGACCGTCGTCATCATCGCCGAGCACAAGGAGGCGTTGCCGGCGACCGTCTCCGACGGGATCACGCTGTTCACCACTCACGTACGCCGGGCGACCCCGGACACCCTCGACCCCAAGCTCAACGCGCACAGCAAGCTCAACGACATCCAGGCGTGCATCCAGGCCTACACGGCCGGCGCCGACGAGGCACTGATGCTCGACCCGCAGGGTTTCGTGGCCACCTGCAACAGCACCCACTTCTTCATCGTCAACCGGGCCGGCGAGGTGTGGACCTCCGACGGCCGCTTCTGCCTGGCCGGCATCACCCGTGGCAACGTCCTCGAGATCTGCCACGCCAGCGGGATCCCGGCGCGTGAGACCACCTTCAGCCTGACCGACGTCTACAGCGCAGCGGAGGCGTTCGTGACCGGCACCTTCGCCGGGGTGGTCCCGGTGCACACGGTCGACGGACGCACGATCGGTACCGGCGCGCGCGGGCCCGTGGTGCACCGGTTGCAGGAGCTCTACCAGCGGCATGTAGCAGCCGACGTAGGGGCGCGGTCATGACCGTGCGGGTGGCCGTGTGGTCAGGCCCGAGGAACATCTCGACCGCGATGATGCGCTCCTGGGAGAACCGGCCCGACTCCGTCGTCGTCGACGAGCCGTTCTATGCGGCCTACCTCAAGCAGACCGGGCTCGACCATCCCGCGCGCGACAAGGTGATCGCGTCGCAGCCGACCGATCCCGACGAGGTGGTCAGCGGCCTTCGCGCCGACGGGTCGGCCCCGGTGCACTACGCCAAGCACATGACCCACCACATCCTCCGGGACTGGCCACTCGACTGGGTCGGCGAGTTCCGCAACGTGCTGCTGATCCGTGACCCCAGGGAGGTCGTGGCGTCGTACGTCCGCTCGAGGGAGGCGTGCGAACCCGAGGACATCGGGCTGCTCCAGCAGGTGCGGTTGCTGGAGGCGCTGCCCGAGGAACCCCCGGTGATCGACGCCGGCGACTTCCTGCGCGACCCGGAGGCCCACCTGCGCTGGCTGTGCGACTGGCTCGGGATCGACTTCACCGACCGGATGCTCTCGTGGCCGGCCGGTCCTCGGGAGTCCGACGGCGTGTGGGCGCCGTACTGGTACGGCGCCGTGGTGCGCTCGACCGGCTTCGAGCCCTGGCGGCCGCGCGAGATCGAGCTCAACGAGCACGACGCCGCCGTCGCGAAGGCCTGCCAGCGGGCGTACGACACGTTGTACGCGATGCGGCTGGTGCTCTGAAGCCCCTTGTAACGCGGAGTTATCGACGCTGAACATGCTGTGTACGGCGCACTCTGCGTCCACAACACCGCGTTACAGCCGGGCGCAAGCCGTTCCCTGCACGGCGGACCGGACTAAGCGAGCTCCGCCAGGGTCGCCTCGACAGCGCGGTGGAAGGTCGGGTAGGCGTAGATCATCGAACGCAGCGTGTCGGTCGGGACCTCGGCATGGACGGCCGTGGTCAGCATCGACAGGATCTCCCCGCCACTGGGTCCCACGGACGTCGCGCCGACGAGCACGCCACGGTCGGCGTCCTCGACCAGCTTGATCAGTCCCTTGGACCTGGCGATCCAGCCGCGTGTGGACGCCGCGAGGTCGGTCTGCGCCACCCGGACGTTGAGGCCGGCGTCGCGGGCCTGCTTCTCGGTCATGCCGACCGATCCCACCTCGGGGTCGGTGAAGGTGACCCGCGGGACGGCCCGGTAGTCGGCCGCTGGTCCTTCCTCGTCGAGGATGTCGCGCACACAGACGGCGGACTGGTACATCGACATGTGCGTGAACGCGCCCTTGCCGGTGACGTCGCCGATCGCCCACAGCCCCTCGCCGGCGCGCATCGCGTCGTCGACCTCTATGGCCCTGGCGGACGGGTCGAGGCCGACCGTGTCGAGCCCGAGCTCGGAGAGGTTTGGGCGCCGACCCGCCGCGACGAGCAGCTTCTCGGCGTCGAGGGTCTGGCCGTCGACGGAGACCCGGAACCGGCCGTCGTCGTACGCGACCGAGTCGATGCCCACCCCGGACAGCACCTGGATCCCCTCCTGCGCGAACACGTCTGCCACCAGCGCGCTGGCCGACGGCTCCTCCGGCGCGAGGATGCGGTCGGCGACCTCGAGGATCGTGACCCGTACCCCGAACCGGGACAGCGCCTGCGCCAACTCCGCACCGATCGCACCGCCGCCGATGACGATCAGCGAGCCAGGGATGGACTCGATGCGGAGGATGTCGCGGTTGGTCCAGTACGGCGTGTCCGCCAGCCCTTCGATCGGCGGAGCAGCCGGCACGGTCCCGGGGTTGAGTACGACGCCACGCTTGGCCTCGAAGCGTTCGTCACCGACGACGACGTTGCGCTCGCCGTCGAGCCGCGCGTGCCCGCGCACGAACCGCACGCCCGCGTCCTCCAGCCGGTCGACTGCCACCTTGTCGTCCCAGTCGTCGGTGGCCTCGTCGCGGATCCGGGCGTGCACCGGTGCCCAGTCGGCTTGCACCTGGGCCGTGCCGGCGAGTCCGTCGACCCGTGAGGCCTCGGCCAGCACGTCGCTCGCACGGACGATCATCTTGCTCGGGATGCAGCCGAAGTAGGGACACTCACCCCCGACCAGCCGCTCGTCGACCCCCACGACCGAGAGCCCGGCCTTCGCCAGCTTCGTCGCTGTCGCCTCGCCGCCAGGTCCGAGCCCGATCACCACCACGTCGCACTGAGTCGCCATGGACTCATCCAACCGCTTCGCGCCTCAGCGGTCGAGATGGCGGGCCCGCGCGAAGCAGAACAGGCCGTAGCAGACGATCCCGGCACCGATGGCGATCAACAACACCTGGCCGAACGGCTGCTCGAGCACCTTCTGCAGCGCCTCGTCGAGGCCGCCGGACTCGCTCGAGTCATGAGTGATGCCGGCGTACACGAACAGCCCGCCGACGATCGCGAACGCGATGCCCTTCGCGATGTGGCCGACCTTTCCCAGGATCAGGTACCCGGCTCCGGAGTACCCGAGCTTGCCCTCCGTGTCGAGGTGCTCTGCGAACTTCTCCTTCCAGCCACGCCAGGCGACGTTGGCGGCGTACCCGATGATCGCGAGGCCGACCGCGACCACGATCCACTGCCCGGCGGGAAGGTCCATCAACTTCGCCGTCATCGTCTTGGACCCGCCGCTGGATCCGCCGTCACCCACGGCCACGCGCGTGGCCGTGACGGCCAGGGCTGCGTAGATCGCGGCCTTCAGCCCGGAGGCGACGCGCTTGCGCACGCGGTCCGCTCCCTCCAGCTCGCGGTGCCCGAACGCTGCCTCGAGGATGCGCCAGACGACCAGGAGGTAGAGCCCGACGGCGACCGCCCAGACGAGCACCTGGCCGAACGGCTGCTGGGCGAGCTCGGAGAGCGCACCCTTGGCACTGGCCTCCTCGCTGTGGTCGCCGAGTGCCAGCTGTACTGCAAGCCAGCCGACCAGGAGGTAGACGAGGCCGTACGCCACCAGGCCGATCCGTGCGGCGTGGTCCACCCAGTCACTCTGCTCGGCCTCTCGGCCCATCACCTCGGGATCGCTCACGGGTCGACTCTGCCAGCAATCCAGGCGAGAGAGCGCGTTCTAGCCGCCGACGTCGAGCTCTTTGAACCAGGACTCGAGCACGTAGTCGGTCTTCCAGCCCATCGAGCGGTACAGGCCGTCCGCCCCGGTCGGCGAGTCCGCGTCGACCTCGAGCCCCACCCGGTCGCGACCCCGCTGGGCGGCATCGGCGATCACGGTGTGCAGCAAGGCCTTGGCGATGCCGCGGCCGCGCGCATGACGGTGTACGCCGATGTAGTCGATGTAGCTGCCCTCGTGGCCTTCCGCGTTCTCCTGCAGCACCGTGCTCACCAGGGCACCGGCCGCGAGCGGCTTGCCCTCGTCCCCCTCGACGAACGCGAGCCACCAGTGGTCCCAGCGGTGCCCGGGGTCCTCGCGGAGCCGTTGGAGGAACTCCGGGAAGCTCTCGCGGTAGGAGTTGAAGTGGTCCTCGAAGGAGTACTCGAGCATCTCGTGCACCAGGTGGAGGTCACTCGCCACGGGCAGGCCGTTGGGGTGGCTCTCGACACGTCGGATCGTGACGCCTTCGCGCGGGCCAGGCAATGAGGTCGCCTCCTCGGGCTCGACGGGGCGGGTCATCTGTGGCCAGGTGCGGCGCTTGGTGTACCCGGCGTCGGCCAGCCACTGCTGCTGGACCTTGTCCTCGGCGAAGGGGCTGGCATCCAACCGGGTCTCGGTCACCTCCCGAAGCGCGCTGATCTCGCCGGCCTGCTCCTCGGCCCAGGCGTAGAGCTCGCTCGCGACCAGCGCGGCCTCGTCGGCCGACCGGTCGACGTACAGCATCACCATCGTGCGACCCGCAGCCCGGTCGTGCACGATGATCCACGCGCGCGCCTTGCCCACGGGATCCACGGCCAGCAGCTGCCGCCGCGTCCACGACGCAGGGCCGGCGACCTCGGACTCGATCTGCTCGCGGTCGACCGACGCGGAGCCGGTGAAGGCGACCCGATCGGCGCCACGCAGCGCAACCAGGTCCTCGAGGTCCTCGAGCACCGGCGGCCGGACCGTCCACTGGGGCGGAAGCCCCGTGGGAAGGGGGGCGTGCGAGGGCTCGTCGGCTCGGGAACTCACTGGGACATCTTGCCGGAAATCCGTGCTCAACCGACGAGCGTCTCGCGGTCGCGGACGATGTTGCCGAGCACACCGTTGACGAAGGCCGGCGAGTCGTCGGTGGACAGGTCCCGGACCAGGTGCAGCGCCTCGGAAACTGCGACGGGGTCGGGTACGTCGTCGACGTACAGGACCTCGTAGGTGGCCAGCCGCAGGACGTTCCGGTCCACGGCCGGCAACCGGTCCAGCGTCCAGTCCTGGACGTACGACGAGATCACCTCGTCGAGCCGGTCCCGGTGCTCGACCACCCCGTGCACGAGCTGGACGGTGTAGTCGTTGACCTGGGTGCCCTCGGCGAGCTCATCGAGCGCCTCGATCGCCGAGCGGTTGCGCATCTCGGAGGCATAGAGGAGATCGAGTGCTCGTTTGCGGGCCTTGGAACGGGCACTCATCCGGGGTCCCCGCGGAATCGCGATGCTCGCGGGCGGAGCGAGCTCCACCCGCGATTCCGTGGGGTGGTCATGAGCTGACGCGACCCAGGTAGGAGGAGTCGCGGGTGTCGACCTTGATCTTCTCGCCAGTGACGATGAACAGCGGTACGGAGACCGTGGCGCCCGTCTCGACGGTGGCCGGCTTGGTGCCGCCGGTGGAGCGGTCGCCCTGGAGGCCGGGTTCGGTGTAGGTGACCTCGAGCTCGACCGATGCTGGCAGCTCGATGTAGAGCACGCGGCCGTCGTTGGTGGCGACGATCGCCTCCTGGCTCTCGAGCAGGAAGTTCTTCGCGTCACCGACGATCTCGGGCGCGACCTCGAGCTGGTCGTAGGTGCCGGTGTCCATGAAGACGTAGGAGGTGCCGTCGTTGTAGAGGTACTGCATCGTCCGCTTGTCGACGTTTGCCACCTCGACCTTGACGTCGGCGTTGAAGGTCTTGTCGACGGTCTTGCCCGACTCGATGTTCTTCAGCTTGGAGCGCACGACCGCCCCACCCTTGCCGGGCTTGTGGTGCTGGAACCAGATGACCTGCCAGAGCTGCCCGTCGAGGTTGAGCACCATGCCGTTCTTCAGGTCGTTCGTCGTAGCCATGCGTCTGTTCGCGCCTTCACAGTCGGGGAGTTTGGTGGGCAGCCCGTGTGGCCGCAGCCGCCGAGTCTAGCCGGAGTCAGGCGCGCGGCTAATTCGTCGATCGGGCGCTGAATGCACGCTCCACGACGCCGACTTGCTGAGGATCAGGCCGGAGGTGGGGACACCGGTGCCGGCGGTGACCAGGACGTGGGCGGCGTCGTCGACCTGGTTGACGGAGGTGCCGCGGATCTGGCGGACCGCTTCGGCGATGCCGTTCATGCCGTGGATGTAGGCCTCACCGAGCTGGCCGCCGTGGGTGTTCAGCGGCAGCCGGCCCCCGATCTCGATGGCGCCGTCGGCGACGTACGCCGGGGCCTCACCGCGGTCGCAGAAGCCGAGCTCCTCGAGCTGCATCAGGACGTACGGCGTGAAGTGGTCGTAGAGGACCGCGGTCGCGATGTCCTCGTGGGCGAGCCCGGACTGGCGCCAGAGCTCGCGACCGACCACGCCCATCTCGGGGACGCCGATGTCGCCGCGGTAGTACGACGTCATCACGAACTGGTCCGCCGCGCTCCCCTGCGCCGCGGCGGTGATCGACACGGCGGGCTGCTTCAGCGAGGCCGCGCGGGACGGTGACGTGACCACGATCGCGACCGCGCCGTCGCTCTCCTGGCAGCAGTCGAGCAGGCGCAGCGGGTCGGCGATCATCCGAGACGCCTGGTGGTCCTCGAGAGTGATCGGCTTTCCGTAGAAGAAGGCATCCGGGTTGTTCGCGGCGTGCCTGCGATCGGCGACCGCGACCGCGCCGAAGTCGGCCGAGGTAGCGCCGTACTCGTGCATGTAGCGCCGCGCCTGCATCGCCACCGTCGCCGCCGGCGTGGACAGCCCGTGCGGGTAGGTCCATGCGTTGTCGAGGCCGTTGGAGTTCACCTGCTGAGCGGCCCAGCTCTGCACCTGGCCGAACCGCTGGCCGGAGCGTTCGTTGAACCCGCGGTAGCAGACCACCACGTCGGCAACACCGATCGCGACAGCCATGGCGGCCTGCTGGACCGTGGCGCACGCAGCGCCGCCGCCGAAGTTGATCCGGCTGAAGAAGCGCAGCTCCCCCATCCCCAGCTCCCGCGCCAGGGCGATCTCGGAGCTGTTGTCCATCGTGAAGGTGACCAGCCCGTCGACGTCCGCGGGGGCCAGCCCCGCGTCCGCGAGCGCCGCCAGCGTCGCCTCGGCCGTCAGCTGCAGTTCTGATCGGCCCGACTCCTTGGAGAACTCGGTCGCCCCGATCCCGGCGATCGCCGCCTTGCCGCTGAGGCTCATCGAGTGATCGCCACCTTCGCGGTGACGTGGTCCCCGAGCGGGACTCGACCGACCACGTCGATGGTGAGTACGCCGTCGGTGTCGTCGGTTACCTCGCCCGAGAAGCTCAACGTGTCGTAGGGATGCGCCGGCGCGCCGAGCCGCAGGGCGCACGACCGTACGACGAACTCCGGTCCGATCGCCTCGCGTGCCCAGTCGCCGACGTACTTCTGCACCAGCCCGGTCGTGCTGAGGATGTTGACGAAGATGTCCTTGGAGCCGTGAGACTGCGCGAGGTCGCGATCGTGGTGCACGTCCTGGTAGTCGCGTGTCGCGATCGCCGTCGACACGACGAGGGTCGGTGTGACCGGCAGCTCCCACTCGGGCAATGCCGTCCCCTTCACCGGGCCAGCTCCCAGATCGGCAGGGTCAGCTCGTCGTCGACCTCGTCCCACGCCACCGCGACGGCGTCGCCGATCGCGAGGTCCTCCGGGTTGCCGCGTACGTCGGCGACGAACCGCACCCCTTCCTCGAGCTCGACGAGTGCGATCGTCACCGGCAGCTCTCGGCCGGGCATCTGCGGCGCATGGTGCACGAGGAAGCTGAAGATCGTGCCGCGACCGCTCGCGACGACGTACCCGCGGTCCATCGCGTGGCACGTGGGGCACACCGGGCCCGGAGGGTGGCGCAGCTCTCCGCAGGCGTTGCACTTCTGCACGCGCAGCTCACTTTGTCTGGTGCCCTCCCAGAAGAAGTCGGTGTCCTGGTTGCGCACCGGCCTGATGATCTTCGAACGGTCGGGACCAGCGGGAGCGGCCGCGCGATCACGTGGTTTGAACTTGAGCACCCGGAACAGCATCGAGGCGACCACTTCGTCGCCGACGCGCCAGACGTTCCGGGTGCTGACGAAGTAGCCCTCCCCGACACCGGTCTGCTTCGGCCCGACGACGGCGTCGAGCCGGGTCGTCACCGACACCGCTTCGCCGACCCGCAGGTAGCGCTCGTAGGTCTGGTCGCAGTTCGTGCCCAGCACGGAGGTGTACCCGGCCTCGTCGAGCATCTCCATCGCGCCCGACAAGGGGTCATCCGCTCCTCTGGTGCCCCGGAGTCCGGGCATCGTCCACACCTGTGCCATCGCGGGCGGTGCGACGCCCTGCGTGAACCGCGGATCGGTCTCCTCCATCGCGTCCAGCCAGGCGTTGATGATCGGCTGGCTGACCGGGTCGCGCGCCTCCCGCCGCTCGGTCTCACCGAGCGCCTTGAGCCGCTCGGTCTCCCGCATGATCCAGTCGTGGTCGCGGAGCCGCGTCTCGGTCCGCGTCATCGCGGAACCTTCGGGAGGCCGAGGCCGAACATCGAGATCAGCTCGCTCTGCACCTCGTTGACGCCACCGCCGAAGGTGAGCACCAGGTTCCGCTTGGACGTCGCGTCGAGGTAGTGCATCAGCTGTGCGGTGTCGGGATCCGCCGGGTCACCGTACGCAGTGACGATGCTCTCCAGCGCCAGACCGAGCACCTGCACCTCGTCGGAGGCGAACACCTTCGACGCCGACGCGTCGGCGATGGCCTCGCGCCCGGTCGCGCCGGTCCTGGCCACCTGCCAGTTGAGCAGCTCGTTGACCCGGAAGGCGGCGGTCGTCCGCGCGAGGGTGTCGCGGACCCAGCCGATCTCGAGCAACGGCGTGCCGTCCGCGTCGGTGCGGTCCTCGGCCCACTCTGCGACGAGGTCGCGGAGACCCTCGAGGCGTCCGGCCGGACCGAGCATGACCCGCTCGTGGTTGAGCTGGGTGGTGATCAGCCGCCAGCCCTCGTTCTCCTCGCCGACCAGCATGTCGACCGGCACGCGCACGTCGTTGTAGTACGTCGCGTTGACGTGGTGCGAGCCGTCCGAGGTGATGATCGGCGTCCAGGAGTAGCCGGGGTCCTTGGTGTCCACGATCAGTACCGAGATGCCCTTGTGCTTGGGCGCATCCGGGTCCGTGCGCACCGCGAGCCAGATGTAGTCGGCAGCATGGCCCCCGGTGGTCCACATCTTCTGGCCGTTCACGATGTATTCGTCGCCGTCCCGCTTCGCGCTCGTCCGGAGTGAGGCGAGGTCGGTGCCCGCATCGGCCTCGGAGTAGCCGATCGCGAAGTGCACGTCTCCGGCGAGGATCTTGCCGAGGAACATGTCCTTCTGCTTCTCGGTGCCGAATGCCTGCAGGGTCGGGCCGACCGTCTGCAGCGTGACGGCGGGAAGGTGTACGTCGCCCCGGGCAGCCTCGTTGGCGAAGATCTGCTGCTCGATCACGCCGAGACCCTTGCCGCCGTACTCCTTGGGCCAGCCGACCCCCATCCACCGGTCATCGCCCATCTGCTTGATGGTCCGGTGGTAGGCCTCGCCGTGCCGGTCGCTCATCATCTCGAGCCGGTCGTCGCGCGACACCAGCCCGGAGAAGTAGCTGCGCACCTCGTCCTTGAAGGCCCGCTCCTCGGCAGTGAGCTCGCTGTTCTTCGCGTCGGCCGACTCGCGGGCCGGTACCGCCTCGAGCGTCGCCTCCGGGCCACCGAGCAGCCGGGCCACGTCCTTCACGCGGGCGAAGTAGCGGTGCAGCGGATAGGTGTCGTCGACACCCATCCCGCCGTGCAGGTGGTGACAGGTCTGCAGCGCGGTCGGCGCGCGGTCGCAGAACCAGAAGGCGGCCACGGCCAGGTCGTCGGCAGCCGGCTCCCCGACACCGACCCGCCGCGACGCCTCCTCGGCAGCGAGAGTGACCATCCGCGAGGCGACGTAGACCTCGGCCATCTGGATCGCGACACCCTGGAACTCGGCCAGCCGTCGGCCGAACTGGGTCCGCTCCTTGATGTAGCCGGCGGTGAGATCGCGTGCTCCCGCGAGCAGTCCGTCGCCCTGGAGAAGCAGAGCGGCAAGGGCGTGCTCACGGAGCACGTCCGCCGCTCCTTCGGCGAGGACGCCGAGTACAGGTGCTCCGTCGAACTCGTAGGTCGCCTCGGCGTCGCTCCCTCGCGAGCTCGGCGTCGTCGTACGCGAGACGCCGTCGCTCTTCGGGTCCACGAGTACGACGACGGGGCCGCCGCTCGCATCGGAGGCGGAGACCAGCAGCAACGTGGTCAGGTCTGGCAGCTGCTCGAACGTCGACACGGCGATCTTGCGGCCGGTCAGCCGGTCGTCCTCGAAGCGGGTCGCAGGTGCCGCCGGCAGGGCACGTCCGGGCTCGTTGAGGGCCGGCGCGACGAGGAGCCGGCCGGAGACGATCTGCGGGATGAAGGTCTCCTGCTGTTCCGGCGTACCGCTGCGAACGAGGGTCAGCAGGCCGCAGCCGAGCGTCTCGCGGAACGGCAGGTCTCGGGCGCGGGCGGCCACCTCGCGCACGAGCACGCCGACCTCGGCCGGGCCCAGACCCTCACCACCGTGGTCGGACGGAGCAGCGAGACCCAGCAGTCCGGCTTCCGCGCAGGCGGCCCAGCTGGCTGCGATCTCCTCGGGGCCCTTGTCGAGGACGTCGGTGAGCACCGAGCGGATCTCACCCAACACGTCGTCGCTCATGCAGGCCCCTTCACGTCAGAAACTGTAACCTGTTCTAGTCTAGGGATCCGCCCGACAACCGCAACCGGAGGACCATGTGATGTCGAAGGCAGCGAGCTGTCTCGGCAGAGCCATCCGCAAACAGCTCGACCCCTACGTCGCGCTCCCCGATGTCGAGATCCCCCAGGGCCGCTGGCTGCAGCTGCCTCGTCGCGGCCGCACCTGGCTCACCGAGCTGCCCGGGCCTCCGGGAGCGCAGACGATCGTGCTGCTGCACGCCGTCGGCTGCACCGGGATGCTGACCTGGTTCCCGGCGGTGCACGCCCTGGCGGAGCGGTACCACGTCGTGGTCTTCGACCAGCGCTGGCACGGCCGCGGGATCATCTCCGAGAGCTTCACGCTCCACGACTGCGCCGACGACGTGGCCGCGGTGATCACCGAGCTGGGCCTCGAGGACCCCATCGTCGCGGGCTACTCGATGGGCTCGGTCATCGCGCAGCGCACCTGGCGCCAGCATCCCGATCTGGTGGGCGGTCTCGTGCTGGCCGCCACGACCGACCACTTCCGCACCAAGAGGAGCGAGAGCGTCTTCCACGCCGGCATGGAGCTGAGCATGGGTGCGCTACGGACCCTCTCGAAGTCCAGGACGGTACGCCGCGCCACCCGGTCGACCGCCGAGGCGCTCAACCTCCCCGAGATCGACCTGGCCCAGTGGGCCCTCGAGGAGTGGCGCAGCACCAGCCCGTGGGCCGTCGCCCAGGCCGTCGCCGCGCTCGGGCGCCACCACTCGACGCCGTGGCTGTCGCGGATCGACGTGCCGACCGCCGTGGTCATCCCCAGCAAGGACCGGGCCATCCCTCCGGCGCGCCAACGCCGGCTGGCTGCGCGGATCCCCGGCGCAACGGTGCACGAGGCGCCCTGCGGCCACGCCGGGTGCGTCGTACAGTCCGACCGCTTCATCCCGACCTTCCTCGAGGCCGTCAACGTCACCGCCGCCCGGATCGCGGACCGGCAGCGGCTGGATGCGTAATTCCGGATAGTCCCGAGTGTTCGGACCCCTTTCAACACTCACAAGGGTCCGTTCGTTAGGGACTATCCGGTCTTGGTGGTCGGCTTCTTCTTCTTCGCCGCGGTCTTCTTCTTGGGCGCTGCCTTCTTCGGCTTACGGCCGCTGGTGGCCGCCTTGTGGAGCGACTCGAGCTCCTCGGGGAACTGGTCGGTGAGCTTCCAGGGCTGCGGCACCAGCTCTCGGCAGGCGATGGCGCCGACGTGCACCTTGCCGTCGCTCGACATCACGGTGATGTTCAGCCCGGCGCCGTGGAAGACCGGGCCGAGGGGGTAGAGGCCCTCGATCCTTGCGCCGATGAAGTACAACGGCACCGGTGGGCCGGGGACGTTGGAGATCACCAGGTTGTGGATCACCGGACCGCTGTCGGCCAGGCGCAGCGAGGACACCATCCGCACCGCCAGCCCGAACGTCCGCGGCGCAGCGAACTCGGCCCAGTCCTGGAGGGTGTCGGCCGGGATCGTCTTGTGGTGGTCCTTGGCGTTGGTGTTGCCCTCCGAGACCTGGGCCAGCCGGTCCAGCGGGTCCTCGATGTCGGTGCCGAGGCGGGAGAAGATCGTCGAGACCTTGTTGCTCCCGCCCTCGTGCTTCGACTCGCCTCGCACGGAGACAGGTACGGAGGCCACCAGCGAGCTGTCGGGCAGCTCGCCGCGCTCCTCCAGGTAGCGACGCAGCGCTCCGCCGCACAGCGCGAGGACGACGTCGTTGACCGTGGCCCCGGGGACCGCGTTCTTGATCTCCTTGATCTTGTCCAGCGACAGGTCCTCGAGGGCGACCGTGCGATGTCCGGTGATGGTGCCGTTGAAGGAGGTGCGTGGGGCTCGCAGAGGTGCGGCCATCGCGGTCCCGCTGCGGGCGCGGCCGATGGTCTTGGTCAGTACGCCGGCCGTGGGTCCCACCAGCCTGGCCACGGCCACCGGCTTGCCGAGGTTGGTGAGGACACCGCGCGCGAACAGCTCGGCGTCGCCCGGCGTACGCGGGTCCACGCCGTTCTTGGGGGCTGTCTCGAGCGGCGGAGCGTCCGGCTCCAGGCTGCACAGGTAGGAGATCGCATTGGCTCCCGAGACGCCGTCGACGGTGCAGTGGTGCATCTTGGTGAAGATCGCGACCTTGCCCGACTCGAGGCCCTCGATGATCACGAACTCCCAGAGAGGTCGCGACCGGTCCAGCGGGATCCCCGCCATGTGACCGCACAGGTCGGCCAGCTCACGGTCGCCGCCGGGCGACGGCAGCGCCATCCGGTGCACGTGGCGGTCGATGTCGAAGTCGTCGTCGGTGACCCACACCGGGTGGTCGATGCCGAGCGGCACCTGCTTGAGCTTGCGCTGGAACATCGGGACGTCCGCGATCCTGCGCTCGACCTCGTCCTTGAAGGTGTCGAACGAGTAGCCACCCGGGATGGTGTCCGGGTCGAGCACGATCACGCCGCAGACGTGCAGGAGCTGGGCAGAGCTCTCGAGGTAGAGGAAGCTTGCGTCGAGTCCACTCAGGCGGTCCATGGGCGGATTCTAGACTGCATCTTGGAACACGTTCTAGTTATCCCAGGGTCGCCCTTCTCACACCTTATGAGGGCGTTCCTCCCCGTAGCCTCGGATCATGGGATTTCGACGCCGCCAGCTCGTCACCGCGGCCCTGACGGCCAACGCCCTGCGCCCCCTGGGCGGGCGCTTCGCCTCGATCCCGGCCTTCTTCGCCGGCTGGCTGGCGAGCGAGCTGGCGCCACAGCTGCTGGCGGCCAGTGCGGCGGACGCCGCCGCCGAGCTGTCCGTACGCCGGGCGCGTGACGGGGGTCCTGACCGGGCCGGACTCGCCCTCGCAGCGATCACTGCCGGCGGTCTCGGCTACCTCATCGTCAACGCCAGCCGCTCGGCCACCCACGTCGAGACGACCCTGCGCGACGGGCTCGGCGAGGACTATCTCGAGGCGCTCGAGGAGCCCCCCAACGCCGACGACCTGAAGACGCCGATGCGTGAGCTCGCCCGTCCGTTCAAGATGGTCAAGCCCGATGTCGAAGTCATCCGCGACATCAACTACACCGCCGGCGGCAAGCGCGCCCGGTTGGACATCTACCGGCCCAGGGAAGTCGACCTCGAGAACGCGCCGGTGCTGGTGCAGGTCCACGGCGGCGGCTGGACGATCGGCACCAAGGAGCAGCAGGGCCTCTTGCTGATGAACCGGATGGCACGGCGCGGCTGGGTCTGCGTGGCCATGAACTACCGGCTCGCCCCCAAGCATCCGTTCCCGGCGCAGATCGTCGATGTGAAGAAGGCGATCGCCTGGACCCGCGAGAACATCGCGTCGTACGGCGGGGACCCGTCGTACCTCGTTGTCACCGGCGGCTCGGCCGGCGGGCACCTGGCTGCGCTCGCAGCCCTGACTCCGGGAGAACCGGACTACCAGCCCGGCTTCGAGGGCGCCGACACCAGCGTTGCGGGCTGCGTGCCGTTCTACGGCGTCTACGACCTGGCCGGCCTCACCGGTGACCGAGCCGCCATCGAGCTGCGCGACTGGTTCCTGGGGCCACGGGTCTTCAAGAAGGACCCGGGCAAGCACCTCGACGAGTTCGTCAACGCCTCACCGCTCGCGCACGTCTCCCCCGACGCCCCCGACTTCTTCGTGCTCCACGGCGCCAACGACTCACTGGTGAAGGTCCGCCAGGCACGCGCGTTCGTCGACGCCCTCAAGGAGGAGTCGAAGGCGACCGTGACCTACGCGGAGTTCCCGGGCACCCAGCACGCCTTCGAGGTGTTCGGCTCGATCCGGAGCCACCACGTGATCAAGGCCGTCGAGCGTTGGCTGCTGCACCATCGCGCGCGCTGGCTGGCCGAGAACGGGCCCGAGGCGGAGCAGAAGTCGGGCGAGACGTCAGCCGCGGGGTAGCCCGAGGATCCGCTCACCCGCGACGTTGCGGAGCACCTGCGTGGTGCCGCCCGCGATCGAGAGGCAGCGGGTCATCAGCTGCTCGTGCAACGCCTCGCGCGCGAGATCGTCGCCGGTGAACAGCCGATCGCCGAGCAGGGTGACGACGAGCTCGGCAGAGTCCTGCCGGCTGCGGACGCCGACCAGCTTGGCCACACTCGACTCCGGCCCCGGCCCCTGACCCTCCAGCGAGCGCAGCGTCGAGCGCGTCGCCAGCAGGGAGACCACCGTCGCCCAGGCCACGGCCCGGCCGATGTCACTGCGTGCGCCGGTCTCTCCCGAGGCGAGCAGGGAGACGGCCCGCTCGGGTGAGTCACCGAGGTGTGACCCCGCCATCGCGACACGTTCGTTGGCGAGGGTGGTGCGCGCGAGCTTCCAGCCGCCGTCGACCTCGCCCACGACGCACTCGTCGGGCACGAACACGTCGTCGAGGAAGACCTCGTTGAACATCGCCTCGCCGGTGAGCTCGCGGAGCGGCCGGATCTCGATGCCCTGGCTCGTCATGTCCACCAGGAAGTAGGTGATCCCGGCGTGCTGCTTCACGTCGGGGTTGGTTCGCGCGAGGCAGACGCCCCAGTCGGCCTGATGGGCCAGAGAGGTCCACACCTTCTGTCCGGAGAGCCGCCACCCGTCGTTGTCCCTCACGGCCCTGGTGCGCAGCGACGCGAGGTCGGACCCGGCTCCCGGCTCGCTGAACAGCTGGCACCACTCGATCTCCCCGCGCAAGGTCGGCCCGACGAAGCGGTCGCGCTGCTCCTCGCTGCCGTGGGCAATGACCGTCGGCGCCGCCCAGGCCCCGATCTTGAGGTCGGGACGCCGTACGCCGGCCCGGTCCAGCTCCTCGTCTATGAGCAGCTGGAGGACAGGGTCGGCACCGAGGCCGTGCGGCGCCGGCCAGTGTGGAGTCAGGTAGCCCGCCTCGGCGAGCGCGCCACGGCGTTCGTCGTCCGGCAGCGCAGCGATCTGCTCGGCCCGGCCACGCACCTCGGCGCGCTGGCTGTCGTGCACGTCGTCGAGGTCGACCTGCAGGTGCCGGCGTACGCCGCTCGCGGCGAGGTCGGCCAGCCGGGCGGCGTACGAGCTGGACTGGCCGAGCATGCTGCGCAGCGCGACCGCGCGCCGAAAGTAGAAGTGGGCCTCGTGCTCGAAGGTGAAGCCGATGCCGCCGAGCACCTGGATGCAGTCCTTGGCCACGGACACCGCGCCGTCGAAGCAGACCGCGCCGGCGACGAGCGCAGCGAACTCGTGCTGTGGGTCATCGTCGGTGATCGCCCTGGCGGCGTCCCACGCCGTAGCGGTGACCGACTCGCTCGCCTCGAGCATCTCGGCACACAGGTGCTTGATGGCCTGGAAGCCGCCGATCTTCTTGCCGAACTGCTCGCGCACCCCGGCGTACTCCACGGCGGTGTCGAGGCACCAGCGCGCCACTCCCGACGCCTCGGCCGCGGCCAGCGTCACGACGAGGGCGCGCAACCGCGCCGGCTCGAGACCGCGGACCACGGTGCCGTCGAGTGTCGTCAGGTCGCCGACGGACGAGCGACGGGTCAGGTCCGGGGACGTTCCCGGGGTGAGGTCGGCTCCATCGAGCGCCACGAGCACGACATCGTCCTTGCGCACCACGAGTGCGTGCGTCGCGCCGGGTGCGTCGTGGACCACGCCACCGCCGAGGGCGAGCGCGACGCGCATCTCCCCCGAGGCCACTGGACCCGCGAGGTCACCGAGGGCCACCGACGCGACCGCCGTACCGAGCAACGGCCCCGGCACCAGCGCGCCGGCAGCGGCCTCGAGCGCCACCGCGAGGTCCACCAGCGAGCCGCCGGCTCCCCCGAACTCCTCCGGCACCGCGATGCCGGCCAGTCCCATCTCCGCCACGGCGGCCGCCTGCTCGGCGAACATAGCCGCCGGGTCGTCCTCGGCCGCCCGGGCAGCCTCGATCCCGCCGAGCGACGCAGCCCACTTGCCGAAGGCGTCGGCCAGCTCGACGTGGTCGTCGCTGATCCCGATCGGCACGCTGACTCCCCTCGCTGGTTGGGCTTGTCGAACCGAAAACTAGAACGTGTTCCAATCATGCCATGACCCCCGCTCCCCTGCACCTGCGCTTGTGTCATACGAAACGTGGCCACAAGGCAACAGTTCGTATGACGCAAGCACCGGCCTAGGCTGCGGCCCGTGACTGCCACACCCCCCGGGATGCCCGACGACCTGCTCGAGCACGCGCGCCTGGCCAAGGGATTCATGCCCGACGAGGAGGGCGCGTTCCTGCACGCGACGGCGGTGGCCCACCTCGGCGACGGCCCGGCGCTGGAGATCGGCAGCTATTGCGGCAAGTCCGCGATCTGGCTCGGCGCGGCCGCCCGCTCGACGGGAAGCACCGTGTTCACCCTCGACCACCACCGCGGCTCGGAGGAGAATCAGGCCGGCTGGGAGCACCACGACACGAGCCTCGTCGACGAGGAGTCCGGCCTGATGGACACCCTGCCTGTCTTCCGCCGGACCATCGCCGCGGCCGGTCTGGAGGACGAGGTCGTCGCGATCGTCGGGCGATCCACCACCGTCGCCGGCCACTGGCGTACGCCGCTCGCGCTGCTGTTCATCGACGGCGGTCATGCAGAGGTGCACGCGCAGAACGACTACAGCGGGTTCGCGCGATGGGTGCAGCCCGGCGGCGTCCTGGTCATCCACGACGTGTTCGAGCGACCCGAGGACGGCGGCCAGGCGCCCCTCCACGTGTGGCAGCGCGCCGTCGATGGAGGCGCGTTCACCCCCGACGGCACGGTCGGGTCGATGCGGGTGCTGACCCGATCTTCAGGAGCGGCCGGAGAAGACGTCGGCTGAGGCGTCGTCCGGACAGCCACACTCCAGCGCGATCTCGCGGAAGTGGGCCGACAGGGTCTCGCCGCGCATGATCCCCGAAGCCGGTGAGGTACGGGACAGCTCGTCGGCGGCCAGGATCACCGCCGCTGCCGTGTAGGTCGTCTGCTCCCCCGGCCAGAACACGTCGTCGGGGAAGACCCAGCCGGTCCAGTAGCTGCCGTTCTCGTGGCGCAGCAGCTGCATGTCGGCGTACAGCTGCAGGGCCTTCTCGCGGTCGTCGAGGCAGTCCAGCGCCATCACCAGCTCGCAGGTCTCCGCACCGGTCATCCACGGGTTGGTGTCGACGCAGCGGATCCCGAGCCCCGGCACCACGAAGTCGTCCCAGCGCGCGGCCAACAGGTCGATGCCAGCCTGGCCACGGACGGCGCCGCCGAGGACCGGGTAGTACCAGTCCATCGAGAACGTCGACTTGTCCAGGAACAGGTCGCGGTGGTCGCGCAGCGCGTGCCCGAGGCGACCGCCCGCAAGCTCCCACTCCGGTTGCGGCTGGTCAATCAGGTCTGCCAGCGCCACCCCGGCGCGAAGCGACTGGTAGATGCTCGACGACCCGGCCAGCAGTGCGTCACGGTTGACCCGCGCGGGCCCGTGGTCGTCCCACTCCTGCGACCAGGCGATGCCGCCGAACGGCAGCTGCATGCCGACCACGAAGTCCAGCGCTCGTCGTACGACGGGCCACATCCGCTCCACGAAGGGCAAGTCGCGCTGCAACATCCAGTGGTGCCACACGCCGACTGCGAGGTACGCCGACATGTTGGTCTCGCCGCTCGCGTCCTCGACCTGCCCGGCCACGGTCTTCAGGGCCCAGGAGCCGTCGTGACGCTGGTTGCGCCGGCACCAGTCGTACGCCGCCTCCGCGGAGGTGACCTCGCCGGCGACCATCATCGCCATCGCCGCCTCGACGTGGTTCCACACGTCGACGTGCTCACCGACCGTCCACGGCACCGCCCCGTCGGCCTCCTGCATGGAGGCGATCGACGCAGCGGTCTGCGCCACCTGCGCGCGCGAGAGCACGCCCTCGACCGACGGGATCGGGTGGATGCGGGTCACGGGCTCGGTCACTGGTCGGGCGTCTCCGGCTTGCGCAGGTAGAGCACCATGCTCTTGCCGATCAGCGGGTTCAGCACCTTCTCGGCACCACGGGTGAGCGTGCTCCAGCCGCGCGTGCGCATGATGTCCCACACCAGCACCTGGTGGTAGGCCCTCACCAGCGGGTTGTCGTCGTTGGTGACGCCGACGGCGCACTTGAGCCACCAGTAGGGCGAGTGCAGCCCGTGGGCATGGTCCTTGCCCTCGAAAACCATGCCGGCGTTCACCAGCTTCCCGATCAGCTCCTTGTCGGAGTAGATCCGGATGTGACCGCCAGGCACGTTGTGGTAGTCGTCGGAGAGCTTCCAGCAGACCAGCTCCGGCAGCCAGCGCGGCACCGTGACCGCCATCGTCCCGCCGGGCCGCAGCACCCGCACCAGCTCCTCGATGGCCTGGATGTCGGCGGGGATGTGCTCGAGCACCTCGGAGGCCACGACGCGGTCGAACTCGCCGTCCGCGAACGGCAACGAGAGCGCGTCGCCCTCCTTGATGTCGGCCTCGGCTCCCTCGGGGACCTGGCCCGCATCCTTCATCGCGCCGAACAGCTCGAGCACGTTCGCGAGCTCGTCGCCGTCCTGGTCGAAGGCGATCACGTCGGCCCCACGGCGGTACATCTCGTACGCGTGCCGCCCGGCACCACAGCCCATGTCGATCACGCGGTCGCCGGGCCGCAGGCCCAGGCGGTTGAAGTCAACGGTCAGCATGCTTCTCCTCGATGCGCCGGGTCGAGCTTGTCGAAACCACTCGGTCGTACGCCGCCGCGGTCGCCACCGCCACCGCGTGCCAGCTGAAGCGGTCGAGCACGCGGGCACGCCCGGCCTTGCCGAGCCGCTCACGCCTCTCCGGGTCGTCGAGCTGGGCGGCGATCGCCCGCTCGAGCTCGCCGACGTCGCCGGGCGTCACCAGGTCGGCGCACTCGCCGTCGGGCCCCACGACCTCGGGGATCGCACCCGCCCGGCTGACCACCAGCGGGGTCTCGCAGGCCATCAGCTCGGCCGTGGGCAACGAGAAGCCCTCGTAGAGCGACGGCACACAGGCCACCTCGGCCGACCCCATCACCTCGACGAGCTCCTGGTCGCTGATGCCGTTGACGAACGTGACGTGCTCGGCGATGCCGAGATCGTCGATCAGCCGCTCCGTGCGTCCACCCGGCGTCGGCCTGGCGACCAGCAACAGCTCGAGCTCGCGCTCGGTGCGGAGCTTGGCGAAGGCCTCGAGCAGGGTGGCGATGCCCTTCATGGGGGCGTCCGCGCTCGCCATGGCGACGATGCGGCCCGGCACGCGGGGCTTCGTGGGAGGTCTGAACACGTCGTCGACGCCGAGAGGGATGACCTGGATGTTCGCGTCGTCCACGCCGAAGTCCGCCACGATGTCGCGACGGCTCGACTCCGAGACCGTGAGGATCCGGCCGACCTTCCGCGCGACCTTGCCCTGCATCCGCAGGAAGCCGTACCAGCGGCGCAGGGTCAGCTTCTTGCGCCAGGTGGTGGCGGCCTCGATGTCGATGCGCCGGTCGAAGGTGATCGGGTGGTGGATGCTGGTGATCAGGGGGAAGCCCATCTCCGCGATGTCCAGCATCCCGTAGCCGAGCACCTGGTTGTCGTGCACGACATCGAAGTCGTCGAGTCGCTCACGGAGCAGCCGGGCGACCCGCTTCGAGAAGGTCTTCGGTTCGGGGAACCCGGCCGTCCACATCGTCAGGACCTCTTCGACGTCGATCAGGTCACGGATCTCCGACGGCTTCGGCGTACGGAACGGATCGGGTTCGCGATAGAGGTCGAGGCTCGGAACCTTGGTCAGCGTCACGCCCTCGTCGAGGTCGGGATAGGGCTGACCGGAGAAGACCTCGACGGAATGTCCGAGGGCGACCAGTTCACGGCTGAGATGACGGATGTAGACGCCCTGACCGCCACAATGGGGCTTGCTGCGGTAGGACAAGAGTGCGATGCGCAAGTGGCGCCTTCCCGGGGACCCGTCCGGTTTTTCCCTGTCCAGGACCGGTGTGGGACCGCCATGTGCGTAACTGGAACGTGTTTCTATTATGCCGGACCTGACTGATAGCCTCGGACAGGGTCCGCAGACCGATTCTGCGGAGGAGGCTGACGAAGAAATCACGTCCGGGAGGTGAGGATCTTGGCCACCGTGAGCTCGTTGACCCACGACGACCTGGGCTCGGCCGCGCAGCGTGATCGCCGCCGCCGGATCCTCGATGCGACGGTCTCGCTCGCCTCCAAGGGTGGCTTCGACGCCGTGCAGATGCGCGCCGTCGCCGAGCAGGCCGACGTGGCCCTCGGCACCCTCTACCGCTACTTCCCGTCGAAGATCCATCTCCTCGTCTCGGCCCTCGCGCGCCAGTTCGAGGAGACCGAGGCCAACCTCGGCCGCCGGGTGATGCCCGGCGACACCCCGGCCGACCGCGTTCAATACGTCCTGACCCGCGCCACCCGCGGGCTGCAGCGCGAGCCGCAGCTGACCGAGGCCCTCACCCGCGCGTTCATGTTCGCCGACTCCACCGTCGCCAGCGAGATCCACGTAGTCGGCCTCAAGCTCACCTCGATGCTCAACCGCGCCATGCAGGGCGACGCGTACGTCGAGGGGACCGACCCCACCGACGAGGAGATCGCCGTCGCGAGGGTGATCAGCGATGTCTGGCTGGCCGCCCTCGTCTCCTGGGTCACCGGCCGCCTGAGCGCCGAAGAGGTCTCCGAGCACCTCGCGACCGCAGTTCGCCTGATCCTGCGCTGATCGGCCTTCCGCTGATTGGGCTTCCTCTGATCGTTGGTTGCTTTTCGGCTCACGGTCTCCTGTAGTTGTGCCGACAGGGCAGAAATGGTTGGCGCTCGCTAGGGCTCGCACTAACCATTTCAACCCGGTCGGCCTGTCTCTCATCCGCCAAAGGCATGAGTTGCTGTGGCCCCACCATCTATGGCGAGCTCCGCTCCGGTGACGAAGCTGGACTCGTCGCTGGCCAGGTAGACGTAGGCCGGGGCTACGTCGACCGGGTGGCCTACTCGCTTGAGGGCGACCTTGGTGGCGCCGTACTCCATCGCGGCGTCGCCGCCGTGGATGCGGGTCATCCCGGTGTCGATCATGCCGGGGTGCACCGAGTTGACCCGGATGCCCTTGGGGCCGAGCTCCATCGCCGCCGACTTGGTCATGCCGCGGATGGCGAACTTGGTCGCGGCGTACGCCGTGCACATCGCCATCCCGCCGAGTCCCTCGATCGACGAGGCGTTCACGATCGAGCCGCCGCCGTTCTTGCGCATGGTGCGCGCGACGGACTTCATCCCGAGGAAGCAGCCGAGCTGGTTGATGTTGAACAGGAGCATGTACTCCTCGACCTCCATCCGCTCCACTTCGGCGAAGCGCAGGATGCCGGCGTTGTTGACCAGCACGTTGACCGGCCCGAAACGCTCGTTGGCGTCCGCGACGAGGGCCTGCCAGGAGGCCTCGTCGCTCACGTCGTGGCGGCGGAAGTACGCCGCGTCCGGACGATCGGGATCGAGCGCGTTCAGCTCGTCGGCCAGTGCCTGACCCGCCTCCTCGGCGATGTCCGCGATGACGACCTGGGCGTCCTCGGCGACGAAGGCGCGCGCGATCGCCGCACCCTGTCCCTGGGCCGCTCCGGTGATGATGGCGCGCTTGCCTGCGAGTCTGTCCATGTCAGTTCGTTCCTTGTCTCAGGAGAGGTTCATGACCGAGTCGGCGGCGAAGCCGACCGCGGGATCGCGGTCGGCGAAGTAGCTCCCGAGGCTCTGGTCGAGCGAGTCGAGGTCCCAGAGGTCGCCCGTTGCATCGAAACGCTGTTCGACGACCGGCGCCGCGAGCAGGGCCACCATCCCGCCGTACACGACGAACACCTGGCCGGTGATGCGTGCGGCGGCGGGCGAAGCCAGGTAGGCGACGAGTGGGGCGACGTGGTCCGCGGAGTACGGGTCGACCGCCTGGCCGGACTCGTCCTCGCCGAAGACGTCGGCGGTCATGGCGGTGCGGGCCCGCGGGCAGATGGCGTTGGCCCGGACCCCCACCCGGGACAGTCCGCGCGCTGTCGACAGGGTGAGGGCTGCGATGCCGCCCTTGGCTGCGGCGTAGTTGGCCTGTCCGGGCGACCCTCCCAGGAACGCCTCCGAAGCGGTGTTGACGACCGCCGCGTCGACGGACTCGCCGGTCTCCTTGAAGCGCCCGCGCCAGTACGCCGCTGCGTTGCGCGAGAGCAGGAAGTGCCCGCGCAGGTGCACCTTCAGTACGAGGTCGAAGTCGTCGTCGGACATGTTGAACAGCATCTTGTCCCGCGTGATGCCGGCGTTGTTCACGACGACGTCGAGGCCACCCAGCTTCTCGGCGGCCGTCTGGAGCATCGCGTCTGCGGTGGCGCGCTCCCCCACGTCGCCGGGGACCACGATGGCCTCGACTCCGTGCGTCCGCACCTCCTCGGCGGCCTCCTCGGCTGCACCCGGGAGGTCGTTGAGGACGACGCTGGCCCCGGCCCTGGCCATGGCCACGGCTTCGGCGCGACCGAGGCCGGCCCCGGCGCCGGTGACGACCGCCACGCGGCCTTCGAGGGAGGTCTTCGGATCAGGGGTTTGGGGCATGGTGTGGCCGGGCTCCTTGCACTGCTGGACGATGGTGCGGGCGGTGAGGCTGCTGGTGGGCTCAGGCGTCGACGATGCTGATCGCCGACTTGGGGCACGAGGCGACCGCCTGCTCGATCAGCGCCTGGTTCTCGTCGGTGACGTTCTCGTCGAGGATCTGCAGGTAGTCGTCGTCATCGACCTGGAAGTGGTCCGGCGCGAGCGCTTCGCACATCGCATTGGACTCGCACAGGTCGAAGTCGACCACGATCTTCTTCATCATTCCTCCGTCGTTCGGTGACGTACCTGCGTGCTCAACCATGACCGCCGCTCTCGCCCGGTAGGGCGCGCATCTTGTGGTGGTCCCAGCTGGCGACCTTGACCGGCTCGACCACGATGCCGATCCGCTTGCGTGCCTGCTTCTCGACGATCTCGTCGCCGAAGTCTCCGAGATCCACGTCTCCGGCCATCCGCTTGGCCACCCGGGCGCCGAGGGCGCGGATCTCGTCGTACTCCTCGACGAGGCGGGCCTTGCCCTGGATGCTCACGCCGCGCAGCTCGAAGTAGTCCTCGCCGTCCTCGACCAGGCAGGTGATCCGCGGGTCGCGCCGCAGGTTGACCACCTTCTGGGAGCGGCCGTAGGTCCAGAACGCCAGCAGTCCGTCCTCGAGCACGTAGAACAACGTCGTCAGGTGTGGGGTGCCGTCCGGACCGATGGTGGCGATCTGCACCTTCATGTTGTCGACGAGGAACTGCTCGATCTCCTCCTCGCTCATCTGCACCGTGTTGCGCCCGGACACCATCGACTACGACCCGTCGCTCGAGTGGCCCGGGAAGACGTGCGCATCGGGGTCCACGAGAACGGCCGAGTTGTTCACGGCCGTCGCGACCTCGCCGAACCCGACAGCGATCAGGCGCACCTTGCCGTCGTACTCCGTGATGTCGCCGGCCGCGAAGATCCGCGGCACGTTGGTACGCATCGCCATGTCGACCTTGATGTGCCGCTTCTCGAAGTCGAGGCCCCACTCCTCCATCGCGCTGAGGTCGGCGATGAAGCCGAGCGCTGCGACCACGGACTGCGCCGGTCGCGTGATCACGTCGCCGTCGTTGGTGGTGATCTCGACGCTCTCGACGTGGTGCTCGCCGTTCAGTGCCGTGACCTGCGCCTTCGTGATGATCTCGGTGTCGCTCGCCATCACCGCGTCGACCGTGGCCTGGTGTGCCCGGAACTTGTCCCGGCGGTGCACCAGCGTCACCGACTTCGCGATCGGCTCGAGGCTGTGCGCCCAGTCGAAGGCGCTGTCCCCGCCGCCGACGATGACGACGTCACGGCCGGCGTACTCGGCGAACGACGGGACGAAGAAGACCAGCCCGCGGTCCTCCCACCCGTCACCCGCGGGGAGCGCCCGAGGGGTGAACTTCCCGATGCCCGCGGTGATGATGACGACCTTGGCGTTGATGACCGTGCCGTCGTCGAGGTCCATCCGGACGCCCTCTTCGTGTGACTTCAGGGCGGTGGCGGTGCGGTCGAGCAGGTACGTCGGCTTCGCACTCGCTGCCTGTGCCACCAGTTCCTCGACCAGCTCGCGTCCCTTGATGCTCGGGAACCCCGCGACGTCGAGAATGAGCTTCTCCGGATAGAGGGCTGACACCTGGCCGCCCAGCTCGGGCAGGGAGTCAACCACGGCCACGCTCATGCCTCGGAAGCCCGCGTAGTAGGCGCCGAACAGCCCCGCGGGGCCTGCGCCCACGATGAGCAGGTCGGTCTCCAGTTCGGACGTTGATGCCGGATCGGTCAACGCTCACCCTTTCGTCAGAACTGGAACGTGTTCTAATTTATCAGAACGGCTTCAGCTTCGATACGCGCCAGTCTCCATCACCGCGGGTGAGTGTGACCAACACCCGGCTGCTGTCGACCCGCTGGTTGGTGGTGCCCCTCGCAGTGGTCACCTGGTTGACGAAGACCAGCGCCACCACCTTGTTCTTGGTGGCGGACACGATCGAGGTGGCGGCCGCCTCGGCGGTCAGCTTCACCTGGTTCTTGACGGTCTGGGCCTTCACGTCGCCCATCGTCTTCGCGTACTCGCTGCGGAAGCTGGGCGCGCTCACCGCCTCAGCGGCCTTGATGTCGGCGTCCAGCGTCTTCCAGTCGTAGGACAGCACCTTCTGCGTCAGCTGGGCCGCCGCCTGCATGCCGGCATCGCGCGCCTGCGAGGAGGTGATCGCACCGTCGGGAGCGGCTCCCTCTTCGGGGTGCTCGCTGCGCCACCAGGCGTAGCCCGCGACGCCGGCCAGCACGAGGCAGAGGATCACCAGGGAGGCGAGCAGTCGTCCGCTGGCGAGGAACGGCACCCTCGCGGGCGCTGCCTCCGGGGCGGGCGGGGGTGGCGGTGCAGCGCTCTCGTCGTCGTCCACCTCGTCCGCCTCGTCCGGTGTGGGCACGGGCGGCGGCGGCTCGGAGGCGTCGGCGGGGGTCGCCACGGGCGTCGACTCGTCAGTGCCGGTGGGGGTGTCGGTGGGTGCGTCGGCCAGGTCGCTCTGGCAGTAGCGGCACTTGACCGCGGCTGCCTTGATGACCTCGGCGCAGTACGGGCAGACCTTTTCGTCGGGCTGGAGGTCACTCATGTCAGCTCAGGATCTGCAGGTCGGAGGTGAGCCACTTGTCGCCCTTGTTGACCATGGTCAGCTTGAAGCGGTAGGCGCGCGGCTGGGCCTTGCCCTTCGTGGACTTGTTCTTGACCGACCCGTCGGCGCCGACGAACACGACCGCCGTGTCTGCGTCGATGTCACTGATGCCGACAGCCTTCACCTCTCCGGTGGCCACCGACTGACCCTGCTGGGCCGTGGTCTTGAGATTGCCCTTGGCGGCCTCGTACTGCTCCTTGAACGTGCCGGTCGCGCCGGCCAGGACCTTGTCGATGAGGGGGTCCATGTCCTTGTAGTTGACGGTCAGGAAGGCCAGCGTCTCCGCGCGCGCGGCCTTGGTGACCTCGTCGTACTGGCGCGACAGGGTCTCCGCCCGGGTGTCGCCGGGAGTGGCTGCGGCGCCCTTGGTGAAGAGCAGGATCGAGGTCACTATCAAGAGCAGGGCGACCAGCATCAGCACGATGTTGGCCCACCGCCACGACGTACCCGCTGGTCCTGCGCTGGTGGCAGGATCAGTCATTCGCCGTCACCGGTCCCGTCAGCATCCATGTCCAACTGTCGTCCCCGAACACCGTGTGCAGTCCTCCTCCGGTGCCGACGACCAGCTTCTGTCCGTTGCCGGTGTCGACCTGTCCCGTTCTCGCATCGTACGACGCGACACGATAGGCCCTGCCGGGTGAGGAGGAAGCACCGGACTTCGGCGCCTCCCGGAAGCCGCGCATCTCCAGGGGCGGGCCCGACTTGCACTGGGCGGGGTAGATCGGCGCATCGCTGGTGTCGGTAGCCGGGCGCCACTGGGACGACGGCTTGTAGCCCTTGGTGCACGGGGGCACGTCGTTGTTGAACTGCAGGTTGATGTGGCCGTAGCCGTCACCCGGAGTCCCGGTGAAGCCGGCCGCGATCACGTGCGGGAAGACCACCAGCATCTGCTCGAGCGCGGGGATGTTGGCGGTCAACACCTGGTTGGTGGTTACCAGGTTGGACAGGAAGACCGGAAGCGTGGGTTCGAGGCCCTTGAGCAGCGAGTTGACCTCACGGACAGCGGACGGCCCTCCCTGGAGGAGCGTCCGGATGTCCTTGTCGGAGGTGCGCAGAGTGCCGGTGAGCTGCGCGAGGCCGCGCGCGAAGGTCTGGATGTCCTTCTCGTGGTCGGCCTGTGTCTGCAGCACGGTGCGACCCGTGTCGAGCAGGGTGATGGTCGAGTCGGTGTTCGCCGCTGCCGCGTCGACGAACTGCTGACCGGAGTCGACCATGCGTTGAAGCGGGTTCGCGGTGTTCCGGAACATGGTCCCGGCCTCGCCGACAACGGTGGACAGGTCGGCGCCGTTGACGGACTGGACCATCGAGTTCATCTGGGTGAGCAGCAGTTCCTCGCTCGTCGGCAGGCTGGCCTCGTCACCGTGGATGACACTCCCTGCCTTGGCGTACGGCGGGTTGTCGTCGGAAGGCTCGAAGTCGAGGTACTGCTCGCCGACCGCCGAGAGGTTGTGCACGTGCATCTTCGTGTCGAGGGGGATCTTGGTCCCGTCCTTGAGCGCCATCCGGACGCGGAGTCCCTTGGGCGTGACGTCCATCGCGGAGATCTTGCCGACCTTGACACCGCGGTAGGTGACCTCGCTGCCGGTGAACAGCCCGCCTGAGGTGGGCAGGGTGGCCTCGATGGAGAACCCCTTGCCGAGCAACCGGTCGGTGAGTCCGAGGAAGCTGCCCGCCACGTAGACGATGCCGACCGCGCTGAGCACGAGGAAGGCGACCAGCCGGACCTTGACGCCACGAGTCATCTCAGCCACCTCCCGTTCGGCCAAGGAGTCCGCCGAGGCCGCCAAGGCCGCCCGAGGAACCCGTGCCGCCGCCTGCGGGAGGAGTCAGGTTGGGCAACGTGGGGTTCGTCTTCGAGGGCTTGCTGCTGTCAGGGCAGAGCAACGTCTCCACTCCACCGACCTTGATGACACCGCAGACTGCCTGCAACGCCGGCGACAACCCTTCGCAGAGCGGCTTCAGCGGCGTCGCACTGCACAGGTTGATCAGGTTGGGGAACACGTCGCCCGGAGACTTGATGGCCTTGTTCAGGTCGATGTCCATGTGGAACAGGGCGTTGGCGTAGTCGCCGCGAACGATGTTGGCCGCCTCTTTGGGGAACGGGAAGCTGGCCAGCATCGACAGGCCGGTCGCCAGCGAGTCGCCGGCATCGCCGAGCTTGGTGAGCGTGGGCTGCAGGTGGCGCAGCGAGGCGACGATGTTGTCGGTGCTCTTGTTGAGCACCCGCGTGCCCACCACGCCGAGCTTGTCGAGCTGCTTCAGCATCGTGATGAGTGCCTTGTGCTGGCGGTTGAGCACCTTCAGCGCCGGGCCCATGCTGTCAATGGCCTCGCCGATGACGTCCTTCTCCTTGACCAGGGTCGAGGAGAGGCGGTCGATCGACTCCATCGCGCCGATGATGTCGTTCTTCTGCTTGTCGAGCCCGCCGATCATCCGGTCGAGGTTGCCCAGCAGGTGCCGCGCCTGGTCCTGGCGGCCGTTCATCATGTTGTTCAGCTCGTGGCTGATCGTCTTGAGCTGACCGACTCCGCCGCCCGACAAGAGCATCGACAGGGCGCCGAGGACCTCCTCGACCTCCGGGTTGCGGCTGGTGCGCGAGAGCGGGATGACGTCGCCGGCGGAGAGCCGCTTCGAGCTCGCCGTACCCGGCGCCGGCTCGACCAGGGCGATGTACTTCTCCCCCAGCAGGCTGGTCTGGCGTACGTCGACCTGGACGTTCTCCGGCAGGTCGATGTCCTTGCGCACCAGGAACTTGACGCGGGCGTGCCAGCCGACCCGCGAGACTTCGGTGACCTGCCCGACGGGCACGTCGTTGGCGAACACGGCCGTGCGGGGCACCACGTTCAGCGCGTCCGCGAAGTCCGCCGTGACCTCGTAGCCGTCGCCGGACGCGACCTTGTTTCCCGGCAAGGGCAGGTCGTACGCCCCGTCGAACTTGCAGCCCGACGCGAACAGGACGGTGACGATGAGGAGCAGCACGGCGGCGATTGGGCGGGGCCTTGCCCCGCCTTGGGATCGACTCATGACGCGTTCCCCGCCTTCAACGAGTTGAGCAGACCCTCGAGGGTCGTCGGAGGGGCTGATCCACCGAACTTCAGCGGGGCCGGCTGGCTCTGGTTCTGCGACGGCTGGGCGTTCAACTGATCTGTGAAGGGCTGGACGATCGTCTTGAGCAGCTCACAGGTGCTCCGGGCCGCGGGTGCATCGGCGTCACCGGGATCCCCGAACTTCCCGGAGTTGACGATGATGTCGCAGAGCATGTTCCCGAGGTTGGCTCCGACGGGGCATGTCTCTTGCCCACTGCAGGACTGCAGTCGCGAACCGATGGACTTGCTCTTGTTGTCGTAGGCAATCGTGAGGTTGTCCAGGCCCAGGGCGCCGATCCGGGCGAGGGTGTTCAGGTCGTCCTTGTGGCGCGCGGTCACGCCGAGGAGCCGGCTCAGCGCACGCACGTCCTTCTGCACCATGCTCTTGTTGCCCTTGACGAACGTGCGCACCGTCCCCACCGCGCGGGCAAGGGCGTCAAGTGCCTTGGCGAGATTGCCGCGATCGGCCGCCAGCTGGGTGGACACCGACGTCAGGTCGGACATGAACCCGTCCACGAACCGGTCGTTGGCGGCCAGGGTGTCGGTCAGCTGCGACATGTTCTTGACCGAGTTGAACAGCGGACCGCTGCTGTCACCGAAGGTCTGCACGGCCTGCGAGAGGTTGAGCAGCGTCTCGTTGCCGAGCTTGCCGTTGCCGCGCAGCGCCTTCGCGCCGGCGGTGAGGAGAGTGTTCAACGAACCGTTCTTGTTGGCACCGTTCGGACCGAGCGCCTGGGTCAGGTCGGACAGGCTCTTGTAGATCCGGTCGAGCTCCACCGGTGTGCCGGTCTTCGGCAGCGCGATCGTCGCCTTGTCCGGCATCTGCGGGCCACCGGTGTACGCCGGGGCGATCTGCACGAACCGGTCTGCGGTGAGCGTGGGCGTGATGATGGCTGCCTTGGCGTCGGCGGGCAGCTTGTACTCGTCGTCGTACTCCATCGACACCCGGACACGATCACCCTCGGGCACCACAGCCGTGACCGTGCCGATGTTGACGCCCATCACTCGCAGCTCGGAACCCGGGTACAGGCTCACTGTGCGGTCGAAGTACGCCGTGACTGTCCGCGTCTTGTCCCCGCCCTGGAAGACGAAGAACGTCGCCGCGAGCAGGACGACCGCCGCGCCGATCGCGAGCGTGCGGATGCTGAGTCGGTTCATCATTTCGGTCGCGTCCCCTGCTTGAACTCGGTGGGGTTGGCGATGCTGGAGAGGTTGGGGACGAAGGCATCGAACCAGGGCCCGGTGCCGATGATGTTGATCAGGATCGAGGCGTAGGGGCCGAGGTTGGTCAGCGTCTCGTCGATCTGCTTCTCGCGGCCACGCAGGAAGGCCAGCGCTCTGTCGAGCTGCTTGAGCGCGTCACCGATCTGGGCCTGGTTGTCGGTGGCCACGCCGCGCAGCTGGACTGCCAGGTGCTGGGCGTTGACGAGCAGGGAGTGGATGACCTCGCGGCGCGCGATCAGCTCCTGGAACACCAGCTCGCCCTGCTTCATCAGCGTGACGAGGTCTCCCCTGCGCTGCGAGAGCAGGTCGCTGACGCGATCGGCGCGGCCCAGCAGCTGCTGGATCGACTCGTCCCGGCTGGCGATGGACTGGGAGATACGGGACAGGCCGTTGAAGGTCGACTCGATGTGCGGGCTGGCCGAGTTGACGGTGTCACCCAGGGTCGTCAGGGCCTGGGACAGCTTGGGGATGTTGATGGCCTCGGTGGTGGTGGTCAGCTCGCTGAGGGTGGCGACGATGTCGTAGCTGCCGTTGGTGCGGCTGACCGGAATGGTGTCACCGCCGTCCATCTTGCCGCTGCCCTTGGGGGTCAGCTCGAGGTACTTCTCGCCGAGCAGGTTCAGCACCTGCACCGATGCCTGGGTCTTGTCGCCGAGGGTCGCGCCCTTGACGTTGACGTCGACGGTCACGTGGTCGCCGCCGATCTTGATCCCGGAGACCCGCCCGACGCGGATGCCGGCGACCTGCACCATGTTGCCCTTGTGCAGGCCGCTCGCGTCGGCGAGCTGCACGTGGTAGTCGGTGCCCTTGAAGCCGGGGAACTTCTGGAGGTTGAAGGCGGCGGCGCCCACCACGAGGAGCACGACGAGGCTCACCGTGCCCAGCCGCATGATCGACCCTTGAGTGTGCCGCGCCATCAGGGATCACACCTCTTGGCGTTGCTGTAGAACGACAGGTTGTTCAGCTTGGCCTGGATCGGTTCGAGCAGGGCGTTGAGCTGCGGCGATCCCAGGTCAGGCAGGATGATCTTCCCGCTGAAGTCACACAGGTAGTACTGGTACCAGGAGCCGTAGGTGCCGGTCCGGGTCTGGCGCTTCAGCATCAGCGGGAGCCGGTTGAGAACCTCGTCCAGCGCGGCCTGGTTCTTCGGCATGTTGAGCCTCGTCATCACACGTCTCAGCTGTGCGACGTCGGCCTTGATGTAGGGCCTGCCCTGGGTCAGGAGACTGGCCACCTCGGCGGTGAGCCCGGAGAGATTGGCCACGGACGCGCCGATCGCCTTGCGGTCGTGGGAGAGGTTGGTCATCCAGTCCTTGAGCTGGATGACGAGCTCGCTGAGCTGCGCGTGCCGGTCGTCGACGGTCTGGAGCATCGACGAGAGGTTGTCGATCACGTGTCCGATGAGCTCGTCACGGTCGGCCAGCGCGTTGGTGAGCGAGGCCGTGTTCTGCATCAGGCTGCCGATGGTGCCGCCCTCGCCCTGGAGCACCTTGACGAGGTTCAGCGAGAGCTGGTTGACCTCGCTGGGGGTCAGCGCCTGGAACAACGGCTGGAAGCCGTTGAAGAGCTCGGTGAGGTTCAGGGCCGGGGTGGTCCGCGAGATCGGGATGGTCGCCCCCTTGCCGAGCCGCTGCGCGCCAGGGCGACCCTCCTCCAGCGACATGTAGCGGGCGCCGACGAGGTTGAGGAAGCGGATCGAGGCCCGGGTCGCCGTGGTGACCGGCACGTCCGACTTGACCTTGAAGGTGACCTCGGCCTTGTCGCGGTCCTTGAGCTCCACGCCCTTGACCGAGCCGACGGTGACTCCAGCGATGCGTACGTCGTCACCCTTCTTGACCAGGCTGGCCGAGGTGAAGTCGGCCTTGTACTCGGTCTCGCTGCCGAAGGCGAAGGAGCCCATGATCGCGGTCAGGGTGCCAGTCACGATCACGCTGACGAGGATGAAGATCCCCAGCTTGATCGCGGCAAGCGTGGTCTTGGTGTTCCTGCTCTGACTCATTCGGGGTTACCCCCGGTGGTGGAGTCGAGCTCGGTGCCGTTCTTGAAGTTGACCGGCGGCTCCAGCGGAACCTTCGGGTAGGGCAGCCCGTAGCACTTCGGCCCGCTGCGTTCGCCGTACGACGGCACGTCACGCTGGTCGTAAGGACGGCGCTGGGTCGCCGCGAGCGACATGGTCTGCCACACCTTGGCTTCTTTGAAGATCTCGTTGAGCCTGCCGGCATACCGCGACGCGCCCTTCAACAGGCAGGGGAGCTCCGGGGAATAGGTGTCCAAGAGGGCCAGGAGCGGCCTGGAGACCGCAGGTGCGCGGACGATGTTGGCCTCGTTAGCGGTCAGGATCCGCGTGGACGTGGTGCTCAGGCCGGTCACATCACCGATGAAGCTCTTGAGCTGCGACTCCTTGGCGGTCAGGGTGTGCGCCGTGGTCGTGGCGTTGCGCAGCAGGCTGACCAGGTCGGGGGCCGCAATGGCGTAGGTCTTGGTGACTCGGGAGAGCAGCACGAGGTCCTTCTGCAGCGTCGGCAGGTGGACGTTCATCGTGGTCAGGTAGCCGTCGAGCTTCTCCATCGTCTCGCCGAGCTCGTTGCCGCGCCCACGCAGTGCAGTGGCGAGTGCATAGAGGGTCGAGCTCAGGTCAGCGGGGCGGATCGAGCGCAGCAGCGGGAACAGGTCGGCCAGGATCTTCTGGAGCTCGACGTTGGTGTGCACCCGCGAGGCGGGGATCACGTCGCCGTTGCTCAGAGACTTGGTCGAGGGGTCGGTCGGGTCCACGATCGAGATGTACTTCTGGCCGAACAGCGTCGTGGGCAGGATCTCGACGTCGATGTTCTCGGGGATGTTCTTGGCGGCGGAGGGCACGAGCGCGACCTTGATGACCGCCTGCTTGCCGTCGTTGCCGATCTCGCGCACGTGTCCGACCAGGGCGCCGTGTCGTCGTACGTCGCCGAACTTGGCCAGCTGAAGACCGGCCTTGTCGGCATGGATCGTGACCATGGTCGGGCGGGAGAAGGACTTGTTGTAGATCGCGATCGAGAGTCCGACGAGGACCAGCATGAGGGCGATGAACGCGACGCCGGCCGCCAGGAGTCGACGGTGCTCGGCCTTGGTGTCGTGGGTGATGTTGACGAACATCGCGACTACCCCGTGATCCGCACGGTGGTCGTGGAGCCCCAGATGGCGAAGCTGAGGAAGAAGTCGGCCACGACGATGGTCACGATCGAGGTCCGGATCGCCCGGCCGACCGCCGTGCCGACTCCGGCCGGGCCGCCTGAAGCGGTGTAGCCGTAGTAGCAGTGGATCAGGATGACGGCGACCGCCAGGAACATCAGCTTGAAGAAAGACCAGAGCATGTCGATCGGCGGCAGGAACTGCAGGAAGTAGTGGTCATAGGTGCCGGCCGACTGTCCGTAGATCAGCGTGGTGATCAGCCGCGGTGAGAGGTACGACGCGGCCAGCGCGACGATGTAGAGCGGGATGACGGCGATGAAGGCGGCGATCATCCGGGTGGTCACCAGGAATGGCAGCGACGGCACGGCCATCACCTCGAGGGCGTCGATCTCCTCGGAGATCCGCATCGCGCCAAGGCGGGCGGTGTAGCCACAGCCGACGGTCGCCGCGAGCGCGATGGAGGCGACCAGCGGGGCCACCTCACGCGTGTTGAAGTACGCCGAGATGAACGCCGTGAACTTCGCGACACCGATCTGGCTCAGCGACGCGTAGCCCTGGATACCGACCTCGGTGCCGGCGAAGAACGCCATGAACGCGATCACGCCGACCGTTCCGGCAATGACCGAGAGGCCACCGACACCGAACGCGACCTCGGCGAGGGTGTTCATGATCTCGCGCCGGTAGCGCTTGAGCGCAATTGGCGTCCACGCGAGTGCCTTGATGTAGAAGAGCAGCTGGTCGCCGCGCTCCTCGATCCTCAGTCGTTGCTCCCGGCCGAGCTCTCGGCCGACCTCCGATATCCCCGCCACGCCTACAACCCGTTCTGTGGAACGACTTGGAAGTAGATGGCCGTGATGATCGAGTTAAGCGCGAACAGGATCATGAAGGCGATGATCACGGCCTCGTTGACCGCACGGCCGACGCCGCTGGGGCCACCGCCGGCGTTCAGCCCCTTGTAGGCGCCGACAATGGCGGCCATGTAGCCGAAGAGGATCGCCTTGATCATCGAGATGTAGAGGTCCGGCAGGCTTGCGAGAGCGGTGAAGCTGGACAGGAACGCGCCCGCGTTGCCGCCCTGGACGATCACGGTGAAGAAGTAGCCGCCACCGATGCCGGTGGCGATCACGATGCCGTTGATCAGCAGCGCCACGAACACCGTGGCCAGCACGCGCGGCACTACCAGCCGCTCGATCGGATCGATGCCGAGGACCTCCATGGCATCGATCTCCTCGCGGATCTTGCGTGCGCCCATGTCGGAGCAGATTGCCGACCCGGCGGCGCCCGCGATGATCATCGCGGCGGCGATCGGGGCCGCCTCGCGCACCACGGCGAGCACGGCGCTGGCGCCGGCGAAGGACTGGGCTCCGAGCTGCCCGGTGAGGTTGCCGACCTGGAGGGAGATGACCGCGCCGAACGGGATCGAGACCAGGATCGTCGGCAGCAGCGTGACGCTGCAGATGAACCAGGCCTGCTCGATGAACTCCCGAGTCTGGAACCTGGTGGTGAAGACGGCCTTGGTCACGTCCACGACCATCGCCGCGATCTCGCCGGGCCCGCGCACGATCGACGCAGCACTGACGCCCATCGCTACCTCCCTGGTGGACCGGGGTCCGGCCGGCCCCTGACGGACCACCCCCGCGGCCGCCCAAATTTAGAACGTGTTCTCGTTTTGTGCAACACGTGACTCACGCTTACGGACCGATCAACGATTTGTGGGCAGGCAAGTCACGCCTGCGAGCAAGCACACCGTACGGCTCTAGACTCCGGCGGGTGAGCGATTCGCGGGTAATGACCACCAGATGGCGCGCGGTGGTCCAGCATCCGTCTGGCCTGCTGCTCACGGCCCAGCTTCTGGCCGTCGTCGCCTACCCGTTCCTGGACGGTTCCCGGGTCGGATCGGCGGTCCTCGGAGTCATCTCGATGGTCGCCGTGGGACTCGCGCTCTGGGTGGTCCGTAGCACTCCCGCGCTCACGCTGATCGCGGTCGGTCTCGGCCTCCCGGCGATCGTGATGACCCTGCTCGAGGCCGTCCTCCCGGGAGAGGACTGGGTCACCCTGACGAGCGCCTACCTGCACGCGCCGTTCTACTTCTATGTGTCCTACAGCCTGATCCGCTACCTGTTCCACGACGACCGAGTGACCACCGACGAACTGTTCGCAATCGCTGCTGCCTTCACCGTGGTGGCCTGGGGCTTCACCTACGTGTTCATGGCGGTGACGATCCTGACGCCCGGGTCGATCGAGCCGCTCAGCGACGGCACTGAGCGCTTCTTCGACCTGCTGTTCTTCTCCTTCACCAACCTGACCAGCGTCGGCCTCTCCGACATCCTGCCCACGGGTAGCCACGCCCGGTCGTTCGTCATCCTGGAGCAGGTCGCCGGGGTTCTGTACGTCGCGATGGTCATCTCGCGCCTGGTGGCCCTGACGGTTCAAAGGCGTCCTTGAGGTTCCCACCAACCCGCCTACCGGTGTGGGCACTGGCCCCGGACCCCGAGTCGTGTCACGCTCCACAGAGCGCGCCACGCGTCCCGGCGTCACCCACACGGAGGATCGAAGCGCATGCGAACACAAATCACCCTGGCGGCCTTCGCGCTCGCCCTCGCCTCTCTCACGGCCTGCGGTTCCGACGCGGACAGCGCGTACTGCAAGGAGCTGAAGTCCGACAAGGCGTACTTCGAGTCCTTCAGCGGCAGCGACCCCGACTTCTCCAAGATCGACGAGGCCTTCGACCGATTGCACTCGCTGGCCGACAAGGCACCCGACGATGTGGCCGATGACTGGAAGGTCCTCGACGGGGCGATCACGTCGATCACCGAGGCGCTCGACGACGCCGGCATCAGCTTCGCCGACATCGGCAAGATGCAGCAGGGACAGATGCCGGAGGGCGCGGACCCGCAGAAGCTGGCTGCACTGGCTCCGAAGCTCCAGGAGTTGTCGGGTGCCAAGTTCGACAAGGCTTCCAAGGCCATCGAGAAGCACGCCAAGGACACCTGCGACGTGACGCTCTCCGCCAGCTGACCGACTAGTCGGCGGACCTGAGCGGGTCGCGGAGCAGGCCGAGCTCGTCGGCCTCGGCCCGCTGCCGGATGATCAGCGCCCGGGTGCGGTGGCGGTAGCGCCAGATCTGGACGGCGCCGATGCCCCAGAGCAGGTACTGCAGGCTCATCGCCCACCGGAACGCCGAGGCCGGGTAGTCGGCCCCGCCTCCCGGCGTACGCCAGTCGAGCACCAGCCCGATCGCGACCACGAGGAAGAGGGTGGCGTAGAACCCACCCTGGTTGATGATCCCGGTGGCGGCGCCCAGCCGGTGGGCCGGATTGGAGGTCCGGCCGAGGTCGAAGCCGATGAGCGAGGCCGGGCCACCGAGGCCCGCGACCAGCACCAACAGGACCAGTAGTGGCAGTGGCGCGTCGCCGGGCCAGGCCAGGACCAGCGTCCAGACGGTGACGAGGGCCCCGACGATCGTGAGCACCATCGTCGAGCGTTGCCAGGGGTGGGCACCCACGAGCCATCCGAGCACCGGCCCCGCCGCCATGATCGCCACCACGATCAGCGTCAACAGGAGACCGGCTGTCGCCGGGGAGCGCCCTTCGCCACGCACGAAGAAGGGGTAGCCCCAGAGCAGGCTCATGGTGGTGGCGCTGAACTGCGAGGTGAAGTGCATCCAGAACCCGAGCCGGGTGCCCGGGTGTGCCCAGGAGTCAGACAGGTTCCGCCGTACGGTCGGCAGGGACAGCTGGGGGCCACGGACGTTCCGTTGGCCGGGGGCGTCGCCGAGAAGGATCAGGAGCGCCACGATGAGGACCACGCCGACCCCGGCCGCTGCGAGGTACGCCGTCCTCCAGCCGAGGTGGCCCAGCGCCCAGGTCATCGGGATCGCCGCGACCACGGCCCCGAGCTGCCCCAGCGTCCCGGTGAGCTGGGTGACCAGCGGGATCCGGCGTGTGGGGAACCAGCTGGTGACCAGCCGCAGCACGCAGATGAAGGTCATTGCGTCGCCGATGCCGACGAGCGCGCGGGCGACGAGCGCGACCGCGTAGCTGTCGGCGAACGCGAACGAGGCCTGGGCAACGGTCATCAGCACCACCCCGACGAGGAGCACGCTGCGTGGGCCGAAGCGGTCGATGAGCAGCCCGACCGGCACCTGCATGCCGGCGTACACCAGCAGCTGGAGCATCGTGAAGGTCGCGAGCTGGGTCGCGGAGATGTCGAAACGCTCGGTCGCCTCGAGCCCGGCCACGCCGAGCGAGGAGCGGTGGAAGACGGCCAGGACGTAGATCAGCATCCCGACGGTCCAGACGACCCACGCCTCGCGGAGGGTGGATCGCGTGGGTGCCGTCACTGTTGCAATTCTACGCTCGGCGCAGCATGCCCCTGACCGCTCGCGGTGTGGGGTTGGTCATGGCCCCAGGCGTCTTCAGGGCGGCCTAGTCGAGGCAGAACTCGTTGCCCTCGGGGTCGCCCATGATGATGTGACCCGCGCCCACGCCACCAGGTTCGTGGCGCTGGAGACGGGTGGCTCCGAGCGCGACCAGGCGCTCGGCCTCGGCCTCGAGCGCGGTCATCCGCTCGTCACCCTGCAGCCCGGGAGCGGCCCGGACGTCGAGGTGCACGCGGTTCTTGACGGTCTTGCCCTCGGGCACCTTCTGGAAGAACAGCCGCGGTCCGACCTTTTCCGGGTCGCTGATGGCGCCGTAGTCGTTGCGGTGGTCCTCCGGGATCCCCCAGGCGTCCAGCGCCTCTTCCCAGTTCGTGAAGGGAGCCGGCGGCGCCTCCGGTGGGTAGCCGAGCACCTCGCCCCAGAACACGCTCAGCGCTGCCGGGTCGGCGCAGTCGAAGGTCACCTGGACCGTGCGGATGTCGCTCATTTCGTCGCCTCCATCATCTGGCGAAGCTCCTTCTTGAGGTCGGAGATCTCGTCTCGAAGGCGGGCGGCCAGCTCGAAGTGCAGCTCGGCGGCCGCGGCGTGCATCTGCTCGGAGAGCTGCTGGACCAGCTCGGCGAGGTCGCTCGACGGGATGCCGGCCGTGTCGGGCAGGCGCTCGTGCATCCGCTCGACCTTGTCGGCTCCCATCTTCGAGAGCCCGGGGACGGGGGCCTTCCTGCTCCGGTCGCCACGGGCGCCGGTGCCCTGCCAGGTCTCGAGCAGCGCCGCGGTGTCCTCGTCGTCGCGGGCCAGCATCTCGGTGATGTCCGCGATCTTCTTGCGCAGGGGCTGCGGGTCGACGCCGTGGGCCACGTTGTAGGCGACCTGCTTGGCGCGACGACGATTGGTCTCGTCGATGGCCTTCTCCATCGAGGCAGTCATCCGGTCGGCGTACATCATCACCTGGCCGGAGACGTTGCGGGCCGCGCGGCCGATCGTCTGGATCAGCGACTTGTCTGACCGCAGGAAGCCCTCCTTGTCGGCGTCGAGGATGGCCACCAGCGACACCTCGGGGAGATCGAGGCCCTCACGGAGCAGGTTGATGCCGACGAGCACGTCGTACTCGCCCAGCCGCAGGTCGCGCAACAGCTCGATGCGCTTGAGGGTGTCGACCTCGGAGTGGAGATAGCGAGTGCGGATGCCGTTCTCGAGGAGGTAGTCGGTGAGGTCCTCCGACATCTTCTTGGTCAAGGTCGTGACCAGCACCCGCTCGTTGCGCTCGACCCTCGCGTGGATCTCGCCCATCAGGTCGTCGATCTGGCCCTTCGTCGGCTTGACGACAACCTCGGGGTCGACCAGGCCGGTCGGACGAATGATCTGCTCGACCACGTTGTCGATCCCGCCGCCCTTGCTGATCTCGTAGTCGCCCGGCGTCGCGGAAAGGTAGATGGTCTGGCCGATCCGGTCGAGGAACTCCTCCCACCGCAACGGGCGGTTGTCCATCGCGCTCGGCAGCCGGAAGCCGTGGTCGACGAGGTTGCGCTTGCGCGACATGTCGCCTTCGTACATGCCGCCGATCTGGGGCACCGCGACGTGGGACTCGTCGACGACGAGCACGAAGTCCTCGGGGAAGTAGTCGAGCAGGCAGTTGGGGGCGCTGCCGCGGCTGCGACCGTCGATGTGCATCGAGTAGTTCTCGATGCCGGAGCAGGAGCCGACCTGGCGCATCATCTCCACGTCGTACGTCGTGCGCATCCGCAGCCGTTGCGCCTCGAGGAGCTTGCCCTGCTTCTCGAAGTGGGCCACCTGCTCCTCGAGCTCGGTCTCGATGCCGGCGATCGCCCGCTCCATCCGGGCGGGGCCGGCGACGTAGTGGGTCGCCGGGAAGATGTAGACCTCGTTGTCGTCGGTGATCACCTCGCCGGTGACCGGGTGCAGCGTCAGCAGCCGCTCGATCTCGTCGCCGAAGAACTCCACCCGCACGGCGTGCTCCTCGTAGACCGGGAAGATCTCGAGGGTGTCGCCACGCACCCGGAAGGTGCCGCGCGTGAAGGAGAGGTCGTTGCGGGTGTACTGGATCTCGACGAGCCGGCGGAGCACGTCGTCGCGGTCCATCTCCTTGCCGACCTTGAGCCGGAGCATGCGGTCGACGTACTCCTGCGGAGTGCCGAGACCGTAGATGCACGACACCGTCGAGACCACGATCACGTCGCGCCGGGTCAGCAGCGAGTTGGTCGCCGAGTGGCGCAGCCGCTCGACCTCCTCGTTGATCGAGGAGTCCTTCTCGATGTAGGTGTCGGTCTGCGGGACGTAGGCCTCGGGTTGGTAGTAGTCGTAGTAGGACACGAAGTACTCGACCGCGTTGTCGGGGAACAGCTGACGCAGCTCGTTGGCGAACTGGGCCGCGAGCGTCTTGTTGGGCTGCATCACCAGGATCGGCCGCTGCAGCTTCTCGGCCACCCAGGCGATGGTCGCGGTCTTGCCGGTGCCGGTCGCGCCGAGGAGCACGACGTCCTTCTCGCCCCCCTCCATGCGCTTGGCGATCTCGGCGATCGCCGCAGGCTGGTCACCCGACGGGACGTAGTCCGACTGCACGTCGAAGGGCGCCACCCGGCGCTCGAGATCGGTCACTGGACGCATGAGAAAGAGCGTACGACCCCCCACTGACATCACGCGCCGACGGCTGAGCTCGCGAAGCCGTCGAGGGCGCGGGAGGTTGAGGAGCGTCGGCTCGGACCCGACGAAGGAGGGGCCGAGCGAGCGTCTCGAAACCCGGTGAGACGAATGTCGGCGGCGACCAAAGGCGGATCCACTGGTTTCGAGACGCTCGCTGGCGCTCGCTCCTCAACCAGCGAAGGGCAAGCGCTCGCTCCTCAACCAGCGAAAAAGGAGGGGCCGAGCGAGCGTCTCGAAACCCGGTGAGACGAAAGTCGCCGGCGACCAAAGGCGGATCCACTGGTTTCGAGACGCTCGCTGGCGCTCGCTCCTCAACCAGCGAAGGGCAAGCGCTCGCTCCTCAACCAGCGAAGGGCAAGCGCTCGCTCCTCAACCAGCGAAAAAGGACGGGCCGAGCGACGCGTCTCGAAACCCGGTGAGACGAAAGCCGCCGGCGACCAAAGGCGGATCCACTGGTTTCGAGACGCTCGCTGGCGCTCGCTCCTCAACCAGCGAAGGGCAAGCGCTCGCTCCTCAACCAGCGAAGGGCAAGCGCTCGCTCCTCAACCAGCGAAAAAGGAGGGGCCGAGCGACGCGTCTCGAAACCCGATGAGACGAAAGTCGGCGGCGACCAAAGGCTGATCCACTGGTTTCGAGACGCTCGCTGGCGCTCGCTCCTCAACCAGCGAAGGGCAAGCCCTCACTCCTCAACCACCGATCCAAGTTCGTCCAATGGCCCCACGCCGTACGCCACAAGCCGACCGCAAACCGTAGGTGGGATGACCCTGGGCGTCGCCGACCGGGGTGGTTGGATGGCCGCGTGACTCCTCGGCACCCGCTGATCAACTACTCGCACCCGGTGGCGATGGTGGCGAAACGGGCGCTGTTCGTGACCTTCGGGATCCCGCTGATCGTGGCGATCGCGATGAGCTTGGTGGACTCCTACCGGCGTCGCGGCAAGAAGCCCAAGCCGTTCCCGACGCGGACGGCACAGGAGACCGCGGTCGGCGACGGGGCGGTGACGACGTACACCTTCGGCCAGGACCTGTACGACGACATGCTCAGCGCCATCGAGGGGGCGAAGAAGCAGGTCCTGCTCGAGACCTACATCTGGAAGGGCGACGCGCTCGGCCAGCGTTTCAAGAAGGCGATCATCGACGCGGCCGACCGGGGCGTGGAGGTGCGCGTCATCTACGACCAGTTCGCCAATCTCGTCGTACGCCCGCCCTTCAAGCACTTCCCGCCCAACGTGAAGGTGCTGGCCTACCCCGTCTACTCGGCCGGCTGGAGGTTCTTCGACCTGCGACGCTACGGCCGCGACCACCGCAAGATCCTGGTCGTGGACGACACCGTCGGGTTCGTGGGCGGCTACAACATCGGGTCCTCCTTCGCCACGGAGTGGCGCGACACCCACTGCCGGATCACGGGTCCGGGCGTGTGGGACCTGGCCCGCGCCTTCGCCGACTTCTGGAACCTGCACCGGGACAAGCGGTTCCGGCGCAGCGAGCCACCGATGCTGATGACCACGACCTCGACCTGGGAGCCCCGGATCCGGGTGCACCGCAACGTGCCGCGCCTGTGGATGTTCCCGATCCGGTCGATGTACATCGAGGCGATCAACCGGGCCCAGCGCAACGTCTGGATGACCCACGCCTACTTCATTCCAGACGAGAGCTTCGTGGACACGCTCGTCGACGCGGCGAAACGGGACGTCGACGTCCGCCTGCTCTTGCCCGCGAAGTCCAACCACATCGTGGCCGACTGGATCTCGCGCGGTTACTTCCGCCGGATGCTCGATGCCGGCATCGCCATCCACCGCTTCCGCGACGCGATGGTGCACGCCAAGACCGCGACGATCGACGGCAACTGGACCACGATCGGCACGGCCAATGTCGACCGGCTCAGCATGAGCGGCAACTACGAGATCAACGTCGAGATCATCGACGCCTCCCTGGCCGAGGAGATGGAGCGGATCTTCGAGACGGACCTGACGAACGCCCTCGAGCTGACCATTGCGGAGTGGGAGGCGCGGGACGTCTACAGTCGGTTCACGGAGATGATCCTGAAGCCGCTGCGGCCGCTGCTCTGAGTCCCGGGCGCCCAATTTGGCGCCGGCAGCGCCACAGCGGATACTGGACCAGAATTCCCGTTCCGCAACTGATCCCGTCGCCGGAGAGTCACATGACCACTGAATCACCCGCAAACGTTCCCTCTGTCGGAGGCCCAGACCTCCCCCAGGAGCGCCGGCTCGTCACCGAGATCCCGGGACCCCGCTCCCGCGAGCTGCACGAGCGTCGCGCCGCGGCAGTCGCCTCCGGCGTCGGCAGCGTGCTCCCCGTCTACGTCGCGGCGGCGGGTGGAGGCGTGATCGTCGACGTCGACGGCAACTCCCTGATCGACCTCGCCAGCGGGATCGCCGTGGTCAGCGTCGGGAACAGCGCTCCCAAAGTCGTGCAGCGAGTGCAGGACCAGGTCGCGGCGTACACCCACACCTGCTTCATGGTGGCGCCGTACGAGGGCTACGTGGAGGTGTGCGAGACGCTCGCCAGGCTGACGCCCGGCGACCACGCCAAGAAGGCCGCACTGTTCAACTCCGGGGCCGAGGCGGTCGAGAACGCCGTCAAGGTCGCGCGGGTCCACACGGGTCGCGACGCCGTGGTGGTCTTCGACCACGCCTACCACGGCCGCACCAACCTGACGATGGCGATGACCGCCAAGAACATGCCCTACAAGCACGGGTTCGGGCCGTTCGCCGGTGAGGTCTACCGGGCACCGATCTCTTACCCGTTCCGCGAGCCGACCGAGATCACCGGCGAGCAGGCGGCAGCGCGCGCCATCGACGTGATCGAGAAGCAGATCGGTGCCGACTCCGTCGCCTGCGTGGTGATCGAGCCGGTGCTCGGTGAGGGCGGCTTCGTGGTCCCGGCTGACGGGTTCCTGCCGGCTCTTTCGGAGTGGTGCACCGAGAACGGCGTGGTGTTCATCGCCGACGAGATCCAGTCGGGCATGTGCCGCACCGGCGCGTGGTTCGCCTGCGAGCACGAGGGCGTCGTACCCGACCTGGTGACCGTCGCCAAGGGCATGGCCGGTGGCCTCCCGCTCGCCGGCGTGGTCGGCCGCGCGGAGATGATGGACGCCCCGCACGCCGGCGGCCTCGGCGGGACGTACGGCGGCAACCCGGTCGCCTGCGCCGCCGCACTCGGCGCCATCGCGACGATGGAGGAACTCGACCTCAACGCCGCCGCCCGGCGCATCGAGCAGACGATGGGCGATCGACTGCGCGCGCTGGCGGAGAAGGTGCCCGCGATCGGTGACGTGCGGGGCCGGGGCGCGATGCTCGCCGTCGAGCTGGTGAAGCCGGGCACCACAGAACCCGACGCAGCCCTCACCGGCAAGATCAGCGCCGGCTGCCACCAGGCCGGAGTGCTGACGCTGACGTGCGGCACCTACGGCAACGTGCTGCGCTTCCTCCCCTCGCTGGTGATGCCCGAGCACCTGCTCGACGAGGCGCTCGACGTCATCGAGGAGGTCGTGCTCGGGCTGGTCTGAACCCAGGACCGATCGGCTCGGTCACGGCCTGGATGCGCGCGGTCGCGAGCTCGATCATCAGCCGGGCGGCCGGCGAGAGGATCGCCCCTCGTCGGTGCACGATCGCGAGGGTGCCGTACTGCCGGGGACGCAGCGAGACCCAACCGGCGTCGGGAGCGAGCCTGGGCAGGAGCTGCACGGCCGCCCCCTTGGTGATCACCGAGTCGGCCAGGCCCATCCCCACCAGCTCGACCGCGGTCTCGACGTCCTCGACCTCAATCCGTGTCTGCGGGTTGCGTCCGGTCTCGTGGAGGAGGCGACGCAGGATGATGCGTACAGAGTCGACGTCACGGAACGTGGTCTCCGGCATCACCAACGTCGCCCGCGCGAGCCGGGAAGCGGATACCGGTGTCTCCAGCCGCGACGGGTCGTTGCTGATGTAGACGAGCTCGTCGCGCGCCACGGGCGTAACCGCGAGCCCCTCGCTCTGCAGCTGAGGCACCGCGATCATCGCTGCCTCCAGCCGACCGCGCCTCAAGTCCTCCTGCACCTCGGTGCTGTTGGTGCCGATCAGCTCGACCCGGAGGCCCGGATGGCGCGCCAGGACGTCGGCGATCAGCTCGGCACCGGCGTAGAGCCGGGTGATCCCGAACATCCCGAACCGGACCGTGCCGGACTGGAGCCGCACCTGGCTGGCCACAGCCGCGCGCGCCTCCTCCGCCGCGGCGAGCGTCCGCTCGGCGTGTGCCCGGAAGTCGTCAGCGATCGTCGTCGCAACGACGCCTCGACCGACCCGCCGGAACAGTGGTGCCCCGAGCGAGCGCTCGAGGTTGCGGATCTGCTCGGAGACCGATGGCTGGGCGTAGCCGAGGCGCTCCGCCGCCGCGGTCAGCGAACCCTCTTCGTACGTCGCGATGAAGCATCGCAGCTGTTGGAGCGTGAGCATCGTCACCCCTGATCGTGAGTGGGCCCCCGCCACCACGTTCTATAGGCTATGCCTTTGAATAGCGAAGGAAAGACAGGCTACCGCTATTCATCGTGAGACCTCACCCTAGAAGCAGAGACACACCGTGCCTCGCACCGACATCCACCAGGGAGGTTCCACGATGTTCGCCCACACCTGCTCCGTCTGCGACTGTCGTCAGCTGGTTTTCCCGAGCCAGATCGAGGCCATGCACAACACCGACCGCGGCATCATCGTCAGCTTCACCTGCTGGTGCGGCGCCGAGCAGTCCACGCTCACCGGCCGCTACGCGACCGAGCGGCGCAACCGCCCGGTCGTGACCGCTGCTTGACCGGGAACCGGGTCGGCGCGAGCGCCTACCCGACTTCCAGGATCCGGCGGAGGAACTGCCGTGTCCGCACCTGCTGCGGATCGGTGAGCACCTCGGAGCCGCCCTGCTCGGCGATGACGCCTTCGTCGAGGAAGAGCACCTGGTCGGCGACGTCGCGGGCGAACCGGATCTCGTGGGTGACGATCGCGAGCGTCCAGCCCTCCCGCGCGAGGTCGCGGATCACGGCGAGCACCTCCCCCACCAGTTCGGGGTCGAGCGCCGAGGTCGGCTCGTCGAGCAGCACGACCTGCGGCTTGAGGGCCAGGGCCCGGGCAATCCCGACGCGCTGCTGCTGGCCGCCCGAGAGCTGCGCGGGGTAGGTGTCCTCGCGACCGGTGAGGCCGACCTGCTCGAGCAGGCGCCTGGCCGCAACCGTCGCCTCCTCGGGGTCGCGGCCCTGGACCTGCACCGGACCCTCGAGGAGGTTCTCCAGCACGGTCTTGTGGGGGAACAGGTTGTGCGACTGGAAGACCATGCCGCTGCGGGCGCGCAGGGCCGCGATCTCGCGACGACGCAGCTTCTTGTCCTCCGGCAGGGAGTCGAAGTCGACCGTCGCGTCGGCGATCCGCACCGTCCCCGCGTCGGGGGTCTCGAGCACGTTGAGCGAACGGAGCACGGTCGTCTTGCCCGATCCGGAGGGGCCGAGCAACGCGGTCGCCGTCCCCTCCTCGGCGGTGAAGTCGATCCCCCGCAGCACCTGGTTGTCGCCGAACGCCTTGTGCAGGCCACGGACCTCGATCAGTGTCATACCGCGAACCTCTCGAGTCGTCCTTCCAGCTTGTTCTGCCCGAGCGAGACCAGCCAGCACACCACCCAGTAGTAGAGGGCCGCGAACAGGTACAGCGGCAGGAACTGCTGACTGGGCGCGGCCGCGTTCTGGGCCTGACGCAGCAGCTCGGGCACGAGTACGACGGATGCCAGCGAGGTGTCCTTGATCAACGAGAGCAGCGTGTTCGACAGCGGCGGTACGGCGATCCGGGCCGCCTGCGGCAGGATGATCCGCCGCATGCTCTGGGAGAAGGGCATCCCGATCGTGGTGGCCGCCTCGAACTGCCCGCGCGGCACGGAGAGGATCGAGGAGCGGATGATCTCTGCGGCGTACCCACCCACGTTGAGGCTCAGCGCGATGATGGCTGCCGGGTAGCTCGGGATCTTCAGCCCGATCTGCGGCAGGCCGTAGAAGATGATGAAGAGCTGCACCAGCAGGGGTGTTCCGCGGATCACCGAGATGTAGAACCGCGACGGGTTGCGCAGCAACGGGTTGGCGGACATCCGGGCCAGGCCGGCGCCGAGCGCGATGATCATGCCAACCAGGAAGCTGATCACGGTGAGCGGGATGGTGCCGACGAGAAGCCCGCGCAGCATCGGCCAGGTGGAGTCCTTGACCACCTCGGCGGTGCTGCGGGTGTCGGACCCCTTGAGCTCGAGCTCGCCGGAGTCGGGCACGCTCACATCGGCCTTGAAGTACTTCTCCGAGATCTTGCGCAGCGTCCCGTCGTCCCGGAGCTTCTCGAGTGCCTTGTCCGCCTGGTCGCGCAGATCGGCGTCGGACTTGCGGAAGGTGAGGGCTTGGCGGCTGACCTCGTCCCCGGCGTCGCCGACGATCTTGATGTCCTTCGAACCGGTCGACGCCAGGTAGTCGAGCACGGCGATGTTGTCGTTGACGATCGCGTCGACCCGGCCCTGCACGAGCAGCTCGGCTGCCTGCGCGAAGCCCTCCACCGACCTGACCTTGGCACCGGCCCCACGGGCCACCTCCGCCCAGTTGCTCGTCTCCGACTGCGCTGTCGTGCGGCCCTTCAGGTCCGCCAGCTTCTTGATGTCCTTGTTGTCCGCAGCAGTGACGATCACGCCGTGCGAGTAGGTGTACGGCTCCGTGAACAGGTAGCGCGCCTCGCGCTCGGGGTTGATCGTGACCTGGTTGGCGATCACGTCGATCCGGTTCGCGTCGAGCGCCGGGAAGATCGAGTCGAAGGGGCTCTGCACGAACTTGAGCTCCCAGCCGGCCTCCTTCGCGACGGCCTCGATGACCTCGATGTCGTAGCCGGTCAGCTCCTGGGAGCGCGGGTCGACGTACGTGAACGGCGGGTAGGTGCCCTCGGTGCCGACCCGCACCACCGGGTCACCCTCGGCTGCCTGCGCCGTTCCCCCGCCCAGCCCGATGAGGGAGACCGTGGCGAGCAGGGGCACGAGGAGCCACCGGGCGATTCGTGTTTTGTGCACCAAACCACTCTAGTTTCATCGGCGATGGTTCGTGCACCCGGTACCCCGGTTCCGCTCGATGACCCTCTGGAGCTAGTCCGAGGGCGGCCGCGGCGCGATGTCGACGGCCGAGGCGGGCTGGTCGTCGGTGTCGCCATCTTCGACAGCGGCAACCGCATCAGGCGCCGCGACGCCCGGCTCCGCCAGGTCCGCATCCGCAGCACGCCGGGCTCGCGCCTCGCGGAGGGCGTCGGCGTACTCCTGCGGTCGCATCCCGGCGATGATCACGAGCCGCCGTCCTCGCGCTGGCCCCAGGGGCTGCCGTAGGCGGTGAGCAGGTCGAGGAACGGCACCGCATCGAACGCCTCCGGACCGAGTACGCCGGCGCCGTGCCACACATCGGTCGCGAGCAGCTCGAGAGCGATGACCGGGTTGATCGCGGTCTGCCAGACCACGCACTGGTGGCCGTACTCCTGCATCGCCCACTCGTTGTCGACGACGTGGTAGAGGTATGTCGCGCGCGGTTGGCCGTCCTTTCCGGTGCCGGTGACGAACAATCCGGCGCAGGTCTTGCCCGACATCTTGTCGCCGAGGGTGGCGGGGTCGGGCAGACAGGCGGCCACGACGTCGCGCGGGCTCACCTGTCCCCCGGACACGGTCACCTTGTCGGTCTTGTCGAGACCGATCTTGTGCAGGGTCTTGAGCACCTCGATGAACTCGTTGCCGAGGCCGTACTTGAAGGTGGCGCGCTTGCAGTCCACCCACCGCGGCATCAGCAGCACTTCCTCGTGCTCGACGTTGACGCACTCCACCGGGCCGATGCCCTCGGGGAAGTCGAACACCTCCGGCTCGCTGAACGGTGGCGTCGTGAACCAGCCGCGGCCCTTCTCGTAGATCACAGGCGGGTTGAGGCACTCCTCGATGGTGGTCCAGATCGAGAACGACGGCGCGAACTCGTAGCCCGCGACCTCGAGGTTGGCTCCGTCGCGTGTCCCGAGCTCGTCGATCTCGGAGAACAGGTGGTCCGATGCGTAGCGCGCGAACACGTCCGAGAGTCCGGGCTCGACACCCATGCCGACGAGGGCGAGACGACCTGCCTTCTCCCACTCCTCGGCGACGGCGAACTGCTCGTCGCCGAGCTTCACCCCCGTCTCTGCGTACGGCGAGTCCGGGTGCGGGTGGGACAGGCTCATCGCCATGTCGAGGTAGTCGGCGCCGCCGGCGTACGCACCGTTGAAGATCGACATCACGAACCGGGGGTCGACCGCATTCATCACATGGGTGATCCGGTGTTCGCGGACGAGCGACTCGACCGAGCCGGCGTCCGACGCGTCCACCTGACCTGCCACGAACCGGTCGTCCCCCAGCGCATCGACCGCCTTGCGTGACCGTGCCTCGTCATAGTCCGAGACCACACACAGCTCGAAGAAGCTGCGCCGAGCGGCGATCGCCGTGAAGGCCGAGCCGACCCCGCCGGAGCCGACCAGCAGGATCCGCATGGCCTTACTCACCGAAGTACGACATCACGTGCTTGACCCGCGTGTAGTCCTCGAGGCCGTACATCGACAGGTCCTTGCCGTAGCCCGAGTGCTTGAACCCGCCGTGCGGCATCTCGGCGACGATCGGGATGTGCGTGTTGATCCAGACCGCACCGAAGTCGAGCTTGCGCGACATCCGCATCGCCCGGCCGTGGTCCTTGGTCCAGACGCTGGAGGCCAGGCCGTACTCGACCCCGTTGGCCCACTCGAGCGCCTGCGCCTCGTCGCTGAACTTCTGCACCGTGATCACGGGGCCGAAGATCTCGTTCTGGACCTGCTCGTCGTCCTGGTTGAGACCGGACAGCACCGTCGGCTCGTAGAAGTAGCCCTTCTCTCCCTGCCTGCGGCCACCGGCGGAGACCGACGCGTGGTCGGGCAGCCGGTCGACCATCGTGCTCACCCGGTCCAGCTGGTCGGCGTTGTTGAGCGGGCCGTAGAGGATGTCCTCGTCGTCGGGCATGCCGGTCTTCGTGTTCTCGGCCTGCTCGACGAGAGCGGCGAGGAAGTCGTCATGCACGCCAGGGCCCGCAATGACCCGCGTCGCCGCGGTGCAGTCCTGGCCGGCGTTGAAGTAGCCGGCTCCGGCGATGCCCTCGGCCGCAGCCTCGACGTCGGCGTCGTCGAAGACGATGACAGGCGCCTTGCCACCGAGCTCGAGGTGGACGCGCTTGAGCTGCTTGGCTGCACTCGCAGCCACCTCCATGCCGGCGCGCACCGATCCGGTGATCGAGACCAGCTGCGGGACAGGGTGCTCCACCACAGCGCGACCGGTGTCACGGTTTCCGGTGACGACGTTGAAGACACCCGGCGGCAGGAACTCCTGGACCATCTCGGCGAACAGGGTCGTGGAGGCCGGAGTGGTGTCGCTCGGCTTGAGCACCAGGCAGTTGCCCGCAGCGATGGCGGGCGCGATCTTCCAGACCATCATCATCAGCGGGTAGTTCCAGGGGGTCACCTGACCGACCACGCCGATCGGCTCGCGGCGGATCCAGGAGGTGTGGTCCTTGAGGTACTCCCCGGCTGACTTGCCCTCCAGGACACGAGCGGCGCCGGCGAAGAAGCGGATCTGGTCGATGGCCGGCGGCAGCTCCTCGTCGATGGTGAAGCCGATCGGCTTGCCCGTGTCGCGCGACTCGACGTCGACGAACTCCCGCGATCGCGACTCGAGCGCGTCGGCGATCTTGAGCAGCACCTTCTGGCGGTCCGACGGCGTCGCATCACGCCAGGTCTCGAAGGCGGTCTCGGCTGCCCGGTAGGCCCGGTCGACGTCCTCCTCCCCCGACATCGGCGCCGTCGCGTAGGTCTCTCCGGTGGTCGGGTCGACGACGTCGTACGTCTCTCCGGACGCGGCGTCGACGAGCTCTCCGTTGATGACATTGCGGAAGGTGGTGTCAGACATGCGGCGAGCGTAGTCATGTCGCAACGGAATCGGTAGGTCTGGGGCCCATTTGGCAACGAATCCATCGGTGAACACGCCCAATACCCTTGAATCGTTTGCTACTGCCCGGTCCGGCAGGCAGACTGGTGTTCCCTTTTGCAACGAACACCGAGGTGCCTTGAAGATGACCGACCCGCAGTACGACGAGACTCGGCAGCGTGCCGCCAAGGACCACCTCTGGATGCACTTCACGAGACACTCCACCTACGACACGCACGACGTGCCGACGATTGTCCGCGGTGACGGAGTCCACATCTGGGACTCCAACGGCAACAGGTACATCGACGGCCTGGCCGGCCTGTTCGTCGTACAGGCGGGACACGGGCGCACCGAGCTGGCGGAGGCTGCCGCGAAGCAGGCCGCCGAGCTCGCCTTCTTCCCGCTCTGGTCCTACGCGCACCCCGGTGCGATCGACCTGGCAGAGCGCGTCGCGGGCTATGCGCCCGGCGACCTCAACCGGGTCTTCTTCACCACCGGTGGCGGCGAGGCCGTCGAGACCGCGTGGAAGCTGGCCAAGCAGTACTTCAAGCTCACCGGCAAGCCGACCAAGCACAAGGTGATCAGCCGCGCGATCGCCTACCACGGCACCCCGCAGGGCGCGCTCTCCATCACCGGCCTCCCCGGGATGAAGGCGCCGTTCGAGCCGCTGGTCCCCTCGACGTTCCGGGTCCCGAACACGAACTTCTACCGTGCGATGGAGACCTCCTACCTCGGCCCCGAGGACGAGTACGCCTTCGGACAGTGGGCCGCCAACCGCATCGCGGAGGCGATCGAGTTCGAGGGCCCGGACACCGTGGCCGCCGTCTTCCTCGAGCCGGTGCAGAACTCCGGCGGCTGCTTCCCGCCGCCGCCCGGATACTTCGAGCGCGTACGCGAGATCTGCGACGAGTACGACGTGCTGCTGGTCTCCGACGAGGTCATCTGCGCGTTCGGGCGGCTCGGTCACATGTTCGCCGCGGAGCGCTATGGCTACCAGCCGGACATCATCACCTGCGCCAAGGGTCTGACCTCGGGGTACTCCCCCCTCGGTGCGATGGTCGCCACCGACCGGCTGTTCGAGCCCTTCTCCAAGGGCGACACGTCGTTCGCGCACGGCTACACCTTCGGTGGCCACCCCGTCTCGACGGCCGTGGCGATGGCGAACCTCGACATCTTCGAGCGCGAGCAGCTCAACGAGCACGTGCTCGAGACCGAGGGCGACTTCCGCGCGACCCTGAACAAGCTCAACGACCTCCCGATCGTCGGTGACGTCCGCGGCGACGGATACTTCTACGGCATCGAGCTGGTCAAGGACAAGGCGACCAAGGAGACCTTCGACGACGCCGAGTCCGAGCGCCTGCTGCGCGGATTCCTCTCCGGCGCCCTGTTCGAGGCCGGCCTCTACTGCCGCGCCGACGACCGTGGCGACCCGGTCGTCCAGCTCGCTCCCCCGCTCGTCGCGGACCAGGCAGTCTTCGACGAGATCGAGTCGATCCTCCGCGACGTACTCACCAGGGCCTGGGACCAGTTCGACGAAGACTCGCGAGCCGACGCCCACAAGCACGTCCGCACCACCCCGGGCTGAGCCCAGCCTGGACCGTGGGCTGAGCCTGCCGAAGCCACACGCCCACCGTGGCCACCGCTGGTTGAGCTTGTCGAAACCACACGCCTTAGGGCTGGCTGCCCACCGTGGCCACCGCTGGTTGAGCCTGTCGAAACCACACGCCCTGCACGCTGTGTGACCACCGTGGCCACCGCCGGTTGAGCTTGTCGAAACCACACGTGCTCGGCGGGAAGGTGGGCCGCAACCCGTAGGTGGTCGAGCAGCTCGCAGAATTCTCGGTGGTTGAGGAGCGAGCGCCAGCGAGCGTCTCGAAACCACCTGGTCACCGCTGGTTGAGCCTGTCGAACCACACGCCGCACGGCTCGTTGACCACCGTGGCCATCGCTGGTTGAGCTTGTCGAAACCACACGGCCGTACGCCGGAGGTCGGCGCAACCCGTAGGTGGTCGAGCAACGAGCGAACGCGAGTGGATGAGGAGCGAGCGCCACGCGAGCTCTTGTATGACCACCTGGCCACCGCCGGTTGAGCCTGTCGAAACCAACTCTGGTCTCTCGGCGGGGGTTCAGTTATCGATCAGCGTGGTTCCCGTGGGCGTCTGGTCGTGGTGCTGGTCCCCGACCCCTTCCTCCGGCTCGCCGCCGCCTGGCTCGACCGTCGTGGTGGCGGTCCTTCTCTTTCCACAGATCTCGATTTGCCCCTTGTATCCGCACACCAGTTCGCTCTACAATTGACCGTAGGCAGCCCCGCCGGACGCACACCCTCGTGTGCACGACCAGGAGTGGGCTGTGACCTCAGAACCGATCGACACGGGGCCGGCCACCCGGTGGTCGAGTTCGCCCACCGGCTGCGTGCACGGCTTGATGAGTTGAGCGCGGTACCGACCTGGTCGATGACCCCCGTCGAGCAGCGGGAGGCGCTGCGGACACTGGCGCAGGCTGAGGCCCAGGTCGCGGCGTTGCGGCTGCGGGTGCTGGCCGAGGCCGAACGCTCCGGAGCCGGAACTGAACGCGCCGCAGCCTCGGTGGCGGACTGGGTCGCGATCGAGACCCGACAGACCCGGATCTCGGCCCGCTCGGACCTGAAGCTGGCGCAGGCGTTGGAGGCCCACGCCATCCTCAGCTCAGGACTCGAGTCCGGTGGTGTGAACCTGGCCCAGGCGCGGGTGATCGTGACCGCCCTGGACCGCCTCCCGACCAGCGGTGACTTCGCGGTCAGCACTGAGCAACGTACTCGCGGCCGAGCAGCACCTGGTCGACCTGGCCGCGCACCACGACGCGAAGGCGTTGGCGGTGTTGGGTCGGCGGTTGTTCGAGGTGATCGCCCCGGACGTGGCCGACGCCTACGAAGGCAAGGTGCTGGCCGAGCAGGAAGCCACCGCCGCCCGACGGGTGATGTTCACGATCCGGGAGGACGAGGCCGGCAGCTGCCACGGCCGGTTCCGGATCCCCACCCTGCACGGACAGTGGCTGAACAAGATGATCCTCGCCCTGGCCTCACCGACCCGTTCCACACCCAGCGACCACGACCGGGACAGCGAGGAACACCTGCCCACCGAGGTCCGCCACGGCCACGCGCTGTGCCAGCTGATCGAGGCCATCCCCGCCAAGTCCCTACCCAAGGCCGGCGGCACCTCGGCCTCCATCGTGGTCACCATCACCCTCGACCAGCTCCTCAGCGACCTGGATGCTGCCGGGGTCTGCCAACTCGACACCGGTGGCCAGATCACCGCCGCCCAAGCCCGACGCCTCGCGTGTGACGCCGGGGTCATCCCCGCCGTCCTCGACGGCAGGTCCCAGGTCCTCGACCTCGGCCGCAGACGCCGCTTCCACACCGAGGCCCAACGCCTCGCCATGACCATCCGAGACCAGGGCTGCACCGCCCAGGACTGCGACCGACCACCCTCGATGTGCCACGCCCACCACGACACCCCCTGGAGCATCGGTGGCACCACCGACATCGCAACAGGGCGACTGCTCTGCGGGCACCACCACCGAAGAATCCACGACCCCCACTACCGCCACCAGCACCAACCCAACGGCAAGATCACCCTCCACAGGCGCACGTGACCCGAACGGCGCCGATACTCTCGCGAGATGCGACCCCTTCAGTACTCCATCAACGTCACCTTGGACGGGTGCTGCGATCACCGCGCAATCCCTGCGGACGAAGACCTGCATCGTCACGCCGCCGAGATCATCGGTCAGGCCGATGCCCTTCTCTTTGGCCGGGTGACCTACGAAATGATGGAAGAAGCGTGGCGGCCGCCGGCAGAAGCGGGAGCGAGACCCGACTGGATGGAACCCTTCGCGCAGACGATCAACGCGGCCAAGAAGTACGTCGTCTCGAGCACCCTGGAACAGCCCGACTGGAATGCGGAGCTCGTGCGCGGGGATCTCGGCAACGCCGTTCAGCGACTCAAGCAGGAGCCGGGCAACGGACTGTTCGTGGGCGGGGTGAAGCTCGCACTCGCGTTGACGGAGCTGGGATTGATCGACGAGTACGAGTTCGTGGTGCATCCCAGGCTCGCGGGCCACGGTCCGACGTTGTTCGCGGGGCTCTCGAAGCATGTTGACTTGAAGCTCGTGAACCGAGTGGAGTTCGACTCGGGGGCCGTAGCAATGCAGTACGAGCCAAGAAGGTAGGTCAGCCCCTGGGTCGGCGGGCCTGCTTCACCTCGCGTGCAATCGCCCAGGCGTCCGCCACGGGACCCAGGTGCCCGAGCTTGTCGGGGTTCACCACCGAGCGGATCGTCTGGATCCGCCCGCCGAGCACCTCCAGCGTCAGGGTGCCGGCGACCTTGCCGTCCCGATCTCGAAGGATCGCTCCCGGCTGGCCGTTCAGCTCGCGTGGCTCCACGCTCGCTTCGACCTCGGCGAGCACCGGGAAGTTCAAGGCGAGCACCCGGGCCACGTTGTCGGCACCAACCACACCCCTGGCGAGGGCAGGCCCCTTGCCTCCGCCGTCGCCCACCATCGAGACATCGGCGGCGAGGAGTTCCCTCAGGGCGTCGACGTCGCCGCCGCGGAGCGCATCGAAGAACCGAGCGGCGAGCTCCTCGCGTTCCCGGCGGTCCGCCTCGAACCGGGGGCGCCCGAGGTCCATGTGACGTCGCGCCCGGACAGCGAGCTGTCGGCACGCCGCCTCCGAGCGCTCGACAGCGGCTGCGACCTCGGGGAAGCCGAAGCCGAACACCTCCCGCAGCACGAAGACCGCGCGTTCGAGTGGGGTCAACCGCTCGAGCAGCAACAGGGCGGCCATCGACACCGAGTCCGCCAGCTCCGCCGACCGCGCGGGATCCTCGTACGGATCGTCGAGCAATGGCTCGGGGAACCACTGCCCGACGTATGTCTCCCTGCGGACCCGCGCAGAGCGCAGTACGTCGATCGAAATCCGGGTGACCACGGCAGAGAGGAAGGCCTTGGTCGACGTGGGCTGCGTCGGCGAGGACTCGAAGCGCAGCCAGCTCTCCTGTACGGCGTCCTCGGCCTCGGCCACGCTGCCGAGGATCCGGTAGGCGATCGCGAACAGCAGCGGCCGCAGCTCCTCGAACTCCTCGCTCCGGGTCATGTGAGCCCAGCTCCTGACAGCTCTTCCTTGAATCCCTGTCGCCACGACGGGTAGCGCAGCTCCCAGCCGAGCTCCCGCCTTGCCTTGGCATTGGAGAAGCCACGCCCCTCGGTCATGATGCCGACCGCCATCTCGCCGGCCACTAGCCGAGCCAGCCAGGCGGGGACTCGCCGCGGCGGTTTCGCCCCCGCGCACTCCGCAAGGTACGGCAACCACTCGCTGACCGGTGCCGGCTCGTCGTCGACGATGTTGAGCACCCCCGTTGCCTTCTGCTCCACCGCCAGGACGGTAGCGCTCGCCGCGTCGTCGACGTGCACCCACGAGACATGGCCAGTGCCGCCCCCGACGAGCGGCAACAGTCGCTTCCGCACGAGCTCAACCTGTTCGTCCCAGGCGCCCGGCCCGTAGAACCCGCCGTAGCGCAGGACCGCACCGCCAGTCCTGACCACCGCGTCCTCGAGGTGGTTGATTGCCTTCGTTCCCTCGAGCACCTCGAGCGGATCCTCCTCGGTCTTGACCCACCCGCCCTGGCGCAGCCCGTTCATACTCGCGTGGCCCTGAGCCACGACGTGAGAGACACCTGTCGCCTCGGCCGCAGCCAACAGGTGGTCGATCCCCTCGCTACGGAGCCGGTTGGTGGTCGCGAAGAACCGCTCGGGCTTCCTCGGATTGGGCTTGCCGCCGTGTGTCTTGGACAGGCCCGTCATCTGGTTCACGATCGCGTCCGGCCCGGCCGCGCCCACTGCCTCGCCCACCGACACCTCGTCCAGTCCGTCCATCACGACGCCCTCGGCGCCCAGCTGCGCCAGCAGGCCCAGCTTGCCCGCGCTCGTCGTCGTCGCGGTCACTTCGTGGCCACGGGCCACCAGCTGCGGCACCAGACGACGCCCGATGACCCCGGTCCCGCCTGCAACAAACACTCGCATCACGTCACGCTCCCAATCCGGTACTGGTTCTTGCCACGGAGACGAGACAGCCCGCCATCCTGTGACATCGCAGAGGCGGCGTACGTCGACCCGCATTCGATTCGCGTCAGGAGGGGCAGACCACAACTTTGCCAAGAGCGCGGCCCTCGCCGACGTGAGCCATGGCGGCGGGAAGCTCATCGAGCGTGAACGCACGGTCGATGTGGATCCTCAACTCCCCGCGAACGCAGAGGTCGGCAACCGGCTCGAAGTGCGCCGGACCCTCCTTGACTGCGAGTACCCCGATCGAACGACCGGTGAGCCGCCCCACCACCGAACCGACAGTGAGCACGCGCAGCAGCGCGCGCACCGACCCACCGACACACCGATATCTGCCGCCGGGTGCCAGCGCGCGCTGGTAGGCGAACACCGATCGGTGCGCGACCAGGTCGAGGATCAAGTCGTACGGCTGGGTCGTCGACGTGAAGTCGTCCCGGGTGTAGTCGATCACCTGGTCCGCACCCACCGACCGCATGAAGTCCTGCTTGGCGGCGTTGTCGACGCCCGTGACGTGAGCACCGAGTCCCTTGGCCAGCTGAATGGCGAAGGATCCCGACCCCCCGCCAGCGCCGTTGATCAGCACCCTGCGATCCGTCACCGCCCATTTCGTGCCCTGCCGCGCGATCGCGCCCGCCTGCGGGATGGTCGACGCCTCGGCGAACGTGAGCTCGGCCGGCTTGTGAGCCAGGACGGATTCCGGGGCGAGCGCGTATTCCGCGAAGCCACCCTTCAGCGCAAGGTTGTCGCCGTACACCTCGTCTCCGGGCCGGAACCGGGTCACGCCTGCGCCGACTTCGTCGACCACGCCGGCGATGTCCGATCCGAGCGTCCTGCGGGCGGGGGAACGCAGTCCGCCGAGGCGCGCGTACGCCGGGGAACCGCGCAGGGACTCCCAGTCGCTGAGGTTGATCGAGGTCGCACCGACCTTGATCCGCAGCTGGCCGGCAGCGGGTGAAGGTAGGGGAACCTCCTCGACCTGCAGCACATCGGGGGGCCCGTACCGGTCGTAGACGACCGCCTTCACACCTGCCCCGCGGCGCAGCTCGTCATGCCGGCAACGTAGCAAGCGGGGAGGTCGATCGAGACCGCGTGCGGAGGCCGAACAGTTCGCCAAAGGGACAAAAGCCGCAGTCGATGCCTGACATGATTCGCCCATGCCAATTCCGGGGGTGCCAGCGTGGATCGGTGACCTCGAACACCTCAACGGTCTGGCAGAGGCGGTGATGGCCACTGATGTCGACGGGCAGATCATCTTCGCGAACACCTCCGCACGCCGTCACTACCGCTTCCTCGGCACGGACCTGACCAGGGTCGGCCTCGCGGAGGGCCTGCTGCCGGAGGGCGACCACGTGATCTTCGAGGAGATCGCGGCCGAGGCACTCTCGGGTCGGCACTGGGTGGGGCGGCTCGACGTACATCGGGTCGACGGCTCCCACCGTGCTGCCGACGTCACGTGCTCGCCGCTACGTCACGACGGCGCAACCGTCGGCATGGTCTGCGTTGTCGACGACAGTGTCGGCGAGCGTGGCGAGCAGCGAGAGTCGCGCCAGCTCCAGGACCGGCTGACCTATCTTGCCCGCGTCGTCGCCGAGCTGGGGACCGCCGAGGACGCCGAGACCGTCACCGAGGTAGTCACAGTGCAGGCCGCCGATGCCGTCGGCGCGACGGTCTCCTCGGTCTCGGTCCTCGTCGATGACAACACCCTCGGCCTGGTCGCCATGCGGGGAGGTCGCTCCGGGGCCGCCCAGCGCTGGGCCTCCTTTCCACTGACCTCGACCACCCCCGCGGGGTACGTCGTGGGCACCGGCAAGCCGCTCGTGATGACCGGTCGCGAAGAGATCGAGCGCATGTTTCCTGATCTCGAGCGGGCCGCTGACGGTCCCCGCTCGATGATCGCGTTGCCGCTCGTCGTGATGGGCCGAACCATGGGCGCGATCACCTTCTCGTTCCCGGGTCGCCGCGTTCTGGACAACGCCGAGCTGGAGTTCTTCGGCATCCTGGCCGACTCGTGCGCGCAGGCCCTTCAGCGCATTCGGGCTGAGGACGAGGCCAGGCAGCAGGCGGCGCGAGTCCGGTTCCTGGCCGAGGCCAGCACCGAGCTGTCCACCAGCCTGGAATACCAGCGCACCCTGACTCGGGTGGCCCGGCTCTCCGTGCCGACGTTCGCCGACTGGTGCGCGATCGACCTCCTCGAGGACGACCGTCTGCACCGGCTCGCCGTCGAGCACGTCGACCCAGCCAAGGTCGAGCTCGCTGTCGAGCTCGAGCGCCTGTATCCCTCGGACCGAAAGGCCCGCGGCGGCGCCTGGGAGGTCATCCGGACGGGGAAGAGCAGCCTCGTCCCGGACGTCACCGACGAGATGCTTGTCGCCGCGGCCCGTGACGACGAGCATCTGCGTCTCACCCGGGCGCTGCAGCTGCGCAGCGGCCTGGTCGTTCCGTTGATCGCTCGTGGTCGGTCCCTGGGCGTGATGACCTGGGTCGCCGCCGAGTCCGGACGCCGCTACAACGAGAGCGACCTCGCCTTCGCCGAGGACCTCGGCAAACGCTGTGCGATCGCCATCGACAACTCCCAGCTGTACAGCCAGACCCTCGAGATCGCGAACAGGCTGCAGAGCGCGGTCCTGCCAGACCTGAGCGCCGGTGTCGAGGGGTGGGAGGTGGCCAGCCACTACAGCCCTGCTGGACGAACCGAGGTGGGCGGCGACTTCTTCGACGCGATCCGGCTGCCCGACAACCGGCTGGTCATGTTCGTGGGTGACGTGATGGGGCGCGGGGTTTCCGCCGCCGCTGCCATGGCCCAGATGCGGGCGTCGATACGCGCCTACATCGCCGACGACCCCACCCCCACCGAGGTGCTGCGCAAGCTCGACCGCCTGTTCGCGACGTACGAGCTGACTCAGCTGGTGACCCTGGTCTACCTGGTCGTCGACTCCGATCGCGGTGAGCTGCGGGTGATCAACGCCGGCCACCCGCCGCCGGTGGTGCTGCGCGCAGACGGCACAGTCGACCAGCTGCCGTACGCCGACGGCGCCCCGATCGGTGTCGCGCCTGGACGCGCGGACCTGGCCGTCCCACTCGCGCCGGGTGACACCGTGCTGGCCTTCACCGACGGCCTCATCGAGCGTCGCGACGAGGACATCGATGCGGGGCAGGCGCGGCTGGTCGAGGCCGTTCAACGGATGTCGGACCTTCCTCTGGCGCAGGCCCTGGACAGGATCGTCGACGAGGTCCGCGACCACAGTCGCGAGGACGACGTGGCCGCCCTCGCGCTCCGGCTCACCGGCGCCTGACCGCCAGCGCAGTCACAGTTCGGCGATCAGGGTGGTGGCGCGGGCGCGTCCGCACGATCCTCGGCCCGCCACGGCGTCCGCCACTCCGCAGGCTCCCAGCCGTCCATGATGTAGATCCGCTCGTGGGCAACCCGGTCGCCCCTGAACTCCAGGACGTTCACCGTGAACATCCACGGCGAGTGGTTGTAGCTGATCAGGTTCTCGACCACCACCAGGTCATCACGATGAGTGATTCGTCGGGTGTGGAAGTTGAGTGACGCCGGGTACTGGCGACGCCATTCCCGGAAGTTCTCGACACCCTCGAACCGTTCGCCGGACTGGGGGAACTCGAGTACCGCGTCGTCGTGGTAGATCTCGCTGGCAACGTCCTCGTCCTTGCCGGAGTAATCCCAGTGGCGCTTCAGAGCGAGCAGGAGCTCGGACTCTTCGAGCATCGCTCACCCTCCCTTCGACAGCATGAAACTAACGCCGGGAGGGCTAGGAGTCGAAGCCGAACCCCAATCGGTCCATGGCCCTGAGCCAGAGGTTCTCCTTGCCATCCCTGGCGTCTGCCTGGGCGAGCGACCGGCGCGTCGCCTCGATGCCGACCCAGCGGAATGGTTCGGGCGGGAACGGGACGGGTTTCTTGCGGACCATCTCCAGCCGGGTCCGCGGGGTGTCCTGGCCGGCGAGCAGGTCGAGGACGACGTCGCCGGCGAAGCGCGTCGCGGCAACGCCGAGGCCGGTGAACCCCAGGGCGTAGCCGACGCGACCGGAGAGCGCGGTGCCGTAGAAGGCGGCGAACCTGGTGCAGGTGTCGATGACCCCACCCCACGCGTTGGTGAACCTCAGGCCCTCCAGCTGCGGGAAGGTGCTGAAGAAGTTCTGGGCGAGGACGTCGAAGGTCTCGGCACGCTCGTCGTACTCGTCCCTGATCCCGCTTCCGTAGTGATAGATCGCGTCGTACCCGCCCCACAGGATCCGGCCGTCGCGGCTGGTACGGAAGTAGTGGAACTGGTTGCCGGTGTCGGAGATCCCCTCGCGGCCGTACCACCCGATCGAGTCCCGCTGCGCCGGCGTGAGTGGTTCGGTCATCAACGCGTAGTCGTAGACCGGGACGGTCATCAGGCGCAGTCGGCGGAGCAGGGGCTGATAGGCGTTGGTGGCGAGTACGACGCGCTCCGCGTGCACCCGCTCGTCCCCCGTGTGCACCGCGATCCCGGACCCGGCACGGGCCAGCGAGGTGACCGGCGTCCCCTCGGCGATGCGTACGCCGGCCTGCAGGCACGCGTCGCGCAGACCCCACGCCAGCCGGGCAGGCTCGACGATCGCTGAGTCGGGATCGTGCATGCCGGCCAGGAACGTCGGTGAGTCCACCCGCTCTCGCAGCTCATCGGCGGAGAGCCAGGTGGTCGGCATCGCATGGGCACGCGTCTCGTCGTACTCCTCGCGCAACGGCTCGACCTGATAGTCCTGCGTCGCGACCGCAAAGGACCCCGCCCGCACGAAGTCGCAGTCGATGCCGTGCTCGTGTACGGTCCGCTCGATGGCGTCCAGGTTCTCGCGTCCCATCGCCAGCATGGCGTCCAGCTCGGAGGGCCACCGCGCCAGCCCGTTGCCGAACCCGTGCGTCAGGCTGGCCTCGCAGAAGCCGCCGTTGCGCCCGCTCGCGGCATGCCCGCAGGTCGCGCCCTCCAGCAGCAGCACCTCGCGCTCAGGGTCACGCTCCTTCGCCAGCAGCGCCGTCCAGAGCCCGAAGTAGCCGCCGCCCACGATGACGAGGTCGGCAGAGTCCGCGCCCTCCATCTCCGAGAGCGCAGGCAGGGCCGCGGGTCGCTCCGGGTCCTCGAGCCAGTACGGCGTCGGGCTGGCCCCAGACAGGGAGTCAGCAACAGACATCATCAGGCGAGGGCCTTCTCCTGCCGCCGACGGTTGAGCTCGGCACCGACCACGATCACGATCGAGATCACGAACATCAGGGTCCCGATCACGTTCACCTGCATCGGTACGCCGCGCTGCGCCACGCCCCAGACGTACATCGGGAAGGTGGTCGTGTTGCCGGCGTTGAGGTTGGTGATGATGAAGTCGTCGAAGGACAACGAGAACGACAACAGCGCCGCACCGAGGATGCCCGGGAAGACCAGCGGGAGCGTGATCCGCCGGAAGGTCTGGGCCTCGGTGGCATAGAGGTCCATCGCGGCCTGCTCGAGGTTGTTGTCCAGGCCGGCCAGCCGGGCGCGCACGGTCACCACGACGAAGGACAGGCAGAACATGATGTGCGCGATCAGGATCGTCCAGAAGCCGAGCTGACCACCGAACCCGGACGCCACGAACAGCGCGAGCAGCGAGGAACCCATCACGATCTCGGGCGAGGCCATCGGCATGAAGATGATCAGGTTCGCCGCGGACCGACCCTCGAACCGGTGCCGGACCAGGGCGAAGGCCATCAGGGTGCCAAGGATGGTCGCGACCAGGGTCGCCAACAGACCGATCTCGATGCTGCGCCCCACGGCGTGGCACATGCTCGGGTCCTTGCAGGGGTTCAGCCAGTTGTCGAGCGTGAAGGAGTCGAAGCGGTAGATGAGCCGGCTGTCGGGCTTGTTGAAGCTCATCAGCACGATGACTGCGATCGGCACGAACATGTAGACGATCACCAGCAGGCCGCCGATGAGGACGAGGTGGTTCTTCAGCCACCGACCGAAGCGCTGCATCGGGGAGTTCACAGGAGCTCCTCCGTCCCGGCGCGGCGGACGTAGAAGATGACCATCACCAGGATCAGCAGCATGAGCAGCACCGAGAGCGCACCCGCGGCCGGATAGTCGTTGGCGTCGGTGAACAGGTTCTGGATGACGTTGCCGATCATCCGCTGGCCCGGGCTGCCGAGCAGCTCTGCGTTGATGTAGTCACCGACGGCCGGAATGAAGGTGAGCAGCGTGCCCGACACGACACCCGGAAGCGAGAGCGGCCAGGTGACCTTGAAGAACCCGACGATCGGGCTCGAGTACAGGTCGCCCGCAGCCTCGATGAGCCGGTGGTCGATCTTGTCGATGCTCGCGAACAGGGGCAGCACCATGAACGGCAGGAAGTTGTAGACCAGGCCGGCGATCACCGCGACAGGCGTGGCGAGCAGCCGCCCGTCGGCGCCGACGATGTGCAAGAACTGCAGCGTGTTGACGATGAAGCCGTCGTCACGCAGGAGCAGCTTCCAGGACAGGGTGCGGACCAGGAAGCTGGTGAAGAACGGCGCGATCACCAGCACCAGCATCAGGTTCTTCCAGCGCCCGGACTTGAACGCGATCGCGTAGGCGAGGACATAGCCGAGGACGAGGCAGATGAACGTTGCGATGCCGCCATAGATGAGCGACCGCACCAGCGGGTGCCAGTAGTCCTTGATTGCGTCGACGTAGTTGCCGAACGCCCAGGTCATGTCGTAGCCCTGGATCACGCTGCCGTCGGGATCGTAGAGGCTGGTGGCCACGAGCGAGTAGAAGGGGATGACGAAGAAGACAATGAGCCACAGCGCGCCCGGCAGCAGCAACCAGTAGCCCGTCAGCTTGCGCTTGCCCCGCTCCTCCGGTGGGAGGGGTAGCGGCGCCTCCGGCGCGGCGGCCGTTGCAGAGGCGACCGAGGCGCTCACGACTCCGCGTCCTCCTTCTCCACGCCAGCGGTCGCATCCTGGTTGTGGTCGAGGAGGAAGGCGTACTCAGGCCGCCACGAGACGTCGACCGTCTCCCCCTGCTGGTAGAGCCTTCGCCGGCCGGTGTTCTGCTCGAACACCTGGAGCTCCTGGCCCCACGGCATCCGCACGAGGTATTGGGTGCTCACGCCGACGAAGCTGACATCGGTGACCACTCCGTCCGGGATCCGGTTGCCCGGCGCCTCGAGGTCCTCGCCCTCCGAGGCGATCAGCACCTTTTCGGGGCGGATGCCGACCCAGCCCAGCTCCCCGTCCTTGCCGCTCACGTGCGCACGGTCCGCCGGGATGGAGGCGAGCGTTCCCTGCATGTCGACCGTCATGAAGTCGCCCTCGCGCCCACGGATGGTGCCCTCGATCAGGTTGGACTGCCCGAGGAAGTTGGCCACGAACGTGGTCTGCGGGTTGTCGTAGAGCTCGGCCGGGGCACCCATCTGCTCGATCACCCCCGCGTTCATGACCGCGATCGTGTCGGCCATCGTCATGGCCTCTTCCTGGTCGTGCGTGACGTGCACGAAGGTCAGGCCGACCTCGGTCTGGATCCGCTTGATCTCGATCTGCATGGAGCGGCGCAGCTTCAGGTCGAGGGCGCCGAGCGGCTCGTCGAGCAGGAGCACCTCGGGGCTGTTGATCAAGGCACGGGCCAGGGCGACGCGCTGCTGCTGACCCCCGGAGAGCTGGGCCGGCTTCTTTCGCGCCTGCGTCTCGAGCTCGACGAGAGCCAGCATGTCCCGGACCTTCTGCTCGACCTCCGTGCTCTTGCGCCGACGCAGGCCGAAGGCGACGTTCTCGTAGATGTCGAGGTGCGGGAACAGGGCGTAGTTCTGGAAGACGGTGTTGACCGGTCGGCGGTAGGGCTTGTCCCAGGTGATGTCCTTGCCGCCCAGCGTGATCGTCCCGGAGGTGGGCGTCTCCAGTCCCGCGACCATCCGCAGCGTCGTCGTCTTGCCGCAGCCCGACGGCCCCAACAGGGCGAAGAACGAGCCGCTCGGCACGTCGAGGTCGAGCGACTTCACGGCTGTGAACGCCGCGAACTCCTTGGTCAGGCTCCGCAGCTGCAGGCCTTCGGACGTGGTGCCGCCGCCGGTCTCGGCGGGCGCTTCAGCCACCTGTGACATCGGAAAACTCTCCTTCGTACTGTTTTGCCTCGGCGTCGTTGAGCACCATGAAGTCGAACGTGTCCGCGAGGTCCTTCTCGGAGGGGAAGATCAGCGGGTTGTCGACGAGCGAGTCGTCGATCTTGACCATTGCGTCACGGGCACCCTCGACGGGGCAGATGTAGTTGACGTACGCCGCCAGCTTGGCCGCCACCTCAGGCTCGTAGTAGAAGTCGATCCACTTCTCGGCGTTGCCGCGGTGCACTGCCTTGTTCGGCACGAGCATGTTGTCGCTCCAGAGGGAGAGGCCTTCCTCGGGCACGACGAACTTGATGTCGGGGTTGTCGCCCTGCGCCGAGATCACGTCGCCGGACCACGCCTCGCACGCCACGATGTTGCCGGCGGTCAGGTCCTGGATGTACTCGTTGCCGGTGAACGCACGCACGTGGTCGGCTCGGACGACCTTGCGCAACCTGTCGATGGCGTTGGCCCACTCGTCGGCGGTGAACTTGTCCGGGTCGGCGCCAGTGACCTTCAACATGAACGCCATGGTGTCGCGCATCTCCGAGAGCAGGGTGATCTTGCCCTTGAGGTCCGGGCGTGTGAGCAGCTCGTCGAAGCTGCGCACCTCCTTGGTGAGCTTGGCGTTGTAGGCGATGCCGGTCAGCCCGCTCTGCCAGGGGGCGGAGTAGGTGCGGTCCTTGTCCCACTGGCGTCCCTGCAGCGCTGGGATCAGGTTGTTGTGGAGGTTGGACACACGATCGGGGGTGAGTGGCTGGATCCAGCCGAGACCGATCATCCGGGCCGCCATCCAGTCAGTCAGCATCATCAGGTCGCGGCCGATCGGCTCGCAGTAGCTGAGCTGGTTGCGCACCTTCGCGAAGAAGTCGGCGTTGTCGCTCACGTCGTCGGTGTACTCGACGTTGATCCCCGATGCGCGCTCGAAGTCCTGCAGCGTGTTCCGATCCCCGTCCTCGGCCACGTCGATGTACTCCGGCCAGTTGGAGACGATCAGGTTCTTGGACGAGCTCGAAATGTCCGTGGCGAAACACTTCGCGGGATCCTGCTCGCCCGACGGTGTCCCGAAGAGTGGGAGCACCGCGGCGCTTCCGATGCCGAAGGCCGCCAGCCCGGCACCCTTGAGCAAGGTGCGCCTGCTGGGACCTGTTCGTTGCGGTCCTGTAGCTCTACCGACCACCGGACTCCTCCCGTATCGGGGAAACCTTCCCGTTTCGGGGAAACCTTCGCACGCAGGGTAGCCCCACGACAAGGGATTCCGTCGTGACGACACTTGAATGCCACGGAACCGTTACGTCTGGGGTATTCATGACACGGTTTCTTTTGTTCCAAAGGGCTCTGAGCCTTGCCATGCGACCGGCGCAGCGACCACCATGCTCGGCATGGCCGACAAGTCCGGTGCCGCCAGGAACCACCTCGTCCTCGACGAGGTGTCCAAGTCGATCATCGAGCAGCTGCAGCAGGAGGGGCGCCGTTCCTACGCGTCGATCGGCAAGGCCGTCGGGCTGTCGGAGGCCGCGGTGCGGCAGCGCGTCCAGCGGCTCACCGAGGCCGGAGTCATGCAGATCGTTGCGGTCACCGACCCGCTCCAGCTCGGCTTCGGTCGCCAGGCGATGGTCGGCATCCACGTCGACGGAAGCGTGCAGCCGGTGGCCGATGCCCTGGCGGCGATGGAGGAAGTCATCTACGTCGTCATGACGGCCGGCACCTACGACGTGCTGGCCGAGGTGGTCAGTACCGGCGACGAGGAGCTGCTCGAGCTGGTGTCGGGCCGCATCCGCGCCGTGCCCGGCGTACGTACCACGGAGACGTTCGTCTACCTCAAGCTCGCCAAGCAGACCTACTCGTGGGGCGTGCGCTGACCTCCTCACCCCACAGCGACCACCAGGGGCCTGACTACCGGACCCTGTCGCTGTGGCACGCCACGGCAGACGACGACTTCGTCCCGCGACCAGCCCTGTCAGGCCCCACGTCGTACGACGTGGTGATCGTCGGTGCGGGCCTGACGGGACTCTGGACCGCCTACTACCTGCGGCGCGCCGACCCGACGCTGCGGATCGCCGTGCTCGAGCAGGAGGTCGCCGGCTTCGGTGCCTCCGGGAGAAACGGCGGTTGGTGCAGCGCCCTGTTCCCCACCTCGTGGAAGACGCTGGTGGCGGAGTCGTCCGACGATGGCGCGCTGCGCATGCACCGGGCGATGCAGGACACCGTCCGCGAGGTCGGCCGGGTGACCCAGGCGGAGGGCATCGACGCGCACTACCACCGTGGCGGCATGGTGACGCTGGCAAGCAACAGCGTGCAGGTCGAACGGATCCGCGACTCGGTGCGGATCGCCCACGCCCGCGGGTTCACCGCGGACGACGAGCGGGTGCTGGAGCCCGACGAGGCGAAGGCGATGATCGCGACCACGCCGGTGCTGGGTGGTTCGTTCACCCCGCACTGTGCGGTGGTCCACCCCTCGCGGCTGGTCCGCGGACTCGCCCGCGTCGTGGAGGCGAGCGGCGTACAGATCTTCGAGCAGACGGCGGTGCAGTCCATCGCACCCGGAAGGGTCGAGACCGCGGTCGGCACCGTGCGTGCCGAGGTGGTGCTGCGCGCGACCGAGGGGTACACCCCGCGGCTCCCCGGCCTGCGGCGCGCGATCGCGCCGGTCTACTCGCTGATGGTCGCCACCGAGCCGCTCTCGCCGGCCATGTGGGAGACCATCGGGCTGGGCGACCGTCCGTCGTTCTCCGATGCGCGGCATCTGATCATCTACGGGCAGCGGACGGCCGACGGACGCCTGGCGTTCGGTGGTCGCGGAGCGCCGTACCACTACGCCTCGCGCATCCGTCCGTCGTACGACGCACACCCGCGGGTCTTCCAGGACCTGCGCATGGTGCTGCGCCAGATGCTGCCCCAGCTGCACGACGTGGAGTTCACCCACCAGTGGGGCGGCTGCCTGGGCATCGCCCGCGACTGGGCCGCCTCAGTGGGGCTCGACCGGGCGACCGGCCTCGGCTGGGCAGGCGGGTACGTCGGCGACGGGGTCTCGACCACGAACCTGGCCGGCCGCACCCTCAGCGACCTCGTGACCGGCGCCGACAGCGACCTCGTGTCCCTCCCCTGGGTCGGCCACCGAAGTCGGTCATGGGAGCCTGAGCCGTTGCGCTGGCTCGGCATCAACGCCGGCCTGCAGGCGGCGACGCTCTCCGACGCCGAAGAACGCTGGACCAGGCGCCCGAGCCGGGTGGCGCGCCTGATGGCACCGTTCACAGGAGGACACTGACCGCGCCGCGCCGCGCGACGGGACCGGGCGGTAAGTCCACGCAGGACCCCCGCCGCGGGGTATCGTGCGCGGCGTGTAAGGCGTCGGGCTCACATGACGAACGGGTTCCACTTTGATCAAGGGCGAGCGGAGCGAAGACGGAGAGGGGCACCAGCCTCGTCTTCCCCATGCGGGTCCCACACGCACGACCATCGACGCCGTCTCGAAAGAGATCATCGAGCAGCTCCAGCAGGACGGCCGCCGCTCCTACGCGACCATTGCCGAGATCGTGGGGATCTCCGAGGACGCGGTGGTGAAACGCGTCAAGCATCTCGAGGACACCGGCGTCATGCAGATCACCGCCGTCACCGATCCGCTCCAGCTGGGGTTCGCGCGCCAGGCGATGCTCGGGGTCATCGTCGAGGGTCCGCGCAAGCCCGTCGCCGAGGCGCTCGGGGCCATCGAGGAGGTCGACTACGTCGTCATCACGGCCGGCGGGTTCGACATCCTGGCCGAGGTGGTTGGCGAGAGTGACGCCCACCTGCTCGAGCTCGTGACCGCACGGATCCGTCCGATCCCCGGCATCGTGTCGATCCACACCTTCCTCTACCTCGAGCTGCAGAAGCAGACCTACACCTGGGGTGTGCTGTAGGGATCAGCTCTTGGCGTGCTCGATCTCGATCTCGTGGTCGGCGTACCACTTGCGGATGACCTTCTTGTCGAACTTGCCGACGCTGGTGCGTGGCACCTCGTCGATGAAGGCCCACGAGTCGGGCAGCTGCCACTTGGCGAAGTCCTTGCTCAGGAACTCGACCAGCTCGACCGGAGTCAGCGTGGCACCCTCGCGCACCACCACCGACGCGAGCGGACGCTCGCCCCACTTCTCGTCGGGGATCCCGATGACCGCGGCCTCGACGATGTCGTCGTGCGCCATCAGGGCGTTCTCGAGATCGACCGACGAGATCCACTCCCCTCCGGACTTGATCACGTCCTTGGCACGGTCGGAAAGCCGGATGTAGCCGAGCTCGTCGATCGAGCCCACGTCGCCCGTCCGCAGCCATCCGTCGTGGAACTTCTGCTCGGCCTCGGGGTCGTCGGAGCTGTAGTAGCCGCCGGTCACCCACGAGCCGCGCACCTCGAGCTCGCCGACGGCCTTGCCGTCCCAGGGCTGCTCATTGCCGTCGTCGGCGACGATCCGCCCCTCGACACCGCAGGCCAATCGGCCCTGGCTGCCGCGGTAGGTCCACTGGGCGTCACCCTCGGCGCCGACCGGCGGAAGGCCTGCGGAGGCAACCGGGGAGGTCTCGGTCATCCCCCATGCCTGGCGGATGAGGAGGCCGTGTCGTTCCTGGAGAGCCTGCTGCAGCGCGACCGGTACCGCGGACCCGCCGCACAGGATCAGCCGGAGCGACTCGGGCTTCTTCTCGGGGTGGTCGTCGAGGTAGCCGAGCACGTCGTTCCACACCGTCGGGACCGCGCCGGAGACCGTCGGCTTGCTCTCGGTCATGAACCGGCACAGCGGCTCGGCCTGGAGCCAGCGGTCGGGCATGCAGAGTGACGCGCCACTCATCAAGGCCGCGTAAGCGAGTCCCCAGGCATTGGCGTGGAACATCGGCACGATCGGCAGCACCCGGTCGTGGAAGGTGATCCCGCTGATGTTGCCCGTGCTCACCATCTGGGAGTGCAGCCAGGCCGACCGGTGGCTGTAGACCACGCCCTTGGGGTTGCCGGTCGTGCCGCTCGTGTAGCACATCGCCGCGGCCGCACGCTCCTCGATCTCCGGCCAGTCGAACTCCTCTGGCTGGTCGGCGAGGAGATCGTCGTAGAGGGACACCTCCTTGCCGCTGGAACGCAGCGAGTCGAGGTCGGCCGACGCTGCGTCGGGGCCGGCCACCAACACGTGCTGCACCGTCTTCATCTCCGGCAGGTGCGGGGCCAGCAGGCCAACCAAGGAGTCGTCGACGATCACGATCTGGTCCTCGGCGTGGTTGGCGATGTAGACGAGCTGTTCGGGGAACAGGCGGATGTTGAGCGTGTGCAGGACCGCTCCCATGGACGGGATGGCGAGGTAGGCCTCGAGGTGCTCGGCGTTGTTCCACTGGAAGGTGCCGACCCGCTGGTCACCGTCGATGCCGAGCGAGCGCAGTCCGTGCGCGAGCTGGGCCGCGCGCTTGCCGAGCTCGGCGTAAGTCTGCCGACGGGTGCCGTCCGTCGTGGCGGTCACCACCTCCGAGTCCCCGTGCACGGTGGTGCCGTGCTTCATGAGCGAGCCGATGGTGAGTGGGAAGTCCTGCATGGTGCTGCGCATGGTGATGGCCTCCAGAGGTCCTGACCCGGGCGGATGTCTGATGCCGAGCCTGTCGTACCGGGCCAGCGATATCCAGACCCGGCCCGCTGAACAGCGGGTGGGCGTCTCCTAGGGTCTGGGTATGCGTCCACGAAGGCTCCGCCGGCTCGACGGGTTGAACGTGTTCATCACCGGAGCCGCCAGTGGCATCGGCCGCGCGACCGCGGAGGCGGTCGCGACCGGCGGTGGGCGGCTGTTCCTCACCGACGTCCAGGCCGACCTGCTCGCCTCGACTGCAGAGTCGATCCGTGCCGGGGGCGGCGACGTGGTGATGGCCGAGCCGGTCGACCTCACCGACCATGACGGCGTACGACGGCTGGCGCGTCAGGTCACCGACGCGCACGGGGCGATGGACGTGGTCATGAACATCGCCGGCATCTCGGCGTGGGGAACGGTGCAGTCGCTCGAGCACGAGACCTGGCGGCGCCAGGTCGACGTGAACCTGATGGGGCCGATCCACGTCATCGAGGAGCTGGTGCCGCCGATGGTCGAGGCGGGGCGCGGCGGCCATCTCGTCAACGTCTCGTCGGCAGCCGGGATCATCGGGATGCCATGGCACGCCGCCTACAGCGCGAGCAAGTTCGGCCTGCGCGGCGTCTCGGAGGTGCTGCGCTTCGACCTGGCACGGCACGGGATCGGCGTCTCGCTCGTCTGCCCTGGTGCGGTGCACACGCCCCTGACCAGCACCGTCCAGATCGCCGGCGTGGACACGACGAGCCCGCGGTTCCGCAAGGTGCAGGCGCGCTTCCACGAGCGCGCCGTCTCGCCGGAGGAGGCTGCCGACGCGATCCTGAAGGGTGTACGCCGCAACAGGTACTGGGTCTACACCTCGAGCGACATCCGGCTCATCCACACGGTGCAGCGGATCTGCCCTCCGGCGTACACCCTGACGATGCGCGTGATGAACCGGACGGCCAACCGGGTGCTTCCCGAGGTGGGGCGGGCGCGGAGGATCGACGCATGAACTCACCCCACATGACCACCCCTCGGATATCTCCGGGTGGTCTCCGCGAGCTCGGCCTGCCCATCTGGGCGTTCAGCCGGCTCGCGGGCCGGGCCACCCGGACCGGTCCGCCGCGCATCTTCACCACGCTCGGCCGGAACCACCGGCTGTTCTGGGGCTGGCTGCACTTCGCAGGGCGACTGATGCCGGGCGGTCGGCTGCCCCGGATCGACACCGAGCTGGTGATCCTGCGCGTCGCCGCGGCGCGCGGCAGCGACTACGAGTTCAACCACCACTCGCTGCTGGGCCGTCGCGCGGGGCTGGGCGACGACGACGTCGAGCGGGTGCGCCTCGGGTCGAGCGCCATCGGCTGGAACGACCGGCAGTCCCTCTTGCTGCGGGTCACCGACTCGCTGCTCGAGCATCGCGACCTCGACGATGCACTGTGGCGTGAGCTGCGTGCAGACGAGGACGAGCGGGTGTGCATCGAGCTGCTCATGCTCGTGGGCCACTACGACATGCTCGCCACGACCCTGCACACCCTGCGGGTGCAGCCGGAGGACCATCGATGACCGAGTTCACGACCCGCCCCACCCTCGCCGGCACCTTCGGGATGGTGTCCTCGACCCACTGGCTGGCCTCACAGTCGGCGCAGCGGATGCTCGAGCTCGGCGGGAACGCCTTCGACGCAGCGGTCGCGGGCGGCTTCGTGCTCCATGTGGTCGAACCTCACCTCAACGGACCCGGCGGCGACCTGCCCGCGATCGTCGCCACGACCGCCGACCCCACGCCACGGGTGCTGTGCGGGCAAGGACCGGCCCCGGCCCGGGCGACCGCGGCGGCCTTCGCGGACATGGGGCTCGACCACGTTCCCGGGTCCGGCCCGGTGGCCGCGTCGGTCCCCGGCGCGGTCGACGCATGGCTGCTGCTGCTTCGAGACCACGGTTCACTCCCTCTTGCGACGGTCCTCGAGCCGGCGATCGAGTACGCCCGCGAGGGGCATCCGCTGCTCGGTCGCGTCGCAGACACGATCGACCGGGTCCAGGACCTGTTCAGGGACAGCTGGTCCACATCCGCCGACCTGTGGCTGCGCGAAGGCGTGCCTCGCGCCGGCGAGCTGTTCAGAAATCCCACCTACGCGCAGGTGCTCGAGCGCCTCGTCGACGCGGCCAGCGCGGCCGGTGCCGACGTGGCGGCGCAGGCGCAGGCAGCGCGGGATGCCTGGGGACGAGGGTTCGTGGCCGAGGCCGTCGAAGCCTTCCGCGCGACCGAGTGGCGTCACTCCGGCGGCGAGGTGCTGCCCGGCCTGGTCGGTGGCGACGACCTCGCGGCCTTCTCCGCCACGTGGGAAGACGCGGTCGTCGCGGAGTGGCACGGCGTCCAGGTCGCGAAGACGGATCTCTGGGGCCAGGGACCGGCTCTGCTCCAGGTGCTGGCGATGCTCGACGTCCTCGGTCCGGAAGCACTGGACCCCTCCACCGAGCAGGGCATCCACGCGGTCGCGGAGTGCTGGAAGCTGGCGATGGCCGACCGCGAGGCGTGGTTCGGCGACAACAGTCCGCTGACCGTCGGGGACCTGCTCTCCCCCGGCTACGTCGCCGAGCGGGCCGCCCTCGTCGGGGCGGCCAGCGATGTCGGCGTACGCCCTGGGTCGCCGGGTGGTCGTGAGCCGCGCCTGTCCCGGCACGTGCAGCGCCTGCTCGCCGGTCAGTCCACCGGACGCGTCGCTGACGTGACCACCGGTGAACCGACGGTGCAGCGCAACGGCGCCGCGAGTGGCGACACCTGCCACATCGACGTCGTCGACCGTTGGGGCAACATGATCTCGGCGACTCCCAGCGGCGGCTGGCTGCACAGCTCGCCGACGATCCCGGAGCTCGGCTTCTGCCTCGGCAGCCGGTCACAGATGTTCTGGCTCGACGAAGGGCTGCCAGCGTCGCTCGTCCCGGGGGCACGACCGCGCACGACCCTGACCCCCACGCTCGTGCTGCGCGACGCGCAGCCCGTGCTTGCATGCGGTTCCCCCGGAGGCGACCAGCAGGATCAGTGGCAGTCGCTCTTCCTGCTGCGCCACGTTGTGGGTGGCATGGACCTCCAGGAGGCGATCGACGCTCCCATGTTCCACAGCACGAGCTTCCCGGGATCGTTCCATCCCCGCGAGATGGAGCCGGGCGTCCTGGTCGTGGAGGACCGGATCCCGTCGGACGTGCTGGAGGCACTGCGACAAAGGGGCCACGACGTCGTGCGTCAGGGCCCGTGGTCGCTGGGTCGGATGTGTGCCGTCAGCCGCGACCCGGGGTCCGGTCTGCTGCGCGCGGGGGCCAATCCGCGGGGCATGCAGGGGTACGCCGTCGGCCGGTGACCGGGCTCAGCTCTTCCGGGGTTCTGGGGGAACCATCACCGCGTTGAGCGCGAGTGCCTTGGCGCGGTCGCCCTTGACCTTGAGCACACCGGTGAGCACGCCTCGGACTGGGTGTAGCTGACCGGTCACGAGCCGCAGGAAGTCCGCGCCCCCGGCCGTGATGGTCGCATCGCGGCGCTGACCCTCCGGAGGGCTGGCCTCGATGGTGCACACGCCGTCGGCCACGTGCACGGCGTACCGATCGAACTCCCCATCCTTACGACCACCGATCCTGAAACCGACGGACAGCTGGAGGGCACCCGCCTTCTCGGCGTCGATGAAGTCGGGGAAGCGCCGGAACACCTCCTCCAGCACGATCGGCCTGAACCCGCCCTCCATGACGGAGCGCATGTGCTTGCCCGACGTGGTCGCCACGGCGGTCGCCACGTCCACCGGGTCGAGCGCCGTCGGGTCGACGGCCGACCGGTCGCTGCCGGGCACCGTGAACACACTCCCGACCGCAAGGGCCAGCATCTCGTCCCCGTGGACGGCGAGCTCGGCGCCGAGGTAGAGCAGTGCAGCGTTCGACTGCCCGGTCACCAGCCGCACGAAGTCGACCATGTCGGCGGCGATCGTCACGTCGGGCTCCGCCTGCGGTTCGAGCGTCACGGTGCCGGAGTCGAAGCGCGCGGTGTGCCGCTCGATGTCCTTGCGCGAGCGCGCCAGGTGGAACCGCACCACACCCTTGATCTCCGCGAGGCGGTCGGCGGCCGCGAACTCGGCGAAGCGGTCGAGGATCGCGACGACCCCTTCCGAGCGAAAGTGATCGAGGTCGATGAGCGCCCGCAGGTCGTCGTCACTGGCGGATCGGATCACCTCGGTGATCTCCAGGACGTCTGATGTGCGGAAGTACTCGTTGAGCTCGGTGGCCGACATGGCGGCGAAGCGGTCGAGGACGGGCACGGCTGACTCCTGTTCGGGTGAGCAGTCCTTGCTCACGGTAGGGGTCGGGTACCCATTTGCGACGGACGTCAGCGCGGCAGATGTCGTCGAGGTGCCATCCGTGGTCCCCGACGTGGCAGTCCCCCGCCGGACAGCTCGACCAGTCGCTGGACCCGGTGACGGTGTCCGGCGTACGGCTCTAGGAGTGCGGCCAGGCCCTCGTCGTCGACGGGCGCACCGGTCAGGACGTAGCCGATGTCCGCGGGGATGTGGTAGTCGCCGAAGCTGACGGCGTCGGCATCGCCCATCGCCCTCGAGCGCACCTCGGCGCTCGTCCAGACGCCGATGCCGGGCAGCGTCCGAACGCGACGGTCGAACTCCTCGGGGGCCTCCCGCCCGGCCCGCTCCAGCGAGCTGGCGACGCGCGCGGCGTGCTGGATCGGGCGTGACCGCGCCCCATCCACCGGCAGCCGGAGCCACTCCCATGACGGGATCGCGCGCAGCTGCTCGGGAGAGGGTTGGACCCAGAGGCGAACCCGGGGCTCGGGCTCGCTCGGCGGCCCGGGCGCGCGTTCGCCGAAGCGGTGCACCATCGTGCGGAACGCGGCGAAGGCCTCCTGGCCGGTCACCTTCTGCTCGATGATCGAGGGCACCAGCGACTCCATCACGAGGTCGCTCGCGCCCAGACGCCAGTGGTGATAGCGGCGCCACGCGTCGGCGATCGGCTTGTGCAGTGGCTCGAAGCCGGACGGGTCGTCGTCGGCGCCGAGCATCCGTGGAAGCCGGTCGAGGACCCAGGCGGCGCCCGTGCCCCATGCCTCTCCGGTCACGGTGCCGAGGTCGGGTTCGGGGAGGATCCGGAGGGTGGTGGTGCCCTCGGGCGTGCGGATGCCGCGCCAGGTCGCGCCGTCCGGCGTACGCCGGAACGTGGGGTCGGCCGGGCCGCGTCGGTGGTGCGAGAGCACCGCGCCGACCGGACATGGCCAGTCCGGTCGCCACACCCGGGTGCGCGGGGCGGAGTCCATGGTGCTCATGGGCGCAGAGTATGTCGGCTCCGGCTGACACGATGGCGGACATGCTGCTCGCCCGACTCGTCGAGGTGTCCACCGCGGTGGCCGCCACGCGCTCGCGTCTCACCAAGCGCGACCTGATCGCCGACCTCCTGCGCGAGACGGCCGAGGGTGCAGGAGCCGACGAGGTCGACATCGCGGCGTCCTACCTGTCCGGCACGTTGCGCCAGCGGCGCACCGGTGTCGGCTGGCGCGGGCTCTCCGAGGTGCCGGACCCGGCAGCCGAGCCATCCGTCACGCTCTCCGAGGTCGACTCCACGCTCGAGGAGATCAGTGTGATGTCCGGATCGGGATCGGCCGGCGCGCGTCGTACGGCCGTCTCGGCCCTGTTCGGTCGGCTCACTGCCCCCGAGCAGGAGTTCCTCCGCAACCTCGTCACCGGAAACGTCCGCCAGGGCGCACTCGACTCCGTGATGCTCGACGCGATCGCCGCGGCGGCAGCCATTCCGGTGAAGGCCGTACGCCGCGCCGCCATGTTCAGCGCCCCCACGGGCCCGATCGCCGTGGCCGCCCTGACCAGCGGAGCCGGCGCGCTCGAGGAGTTCAGCATGCTCGTCGGCCGTCCGGTGCGGCCGATGCTGGCCGGCACGGCCCCCGACGTCGCCGCCGGCGTGGAGAAGGTCGCCCCCGAGACACCCGGGCAGTTCGCCGTCGACACCAAGCTGGACGGCATCCGGATCCAGGTGCACAAGCACGGCGACGAGGTCTCGGTGTTCACCCGCAGCCTCGACGAGATCTCCGCGCGGCTGCCCGAGGTCGTCGAGCTCACCCGCACGCTGTCGGCCACCGACCTGATCCTCGACGGCGAGGCGCTCACGCTCGACGAGACCGGTCGGCCTCGCCCGTTCCAGGAGACCGCCTCGACGACCTCCACCCACGCCGGCGCGACCGGCATCCGGCCGTTCTTCTTCGACCTGCTCCTGCACGAAGGTGATTCGCTCATAGAGGCGCCCACCCGCGAACGGCTCGACCGTCTGGACTCCGCGGTGCCCGAGGAGCTCCGCGTCCGTCGTCTCGTGACCGACTCACCCGACGACGCGCGGCTGTTCTTCGACCAGGCGATCGCCGAGGGCCAGGAGGGCGTCATCCTCAAGCGGCTCGATGCGCCGTACGACGCCGGCCGGCGCGGCTCGGCCTGGGTCAAGGTCAAGCCCCGCCATACCCTCGACCTCGTCGTGCTCGCCGTCGAGTGGGGCAGCGGCCGCCGCCAGGGCTGGCTCTCCAACATCCACATGGGCGCGCGCGACCCCGAGACCGGCGCCGACTCCGAACAACACTGGGTGATGCTGGGCAAGACCTTCAAGGGCATGACCGACGAGATGCTCGCCTGGCAGACCGAACGCTTCCTCGAGCTCGAGACCGGCCGCGAAGGCCACGTCGTACACGTTCGTCCCGAGCAGGTGGTCGAGATCGCGTTCGACGGCGTACAGCGGTCCCGTCGCTACCCGGGTGGCGTCGCGCTCCGGTTCGCCCGCGTGCTGCGCTACCGCGACGACAAACGTCCCGACGAGGTGGACACGCTGGCCGACGTGCAACGCCTCTCGGGTGGTGGATGACTCGCTCGGGTGGAGCGACGTGAGACGAGAGCCATACGCGTGTGTAAACGGGAGTTGCACTAGGATCGGCGCATGACGAGCGCCCGCACCACGACCCGCCAGCCGGCCGCGGCACGTCGCCGCGCCCGCGAGCGCGAGATCCTCAAGGCGACCCGCCAGCTCTTCGACGAGACCGGCGTACGGGACGCGCAGATCGAGGACATCGCCCGCGCGGTGGGCGTGAACCGCGCGATCATCTACCGGCATTTCAGCGGCAAGGAGGAGCTGTTCGCGCTCACCCTGGTCAGCTACCTCGACGACCTGGAGACCCGCCTCGCAACGGCTGCAAAGAGCAAGAGGGCGCCGGCGTCGCGACTAGCTGCGGTGGTCGAGGCGTTCGTCGACTTCGGCCTGGAGTACCCCGCGTTCGTCGACTGTGCCCAGACCCTGATGCGCCGTCCCGGTCCCGAGCTGCTCGAGGAGATCAGCGAGAGCTCGCTGTTCCGTCTCGGCCGCGGCATCTCGGCCTGCCTCGCCCAGCTCAGCGAGGTGCTCGAGGCCGGCAACGCGTCGGGCGACTTCCACGTGAGTGACCCGACCCTGCTGGCCAACCACATGTACGCCAGCGGCCTCGGTGCCCTCCAGCTCGCCCGCGTCGGGATGCTCGTCAAGGAGTCCGCCCCCGGGATCCCGGCGATCTCGCCGGTCTCACCCGAGGACGTGCGCGCCTACGTGGTCGCCACCGCGAAAGCACTGGCTTCCGGCTGAGGCAGGCCGCATGCGTCATACGAATTGGTGCCTAGAGGCCACGATTCGTATGACGCAAGCGAGCTGGGGGTGCTTACTTCTCCAGGATGGCGGTGACGCCCTGGCCACCGGCAGCGCAGATGGAGATCAGGCCGCGGCCGGAACCCTTCTCGTTGAGGATCTTGGCCAGGTTGGCGACGATCCGCCCACCAGTCGCGGCGAAAGGGTGACCCGCGGCGAGCGAGGAGCCGTTGACGTTCAGCTTGGTCCGATCGATCGAGCCCAGCGGGGCGTCGAGGCCGAGGCGCTCCTTGCAGAACACCGGGTCCTCCCACGCCGCGAGGGTCGAGAGCACCTGTGAGGCGAAGGCCTCGTGGATCTCGTAGTAGTCGAAGTCCTGCAGGGTCAGGCCGTTGCGCTCGAGCATCCGCGGCACGGCGTACGCCGGAGCCATCAGCAGACCCTCTCCGCCGTGGACGAAGTCGACCGCTGCGGTCTCGCCATCCACGAGGTACGCCTGCACCGGCAGCCCGTGCTCCTCGGCCCACTCCTCCGAGGCCAGCAGCACCGTCGAGGCGCCGTCGGTCAGCGGGGTCGAGTTGGCCGCGGTCATCGTGGCCGCCTCGCCCTTGCCGAAGACCGGCTTGAGCTTGGACAGCTTCTCGATCGAGGAGTCGGCACGCAGGTTCTGGTCACGGGCCAGGCCGTTGAACGGCGTGACGAGGTCGTCCTGGAAGCCACGGTCGTACGACGCAGCGAGGTTGTGGTGCGACGCGACAGCCAGCTCGTCCTGCGCCTCGCGGGTGATCTGCCACTCCAGCGCGGTCAGGGCAGCGTGCTCTCCCATCGACAGCTTGGTCCGCGGCTCGCCGTTCTGCGGGATCTCGATGCCGATGTCGGTCGGACGGATCGCACCCAGCGCCTTCAGCTTGCCGGTGGTGTCCTTCTGCTGGTTGACCTTGATCAGCTTCTTGCGCAGCTTCTCCGAGATCGCGATCGGGGCGTCGGACGTGGTGTCCGAACCGCCGGCGATGCCGACGTCGATCTGGCCGAGCGCGATCTTGTTCGCGACGTAGATCGATGCCTGGAGGCCGGTGCCGCAGGCCTGCTGGATGTCGGTCGCCGGGGTCTCGGGCGCCAGCTTGGAGCCGAGCACCGACTCGCGGGTGAGGTTGAAGTCACGGCTGTGCTTGAGCACGGCGCCGGCCACGACCTCCCCGACGCGCTCGCCCTCGAGACCGAAGCGAGCCACCAGCCCGTCGATGGCCGCGGTCAGCATCTCCTGGTTGGAGGCGGTCGCGTAGACGGTGTTGGAACGGGCGAAGGGGATCCGGTTGCCGCCGAGCACGGCGACACGGCGAGTGTTGGGCTGCATCAGGTGATCTGCTCCTACGAAGTCGGATTGCTCGCCCCATCCTTGCGCCACGGGGGGTGAAAGCAAACCGGGTGAGGGGGAGATCACGAAATCTGGACGTCGAGTTACACCTCTCGTTACATTTGCCGTCTACCTGCCGGTAGCGCCCTGCCCCGAGCGCGCCCGTACCGTGGACCCGAAGACTCCCCGAGCAGACCAGAGGAACGCAGAAGAAGATGACCGACCACTACCAGTCCTTCGTCTCCAGCCCGATCGGCAAGCTGTTCGTGAAGAACCTCGGCCTGCCCAACCCCACCGTTCTCGAGCGCTGGACCGAGGGTGCACCCGTCGTCGACGGCACCGTCGTGACAGGCGGCAGCGGCCGCCTCGGCAAGGCCATCACCATCGCGCTGGACAACCTCGGCGTCAGCAACGTCGGCGTCGCGCCGGAGGGCGAGAAGTTCAAGGCGCTCGTCTTCGACGCCACCGGGATCACGCACTCCTCCGAGCTGATCGCGCTGCAGCAGTTCTTCACCCCGCTGATGCGCAGCACCGCCGACAACGCCCGCGTGCTCGTCCTCGGCACCGTGCCCGAGCAGGTCGACGACAAGGAGGAGCGCGTCGCCCAGCGTGCACTCGAGGGATTCACCCGCTCGCTCGGCAAGGAGATCGGCAAGGGCAGCACGGTCAACCTGCTGTACGTCGCCCCGGGCGCCGAGGAGACCCTCGAGTCCACCCTCTCGTTCTTCCTGTCCCCGAAGAGTGCCTACGTGTCGGGCCAGGTCGCGCGCATCGGCGCCACGGGCACGACCGAGGCCGCACCGGTAGCGGACCCGGCCAAGCCCCTGACCGGGAAGGTCGCGATCGTCACGGGCGCCTCGCGCGGCATCGGCGAGCAGATCGCGCGCGTGCTGCACCGGGACGGCGCGACGGTGCTGGGCATCGACGTACCCCAGGCCGCCAGCGAGCTCCAGTCGCTGATGAAGGAGCTCGAGGGTGATCACCTCACGCTCGACATCACCGGCAAGGATGCACCGCAGCGGATCGCCCAGCACGTCAAGACCAAGTTCGGTGTGGTGCACGCCGTCGTGCACAACGCCGGCATCACGCGTGACAAGAAGCTGGCGAACATGGCCGAAGACCGCTGGAGCTCGGTGATCGCCGTCAACCTGACCGCGCCGGAGCGCATCACCCGCGAGCTCCTCGACCAGGGGCTGATCGACGACAACGGCCGCATCGTCGGCGTCTCCTCGATCGCAGGGATCGCCGGCAATGTCGGCCAGACCAACTACGCCGCCTCCAAGGCGGGCGTGATCGGCCTGGTGGAGAGCTTCGCGGGCGACCTCGACAAGGGCGTCACCATCAACGCCGTCGCGCCGGGCTTCATCATCACGCAGATGACTGCCGCCGTCCCGCTCGCGACGCGCGAGGTCGGTCAGCGGATGAACGCCCTGAGCCAGGGCGGCCTGCCGGTCGACGTGGCCGAAACCATCGCGTGGTACCTCTCCCCCGGCTCCACCGCGGTCAACGGCAACGTGGTCCGCGTCTGCGGCCAGATGATGCTGGGCGCCTGATGGCTGAGCGCACCGTCGAGGGCCAGCCGAGCGCGCTGCCGACCATGCTCAAGGCGGCGCTGCCGGTGCTGCCCGGCGTGAACCTGATCCCCGGCATCGGCAAGAAGGGCGGGTCGCTGCCCGACCTCACGCTGCGCCGCAAGGATGTGGCGGTCGACGCCGACCACGTGGCGGCGTACGCCGGGGTCTGCGGGTTCGAGCCGAGCCAGATGCTCCCGTTCACCTACCCGCACATGCTGGCGTTCCCGCTGCACATGGGGATCATGACCGACTCCTCGTTCCCGTTCCCCGCGATCGGCACCGTCCACGTCGGCAACCGCATCACCCAGCACCGGCCGATCGGACCGCTCGAGCTGCTCGACGTGTCGGCCTCCGCAGTCAACCTCCGCCCACACGCCAAGGGCCGGGTCTTCGACCTGGTGACAACGGTGACCACGTCAGGTTCTGGCGGCGGCGAGACGGTCTGGGAGTCGACCTCGAACTACCTCCGCGTCGGCAAGGGCGACGAGGACGCGAAGGCCGAGCACGACCCGTTCGACGTCGTGCCCGGCACCGGCGTCGTCTGGAAGCTGCCCGGCAACCTGGGCCGCGAGTACGCCGCGGTCTCCGGGGACCACAACCCGATCCACCTCTACCCGCTGAGCGCCAAGGCTTTCGGCTTCAAGCGGCAGATCGCGCACGGCATGTGGAGCAAGGCCCGGTGCGTCGCAGCGTTCGCGAACCGTCTCGGTGAGCACTCGACCGTCGAGGTGGAGTTCAAGAAGCCCATTTTCCTGCCCGGCAAGGTCGCGTTCGGCTCACGCGTCATCGAGCTGGACACTCAGCGAGGCCTGGACTTCTCCCTGACCAACCCCGGCAGCGGAGCGCCGCACCTGGTCGGGCGTGCTCGTCTGGCTTGACGGTCAGCGCCTGTTGCCGAACGCGACGGTCTTGGTGACGTAGCTCCCGGACGCCGTCGGCGTACGCATGTAGAAGGTCGCGTTGCGCGGTCGCCAGACCGTGAGCTCGTCGATCCCGTCGCCGTTGAAGTCGCCGGCGAGCGGCAGGTCGCCGGACACGCCGAACGCGATCTTGCGAGTCGTGTACGTCGCACCGATCGGCTTACGGATCGTCCAGACTCCCGTCAACACGTTGAACGTGCCGAGGTCGACGTGACCGTCACCGTTCCAGTCGCCGGTCACACCCCGATCCCCCGCCGCACCCCAGACCCGTTGACTCATGGCCCCGTTGACCTGGCGCAGGTAGAAGCTGTGGTTGGAGGCCCGGTAGGTGCCGAGGTCGGCGACACCGTCCGCGTTCCAGTCGCCGGTGAGGGGGCCGTCCATCGCCGACCCGACCCCGGTGACGTTCTGCGAGGACGCGTCCCACAGGCGCTTGGTGAAGACCGTGGTCCCCAGCGTTCGTCGACCCACCTCGGTGACGCCGTCACCGTTCCAGTCGCCGACGAAGGGGGTGTCGCTGGGTGCGCCCCAGACGAATGCGCGGATGCTGCCCGGCTTCTGCAGCCGGAACTCGCTGCCCGTCGGCGTCGAGCGGTAGACAGCGACGTCGCTCTTCCCGTCGCCGTTCCAGTCGCCGGAGATCGGTCGGTCGCCGCAGTTGGCGGACGCGGCGGTGCTGCCGAAGGTGAACTTCGCGCGGTGGAAGTACGGCGGGAAATAGGCGCCGTCCTTGCGCTCCTCGAAGTGCAGGTGCGGGCCGGTGACGTTGCCGGTGCCGCCGACTCGGCCCACGACGTCGCCCTGGTCGAGGACCGTGCCGACCGTCGTGGTGATGTTGCGCAGGTGGGCGTAGAGCGTCGTGAAGCCGCCCCCGTGGTCGATGACGACGTACTTGCCGTAGCTGTCCTTGAGGGTCACCGCCTTGATGACCACCCCGGGCGCGCTGGCAACGGCGATCTTGCCCAGGTCGTCCGGGGCGTTCCAGTCGACCGCGTAGGCGCTCGGCGAGTGTGAGGAGCGGGTGGTGCCCGTCCAGCGCTGGCCACAGACGAACGGCATCTCGAAGTCGGGGCCCGATGCGGGCGCAACGGCGGTGGTGCGCGCGTGGGCGGGTCCCATCCGGCCGAAGCCGTGGCCGCCGTCGCCGCGTGCCATCGCGGGCGACGCCACCAGGGTCGCCGCGGTTGCCACGCAGAGAGCCGCCAGGCCCACCAAGACAGTGCCCCCGAAGGACGGGTTCATCAGGTCCACGCGTCGACCCCGCACAGCGCACCTCACTTGTCACTTGAGTCCCACAGAGTGACAAAAGTAACTCAAGTCACGGCGTGTCGATATGGCTATCCCGGCAATGGTGCGTTATCGGGCGTCAGGGCGCAGGCGAATCAGGCCCTCCTGCGCGACGCTTGCGACCAGCCGGCCGTCGCGACTGAAAACGCGCGCGATGGCGAGTCCGCGTCCGCCAGTGGCCGACGGGGTGACCTGGTCGTAGAGCCACCACTCGTCGGCGCGGAAGGGCCGGTGGAACCAGATGCTGTGGTCGAGGGACGCTGCCTGGACGCCGGGAGAGCCGATGTAGAGCCCGTGCGGCAGCAGCGTCGCACCCAGCAGGGTCATGTCGCTGGAGTAGGTGAAGGTCGCGGTGTGCAGCAGCCTGTCGTCAGGCAGGGTTCCGTTGACGCGGATCCACAGACGAGCGCGCGCCGCGACGGAGTCGTCCTCGATCCCCCCGCCCGGTCGGGTGCTGCCCGCTTGGCGCACCTCGAGTGCCGCCCACTCCCGCTCCCACTCCTCGGTGTCGCGTCCCGAGCCCGGACTGGCCTCGGCGAGGCTCGGGCAGTCCTCGGGGGCCGGAACCTCGGGCATCGGGTCCTGGTGGTCGAGCCCCTCCTCGGGGATCTGGAAGTTCAGCGTCATCGCGAAGATCGGCCGGCCGTGCTGACGCGCGAGCACGCGACGGGTCGCGAAGCTGCGACCCTCCCGCACCGACTCGACGTCGTACACGATCGGGACGGAGGTGTCCCCCGGCCGCAGGAAGTAGGAGTGCAGCGAATGCACCTGGTAGCGGTCCGGGACGGTCCTGTTCGCCGCCACCAGGGCGTGTGCCGCGACCTGGCCGCCGAACACGCGCTGCAGTCGGGTGTCGGGCTGGCGTCCGCGGAAGAGGTTGTCCTCGATCACCTCGAGGTCCAGCAGCGCCATCAGCTCCTCGACGGAGGCGGGCATGAGGGCCTACTCCTCCGGCTCTTCGAGGCGGGCGAGGAACTGCTCGAACTGCGCGCCGATTTCCTCACCGCTGGGCAGCTGCTCGTCATCGGCCAGCAGGTTGGCCGCCTTGCTGTGGTAGGCGTCGTACTGCTGCTCGAGGCCGGTCACGACGTCGCGCACGTCGTCGGAGTCCGCGATCTGCGTCGCGATCTCGACCTGCCTGGCCTCGCCGGCTTCTTTCAGGGCGTCGAGGTCCCACTGCAGGCCGGTGACGTCCTCGAGGCCCTCGAGCAGGGCGACGGCGGCTTGTGGGTAGTCGAACTGCGCGACGTAGTGCGGGATGTGCGCAACGAAGCCCATCGCGTCGTGACCCCACTCGCCCAGGCGGAGCTCGACCAGTGACTGAGCACTCGCGGGCACCCGGATCTCCCCGCGCCACACGTTCTCCTGCACCAGCAGGCGGTTGGCGGTGGCGTGGTTGGTCAGCTGAACGGGCCGGGTGTGCGGCACGGCCATCGGCACCGAGCCGAGGGAAACGGTCAGCCGGACCTGGAAGGTCTCCACGACCGCGCGCACCGCCTTCGCGAACGCCTCCCAGCGGATGTCGGGCTCGGGACCCGTGAGCAGCAGGTACGGCGAGCCGAGTCGGTCGTCCATCAGCCGCACCACCAGACGCGGCGCCTCGTAGTCGGCGTAGTGGTCCTCGACGAAGGTGAGCGGTGGGCGCCTGGCGCGGTAGTCGTAGAACTCGTCGACCTCGAGGCTCGCGACGACGCGACCGGTTGCGGAGTCGGTGAGGTGCGTGCTGGCCAGCGCCGAGGCGTTGCCGGCGTCGAGGAAACCGTCCAGCGACGTGACGAGCACCGGACCCTCGGCGCGTCCCGACAGCTCGGGGACGTCGTCGACGATGTGCACGAACCGTGCGTCGCTCACGTTGCTTCCTCCACGCCTGTCATTGGGCCTGTCAGTGAGATGGTGCCCTCAGTTTGTCCGGGTCCCTCCACCCTAGGCGTTGCAACGGTTCGGTCGCCCGCGGTATGCCCGCCCGTCGGCAGCAGAGGTCAGGAGTCCGTGTCCGACGCTGCATGGCGGGCCGAGTAGTCCTCCGCCGGGACGCCCTCACCCTTGCCGACGCGACTGTGCCCGTAGCCGTAGACGAAGTAGATGACGAACCCGAGGATCATCCAGATCACGAACCGCAGCCACGTCTCGAGACTCAGGTTCATCGCCAGGTAGACGCACACAACCGCGGCCAGGATCGGCAGCCATGGGTTGAACGGCACCTTGAAGGAACGCTCGAGGTCGGGCCGGTTCTTGCGCAGGATCGGCACCGCGAGCGAGACGAGCGCGAACGCCGTCAGGGTCCCGATGTTCACCATCTCCTCGAGCTTTCCGATCGGCGTCAGCGAGGCGACCACCGCAACGGCCGCGCCGATGGTCAGCGTGATCCGCACCGGCGTTCCGGACTTCGGGTTGACGTGCGCGAACTGTCGCGGCAGCAGGCCGTCGCGGCTCATCGCGAACAGCACCCGCACGGCGCCGATCATCAGGGTCATCACCACGGTGGTGAGACCAGCGACCGCGCCGGCCGCGATCAGGGTCGCGAACCCGTCTCGACCCACGTCCTGGAAGGCCGTCGCCAGCGCGGCCTTCGGGTCGATGTCCGAGTACTTGACCATGCCCGTGATCACCAGCGCGACCGCCATGTAGAGCACCGTGCAGATCGCGAGCGAGCCGATGATGCCGCGGGGCAGGTCCTTCTGCGGGTTCTTGGCCTCCTCCGCCGTGGTGGCCACGACATCGAAGCCGATGTAGGCGAAGAACACGACCGAGGCCGCCGAGACGATGCCGAGGACGCCATAGGTCTGCGCCTCGATGCCGAAGAGCGCCTGGAACAACGGCTGAGTCAGGCCGCTGGCGCTGACGGGATCCGCGGCCGGCGGCACGAACGGCTGGTAGTTGTCGGCCTTGACGTAGAACAGTCCGGCCACGATCACGAACAGCACCACGAAGAGCTTGATGCCGACCAGGACGAGGTTGACGCGCAGAGACTCCTTGATCCCGACCGCGATCAGCACGGTCAGCACGGCGACCAGCAGGAACGCAGCGAAGTTGAAGTGGCCGAAGTGCGGGTCGGCCGAAGGGCCGAGGCCGTCGGGCCAGCCGAGTCCGATCGCCTCGAGGAACGTCACGAAGTACTCGCTCCAGCCTTGCGCCACGACCGAGGCGCCGAGCATCAGCTCCAGGATCAGGTCCCAGCCGATGATCCAGGCGACCAGCTCACCGAGGGTCGCGTAGGAGAAGGTGTACGCCGAGCCGCTGACCGGGACCGTCGAGGCGAACTCCGCGTAGCAGATCGCCGCCAGCCCACAACAGACAGCTGCGATGACGAAGGAGAACACCACCGCAGGTCCTGCGTACTCGGCGGCGGCCTGACCAGTGAGGGTGAAGATGCCGGCGCCGATGATGACGCCGATGCCGAAGACGGTGAGGTCGAGGGCGGTGAGGCTCTTCTTGAGCTTGAACCCTTCGGTCTCGGTGTCGCTCATCGAGTGCTCGACGGACTTGGTCCTCAAGACGTTCATTGCAGCACGCTACTGCCCCAACCGTCACAATCGGGAGATGCCCCCGCCTGATGTCGAACTGGCGGATTCGATCCGCGACGCGCTGGACCGGGCCGCCGACCCACGCCACGCCGGACCGATGCAGGCCTACATGAAGTCGGAGCTGCCCTTCCACGGCATCCCGAGCCCCGCGCTGAAGGCCGTGCTGAAGCCGCTCCTGGCGGGGCACCCGCTCGACGAGGAGACCTGGCAGGCGACGGTGCGGGAGCTGTGGGACGGGGCCAGGTTCCGAGAGGAGCGGTACGCCGCTCTCGCCCTGGCGGGCCACCGGCTGCACCGAGAGCACCAGCAGGTGTACACGCTGGGGCTCTACGAGCACCTGATCCGGACCGGTGCCTGGTGGGACCTGGTGGACGAGACCGCGCACCTGGTGCGTGACCTGCTCCTCGCCCATCCCGACGACGTGGCACCCGTGATCCGCGAGTGGGCGGTCGCCGACGACCTGTGGGTCCGGCGGGTCGCGATCATCTGCCAGGTGGGTGCCAAGGAGCGGTGCGACCAGACGCTGCTGGCCACCAGCATCGAGGCCAACCTCGACGGCTCGACGCGGACCACGCCGGCGATGTCGCCGTACGGCCGGGAGTTCTTCATCCGCAAGGCGATCGGCTGGGCGCTGCGCGATCACGCCCGCGCGGATCCCGCCTGGGTGGTCGCCTTCGTCGAGCGCCACCACGACGAGCTCGCCGGACTCTCGCGACGGGAGGCGCTCAAGCACGTCCCTCAGCCGTAGATGTTGCGGATCCTTGCCGCGGCGCGGCGCGCGAGCTCACGGCTGTCGAAGCCGAGGACCTGGTCGAGCACCCGGTCCTGGGCGTCGTCCGCGGTGCCCTCACCACCGTTGTGCATCGCGTCGACCAGTTCCCACAGTCGCGACTCCCCGAACTCGTCGGCAACGTAGTCGCACGCCATCCAGCTGAGCGCGTAGTGCCACTCCTGCTCGCTGTTGTTGAAGTCCTTCGACAGCGGCATCCCGTCGTCGGCCGTCCTCGCGCGTACCAGCGCCGCAGTCGGGATGATCCGTTCGCGCACGGTCACCTCACGGGCACCGAGGTACTCCGCGATCCCTTCGGAGACCCACGCCGGCGCCCCGTCGTCACGAACCCCGATGGCGATGTGGCTCAGCTCGTGGCGGACGATCCGGCCGAGGAACACCTCGCCCGCACTCACCGAGCTCGGCATCACCAACATCCGGGTGGAGGCCACCTGGGATCGCTCGGAGTCGGCGTAGGTCGGGAAGGTCATCGCTCCGAGGTGTTCGATGGCGCCGCCCGGGACGTCGCGGAACGACGCGAGGATCCGGGGGCTCTCCACGCTGTAGACGACGACCCTGTCCGACCAGGTGAACGGCAGCGCACGGTCGAGCTGGGCGATGCCGTTGCGGACGGCCGTGGTCACCGCTGTGGCGGAGGGGCGAGTCCGACTGTCGAAGATGCCGAGCACGCCCGGCTCCTTCAGAACGCTGATCGAACTGAGGTCCCACGGGGCCGGCGTACCCCGGAAGAACAGCTTCCCGGTGGCCGTGCGGTCCGAGACGATCGTGGCCCGGCCCTTGCTGAACGAGAACGCGAAACCGACCGTTCGCTCGGTCGGCACGGCGTCGAACTCCTCGAGCTGCATGGTCAGCACGATCTGCGGGATGTGCACGTCGTCGCCCCATCCCTTCGGCACCGATACGTGGTCCCACTGCTCCGGCGTCACCCGGTAGCTGAAGCGGGACAACGGCAGCTGGACGAGGTTGCGGAAGTACTGGCGCTGCCGCGCCATCAGGTTGGTGTCCTTGTGGTCGACCCTCCGGAGGAACAGGCCAAGATCGCGATCGCGTACGGCGCGGGCGCGCTGGTTGAGGATCCGTTGCTCCTGGGCAACGGCATCGGCCACGCTGACCTTGCTGTCTCCGTTGCCGAGGAGCGACTGGTCCGGATCGTCGCCGCCACCACCGCAGCCGGCGAGGCCGAGCAAGAGCGACAGGACGGCCGCGATCGTGGCCAGCCGGAACCGGCCGGCGTGCCGAACGTCAGTCCAGCGGGTCGCGGTCGACCGGGGAAGCGACATGGAAGCCACCCTGGGCCTCTGAGTCGTGCGCAGCGGCGTCCCGGTCGCGGTCGAGGGCGGTGACGTCCTCGACGATTCCGCGCGCGAGTGCCTGGGCTGTGAGCCCGATGCGCTCGAGAATCGCATCCCGCTTGGCATGGTCGAGAAACTCCTGGGGAATTCCGTGCTGGCGGAAGGGGGTTTCCACCTGCTCGTCGTTGAGCAGCTGCAGCAAGGTGGAACCGCACCCACCGACCCTGCCGTTGTCTTCAACGCAGACGACCAGCCGATGGTCACGCGCCATGTCCACGACAGCGGGGTCCCAGGGTTTCACCCAGCGCGGGTCCACCACGGTGACGCCGATGCCCTGGTCGGCCAGCCGGCCGGCCACCTCGACGCTCACCGCGGCCATCGAGCCGATGCCCACGATGAGGACATCACGCGCACCGTCGCGCACCAGCACGTCCATGCCACCGGCCTTGTCGACGGCGGCCATGTCGGCCTGAGGAGGGCCCTTCGGGATCCGGAGCACGGTCGGCGCGTCGTCGACGGTCACGGCCTCGCGCAGCAGCTCGGCCACGCGAGCCCCGTCCCGTGGCGCGGCCAGGCGCAGACCCGGCACCACCTGCAGGATCGACATGTCCCACATACCGTTGTGGCTGGCGCCGTCGTCGCCGGTCACACCGGCCCGGTCGAGCACGAACGTCACGCCGCAGCGGTGCAGCGCGACATCCATCAGCACCTGGTCGAAGGCACGGTTGAGGAAGGTCGCATAGATCGCGACCACGGGGTGCAGGCCACCCATCGCGAGACCCGCGGCACTCGTGACGGCGTGCTGCTCGGCGATGCCGACATCGAACGTCCGGTGGGGGTACGCCGCGGCGAAGCGATCGAGGCCGACCGGGTAGAGCATCGCCGCCGTGATCGCCACGATGTCCTGGCGCTCCGAGCCGAGGGCGACCATCTCCTCGGAGAAGTAGTCGGTCCAGATGCGGCCCTTCGGGGTGCCGACGCCGGTCTCGACGTCGAAGGGACCGATCTGGTGGAACTGGTCGGCCTCGTTGCGCTCGGCCGGGTCGTAGCCGAATCCCTTGTGAGTGTGCACGTGCACGATCACCGGACCACCGAAGCGCTTGGCCTGGGCGAGTGCCTGCTCGACCGCTGGCCGGTCGTGGCCGTCGATGGGGCCGACGTACTTCAGGCCCAGGTCCTCGAAGAGACCTTGCGGCGCAAGGGCGTCCTTCATGCCCTTCTTCATGGCGTGCAGGGCGTCGTACACCGCCGGGCCGACGCCGCGGACGCCGTTGAGCCGGCGCTTGACCATCTCGAGGATCTGCTCGTAACGGGGGCTGGTGCGCAGGGCGGTGAGGTGGTTGGCGAGCCCGCCCACCGTCGGCATGTAGGAGCGGCCGTTGTCGTTGACGACGATGACCAGCCGACGGTCGTCGCCCTCGGCGATGTTGTTCAGCGCCTCCCAGGCCATGCCACCGGTCAGGGCCCCGTCGCCGATGACCGCGACGACGTGGCGGTTCTCGCCGCGGATCGTGTAGGCCTTGGCCAACCCGTCTGCGTAGGACAGTGACGTGGAGGCGTGGGAGTTCTCGACGACGTCGTGGTCGGACTCCGACTGGCTCGGGTAGCCGGACAGGCCACCCTCGCTCCGCAACGTGTCGAACCTATTGGCGCGACCCGTCAGCATCTTGTGCACGTAGGCCTGGTGGCCGGTGTCGAAGACGACTCGGTCGCGAGGTGACTCGAAGACCCGGTGGATGGCCAACGTCAGCTCCACGACGCCGAGATTGGGCCCGAGGTGTCCCCCGCGGGGTGCGCAGGTGCGGATCAGCTCGTCGCGGATCTCAGAGGCGAGCTCGGTCAGTGAGCGGTCGTCGAGCGCGTGCAGGTCCTGAGGACCCGTGATGTGCTCGAGATGACCCATCGGCTACCTGCTCCTTCCCGCGGATCGACGACGTCGTGCTGTCGCCCGACCGGAGGTCTGAGTCTAGACGGCGACCTCCGGGACGCTCACTACCGCCAGTGCAGGCTCCTCGAGGCTGCCCAGCCAGACCTCGCCGTGGTGCTCGCGGACTCCGGTGACCATGTGGAAGCTCCCGGCGTCGGCGTCGATGTCGTGCACCAGGCTGCCGGTGGCGTCGAAGGCCTGGACTCGGACGGTCTTCTTCGGCTTCGGCTGCAGCGCCCTCGGCACGCGGGTCGCCGCCTTGCGCACCGGCATCGGCGCCCTCCCCCGGAGCTGCTCGACGAGCGGATCCAGGGGCGATGCGAGGGTCACCCAGATCAAGCCGTCGCTGCCCAGGGCGATGTTGTCGGGGTATCCAGGCAGGTCGTCGACCAGCAGGTCTCTGCTGCCGGCTCGCTCCCCCTCGAGCCACAGGCGTACGACGGTCCGGCCACCGCTCTCGGCGACGCAGACGAACGACTCGTCCGCTGCCAGGGCAACCCCGTTGGCGAACGCGAGACCGTCGAGGTGCACCTCGACGCTCCCGTCGGCGCGGCGGCAGAGCAGACGCCCGGTGCGGGTGTTCTCGACGAAGTCGGCCCGCCATTTGGCGATCGGGTAGACGGTGCTGCTGTCGGAGAACCAGATGTCGCCGTTGGAGGCGACGGCCGCGTTGTTGCAGAAGATCATCCGGTGTCCGTCCACCTCGGTCACCAGACGTTCGACGACACCCGTGGTGGTGCTCATCGTCAACAGGCCGGCATTGGCATCGGCGATCAGGAGCCGGTCCTCGCCGTACAGCTCGATGCCGAGGGGTCGGCCGCCGGTGTTCCCGACGCGTCGCACAGCGCCGTCCTTCGAGACCCGCCAGATGCTGCCGTCCTCGGTGCCGGTCCAGGCGCTGCCGTGGTCGTCGATCACGACGTCCTCGGCACCCATCGCGGGCACCTCGATCCGGCGCGGCTGCGGCTTGCTCATCGGTGGTTCCCTTCGGTCAGCTGGCGGTACAGGTCGGACGAGAGGAACCGCGGCAGGAAGTGCCCGGTCGACTCGGCCTTCTCGAGCGCGGGGATGTTGGCGGGGTCGACGAAGACGATCGCGCGACCCTCGCCGAGCACGATGTCGTCGTCGGTCAGGTCGACCCGCCCGGCGTACACCCGGTAGTCGCCGTGGTAGCCGTCGGAGTAGTCGAACCCGGTCTCCAGCCAGAGCGTGAGGTCCTCGGCCGCGATCTCGATCCCGGTCTCCTCGAAGATCTCGCGACTGATTGCGCTCTCGTAGTCCTCCCCGTCCTCGACGCCGCCGCCGACCATGCCCCAGATGTTGGGTGCCCGGGGTGCGTGCTCGTCGCGGAGCTGGAGGAGCACGTGGCCCCGGGCGTCGACGAGCAACGCGACTGCGATCCGAGGCATGCGTTTCACCCTAGGTCGCTGGCCCACTCGTCATCAGGGTGTTCCCCGGTCTCACAGCCGGTCTCACAGCCGGGCCACGAAGCGCCGGCCGCGCAGTGCCTCCTCGACCAGCCCGACCGCACGTCGTACGCCGAGCAGGCGTGCCGACTCGCGTTGCCAGGTCTCGACAGCCGCCTCGACGACCATGCCGTCGGCGACCTCGCGCAGACCGCCGCGCGCCTCGCTCAGGCCGCGGTTGACCGACGCCTGGCACGCCTCGACGTGCAGCACCGCGAACCGGGCGAGCACCACCGGGTGACGTCGCAGGGCGGGATAGGTGCGGTACTCGGGCGGGCACAGGTCGAGCAGCCAGGCCATCGCGGTCGGCTCCCAGTCGGGAGCACCGGGCGGCCGCACGGCCGCGGGCCACCCGGGAGGGCTGACAGGTCGAGCCGGTGGTGAGGACACCCACCCATCCTAGCGATTCTTCGAACACCTGTTCGTATCACCCTGTGAAAAGTAGCCCACCTGTCCGGATTAGTTAGACCAGTTGGGGGAATCGTGTCATGGAAGGAGTTTTGGCTCGTTGCACCCCCACACGGCACCACTCCAGAACTCGAGGACCAATGATGGAGCAGCACCCCGCTACCTCAAGCCAGACCAGCGACACCACTGACGTCGTTCTCCGGACCGCCGTCCCCTTCCTCTCGGGCGAGACGTCCATCGAGCATCTCGACGGCGAGTTCTCCTTCGATCCGGCAGACCCCTACGCCGTCACCATGAAGCTCGAAGCGAGGTCCGGCAGCGTCACGTGGACCTTCGCCCGCGAGCTCCTGGCCGATGGGCTCTTCCACCCGTCCGGCGACGGCGACGTCCAGGTCTGGCCGTGCCTGAGCAACACGGGCGAGGCGGTCGTGATCATCGAGCTGTCCTCACCCGACGGCACCGCCCTGCTCCAGACTCCCTCACGTGCAGTGCAGGGCTTCGTCACCTTGATCTTCGAGGCCGTGCCCGCGGGTTGCGAGAGCTCGCACGTGAGCATCGACGCGCTGGTCAGCCAGCTCCTCGCCGGCTGAACGAAACCCGATCCCCGGATCTGTCGATTTTCTGCGGCCATCTTCGTCACAGTGGTGTGGCGACCCGCCACGGACACATGATGATGCGACAGATTCTCGAAGGGATGCGCACATGACCGACACCTACATCTACCTGATCCGCGAGGGTGACTGGGACTCCGACCGTTTCCTGCCCGGTGGCGAGCCGGCCGGCGAGGAGGACATGGGCGCGACGTTCAGCGAGCACAAGGCCTTCCAGGCCGCGGTGGTCGAGCTCGGTGCCCGCGTCGTCGGCGGCCAGGCGCTGCAGAGCGCCAAGCACGGCGGGGTGGTGACCCCCGGCCAGGGCGACGCCAAGATCGATGACGCCGTCTACACCGACAGCCCCTACGCCGACTCGAGCGAACTGATCACGGGCTACTACGCCGTCGAGGTCGACGACGAGGCCACCGCTCGCAAGATCGCGGCCCTGGTGCCGACCGGCGGCACCATCGAGTGGCGCAAGGTCTTCCCGACCGCCTGACGCTGCTGGCGGGTCGCGACTCCACCGATCGCCCCTGCATGGGTGAGCATGGGGACGTGCTTCCGACCAGCCACGAGTTCCGGGCAGCCTGGCCGCGCATCGTGCGCGTCCTCGCAGCGTGGTCGGGCAGCCTGGACGACGCCGAGGAGTACGCCGCGGAAGCGATGGCGAGAGCCGTCACCCGCGACGACATCGACGACCTGGCGGCCTGGTGCGTCCGCGTGGCCAAGCGTGCGTGGATCGACGACCACCGCCGTCGCGGCACGTTCGCGCGCCTCGCCCCGGAGCTGGCGTCAGAGGAAGTGATGGCAGCCGTGGAGACAAGAGAGCTTCCCGAGGGCCTCGACGACCGCCTCGCCCTGCTCTTCGTCGCGTGCGACGAGGCGCTGGCGCCCGGCGCGCAGATGGTGCTGGCCCTCCGGGTCGTGTGCGGACTCACCATCGCCGAGACCGCCATGCATCTGGGTATCCAGGAGAGCGCAGCCGCGGCGAGGCTGACCCGCGCAAAGAAGTCGCTGGCGCAGGCCCGCGGCGAGTTCCGCGTCCCCGACGCCGACGAGCGCGCGTCGCGGCTGCCGGTCGTTCTCGACTGCGTCGCCGGCATGTTCACGGTCGCGCATCGCACGGTGCTCGATCCGCATGACGCCCTGGCCGACCTGGGGAGCCAGGCCCTCTCGATCGCGGAAGCCCTCGTGGTGTTGTTCCCCGAGGACACCGAGGTGCGCGGGTTGCGCGCGGTCGTGCGGCTGGCGCTCGCCCGCCGGCCGGCACGCGTCGACGACACGGGTGTGGCTGTGACCCTCGACGACGTCGACCGGACGCGGTGGGACCAGCGGCTGTTGCGCGCCGGGCTGGCGGACGCCGCGTTCGCCGCGTCTGGTGAGGGTCGCTTCGCCCTGGAGGCGGCGATCTCCGGGGTGCACTCGGTGGCTGCCTCCGTCGGCGAGACCGACTGGCCCCGGATCGTGCACCTCTACACCGCCCTCGAGCAGGTGTGGCCGTCCCCGGCGGTGCGGGTGGCCTTGCTGTCCGCACGGACTCAGGTCGCGTTGTCGGCGGGCGAGGACCTGGCGAGCATCGAGGGCGAGCTCGAACGGCTGGCCGACGAGGGACCGTCGTACGCCCGGAGGGATGCTTCCTTCGCGTTGGCGGACCTGTGCTGGCGGACGGGTCGTCGCGACGCCGCGGCCACGCGCTACCGCATGCTGGCGACTCAGACCACGAGTGAGGCCGTGCGCCGGTTCTGCGAGAGCCGGAGCGGGGAGACGGGCTAGGTGCGCATCGGGCCGCCGGGGCGGCCGTAGGACTCGGCGACGATCTCGGCCACCACCGACAGGGCGATCTCGCCCGGCGCCTTCCCGCCGATGTTCAGGCCGGCCGGCAGGTGCAGCTTCTCCAGGTCCGCGACACCCTCGTCGCGAAGCTCGGCGAGCACTCCTTCGGCACGGCGGCGGCTGGCCATCATCGCGACGTACGCCGCCGGCGAGGCCAGCGCGTCACGCAGCACCTGCGGCGCATCGGGGGCGTCGTGGTCGCAGAGGACGACGGCGTCACCTTCCCGCAACGACAGCCCGGCGATCGCGGACACCCCTTGCCCGCCCTCGTCCTGGTCGACGACGACCACCTCACGACCCGTCGTGCCGCCGATGGCGGCGATCGCCTCGGCGATCGGGTTCCGGGTCAGCACGACCACCCGCCCCTCGACACCTGCGTCCGACCACGGCTGCTCTCGATGAGTCGTCATGGATCCCAGACTGGCACGGAACATCTCGTCAGACAGCCGGGTGTCGAGGAGCTAGAGGACGCTGCGGACGAGCAACACCAGCGCGGACGCGGCGCAGATCGCGAGCACGGCGTACCTCACGTGCCGGTCGGCCAGCACCGGTTGCAGCCGGGCGCCCGCCCACGCACCGACGAAGAGACAGGGAGTGAGGAGCAGGGCCAGGGGCAACGCGTGGGTGTCCAGGTGACCGCTGAGCCAGATGCCAGTCAGGCCCATCCCCGCCCCGACGGTGAACAGCACCGCGAGAGTCGAGCGGATCTGCTGGGGCGAGCGGTGCTGGTAGAGCAGCGCCACCGGCGGACCTCCGATCGACGTGGCGGTCCCGGCCAGCCCGGAGAGCAGCCCGGCCAGGCTGAGAGTCGTGCGCCGTACCGGCACCTCGACCGGCGCCAGGCTGAACAGCACCGCGAGCAGCACCATCAGCGCCACCGCGATCGCGACGGCCCGGTCGGAGAACAGCGCCAGGACCAGCACCCCGAGCGCCGTGCCCGGAACGCGCGCCGACAGCACCCAACCCAGTCCTGGCCAGTCGATCTCCTCGTGCGACCGCACCAGGGTGAAGAACGGGAGCACGACCGCCAGGAACAGCGGCACCTCGGGCATCAGTGACGGCGCCACCAGGGTGATGATCGGCGCCGAGACCAGGTTGAGCCCGAGTCCGACCAGTCCCTGCATCGTGGCGCCGAGCAGGACGACGAAGACCAGGATCGCCATCACCGTGCCGCTGACGCCGAGGATCACAGAGGACCCCGGCTCAGCCGGCCAGGAAGGAGAACCGCACCTGCCGGTCTGGGTTGTCCACGTTGAGGTCGACCAGGCAGATGCTCTGCCAGGTACCGAGGGCGAGGCTTCCGTCGAGGACCGGCACCGTGGCGTACGGCGGGATCAGCGCCGGCATCACGTGCGAGCGTCCGTGCCCCGCCGACCCGTGGCGGTGCCGCCAGCGGTCGTCAGCCGGGAGCAGGTCGCCGAGCGCGGCGAGCAGATCGTCGTCCGACCCGGCCCCGGTCTCGATCACCGCGATCCCGGCCGTGGCGTGCGGCACAAACAGTTGCAGCAGCCCGTCGCCCTGTCCTGAGACGAAGCTGCGGCAGTCGTCGGTGATGTCGAGCACCACCTCGGTGTCACCGGTGCGGTACTCACGCGTCTCGGACTTCATCGGTTCCTCTCCTCGATCTGCGCCTCGATCTGGGCCAGCAGGGGGTCCCTGAGCCCGGCAGCGTCGTGGCGCCACCAGACGTCTCGGTAGATCAGCTGCCCGGTCATCCAGTGCTCGTGGGCGTCGAACCTGACCACCTGGAAGGCGGGTGCCGGTGTCCGCTCCGACGCCGGTGCGAAGCCGAGACCATCGGCGCGGTCGAAGCCCCGTGTTGCGTAGTACCCGGGATCGCCCTCCAGGAACAGCAGCGGGGTCCCGCTCGCCCGGGCCGCCTCGACCGCGGACTCGAGGAGCCGGGTGCCGATCCCCTTCCCCTGTTCCTCTGGCACCACGCTCAGTGGGCTCAACACCCACACGTCCACCAGCTGGCGTCGCGCGTCGACCCAGGCGTGCGAGAGCCCGACGTGTCCGACAACCTCGCCGCCCCGCTCGGCCACGATGCTGGCGCGCAGTGCGTCCGACCCCTCGACGTCTGCCCAGATCGCAGCGACCTTCTCCCCCTCGTCGCCGAACGCCTGCCGGATCACCGACGCCACCGGGTCGCCCGGCCGGGCTGTCCGGAGGACCGGCTCAACGCTCACGCAGGTGCTCCTCCACCCGCTCGACCTTCGCGGCCAGCTGCCCGTCGTACCCGGGTCGGATGTCGGCCTTGAGCACCAGGCCCACGCGGGGATAGCGCGCAGCGGCGACGTCGACGGCCCGCTTGACCACGGCCATCACCTCGTCCCACTCGCCCTCGATGTTGGTGAACATCGCGTTGGTCTCGCAGGGCAACCCGGACTCGCGGATCACGCCGACGACCTCGGCCACGACTTTGCTGACTCCGCCGTCGGCTTCCTGGCTGGTCTCCGTTGCCGATGAACCGGTTGCGTCGAGCGGGCGTCCGGACGGGCTGATGCTGATCGCGACGAGCATGTCCTCCAGCCTCGCATGCGTGCGTTGCGCCCCATCGCCCACCCGTTCGTGGGACGTTTGGAGGGGCAAGCAGAGCCGAAGGAGCTGAAGTGTCCTGGAACGAGAGGCTGCAGTGCACCTTGCTCCTGGCCCTCGTCGCAGTGCCCCTCTCCGTCCCTAGCCTGCAGGCCACCTCGTTCGGAGGCTGGCCCGCCCTCGGTTTCTCAGCGGTGCTGTGCGGGGTCGGGGCCAGCGCCGCGGTCGCCGTGGCACTGACACCTGATGACGCTCTTGTCGCTGTCGACCTCGTCGAGGCGAAGACCCCCGCCGAAACACCACGCGCCTGGGCCTGCTCGTCGAGGACCTGCTCACGCTCTCCAAGGCCGAGTCGGGTCAGCTCGAGCTCGAGCACGACGAGGTCGACCTGCGCGACGTCGTCCACGCGGGCCGGGAGCTGCTCGACGAGCTGGTGCGCTCCCGCGCGCTCGATCTGCGCTTCGAGCTGCCCAACGAGCCGGTCGTCATCCTCGGTGACGGGCCGGCCCTCGAGCGCGTCGTGATGAACCTGCTCAGCAACGCCATCAAGTTCACTCCGGACAACGGCCAGGTGACCGTCTCGGTGAGCCAGAACGGCGAGGCCGCCGTCATCGTCTTCACCGACAACGGCATGGGCATCTCGGAGGCGGACCAGCAGCATCTGTTCACGCGGTTCTTCCGATCGACAACGGTTACGGAGCAGGCCATCCAGGGCACCGGTCTGGGCCTGAGCATCGTCCACTCGATCGTGACCCAGCACGGCGGTGCCGTCTCGGTGGACTCGACCCTGGGCCGAGGCACCAAGGTCACGGTGCTGCTGCCCAACGGGTCAGCGCTGCCGGGTGACGACTAGCTGGCCAGCAGAGCCTCGACCAGCGCGGTGAGGTGTCCTCGCGTCTCGTCGACGTCGAGCCCCTGCTCACGGCGCAGCTGGTGCCACATCCGCACGTCGAGGACGGCGGCGAGCAGACGGGCCTGCCGGTCCCGGTTGCGCCCGCGACGTCTGGCCAGCTGAGGCGCGAAGACGCGCTGCACGAAGGCGTGGTGGCTCACCCGTCCGCCCTCGACGACGGGCACCAGCTCTGGCGTCCGCGCGGCTGTCGCCAGGGTCTTGATGGTGCCGTCACCGGTGATCTCGTAGTCCTCCAGGACCGTGTTGACGATCGAGGAGACGTCGCCGGCTACGGCGTTTCCCCGCACGGCGAGGACCTCAGGGACGTACCGCTCGCTCAGCCCGGTCAGGTAGAGGTCGATCTTCGAACCGAAGTGGTTCACCACGGTCTGCTGGGAGACTCCGGCCCGCTTGGCGATGTCGGCGAGCGTCACCTCGTCGAACCAGGCCGGTGTGAAGAGCTCCGCTGCCGCATCCAGGATCTCCTCGCGAGTGCGCTGCATCGCCGCGGTCCGTCCGGCCATCTCGTAACGCCGCGCCATGGGTAGACCACCTTCCATTAGGTCTTGACACAAATCAATTTACCATGACACTAATGAATAGTCGAGCACCCGGCTCGGCCTCAGAAGTTGGAGAATGAACCATGTCCCGTTTCCTGGTCTACGTCTCGCCGGCGGTCGGTCACACCCTGCCGCTCGTCCCGGGCCTGCTGGAGCTCCAGCGCCGGGGCCACGACGTACACGTCAAGACGATGCCCACTCTCGTCGGCACCCTGCGCGACGCGGGTCTCGACGCCTCCCCCGTCGCAGCCTCGGTGACCGACGTCCCCGTCACCGACTATCTCGCCGACGGTGACGCCGACCGTCTCCGCTCGGGCCAGGTCAACCTGATGGAGCGCGGCAAGTACGACGGCCCGGATCTTGCCCAGGCCATCACCGAGCACGCGCCCGACGTGGTCCTCGTGGACGTCAACGCGTACGGCGCCAAGTCCGTGGCCGAGGCGTCCGGGCTGCCTTGGGCGATCCTGCTGCCGTCTGTGGTGCCCGTGAAGGGTGCAGGGATCCCTGCCTACGGACCGGGGTTCGCACCCATGGGCGGTCCGGTCGGGTGGGTCCGAGACCTGGTCATGTGGAAGGTCATGGAGAAGGCGTTCGGCAAGGCGATGCTCCCCGGCATGAACAAGCTGCGCGCGGACGCCGGCCTGCCGGCGTACACCTCACCCCTGCAGCAGTTCGATCCGCCCGCCACGGTGATCGCGTTTACTGCCGAGCCGCTGGAGTACCCCCGCAAGGACCTGCCCGCCAACATCCACCTCGTCGGCACCCAGCCGTGGGACCCGCCGGCGGCACGGCCGGCGTACCTCGACGAGCCCGGCGACCCGTGGGTGCTGGTGACCTGCTCGACGGAGTACCAGGGTGACGAGGAGCTCGCCCGGGTCGCGGTCGAGGCGCTGCGCGACGAGCCCGTCAGGGTACTGCTCACCCTGGCCGACGCGTACGACGAGGCCGACCTGCCGCCCGCGGACAACGTGCGCGTGGAGCGGTTCGTCCCCCACGGGGAGGTGCTGCCCGAGGCAGCCGCCGTCATCTGCCACGGGGGCATGGGGATCGTGACCAAGGCGGCCTCGGCCGGCGTACCAGCCGTCGTGGTGCCGTTCGGCCGTGACCAACCCGAGGTCGCGCGCCGGGTCGCGGAGTCGGGCGCCGGCGTCGTCCTGAAGCCGAAGGCACTCACCCCGGAGCGGTTGCGCATGGCCGTGCGGACCGCGCGGTCGATGGCCGACAGCACACGTCGTGTCGCCACCAAGCTCGACCCCGCGGGCAGCCCGGCACGGTTCGCGGACGCCTCGCTGAGCCTCGTCGGCGGCCGCGTCACGAACGGCGCGCACTGACGCCAGCGGACGTCATACGTCCCGGTTGCTCGAGGCACCAGGACGTATGACGTTCGTGTGTCAGGCCTTGAGGAGACTCCGCAGCACGTAGGGCATGATCCCGCCGTTGCGGTAGTAGTTCGACTCGCCCGGGGTGTCGATGCGCACCTTCGCGTCGAACTCGATGTCGCCCGCCTTGACCTTGACGGTCTTGGGGATCTTCCCTTCGTTGAGCTCGGTGACGCCACTGAAGGAGAACTCCTCCTCGCCACTGATCCCCAGTGACTCCGCACTCTCGCCCTCGGGGTACTGCAGCGGCAGCACGCCCATGCCGATCAGGTTGGAGCGGTGGATGCGCTCGTAGGACTCCGCGATGACCGCCTTGACGCCCAGGAGCGCAGTGCCCTTGGCCGCCCAGTCACGCGACGAGCCCGAGCCGTACTCCTTGCCCGCGAGTACGACGAGCGGAATGCCCTGCTCGAGGTAGTTCTCGGAGGCTTCGAAGACGGTCGTCTCCTCACCGTCCTTGGTGAAGTCACGCGTGAAGCCACCCTCTGTCCCCGGCGCCAGCTGGTTGCGGAGCCGGATGTTGGCGAAGGTGCCGCGGATCATCACCTCGTGGTTGCCACGGCGCGAGCCGTAGGAGTTGAAGTCCCGCTGCTGCACGTCGTGCTCGGCGAGGTACTTGCCCGCGGGGCTGTCCTTCTTGATCGCGCCCGCCGGGCTGATGTGGTCGGTGGTCACCGAGTCGCCCAGCTTGAGCAGCACCCGGGCACCCTCGATGTCCTTCACGTCCTCCGGCTCCTTGGCCATGCCGTCGAAGTACGGAGGCTTGCGGACGTACGTCGAGCTCTCGTCCCACTCGAAGGTGTCGCCCTCCGGCGTCTCCAGCGACGTCCACTGCTCGCCGCCGGAGAAGACGTCGGAGTAGTCGTTGGTGAACATCTCCGAGGTGATCGCACTCGCGATGACCTCCTCGACCTCCTTCGCGGAGGGCCAGATGTCTTTCATGAAGACGTCGTTGCCGTCCTGGTCCTGACCCAGCGGGTCGTTGTAGAGGTCGACGTCCATCGAGCCGGCCAGTGCGTAGGCGACGACCAGCGGCGGGGACGCGAGGTAGTTCATCTTCACGTCGGGGTTGATCCGGCCCTCGAAGTTGCGGTTGCCGGACAGCACCGAGACGACCGCGAGGTCGTTCTGGTTGACCGCGTCGCTGACCTCCGGGATGAGCGGACCGGAGTTGCCGATGCAGGTGGTGCAGCCGTAGCCGACGAGGTTGAAGCCCAGCTTGTCGAGGTACGGCGTCAGCTCGGCCCGCTCGTAGTAGTCCGAGACGACCTTCGAGCCGGGCGCCAGCGTGGTCTTCACCCAGGGCTTGGCGCTCAGGCCCTTCTCGACGGCGTTCTTGGCCAGCAGTGCGGCACCGATCATCACCGACGGGTTGGAGGTGTTGGTGCACGACGTGATCGCCGCGATCGCCACCGCGCCGTGGTCGACCTCGAACTCGGTGCCGTCGTCAAGGGTCACCTTCACAGGGCTCGACGGGCGTCCCTCGCCGCTGCCGGCCGGGTGGTTGCGCCAGTTGTCAGGCGCACCGTTGCCGTTGCCGCCCTCGGAGTGCGAGGGTGCGTCGCTCGACGGGAACGACTCGTCCGACTGCTCGTCGACCTTGGAGTGCTCAGCCTCGTCGGGCTTCTCCTGTGCGGGGACGCCTTCCTTGTCCGAGCCGCCCTCGGGCTCTCCGTCGTCGACATAGTCCGCCAGCGAGGAGCGGAACGCCTCCTTGGCGTCGGAGAGCGACACGCGGTCCTGCGGACGCTTGGGCCCGGCGAGCGACGGCACCACGTCGGCCAGGTCCAGCTCGAGCCGCTCGGAGTAGCGCGGCTCGGCGTCGGGGTCGTGCCAGAGACCCTGTTCCTTCGCGTAGGCCTCGACAAGCGCGATCTGCTCGTCGTCGCGACCGGTGAACTTGAGGTACTTGGAAGTCTCCTCGTCGATCGGGAAGATCGCGACAGTGGACCCGAACTCCGGGCTCATGTTGCCGATCGTGGCCCGGTTCGCCAACGGCAGCGCGGAGACGCCGGGGCCGTAGAACTCGACGAACTTGCCGACCACGCCGTGCTCGCGCAACATCTCGGTGATCGTCAGCACCAGGTCGGTCGCCGTGGCTCCCTCGGGCAGGTCGCCGTTGAGCTTGAACCCGACGACGCGTGGGATCAGCATCGAGACCGGCTGGCCGAGCATGGCGGCCTCGGCCTCGATCCCGCCGACCCCCCAGCCGAGCACTCCGAGGCCGTTGACCATCGTGGTGTGCGAGTCGGTGCCGACGAGCGTGTCGGGGTACGCCGTCAGCTCGCCGTCGACCTCACGGGTGAAGACGACTCGGGCGAGGTGCTCGATGTTGACCTGGTGGACGATGCCGGTGCCGGGCGGGACGACCTTGAAGTCGTCGAAGGCGCCCTGTCCCCAGCGCAGGAACTGATAGCGCTCCCGGTTGCGCTCGTACTCGATCTCGACGTTGCGCTCGAACGCCTCCGGCGTACCGAAGACGTCGGCGATCACCGAGTGGTCGATGACCATCTCGGCCGGCGCGAGCGGGTTGATCCGGGACGGGTCCCCCCCGAGGTCCGCCATCGCCTCGCGCATGGTGGCCAGGTCGACGACGCACGGGACGCCGGTGAAGTCCTGCATGATCACGCGCGCCGGGGTGTACTGGATCTCCTTGTCGGGATCCGCGTCTGCGTCCCAACCAGCGATCGCCTTGATGTCGTCGGCGGTGATGTCCTCGCCGTCCTCGGTGCGCAGCAGGTTCTCCAGCAGCACCTTCAGGCTGAACGGGAGCGACTTCACGTCGAGTCCGTCACCCTCGACCGCGTCGAGTCGGTAGATCTCGTAGGACTTTCCGTTCACGTCCAACGTGCCCTTGGCACCGAAGCTGTCCGGTCGATCTCCTGGGCTCGCCATGGTTCTCCTCAAGTCATCGGGTGGTCCCTGGTCTCTGTTCCCCATACTGCCCATCCGCACTCGGGCGGGGAAAGGTAGGCCACCCTTATCGAACTATCTTGATATCAAGATATCAGACCGTTTCGTGGCCGCGTGTTCGCACGGCACCATGCTTGTGCTCTACCTAGGGGCTAGGTAGAGTACGACCATGGCCATCCGCCCGGACGCACCGCGCATGACGCTCCCGACCCAGCTGGTCCTGCAGGCCCTGCTCGCAGACCCCACCGCGGAGCTCTACGGCCTCGAGATCGGAGATGCCGCGGGGCTCGCGAGCGGCACCGTGCACCCGATCCTGGCGCGGTTCGAGGGCCTCGGCTGGCTGGAATCGAGGTGGGAGGACGTCGACCCCGCCGCTGCCGGCAGGCCGGCCCGCCGCTACTACCGGCTCACGGCCTCGGGAGCCCGCGAGGCACAGACCGCCCTCGCCCGGACGCGGAGAGCACCCGCGCGCCTGATCGCCCACCCGCTCCCGGGGACGTCATGACCACCCCGATGACCACCCCGCGTCGCTCGGCGAGCCTGGCAGTCCGCCTGTCGACCCACGTCCTGCCCGCCGGGCAGGTCCGAGACCGCTACCAACAGGAGCTCCTCGCCGAGCTCTACGCACTGGACCGGCCCCGGCAGCTGCGCTTCGCCGCAGGAGCTCTCTCCTGCGCCAGGTCGCTGCGTCGGGCCGTCATGGAGGAGAACGACATGGCAAGGGAATCCGCTCTGAGGACAGTCCCACTCCACTGCCGCCTGCACCTCTGGCACCGCTACCGGAAGGCGTCGACCGAGGACGGTCAGACGTACCGTCGCTGTGTGGACTGCGGCAAGGACCACACCGGGGACATCGACGCCCCTGGTGAGGGCATCATCCACCGCGGCCTGCCCATGGGCTGAGGCCGACGAGTCTCAGACCGGCAGCCGGTCGCCTCGCTCCCGGACGAGCCGTACCGGCGCCGACAGCCGCCAGGCCTCGAAGGTCAGCTCGGCCAGCTCCTCGCGCTCGATGTGGTCGAGATAGACGACCACCCAGCCGAAGCCACCGGCGGTGAACTGCACCTCGAAGACCTCCGGCCGTTCCCCCACCAGCGCCGCCTGCTCGGCCAGCGTCTGCTTCAGGCCCACGGTGCGGGTGGGTTGCCACAGGTAACCGAAGGTCCGACCCGCCACCTCGCACTTCGAGTAGCGCAAGTGGTCGATCAGCTCCACTTCGGCCAGCTGTCCCACCAGATCGACGAAGTCGGCGATGGTGGTCACGTCGATCCGTCCCCCGGCACCAGCAACGCCACACACTCGATGTGATGGGTCATCGGGAACAGGTCGAACGCTCGCAGCTCGGCCAGCTCGTAGCCCTGCTCGGCGAAGTAGCCGATGTCCCGGGCGAGCGCGGCGGGGTCGCAGGCGACGTACGCGACTGCCCGAGGCCTCAGGCCGACGATCGCCCGGACGACTTTGCGTCTGGCGCCCACCCTCGGCGGATCGAGTACGACGATGTCCGCCCGGTTCTTCCCTGCGCCCACCCCGCGCGCGAGCACCCGGTCGACCCGGCCGCCGACAGACTTCGCCCAGGGGAAGGCAGCCAGGTTGGACTTCGAGTGCGCCGATGCGGTGCGGTCACCCTCCACCGCGACGACGGACCCGCCCGGTCCCACGGCCTCGGCCAGGAACGAGGCGAACAGGCCGACGCCGGCGTAGAGGTCGATGACCGACTCCCCCACCTGCGGCTGCACGAAGTCGAGAACGCACTCGACCAGCGTCCGGGGTGCCGACACGTGCGGCTGCCAGAAGCCGTCGGCCGCGACCTGGAACTCGCGCGACCCGTGGTGCGTGGTCTCGACCTGCTCGACCACCGTGATTCCGGGCTCCGGCTCACGGGCGTGGGGATGCGCGATCAGGCAGCGGTCGATGACCACGAGGTCGTGCGACCGATGCTTACGTAGGGCCAGGCCGCCGTCCGGGAGGTGGACGTACTGCATCCGGCTGCGCCAGTCGAGCCCGCCCGACGGTGGCACCGGCTCCACGGTCACACGACGCTCGATGCCCGCGAGCCGAGAGAGCTGCTCCTCCACGACGGCGGCCTTCAGCCGACTCTGCCCATCGAGCGTCACGTGCTGGAAGTCGCAGCCACCGCAGGCACCTGGTCCGGCATAGGGGCACGGCGGCACCACCCGCTCCGGTGACGGGGTGTGCACCTCGACCGCGTCAGCCCGGAGGAACCGGCCGTCGTCTTCGGTGACCTCGGCCGTGACGGTCTCCCCCGGCAGTGCGTGCCGGACGAACACGACCTGTCCCTCGTGGCGGGCGACGAAGTGACCGCCGTGGGCGACCGGGCCGATGTCGAGCTCCAGCCGCCGACCCACGGGGCTCAGACCGACCGGGGACTGGGGATCGCTCACCGATCCGACCGGGTGCGGCCTCGGCGTACGTCGCCCGGTCGGACCCGCTGCAGCTCCCAGTCGTCCCGTTTCTTGGCCACCTCGGACCCTCGGAGCTGGTAGGGCACCGAGGTCACCATCACGCCGGGCGTGAACAGCAGCCGGCCCTTGAGCCGCAGGGCGGTCTGGTTGTGGAGAAGCTGCTCCCACCAGCGGCCCACGACGTACTCCGGGATGTAGACGGCCACGACGCCGCGTGGGTTGGCCTCCCGGAGCTCGATTGCGTACTCGACGATCGGGCGGATCACCTCGCGGTACGGCGAGTACAGCATCTTCAGCGGTACGTCGATCCGCTGCGCGTCCCACTCGTCGAGCAGTTTGTTCCCGCTCACGCCGTCGGTGTCGACATACACCGCCTCGAGGATGTTGGGGCGGGTCGCCTTGGCGTAGGCCAGTGCCCGCATCGTCGGCTTGTGCAGCTTGGAGACGAGCACGATCGCGTGCACCCGAGTCGGCAGGATCGGGTCGCTGTCCCTGATGACCAGCTCCTCAGCCACGCGGTCGTAGTGCTTCCGGATGGAGCGCAGGATGGCGTAGAAGATGATCATGGCCAGAATCGCGATCCAGGCCCCGGCCAGGAACTTGGTGAGCAGGACCACCACGAACACCGACGCGGTCATCGCCAGACCGAACGAGTTGATCAGTCGCGATCGGAACATCTTGCGTCGAGCCGCGTGGTCGGTCTCGGTCCTCAGCAACCGGGTCCAGTGCCGGATCATGCCGAGCTGGCTGAGGTTGAAGGAGACGAACACCCCGACGATGTAGAGCTGGATGAGTCGCGTGGTCTCCGCGTTGAAGGCGAAGATCAGGATGATCGCGAAGCCGGCCAGGATCAGGATGCCGTTGCTGTAGGCGAGCCGGTCGCCGCGCGAGCCGAGCTGGCGCGGCGCGAAGCCGTCCTGGGCCAGGATCGAGCCCAGGACAGGGAAGCCGTTGAAGGCGGTGTTCGCCGCGAGGATGAGGATCACACCCGTCGTCGCGACCACGAAGTAGAAGCCGGGCGAGAAGTCGCTGAACACGGCCCGGGCGATCTGCGCTATCACCGTGTGCTGGTCGTAGCCGTCAGGGAGCGCCGAACCGTCGGCGTTGGTCAGCCGGTCGAGGTCGTGGGGGTCGACCATCCGAAGGCCCATCGACCTCGCGAGGAAGATGATGCTCAACATCATTGTCACTGCGATCGCGCCCAGCAGGAACAGCGTGGTCGCGGCGTTCTTGCTCTTCGGCTTCCGGAACGCCGGCACGCCGTTCGAGATGGCCTCGACGCCGGTCAGGGCGGCACAGCCCGAAGAGAACGCCCGCGCCAGCAGGAAGATCATGGCGGCCTGCGAGATGTCGCCGCCGTACCCCTGCGCCGGCGTGATGCGCAGGTCCGCGCTCTCGACGTCGGGCAGGGTGCCCTCCACGGCCCGGATAGCGCCGTACACCGCCATCCCGAGGACCGCGACGATGAAGCAGTAGGTGGGGATCGCGAAGAAGGCACCCGACTCGCGGACACCGCGCAGGTTCATCGCCGCCAGGATCAGCACCAGGGCACATGCCGCCGTGGCCTCGTGCCCGGAGAGAGCGGGGATCGCGGACGCGGCGTTCTGCACACCCGACGACACCGACACCGCGACGGTGAGCACGTAGTCGACCAACAGGGCCGAGGCGACCGTCACGCCGGCGTTCATCGCCGAGGTTGACCTTCGCCACCTCGTAGTCGCCGCCGCCACTCGGGTAGGCGTGCACGTTCTGCCGGTACGACGCCACCACGGTCAGCATCACCACCGCGACGGCGAGCGCGATCTTCCAGCTGTACACGTACGCCGAGACGCCGGCGATCGAGAGCATGATGAAGATCTCGTCCGGGGCGTAGGCCACCGAGGACAGCGCGTCACTCGCGAAGACCGGGAGGGCGATCCGCTTCGGAAGAAGCGTCTCCCCTAGCTGGGAGCTGCGGAGCTTGCGCCCGAGCAGGATCCGCTTGGAGACATTTCCGACGCCCACGTGACGAGGCTAGGGCACAAGTCTTCGCAGTGTGGCGGGACCGGGGTGGTGGACCTACTAGTGTTCGCCATGTGCACGTCGTGATCATGGGTTGTGGCCGCGTCGGCTCGACGCTTGCCCGCAGTCTCGAGGACCGTAACCACACCGTGAGCATCATCGACAGCAACCCCGACGCCTTCCGGCGACTTGGACCGTCATTCAACGGCACCAAGGTCACCGGCTACGGCTTCGACCAGGCAGTCCTCACCGAGGCCGGCATCGAGCGGGCCGACGCGTTCGCTGCCGTGAGCAGCGGCGACAACTCCAACATCATCGCCGCGCGAGTCGCTCGCGAGACCTTCGGGATCCAGTCGGTCGTGGCTCGCATCTACGACCCGGGCCGTGCCGAGGTCTACCAGCGGCTCGGCATCACCACGGTCGCCACCGTCAAGTGGACGGCCGACCAGGTGCTGCGGCGGATCCAGCCCGCCGGAGCAGAGCCCGACTTCCGGGACCCCTCCGGCACGATCCGCCTCGACCAGGTCCCGGTCCCCGAGAGCTGGGTGGGTCAGCGGACGGTCGTGTTCCAGGACCAGGCCGTCTGCCGGATCGCCTGGATCGACCGGCTCGGCGAGGGCATCCTGCCGAGCCGCGAGTCGGTCCTCCAGGAGGGCGACCTGATGCACCTCGTGATGCGCGAGCAGAGCGCCAACGGCGTCTACGACGTACTCAAGAAGGGTCCGGAGGACGACTGACATGAGGGTCGCCATCGCAGGAGCAGGGGCCGTGGGGCGGTCGATTGCGCGCGAGCTGATCGGCAACGGCCACGACGTGCTGCTCATCGACAAGGACCCGGGATCGATCAAGCCCGACCGGGTGCCCGACGCCGAGTGGCTGCTCGCCGACTCCTGCGAGCTCTCCTCGCTCGAGGAGGCGCGGCTACAGGACTGCGACGTGGTGATCGCGGCGACCGGCGACGACAAGGCCAACCTGGTCACCTCGCTGCTCGCGAAGACGGAGTTCGGCGTCCCACGGACGGTCGGACGGGTGAACCACCCGAACAACGAATGGTTGTTCACCGAGGCGTGGGGAGTCGACGTCAACGTCTCGACGCCGCGCATCATGTCTGCGCTCGTCGAGGAGGCCGTGACGGTCGGCGACCTCGTCCGGCTGTTCACCTTCCGCAAGGGCAACGCCAACCTGGTCGAGATGACGCTGCCCTCGGACTCGCCGTACGTCGGCAAGCCCTCGGGCCTGATCCCGTTCCCCGAGAACTGCTCTCTGGTGACGATCCTGCGCGACGGGCAGGTGTACACGCCGGATCCCGACCAGCCCGTCGAGTCAGGTGACGAGCTGCTGTTCGTCGTCGGGGCGGAGATCGAGGAGGAGCTCGAGAAGATGCTCGCCCCCGACGAGCACGGCGAAGGGTCGCGCGGCAGCACCTGAGCCACGCGTCGCGGACTCAGAGCAGCCGTCTAGTCCGCAACTCCGGTCGCGTCGGGGTCGCCGTAGCGTGCAATCTGGACGATCATCCGAACGCCCTACCCCCGGAGGTACACCCATGCTCACAGTGGAAGAGTCGGTCGACATCAACAAACCTCGCCCCGAGGTCTTCGATTTCTTCTCCGACCCGGACAACGTGGCCGTCTACAGCAGCAACCTCGTGGACTACGAGGTCGTCTCGGGCGGACCCCGCGAAGTGGGGCGCAAGGCGAAGTTCGCCGTCAAGGTGGTCGGCGTCCGTCTCGACTACACCGACGAGCTGGTCGAGCTCGTCGAGAACGAGCGCGCGAAGCTGGAGTCGCGAGACGGCAGGATTCCGTACTCCATCACGCTGACCTTCTCCGACGAGGGCTCTGGCACCAGGGTCACCTGGTTGCAGGAGTCGGAGTCGCTGGGCGGCGTCTTCAAGCTGGGCGACGGCCTCGTCATGAAGATGTACAGCCGCGACGTGCGCTCCAACCTGGACAAGGCCAAGACGCTCCTCGAGGGTTGAGCCGCTCAGACGGCTCAGCTGTGCAGGTGCGGCTCCGGCTCGCCGGGCTTGATCGGCGTCGCGTTGCGGGTCAGGAGCCACACCATCACGGCCAGCACCGCGACCTGCAGTGGCCAGCCCATGACGAGCTTGGCGACGCCAAGGGTGGCGACCGCGGAGTCTGTCGACCACCAGTCGTTGCGGCCGGCCAGGTAGACCGGACCCTGCACGGCGACGCGCAGGAGGCACGGCAGCGCGAGCAGCCAGGTCAGGCGGCTGCACAGGCGTACGACGTTGCGGTCGTCGTGCCAGGCGGTCGGGTCGCCGGCCACGCTGCCGACGATGAACCCGACGAGGGGCCAGCGGATCACGATGGTGAACACCATCACCATGGCGTAGCCCAGGTTGTAGAGCAGACCGGGCAGGAAGTAGGCCAGCGCCTGTTCGCCCTCGTCTCCCCCGCCACGAGCGGCCCGCCAGGCGAACAGGGAGCCGATGCCGATGCCGACCAGGGCGTTGAACACGAACTGCACCGAGGACCGCTGCGCCATCCGGATCGCGAGCAGGACCCCGGCACATGCGAGGCTCACGATGATCGCGAGCCGCAGGTCGTGCTGGGTCAGGAAGATCACCGTGAACGCGACGGTCGGTACGGCCGCCTCGAGCATCCCGCGCACACCGCCGAGCGCGTCGGAGAGCTGCTTGCGAACGACCTCCTCGACGGTGTGGGTGGTGGCACCCGGCACGGGCAGGTCGGCACCGGTCACCGGCAGATCACCCTGACCCTCATCCTGACCCTCATCGGGGCCTCAGGTCGTAGCGCGGGTTGTACATGACGCGCTGACCGTCCTGGAGACCGATCCGGCCGACGACCCGGATGGGCTGACCAGGCGCGATGCCGCCGATGCGGCGGCGTCCGAGCCAGACGACGTGGATCGACCCGGAGCCGTCGTACAGCTCTGCCTCGAGCGCCGGCACGCCACCGCGGGGCCGCAGCGTCACGGTGCGCAGCGTGCCCTGGACGCAGACGCGCTCACGGTCGGGAGCCTCGTTGATCGAGACCAGCCCGGCCTTGCGGGTGTCCTTGCGCAGCTCGCGGGCTTCCTCACGCTCCTGGTTGGCCCAGCGGCTGATCGAGGCGCGGAGGCGACTCTTGTGCTCGGACATGTGGTCGAGCGTAGTCAGTGCACGCACCTGTGCACGCCAAACCGAGCGCTCGCGGTCACTCGGCCGATCCTTCGACCGGTCGCGCGTCCGGCGGCAGCGTGAGTTGCAGTGGAGCGCCGGGCACCCTCGCTTCGCGCCCTCGTCGTACGACGACCGACCGGATCGTCTCCTCCCAGACGCTGCCCGGGACCGGTTCGGCGGCCGGCTTGCCCATCAGGGTCGCCCGGAGCAGCCAGTTGGGGCCCTCGTGGCCGCTGATGCGCGTCACCTGGGTGCCCTGTTGACCCTCGGGGGTCTGCATCGGGACCACGCACACCACCTCGGTGCCGAACGTGCCGTCCTCCTCGGTCGCAGTGCCGCCCATCCGCGCTGTCTCGGCTGCGATCCGCGGCCGCAGCTCGTCCCAGGCGCTGCCACCCCGTGCCGCTGCGAACGCGCGGAGCTCGAGGGCACCGTCGTCGTCGACCAGGACCGCGGCCATCACCTGGCCACTCTCTTCGTCGACCTGGAGCCGCATCTCCATCGGACCAGCCGGCGTGACCAGCAGGCTGCCGAGGTCGATGCACTCCCGTGCGTCGAGGTCCTCGATGTCGGAGGCGTCGTAGGGTCCGCTCGCGGCCGGCGCGACTGAGGGCTCGGTTGCCGACTCTGTTCCCGAAGGAGCATCCACGGCGCCCTGGGTGAGGTCCTCGTCGAGTGCCTCCGCGGAATCCTCGCTCTGTGACTTGCGGCCGAACCTCACCGTGTCGCCCCTCCCGATCCGATCTCCTCCGGCTGCTGCCGGACCTGGACGAACCCGCCCGTCGAACCGTAGCCGCCCTCTCCACGCGCGGACTCCGGCAGCTCCTCGGCCTCGACGAACGCGGCGGTCTCGAAGCGCTGGATCACCAGCTGCGCGATCCGGTCCCCGCGCCGGACCGCGAACGGCTCGCGCGGATCGGTGTTGACGAGGCACACCTTGACCTCGCCGCGGTAGCCGGCGTCGATGGTGCCGGGCGAGTTGACGATGGAGATGCCGTGGCGGGCGGCGAGCCCGGAGCGCGGGTGGACCAGGGCGACGTACCCCTCGGGCAGCGCCATCGCGATCCCCGTCGGTACCAGCGCACGTTCGCCCGGGTCGAGGGTGAGGTCGACGGCGGAGTGCAGGTCGGCGCCGGCGTCGCCGGCATGGGCGTACGAGGGGAGCGGGAGGTCCGGGTCGAGCCGCTTGATCGAGATCTCCACCATGGCTCGCGACCCTACCCGCGGGCATCGCTCCACTGAATGACAGGCTTTGCCCGTGCCATCCTCCCCGTCCCCGCGCGACGCCCGTGCGTCCACGGGCAGCTACCAGGAGCGGCTGTTCGTGCCGCTGCGCTGGTGGGTGCAGGCGACGATGCTGCTCGCCAGCCTCTGGCTGGCCTTCATCGTGTCGATGCCGGCCGCAGCCGCGTGGACGGCCACGGCCCTGGTCGTGCTGGTCGTGTTCGGGGGCCTCGCCTGGCTCGGCAACGCCCGGGTCGAGGTCCGGGACGGATCGCTGTATGTCGGGCCGGCGCACATCGCCCTCGACCTGCTCGGGCCGGCCGAGCCCCTCGACGCGGAGGGGACCCGGCGGGTGCACGGTGTCGACGCGGACGCGCGGGCGTTCCTGTACACCCGGCCCTACCTGAAGCGGTCGGTGCGGCTGCCCGTGCTCGACCCGGCCGACCGCACGCCGTACTGGCTGGTCTCGACCCGGCACCCCCAGCGTCTGGCCGCCGCACTGTCGGCCAGGCCCGACCGCGCGTCTGACTGAGGCTTCTGACTAGGCTGAGTGGGTACTCCAGGGGTGACCCCGAAAGGCAGGACATGGCCAAGGAAAAGAAGGACAAGAAGAGTAAGAAGAAGGACAGCTCGAAGATGTGGACCATCTTCTCGCTCGCTGCTGCCCTGTCCGCAGCCGCCATCGCGAAGAAGGGCCTGAACACCTCCTGGAAGGCCGCGACCGGCAAGAACCCGCCGGCCAACCCAGCCGACCCGGACGTGGACGTCTGGGAAGCCGTGCTCTGGGCAACCGTCAGCGGCACGGCCGTCGGGCTGGCCCGGATGCTGGCCACCCGACGGGCCGCGAAGTACTACAAGAAGTCGACCGGCCACCTTCCGCCCGGACTTCGCAAGGACGACCAGGACGCCGACGCCCCGACGCCGGTCAGCTGAGCTGCGGCTCCACCCGGGCCACTGCCGACGCATGACGAAGGGCCGCCCCCGTAGGGGCGGCCCTTCTCATTGTCTTGTGCTCTAGCGCGCGTCAGGCGCAGTCACGGCAGATGAGCTTCTTCTCGTCCGCGAGCTGGCTGCGGTGATGCACCAGGAAGCAGCTCATGCAGGTGAACTCGTCCAGCTGCTTGGGCTTGACCTCGACGGCCAGCTCCTCGTGCGACAGGTCCGCGCCGGGGAGCTCGAAGGACTCGGCAGCTTCGGCCTCGTCCTCATCGACCTTCCCGGAGTTCTTGTCGTGACGGCGCGCCTTGAGCTCCTCGAGGCTGTCCTCGTTCTGCTCTTCCTCGGTCTTCCGAGGTGCGTCGTAGTCGGTTGCCATTCCTTCTCTCCTGCTCCCAAGTCCCCAGTGGTCCCGGGTTATTCGGCTGCGCCGTGACCCAGATCGAGCCCCGATGCTCTCCCTGCCCACCGAGTCCGCGTGACGGCGCAGATTGTGCACCACTCTGAGCGAATCTGCACACTCAACCCGCTAAGTGGTCCTCACCGTGGGCAAGCCCCTCGTGAACGCACGTCACAGCCGGGTTGTTCCCGAGGGGTCCGTCAGTATGCGGGCACACCCCCCGCAGGTCACGCAGACTCGTCGCCAAGGAACCCACAGGCACGCACGAGAGCGGAGAAACCGGGCCAACCGGGCGTCGGAGCCGCCACCACGAGGTCCTGGCCGGTGACCGAGGTCCAGATCTCGACTTTCGCGCCGGCCTCGCGGGCGATCAGAGCGCCCGCCGCGTAGTCCCAGAGGTGTGGGCCTTCCTCCACGTAGGCGTCGGCCTGCCCCGCTGCGACGGCGCACAGGTCCAGCGCGCACGAGCCGATACGACGGATGTCGCGGACCTGCGGGAGCATCCGGGCCACCGAGTGGGCCTGGCGCTCGCGCACCGCGGTCTCGTAGCCGAATCCGGTGGCGATCAGGGACTGGTCGAGGGACGGGGTCGCTCGCACCTGCAGCGGTACGCCGTTGCAGGTGGCCCCGATGCCGAGCCTGGCGGCGTACTCGAGACCGGGGACCGGGCTCAGCACCACCCCGGCCACCACCTCCTCCCCACGTGCGGCGGCGATCGAGACCGCGTAGTGAGGCAGGCCGTAGAGGTAGTTCACGGTGCCGTCGATCGGGTCGACGATCCATCGGACCCCGGAAGTGCCCTGGACGTCGTCGCCCTCCTCGCCCACGAAGCCGTCTGCAGGACGCGCCCCGAGCAGTCGCCCGAGGATCAGCTCCTCGCACGCCTGGTCCGCCTCGGTGACCACGTCGACAGGACTGGACTTGGTGTCGGCGACGTCGACTCCGCGCTCGCGCATCGACACGACGAGTCGTCCGGCCTCACGCGCGGTCTCCAGAGCCAGGTCGAGCAGCTCGGCGTCCGAGTCGCTCACCCGCTCATTCCTCGCCGCACAGCGCCGGTCTGCGGCCCCGCAGATTGGGACAGCAGCCCGCGGCACACGCGTCCCAGGTCGCGTCCGACCCGACCGCTGCCCGGTTGGGTGACTCGCCACGCTCGACCGCGCCGCGCTCGACCAGCAGGTTGCGCACCATCGCCACGAACCTCGGGTCGAGGCCCGCTGTGGCGGCGCGCGCGAACGGGAGCTCAAGCTCCTCGGCCGTCGCGCGGGCCTCGGTGTCGAGGTCGTAGATGACCTCCATGTGGTCGGAGACGAAGCCGATCGGGACCACCACGACTCCCGGCACGGCCTTCTCGCTCAGCGAGCGCAGGTGGTCGTTCACGTCCGGCTCCAGCCACGGGACCTCGGCCGGTCCGGACCGCGAGCAGTAGACGAGCGCGGAGGGATAGCGATGCCCGGTCTCCTCCCGCACGCGCTCGACGATCTCGGCCGCGACCAGTCGGTGCTGGGCCACGTAGGCGCTGCCCCGGGGCCCGCTCGAGTCGTTCATGGCGACCGGGATCGAGTGCGTGACGAAGGCCAGGTGCCCGCCATGACGTGCGTCCTCGGGCAGCTCCGCGAGCGCCGCCAGCGTGGCGTCGACGATCGGCTCGATGAAGCCCGGGTGGTTGAAGTACTGCCGCAGCCGGTCGATACGGGGCGCACCGGGGACCTCTGCGACGGCATCGGCCAGGTCCTCGCGGTACTGGCGGCAGCCGCTGTAGGAGGAGTACGCGCTGGTGAGCAGCGCAGCGGCACGGGTGATCCCGTCGGCCTTCATCTGCTCGAGCGCGTCGCGCAGGAAGGGATCCCAGTTGCGGTTTCCCCAGTAGACGGGAAGGTCGACCCCGTTGGCCTCGAGGTCGCCCTCGATGGCCGCGATCAGGGCGCGGTTCTGGTCGTTGATCGGGCTGCGCCCGCCGAACTCGTAGTAGTGCTGGCCGACCTCCTCGAGACGGGAGTCGGGGATGCCCTTGCCGGCGGTGACGTTGCGGAGGAACGGGACCACGTCGTCCGGCTTCTCCGGTCCCCCGAAGGAGACGAGCAGGAGAGCGTCGTACGGCTGCAGGTCCGGTGGTTCCTGAGGAGGTCGCCTCGCGACCGTCTCGAAGGGCATGGGACCAGCCTAGGAGGGTGGCGGACAACCTGCTCGTCGCGAGCGTCGCGAAACGCGTGTTCTGGCAAGGCCGACGAAGGAAGGCGTGGTGGTGTCACTTCGACTGAGGAGAACGCCGCCAGGGCGCGCGTAGCGCGGCGCGTAGCAGAGCGTGGTTGTTCGGCACCCTCCTAAGGTGGGGCTGATGGTCACCTCGTACCGCCGGGTGTTCTCCCACCCCGGCGCCCTGGCGTTCTCGGCGACTGCACTCGTCGCACGGCTGCCGATCTCGATGATGACCCTGGGCATCGTCCTCCTGGTGAGCTCGCTGACCGGGTCCTACGGCCTGGCCGGCCAGGTCTCGGCCGCATACATCATCGGCAATGCGGCCTTCGCCATCCCGCACGGGCGGCTCGCGGACCGCTTCGGCCAGGGCATCGTGCTGTACGTCGACGCGGTCGTGTTCGCGCTGACCACGGGCCTGATGATCATGTCGATCGTCGAGGACTGGCCGCTCCCCCTGCCGCACATCCTGGCCGCGCTGGCCGGCGCCGCGATCCCGCAGATCGGCACCATGGTGCGCGCCCGATGGGCCCACCTGCTGCCGGTGGCCAGCGAGCGCCACACGGCCTTCGCGGCCGAGAGCGTCGCCGACGAGGTGGTGTTCGTCACCGGACCGGCCGTGGTCACGTTCCTCGCCACCTCGTTCGCGCCCCAGGCCGGGCTGATGGCCGCCGTGGCCGTCGGGACGGTCGGCGCAGTGGCGTTGGCGGCCCAGCGGCGTACCGAGCCGCCGGCCCATCCGCACGACCCCACGACCGCACGGGAGCCGATGCCCTGGGGGCTGCTGGTGCCGCTCACGGTCGCGGCCGCCGCCCTCGGCAGCCTGTTCGGCGGCCTCGAGGTCGCGACGGTGGCCTTCGCCGACGACGCCGGGCACAAGCCGTTCTCCGGCCTGATGCTCGGGATCTTCTCCCTCGGGAGCCTGATCGCCGGCGTCGTGGCCGGCACGATCGCCTGGCAGCGCCGGCCGCTGGAGCGGGCTCGTATCGGGATGGGTCTGCTCGCAGTCGGCACGCTGTTCCTGCCCTTCCTGTCCGGTCTCGCGGTCGTGACCGTGGCCCTCTTCATCACCGGCCTCGCGCTGGCCCCGACGCTGATCACGGTGTTCTCCCTGATCGAGGCCTCCGTGCCGAAGTCGCGGCTGAACGAGGCGATGGGTTTCGTCCAGACCGGCATGAGCGGGGGCATCGCGCCGGGTGCCTGGGTGGCAGGGGTGGTGGCCGACAGTGCATCCGGCTCGACGGCGTACTGGGTGTGCTCGGTCTCCGCCGTGCTCGCCGCCCTGGCCAGCATCGTGATCCGCGATCCCGCGGGCTGATCGCGAGGGCTAATCTCGCGCCATGGGGACATGGACCAACTGGTCGGGGCTGAGCACCGCCCACCCGACGCAGGAGGTCTCACCCCACGACGCGGGCGAGGTCGTCGACGCCGTTGTCGCCGCACGGCACCAGAACCTCACCGTGAAGATGCCCGGGACCGGGCACTCCTTCACCGACATCGCGCTCACCGACGGACTGATGCTGCGACCCGGCAGCCTGCGCGGGGTCCTCGGCGTCGATCAGGACGCCATGACGGTGACGGCCCTGGCCGGCACCACCCTCGCGGAGCTGAACCAGGCCCTCGAGAAGCTCGACCTCACCCTGCACAACATGGGCGACATCGACGAGCAGACCGTCGCGGGCGCAATCTCCACCGGCACCCACGGCACCGGTGGCCAGCGCTCCTCACTCAGCTGCCAGGTCTCCGGGCTCGAGCTGGTCACCGGCAAGGGCGAGCTGATGCAGGCCGACGCGCAGGAGAACCCCGAGGTGCTCGACATCGCCCGCCTGGGTCTGGGCGCGATGGGGATCCTGACGGCGGTGACCCTCGACGTCGAGCCGATGTTCACCCTCGAGGCACACGAGTCCCCGATGCTCTGGGACGAGGCGCTGGACCGGTTCGACGAGCTGGCCACGGACAACCAGCACTTCGAGATGTTCTGGTTCCCGCACACCGACCGGCTGCTCACCAAGCGCAACAACCGCACCCTCGACCCGGCCGAGCCGTTGTCGAGGACCAAGCGCTGGCTGGACGACGAGTTCCTCGCCAACCGCGTGTTCGGCTGGGCCAACCGGCTCGGCAACCGGCGGCCCGGGCTGGTCCGGAGGATCAACGACCTCTCGGGGCGGGCGCTGGGCGAACGCCGCTACTCGGACGTGCCGCACAAGGTGTTCACCTCCCCTCGGCGGGTGCTGTTCCGCGAGATGGAGTACGCGCTGCCCCGAGAGTTCGCCGTCGACGTCCTCCGCGGGGTGAGATCCACGATCGACACGAGTGACTGGACGATCAGCTTCCCGGTCGAGGTCCGCGTCTGCCCGGCCGACGACGTTCCACTGTCAGCGGCGTACCAGCGCGACTCGGTGTTCCTCGCCTTCCACATGAACGCGCAGACCGACCACACCGGCTACTTCCGCGGCGTGGAGGACGTGCTGCGCCGGTACGACGGCCGCCCCCACTGGGGCAAGCTGCACACCCGCTCCGCCGCCGACCTCGAACCGGCGTACCCCCGCTGGGCCGACGTCCAGGCAATGCGTGAGCGGCTCGACCCCGACCGGATCTTCACCAACCCGTACCTCGACCGGGTCCTCGGCTCCTGATCCCGGGTCTCGCAACCTCTTCAACCACCGAAACAGGTCACACACTGGCCGATCCCGTGGGCAGCGGCGCGTGCCAGTTGCGCCGCAGGGCGAGCACCCGCAGGCCGAAGCAGATCACCACGCCCGGGATGGCGACGTACACCACCGGCAGGCCCCAGCCGTCGGCGAGGACGGCCCAGATGGCACCGAGGAGGGCCGGGGTCGCGTAGAGCTCGCTGGAGAACACCACCGGTACGCGGCCGGCCAGCAGGTCGCGGATCATGCCGCCGCCGATGCCGGTCACCATCCCCATGAGGGCGGCCGGCACCGGGCCCAGCCCGTAGTCGAGAGCCTTGACCGCGCCGGTCACGCAGAACAGCCCGAGCCCGGCCGCGTCGAAGACGTTGATGGCCCGCTCGAGGCGGCCCATGGCCGGATGGAACACGAACGTGACCAGGCCTGCGAACACCGGCACGATCAGGTAGCGCCAGTCGGCGAGCGCGGCTGGCGGCGTCGCGTCGATGAGTACGTCGCGCAGGAAGCCGCCGCCCAGGCCCGCCGCACCGGCCAGGACCAGCACGCCGAACACGTCGAACTGCTTGCGTACGCCGACGAGACCGCCGGTGACGGCGAAGACGAAGATGCCGCCGAGGTCGAGCACCAACAGCAACGTGCCCTGATCACCCATGTGGAAAGCGTAGGACGGTTCGGCCCCGACCCGCCGGGTCGCCCCGCTCGACCGCGGCTCGCGCTGAAGTAGGCTCGGGCCGCAGGTGAAAGCGAAGGAGCGGCGAGGCATGCAGCACCTCACCCCGGTGGGGCTGAACGAGGACGGCACGGAACTTGTCCTGGTCAGTTCGTCGGGCGAGGAGTTTTCCGTTCCCGCAGACACCCGACTGCGCGCGGCACTGCGTGGTGACAACGCACGAGACGGTCAGTTGGAGACGAAGATGGACAGCGCACTGCGCCCCCGAGACATCCAGGCGCGCATCCGCGCGGGCGAGACCCCCGAGGACGTCGCGGCGGCCGCCAAGACCACCGTCGACGCGATCATGCCGTTTGCAGGCCCGGTGATGGCCGAACGCCAGCACGTCGCCCAGAACGCGCTCAAGGGCTCGTTGCGGCGACGCACGGGCGAGACGACCACGGCGGCCCGCACCCTGGGTGAGGCTGCCGAGCTGTTCTTCGGCGAGAACTCGCTGCACGACGAGGACGTCGAGTGGGACGCCTGGCGCCGACCGGACGGACGGTGGGCGCTGGTTGCGGCGTACTCCGTGGGCGGGAAGGTACGCCGGGCCGAGTTCACCCACGACCTCCCGGGCCGCTACGTGGTGGCCGACAACGACGACGCGCGCGTCCTCTCCGGCGAGATCCGGCAGACCGAGGCCCCGGGCATGACCGGTCGCCCCGTGGAGGCGCGACGACTGAGCCCCGTGCCCTCGCAGGACGAGCTGCCCCTCGGCGACGACGCGATCGAGCTGGTCCGCGACAGTCCCGGCGAGCCGACGGCCGACACCGCGGACGCCGACTGGCTCGCGGACACCTCCGACCAGACCTCAGCGGAACCCTCGCCCGAGGACGTGCCGCTCATCGACGAGCCGATGGCCAAGGCCACGACCGACGAGGCGCCGGTCGACGAGACCGCGCAGTCGGACGACGACGAGCCCGATTCCGACTCCGGCTCCGGCTCCGGCTCCGGGGACACCGTCGACGTGAAGCGCGAGGAGAAGCGGGCCGCGGCGAAGCGCAAGGGCCGGTCCTCGGTCCCGTCGTGGGACGAGATCATGTTCGGGGGCAGCGCCAAGGAAGACTGACCGGGGACTGGCACCGCAGGTTACCGATCAGTAATATGGACCACCGCGTGACCGGACGTTCCGCGACGAGTTGAATGACTCGGAGACACCCCCGATCAGCGAGAGCGGTGCATTTCACCATGGCCTACTTCGTCACCGGCGCCACCGGCTTCATCGGTCGATTCCTCGTGCAGGAGCTGGTGGACAACCGTGAGGGCGAGATCTTCGCGCTCTGCCGGGAAGGCTCGCGCGACCGTCTCGATCGGCTGATCGAGGAGTGGAGTGCCGCTGGTGGAGATGGCTCCCGCGTCACACCGGTGATCGGTGACCTCGGCGAGCCGGACCTCGGGATCGACCCGGAGTGGATCGAGTCCCACGCCGGCGACATCGAGCACTTCTTCCACCTCGCAGCGATCTACGACATGACCGCCTCGGACGAGCTGAACGAGACGGCGAACGTCGGCGGCACCCGCAACGCCGTCGGACTGGCCGGCAAGCTCAAGGTGGGCCACTTCCACCAGGTCTCGTCCGTGGCGGCGTCCGGCGACTTCCGCGGAGTCTTCGACGAGTCGATGTTCGACGAGGGACAGCGGCTGCCCTCGGCGTACCACCGCACCAAGTTCGAGTCGGAGAAGATCGTCCGCGAGGAGGCCGAGGTGCCATGGCGGGTCTACCGTCCAGCCATCGTGGTGGGGCACTCCGAGACCGGGGCGATGGACAAGATCGACGGCCCCTACTACTTCTTCCCGCTTCTGAAGCGGATGCGCGACAACATCCCGGGCTGGATGCCGCTGGTCGGCATCGACCTCGGCGACACCAACGTGGTGCCGGTCGACTACGTCGCCAGGGCGATGGACTACATCGCGCACAAGCCTGATCTCGACGGCCAGGCCTTCCACCTGGTCAACCCGGAACCCCTGAGCACCGTCGGGCTGGTCAACACCTTCGCCTCGGCCGCGAAGGCACCGCAGTTCGCCGTACCCATCGACCGGACCGTCACGTCCAGGCTCCCCACAGCCCTGCTCCCCCGCGCGCTGCGGCCGGCCAGCCTGGTCGGAGCGGCTCTGCGGATGCCGCCGGTGCAGGTGGCGCTCACCCAGACCATCGGCCGCCTGGGCGTGCCGCCCGAGGTGCTCGAGCACGCCTCGTTCCCGTCGGTCTACGCGTCGCGTTCCACCGAGAAGGCCCTGTCGGGCTCTGGCATCGCGGTGCCCGACATCGAGTCCTACGCATCGACGCTCTGGTCGTTCTGGGAGGAGATGCTCGACGACACCATCAAGGGCGACTCCTCGGCCGTGAAGGCGCTGGCCGGCAAGACCGTCGTCATCACCGGCGCCTCGTCGGGCATCGGCCTGGTCACCGCCGTACAGGTCGCCAAGGCTGGCGCGATCCCGATCCTCGTCGCCCGCGGCCAGGAGAAGCTCGAGGCCACCAGGCGGCTGATCGAGAGCCAAGGCGGCACGGCGTACAGCTACCCCTGCGACCTCTCCGACCTGCATGCCATCGACGCGCTGACGAAACAGCTCTCGGAGGACTTCGAGCACATCGACTTCGTGGTCAACAACGCCGGCCGCTCGATCCGGCGCTCGCTGCACCTCAGCGAGGACCGCTTCCACGACTTCGAGCGCACCATGCAGCTGAACTACTTCGGCGCCATCCGGCTGGTCATGGGAATCCTGCCGAAGATGCGCGCGCAGAAGTCCGGGCACGTCGTGAACATCTCCTCGATCGGCGTACTCACCAGCCCGCCCCGGTTCTCGGCGTACGTCGCTTCCAAGGCCGCGCTGGACGCCTGGAGCAACGTCGTCTCGAGCGAGCTGATCAGTGACGGCGTCTCGTTCACCAGCATTCACATGCCACTGGTGCGCACACCGATGATCGCCCCGACGAAGATGTACGACCGGTTCCCCGCGATCACCCCCGCGCAGGCGGCGAGCAAGGTGATCCGCGCCCTCGTCGAGCGGCCGCACGAGATCAACACCAAGACCGGCAACCTCGGCGCGCTCGCGCACACCCTCGCACCCAAGGTCGCCTTCCGGGTCCTGCACGTCGCCTACCAGGTGTTCCCGGACTCGACGGCCGCGCGCGGGGACAACCCCGATGCCAGGACCGAAAAGGTCAGCGTGCAAAAAGCGCTTGCCCGCGCGTTCCAGGGCGTCCACTGGTAATCTGCTCCTCGTGCTGAACCATCTGTGTTGTCGCTGTCGCTGACACCAGCCACCGGGCTGGTGCGCTTCTTCGACCACCGACAGCCCCGACACACAGGAACGGTTCCACGCATGTCTCCCTTGACCTTCGCCACCTGGACGCGAGCGCTGAACGCGCGCGGTTACGACGTCCTCCCCGCCAGCCACGCAGTGCCTGTCTCGCTCTGGTTGCGTGACTCCGCCGACGACCGCGTGCTCCACTTCGACGCGCGCGGCACCCGCCTGCGCCTCACGGCCTACAAGCCCAGCGACCTGACCACGCTGCTGCTGCGGGCCGCCTGCGACTGCGCCGAGCACCGCCAGGCCGGTGCAACCGGCCGCGTCGTGCTCAACCCGGGCGCGGTGCCGGTGGAGGTCCATGAGATCGACGGCGCCCACGTCTTCGGGTGGCGTGGCCACGAGGCCGCCCTGCTCTCGCTCGAGGAGACCGCCGGGCTCTTCGAGAGCCTGCTCACGCGACTCCCCGTGGCCCGGTTGGCCGAAACGGCCTGATGCTGGTCTTCCACGTGGCCACGCTCGCGGACTGGACGGCGGCGCAGGAGTCCGGCGAGTACACCACCTCGACCCGTGGCGTGACCCTCGAGCAGGAGGGCTTCCTGCACGCCTCGCGAGCCGACCAGGTCGGGGACGTCTACGACCGCTACTACACCGACGCCGACGAGCCGCTGGTGCTGCTCACGGTCGACACGGACCTCCTCGAGGTGCCGTGGCGCGAGGACCCCGTCGGCGACGACACCTTCCCGCACATCTACGGGCCGTTGGCGCCGGCCGCGGTGGTCAAGGTCAAGCCGCTCATCGGTCGCCCGTAGCGACCGGTCGGTCGGGGTCGGCCACCCACTCGCTCCACGAGCCGGGGTAGAGCCTCGCGTCGATGCCGGTGACCGCCATCGCGAGGATGTCGTGGGCGGCGGTCACGCCCGAGCCGCAGTACGCCGCCACGTCCTGGTCCTGCGCGTCTGCGTAGAGCCGGGTCAGCTCGTCGGCGGTGCGGAACCGCCCGTCATCGGTGAGGTTCGCGCCGGTCGGGACGTTGACCGCGCCCGGGATGTGTCCGGCAACGGGGTCCACCGGCTCGACCTCGCCGCGGAACCGTTCGGGGTTGCGCGCGTCGACGAGCACGTGGTCGCGCGCGAACTCCAGCACCTCGGCGGGACCCAGGACGGGCAGCTGCCCGGGGCGTGCGGTGAAGTCGCCCAGCGGCGGGAGCACCTGCTCGGTCGATGAGGCGTGACCGCCGGCCAACCACGCGGACCAGCCGCCGTCGAGGACACGGACGTCCTCGTGCCCCGCCCAGCGCAACAGCCACCAGCATCGGGCGGCGGCGCGACCAGCCCAGTCGTCGTACACCACCACCGGGCGGGCGTCATTGACCCCGGCCGCTCGCATCGCCTCCTCGAAGACGGCCACCTCGGGGAGGGGGTGCCGGCCACGATCGCCGGGGGCGCCGGCGAGCGCGGTGTCGAGGTCGACGAACGCGGCTCCCGGGACGTGGCCGGCGGCGTACTCACCCGCTCCGGACGGACCGCCCATCTGGTAGCGGACGTCGAGCACCGTGACCTCGCCGAGGCGACCGGACAGCTCGTCGGCGTCGATCAGGGGGGAGCTCATGGGGCCTAGGCTGTCACCATGGCCGACCGGGCCGATCCCTACCTCCTCCCAGCCGGCGCCACCCGCGTCGAGGGCGCGATGTTGCCGTTCAAGCTGGTGGCTGGCGACTCCGGCGGGCTGATCAGCGTCTGCGAGTTCACGCTCCCGGGCTGGTCGTCCGGACCCGTCCTGCACTCGCACGACGCAGTGGACGAAGGCTTCTACGTGATCGCAGGTGAGCTCGAGATGCAGCTCGGGGAAGCAAGGCGCAACGCATCAGCCGGTGACTTCGCCTGGGTGCCCCGCGGCACACCGCACACCTTCGCCAACGCCTCGGAGGAGCCACTGCACATCGTGGGGTTCGCCACTCCGGGTGGCGTCGAGCACCTGTTCGCGGAGCAGTGGGAGTACCTCTCCGGCGTCGAGGTGCCCGACCCCGCCGTACTCGACGAGATGGGCCAGCGCCACGGTGCGCCCACCCTCGGTCCACCGATTCGTGCGACCAACGCTCCCGCTGGGTGAGCGGGCTCGTCGTACGGCGTATCTTCTTCCCTCGTGGCTGAACTCCAATTCTTCACCGGCACGATGGACTCCGGGAAGAGCACCCTCGCGCTGCAGACCAACCACAACCACGCCGCGCGCGGCCGGATCGGCCGGATCTTCACCACCCACGACCGCGCCGGCGAAGCGCTGGTCTCGTCGCGACTCGGACTGACCCACGAGGCGATCGAGGTCGATGACGACTTCGACTTCTGGAAGTTCGTGGTCGGCGAGCTGACCCACGGCGCCCGGATCGACTACATGATCTGTGACGAGGCCCAGTTCTACACCGCTGCGCACGTCGAGCAGCTGGCCAAGATCGTCGATGAGCTGCAGATCGACGTGTTCGCCTTCGGCATCCTCACCGACTTCCGGACCCAGTTATTCGCGGGCTCGCAGCGCCTCGTCGAGCTGGCCGATCGGATGAACGTCCTCCAGGTCGAGGCGCTGTGCTGGTGCGGCCGGCGCGCCACCCACAACGCCCGCACCGTCAACGGCGAGATGGTCACCGAGGGCGAGGTGATCGTCGTCGGCGACGTGGAGAACCAGGACGTCCCGGCCGAGGTGGCGTACGAGGTCCTCTGCCGTGCCCACCACCGGCGCAAGATGACCGCCGCCCGGGCGAGGGCGATCTCGATGATCGCCGAGCCGCTGCCGTTCGCGTGAGGGTGCCGGTTTCCCCGGCTGACCGGTGATCCATGCACCTTGCGGGTGTTCTTTCCCTCGACAAGTGCATGTTTCCCCGGCTGACCGGTGAAACCGACAGCCCTACCCCACCAGGATCGGGATCTGCATCTCCCGCGGGGTGAGCGAGCCGTGCAGGCCGATTAGGGTCATCTCGTACTTGAAGTCGACCGAGCTCATCAGGGCCCAGTTGTCGTGGGCAGCGACGACCACGTCGCCCAGGCGCAGCCGCACCTGTGGATCGACCGTGCCGAACCAGCCGCGCGCGATCGCCTGGTCCCGGGTCAGCACCGTGGCCCGTTCGCCGAGTACGGCGCGCCAGGTCGCGGCCACGTCGTCGACGGCACCGCCGCGGCAGTAGACGTGACGGAAGCGGGCCTCGCCCCCGAGCAGCTCCACCCCGTCACGGAGCGGCGGGTGCTCGTCGACGTCGATGTGCGTCTCCTTCGTCGAGTCGATCATCCCGTGGTCTGCGACGACCAGCAGCCGCACCTCCTCGGGCAGCTCCTCGCGCAGCTCCTGCACGTCCTCGTCGATGTCGCGCAGCTGGGAGCGCCAGCGTTGTGAGTCGACGCCCGCGCGATGGCCGTGCCAGTCGAGGTCGCCGTCGTAGACGTAAGTCAGTGATGGCCGCCGGGCGGCACCTGCGATGGCGCCTGCGATCCGTTCGCCGACGTCGTCGGCCCCGACGTACGCCGCTCCCCGCTGCCCGCACCGGGTCAGTCCCGAGCCCCTGAACTCCCGTTTGCTGACCACGCTCGTGTGCACCCCGGCGGACTCGAGCCGGGCGAACGCGGTCGCGTTGGGCTGCCACTCGAGGGGATCGACCGGCTGGTCCCAGAACAACGAGTTGAGCAGCGCCCCGGTCTCGGGCACCCGCGAGGTGAAGCCGACCAGGCCGTGCTGGCCCGGCGTCAGCGCGGTGCCGAGGGAGGTCAGCGACGTGGCCGTCGTCGAGGGGACGCCGCAGGTCGCGGGAGGCAGGTCGTTGACCGGCTGGCCCAGCAGCGAGTGGAGGTACGGCGCCTGCGCCCGGTGCTCGGCCAGCAGGTCGTAGCCGAGGCCGTCGATGAGCATCACGACGTACGCCGGAGCCGGTGGCAGCGTCAGCGTGCTCTCGTGGAACCCGACCGAGACACCGAGGGCACCGGCGACGGCGGGCAGGACGTCGCCCAGCGAGCGACCGACGTAGTCGGGCTCGACGAAACCACCATCGACCTGCGTCTCTGCCACCAGTTCAGCTCTGTGTGCGAGACGAGAGTGAATCGGCGAACTCCAGGAGCGCGTCGACGGCGTCCTGGCCGTCGGCCGCCGAGCTGACCCGGAGCGAGAAGTCGTCGGAGGCGAGGACCCCGGTGTAGCCGTGATCGGCGTCGCAGTCGGGGTCGGCGCAGGCAGCGGGCTCGAGGTCGATGCGGGTAATCCCGCCCCAGCCCACGGTGACCACGGCTTCGGTCGGAGTCGGCTCCTCACCACCCTCGATGGAGGCAGGATTGGCGACCATCCGGTTGACGACCACCGAGCGCACCTCGGCCAACCGGATCGCCTCGGTCGAGGTGGACGTGTAGGGCTCCGGCAGCAGGTCGTCGGGGGCGTGTTCGTCCGTGTGGCACAGGATCAGCCGGGTCGGGGTGAGCACGACCACCGTGATGTGACGCCGCACCTCGTCGCGGTCGATGGTGGGCTCGTGGTGCACCAGGTAGGACGCGACCTGCTCGCCCGCGATGGCGGAGCGGACCCCGGCCGAGACGACCTGCGGGTAGTAGCCGGTCTTCTCGATGGCCACCACGAGGTCGTGGAAGCTGTCCCGGGAGGCAACAGAAGGCATGCGGCCAGTCTGTCACGGGCCCGGCCTGCGGCCGAGGGCGTCGGCGCCGGCTGTGGGTCAGCGTCCCCAACGGCTCGCCGGGTCCCGCCCCGCGAGGACGGTCACCACCAGGGCCAGCAGCCCGGCTCCGACCCAGGCGATCACCACCACCTCGTCGTGACTGCCGTCGATCGGCAGGAAGATCGTGGCGCCGATGAGCGGTTCAGCGATCAGGGCGGCGATGCCGCAGATCCCCACGAGGGGCGCCACCTGGCTGCCGGGCTGCGGTTCGCCACGCCACACCAGGATCGAGGACAGCGCCACGGCCAGGGCACCGATCACCACCGTCTCAGCCGTGACCGCCACCAGCGAGATCGGCGACTGCTGGGACCGCAGCAGGAGCAGAATCCCGGCCCACGCTCCGGCGAGCAGGGCAGCCCCGCTCACAAGGACCGGCGCGCGCCGACGCCACACGCTCCGGGGAGTGACCACGGTCATCCGCGAGGCACCGTCGTCGAGGAGGTACGCCGCGCCTCCGGCCAGCACGAGCTCCACGAGTCGCACCAGGAAGGCGCTCACATCGGCCCCGGGCAGCGCTACCGCCACCGCCATCAGCACCAACGCAGCAGCCACAGATCCGAGGATGGGCAGCGGCGGACGAGCGCGAGGGCTCACGTGCCCGCGAAGACGAAGCAGACGACGGCACACACGGCCAGCACCCCGCCCGTCCACAACAGCTGTCGTCGGTTGGCACGGTCACGCAGGAGCGCCGCCACGACTGCCAGTCCGCACAGGCACAGCACGTAGCCCAGCACCCACGGCTGCGAGATGTGCGGGAGCAGCCAGGACGTCGTCATCGCCCCGGAGTCGGCGGCCCGCTCTTCGTAGAGGATCGGCCAGGGAGCCAGGAGGTTCCAGGGATGGGCAGCCTCGGCGGCCGCGGAACAGACGAACAGCAGCGTCACCACGCCAACCAGCGCCGACCCCCGGAACGGCGCCCATCGTGCGACCGCGACCCCCAGCAAGGGGCCACCCAGGGTCGCAAGCGGAGCCATCGCCAAAATGGCTGTCACCAACGCCAGGTCGGACTCGTCGCGGAACGATGCGACATGGGCACTTGCCGGGATCCCCACCGGGGTCCACACGATCTGCGTGACCAGCAGGAAGGCGGTGGCCACACATCCGACGACGAACGGCACCAGGCACGCGAGACACAGAGCCGCCGTCCGCTGCTGACGTCCGAGGGGTGCGGTCCCGGCGAGGTCGGCAGTACGCCGCATCGACGTCGTCAGCCGGTGCGCCACCACGAAGCCGAACACCCCTATCAGGAAGGCGATCACCACAACCGCAGCGATGGGGCTGCCTCCTCCGCCGCTCTTCTGGACCAGCTGAATGACCGCGAGGACGGCGACTGTCCCGGTCCCGAACAGGAAGAGGGGATGGCGTGCAAAACGACGTGCCTCGACGCGTGCCAACGCGAACAGCATGGGCCGCTGGCGCACCGGGGCCGGAGCCTCTACCGCACTCACGGCGCTCATGCCACGACCTCCAGTCCTTCGGCGTCGGCGTGCTCGCCCACCATCAGGAGGTAGGCGTCCTCCAGGGACGGCTCGATCAACTCGGCGGTCGGGGGCGGCATGCCCACGTGCCGGACACGGCCCGAGCCGGTGCGCCACGCAAACTCGGCTTCGGCGTCTCGCTCGTCGGCCATCCAGACGCGGCCCGCCGCCTGGGCGACCATGTCCGTCACGGCACCGTCGAACAGCACCCGCCCGCCGTCAAGGACGATCACCCGCTCGCACAAGGCGGCCACGTCCTCGGTCTGGTGAGTGGAGATCAGGACCGTCGCCGACTCACCAGCCAGGCTCAGCACGTCACGCAGTCGGCTGCGCTGCGCCGGATCCAGTCCTGCCGTCGGTTCGTCGAGGATGAGCAGGTCGGGCAGGCCGAGCATGGCCTGGGCGAGCACGACGCGACGGCGCTGGCCGCCGGAGAGCGCGCCGATCCGCTTGGGGGCAACGTCCCCGAGCCCGACGAGGTCGAGCACCCGACGGACCTCCCGGTGCCGCGAGGTCGCGTCGTCCCACTCCTTGAGGATCGCCATGTAGTCCACGAAGGCGAAGGCCGTGAACCCGCGCGGGAATCCGGTCTCCTGGGGGACGTACCCGAGCCTGCGGCGTACGGCAACCCTGCCCTCGGACACGGCCGGGTCCTGCCCCAGGACGCTGAGCTCTCCGCGGTCGGGGGCCAACGCAGTGGCGAGGATGCGCAGCATCGTGGTCTTTCCGGCCCCGTTGGGGCCGAGCAAACCGGTGATCCCGGCACCGAGCGCCAGGTCGACGTCGTCGAGGGCAGCGATGCGGCCATAGGACTTGCCGATGCGGGTCATGCTGACGGTGGCGCTTCTTGGCATGGTCATGACTGCCCTCCCAGGCGATCGAACGACGGATAGCGGACGAGGAGTGCCGCGAGGGCGCCGAGCGCGATCACGGCAAGGACGAGCTGCATCAGCGGCTCGACCACTTCGAGGGGATCGCCGAGACGCGCGGCCGTGACGACTGCGAGAGACCAGCACGCGCCGAGCGCCGCGGCCGTCGAGGTGGATCCGAGCAGTGGTCCCACCAGCAGCGTGAGAAGTACGCCGGCCACTGCCGGCAGCAACCAGGCGGCACCGAGCCAGGCCGGCCCGGGGAGTGCGATGCCGATGAACGCGGTGATCGGAATCGAGGTCGCCAGCACGCCCAGGGTGCGCACGAGCAGGAGCCGGAAGGCAGAGTGCGGTGTCGTCGTGATCAGCTCGTGCGCCGGATCGGCGTCCCCGCCGAAGCAGGCCGCCACACCGGCGACCGGGGCGAGCGGCGCCGCTATCAGGAACAGCGACAGACCGACGTCGCCTGCGAACAGGGCCGCCGCACCGGCGAAGACGATCACCACGAACACTCCGAGCAGCCAGGAGCCGCGGAATGCCGGGACTGCCGCCAGGATGCGGGCGGACTCCCCGGTGATGCCGAGACTCCGGAGCAGCCGTTCCACCATGCTGACGTCGGGAGTCTCCACCGCGTCCCGGATCGCGGTCCAGGTCCGGTCGAGGGGCTCGGCCGGCATCACGGCACCGAGCCGCGCTCGACAGTCGTCACACTGGAGCAGGTGGGCCTCGACGGAGGCGCCTGCCACGGGGAGCGTGTGCCCCGAGGTGTAGTCGCGCAGGGCGATCTCGCTCAGGTGCCAGCCGGGTGATGTGGGCACGCTCATGCCATTTCCTCTCGCATCGTGGCTCGGGCCCGTTGCAGCCGTGACTTCACGGTTCCGCGTGGGATGCCGAGCAGCACCGCTGCCTCCCGAGTGGTCATTCCGTCGAGGACGGTCAGCTGGAGGACGACGCGCAGCTCGGGCGAGATCCTGGCGAGAGCGGTGCCAACGTCGACGTGCTCGAGTCGCAGCAGGACCTGTTCCTCGGCAGAGATGTCCTCCGCGTCGGCGTCGATCAGCGCCGGTCCCAGTCGGAAGTCGGCCCGTTTGCGCAGGCGGCTGATCAGCCGTCGTACGGCGATGCCCCACAGCCAGGCCGGCACCACACCGTCTCCACGGAACCGGCCGGCGCCCTTCCAGGCCGCGACGAAGGTGTCCTGCAAGACATCGGAGACCGCATCCGCGTCGGCGCAACGACGGGCCAGACGGGCGGAGATCCACGGGGCGTGACGCCTGTAGAGCTCGTGGAGGGCGCCCTCGTCACTACCGGCCATCGCGTGGAGCAGGTCGGCGTCTGTGAGATCACAGGCAGCCATACAAAGACTGTCGCACCGCGGTCGCCTGGTGGCCCACGGCCGGAGGAAATGGTTCGGGTGGGTCAGTCGGGCAGGGTGTCCCCGCCCGGAGCCGAAAGACGGCGTACGAACAGGTCCGAACGGGCATCGGCCACCTGCGCCACCCGGCCGGCGGCGTGCAGCACGCTGACCCCCTCGGCCGTGGCGTGCACGAGCATCAGGTCGATCTGACTGACCTGGGGCAGGTCGATCTTGAGCTGCGCCACCCGCCTGATCAGGTCCTCCACGGCGGCGACGTCGACCTGCTCGCTGCCCCGGTACCCGAACAGCAGCGGCGCGGCCTTGATCGACCGCACCGTCTCCGCCGCGTCCAGGGCACTGATCGGCGGGATCCGGTAGACCCGGTCGCCCACGAGGTCGGTGAGAGCGCCGGAGATGCCGAACGACACCGCGGGGCCGAACAGCGGGTCCTCGAGCGCGGCCACCGCGACGGGGACGCCGGGCTTGGCTGTCCGCTGTACGACGAACTCGGCCTCGGCCGGGTCGGTGATGATCTCCTTGAGGGAGTCCCAGGCGTCGCGCATCTCCTCGACGTTGTCGATGTTGCGCCACACGTGGGCCTGGTCGGGACGCTGACGCAGTCGCTCCGCGGTCGCCTTGAGCACGACGTCCCAGCCGAGCCGTTCGCCGGCCGCCACTGCCTCGTCGGGCGTGGCGACGGCGATCCGCTCCCAGAGCCGGACACCGTAGCTGCCGAGCAGCTCCCCCAGCTCCCCGTCGGTGAGCTCGCGCCCGTCGGGGCTCTGCATCAGGATCTTGTTGACCTGGCGCTTGGCGCTCTCCGGGTCGATGTCCTCGAGCACCCCGGCCGAGTCGTCGTGCCGCTGGAGCCACGCCGCGTAGTCGACCACCCGCGCGAGGGCCCGGACGGCCGCCTCGACCGCCGGATAGGACGGCACCGAGCCGCGGCCCGCGGTGTGACCCGCGAGATCCGGAACCCGCAACAGCTCGGGTACGCCCTCACGCCCGAGGAAGGTCGAGACCAACGGCTTGTCGGACTGCTCGCCCACCGCCGCGAGCACGTTCGCGACCTCCTCGCCGCCCGCGTCCAGCGGCGGGATGTAGACCGCGACCACGGCATCCACGTGCTGGTCGTCGATCGCAGCGTCGAGGGCGTCCTCGAAGTCCTCGGCGGTCGCGTCGGCCCCGAGGGCGGTCGCGCTGGTCACGGTGAGTCCGCTGGCCACCGCGGCATCCACGGCCAGCAGCCCGAGCGCATCGGAGTTGCCGACGATGGCGACCCTCGACCCGCTCGGCAACGGCTGGTGGGCGAGCAGCTGGGCGACGTCGAACATCTCGTCGAGGGTGTCGACCTGGATGATCCCGGCCTGCCGGAACATCGCGTCGACGGCCTCGGGGGGCGCCGCGATCTGACGGACCGCGTGACCCATGGGCACGCCCTGGGTGGTCCGACCAGAGCGCACCGCGATGATCGGCTTGGCGCGCGAGACCCGCCTCGCGATGCGGGAGAACTTGCGCGGGTTGCCGATCGACTCCAGGTAGAGCAGCACCACCTCGGTCGCCTCGTCCTCCTCCCAGTACTGCAGGAGGTCGTTGCCGGAGACGTCTGCGCGGTTGCCTGCGCTGACGAACGTCGAGAGGCCCAGACCCCGACCGCGAACCTTCTCCAGGATCGCGGTCCCGAGCGCGCCGGACTGGCAGAAGAACCCCGCGCGGCCCCGCGGAGGCATCAACGGCGCCAGCGAGGCGTTCAGCGACACGTCCGCGGCGGTGTTGATCACGCCGAGGCAGTTGGGGCCGATCAGCCGGAGGCCGTAGGAGCGGGCCAGCCCGACCAGCTTGCGCTGGCGCTTGCGGCCCTCCTCGCCGGTCTCGGCGAAGCCGCTGGAGATGACGATCAGGCCGTGGACGCCCTTGGCGGCGCAGTCGAGTACGACGTCCTGTACGGCCTCCGCTGGCACCGCGACGATCGCGACGTCGACGTCGCCGGGGATGTCCCCGACCGTCGGGTACGCCGGCATCCCTGCGACCGCGTCCGCTGCCGGGTTCACGACGTACACCCGCCCGGCATAGTCGCCGAGCACGAGGTTGCGCACGAGCGCGGCACCGATCGTGTCGCTGCGGCGCGAGGCGCCGATGACGGCGACGTTTCTCGCGTTGAGGAAGGCGGCGATGGACGCTGCTTCGGAACGGTGCTCCCGGGCGGAGATGACCCCGATGGAGGTGTCGGTGGGGTCGATGTCGAACTCGAGGTGCATCACCCCCTCCTCCCAGCCGCCCTTGACCTTGTAGCCCTGCTCGCGGAAGACCTGCATCATCCGCCGGTTGTCGGGCAGGACCTCGGCCATGAACCGGCGTACGCCGCGCTCGCGGCCTGCCTGGGCGAGGTGCTCGAGCAGCAGCTGACCGATCCCACGCCCCTGATGGGAGTCCTGGACGAGGAAGGCGACCTCGGCCCGCGCGCCGGCAGCGTCCTTGTCCACGACGTCGTAGCGGCCGACGGCGATGATCTTCTCGGCCACGGTCATCACGAAGGCGACGCGTTCGTGGTAGTCGACGTTGGTGAAGCGCTGCACGTCGCGGTCGGAGAGGTTGGGCATCGGGGCGAAGAACCGGAAGTACTTCGACTGCTCGGAGACGTTCGCGTAGAAATCCACGAGCCCCTCGGCGTCCTCCGGGACGATCGGCCGCAGATGGGCGGTACGGCCGTCGCGCAACAGGACGTCGGCCTCCCAGTGCTCCGGGTAGTCCCGGGGCGTCGGGGTGGGTTCGGTGTCCTGCGCGGTCACTCGTGAAATGTACCCAAGGTGCCCTTCGGCGTGCCCGGCGGAGATTGCGCTTGGGCGTTGGGGAGAATCACCCCATGGCTCGTCGTACCACTGCCCCTCCCGAGGATTTCGAGGAACACATCGTCGACATCGACGTCGGCGACGAGATGCGCACGAGCTTCCTGGAATACGCCTACTCGGTCATCTACTCCCGGGCCCTGCCCGACGCCCGCGACGGCCTGAAACCGGTGCAGCGGCGGATCCTGTACGCGATGCACGACATGGGCCTCCGCCCAGACCGCGGGCACGTGAAGTCCTCCCGCGTCGTCGGTGAGGTCATGGGCCGGTTCCACCCCCACGGCGACGGCGCCATCTACGACGCCCTGGTCAGGATGTCCCAGTCCTTCTCCATGCGGCTGCCGACGGTCGACGGCCACGGCAACTTCGGCTCGCCCGACGACCCCCCGGCGGCCATGCGCTACACCGAGGCGCGGATGGCCCCTGCCGCGGTCGCGATGACGGCGTCGATCGACGAGGACACCGTCGACTTCCGCCCCAACTACGACGGCCGCGAGCTCGAGCCGTCGGTGCTGCCCGCGGCCATCCCGCACCTCGTGGTCAACGGCGCGGCCGGCATCGCGGTCGGCATGGCGACCAACATCGCGCCCCACAACCTGATCGAGGTGATCCAGGCGCTGCGTCACCTGGTCACCCACCCCAAGGCCGACCTCGACGCGATCATGCGCTTCATCCCCGGCCCCGACCTGCCCACCGGCGGCAAGATCATCGGGCTCGACGGGGTGCGCGACGCCTACGAGAGCGGCCGGGGCAGCTTCCGGATGCGGGCCACCACCCGCATCGAGTCGGTGACCGCCCGACGCAAGGGCATCGTCGTCACCGAGCTGCCGTATGGCGTCGGCACCGAACGGGTCATCGCCGCCATCAAGAAGCTCGTGCAGACCAAGAAGCTCCAGGGCATCGCTGACGTGAAGGACCTCACCGACCGCACGAAGGGCCTGCGCCTGGTGATCGAGGTCAAGAACGGCTTCCACCCCGAGGCGATCCTCGAGCAGCTGTTCAAGAGCACGCCGATGGAGGAGTCCTTCAGCATCAACGCCGTCGCCCTGGTGGACGGACAGCCCCGCACCCTCGGCCTCAAGGAGATGCTCGAGGTGTTCCTGGAGCACCGCTTCGACGTCGTACGCCGGCGCTCGACGTACCGCCGCGCGAAGGCTGCCGACCGGCTGCACCTGGTCAAGGGTCTGCTGACCGCGATCCTGGACATCGACGAGGTCATCCAGCTGATTCGCTCGAGCGACCACGCCGAGCAGGCACGCGAACGGCTGATCTCGGTCTTCGACCTGACCGAGATCCAGGCCAACTACATTCTCGACATGCCGCTTCGCCGGCTGACGAAGTTCTCCAAGCTCGAGCTCGACAAGGAAGCCGACGAGCTCCAGCGCACCATCGAGGAGCTCGACGAGATCCTCGGCGACGATGCCCGACTGCGGAAGGTTGTCTCCGACGAGCTGGCCGAGGTCGCCAAGACCTACGGCACGCCGCGTCGTACGGTCCTGCTGGAGTCGTCCGGCCAGACGACCACCTCGTCGGCCACACCGCTCGAGGTCGCCGACGACCCCTGCTACGTGTTCCTGTCTTCCTCGGGGCTGCTCGCACGCACGACCACCCTCGACCCGCCCGGTGACGGGGGCAGCCGCAGCCGCCACGACGTGATCGTCTCGGCCGTCGCGACAACGGCGCGCGGCGAGGTGGGCGTGGTGACGTCGGCCGGCCGGGTGGTCAAGCTGGGCGTCCTCGACCTGCCGACACTGCCCAGCACCGCCAACCACCCGAACCTGCAGGGAGGTGCGCCCGTCGGGGAGTTCGTGACCCTGGAGGGCGAACGCGTGCTCGCGCTGACCAGCTTCGACACCGACTCCCCCGGCCTCGCCCTGGGCACCCGTCAGGGCGTGGTCAAGCGGGTCAACCCTGAGTACCTCTCCGCCCGGGACGACTGGGACATCATCTCGCTCAAGGACGGCGACCAGGTCGTCGGCGCGGTCGAGCTGCGTACGGGCGAGGAGGCTCTGTGCTTCGTCACCAGCGACGCGCAGCTGCTCCACTTCGGAGCTGGCAGCGTGCGCCCGCAGGGGCGCTCCGGAGGTGGCATCGCCGGCATCAAGCTCGCAACGGGAGCCCGGGTGGTCTCGTTCACCGCCCTCGATCCCGCCGACTCCGTGCTGGTCTCCGTGTCGGGTGCCGCCTCGGCACTGCCCGGCACCGAGGCGGGCTCGGTCAAGGTGACGCCGTTCGGCGAGTACCCCGCCAAGGGCCGCGCCACCGGCGGCGTGCGCTGCCACCGGTTCCTCAGGGGCGAGGACGACCTGGTCTTCGCGTGGGCCGGAGCTGCCCCTGCCTTCGCGGCAGCGGACAGCGGAGCGCCCGTCGACCTGCCCGAGCCGGTCAACCGTCGTGACGGATCCGGCCAGCCCGGGAGCCAGCCGATCGTCGCGGTCGCCGGCCCGGTGACGGCTTCCCTGCCCTCGTCGGCGAACACCGACATGGCAGGCTGAGCGCCATGACTCCTCACCGCCCTCGCGGACGTGCGCTGGCACTGCTCGCCGTCCTGCTGAGCGCGGCGCTGGTCCTCGCAGGTTGCGGCGGCAGCGATGCCAAGGAGGAGCCGAAGGCCAAGAGCCCGACCGAGGTGATGGAACAGGCCAAGAAGCTGTTCGACGACGCCTCGAGCGTGCACATCGACCTCGCGACCGACTCCACACCTCCGAGCGGCTCCAACGGTGTCCTCGGCGCGAGTGGTGACCTCAACCACGATCCGGCGTTCAAGGGCGAGGTGAAGGTCGTGTTGATCGGCGTCACCGCGACGGTTCCGGTCACCTCGGTCGATGGGAAGGTCTACGCCAAGGTGCCCTTCCAGACCGGCTACCCCGTCATCAACCCGGCGGAGTACGGCGCACCCGACCCGGCCGACTTCGCCGATCCCGACAACGGGCTCTCCGCGCTGCTGACCAAGCTCGAGGATCTGAAGAAGGGCGAGGAGAAGCGCAGCGGGGACCAGATCCTGACCAGCTACTCCGGCACCCTGCCCGGTGCAGCGGTGAAGAAGATCATCCCGAGTGCCAGCGCCAAGGAGACCTACGAGACCGAGGTCGGCGTGGACGACAAGGGTTACGCCAGGACCGTGAAGGTGACCGGGGTGTTCTTCACCGGCAACGAGGACGTCACCTACGACGTGAAGTTCAGCGGGTACGACAAGGGCGTCAAGATCACCGCTCCCTCGGCCTGATCGGAGCACCCATGCCGAGCACGGGGTCCGCCGCCGACAGGCCGGATCCGGCAGCCCGGTTGCTGCTCGGGCTGGCCGCCATCGCCGTGGCCTTCGCCGCCGCGGACACCTACGTCGTGGTGCTCTCGCTGCCCAACATGATGGGCTCGGTCGGCCTGAGTGTCGAGCAGCTGCAGCGGGCGGCGCCGATCGTCAGCGGGTTCCTGCTCGGCTACGTGGCGATGCTGCCGCTGATCGGGAGGATCGCCGACCTCCGCGGTCGCACCCCGGTCCTCGTCGCGGCACTGGTGGTCTTCGCCTTCGGCTCGCTGGTCACGGCGGCGGCGTACGACCTCGGCTCGCTGGTCACCGGCCGCTTCCTCCAGGGCGTCGGCGGTGGCGGCCTCGTGCCGGTCACCCTTGCCCTGGTCGCCGACCTCTACCCGGCCGACCGACGCGGGGTACCCCTCGGCGTCGTCGGCGCCGTGCAGGAGCTCGGCAGTGTCCTCGGTCCGCTGTACGGCGCCGTAGTGCTCGCCTTCGGCACCTGGCGCGACATCTTCTGGATCAACCTCGCCGTCGGGCTCGTCCTCGCAGCGGCGATCGTGAGCCTGTCTCGCCGGTCAATTCCGGGTAGTCCGAGGTCGAAAGCACCACGACACGCCGGGGAGATGGTGCTTCCAGCCTCGGAGTATCCGCTCTGGCGGCGACTCGACTGGATCGGACTCGGCCTGCTCGCTCTCGCCCTCGCGGCCATGCTGCTCGTGATGCGGCAGCCGAGGAGCCTGGTCACCTCGGTCGACCTCGGGGGTCCGTTCGTGCCGTTCAACGACGGCGGCTCGATCTGGTGGTCACAGATCGGGCTGGTCGCCATCGCCATGGCACTGGTGTTCGTCGCCTGGCTGTTCATCGCGAAGCGACCACTGGTGGACCTACGCGACTGGTGGGCTTCGGCGCGCGAGGCAGACCTGGTCGGAGCGGGGCTGTTGTCGGTCGCTCTCGGCGGGATCATCCTCGCCTTTGCGTCGGCCGACCCGGAGGTGCAGGTGTTCAGCCCGGCCGGTGTCTGGTACCTCGCTGTGGCCGCGATCGCGGCCGTCCTCTTCGTACTGCACAACCGTAGGTCGACGGCCCCGCTGGTGCCCCACGGAGCATTCGCGCAGCGGCCGGCGTGGGGCGCGCTCCTGGTCAGCTTCTTCGTAGGCGCCGCCCTGATCGCCGCGCTGGTGGACATCCCGATCTTCGCCCGGATCACCATCGCCGACGGTTCGCAGATCAAGGCGGCCTTGGTCCTGGTGGAGTTCCTGGTCGCGTTACCGGTCGGCGCGCTCCTGGGCGGCGTACTCACCCGGCGGCTGCGGGCCGGGGTGATCGCGGGCACCGGGATGGTTCTGGCCGCCCTGGGTTTCTGGCTGATGTCCGGATGGGGCTTCGAGTCGCTCAACCACCTCACGTCCTCGGCGGTCCTGGCGATGACCGGACTCGGGTTCGGCCTGGCACTTGCGCCGGTGAACGCAGCCCTGCTCGCCAGCACCAGCGACGCCGTCCACGGCGTCGCCAGCGCCCTGCTGGTCGTGGCGCGGATGGTGGGGATGCTCGTCGGGATCTCGGCGCTGACCACGATCGGGCTGCGCCGCTACTACGCGGTCGAGACCGACATCCCATCACCCAACGACGTGTGCGGCGGCAACAAGACGAGGTGTGCGGCGTACACCCGACTCATCGAGCAGGCGGGCATCGAACAGCTGCACGCGATCTTCCTCGGCGCGGCGGTCTGCGCCGTGGTCGCGGGCATCCTCGCCGTCGTGCTCTTCCGCGGCGCCGCGACCCGCGGCACCACGACGGCCGAGTTGATGCGGGCGGCCGGCTGAGGCCGCGGGCTACTTCAGCTCGTAGACCTTCGCCGACCCGGCGCTGAACCGCAGCGTGGCCAGGTTGTCCAGCCTCGGCGAGACCTTGCCCGCCCTGCTGTCGGCGAACAGCCACCGCACGTGGTGCTTCTCCCGCAGCGCCGCGAGGCTCGCAGCAGTGGGGTTCGTGAAGTTCCGGTCGTTCTCCTTGAGCAGGGTCGGGTCGTCGAACGGGAAGAGCGGGAACCCGACGGTGAACTGGCCGATCCGTTTCAGGTTCTCCTCGGTGTAGGCCCAGCTCTCCACGAGGGCGCGACGCTCGGAGAAGGCTGTGACCCAGTAGGCCCGGGAGTCGCAGACGTTCATCGACGCCCTGAAGCGGCAGTGGACGTTCGTCGCGAGGATGTCGTCGCGCGGAGTGTGCTTCTCGACCCACAGGGCCGCCTTCGTCTCCGCGGCGGTGACCTTCGTGCTCGGCAGCACGACTGCGTCATGGCGTACGGCGCTCCCCGCGACGTTCCAGCCGTCCTGGGTCCCGTGCACCAGGAACAGGGCCGACACGGCGACCCCGAAGAAGGCAAGGCCGGCGCCCTTGAGCGACGGGACCGCGAAGCGCCGCAACACCCACCAGAGCACGAACGCCACGATCGTCAGCACCGCGAGCACCCCGAGCGGGAAACCGATCTTCTCCGGGTAGTCGGCCACAGCGGGCTGCCCGCCGTGCGCGGCGAGGTCGACGCCGACGAGGATCAGAAGACCCGTGACCAGCCCGGCGACCACGACGCCAAGGGTCCGTCGGATGCCGATGAGCCTGTGAGCTTGCGCCAGGCCGACATACAGACCCCATGTGGCCAGCACCGCCCCGAGCGGGACCGCAGTCCTCTCGAAGTAGATCTCCGCCGCAGCGGCGTGGTCGAGGAGCAGGGTCGCGGCGATGCCGCCAACCACCGCGCCCGCCAGCAGCAGGGCGGCGGGGTCCATTCGGGTCGGCTTCCGAACGAGCGAGACTCCGGCGAGGACATAGCCAAGCTGCAGCACCGTCCACGCGACCAGCGCCACGGCGAGGAACAGGGCGCTGGGGTCACCGAGCCCGGCGATCACATGGCCACCGGTGCTCGGCATCTCGCCCTTCGGCACGTAGTCGGTCCAGGTCTTGTGGAAGGCCAGTAGGCCGAAGAGCTTGACGCCGGACGCGGCCGTCGCCTGCGCGACGAGCGGCCAGAAGCCGATGATCCCGAACACCATCAGGGCCATGGCGGCCACCACCCGGAGCACCGGCTCGCGCCGGATCAGGTTCACCAGCAGCACGAGACCCATCCCGCAGAGCAGGATCGGGAGCACCGACGGTTTGCTGCCAGGAGCCAGCGCTACCGCCAGGACGAGCACCCACCAGCCATTCCCGATCCGTTCCTTGCGCACCACGTCCACCAGGACCATCGCGGCCAGGAAGAGTGGGATCAGCCCGAACACCTGGGACGGGCTGCTGCCGCCGCTGAGCGGGTAAGGGCTCACCGGCCGGACCCACTCCCACGGCATCAGCTCGCCGGGAAGGACGATGAACAGTGCGGCGACGCCGGCCGGCCAGCTCGCGTCGGCCACCCTGCGGGAGAGCGCCAGCACCAGCCCGAGGATGATCGCCACGATCGGGATCGGCCACAGCCGCAGGATGATCGTCGGCAGGTCGACCCCGCTGATCAGGTTCGCGTGGGCCATGTCGGCGTTGGAGAACCAGTGGTAGCGCAGCGTCCGCCCAGCGACCGAGGGCACGTCGGGGGGGAGCCGGTGGGTCAGCTCCGCCGCGTTCGACAGGTGCCAGTAGACGTCGAAGTAGTACAGGTTCGCGTGCGGTGGAAGCGGATTCACCCGCATCGAGACGAGCAGCGTGAGGCTGTAGACGAGCAGTGCCGCCGACAACAGCCAGGACGTGACCGGGCTGCGCTCCGTGTAGCCGCCCAGAGTCCAGTGCCGACGGAGCGCGGGCACCGCGGCGAACGGGATGAACACGGCCAGCGGCCAGAGCCAGAGCACCTGCTGGATGCCGATCACCATGAAGACGGCCCACGCGGCCAGCCCCAGGGCGGTGCCCGTCGCGGCTCCGAGGGCCAGGTCGACGAGCATCATCGGGCTGCGTCCACGCAGTGCCCGGTGCACCAGCGTCCCCGGGAGCAGCACCGTGAGGACCAGGTAGAGCGCGTAGCGGACGATGTCCCACAGTGGCGTCTGGTTCGCCAGCAGCCCCGCCACCACCACTACGACCACAACGATCCCGGGAGCGAAGTCGATTGCCCTTGCGGCGGGTGTGCGGACCGGCGCGAAGTCGTCGCGGGAACTGGTCGAGGTGTCGGTGGCTGGCAGGTCTGCAGTCATCGTGCCGCACGCTACACAGGCGGGACGCCCGTCTCGGGAGGCACACTACGAGGATCGATGACCGGGCTGTTGCCGGCACCGGATAGTTTTCTCCCGTGGCCCACGACTTCGACGACCTGATCGCGGCGAACAAGGAGTTCGCGGCGACCTTCGACCTGTCGGGCTTCGACGGCGTCGCCCATGCAGGGATCGCGATCGTGACCTGCATGGACTCGCGCATCGCGCCACTCCAGATGCTGGGCCTCACCCCTGGCGACGCGAAGATCTTCCGCAACCCGGGTGGCCGGGTCACCCCTCAAGCCCTCGAGGCACTCGTGCTCGGCGTACACCTGCTGCACGTGGAGCGCATTCTCGTGATCCCGCACACCCGCTGCGCGATGGCGCAGAGCTCGCTCGACGAGCTGCGCGAGAAGGTCGGGGAGTCCGCCGGTCAGGACGCCTCCTGGCAGAGCTTCGGTGTCGTCGACGACCAGGTCGGTGCGCTGCGGGACGACGTGCGCAAGGTGCGTGCGCACCCCCTCATCCCCAAGACCGTGGCAGTCGGCGGCTTCCTGTACGACGTCGACACCGGCCTGATCGACCAGCTCGTCTGATCCTCCGGCCCTTCGTCAGCCGTGCCCGTCGGGCCGTTCGGGCGCGAACGGCCACTCCTCGAAAGCGGCGCACCTGCCGTCCGTCGCGAAGCGCAGGATCCAGAGGTCGCGCCAGCGGCTCCCCGGAGCGGCGTACTCCACCTCGGCTCGTACGACAGCCACGTCACCGTCCACGGCCACGACCTCGGAAGTCATCGTGAACTCCTCGTCCGGTCCGTCACGCTCGGCCTCCCAGAGCTCCCCGATCGCGGCCAACCCGCGCACCGGGTCCGCCCACGGCGACACCAGGTAGCTCGCGTCCTCGGTGAAGAGCCCGGCCAACGGGTCCGTGCCCGGCGAGCGCCAGACTCGTAGGTAGTCATCCACCCAGCTTCGAACATCGATGCGGTCCATGAGTCCATGTTCCCCTGCGCGGTTGATCGCCCCCACCTGGTGAGGCGGATCAACCGCATTGCTCACCGCGCAAGACTGGTGAGATGGATCTCGACCGCGCCCGCGATTTCGTACGCTCCAACCCTCGTGCCGTGCTGGCGACCCGCAGCCCGGCCGGCATCCAGCAGAGTCCGGTGCTCGTGGGCGTCGACGATGCGGGCCGGCTGACCATCAGCACCCGCGAGGCGGCGTACAAGACCAAGAACCTCCGCCGCGACCCATGGGCACAGCTCTGTGTCCTCAACAAGGGGTTCTTCGGCGACTGGCTGTACGTCGAGGGTCAGGCAGAGGTGGTCCCTCTTCCCGAGGCAATGGACCCCCTTGTCGAGTACTACCGCGGGATCAGCGGCGAGACCGACTGGGACGAGTACCGCGCCGGGATGGAGCGCGAGCACCGCGTGCTCGTCCGGATCACCCCACTGCGCGCCGGACCGGATCGGCGGGGGTGATCTAACGAGAGTCCTGACGGCGTCAGGCGCGGCCCTGGCAAGGCGGAAGAGCGAAGGCGTGATGAAGGCGGAGCCCACGTCGAGCGACGACAACGCCGCCAGGGCCGATGCATGACGTCGTCAGGCGTCGATGGCGTCCGTGTCGACTTCATAGGCCCCGGCGACGAGGAAGTCCTTGCGCGGGCCCACGTCGGTGCCCATCAGCAGCTCGAAGACCGCGGCGGCCTGGGCAGCGTCGTCCGCGGTGATCCGGCGCAGCGTGCGTTGCCGCGGGTCCATCGTGGTCTCCGCGAGCTGGTTGGCGTCCATCTCGCCGAGGCCCTTGTAGCGCTGCACCGGGTCCTTCCAGCGCACGCCCTTCTTGGTCAGCTCGGCCAGCTTCCGCTGCAGCTCGGGGTCGGAGTAGGTGTAGACGTACTTCTCCATCCCCTTCTTCGGGTTGGTCAGCTCGATCCGGTGCAACGGCGGCACCGCGGTGAACACCCGGCCGGAGGTCACCAGGTCCGGCATGTACTTGAAGAACAGCGTCGCCAACAGGCAGCGGATGTGAGCACCGTCGGAGTCGGCGTCGGCCATGAAGATGATCCGGCCGTAGCGGGCCGCGTCGATGTCGAAGGTGCGGCCCGACCCGGCGCCGACCACCTGGATGATCGAGGCACACTCGGCGTTCTTCAGTACGTCGGCCACGGTGGCCTTCTGGACGTTGAGGATCTTCCCGCGAATCGGCAGCAGGGCCTGGAACTCGGAGTCGCGGGCCAGCTTGGCCGTACCGAGTGCGGAGTCACCTTCCACGATGAACAGCTCGGAGCGGTCGACGTCGTTGGACCGGCAGTCGGCCAGCTTCGCGGGCAGGGCCGAGGACTCCAGCGCGTTCTTGCGTCGCTGGGTGTCGCGGTGCTGTCGCGCAGCCAGCCGCGTCTTCGCCGCACCCGCGACCTTCTCCATGACCAGCTTGGCCTGGGCCTTCTCGGCACGCTTGGTCGAGGTGAGGAAGCTCTTCAGCTCCCCAGCAACCACCTTGCGTACGACGGACCGCGCAGCCGGCGTGCCGAGCACCTCCTTGGTCTGGCCCTCGAACTGCGGCTCGGCCAGCCGGACTGTCACCACCGCGGTCAGGCCCTCCATCACGTCGTCCTTGACCACGTCGGTGTCGTTGGTCTTGAGCACCCGCGAACCGCGCATCGCCTCGTTGAACGTCTTGGTCAGGGCCGCCTCGAAGCCGGCCACGTGCGTGCCACCCTTCGGGGTTGCGATGACGTTGACGAACGAGCGCAGCTCGGTCTCGTAGCCGGTCCCCCATCGCACCGCGACGTCGACGAACAGCTCACGCTCGACGTCCTGGGGCGTCATGTGTCCCTTGTCGTCGAGCAGTGGCACCGTCTCGGTGAACGAGTCCGAGCCCTGGAGCCGGTGGACCTCGGTGACTGCCTCGTCGTGGCTCAGGAAGGTGCAGAACTCGGTGATCCCGCCGTCGTGGCGGAACGACTCCGTCACCGGCTCGTCGCCCCGCAGGTCGGTGAGGGTCAGCTCGAGGCCCGGAACGATGAACGAGGTCTGCCTGGCTCGGGTGACCAGCTCGTCGTAGTTGAACTTCGCGTCACGCGTGAAGATCTGGCGGTCCGGCCAGAACCGCACCCGCGTCCCCGTGACGCCCTTCTTGACCCGGCCACGCTTCTGCAGGCCGGACTGCCGCTCGAACGAGGCCGACGGCCCGTCACCGGAGAAGACACCCGGGAAGCCGCGCTGGAACGACATCGCCTGGGTCGCGGGCGACCGGTCCACCTCGACGTCGAGGCGCGCGGAGAGGGCGTTGACGACCGAGGCACCGACCCCGTGGAGGCCACCCGTCGCGGCGTACGACCCGCCACCGAACTTCCCGCCGGCGTGCAGCTTGGTATAGACGACCTCGACGCCAGAAAGCCCGGTCTTGGGCTCCTTGTCGACCGGGATTCCGCGGCCGTTGTCGTGGATCTCGGCGGACCCGTCGGGGTGCAAGGTGACGTCGACCCGGCTGCAGTGGCCGGCCAGCGCCTCGTCGACCGCGTTGTCGATGATCTCCCACAGGCAGTGCATCAGACCGCGCGTGTCGGTGGAGCCGATGTACATACCCGGCCGCTTGCGGACGGCCTCGAGCCCCTCGAGCACGAGCAGGTGCTGGGCGTTGTAGGTGTTGTCGATGGGTCTTACCTCTGTGCGCGGCGGCGGAGCTTGACGGAACCGGTCTACCCCGAATCTACCGACCCGTCCGCACCGCCAATCCACGACGCGCCACGCACCGAATCACCGATGAGGGCGTTTCGCAGATGTTCTGAAGTGTCCAGAACGGGTATATCAGAGGTGACTTGGTCCGTTTCGCTACGTATCTGGGCGAAGGGGAGCAGACTCTTCAAGTACGACCTGTGAGGAGCACCACTCGTCTCATCGACGGGAGGCCTCCCCGCCGGGAAGCATCCACCGTGGTTGACTGTTGTAACTGATGAACCGAACGCACCGGGGAACAATCTCCCTGCTGACTCGTTGAAGCAGTTACCCAGAAGAGAGTGAGGCCCGACGTGACACCCACTGCGACAGCCCCCACCGCCGCACCGCTCACCGCGGTCGACCGGTGTGACCGATGCGGTGCACAGGCCTACCTTCGCGTCCAGCTCAAGAGCGGCGGAGAACTGTTGTTCTGCGCGCACCACGCCCGCGAGCACAGCGAGAAGCTTCGCGAGATCGCCGAGCACCTGCACGACGAGACCGGCAAGCTCGGCGACACGCCCGCATCGTCGACTGACGAGATCTGACTCACACCACCCACAAGCATTTCGAGGCCCCGGTCGCTACGACCGGGGCCTCGACGTTTCCTGACCGTCCTCGGTGAGAGAGTCCCTCCATGAGCGGAGCAGAGGTGCTGGTGGCACTGGCCATCGCCGTCGGCGTCGTCGGGGTGGTCGTGCCCGTGCTGCCGGGTTCGCTGCTCGTGTTCGGGGCCATCCTGGTGTGGGCGTTGAACATCGGGGGCTCCACCGCCTGGATCGTTTTCGCTGTCGCAACTGCGTTCCTCGTCCTGGGTGCCGTCGTGAAGTACGTCGTGCCAGGTCGACGGCTCAAGGAGGGCGGCGTCCCCGCCTCGACACTGGTGCTGGGCGGCCTGCTCGGGATCGTCGGGTTCTTCGTGATCCCGGTCGTGGGCCTGTTGATCGGTTTCGTTGTCGGCGTCTACCTGGCCGAGCTCGCCCGCGTCGGACGCGACAAGGCCTGGCCCGCCACGAAGCATGCGCTCAAGGCAGTAGGGCTCTCGATGCTGATCGAGCTGGTCGCGAGTCTCCTGGCGGCCGCCACCTGGGCGACCGGAGTGGTCCTCACATGACCACGCCACAGAATCGTGAGCGGTGTTCGCTGCGCTCGCGGGGACCACGATTCCGCGGGGACCCCGGATGATCACGGTTGTCCTCGCCCTCGGCGCGGCGCTCGCGTACGGCCTCTCGGACTTTCTCGGCGGCGTCATCTCCCGGCGTACGTCGGTGTGGCCCGTAGCCCTGACCGCGTGTGGCGGCGCCGGACTCGGCACCCTCGTGCTGGCCCTGACCGTCCACGGCGACCCGACGCGATCCGACATCCTCTGGGGCATGCTCGCCGGCGTGGGCAGTGGCGTGGGCACGGCGTTCCTCTACCGGGGCTTCGCCCGGGGTCGGATGGGCGTCGTGGCACCGGTCTCGGCGGTCGGCGCCGCGCTGCTCCCCGCCGCGATCGCAGTCGTGACCGGCGAGCGGCCGAGCATGATCGTGTGGCTGGGCATGATCGTCGCCCTGCCCGGCATCTGGCTGGTCTCCCGCGAGCCACCACCCTCGGAGCTCGAGTCCGCCGGCAGCGCCGAAGGATTCCTCGACGGCATCCTCGCCGGCGTGGGTTTCGGCCTGCTGTTCGCCGCTCTGGGGCAGGTGCCCGAGGGAGCGGGGTACTGGCCGGTGATGGGTGCCCAGCTGGTCTCCCTGGCGGCCGTGGCGGTCGCCGCCGTGCTCCTCGGGGGCGACCCGCGACCTCGCCATGCTGAGGAGTGGTGGGGCCTGGGCGCGGGCGTGCTCGCGACCCTCGCGGTGGTGTGTTTCATGCTGGCCACCCAGCAGGGACTGCTCAGCGTGGCCGCCGTGCTCACCTCGCTCTACCCCGCGTTCACGGTGCTGCTCGCGACGCTGCTCCTCGGCGAACGGCTCCACCGCGCCCAGACCATCGGGCTCGCGCTGTGCGCGGTCAGTGTCGCCTGTGTCGCCGCGGGCTGACTACGCCCTGCTCCAGCGTCGCTCCAGGACGGCCTGGAGCGGGTTGCTGAGGAAGAGCACGAGCAACGCCAGGTAACCGACTCCGGGCAACGCGAGGGCCAGGGCCAACGCCACCGCCAGCATCACGGCCACCGACAGCGAGCCTGCCATTCCCCCGGGACCAGGCCCAGTCCCCTCGCCCCATGTCGCGGGGACGCGCAGCACCAGCAGGCTCATCCCGGCCATCACCAGGCTGTTGAGCAGCATGGTCCCGATGTACAGCGTGATCTGGACTCGGTCGGTCTCCATCGACCCGACCATGGCGGTCACCACCGGCAGGACCACCACGGTGAGCATCCAGATGACGTTGAGCACCATCAGCCAGCCGGTCCAGTGCTCCACCGAGTCGAAGAGCCGCTCGTGGCTGACCCAGAAGCGCGCGATGATCACGAAGCTGAGCACGAACGCGAAGATCTGGTCCCCGTGGTCGCCGAGGTAGGCAGCCGTGTCGAGGCCCTCCTTGGCCGCCTCCGACACGCTCTCCAGCAGCGGCAGGATGAGCAGCGTCATCGCGATCGCGACGACGGCATCGGTGAAGAACTTCATCCGCTCGGCGTGGTTCAACGCCGTCGACTCGGCCATGCGCGGAATCTACCCGGGCGTCGCGGTGATCAGGGTCACCGCGGCTGAGAGGATGACTCCATGTTCACCAGGTTGCGTCAGCCCGGAGGAGCCTCGGAAATCTCAGCCTGACCGCTGCCCTCGTCCTCGGGATCATCGGGATCGGCGGAGTGGTGTCGCTGTGCATCGCTGCAGCCGTGGGCAGTGACTTCTGGTCCGACAGCCAGAGCGTGCAGCTCTTCAGCGCCGTCATGTTCGGCTTCGTCGCCGATGGGGCGGTCGGGTTCCTGATCATGGACCGGCGCCCCTGGCTCGGTGTGGTGCTGGCCGTCTTCGGGTCAGTCATCTTCACCTTCATCCTGCTGTGGGCGCTGCTGCCGTTGGTCCTGGGGCCGGTCTTCGCCGTCACCGCCATCAACCGGGCCAAGGTGCTCAGCGAGCTGGAGTCACTGCCACCGACGGGAGACGTCCGCGCCTGACGCTCAGTCGGTCACCGAGAGGGACAGCGCGAAGTCACCTGCCGGGTCGGTCCACCAGTGCGGTGAGGCGCAGCCCCGCCGCGGCTAGCTCCTCGGTGATCCCCTCGCGTCGGAACTTCGCGGAGATCTCGGTGCGCAGCTGCTCCCCCGCCTCGAACTCCACCTCGAGGTCGAGGGCCGCGACCTGCACGCGCTGGTCCTCCCTGGACTCGAGCCGCATCTCGATCCACTCCTGCTCCGCGACCCACACCGCGTGGTGCTCGAACGCGTCGGCCTTGAAGTCGGCACCGAGCTCGCGGTTGAGGACCGCGAGGACATTCTTGTTGAACTCCGCGGTCACACCCTGCGCGTCGTCGTACGCCGTGACCAGGCGGTCGGGCTCCTTGACCAGGTCGGTGCCGAGCAGGAACGCGTCACCCTCGCCGAGCGTGTCACGTACGTCGGCGAGGAAGGCGGCCCGCTGAGCAGGCTCGAGGTTGCCGATCGTCGAGCCGAGGAAGGCAAGCAACCGTCGCGGATGCCGTGGCAGCTCGCCGAGGTGGCGCTCGAAGTCGCCGACGACCGGCTCGACCTCGAGCTGTGGGAACTCGGCGGCCACCGCGACGCTCGCTTCCTCGAGCACGACCGGGTCGACGTCGAACGGGACGAAGCGCCGGAGGGTGCCGGCCGCGGTCAACGCGCGCAGCAGCAGTCGCGTCTTCTCCGAGGTGCCACTGCCGAGCTCGATCAGGGTCTCGGCGGACGTCAGCGCCACGACGTCGTCGACGTGGGCCTCGAGGATCGCGCGCTCCGAGCGGGTCGGGTAGTACTCCGGCAGCCGGGTGATCTCGTCGAACAGCTCCGACCCGCGCGCGTCGTAGAAGTACTTCGGCGGCAGCGTCTTCGGCGTGGCGGTCAGTCCTGCGCGCACATCCCTCGCCATCTGGGCGGCGAGCGCACCGGGATCGAGGTGGACTTCGGGGTGCACGGTCGGCATCAGCTCTCCAGGGAGGTCACGGTGACCCCGTCGTGGGTCACCTCCAGCAGGTGTCGGTCGGGTACGTCGACCCAACGTGGGTCTTCGTCGAAGGGCTCACTCGCGACGACGACTCCGTCGGTGTCCACGAGGTAGCTCAGGGAGTCACCCCAGGTGGTCGCCAGGATCCGGGTGCCGTCGGTCAGCAGCAGGCTCAACCGGGCCGAGGGGTCGAGGCGAGCCACCTCGGTGACGATCTTCGCGAGATGGTCGGGCCCCTGGGCGAAGACATGTGCGGCCAGGACCGCGGAGTCGCACACCGACTCCGCCTCGGCGTACGACGGCAGCACGTCGCGGTCGACCCGCCCGTTGTGCGAGAGCAACCAGCGACCGTCGGTGAACGGTGCGGCTGCGCTCTCGTCTGTCGGCATCCCCGGCGTAGCGGACCGCACCGCCGCCAGCACGCAGCCGGAGCTGAGCACGGGCGCGACCGAGGCGAACGACGCGTCGCTCCACAGAGGCCTCGACGAGCGCCAGCGCACCGGTGCGAGCTGACCCGGGACCAGGAAACCCACGCCCCAGCCGTCTGCGTTCATCAGCCCGTGAGACTGCCGACGCGGCTGGTAGCTCTGGCGCAGCAGGGCATGTTCGGGATCGAGGACCAGCGAGGCCACGGTCCGGGGCGCGCCGAGCCAGGCCAGGTGCCTACACATCCCAGGCCAATCGCAGTCCCGTGAAGATCTGGCGCCGGATGGGCAGGTCCCAGTTGCGGAAGGAGGGACGGATCGACGCACCGCCCACCGCCCACGAGCCGCCGCGCAGGACCTTGAAGTCGCCGCCGAAGAAAGGCGCGCTGTAGTCGGCGTAGAGCATCGTCTGGAAGCCAGGCCACGCCTCGAACCCCGAGGAGGTCCACTCCCAGACGTCGCCGATCATCTGCTCGACGCCGTAGGCGGACGCTCCTGCCTCGTAGGCGCCGACCGGCGCCGGGCGCAGTCCGTCTCCGCCGAGGTTGGCCACCGCGGGTGTCCACTCCGAGTCGCCCCACGGCCACCGGCGCCGCCGCCCTGCGACGGGGTCCCACGCGCAGGCCTTCTCCCACTCCTGCTCGGTGGGCAGCCTCGCTCCGGCCCAGGCGGCGTAGGCCTCGGCCTCGAAGAAACAGACGTGTTGCACCGGCTCATCGGACGGGATCTCCTCGACGTTGCCGAAGCGTCGCCGCGACCCGTCGTCAGACCAGAACAGCGGCCGTTCGAGGCCGGTCTCCATTCGGTGACGCCAGCCGCGCTCGGACCACCACTGCGGCTGGTGGTAGCCACCCGCCTCGATGAAGGCCTGCCAATCACCGTTGCTGACGGGGACGCGCGCGATCCGGAAGGCCGGCAGGTCGACCGTGTGGGCAGGGCGTTCGTTGTCGAGCGACCACGGCTCGGTCTCCGCGTCCACGCCGAGGGTGAACGGCCCGGCCGGCACCAGCACCGAGTCGGCCGGCAGCACCCGCCCTGCTGGCAACGGTGCGCCGGTGCCGAGCAGGGACTCGCCCGTCCGAAGCTGGTGGGTGGCGAGCATCGTCTCGATGTGCTGCTGCTCGTGCTGCTCGACCATCACGTAGGGAAACAGCTGGCCCGGCGTCGGGTCGTCGAGGTGCTCGAGGCCGTCGAACACGCGTCCCCGGACGTCGGCGATGAAGCTGCGCGACTCCCGTGGCGTGAGCAGGGGCAGGTTGATCCTGGCGGCTCGCGGATGCTCGAAGGCGTCGTACAGCTGCTCGATCCTGCACGACAGCAGGCCCTGCGCAGCGGCATTGCCTCCACGCAACAGCCAGAGGTCCTCCTGCTGCCCGATGTGGGCGAGGTCCCACACCAGCGGGCTCATCAGCGGGCTGTGCTGGGTGGTCAGCTCGGGCTCGTCGAAGTCCGTCAGCTGCAACGTGCGCGTGCGAGCCGCCTCCAGGCCGCGCGCGGTCTGCTCACGCATGTGCTTCCTCCTCGAGTACGGCGAAGGGGTCGGTCTTCTCGACGCGGTGGCGCAGCTCCTCGCTCGGGCTGCTGCCCGAGTGGAGCAGCTCGACGAAGGCCTCCACGTCGGGCTGCAAGGCGGGGGCACAGCGCTGCGCCGCGAGCTCGGCACAGCCGATGACGGCCATCCGGATGGCCTCGTCGTGCAGCCCGTGCCGAGCCGCGGTCTCCCAGCTGTCGGCGACCGGGGCGCACAGATCGGCCGCCGCGTCCGCGGCCACCGGGTCATCGACGAGCGTGACGGTGAGGGCGGCCAGCGCCGGCCACCACCGGTCGGGTGCCGCATCCAGGCAGCGGAGCTCGATGTAGCCGCGGGGTCGTACGGGTGGGAACAACGTCGTCAGGTGGTAGTCGAGGTCGGCCATCGTCGGCCGACGCCCGAACGGCGCCCCACCGCGGAGCCACTGGGCGAACGGGATGCGCTCGGTCACGGGCACCAGCTCGGCCCCCTCGCGCAGAAGCATGACCGGCGCGTTCAGTGCGTACGTCGCCCAGGCCGCGGTCGGCTCCCCCAGCGGAACGGGGTCGCTGCGGCCGTGGTCGATGCCCTGCCAGGTGCCCTGGCGCATCGAGTGCCAGCCGGAAGAGTGGCCGCCGAGATAGGGCGAGGTCGAGGAGGCCGCGACGAGCATCGGCACCATCGCGCGGATCAGGGACAGCCGGTCAGCCCAGCCTGCGGCCGGCCCGGCATCGAGGTTCACCTGGAGGGCTGCAGTGGCCGACATCATCGCCATGCCCGCGCCGGCAAAGCCGAGAGCGTCGAAGTGCGCCTCCATCGCCTGGTAGCGCGCGCCCGGGTTGATCCGCGCCACCGGGCGGGCCAGGTCGGCGCCGAGCGGTGCGGCACCGAAGCCGGACTCGCACAGGCGTGCGCGCAGAACCTGCTCGTCCGCCATCAACGCGGCGACCGCGGCCACGACATCGTCGGCGGGAGGCGTGGACAGCTCGATCTGGCCGCCCGGCTCGAGCGTCACCAGGCTGGCCGACGGCAGCGCGCCGATCCCTGCGGCCAGGCTCTGGGCCTCCGCCCACGTCGGGCGACGGGCCGGGTGCACGAGGTCGACGAGATGGAACTCCAGCTCGAGGCCCACGCGCGTTCCCGGGGCATCGGTGAGAGCAGCTTCGGCCACATGGCGACGGGCCACCTCGAGCGCGTCGTGAGTCGCCAGCAGTGGGTCGTCAGGCGTTCGTGCGTCGTCGTCACGAACAGCGGCGCTGAGCTTCTGAGCGGTCATCCGCCCCCTCCAGGTCCGGACCGGCTGCGTGCACAGCCGCGGGTCGGTGCGGGGGCGGCCTCCAGGTGCAGACCGTCCTCGTTTTGCTACCCGTGCAGCCTTGCAAAGGGCACTGACAATTCCAACCCGAGCCCGGTCTCGTCAGCGTTTGTTCACACCTCGGACAGTGCCCGGGCCACCCTCTCGAGGTCCTCGTCGCCGACATCGACGTGCGGGCTGAGGCGCAGCCACGGGCCCGTGCTCCCCTCCATCTCCAGTGGCGCTCGCCAGGGCAGGCACACGGTGGCGAGGATGTCGTGTTGCCGGAGCAGTCGGTCCCGCGCCTGCGCCACGTCCTGGCCGACGGTCGGACGGATCGCGGTGATCGCGCCCGCAGGAGCCTGCGGGTGGACGACCTGCCAGCCGGTCAGGGTCGCGCCCATCTCGCGAGTGCGTCGTCCGACCTCGACGAGCCGGTCCTCGACCTCGCCCACACCCAGCTCGAGGTACTCCTGGATGGCCACCCCGAGCCCGAGGCGACCCGAGACGTGTGCCTCGTCCGGTTCGAGGTGGTGCACAGCCGGCCGGTCGGGATGCTTCGCGGGGCGTCGTACGCGCAGGTGCGAGTGGTGCTGCTCGGCCACGGCCAGCATCCCGACGCCGCGGGGGCCGGCCAGCCACTTGCGGCTGGTTGCGACGACCGCGTCGGCTCCGGGAGGTACGGCGACGTGCCCGACCGACTGTGCGGCGTCGAGCCACACCGCCACGCCGGCCTGCTGGCCCAGTGCGATGACCTCGGCAGCCGGCTGCACCAGGCCGCGGTGTGCGGCGACCTGGTCCACGAGTACGACGTCGGGTGGGTCTCCGGCCAGGACGGTCTCCAGCGCGGCCAGGTCCAGAACGCCGCCATCGTCGACCGGCAGCGGCTGGACGTCGAGTCCCAACCACTCGAGCAGCTCGAGGTTGGGGCCCCACTCGGACGCCGCCACACCCACGCGGGCACCTTCCTGAAGCGGCCACGCGTGGACGAGAGCCTCGAGGGCAGCCATCGCGCTCTCGACGAAAGCGACTCCGTCCGCCTCGTTGCCGAGCAACGCCGCGGTGTCGCGCCGGAGCCTGTCGAGCCGGTCCCGCGCCAGGTCCTGGGCGACGTAGCCGCCGACCTCGGACTCGAGCAGGGCGTGCGCCGCGACAGCTTCCAGCGTGCCCGTCGACGATCGTCCGACGGCGGCGGAGTCGAGATGGAGTACGTCGGTCTTCGGCCGGGACGCGGCCCACCCCTCCCACGCTGTGTCGATCACGACGCCAAACCTGCCACACGTCGCCGACGCGAAACCTCAGGCCTGCGGGGCAGTCACCGCTCCGTGCGAAGCGAGACTGCGGTGGCGGCCCTTTCGGCCCTGGTCGGCCGAGTCGGAGTTGCGCCACTGCATGCCGAGCCAGAAGGCGAAGTACGCATGGACGAACAACCAGCCCCAGTAACCCTCGATCGCTCGGCGGAGATAGTCGATCGTCGTCTCGGCACTCGCGCCGAGGTCTTCGGCACGAGCCCAGGCTCCCAAGGGGATGAAGACGACGGCAAGGAGAGTCAGCGTCACCATCCAGGTCACCCAGAGTGCCCTGTTCCCCGACGAGTCCCCGCCCAGCAGCCGGGGGTCGAAGATGTCGATCGCTGGCCCGGCCATGACGAGCGGGACCAGACTCTCGGCCTGGTCGAGAACGAAGCTCGTGTCGAACAGCACTGCGATGCAGAGCGTCACCGACAGCACTGCCAGCACGGCGGTCATCCGCGAGCGCGGGAGGCAGAGGTAGAACAGGAGGAAGCCGGCCCCGACCACCGGCTCGTTCAGTGTCGTCAACGTCCCCGGCAGCGCGGATTCGCGCAGAGTCAGCCCGAGCACGATGAGCAGGGCCCCGCAGGTGGCCATCCCGACCAACAGCCGAGGGGTGCGAACCCGGTTCCGCAGAATCTGGATCTCGGCGGCCACCAGCAGGGCGAAGAGGAAGGCCTCGCTGTTGTGCCCGACCTGACGCGCCAGACCGCTCGGCAGGAACTGCTGGTGCGTCCTCGTCATGAGCACGAGCAGCGCGACCACCATCACGGTATAGAAGATCGCGCTGCGCACTCGGCGGTCGAGCATGGGATGAACCTAAGGTGAAGGGATGACGCCTCTATGAGGACGACTCACGAGTTGAGATACCCCGTTGCTGGAGGTCTAACCCGAGACGAGGCCGGTGTCAACCGCGGGTGAGCGTGTACTTCACGTGCGTGACACCGGGCGACCCGACCACCTCGACCGGCTGGAGATCCATCGGGGGGACGCCCTCGAAGAGGCGCTCCCCGGGCCCTCCGAGCACGATCGGTGCGACGTGCAGGTGCAGCTGGTCGATCAGACCCGCGGCGAGGTACTGGTTCACCGTGCTCGCTCCCCCGGCGATCGCAACCTTCTGGTCGCCGGCCTCGGCACGCGCCCGTTCGAGAGCAGCGTGGATGCCGTCGGTGACGAAGTGGAAGGTCGTTCTCCCTACCGGCAACGACTCGCGCGTGCGGTGGCCCAGGACGAAGACCGGCACGCCGTACGGCGGCTCGTCGCCCCACCAGCCCTTCCAGCTCAGGTCCCACTCCCCGCGGTCGTGGCCGAACATGTTGCGGCCCATGATGTAGGCGCCGACGTTGGTCTGCCACTCCTCGGTGATCGCCTTGTCGACACCCTCGGGGTCGAAGTGCCACTCGTGGAGGCGCAGGCCGCCTTCGCCGATGGGGTTGTCGAACGACTGGTTCGGACCGGCGACGTAGCCGTCCACAGATACCGCCAGGTCACAGGTCACGATGCTCATGGCTGCTCAGACCTCACTCAGGGCGCCGACTCATCGCTCACGCGTGGCTCTCCTCCACGTCGGCCTGTTTCTTGGCTGCCTTCGCGACCTTGCCGTAGACCATCTCGATGGCGAAGCCGAAACCGGTGAACACCCAGCCGACCGCGCGCGCCCACTCCTCGTGCCGGATACCCCAGCCCACGATCAGGAACAATCCCCCGAGCGCGATCAGGCCGAACTCGACGCGCCGCGCCAGCACGAGCCGCGGGTTGGCGCTCTCGGTCACGAGAGGCTCAGTCGAGGTAGTCGCGTAGGACCTGCGAGCGGCTCGGATGGCGCAGCTTCGACATCGTCTTGGACTCGATCTGGCGGATCCGCTCGCGGGTGACGCCGTAGACCTTGCCGATCTCGTCGAGCGTCTTGGGCTGGCCGTCGGTGAGGCCGAAGCGCATGGAGACCACGCCTGCCTCGCGCTCGGAGAGCGTGTCGAGTACGGCGTGCAGCTGCTCCTGGAGCAGCGTGAAGCTGACTGCGTCGGCCGGCACGATGGCCTCGGAGTCCTCGATCAGGTCGCCGAACTCGGAGTCGCCGTCCTCGCCGAGCGGGGTGTGCAGCGAGATCGGCTCACGACCGTACTTCTGCACCTCGATGACCTTCTCCGGGGTCATGTCGAGCTCCTTGGCGAGCTCCTCCGGGGTGGGCTCGCGCCCGAGGTCCTGCAGCATCTGACGCTGGACGCGGGCGAGCTTGTTGATGACCTCGACCATGTGCACCGGGATGCGGATGGTGCGGGCCTGGTCGGCCATCGCCCGGGTGATCGCCTGACGGATCCACCAGGTGGCGTACGTCGAGAACTTGTAGCCCTTGGTGTAGTCGAACTTCTCGACCGCGCGGATCAGGCCGAGGTTGCCCTCCTGGATCAGGTCGAGGAAGAGCATGCCGCGGCCGGTGTAGCGCTTGGCCAGCGAGACCACGAGGCGCAGGTTGGCCTCGAGCAGGTGGTTCTTGGCTCGGCGGCCGTCCTCGGAGATCCACTCGAGCTCGTCGAGGATCTTGGGACCGATCTTGCCGCCCTTGGAGAGCTTCTCCTCCGAGAACAGGCCGGCCTCGATGCGCTTCGCGAGCTCGACCTCCATCTCGGCGTTGAGGAGGGGGACCTTGCCGATCTGCTTGAGGTAGTCCTTGACCGGGTCGGCGGTCGCGCCGGCGACCATGACCTGTTGCTCGGGCTCGTCGGTCTCGTCGGCCGAGGAGACGATGAAGGTGGCTTCCTTCTCGTCCTCCTTGATCGTCGGGTCGTTCTTGACGTCGACCTCGAACTGCTCGTCGGGGACGTCGGCGAGAGTCTTCTTACCGTCGGGCCCGACCGGTGCGACCTCGGCCTGGATCTGTTCGGCAGTCTTGGCCGACGTGGCCTTCTTGGCTGCCGCCTTCTTGGCGGGGGCGGTCTTGGCGGGAGCCTTCTTCGCCGGAGCCTTCTTGGCCGCCGTCTTGGCGGTCGAGCTTGAACTCGAGGACACGAACTACCTCTCGTTGCCGTTCAGGGGCTTCTCAGGAATCTACTGGGGCGCGACAAGACCCGTAGGTGTCAACAGCCGCATGGCCATTGTGTCATGCCGTCAAAGGCTGTCCGACCACGCCTCACGCGCGGGCGGCGGCCTTCTTCTCCTTCTTGTAGGCACGCACCTTCTCCAGCGACGCGGTGTCCACGACGTCCGCCACCGAGCGGTAGCCCTCCTGGCTGTAGTCGCCCACGACCGCCTCCCAGCCCTCGGGTCGTACGTCGAGCTGCTTGGCCAGCAGGGCGATGAAGATCTGCGCCTTCTGCTTGCCGAAGCCCGGCAGAGCCGTCATCCGCTTGAGCAGGTCCTGGGCGTTCTCTGCCCCGGTCCAGATCCTGTCGGCCTGCCCGTCGTACTCCTCGACGACGATCTGCGCCACGGCCTGCACCTTCTGGGCCATCGATCCGGGGAACCGGTGCACCGCCGGCGGCTCTGAGGCAAGCGACGCGAACTGCTCGGGCTCGGCAGCAGCGATGTCGGCCGGCTCGAGGCTGCCGAACCGGTCCAGGATCTTCGCCGGACCCCGGAACGCATGCTCCATCGGGTACTGCTGGTCGAGGAGCATGCCGAGCAGAAGCGCGAACGGCGACCCGTCGAGGACCTGGTCAGCCTTGTCGTCGCCGGTGATGTGGATGGCCATTGGGCCATCATGCCAACCCTGTGGATGGAGCCGAGCCCGCAGCGCTCCCGCGAGGCATGGTGAGGCCATGGACGCCGACGTTGCCGCCGCGATCACCCGGGAGCTCCGGGTGTTCGTGGCCACCGCGGGGACGCGCAGGCTGTTGCCGGCGACCTGCCGGGTCGGTCACCCCGGGGCGGACCAGGTCGTCCTTGCCGACGTGCAGGAGGCCTCGTTGAGGGCCGACCTCGTGGAGCGCGCCATCGACGGGCTGCTCGACACAGAAGGCGCCTGCGCCTGGGTCACGAGAGGCGGAGACGTCGGGCTCACCGACGCAGACGCGGCGTGGTTCGCCGCAGCACGGGCCGGGTTCGGGCGGCACGGCTTGCCGCTCCCGGCCTTCGTGGTCATCACGCGGTCGGCGTGGACCGACCTGGTGAGCGGCGCGCACCGTGAGTGGCGGCGGGTTCGGACGCGACCGCCCGCTGCGTGAGTCGGCTCAGACCGGCCAGGTGTGCACGGGCTCGTTGGCGTGCATCAGCTCGCGGTAGTCCTGCAGGGTCAGCCGCAGGGCCTCGGCTCGGTCGGCACCCTTCTCCTCGTGGGCGGTGACCTTGTCGACGTACCACGAGGCGCCGTTGCGACCCAGGACGCAGCGCTGCTCGATGATCCCGAGGAGCCGCGTGGCCTCGTCGGTCTCGACGCCCCAGCGCTGCAGACCCTCGCGGGCCATCGGCAGCAGCCGGCGCAGCACCAGCTCGGTCGCGTCCACCTCGCCGACACCGGGCCAGTAGACGCGGGCGGCGATCCCGTGCTCCGCCGCGACGTGGAAGTTCTCCTCGGCCGCAGAGAACGACATCTGCGACCACAGCGGCCGGTCGTCCTCGGCCAATGTGCGCACCAGCCCGAAGTAGAACGCGGCGTTGGCCATCGTGTCGACGACGGTCGGGCCGGCCGCGAGCACGCGGTTCTCGACGCGCAGGTGCGGCACCCCCTCGACGACGTCGTACACCGGCCGGTTCCAGCGGTAGATGGTGCCGTTGTGCAGCTTCAGCTCGGACAGCGATGGGGTGCCACCGTTCTCGAGCACCTCCAGCGGGTCCTCGTCGTCGGTGATCGGGAGCAGCGCCGGGAAGTAGCGGACGTTCTCCTCGAACAGGTCGAAGATCGAGTTGATCCAGCGCTCGCCGAACCAGACCCGCGGCCGCACGCCCTGCTCCTTGAGCTCATCACTCCGGGTCTCGGTCGCCTGCTCGAACAACGGGATCCGGGTCTCCTGCCAGAGCTGCTTGCCGAGAAGGTACGGCGAGTTCGCGCCCATGGCGAGCTGCACGCTGCTGATCGCCTGCGAGGCGTTCCAGTACGCCGCGAAGTTGTCCGGGCTCACCTGGGTGTGCAGCTGGGTGCTCGTGCAGGCAGCCTCCGGCATGATCGACTCGGAGGTCGTCCTCAGCCGCTCGGTGCCGTCGATGTCGATGACGAGGTCCTCACCCCGGGCGGCAAGGATCTGGTCGCTGAGCAGCTTGTAGCGCGGGTTCGGGCTGACGTTCGAGGGGCTCAGATGACCGTCCTCGAGGGTGGGCAGGATCCCGATCATCACCATGTGGGCGTGGACCTCGTTGGCCTTGCTCTCGGCGTGGTTCAGGCTGCCGCGGATGTCGTCCTCGAATCCGGTCACGCCCCGTGAGCCGAGCTGGCGCGGCAGCATGTTGATCTCGAGGTTGAACTGCGCGAGCTCGGTCTGGAAGTTGGGGTTGGCGATCGCCTCGAGGGCCTCGGCACTCTTCAGTGCTGGCCGCCCCTCGTCGTCGACGAGGTTGAACTCGATCTCCATGCCGGTCATCGGGTTCTCGACGTCGAAGGCGGACTCGCGCAGCATGCGGGCGAAGACGTCGAGACAGCGGCGTACCTTCTCCCGGTGCCGTGTCCGGTCGGAGCGCGAGAACTCCTGCAGGTCGACTTCGGTACCCATGTCGGCACCCTAGTCCGGCGAGCGCGCCTCTTACGAGGGTCGCTCCACTTCCTGCCTCACGCCGAGCCAGGTCAGCACGGCAAGGACCCGGCGATGCTCCTCCACGGACTCGTGCAGACCCAGCTTCGACATGATGCTCCCGACGTGGGTCTCGACGGTGCGGCCGGTGAGCCACAGACGCTTCGCGATCCCCGCGTTGGTGCGCCCCTCAGCCATCAACGCCAGCACCTCGCGCTCACGCGGTGTGAGCAGGGCCAGCGGGTCGTGCCGCTGTTGCTGGCCCATCAATGTCGTGACCACCTCGGGGTCGAGGGCCGAGCCACCGGCGGCGACCCGGCGCAAGGCGTCGAGGAAGTCGTCGACGTCGAAGACGCGGTCCTTGAGCAGGTAGCCGAAGTGCCCCCCGGACACGAGGTCGACGGAGTGCCGCGTCTCGACGTGCTGGGACAGCAGCACGATCCCCAGCTCTGGCATCCGCGTCCGCAGGTCACGTGCGGCCCGAGCGCCATCGTCGGTGCGGTCCGGGGGCATGCGCACGTCGACGATCGCCAGGTCCGGCTGATGTTCCTCGACGGCGGCCACCAGGCTGGGCGCATCGTCGGCCTTGGCCACCACCGTGTGGCCGGCGTCGACCAGGAGTCGTGCGAGACCTTCGCGGAACAGGGCCGAGTCCTCACCGATCACGATGCGCATGGCAGCGCCACCTCCACCGTCGTCCCGCTCCCCCGCGGGCTCGCGACCTTGAGCGATCCGCCGAGTGCAGCCACCCGGTCGGCCAGGCCGGAACGCGCGCTGAGCCGCGCCCCGCCGCACCCGTCGTCCGAGACGCGGACCATCACATGACCATTGGCACGGGAGACGCACAGCAGGATCCGGGTCGCCTCCGCATGCTTCACGGCATTGGTCACCGCCTCGCTGATCACGAAGTACGCCGTGGTGGCGACGTCGTCGGGCAACGGACCTGAATGCACGTCCATCTCCACGGCCACGGGGACCGAGCGCACCAGCCGGGCCAGCGCGGCCGGGAGCCCGTCGTCGAGGCTGCTCGGCCGCAGCCCGTGGGCGATCTGCCGGAGCTCGGCGACGGCGATGCCGAGCTCGGCGACGCTCTCGTCGAGAAGGCCGTCCACATCGACCGTTCCGTCGCTCAGGTGTCGCTGGGCGACCCGGATCGCCATCCCGAGTGAGACCAGCCGCTGCTGCGCGCCGTCGTGCAGGTCTCGCTCGAGCCGCCGCCGCTCCTCGTAGCCGATCTGGACGAGCCGTGCCCGGCTCGCCTCCACCTCCTCGAGCGCACCGGAGAGCTCGAGCCGCAGCCGTGCCACCTCCACCAGGGTGGTGCAGCGGGCAGCCACCTCGCGCAGCAGCTCGGGTGACGCATCACCCGTGGCGTCCAGGATGACGCCGATGGTGGTGGCGTCGAGCACCACCGGGGTGGCGCCGTCTGCCGGCACCGGTGCGCGGTCGGCGCCGACGTGGTGGTCGGTTCCCGGCACCCGGTATCCGACCCGCAGACCGGGGTCCCGGAGGCCAGCACGGAGAGCTGTCTCCAGTTCTTCCGGACGGGCACGCCCGGCGCTCACGTCACGGTGCAGGTCATCCAGCGCGGCGAACGCCGCCCGGCGCAGCGGATAGACGCGCGCGTCGACTCCGGCCTGCACCCGACGGCGCAACGGCAGCAGGGCGAGCGCGCAGATGGCGGCACCGGCAGCGGCCGCGAACTCCGAGTTTCGGCCGATGAAGGAGCCGATCGACAGGGAGACGACCAGGTAGACCGCGACCAGGAACGCTGTGAGGAGCGCCCACGTGACGGTACCGGCGAGGGCCTTGTCGACGTCATAGAGGTCGTGCCGCAGCATTGCGACCGCCGTCGAGAGCGGGATGCCGATCAGCGCCACCAGCCCGATGGCGGCGCTGAACCAGAGCGGTCGTCCCCACAGGACGATCTCGGCCAGGCAGAGCACCGGGTAGAGCGGCACCCCGATCCCGGCGATGGCGACCCACTTGATCTGCGCGCGTTCTCGACGCCCGCTTCTGCGGAACCGGACCACCAGGGACCCCGCGCAGGCAAGTGCGAGCACCAGCAAGATCACGAAGGCAACGAGGCTGACCAGATCGAACCAGAGCGGCGGCTCAGGGAAGGGTCGGGCAAGGTCCTCGAACGGGGCACTGAACGACGTGGGGTCGAATGCGCCGTACACCTGGTTGACAACCGCACACGCGACCAGGGTCGGTGGGACCCAGCGCCAGCGCGGACTGGGCAGCTTGCCGTCCGGGAAGTGGAGCAGCAGGAGCGCAACCACCACGAGAACCCACCATGCTGCCTCGGCGAGCACTGCGACCAGCCAGCTCCACGCCTCGGGGTCCCCCGAGACGACCAGTGCCTGCGACCACGTCTCACGCGCCACGATCGCGGCCACGCCCAGTCCGAGCAGCGCCAGCCACACGCCCACCTGTGCGCCCGGGGTGCGGCGACTGGTGAACACCCCGAGGGTCACCGCCAGCGGTGCCACGACGAGTCCGATCAGCAGGTTGGCGAGGGCCGGTCCGTTGGACGCCTGGACGGTGAACACGAGCGCCGCCACCAGCAGCACCGCAGTCAGCACCGCGGCGACCGTCGCCATCCGTCGCGGCCACAACATTTCCCAACTGTAGGGCTGGGAGACCTGACCAAGGCTCCGTGCCAACACGGAGATACAGACCGGGGTTGACCACGATGCCCGGGACCCTTCGGCACTCCTAGCGTTCCAGCCATCCAGTCGACCAGCCCAGGAGGAACCATGAGCGCCGACCAACACCTCAAGACACCGTCAGGCCCGCCGACCATGACTGCGACGCTGCCCGCGGGAGCAAGTCCCGCGCGGGTCCGCATCGTCGCCGGCGCGCTCGCCCTCGGCGCCGTCGCCGTCGCGGCGATGCTCGTCTGGCGGCCGTGGGGCGAGCGCGACGCCACCGGGTACGCCGACATCGCGCCCGTCCGGGACAACCTGTGGGTCGGTCTCCTGATCGACTCGACGGGCTACGCCGTGGTGGCCATCACCCTGGCACTGGCCACCTGTCTGCTGGTGCAGCACCGCGGCAGCCGATGGGCCGACACGGGTGCCGTGCTCACGATGCTTGGTGGCGTGCTGTTCGCGATGGGTCAGTTCGCGCACGCTGTGCTCGGCTGGTTCGCGACCTCGGAGGCAGTCTCGACCGAGGCCGGGAAGGCCTTGATCTCGTACGCCGAGGACAACCCCGTGCGGGTCATGCTCCCCGTGATGGTCGGGTTCCTGCTGGTGGCCGTCGGCATGCTGTTGCTCGCGATCGCGCAGCTGCGCTCGCACGCGCTGCCGCGCTGGCTGCCGATCAGCCTGATCGTGCTCACGGTCGCGCAGTTCGCGCCGATCCCTGGTCGCGTGCTCGACTTCGTGCAGGTTGCACTGATGGGCGTGCTCGTCTGCCTCGCGGCGACGCTGGCCGGCCGGTCCGGGACTGATCCTGCCCGTCAGGACGCTCGGCTCGAGTCCTGACCGGGTGCAGTGTCGTCGGCGAACACAGGGAGCTCGTCCTCCCGGATCGGCTCCCACACGCTGGGCGGCACTGCACCGGTCAGGATCTGCGCGACGCAGTGGGCCATCGAGTAGTCCGGATCGACCTCGAGGCAGCGGTCGATCGCGCACCACGCCAGAGCACCGTCGCCGTGCTGCCACGCAGCGAAAGCCAGCAGCGAGCACGCGCCCGGCAGCAGGTGTCTCGGTGCCCGGCGCACCAGTCCCCGCCACAGCTCGACGTGGTCCCCCGAAGCCACTCTGGTGATCTCGGCCCAGGCCACGTCACGCGTCGGCACCAGGGACGCGAGCACCAGCAGCCGACCGGCGTCGGCAGGCTGCACCGTCGCACGCCCGGTCAGCTGGGAGCGGATGAACCGCTGAGCCCACCGGGCTTCGTGCCGCAGGATGCCCGTCTCCCGCGCGGACGTCACCAGGTCCGCGAAGCGCGTCGCGGCCAGCGCCACCTCGACGGCGTCCTCCTCGTCGGTGCCGACGAGCGTGTCCGCGAGCTCGGCCCGGTCACGGTGCACCACATGGCCCTCGAAGACGCCCTGTGCGGTGAACGGATGTGCCTCCAGGTCGTACGGCGTGCCCGGTGATCCGTCCTCGGGCAGGGAGTACCAGTGGCCGTCGTCGACCCGCAGCACGTCGATGACCTCCACCCCACGATCCAGGAGCCGGCCCAGCAGCAGGTCGAACTGGGAGTGCGCGAGCTCGACGTCGTCGGTGTAGAGCACCACGGCGACGCGGCCAACACTGTTGGCCACGACCGCACCCACCAGTGTCTCGGCGACCTCCTCCTGCTCGGTCACCCCGACCGGCAGGTCGACCCGCGCATGGAACGCGGCGCCGGGCGTGCCGAACGTCAGCAGCACGACCGAGTCGCGCGGATGGAACCCGAGCACCACCGGGACGATGGCGACCAGGTCGGTGGGCGTGCGGGCGACGAAGGTCGCCGGATCTGTGGACGGCTGCGAGGAGGTCATGGCGCCACCCTTGGAGCCAGGACGTGTCGCCGACAGACCGTGGTCGCCGCCGGTGGACAACCTGCTCGACCAAGCAGCCTGTGGACACGAACCGGCTCCCATGCAGGCGGGCGCCGTCGGTGCCTCGTGGCACGATCACCGCGTGCGCTCCGAGCCGACGATCCTGCACGTGGATCTCGACGCCTTCTTCGCCGCGGTCGAACAGCGTGACAAGCCCTCGCTCCGCGGCAAGCCCGTCGTCGTCGGCGGCGTGGGTGGACGGGGCGTCGTGGCGACAGCGTCCTACGAGGCACGCACCTTCGGGGTGCACTCGGCGATGCCCACCGCCGAGGCCCGGCGTCGCTGCCCGAACGCGGCTTTCCTGTCGGGCCGGTTCCACGCCTACCGCGACACCAGCAGGGCGGTGATGCGCCTGCTGCGCGAGATAAGCCCCGTCATCGAGCCGCTCTCCCTCGACGAGGCCTTCGTGGACCTCGAGGCGGCCGACCTGCCGGACCGCAGCATGGCCTCCGTCAGCGCCCTCGGCCGCGAGCTCAAGGAGCGGGTCCACGAGGTGACCGGCGGTCTCACCGGCTCCGTCGGCATCGCGTCCTCGAAGCTGATCGCCAAGATCGCCAGCGACCTCGACAAGCCCGACGGCCTCGTCGTGGTCGCGCCGGGCATGGAGCAGGACCTGCTCCGTCCGATGCAGGTCACGGTCATCCCCGGGGTCGGTCCGGCCACGGCCGAGCGGCTGCGGCGCGTGGGCGTGCACACCGTGGAGGAGCTCGAGCAGATCACCGAGGACGAGCTCGTGCGGCTACTGGGCCGGGCGCACGGCAGCGGCCTCTTCGCCCTCGCGCGCGCCCAGGACGACCGCTCCGTGGAACCAGAGCGCGAGACGAAGTCGATCAGCGTCGAGGACACCTACGACACCGACCACGTCGACCCGCGGCTGCTGGTCGCGCTGCTCGAGCGTCAGGCCGCCAAGGTGACCGAGCGGCTGCGCAAGGCGCGGATGTCCGGCCGCACGGTGTCGATCAAGGTCCGGTTGCACGACTTCTCCACGCTGAGCCGGTCCGCGACGCTCTCCGAACCGTCCGACGACAGCCGGCAGATCGCCCGGGTGGCGCGCACCCTCCTCGGCGAGCTGGACACCTCCAGCGGCGTACGCCTCCTCGGTGTGGGTGTGTCCGGCCTCGCGGACTGGATCCAGGAGGACCTCTTCGCCGACGAGAGCGAGGAGGAGGTCGACGCCGATCCGGAAAGTGCCAGGGCGACGGAGGCTGCGGTCGAAGCCGCCTCCCGCCATCGCGGCTGGACGCCCGGCATGGACGTCGTGCACGAAGGACACGGCCGCGGCTGGGTGTGGGGCTCGGGACGTGGCGTCGTCACGGTGCGGTTCGAGACCGCGGAGACCGGGCCCGGTCGCGTGCTGAGCTTCGGGGTGACCGACCCGGCGCTCTCGCCATTCAGACCACCCGAAGAGTGATCTCGTCGCCCGGCCGCAGCTGCGCGCACACCGGGAGGTCGTCGGCGACCACCACCCCGATCACCGGGTAACCCCCGGTCGTCGGGTGGTCGTTGAGGAACACGACCGGCTGCCCGTTGGGCGGGACCTGCACCGCTCCGAGCACCATCCCCTCGCTGGGAAGCTCGTCCTTCGCACGCCACCGGATCTTCTCCCCCTCGAGCCGCAGGCCGATCCTGTTCGACGCACTCCCCACCACGTACGACGCTCCCCGCAGCGCCTTCACCGACTCGTCGTCGAACCACTCCTCACGCGGTCCGAGCCTCAGCCTCAGCTCGCGAGTCGGTCGACGTGGCCGCACCGTGTCGACGGGAACGGGGTCACCCGTGGGCGCGCCGACCGGCAGCACGTCGCCCTCCGTGACGGGCGCGGGTCCCAGGCCGGAGAGCAAGTCGGTCGACCGCGATCCCAGCACCGGCTCGACGTCGATGCCACCCGAGACCGCGACGTAGGCCCGCAGCCCGGAGCTGGCGTCGCCGAGCTCGACCAGCGCCCCGGCCGGCACCGCGACGGCGTTGCCCCAGTCGCGCCCCCGCCCGGACACGGTCACCGGCACCTGGGCGCCCGTGACCGCGATGGTCACCGCGCTCTGGATCCGGAACGCGAGCCGACCGCCCAGACACTCCAGGGTGGCCGCCTCCTCCGCATTCCCGACCAGGCGGTTGGCCAGACGGTGAGAGGGCTCGTCGAGCGCGCCCGACCGCGGCACCCCGAGGTGTGCCTGTCCGGGGCGTCCGAGATCCTGGACCGTCACCTGCAGGCCGTCGTCGGTGACTTCCAGGGAACGGGTATCAGCCATCGACGAACCGCACCCTGGTGCCGGGCGCGAGCAGCGCCGGTGGGTCACGGTCGACGTCCCACAACGTGGCGTCGGTGCGCGCGATCAGCTGCCAGCCACCGGGTGAGGCCCGCGGGTAGACCCCGGTGAACGTCCCGGCCAGGCCCACGGACCCGGCCGGCACCTTCGAGCGAGGATCCTCCAGCCTGGGCACCTCGAGCTCCTCGGGCAGGCCGGTCAGGTATGCGAACCCCGGGGCGAACCCGCAGAACGCGACCACGAACTCGGCGTCCCGATGACGACGCACCACCTCGTCGACCTCGAGGTCGAGGTGTCGCGCCACCGACTCCAGATCGGGACCGTCGTAGCTGACCGACAGCTCGACCAGCTCCCCCTCCTCGTCGTCCGGCGGCCGGGTCGGCCAGTCATCGAGGGTCGCCGCCACCTGGGCGGGATCATCGAGGCCGTCGAGCAGGAGGGTGCGGGCCGCCGGGACGATCTCGGTGCAGCGCAGCTCCCCGGCCTCGCGACGACGCAGCGCCTCGGCGTACGCCGCCCGCACCTCGGCCGTGCCACCGCACTCGAGGAGGAGGGCCCGGTCTCCGAACGAACGCGCACGCATGTGGCGATCCTCGCAAAACGTTGTCGCCCTGTGCACTTTGCGGGCACTCTGATTTCGTTCCGCCGTGGAATTCTCCGCAGAACTAGACGTGGGGTCCGCGGAAAGTATGAGTTTCCGCGGACCCCACTCGGTGGAACGGCGGTGATGACCGCTCCGAACCAGCGACTCCCGCAGAGTCCAGTCGTCCCATCACTGACGACCTCCGGCGAGTCTCCCCGCCAGTGGGATCTGCAGTATTCATCCGGTCCACCGCGACCCTTGCGGGCTGCGGTGAAGAGATTTCTACGCGACCGCGGACTCGCGCACAAGAGCAATTCCGAAACTGTTCCGACCATTTTCGGTCCGCAGCCACCTCGCCCACAGAACACGCCGAACGCTCCACAGGTCCAGGTGTTTGTCCACACGTCATCCACAGGTCCCTGTGGATAAGTGGGCCCCGCTGGGCTAGCCCCGGTCGACGGCGCGCTGTCCTCAGGTGGCCCAGGGCCGCACGTCGTACCCCGCCTCCAGCAACGAGGCACGCACGGACGAGGCCGCCTCCACCGCTCCCGGCGAGTCCCCGTGCACGCACAGCGACTGCACCTCACCTCCGCCGGCCATCTCGACGGCGTTTGCGGCGATCGCGTCGGCCCCCTCCACCAGAGCTCCGGGCTGGTCGCGAGGCACCAGGCGGCCGTTCTCGGTGTAGCCCCGGTCCGGGAATCCCTCGCGGACACCGGTCCGCCCGGCTGCCTCCGCCAACCGCAGGATCGCCGAGCCCGGCAACCCCAGCACCGGCAGCGACCCGCTGCCCCGGAGCACCGCCGCCGCCTGGTCCTCGTCGTCGACCACCCGGTTGTAGAGGGCGCCGTGCGGCTTGAGGTAGGTCACCTGTGTCCCGCACTCCGCAGCGATCGCGGTCAGCAGCTCGACCTGTTCCCGTACCCACGCGGTGAGCAGGTCAGAGCCGGGGTCCATGTGCTGCCGACCGAAGTTCTCGCGATCGCGGTACGACACCTGGGCCCCGATCACCACTCCCCGGGCGGCTGCGTCGGTGCACACGGCCCGCATGGTCTTCTCGTCCCCGGCGTGGAAACCGCAGGCCAGGTTGGCGCTGGTGACCACCTGAAGGAGGCCGGGGTCGTCTGTCACGCCCTCGCCGAGGTCAGCGTTCAGATCGATGTGCGGTCCTGAGTGCATGGATCCAGTCTGCCCGGGCACAGGGGTCTGACTGAGAAGTGCCTGAGAACTCGGGCACAAGCGAAACTTCGCGACCACTCGGGCCGTCACTACTCATGAGGCCGTATTCGCGGTCGCACCGGCGTCGCAACCGAACCAGCGGGAATCCGCAGGCCCGGCCAAGCGTTGGACCTATCAGGACCACGTTGGACGGGTCCGCCCCTGTAGGAAGGGAGCACTTCCCCCCATGACCACCATTCGCCACGAGCGCGAGATCGAGGGCCGCGACAGCGTCGGCCTCTACCTCGACGAGATCGCTCGCACGCCGTTGCTGGACGCCGAGACCGAGGTCGAGCTGTCCAAGACCATCGAGGCCGGCATGCTCGCCGGCAAGCTGCTCGAGGAAGGCCGCGTCGGCCGGAAGAAGGGCGGCGCGCCCAAGTACGCCAACGAGGCCGAGCTGCGCTGGCTCGTCGAGGAGGGCGAGCGCGCCATGCAGCGCTTCATCAACGCCAACCTCCGCCTCGTCGTCTCCATCGCCCGCAAGTACGGCCGCAGCCAGATGCCGATGCTCGACCTGATCCAGGAGGGCAACACCGGCCTGATCCGCGCCGTCGAGAAGTTCGACTACGCCAAGGGCTACAAGTTCTCCACCTACGCGACCTGGTGGGTCCGCCAGGCGATCACCCGCGGTATCGCCCAGCAGGCTCGCGTCGTCCGGCTGCCCGTGCACGTCGTGGAGGAGCTCAACCAGGTCGGTTCGGCGCGCCGCACCCTCGAGCGCCAGCTGGGCCGTGACCCGGAGCCCGAGGAGATCGCCGCCGAGCTCGACATGGACATCGAGCGGGTCATCGACCTGATGTCGTGGGGCCGCGACCACGTCAGCCTCGACACCCCGGTGGACGAGGACGGCGACACCTCGCTCGGTGACCTGATCGCCCAGGAGAGCTCGCCCGGTCCCGACCTGACCGTGCTCGACACCGAGTCGCGCGACCGGCTGAACACGCTGGTCGACCTGCTCGACGAGCGGTCCGCCGACATCGTGCGGTCGCGCTACGGGCTGACCGACGGACGCCAGCACAAGCTGGCCGACATCGGTGCCCGCCACGGCATCTCCGCCGAGCGCGTGCGGCAGCTCGAACGCGAGGCGATCGCGAAGCTGCGTCGTCTGGCCGACCCGGACCTCGCCGCCTGAGCAGCCCACCCGAGACCGCTCGGCGGGTCGGAGCGGCCTGACGATTCAGTCGTCCCGGTTCCCCGCCGAGACCACCTCAGCGAAGACCTCCGCGACCCGCCCGCGGAGGTCTTTGCGCGTCCCGGTGTTCTCGATCAGGTGGGTGGCGATCGCGCGGCGGTCCTCCCGCGAGGCCTGCGCAGCGATCCGGGACCTCGCGTCCTCGTCGGTCCAGCCACGGTCACCGGTCATCCGCTGCAGCTGGACCTCGGCGGGTGCGTCGACGACGATCACCGCGTCGAAGTCACCGCCGCGACCGTTCTCCGCCAGCAGTGGGATGTCGTGTACGACGATCGCGTCCGCCGGTGCCTCCTCCTCGAGCTCCACGATCCGCTCGAAGACCAGCGGATGGATGATCGCCTCGAGCCGGCGGCGGGCTCCCTCGTCGCTGAAGACGAGCCGACCCATGGCCGGCCGGTCGAGCTCGCCATCCGGACCGAGCAGCTCATCGCCGAACTCCTCGACGACGGCCGCCAGTCCCGCGGTACCTTTCGCGACCACCTCACGGGCGATCACGTCGGCGTCGATGACCACTGCCCCGAGGTCCTCCAGCATCGCCGCGACCGTGCTCTTGCCCGAAGCGATTCCCCCGGTCAGTCCGACGCGCATGGGCGCGACGCTATCCCGCTGGTTCTGTTCCTGAGTCCTCGCCGCGCGCCTCGCGCTCCTTGCGCAGACGCTCCTCGCGGTACGCCCGGCGCTGCTCTTCCGCGCGTTCGCGGATCTTGCGCAGGAACTCGTCGTCGTCGTCCGGGCTGGTCGCGGCGGCGCGACCCGGCCGGTCGTACTCGGGGTACTGCGGCATCGCCCGTTGGTGCTTGGAGGTCCTGGGACCGCCGGCAGGACGGCCCGCGACCAGCCAGGCAACTGAACCGGCGAAGGGGAAGAACAAGACGATCAGGAGCCACCACAGCTTGGGCAGGTGGCGGATGGCACCTTCGTCACTGCTGACCACGTCCACAAGGGAGAAGACCCACATCGCGAACACGACCAGCCCGAAGAACAGCTCGAGGCGAATCACGCGGACAGTCTGGATGAGAAACGTCCCGAGCGCCGGGAATCACCCGAAATCGCCGTGCTGGTGGTCTTGTCCAGTGGCGGGTTCCAGCAGGAGGACGGCCAGGACGGCGAGGGAGGCCACCCCGATGACGGTCCACAGCACCGCGCTGAACGCCCACGGGCCGTTGTCGAGGTAGGGGAACACCGGCAGCCGGTTCTCCAGCGGCCTGGCGAGCGCGACGAACGAGGCGCCGCAGACGAGCCCGGTCGCCGCGCCCAGGGCCGGGGTCGCCGTACCCCTGCTCCGCCGCCAGGTGGCGTACGCCGATCCGGCCGCGATGGCGGCCACCCCCTGCCAGGCCACGTGACCCGGCCGGCCGAAGTAGGCGGTCGACGTCCAGCTGACCGAGAGCAACCAGACGCCGAGGACCACTGTCACGCCGAGCAGACGCGATGCCGTGCGCCACGCGAGGCTGCGCGGCAACGTGTCGATGACGGCGGCGGCGGTCTCGTCGAAGCACCAGGCGGCGGCTGCCGCGACCATGCCGACCGCGATGCCCTGCAGCGGCCACATCGTGTAGGGCCACTGCTCGACGATCCGCAGCAGTGCCGGGACCGGGGTCAAAGTGAAGAGGACCACCAGCCACGGCACGCCGCGGACCGCGTGACGGGTCATGTCAGGTCATGCCTTGCCGGGCAACGGGTTGACCATGACCTCCTGGACACCGGTCGTCATCGTGAGCACGAAGAGCACGATGGCCAGGACGGTGAGGCCCACGAGCACGCGAACCAGGGTCAGCCGGGGCTGCTCACGGTCGTGCAGCAGGGCGATGACCACCCCGATCGCGCACAGGGCTACCAGGTAGAGGCAGTACCAGAAGGGTGACCCGGTGAGAATCAGCCAGCGCTCGGGGTCGCCCTCGATGCCGTAGGGGCCACCGAAGTAGGTCCAGGGCATGAACTCGCGGAAGTACCGCAGCGGCTCGACGATGCCCTGGAAGACGATGGTCAGCATGATCAGCACGACCGCGCTGATGATCCCCGCGCCCCGGAACGGGAGCCACCGGCCGATCACCAGGCCCAGGATGGGCCCGCCGACCGCCGAGATCGTGCCGAGGGCGAACATCAGGGCGTAGGACCAGGCGTAGCCCACGTCACCGAACGGCACCGTGCCGGCTCCGGGCGGCTGGTCGTGGTAGGCCCAGACCGCCCAGGCGAAGAACAGCAAGCCGGCGACGAACGGCACTACGGTTGAAATGGCGAGGGCGAGGGTGCGGGTGCGCTCGCTGGCGACAACCGTCCCCGCAGCCTCGTGGGCCTGGTCGGAGGCCCGCACCAGCGAGACCATCACAAGCAGGCCGAACACGCCGAGTCCCATCGCCGGGACGATCACGTGACCCAGGGACGAGCCCTCGTCGGGTCCCATCGCGCACAGGACGGTGGTCAGGGCGGCGCCGACCAGGAACAACGGGTGCCGGGCGTAGCGCTTGATCTCGTGCCGGGCCAGGGCGGGCAGGGCCGCCAGGTCCGTGGCGGGGCGGGTGGTCTGGGTCATCGGACTGCTCCTTCATCAGTGTGTGATCTGTTGCGCAGCAGCAGGTAGGCGTCCTCGGTCGCGGGTTCCGCCGCGCGCGAGTCCGGATGGGGCCGGCCACCAACCGACCGCACCTCGCCGGCCCCGGTCCGCCAGGACGCGTGGGCGCCGACATTGGCCTCGGGGCCGACCCAGACCTCGCCCTCGGCGGTCGCGATCAGCTCGCGCACGGTCCCGTCGAAGCAGATCTCGCCGGCGTCGAGGACGATGACACGGTCGCACAGGGCCGACACGTCCTCGGTCTGGTGGGTGGCGAGCAGCACGGCGCTCGTGCGCGCCTGCTCGGAGAGGATGCCGCGCAGGGACGCGCGTTGCTCGGGGTCGAGGCCCGTGGTGGGCTCGTCGAGGACGACCAGGCGCGGGTCACCCATCAGTGACTGGGCAAGGGCGAGCCGGTGGCGCTGACCGCCGGAGAGGGCGGAGATGCGCTTGGTGCCACGGTCGCCGAGCCCGACCAGCTCGAGCACGCGGCGCACCTCTGCATGGCGCGCGTTGGTGTTGCTCCACTCCTTGAGGACGGCGATGTAGTCGAGGAAGCCGAAGCCGGTCATCCGCTGCGGGAGCCCGACCTCCTGGGGGAGGTACCCGAGCACCCTGCGTGCGGCGGTGCGGTCGGGCAGCGTCCCGGTCACCTCGTGGCCGGCCACGGTGATCGAGCCGGAGGACGGGCGCAACGAGGTCGCGAGCAGGCGGAGCAGCGTCGACTTCCCGGCACCGTTGGGACCGAGCAGTCCGATCACGCCCGGGTGCAGCTCCAGGTCGAGCGGGTGGAGCGCGCGAGTGGACCCGTAGGTCTTCGACACCCCGCGGAGCACGGCGATGGCGGTCATGAGCGGCCTCCCGGTCGGACTGTGGTGATTCGGATGTCGGTGAGCCGCCAGACCAGGGTCAACGCGGCGACGAGGGCGAGGGCCAGGAAGGCGCCCTGGACGGCCACGCTGGTGACGGTGTCGAGTGACGCCCTCGTGGTCCAGGCGGTGACGAGCAGCACCCATGACGTGGCGAGTACGCCGATCGTCAGCGGCGCCGCCAACCACGTCAGCAGCACGAGCGCGACGACGGTCAGGGTCAGGGACGGCAGCAACCAGGCTCCACGCTGACCTTCGAGCCCGGGCACGAGGACGCCCATGAGCACCACCACGGGCAGGGCAGCCGCCACGGCGAGCGCGGTCCGCAGGAGTGCGACCCGGAGCTTGCTGAAGGGGGTTGCGGCCAGCAGCTCGCGAGTGGGATCGGAGGCGTCGTACGCCGTGGCGACGAGCATCGCGGGGAGCAACGGAGCCACCGCCGCGTAGAAGACCTGCTGCTCGATCGTGCTCAGCGACCCGGCGATCGCCACGAAGATCAAGGCACCGGCGACTGCCAGGGCCCAGGAGACGAAGACCGCGCTCGAGGCACGGAGCACCACCAGATCGGTGTGCCGCGCGCCGAGACCTGCGAGCAACCGGAGCGGCAGTGCGAGTCGGGGAGCCGAGATCGCGGTCGTGATGCCGGTCCACACGGGCTCGAGCGCTTCCTCGGCCACGAGCCGGTTGGCCTCGGCGCGGCACTCCGCGCAACTCGTCAGGTGGGTCTCGAGGGCTGCCTGGCCGGCCCGCCCCAGGGTGCCGTCGGCGTAGCGGCCGAGCAGCTCGGGCCCCGCGTGCCAGTTCGCGATCGCGGTCATCACAAGCTCCCGTTCCCGGCCAGCAGGCCGCCGCGCAGCTGCACCCTGGCAGCGCGCATGCGGCTCTTGACCGTGCCTTGGGGGAGGCCGAGCAGCCGCGCCGCCTCCCGGGTGGTGAGTCCGTCGAGGACGGTTGCCTGGACCACGGCGTGCAGCTCCGGGGAGAGGCGGTGCAGTGCGCTGCCGAGGTCGCCGTGCTCGACGGCGACGAGCAGCTCGTCCTCGGCGCTCTGCATGACCGGTGTCGCGGCTGAGATCACCTCGGCGCTGGCCGGGGCTGGCTCGCGGTGGCCGCGGAGCTTCGAGATCAGTCGTCGGATGGCGATGCCCCAGATCCAGGCGCCGACGTCCCCCTCGCCCCGGTAGCGGCGTGCGCTGCTCCACACCGCCACGAAGGTGTCCTGGAGGACGTCGGCGACCAGGTCCGCGTCCGACGTACGGCGCAACAGGCGAAGCCTGAGCCACGCCGCGTGCCGGTCGAACAGCTCGCGGAGCGCGCTCTCGTCACCACGTGCGACCTGCTTCACCAGGTCGGCGTCGGTGACCTCTTCGCGCTCCACGTCCCCACTGTCGCAACGAGACCCCCTGGCGGATCACCCTGCGAGCCACAGGTCTAGAACTGACAGGATCGCGGGGTGTCCGAGTACGACCTCTCCCCCGGCGACCGGGTGGCCCTGCTCGTTCCGGGGTCGACCGCGTACGTCGAGCTGGTGATCAGCCTGTTGCGCCGGGGCGTCTTCCCGGTCCCGATGGACACCGGTCTGACCGCGAGCGAGCGCGAGGAGCTGCTCGCCGACGTCGACCCGAAGCTCGTGATCACTCAGCAGGACCAGGTCGCGGACCTGCTGACTGCCTATCCTGACGAGCCGTCCCTCGGCCCGCCGCGGGGACGGCCGATCCACCTCACAAGCGGCACGACCGGACGGCCCAAGGGCGTCTGGTCCGGCCTGCTGCCGCCGACCGAGGCCGAGGCCTTGCTGGCGGAGGAGCGTGAGCTCTGGGGGTTCTCGGCCGACGACGTGAACCTGGTGCTCAGCCCGATCCACCACTCCGCCCCGCTGAGGTTCGCCATGGGCACGCTGCTGGCCGGCGGGAGTGTCGTCCTGCCCGGTCCCTTCGACCCGGCCGTCGTGAACGCTGCGATCGAGGAGCACCGGCCGACCTCGATGTTCTGCGTGCCGGCCCACCTCCAGCGCCTCTTCGCCCACTGGGACGCTCTGCTCGACTCTGAGGGAGGTGCGCCGGACCTCTCGTCGTTCCGGCTGGTCGCACATGCCGGCGCACCCTGTCCGGAGTGGACCAAGCGCCGGCTGATCGAGGAGTTCCCGGACGGGTCGACGTGGGAGTTCTACGGCTCCAGCGAGGGTCAGTTCACCGCCTGCCGGAGCGAGGACTGGCTGGAGCGACCGGGCACGCTCGGCCGGGCGCGGCCGGGCCGGTTGATGACCGTGGACGAGGACGGCCACCTGTGGTGCGTCGTACCCCCTCATGGGCGGTTCACCTATCTCCACGATCCCGAGAAGACCGCCGCCGCATGGCGGGAGACGGCCGACGGCCCGGCCTTCACCGTCGGTGACCTCGGCCGCATCGACGACGAGGGGTACGTCTACCTCGACGGTCGGCGTGAGGACCTGATCATCAGCGGCGGGGTCAACGTCTACCCCGCCGAGGTCGAGCACGTCCTGGGCGAGGTCGCAGGTGTCGACGACATCGCGGTCTACGGCGTCGATGACGACCAGTGGGGACAGCGGGTGTGCGCTGCCGTGGTGGGCCCGGTCGGCGACGGCGTGCTTGCTGCACATGCCCGTGATCACCTCGCGCCGGCCAAGCGCCCCAAGGTGTACCACCGCATCGAGACGCTCCCCCGAACCCCGACGGGCAAGGTGCGTCGCCTCGACCTGCCGGCCCTGCTGGCGGACTGATGGGGTTCAGCAAGGCCGAGCTGGAGTCCTTCCGCGACGTCGAGGTGCCCGACCTGCTTCCGACGGGCTCGGACGACCTGAAGCTCCTGTTCGTCGGCATCAACCCCGGGTTGTGGACTGCCGCGGTGCAGACCCACTTCGCGCACCCGGCCAATCGCTTCTACCCAGCCCTGCTCCGGGCCGGGATCGTGACCGAGCCGGTCAGCCCTTCGGCCGGCATGACCGACGCCGACCGCGACCGGTTCCGGGCACGCGGCCTCGGCATCACCAACCTGGTACGCCGGGCCACCGCCCGCGCTGCCGAGCTGAGCGCTGCCGAGCTGCGCCAGGGCGGTGAGAACCTGCGCGCCCTGGTCACCCAGCGTCGACCGCAGGTGGTCGCGGTACTCGGCATCACGGCGTACCGACAGGCGTTCGGGGTGCGCACCGCCTCCCTCGGCCGGCAGGACGAGCCGCTTGAGGGCGCCGAGCTGTGGGTGGTGCCCAATCCCAGCGGCCTCAACGCACACGAGACGATCGCCACCCTGGCCGAGGCGTACGCCGAGCCGGCCCGGGCAGCGGGGGTGATCTGAGGGCGTCGTGCTGCGCGAAGGGCGCCCACCGTTGCGGTGAGCGCCCTTCGACGACTGGCTCCTGCCCTGGGATCAGGCGCGGCCCAGCCGACGACGCACCAGGAACGTGCCGCCGGCCATCGCCAGCAACATGAGCGCACCGAGACCGCGCTCGAGGTTGCGGTGACCCTCGCCGTCCTCGCCCCCGATCTCGTAGCTGTACGCCGCGAGACCCATGGCGTCCGCAGGTGCACCCTCGACCATCTTCTCGGCGTCGGCCCGCTTCGCGCCGGCGCTCATGACCGCGGCGAGCTCGCCGTAGTTCTGGGCAGTCTTCTTGCCGGCCTCGACCACCTGCTTGGTGCCCTCGTCAGACAAACGCTGCGCACCGTTGGGCAGGGCCGGGGCCCCCTCCTTGGCCTGGCGGAGACCGTCGCTGAGCTGGCCCGAGCCGTCGGCGGCATCGCCCAGACCGTCGGCGAGCTTGTCCGCCCCGCCGGCGAGCTCGCCCGTGCCGCCATGGATGAGGCCGAGACCATCGGTGAGGTCCGAGCTGCCTGCATGTGCGTCGTTGGCACCAGAGGACAGCTGCAGGACACCCTGGACCGCAGCCGCGACACCGTCGGAGAGCTCACCCAGGCCACCCGCGACCTGCTGCACGCCACCCTTGAGCCTGGCGGCACCGTCGCTGAGCTGGGCGGACCCGTCCTTGGCGTCACCCAGTCCTGCCTGGATCTGCTGCGCACCCGGGAGGATCTGGCTGCTCAGCCCGCCAACCGCCTGGCCGAGGCCCCCGGAGACGCGTCCGAGGCCGGCGGCCGCGGTGGTCAGGTCGCTCTTGCTCTTCTGGGCACCTCCGAGGAGCTGCGTCACCAACCCGGCACATGCGGGGTTGTCCGCGCAGGCCGGCAGCTGCTTGAGCATCTGGAGCCCACCGATGAGCTCGTCCACGCTCCCGCCCTGACGCACCGCATCGTCGAGGCCGGCCTTGACCGTGTCGACGCCACCCTTGGCGGCCGGGAGACCCGACCCGGCGTCGTTGAGCTGCTGCAACCCCGGAACCAGCTGGTCGCTGCCGGCCTTCAGCCTGGCCAGGCCGGAGTCGAGACCCGCGAGGCCGCCGATCAAGGTCTTCGGCTGGTCGACGGACCCGAGGTTGGCAAGGATCAGGTCGACGCCCGCTCGGAGCTGCGCAATACCGTCCTTGGCCTTCGGAAGGCCTGCGGAGCTGTCGGCCAGCTGGCCGAGACCACCGCTGATCTGGCCGAGGCCTTCGGTGAGCCTGGTACTGCCCGCGAGAGCGTCGCCCGTGCCGCCGTCCAGCTTCCTGGCACCCTCGGCCAGCTTCTTCGAGCCGGGAGCGGCCTCGCCGGCAAGCCCTGCCTCGAGCTGGTCGGCGCCGTCGCTGAGCTTGATCAGCCCTGCCAACAGGTCCTGCGCCCCGTCACGGAGCTTGAGCAGGTTGGCGTCGATCTCGCTCGCGCCGGCGACCAGGTCGGCTCCGGTCTTGGCGCCACCCTGGTAGCCGCTGGCGGCGGCCTCGAAGGTCGGGCTCTCCAGCGGGTTGACCGGGAGCGCCTGGATCGACGCACGAGGGACGACGCCGTCGGTGATCCTGGCCTTGTAGCCGATCACCGCGGTGTCCGAGCCGATCGGCGGGAAGAGGGTCATGGTGAAGGACAGCTTGGTACCGCCCTTGCCGTCGCCGGCCAGGTTCGCAGCCTTGGACGTCACGTCGGTGAAGCCGGCTGGCGCGGTCGTGGTCAGGGTGCCGACCATCGGGATCGGGACGTCCACCGTCTTGGTGACCGTGCCGCCGTTGCCGTCGGGGAAGGTGACCTTCTGCGCCTGACCGGTCTGGTTGCGAACGGTGTAACGAACCTCGAGCTCGCCGCTCTTGCCAACGACGTCCGAGGCCTCGACAGCCTTGCCGTCGAGGAAGTACTCGACCTTGACGTCGAGGGGCAGTTCGCCGTCGAAGTTGCTGAGGCTGCGCAGCCGCTCCTTGCCGTCCACGTCCATCTTCACGACCTGGTTGCCGTTGGAGACGTCGAGGTCCTTGAACCCGTCGAGGTTGCGCAGACCGTCAGTGGCGACGGGGTTGTGGAGGTCGACCGATCCGGAACCGGTCAGCGAGAGCTGCTCGTAGAGACGTTTGGTGTCGACCTTGCCGGTTGGCGAGGTGTAGACCTGCACCGTCTCGGTGTTCACGACGTGCACGTCACCGCCGGCGGCCGCAGCGGGCCCACAGACGGCGACGCCGGCGATCAGGATCGCGGCGGAGACTGCGGAGGTGCGCAGTACGTAGTTGGTGCGGCGGTTCACTTGGAGCTCTCCATCATCTCGTCGAGGCTGGCGTCGAGAGCCTCGAGCTCGCGGTCCACTTCCTGGTCGTTCTCGTCCTGGTCGTTCTCGTCCTGGTCGTTTTCGTCGTGGTCATTGCTCTCGTCGGCGTTGACCGTGGGCAGGGCCGGGGTCACGGTGTCCGGGGCGACGAAGGACGCCGCCAGGAAGCCGAGGGCGGCGGTGAGAGCAACTGCCGTCAGCGCCGTGACGGAGGTCGAGGCGACCTCGGGCGGCGCAGCGGCGAAGGTGGCCTCGTACGCACCGAAGAGCGTCGCGGCACCGGCGAAGGTCGACCACACCGGGATCCGACCCGCGGTGAGAGCCGCGACCACGGCGCACAGCGCGAGCACCAGGAACGTGGCCGTGGCGCGACCGCCGACCGTGTCCGGCAGCAACGCCGCGCGGACCAGGTAGCCGACCCACATGACCAGCACACCCGAGGCGAACCCGGCGAGCCGAAGGCCGGGACGGCCGTCCGGAACCAGCGCCACGACGGCACCCATGGCAACCCCGATCAGGGCGTATGTGTCCAACTCAAGACCGAAGGGCGCACCCACGAGCACAGCCAGGACGGCTGCGAGCACGACGATTCCTCCGGCCAGCAATGATTTGCGCATGCTGGCGCGTTCCTCTCCCTCAATGTGAAACGCCGGGCGACTTCCGCTGCGGCGTGGCACTGGGTCGGTCCCTCAACCGGAAACCCCAGGCGCCGCCAACTGTAAGTAACCGACCAGTAACAAAGAAAATCCAATGTCCGTTTCCAGGCCCGTTTGTGGCCAAGGCAACACGCAGGGTGTGATGCGGGCCTCGTCAGGGCCGGGAAAGGTGCTCCAGGCCATACCCGCCGAGAAAGACACAGGAGCCCGGCCCCCTCATGGGGACCGGGCTCCTGTCTCAGATCAACGTGCGGGAGTTACTGGTTCCCGCCGGTGAGCTTCTCGCGGAGCGCCTGCAGCGCCTCGTCCGAGGCGAGCGAGCCGCCCTCGGCTGCCTCGCCGGGCTCCTCTGCGGGGGCCTCGCCACCGCTGGAGTACGACGTGGCCTCGCCGGCCTCGACCTCGGCCTGCTTGGCCTCGGCCTGCTGCTTGACGTGCGCCTCCCAGCGGGCATGCGCCTTGGCGTACTGGTCTTCCCAGAGCTTGCGCTGGTCGTCGTAGCCCTCGAGCCACTCGCCCGTGTCGGGGTCGAAGCCGTCGGGGTAGATGTAGTTGCCCTGGTCGTCGTACGTCGCGGACATGCCGTAGAGGGTCGGGTCGAACTCCTCCGACTCGGCCGCGGTGGCGGTCTCGTTGGCCTGCTTCAGCGACAGCGAGATCCGGCGACGCTCGAGGTCGATGTCGATGATCTTGACCATGACGTCGTCGTTGACCTGCACGACCTGCTCGGGGATCTCCACGTGGCGCTCGGCCAGCTCGGAGATGTGCACGAGGCCCTCGATGCCCTCCTCGACGCGGACGAACGAACCGAACGGCACCAGCTTGGTGACCTTGCCCGGCACGATCTGACCGATCTGGTGGGTCCGGGCGAAGTGCTGCCACGGGTCTTCCTGGGTGGCCTTCAGCGACAGGGACACGCGCTCGCGCTCCATGTCGACGTCGAGCACCTCGACGGTGACCTCGTCACCGACGGTGACGACCTCACTCGGGTGGTCGATGTGCTTCCAGGACAGCTCGGAGACGTGCACCAGACCGTCGACGCCGCCGAGGTCCACGAACGCACCGAAGTTGACGATCGAGGACACGACGCCCTTGCGGATCTGGCCCTTCTGGAGCTGGGTCAGGAAACCGTGGCGGACCTCGGACTGGGTCTGCTCGAGCCACGCACGACGCGAGAGCACGACGTTGTTGCGGTTCTTGTCCAGCTCGATGATCTTCGCCTCGAGCGTCTGGCCGACGTACGGCTGCAGGTCGCGCACACGACGCATCTCCACCAGCGACGCGGGCAGGAAGCCGCGCAGGCCGATGTCCAGGATCAGGCCGCCCTTGACGACCTCGATGACGGTGCCCTCGACGACGCCGTCCTCTTCCTTGACCTGCTCGATGGTGCCCCAGGCGCGCTCGTACTGTGCGCGCTTCTTGGACAGGATCAGACGGCCTTCCTTGTCCTCCTTCTGGAGAACCAGGGCCTCGACCTTGTCGCCGACCTGGACGACCTCGTTGGGGTCGACGTCGTGCTTGATGGACAGCTCACGCGAGGGGATGACGCCCTCGGTCTTGTAGCCGATGTCCAGGAGGACCTCGTCGCGGTCGACCTTGACGATGGTGCCTTCGACGATGTCGCCATCGTTGAAGTACTTGATCGTCGCATCGATGGCGGCGAGGAAATCTTCCTCGGAACCGATGTCGTTCACTGCGACCTGCGGTGCGTCGGAAAGAGTTGGGGAAATCGTCATGTGGAAGAGGAACCTTCGGGTGGATAGAAGTTGTGCGGGCACGCGCAGAAACCCATTTTCACCATCACGATTATTGGTCGTTCGCCCATCACGGTTCCCCGTATTGGGCCGACAGCGAGCGAGAGGCTGCTCCGTCTGAGACTCAGGCAGACTTCTGGCGCACCGCCCAGTCTATCGGCCCTCGGGTGTGAGCGTCCAACCGAGGCGCTCAGGAGGCGACGGCGTGCAGGTCTCCGGTGCTGGCGATGGCTGCCAGCAACTCCCGTGAGCGTACGACGACCTGGTCGTCGCTGCGCCGGGCGGCCAGCTCCAGCAGCGCGAAGAGATCGGCCGCCCTGGCGCGGTCGAGCACATCGTCGGGGACCGTCGGCATCAGGCTCCGATAGCCGTCCAGCACCGCCTCGACCAGCAGCTCCTCGCGCTCGAAGCGGAGCAGGTTGCCCAGGTCGGTCCAGGGCAGCCCGCTGTGCGCGAACTCCCAGTCGACGACGCCCGTGAGCTCGAGGCTGTCGACGTCCACGAGCAGGTTCTTTGCGTTCAGGTCGGAGTGCACCAGGCACGCTCGGCGATCCTCCTCCAAGAGGTCCTGGGCCTCCTCGACGAGGGGAAGCAGCCCGTCGAGCAGGGCTGGGTCGAGCGCCTCCGCGTGGAATTCGAGCCACGTCGGCAGGTCCCTCATGACGGGCGGCAGATCGACGAGGCGCAGGGACCTGTCGGCGAAGACACCGTGCCGCGGCTGCGCCAGGTGGCCGAGTCGGCCGACGAGGGTGCCGAGACGCTCCCCGACTCGGCGGCGGTCGTCCGGCGGGAGAGTCGGCAGCACCAGGTCGAGTCGCTCCCCCGGCAGCTTCGAGGTGACCAGCAGTCCGGGAAGGTCCACATCGGGGTTGCCGCGGCGTACCTCCAGGACGGTGGGGACCGGTAGCAGTCCGCGGACGAGTTCGATCACGGCTGCGTCGATCTCGGGCGCAGCAGCACCGCGCCAGGCCGAACGCGGTCCGTAGATCCGGACCACGACCTGGTCCCCCGCGACGTCGCCGAGGAAGGTCTCGCCGCTGAACCCGCCGGGGAGCGGTTGCAGCGAGGTGGGGAAGCCGTCCATGCGCCAGACCCTGCCACGTGGCGGGAGTAGGGCTAGCCTGCGAGCGTGTCAGGAGTGAGGCCTGAGCGGCGGCCGGTCGGCGAGGCCGAGTCGCTGCGGGCCAACCGCGCCGACTGGGACGCCTATGCGGACGAGTACCAGTCCACCCACGGCGAGTTCCTCGGCGACCACGGGTTCCTCTGGGGTCCCGAGGGGCTGCGTGAGGACGACGTACGGGCGCTCGGCGACGTGTCCGGCAAGGACGTGCTCGAGATCGGGTGCGGGGCCGGACAGTGCTCCCGTTGGGTACTCGTCCGCGGTGGTCGGCCGGTCGGAATCGACGTCTCGATGCGACAGCTCCAGCACAGCCGCCGGATCGACGACGAGCACGGGGTCGTCGTACCGACTCTCTGCGCGTCCGCGGCAGGAATGCCGTTCGCCGACGCGAGCTTCGACGTCGTCTTCTCCGCCTTCGGAGCGTTGCAGTTCGTGGCCGACGCGGAGGCACTGGTCGTGGACGTCGCGCGAGTGACGCGCCTGGGCGGGGTGTTCGCGTTCTCGGTCACCCACCCGACGCGATGGATGTTCCCCGACGACCCGGCCGAGGCGGGGCTGGTCGCGTCGCAGTCCTACTGGGACCGGACGCCGTACGTCGAGGTCGACGACGTGACGGGTGAGACGAGGTACGTCGAGCACCACCGGACCATCGGCGACTGGGTCGGCGCGCTGGCCCGCAGCGGCTTCGTGCTGACCGACCTCCACGAGCCGGAGTGGCCGGCCGACCACGACCGCACGTGGGGTGGGTGGAGCCGGGTGCGAGGCATGCTCACGCCTGGCTCTGCGATCTTCGTGGCCAGGCTGAACGGTCGCGCCAAGCTGTCGCGCTAGCCGACCCGGTCGGGCAGGTGGTCGTGGGCCCAGAGCGCGGCGCTCGTGCGGTCGGCCACCCCGAGCTGGCGGAACACCCGGCCGAGGTGCGCCTTGACGGTGCGTTCGCTGATGCCGAGCCGGCGACCGATCTGCTTGTTGGCGAGCCCCTGTGCCACCAGCCGGAGCACCTCGAGCTCGCGGGGGCTCATGGCGTCCTCGGGACGGGACACCCCGGCATCCGGAAGGAGTACGCCGGCCACGCGCGGGTCGAGCGGCACGTGGCCGGCCGCGGCAGCACGCACGGCGGCGAGCAGGTCGGCCGGCTCGCAGTCCTTGAGCAGATAACCCACCGCCCCGGCGGCAAGGGCATCGCTGACGCGTTCGTGGTCGGAGAAGCTGGTGAGCACGACGATCCTGATCTCGGGCTGCGCCTCGAGGATCCTGCGCGTCGCCTCGACTCCGTCGACACCCGGCATCGACAGGTCCATCAGGACGACGTCGGGCCGCTGGGCCGCGGCCTCGGCGACGGCCTGGGCCCCCTCCCCCGCCTGTGCGACCACCCGGATGTCCTCGGTCGACCCGAGGAGGGTGGCAAGGCCGGTGCGCACCATCTGGTGGTCGTCGACCAGCAGCACCGTGATCAGCTCAGTCATGGGGGTTCTCTTCCGTGTCGAGGGGCGAGGACGCGTCCTGCGGGATGCGCAGCCGCCAGTGGGTACCCCGCCCCGGGACCGAGGCGACCTGGAGCAGCGCGCCTCCGGTAGCGGCCAGGTCGGAGAGCAGCTGCAGCCCGAAGTGACCGGGCTCGGGGTCGGCGAACTGCGCGTCGAGGTCGAAGCCGTTGCCGTCGTCGAGCACGTCGAGGACGACTTCGTCGTCGACGCGGTAGAGGGTGACGGTCGCGGTGCACGGCACCGCGTGCTTGGCCGCGTTGCGCAGTGTTTCCTGGGCCACCCGGTAGACCAGGCGCTCCTGGTCGGGCGTGAGGCCGAGCTCCTCGGCGTCGTCGTGGTGCAGCCGAACCTCGAGCCCCGGTGCGTGGAGTGACTGGACGAGGTCGTCGAGCGCGGCGCCGAGGCCGGCCTGGGCGAGACTCGCCGGATAGATGTCGACCAGCAAGGACCGCAGCGCGCGGATGGAGGCGCGTACCGAGCCGGCGACGTTCTGGAGCTCATCCACCAGCCAGTGCTGACCGGCGGCCTTGGCCCGCGCCGTTGCGCCGGCGACCACGAAGGAGGTCGCAGCGAGGTCCTGGACGGGTCCGTCGTGCAGCGTCGCGGCGATCAGCCTTCGCTCGTTGCTGGAGGCATCCACCGATCGCTGCAGGAGGACCTCGCGTTGCTGCTGGTTGCGGCGTACGCGAGTGAACAGGTGCCAGAACAGCGGTGAGATCAGCACCAGGAAGAGCAGCAGGCTGCTGAGGGTGACGCCGGCGAAGCCGCGCCACAGCTGCCCGGTGCGCTGGCTGACCTGGTCGTACGGTGCGTAGATCTCGAAGAGCATCTTCTGGCCGGTGTCCGTCCAGACCGGGCGGTAGACCTCGACGAGCTTGTCACCCGCCTGGCCGTCCAGCGTGTTCTCGTCACGATCGAGGTCGGAGATGTCGGCGCGCGTCTCGGACTTGTCCAAGGCAGCGGTCTGGTCGTCGTCGAGGTCGAAGGTCTTGCCGACCAGCTCCGGCTCGTCGGCGTAGACGACCCGCCCGTCGGGCGTCCAGAGCTTGACGTGCACCACGGAGGGACCCAGGACGTGGGCGCGGACCAGGTCGTCGAAGGTCTCGCGTGCTGCCGGTTGCCCGGCGGCCAGCTGGTCGGTGAGGGCAGGGCGGATGACCGTCTCGGCAAACACGTCGGTCAGGTTCACCGCATCGTTGACGGCCTCCCGCTCGGCGAGCTTGCGGGCCGCCAGCGAGCCCCCGACGGTGACCACGGCCAGTACGACGAGGATGCCGATGCCCAGCTGAACCAGCACGCGTCGCGCCGAGACCGGCGAGTCCCCGACCATCTCCTGGTCGGGAGCAGCGACCGTGCGCCACCCGACGTCCTGTGACCGGTCGTCGGGCGTCTCATCTCCGTCCGCAGGCGTGGAAGACTCCCCGGCGAGCTGGTTCGCCGAGGAATCCGCGTCGGACTCGAGGTCAGTCGTCGGATCCGTGCCCACCGGATCCGCCACTGTCGTCGCCGCCCGAGTGGTGCCCACCGTCGTCGTCGCCACCGGAGTGGTGGCCGCTGTCATCGTCGGAGCCGCTGCGGCCGGAGCCGCTCGAGCCGGACCCGCTCGAGCCGGACCCGGAGGAGTCAGACCCGGAGGAGCCAGACCCGGACGAGCCGCCGGAACCGCTGCTGGTGGAGCCGGGGCCGGAGTTGTCGTCGCCACCGCCATCGCCGGGTCCGGAGTTCTCGCTGCCGGGGCCGGAGTTGTCGTCACCGCGGTCACGATCGCCACCACGGTCGTCACCTGCGTCGTGGGTGGGGCCGTCGTCTGCTCCGTTGCCACCGTGGCGTCGGCCGCGGTCGTCGCCGGCGTCGTTCGTGGCGTCGTCGGAAGGCGTGGCGTCGTCGGATGGCGTGGCGTCGTCCGAAGGCGAGGGCGTGGCGTCGGTGGTCGTTGCCTGGCTGGGGACGCGGACGGGGACGGACTGGGAGAAGGACGCGTTGCCGGTCAGGCCGACAACGGCCGGGACCAGTGCGACGACGATGCCGGCCGCGTAGAGCTCGATGCGCTTCATGGGTGTTCCTCCAGGCTCTTCGGTGGGCTCGTGGAGCCCTCAGGAACAACCATGGGTGCTGGACAGGCTAGTCCGCCATCGAGCAATGGTCGTAGTACCCGCCCGAGACTCAGCCCTGCTGGGCCATAACCCTGTGCGCGCCCGGGGTCATCACGTCGCCGTCGTCGTACGGCCGGCGACGACCTACCAGGAATCCCATGCCGAGACAGAGGAGTCCGATCGCCAGGGAGACCCAGGGCGCCACATTGTGCAGCAGCCCGAGCAGCATCCCCTGTGTCCCGTACTCGTCGGCGTTCTCCTTGACTGTCTTGTCGTCGTAGCCAGTGGTCACCTTGGTGGTGGTGATCCTGGACTCGCCGTCGTAGTCGAAAGTGTTGTTCTGCGCCTCTTGGCGCTTGATGATCACGCCTGTGTGTGGCTCGACCCAGAGCGTGCGGGTGTTGGAGTACATCGAGTCCGCGCTCACGGTCTCAGAGCCGGTCAGGCCCAGCAGACTCAGGGGAAGGTCCTGACTGCCGACCTTGGTGGGTGGAATGGTCTGCTCGAACTTGTAGACCTTCACCCCCTCGATGCTGCCGGTGCTCTGGTACTTGATCGCGACCGGTTCCTCGAGGGTGCTGTCCCAGAAGTCGTACGTCTTCTTCTCGGTCTCGAACGGGAACTTCACCAAGAGCCCACTGCGCCGCACGGTGCGCCTCTCGTTCTGAACGTCGGAGACGTACTCGCCGCAGCAGTTGACCGCAGTAGCGGTTGTAGCGTCGAAAGCCATCCGCTCGACGCTGCGGGACCTCATCACGCCGTCGGACGACTTGGTCGAGGACGACGTGACCCAGACGACCGTGTTGTCGCCCTGCTTCTTGGCGGCGTCGATGTCACCCACGGTCGTCGCCTTGGTGGTCAGGTCGGAGGTGATCTCCTTCAAGGTGCCGATGTCGAAGATCGTTGCATCGGGGCCTACCAGGGTGGTCACGCTGTTCTGTCCCTGGGGCGCCTTGGCCAGCTGCGGATAGGCGTAGAAGCGCATCAACGGCGCGAGCACGATGAAGAATGCCCCGAGTCCGAGCAGAACGACTCCCAGTTTGCGCACGCGGCGCTCCTCCCACACAAAGACCCAGAAAGCCTCACTCCCTGCTGAGGCGATGCGAGGCTACCAGCATGTGGACACGGGTCTGGACAAAGCCTGCCCGGTCCGCGTCGGGCGGTTCAGCGCACTGCGCTCTTGCGAACCACGATCCACAGGTTCCAGGTCACGAGTTCCCTGGCCACGGGCAACCGCAGCAACCATCTGCTCCACGGCGGCAGGTAGCGCGGCCGGGCTTCGAGGACCTCGAGATCGGGTCGTGACCGCATCCAACGCAGGCCTGCCTTGGCGGACGCGGGAAACATGCTCTGCCCGAACACGTTCTTCGGCGGCCGACCATGCACCCGTTCGTACCTCCGTGCAGCGCGATGACCGCCGAGGTAGTGCCAGGGCGATGTCTCGTGCCCGCCCCAGGGCCCCAGCCAGACGGTGTAGGACAACACGGCGATCCCGCCGGGCCTGACAACCCGGACGATCTCGTCCGCCACGTGGTCGAAGTCCTGGACGTGCTCCAAGAGGTTGCTCGAGAACGCGATGTCCACCGAGTCGTCGGCCAGAGGTGACTGCTCCACGAGCCCCACAACGGAGCCCGGCGTTCGTCGCCCGTGCAGCCGGACCTCGTTGATGTCGGCGTCCACGAGAACGGTGTGAGCGCCTCGACGTCGAAAGGCCTCCGAGTAGTAGCCAGGCCCCCCGCCGAAGTCCGCCACCGCCTTGCCGTCCAACCGGGAGTGACGCTCCACGAGGAAGACAGCATCGTCGGCGATCAGGGTGTAGAAGCCGTCCGGGTCGCTCTGCTCGGTGAGGAACGACCGGAACAGCCGCACCGAACGAGACAGATCGTCACCCGTCTCGCGCGTCTGTCGTGGCACCGGGCGAATGTTAGCCTCCGCGTACTGATCGCACGGGAGGGAGAACCAGGTGCGGTTGCGCGGAGGGGGGTCTCACCGACCCCAGCACATCGTCGTGCTCAACTGGCGCGACATCTGGCACCCCGAAGGGGGTGGCTCGGAGGTCTACGTACAACAGGTCGCCCAGCGACTGATCCCCGAGGCACGGATCACCTGGGTGACCGCACGCTACGACGGCGCGCTCGCCCGAGAGTCCGTCGAGGGCATCGACTACGTCCGGAGGGGCGGGCACATCTCCATCTATCTGTGGGCGGCATGGATGTTGCTCACCCGACGCCTCGGCCACGTCGATGCCGTACTCGAGGTGCAGAACGGGATGCCCTTCCTCGCGCGGTGGTTCACCCGGGCTCGGGTCGTCGTCCTCGTACACCACGTGCACCGGGAGCAATGGGCCGTCGTCGGCCCACTCCTGGCCCGCATCGGCTGGTTCATGGAGTCGCGGGTGGCGGTGCGCACCAACCGGGGCGTCCGCTACGTCGCGGTGTCCGACGTGACCCGCAGGGAGCTCATCGAGCTCGGCGTTCGAGCCGAGGACATCGACATCGCCCGCAACGGGCTTCCGCCCGTTCCGCCGTACGAAGAAGCAGCACCGGCCTCGAGTCCGACCCTGGTGGTGCTGAGCCGGTTGGTGCCGCACAAGCAGATCGACCATGCGATCCGCGCCATGCCGGCGCTGATGGCCGAGTTCCCCGACGTCCGGCTTCGCATCATGGGTTCGGGATGGTGGGAGTCACACCTGACCGACCTGACCGCAGAGCTCGGTCTGAATGATCGCGTCAGCTTTCTGGGCCACGTCAGCGACACGACTAAGTTCGAGGAGCTGGCGAAGGCGTGGATCCACGTCCTCCCCTCCGTGAAGGAGGGATGGGGACTCTCCATCGTCGAGGCTGGTCGCGCGGGCACTCCGTCCCTGGCCTACGCCTCCGCCGGAGGGGTGACCGAATCGATCCTCGACGGGGTCACGGGCGCCCTTGCCCAGGACGAGGACGATCTCGTCGTTCAGCTGGAGCGCCTGCTGGGCAACGACGTGCTGCGCCGAGAGATGGGCAACAAGGCCCGGGAGCGCTCCAGCGAGTTCACCTGGGAAGTGGCTGCTGATCGCGTCAGGGACGCCCTGTTGGCCGACCACCGCACCTTGCTTCGGTGAAGCCCTCAGTGGCTACTCGTCGGCGTACCGAGGCGCGTTGACGTCGCTGACCTTAGCCGTCGCGTCGGGCCCGAGAAGCACGTTCTGGGCAACACCCGTCAAGCTCACGCCTGCGACTCCGGCGACCACCACGCCTCCCATGATGGCGGCAATGAGTGCGCCAACCGAGCTAAACATGAGCAGCCATAAGTGTGTGCCTCGAAACTTCCTGAGTTGGTGTCTGGCGAGGATGCTACCCGACTCGCGTCCTTTTCCGGCGGCGCATGCCGACGGCTGCCACGACCGTGCCGATCAGCACCGCGGCATCGACGAAGAGCACGATCGGTGCGCCCCTCCATCGCGGCGCCTTCGCACCGTTCCCGAGGTCCACCAGCGTGAGCTGAGCGCCGTCGTGCACCACCCTGCCGTCGGGCACCGACACGGAGTCCGCGCCCGGCACTCCCTTCTCGACCAGGACCCAGCGCACACCCTGAGCACGCATGACGGGACCCAGTGCGGCCCTCGCATCGACCGCCCGGCCGATGGCACGGGCGCGACTGTCCTCGCCCCGCACGACTGTGGCGTCACTGAGGACGAGGTCGTCGTTCGTGACGACCTCGCCTGGGAAGAAGCGGATCGCCGGATCGAGAGCCGCACGGTTGTCGTTCCACGGAAAGCGCACGTAGGCCGACCAGGGAAGCACCGCGACCCGATCGTCCTCGGCGCCAGCGGTTTCCATCTGCGAGGCGACCTGGCGCCACTCCAACGGGTATGTCACGGGACGCAGCTCTCCTGAGAGTCCCCACGCAAGACTCGGGAGCAGGAGCACCGGAGCCGCCACGAGAGGCAGCACCACCCAATCCAGAGCCTCGTCGATCCTTCGCAGGCGGGCCCCTAGCCGATCCACCACCACCCCGAACCCGACAGCCACACACAGCACGAGCGGCAGCAGCCATTTCTGGGAGTCGCGCAACAAACCCGCTCCGGGGAGGTCGTCGATGATCCACCTGGTCAGGTCGGCCCCGCCGTCGGTCGTGGGTAGCCACGCGACGACGAGCGCAACCACGCCGCAGACGAGCAACCGCCTCGGTCGGAGCACGACCTCCGTCGGAGCAGGGACGTCGCGGACCCGCCACAATGCGACGAGCGCAACCACGCTGACCGTCACAGCGACCGCGGGCAACACCCACCCGGACCGCTCGAGGGGGACCACCGAGGACTTCCACATCCCGCCGAGACTGGCAAGCGACGCAAGGGCCCCGAGCGGCGTGTCCGCCCGAGCGGCAAAGCCCGTGGCACCCGACGGGTCGGACGAGACGGAGTCACCCAGGATCCCCGGGACGACCCAGGGAAGGTTGACCACGACCGCGACAGCGCCCACCTTCGCGGTCCGGGCCCAGTCGCTTCGTGTGCTTGCCATGACGAGGGCCACTGCAGCTGCCACCAGACCGCCTGTTGGGCTCGAGAAGGCAGCCACCGCGAGCCACAACCACAGGGACGGCAACGAACGCGGTGACCCCTCCCGCACCCGGCACGCGGCCCGGACGACCCACGGCAGGGCCGCGAGACCCAGGAGCAGTCCCCAGTGACCGATGGCCAGCCGCTCGTAGACGTAGGGGTTCCATACGTAGAGGACGGCGCCCGCAGCCCGCGCGGCCGGCGCGAGGCCGGACAGCAGCCGCATCACTCCCCAACCACCCAGCACGAAGATGGCCAGCAGGACCGCCTTCTGAACGAGGTCCCCGGGCACGAGGTGCGTCAGGGCGGACACGAACGCGTCTGCCGGAACTGCCCGCGGCGTCGAGCCGTCGAGACCCAGCCACTCCCCCTTCCAGGGTTGGCGTGGCACGAAGGTCATGTCACCGACCAGCACGAACCCACGGGCGGCCAGCACCGGCCCGAGAACGAGTACAGCGAGGCCTGCCACGACGAGCCCCGGACCCGCGGATCGGTAGTGAGTCCGCATCACTCGACCTGGGGCTCTGGCACGCCCACCTGAGCGTCGGTGAGGCACAAAGTCGTGCTGTCGTCCTCGAGCGTCATCGCGAAGCCGACGAAGCCTTCTCTCACCACCAGGTCGAGGTTGTGGAGGCCACTGCGGATCGGGATTCGCCTGGTCAATTGGGTAGCTCGACGACGGCGAACCCGTCGACGTTGGTGTAGTACCCGAGCCTCAAGACCCACCTGCCCTTCGGGACTGTCGACTGCATCGGGATCCAGGTGCCATCGCGGCGTACTGCGTAGCCGCACTTCGCATCATCGGACGGAGTCATCGCGACAACACCTTCGAGCTCGACCGGAGATAGCTCGCCGGAGTCACCGACGATGCGCAGCTTCTGGCTCGGCAGGTCGAACACGGGGTTCTCCGGCGCAGCTCCGACGACAGACGAGACTCGCGCCCGTTCGCCGAAGAGGGGACTGATGACGCCCGAGGGCACACCCCCGTCGATGAGCACGATCTGAGGATCGGCGCGGAGGGCCGAGCGCAGCTTCGCGACGTAGTTGCGGTCGTCCGCGTGGTACATGTTTGGCGCAAGCATCGCCGTGGAGCCGACGGACGAGAGCGCGTACAGACCTGCAAATGCGAGCGACAGCAGGATCTCGAAGCGCTGCGCGGAGATGGTGGAAGACAGGCGTGGCAGCCTGAGCGGCTGCACCCGGACCTCGCGCAGGCACCCGGCAACACAGATGGCTGTCACGGGTGCCAGGTCGGCGGCGAACCGGTGGACCAGCCCGAGCGAGGATGTCAGGTCTCCTTCACCTAGCACGATCAGCAGCCCGACGCTGGTCGCAAGGTAGGCAACAAAGAGTGCCCAGCTCGCACGTGCGCTCGGTCCACCCTTCTGGAGGGTGAAGCCGACCAGCGCGAGGAGAAGGGCGACGCTCAGTGCGACGGCCCACGATTTCGGTACCAGGTATGCGTGACCGAGGAGGACGCCCACCCAGGGGCCACCTGTCAATTCGGAGAAGGAATGGCGCAGGTACGTCGTCACGACGGAACCTGCGTCCCCACCGCGGACAGGCTCGATAGCCATCAGCTGCAATCGCAGCGTGGCGTATGCCGCCACCAGCAAGGCAAGTCCCAGCCATGTCCACCGGAGCTCTCTGGCGCTCGTGGAGACCCGATCCGCAAGGGTCTCCCCTGCCTGCACCATGAGAGCCACACCCACCAGCACAAGGGGAAAGAGGATGGCGCGTTCATGGAACAGCAGCGCAGCGGCCGACGCGACGACGACCAAGATCTGCGCTCCCCCGGATCGGTCCCGAATCGCCGTCGTCAATGCCCAGACAGCGATCAGCAGCAATATCGCGGCCGGCCAGAACTGGATGCCGAACGACCACCACTGCGTGGTCCACAGCGTCAGAGTGCTGACGCAAAAGAAGACCAGGATGGGAAGCCTGAGCCAACGCGGTCCGAGGATCCGGGTCAGCACAACCCACATCAGGATTGCCGCCACCGACTGCAGCCCCAGGACGCTCCCCGCCGCCAACCCCCATCCGAGCGGTGCCGCCTCCACGCTCTCGCAGGCCAACGCGAAGCCCCCGGGCGAAAACCCACCTGAGTAGTTCGCCGAGAGCAGATCGGTGAGTCCGGTTTGATGGCACGTCGTCGTCAGGAGGAAGTCGTCCTGGGTAAACCACCCTCGGTGCAGCAGGGACCCGCGCCAGAGCAGCTGGATGACGATGACCGCCAGGGCTGCGAGCCCTCCGCCGGATCCCCAGATCCCCTTGGCTGCTGCCAGCCGCGCGGTGCTCGGGGTGGTGGCCGCATGCTCAGTTTGGTTCATGCGCCCTTCCTCCCGGTCGCTGCCGGTGAGGTCATCGTGGCAAGCAGGAGACCGACGCCGACACCGGCGACGGCGTCGGCCAGCTCCAGGGGTGTCCGGTCGAGCAGCAGCGGCAGGGTGGAGGCCAGAAGACTAGCTCCGCCCACGAGGATGACTGCGGTCAACCAGCGGGCGTCTGGGCGTCGCCGTAGCAACAGTCCACCGAATGTCCCCAACACGACGGCGACGCCTCCCGTGACGTAGGCGAGGCCAAGAAGGACCACCCATCCGATCCGGCCAGGCGACCAGAGCTTCGATGTCCCGACCGGGAGGGGTGGTGCGTCAGCGCCGGTCCTGCGCTCGCGCCGATAGAAAACGAACGCCGCAGACACGAGAAGAAGAGCCGCGACTCCACCCACGACGAGTGCTGCGCGGTACGGCGCATCGGGCAGGTAGTCGAGGCGAACGACTCCGCCCTCACCGGCCGGTACGCGGTAACCCTGTTGCCATCCGTCGATCCTGGTCGACTTCAGGACCCGGCCGCCCATCGTGGCCTGCCAGCCGGCGTTGACGTTCTCGGGGACGCGGAGCAAGGCCTCGTTCCCAGGTCCCACGACCACTGATCGATGGGTGGCGTCCCACCTCCCGACGCTGACGCTCCTGCCAGGAGGGGGTCTCTCCCGTTCCCGCGTCGCGTGAAGCACGAGCGACGTGGGTGCGAACCGGTCGGAGGACGGCAGCGCCAGCTGATGGGTACCCGCGGATAGGCGGACCGCGGGACCGCAGATATCGAGTCGTAGCCGTGATCCACCTATGACGTTGGACAACCGGCCCCGGACACTCGTCGGGATCGACTCGCCGTCGATCCGCAGCTCGGGACCGAATCCGCACGGTGCCCCCGTACGGAGAAGAGGCGTGGGGACGTACTTGAGATCATCGAGCCCGTCGATGGCGAGCTCGCTGATGCCCACCGGCAAGGGTTGCTCGGTCTTGGGTTGTGCCTGCATCGGGAACGTGATCTTCACGTGGTCCGTGCGCACGGCGTTGAACACCCCGAAGGACTCCAGACCGATCTGGACACGGCGGGTCTGGCCGTTCGCCTCGAGGACCGCAATGGCGGGCGCGCGGGCTGAGGTTTGTGGTGACTGGACACGGAGCCGGGTCAGCACTCTAGGCTCCGACCACTGAAGGGACAGGGAGGGGTTGAGGTCGCCGGGTGCACTCAGCCAAGACGTCGAGAGATTGCCGTCGTTTGCCCACTGACCCGAGACTGCCGGGTCATCTTCCAGGACTGACGACGCCTGCACCCTGACGCGCGAAGAGACAGGCGACAGGAGCTCAGCGGCGGCAGGAGTCGCCCGCGCCACCACGCTGCCCCAGACCGACCACTCCCCCGAACCGTCGGTCGTGAAAGTGCGGTAGAGACCTGCCTCCTCCTCGCTGGTACGCCCAACGTCCGGGTCGCAGCTCGCACCGAGCCCCACATCCACACAGGCACGGCGATGCGGCTTTGCGCGGAACACGAAGTCTGAGTCACCGGACGCGCCGCCCGAGTCGACGACGAGCTGCCGCCCGAGCGCGACTCCTGGGAGCGAAATCTCGCGAACTGCCACGACGCCCGACGAAGGGTCGCCCTCGGTCGCCTCGACCGTCACCCGAAGTCGGTCGACGTTTGCACCCGACAGGGGCACCCGGACGTTGCCTGTCGCCGGGTCAACGGCGACGTGCTGGACTTGGTTCCCCGCATCCACCCGGATCCGGCGCACGGGTACGCCGCTGAAACCGTCCACGCCCATCGTCACATCCACGTGCGTGAGTGGCTGCGGGTCCTTCAGCTTCAGCTCGAGCCATTGACCGCGGGGGTTCTCGAGCGGCGCCGAACGCCAGTATGTCGTGAGCTCCCCGTCGACGGCTGAATACGGCCCGAGCTCGGGCCGGACAGGGCCGAGTGTGTCTGCGTAGCCGGAGGACGACGACGCCCGCAGTGAGTCGATGTCGGGATAGCTCGCTCGCACTCGAGTCACACCACTGACACCGGGATAGTCGTGTGCGCGTCGCTCGACGCGATAGTCCTCGGTCCCGCTCATCACCTGGCTCAGGGAGTCCTGCAGCCGACCGAACTGTCGTTCGCGCAACCGATAGCCGTCGGCGACCGCGCCAAGGTGACCTCCACTCCAACCCGGTTCGGCACTCACTACCGCGGCCTGGTCGGGCGCCAGCTCTCGGGCCTCCAGAAGCGTGATGACATCCTCCGGTCCGCCGACGAACGTCTTGACGCCGGTGACGTCGACAACCTCGACCCGCGGCACGTTGCGTTGAACGGCATAGACGTCGATCAGTGACTGGGTTCCAAAGCCGGACGACCCGAAGGACGCCTCTCGCGTTAGGCCTCCGCTGCGGTTCAGCGCCTGGTCCACCCGGTTCGGAGCGGGAGCACCGCTGGCGAAGAGGTCGAGGTCGCGACGTACGACGACGTGACTGATTCCCGCGCGGGCCAGGACGTCAGCCAGGGCGGGCGAGCCGCGCCCGTCCGAGATCCTCTCGTCAATCGAGTCCAGGAACCTGAGTGTCTGGCCAGGCACGAGCGGAACCTGGCTCCGCGCCACCCATGGACTTCGGGCGAGCCCCTGGATTGGTTCGTCGATGGTCCAGCCCCATCCCTGCTGACCGAAGCCCGAACCGGGCAGGACCAGCGCGCGGCCGCCGTCGGCGTTCTTCGCGAGGTAGTCGACGGTCTGTTGCCATGCCCGGGGCACCTGCTTCCATCCCTCCTTGCGAAGACTCCCGGCGAACATCGGCTGCGACGTGGCAAGCAGCAGTGCCGCTGCGCACGCGAGTACGACCGGAACGACGAGTGCCGGGGCTCGGAAGGCCCGAGCGCGTCCCGCGCTCGACGCCACGGTCGGCAGGGCGAGCCCGACAGCGTGCGCGAACCCGAGCGCCATAGGAAGGCGGACCAACGGATCGACCTTGTGCACGTTGCGCAGCATCGGCAGGGGCCCGTCAAGCAATGCCCGCATCGGCTCAGCCAGAGGACTCCCCCACGAGCTCGCGTGCGCGATCGTGAGCAGCACCAGTCCCAGCAGCGCGCTCAGGCCAAGTGGAGTCCGTGCCGGCATGCTGCGATGGAACAACCCGGCCAGGCTCACAGCTGCGACGACTCCGGTAACGGCGATCAGCCAGGAATTGGTGGCGAGCTCGTACGCGCCTGGCCACCACGGCGTGCCGCCGACGTGGATGAAGGCGAGCCAGTGATCGGCACCACGGGTTGCGTTCATCCACCCCAGGGGACGGGTCGTGGCTGCGGAGGTCTCGATGTAGTCCAGGAACGGCGGGCTGTATCGACCAAGCACCAGCAGCGGAAGCATCCACCAGGCACTGGCGGCCGAAACCGTGGCGACACACCAGAGAGCCAGGCGCCGTCCGTTCGCTGCGCCCAGCCCAGACAGAATCAACAGCGCGGGCAACGGGAGCGCCGCGAGATTCTCGATCGCGTTGACCCCGCCCATCATCAGGACTGCGGAGCCGGAGAGGAGTGCACCGAGCCGCGCGGAGTACCTGCCGCGCAGCGCGTGTACGAGGGGCAGCATCACCCAGGGCAGCACCGCTGTTGGGAGGACCTCCGCCGACAGCACCCCCGCGAGGCCGAGAAGGCGCGGAGAGAAGGCAAACGCGAGCCCGGCCAGCATCGGGAGCCAGGGGTTGGCCGGGGTCGCCAGCGAACAGTAAAGACGTCGGGCGCCCTCGTAGGCGGCGATCAGGATGAGTGCCGACCAGAGGCGCTGGACGATCCAGTCCGGCATGCCGAGCCAGTCACCGATCAGGAAGAAGGGCCCTTGGGGGAAGAAGTATCCGTACGCCTGGTTCTGCAGCTCGCCGAAGGAGAGCTCGGGGTTCCAGAGGTGCAGGCTCCTGACGAGAAAGGCGGACGGGTCCGCGGTCAGGTCGAACTTGGTGTCGAAGGTGATCGACCCTGGTCGCTGGAGGAGTTGGGCGACGAGCAGTCCGAGGAGGACGAGACCGTTGGCCAGCCGAGTCCGATTGCCCGCAGGACCCTCCACCGGCGGCCGCGACCGAGCCACACCGGACCTCACCTTCACACAGCCGACTGGGGGTAACCTGCCGCGAGAGTGTAACCGCCCAGCGCACGCCCATCTCTGCAAGAGGTCCTTCCCCGATGCCCAGCCCTGACGCGCCGTCGTCTGTTCCCAGTCCCACCCCCGGCCGCGACTTCGACCAAGCATGGAAGATCGCGGATGGGATCCCTGGCTGGCTCAAGGAGGGTCAGGCCAGGTTGCTCTTCGACGAGGCCCGGCTCCTGGCCGCTGGTGCCCGAGTCGTGGAGATCGGCAGCCACCAGGGCCGGTCCACCGTGGTTCTTGCGATGGCGCTGGAACCGCTGGGTGGTCGGGTCATCTGCGTTGACCCCTTCGTGGAAGGCCGCCTGTTCGGAGGTACGCCGACGCGCGCCAAGTTCGAACGCCACATTGCTGAAGCGGGTGTCGCCGACACTGTCGACCTGCGAGCGGAGTTCAGCACGCGACTCCGCCCGTCCTGGTCCGAGTCGTTCGACATGCTCTACATCGACGGCAAGCACGACTACTGGACCCTCAGCGACGACCTCAAGTGGTCCACGCACCTCCCGGACGACGCCCCGATTCTGGTGCACGACTCGTTCTCCTCAATCGGCGTGACGCTCGGTTTGCTGGCTCACGTCCTCCCCACACGCACCCTGAGGTACGACTCGCGCAGCGACTCGATGGCGCTGTTCCGCAAGAGCCGGCCCACACCTGCCGACCGCTGGCGCATCCTGCGAGAGCTGCCCGGATGGATCCGCAACGTCGGGATCAAGGTGCTGCTGCGTCTGAGGCTTCGGGGGGTGGCACGTCTGTTCGGCCACGATTCCCCGTACGACCCGTACTGACGTACCGAGACCTCAGGCCTGCGCCAACAACTTCATGGTCCGATCCAGCAGTTCGGCCCCATCGTCCCGCGAGAAGTCGCCACCGCGCGTGCGCAGGGACAAGGTCGTCGTCAGGGCGGTGCTCACCAGGCCGACGGCAACTGCCCGTGGCCCACTGAGTGCCGGGAACATCGAAACGGACTCAAGGCCGTCACCTTCGATCACCCCCAGATTGCTGACCTGCGCCGTGGCGCCCAGGCGCCCTCGCAGCAGACGGGTGACCCGGGGGCCGATTCCACGGACCGAAGTCTCCGGGAAGTCGGGCTCCGGCTCGAGCGCGGACAGCTCGGCACGCGTCCGGTCCCGATCCCACCCAGGTTCCGCGGGCAGGCGCAGGTACGCCGTCTGGCGATCCGGCGCAAGGGTTCTCGGAGGTCGTCGTGAAGCACCGATCACGAATAGGGTCCGTCCGCCACGGTCCTGGTTCCTGTTCCAGGCCATGGTCATCCGGCTCAAGGCGAGGATGAGGTCGGCGGTGCCCCAGGTCTGCCGGGGCAGCGTGATCTCACGGAGGTGCTCGCCCTCGAAGACGGCCGGTGAATGGCTGATCAGACGCGTCGGTGGATGCCAGATGGCTTCCCCGAGTCTCGCCACACTCGACCGGAGGAACGACCTCCGCGATGACCTGCCGCCGATCCCCTTGGCGAGCGGCACCAGGCTCGCATCGGTGAGGAGATCTGCGATGGCCACCATGCCCAATCCGTCGCAGACTCCATGATGGGCCGCGATGAGAAGGCGCTTCCCGTCCTCCCTCAGAGCGACACGCACGAGGGGCCGATCTGATACATACGGCTGGCCAGCCAGCACCTCACGTCTACCGACCCAGTCCTCGACGGCCGGTTGCTCGAGCTCTGGTACGGGACCCAGGCCAGTTTCGCCTGCGAACAAGGCTTCGAGCCGGTCCGCCACCATTACAAACATGTGCGACGAGGAGAATCCAAGGTCGAGACAGATGCCCCACGTAGTGTCCGGGTCGCCGTACAGCCCAACCACCTCACGGGCCTGACGGCCTGCCGAGTCGTCGTGCCGCACACCTCACCCCTTCGAACCGAAGACGCTGACCATGGGACTGGTCGCCTGACACGTGCAGCCTCTAGTGAACCGCACCGGGACTGACTTCAGTCGCCACGCTTCGACCACGCAATGGCCGGCCGCTCCACCCAGGTGTAAGTGGCCGCACCCAAGGCGATCGACGCAACGAGCACGACAGAGAGCCAGAGCACGAAACCACCAGGTCCCGTTCGACGGGTGAAGTCGTCCTGCAGGATCACTATCACGGGCAGGTGCCACAGGTAGATGCCGTAGGACCAGCGACCGATCGCGTTGAACCCCCGGGTCGAGAACAACCGCGAGAGTGGCGAGTCGGGCCTGCCCAGCACCACGACAACCAGAAGCGTCACCGCGACCACGGTGGCGCAGACAAACCGAATCTGCCGCTCACGGAACGTGCTGGGGGTGTAGAGGTCCGGTCCACCGAGGGAGGAGGTACCGATCAGAGCCACGATGGCCGCGAAGATGACGAGAAGCCACCTACGCGAGGCAAGCGAACGCAGTCTCCGCCACGGAGCCACACCCGTGGCGCCTCCCACGACGATGTGCGCGACCAGCGCCCCTCCTGCGAAGCACACCAGGAATCCAGGAAGCCAGAACGAATACGTGAAACCGCTTCCCAGATCCTCGACATGGACCCACCATCGCCACGCAGCAGTCAGCGGCACCGAGAGCAGCAGGAAACCGGCCGTGAGCCACCACCCTCGTGCCATTCGCAGTCGGCGCGCCAACAACCCGGTGATCAACCCCATGACAGGAAGAGCCAGGTACCACGAGAGCTCGGTGCCAAGGCTCCAGGTCTGCTCGAGGCCCGGTCGCGAACCGTGTGGTCCGTAGATGTTGGTCAAGGTCAGGAGTCTCAGCCACCCGCCAAAGGTGTTCGGCTGCGAGGGCGGATAGGCGACGGCCACTACGAGGACCACGAGCAGGTAAGCGGGAAAGATGCGCGCAAGTCGACGGCGGAAGAACCTGCCGGTCGCGGGACGATCCGCGACCCTCATCGACCATCGAGCCCAAGGCCGGTACAGCAGGAACCCGGAGAGGACGAAGAGGCTGACCGGCCCGTAGCCCTGGATGCCGAAGCCCGGGTAGTCCGTACGGCCGGAGGCGTGCACGAAGACGACCATGAGGGCCGCGAATCCGCGCAGACCTGTCAGTGAGGCGATCTCTGAGCTGCGAGTCGACGATCTCCCTGGCAGTGGCGCGTCGTCCAACGGCGGGGCAGAACTGGCAGCCACCGGGTCATTAGAACACGCAGCTCACGGCGCACGGCCGGGTCGACACCTGGACCCGCTGCCCGGAGGGATGACCGATTGCGCACGAGGGTCACCATAAGGTGAGCCGTGTGCGGGCTGAGCGGATGAAGGGGCGGTCGGGCAGGCTGACCCGGGGAATGGCGATCCCGGTCGCGATGGGCGTCATGAACGTCTCGTCCTACCTCTTCACCATCCTCGCCGCCCGACTGCTGGGACCGCGCGACTACGGCGCAGTTGCTGCACTCATGGGCCTGCTGCTGGTCATCACGGTGGCATCACTCGCGCTCCAGGCGACCGCTGCGCGACGAATCGCGTCTGCACCGGGGCACGTGCACCAGATCGAGCAGGTCATCCTGCGGGTCGGGGTCCAGGCAGCGCTCGCTCTCGGCGCCCTGTGCCTGGTGTTGTCGCCCGTCATCGACCACGTGCTGCGTCTCGACAGTCTCGGTACGGCGGCCCTGGTCGCCTTCGCGGCAGTACCGCTCACCTTGATGGGTGCCCAGGCGGGGATCCTTCAGGGCGAACGTCGGTGGTTCGCCCTGGCAATGATCTACATGGCGGCGGGCGTCCCCAGACTCGTCATCGGCACGGCGCTGATCGTGTGGTGGCCCACCGAGTTCGCCGCGCTGCTCGGCGTGGTGGTGGCCGCCTACGCACCCGTGGTGGTCGGCTGGCTCGCCCTGCGCCATCCGCGCGAGCCGAGCGAGCCCTCCGACGAGCACAGGGTCCGAGCACTCTGGGGCGAGACCTTCCACAACTCGAATGCATTGTTGGCCTTCTTCGCACTCTCCAACGTCGACATCCTCGTCGCCCGCAACGTGCTGGACGGGCACCAGGCCGGTCTCTACGCCGGCGGACTCATCTTGACGAAGGCGGTGCTCTTCCTCCCGCAGTTCGTGGTGGTGCTCGCCTTCCCGTCGATGGGTGTGGCGGAGTCACGTCTGCGCACCCTGCTCCTGAGCCTCACGGCGGTTGGCCTGATCGGCGGGGTCGTGGCCATCGGGGTGACTGTGCTCGCAAACTTGGCGATCGTCTTCGTCGGGGGCAACCAGTACTCCGCCATCGACGGGTCCTTGTGGGCGTTCGCCCTCCTCGGAGGCGTCCTCGCCATGCTCCAGATCGTCGTCTACAGCGTGCTGGCCCGGCAGGCGCGCAAGTCGGTGATCCTCCTGTGGCTCGGTCTGCTCGGGGTGGTGGGCCTGGGCTCGCTGGCCGAGACGTTCGCCGAGCTCTTGAAGGTCGTATTGAGCGTCGACGCAGGTGTGCTGATCATCCTCGTCATGATCAGCCTGTGGCGGCTCCGGCCGATCTCGCCCGCACCGAACGCGGAACAGGACGACGACGCCGGAGCGTTGTCGGACTCAGTGGGCGGCGGCGTGCCAGCTGCTCCCCGTGCCCACGGAGACGTCGAGGGGAACGGTCAGCGAAGCGGCTGACGCCATCTGGGCACGCACCAGCGCCTCGAGCTGCTCGCGCTCACCATCGGCGACCTCGAAGACGAGCTCGTCGTGGACCTGGAGCAGCATCCGCGAGGCCAGTCCCTCCTCGCGCAGGGCCCGGTCGACGTTGAGCATCGCCACCTTGATGATGTCGGCGGCCGAGCCCTGGATCGGAGCGTTGAGCGCCATCCGCTCAGCCATCTCCCGGCGCTGACGGTTGTCGCTGGTCAGGTCGGGCAGGTAGCGCCGACGACCCATGATCGTCTCGGTGAAACCTGTGCGGCGCGCCTCACCGACAATGCCGGTGAGGTAGTCGCGAACTCCGCCGAAGGTCTCGAAGTACTCGTCCATCAGCCCACGTGCCTCGCTCGTGTCGATGCGCAGCTGCTGGGACAGGCCGAACGCCGAGAGGCCGTAGGCCAGCCCGTAGTTCATCGCCTTGATCTTCGCTCGCATCTCGCCAGTGACCTCTCCCGGCTCGACACCGAAGACGCGAGCTGCGGTCACCGAGTGGAAGTCGTGACCGGAACGGAACGCCTCGATCACGCCGGGGTCCTCGGAGAGGTGCGCCATGATCCGCATCTCGATCTGTGAGTAGTCGGCCGTCATCAGCTCCGAGAACCCCTTGCCGACCACGAAGCCCTCACGGATCCGACGGCCGGCCTCGGTGCGCACCGGGATGTTCTGCAGGTTGGGGTCGGTGCTGGAGAGGCGTCCGGTCGCCGCGATCAGCTGGTTGAACGTCGTGTGGATGCGGCCGTCGTCAGCGACCGTCTTGAGCAGTCCCTCGACGGTCTGGCGCAGGCGGATCGCGTCGCGGTGCTCGAGCAGGTGCTCGAGGAACGGGTGTTCCGTCTTCTCGTAGAGACCCTGGAGCGCATCGGCATCGGTGGTGTAGCCGGTCTTGGTGCGCTTGGTCTTCGGCATCGCGAGCTCCTCGAAGAGGATCACCTGGAGCTGCTTCGGCGAACCGAGGTTGACCTCCTTGCCGACGACGGAGTACGCCGACTCGGCGGCGTCGCGCACCCGGACGGCGAAGCCCTCCTCGAGCTCGCTCAGCAGGTCGTGGTCGACGGCGATGCCGACCTGCTCCATCCTGGCCAGGACGTCGATCAACGGAAGCTCCACGTCGGTCAGCAGGCCAGTGCCGCCGCGGTCGTCGAGCTCGTCGTCGAGCGCCGCCGCCAGGTCGAGGACCGCACTCGCGTGCAGCATCGCGGTCTCGTTGCCGGTGTCGTCGTCCAGCCCGTCGAGGCTCAGCTGACCGTCGTCGGTGGTGCCCTGCTTGAGCTCGCGCTTGAGGTAGCGAACCGTCAGGTCGGCGAGGTCGTAGGAGCGCTGGTCCGGCCGGGCGAGGTACGCCGAGAGCGCAGTGTCGCGACCGAGACCGGTCAGCGGCCATCCCCGCGCCGCCAGGGCAAGCATCGGACCCTTCGCGTCGTGCAGCACCTTGGGCTGCTCGGGGTTGCCGAACCACGAGACGATCGCGGCGTCGTCCTCGGGGGTCACCTGGTCGACGACCACGTGCCCCGCCCGGCTGTCGGCCGTTGCGAACGAGAGCGTCTGCACGTCACCGGTGCCGGAGCGCCAGGAACCCTCGACGTGCACCCCGACCCGGCGCCCGTCCTGGGCGTTGGCGGCCAGCCAGTCAGCGACCTGCCCGGGCTCGAGCCTGGTCATGTCGAGGGCGAAGCCGGAGTCGTCGATGTCCTCCTCGGACTCGAGGGTCTCGAACAGCCGGTCGCGCAGCACCCGGAACTCGAGGCCGTCGAAGAGGGTGTGCACCTCCTGGCGGTCCCACGGCTGCACGGCGAGGTCGGTCGGCTTCAGGGGCAGGTCGAGGTCGAGGACGAGTGCGTTGAGCTGACGGTTGCGGATCACGTCGGCCAGGTGCTCGCGCAGGCTCTCCCCGGCCTTGCCCTTGATCTCCTCGGCCTGGTTGACGACGTTGTCGAGGCCGTCGTAGGTCAGGATCCACTTGGCCGCTGTCTTCGGGCCGACGCCAGGCACGCCGGGCAGGTTGTCGGACGACTCACCCACGAGCGCCGCGAGCTCGGGGTAGCGGGCCGGGGGCAGGCCGTACTTCTCCTCGACCGCCGCCGGAGTCATCCGCTTCATCTCGGAGACACCACGCATCGGGTAGATCACGGTGGTCTGATCGTTGACCAGCTGGAACGAGTCGCGGTCGCCCGAGCAGATCAGGACCTCGAAGTCGTCGGCCAGCGCCTGGGTGGCCAAGGTGCCGATGATGTCGTCGGCCTCGAAGCCGTCCTTCTCCACGAACGGCACCCGCAGTGCGTTGAGCACCTCCTTGATCAGGGAGACCTGCCCCTGGAACTCGTCGGGCGACTTCGCCCGGTTGGCCTTGTAGTCGGAGTAGGTCTCGGTGCGGAAGGTCTGACGAGAAACGTCGAAGGCGACGGCCAGGTGGGTCGGCTGCTCGTCGCGGAGGACGTTGATCAGCATCGCGGTGAAACCGTAGACCGCGTTGGTGTGCTGACCCGTGGTCGTGGAGAAGTTCTCGACCGGGAGCGCGTAGAACGCCCGATAGGCCAGCGAGTGGCCGTCGAGCAGCAGCAGCCGCGGGCGCACCCCCGGGGTGGTGTCCGAGGCGGCGTCGGCAGAGGTCTCAGGAGCAGTCGCAGGCACGGATTCGACCCTAACGGTTGGCACCGTCATGTTCCCGGGCGAGACCAGCCCAGCTCCCGACGGACTCCTATGCTCGCCGTCGTGGAGACCTTCTCGTGGCGGGGCAGAAGCGTGGCCTGGGAGCGCCTCGGCGACCGGTCGGCCGACCGGCCGGCCGTCGTGCTCTGCCACGGAACACCGTGGTCCTCCGCCCTGTGGCGTCCCACGGCCGAGCGGCTCGCCCGCAGCTACACGGTGTACCTCTGGGACATGCCCGGCTACGGGCGGTCCTCCAAGGACCCGGCGCACGCAGTGGATCTCGGCATGCAGGGCGAGCTGTTCGCCGACCTGCTCGCGGAGTGGGGACGGGAACGGCCGCACGTGGTGGCGCACGACTTCGGTGGGGCGGTCAGCCTGCGGGCGCTGCTACTGCACGGGGCGTCGTACGCGTCGCTGGCGCTGGTCGACGTCGTGGCCCTTCGGCCGTGGGGGTCACCGTTCTTCCGGCTCGTCCAGGAGCACGCGGACGTGTTCACCCAGCTGCCGCCTGCCATCCATCGCGGTGCCGTCGAGGCGTACGTGCGCGGTGCGTCCCACCGTGGCCTGAGTGCCGACCAGCTCGAGACCCTGGTCGAGCCCTGGTCGGACGAGGAGGGCCAGCACGCGTTCTACGCGCAGATCGCCCAGGCCGACGAGCGCTTCACCGACGACGTCGAACCGTCGCTGGGCGCGATCACGATCCCGGTGCACGTGGTGTGGGGAACCGATGACACCTGGATCCCCGTCGATCGCGCCCACCGGCTGCACGCTGCGATCCCCGGCGCGACGCTGCGGCTCGTGAACGAGGCCGGACACCTGATCCAGTACGACGCGCCGGACGAGCTGTTCGACGTACTCGAGGACTGGCTGGCGAGTCTGGGAGGTTGAGAGCGGGTCAGCCAGTGCCCTGGCGGCGTCGCATCGACCGACGCTGCGCCAGCACCTCGACCAGGTGGCGGTTGCCGCCGACCCGACCACGCTCCGTCGAGAGCTTCTTGCGAAGGGATGCGGTCGAGGCGAACCGGACGTTGCCCAGGGTGGAGAGACCGAGACGCGCGAAGAACCTGTTGGTCTCGCGGTTGCCGTCGGTGACCGCGGTGATCTGGGCGATGTCCTTCTCCTCGGCCCAGGCGATAGCCGCTTCCATCAACGCGTGCCCGTAACCGTGCCGGCGGTGGCGCGGCAGCACCAGCAGGAACGAGCTGTGCACTGCCTGGTCCAGGGCCAGTGGCCACAACGGGCCGCGGGTCAGCTTCATCGCCGCGACGATGCCGTCCTCCTGCTCGGCGACGAGGAGCCGTTGGTCGGGGTCGAGCGCGATGATGGCGAGCGCCTGCTCGGCGTCGCGGTGGGTGCGGGCGTGCGCGAGGGTGTCGCCGACGCCGGACGCGGCGGCCCACAGGTACAGGAGGTCGGAAGCGTCCTCGGGGCCGGCGTCGCGGATGCGCGGAGCCTGACGTGGCATCGAACCTCCCGCCCGCAGGCCTCAGACAAAACTGCGCGGTGAGAGACTGTCCCGCCGCAGAAGTTCAAATATAAAGGAGATCTGGTGATCCCCGGAATCGGTACGGCCGTGAACGTGGTCGCGGTCCTCTTGGGAACGACCGTCGGGGTCCTTGTCGGACACCGGTTGCCCGAGCGCACGCGCAACGTGGTCACCGACGGACTGGGGCTGGTCACCCTCCTGATCGCCGCCCTGTCCGCCGCCCACGTGACCGACGCTGCGCTGAGCGACGCGGTGGGTTCGTCTGCGCCGCTCCTGATCGTGCTCGGCTCCGTCCTCATCGGCGGCATCGCCGGCTCGCTGCTCCGGATCGAGGACCGGCTCGAGGACTTCGGTGGAGTGCTGCAGCGGTTCGCCGTACGTCGCACCGGGGCCGGCGTCGAGGGGCGGGAGCGCTTCATCCAGGGATTCGTCACCAGCTCGCTGGTGTTCTGTGTCGGGCCGCTCACGATCCTGGGCTCGATCAACGAGGGACTCGGCAACGGTGCCGACCAGCTGCTGCTCAAGTCGGCCCTCGACGCCTTCGCCTCGATCGCCTTCGCGGCCTCCTTCGGCTGGGGCGTGGGCTTCAGCGTGATCTCCCTGATCGTCATACAGGGTGGTCTCACCGCCCTCGGCGCGGTGCTCGGCAGCTTCGTGCCCGACGCCCATCTCAGCGCGCTCACCGCCACGGGTGGGCTGGTGCTCCTGGGCGTCGCGTTCCGCTTGCTCAACCTGAAGCAGGTCAAGGTTGCCGACTTCCTGCCGGCCCTGATCGTGGCTCCGTTCCTCACCGAGCTCGTGATCCGGCTGCGCTGAGCCTCAGGTCTCGCTCGAGCCGTCCGCCATGCCGGGGCCGTGGGTGACGACTCCTTCCGCCACCTGCCTCATCGAGAGCCGCAGGTCCATCGCGGTCTTCTGGATCCAGCGGAACGAGTCCGGCTCACTGAGGCCGAGACTCTGCTGCAGCACACCCTTGGCCCGGTCGACCAGCTTGCGGGTCTCGAGGCGCTCGGTGAGGTCCTCCACCTCTGACTCCAGCTGGCGCAGCTCGGTGAACCGGCTCACGGCCATCTCGATCGCAGGCACGAGGTCGTTCTGGTCGAACGGCTTGACCAGGTAGGCCATCGCGCCGGCGTCCCGAGCCCGCTCGACGAGGTCGCGCTGGCTGAACGCCGTGAGGATGACGACCGGCGCGATCCGCTGGCCGGCAATCCGTTCGGCGGCGGCGATGCCGTCGAGCCGCGGCATCTTCACGTCGAGGATGACCAGGTCGGGTCGATGCTCCAGTGCGAGCTCGACCGCTTTCTCCCCGTCCTCGGCCTGCCCGACGACGTCGTACCCCTCCTCGACCAGCATCTCGGCCAGGTCGAGGCGGATCAGCGCCTCGTCCTCGGCGATCACTACGCGGCGGCGCGAGGTGCCCGCGGGGTCGGGTGTGGCAGTCACAACCGGGAGGTTATCGGTCATCTGCTCGGGTAGCCTGTGCGGTCGCGACGCCCCGGTAGCCCAACGGCAGAGGCAATGGTCTCAAACACCATCCAGTGTGGGTTCGAATCCCACCCGGGGCACCCATTTGTTGGTGGCACCGTCCGAGACCCGGTAGACCCGGGCGGTGGCGCGCCCTGGACGCTCTCATCGGCCACAAAGTCTGACGTATGGACAAAAGCCACGGCTAGACCAGTGGGAGAACGAATGTTTCGACTCGGCCACGACCGGCCCGGTCGCTTGACTCTGCCCTCCCCGGCGACAACCCTGCGACAAGCGGTCTCGTCCGAGACCCTTTTTCGCGTGGCCCGGATGGGCCCCGGCAACGGAGGAATTCATGCGTGCTCGCCCATTGGCGAAGCTGGCTGCGGTCGGACTCATCGGCGCTCTCGCGCTCACCGGTTGTGGCAGCTCGGATGACAGCAAGGATGGCGGCGGCCTGAGCGGCGGTGGAGGTGGCGACGACAGCAACGCGACCTACACGATCGCCTTCGAAGGCCCGCTGTCCGGTGACAACCAACAGCTCGGCATCAACGAGGTCAACGGCGTCGAGCTGGCGATCGAGGAAGCCAACAAGGACGACAGCCTCGGGTTCAAGCTGAAGCTGATCAAGGCGGACGACGGCGGTGTTCCCGAGAAGGCCCCCGGTGCTGCCGCGCAGGTCCTCCAGGACAGCACTGTGATGGGTGTTGTCGGTCCCTCCTTCTCCGGAACCTCGCAGGCCGTCGGCCAGAAGTACGGCGACGCCAACCTGGCGATCGTGAACCCGTCGGCGTCCAACGGCGAGCTCCAGGACCAGGGCTTCAAGACCTGGCACCGGATCATGCCCAACGACTACGCCGAAGGACCGGCCGCTGCCGACTGGCTGGCCAAGAAGGCCAAGACGGTGATCGTGGTCAGCGACAAGACCGCATACGGTGACGGTGTTGCCGGAGCAGTCTCCAAGGAGCTCAAGGCCAAGGGGTCCAAGGTCATCAACCAGGCTGCCGACCAGGTCTCCACCAAGGACTACGGCCCGATCGCGCAGACGGTGAAGCAGTCCGGTGCCGACGCACTGTTCTACGCCGGCTACGACGCCCAGGGTGCGCAGTTCGCCAAGGCTCTCAAGGCTGTCGGCTTCAACGGCATCCGGATGTCCGGTAACGGCGTGAAGTCCCAGGTGTTCCTCGACGGCGCCAAGGCCGACGGCGAGGGCTGGTACCTCTCCTGCGGCTGCCAGGACGCCACCGTGGCGCCCGAGTCGAAGGCATTCACCGAGGCGTACACGGCGAAGTTCAACACCCCGCCGTCGACGTACTCCCCGGAGGCCTACGACGCCACGAACATCATCATCCAGTCGATCAAGACGGCGAAGGAAGCCGGCGAGGTCACCCGTGCGGCGGTCAACGACGCGGTGAGCAAGATCGACTACAAGGGCATCACGGCGCAGATCAAGTTCGCCGAGAACGGTGACCTTCCGCCAGGCGAAGGAACGGTGAACCTGTTCCAGGTCAAGGGCGGCAAGATCGTCAGCCTGGGAGACATCACCCAGGCGCCCTGACGGACAAGTTTCGACAGTCGTGTGACCAGTAGCATCGGCGCCGCTGCCACCATTTCGCGGTGGCAGCGGCGCCTTGCACGTTCCCTGCCCTAGGATTCGATCGTTCGGCTGCCCCGAGGCAGGTCCTCAGAGAGGATGCACCCCGTGCAAGACTTCATGAACTTCCTGATTCTCGGGCTCACCCGCGGATCGCTCTATGCACTGATCGCCCTCGGCTACACGCTGGTTTACGGCGTCTTGCAGCTGATCAACTTCGCGCACAGCGAGGTGTTCATGCTCGGTTCCTTCGGCAGCTACCTCGTGGTCAACTCGGTGGTCGAAGACGGCAGCCGACCGCCCTGGTACGGCGTGCTCGTCGTCATCCTTCTAGGGCTCGGATCCGGGGCTCTGGTCGGCGCAGGTGTTGCGTGGACGCTCGAACAAGTGGCCTACCGTCCGCTTCGAAAACGGGGCGCTCCCAAGCTGGCCTTCCTGATCAGCGCCATCGGTGCCTCCTTCTTCCTCTCCCAGCTCGCCGGCAAGCTCTTCAACCGGCTGAACAACAACAACTTTCCGAGCTACTTCGACCAGAACAAGCACGTGATCGACATCGGTGGCGTCTACGTCACCTTGATGCAGGCGATAATCATGGTCTCCGCCGTCGTGATGATGTTCTTCCTCGATGCGCTGGTCTCCCGCACCAAGCTGGGTCGAAGCATCCGGGCGGTCGCCGAGGACGCACCGACCGCCGCTCTGATGGGAGTCAACATCGACAAGACGATCTCCCGGACCTTCATCATCGGCGGCGCGCTCGGTGGTGCGGCCGGCTTCCTCTACGGCAGCGCGCTCGTCTTCTCCAACACGATGGGGTTCATTCCCGGTGTCAAGGCGTTCGCCGCCGCCGTGCTCGGCGGCATCGGCAACATCCGCGGCGCCATGCTGGGTGGTCTTCTGCTCGGCATCGTCGAGGCCACGGTGCCGACGGCGCCGTGGTACAAACCCGGGTGGATCGGCGTCGAGTGGACTGATGTGATCGCCTTCCTCGTGCTGGTCGGAGTGCTGGTGATCCGGCCCACCGGTATCCTCGGCGAGCGTCTGGGGCGTGCAGCATGAAGCGCCGCTCGCTCGAGGCCGAGGCCCGGATCGCGAACGTCAAGCGTCTGGGCGCCTGTCTCGCCGGCGGTTTCGTGCTGGCCCTGATGGTCGGCACGCAAGAAGGCACCCAGTCGGACTTCGGCTACGCGTTCCGGGAGGCGGTCTACGGACCGCGGATCTTCGTCTTCCTCGGCATCGGCGTGTTGCTCTACCTCGCGATCACGTTCGGTCCGCGATTCAAGCCCTACCTGACCAGGCCGGGCATCCGGCCCCTCGGTGCAGGTGCCTTGACCGTAGTGGTGTCGTTCACCCTGCTGAAGTGGACCGACAGCCCCGTGGTCGACACCGGGAAGTTCCGCCCGTTGGCGAGTGCAGCCTCTGACACCGGAGGTCTGGACGCGCTCGCCCGGCTGTTCTACGGATCGGTGTTCTCGCTGATGCCGTGGTTGTGGCTGATCATCGTGACGGTGCTCGCAGCCGTCGGGATGATTCGCCGCAGCGCCGGGATCTCGTACGCCGCTGCCGGGCTGGCCTTCCTGCTCGGCGTGTGGGCGGAGTACACGTCAGCGACCACGGCCAAGTTCCTGGGCTACCCGAACCACGCCACTGGCGGAGCCGTGGCGATGCTCGGGTTCTTCACGATCGCCGTTGCTGCCCTGGTATCCGCGCGGAGTCAGAAGGACGTGGCTGACACCGACGGGTTCGTCGACAAGGTGCTGGCCTGGCGCCCGGGCGCTGCCCTGGTCGGCATGGGCCTCGTGGTCGGCCTCGTCGGTGTGTTCAACGCCGCCTGGTTCTCCCCGGGCGACCGCAACGCCACGCTCTCGACCACCGCGTCGATGTTCGGGCCCACCGGGCTGAACGGCTTCGCGCAGGCCTACCTCGACTGGCTGGGCTACGTGCTCTTCTTCGTCACTCTGGCGGTCGCGGCGGCTGCGTCGTACCTGCGGCACCGATTGCTCGGTCTTGTCACCGTTCTGCTCGGCCTCGCCTCCACCGTGATCACGCTGAAGGTGGTGTACGACTTCTCGAAGCTGGGGGCCGAGCAGGGTTTCGGTGGTGCCACCGGCGCCTGGGACAACCTCGGCACCGGCTCCTGGATGACCAGTGCCGCTCTCTCGCTGTTCGCGGGCGCGGGCTACCTGGTCGTGAAGTGGACGGCCACACCCGAGCTCGGCGACGCTGCAGACTCCGACCTGGTCGGGAGCGGATCTGGCGCGTCGCGCGGCCAGCTGGGCACCGCGACCCTCCTCGTCGTGCTGGTCGCCGCGCTCTACTTCCCGCCGACGGCTACCGAGTTCTGGCAGACCGTGCTGGTGGCCGAGGTCGGCATCTACGTCCTGCTGGCAGTCGGTCTCAACGTCGTTGTCGGCTGGGCCGGACTGCTGGACCTGGGGTTCATCGCGTTCTACGCGATCGGCTCCTACACCACTGCGTACTTCACCGGCCGGCTTCCGGTCCAGCCACCCGAATGGCTGCTGCTCAGACCGCTGGCCGCGATCCCGTTCGCCGTGGCCATCTGTCTGGTCGCGGGCGTGGCGCTGGGCTTCCCGACGCTGCGGCTGCGGGGCGACTACCTGGCGATCGTCACGCTCGGCTTCGGTGAGATCATCCGGGTGATCGCGAACAACGCGACTGAAATCACAAACGGGCCGCGCGGCGCGTTCAGCATTCCGCCGCCGCAGATCCACATCGGTCCAATCCATCTCGACTGGGGCGGCAGTGCACTGGGGTACTGGTACCTCCTGCTCGTGCTCATCGTCATCATCGTGATCCTCTTCAACCGGCTCGAGCACTCCCGTCTCGGGCGGGCATGGGCCGCCGTGCGTGAGGACGAGGTGGCCGCCCAGGCGACGGGCATCAACACCACCCGCGTCAAGCTGCTCGCGTTCGCGATCGGCGCCTCCACGTCTGGTGTCGCGGGTGTGTTCTTCGCCAGCCAGGTCGGGTCCTTCACGCCCGAGAACTTCGTGCTCAACAACTCGATCCTGGTCGTCGCCTACGTGGTCTTCGGTGGCATGGGCTCCCTCCCCGGCGCGATGGCCGGCGCCGCCGTGCTGACGTGGCTGCCGAACTTCCTCAAGGACCAGGTGCCTGCCGAGGACCGGCAGATGTGGATCGGCGCCCTGATCCTGCTGATGATGATCTTCAGGCCCGCCGGCCTGATCCCGGCCAGGAGACGCAAGGCCGAGCTCACCGGTCTCGACAGACCGAAGAGCGCCGAGAGCACAGCTGTGCCCGCAGGCGAGGGGATGTGAGGACATGACTGCCACAGCACCCGAGAGGGCGACCACCGAGGTGGTCTACGAGGTGAAGGACGTGACGCTGCGATTCGGTGGTGTCACCTCCCTCAACAACGTGTCGCTGGAGATGCACCGCGGCGAGATCCTGGCGATCATCGGCCCCAACGGGGCCGGCAAGACGTCGCTGTTCAACTCCCTGACGGGGGTCTACACGCCCCAGGAGGGGACGATCACGCTGGCCGCGCGCAAGGGCGACACCCTGACCTCGGTCCTGGGCAAGAAGACCCACGTGATCAACCACATGGGCGTTGCCCGCACGTTCCAGAACATCCGGCTGTTCCCGGCGCTGACCGCCCTGGAGAACGTCAAGGTCGGCGTCGAGACACGGCAGAAGTCCGGCCCGATCTCGGCGATGCTCGGCATGCCCTGGCAGCGCCGCGAGGAACGCGAGTCCACCGAGCGGGCCTACGAGCTGCTCAGCTTCGTCGGCCTGACCCGGCGAGCCAACGAGCTCGCCGGCTCCCTGGCGTACGGCGAGCAGCGGCGCCTGGAGATCGCACGAGCCCTCGGCACCAACCCGGGCGTCATCCTGCTCGACGAGCCGGCCGCCGGCACCAACCCGGTCGAGAAGCAGGAGCTCGCCGCGCTCATCCAAAAGGTCAACGTCGACGACGAGATCTCGGTGCTCCTGATCGAGCACGACATGAAGCTGGTGATGTCGGTGGCCCACCGGCTGGTGGTGCTCAACTTCGGGGAGAAGATCGCCGAGGGCACACCTGAGCAGATCCAGCGAGACCCGGTCGTGATCGCGGCGTACCTTGGAACCTCCGAGGACGAGGCCACGGCCATGACCGAAGGACTCGAGGTGCAGGCGATCGACGTCCAGACTTCGCTTCTGGACGAACCCGGCGACACCAGTTCTGACACCGAAGGAGGGCAGTCATGAGTCTGCTCGAGGTCGACGACATCGAGGTGCGCTACGGAGCCATCCGGGCCCTCAAGGGCGTGACCTTCCACGTCGAAGAGGGTGAGGTCGTGGCCCTGCTGGGCGCCAACGGCGCCGGCAAGACCACCACCCAGAAGACAGTGTCGGGGATGATGCGTCCATCGCTGGGCGAGATCAGGTACGACGGCGAGCGCATCGACGGCCTCCCCGCTCACGACCTGATCCACCTCGGGATCTGTCACGTGCCCGAGGGTCGCCGGGTCTTTCCGCTCATGAGCGTCACGGAGAACCTCGAGATGGGCGCCTTCCGCTTCAAGCGGCCCGACCTGGAGGTCCTCGACAGGTGCTTCGAGCTGTTCCCCAGACTGAAGGAGCGGCGCACCCAGTACGCCGGCACCCTGTCCGGTGGCGAGCAGCAGATGCTGGCCATCGCCCGCGCGCTGATGGGCAAGCCGCGGCTGCTGCTGCTCGACGAGCCCTCGATGGGTCTGGCCCCGCTGATCGTGCGCCAGATCTTCGACATCGTCCGCGAGATCAACTCCACGGGCGTCACCGTGCTGCTCGTGGAGCAGAACGCCGCCCAGGCTCTGGCGCTGGCCAACCGCGGCTACGTGCTGGAGACCGGCGAGCTCGTGCTCTCGGGCACCGGCCAGGAGCTCCTGGCCGACGACCGGATCCGTGCGGCGTACCTCGGTGAGGAGATCACCGCCTGAGGTCTGGCCCCCCCGTCAGTCCCGACGGTAGGCGGGCGCGACCTCGTTGATCGCGTCGCCCATCCGGTGGATGCGCAGCGCGTTCGTCGAGCCCGGGATGCCGGGCGGGCTGCCGGCAATGATGACGACGAGGTCGCCCTCCTTGACCCGCCCGATCTTGAGCAGCTGCTCGTCGACCTGGCGCACCATCTCGTCGGTGTGCTCGACGAAGGACGTCAGGAACGTCTCGACGCCCCACGTCAGGGACAGCTGCGAGCGCACGATCGCCTCGGGCGTGAACGCGAGGACCTGGATCGGGCCGCGGTAGCGGGCCAGGCGACGCGCCGAGTCACCACTCTGCGTGAACGCGACGATGAACTTGGCGCCGACCCGGTCGCCGACCTCGGCGGCGGCCTTGGCGATCACGCCGCCACGGGTCTTGGGCTGCCAGTCGATGGCCGCCATGTGGTTCAGCTCGTGGTCCTCGGTCGAGGAGATGATGCGCGCCATCGTCTTGACGGTCTCGATGGGGTACTCCCCCACGCTCGTCTCACCGGAGAGCATCACCGCGTCGGCGCCGTCGAGGACTGCGTTCGCAACGTCGGAGGCTTCCGCCCTCGTCGGTGCGGGGTTGCTGATCATCGACTCGAGCATCTGGGTGGCCACGATGACGGGCTTGGCGTTGCGGCGGGCCTTCTCGACCACCCGCTTCTGCAGGAAGGGCACGTCCTCCAGCGGACACTCCACGCCGAGGTCGCCGCGGGCCACCATGAAGCCGTCGAACGCCTTCACGATCTCGTTGAGGTTGTCGATCGCCTGCGGCTTCTCGATCTTGGCGATCACCGGCAGGAAGACACCCTCCTCCTTCATGATCCGGCGTACGTCCTGGACGTCCTTGGCGGAGCGCACGAACGACAGTGCGATGAAGTCGACGCAGAGGTGCAGCCCCCAGCGGAGGTCCTCGATGTCCTTCTCCGACATGGCGGGCACACTGACCGGTACGCCGGGCAGGTTGATGCCCTTGTTGTCGCTGATCCGGCCGCCGACAACCACCTGGGTGTGTACGTCGGTGCCGTCGACCTCGGTCACCCGCAGGCGGACCTTGCCGTCGTCGATCAGGATCTGGTCGCCCGCCGAGACGTCACCGGGCAGCCCCTCGTAGGTGGTGGAGGCGATCTCGTTGTTGCCGGGCACCTCGCGGGTGGTGATCGTGAAGGACTGGCCGGTCTGCAGCCGCGACGAGCCCTCCTTGAACTTGCCGAGGCGAATCTTGGGCCCCTGCAGGTCCACGAAGATGCCGACGCCGTGGCCGGTCTCGTCGGAGGCTTCACGCACCCGGCGGTAGATCTCCTCGTGCTCGGCGTACGTGCCGTGGCTCAGGTTGAGGCGGGCGACGTCCATCCCCGCGTCCACCAGTTCCCGGATCCGCTCCTTGGACGATGTAGCCGGTCCGAGCGTGCAGACGATCTTTGCTCTTCGCACCTGACGAGCGTATCGGCATTTACTTGAACGTTCCAATGGCTGCCGGTTTCACTACCGGAGTAGTGAAACTGACACCGACATACGAAAGTTTTGTATGCATCGCGTCAGTTTCACTACCGGAGTAGTGAAACCGACACCCCTCAGGCGGTCAGCGGTCGCTCGGTCGGCGGGATCGGGGCCGGGAGGGTGGTGGTCCCGGTCAGCCAGGTGTCCACGGCGGCGGCGGCGGCACGGCCCTCGGCGATCGCCCAGACGATCAGCGACTGGCCTCGCCCCGCGTCACCGGCGACGAAGACGCCGTCGACCGAGGTGAGGTAGCCGTCGTCGCGGGCGACGTTGCCGCGCTCGTCGAGATCGACGCCGAGCTGCTCGATCAGGCCCTTCTTCTCCGGGCCGGTGAAGCCCATCGCGAAGAGGACGAGCTCGGCGGGGATCTCGCGCTCGGTGCCCTCGACCTCCTGGAACTTCCCGTCCTTGAACTCCACGTCGACGAGGCGCAGTGCGCGCACGAGGCCGTCGTCGTCGCCGAGGAACTCCTGGGTGGAGACGGAGTAGACGCGGTCGCCGGCCTCCTCGTGGGCCGAGGAGACGCGGAAGATCATCGGGTACGTCGGCCAGGGCTGGTTCGCCGGGCGTTCCTCCCCCGGACGGTCCATGATCTCGAGCTGGGTGATCGAGGCCGCCCCTTGGCGGGTCGCCGTACCGAGGCAGTCGGCACCGGTGTCGCCGCCACCGATGATCACGACGTTCTTGCCGTCCGCGGTGATCTGGTCCGACCCATCCGATGTCGCAGGCTCGCCGAGCGAGGCCCGGTTGGACTGGGGGAGGTACTCCATCGCCTGGTGGACGCCACCGAGCTCACGCCCCGGGACGTCGAGGTCGCGCGCGACGGTCGCACCCATCGCGAGCACCACCGCGTCGTACCGGTCACGGAGCTGGTCGCCGGTCAGGGTCTCCCCGACGTTGATGCCGGCACGGAAGACCGTGCCCTCGCGGCGCATCTGGTCCAGACGACGGTCGAGGACCTTCTTCTCCATCTTGAACTCGGGGATGCCGTAGCGCATCAGGCCGCCGATCTTGTCGGCGCGCTCGTAGACCGCCACCGTGTGACCGGCTCGGGTCAGCTGCTGGGCCGCGGCGAGACCGGCGGGGCCGGACCCGATCACCGCAATCGTCCTGCCCGACAGCCACTCCGGGGGCTGCGGGCGCACGGCGCGCGACTCCCACGCGCGGTCGGCGATCGCGACCTCAACGTTCTTGATCGTCACTGCGGGCTGGTTGATCCCGAGCACGCAGGACGTCTCGCACGGAGCCGGGCAGAGCCGGCCCGTGAACTCCGGGAAGTTGTTGGTCGCGTGGAGTCTCTCGATGGCACCGTCCCAGTCGTCGCGCCAGACCAGGTCGTTCCACTCCGGGATGATGTTGCCCAGCGGGCAGCCCTGGTGGCAGAACGGGATGCCGCAGTCCATGCAGCGACCGGCCTGCGCCTGGATGATCGGCAGCAACGCGCGGCCCGGTCCTCCCGGGTAGACCTCGTTCCAGTCGTTCACGCGCTCGTCGATCGGGCGGCGGTCAGCCACCTCGCGCGTGTTCTTCAGGAAACCCTTCGGGTCAGCCATGTCAGGCTCCCTTCCGGTGAGTGCCGGGGGTGCGATCAGCCATGGAGCGCCTCCATCATGGCGGTCGCCGTCTCGTTCTCGTCCAGCCCGTCTGCCTCCGCCTTCGCCTTGGCATCCATGACGATGCGGTAGTCGCGCGGGATCACCTCGGTAAACCTGGTCAACGCGGTCTCCCAGTCCTCCAACAGCTCTTCGGCGACCGTTGACCCGGTCTCCTCGAAGTGCGTGCGCACCAGGCTCTCCAGCTCCGATGCGGCCTCATCGGTGACGGGCGCGAGCTCGACGAGCTCCTGGTTGACGCGGTGGTGTTTGAGGTCGAGCACCCAGGCCACACCGCCGCTCATGCCCGCGGCGAAGTTGCGCCCGGTCTTGCCGAGCACGACAGCACGTCCACCGGTCATGTACTCGCAGCCGTGGTCGCCGACGCCCTCGGTGACGAGGTGTGCTCCCGAGTTGCGTACGGCGAACCGCTCGCCCACGCCGCCACGGATGAAGATCTGCCCCGACGTGGCGCCGTACGCGATCGTGTTGCCCGCGATGATGTGCTCGTTGGCCTCGAACGTCGCCGCTCGATCCGGGCGTACGACGAGCCGGCCACCCGAGAGCCCCTTGCCGACGTAGTCGTTGGCGTCGCCCTCGAGCCGGAGCGTGATCCCCCGCGGGAGGAACGCACCGAACGACTGGCCGGCTGAGCCGATCAGGGTGATGTCAATGGTGCCGTCGGGAAGCCCCTCAGCCCGGTAGCGCTTGGTCACCTCGTGACCGAGCATCGTGCCGACGGTGCGGTTGACGTTGCGGATGTCCACCTGTGCGCGGACCGGGTCGCCCTTCTCGAGCGCGTCCTTGCTCAGCCGGATCAGCTCGTTGTCGAGCGCCTTGTCGAGGCCGTGGTCCTGGGGGTGCACGTGCCGCCGCGCGGTGTCCTCGTGCAGCTCGGGCACGTGGAAGATCGGCGTGATGTCGAGCCCGGACGCCTTCCAGTGGTTGACCGCCTCGGTCGCGTCGAGCACGTCGGCGTGGCCGATGGCCTCGTCGAGCGAGCGGAAGCCGAGCTCGGCGAGCAGCTCGCGCACCTCCTCGGCGATGAACTCGAAGAAGTTGACGACGTACTCCGCCTTGCCGGTGTAGCGCTCACGCAGGACGGGGTTCTGGGTCGCGACGCCGACCGGACAGGTGTCGAGGTGACAGACCCGCATCATGATGCAGCCGGACACGACGAGCGGAGCGCTCGCGAAGCCGTACTCCTCGGCGCCGAGCAGCGCGGCGACGACGACGTCACGGCCGGTCTTGAGCTGGCCGTCGGTCTGCACCACGATCCGGTCGCGCAGGCCGTTGAGCAGCAGCGTCTGCTGGGTCTCGGCCAGGCCGAGCTCCCACGGACCACCAGCATGCTTGAGCGAGGTGAGCGGCGCTGCACCGGTGCCGCCGTCGTGGCCGGAGATCAGGACGACGTCGGCGTGCGCCTTCGAGACACCGGCAGCAACGGTGCCGACCCCGACCTCGGCGACGAGCTTCACGTGCACTCGTGCCTGCGGGTTGGCGTTCTTGAGGTCGTGGATCAGCTGCGCGAGGTCCTCGATCGAGTAGATGTCGTGGTGCGGCGGCGGGGAGATCAGGCCCACGCCCGGTGTGCTGTAGCGCGTCTTCGCGACCCACGGGTAGACCTTGTTGCCCGGCAGCTGACCACCCTCACCGGGCTTGGCCCCCTGCGCCATCTTGATCTGGATGTCGTCGGAGTTCGTGAGGTATTCGGACGTCACGCCGAAGCGACCCGACGCGACCTGCTTGATCGCCGACCGGCGCTCGGGGTCGTAGAGGCGGTCGGCGTCCTCGCCGCCCTCCCCGGTGTTGGACTTGCCGCCGAGGCGGTTCATCGCGATGGCGAGGGTCTCGTGGGCCTCCATCGAGATCGACCCGTAGGACATGGCGCCGGTCGAGAACCGCTTGACGATCGCGGAGACCGGTTCGACCTCGTCGATGTCGATCGGCTCGCGACCGGTCGCGTCGGCGTCCTTGAAGCGGAACAGCCCGCGCAGGGTCATCAGGCGCTCTGACTGGTCGTTGACCCGGCCGGTGTACTGCTTGAACACGTCGTACTTGCCGGCCCGCGTGGAGTGCTGCAGCCGGAACACGGTCTCGGGGTCGAACAGGTGCAGCTCGCCCTCGCGGCGCCACTGGTACTCGCCGCCCATCTCGAGCTCGCGGTGGGCGGGAGCGATGCCGCCAGCGGGGTACGCCATCCGGTGGCGACGGGCCACCTCCTCGGCGATCACGTTGAGACCGACGCCGCCGAGCTTGGAGGTGGTGCCGGTGAAGTACTTGTCCACCAGCTCCTGGGACAGCCCGAGCGCCTCGAAGATCTGGGCACCGGTGTACGACGCGACCGTGGAGACGCCCATCTTGGACATCACCTTGAGCACGCCCTTGCCCAGCGACTTCACCAGGTTGGCGACCGCCTTCTCCGGCTCCTGCTTGACGTAAAAGCCGTCGCGGGCGAGGTCCTCGACGGACTCCATCGCCAGGTAGGGGTTGACCGCAGCGGCGCCGTAGCCGATGAGCAGAGCGACGTGGTGCACCTCGCGCACGTCGCCGGTCTCGACGAGCAGGCCGACCTGGGTGCGGGTCTTCTCGCGGACCAGGTGGTGGTGCACGGCTGCGGTCATCAGCAGGGACGGGATCGGCGCCTTGGTGGCGTCGGCGTGGCGGTCGGAGAGGACGATCACACGGGCGCCACCGGCGATCGCCTCGCTGACCTCCTCGCAGATCTCGTCGAGGCGGGAGGCGAGGGCATCGCCGCCTCCTCCGACGTCGTAGAGACCGCGGGAGACGTGGGTGATGAAGCCCGGCATGTCGCCGTCACGGTTGATGTGGCGGATCTTGGCCAGCTCGTCGTTGGTGATCACCGGGAACGGGAGCACCACCTGGCGGCACGACGCGGGCGTCGGGTTGAGCAGGTTGGCCTCCGGGCCGATGGTGCCGTTGAGGCTGGTCACCAGCTCTTCGCGAATCGCGTCCAGCGGCGGGTTGGTGACCTGCGCGAACAGCTGGGCGAAGTAGTCGAACAGCAGTCTCGACCGGTCGCTGAGCACGGCCACCGGGGTGTCGGTGCCCATCGAGCCGAGCGGCTCGGCCGCGGTGTTGGCCATCGGGGTGAGCAGTAGGCGCAGCTCCTCCTCGGTGTAGCCGAAGATCTGCTGACGCCGCGTGACCGAGGCGTGCGAGTGGATGACGTGCTCACGTTCGGCTACGTCGGCGAGCTTGATCAGGCCCGCGTGCAGCCACTCGTCGTAGGGGTGCTCGGTGGCGAGCTCCTCCTTGATCTCCCCGTCCTCGATGATGCGGTGCTCCTCGGTGTCGACGAGGAACATGCGACCGGGCTGGAGCCGACCCTTGCGGACGATCTTCTCCTGGGGGATGTCGAGTACGCCGACCTCGCTGGCCAGCACGACGAGGTCATCGTCGGTCACCCAGTAGCGGGAGGGACGCAGGCCGTTGCGGTCGAGCACGGCGCCGACCTGGGTGCCGTCGGTGAACACGACGCACGCGGGGCCGTCCCACGGCTCCATCAGTGCGGAGTGGAACTCGTAGAACGCCCGGCGCTTCGGGTCCATCTCGTTGTGGTTCTCCCAGGCCTCCGGGATCATCATCAACACCGCGTGGGCCAGGCTGCGACCGCCCATGTGCAGGATCTCGAGCACCTCGTCGAAGGAGGCGGAGTCGCTGGCGCCCGGCGTACAGATCGGGAAGATCCGGTCGAGGTCACCCGGGATCAGGTCGGACTTGAGCAGCGCCTCGCGGGCCCGCATCCAGTTGCGGTTGCCCATGACCGTGTTGATCTCGCCGTTGTGTGCGATGAAGCGGAACGGGTGCGAGAGCGGCCAGCTCGGGAAGGTGTTGGTCGAGAAGCGCGAGTGCACGACGGCGATGGCGGACGCGACGCGCTCGTCGACGAGGTCGGGGAAGACGTGGTCGAGCTGCTCGGTGGTGAGCATGCCCTTGTAGGCGATGGTCCTGCTCGACAGCGACGGGAAGTAGGCGTCGGTCTCGTGCTCGGCACGCTTGCGCAGGACGTAGGCGAGACGCTCGAGGGCCATCCCCATGATCCGGCTGCCGGTGGCCGAGACGAACAGCTGCGCGAACGAGGGCATGCAGTCGAGCGCGGTCTTGCCGAGCAACGAAGGATCGGTGGGCACCTCGCGCCAGCCCAGGACGGTGAGACCCTCCTCCGCGGCGATCTCCTCGATGCGCTTGCGGGTCTTGGCGACCTGCTCGTCGTCACCGGGGACGAAGGCGGTGCCGACGGCGTAGGAGTGGTTGGCGGGCAGCTCGAAGTCGACGACCTCGCGGAAGAAGCGGTCGGGAACCTGCATCAGGATCCCGGCACCGTCGCCGGAGTTGGGCTCGGCGCCTGCCGCTCCGCGGTGCTCGAGGTTGCGCAGGGCCCTCAGCGCCTGGCTGACGATGTCGTGGCTCGGGACGCCGGTCATGGTGGCCACCAGGGCGACACCACACGCGTCGTGCTCGTGAGCCCCGTCGTACAGTCCTTGTGGCGGCGGGAATGCCTGCATGTGCACTCTCCCGTCGTCGGTCATCGCATCCCGGGCGGCAGCCGGGGTGTGCGGCGAAAATGTGAGCATGCTGGTGCTGGGACGACATTGGCCCATGCGGAGATTTCAGCCTACAACAGGGTGAGACGGCCACCGCGCGCCGTCCCGCGAGACGAATCGCTCACTCAGGCGGGGTTTGCGAGGCCTCTGTCGTGTTCTGGTCCGCTGGGGAAGCCGTGTCGCCGTCCTCGGGCGGGATTTCCGCGTCGTCCGGCTCGGTTTCGGCGTACGGCGAGAACTCGCGGGTGTTCGGAGGGCGGTGCCGCCGGCCGGTCACGACGAAGTACACCGCCGCCAGCACGAACAGGATGATGGACATCCACACGCCCCACCGCAGGCCGAGCACGTTGTCGAGCTCGATCGTGTCGATCCGCAGCGCCTCGATCCAGCCACGGCCGGCCGTGTAGATCATCACGTAGACGGCGAACACCCGCCCGAAGCCGAGCTTGTAGCGGCGGTCGAGGTAGATCAGCACCGCGATGCCGACGAGGTTCCAGATCGCCTCGTAGAGGAAGGTCGGGTGGAAGGTGGCGAACTGCGCGTAGCCGTCCGGCCGGTGCGCCACGTCGATCTCCAGCCCCCATGGGAGGTCGGTGGGCTTGCCGAAGAGCTCCTGGTTGAAGTAGTTGCCGAACCGGCCGATCGCCTGGGCCAGCAGGAGCCCCGGAGCGAGCGAGTCTGCGAGCGGGCGAATGAGGATGCCGTGCCGACGGGTGTAGAGCCAGGCGCCGAGCAGTCCACCGGCGATCGCACCCCAGATGCCGAGGCCGCCGTGCCAGATCTCCAGCGCGCCGATCGGGTCACCGCCGCTGCCGAAGTAGAGGTCGGAGTCGGTGGCGACGTGGTAGAGGCGAGCCCCGATGAGGCCCGCGGGCACGGCCCAGAGCGCGATGTCGCTGATCTGTCCCGGGATGCCACCGCGCGCCACCCAGCGCTTCTCGCCCACCCAGATGGCTGCGACGACGCCGAGGATGATGGCCAGGGCGTAGGCGCGGATCGGCAGCGGACCGAGGTGCCAGACGCCCTGCGAGGGGCTGGGGATGGAGAGCAGGATCATCGGGGCCCCCGCCGGGGTGTGAGCGAAGCCTTGCGTTGAGGAGGGCGCCCTGGCGCCCGTCTCGAAACGAGCAGCCTGGTGGGGTGTTTCATGCGTCCGCCTTCAGGATCTTCTCGAGGTCCTCGGCGATGTCCGAGGGTGAGGTGCTGGCGGTCCAGACGAGGTCGCCCTGCCCGCCGCGCACCGAGATGACATTGGTGGTGTGGTCGACCTCGTAGCCGCCACTCGGCAGCTTCTGGCCCTTCATGATGTCGACGCCCATCGGCTTGCCGAGCGCCTGGATGTCCGGCAGCGATCCGGTGGCGCCGAGGAACTGCGGGTTGAAGCGATCGAGGTAGGTACGGAGCACCTTTGCAGTGTCGCGTGCCGGGTCGGTCGTGACGAAGACGACCTGCAGCGCGTCCTGGTCGGACTTCGGGAGCTTTGCCATGCCCGCGGCGATCGTGCTCATCACCACCTGGCAGATGTCGGGGCAGTTGGTGTAGCCGAAGAACACCAGTGTGCGCTTGCCCTGGGTGGCGAGGTCGAAGGGCTGGCCGGCTGTGTCGGTGAGCGCGATGTCGGGTACGGCGTACGGCTGGTCGAGCTTGATCCCGTTGTAGCCGTCGTCATCCGAGCTGCTGACCCCGGTGACGGCCGGGCCGTCGTCGTCGGAGGATCCACAGCCGACGAGGGCGAAGCTCATCAGGATGACCAGGAGGAGAGCGAGTTTCCTAGACACGGCGGCGTACCCCCGCTGCCAGGTCCTCTGTGACCGCAGCCAGTGCCTTAAGGCCCCCGGCGGGGTCGTCGGCGTCCAGCAGCGCGCGCACGAAGGCCGAGCCCACGATCACGGCGTCGGCGTACGACGCGACCTCGGCGGCCTGGTCGCCGTTGGAGACCCCGAGCCCGACGCCGATCGGCAGATCGGTCACCCGGCGGGTGCGCTCGACCAGCGGGCCGGCCAGCTCGGAGGCTCGCGCGCGGGCGCCCGTGACGCCCATGACCGCGGTGGCGTAGACGAAACCGCGGCAGGCGTCGGTGGTGTAGCGCAGCCGCTCGTCGGTGGATGAAGGTGCGACCAGGAAGATCTTGTCGAGATCGTGGGCGTCAGCGGCGGCGATCCACTCGTCGGCAGAGTCAGGGGTGAGGTCGGGCGTGATCAGGCCCGCTCCCCCGGCGCTCGCGAGGTCGGCGGCGAAGCGCTCCACTCCGTAGCGCTCCACCGGGTTCCAGTAGGTCATCACCACCGTGGGCGTGCCGGTCGCGGCGATCGCGTCGACGGTGCGCAGCACGTCGGTCGTGCGGACACCGCCCTCGAGCGCACGCTGTGCGGCGGCCTGGATGGTGGGTCCGTCCATGACGGGGTCGCTGTAGGGCAGCCCGACCTCGATGGCGTCACAGCCTGAGTCGACCATCACCTCGATCGCCTCGATGCCGCGGGGTACGTCGGGGAAGCCGGCGGGAAAGTAGCCGACCAAAGCGGCCCGACCCTCGGCGCGAGTCTTCTCGAAGGCGCGCGCGGTGCCGCGTGTCCCCCCCGACATCACTTCGCGCCCTCGGCGATCTGCTCCTCGGTGGCGGGCTCGGGAGTCCCGTCGGCGTCGGCCTGGCCGAGCCCGAACCACTCGATCGCGGTGCCCATGTCCTTGTCGCCGCGCCCCGACAGGTTGACCAGGATGGTCTGGCCGGGGCGCTCCTTGGCCAGCTCGAGTGCACCGGCGACGGCGTGTGCGGACTCGATCGCGGGGATGATGCCCTCGGTGCGCGACAGCAGCGCCAGCGCGTCCATCGCGGCGGTGTCCGTCACGGGGCGATACGTCGCGCGACCGGTCTTCGCGAGGTGTGCGTGCTGGGGGCCGACCCCGGGATAGTCGAGCCCGGCGGAGATCGAGTGGGACTCGATGGTCTGGCCGTCCTCGTCCTGGAGCACATAGGTGCGCGCACCGTGGAGGACGCCGACCTCGCCCGCCCAGATCGTCGCCGCGTGGCGGTCGGTGTCGACGCCGTCGCCACCGGCCTCGTAGCCGTGGATCGCGACCGAGGGGTCGTCGAGGAACGCGGTGAACAGACCGATCGCGTTGGAGCCACCCCCGACACAGGCGACCACCGCGTCGGGCAGCGCGCCGGTGAGCTCGAGGCACTGCGCGCGAGCCTCGTCACCGATGCCACGGCAGAAGTCGCGGACCATCGCCGGGAACGGGTGTGGCCCGGCAGCCGTGCCGAAGCAGTAGGCGGTGTACTCGACGCTGGCCACCCAGTCGCGGATCGCCTCGTTGATCGCGTCCTTGAGGGTGCGCGAGCCGGACGCCACCGGGATCACCTCGGCGCCGAGCAGCTGCATCCGCGCGACGTTGAGAGCCTGGCGCTCGGTGTCGAGCTCACCCATGTAGACGGTGCACTCCAGGCCGAGGTACGCCGCGGCGGTGGCCGTCGCGACGCCGTGCTGACCAGCACCCGTCTCGGCGATCATTCGCGTCTTGCCCATGCGCCGGGTCAGCAGCGCCTGGCCGAGCACGTTGCGGATCTTGTGGGCACCGGTGTGGTTGAGGTCCTCACGCTTGAGCAGGATCCGCGCCCCCGCAACCTCGCTGAGCTTGGTCGCGTCGTAGAGCAGGCTCGGCACTCCGGCGTACTCGTGGAGCATCCGGTGGAACTCGTCCGTGAACTCCTCGTCGACCATCGCCTCCTGCCAGGCGGCGGTGAGCTCGTCGAGGGCGGCCATCAGCGCCTCGGGCATGAAGCGCCCTCCGAAGTCGCCGAAGCGTCCGGCCTCGTCGGGACCCGGGGAAGTGATCGAGGCGCTCATCGGGCGACTCCCGCCGCCTGCTTCATCGCGGCGATCGCCGCGCGGGGGTTGCCGTCCTTGACCAGCGCCTCGCCGACGAGCACGACGTCGGCGCCCTGGGAGGCGTAGCGGGCGGCGTCCTCGGGACCGCTGATCCCGGACTCGGCGACCTTGACGACGTCGTCGGGGAGCAGCTTGACCAGCCGGGCGAAGGTGTCGGGGTCGACCTCGAGCGTCTTCAGGTTGCGGGCGTTGACGCCGATGAGCCCGGCGCCGACCGCGAGAGCGCGCGCCACCTCGTCCTCGTCGTGGACCTCGGTGAGCACGGTGAGGCCGAGATCGCGGGCCTGGTCGTGAAGGTCCTTGAGGAGCACGTCGTCGAGCGCCGCGACGATCAGCAGCACGAGGTCGGCGCCCGCTGCCCGCGACTCGAGGAGCTGGTAGCCGGTCACCATGAAGTCCTTGCGCAACACCGGCGTCGGCACGGCAGCGCGGACGGCGCGCAGGTCGTCGAGGCTGCCGCCGAAGCGACGGCCCTCGGTGAGCACCGAGATGGCGTCCGCCCCGCCTGCGTCGTACGACGCTGCCAGCGCGGCCGGGTCCGTGATCTCGGCCAGCGCGCCCTTGCTCGGCGACCTCCGCTTGACCTCCGCGATCACCGACAGGCCGGGCGATCGGAACGCAGGCATCGGGTCCCGGGGCGGCGGGAGCACGTCCACGGCGGCCGTCAGGTCGGCCTCGGAGCGTGCTGCCTGGCGGACGACGAGGTCCTCGCGCACACCGGCGACGATGTCGTCCAGCACGGACATGCGAACGGCCTTCCAGGAGCGTCATTCGTGGGACCGGCGCGGGTCTCGCGCGGTGTCCCAAGGCTCTCACACGCCCTGCAGCGGTAGGTTCGGGCCACCGCACGCGCCTGGTGCCGCAGCCACTCGAAAGGGCCAAGCCGATGAGCAACCAGTACCCGCCGCCGCCACCACAAGACCCGGACTCCAACCCGGACCCAGACCAGCCTCCTCCCTCGTCGCCACCGCCGCCGCCCTCGCAGGAGCCGCAGTGGAACCCGCAGTCGCCGGGCACACCCGGGGCGCCGGGCTCGAGTCCCTACGGCCAGCCGCAGTACGGCCAGCCGCCGTACGGGCAACCGCCGCAGTACGGCCAGCCGCCTCCGTACGGACCGCCGCCTCCGGGCGCTCCGGGGGGCTACGGCCCGTCGCAGAAGACCTCGCCGCTGGCGATCACCTCGCTGGTGCTCGGGATCGTCGGCATCCCCTGCTGCACGGTGTTCGCGCTCGGCATCGCGGCGGTGGTCACCGGGTTCCTCGCCCGCAAGCAGATCGCGGAATCGCAGGGTTTCCTCAAGGGTGACGGCATGGCCATGGCCGGCCTGGTCCTCGGCGTGATCAGCATCGTGGTCGCGGTGGTGGTGTGGATCCTCAACCTCACCGGTGCGACGGACAGCAGCTTCTACTTCGACACCAACGCCTGACCGAGCAGGTCTCAGGGAGCCAGCCAGCTACCCATCGGCAGGTTGCGCAGCACCGCGAAGACCACGAGCACGACGGCGAAGACCGCGATCGAGATGCCGGCGCGGCGACCGGCGACCCCGCGGGCGGGTTCGCCGACCCAGGCACGGTCGGTCCAGCGGACCCAGAAGAGGACGATCAGCGGAATCAGCGCCACGAAGATGAGGTTGCTGCTCAGCGCGCCGAGCAGGTCGCCGTTGGTCAGGTCGTTCACGGCGCGCAGGCCACCGCAGCCGGGGCAGTACAGGCCGGTCAGGGCGTAGAAGGGGCAGTATCCCCAGCTGCCCGAGGAGTGCGGGTCGCGGAAGTGCAGCGCAATCGTGAGACCTCCGACCAGCCCGCCCGTGATCAGTGGGCCCCGGAGCCGCTCGAAGCGGGTCCGCTCACGCAGCACGAAGGGACCGTCCGTGGCGACGGGCGTGGTCTGGTGCCCGGTGGTCCCGTCCATGGCGGTCGCCTACGCGTTCATGCCCATCTTCGACATGATCACGAGGACGACGATCGCGACCGGAGCGAGGGCGACCCCGATCCAGAACATCAGCCAGCTGCCCACCATCAGGGCGATGCCGGCGACGACGAAGGCGAGAAGTGCCACGACGACGGCCGTCCAGGCTGCCGGGGTGTTGCCGTGGTGGGCCATGGGGCTCCTCAGGTCGGGCGGTGGGTACGTCGGCGCCAGTGTAATGGTGGCCGGCGGGCGATCGCGGTGTCCTAGGACCGGTTCGTGTCGGTGGGGTCTCGGCCCTCGTCGAGCGCCTGCCAGAGGTCCTGTTCGCGCGTGGGCTGTTCCTCGGTGGCCTGCTCGCGAGTCCCGGGGGCGTCGTACCGGCTCCCCATCTCGGGCCACGAGGACACCAGGCGTACGGCGAGGAACGCGGGCACCAGCGCAAGCACCGAGCAGACCGCAGCCGTCCAGAACCAGCCGGTGAAGCCCTCGTCGTTCGAGCCACGGCCCATCAGCTGGTCGTAGCTGCTGCCCGCGGAGTCCGGGAGCGTGACGTACGCCGCGACCACGGCCGCGACGAGTGCCACCGCGGCGATCGCGGCGATCCACGCGAAGACACGCCGCACGGTCCCGCGGGTGACGAGCAGGACGCCCCACGCGGCCAGCAGCACCAGGCTCACTGCGGACGCCAACGGGTAGCGGGTGCCTGAATCCAGGGCGGTCATGGACGCGTCGGACGAACCTCCCGCGGATCCGATCCAGGGCTTGGTCGCGGCCACCGCGGCCAGACCGGCCGTGGCCAGCCCGGCGAGGACGACCGGGCCGAAGGTGCGGCGGCGCGACGCGGCAGCGGACTCAGCCATCGCCGCCCGCCGCGAGCAGGACGTCGGCGTCGAAGCAGGTGTGGGCACCGGTGTGGCAGGCCGGCCCGGTCTGGTCGACGGTGACCAGGACGGTGTCGCCGTCGCAGTCGAGGCGTACCTCGACCACGCTCTGGGTGTTTCCGGACGTCTCGCCCTTGACCCAGTACTCCAGCCGCGAGCGGCTCCAGTAGGTGCCCCGCCCCGTTGTCAGGGTGCGATGCAGTGCCTCGTCGTCCATCCAGCCCATCATCAGCACCTCGCCGCTGCCCTGCTGCTGCACGATGGCCGCGACGAGTCCGTCGGCGTTGCGCTTGAGCCGGCCGGCGATCGCGGGGTCGAGGTCGGAGTCGGTCTTGGTCACGCCCTCCAGTATCCGCGACCGGGCACTTCTGGTTGGCCGTGGTTCGCCGAGCGGGCAGTTCTGGTTGGCATGAGTACGCCGAGCGGGCGATTCTGGTTGGGATGCAGGGCCGCCTGACCAACCATTTCCGCCCGGTCGGCGGCGTACTGCCAGCCATTTCTGCCCGGTCGGCGTCGTACAGCCAACCAAAATCCCCCGGTCAGCGTCATACAGCCAACCAAAATCCCCCGGTCGGCGGGACTAGAGGGACTGCTGGGCGACCCAGGAGGCGTGCAGGCGGGCGTAGATGCCGGGGTCGCCGTCGGGGGTGAGCTGGTTGACGAGGGCTGCGTGCGATCCACGTTGTACGACGCGCCCGCGGTCGAAGACCAGCACCTCGTCGGAGTTCTCGGCCGTCGAGAGCCGGTGGGCGATCGTCACGCTGGTGCGACCGGCCATCAACCGTTCGAGGGCGCGGCCGATGCGCATCTCGAGGGCAGGGTCGACCGCGCTGGTGGCCTCGTCGAGCACGAGCAGGTCGGGGTCGGCCAGGTGTGCGCGGAGCAGCGCGACCAGCTGGCGCTCACCGGCCGAGAGGGAGTCACCTCGTTGGCCCACCCGCGTCTCGAGTCCGTGCGGCAGCCCGTCGAGCCAGTCGCCGAGACCCAGCTCGCTGGCGGCGGCACGGACCTCGTCGGGGGTCGCGTCCAGGTCGCCGTAGCGGGCGTTGGCGAGCAGGGTGGAGTCGAAGAGGAACCCTTCCTGCGGCACGAGCACCACCCGTCGCCGCAGCGACGCGAACTCCACCGACCGGATGTCGACCCCGTCGAGCAGGACCGCACCCGAGCTGGGGTCCATCAGCCGGGTGAGCAGCTTGGCGAAGGTGGTCTTGCCCGAGCCGGTCTCGCCGACCACGGCCACCCTGCTGCCGGACTCGATGTGCTCGGTGACGTCGCGCAGCACCAGCGGACCACCGGGGTAGCCGAAGGACACGTCCTCGAACGCGACGTCCATCGCGCCGCGCGGCAGGGACTTCCCGGACGGGCCGGGGTCGTCCAGGTCGGCGGGGGTCTCGAGGATCCCGATCACCCGTCGCCAGCCCGCGATCGCGTTCTGTGCGTCGGTGAGCACCTGCGTGCCCATCTGCACCGGCCCGACGAACAGCGTGACCAGGAACGCGAAACCGATGACCTGACCGGAGGTGATCTCGCCCGCGAACCCCAGCCAGATGCCGACGATCAGGACTCCCGCGTTGGCCAAGCCCGCCGAGACCCCACCGAGGCTGAACGAGAAGGCGGTCAGGCCCTGAGCCTTGGTGGCGGCCACCTGGTTGACGGAGATGGCCTCGTCGATCCGGTCCTGGGTGCGCTTCTCGATCGCGTAGGTGCGCACGGTCACGGCACCGACGACCGGCTCGGAGATCGCGGAGAGCATCGCGCCCACGGAGCGACGTACGACCCCGTAGGCAGCAGAGAGCCGCCGCTGGAAGTAGCGCAGCGAGAGGAACAGCGGCAGGAAGCAGACCCACACCAGGATGGTCAGCTGCCAGGAGTAGAAGAGCATCACCACGGTCGCCAGCAGCACCTGGCCGACGCTGATGATGCCGAAGACGCCACCGAACACCAGGAACTGCGAGACCTGGTCGACGTCACTCGTGACGCGCGACACCAGGGCACCGCGGTGCTCGGTGTTCTGGGTCAGCAGCGGCAGGTCGTGGACGTGCCGGAACGCCTTGATCCGCAGCGTGGCCAGCCCGCGCTCGGAGGCGGTGAACAGCCGCGCGGTCATGAAGTACGACGAGACGCCGGTCGCCAGGATCGCGAGAGCCGCCAACACGGCCATCTGCGAGACGAAGGAGACGTCGACGCCGGTGGGGCCGTTGATGCCCTTGTCGAGGGTCTGCTGCACCGAGATGGGTACGACGACACGGCCGGCCGTCCCGATCAACGCGAGCACCATCGTCCAGCCGAAGCCCACGCCCAGCTCGGGCGAGAAACGCAGCCCGCTCCGGATCGTGTCCATGGCCGAGATCTCGTCGCCGCTCTCGACACTCGTGCCGAGCCCCATCAGCTCCTCGGGGTCGAGGTTGACCGTCATTGGGTGACCCCCTCGGCCTCGTAGGCGTTGACCAGCGTGGCGTAGTCGGGGTTGCGCTCGAGGAGCTCCTGGTGGGTGCCCCGGTCGACGATTCGACCGCCGTTGAGGAAGAGCACCTCGTCGGCCAGCGCGATGGTCGCCTTGCGGTAGGCGATCACGAGCAACGTCGAGTCGCCGCCGCGCTCGCGCATCGCTGCGAGGATCCGCGCCTCGACCTCGGGGTCGACGGCGGAGGTGGCGTCGTCGAGCACGAGCAGGCGCGGGTGGCGGACCAGGGCACGGGCCAGCGACAGCCGTTGACGCTGGCCGCCGGAGAGCGTCGTGCCGCGCTCTCCCAGCCGGCTGTCGAGACCGTGCGCCAGCGCAGCGACGAACCCGTCGGCCTGGGCCGTGCGCAGGGACTCCCAGACCTCCTCGTCGGGGATGTCCGCACCCAGCGTCACGTTGCCGCGCACCGAGTCGTCGAACAGGAACGCGCTCTGCGGCACCAGCGACACGTGCGCGGCGAGCTGTCCCGGGGCGAGGTCGCGCAGGTTCTGGCCGTCGACCCGGATCGCACCCGACAGCGGGTCCACGAGGCGGGTCACGAGCGAGGTGAGTGTGCTCTTGCCCGAGGCAGTCGCGCCTACGACGGCGACGGTGCGGCCGGGCTCGATCGAGAAGTCCACGCCGTCGAGGAGCACCTGCCCCGCCTCGTAGGTGTAGCTGAGGTCGTCGACCTCCAGCGCGGCTCCCCGCGCCGAGGCACCCAGCCGGCCATCGCCGTACGTCGTGAGGTTGACGGTGTCGAGGACCCCGTGGACGCGCGAGTAGCCGACGACCGAGCGTGGGAACTCCCCCAGCATCCAGCCGATCGACCGGATCGGGAACGCCACGATCGTGAGCAGGTAGGCGATCGTGACGACGTCGCCCGGGTCGGCCGTACCCGACTGGACCCGCAGGACGCCGACCCCGAGGACCGCGAGCACACCGAGGTTGGGCAAGCTCTCGAGGAAGGGATCGAAGGCGGCGCGAATGCGTCCGGCCCGGATGCCCTCGTCCCGCAGGTGGCGAGCCTTCGCCGCGAAGCGGTCGGTCTCCTCGCTCTCGCGACCGAGGGTCTTGACGACCATCGCCCCGTCGAAGGACTCGTGGGCGATCTCGCTGAGCTCGGCGCGCAACGCCTGGATGCGGGTGAAGATCGGCGAGGACAGCCGCTGGAAGACCACGTTGACGACCATCACCAGCGGGAACACCAGCAGGCCGACCAGCGCCATCGCGATGTCGGTGAAGAGCATCTGCACGATCGCGATCACCATCATCGCGAGCGTGCCGACCGCCATCGGCAGCGGCGCGATCGGCGCCCATGCGGCCTCCACGTCGGAGTTGGCGTTGGACAGCAGCTCGCCGGTCGGGTGTTGCTGGTGCCACGACATCGGCAGGTCGAGGTATTGACGGGTCACCTCGCGCCGGTAGGCGGCCTGCATGCGGTACTGCATGATGCCCGCTCCGAGGCGTCGCGCCACGATGCCGACGGCACGCAGGATCGCGACGCCCAGGAACAGCGCCAGGATCGCGACCAGACCACCGGTGGTGGTGGTCCCGGTCTCGAAGGCGGGCAGCAGGACGTGGTCGGTCGACCAGCCGAGCACCCAGGCGTCCGCCACCGTCAGGGCACCGAAGAGAACGCTTCCGAGTGTCGAGAGCGTGAAGACCCAGGGCTCGCGGCGGATGGCGACCCCGAGTACGCGAAAACCGGCCAGCAGGGTGGAGTCATTCCGGGCGCGGGGGCTCACCGGCTCGGCCGATCTGGGGTTCTCAGCACAACAGGTCAACCCTAGGTGTCGCATCTGACATTCCGCACCCTGATAAGTCCCTCCTAGGATCTGCCCATGGAGCAGATGTCCCGCACCGAACGAGCGGCGTTGTGCAACTCGGCGCTGGAGGCCGGTGAGGGCGCGCCGACACTGTGTGGTTTCTGGACCGTCAAGGACCTGGTCATCCACCTGCTGGTGCGCGAGCGCGACCCGCTGGCGGCGCCCGGCATCGTGATCCCTCAGCTGGAGAAGCTGGCGAACCGGTCCGCCAGGCGCATGGCGGACCAGGACTTCACCACGCTGGTCGAGCGGGTGCGCAGCGGTCCGCCGCGCTGGTCACCGATGGCGCTACCGCCGGTCGACCGGACGCTGAACACCCTCGAGTACTTCGTGCACCACGAGGACATCCGCCGCGCCAGGCCGGGCTGGGAGCCACGAGAGCTCACCGACCGCGAGAGGCGGATCCTGTTCAAGGGCGCGAGTGTTGCCGGCAAGGGCCTGGTCCGTCCGGTCGGCGTACCTGTCGAGATCCACTGGACCGATGGGGAACGCGAGCGTTCGGCTGTGTTGCGCAAGGGCGACGACCCGGTCGTCGTCAGCGGTGAGCCGGCCGAGCTCACCATGTTCCTGTTCGGACGCGATCAGCACACTGGGCTGAAGTTCGAAGGCCCCGACGACAACGTCGACGCACTCAAGACCAAGGACCTCGGGGTCTGAGCCGAAGGACCCCGAAGGATCAGTTGATCTTGATGTGCACGTGGTCGTAGTGGTTGGCCGTCGCCGACCCGCGGTCCTCCATCGACCGGAAGCCCTCACCGGAGCGCTCGATCGTCCAGATGTGCTGGCTCCAGATGATGTCGAACAGGCCGAGCTCGACGCGATGCGCGTAGAGGAAGTCGGCAAGTCGCTGACCGGTCCCGGAGTCGGGAACCATGAAGTCGATGGCCTCGCCGTTCACGTGCTCGCCGTGACCGTCCTGGCCGCCGTACGTCGACAGCTCGGGGAACGCCGCACAAGCCGCGCGGTAGACCTTCACGGCCTGCGGCTGGATGGACGACTCGATCGAGGACCCGTCGGGGCACGGCGCATTGCTGAGACCCATGGCCGCTGGCGACTTCTCCTTGGAGAGGTAGTCCGCCGTCACCCAACGCGGGACACCCTTGACCAGCACCTCGGCGTAGGCACCCAGCTTCCGGCCCGTGATCGGCACCTGCTTGCCGGAGTCGAGCAGCCCCGCGGTGCGGGCCTTCTCACGCGGCTCGGTGCGCAGGTCCAGGTCGGCCGTCGTCCAGAGCTTGCCCTTGGCCTTCGGCACCCGGTGGTTGACCAACGGCACGCGGTCCGTCGACCGGGTGGTACCGAGTGTGCGTTCGCTGTCGCTGCTCGGCGCCGCAGCGCTCACAGCGCCGGCGGCACTGCTGGGCGGGGAGCTAGGGGCCTTGAAGCCGCTGGTCGCGACACCGACTCCGATCGCCATCGCGGTGACCAGGGGTGCGGTCACGAGCGCGAGACGGCGACGGTGGAAGACGGTGTGGAACGAGGCTGACCTGGTGTGCTCCAGGCTGTGCTTGCCTCGGTAGTGGCCTCGGGAGAGTCCTCGGGGCACGGGGGATTCCTAACGTTTTGGGTCGTGGAACCCGTCGATGCAACCACGAACCGCTGCTACTACCAAGTCGGTCGGGCACATCGGGGGCGTGACCCTCGACACGTGAACGCGTTCACAAGCGTCCCTCGTCGGAGCCACGCACGCTCAACCCCCGGTGGTCTCCGAGGTCTCTTCTCGTACGACGCACCCGGTGCCGTCGGTGTCGTCGAGCCACCCCTCCGGCAGCGCGACGCCCTTGCGAGGACTGCCCTGCCGACCCCGGGGAGTACCCAGCTCCACGACCGGGAACTCCGCAGTCGGGTCCAGCTGGGCGAGCAGGCCGTCGAGCTCCTCGAGCGTGCTCACCAGCGCGAGCGCACGCCTGAGGTCGCCGCCCGCCGGGAAGCCCTTGAGATACCACGAGACGTGCTTGCGGAACTCCTTGCAGCCACGCTCCTCGCCCATGTGGACGACCAGCAGCTCGGCGTGACGCAGCATCATCGCGGCGACCTCGCCGAGCACGGGAAGTGTGGCGACATGTTCACCGTTGAAGGCCGCGGCCAGGTCCCGGAACAGCCACGGCCGACCCAGGCAGCCCCGCCCGACGACCACGCCGTCCGCGCCGGTCTGCTCGATCATCTGGAGAGCGTCAGCCGCCTCCCAGATGTCGCCGTTGCCGAGGACCGGGATGTCGACGTGCTCGACGAGACGCGCGATCGCGTCCCAGTCGGCTGTTCCGGAGTAGCTCTGGATCGCCGTGCGCCCGTGCAACGCGATCGCGGCGATGCCCGACTCCTGCGCTATCCGGCCCGCGTCGAGGTAGGTGAGGTGGTCGTCGTCGATGCCCTTGCGGGTCTTCATCGTGACCGGCACTCCGTAGCGCGAACCCGCGGCGACCGCCGCGACCAGGATCTCGCCGAGCAGGGTGCGTTTCCACGGCAGCGCGGCGCCACCACCCTTACGGGTCACCTTGGGCACCGGGCATCCGAAGTTGAGGTCGACGTGGGCCACGCCGTACTCCGCACACAGGATCTCGGTCGCCTTGCCGACGTACACCGGGTCGGTGCCGTAAAGCTGCACCGAGCGGACCGACTCGTGCTCGTCGAAGACCAGCATCGAGCGGGTGACCGCGTCGCCCTCGACGAGACCGCGGCTGGTGATCATCTCGCAGACGTAGAGGCCCGCGCCCTGCTCGCTGCACAGCCGCCGGTAGGCCGCGTTGGTGATCCCGGCCATCGGCGCGAGCACCACCGGCACCGGGACCTCGAGCGAACCGAGACGGAGAGGACGGTGCTGTTGCGACACAGGTGGGGCGGAGGTCAGGGCTGGACCTTCTTTTTCTTCTTGGCAGGTTTCTTGCTGGGCTTGGCGACCGGCGGCTGGATGGTGCCCTTCCAGGTGATCGGCTCGAAGGCCTGGAGCGGGCGGAAGCTCATCTGCACCAACGACTTCCCCGGAGGGATCAGGTAGGTCAGGCAGGCACCGACGGTCTTGCCGGAGGTGAACCCGGCCGGCAGCGGTGTCGACGGGCACTTGGGGAAGGTGTTGTTGAAGCTCGAGCCCAGGACCAGCGCGTTGCTGCTGTCGACGGCGTACAGCGGGATCGCAGCCCGGCTCAGGTCGCCGGTGCCGACGTTCTTGACCCGCACCCGGGCGTAGTAGGGGCGAGCCTTCTTGGTCGCGTCGTCGAGCTGGTACGCCGCAAGATCCGCGATGCGCCCGGTCTGCACGGAGAGCACGGTCAGCTCGAGCACGGAGCTGCGTCGGGTGTTCGGCTCGTAGGCCACCGTCGCCGTCTCGCCGAACTTCAACGCGGTGCCCGCCTTGGTCAGCGTGACGCCGTCGGGCACGTCCACGTTTCCGGTCGGCAGGTCGACCGAGGGCTTCGCCGTCGGCTTCTTGTCGCTGTCTGCCCCGCACGCGGAGAGGACCAGCGCAGGCGCGACGAGCGCGGCGATGAAGACCGTGCGGGCACGCTGGGGAAGGGCGCTTCTAGTCACGCGGACATTGTGCCCGTCGGCCGGATGCTTCGTGGGCATTCGCAGATGCGGCAACCTGCAGCGTCGCGACCCGACAGGCGGCCTCAGCACCCGACGAGTCGCTCGGCGAACCAGGAACGCACGCCCTCGAGAGGGATCCGCTCCTGCTTCATCGTGTCTCGCTCACGCACGGTGACCGCGTTGTCATCGAGGGTGTCGAAGTCGACGGTGACGCAATAGGGCGTGCCGATCTCGTCCTGCCGACGGTAGCGGCGGCCGATGGCGCCGGAATCGTCGAAGTCGACGTTCCACAGCCCGCGCAGCTCGGTCGCGAGGGCCTTCGCCTTCGGGGTCAGGTCCTCGTTGCGGCTCAGCGGCAGCACCGCGACCTTGACGGGCGCCAGGCGCGGGTCGAGACGGAGCACGGTGCGCTTGTCGACACCGCCCTTCGTGTTGGGCGCCTCGTCCTCGGTCCACGCGTCGACCAGGAAGGTCATCAGGCTGCGGCTCAGGCCGGCCGCGGGCTCGATGACGTAGGGGATGTAGCGCTCACCGGCGCCCTGGTCGAAGTAGGACAGGTCCTGGCCGGAGTGCTCCGAGTGGGTCTTGAGGTCGAAGTCGGTGCGGTTGGCGATGCCCTCGAGCTCGCCCCACTCCGAGCCGGCGAACTTGAACCGGTACTCGATGTCGACGGTGCGCTTCGAGTAGTGGCTCAGCTTCTCCTTCGGGTGCTCGTAGTGGCGCAGGTTGTCGGGATTGACCCCGAGGTCGACGTACCAACGGGTGCGCTCGTCGATCCAGTACTGGTGCCACTCCTCGTCCTCGCCGGGCTTGACGAAGTACTCCATCTCCATCTGCTCGAACTCGCGGGTGCGGAAGATGAAGTTGCCGGGCGTGATCTCGTTGCGGAAGCTCTTGCCGGTCTGCGCGATGCCGAACGGAGGCTTCTTGCGCGAGCTGGTCACCACGTTGGTGAAGTTCAGGAAGATGCCCTGGGCGGTCTCGGGGCGCAGGTAGTGCAGGCCGCTCTCGTCCTCGAGAACGCCGAGAAAGGTCTTCAGCAGGCCGGAGAACTGTCGCGGCTCCGTCCACGCGCCGCGGGTGCCGCAGTTGGGGCACGCCACGATGGCGAGGTCGACCGAGTCGGGGTCATCGATCCCCTTCTTCTCGGCGAACTCCTCCTGGAGGTGGTCGGCCCGGAAGCGCTTGTGGCAGGACTGGCACTCGGTCAGGGGGTCGGTGAAGGTCGCGACGTGGCCCGAGGCCTCCCAGGTCTGCCGCGGGAGGATGACGCTCGAGTCGAGGCCGACGATGTCGTCACGCGACTGCACCATCGACCGCCACCACTGGCGCTTGATGTTCTCCTTGAGCTCCACGCCGAGCGGCCCGTAGTCCCAGGCCGACCGGGTGCCCCCGTAGATCTCGCCGCACGGGTAGACGAAACCCCGGCGCTTGGCGAGGGAGACGACGTTGTCGACGGCGGAGGGGGGCGGCTTGGCCACGGTGGTGCTCCTAGCTAGGCGTGCCCGGCCACTGGCTGCGGTGGGCAAGGGGCCACCCTACCGAGCGGGCGTGACGGCGCTGACCCCAGTTCGGCTCAGAGCTCCCGCGGCAGCCACTTGTTGAGCTCGCCGTCGAGGGATTCGTAGGCCGACGGCTCGTCGATGGCCCGACCCAGGAGGCGGACCGCACCCACCTTCACGTCGTACGACGAGAGCGCCCGGCGGTAGCTGCCGACGTCCTTCCAGCGGGTCACCATCACCCACAGGGTCGGGTCGTCGACGTTGCGGCCGAGCTGTCCGTCGGCGTACCCCTGCTGCTGCGCGAGCACCGCCAGGGCCGCCTCGAGCTCGGTCCGGAACGCGGCGCCTTCCTCCTCGGACACGCGGAACCTGTTCACGACCAGCACGCCGTGACACTAGCCGGGGTTTCGACAAGCTGGACCGACGGTGGATGAGGCCGCCGCTTCGTCACTTGACAATGATTCTCATTCCAGATGAGAATCATTGTCATGTGGAGACCGTTCACCCTCCCTCTCGCGCTGTTGCTGCCGGTCGCCTCCCTGTCCGGGTGCGCGGCCAGCAGCAGCGACGGGGAGGTCGTGGCGTCCTTCTACCCCCTCCAGTACGTCGCCGAGCGGATCGTCGGGGACCACGCCAAGGTCACCAACCTGACCAAGCCTGGGGTCGAGCCGCACGACATCGAGCTCTCCCCACGCCAGGCCGCCCGGGTGTCCGGCGCTTCCGTGGTGTTCTACGAGAAGGGCCTGCAGCCGGCCGTCGACGAGGCGGTGCGCAACGAGGGTCCCGAGCACGCGGTCGATGCCGCCCACGTCGTGAAACTGCGTCATGCCGACGGAGCGGGCGAGGACGGGGACCTCGACCCACACTTCTGGCTGGACCCGACGCTGCTGGGCAAGGCGGCCGATGCGTTCACCAAGGAGGTCAGCCGCGCCGATCCGGAGCACGCCGCGGACTTCGAGGCCGGCAACGCGCGGCTCCAGGCGGACCTGAGGGCGCTCGACGGCGAGTTCCGCGCCGGCCTGAAGGACTGCACCACGAGGACGGTCGTGGTCAGCCACGACGCGTTCGAGTACCTCGGCGACCGCTACGACCTCGAGATGCACCCGATCGCCGGCCTCTCCCCCGATGCCGAGCCCTCTGCCCGTCACCTGGCAGAGCTCGGCGACCTGATCCGTTCCGACGAGATCACGACTGTGTTCAGCGAGCGACTGGCCAGCCCCAAGCTGGCCGACACCCTCGCCGACGACCTCGGCATCACCACCGAGGTGCTCGACCCCATCGAGGGTCTGACGTCGGCCAAGGACGACGATGACTACCTCAGCCTGATGCGCGACAACCTCAGCGCTCTCCAGAAGGCAGGTGGATGCCGATGACGCCCGACGACATGGCCCAGCACAACACTCCCGTTGTCGACATCGCGGGCGCTGGAGTCTCGTTGGGCGGTCGACCGATCGTGCGGGACGTCGACGTCGCCGTGCGCAGCGGCGAGGTCGTGGCACTCCTCGGAGCAAACGGCTCCGGCAAGTCCACGCTCGTCAAGGCGATGGTCGGGCTGCACCCGCTGAGCACCGGCAGGATCAGCCTGTTCGGACAGCCGTTGACGGAGTTCACCGAGTGGCACCGGCTCGGCTACGTGCCCCAGCGCTCGACGATCACCCAGGGCGTGCCGTCGTCGGTGGCAGAGGTGGTCGCCGCGGGCCGGCTGTCGCGACGCAAGCCGCTCGTGCCGATACGACGCGCCGACCGCGCCGCGATCGCGGACGCGCTGGAGGCGGTGGGGCTCGCCGACAGGGCGCAGCACCAGGTCTCGACCCTCTCGGGTGGCCAGCAGCAAAGGGTGTTGATGGCCCGCACCCTCGCGGGTCAGCCCGAGCTGCTCGTGCTCGACGAGCCGAATGCCGGCGTCGACCACGACAGCCAGGAGGCCATTGCCGCGACCCTCGCGTCGCTGACCGGTGCCGGGGCCACCATCGTCGTCGTACTCCACGAGCTCGGGCCGTTCGCGGACCTGATCCAGCGCACCCTGATGCTGCGCGAGGGCCGACTTGTGTACGACGGGCAGCCGCTCGATCCGCAGCACCCCGAGCATCATCACCATCACCGGCCCACCACGCCGCCGTTCCTGCGCCCCCCGGTGCAGGCACCCCTGGACGGGAGCGTCTGATGGACATCCTGTTCGAGCCGTTCATGATCCGGGCCCTGATCGCGGCCGCCGTCACGGGGCTCGCGGCGCCCGCCGTCGGCACCTTCCTGGTCCAGAGGCGGCTCTCGCTGATGGGCGACGGCATCGGGCACGTCTGCGTCACCGGCGTGGCCCTCGGCCTGCTGACCGGCACCTCGCCCACGTTCGCCGCGGTGGTCGTCGCGATCCTCGGCGCGCTGCTGATCGAGCTGATCAGGTCCACCGGGCGGGCGACGGGCGACGTCGCGCTCGCGCTGCTGTTCTACGGCGGGATCGCCGGCGGGCTGCTGCTGGTCTCGCTCTCTGGCGATGGGGTATTCGCGCTCCAGCAGTACCTCTTCGGCTCGATCACGACCATCTCCCTCTCGGCCGTCGTTGCCAGCGTGGCGCTGGCGATGGTGGTGCTGGTCACCTCGTTCGCCCTGCTCCCACAATTGTTCTCGGTCGCCAACGACGAGGACTACGCCCGCACCACGGGGCTGTCGGTGCGGTTCTACAACGTGCTGATCTCGGTCCTCGCGGCCGTGACGGTCAGCGTCGCGATGCGCACCGTCGGCCTGCTGCTGGTGAGTGCGCTGATGATCATCCCGGTTGCCACCGCCCAACAGTTCTCCCGCGGGTTCAAGATCACCATGCTCGGTGCGATGGCCGCCGGCACCCTGGCCTCGATCACCGGCGTCACGGTCTCAGCCTTCGCCGACGTGCCGCCCGGCGCCACGATCGTGCTGGTCTCGCTGACCGGCTTCGCACTCACGTTCCCTCTCGGTCTGGTGGTGCAGCGCCGACGCCGGGCACGGATGCCCTTCCCGGTCCAGGGGGACGAGGTCACTGCCCTCGCCACGGCCGCTGCGCACGACACGGTCGACGAGCCACATGGCCACGAGCACGGTCCCGGCTGCGGGCACCCGGCCGTGGAGCACGGCGACCACGTCGACTACATCCACGGCGGGCACCGGCACGCCGTACACGGAGGCCACTATGACGAGCACTGAGCCCGCGGCTACGTCCGCCACCACGACGGGTGCCTCGCGACCGACCCGCCAGCGGCGCGCGATCGCCAGTGTGATGGAGGCGTTCGACGACTTCCGCAGCGCACAGGAGATCCATGCGCTGCTCTCCGAGCGCGGCGAGCGAGTCGGGCTCTCGACGGTCTACCGCGGCCTCCAGTCGATGGCCGACGCCGGCGAGATCGACTCCCTGCGCACCGAGAGCGGGGAGAGCATCTACCGCCGTTGCAGCGCCACCCACCATCACCACCTCGTGTGCCGCTCGTGCGGCGCGACGGTCGAGGTCGAGGGCCCGACCGTGGAGAAGTGGACCCGCTCGGTCGCTGCCGCGCACGGCTACTCCGACGTCAGCCACACCCTCGAGATCTTCGGCACCTGCGGTTCCTGCTGAGGCCGGCGTACGCTGGATGAGAGCAGGAGGTGCCGCATGATCGAGCAGCGTCAGCCCGACGACCTCGCGGAGAACAAGTACGCCAAGCTGCCTCCGCCCATCCGTCCGGAGGACATGCGCACGTCGCAGGACGTCGTGCCGTCCGGCGAGATGGTTGGCGAGGCCGATCGCGAACGCGACTGGCTCCTGCGCACGACCGGCATCTTCATCTGAGCCAGCCGCGGGGTGCTCAGTCCCGGTGGCGCACGATGTTGATGACGGTGCCGTCAGGTGCTCGTACGAAGAACCGGAGCACGCCCCATGACTCGGTCGTCAGCGGGTGGACGATCTCGTAGCCGAGCTCCTGGGCTTCCTGGTAGGCACCCTCGACGTCGTCGGTGGCAACGGAGATGACCGAGTCCTCGGCTGCCGTGGCGTCGCGCGTGACGAGCTGGACGTTGGCCTTGGTCTCGGGCGACGTGTAGCGGGCCACCCAACCGAGGTTGAACTCCTCGGAGCTCAGCCCGAGGTAGTCGGTGTAGAAGCTCCTCGCTGCCTCGATGTCAGCCACCCGAAGGTTGGCCATGATGCGAGTAGCGCGCATGCGATCCTCCTGCTGCTCCAGATGTGCCTGATGGTTCTCCGAACGTCGCGACGAAACTGAGTATCTGTACCGATGGCAGGCCGAGAACCGTCCACGAGACTGTAGGCATGGAATCTCCCACTGCCGCCGCCAGGAACACCAACGCGTTCTTCGCCCAGTCGGCCCTCGCTTTCGGATGCGCCCTGCTCACCATGTTGATCGCCATCTTCTACCTGCCGGGCGACCCATGGCCCAAGGCGTTTCTTGCTCTCGGGACCCTGTTCCTGACGACCTCTGCATTCACGCTCGCCAAGTGCGTGCGCGACGCCCAGGAGAACCAGTACGTGGTCTCCCGACTGGATCAAGCCCGCGTCGACCGGATCCTGGCAGACCATGATCCGTGGAAGGAAGTTGGCTGACCTTGATGTGACCGGAGGATTAGTCTCACCAAGGTGAGCAGAATCTTCACGACCAGCTTCGCCTCGGTCTATCCCCACTACGTGACGAAGGTGGAGAAGAAGGGGCGCACGAAGGGCGAGCTGGATCAGGTCATCCAGTGGCTGACCGGCTTCGACGAGCCAGCCTTGAGTGTTCACCTGGCGGCGGAGACGACCTTCGAGGACTTCTTCGCCGATGCGAGCCTCAACACGAATGCATCGTTGATCACCGGCGTGGTCTGCGGAGTTCGTGTCGAGGAGGTCGACGACCCGCTGATGCAGCAGATCCGCTACCTCGACAAGCTGATCGACGAGCTTGCCAAGGGCAAGGCGATGGACAAGATCCTGAGGGCCTGACGGTCGATCGTCGGCCAACACAGCGTCGCGGTTCCGGGTCACCAGGTGGCTCGAAACCGCGACGCAGCTGATCAGCTGGGCCTGACCATCGGGTCAGCGCTGCTGTGACTCGGCAGCGCGTCTAGCGAGCGCGGTCTGCTCCATCGCCCGCGCCGGACGCGGCACGTCGGGCCGCAGCAGATCGAGCGGCAGCCGCACCTGGAAGCGACTCCCCCGGCCGACCTCGCTCTCGACCTCGATGCGCCCACCGTGCTTCTCCACGATCGACTTGATGATGCTCAGCCCGAGCCCGACGCCCTGGATCGACTGGTCCTGCGCGTGCCGCGCGCGGAAGAAGCGGGTGAACAGGTGCTCGCGGTCCATCGCATCGATGCCGATGCCGGTGTCGCTCACGTCGATCTGGACCCGGTCCTCGACAGCAAGGCCGACGCGGACCGACCCGGTCCGCGTGTACTTGACGGCGTTGGAGATCAGGTTGTCGACGACCTGCGTCATCCGCTGGCTGTCCACGACGGCCCAGAGCTCGTCGGGGGCCTCGCACGAGAGCGTCAGGCCGACTGCCTCGGCGGCGGGGCGGGCCGTCTCCACGGAGTCGCGTACGACAGAGGCCAGGTCGGCGGGCTCGCGGATGAGGTGCAGCGAGCCGGCGTCGGTCTGCACGGTGTGCAGAAGGTCCGCGACCAGGCGTTGGAGCCGTTCGCCGTTGCGGGCGGCCACCTGCAGGAACGCGCGTGAGTCCTCACCGACGTCGTCCTGGTCGAGGACGAGGTCCACGTAGCCGCGGATCGAGGTCAGCGGCGTACGCAGCTCGTGGGAGACCGACGCCACGAACTCGTCCTTGACCCGCAGCGCACTCATGAAATCGGTGACGTCCTTGTAGGCCAGCGTGGCCCCGACGAGGTGACCGGTGTCGTCGCGAACTGCGCGCGCCGACACCGAGAGTGCGCGTCTGGTCTTGGGGTCCGCACCGATCCAGATCAGGCAGTCATCGAACTCCTCGCCCCGGATCGCGCGCTGCTGCGGCATCTCCTCGGGCCCCAGAAGCGTGACGCCGTCGATGTGGAAGGCGAAGATCGCCGCGGCGTCGCGGCCTTCGGGGAACGCCTGGCGCATGAAGTCCTCGTGCCGTTTGTTCATCGTGCGCATGGCGCCGGTGTCGTCGAGCAGCACCAGCCCTACGTCGACGGTGTCCAGGATCGCGTCGGCGAAGCGGCGCTGCTCGGCGATGGTCGTGGCGGCGATCTGCAGGGCCTGCCGCTGGCGGGCCAGCTCGTCCCGATCGGCCTTGAGGCGGTCGATGCCCTCCACGAACGCGAGGCCGAGAGCTGTCACCGCCACAGGTACCAGCACGGACCACGCGAGGGTCCCTCCGCCGATGCCCAGGTAGACCGTGCTCGGAACCCCGAAGAAGAGTGCCGCCGCCAGCCCTGCGACCAGCGCCCCAATGCGGTGGAAGGTGCCCGCCATCCACAGCACGGGCAGTACGAGCAGGGGCGCGACCGCCCATCCTGCAGAGTCCAGCGAGCTCAGGCCGAGTGCGGCGATGTCGAGCACGGGCACTACTCCCGAGACCACGCGGGGGAGGCGCCGCCACGGCAGCACCAGGACGACGACTGTGACCACGACGCACAGTGTGGTTGCGGCGCCGAGGATCGAGTCGAGCGCGAGCCTGGAGCCGCCCAGCGCGAGCAGCCCCATGGAGAACAGGAACGTCAGCGCGAACCCCAGCTGCAGCCACCGTGGGTCGAGTACGTCGTGAAAGGTGAACCGGCGATCCGGGTAGGCGGGCGTGCGAGATGGACTCATATGCCCTCCCTCTCCCCATTTCGACCTGACAACAATGGCACGCGGGCAGGGTGCGTGTGCGCAGAACCGGGAAGCCGTGCGGAGGCCCAGGGAGGGTCAGGCCGAGCCGTAGCGGCGGTTGCGACGCGCGTAGGTCTCGATCGCAGCCCACAGGTCGCGACGGTCGACGTCGGGCCAGAGCACGTCGCTGAACACCATCTCGGAGTACGCCGCCTGCCAGAGCATGAAGTTGCTCAGCCGCTGCTCTCCCGACGTGCGCCAGACGAGGTCGGCGTCCCCGACCTCGGGGACGTAGAGGTGCCTGGCGAAGGTGCGGTCGTCGATGCGATCGGGATTGACCCGGCCGGCTGCCACCTCCCGGCCGATCGCGCGGGCGGCATCCACGATCTCGGAACGACCGCCGTAATTGACACACATGGTCAACGTCAGCACGTCGTTGTCACGGGTGAGCTCCTCGGCGACCTGGAGCTCCTTGATCACCGAGCGCCACAGCCGTGGTGCCCGACCGGCCCAGCGCACCCGCACGCCGAGCTCGTGCATCTCGTCGCGCCGACGGCGGATCACGTCGCGGTTGAAGCCCATCAGGAACTTGACCTCGTCGGTGGAGCGCGACCAGTTCTCGGTGGAGAAGGCGTAGGCAGAGATCGCTTTCACGCCGATCTCGATGCCGCCCTCGACCACGTCGAAGAGCGAGTGCTCACCCTGCTCGTGCCCGGCCGTCCGCGGGAGACTGCGCTCGGCAGCCCAGCGGCCGTTGCCGTCCATGATGATCGCGACGTGGCGCGGAACCAGGTCGGCTGGCACGTCGGGGGGCGTGGCGCCGGAGGGATGGGGGCCGGGGCGGCGTACAGCGTGCGCGCTGGATCCCCTCTTGGACCCCCTGTTGACTGCTGGGTTCTTCCGGGGCACCGCTCACCCTTCGCCGACGTACGGCAAGGATCGCAGGCCGCGCTCGAGGTGCCAGGCGACGTACGCCGCGACGAGACCACGCGCCTCACGCCGGTGACGTTGCTCCGACCCGTCGACCACCGGCCAGTCGCCGGCCAGCAGCGCACCGAGGAGCGCGAGCGTCTCCATGGCGGGGCTCGCGGACCCTGGGACCCGGCAGGTCCCGCACAGCGAGCCGCCCGCCGCGGGACTGAACGAGCGGTGCGGGCCCTCGAGACCGCAGTTGGCACAGGCCGAGAACGACGGTGCGTATCCCGCCACCGCCAGCGAGCGCAGCAGGAACGAGTCGAGGACGTCGCCGGGCCGGTGCTCGCCCGAGGTCATCGCGCGCAGGGCACCGACGAGCAGGAGGTACTGCTGCACGGAGGGCTGCCGCTCCTCCGACACCAGCCGCTCGGCGGTCTCGAGCATCACGCTGGCCGAGGTGTATTGGTCGTAGTCCGCCGAGATCGTGTTGCCGAAGGGCGCGCGGGTCTCCGCCTGCGTGACCACGTCGAGGTTGCGACCGACGGCGAGCTGGAGGTCGACGTGGGTGAACGGCTCGAGCCGCGATCCGAAGCGCGAGGAGGTGCGGCGTACGCCCTTGGCGACCGCGCGGACGATGCCGTGCTCACGGGTCAGCAGCGTGATGATGCGGTCGGCCTCTGCCAGCTTGTGCGTGCGCAGCACGATGGCTTCGTCGCTGTACAGGGGCATGGGCTCATTGTCCCCCGCCGTGGGGACAACACCGCAGTCGACCCGCGCTCTCCGGTGGTTGAGGAGTGCGCGTCAGGGACGTCCGGCGGCGGGAACCAGCGGCGCTTCGGCAAGCGGGAGCCGCACCTCGAAGGTGGCGCCCTCCCCGAGCTCGCTGGTCACCGTGATGCTGCCACCGTGGGCGTCCACGATCGTCTTGGTGATCGCCAGCCCCAGCCCGACGCCCGGGATGGCGTCGGTCAGCACCGTGCTGCTCCGGTAGAACTTGTTGAAGATCTTGCCCTGCTCGGCCTCGGCGATGCCGCGTCCCGTGTCACGGACCCGGACGACGGCGACGTCCCCGTCACGACGGACGGTGCCCTCGACCCGGCCGCCCGAGGGCGTGTACTTGATCGCGTTGCTGAACAGGTTGTCGAACACCTGCGACAACCGCTCACTGTCGCCGTTGATGTCGAGCTGTGAGTCGACGCTGGTGTCCAGCTCGAACTCGATTCCCGCAGGGGCTGCGGCCTTGCGAGCCTCCACCGCCGACCTCTCGAGCAGCTCTCTGACAGAGACGCGCTCGATGTCGAGCACGGTGGCGACCGACTGCAGTGCCGTGGCCAGCAGGTCGTCGACCAGGCGGTGCAGTCGGCGTCCGTTGCGCTGCACCACATGGAGGTACTCGCGCGCGTCGTCCGGCACGCGATCGACATCATCGAGGATGACGTCGACGTAGCCGATGATCGAGGTGAGCGGCGTACGCAGCTCATGACTGACGGAGGCGACAAACTCGTCCTTGATGCGCGAGGCCACGACCAGCTCGGTGATGTCGTGGTAGGCGAGCACGGCGCCGCCGAACTCGCCGTTGTTGCGGAAGTACGGCGAGGACGACACGGCCAGCGCCCGACGTTCGGCCGGGACCTCCCCCACCCAGATCAGGTAGTCGCGGAACGCCTCGCCCCGGATCGCCATCGTGGTGGGCATGTCCTCGCTCGTGAGCAGGGTGCTGCCGTCCGCGGCGTACACGAAGCCCTCCTGCCCGGCCATCCCGCGGTGTCCGTCGGGATAGGCCAGGGCCATGAACTCCTCGTGTCTCGGGTTCGTGGAGTCGTAGGCACCGCTGGCGTCCAGGGCCACCAGTCCGACGTCGACGCCGTTGACGATGGTCCGGGTGAGCCGCCGCTGCTCGATGACGTCTGCCATGGCCAGCTCGAGCCGAGCGGTGCTGTTGCGCGCGTCGTCGAACTGCGCCTTCCACAGGGTGGCGACGAAGGCGACCGCCGCGGAGCAGATCACCGCCATCAACCACATCTGCGAAATCCGCGAGATGGCGTCCAGGAGGGTGAGCCCCAGGAAGAACAGCGTCGGGAGCACGAAGGAGAGGAAGACCACGACGGTGGTGACCAGCACACCCTTGCGGCCGTACTGGAGTCCCAGCCAGATCGCGGGGAACACGACTGCGACGGCGATGGCTGTCGGCTCGGAGAAGCGGTAGATCCCGAGAGCGACGATGTCGAGGACCGGAAGCAGGATCGTCCACCGATGGCTGAGCTTGCCGAGGCCGATCAGGACCGACCCCAGGGTGGCGACCGCGACGATCAGGGACGCGGTCACGAAATAGCGGTCGTAGCCGACGCCGATGAGGGCCCGCAGCACCAGCTCCATGATCACCGGGAGCAAGAACAGCCCTTGGGCAGCACGAGGATCAGCCCGCTCCCCGGTGAGGAGCTGCTGTATCTCCGAGAACAAGGACGATCGCGACCGCATGCCGGCTACTGCCCTCCCGACGATGTCGTCGTGTGAGGGCAGATTAACGCGAGATTTGCCGCAGGACCGGGAATCGGCAGGGTTCGTGCGACGCCCCCGCCGTCAGCCCTGCACCCGCTTCGCCGACGGTTCCCCATCGAAGCACCGCCTGACGAAGTCGGCGGTGATGGCGTCAAGGCGTGCGGGCCGCAGCCGCCACTCGAGGATTCCGCGAGCCGCGACGAAGGTGCTGTCAGGCAGCTCCTCCGCCAGCATGGCGGCATCCGCGGCCGGGTGGATCGGGTCGCGCGGGTGCCCGACCACGAGAGCAGGCGCCTCGATGCGCTTGCGCAGGCGCGACGAGGGCGCGATCCGCCCGAAGAAGATGCCGTGGATCGCGGCGGCCATGGGCGCTGGACGCTGGTCGAGGGAGTCCAGGGCGATGCCGGTCCAGAACGGTACGACGCCCCGCGGGACCGCCCGCGTCGCAGCACGCAGACCGATGATGGACAGAGGCAGGAAGCGCGCGAGGAACAGCATCGGAGCGAAGGCGAGGATCCCCGCCTCGAGGGCGTTGTCCAGCACCGGCATCTCGGCGATCAGCCCGCGGACACGTTCCGGGGCGAGGCTGGCCACCTCGAGGGAGACATTCGCCCCCAGCGACGGACCCCCGATGACGGCCCGGTCGGCACCGAGCTCGTCCAGCAGTGCGATGACCTGCTCGCCGAAGGCGGTCATGGAGTACAGCAACGGGTCGTCAGGGCGGTCCGAACGCCCGTGCCCCAGGAGGTCGATCGTGACCACGTGCGAGCCGGCCGCCGCGAGATGGCGCGCCAGCGGTTGGTGCATCCGGCGTGGCATCAGCTGGGCGTGGATCAGGACGACCCAGTGGTCGCCGCCGCCGTACTCGGTGTACTCGAGCCGGTGGCCGTCGTGGAAGAACTGACCTATCCGCTCCGAAACCAGGGTCATGGGGCCACCTTGGCATGCCGTTTGGCGACCGGTGTGAGGCGGGCCGCGTCCTGGTCAGAGTGATTTGCCCGCGTTATCCCCCGGGGTGGGCGAGAATCGGCACGTGGAGCGGGACACAGCGGGCTCGGCACGGCTGCTGCTCGTCGGCGTCCTCGTGCTCGCGGTGTATGTCTCTGGTGCCGCAGCCCTCGGCGTGGGACGCGCGACAGGGGCGACCGCGGCCTGGTTCCCCGCCGCCGGGGTCGGTGTCCTCGCCCTGCTGGCGGCTCCGCGGCCGAGATGGCCGGCGACCCTCGGCGCCCTGGCGCTCGCCTTTTCACTGGCCAACTTCACGGTGGGCCGTTCCTTGGGGGTCTCTGCCCTGCTCGGGCTCAGTGACACCGTCGAGGTGGCCCTGGTCGGGTGGCTGGTGGTCCGGTTCCTGGGGCGACGTATGCGCGACGTGCAGGACGTGTGGCGGCTGTTCGCGATCGCGGCCGCGGGAGCTGTCGTCGCGGGCGTGCTGATCTCGCTGACCTACATGCTTTTCCTCGACATGCACTTCTGGCGCACCCTCAGCCTGGTGGTGCCGTCCCACGCGGCGTCGGTGCTCCTGCTCGCCCCGTTCGCCCTGCTGAGCTTCCGGTCGCCGGGGCGGATGTTCGGCGTGCATCGCATCGAGCTGCTGGCGCAGGGCCTGACGCTGATGACGGCCACCATCCTCACCCTGGCCCCGGGACACCTCACGCTGGGCTTCGCGCCCCTACCGGTGCTCGTGTGGGCAGCCGTTCGCTTCAATGCCTCGGTCGTCGTCGTCGAGCAGGCGATCTTCGCCATGGCCATCTCGCTTCTCACCCAGCTCGGCGGCGGACCCTTCTCGGACATCGTCAACACCACCGCGGCCGCCAGCAGCACGAGGTACGCACAGCTGTACCTGATCTGCGTGGTCCTGATCGGGTTGCCCCTGGCCATGGCGATGCAGCAGCGCGAGCATGCCGTTGCGCGCCTGAGCGCCAGTGAGCGCATGTTCAGGCGAAACTTCACCGAGTCGCAGATCCCGATCGTCCTGATCAACAGCGAGCTCGGTGAGGCACGCGTCGCCGACTGCAACCTGGCCACAGCGCGCTTGCTGAACCGTCCGGTCGAGGCGCTGCTCGGTCAGCCACTGGCCGGTGTCCTCGAGGCCGATGGTCTCTTCGAGACCCTCGAGGCGATCGATGCCGAGTCGGCGACGGGATGGACCGGGCCCGTTGGCGTGGTGGGACAGCCCCGGACACGGCTCGAGGCGACTCTTTCGCTGCTCGAGAACGACGAGGGCCGCGCCTCCATGTCACTCCACATGGTCGACGTCACCGAACCTCTTGAGCTCCAGGAACGCCTCCAGGCCGAACGCGACTACACCCGGGCGGTGATCGACACCGCGAGCAGCATGATCCTGGTGGCCGACGTGGACGGGGTCGTGATCGCGGCCAACCCGGCGACGACCGCGCTGACCGGGTTCGGCGAGCAGGAACTCGTCGGGCACAAGTTCTGGGAGCGGCTCCTGCCCGAGGATCGGCAGGAGTCCGCCGCGGCGTTCTTCGGCAATACGATGCAGCTGCCGACCACTGGCGAGGCAGAGCTGCTCACGAAAGACGACGGGCTCCGCCTGGTGGTGTTCTCGGCCGACGTCTACCAGGCAAACGCCGACGCCCCGCTGACCTATGTGCTCTCCGCAACCGACGTGACGGCTGCACGCGAGAACGCCGGCATGGTCGAGCACCTCCTGCGCTCGGCACGGACGATCGCTTTCGTCGGCACCGACCTCGGCGGTCGGATCAGCCTGTTCAACACCGGCGCCGAGCACATGCTGGGCATCGGTGCCGAGGACGCGGCCGGACGCGAGCTGGTCGAGTTCATGGGCGCCGCGGACCTCGACCGCTACCCACGCGAGAGCGGACAGGGCGTCTTCGAGGCGATCGTCGGACATGCGTCTGGAGAGCTCACCCCCGAGACCCGGGACTGGACCTGGCTGCCGGTCGGTCGCTCACCGATGAAGGTGTCGATGACGACCAACCCGGTCACCGACACCTTCGGCCGGGTCATCGGCTACCTGTTCGTGGCCAGCGACATCACCGACACCCGACGTAGTCAGGAGATCCTGGTCAAGGCGCTGCGTCGCGAGCGTGAGGTCGTCGCGCGGCTCAAGGACCTCGACCGGGCGAAGGACGACTTCGTCTCCACGGTCAGCCACGAGCTGCGGACACCGATGAGCAGCATCATCGGCAGCGCGGAGATGCTCTCCGACGGCATGCTCGGTGTGCTGCTGCCCGAGCAGGCCGGCATGATCGACGTCATCTCACGCAACGGCGATCGGCTGCTCGCACTGGCCGACGACCTGCTGGTGCTGGCCACCTTCGACCACGACTCCTGGACGGACCTCGAGGCAGAGGTCGACCTGCGCACCGTCGTCGAGGAGAGTGCCCATGCGATCGCGCCGCTGTTGGGCACTCGCCAGCTTGACGTGACCTACGAGATCCCTTCGGAACCAGTGATGGTCAACGGCGACGCCATCCTCCTCGAGCGGGCCGTCACCAACTTGTTCAGCAACGCGGTGAAGTTCACCCTCGACGGCGGCAGCATCGTCGTCTCCCTGGAGGTCGAGAAGGCCCCTCACGCTGCGGTCCTGAGCGTCATCGACACCGGGCTCGGCATCCCGGAGTCAGACCTCGAGGCAGTGTTCGGGCGGTTCTACCGGACAGCCGTCGTCCAGGACCATGCCATCCAGGGCTCGGGACTGGGTCTGGCGATCGTGAAGACCATCGTGGAGAGCCACGAGGGCCGGGTCGACGTACGTTCCGCTGCCGGTGAGGGCACCACCTTCACGATCACCCTGCCGCTCACCCACACCTCGGTACGGGCCACGGAGAGCGACCGGGTCAGCCGCGGTTGACCGCCGAGATCACTGCCTTCAGCGAGGCTGTGACGATGTTGGCGTCGAGGCCCACGCCCCAGCGGATGTCGTCACCGACGGCGCACTCGACGTACGCCGCTGCGATGGCGTCGCCACCGGAGGAGAGCGCGTGCTCGGCGTAGTCGAGCACCCGCACGTCGAAGCCTCCGGAAACCTGCGGTGTGTCGAGCCCGTTGATGGCGTCCACGAACGCCGAGAGCGGACCGTTGCCCGAGCCGTGCAGCTCACGGATCTCACCGTCGACGTAGACGTTCACGGTGAGCTGGTCCTTCTCGCCGGCGGCCGAGGAGGTGTGCACGGAGTTGAGCTTGAGCGGCGTCTCACGGGTGAGGTACTCGAGACGGAAGGAGTCCCAGATCGCGGCCGGTGACATCTCGCCACCCTCGCCGTCCGTCAGCTCCTGCACCACGCGGCTGAACTCGATCTGCAGCCGGCGCGGAAGGTCGAGCTTGTGCTCGGACTTCATCACGTACGCCACGCCGCCCTTGCCGGACTGGCTGTTGACGCGGATGACGGCCTCGTAGGAGCGGCCCACGTCCTTGGGGTCGATCGGCAGGTACGGCGCCTCCCACGGATGCTCCTCGACAGGGTGGCCGGCCCGCTCCGCTTCCTCCTCGAGCGCCTCGAGACCCTTCTTGATCGCGTCCTGGTGCGAGCCGGAGAAGGCGGTGTAGACGAGATCGCCGGCGTAGGGATGCCGCGGGTGCACGGGCAGCTGGGTGCAGTACTCCACGGTGCGGCGGATCTCGTCGATGTCGGAGAGGTCGATCTGCGGGTCGATGCCCTGGCTGAACAGGTTCATCCCGAGGGTCACCAGGCACACGTTTCCGGTGCGCTCGCCGTGGCCGAACAGGCAGCCCTCGACGCGGTCGGCGCCGGCCATGATCGCCAGCTCGGTAGCGGCGACGGCGGTGCCACGGTCGTTGTGGGGGTGCAGGCTGATCGTGGTGAACTCGCGGCGCGTCAGCTGGCGCGAGAACCACTCGATCTGGTCTGCGTAGACGTTGGGCGTCGCCATCTCCACAGTGGCCGGCAGGTTGAGGATGATCTCGCGGCCGTCGTCGGGCTGCCACACGTCGGAGACGGCCTCGCACACCTCGACCGAGAACGGCAGCTCGGTGCCGGTGAAGATCTCGGGCGAGTACTCGTAGCCGATCACGGTCTGGCCGAGGTTCTGCTCGGCGTACTTCATGAACAGCTCGGTGCCGCGCACCGCGATGTCCTTGACCTCGTCGTTCGTCGCCCGGAACACCACCCGGCGGAACAGCGGGGCGAGCGCGTTGTAGAGGTGGATGTTGGCGTGGTGTACACCGACGAGCGACTGGGTGGTGCGCTCGATGAGGTCCTCACGCGCCTGTGTCAGCACCGAGATGGTGACGTCCTCGGGCACCTTGTCGCGTTCGATGAGCTGGCGGACGAAGGCGAAGTCGGTCTCGCTGGCGGAGGGGAACCCGACCTCGATCTCCTTGTAGCCCATCTCGACGAGCAGGTCGAACATCCGGTGCTTGCGCTCCGGCGACATCGGGTCGATGAGGGCCTGGTTGCCGTCGCGCAGGTCGGTGGAGAGCCAGCGCGGTGCCTGGGTGATCTGGCGGGACGGCCAGGTGCGGTCTGGGAGGTCGATCGGCGGGAACGGCTTGTAGCGCTCGATGGGCATGCCGCTGGCGCGCTGGGTGTTGTCGAAACCTGAGTGCTGCAGAGTCATGAGATGGGTCCTTCGCTGGTCGGCGGTGGGTGCCGGGCGCTCGAACTTCCCGCAGCGAGGTGGTCCGGCTCCGCTTCTAATCCAGCGGAGTGACCTCGCTGCGGCAGCGAAGAAGCCCTTCGAGACGCGCGCTGGGCGCGCTCCTCAGGCCAAGCAGTGCGGGATTCATGACCCATTCACCCTAGCAGCGCTCAGTCGGCGCGCGGGAGACGGACGGTGACGGTGGTTCCGAGCGCCTCCACGGAGTCGACCTCGACCGTGCCGCCGTGCCACTCAACGACTGTCTGGACCAGGGCGAGGCCGAGGCCGGCGCCCTGGATCTCGTCGGCGTGCGAGAGCGAGGATCGGAAGAAGCGCGCGAAGATGCGCTCCTGCTCGTCGGCCGGGATGCCGATCCCGGTGTCGGCGACGCTGAGCACGACGCTGTCGTCATCGGCGCCGACGCGCGTGGTGACGCGTCCGCCGGGCTCGCTGAACTTGAGGGCGTTGCCGAGCAGGTTTGCCACGACGCGTTCGATGTGGCTCCGGTCGGCAATGACAGAAGGCAGCCCGCGCTCGGCGACGACCCGCAGGTCGATGCGTTTCTCCGCTGCCAACGCCATCAGGGACTGCCCGCACTCACGCGTGAGGCCCGAAAGGTTGAGGGGCTGTGGGTCGAGCTGGACCACCTCGGCGTCGTACGCCGACAGGGTGAGCAGGTCCTCGACCAGGTCGCGCAGTCGTACGGCGTTGCGCTCGATCACCGACAGGCCGGCGTGCACGCCCTCCGGCAGCGGGCCCATGCCGCCGTCGGCCAGCACCTCGAGATAGCCGACGATGCTCGTCAGCGGAGTGCGGAGCTCGTGGGAGACCGTCGAGATGAAGCTGTCCTTGGCGCGGTCGAGCTGCTGCAGCCGATGCATCGACTCGCGCTGCTGCTCGAAGGCCCGGACCTGCATCAGTGAGGACACCAGGTCGTGCGAGAGCCCGGCGCAGACCGCGAGCTCGCGGGCTTCCCACGCGCGAGGAACCACCGACTGCACGACAATCCAGCCGACCACCTCGTCGCCCATCGCGACGGGCAGCGCCGCCAGGGAGCGCACGCCCAGTGCGTCAACGATCTCCTGTGCCCCATCGGGCCCGAGTCGCGCGTCCTCGTCCACGTGGTCGATCTGCAGCGGCGCACGCTGCTGGGCGGCCTCGATCAGCAGCGCAGCGAGCGATTCGGGCAAGTCCACGAACGAGGCCACGCGCGGCAGCTGGGCCACCTCATCGGACTCGCACCACGTGCCCTGCACGGCGGAGTAGCGGTGATCGTCGACCGGCAGCACGTCGCACCGGTCGACGGCGATCGCGCGGCCAACGGACTCGGCCGCGCGGTTGACCAGCTGGCCGGAGGTTAGGTCGTCGGCGAGGGCGGAATGCAGCTCGTTGACCACGTGCGCCTGGCCGGGGTGCTCGAGCAGCTCGGCCTGGGCAGAACGCATCTCGAGCACCGAGTCATAGAGGTCGGCGCTCGCGCGGTCTCCTACCGACTCCGCTGCCTGCCGACGGGCGCGCTCACGTCTCAACTCACGACGGAGGCGGCGTACCTCGGCTGCTGGATCGGCGGACCCGGTGGGCGAATGAATCAGGTCCATGGCCGCCCAGTGTGCCTCGAACTTCGCCGATCGTGGGCATTGCTGCGGCAGACATGTCGCAGTTGCCCAGAAAGCGTGGGTGATTAGCACAATTTCCGATGCATTTGTCCGCTCCGGCGTCGTCCGTGATTTGGCATCATCGGCGGATGCCACGGCTCCTGATCGTCCATCACTCCCCGACGCGAGCCCTGACGGAGCTCACCGACGCAGTGGTCGCCGGGGCGCACGACGACGCCATCAAGGGCGTCGAGGTGACCGTGCTGGAGGCCCTCGCGTTCGCCCGCGGCGAGGCCGGTCACCACGACCTGCTGGACGCCGACGGCTACGTGCTCGGGACCACCGCGAACTTCGGCTACATGAGTGGCGCCATGAAGCATGTCTTCGACTCCACGTTCCTGCAGATCGGGGGTGCACTGTCCGACGACGGCAGCGGGGAGCCCTCGGAGGGTGCGACGGTGCGGCGGCCGTTCGGGCTGTACGTGCACGGTCGTTACGACACCACCGGTGCGGTCCGTTCGGTGCTGTCGATCACCGGGGCGCTGGGCTGGAAGCAGGGGTACGGCGTGCTCGAGGTAATGGGCGACGTTTCGGGCGCGGATACCGAGTCGGCGTACGAGCTCGGCGGTACGATCGCGGCACTGCTCGCCGGTTGACGCTCCGGCGTTTCTGGCGCGAATCGACACCCATCTCACCGACCTAGGAGAGACGCCCCTTGCTTCGTCGTACTCCCCCAGGTCGGGCTGTCTTGCTCGCCTTGACGGGAGTCGTGGCGCTGGTGCTCGTGCTCGGCGCATGCTCGGCGCCGCTGCAGCCTGAGACAGTGGCCGACAAGACCAGCCCGCCGAAGCTCGGCGCCTGCTACCGGCTGACACCCAAGGACACCGACGCCAAAACCAACACCTCCGCGCCGGTGTCGTGCAGCAAGCCGCACACGGCGGAGACGTTTGCCATCGGCTCGTTGCCCGCGTTGACCGGCAAGGACTACGGCTCCGGCAAGCACGGCAAGTGGATCTTCCCGACGTGCGAGAAGGCGTTCGAGAAGTTCCTCAGCGTCGACGAGAGCCTCGCACTGCGGGTGCAGCTGAGCTGGGCCTGGTTCCGACCGTCGCAGCGAGGGTGGGACAAGGGTGCGCGGTGGTACCGCTGCGATCTCGTGGGAGGTCCCGCCACCGCGACGTCGTACGCCGACCTTCCGACCACCGCGAAGGGACTGTTCCGGGCCAAGCCGCCCGAGGACTGGCTCACCTGCGCGCAGGGACCGAGCGTTCTCGAGTCGAAGAAGGTGGCCTGCAGCGAGAAGCACGACTGGCGCGCGGTGACCACGATCAAGCTCGGCGCACCCGAGGACGCCTACCCGGGCGACCGCCTCGCGCAGGTGCGATCGCGCGACTACTGCTCGGACTCCGTGGGAGCGTGGATGAACTATCCCGTCGACTACGAGTTCGGCTACACATGGTTCCACGAGGCCGAGTGGCAGGCGGGCAACAGGCGCTCCGTCTGCTGGGCGAAGACGGACCGGTGAGTCCGATGCAGGCACGACTGACCACCATCGCCCTGGTGGTGCTGGCGCCTGCGCTGGCGGCGTGCTCGTCTGACAGCTCCGACACCGCCGAGAAGCCGAGCAAGGGCGCCTCGGTCAGCTCCGCGCCACCGGCGCCTGCTGCACCGAAGGTCGGCGCGTGTCACGAGCTCAGCCTCGACGAGGCCACCGACCCGGTCGACGCCGGGCAGACCGTCCCGTGCGCGCAGCCGCACACGGCGGTGACGTTCAAGGTGGGCAAGCTCGCGGCTCTTGCCGACGGGCACCTGCTCGCGGTCGACTCCCCCACCGTGCAGGCCCGACTCGCGAAGGCGTGCCCGTCGGCGCTGGCCCCCTTCCTGGGTGGTGACCAGACCACCCAGCGACTGAGCCGGCTCGAGGCGGTGTGGTTCGGACCGTCACTGGAGGAGGCTGACGCGGGCGCCGACTGGTTCCGCTGCGACGTCGTGGGGCTGCGCAAGGAGGGTGCGCTGATCGTGCTGCCTCGCAAGATGAAGGGCGTGCTCGACGCACCGGACGCACTCGACACCTTCGGCACCTGCGGCACCGCGGCGCCGAGCGCGAAGAACTTCCAGCGCGTGGCCTGCTCGGAGAAGCACTCGTGGCGTGCCGTCGACGTGGTCGACCTCCCCAGCGACGCGAAGTACCTCGCCAAGGACGTGGCCGCGACAGGTGACTCTGCCTGCAAGGACGTCGCCTCCGAGCGCGCCAACGGTGCGCTTAGGTACACCTGGAGCTTCGAGTGGCCCACCCGCGCCCAGTGGAGCACCGGGCAGCGGTACGGGTACTGCTGGGTGCCCGAGCCGGGGTGACGGGTTTCCCCGGTCAGCCGGGGAAACATGTACTTGTCGAGTGTTGGAACACCCACCAGGTGCATGGAACCCTCGACAGGTCACCGGACCGGGTGACCTGCCTGGCTCAGGGCGACCTTGACCTCGGGGATGCGCAGGGTGCCGAAGTGGAACACCGTGGCGGCGAGTACGGCGTCCGCACCGGCATCGACCGCAGGAGCGAAGTGCTCGACTGCACCCGCTCCGCCGCTGGCGATCACCGGGATCGAGACGGCGGCCCGCACGAGGCGGATCAGCTCGAGGTCGAAGCCCTCCGTGGTGCCATCGGCGTCCATCGCGTTGAGCAGGATCTCGCCGGCGCCGAGGTCGGCGGCGCGGGAGGCCCACTCCAGAGCGTCGAGGCCGGCCGAGGTGCGGCCACCGTGGGTGGTCACCTCGAACCCCGAGTCGGTACCTGCCGCCCGGCGCGCGTCCACCGAGAGCACCAGCACCTGGTTGCCGAACCGGTCGGCGATCTCCGCGACCAGCTCGGGCCGCCGGATCGCAGCGGTGTTGACGGCGACCTTGTCGGCCCCGGCACGAAGAAGCCGGTCGACGTCCTCCACGCTGCCCACCCCGCCTCCCACCGTCAGCGGGATGAACACCTGCTCGGCCGTGCGCGAGACGATCTCCATCGTCGTCGTACGCCCCTCGTGCGAGGCGGAGATGTCGAGGAAGGTCAGCTCGTCGGCACCCTCGGCGTCGTACACCTTGGCCAGCTCGACCGGGTCGCCGGCGTCGCGCAGCTGCTGGAAGTTGATCCCCTTGACCACACGCCCGGCGTCGACGTCCAGGCACGGGATCACCCGTACGGCGAGGCTCATGGGCGATCCGGGCCTGTTCGACCCTGGGTCAGCTCGAGGGCGTCGGTCAGGGTGAACCGGCCCTCGTAGAGTGCCGTGCCGATGATCGCTCCCTCGACACCTTCCTCGACCAGTCCCATCAGCGCCTCGAGGTCGGCGAGCTCGGTGATGCCACCCGAGGCGACGACGGGCCGGTCGGTCACAGCGCAGACGTTGCGCAGCAGCTCGAGGTTCGGTCCCTGGAGCATGCCGTCCTTGTTCACGTCGGTGACCACGTAGCGCGCGCAGCCCTCGGAGTCGAGCCGCGCCAGCACGTCGTACAGATCGCCACCGTCGCGGGTCCAGCCGCGGGCCGCCAGCGTCCGACCACGTACGTCGAGCCCGATCGCGATGCGGTCCCCGTGGGAGGCGATCGCCGCCGCGCACCACTCCGGCTGCTCGAGGGCAGCCGTGCCGATGTTCACCCGACGGCAGCCAGCCTTCATCGCTGCCTCGAGCGAGTCGTCGTCCCGGATGCCGCCGCTCATCTCGACGTCGATGTCGAGGGTGCCGACGATCGAGGCCAGCAGGTCACGGTTGTCCCCCCGGCCGAAGGCGGCGTCGAGGTCGACGAGGTGGATCCAATTGGCACCCGCCTCCTGCCAGCGCAGCGCCGCCTCGACGGGATCACCGAACCGCTTCTCGGAGCCGGCGACGCCCTGCACCAGCTGGACGGCCTGGCCGCCAGCGATGTCGACGGCGGGCAGCAGCTCGAGGTGGTCACTCATCACAGGCCTCTCATCGGCGGAACAGCATCGTGTGCAGGACTGGGGCGGCAAGCAGGCTCACGGCGAGCACCATGGCGCGGGTGGGCCACTCAGGGAAGAAGACCCAGACCAGCACGTTGAGCGCGATCACCAGTGCAATCGTCACGGTGAGCTGCTTGCGCCGCCGCTCGGCCAGCACGCCGGTCTGGCGCGAGTGACGCCTGGGCAGGAGGCCCGACACGGCGCGGCTGCGCGCGACCCGCCGCTCCTTGCGCTCGGCCTCCCGGGCACGCGCGGCCTGGACGATCGCCTTCTCCCGCTCCCGTTCCTCGCGCCGGCGGGCCCTCTCCTTGCTCACAGCGACCCGACCCAGTTGCGCAGCAGGTTTGCGCCGGCGTCCCCCGACTTCTCCGGGTGGAACTGGGTTGCCGCGAGCGGGCCGTTCTCGACAGCCGCGACGAAGCGGTCCCTGGAACCTTCTGGGCCGTGTTCGGCCCAGGTCACCAACGGTGGCCTGGTGTGTCCGGTGGTCACGAGCTCCCAGCGGCGTACGCCGTAGGAGTGCACGAAGTAGAACCGCTCGTCCTCAATGCCGGCGAACAGCGTGCTGCCCTCGGGCGCGTCGACGGTGTTCCACCCCATGTGGGGTACGACGGGCGCCTGCAGCCGTTCGACCGTGCCGGGCCACTCTCCGCATCCCTGGCTCTCGACACCGTGCTCGACACCGCGCTCGAACAGGATCTGCATGCCCACACAGATCCCGAGCACGGGGCGCCCTCCCGCGAGACGGCGCCCGATGATCTCGTGCCCGTTGACCGAGAGCAGCCCTCGCATGCACGCCGCGAACGCACCCACCCCAGGCACCACCAGACCATCGGCATCCATCGCGTCGGCGCGGTCGGCCGACAGGGTGACGTCGGCACCGGCCCGCTCCAGGGCGCGGACGGCCGAACGGAGGTTGCCGGAGCCGTAGTCGAGAACGGTGACGCTGCTCAGAGTGAACCCTTGGTCGAGGGCACGCCGGTCTCGCGCGGGTCGAGCGCCACTGCGTCGCGCAGCGCACGGGCGACGGCCTTGAACTGCGACTCGACGATGTGGTGCGGGTCGCGACCACTGATCACGCGCACGTGCAGCGCGATCTGTGCGTGGTGGGCGAGCGTCTCGAAGACGTGCCGGGTCAGGGAACCGAGGTAGGCGTCCCCGATGGAGACGAACTCCTGTCCCTGGGGCTCGCCGACGTGCACGCAGTAGGGGCGACCGCTCACATCGACGGCGCACTGCACCAGCGCCTCGTCGAGCGGGACGAGGGAGTCCCCGAAGCGACGGATCCCGGACTTGTCCCCGAGGGCCTCGAGCAGCGCATCACCCAGGACGATCGCGGTGTCCTCGACGGTGTGGTGGGCGTCGATGTGGGTGTCACCGTCGGTCTGCACGGTCAGATCGAAGAGCGCGTGCCGGCCGAAGGCGGTGAGCATGTGGTCATAGAAGCCGACGCCGGTCGACACGTCGGTGCGGCCCGCCCCGTCCAGGTCGAGCTCGACGAGGACCTTCGACTCCTTGGTCTGACGCTCGATGCGAGCTGTGCGGCTCATCGTGTTACCTCCGTAAGGGCGTCCTTGAACGCCGTCATTTCGTCCGCCGTACCGATCGACACCCGCAGCCAGCCATCGGGTCCGGTCACCCTGATCAGCACCCCATGGTCCAGCAGTCCCTGCCAGAGTGCCTGACGATCGTCGAACCGACCGAACAATACGAAGTTCGCGTCACTCTCCGCGACCTCGAATCCCTGCTCGCGCAGCCACGCCACCGTGCGATCGCGCTCTCCCCGCAGCTCGTCGACCTTGCCGATCAGCTCGTCGGCGTGCCGGAGAGCCGCGCTGGCCACGGCCTGGGTGGTCGCCGAGAGGTGGTACGGCAGCCGCACCACACGCAGTGCGTCGCAGATCTCCGGGGCCGCTGCCAGGTAGCCCAGCCGGGCTCCGGCGAGGGCGAAGGCCTTGCTCATCGTGCGCGTGACCAGCAGGTTGCGGTGCCGCGGCAACAGCTCGAGCGCGGACGGAGTGCCGGTGCGTCGGAACTCGGCGTACGCCTCGTCGATCACCACGACACCGGGCGCCATCGCACACAGCTCGCCGATCACGTCGTGCGGCAGCGCGGTGCCCGTCGGGTTGTTCGGCGACGGCAGCAGGATCACGCTCGGCCGGTGCTCGCCGATCAGCCGGCTGGCCTCGTCGAAGTCGAAGCTGAAGTCCTCGTGGCGGCGGCCGGCGACCCACGTGGTCATGGCGTCGCGGGCGTACTCCGGATACATCGAGTACGTCGGCGCGAACGAGATCGCGGTGCGCCCGGGACCACCGAAGGCCTGCAGGATCTGCAGCATCACCTCGTTGGAACCGTTGGCCGCCCAGAGCTGGTCCGGCGTCAGCGCGGCCCCCGATTCGGTCGCGAGGTAGTCGGCAAGGCCCTTGCGCAGCTCGGTGAACTCACGGTCCGGGTAGCGGTTCAGTGTCGCCGCAGCTTCGGCGACCGCCGCCGCGATGTCGTCGATCACCGCCTGCGAGGGCGGGTAGGGGTTCTCGTTGACGTTGAGCTGCACCGGGACGTCGAGCTGTGGCGCGCCGTAGGGCTCGACCCCCCGTAGCTCCTCACGTAGGGGCGGCCAGACCTGCGAGCTCATGACTCCTCGAAGCGGACGCGCACTGCGGCGCCGTGGCCCGGCAGGTCCTCGGCGTCGGCGAGCGTCATCACGTGGCCGGCGACCTCTCCGAGTGCGTCGCGGGAGTACTCGACGACGTGGACTGAACGCACGAAGGAGCGCACTGACAGTCCCGAGGAGTGGCACGCGCAGCCGGCCGTCGGGAGCACGTGGTTGGAGCCCGCGCAGTAGTCACCCAACGAGACCGGCGCCCACGGGCCCACGAAGACCGCACCGGCGTTGCGCACCTTGGCCGCGTCGGTGACGGCATCGGCGGTCTGGATCTCGGTGTGTTCGGCGGCGTAGGCGTTGATCACGTCGAGGCCCTGGGCCACGTCGTCGACCAGCACGATGCCGGACTGCTCGCCGGACAGGGCGGTGCGGATGCGGTCGACGTGCTTGGTCGCGGCCACCTGCTTGTCCAGCTCGGCCTCGACCTCGTCGGCCAGGCGCAACGAGTCGGTGACGAGCACCGAGGCAGCCATCGGGTCGTGCTCGGCCTGGCTGACCAGGTCTGCGGCGACGTACGCCGCATCGGCGCTGTCGTCGGCCAGGATGGCGATCTCGGTCGGACCGGCTTCGGAGTCGATCCCGACGACACCCTTGAGCAGTCGTTTCGCCGAGACCGTGTAGATGTTGCCAGGCCCGGTGACCAGGTCGACGCGACGGCAGGGGCCGGCGCCGTACGCGAACATGGCGATCGCCTGCGCCCCGCCGACGGCGTACACCTCGTCGATGCCAAGCAGCTCGCAGGCGGCCAGGATCGTGGGGTGCGGCAGCCCGCTGTGGTCTTTCTGCGGCGAGCTGGTCAGCGCGATCGACCCGACGCCTGCAACCTGCGCGGGCACGACGTTCATGATCACGCTCGAGACGAGTGGCGCCACCCCGCCGGGCACGTAGAGACCCACCCGGTCGACGGGGATGAGCCGTTGGGTGACGCGGGCGCCCGGCCCCAGGTCGGTCACCGTGTCGTTGTCGAGCTCGGCCTCGCAGGTGATCCGGAGCCGCCGGATGGACTCCTCCAGACCCGAGCGGACCTCAGGGTCCAGCTGGGCCAGCGCCTCGCTGAGGGCCGCAGGCGGAACCGCGATGTCGGTCTGCTCGACGCCGTCGAACTTCGCTGAGTACTCCGCGATCGCCTCGACCCCGCGCTCGCGCACGTCGTCGCAGATCGGGCGCACCACCTGCAGCGCGGCCTCGACGTCGAAGTCGGCTCGCGGCACGAGGGCACGGTAGTCCGGAGCGGCAGCTCCGGTGCTGCCACCCCGCAGGTCGATCCGGCGAATCATGGGCCCAAGTCTAGGTGCGCTGGGTCCCACGCCCGGACCCGCGCCCAGCGCACGGACCGCGCCCTGCAGGCACGGGTGGGTGGACCGGCCGAGCGGTCAGCCGCCAGGGGTAGGCGCCGCGTCGTCGAGGAATCCGGGCAGGGCGCGGACAGCGTCCGGCGGGAGGGCCAGGCCTTCCTCGGAGGCGGGGTCGATCGCGAGCCACAGCTCTTCCCCGGGCCAGCCTGCCGCCAGCCCCGCCAGCGGGACGCTCAGCGCGGTCTCGGGGTCGGCTCCGGCGGCGCGCATCTTGTCCTCGGAGGTGAAGACCGGGACGTAGTGGGTGCCGTCCTGCTCGATCACCGGCAGCGCGATGGCGTCCTCGGTCGGAGGCTCCTCGCCCTCGGCCGGTGGCGTCTGGGGCAGCAGGGCGACACTGCCGGCCAGCTCGCGCAGCAGCTCCTGCGCAGCAGCCTGGGCGGCGGCCACCTCGGCGGTCTCGTCGGTGGTCTGGATGGGCTGGTCGTCCGGTGCGGACGTGGTCATGTCATTCCTCTCACGGAGATCAGGACAAACCTCCACGCTAGGTCGTCCGCCACCAGGGTTCAAACGCGTCCAGGGACAGGACGGCTGAGGTGGGTCGGCTCAGCCGCGATGCAGGTCCGGCTGGTACACCCGCTCGGTCGACGCTGGATGGGCCTCCAGGAGTGCGAGTGCCCGTGGGGGTCGCTGCACCAGGCTGCCGCCGCAGTTGGGGCAGACGCCGCCGAGGCACCCCTCGGCACAATCCAGGCACCAGGTGCACTCGAAGCTGCAGATCCGGACCTCGGTCGAGTCCGGGGCCAGGTCGCGGTCGCAGCACTCGCACGACGGCCTCATCTGGAGCATGCCCACGAGTGTCCCAAGAGTCACCGCTCGTGTCAGGCTCTGTACATGTACTTCATCGTGGTCAAGTTCAAGACCAAGCCCGAGTGGACCGACCGGTGGATGGACAAGGTCTCCGAGTTCACCCAGGCGACCCGGGCAGAGCCCGGCAACCTCTGGTTCGAGTGGTCCCGCAGTGTGGAGGACCCCGCGGAGTTCGTCCTCGTCGAGGCCTTCACCGATGACGGTGCCGGCCCCCACGTGAACAGCGCCCACTTCAAGAAGGCGATCAGCGAGCTCGGCGAGGCTCTGGAGTCGACACCGAGGATCGTCAGTCGTCAGGTGGACGGCGACGCATGGGACCAGATGGGCGAGATCACCGTCGACTGAGCCCGGGCACTAGTCCTCCTCGGTCTCGAACATCGCCCTGCGCTCGCGCGCCACCGCCATGGCGGTCATGAACTTCGAGTCGTACTCGGGGTCGTCGAGGCGGATGGTCTCGATGACGTGCTCGTCTAGCAGGTTCGTCCCGGTCGGCGACAGCTTCTGCAGCACGACGCGGGTCGAACCCTTCGCGTCGTAGTGCGTGGCGCGCCACTGGCCGGCCCTGGCGCCGGGGAGCGGTCGCTGCTGTGAGCGCACCAGCAGCCGGAACGCGCCGTAGCCGGCCAGCCCGACCGCGCCGAGAACAAGAAGTGCCTCGAACATGATTCCCACAGCTCCATTGTGGCGGTCTCTGCCAATGCCCGTGCCTCACGCCGCCGACGCGACCTCAGGCACGGCGGTCGAGGCCGGGCGCCGCATCCGATGGCGCTTGACGAGACTGATCGTCACGCCGAAGCCGGCGAGACCCCACACCAGGAGCACGAGCACCACCGCGAACGTCGATCCGACGTCCCCACCGGAGACGAGCTGGCTGGCGCCGTTGACGTACGCCGTCAGTGGCAGCAGACCGTTGACTGCCCGCAGGGCAGAAGGTGCGGTCTCGAGCGGGACCACGTTGCCGAGCGCCGCCACCTGGACCACGAGGAACAGCACGAAGATCCCCACCCCGACCCAGCCGAGCGCAAGCCGCAACGCGTAGGCGAGCAGCGAGAAGCACAGGGCCGCCAGCAGGGTGACGAGGACGAACGGGACTGTCGCGGCCATGCTCACGTGAAGTACGGCGATTGCCAGCAGGACCGCCACCGCCTGGGCGAGGGCCAGTCCGAGAACCGGAAGCACCTGGACCATGGCGATGCGGCGCGAGGACACCGGAGCCAGCGCGTTGCGCAGCGCACCCGCGATGTCGAGACCCAGGGCGCCGGCCAGTGCCGCGAGCCACAGGATCATCGCCACGACTGCCGCCAGCAGCCAGCCGTTGCCGTGGTCGGTGTGCTGGGTCGTGTGCTGGAGGTCGACCGGCTGGCTCACAGTGTCCGCCAGCGCGGTCTGCTCGGAGCTCGAGTAGGTGGGACTCTCCTTGGCGCCCTTGGCCAGACCGCTGCTCAGCGACTGGGCTCCGCCGTTCGCCGAGCTGGCACTCGAGCTCAGCGTCGCGCTGCCGGAGGCCAGGCTCTCGCCGGCGGAGGAGGTGGCCTGCGTTCCGCCGACCAGCTTCCCGGTGGCGTCGTCGACGCTGGTTGCGCCACCTGCCACAGAGGACGCACCGGAGGACAGCTTGGTCGCGCTGGTACTCAGCCGGCCACTCGCGCGGTCGAGGGACTGCGCGCCGCGTGCGACCTTCTGCTCGCCGTCGGCCAGGGCGTCCGCATCCGCGGCGACAACCGTCGTGGCGCGGGCGACACCGCGGGTGCCGCGAGCGAGTGTCCGGGAGCCGAGTGCCAAGCCGCGGGATCGAATCTGCACCCGGTCGAGGTCCCCGCAGAAGCTGGTTGAGCCACCCGCCGCAGAACATGCCAGCCTGAGGTCGCGCAGGTCGTCGGCAACCGACTGGGTGCCCGTCGCGAGCCTCGCGGCGCCACGGTCGACGACGGCTGCTCCACGGGCGACCCGACCGGCCCGGCCGGCGAACTTGCCGCCTCGCGTCGCCAGGGCCTGGCTGCTGCGCGCGAGGGTGTCGGCTCCCCGGTGCAGCTTGCGGGCACCCTGGGACAGCTCCGACGCGCCGTGCGCCACCTCGGCGGACCCGGTGCGCACGGACGCGGTCCCTGACTGCAGCTGCTCGGTCCCGGAGGCCACCTCGCCCAGGCTCGAGGCCAGGGAGCCGGCCCCGGTATCGAGCTCGGCCGCGCCCTGCGAGAGCTGCTGGGTGCCGTTCGCGAGTGATGACGCGCTCGAGGCGGCCTTCTGGTTGGACTGGGCGATCTGGTTGAATCCGCCGTACACGTTCTTCAGGTAGCTCTGCGTGGACTGGTTGCCGAGCGCGGTGGCCGCCGCGGCCACCACCTGCTCGCTGATGTACGGCACCGTCGAGCTCGCAGCGCCGTTGCTCTGAAGTGTGAGCTTGCCGCGCTCCGGCTTGTCCGAGCCGGTGGACACGATCGCGCTCGAGAAGTCCGAAGGAATCGTGAGGACCGCGTAGTACTCCCCGCTCTTGAGCCCCTGCTTGGCGTCATCGGTGTCCGTCAGCTTCCAGTCCAGAGTGGGATCGGAGGACTTCGGGTCGGTCAGGGACGCGGTCAAGGCCCGTCCAGCTGCGACAGTCGACGGCTGCGAAACGAGCTTGTCGTTGTTGACGATGGCGACGGGGACCTTGTCGAGGTGCTGCTGCCGGTCAGACGTCGACCACAGCAGGACCATGGCCGCCAGCAGCGGCAGCAGCAGCCCGACTCCGACGACGCGCGACCAACGACGGTGGGCACCGCTCCCCTTGACTCCTCGATCACTCATGGGTCACTCCCGATCCGTTCTCCGCCTGAGTTGCACCCGCGATGCTGCCGACGAGCACCTGCCCCGTCTGCCCGGTGGGTGGCGGGTCCGCATCGCCGACGACGAGGAGTACTGCGACGCCTCGGTCGGCGAGCTCGCCCGCCAGCTGCTCGGCCTGCGCACGCACAGGGGGGTCGAGGTCGCCGAGGCCGACGAGTACGGCCACCTCGGCGCTGCTCGCCAGTGCCAGCGCAGCCTCGACGACCGCTCGCTGCAGGGCTGCCCCCGGACGGACAGCGACCTCGAGCTGGCTCACCAAGTCTGACGCGTGTTCGGCGTACCGACGCCGTTCTCGGGGCGAGAAGCTGAGCAGGCGCGCCCTGGTCCGCACCATCTCGTCGGCACCCCCGCCAGCTGCGGGCGCGGCCAGGTCGATCAGGGTCGCGGTCCGGTTGACGGCCTCGCGCTGTTCGGGCAGGAGCAGCCCGCACACGACCAGGCGGCCGCCGAAGGGTCGCTCGCGGCCCGAAAGCACCAGCCCCAGCTCGCGCCCGTCGCCGTCGCAGCGCACCGTGGTGACCTCGGCCGGTCGGGCCTCGAGCTGGAGGGGTACGTCGCCCTCTCGCACCGCGAGGTCCTGGGCCCTCAGTGCCACCGCTCCGTGGTCGGCCTGCCACGTCTCGAAGTCGACCTTCCGGTGCAGCGCGGCCCCTTCCACGTCGACCTCCGGGAGCCGTCGCTCCAACGCCCTCGGCAGCCACCAGGCCCGGTGGCCCAGGAGCACGAGCACGGCGGGCACGAGTGTCATCCGCACGACGAACGCGTCGACGAACACCCCGACGGCCAGGCCCAGGGCGATCGGCTTGATGGTGGCCGAACCGCCCGGGATGAAGGCCACGAAGACGCTGGACATGATCAGGGCCGCTGCCGTGACCACCTTCGACGAGGCCCGGAATCCGCGCACGACTGCCTGTTTGGGGTCGCCGGACTGCACATACTCCTCACGCATGGCCGAGACGAGGAACATCTCGTAGTCCATCGCCAGCCCGAAGAGCACACCCATGACGAAGATCGGCAGGAAGCTCACGATGGGTCCGGCGTTGAGTCCCATCAGGTTCTCCAGCCAGCCCCACTGGAAGACGGCGACGACCGCGCCGAGCGCGACGCCCACCGACAGGAGGTAGCCGAGGGTGGCCTTGATCGGTACGGCGATCGACCGGAAGACGATCATCAGCAGGACCAGGGACAGGCCGATCACGATGGCCGCGAAGGGAAGCAAGGCACCGCCGAGTCGTTCCGAGACGTCGATGTTGATCGCGGTCTGGCCGGTGACGAGGATGTTGCTGACGCCGTACTGCTTCTCCCAGCCGGGCGCACGGTCGCGCAGCTCGCGCACCAGGTTGCTGGTGGACGTGGCCGTCTGACCGGCGGACGGGATCGCCTGGATCAGGGCCGTGTCGCCACCTTCGTTCGGCGTGGCCTGGGTGACGGCCACGACGTCCGGCACCCCCTTGATCGCGTCCGCCAGCTTGCTGACCGTGTCCTTCGGGTCCGTGCTGGCGATCACGTCTGCTGCTACCGACAGGGGTGCGTTGTAGCCCTCCCCGAAGGCGGCCGTGATCTTGTCGTAGGTCTGGCGCTGGGTGGAGGACGTCGGTGCCGTGCTGTTGTCCGGCAGCGCGAGACGCATGCTGGCGGCGGGCACCGCCGCCAGGGCGAGGAGACCCAGCACCCCCACGATCGTGAGCACCGGGAGCCGAGTCACGGTGCGCACCCAGACGGCCCCGAAGCCCGCGCGGGCAGGCTTCGGCTTGCCCTTGCGGGTCTCCTTCTGGGGCGGGCGGGCTGGGCGCGGCCGCAGTCGCTCGCCGAGCAGCAGCGCGACCGCCGGCACCAGCGTAAGGGCGATGACGACAGCGATCGTGACCGCCGCCGCAGCAGCCAGTCCCATCACGGTCAGCACAGGGATCCGCGCCACGGAGAGCCCGGCGAGCGCGATGACCACGGTGGCTCCGGCGAACACGACCGCGCTGCCTGCCGTGGCGAGGGCGCGCGACATCGACTCGGTCGGCGTCAGTCCCTCGGCCAGGTGTCGTCGGTGCCGCGAGAGGATGAACAGGGCGTAGTCGATCCCCACGGCCAGCCCCAGCATCTCCGCGAGTGTCGGCGCGTTGCTGGAAACGGTCGTCAATGACGAGACCAGGACGACCGAGCTCAGGGTCACACCGACGCCGATGAGGGACGACACGATCGGCATCCCGGCAGGAAGCAGCGCGCCGAACGTGATCGCGAGGATCAGGAAGGAGACAAGGAGGCCGAGGAGCTCCGGCAGATGGCTCGGGTCCGCGGTCGCCTTGTACGCATCACCGCCCACCGAGGACGAGACGGTCGAAGATTTCGGCGCTGTTGCCGCCTTCCGGACCGCGTCAAGGGTGGACTCCGACGGGACCTTGTCGGTGAACCGGAGCTGCGCGATGGTCGAGGTCTTGTCCTTCGAGAGCACCGGGTCGTCGGCAGTGAGCGGGTTGCTGACGCTGACGCCGTGGACGGCGTTCGTCTTCTTGACGACCTGTCCGACCGTGGAGGTGTTGCCCTTGTCGGTGATCGTGCCCGACGTGGCGGTGAGCAGGACCTGCCCGTTCGCCCCGGTCAGTCCGAACCGGTCACTGAGCACGTCCTGGCCCTGTTGCGACTCCGTCCCGGGGATCGCCACCGAGTCGTCGTAGCGATCACCGAGCATCGTGGCACCACCAGCGGCGAGCACCAGCAGCAGGAACCAGACGGCGAGCACCAGACCTCGGCGCCGAGCAATCGCCGCGCCAAGACGGAACAACGCGATGGACACGGTCAGCCCTCGCTGCATGTTGTGGCAGTCATGCTGTCAGAACATACGGAGCGCGCCCGGTTCCGGGATAGCACAGCAGCCGGGAATCATGACCGGTCTAGCCAGGCTTTGCCGCCCCCAGCAAGGCCTGCAACGTACTCACGAGGACCTGTCGGGTGCGCGCCGGCGACAACCCATGCCTCACCCGCAGCGCCTCCACCGCCTCGAACTGGCAGAGCACGTCCACTGCCACCAGCAGGTCGGCGGCGCCTTCCTCGGGGAGGGCGTCGAGCTCGGGTGCGAAGTGGTTCCGAGTCTGCTCGGTCAGCTGGCTCCGACGGTGCTGCACGACCTCCGCGATGACCGGGGTCGTGGGCGCGGCCAGCATGGCCGCACGCGCCGTCGGCGCCAGCTTGTCGTAGAGGTCGATCCGGTGATCGGCGAAGCGCTCGATCCGCTCCCCCAGGGTCCCGACCCCGAGGTCCTCCAGGTGGAAGAACGACTCGGCCACCTGCATCCGCCTCCCCAGGGCGGCCCGGAGGAGCTCGTCACGGTCGGGGAAGTAGCGGTAGATCGACCTCAGCGAGACGCCAGACCGGAGCGCGACGTCCTCCACCGACGGGAGCATGTGCCCCTCGACGAAGAGCTGGTGAACCGCGTCCAGGACGGCGTCGGTGTTGCGATGGCGCCGCGCCGTACGACCGTCGAGTTCGAGTGATGAACTCACGCGCGACACCGTAACGCCCACAGCGGCCTCGCGTGCCCGGGTTGGGCCATCGTCTCGGTGTCTGGCGCCCGCGTCCACGGCCTGCCGGGCGATGTCAGGGCCGTGACGGACCATGATGGGCGCGTGGCCGGCTACTTCCCCTTCGACGTGGTGGACGACCCGTCGCTGTTCGGCCTCGAGCGTCGTACCGTCCCTACGAGCCTGGGGAACCTCCACCTGGTCCAGCCTCGAGACGGACCGACGCCCAAGGTCCTGCTCCTGCACGGCCTGGGACTGGACTGGACGTCGTGGACGCCGCTGCTCGAAGCAGCGCGTCGCGAAGGAGGCCCGCACCGGGGCTGGGTTGTCGTCGACCTGCCCGGGTTCGGGCGCTCCTCGCCGCTCCCGGGACCGATCTCCCTGGATGACATCGGGAACGTCCTGGTCGAGGCCCTCGACCATCTCGGTCTCGACCAGGTCGACCTGCTGGGCCACTCCATGGGAGGTTTCGCGGCTCTGCACCTCGCATCGGGGTGGCCAGAACGCGTGCGCTCGGTGGCCTGTGCCAACGGCGCCTACGCCACCATCGTCGACATCGTGAACGCACCAGTGGCCACGGCAGTGCGCGCGCCGCTCACCTGGGTGGCGTACCAGTCGCTCGCACTCGTTGCCGGCGGAGGCTCCTTCACCCAGTCGCTGGTGCGAGGTGCTGCCGCTACGGGACTCCTCAGGCTGGGGCTGCGCGGCTTCGCAGCCCACCCGTTCCGGGTTCCGCATTCGCTTCTGGAGGCACTGGCAACAGGTGGTCGCCCGGAGGCCTTCCGGCATGCGCAGGCGACGGGGAGGAACTACGACTGCCGAAGCCGTTGGGAAGCGATTCAGGCCCCGACACTCGCCGTCTTCGGCGCCCGGGACGCCGTCGTGACCGAGCGAGACGCAGCCGTCCTGCGAAGGGCGCTGCCGGCAACGACGACGCGGGTGCTGCCGGATTCCGCCCACCTGCTTCCGCTTGAACAACCAGAGGTTCTGCTCGGGGTTCTGGACCGCTGGTGGAGCGCCTGACAGCCGGGCTACGGCTTGTCGGTGCTCTAGGTTGGAAACGTGACCGAGGTGCCGCTGTTCCCCCTGAACACGGTGATGTTCCCGGGTGTGGTCACTCCGCTGCACATCTTCGAGGAGCGCTACCGCGCCCTGGTCCGCGAGCTGCTCGGGATCGAGAAGGTCTTCGACCGGGTCTTCGGGGTGATCGCGATCCGGGAGGGCTACGAGGTCGGCGACCATGGCATGCAGTCCGCGCACCGGGTGGGCACGCTCGTCCAGCTGACCGAGGTGGAGCCGTACGACGACGGCCGGTTCGACATCGAGGTGATCGGTCGGCAGCGCCTGCGGGTCATCGAGTCGGACAGCTCGGGCCAGTTCCTGCGCGGCGAGGTGGAGCTGCTGCCCGACGAGGACGAGCCCGACGCCCAGACGGAGTCCGAGCGCACGCTGGCAACCTTCGAGACCTATCGGGCGGCGCTCTCCGAGCTTCGCGGAGGACCCGTCCTGGCCGGCGAGATGCCGAACGACCCGGCGTACCTCTCCTACTCGCTGGCCAGCACCTGCCTGCTCACGCTGCCCCAGCGGCAGGCCCTGCTCGAGGCCGACACTGCGCGGGAGCGGCTCGGGATGCTGCGCCGCACCCTGCACGAGGAGATGCGGGCGATGCGCGCCCTGCCGTCGCTGCCGGCGACGGAGGTGGCCCGCACCCGCTGGTCGCCCAACTGATGGCCCCGGGGATGACCGGGTAGTGGCACGGCGGAAGAGTGCTGGCGGCACACCCGCGACCGTGGCTCTCGAGCGTGCGGGGGTGGCGTTCACGCAGCACGCGTACGAACACGACCCCGCCGCCGTGTCGTACGGGCTCGAGGCAGCGGCGGCGCTCGGACTCGACCCCGCCGCCGTGTTCAAGACCTTGCTCGCGGCCGTCGACGGCTCGCTCGTGGTCGGGATCGTCCCGGTCACGGGTCAGCTCGACCTGAAGGCGCTGGCGGCGGCGGTCGGTGGCAAGCGAGCCACCATGGCCGAGGCGTCGGCGGCGGAGCGAGCTACCGGCTACGTCGTCGGTGGCATCTCCCCGATCGGGCAGAAGAAACGCCTGCCGACCGTCCTCGACGCGTCGGCTGAGGACCTCGGGACGATCTACGTCAGCGGCGGAAAGCGTGGCCTCGACCTCGGTCTCGACACGCGTGACCTCGTCTCCCTGCTGGGCGCCAAGGTCGCGAAGATCGGACGTTGACACTCTCGGTGGTTGAGGAGGGCGAGGAACGAGCCCGTCTCGAAACCACGTGATCCAGTGGTTTCGAGACGCTCCCTTCGTGACGGTCGCTGCGCGACCTCCTCAGGACAAGCGCTGTTTGGCGCTCGCTCCTCAACCACCGAGGAAGTGGGGCATCACAGCTACTTCAATGACAGCCGAACCAGGCCGTGCGAGACGTCGTCCTCGGTCCAGGCACTGGCCCCGAACCCACGCAGCACCTCGAGGTTCCTGGCCACTTCCTCGGCCTCGTCGTCGCCGTCCTCACGGAGCAGGTCGAGCGCCGCCTTGCCCCACTCGCCGTCGAAGTCGACGTAGGCGATCACCTGGGCGTCGTCGGCGTTCGGCACCGCATCCTTGAAACCCTCGTCGTCAGCGAGTGAACCCTCGCCGAGCAGCTGGTCGGCGTAGTCCTTGTTGCTGGCGATCGCGACCTTGCCGTCCTTGGAGGCCTTGGTGACCTCGAGGTCCTCGAGGCTGGTCCCGGTGCTCTGCTCGAGCTTCGCGATCACCGCATCAATCGCCTCGGTGTCACCGCGGATCAGGGCACCCACCGACACGTCGCCAGGCCCGTCTATCGACTCGAGGTCGGCGGGTGCGTCCCCGCCGAGGCTGATGCTCAGCGACTTGCCGAGCAGCGTCTTGAGGTCGTCGGGAAAGTCGATGCCGAGCATCCCGCCCAGCAGGTCGGAGCCTGAGCCGTTGGGGTCGACCTTCTCGATCGCGTCGAACGCCCCGGGTGGCACGGCGAGCGCGAGCAGCAGGGCGGTGTCACCCGGCATCGCCGCGACGTGCTCGGAGACCGTCTCCTTGCCCTGGGTCGACTTGCCGCCGCCGCCGGCCATGGACAGCTCGATCCCACCGTCGGCGAAGTGGAGCACAGCCGCGGCGCCCTTGAAGTCCTTGTACGCCGCGAGGGCGTCGGCGACCTCGCCCTCGTCGCCGGAACCTGACAGCTCGTCGTTCAGGAAGCTGCCGGAGCCGGAGCTCAGCTCCTTGGAGACCACGTCGACGGCCTTGCGACCGACGTAGACGTTCACGATCCCGGCACCGCCGGCCTCGTCGGTCCACTTCTGGAAGTCCTCGTCATCCGAGAGCGGCGCCTTCTCAGCCTGCGCGACGATGGTCTTGGCGTGCGCGGTGCTGTCGCTGACCACGATGTAGTCCTCGGCGAGGGTCCAGCCGAAGTCGTCGTCCTGGTCGAGCTCGGCGCACTTGACCAGGCGCGCGAAGCCACCCTTGGCGTTGTCAGGGTCGCTGACCTGCAGTGCGACCACAGGCGCCGGCTTGCCGTCGAGCACCACCCCGCCGAGTCCGACCCGCTGACCGATCCAGGACTTGATGTCGCGCTCGTAGTCGAGCTCCTTGCACTGCCCCTCGTCCTGGACCTCGTCGAAGAGTCGCTTGATCGGGTCGGCCTCCGGCGTCAGGCCGCTCTTCTCGCGGAAGGTCGGGAACTTGCGCAGCGTCTTGATCGCTTCGACCTTCTGGCCACCGGACGGGTCGAGATCGACCGTGACGAGTGCGAACGTCGATGCCGGCAGCACCTCGGCCGGTCTGGGACCTCCACCGAAGAAGAACCGGTAGGCGGCGTACGCACCCCCAGCGACGACCACCACGGCAACGACGGACGCGATGATGGCGACGAGTCCCAACGAGCGGCGCCGTTCGGGCTGCGCCGGCGGCTCGGGAAACGCCATCGTGTGTTCGGTCATGCTTCCCCCAGAGATTTCAGCGCAGGTTATCGGGTGGCGCGGTGTCGCCGCCCGGCTTTGAGAGAACCCAGAGATAGATCAGGGCGCCGAACGCGGCTGCGATCGGCCAGACCCAGGCAACGCCGGGGGCATGCAGTCGGAGCTGCTCGGCGACGTGGGAGCCGTCTGGCAGCTTGCGCAGGGCAGTGATCTCGTTGTCGGGGCCGAGCGCCTTGCCGACGTGGATCATCAGCCAGGACGCGAGCCCGGCCCCCAGTGCGACCAGCGCCACGGTGAAGAGTGGGTCGCGATGCCGCCACCACAGCAGGAGCACGCCGGAGAGCAGGCCCCCCACCAGGGCGATCACCGCGAACCAGCTGTCGATCCCGACCTGCTTGACCAGCTCCTCGGACGGCACGGTGGCGGCCCCGCCCGCGCGGCTGACCTCGGGTGGATCGACGACTTGCACCCACACCCAGGCACTTATCAGGCCGGCAGCGACGAACCAGGCGCCGACGATCACGACGTCGAGCAGCGCCGCCTTGAGTCCCGTGCGACGCGAGGGAGGTGTCGCCGGAACGGGTTCCGGTGACCCGGTCGAGGTGCTCACCGGCGCCGTCATCCCAGGCATCCGGGGCCGAGCAGGTGCTTCAGGTCGCCGTAGAGCGCTGGCGAGGCGGAGACCCGCAGGCGGTCGTCGAGCCGCAGCACCCGGGTGGCGCCGCGCGTGACCAGTCGAAGCCGGACCTCGGTTGTGCCCGGGTGGGTGCGGAGCACCTCCTTCAGCTGCTCGACGACGGGTGGAGTGCACCGGGTCGAGGGCAGGGTGATCAGGACCGGGCCGACCCCGCGGTCGTCCATGACCGGTGTCGAGACGCTCCTGCCACGCAGCTCGGCCTGGTCCTTGCTCCTGTCGAGCCGTCCGTGGACGGTGACGACGGTGTCCTCGACCAGCAACGTGCTGGCGAGCTGGTAGTCGCTCGGGAAGAGCAGCACGTCGATGGCGCCCTCGAGGTCCTCGATGGTCACGATCGCCCACGCGTTGCCGGTCTTGGTGACCTTGCGTGTCACCCCGGTGATGAGGCCGCAGATGGTGGCGGGCGAACCGTCGGCGCGCTCGTCGTCGGTGAGGAGCTGACCGATCGTGCAGTCGGCCGCACCGGCAAGGACGTGTTCGAGTCCGGTGAGCGGGTGGTCGGAGACGTAGAGCCCGAGCATCTCGCGCTCGTGCCCGAGGAGGGTCATCTTGTCCCACTCCTCGATGTCGGGCACGGTGACGCTGACGCCGAATCCCCCGTCGTCCGCGTCCATCCCTCCGAACAGCGAGTCCTGGCCGATGGCCTCGTTGCGCTTGATGTCGACGTACTGGTCGACGGCCAGCTCGTGAACGGTGAGCAGCGCGCGGCGCCCGTGCTTCATCTCGTCGAAGGCGCCGGCCTTGATGAGCGACTCGATCAGCCGCTTGTTGCACACCTGGGCCGGGACTTTGTCCATGAAGTCGGCGAAGTCGGTGAAGCGGCCCTTCTCGCGTCGCGTGGAGATGATCTGCTCGACGACGTTCCACCCGACGTTGCGGATCGCGGTCAGGCCGAAGCGGATGTCGGTGCCGACCGAGGTGAAGTTGGCCTGTGAGGAGTTGACGTCTGGTGGCAGCACCTGGATTTTCATGTGGCGACACTCGTTGAGGTAGATCGCCATCTTGTCCTTGTCGTCCTTCACCGAGGTGAGGAGCGCGGCCATGTATTCAGCCGGGAAGTTGGCCTTGAGGAAGGCCGTCCAGTACGACACCAGGCCGTAGGCCGCGGAGTGGGCCTTGTTGAAGGCGTAGTCGGAGAACGGGAGCAGCGTGTCCCACAGCGCCTTGATCGCACCACGGGAGAAGCCGCGCTCCTCCATGCCCGAGGAAAAGGTCTCGAACTGCTTGTCCAGCTCCTCCTTCTTCTTCTTGCCCATGGCCCGTCGCAGCAGGTCGGCCTGGCCGAGCGTGTAGCCCGCCAGCTGCTGCGCGATCGCCATCACCTGCTCCTGGTAGACGATCAGCCCGTAGGTCTCGCCCAGCACCTCCTCGAGCGCCTCGGCGAGCTCGGGGTGCAGCGGCTCGACCAGCTCGCGGCCGGTCTTGCGGCGGGCGTAGCGGTTGTGCGAGTCCGCGCCCATCGGACCGGGGCGGTAGAGCGCACCGACCGCGGAGATGTCCGCGAAGGTGTCCGGCTGCATGCTGCGCAGCAGCGCCCGCATCGGGCCGCCGTCGAGCTGGAAGACGCCGAGGGTGTCGCCGCGCTGCAGGAGCTTGTACGTCGCCTCGTCGGTCAGCTCGAGCTCCTCCAGCACCACCTTCTCGCCGCGGTTGGACTCGATGTTGATCAGGGCGTCGTCGAGGACCGTCAGGTTGCGCAACCCGAGGAAGTCCATCTTGATCAGGCCGAGCTTCTCGCAGGTCGGGTAGTCGAACTGCGTGATCACGGCGCCGTCGGCCGGGCGACGCATGACCGGGATGACGTCGAGCAGTGGCTGGCTCGACATGATCACGCCGGCCGCGTGGACCCCCCACTGGCGCTTGAGGCCTTCGATGCCGATCGCTGTGTCGACGACCGTCTTGACGTCGTTGTCGCCGTCGTAGAGCTGGCGGAACTCGCCGCCCTCGTTGAAGCGCTTGTGCTCGGGATCGAAGATCTCCTTGAGCGGCACGTCCTTGCCCATCACCGCGGCCGGCATCGCCTTGGTGATCCGGTCGCCCATCGCGAACGGGTAGCCGAGAATGCGCGAAGAGTCCTTCACCGCCTGCTTGGCCTTGATGGTGCCGTAGGTGACGATCATCGAGACGCGGTCGTCGCCGTACTTGTCGGAGACGTACTTGATGACCTCGCCGCGCCGGCGCTCGTCGAAGTCGATGTCGAAGTCGGGCATCGAGACGCGGTCGGGGTTGAGGAAGCGCTCGAAGATCAGGCCGTGCAGGAGCGGGTCGAGGTCGGTGATGCGCATTGCGTAGGCGCACATGGAGCCTGCACCGGAGCCGCGGCCCGGGCCGACGCGGATGCCGTTGTCCTTGGCCCAGTTGATGAAGTCGGCCACGACGAGGAAGTAGCCCGGGAAACCCATCCCGGTGATGACGCCGACCTCGAAGTCAGCCTGCTTGCGGACCGCGTCGGGGATGCCGTCGGGGTAGCGGAACCGCAGCCCCTTCTCGACCTCCTTGACGAACCAGGAGTTCTCGTCCTCACCCTCGGGGACCGGGAACCGTGGCATGTAGGTGCCGTTGCCCTCGGTGAACTCGACGTCGCAGCGCTCGGCGATCAGCAGGGTGTTGTCGCAGGCCTCCGGCATGCCGTTGCGGACGGCCCAGAGCTCCCGCATCTCGGCCGGCGACTTGATGTAGTAGCCGTCCCCGTTGAAGCGGAACCGCTTGGGGTCGCTCATCACGCTGCCCGAGGAGACACACAGCAGGTGCTCGTGGGACGGCGCGTCCTTCTGGTGCACGTAGTGGGAGTCGTTGGTGGCCACTGGTGGGATGCCGAGGTCCTTGCTCAGCCGGAGGAGTCCGTCGCGCACCCGGGTCTCGATGTCGAGGCCGTGGTCCATCAGCTCGAGGAAGAAGTTGTCCTTGCCGAGGATGTCCTGGAAGTCGGCCGCCGCCTGACGTGCCTTGTCGTAGTCGCCGATGCGCAGCCAGGTCTGCACCTCCCCCGAAGGGCACCCGGTCGTCGCGATCAGCCCCTCGGCGTACTCGGTGAGGAGCTCGCGGTCGATGCGCGGCTGGTAGAAGAAGCCCTCCATCGAGGCCCGCGAAGAGAGCCGGAACAGGTTGTGCATCCCCTTGGTGTTCTCGGCCAGCAGCGTCATGTGGGTGTAGGCGCCGGACCCCGACACGTCGTCGTCACCACCGTCGTTCCACCGCACCCGCTTCTTGTCGAAGCGTGAGGTGTTGGGAGTGGCGTATGCCTCCATCCCGATGATCGGCTTGACCCCGGCTGCGCGGGCCTTGGCCCAGAAGTCGTAGGCGCCGAAGACGTTGCCGTGGTCGGTCATCGCGATGGCGTCCATGCCCAGCTCGGCGGTCCGCTCGAACATGTCACCCAACCGGGCCGCACCGTCCAGCATGGAGTACTCGGTGTGGACGTGGAGATGGACGAAACCGTCCCGGCCAGCGGTCATGGAGCTCGATCAGCCCTTCCCGGAGCTTCTGGGTGGACACGGCAATGTTGCCCAGGCTGATGCCTGGTGGTGCTGGGGAAGATCGCCAGCGTACGTCAGCATCTCACCCGCCCCTGACAGGGACACGGGGCTCTCCCCGACACGACTTGTCGGTGGCCCGAACCATGCTGATCGCGTGCTACCAGCCGACCTCCTCATCGAGCACTTCGACACGCGCAGCCTCCCCTGGGGACTGCCCACGGGGCTCGCTCGCATCGACGAGATGACCGGTGGCATGGTCCCCGGTCAGGTCTGGGTCGTCGTCGGGACACCGGGACAGGGGCGGACGACTCTGCTGCTCCAGCTGGCGGGAAGGTATGTCGACCTGGTCGACGAGCTCGTCTTCGCGGACCTGCCCCGGGAGCCGGTCGAGCTGTGCGTGGCCCGGCTGCTCGCCGGTCTGGGCAAGCACCCCCTCCACGGGGTCCTGTCAGGTGATCTGGATGCCGAAGAGCGCCTCCTCGCCACCCGGCAGCGGCTCTCGCAGAGCGGCCTGGCGCTCGCCGGAGCTGGATCCTCACGCCACGCGTCGAGCCGCGACCAGCTCCTCGACCACGACCCGGCCGCTCTCTTCGTCGACGACCTCGATCTCGTCGCAGACGCCACCCCCGAGCGGGTCGCGGCCTGGGCGGCGGCCGGCCCCTTCGTCTGCGTGAGCCTGCCACGGCACCTCGTCGTGCGCGGCGGCATCCCGGAGGCCGACCTGGACCCGGGTTGGGCTCGGGTCGCAGACCTCATCCTCGATCTGCGCATTCACGGACCGTGCACAGACGACGGGCGAGACCGCCTCGGCGAGGCTGACCTGTCGGTGCTCAAGAACCGGCGCGGGCCGCTGTCGGTGTCGACCGTGGCGTTTCAGGGGCACTATTCGCGGTTCGTGGACCTACGTCCCTGACTCGCGCACGCCGCGTTGATAGAGCCAGATCGCGTGGTCGAGATGTGACACGTCAGCCTGCATCCGGCCCGCTACTGCCGCGATCAGGTTCGTCGCTGTGTCGTCATCGAGATCGTCATCGAGAACGTCGCGAACGAACCGCCGGATCATCCGGTCCACCTTCACTCCGGGCTGGCCGACGAGCATGCCGAAGTACGCCCAGGTCACCGCGCCGAGCCCATGGACCCCGCACCACGCCAGGCGCTGCTCACGGTCACGCGGCCGGACGTCGGCGGCCGTCACCACACCCGCTTTCACCAGTCGATTCGCAACCTCCACCATCAGTGAGGTCTTCAGGCGGCCGCCGCTCGACTGATGATTTCTCAGGACTCGAGCAAGCTCCGAAGCGTCCGCAGCGCCCAGAGATCGCAGGTCATCGCAGTTGCCCTGTCCCAGTTGCGACTTGTATCGGCCAACCGCCCCCCTGACGCCGGTGTTGACGTTCTTCCCATAGTTGGCACGGATCGACAGGACTGCGTCGACGAGTGCGAGCTCAACCTGGTGCGGATATCCGTAGTTCTCGATCGCTGGGATCACCGGACCGATCCGTTGGACCACAGCGGCGTGGAGTCGATCTTCTTGGTTGTCCATCAGCGTTCCCTGGGCTCGGGAGCCTCCACAGTGCAGCGGGTGCGGACGTAGGTCCACGGGGCAGCCGCGATGCGGACGGTCGCCGTCCAGAACCGAGTGGTTTCGACAAGCTCAACCGGCGGTGGTCGCGGTTGTCTGACCTCGCGGGCTGGCGCAGTGGTCTCGACTGTCCGCTCGGTGCTCGACCACCTAGGACGAGCGCTCCTCCCAGGCGGCCAGACTCTCCGCGATCACCGTGTGCATGACGGTGGCGATCCGGTCCCGGCCCAGCCCGGGGACGTGGCGGGCCATCCGCTCGACGATCTCGGCCTCACGGGCGGCGTCGCGACCGGCCTGACCGCCGACCTCCTTCTGGTCCTGGACGGCGGCCGTGAGCGCGGCTCGACGGGCGAGCAGCACCGCGAGCTCATCGTCCACGGCGTCGATCCGGCTGCGCAGGTAGGCCAGCGGGTCCTCGCCGAGCCAGGCCATCTGGAGGTCGGGCTGGCCGTCGTTGTAGCTGCTCCCGTCGGTGCTCTCGAGCTCGACCAGGCCGTGGCGCCGGTAGAACTCGCGCGCCCGGGTGTTGGCCTGGTAGACGCGCAGTCCGAACCCGTCCGGCCGGAGTGCCTTGACCAGGTCCAGCAACGCCGCCCCGACACCGGGGGCCGGCCGCTCGGGGTGCACGAAGATCAGGCTGATCCACGAGCCACGCAGCAGGAAGAACCCGAGCACGACCTCGTTGCGGCAGGCCAGCCAGAGCTCGCCGGGGCGGTCCAGCAGTGACTCGATCCAGTCGAGCACCTCGTCGGCCGAGCGGGTCTCGGGAGGGTGCTCCGAGGTGGCACTGGCCGCGGTCGTGGCGGCGACGAACACCTCGTGGACGTCCCGGAGGTCCTCCGCGAGCCCGATCCGGAACTGGATCTCGTCCGGCTCCGCGGCGGTGGCGTCACTGGGCATGGCGGATGACCTCGAGGGCGTGGGACAGGTCGTCGGGGTACGTCGACTCGTACTCGACGTACTCACCGCTGCCAGGATGCTCGAAGCCGAGCCGGACGGCGTGCAGCCACTGCCGCTCCAGCCCGACGCGCTTGGCAAGCGTGGGATCGGCACCATAGGTCAGGTCGCCGACGCACGGATGCTTGAGGGCCGCCATGTGCACGCGGATCTGGTGGGTGCGCCCGGTCTCGAGGTGCACCTCCAGCAGGCTCGCGAACCGGTGCGCCTCCAGCGTCGAGTAGTGCGTGACGCTGTGCTTGCCGTCCTCGTGCACGGTGAACTTCCAGTCGGACTTCGTGTGCCGCCCGATCGGGGCGTCGATGGTTCCCTCGAGCGGGTCGGGATGGCCCTGCACCAGCGCGTGGTAGGTCTTGTCGACCTCGCGCTGGCGGAACGCGTTCTTCAGCCGCGAGTAGGCAGTCTCGCTCTTCGCGATCACCATCACCCCGGACGTGCCGACGTCGAGGCGTTGCACGATGCCGCGACGCTCGGGCGCGCCGCCGGCCGCGATCCGGTAGCCGGCGCCACGCAGGTGACCCACCACGGTGGGGCCGGTCCAGCCCATCGAGGGGTGTACGGCGACCCCGACCGGCTTGTCGACCACGACGATGTGCTCGTCGTCGTGGATGATCCGGATGCCCTCGACGACCTCAGCCCGCACCTCGAGCGGGTCGGGCTCGCGGGGGAAGGTCACGTCCAGGAGTGCCCCCGGCATCAGCCGGTCTGACTTGGCGACGGCGCGGCCGTCGACCGTGACGAGCTCACGCGCGAGCAGATCCGCCGCCTTGCTCCGCGAGATGCCGAACATCCGGGCCAGGCCCACGTCGACCCGTTCACCGCTCATCCCCTCGGGAACCTGCAGAGTGCGCTGCTCTCCGTCCTGGCTCATCGCTTGTCCCGGGTCGGCCCCTCGTGACGGGAGCCGTCGAGCCGGATGCCACGCAGCAGCAGGATCACGAACAGCACGCCGGCCGTGTCGATGCAGATGTCGGCCACGTTGAAGACCGGCCAGTTCGGCAACGCCATGAAGTCGACGACGTGCCCACGGAACGGTCCGGGTGCCCGGAACATCCGGTCCACCAGGTTGCCCGTCACGCCGGCCAGCAGCAGGCCGAGCGCCAGAGCCCAGACCCGGTGGCGCACACGCAGCGCGTAGAAGACCACCACCACCGCGGCCACCAGGGCGACCACGGAGATCACCGGGGTGAGCGAGGCACCGGCGCTGAAGGCCGCGCCCGGGTTGCGCAGCAGTCGGAGCTGGAGAAACGTGCCGACCACCTCGACGGGCGCCCGTCCGGCCAGCTCGCGCACGGCGAGGTACTTGCTGAGCTGGTCCACGCCCAGGGCAATGGCCGCGACCGTGAAGGCCAGGGCAGGTGCTGAGAGTCGACGCGCTCGGGGGCCGTTCCCGGGTGCCGAGCCCGTCGCCTGGTCTCCGGAGGTCTCGCTCGCGATCAGCGACGCTCCTCGCGCTGCTTGCAGGTCAGGCAGAGGGTGGCCCGCGGGAACGCCATCAGCCGGTTCTTGCCGATCGCGTTGCCGCAGATCTCGCACTGGCCGTAGCTGCCGTCGGCGATGCGCTCCAGCGCGTGCTGCGACTGGACGAGCATGTCGCGTGCGTTGTTGACGATGACCATCTCCTGGTCACGCTCGAACGACGCGGAGCCCACGTCGGCCTGGTCGTTGCCGGCGCCCTCGCCCGAGTTCTCGATCATCCCCGCGAGATCACCCTCGACCTCGACGAGCTCGCCGGTGAGCCGCTGGACCTCTTCGGTCAGCTGGCGGCGTACGCCGTCGAGCTCGGCCTTGGTCCACGGCGACTCTGCCTCGAGAACCATCAGCTTGCCGGGAGATGCCGCCCGCTTGGCTGGGGTCTTGGCCGGTGTCTTCGCTGGTGTCTTGGCGGGAGTCTTGGTGGCGGTCTTCACAGCAGCCTGCTTTGCAGTCGTCTTCACGGCCGTGACGGTCTTCGCGGTCCCGGAAGCCTTCCTCGCCACGGCCTTCTTGGCAGGAGCCTTCTTCGCGGGTGCTTTCCTGGCCACCGTCTTCTTCGCGGGTGCCTTCTTCGCGGGTGCCTTCTTCGCCACCGACTTCTTCGCCACCGCCTTCTTGGCAGGAGCCTTCTTCGCGGCGGCCTTCTTGGCTGGTGCCTTCTTCGCCACCGACTTCTTCGCCACCGACTTCTTCGCCGGAGCCTTCTTCGCGGCGGCCGTCTTGGCCGGGGCCTTCTTCGCTGCCGCCTTCTTGGCAGCAGCCTTCTTCGCAGCGGCCTTAGCCGGTGCGGCCTTCCTCGCTGCCGCCTTCTTGGCGGGCGCGGCCTTCTTGGCGTTCGCCTTCTTCGCCGGGGCAGCCTTCTTGGAGGCCGAGGAGGTGCGGGAGACGACCTTGCGTGCCGCGGCTCCCGCGCGGCTTGCCAAGGACTTGCGGCTCGCTGTGGCCATGATGTGAGGCGCCCCTATCGGCTAACTGGTGTAAGCGGGGTCGTACGTGGTGGCGCGAGGATATGCGGCGCGTCGATCCCCTTCAACTCGCCGTGCGGAGCACTCTCCCATACTTCTGGCACACTGGTCCCACCGCATGGCGTGGAGGGGACGAGTACCCGTCTGCACGGCCACGAGCGAGCTGGGGACGGTGTGAGCCCGGCGGCACGGCAGCTGGGGAAGATCATCCCGGAGTCGCTGGAAGAACGTCTGAGGCACCGAATTCGGTACCTGAGGTCAGTAGAACCGGCAGCGGTGGACCCGACCGGGTCACCCACGGAGTGGGTCGGCGAGCAGGTGGCCGGCCAAGGAGGGTGGTACCGCGGGGACGGCGTACGCCGCTCCTCGTCCCTTCGTCTGAGCGACAACGACGAAGAAGAAGGACGGCAGTGGCCGCGTACAAGCCCGTTCCCCCGCAGATCGACCTCTCCGCCATGGAGCACGAGATTCTCGACTTCTGGCGCCAGCAACAGATCTTCGAGAAGTCCGTGGCCCGCAACGAGGGCGCCGAGAGCTGGACCTTCTACGAGGGCCCGCCGACCGCCAACGGCCGTCCCGGCACCCACCACATCGAGTCGCGCACGTTCAAGGACGTCTTCCCGCGCTTCCGGACCATGCAGGGCTACCAGGTCAACCGCAAGGGCGGTTGGGACTGCCACGGGCTTCCGGTCGAGCTCGCGGTCGAGAAGGAGCTCGGATTCTCCGGAAAGGCCGACATCGAGGCCTTCGGCATCGCCGAGTTCAACGCCCGCTGCCGCGAGTCCGTGCAGCGCCACGTCGACCTCTGGGAGCAGATGACCGACCGGATGGGCTGCTGGATCGACATGCGCGAGCCCTACCGGACGATGGACCCCGAGTACGTCGAGTCGGTGTGGTGGGCCCTGAAGCAGATCCACGCCAAGGGCCTTCTCGTCGAGGACTACCGGGTCGCGCCGTACTGCCCGCGCTGCGGCACCGGCCTGTCCGACCACGAGCTCGCCCAGGGCTACGAGACCGTCACCGACCCGTCGGTCTACGTGCGTTTCCCGCTGACGTCCGGCCCGTACGCCGGCCAGGCCTCCCTGCTCGCCTGGACCACCACACCGTGGACGCTGGTCTCCAATGCGCTCGTGGCAGCACACCCGGAGATGACCTATGTGACCGCGACCAACGGCGAGGAGACGCTGATCGTCGCCGAGAGACTGGTCGACAAGGCGCTCGGCGAGGGCTGGGAGGTCGGCGACCGGTTCGGCGGCACCGACATGGTCGGCTGGACCTACCAGCGCCCCTTCGAGCTGGTCGACTGGCCGCCGCGGACCGATGGAGCAGACCTGCCCGACGCGCACTTCGTGGTCAACGAGGACTACATCACCGCCGAGGACGGCACCGGTCTCGTGCACCAGTCCCCCGCCTTCGGTGAGGACGACTTCATCTCCTGCCGCCGCAACGGTGTGGCCATGGTCAACCCGATCGACCCGACCGGGCACTTCTTCGACGAGGTCCCGCTCGTCGGCGGGCAGTTCTTCCGCCACGCCAACACCGACCTGGTCGCGGACCTGACCGGGCGCGGGCTGCTCTTCAAGCACGTGCCCTACGAGCACAGCTACCCGCACTGCTGGCGCTGCCACACCGCGCTGCTCTACTACGCACAGCCGTCCTGGTACGTCCGCACCACCCAGATCAAGGACGACCTGCTCCGTGAGAACGAGAAGACCAACTGGTTCCCCGAGACGATCAAGCACGGCCGCTACGGCGACTGGCTGACCAACAACATCGACTGGGCGCTCTCGCGCAGCCGCTACTGGGGCACCCCGCTGCCGATCTGGCGCTGCGCCGAGGACCACCAGACCTGCGTCGGGTCGCTGGCCGAGCTCACCGAGCTGACCGGCGCCGACCAGTCCGGGCTCGACCCGCACCGGCCCTTCGTCGACGACGTCACATTTCCCTGCCCCACGTGCCATCAGGAGGCGCGCCGGGTCCCCGAGGTGATCGACGCCTGGTTCGACTCCGGCTCGATGCCGTTCGCGCAGTGGGGCTACCCGCACCTCGAGGGTTCGGCCGAGATGCTGGAGAAGGCCTACCCCGCCGACTTCATCTGCGAGGCGATCGACCAGACGCGCGGCTGGTTCTACACGCTGATGGCGGTCGGGACGCTGGTCTTCGACGAGAGCTCGTACCGGAACGTGCTCTGCCTCGGCCACATCCTGGCCGAGGACGGCCGCAAGATGTCCAAGCACCTCGGCAACATCGTGGAGCCGATCCCGCTCATGGACGAGCACGGCGCGGACGCGGTGCGCTGGTTCATGGCCGCGGGCGGTTCGCCGTGGGGGGCGCGGCGCGTCGGGCACACCACCATCCAGGAGACGGTGCGCAAGGTCCTGCTGACCTACTGGAACACGGTCGCGTTCCAGGTCCTCTACGCGCGCACGTCGGACTGGAGCCCGGGAGACCCGGCTCCGGACCTGGCGGACCGCCCGGCACTGGACCGATGGGCCCTCTCCGAGGCGCACCGGCTCGCCCTCGCCGTCACCGACGCCCTGGAGTCCTACGACACCCAGCGCGCCGGGTCACTGCTCTCGGCGTACGTCGACGACCTGTCCAACTGGTACGTGCGCCGCTCCCGACGCCGGTTCTGGGCCGGCGACGCCGCGGCCCTCGCGACCCTGCACGAGTGCCTGTACGTCGTGACCCTGGCCCTCGCGCCGATGACACCGTTCATCACCGAGCGGGTGTGGCAGGACATGTTCGCGAGCACGTCGGACCACCTCCCCGAGTCGGTGCACCTGGCGGACTGGCCGCGCATCGACGCGAGCCTGGTCGACGACGACCTGGCCGAGCAGATGCGACTGGCCCGTCGGCTGGTGGAGCTGGGCCGCGCGGCCCGTGCCGACGCGAAGGTACGCACCCGGCAGCCGCTGCGTCGCGCGCTGGTCGCGACGGCGGCCCACGACCGGCTCTCCGAGGAGCTTCGCGACGAGATCGCGGAGGAGCTGAACATCGGCGCGATCGAACCGCTCTCCGCGGCCGGGGCCGACCTGGTCAGTCACAGTGCCAAGGGCAACTTCCGTGCGCTGGGCAAGCGCTTCGCCAAGGACACCCCGCGGGTGGCTGCGGCGATCGCCGCAGCCGACGCCGAGGCTCTCTCCGCGGCGCTCAAGGCAGACGGCCGGACGGTGGTCGACCTCGACGGCGAGCCCGTCGAGGTGCTCCCCGACGAGGTGATCGTCTCCGAGCGTCCCCGCGAGGGCTGGTCGGTGGTCAACGAGCAGGGCGAGACGGTCGCGCTGGATCTCGAGCTGACCCCCGAGCTGCGCCGGGCGGGGCTGGCCCGCGAGGTGGTCCGGATGATCCAGGAGGCGCGCAAGTCCGGCGGCTTCGATGTCTCCGACCGGATCGCGCTGAGCTGGGCCGTGCTCGACCAGGACGGCACCGGCGAGCTGCGCGAGGCCATCGACGAGCACCGCGAGCTGATCGCCCGGGAGGTGCTGGCCTCCACGATCGCGGAGGCCGACAGCGCCGACGGACTCGAGCAGAGCGACCCGCAGCTGGGCCTGGCCTTCACGGTGTACCGCATCTAGCCCGCTCGCCGTACCGGGCTGAACGTCATACGAACTGGTCGCCATGGCGACCAGTTCGTATGACGTTGCGAGGTTGGGCTCAACCCTGGGGCTGCTGCTCCCCCTCGGCCGGCTTGTCCTCGCCCTGCTCACCTTCGGCCGGCTTGTCCTCGCCCTGCGGGGTCGGTGCGGGCGGGCCGGTCAGGTCGCCGCCGCCTTCGCCGCTTCCCTCGAGGGCTTCGAGCTGCTGGCTGAAGTAGCTCTTCAGGCGGCTGCGGTACTCGCGCTCGAAGGCCCGCAGGTTCTCGATCTCGCTGTCGAGTCGACCCTTCTCCTTCTCCATCTCACCGAGCAGCTCACGACGCCTGTTCTCGGTCTCGGAGTCGAGGTTCTGGGCGCGGGTGCGGGCGTCCTGCTCGAGCTTGTCGGTGCGGGACTTGGTCTCGGACTCGAGCTTCTCGGCCTCGCCCCGGGCCTCCGTGACGATCTTCTGGGCGTCGTCGCGGGCCTCGGCGACGACCTCGTCGGCGTTGCGGGTGGCGAGCTCGAGCAGGCGAGTCGCGGCCGAGGAGGCTTCGGCGGCGGTGATCACCTTGATCACCTCTTGCGGCTCGGCGGGCTTCTCCGCCTCGACGGGCTTGTCGACCTTCTCGGGCTTGACCTCAGCCTTCTCGGGGGCCTTCTCCGCCTTGTCCTCTGGCTTGGCGACCGGGACCGGTGCGCCGTCCTGTACGGCGGAGAGCTTCGACCGCAGGTCGTTGTTCTCCTTGAGCAAGCGCTCCAGCTCCGCTTCGACCTCGTCGAGGAACTGGTCGACCTCCCCCATGTCGTAGCCCTCGCGGAGGCGCACCGGGGTAAAGCGCTTCTGGCTCACGTCCTCAGGCGTCAGCGGCATGACCTCACCTAATCCTCAATCGTCGAAGCTGTTTGCGACTGCTCTGCGCCAGAACGATAACGGGTAGGTCAGCTGAGCAGGAGCGCGCGGTTCACCGAGAGCAGGATGTAGCAGATCAGGAGCAGTGCCACGAAGCTCAGATCGATGGCCACGCCACCGAGCCGCAGCGGCGGAATTATCTTGCGCAGCGCCTTCACCGGAGGGTCGGTGATCGTGTAGACGCCCTCGAGAACCACCAGCACCGGACCACGGGGGGTCCACGAGCGCGCGAAGATCTGGATCCAGTCGACGATCAGGCGCACGAAGAGCAGCACGATGAAGGTGCCGAGGACCAGCTCGACGATCTGGCCGATGAAGTTCACGAAGGCGAGCCTAGAAGGTCGCTGGGCATGACCATCAGCCGGTCAGCTCTGGTTGAAGAACCCACCCTCGGCGATGCGCTGCTTGTCCTCGGCCGTGACCGAGACGTTGGGAGGCGAGAGCAGGAACACCTTGTTGGTGACGCGCTCGATGGTGCCGCGCACTGAGAACACCAGCCCGGCGGCGAAGTCGACGAGCCGCTTGGCATCGGTGTCGTCCATCTCCGAGAGGTTCATGATCACCGGCACGCCGTCGCGGAAGTTCTCGCCGATCACCCGAGCCTCGTTGTAGGTGCGGGGGTGCAGCGTGGTTATCCGCGACATCGGCGCCACCGTGGTGGTCGCGCGAGCAGCCTGGGTCTCGCGGGACGAGGGACGGCGGCGCTCGGCGAGGTTGGCGACCGGTCGAGCCGAGTCGTCGTGATGCGGTTCAGTACGGCGAGCGGGCTCGTCGTACTGCCTGTCGGCGTCGGCGTAGTCGCCCTCGGCATCCTCGAGCAGGCCGAGGTAGACCCCCATCTTCCGCATCGCGCTCATGTCGTGGATTCCTCTGCTCTCGTGGCCTTCGTGTGCCGCTAACGTGCGCGTCTGATGCCTTCGATCCGGCGCTTCGGACATTACTTGACGACCGGCCTCGGACCGAGGACCGCAGACCCGATCCGCAGGTGTGTCGCACCGTGTTGGACGGCCTGTTCCAGGTCGGCGCTCATGCCGGCTGAGATCCAGGTGGCGTCAGGCACCTGCGCGCGTATGCCGGACGCGACCTCGGCGAGCCGGGCGAAGGCCTCGCCCGCGTCTCCACCGAGGGGCGCGACCCCCATCACACCGCGCAGCCGCAGCGCGTCGGTGGCACCGATCCGCTCGACCAGTGCCGGCACGTCGCCCGGTTCGCAGCCCGACCGGCCCGAGGCCTCCGGAGGGTCGAGGCTCACCTGCACCAGGCAGTCGAGGGCGCGCCCGCGCTCCTCGGCTCCCTTGCTCAGTCCCCCCACGAGCTTGCCGCGGTCGACGGAGTGGACCACGTCGGCGTAGCCCGCCACGGCCGCCGCCTTGTTGCTCTGCAGACCGCCGATGAAGTGCCACCTCACGTCGAGGTCGGCGCACTCCGCGGCCTTCTCGACGGCCTCCTGGTGCCGGTTCTCCCCGACATGCCGGGCACCCAGGTCGGCGAGCAGGCGGACGTCGGAGGCCGGGAAGAACTTGGTGACCACGACCAGCGTGATCTCGTCACTGCTGCGGCCGGCCGCGGTGCACGCCGAGTCGATGCGGTCACGCACGGCGACAAGACCGGCCTCGATCTCGGCACGACGGTCGCTCATGAGTCCAGCCTGATGACGCCCGCAAAACGTCCGGCGGCGGCCCCGTCGCGCCGGTAGGAGAACAGCTCGGGCGACTCCAGGGTGCAGCGGGAGACGTCGTGAACGGTCACTCCCGCCCGCTCGAGCTGGGTGCGCACTCCGGCGCCGATGTCGAGAGCCGGCGTGCCCCACGACGTGGTCGAGAGTGACGCCGGCTCGGTGCCGGCCACCTCCTGCTGCATCGCCTCGGGGACCTCGTAGCAGGCACCGCAGATGTGTGGCCCGATCCACGCCTCGACCTGTCGTGCACCCAGGTCACGCATCCGCGTCACGCACGCCTCCACGACCCCCTCGACCAGGCCCCGACGGCCCGCATGCGCGGCACCGAGGACACCTGCGCCGGGGTCGGCCAGCAGGACCGGCACGCAGTCGGCAACGCGGACCATCAGCACCAGGTCCGGCCGGTCGGTGACCAGCCCGTCGCACTGCTCGCGCGCGCCGCCGGCCTCGACCACCGTGTGGCCGTGGACCTGGTGCATGTCGGCCAGGTGAGCACCCGGCGCGAAGTCGTCCATCAGCAGGGCCAGGTTGCGCTCGACAGCGGAGGGGTCGTCCTCGCCGACCAGGGCGAGGTTGAGGCTGTCGAAGGGCACAGCACTGACCCCGTCGTACCTGTCGGTGAACGCCAGGTCGACGGGGCCGGTGCTGCTGCGGTGAGCAAACAATTTCGGTCGGGCACCCCTACTTCAGGAAGTCGGGAACGTCCAGCTCGTCGTCGCCGTAGGTCGGCGCGGGGCGGGCCGGCGGCGGCTCCTGGTTGCCGGCCGAGCGCTGGGCACCGACGGTGACCGGCTCCCGGCGCGGAGCAGCCGGCTCGGGAGCCTTGCGCTGCTCGGCGAGTGCCCGTGCTGCTGCGCGGGTCTCCTCCTGGGTCTGTGGCTTCTGCGTGGTCTGCGCGGGACGCGGCCGCAGGCCATGACCCTCGTCACGACGCTTGGGCCGGCCGCCCTCGAACCCGGCGGCGATCACCGTGACGCGGACCTCGTCGCCGAGGGCGTCGTCGATGGTGGCGCCGAAGATGATGTTGGCATCGGCGTGCACCGCCTCGGAGACCATCGCGGCGGCCTCGTTGATCTCGAACAGGCCGAGGTCGGAACCACCCGCGATCGAGAGCAGCACTCCCTGGGCCCCGTCGATCGACTCCTCGAGCAGCGGGCTGGAGACCGCGAGCTCGGCCGCCTCGACGGCACGGTTCTCACCGCGCGCCGAGCCGATGCCCATCAGGGCGGAGCCGGCGTTGGACATCACCGACTTCACGTCGGCGAAGTCGAGGTTGATCAGACCCGGTGTGGTGATCAGGTCGGTGATGCCTGAGACACCTTGCAGCAGGACCTGGTCGGCCTGCTTGAAGGCGTCGAGCATGCTCACGTTGCGATCGGAGATCATGAGCAGCTTGTCGTTGGGGATGACGATGAGGGTGTCGACCTCTTCGCGCAGGTTGGCGATGCCCTCTTCCGCCGAGGTCGCACGACGCCGGCCCTCGAAGGCGAACGGGCGGGTGACCACACCGATCGTCAGGGCACCCAGCGAGCGGGCGATCTTGGCGACTACAGGGGCACCACCCGTGCCGGTGCCACCGCCCTCACCGGCGGTGACGAAGACCATGTCGGCGCCCTTGAGCACCTCTTCGATCTCGTCGGAGTGGTCGTCGGCTGCCTGCGCCCCCACATCGGGGTTCGCCCCGGCACCGAGACCGCGGGTCAACTCACGTCCGATGTCGAGCTTGACATCGGCGTCACTCATCAACAGGGCCTGCGCATCAGTGTTGATGGCGATGAACTCGACGCCCTTCAGCCCGACCTCGATCATCCGGTTGACGGCGTTGACTCCACCTCCACCAATACCCACGACCTTGATCACGGCCAGGTAGTTCTGGGGTGCTGCCACGGCGGTGCCTCTCATGTTGCGTGCCACCCGGCCCGGTTGCCGGACGAACTCTCAGATGTGCCTGGGGAAGTCCTCCGGCCGACCCGCGAACCCTAACCTTGAGGTAGAGGGTTAACGTTATGTCAACCTGAGGTTGTGTACTCAAGGTAGGTGGATCGGCCGGGCGGACCCGGGCAACACGCGGGCGTGCCGGGGAGAAAAGAAATTCTCGTCGTCGCTGCGGGGCGGGTGGCGTCGTACTCCACCGGGGCGCCGCAACCCCACAAATGTTGGCGAGTGACGTCGAAAGCAGTCATCCGGACGTCCCGATCCAACATTTGTGGGGCTTGGCCCGCGACACACACCGATGACGACACGTGCAGGTCTGCAGCGGCAGCCGCCGTCAGTGGGTGGTGGGGCGACCCGGGACGGAGACGTCGATCTGCTGGCCCGGCCGACGCAGGAGTACGGCGAGCACCTCGGCCTTCTGGGTCGAGTCCTCCGCGCTCCCCCACAGCACCCGGCGGCCGTTGCCCAGCACCAGCTGGATCTTGTCGACGCTGTCGACCTCGACGCTGTCGACCCGGGAGGCGATCCTGGCCGGCAGCGAGCCGATCACCCGGCCGCCCTCCACCAGGGCCTCACCGGCCACGTCAGGTGCCGGGATCACCAGCGGCAGCCGCTTGGGACGGGCGTCGTAGTGGCCGAACATGACCCCCTGGGAGTCGAGCGCCTGCAACCCCTCACCGCGGTTGACGACCGCGATCGGCGTGCGCTCGGTGACCGCGATGTGCACCGCGTGCGGCCAGCTGCGTGACACCTCGACGCTCTTCACCGCAGCGATCGACTCGACCCTCGCCTTGATCGCGCCGAGGTCGACGCGCGCGAGCGGGGTGTCCTTGGGCACGGCGGCGAGGCGCTCGACGCGTGAGTCGGCGACCGTATTGGTGCCGGTGACATCGACGTCGCGAGCGGTCACGTAGCTGGAGAAGAACACCACCCAGACCGACGCCGACACCGCCGCCACGACCAGGAGGGCGAGCAGGACCGCGCGCAGTCGCCGCCAGCGACCGGCGTTGCGCCGGCGCCGGAAGTCCTTGCGGGCGATCCGCACGGTCTCCTCGTCAGGCCCCGTGGACGTCGGTGGTGCCAGCGGCGGCGCGACCGGGGGTTCGGTCGATGCGGCCTTCCGGCGGCGGAGTCGATCACGCATCGTCATCGGGTTCACCTCGCTCCCCCAGCATCTCGAGCACCTCGGGCCCGAGCAGGGTGACGTCGCCGGCCCCGAGCGTGAGTACGACGTCGCCGGGCCGGGCCCGCTCGACCAGATGCGCGGCGACAGCTGACCACGACGGCTCGAAGACGACGTGGGCGCGGTCCAGCGGCACCGCGTCCGCCACGAGTGCACCGGTGATCCCGGGTTCGGGGTCCTCGCGCGCGACGTAGATGTCCATCACCACGACCTCGTCGGCCGCTCCCAGCGCCACCCCCATGCCGTGCCCGAAGATCCGGGTGCGCGAGACCATGTGTGGCTGGAAGGCCACGACCACGCGGCCTTGCCCGGCGATTGCCCGGGCGGCCTGGAGGTCACCGGCGATCTCGTTGGGGTGGTGGGCATAGCTGTCGTAGACCTTCACACCGCCGACCTGGCCCTTGAGCTCCATCCGGCGCCGGGTCCCACTGAACGCGGCGAGGCCGCGGGCCAGTTCACGGAAGCCGAAGCCGAGCCGCATGCCGCAGGCGAGAGCGGCGAGGGCGTCGAGCACGTAGTGGCGACCGGGGATCTGCAGCGTGATCTCACCGAGGCGCATGCCACGGTCGACGACGGTGAAGGTGGACGTCGGACCGAGGAACCGCACGTCATCGGCCCGGATCTCCGCGTCCTCGCTCTCGCCGACACGAACGACGGTGTGCCCCCGGTCGACGGCGGTTCGACCGAGCGATTCGGCCCCGGGATCGTCGGCGCACACGATCAGGAAGCCCGCGGGCGAGACCCGGTCGACGAAGGTGCCGAAGGCGGCGCGGTAGGCCTCCTCAGTGCCCCAGTTGTCGAGGTGGTCGGCCTCGACATTGGTGACCAGGGCCGCATGTGGCGAGTAGACGAGGAAGGCGCCGTCGCTCTCGTCGGCCTCGGCGATGAACAGCTCGCCGCTGCCGTCGTGGGCATTGGAGCCGGTCTCGTTGAGGTCGCCACCGATGGCGAAGGAGGGGTCTGCGCCGCAGTGCTGGAGAGCGACGGTCAGCAGCGAGGTCGTGGTGGTCTTGCCGTGAGTGCCAGCGACGGCGACCACGACGCGGCCCTGCATCACCGACTCGAGCGCGGCCGACCGGGGCAGCAGCCGCAGGCCACGGTCGACGGCCGCCACGACCTCGGGGTTGTCCTCGCGCACCGCGGTGGAGACGACGACGGTGTCCGCGTCCCCGAGGTTGGCAGCCTCGTGGCCCACGTGGACGGTCGCGCCGAGGACGCGCAACGCCTCCAGTGTCCGGGACTCCTTGGCGTCGCTGCCCGTGACCGTGATGCCGCGGGCGAGCATGATGCGGGCGATGCCGGACAGCCCGGCGCCACCGATGCCGACGAAGTGCACGGTGCCGAGCTGGTCGGCCGGGAGCAGCGTCTCCGGGATCGGGACCCTCATCGCCGCCTCCCGGCGTACGCGGCCAGGACCATGTCGGCCAGCTTCTCGTCCGCGTCGAGCGGGATCAGGTTCGCGGCGGCCGCGGACATGGCGATCAGCCGGTCGGCGTCGTTGAGGAGCTCGGGAACGGTGGCGCTGACCCACTCGGGAGTCAGGGCCGCGTCGGCGACGAGCAGTCCGCCGCCGGCGTCGACGACCGGCCGGGCGTTGTGCGCCTGCTCGCCGTTGCCGATCGGCAGTGGCACGAAGATCGCCGGCAGGCCGACCCCGGACACCTCGGTCACGGTGTTGCTGCCGGCCCGGCAGACGACGGCGTCAGCGGCGGCGTACGCAAGGTCCATGCGGCTGACGAACGGCACCGTGACGTACGGCGGTCCCCCCGGCGTCGTCTCCGGAGTGGCCTCGCCCCGCGGCCCGACGATGTGCAGCACCTGCACCCCCGCCGCAGCGAAGGCCGGCGCTGCCGCTGCCACGGACTGGTTGAGGCGGCGGGCGCCTTGCGAGCCACCCGTGACCAGCAGCGTGGGTCGATCGATGTCGAGGCCGAAGGTGGCACGACCCTCGGCCCGCAGCGCCGCCCGGTCGAGTGTGCTGATCATCCGCCTGATCGGCAGCCCGATGTAGTGCGCGTGCCGCAGGTCGGTGTCGGGGAAGCTGGTCGCGACGTGGGTGGTGAACCTGGCACCGAGCTTGTTGGCGATGCCGGGAAGCGCGTTGCCCTCGTGGACGACGAGCGGGAGCTTGCGCTTGCGGGCCGCGAGGTACGCCGGGACGGAGACGTAGCCGCCGAACCCGACCACCACGTCGGGCCGAACGCGGTCGAGGACCTCGAGGGCGGCCTTCATTGCACCGCGCAACCGGCCGGGCGTGCGCAGCAGGTCGACCCCGGGACGACGCGGCAGCGGGACCGGCGGGATCAGCTCGAGCGGATAGCCGGCCTCGGGCACCACGCGGGTCTCGAGCCCGCGGGCCGTGCCCAGCGCGACGATCTCGATGTCGGGGTGGCGGCGGCGCAACGCGTCGGCCGTCGCGAGGAGTGGTGAGGTGTGGCCCGCCGTCCCACCCCCGGCCAGCAGGACCCGCCGCGGGACTGAGGTGTCGGCCATCAACCTCGCCTCGACCGCGCGGACCCGCCCGACCGACCAGCCGGCTTGCCCGCCGTCTTGCCCGACGAACGACCGGCCGTCCGGCGCTCGGTCCGGCCCTCGCTCCGGGCACGCCTCCGCGCGCTTCCGGCGGAGATGGCACCGGGGACGGACACCCGTCCGCGCATCTTGCCGGGCTTCTTCCCGGTCTTGCCCGTGCGGCGCTCGCCACGACGGTCGCGCAGCGCGGCCGCCGCCTCCGGTTCGGCGCGCGCGAACCCGACGAGCAGGCCGAGCGCGACCATCGAGGGCACCAGTGCCGACCCGCCGTACGACACGAGCGGCAGCGGGATCCCGATGACCGGGAGCAGTGCCAGCACCATGCCGATGTTGATGATCATCTGGGACATCAACCAGATCGTGACACCTGCCGACACGTAGCGGACGAACGGGTCGTCTGTGTTCAGCGCCAGCCGGATCGCGGCGTACGCCACGGCGCCGAACAGCGCCAGGACCAGCAGGGTGCCGATCAGACCGAGCTCCTCGCCCAGCACGGCGAAGATGAAGTCGGTGTGGGCCTCGGGCAGGTTGCCCCACTTCTGCTGGCTGGCCGAGAGCCCCTTGCCGAAGATGCCGCCGCTGGACATGCCGAGCAGCCCGTGCCCTGCCTGCCAGCCGGCGCCCTGGAAGTCCTTGAACGGGTCGATGAAGCTGGTCAGGCGGGTACGCCGCTCGGGGTTGGACGCGGCCAGGTAGAACGCCACCACCCCGACCAGGCTGAGCGCGATCCCGAAGAGCCGGGCGGGCACACCGACCACCCACAGCATCCCGAGCAGGATCGAGAAGAGCACCAGCGCGGTGCCGAGGTCGTGCTGGTAGACGACCAGCAGCGAGATCATGCCCACGACGGGAGCGACGGGGATCAGCGCGTGCCAGGGGTTGGCGAGATACTTCTCCTTCTTCGCGTAGACGTCGGCGGTCCACAGGATGATGGCGAGCTTGGCGATCTCGGAGGGCTGCACGGTGAGCGGACCGAGGGCGAGCCAGTTGCGGTTGCCGTTGACCGCGAAACCGAGGCTGGTCTGGGTCAGGCACAGCAGTGCCACGGCGACCACCACGGCAGGCCAGGCGAACATCCGGAGCACCCGGCGGTTCATCCGGCTGGCCAGCCAGGCAGCGGGCAGGCCGATCAGCACCCAGGTCAGCTGCTTGAGGAAGATGTAGTAGCTGCTGTCGTGGACCCGGAAGGAGTAGACGCTCGAGGCGCTGAGCACCATCATCAGGCCGATCGCCAGGAGCATGGTGGAGCCGCCGAGCAGCAGGTAGTAGGACGTCAGGGGCCGCTCCATCGCGCGGCGGACCGTGGAGGTCCGGTAGGAGATCCAGCCCGCGATGCCGGGTTGCTGAGGTTGCTGGGGCTGCTGGCCGGTCTGGTGACCCGCCTCGCTGGTGACGCTCACCCAGTCCTCCTCAGCCGTCCTGCCTGCCCGTCCGCCGCATCCGGTGCACCGCCTCGGCGAAGGCATCGCCGCGTGCTCCGTAGTTGACAAACATGTCCATGGATGCGCATCCCGGGGCCAACAGCACCGTGTCGCCGGGGTGTGCCAGCGACGCGGCCCCGGCCACGACACGGTCCATGGGTCCTTCCCCGTCAGTCTCCCCGGCTGCCACTTCGATGACGGGCACATCGGGCGCGTGTCGCGCAAGGGAGTCGCGGATCACGGGAGCGTCCCTGCCGAGGAGAACGACCCCACGCAGCCGCTCGCGGGCAGCGACCACGAGGTCGTCGAAGCCGGCGCCCTTGGCCAGTCCGCCGGCCACCCACACCACCGGGTCGTAGGCGCTGAGCGACGCCAGCGCGGCATGCGGGTTGGTCGCCTTGGAGTCGTCGATCCAGGTCACACCGTCGATCACCGCGACCTCGGCGATCCGGTGGCCGTCGGGACGGAAGGCACGCAGGGCCTGCTGGATCGCCCCGGTGGAGACACCGTGTGCCCGGGCGAGCGCAGCGGCGGCGAGGGCATTGGCGACGTAGTGGGGCGCCTGACTGGCGAGGTCCGAGAAGGTGCACAGCTCGGCGGCGGACGTCTGGCGGTCCTCGACGAACGCCCGGTCCGCGAGCACGTCGTCGACCACGCCGAGCATGCCGACGGCCGGAGTCCCGAGCGTGAAGCCGATGGCGCGGGCCCCTTCCTGCACGTCGGCGTCGCGGACCAGCTGCTCGGTGACGGGGTCGGCCACGTTGTACACGCAGGCCCGCTCCACTCCGTTGTAGATGCGCCCCTTGTCGGCTGCGTAGTCGGACCTACCGTCGGGGCCGGCGTACCAGTCCAGGTGGTCCTCTGCGACGTTGAGCACCGCAGCGGACTCCGCCTTCATCGACGACGTCCAGTGCAGCTGGAAGCTGGACAGCTCCACGGCCAGGACGTCCCAGGGCTCCGGGTTCATCACCGCCTCGACGATCGGCAGTCCGACGTTGCCGCAGGCGATGGCCCGCAGCCCGGCGGCCTGCAGCATCGCCTCGAGCATCTGCACGGTCGTGGTCTTGCCGTTGGTGCCGGTCACGGCGAGCCAGGGCGCGGGATGCTCCGGGTCGCGCAGCCGCCAGCCCAGCTCGACCTCGCCCCACACGGGTACGCCGCGCTCGGCGGCCTGCGCCAGCAACGGCGCCGCCGGCGACCAGCCGGGCGAGGTGACCACCAGGTCGACCTCGTCGGGCAGCTGCGCCGTCGAGCCGGCACCAAGACGGACGGTGGCGCCGAGGGTCTCGAGCAGCGTCGCCTGCTCGCGGCGGTCGCCGGCGTCGGACTCGTCGAGAGCCGTGACCTGCGCCCCGAGGAAGGTCAGGTTGTCCGCAGCGGCGTACCCGGAGACGCCGAAGCCCGCGACGACGACGCGGACGCCGCTCCAGTCGCTGGTGCGGCCCAGGTCCGAGATGCTCATACTCCGGCGACCCACTCGCCGTAGAAGACCCCCAGCCCGGCGGCCACGAAGATCCCCGCGATGAGCCAGAAGCGGACCACGACCGTGATCTCCTCCCAGCCCATCATCTCGAAGTGGTGGTGGAGCGGCGCCATCCGGAGAATGCGTTTGCCCTTGGTGGCCTTGAAGTAGCCGACCTGGAGGATCACCGACAGCGTCTGGATCACGAAGAGTCCGCCGAGCAGAGCGAGCAGGAACTCGGTGCGGGTGAGGATGGCGAAACCGGCGAGCGCGCCACCGAGGGCCAGGGAGCCGGTGTCGCCCATGATGATCTTCGCCGGGTGGGCGTTCCACCACAGGAAGCCGAAGCAGGCTCCCGTGATCGCGGCGGCCACGACGGCCAGGTCGAGCGGGTCGCGCACCTCGTAGCACTTCGGCCCGGCTGCCCGTCCACACCACTGGTTGTTCTGCCAGATGTTCACCAGCGTGTAGGCACCGAAGGTCATCACCGCCGCCCCCGCCGCGAGGCCGTCCAGGCCGTCGGTCAGGTTGACCGCGTTGCTCGCCCCGGCGATCAACAGCCAGATGAACAGCAGCAGCACGATCATCGGCAGCGTGAACGAGCGTGGGTCACGGATGAAAGAGATCGCGTGACCGGCCGGTGTCTGCCCCCGCGCGTCCTCCATCCACGGCGACAGCGCCAGCCAGCCGAAGACAAGGGCGACGAACGTCTGGCCGATGAACTTCGCGCGGCTTCGCAGGCCAAGGCTGCGCTGCCGGGAGATCTTGATGTAGTCGTCGAGGAACCCGACGGTGCCCATACCGACGAACAGGAACAGCAGCAGCAGGGCGGAGGCGCTCGGGGTGTTGCGGGTGACCAGCGTCGCGATGAAGTACCCCATCACCGACGCGAGCACGATCACCAGCCCGCCCATCGTGGGTGTGCCCCGCTTGGTGTGGTGGGTCGTCGGACCGTCGTCGCGGATCAACTGGCCGTAGCCGTGGGCTGCGAGCACCCGGATCGCGTAGCGGGTGCCGACCATCGTGAAGAGCAGCGCCAGGCCACCAGACAGCAGAATCGCTCTCAACGGCCCGACTCCTCTCGCCGATCGTTTTCCCGAGGACTTTCGGGGTCGTCCCCCAGGAGCATGTCGGCGACCCGTTCGAACCGCCCGGCCCTGGACGCCTTGACCAGGACGACGTCGGGACCTGCCACATTCTCGCGCAACCACTCCCCGACCCGTTCCACGGTGTCGACGTGGCGCGTCGTGCCGTCGTCACCGCGTGCCTCGAGCAGCGCCTCGTGGATCCCTTGGGCTCCGTCGCCGACGACCACGACCTCGTCGATCGCCAGCCGCTGCGCGAGGGCGCCGACGGCCCGGTGTTCCTCCTCCGCGCTGGCCCCGAGCTCACGCATCTCGCCGAGTACGGCGATGGTGCGGCGGTCGCCGCGCTCCCCCATCCGGGCGAGCGTCTCCAGCGCGGACGCCATCGAGTCCGGGTTGGCATTGTAGGCGTCGTTGACGACAACGAGGCCGTCGGCCCGCTCGTGGACCTCCATCCGCCACTTCGAGAGACGCTCGATCGCGGACAGGCTCTGGACGACGCCGTCGAGCGGCAGGCCAGCGGCCACCGCCGTCGCGGCGGTCGCGGCGGCGTTCGTCGCCTGGTGCTCGCCGACCAGGCGGAGGGCGACATGGTGGGTGGCACCGTCGTACGTCAGGTCGAAGGAGGCCCGGCCGAGGTCGTCGAGCGTCACGTCCGAGAGCAGCACGTCCGATCTGGTGGACGAGCCGAACGTGACCGTGTCCGCCGAGGTGCGCTCGCTCATCACCCGCACCAGCCGGTCGTCGGCATTCAGGACTGCGGTGCCCGTGGCCGGGTTGAGCGCCTCGACGATCTCTCCCTTGGCGACGGCGATCTGGTCCTGGGATCCGAACTCGCCGATGTGCGCCCTGCCGACGTTGAGCACCAGCGAGATGTCGGGCGGGGCGATATCACACAGCTCGGCGAGGTGCCCGACTCCTCTTGCGCCCATCTCGAGGACGAGGAACCGGGTGTGCTCGGTGAGCCGGAGGACGGTGAGCGGGAGTCCGAGCTCGTTGTTGAACGATCCGGACGTCGCGACGGTCGGCCCCTCGGCTCCCAGGACCGCCGCCAGCATGTCCTTGGCACTCGTCTTGCCTTGCGAGCCAGTCACCGCCACGACGTCAATCCCGGGAAGCCCCCACCGCCCTGCCCACCTGCGGCGGCGACGGAGCACCCGCCACGCGAGGCGCTGGAGCGCCGCTTGAGCGTCGGACACGACCACGCTCGGCACGCCTGTACGCCGAGTGCCGAGCACTGCCGCCGCCCCGGTCTCGACGGCGGCCGCTGCGTAGTCGTGGCCGTCGACGTGCTCGCCCTCGAAGGCCACGAACAGCCCGCCCTGCTCGGGGGTCCGCGTGTCGATGAATGCGGGCCCGGTCACCGTGAGGCCGGGTTCGCCGTCCGCAACCTGGCCCCCCACGATGCCGGCGATCTCCTCGAGCGTCAGCGGGATCACGTGTTCGCGCCTCGCTCCGCAAGGGCGGCCAGGACCTCGTCGCGGTCGTCGAAGGGGTGTACGACGCCGGCTATCTCCTGGCCGGTCTCGTGGCCCTTGCCGGCGATGACCACGATGTCCCCGGTGCGGGCCATCGCGACAGCGTGTCGGATCGCCTCGCGACGGTCGCCGACCTCGAGCACGTCGGCGCCCTCGACCGTCGCCGCGCCCTCGAGCACGGCTGCGCGGATGGCGGCCGCGTCCTCGGTGCGCGGGTTGTCGTCGGTGATGACGAGCACGTCGGCGAGTCGCGCACCGATCTCTCCCATCAGGGGCCGCTTGCCCGAGTCACGGTCACCCCCGGCCCCGATGACGAGCACCAGTCGCCCTTCGGTCAACGGGCGGAGCGCGGCCAGGGCAGCCTCTACCGCGTCCGGCTTGTGCGCGTAGTCGACGATCGCCATGAAGTCCTGGCCGGCGTCCACCTGCTCCAGACGACCCGGCACCCCGCCGCTGCGTGCTATGCCTTCGGCGACCTGCCGCGGGTCGATCCCGGCCTCGCCGGCCAGGGCGATGGCGCACAGGGCGTTGCCGACGTTGAACGCACCAGTGAGGGACACCCACGCCGGGATCCGCTCGCCGCCGGGCGTCACGGCGGTGAAGCGGGACCCGGCGGTCTCCAGCGAGACGTGCTCGGCACGCCAGTCGGCCGGCTGTCCTGAGGGCGAGAACGTCACCATCGGGACGCTCGCCTCGTCGAGCAGCCGGCGGCCGAACGCGTCGTCGATGTTGGTGAGTCCGCGACGAGCGCGCTCCGGGGTGAACAACGACGCCTTCGCCACGAAGTAGTCCTCCACGTCGTCGTGGAAGTCGAGATGGTCGCGCCCGAGGTTGAGGAAGGCGGCCACGTCGAAGACGACACCGGCGACACGCCCCATCACGAGCGCGTGGCTGGACACCTCCATCGCACACGCGCTCACGCCCTGCTCGACCATGACCGCGAACAACGCATGCAGGTCGGGCGCCTCGGGAGTGGTCAGCGTCGACTTCACGTCCACGCCGGCGATGCGCGTGCCCACCGTCCCGATCACGGCTGCGGGTATGCCGGCCGCGGTCAGCCCGCCCTCGAGGAGCCGGGTGGTCGTGGTCTTGCCCTGGGTGCCGGTGACGGCCATCAGGGTCAGGGCGTGCGCCGGCTCGCCGTACAGCAGCGAGGCGAGGCGGCCGAGCACCGAACGCGGGTTGTCCAGGACCAGCAGGGGCGCCCCGGTGTCGCCGACGTTGGCCGCACCGTCCTCGTCGGTCAGGATCGCGACCGCGCCTGCGGCGACCGCGTCGCCGGCGTACGTCGCACCATGCGTCCGGCTGCCCGGGAGTGCGGCGTAGATGTCGCCGGGGCGGACCCGCTGCGAGCTCAGGGACATCCCGGTGACCTCGACGTCGGCGCTCGTCGCCGGTCGAAGGTCAGCACCGGTCCACGCCGCCACCTGTGCGAGCGGAGTGCGTGGGGGCGTGACCGGACGGGTGAGGTCGGTCCCATGATCCTGCCCGTGATCCTGCTCTGGCACCGTCCGAGGTTATCCAGCCGGCTCTCGGGCGTCGCGACCCCACTTGATGGGGATCGTCGGCGCCTTCGTGCCGGTCGGGGGAACGGCGTACTTCTGGAGGACGTACGTCAGGATCTTGCGGAACACCGGACCGGCGGTGCCGCCACCACTGGCACCTTCGCCCGGGCGCTTCACCACGACGTAGACGGTGAACCGCGGCTTGTCGGCCGGGGCGAAACCTGCGAAGGACACGGCCAGGCCGCCGTCCCTGTAGCAGTTGCACGCGCCGCCGACCTCCTGCGCGGTTCCGGTCTTGCCGGCGACCCGGTAGCCCACGATGCCCGCGCCGGGCGCGGTGCCCACGTCCTGCGTCGTGACCAGCTCCATCATGTTGGCCGTCTGTCGCGCCGCGGTGGCACTGACCACGCCCCGACGCTTGCTGGTCTCGGTGCCGACCTCGGCGCCGGCGCTCGTCGTCGCGCGACCGTTGACCAGGCTCGGGGTGATCAGCTCACCGCGGTTGGCGATCGTGTTCACCGCTGTGGCCATCTGCAGGGCATTGACCGAGATGCCCTGGCCGAAGGCCACCTGGGCCCGCGTCAGGGTGTTCCAGCTGTCACCGTCGCCGATCACACCGCGGGTCTCGCCGGGCATGCCGATGTCCGTCTTGTGGCCGAGGCCGTACTTGTCGAGGTAGTTCCACAGCTCCTTGGGCTGGAACTGCGTCGCGGCCAGGGCGGTGCCGATGTTGGAGGACCTCGCGATGACGCCGGCCAGGGTGAGGCGGATCGTCCCGTGCTCGAACCAGTCACCGATGGTGCGGTCGAGCACCGGCAGGGACGACGGCACCTTGAACCGCGTGCGGGGAGTGACCTTGCCCGCGTCGATCAGCGACGAGGCGGTGAGCACCTTCTCCACCGACCCCGGCTCGTAGACGTCGCTCAGCGCGCGGCTGATGAGGTCCTGCTTCTTGGCCTTGCCGGGCTTGTTCGGGTCGAACGTCGGATAGTCCGCGAGCGCGAGGATCTCGCCGGTGCGGGAGTCCAGTACGACGGCGGCACCTGACTCGGCCTTGGCCTGCTGGACCGCCGTGCGGAGCACCCGCTGGCTGTACCACTGCACGTCGCGGTCGATGGTCAGCTTCAGGTCCTTGCCGTTGACCGGCTTGACCTGGCTGTTGTCGCCGAGCGGGATCCGGTTGCCGCCGCCAACCTCGTAGGTCTCCTTGCCGTCCTTGCCGGCGAGCAGGGTGTTGAAGCTGCGCTCGAGGCCGCCCGACACCTTGGTCGGGTCGTCGCCGAGGTAGCCGATCAGGTTGGCCCCGACGTCACCGGCCGGGTAGGTGCGCAGCGGGTCGGGCCGGGTGTCGACGCCGACGTACTCGTGTGCCTTGAGGTCGTCCATCACGCTCGACGCGAGCGTCGAGGGGATTCGTCGAGCGACGTAGGCGAAGCGCACCTTGTCGTTCTTCTTGGTGAGCTTCTTGAGCACGTCGAAGTAGTCGAGGTGCAGCCGGTCCGCGAGGATCTTGGCGATCGCCTCGGCGTTGGGAGTCGTGCGGGTCGGGTCGGCCACGATCATCATCCCGGCGACCGACTCGGCCAGCGGGATGCCGTTGCGGTCGAGGATGCGGCCGCGCTTCGCGGGCAGCGCGATGTTGACCAGGCCCGAGGCCTCGGCCCGCGAGGCGTAGGCCTTGGAGTCCAGGCCCTGGAGCTGGAACAGCCGTGCCCCGAAGAGCGACAGCAGCATGGTGATGGCCAGCAGGCCGACCCTCAGGCGGACATGGGTTGACCCACGCAGACCAGAATTCCTGCGCTGGGTACGTGTCAATGCGATGCTCCGGACTCGGCCGCTTGTGCGTTGGCCTTCTTCCTATCGCTTTCCCGGGTCGGAGCCGTGGAGGAGCCGCGGGTGTCGGCCTCTGAACCGCGCACGGTGCTCGCCTGCACCTTCACCACGCGGATCTTCTGCTTGAGCGAGACGGGCTTGGGTGCCGGCAGCGAGTTGATGCGTACGGCGTCGCCCACGTTGGCCGGTGTCGGGTTGCCGAGCACACGGCCGGTGGCCAGCTCGATGAAGGCCGGCTGCGACGGAGGCACCATGCCGAGGTCCTTGGCCGCGACCGCGAGGCGCTGGGGGTCGCGCAACGCGTCGAGCTCCATGTCCAGCGCCTGCTTCTTGGCGGTGAGCACGTTCACGCGCTCCTGCAGGTCGGTGGCCTTGAACGAGGCCTGCTGCATGTTGGTGTTGAACATCAGCAGGCCGACCACGCCGGCGACCAGCATGGCGATGACCAGGACCGCGAAGGGCGTCCGCGCTGCCTGGGTGCGTCCGATCGCACGCCGGGGAGGCACGACGGTGAGGCGGGCACGCTCGACAGCCGCCTCGGCGAAGCGTGGGACCCGGGCCCGGGCCTGCGTGATCAGAGTGCTCATGCTGCGTTGTCTCCCCGTTTTGTGGCCCGTTTGTTCGGCCGGTTGTTGTTGACACGTTCGACGGCGCGCAGCCGCACGGATGCGGCGCGCGGGTTCTGGGCGATCTCTGCGGGCGATGCCTTCTCGGACCCGCGGGTCACCGAGCGCAGCGCCGGCTCGAGACCGGCCGGCACGACAGGCAGGTCGGGCGGGACGGTCGAGATGGTTCCGGCCGCGAACGCCTGCTTGACCAGCCGGTCCTCCAGCGAGTGGTAGCTCATCACCACGACCCGGCCACCGATGCGGATGGACTCGATGGCGGCGGGGATGGCGCGGCGGAGCACGCCGAGCTCGTCGTTGACCTCGATGCGGAGTGCCTGGAAGGTGCGCTTGGCAGGGTGTCCGCCGGTACGCCGCGCAGGTGCCGGGATGGTGTCGCGGAGAAGCTCGACCAGCCTGGCGGAGTCGGAGAACGGTTCGGTCTCGCGCGCCTTGACGATGGCCCGGGCTATCGGCTTGGCGAACTTCTCCTCGCCGTAGCTGCGCAGGATCCGCGCCAGCTCTGCCGCCGGGTAGCTGTTGAGGACGTCGGCGGCGGTCGGCCCATCGCTGTCGTCCATGCGCATGTCGAGGGGTGCGTCCTCGGCGTACGCGAACCCACGCTCACGGACGTCGAGCTGCATCGAGGAGACACCGAGGTCGAAGAGGATGCCGTCGACCGAGTCGATGCCGAGCTCGGCGAGCACCTCGGGGATCTCGTCGTACACCGCGTGCACGAGGGTGGTGCGTCCCTCGAAGGGCGCCAGGCGCGCACCGGCGAGCTCGAGGGCGTGCTGGTCACGGTCGATCCCCACCAGGTGGGTCTCCTTGCACTGGTCGAGCACGGCCTCGCTGTGGCCACCGAGGCCGAGCGTCGCGTCGACGAAGACCGACCCGGGCCGCTCCAGCGCAGGGGCCAACAAGGCAACGACCCGGTCGAGAAGGACCGGGACGTGTGTGGGACCGCTCATCTGTCCGGGACCCGCCTAGTTCCGGACCAGGAGGGTGAGGAGGACTGCGACTCCACAAGAGGAGAGGGCGGAGAAGGCCATCACCGCCAGAGAGTCCCGGAACTCGTGGCGGACCCGCCGTGCCGGTGTGATGGTGCCTTCGCTCATTGGATTCGACCCCCTCGCGTTGCTCTTCGTGTGAGGTGATCGCAGAGCCAGGTTCTCCGTCCGCTCAACTCCCGGTTGGAGGGAAGCGACTCATCTGACACCGGGGAAGGTGCGTCAGAGGAATCTGGGAGGAGCGGACGCGAGCCTCGCCCTGCGATCACCGATGTGGAGTTGTTGTTGCTGTTCTGACCCGGTCAGAAGCCCGGGAAGATCTCGTCCTGGAGGTTGGCGAAGGCCTGCTCCTGGTCGGCGGTGTAGGCGGTCCAGGAGCGCGGCTCCCAGACCTCGATGCGGTCGTAGACGCCGATGACCACGGCGTCACGCTCGAGTCCGGCGTACTGCCGCAGCTCGGGGGTGATGGTGACCCGGCCCTGCTTGTCGGGGACCTGCTCGGAGGCCAGCGCGAACAACATCCGGCCGTAGGCCCGCATGCGGGCATCGGTCTGCGAGGCGTTCCTGAACTTCTCGGTGAACACGTCGAAGTCCGACTGGGTGCGGATGTCGAGGGCACGTTCCTGGCCACGTGTGATCACCAGGCCCTCCTTCATCTCGTCACGGAACTTCGCCGGGAGGAAGAGGCGCCCCTTGTCGTCGAGCTTGGGGGTGTAGGTGCCGGAGAACATGCGCTGCTCCCCTCACCCGACCGTCCTGCTTCAGAACTCGCTTGTCCCTCCACTGCGCACCACTTTACTCCACATCCCCCCACCGTCAACCACTTTTGGTGCAGTCGGCACCCCTTTTCCTCCCCGTCGCGCTCCCCTTGCACCCCCGCGGCACCTGCTCTGCCGTCTCCGGCCCGCCCACTGCTCGTCCCCAGCCATTGCCGGCCCGGATCGCCCCGATAACAGGCCCGGTGACCGGATCGAGACCTGTTCGCCCTGTCCGAGCAGGTCACAGGTGTGGTGGCATGGGCTTCACTTGTCGTAGGAGATGCTTGTGGCCCCCGGCCAAGGGGGCGCCGTGGAGCGGTGTGGTGGGAGAAGTGGGGCCAGCGGTGGGAGCAGGGAACGACGGACACGTCGCGGGCTCGGGCGGTGCAGTGAGTGGCGCCGACGTCGACGAGGTGCGCGCAGTCGCGGAGCGCATCCAGACCAACATCGCCGCCGTCATCGAGGGCAAGCCGGAGATCGCGCGCTCGGCACTGGTGGTGCTGCTCGCCGGCGGTCACCTCCTGATCGAGGACATCCCCGGCGTCGGCAAGACGATGCTCAGCAAGGCCCTCGCGCGGTCCATCGACTGCACCGTGCGCCGGATCCAGTTCACTCCCGACCTGTTGCCCTCCGACGTCACCGGAGTCTCGGTCTTCAACCAGGACACGCGCCAGTTCGAGTTCCGGCCCGGCGGGATCTTCGCGAACGTCGTCGTGGGCGACGAGATCAACCGCGCCAGTCCCAAGACGCAGTCGGCGATGCTCGAGTGCATGGAGGAGGCCCAGGTCACCGTCGACGGGAAGACCTACCTGCTCGAGTCCCCGTTCATGGTGATCGCGACCCAGAACCCGATCGAGATGGAGGGCACCTACGCCCTGCCGGAGGCACAGCGTGACCGGTTCATGGTGCGCCTCTCGATGGGCTATCCGGTGGAGGCGGCCGAGATCGCGATGCTCTCCGCACGCGACCTGGTCAGCCCCCTCGAGGAGCTCGAGCCGGTGACCGACGCGGCCGAGGTTCGCAAGCTGATCGAGGTGACCAACGGCGTGCACGTCGCGACGGCGGTCCAGCAGTACGCCGTCGCGCTGGCCACGGCAACACGCCGCTCCCCCGACCTGCGGCTCGGCGCCTCTCCCCGGGCGACGCTGCACCTCGTCCGTGCGGCCAAGGCATTCGCCGCAATCCAGGGTCGCGAGTACGTCCTGCCCGATGACGTGCGTGAGCTGGTGCCACTGGTCTTCCCGCACCGGCTGCTCCCCACGATGGAGGCCACGATGAGCGGACGTCGTACCTCCGAGGTGGTGCAGCAGGCGTTGGCCCAGGTGCCTGTCCCCCAGGTCAACTAGGCACCGAGGGCTGGTGGTGATCGCGTGCGGGACCTGACCGTCCGGGGCCGGTGCTTCCTCGCGGCCGGTGCAGCGGCGATCATCTGCGGCATCCAGATCGGCGAACGCGACTTCGTCCGGATCGGGGTGCTCGCCATGGTGGTGCCCGTCCTGGCGTGGCTGCTGCTGCGTCGTACGGAGCGCAACGTCTGGGTACGCCGCAACGTCAGCGCCCTCCAGGTCGAGGCCGGCGACGTCGCTCACGTCGAGGTGGAGGTCGGCAACGCGGGCAAGCGCACCGGCACCCTGCTCCTCGAGGAGGAGCTGTCACCGGTCCTGGGAGTCTCGCCCCGCTTCGTGATCGAACCGATGGCGGCCGGTACCTCGATGCTCCGGCGCTACCAGATCCGCACCGAGAACCGCGGTCGCTACCCGGTCGGACCGATGCACGTCCGGGTCGGTGACCCGCTGGGCATGGTGGACCTCGACCAGGTGCTGGCGTCGTCCGCGTCGATCCTGGTGACGCCGCGCACCGAGCCGCTACCGCAGATCGCGCTCACCGGACGGTGGGCCGGCGCCGGCGACAACCGGACTCGCGACCTGCTCGGCGGCGGCAGCCCCGACGTCACGATCCGGGACTACCGCCTCGGCGACGACCTGCGCCGGATCCACTGGCCCAGCAGCGCGCGGGCCGGTGAGCTGATGGTGCGGCGCGAGGAGCAGCAGTGGCAGTCGCGCTGCACGGTGCTGATCGACAACCGGCGCATCTCCCACCGCGGTTACGGGACGAACTCGTCGATCGAGACAGCCGTCAGCGCCACGGCGTCGATCATCCGCTACCTGGTCGCCCAGGACTTCGAGGTGCGGCTGGTCAGCGCCACCGGCCAGTCGTCGTCGCACGGCTGGCACCAGGGAGCCCGCGGGGTCAACCTGCCCGAGCAGCTCGAGCGGCTCGCGCTGATGACCATGACCCGCCACGAGCAGCTCTCCACAGCCTGGATCGAGGACACCGACCACGGCGGGATGCTGCTCGCGGTGCTCGGCCACCTCACCGATGCCGACCGCGACCTGATGGCGGGGATGGCGGCGGCCGGTGACTCGGCGTACGCCGTGGTGCTGGACGTCGAGAGCTGGGACCGCACCGGCCGGATCGAGCCGCCGGCGACTGGAGCTCTGCGCAGCGGGGGCTGGAAGGCCACCACCCTCCAACGCGACGGGTCGCTGGCATCGGCATGGATGGAGCTGTCCCGATGACGACCCAGCTCGCACCCCCGATGGCAGCTCCCGCGGTCCGGGACAGCTGGCGCCCGGGACCACCGTTGCTCGCGCTGGCCGCCGGCTGGCTCGCCCTGTTCGCGTGGAGCGGGATGGTCGCGCAACCCCTCACCTTCCTGATCCCGACCGGCATGGTCGGGCTGGTGATGGCGCTGGCCGGCAGCGGACTACGAACGCTGCGCATGCCGGCGTACATCGTCGCCATGATGCAGGCGCTCCTCGGGCTGCTCGGGCTCAATCTGGTCTTCGCCGCGCGTCAGTCCATTCTCGGTCTGGTCCCCACCGAGGACTCGTTGCGCCAGGTCTTCTACGTCATCGGCAACGGTGCCGCCACGCTGAACGCCTACACCGCACCGGTCGCGGTCAACCCGACGCACACGCGCGCGTTCCTGATGATGTGCGGGCTGGTCGTCCTGTTCTCGATCGACGTGCTCGCCTTCAGCCTGCGCCGGCTACCACTGGTCGCGCTGCCCCTGCTCGTCACGCTCAGCGTGCCGGTGAGCATCCTCAATGACGCGATGGCACTTCCGGTGTTCGTCGGCACGGCGCTGCTGTTCATGCGACTGCTCGCCACCGAGCACGTCGAGAAGCTGTCGTCCTGGCGCGGCTACCGCCGCGATGCCCCACGAGTGCGGCTGACCGTGCTGTGGCAGGCGTCGGTCGCGGCCGTGCTGGTCGCACTCGTCCTCGCTCCCCTCATCCCGGTGACCGACCTGCTCAAGCGCGACCAGGGCGAGGGCATCGGTCCCGGCAGCGGGGGCGGCTACCAGCTCACCACCGTCAACCCGTTCATCCGGCTGCGGCGCGACCTGGTCGAGAAGACGCACACGCCGATGGTGTACGCCGAGACGGAGGCACGCGACACCGGCTATCTGCGCACCACCGTCCTGGACCAGTTCCGTGGCGACGAGTGGCGACCCTCCGCGCGCAACCTGCCCAGCGACAACACTGCCGACGGGCTGTTCCCGACCCCGCCAGGGCTCGGTCCGGGTGTGGGCGTGAAGCTCATCGACTGGAACCTGCAGCTCGCCGCCGGGTTCGGGACCACCTGGCTTCCGCTGCCCTACCCGCTCCAGGAGCTCAAGATCAAAGGGAACTGGCGCTTCGACAGCCGGACTCTCGACGTCGCCTACGTGGGGGGCTCCTCACCCTCTCAGCTGAGCTACGAGGCGACCGCGCTCACGCCCAGCATCACGCCCAGGCTGCTCCAGAACGCGACTCCGCCACCCACCCCGCTGCGACTGAACATGACCAGCGTCCCCGATGACATCCCGCAGGTCGTTCGGGATCGGGCCAAGGAGGTCACCGCCGACGCGAAGACCAACTATGAGAAGACGCTCGCACTCCAGGACTGGTTCCGCCGCGACGGCGGGTTCACCTACTCCCTCGACCAGCGCAACGGTTCGGGGATGGACCTGCTCGCGCACTTCGTCACCGACGACCGGGTCGGATACTGCGAGCAGTTCGCGGCCGCCATGGCAACCATGGGCCGCGTCCTGAACATCCCCTCCCGGGTGGTGGTCGGCTTCCTGAACGGCGAGCAGCAGCCCGACGGCCGGATCCTGTACACCAGCGACGACCGGCACGCGTGGCCGGAGATGTACTTCTCCGGCGTCGGCTGGGTGCGCTTCGAGCCGACACCCGGCCAGCGAGCAGGCGCCACCCCCGACTGGACCCGACAGTCCCTCGACACTCCCGTTCCCTCGGCTGCGCCGAATGACGCCGCCACGCCGAGCGCGCCCGCGAACCCCGACGGGTCGACGGTCGACACCCAGAGCTCCGACGACGGCTCCGCGGTGCCCTGGTGGCCGGTGGTCGCACTGGGCGTGGTCGTGCTCCTCGGTGTCGGCCCCGGTGCCGTACGACGCGCGCAACGGCGGCGTCGTCTCGCAGCCGACGACCCGGTCCACCTCGCCGAGGGTGCATGGGCCGAGCTGCGAGCCACGGCGCTGGACCTCGGCCTGACGTGGCCCGACCAGAGATCACCGCGCGAGCAGGCGAGAAACGTGGTGGGACAGGTACGCGCCGAGAACGAGGCAGTCGCCTCGCTCGAAGGACTGCTGGTGCAGGTGGAGCGTGGGCGCTACGGCCGGTCAGCCGGGTCGGTGCTCACCGTCGACCCGGAGGTGCGCTCGCACACGGTCGAGACCGTCGAGTCGTGGCGCAAGGTGATGCTGCAGAGCGTCGACCGTGAGCGCGGTTGGCGGGGTCGGATGTGGCCGGTGTCGCTGGTGCGGAGCCGGAGCGATCGACGTCGCTGAGCCGGCAGTGCGGGTCGGTCAGTTCCCTGCTTGCTTCAGTAGCCCTGACGGCGGCGACGTTCCCAGCGCTGTTCCATCCGCTGCATGAACGTGCCCTGCTTGGGGCTCTTGCCCGCGGAGCGGGGACGGCGCGCGGGGCGGCTGCCCGACTGACGACGCAGCTTGCGGCGATCGCCGCGACCACCGTCGATCACGTCGAAGCGGTGCGGGTGGTCGTCGAAGTCGAAGAGCTGGTCCTCACTGCCCTGCGGCTGGGCGGCAGGAGCGTGACGCCCGCGCCAGGATGCCAGACCGACGGTGGCCGATCCGACCATGACCACGAAACCCAGGACCCCGAGCCAGATCTGTTGCGCGACGGCACCGCCCATGAGCATGCCGACGCCGACGACGAAGACGACAGCCGCAGCGATCGTGCGCATCCGCGCCACCCGCTCGAGGGAGCTTCCGCGCAGGGTCGAGACGAACTTGGGGTCTTCCTGGGCAAGCGCCTGCTCCATTTGCTCCAGCAGACGGAGTTCCTCTTCGGAGAGCGGCACGACATCCTCCCGCGGTGACTGTTCCCTTATGAGTCTAGGCAGGCTCTGGTCAAGTCGGTAGACGGGTTCAGGAAATCGTGGTCTATATCTTTGGCGGCCCTCGAGCGGCAGCGGAATGATCAGGGGCGTTCCCCGATCAACAACGTGGCCCGGCGTACGGCGCCGCCACCGAAGCGCAGGGCAGCCGCGTCGGTGGCACGGTCGGCCTCCTCCCAGCCACGTTCGCGTCCCCCGAGGACGAGCTGGCGCTGGACCTGCTCCCGGGCGACCAGCCCCTCCACGCGTACTCCCACCAGCCGGATCCGGGCGCGCTGCAGCCCCAGTGCGTCGAACAGCGCCGCCGCGGTCGCATGGACCTCGCTGGTGACGTCGGTGGCGTCGCCCAGCGTGCGGGAGCGGGTGATGGTGGTGAAATCGGCGAAGCGCACCTTCAGCGTCACGGTGCGACCGGCCACACCGGCGGTCCGCATCCGCCTGGTCACCTTGGCCGACAGCCGCAGCAGCTCACGCATCACCACGGCGCGGTCGTCGGTGTCACGGCCGAAGGTCTCGTCGGCGCCCATGCTCCTGTCGGGTTCGTGAGTGCCCCGTTTGGGCGTGATGGTGCGCCGGTCGGTCCCCCATGCGAGCTGGTGCAGGTGGGCGCCGGACGCAACACCGATCCCGCGCTGGAGGGTGGGCAGCGGGGTGTGCGCGAGGTCGCCGACGGTGCGCAGGCCGAGCCGGAGCAGCTGTTCGCGGGTCTTCTCCCCCACGCCCCACAGCTCGCCGACGTCGAGGGGGTGCAGGAACCGGGTCACCTCACGCGGTGGGACCACGAGCACCCCGTCGGGCTTGGCACGCCGGCTGGCCAGCTTGGCGACCGAGACCGTCCCCGCAACCCCGACCGAGCAGGTGACCCGCTGCTCGTCGGCGACGCGGGCGCGGATGTGCTCGGCGATGCGCAGCGGACTGCCCAGCCGACGGGTCGCACCCGTGACGTCGAGGAACGCCTCGTCCAGCGAGACCGCCTCCACCAACGGGGTGACCTCCCGGAAGATCTCCATCACCGAGGAGGAGACGCCGTCGAAGTCGGTGTAGTCGGGTGAGAGCACCACCGCGTCCGGGCACATCCGCCGGGCACGGGTCATCGGCAGCGCCGAGTGGACGCCGTACTTGCGGGCCGGGTAGTTGGCCGCCAGCACCACCCCCCGGTTGCCCCCGCCCACGATCACCGGGACGTCGGCGAGCTCGGGCCGGTCACGGATCGCCACCGAGGCGAAGAACGCGTCCATGTCGACGTGCAGGATCGGGCAGTCCCATGAGTTGTCACGGGAGTTGTCGTGGGAGGCGGGCTTCACGAGTGCCTACCAGGGTCGGAGACCACCCCTCGGAGGCCCGCACGCGCGGGCCGCCGAACGACGTCGGGGCACTTCGGGGGTCGCAACCACCCCTCCGCACGTTTCACCCCACGCAAACGCGCTTCGCTTGCCTTTGCGCAGGGGCCCCGAAGTTCCTCGCTCCGGGGGGCCAGTCCCATCCACGCTCCCCCCGAAGGCCCCGCCGCCGCCCGTCGGCCCGGGGTGGCAGCGGCCCTCCGAGGGGCGGGATCAGCGGGTGGCGATGACGTGCAGCTGGCTGGCCAGGGTGAGGTACTCCGGCCGCTCGGCGACCGCCCGCTCGAGCTGGAGCAGTGCCGCGCTCGCCCCCGGCTCGAGGTCGAGCAGGGAGGAGGGCACCAGGTCGGCGAAGACGCGGATGCCGTGCGTGCTGGTCGTGGTGAACCCGGCCACCCCGAGCAGCTGGGCGACCTCCTCGGCGGTGAACCGGCGCTCCCCGCGGTCGGGCTGCACGCTCTCGAGGATGTCCATCGCCTGGCCGAAGTGGCCGGCCATCGCCCGGGCGAGTACGGCGGCGTGCCGCTGGTTGACCAACAGGGAGAGGGCGCCACCGGGGCGGAGTACCGAAGTGATCGTCTCCAGGGCACTGGCCGGGTCGTCGACGAGGCCGAGCACGCCGTGGCACAGCACGAGGTCGACGCCCTGGTCCTTCGAGGCCTCGGGAACGAGCTCGCGGAGGTTGCCGAGGTCGCCCTGGAGACCGGTGACCCGGTCGGCGACACCTTCCTCGTCGGCCCGACGGGCCAGGGCGGCGAGGGCGTCCGGGCTGGGGTCGACGACCGTGACCCGGTGGTCCTCGGCGGCGACGCGGACGGCGAGGCCGCCGGTGCCACCGCCGATGTCGAGGACGGCCTGCTCGTCCTTGCCGTCGAGCAGCGCGCGGACCACGTCCCAGACCACCGCGGTGCGGGCGGCGGTACGGCGTTCCAGGGGGCGCTCCATGGGGCCAACCCTAGGCGAGTCATCCGGCGCTCCCGGGGCTGCGGTGCCACAGCTTGCGGGCCACCTCGCCGGTGACCGTTCCGGTGCCAATTCTCTTTGGATCAGTACCGGCCGGCTTGATGTCGGCATAAGGCGACATCCGGAACCCGCTGGTGTGCACCATCACCCTGCTGGGTCCGTCGGACGGGTCGCCGAAACCCGAGGGCACCCGGTCGATCTCGGCGTACACGGCAGCCATCCCCTCGGCCTTCCACAGGTCGTGCAGTGCCCCGAGGTCCCAGGCCCCGGTCGCGCGCAGCGAGACCCCGCGGCGGCCGGTACGGCGCAGCTCGCCGCGGACGACCAGCAGCCAGGAACCGAACACCGTGGCGGCATACGGTCCCTGCACGTCCTCGAAGAAGGTCGCGTCGACCGGCCCGGTGGCGTCGTCGAGGGTCAGGAAGATGACCCGGCGACCCGTCCGGATCGGCGGGGTCTGGGTGGCCACCTTCACCCCGGCCACCAGCAGCTCGCTGCGGCTGCGCGCCGTGAGCAGGTCGGCCGAGCGGGTGATCCCGAGCCGGTCGAGGAACGGCGCGTGGAAGTCGACAACGTGCCGGCTCGCGTCGAGGCCGAGGATGTCGAGCTCGGCGCGCACCCGGTCGGCGTCGGTCATCTCCGGGAGACCGCTGACCCGTGGGGTGTCAGACCCCCCGAGGTCGAGGGCGAGCTGCACCGAGGCGTCCCCGGCCTCCGCCGACGCCGGACGGGACCGCGGCAGCCCGCGGGCACGACCCTTGCTCGCCCGCGACGAGACCCGCTGGAGCCGGTCGAGGTCACCGATCTCCAGCAGCAGGTCACGCCGGGTCAACCGGTGGCGACGACCGGTGCCGGCGGTCGTGCCGATGCCGTAGACGGTGTCGAAGGCGCCGGCCTGCACCAGCCGCTCGACCACCGGGCGGGAGACCTGGGCGCGGTGCCAGAAGTCGGTCAGCGAGGCGTAGGGGGCGCCGTCGCGGGCGGTGACGATGCGGCGTACCTCCCCGTCGTTGATGCCGCGCACCTCGTCCAGGGCGATCCGGATGCCGTAGCCGTGCCCCATCCAGGCGGGATCGTCCGGGTCCGCCTTCGCCAGTGGCAGCTTCTGGTAGATCCCTCCCCGGGGCTGGAACCTGCCGACGTTCGCGGAGACCTGGGCGGGCGCACGGACGGGAGTGGCATCGGCCAGCTTCTCCACGACGTACTCCGCCTCGCTGGCGTTGACGTCGAGCCCGAGTACCGCGATGCCGAGCTGGCGGGCGTCGTCGAGGATCAGCCGCTTGGGATACATCCCCGGGTCGTGGGTGAGGACGCCGGCGATGAAGTGCGCCGGGTAGTGCGCCTTGAGCCAGGCCGACTGGTAGGTCGGCAGTGCGAACGCGGCGGCGTGGGCCTTGCAGAAGCCGAAGGAGGCGAACGCCTCGATCACCTTCCAGATCCGCTCCACCACGGGCAGCGAGTAGCCCTGGGCGAGCGCACGCGGGTAGAACCAGGTCTTCGTCTCGGCCATCCCGTCGGTGTCGCCGAGGGCCCGGCGCCACTCGTCGCCCTCGGCGTAGGTGCAGCCGGCGAACTGGGCGATGATCTCGATCACCTGCTCGTGGAAGACCACCACGCCGCGGGTGCCGCCGAGGATCGGGCGCAGGTCGTCGTGGAGGTAGCTGGCGTTCTTCCAGCCGTTCTTGACCTCGAGGTACGGCGTGATCATGTCGCTCTTGACCGGCCCAGGACGGAACAGCGAGATGTCGGCGATGATGTCCTCGAAGGTCTCGATCCCGGACTTGCCGACCAGCTCGCGCTGGCCCGGCGACTCGATCTGGAAGACCCCGAGGGTCTTGGCCGCGGAGATCATGTCGAAGGTGCGCCCGTCGTCGAAGGGCACCTGCACCTCGTCGTCGAGGTCGATGTGGCGACCCTCGATCCGTTCGATCTCCTTGACCGCGTGGGCCATCGAGGACTGCATCCGGATGCCGAGCACGTCGAGCTTGAGCAGGCCGAGGTCCTCGACGTCCTCCTTGTCGAACTGGCTCATCGGGTAGCCCAGGAAGCTCTGTTCCACCGGGGTCCGGTCGAGCAGCGTGGTGTCGGAGAGCAGCACCCCGCACGGGTGCATCGCGATGTGGCGCGGCAGGCCGTCGAGGCTCTCGACCAGCCGGAAGAACATGTCGAAGCTGCCCCACTCGCCGGCCGCCGCCTCGCGAGCCAGGCCGGTGGCACGCAGCTCGGGCAGGTCGCGTAGCGCCATCCGGGCGTCGCGGGCACGGATGTGCGGGAACGCCTTGGCGATGGCATCGATCTCCCCCACCGGCATGCCGAGCGCGGCGCCGACGTCACGGATCGCGTGGCGGACCTTGTAGGTGTCCATCATCGAGACGGTGGCGCAGCGCTCGTGGCCGTAGCGTTCGAGGATCGCGTCGTAGACCTCCAGCCGGCGCGCGGACTCCACGTCGATGTCGATGTCGGGCAGCGAGCGCCGCAGCGGCGAGAGGAAGCGCTCCATCAGCAGGCCGTGGCGGATCGGGTCGACCCCGGAGATCCCGAGCAGGTAGTTCACGACGCTGCCCGCGCCCGACCCGCGTGCGGCACTGCGGATGCCGAGTTCGCGGATCATCGTGGTGACGTCGCCGACGGTGAGGAAGTACGACGCGTAGCCGAGCGTGCGGATCGTCTCGAGCTCGTCGTCGATGCGCTTCCAGATGCGCTGGCGGGGCATGGAGCCGTAGCGCCAGCCGATGGCCTCCTCGCATCTGACCCGGAGTGCCTGGTCGGCGGGGGTGTCACGACCGAGAGCGGTCACCGGGGCGCGGGAACCCGTGGTGGCGGGGGTGTCCCTCTCTGCGGCGGTCCCGGGGCTCCGGGACACTCCGGGGGTCGCAACCACCCCTCCGCTCGTTCCTCGCTCCGGGGGGCCAGTCCCATCCACGCTTCCCCCGGAGGCCCCGGATCCCCGTGCCCGCTGTGGGAGGAGAGGGACACCCCCGGAGCCCGACGTCTGCCCGCGCCCCGCCGCCCGCTGGGCGGTCGGGACACCCACACCCGCACTCGACACCTCGAACTCGGGGAAGTGCACCTCCCCGATGCCGAGGTCGGTGCGGGGGTCGAGGACGCACTGGTCGGCGGTCGCGCGGGTCTGCGCGAGCAGGTCGAGGGCACCCCGGTCGCCGAGGCCGGCGAAGCGGCAGATCTCCTCGGCGACCTCGTGCATCTGCTTGCCGGACTTCAAGAACCCCTCGGCGTTGCGCCGGTCGAGGTGGCGCAGGTCCATCGGCACCAGCCGGCGGGCCGCATCGAGTACGTCGGTCGTCGGAGCGTCGAGCCGGTCGGCGAAGCGGACCGCGTTGGAGAGCACCACCGGGAGCCGCGTCCTCCCCGAACGTGCGAGACCTGCCATCCGGGCGGCGTGCGGCGAGGACCCCGGACCCGACCCGGACAGCCGGTGGGAGACCACCTCGACGCTCAGCTGCTCGGGACCGACCAGGTCGAGCCAGCGGGCCAGCACCTCGCGCCCGAGGTCGTCACGACGCAGCGTGGCCGCCCGGCCCAGCTCGGATGCGGGGCCGAGGAGCACCCGGACGTCGCGCCCGGCGACGTGCTCGACGACCAGCTCGGGGGTGCACACCGGGGTGCCGCGCTCCCCCGCGGCATGGGTCGCCGAGACCAGCCGGCAGACCGCCGCCCACCCGCTGCGGCCACTGGCCAGGAAGGTCACCCGGGGCAGCCGGGCGTCGCGGGAGGCGCCGCCGCGGGTCGGGGTGCGGGGTCGACCATCGGTGGTTGAGGAGCGAGCGCCAGCGAGCGTCTCGAAACCACCTGAGGAGGAGAAGGCCAGGTCGACGCCGAGGATCGGGCGGATCCCCATCGCCATCGCGGCCTTGGCGAAACGGACCGCGCCGTAGGTGCCGTCGCGGTCGGTCAGGGCGAGGGCGTCCATCTCCTGCTCGACGGCCCGCTCGACGAGGACGTGGGGGTGCGAGGCGCCGTACTGCAGGGAGTAGCCGGAGGCGACGTGGAGGTGGACGAAGGGATCGGACAAGTTCGCCGCCCTCTAGGCGACGCGGAACGGGACGTGCTCGGTCAGCCCCAGCGAGGTCTCCACCAGCGCGAGGAAACGGTCGGCGTCGCGCACCAGGTCGTCGGCCTCCCGCTCGGTGACCGCACGCCGCGAGCCCGACTCGGCCGCGGCCCGCTTGTCGGCACCGGCAGCGAAGAACGCCGCCCACTCGCCGAGCTCCGGGGCCACCTCGGCCAGCAGCACCCAGGCGTTCTTCTGGCGTCGGCGCCGTGACGGGGTCACCGGCTGGGCCCTGGCCGCCAGCAGGGCCGCGGTCGCCCGCAGCGCCGCGACATGGGCCAGGGCGTAGCGCTCGGGCACGCTGGTGCTGGTGATCGCCTCGCGCAGCGACTCGGCCGCCCGCTCGAGGTAGGAGTGGGTCGATGCCGGCAGGAAGTGCGGTGACATCTGGTGGGCCGTCTGGTGGGCCGTCTGGTGGGTCGTCTGGTGCGCCATCTGTTGGGTCATCGGGTCTCCTCAATCCATCGCCCGGACGAGCTGCCAGCTGCCCTCGGACCAGCTGAACACCAGGTCGAAGACCCCGAAGCCGGGGTCGTGCTCGGGTGAGTGCCATGAAGACTGCTGGGCAGCGACCCTTCCCCTGGCCGCTGCCACCCGCCACACCTCGCGCTCGCGCAGGAGGTCCGCATCGACCGCGGCTCCGTCCGCTCCACCACTGGCCCCACTGTTGGCCCCACTATTGGCCCGGGCCCACCAGGCCCCGGTCTCCACCCAGTGCGCGACCACCTCGCGCACCTGCCACAGCCGTCCCCGCCACAGGAACTGGTCGGGATCCTCGTCTGCGCCCTTGCGCACCTCCACCGGGTCGTCGTAGCGCCGCACTGCCTGCTCCTTCGTCCGTTCCCGCAGCGATCGACCCCTGTCGGTGCCCGGGTGGAGGATGGGGGTCGAGGTCATCTCCCACCCGGGCGAGTGTTCGAACACCTGTTCGAACATCTTCACCGTACACCTTGCCTCCGACAAGCCGTCAAGACCTGACCTGACCGCTGTGGACGGCCTCAGCCGAAGTCGACCGACTCGGTGCTCACCGTCCCGGCCTGACGCCCGGGAGCTTCGTGGTTGCCCCAGTAGAGATTGGTGTGCGCGATGACCTTGTCGGGCGACGGCGCGCCCCACTGGGAGAGGTCCTCGGTCGTGTGGGCATCGCCGACGAGCGTGGCGTCGTAGCCCCGCACGATCGCTCCGTGGAGCGTGGACCGGATGCACTCGTCGGTCTGGGCGCCGGTGACGATCAGCCGCCCGACCTTGCCCTCGGCGAGCACGGTCTCGAGGTCGGTCTCCTCGAAGGAGTCGGGGTACTGCTTGTGGACCACAGGCTCGGACTCGTCCTGGGTGAGCTCGGGGACGTAGCGCCAGCCGTCGCTGCCCTTCGGCATGCCGTCGCTCGAGTGCTGAACCCACACGACGGGCACCTGCTCGGCTCTGGCCTTGTCCACGAGTGAGGCGATGTTGGCGACGACGTCGTCGCGGTTGTGCGTGCCACCGACCACGTCGTTCTGGACGTCGATGACGATCAAGGCGGTGTTGGGTCGGTCATTCAGGGTGCTCATGACGCTCCTCGGCAGCGGGTGGGTCGGCAGTGGTTTCTGACCCCACCACGCTAGGCACCACCACCGACAGGCGCGACCCGGCGCGGCACCGGTACGTTGCCGCCATGAGCGAGCACGCACCAGAACATGCCGCCGTCAGCCGCTTCCGCGCCGAGCTCGAGAGGCGCGGTGGGACCGGCCGGATCGTCGTACTCCCCGACTCCGTACACACCGCCCAGCTGGCCGCCGACGCCCTCGGCTGCGAGGTGGGCGCGATCGCGAACAGCCTGCTGTTCGACGCGGACGGCGAACCGCTCCTGCTGCTGACCAGCGGCGCACACCGCGTCGACACTGGCAAGGTCGCGGCCGAGCTCGGCATCGAGGCGTTGAAGCGCGCCAAGCCGGAGTTCGTACGACGCCACACCGGCCATGTCATCGGCGGGGTCGCCCCCTTCGCACACCCCGAGCCCGTACGGACCTACCTGGATCCCTGGCTCAGTCGGTACGACGTCATCTGGGCCGGCGCCGGCCATCCGGCAGCCGTGTTCAGCAGCACCTACGAGGAGCTGCAGCAGATGACCGGCGCGGAGGAGCTGGAGGTCGCCTGATGGAGATCTGGATCAACCCCGCCTGCACCAGGTGCCGAGTCGCGAAGTCCGAGCTCGACGGCGCCGGGATCGAGTACACCGAGCGTCGCTACCTCGACGACGTGCCGACCGCCTCCGAGCTCGCTGAGGTGATCGACAGGATGGGCCTCGAGCCGTGGGACATCGCCCGGCCCAAGGAGACCAAGGACGCCGGCATCGACCTCCCGAAGGACGACGCACATCGCGACGACTGGCTCACCGCGATGGTGGCGAACCCGATCACGATCCAGCGTCCGATCATCACCCTCGACGACGGCACCACGCTGATCGCCCGCGACGAGGAGACGCTCGGCGAAGTGGTGACGAGGGCGAGCCCCTAGGGTTGCCGCCATGGCACGCGTGGTGGTGATCGGCGGTGGGTACGGCGGCCTCGCGAGCGCCGCGCGGCTGGCCAAGATGGGCCACGACGTAGCGCTGCTCGAAGCCGGGCCGAGGCTCGGAGGGGCGGTCGGGTACGTCGAGCAGGAGGGGTTCCGCTGGGACGCCGGGCCGACGAGCACCCTCCTCCCGGCGGTGATGCGCGACCTCTTCCGCAAGTCAGGCCGTGCCCTCGAGAAGGAGGTCGAGCTGGTTCCGGTGGAGCCGGTCCGCCAGCACCGCTTCCCCGACGACGACGTCCTGCTGGACCTCCCGGGCGGCAGCCGTGCGGCCCAGGTAGCCGCCGTCGACGAGGCGTTCGGGTCCGGGCAGGGCGAGCGCTGGGCGGCGTACGTCGAGACCTTCGCCGACGACTGGGAGGCACTGCGCCGCGACTGGCTGGAGAACCCGTACTCCGCCGAGCACGCGAGCAAGCACACGCAGGCACTGCTGTCGACGCGGGTGACGCTGCACAAGGTGCTCCAGAAGACGTTCAAGGACGAGCGCCTGCGGGAGGTCGCGTCGTACCCGATGACGATGGAGGGCCACGACCTGCGCAACGTGCCGGCGTGGATGGGGATGTGGACCTACGTCGAGCAGCGGTTCGGCTCGTGGACGGTCCCCGAGGGGATGGGTTCGCTCGCGGAGGCCCTCACCTCGCGGCTCCAGACACGCGGCGTCAGGGTGCTGCTCTCCACACCGGCCCTCGACCTCGAGCTCTCCGGAGGCCGGGTCGTCGGTGTCCGTACCGAGAGCGGCACGGTCGATGCCGACCACGTCGTCTGCGCGATCGACCCACGCCGGCTGCCCGCACTCGCGCCGAGCGTCGACCGCACGATGCCCGCGATCCCGCCCGTGATCTGCCACGTCGGCCTTGTGGGCCAGGTCCCCGAGCTCCCCGCCGAGGTCGTGCTGCACGGCGACCCGCTGGTGGTGCTGCGCACGGACGGCGTCGCTCCCGCGGGTGCGCACGCGTGGACCATCCTCGGCCGTGGTCGCCTCGCCGAGGACATCGTCACGGTGGTCCAGCGCGCCGGCATCCGGATCCGTGACCAGGTCGAGGTCCGTGTCGACCGGTCGCCCAGGGACCTGGTGCAGGAGTGGGGCGGTTCGCCGTACGGCGTGCTGTGGCAGGGCCGCAACACAGTCACCCGGCGCCTTGGTCCGCGTACGCCGATCGAGAACGTCTTCATGGCCGGGTCCCATGCCTCGCCGGGCGCGGGACTGCCGTCGGTGGGCCTGTCGGCTGCGCTGGTGGCGCAGCTGATCGGGCCGGCGTAGGAGCTGCGGTTTCACAACACGTGTTGTGAAACTGGCGCGGTGCGAACAAAACTTCATTCGCATCGTGTCAGTTTCACAACACCGGTTGCGAAACTGGCACCCAACCCTCAGGCGTGCACCTGAAGCGCCGCGTAGATCTCCCGCGTCGCCTTCGACCGGTTCAGGGTGTAGAAGTGCAGGCCGGGTGCGCCGCCGTCGAGGAGGGTGTCGCAGAGCTCGGTGGCGATCGCGATGCCCTCGGCGCGTACGGCGGCCGGGTCGTCCTTGAGCGGAACCAACCGGGCCATCACCTCGTCGGGGATCTCCCGCCCGGACAGCTCGACCATCTTCGCCATCGAGTTGAAGTTGAGGATCGGCATGATGCCCGGAATGACGGGGAAGTCGACGCCGGCCGCGCGGGCTCGCTCGACCAGGCTGAAGTAGTCCGACGCGCGCAGCACCATCTCGGTGATCGCGAACTCCGCGCCGGCGTCGCGCTTGGCCTTGAGGACTGCCACGTCGTCGTCGAGGGTCGCGGCGTCGCGATGGCCCTCGGGGAACGCGGCGACACCGACGCACAGGTCGCTGACCGAGCGGATGAACGACACCAGCTCCGAGGCGTAGTCGATCCCGCCCTCGGTCGACACCCAGTCGGTGCCGGGGCCGGCCAGCGGGTCGCCGCGCAGCGCGAGCACGTTGCGCACCCCGGAGTCGGCGAGCGAGCCCAGGATCCGGGTCAGCTCGGACGTGGTGTGCCCGACGCAGGTGAGGTGCGCCATCGGCAGCATCGAGGTCTCGCGCGCGATGCGTCCGGTGATGGCCACGGTCCGGTCGCGCGTCGTACCTCCCGCGCCGTAGGTGACGGAGACGAAGGTCGGCTTCAGCGGTTCCAGCTCGCTGATCGAGCGCCACAGGATCTCTTCGCCGGCCTCGTCCTTGGGTGGGAAGAACTCGAACGAGAACGCGCGACCACCACGTGCGAGCAGGTCGCCGATCCGCACCCTGCTCCCTCCTGGGTTACCTCCGAGGCCCTGAGACATGGGGCTGACGATACGGGTCTACGCTCGCCGGGTGACTGCGCAGCACACAGGATGGGACGCGGGTCGGTTCCGCGCGGACATCGAGTCGACACTGCAGGAATTCGTCACCTCGCAGGCCACCTGGCTCGATGATCTCGGCCCGGACGCGCAGGCGCTGGTCGAGCACGCGCGCACCAGCGTGTCCGGCGGCAAGCGTTTCCGGGCAGCCTTCTGCTGGTGGGGTCACCAGGCCATCGCGCCCGATGACCAGACCATCAACGAGGACGCGCTGCTCCGTGCCTGCGCGTCGCTGGAGCTGCTGCACGCGAGTGCGCTGGTGCACGACGACTACATGGACGCCTCCGACGTACGACGGGGCCGGCCGGCCACCCACCGCGCCTTCGAGAAGCTGCACCGCGAGCGCGGCTGGTCCGCGAGCCCCGAGCAGTACGGCGCCGCCGCCGCGATCCTGCTCGGCGACCTGCTGCTGAGCTGGTCCGACGAGCTGCTCCGCACCTGTGGGCTGCCGGCCGAACGGGTCATCGAGGCACTCGGTTACTTCGACCTCACCCGCAGCGAGGTCGTGACCGGTCAGTTCCTCGACGTCTCGGCGCAGGCCCGTGGCTCGGCGGACGTCGACACCGCGATGACGGTGCTGCGCTTCAAGTCCGCGAAGTACTCCATCGAGCGGCCGCTCCACATCGGCGCCTCCCTCGCCGGGGCGACGTCCGCACAGATCAACCAGCTCAGCCGGTTCGGCCTGCCGCTCGGCGAGGCGTTCCAGCTGCGCGACGACCTGCTCGGCGTGTTCGGCGATCCGTCGGTCACCGGGAAGCCGGCCGGCGACGACCTGATCGAGGGCAAGCGGACGGTGCTCGTCGCCCTCGCGCTCGACGCGCTCCCGTCGGCCGACGCAAAGGTGCTCGACTCGGCCCTCGGGACGCCGCTCTCCCCCGAGGACGTCGCCCACCTGTGCGACCTGATCGACTCCTCGGGTGCCCGGATGCAGGTGGAGGAGGTCATCAGCGAGCTCACCTACCGGTCGCTGAACGCGCTCGCTGCCGCCGACGTGAACGACCACACTCGGGTCGTGCTCGAAGGTCTGGCCGGTGAAGCCACCCAGCGGAAGGTCTGAGCCTAGGCCGTGTCGCTCAGCCCCATGTCCTGCTACGCGGACTGAGAGACACGACCTACAGAGCCAACGCCTGCGCTCGCCGCTTCACCTCCGCGCCGCGGTTCTCGCGCAGCGCGTCGATCGGGCGGCCCGGGAGCGAGTCGTCGGGGGTGAACAACCAGGTCAGCATCTCCCTGTCGTCCCAACCGCCGTCGGCGAGCAGGGTCAGCAGCCCGGGGACGCCCTTGACGACGACGCCCTCCATCACCAGCTCGGCCGGCACCTGCTGACCCGCGCCCGGCGTCGGCACCGCCGCGGCGAGCTGGTGCTCCCGGATCAGCTGGCGGACCTTGCTGACGCTGACGCCGAGCTCGGCGGCGGTCGCCTTCCAGTCCAGCCATTCGGGGATCAGGGCGTCCAGAGGGGCCTCGAAGGGGCTCTGGGTGGTGGTTTCCCGGGTGTTCTCGCTCACGCTCCCATGCTGCCACCACGCTCCCCGGACGGCACAACCTGCCGGATGTGGCCCTCCAGAGCCTCTAAAGTGGCAGGTCAGCCGGGTTCCTTCCCCCACCCGGCCAGGAGGACACCGTGAACGGCTCTGCCGACGCGCTCATCGGGCGCGTCCTCGACGGCAGATACCGCGTGGGCCCCAGGATCGCCCGCGGCGGTATGGCGACCGTCTACGAGGCCACCGACCTGCGACTGGACCGCACGGTGGCCGTCAAGGTCATGCACGAGGGGCTGGCCGACGACGAGGAGTTCGTCCACCGGTTCCAGCGCGAGGCCCGCTCGGCCGCCCGGCTCGCCCACCACAACGTCGTCGCCGTCTTCGACACCGGTGACGACCACGGCACCCTGTTCCTGGTCATGGAGTACGTCCCTGGCCTGACCCTGCGCGACCTGATCCGCAAGGAAGCACCGATGTCGCCGGCCAAGGCCCTGGCCATGATCGAGCCGGTGCTCTCCGCGCTGGCAGCCGCCCACGACGCCGGCATCCTGCACCGCGACGTGAAGCCCGAGAACGTGCTGCTCGCCGACGACGGACGGGTCAAGGTCGCCGACTTCGGCCTGGCCCGTGCGATCAACTCCGAGACCCAGCACACCGCCACCGGCGGCATCCTCATCGGCACCGTCTCCTACCTCTCCCCCGAGCTCGTGGTCAACGGCAAGGCCGACGCCCGCGCCGACGTCTACGCCGCCGGGGTGCTGATCTACGAGATGCTCACCGGCCGCAAGCCGCACCAGGCCGACAGCCCGATCCAGGTCGCCTACAAGCACGTCCACGAGGACATCCCCGCACCCTCCGCGAGTACCCCCGGCATCCCGCCGTACGTCGACGCACTGGTCGCCCGCGCCACCTCCCGCGACACGAACCTGCGTCCGGCCGACGCCCGCGTGCTGCTCCACCAGGTACGCCGCGTCCGGAACGCGCTCGACCACGGTGTCGTCGACGACCCCGACCTCCTTGCCGACCTCACCCCCACCAGGTCGTTCGGCAGCCGGACGCCCACAGGTGAGCTGCCCGCCCAGATCATCGAGCCGCAGGAGATCGGCGAGCTGACCGGCGACGACGTCTACGACCAGTACCGCGACGTCCCGGTCGTGCCCCCGCCTCCGCGCGACCAGCGCCCCGCCCCGCCTCGCACGCCGCCGCCCGCGCGTCGCCACTCACGCCGCGGGAAGGTGTGGCTGGTCATCGTGCTGCTGCTCGCGGTTCTGGCCGGCCTCGGCGGTTGGTACTTCGGCATCGCCCGCTACACCTCCACCCCCGGCGTCCTCAACCTGACCGAGGCCGCAGCGCGGGTGAAGCTCGACCAGGCCGGACTGGGCATGGAGGTCGACGACCGCGCCTACTCCGAGACCGTCAAGAAGGGTTTCGTGATCGACACCGATCCCGACCCCGGCGACCGCGTCCGCAAGGAGGGCACGGTCGGCGCAGTCATCTCGTTGGGCCCGGAGCGGCACAAGGTTCCCGACGTACGCAACAAGAGCCTCGACGACGCCCAGCAGGCGCTCGACGAAGCCAGGCTCGAGTACGGCGACCCGGTGAACCGCTACGACGAGAAGATCGCCAAGGGCCGCGTGATCACCACCGACCCCCCTCCCGGCACCGCGCTACGCCGCGACAGCGCGGTCGATGTCGTGGTCAGCAAGGGACCGCGCCCGATCAAGATCCCGGACCTCACCGGCAGGATCGCCGTCAACGCCGAGAACGCGCTCGAAGGGCGCGGCTTCAAGGTCGACACCACCGAGGTGAACAGCGACAGCGTGCCCAAGGGCCGCGTCATCTCGCAGAGTCCCGACTCCGGCAGCGGCCAGAAGGGGGACGTGATCTCGCTGGTCGTCTCGAAGGGTCCGGTGATGGTCGAGGTACCAGACGTCGTCCGCATGGGTCTGGCCGATGCACAGGATCGTCTCGAGGGCGCCGGCTTCCACGTCGAGGTGCGTCACTCCAGCGTCTACATCGGCGTGCAGTACGTCGTCTCGACCGACCCGAGTGGCGGCACGATGGCGCCGAAGGGCAGCACGGTCATCGTCACGATCGTCTGACACGCCGTCACACACGTCACTTTCGTCACATCAGTCACACTGGTAACGTCGAAGGCTGCCCTTGTCCGTCCACCGACGGAGGACGCGTGACCCTTCCCCCACAGGCTCCGGCCCGAAGCACGCCCACTCGCTCGCGGCTCGCCGCCCGCGTGGCCGGCGCGGTCTGCCTCGCCGTGGCCGCCACGATGGTGCCCGCTGCCGCAGAGGCGGCCCCGTGGCCCGGGCACCCCGACCGATCGATCGTCCGGCACCAGGTCCGGCCCGGGGACACCGCCACCGGCCTCGCGGTCCGCTACCACGCCTGGACCGCTGAGCTGATCCGCCTCAACGGGCTGGGCGCGAACGGCTCGCTGTACCAGGGACAGGTGCTGCGCATCCCCATCGTGATCTCCGCCTGGCGGAAGGCTCGCGGGCACGCGAAACCGAGCACGGCGCAGCACACCAGGAAGCACCGCAAGCACCACGCGAAGCCACTGCTCCGGCACAGCGTCACGCCGAAGCCGAAGGGGTGGCTGCACGCCGGCCTGAGCCGCGACGAGGTCCGCCGTCTCGTCTCCCGGATGGCGCACCTCTACAAGGTCCCCCGGACTCTCGCCCTCGCCATCGCCTGGCAGGAGTCGGGCTGGCAGCAGCGGCGTGTCTCCCGAGCCGGTGCGATCGGCGTGATGCAGGTGATGCCGGACACCGGACGCTGGATGCGGTGGTACGCCGGGCGCCCACTGCGCCTGCGCGACGTCCACGACAACGTGCAGGCGGGCGTGCTGACGTTGCGGATCCTGCGGGCCTGGACCAGGCACGACAACAACGCCATCGCCGCCTACTACCAGGGGCTCGGAGCGGTACGGAGGCACGGCTACTTCCGCGACACCAAGCACTACGTCCGGTCGGTGCGTGCCCACCAGCGCACCCTCATCCGCACCGGCAGCCCGATCTGAGCATCTGCCGGGTCGGAGCCTAGGCTGCGCGCATGGCCCAGGCACCCGCGACATCCCGGGTCGCCCTCCTCGCCACGCTCGCCCTGCTCGCGATCACCGCGAGCTGGGGATCGACCTTCTTCCTGATCCACGACCTGCTCGACCGCGTCCCCGTCCTGGACTTCCTCGCGGTGCGGTTCACCATCGCGTCGGTCGCGATCCTGCTGCTCTCACCGAAGGCCATCGGCCGGCTCTCCCCCGAGCGCCGTCGCCAGGCGCTGGTGCTCGGCGCCCTGTACGGCGTCGCGCAGATCCTCCAGACCGCTGGGCTCGCGCACACGGCAGCCAGCGTCTCGGGGTTCATCACGGGCATGTACGTCGTGGCCACTCCACTGTTCGCCGCGCTGCTGCTGCACTCCCGGATCGGCGCGATGACCTGGTTGGCCGTACTGCTCGCCGTATGCGGGCTCGGCGTACTCACGCTCGGTGACGTCTCGAGCGGGCTCGGCCTGGGGTACGGCGAGGCGCTGACCCTGATCGCCGCGCTCATCTACGCGCTGCACATCGTCGGCCTCGGCGCCTGGTCGGAGTCCCGCGACGCCATGGGGATGGCGATCCTGCAATGCATGGTGATCGCCGCCATCTGCGCGATCGCGGCCGCGCCGGGCGGGATCGTGCTGCCGGACCGGACGGGCGACTGGCTCTCGATCGCCTACATGGCTCTGGTCGCCGGTGCCGCATCGATGCTCGGGCAGACCTGGGCGCAGGCCCACCTGCCGCCCACCCGGACCGCGATCATCATGAGCATGGAGCCGGTCTTCGCCGGGCTGTTCGCGGTGCTGCTGGGCGGGGAGTCCGCGACCGCGCGGATGTTCCTGGGCGGTGCGCTGGTGCTGACCGCGATGCTGATCGTCGAGCTGGTGCCGCGGCGCCGCATCGAGGCCGAGGTGCCGCACATCGCAGTCTGATATCGGATGGTGGATAAGGGCGCCACTATCCGGACGCCCGCCATAGCCTCGTCACCATGGTCGTTGTGATGGCTCCGGGTGCCACCGAGGAGCAGATCGCCCACGTCACCGAGCGCGTCGAGGAGACGGGCGGGCAGGCCTTCGTCAGCCGGGGCGTCGTCCGCACGATCATCGGCCTCGTCGGCGACATCGAGTCCTTCCACGGCCTGAACCTCCGCGGCATGCCCGGTGTCCAGGACGTGCACCGGATCTCCGACCCCTACAAGCTGGTCAGTCGCCAGCACCACCCCGAGCGCTCGACCGTCCACGTCGGTCGCGAGGGTCACCAGGTCCCGATCGGTCCCGAGACGTTCACGTTCATCGCCGGACCCTGCGCCGTCGAGACCGCCCAGCAGACCCTCGAGGCGGCCGAGATGGCCAAGGCGGCGGGCGCGAGGCTGCTCCGTGGTGGTGCGTTCAAGCCGCGGACCTCGCCGTACGCCTTCCAGGGCCTCGGCGTCAGGGGCCTCGAGATCCTCTCCGACGTGCGCGAGGTGACCGGGCTGCCGATCGTCACCGAGATCGTCGACGCGCGTGATGTGAAGATCGTCGCGGAGCACGCCGACATGCTCCAGATCGGCACCCGCAACATGGCCAACTTCGGGCTGCTCCAGGCGGTCGGCGAGTGCGGCAAGCCGGTCCTGCTCAAGCGCGGCATGACCTCGACGATCGAGGAGTGGCTGATGGCGGCGGAGTACGTCGCCCAGCGCGGCAACCTCGACGTCGTCCTCTGCGAACGTGGCATCCGCACCTTCGAGCCGAGCACCCGCAACACCCTCGACATCTCGGCGATCCCCGTCGTGCAGGCGACCAGCCACCTGCCGATCATCGTCGACCCGTCCCACGCCGGTGGGCGCCGCGACCTCGTCGTACCCCTGGCGCGCGCCGCGATCGCAGTCGGCGCCGACGGCGTCATCGTCGACGTGCACCCCGACCCCGAGAACGCCCTGTGTGACGGCCCGCAAGCCCTCTTCGGGGCCGACCTGCGCGCCCTCGCCGCGGCGGTCCGCAAGCTGCCGCCGGCCGTCGGGCGGCGCTGAAGCCTGCCGGGGGCGGATAGTCCGCGACGTTTCGCAGGTCCTGAACGGGATCAGGTGTGAATCGTCTCGGACTATCCGGTCTTCAGGATCTGTGACAGCACCTTCGCCGCCTGCTCGACCGACCCACGGTCGACGTCGAGGTGGGTGAGCAGGCGCACCTTGGTGGGACCGACCGCACCGACGAGGACGCCCTGCTCCTTCGCCGCTGACACCACGGCGGGGGCGTCGGGTACGTCGACCACGACGATGTTGGTCTCTGTCAGTGAGGGGTCCATGCCGCACGCCTCGGCCAGCAGGCGGGCGTGCTCGTGGTCCTCGGCCAGCCGCTCCACGTGGTGGTCGAGCGCGTAGATCCCAGCAGCGGCAAGGACACCGACCTGGCGCATGCCGCCGCCCATCCGCTTGCGGCGTACCCGCGCCTCCGCGACCTGGTCGGCCGAGCCCATCATCACCGACCCGATCGGGGCGCCGAGTCCCTTGGAGAAGCAGACCGACATGGTGTCGGCTACCGCGCCGTACGACGACAGCGGCGTGCCGGTCGCGATGTGGGCGTTCCAGATCCGGGCCCCGTCGACATGCACCCCACAGCCGAGGTCGCCGGCGAGCGAGCGGAGCGCCGTCAGGTCGGAGAGCGGCAGCACCGTCCCGCCCGCGAAGTTGTGCGTGTTCTCGACCGAGATGGCGGTGGTGCGCACGAAGAACGGTCCCATGTCCGGCGCGTGCATCTGGCGGATCGTGTCGAGGTCGACCTGACCCCGCTCGTCGATCCACGTGCGGCTGGTCAGGCCGGTCAGTGCTCCGTGCGCCCCGAGCTCGGCGCGCAGGATGTGGGCGCGCGACTCGCAGATGACCTCCTGCCCCGGCCCCACGAGCGCCGCGAGGGCGAGCACGTTCGCCATCGAGCCGGTCGGGGTGAACAGCGCGGCCTCGTGGCCGAAGAGATCGGCCACCCGCTCCTGGAGCTCGGCGACGGTCGGGTCCTCGCCGTACACGTCGTCCCCTACGTCGGCGTGCGCCATCGCCTGGCGCATGCCCTCGGTCGGCTTGGTGACGGTGTCGGAGCGCAGGTCGATCATGAGCCGAGCCTAGGACCTCCACCACTGCATCGAGACGGGCGATCCCGATCGAGCCTGAGATGCTTGGCCACATGAGCCTCGATCCAGTTGCCAGCAACCCGGAGCACTACAAGGTCGTCTTCGAGAACGACCGGGTCCGAGTACTTGAGTACTCCGATCAGCCGGGCGACAAGACCACCCCGCACCAGCATCCCGACAGCATCATGTACACGTTGAGCACGTTCCGACGGCGGCTGGTGTCTGGCGACGTCCAGCGAGACGTGGAGCTCCAGGCAGGATCTGTCGGTTGGCTGCCAGCTCAGGAACACCACGGCGAGAACATCGGGGACACGCCGACCAACGTCCTGTTCGTGGAGCTGAAGGAGAGCGCGGGTCGTCCGGCGTCCGGCGGTGGTGGGCTGGGCCCACAGCCCTCGTGACCCGATGCCCCGCTAGGCAAGCAGGTCGGGCGTCTGCCAGTCCTTGCCGAGCACGTGGTGGTCGACGAAGGCGAGCACCGTCGCATTCCAGATGATTGCGTGCTGCGGGGTCAGCACCCAGTGGTTCTCTGTCGGGAAGTAGAGGAACTTGTGCGGCATCTCGCCGTCCGGCGAGTCCGCTCGCTCCGCAAGCTCGGACCACAGCCGGAGCGCCTCACCGATCGGGACCCGGTAGTCCTTGTCACCGTGGATCACCAGCATCGGCGTCGAGATCGCGTCGACGTGCAGGTGCGGGCTGTTGGCCTCCTGCATCTCCGGCGTCATCTCACGGCCCCAGTACCAGGGTGCGTCCGTCGTGGGCCCGAACTGGTCGAGGGCCCACAGGCTGGCGTGGGTGACGATCGCCTTGAACCGGTCGGTGTGCCCGGCGACCCAGTTTGCCATGTAGCCGCCGAACGACCCGCCCATGGCACCCGTGCGGGTCTCGTCGATGTCATCACGTTCGATGGCGGCGTCGGTGGCGGCCATCAGGTCGGTGTACGGCGCCTCGCCCCACGTGCCCCAGCCGCGGCGGATGAACTCGAGCCCGTAGCCGGTGGAGAGCGCCGGGTCGGGCAGTAGTACGGCGTACCCCTGCGCCACCGCAATCCACGGGTTCCACCGCCACGACCATGCGTTCGACGAGGCGAGCGGACCGCCGTGGATCCACACGAGCAGGGGCGCCGGGTTGGCCGCTGACGCGTCGTCGGGCAGCACCAGCCAGGAACGGACCCGGGTGCCGTCCTCGGCGGTCGCCTCGACGTCGGTGACTGTCCCCGGGACGGAGGGCGACTCGCTCGGGCCGCGCAGGACCTGCGACCGCTGGTCGGGGGTGATCGCGTCGAAACGCACCGGTCGGGACGGCTCGACGTACGACGTGCGCATCGCGTAGACGTACTGGCCGTCCGGAGAGACCTGGACGTCCGAGTAGGCGAAGTCGTCGGACGTGAGGCGCGTGAACTCGCCGGTCCTCACGTCGACCCGGAAGACGGGTGCCCGGCCGTCCTCGTCGGCCGAGAGCACCAGCGCCGAGCCGTCCGGCATCCACTCCAGCGAGCTCGCGGGCCAGTGGTCCCAGTCGCCGGTCAGGTCACGCAGCGACCCGTCGCCGCGCGAGTACAGCGCCACCCTCCGGTCACCCGGGTCGTACGGCGTCGAGCGCTTCTCGACGACGAGCGCGATGGACTGCCCGTCGGGGCTGAACCTCGGGCTGTCGTACTCGCTCTCGACGTCGTCCAGGATGATCGTCAGCTCGCCGGTCGCGACATCGATCAGGCCGAGCGCGAAGCGCAGGCCACCCGGCTCGCCCAGCGCCCAGGTGGTGACGACGGTCGAGCCGTCCGGGCTCACGTCGTACTGCCCCTCGATGAGTGCCCGCCCCGGCTCCGGGGTCAGGTCGGTCAGGTCGACCTTGGGCTCGTCACCGGGCCTCTCCGGGTCGGCCAGTGCGCCGGCGAACAACCGGGGAGCGTCGGGGCCGAGGTCGTGGTCCCAGAACCGGACCGGGACGCTCTCGTGCAGGATCGCGGTGACCTTCTTCTCCTTGCGTTCCTTGCGCTTCGCGGCCTCCGCGTCGGCGCTGGAGGACGAGGGGAACGTGCTCGAGGCCAGAACCATGGTGCCGGCATCGGCAGCGACCTCGACATGGTCCACGCCACCCGCCCGGGAGGCGACCACGCGAGCCTCTCCACCACCGGCCGGCAGCAGCCACAGCAGCGCGACCTCGTCGTCGTCATCTTCCTTCACGGCCGGGTCCGGCCGACTGGAGGTGAACAGCAGCGAGCCATCGGGGAGGAACGCGGCACCACCCTCGCCCTTCGCGCTCCGGGTGAGGCGTCGGGCCGGTCGCTCACCCGTGGGGTCGACCTCCCAGAGGGCGGTCACCCACTTGCTGCGCTTCGGGTCGAGGGTCTGTACGGCGGTCACCAGGCGGGTGCCGTCGGGCGAGAGCCTCAGTCCCGACCCGCGCGGCAAATCGATGTACGCGTCGAGGTCGTGGAACGGTGTCGGGCTGGAGTTGAGGGATGCCGAGTCAGTCACCCCTTCTGCCTATCACGGCGCCCCATGCGCCGAGAGGGCGTTATTGGTTGGCTGTGGCCCGCCGACCGGGCAGTTTCGGTTGCCCGAGACGCCGTGAGAGGGCAGTTCTGGCGAACCAGAACTGCCCTCTCGGCGTACTTCTGCGAACCAAAAGTGCCCGCTCGGCGGAAACCTCAGGCGACCGCGGGCTCCAGTGACTCGGAGGACGAGACGACCGGCTCGAGTGCGTAGGCGAGGATCTCGCCCACATCGGCGACCGGGCGCACGTCCAGCTCGTCGAGCACCTCGGCTGGTACGTCGTCGAGGTCCGGCTCGTTGCGCTTCGGGATGAACACGGTCTTCAGACCAGCGCGCTGGGCGGCGAGCAGCTTCTGCTTCACCCCGCCGATCGGCAGGACCCGGCCGTTCAGGGTGACCTCGCCGGTCATGCCGACGTCGGACCGCACCGGTCGCCCGGTGGCGAGCGAGGACAGCGCCGTCACCATGGTCACGCCCGCGGAGGGACCGTCCTTGGGCACGGCGCCGGCCGGCACGTGCAGGTGCACGACCCGCTCCAGGCTCGCCGGGTCGATCGCATGCTCGGTCCCGTGAGAGCGGAGGTAGGACAGCGCGATCTGCGCCGACTCCTTCATCACGTCTCCCAGCTGGCCGGTGAGCGCCAGCCGGGGTTCCCCGTCCATCGCGGTCGCCTCGATGAAGAGCACGTCACCGCCGGTGCCGGTCACGGCCAGACCGGTCGCGACACCTGGCACCGCCGTACGCTCCGCCGACTCCGGCAGGAACCTCGGACGACCCAGGAACTCGTTCAGGTTGTCGGTGCCGACGTCGACCGACGGGTCGCCGGTCGCGGCCAGCCGGGTCGCGACCTTGCGCAGCACCTTGGCGATCGCCCGCTCCAGCTGTCGTACGCCGGCCTCGCGGGTGTACTCCCCCGCGACCTGGCGCAGCGCGTCGTCGGAGACGGTGACCTCGTCCTCGGACAGGGCCGCCCGCGACAGCTGGCGCGGCAGCAGGTGGGTCCGTGCGATGGCGACCTTGTCGTCCTCGGTGTACCCGTCGAGCGTGACGACCTCCATCCGGTCGAGCAGCGCACTCGGGATCGTGTCGACCACGTTGGCCGTCGCCAGGAACAGCACGTCGGACAGGTCGAGGTCGACCTCGAGGTAGTGGTCACGGAAGGTGTGGTTCTGCGCCGGGTCGAGCACCTCGAGCAACGCGGCCGCCGGGTCGCCGCGGTAGTCCGCGCCGACCTTGTCGATCTCGTCGAGCAGCACGACCGGGTTCATCGACCCGGCCTCGGAGATGGCCCGGACGATGCGGCCGGGCAGCGCTCCGACGTACGTACGCCGGTGCCCGCGGATCTCGGCCTCGTCGCGGACGCCGCCGAGCGAGACGCGCACGAACTTGCGCCCGAGCGTTCTCGCCACGGACTCACCCAGCGACGTCTTGCCGACGCCGGGAGGACCGACGAGCGCGAGCACTGCACCCGAGCCGCGACCGCCGACGATCTCCATGCCACGGTCGGCGCGGCGGGCGCGCACGGCGAGGTACTCCACGATCCGGTCCTTCACGTCGTCGAGACCGTGGTGGTCGGTGTCGAGGATCTCGCGGGCGCCCTTGATGTCGGTGGAGTCCTCGGTCCGCGTCGACCACGGGAGCTCGAGCACGGTGTCGAGCCAGGTGCGGATCCAGCTGGCCTCGGGGGCCTGGTCGCTGGCCCGCTCCAGCTTGCCGACCTCACGCAGCGCGGCCTCGCGCACCTTCTCGGGCAGCTCGGCGGCCTCGACCCGGGTGCGGTAGTCGTCGGCACCCTCGGGCTCGTCCTCACCGAGCTCCTTGCGGATCGCGGCGAGCTGCTCGCGCAGCAGGAACTCGCGCTGACGCTTGTCCATGCCCTCGCGCACGTCGTTCTGGATCTTCTCGGTCACGTCGAGCTCGGCGAAGTGCTCGCGTGCCGACTCGAGCACGCGGGTCAGCCGCGTCTCGATCTCGGGGGTCTCGAGCAGCTCGCGCTTCTGCTCGTCGGTCAGGTACGACGCGTAGCCGGCCATGTCGGCCAGCTGCGAGGGATCGGAGACGTGCTGGACGGTGTCCACGACCTGCCAGGCGTTGCGGCGCTGGAGGATCGCGATGACGACGCGCTTGTACTCCTCGGCCAGCTCGCGCACGTGGTCGGTGATGGGGCCCTCGTCGACGGACTCGGCCTCGACCCAGAGGGCCGCGCCCGTGCCGGGCACACCTGATCCGATGCGGACGCGCTCGCCGGCGCGGAGAACGGCAGCGCGGGCGCCGCCGGGAAGGCGGCCGACCTGCTCGATGGTGGCCACCACACCGTGAGTCGGGTAGCGGTCGGAGAGTCGGGGTGCAAGCAGGAGCCTTCCGTCGGAGCCGGCCTGGGCCGCGTCCACCACGGGACGGGCGTCGCCCTCGAGCTCGACGGGGACGACCATGCCGGGCAGCACCACGAGATCGGGGACGGACAGGAGAGGAAGTGAGATGACGTCGGACATGGTTCCTCGATTCTTGAGTCTGATGGGCTCAACTTCGAGGGGCTGGCCGGTGTTCCCGCCGAGATGTCCGCTGTCAGCGAACAGCCGGCCGGGACACCTTCCGTCGCCACTGTTCCTGCGTCGTGACATGGATCAGCGCCTCGAACAGGACACCGTCGTCCTCGACGACGGCCTCGTGGTCCAGGGACATGCCGAGCCTTCGCATCACTGCAAGGCTGCGCACATTCGGCCTGTCGGTGATGGAGATGACCCGGGGCACGCGCAGGGTGTCGAAGGCGTGGTCCAGCCAGGCGGTGGCGGCCTCGGTGGCGTAGCCGGCACCCCAGTGTTCGTGGGCGAGACGCCAGGCGACCTCGAGGTCGTCCGGGTAGGCGCGCTGGTGGTGCAGGCCGCAGCTGCCCAGGAAGGCGCCGTCCTCGCGACGCTCGACCGCAAGGAGCCCGATCCCCTCGGACGCAAAGCACTGCTGAGCCCACTCCGCGATGTCGTCGGAGTGCTCCCGGGTAAGCGGTTCTCCACCCAGGGTCTCCATCACGGCCGGGTCCGCGTTGAGCGCCGCGAACAGCGGTAGGTCCTCGCGGCGGTAGCTGCGGAGCAACAACCGCGGGGTGGTCAGGACGATGGTTCCGTCCCAGGTGGTCACACCGCGGGCGTCCATGTCCTCACACCCCGACTGCCGTGTTCGCCGTCTCGGTCCGGGCGGTCCCGAAGTGGTCGCCCAGCCGTTCGGCGCCGACTGCCGGCGCAAGGAAGTCGGCCGTCAGAGCGCGAGCGGTGAAGTCGGTGACCTCGGCGAGACGAGGGTGCAGCGGGCGAAGCAGGTAGGCGCACGCGATCAGCGCCCATCGCGGGAGATGCAGGATGCGCGGTCTCCTGCCGGCCGTCTCGAAGGCGAGACGGACGATGTCCTCTCGCGTGAGGACCTCGGGGCCACCAAGGGGAATGCTGAGGTTCTCGGTCTGTTCCACGGCCGCGACGCACAGCTGAGCCACCTCCCGCGGGTGGACGGGGTTGGTGCGTGCCTGACCGCTGCCGGGAATGCACACAAGACCCCGGCGAGCCATCGGCACGAAGGGATCGAAGATGGGAAACATTCCTGTCGGACGAACGACGGCGTACGAGATTTCCGAGCTGGCCAGACCTTCGACAACCGCTTCATGTGCACGGGCGTACGCCGTGCCTGCCCAACTGGGGCGCATCAGCAGGGACACGTACACGAAACGACGCACCTCGGCCTGCTTGGCGGCGTGGAGCAGATTCAGGTTGGCGACGGTGTCCACCTTCCTGAAGCTACGTCGATCGGACGCGACGAAGGCCATCGGCGCCCCCAGGCAGGAGACGACCGCGTCGACGCCATCCATGGCCCCGACCAGGGTGGCGGCGTCGGTGGCATCGCCGAGAACCACCTCGTCAGCGATCCCTGCCAGCTCCTGCGCCCGGACAGGGTCCCTCGACAAGGTCTTGACCCGATACCCGTCGGCAACCAGGAGCGCCACGACCTCGCGGCCCAGCATTCCCGTGGCGCCTGCGACAAGGACGGTGTGCAAGCCAGGTCCTGAATGCATGGCGCTCACCGGTCGGCCCTCGTACCCGCAGATGCACCATCACTGATGCTGGCGACAGCACCATCAGTGCGCACGCCCCTGGCCGCATCGAACACAGGACGTAGAGCTCGCAGCTCATAGACCATCACTCCCGCCAGCACAGCCGGGTCGGCGTCCATCACTGCACGGGCGGCCGTCTCGTCCCGCACGTCCAGGACGGCAATTCCTCCGCCGTGGTCGAACGGTCCGCCCAGCTGCAGCACCCCTGCGTCGTACTGCTCCCGCATCGCGACCAGGTGGTCCTCGACCGGCTTGCCCTGTTCGTAGACACTCTTGCCCTCGATCCAGCGAGGGCCGTGTCCGATGAGTGCGACGTACTTCCTCATGACTTCCTCCATACGGTTGGGTATGGACTTACCATACGCATGCGTATGGGGCTTGGTCAAGGGATTCTGGGAACAGCCATACGCTAGGGTATGGCGCATGGGTTTCCCGAAGAACGAGCGCCTTGGCCGCCCGGACTGGATCGACGCAGCCCTGCGCGCGCTGGCAGTCGGAGGTCTCGGCAGCCTCTCGGTGGAGCGGCTGGCAACCGAGCTCGGAGCGACGAAGGGCAGCTTCTACTGGCATTTCAAGAACCGATCAGACCTCGTCGACGCGGCCCTGGCGGAGTGGGAGCGACGCGACACTGACCAGCTCATCGAACGCGCTTCGGAGATCGACGACCCTCGAGAGCGCCTGCGGTGGCTCTTCAGCGTCGTGTTCAGTGACGCCGGCGGCGTCGGGATCGACTCAGCGCTGCTCGCCGACGCCGAGGATCCGGCCGTGGCCGCGGCCCTGGAGCGGGTTGCGTCGAAGCGGCTGGGCTACATCGAGGCGCAGTACAAGCGGATGGGCGTCAAGCCCGCCTCGGATCGGGCCGTGCTGACCTACACCGCCTTCGTCGGGTTGACCCAGCTGCGACGCAGCACCCCCTCGCTCGCCCCGCAGGGAAGACGGTCAACCAGGTACCTCTCCACCATCACGCAACTTCTCATCGACTGAACGATCGCTGAGAGACGGGCTCAGATGAGGCGCTGCCGCGCTGCGTACGATTCGATCGTGGTGGCCCGCTTGCTGAAGGGACCCGCCCCCGTCCTGGTCCTGGTCGTCGTGGCGGGCGTCGCGGGTGCCTTGCACGGAGGCTTCACGGATCTCTTCGTCTACCAGTACGGCGGCCAGGCGGTGTTGGAGTCTCTGCCGGTCTACGCGTCCGGCGATCCGGTGACCGGCCTGCCGTTCACCTATCCACCGTTCGCGGCCGTGCTGATGGTGCCGCTGGCGCTGCTGCCGGCGGCGCCCGCGGCTGCATTCTGGGCAGCGGCCTCGGCCGGAGCGCTGGCGGCAGTCGTCGTGGTGGTACGCCGCGCGCAGGGTGTGCCGGCTCCGGGGTGGCTGGTCGCGCTCCTGGCCGGCGGTGCGCTCGCCCTCGAGCCGGTGTGGCAGAACCTCACGTTCGGGCAGGTCAACCTGTTCCTGATGCTGGCGGTCCTGCTTGACGTCACGCGACCGGAACGCCGCTGGTCGGGCGTGCTGGTGGGCATCGCCGCAGGTGTGAAGCTGACCCCCCTCGTCTTCGTCGTCCTGCTGGTGCTGGTCGGTCGTCGGGCGGCTGCGGGCCGGGCGATGCTGGCCTTCGTCGGCACCGTCGCAGTCGGGTTCGTGGTGATGCCGGGCGCGGCAGTGACGTACTGGACAGACGGTCTCGTCGACGCGGACCGGGTCGGCCCGCCGGCGTTGGCCCACAACCAGTCCGCCAACGGCGCGCTCACCCGGCTCTTCGACGGTCCCCCGCCGACCCTGCTCTGGCTGGTGCTCGCCGGGTCGCTCTCGGTTGCGGTACTGGTCGTCGCCGCTGCGTGGTGGCGGCGCGGTGACCGGGTGCTCGGAAGCTGCCTGGGAGCGCTGGCGATGCTGATCGCGTCCCCGGTCTCGTGGTCGCACCACTGGGTGTGGGCGGTGCCGGTCGCGCTGGTGCTGTGGGAGCGCAGTCGGTGGGCGGGCGCGTCATGGGCCGCGGTGTTCGTGCTCCGACCAGTCGTCTGGCCGCCCTACAGCGAGGGCCGCGAGTTCGCGTGGGGGCCGCACGACCACCTCGTCGGTAACGCCTACCTCCTCGCCGCCCTCGTCCTCTCGGTCTGGGCAGCGGCCACCCTCAGCCGACGAGCCGGCCTCGCACATCGGCAGGAGCAACCTGCGAGTGGTTGACGACGTATCTCAGACGTAGCCGATGACCCGGGTGATGGTGATCCGCAGGGCGACCCGCAGGGGGTTCACGCGCGGTGGGCGGTAGCGCTCGGTGTAGCGGCGTACGGCCTCGGCGACGGAGTCCGGGTCGTCGAGCACCTCGGCGGTGCCCTCGATGGTCGACCACCGCATGCCGTCGACCTGGTTGACGGCCACGCGTGTGTCGTGGCCGGCGCGCAGGTTCGCCACCTTCTGGGAGGTCCGCGAGGTGATGCCCCAGGCACTGTTGCTCTCTGGGTCGATGACGATGCCCATGGGTACGACGTGCGGCGACCCGTCGCGCCGGAGGGTGGTCACCGAGCAGAGATGCCGTTCGCGCCAGAACTCGAGGTGCTCACCGGTGAGCTCGCGAGACCTCACGCCTTGCGGAGCATCTCGGCGACGAGGAAGGACAGCTCGAGGGACTGCACCCGGTTGAGCCGCGGGTCGCAGACCGACTCGTAGCGGTCGGACAGGTCGGCCTCGAGCAGGTGCTCGCCCCCACCCACGCACTCGGTGACGTCGTCTCCGGTGAGCTCGACGTGGAGACCTCCCGGCCAGGTGCCGACGGCGCGGTGCACGTCGAAGAAGCCCTGGACCTCCTCGATGACGTCGTCGAAACGACGGGTCTTGTAGCCCGAGGACGCCTCGAAGGTGTTGCCGTGCATCGGGTCGCACACCCACGCGACCTCGATCCCGGCGGCGTCGATCTTCTCCAGCAGCGGCGGCAGGGCTTCGCGGATCTTGCCTGCGCCCATGCGGGTGATGAAGGTCAGCCGTCCGGGCTCGTTCGTCGGGTTGAGTCGCCCGGCCAGCGCGATCGCGTCGTCGGCGGTCGAGGTCGGACCGAGCTTGACCCCTATCGGGTTCTGGATGTGGCTGAGCAGCTCCGCGTGGGCACCGTCGAGCTGGCGGGTCCGCTCACCGATCCAGACGAAGTGGCTGGAGACGTCGTACGGCAGCTGGGTGCGGCTGTCGATGCGGGTCATGGCGTGTTCGTACTCGAGGATCAGCGCCTCGTGGCTGGAGTGGAAGTCGACGCGGTGGAACTCGTCGGGGTCGGCCCCGATCGCCTTCATGAAGCTGAGCGCGCGGTCGATCTCGGCAGCCACCTGCTCGTACTTCCGTCCCACCTCGGACCCGAGGACGAAATCGGTGTTCCAGGTGTGCACCTGCCGCAGGTCGGCGTAGCCGCCGGTGACGAAGGCGCGCACGAGGTTCAGCGTCGCAGCGGATGCGTGGTACACCTCGACGAGCCGCTGCGGGTCAGGGACGCGCGACTCCTCGGTGAACTCGAAGCCGTTGACCGCGTCGCCGCGGTAGGCGGGGAGAGTGACCCCGTTGCGGGTCTCGAAGTCCGACGAGCGCGGCTTGGCGAACTGACCGGCGAGCCGGCCGAGCTTCACCACAGGGACCGACGCGGCGTACGTCAGCACGACGGCCATCTGCAGCAGCACCCGCAGCTTGTTGCGGGTGTTGTCGGCGGTCACCCCGTCGAACGTCTCGGCGCAGTCGCCACCCTGGAGCAGGAACGCCTCGCCCTTGGCGACGGCCCCGAGCTTCTCCTTCAGTGCGTCGCACTCGCCGGCGAAGACGAGGGGCGGCATCCGGCGCAGGCGCGCGACAGCGGCCTCGACCGCCGCCACGTCTGGGTACGACGGCTGCTGGGCGGGCCCCATCGCGTGCAGTGACGCGAGGTCAGGTACTCGTTCGGACACCGCACCATGCTACGGGTCGCTCTCCGGGGGCGTGCCCGGCGTGACTACCCGCCGAGGTGCTCAGGGTCGCGGATCTGGCCGGCCGGAGGGTTCTGGGACCGGTTGATGAAGTAGGTGATCGCCCACAGCACGATGCCGATGAGCATCAACCCGCCCGCGATCTGGTAGATCAGCGCGTCCCGGTCGACCCACGGCCCGATCAGGAATGCGCAGAGCAGGGCCGCGATGGCGGGCGTGGGGCCGGGCGACCTGAAGTGGCCGCTGTCGCCGTCGCGACGCAGCACCAGGCAGGCCACGTTGACGACCGTGAACACCGCGAGGAGCAACAGCGAGGTCACGCTCGCCAGGTTGAGGACGATCTCGTCCTCGGCCCTCTGGGCGACGTAGATGATCAGGCCCAGGGCGAGCGCGGTGGAGAACATGATGCCGACGTACGGCGCGCGACTGTTGGGCGAGACCTTGCCGAGGGCGCGCGGCAACACGTCCTGGTTGGCCAGACCGTAGAGCAACCGGCTGGCCATGAGCATGTTGATCAGCGCGGTGTTGGCCACCGCGAAGCAGGCCAGGAACGGGAAGATCTTGTCTATCGGGAAGTCCGGCGAGCCGACCCGCACCACCTCGAGCAGCGCCCGCCCCTCGGAGGCGTTGGCGATCTGGTCCGAGGTGAGCACGGTGACGACCGAGACCGCGACCAGCATGTAGATGATGACTGCGATGCCGAGACCGGTGAGCAGCGTGCGCGGGAAGATCTTCGCCGGCTCCTTGGTCTCCTCGACCATGTTGACCGAGTCCTCGAACCCGACCATCGCGAAGAACGCGATCGACGTGGCAGCCGTGACCGCGAGGAACAACCCCTTGTCACCGGAGTCGGTGAAGGTCGTGACGCGACTGAAGTCACCGTCACCCTGGGCCATCACGTAGAAGCCGACGCCGATGACGATGGTCAGCGCGGCGACCTCGACCAGGGTGAGGATGACGTTGAACTTGACCGACTCACCGACGCCGCGCAGGTTGATCAGCGCGAGCAGCACCATGAACCCGAGCGCGATCAGCATGATGGTGCCGGTGCCGGGAGTCGAGTCGATCCAGCCGTTGGCCTCGAAACCACCGGTCAGGTTCTGCGCCAACACGTTGGACGACGTGGCGGCGCTGGTGATGCCGGAGCAGATCACTCCGAAGGCGACGAGGAACGTCACGAAGTGAACACCGAACGCCTTGTGCGTGTAGAGCGCCGCGCCCGCAGCCTGCGGGTACTTGCAGACCAGTTCCAGGTACGACAGCGCCGTGAGGGTCGCCACGATGAAAGCCACCAGGAACGGCAGCCAGGCGATGCCGCCCACGATCCCGCTCAGCTGCCCGGTGACGGCGTACACGCCGGCCCCGAGGATGTCGCCGACGATGAACAACAGCAGCAGGCCGGGACCCATCACCCGCTTGAGATCTGGCTGCGGGCCGTTGACGTCAGGTTCGCGATCCGTGGTCGTGGACATGGCGACCTCCTGGTGGAGTAGGTCCCGTCATTGTGAGGTATGTCTCACCAGTCACAAAGGCCCCACGCGTAACAATTTGGCCTCGCATCTGGGTTCAGCCGAAGAAGACCTCGGCCTCGGCGTACTCCTCGGGGTCGACCAGCTTGAGCTCACCGGTGCCCTCGATCAGGGGCACCCGGACGATCTTGGTGCCCCGCAGCGCCATCATCTTCCCGAAGTCTCCGTCGTGGACGGCGTCGATCGCGTGCAGCCCGAAGCGCGTGGCCAGCCACCGGTCGAACGCGGTCGGCGTGCCGCCGCGCTGGACGTGGCCGAGTACGACGGCCCGGGCCTCGCTGCCGGTGCGCTGCTCGATCTCGTGCGCCAGCCGGTCTCCGATGCCACCGAGACGTACGTGACCGAAGGCGTCCTTCTCGCCGGAGACGAGCGTCATGTCGCCACCCTCGACCGGGACGGCACCCTCGGAGACGACCAGGATCGGCGCGTAGTGGCTCTGGAATCGCTGCTCGACCAGGGCACAGACGGCCTGGATGTCGAACGGCTTCTCCGGGATCAGCACCACGTTGGCGCCACCTGCGAGGCCCGCGTGCAGCGCGATCCAGCCGGCGTGGCGGCCCATGACCTCGACCACCAGCACGCGGTGGTGCGACTCGGCCGTGGTGTGCAGCCGGTCGATCGCCTCCATCGCGATGTTGACCGCGGTGTCGAAGCCGAAGGTGAAGTCGGTGGCGTTGAGGTCGTTGTCGATCGTCTTGGGGACACCGACCACGTTGACGCCGAGGTCGTGCAGCCTGGTCGCCACTCCGAGCGTGTCCTCGCCTCCGATGGCCACCAGCGCCTCGACGTCGAGGTCGAGCAGGTTCTGCTTGATCTGCTCCACGCCGCCCTCGACCTTGAACGGGTTGGTGCGCGAGGAGCCGAGGATGGTGCCGCCCCGCGGGAGGATGCCGCGCACCTGGGGGATGCCGAGCTCGCTGGCCAGCCCCTCCAGCGGTCCCTTCCAGCCGTCGCGGAAGCCGACGAACTCATAGCCGTACTCCTTGACGCCCTTACGGACGACGGCCCGGATGACCGCGTTCAGACCGGGGCAGTCGCCTCCTCCGGTGAGGACTCCGACGCGCATGGCGATCTCCTGATGAATGGGGACGGTGGGCGTTGCTGCCGATTTGAACGATCACATGAAACCGTGAAGCCTTCCATGGCGTCCACCCCTCCCCCACACAGGCCGTGGATTTACCCGTCTAGTCTCTGGGCGCATGAGCATCCTCGCGATCGACGCAGGGACCACCGGCGTGACGGCGCTGGTGGTGACCCCCGAGGGCACCATCGCGGCCAAGGCCAACCAGGAGTTCCGGCAGCACTTCCCCAAACCGGGCTGGGTCGAGCACGCGCCCGAGGAGATCTGGCAGGCCACCCTCGAGGCGGTTCGCGACTGCCTGAAGTCCTGGGACGGCTCGAAGGACGACCTCAAGGGCATCGGGATCACCAACCAGCGCGAGACGGTGCTGCTCTGGGACCGCGAGACCCTGGGGTCCCCCCGACGCGCGATCGTGTGGCAGGACCGGCGTACGGCGGACATCTGCCGGCGGATGAGGGACGAGGGCCACGAGGAGAGGGTCACCGAGCTGACCGGACTCCGCCTCGATCCCTACTTCTCCGGCACCAAGCTGGTCTGGCTCGCCGAGAACGAGCCGAACACGTGGGCCCTGGTCAAGGACGGCCGCTACGCGATCGGCACCGTGGACTCCTACCTGATCGCGCGGATGACCCGCGGCACCTGGCACATCACCGACGTCTCCAACGCCTGCCGGACCCTGCTCTTCGACCTCGAGGCGGGCGAGTGGTCGGAGGAGCTCTGCGAGCTCTTCGACGTGCCGATGGATGCGCTGCCCGAGATCGTGCCCAACTGGGGTGAGCTCGCCACGACGGACCCCAAGAGCTTCCTCGACCTCGAGCTGCCGGTGGCCGGCATCGCCGGCGACCAGCAGTCAGCCCTCTTCGGGCAGACCTGCTTCGACGTGGGCGACTCCAAGTGCACGTTCGGCACCGGCTCGTTCATCCTCACCAACACGGGCTCCGAGGTGGTGCGCTCCGACGCCGGCCTGCTCAGCACCGCAGCCTGGAAGTCGCCCGACGGCGAGCTGACCTACGCCCTCGAGGGTGCGATCTTCGTGACCGGGGCCGCGGTCCAGTGGCTCCGTGACGGTCTCCAGATCGTCGGCTCGGCCGCCGAGACGGCGGCGATCGCCGCGACCGTGGACGGCACCGACGGCGTGGTCTTCGTCCCGGCGCTCACTGGCCTCGGGGCTCCGCACTGGGACCCGCACGCGCGCGGCACGATCCTCGGGATCACTCGAGGTACGACGCGGGCGCACATCGTGCGGGCCACCCTCGAGGCGATCACCTTCGAGGTGCGCGACGTCACCGACACGATGCCGACCGAGCTGACGTCGCTGATGGTCGACGGCGGCGCGGCGGCCAACGACCTGCTCTGCCAGCTCCAGGCCGACCTCCTCGGCGTACCCGTGCAGCGACCGGAGATCGTCGAGACCACCGCCCTGGGCGCGGCCTTCATGGCCGGCCTCGGCACCGGCGTCTGGGAGTCGACCGACGACCTGCGAGCGACCTGGAAGCTGGACCACGAGTTCACACCTGACGAGTCGGACGAGGTCAAGGCGCGCACCGACGCGGCGTACGCACTGTGGCGCAAGGGCGTCGAGCGCTCCCGGGACTGGGCCGAGTAGCAGCGTCATACGAAGTGGTTGCTCGAACGACAGGTTGTCATGGCGACCAGTTCGTATGACGTTCCGGACGCTCGACGGCCCCGGACGAGCAGGTCTCCGTCCGGGGCCGTCGGCCCTGTCAGGCTCGCGGAGACCGCGTTCCGCGGGCCAGGTCCACGCCGAGGACCGTGAACAGCACGGCGGTGAGGGAGACGCCCCAGACCGTGACGCCGCTGCCGATGAAGGTGGCGGTGCCGGCGAGGGCGGCCGCGAAGGACCACCAGCGCACGACTCCAGCGCGCCACAGCCCGGCGACCGCAACGGGCATGCACAGCAGCAGGCCGATGATGCCCGGCAAGGCGAAGAACGGCAGCGCCCACAGGGTCTCGTCCATGTGCTCGTGCAGCGAGGCGATGGCGTCCACGCCGTAGACCTGGCCGATCGAGGAGTCGTACCAGTCGACCGCGAGGATGCCGGGCAGGGTGGTCATGCCGACGAAGCCCAGGAAGGCGCCGATGTTGGCGAGGACGGAGCCCCTGCCCTTGACGTACGCCGCGGCCATGAACGCCGTGACACCCCAGAGCGCGTAAGACCAGTGCAGCGTCAACGAGTGCCACTGCAGCGCGCCGGGGTTCTCGGTGTAGGCCTGGTTCATCTCCTGGCCGGTGCTGCCGGCGCCGGGGTCGGCGATGGTCGCGACCACCAGCAGGATGCCGGCGAGAATCGGCGATGCGACGAAGAAGCCGCGCCGCAGAGCGGCGGACCGGGTGCGCTTGGTGGCGGAGCGGGCCTCGACGAGGTCCGCGGGGGTGGTGGTGATGGCGGTCATTTCGGTGCTCCCTCGGTGGTGGGTTGGTGTGCACCAGCCTTCCGGGGCTCCGTCTCAACCGGATCTGCCGCGAGGAGGATTCCTGCCTCAGTCGTACGACGGATCTTCGACCCGGTCACCGGGGGTCACGACGGCGTTCTCGTAGGCGAAGATCACCGCCTGCACGCGGTCACGCAGGCCCAGCTTGGTCAGCACGTTGCTCACGTGAGTCTTGGTGGTGCCCTCGGAGACGAACAGCTTGCTCGCGATGTCGAGGTTCGACAGCCCGCGTGCGAGGAGGCCGAGCACCTCGACCTCGCGTGGCGTGAGCTGTTCGAGTCGCGGCTCGTTCGGCGTCGCCGGTGGGGCCGGTCGCCGTACGAACGCGTCGATCACCCGTCGGGTCACTCCGGGCGCCAGCAACGACTCCCCCGCTGCCACGACGCGGATGGCTGCGGCGAGCTCCTCGGCCGGAGCGTCCTTGAGCAGGAATCCGGAGGCGCCGGCACGCAGGGCCTCGAAGACGTACTCGTCGAGGTCGAAGGTCGTGAGCACCAGCACCTTGGTCTCCACTCCTGCCTCGACCAGCTGGCGGGTGGCGGCGATGCCGTCGAGAAGCGGCATCCGGATGTCCATCAGGGTCACGTCCGGCACGAGCTGCGAGACCATCTCGACGGCCTCCTCGCCGTTCGCGGCCTCGCCGACGATCTCGAAGTCCTCCTCACCGGCCAGCAGCGAGCGGAACCCGGCCCGCACCATGCCCTGGTCGTCGACGATCGCTACCCGGATGGTCATGTCGTTGTCTCCTTCAGGGGCAGGCTGACGGCGAGGCGCACCCCACCGGTGGATGACGGCACCAGCTCGACGGTGCCGCCGTAGAGCGCGACGCGTTCGCGGATGCCGACGAGGCCGTGGCCGCCCCCGTTGGACGACGCGCCGTTGGCGAACTTGCTGCGGGGCAGCCCGCGCCCGTTGTCCTCCACCTCGACCTCGAGCCGGTCGGGCGAGTACCTGACGAGCACGTCGGCCCGCGTTGCCTGCGCATGCCTGATGGCGTTGGTGAGACCCTCCTGCGCGATGCGGTACGCCGCCAGGTCGACGCCCGGACTGAGCGCCACCGGATCACCTTCGACCCGCAGGCGCACCTCCATGTCACCGGAACCCACCTTGCGCACCAAGCGGTCCAGCTCCCCCAGCCCTGGCTGGGGTGAGAGGTCGAGCTGCTGTCCCTCTGTGCGCAGCACGCCGAAGAGACGGCGCATCTCCGCCAGCGCCCCGCGGGCGGTCGCCTCGACTGCCGCGAGGTCGCGGGCCTCTGCGGCGTGCTCGGGGCCCAGTCGCCGGCGTACGGCCTGGGTCTGGATGGTCACCACGCTGATCGAGTGGGACACGATGTCGTGGAGCTCGCGGGCTATCCGGGTGCGTTCCTCGGCCGCCGCCTTCGCCGCTTCCAGCTCACGGTTGCGCTCCAGCTGCTCTGCGCGCGCGACTGCCTCGTCCGCGCTCGCGATGCGTCCCCGGGTGACGACGCCTACTGCCCAGGGCCCGGCGAAGAACACCATTCCAGCGGCCAGGTCACTCGGTTCGAAGCTCTGGATGATGCTCACGACCATGAACGGGATGAAGACGAGGCCCAGTCCGAGGTAGCTCCACGGCGGATCGTTCTCCGCGCCGACTGTGAAGGAGACCAGCACCAGCGAGAGCAGGGTGGTGAACTCGTTCTGGGGGTTGGAGATGACGTTGGACAGGATCACGATCCCCGCCACGACCAGAGAGGCTCGACGGCGCCAGGCCAGGGCGACCATCCCGATACCGGCCACGACAACGTGCTCGACGGGCTTGTCCACGTCGGAGCTGAACAGCGCCTCGGCCGTGGTCATCGCCAGGAACACGGCAGCGATGAGCGCGTCGAGGAGTGGTGGCTTCCAGTTCACGGAAAAGACCGTAGTCATTCGCGGCGCCGCGCACATCGGTCGCGCGACTGAGGTTTCGAGACGCTCGCTGGAGCTCGCTCCTCAACCACCGAAGCTCAGCTCTCGCGGTGCGCGTCTGCCGCTGCCTGGATCTTCGCCACGAACGCCGTCCACCACGCCTCGTCGCCGATCTCGTCGTGGTCACTCCCTGGCCGTCCGTCGATCTCCTCGCGGAGGATGTCGGCGTGCCCCGCATGGTGCGCGGTCTCGGCGACCATGCGCACCAGCAGGTGGCCCAGCGTCGTCTCGCGCTTCTTCTCGGACCACCACGACACGGACGCCGGAGCATCCAGCCCAAGCTCACGGACCGCGCCGTCGCAGTGAGCCCACGACTGCCGGTAGAGGTCGAGCAACCACTCCCGGCTCTCGTCTGGCTTCGCCCACATGTCTGCGCTGTCGTTGAACGCGTCCTCGTTGGTCCACGACAGGGCGATGCCGGAGGGTCTGCCCACGCAGTCGGCCAGGTAGCCGAGCTCGACGCTCAGGACGTGCTTGACCAGTCCGAGCAGGCTGGTCCCGGACGGCGTCATCGGCCGGCGCACGTCGTACTCGGACAGTCCGGTGAGGGTGTCCACGAGGTGCTCGCGTTCTTCCTGCAGGTAGTGGAGCAAGTCCTCGGTCACTGACGTGCGCTCAGTGCTGATCGGGTTCATGGCCCCGACCCTAGGACCGACCGGTGTCAGCGGTGGGCGTCCGCGGCCGCCTGGATCTTCGCCACGAACGCGGACCAGTGGTCTGCGTCGCCGACATCGTCGTGGTCGCGGCCTCCGCGTCCGTCGATGGACTCGCGCAGGATGTCGGCGTGACCTGCGTGGTGGGCGGTCTCGGCGAGCATGTGCACCACGATGTAGCCGAGCGTGGTCTCCTTGCGGCCCTCCGGCCACCAGGGCACGGTCGCCGGGGCGTCGAGCCCGAGCTCGCGGATGTTCTGGTCGCTGAAGGCCCAGGACCTGCGATAGAGGTCCAGCAGCATCTCGCGCGACTCGTCGGCCAGGGCGTACATGTCCTCCCCGGCCTCGTAGGCCTCCTCGTTGTCCCACGCGATCGGCTCGGGCCACGGTCGTCCCACGCAGTCGCCGAAGTAGCCGATCTCCACGCTCGCGACGTGCTTGATCATGCCCAGGAGGCTGGTGCCGCTCGGTGTCATCGGGCGGCGGGCGTCGTAGTCACTCACCCCGTCGAGCGTGCCGATCAGGTTCTCGCGCTCACGCTGCAGGTAGCGCAGCAGCAGCTCGGTGTGGGAGGGATGTGCGAAGTCCGAGAGAGTCATGTGCCGACCCTAGGACGGCCCACCGACACACGTCGCGCGGTCATCTCGTGGCTCGAGCTCAGGCCGAGGCGAGCCTCCGGTCGGCCTGTACGTCGTCCCCGTAGATGCCCTTGGCGCGGAGGATCGGCTTGACGCCCTCGGCGAACCAGTACGCCTCCTCGACGTGCGGGTAGCCGGACAGGATGAACTCGTCGATGCCGATCCGGTGGTACTCATGCAGCCGGTCGACGACCTCCTTCAAGTTGTTCAGTAGACAATTGCTCGTTTCGTGCGACAGATCACCGAAAAGCAGGCGTGCAGCTCTCAGTCGCGCAGCCTGGCCAGCTCCTCCTCGGCCGAGGCCCGGGAGGCACGAGCCTCGCTGAGCACCACCTTCGCGTCGTCGCGGGTGTCCTCGGCCTCCTCGAGGTCCTCGTCGACCTGGTCGACGTCGTCCTCGATCGCCGCGAGCCGTCGCCGCAGCTCGTCTGCCTCGCCCTGGAGCTGCAGCCGCCGGGCGTTGAGCTCCTCCACCGCACCCTCGGCCTCGGCCAGCTCCTGCTCCGCGGCGGTGACGTGCGCAGTGGCCTCTTCGAGCGCGTCCTCGGCCGCGGCGAGCTTCGCTCCCCCGTCGGGTACGACGTGCAGCGCGACCGGCTCGGAATCCTCGGCCTCGTCCTCCGTCGGCGTGGCACGCACGTCGATGGCCTCCGGCACGGCGACCACACCGTCGACGTCGAGCTCGGAGACCCCGGTCGACCTGAACGCGGTGACGATGCGCCCGGTGCGCACCACCTGGGCGGCCACTGGATCGAGCATCGCGGCGGTGATCATGCCCTCCACCTGGTCGACCACCGGCCCGGTCAGCCGGACACCCGCGTCGCGGGCCAGGGACCTCGCCGACGACGCCAGCGCGCTGGTCAGCTGCCGGCGCTGCTTGGTCAACGCCCGCAGCTCGGCGCCGTCGAGCGCCTCGGCCGCGGCGCGCAGCTGCTCGGCCATCCCGAGCACGGAGTCGATCTGCTCACTCTCGCGGCGGACGAGCAGGTTGACCGCCCATGCGGCGACCGACGGCTTCTTCAGCTTCTTGATCTGAGCGGCCAGCTCCTTGTCGCCGACCTGCTTGGCGGCCTGGTTGCGCGCCTCGGTGAAGGCATCCACCGACCCGGCGTACAACGCGTCCGCGACAGCCACGAGCTCATCCACGGGAGACCTCCGTCAGCAACAGGTCGAGGGCTCCCGAGCAGGCACCGGACCGGATCGCCTGCCGGTCGCCGTCGAGCGCGAGACGCACGAACCTCACCGACCTCCGTCCGGCCAACCCGACGAACACGGTCCCCGCGGCCGCGCCTTCCTGGAGGTCCGGCCCGGCGACCCCCGTCGTGGCCAGGGCCCAGTCGACATCAAGGAGATCGCGCACGCCGGTGGCCATCTGCACGGCGCACTCGGCGGAGATGATCTCGGTGGCCGTCACCCCGAGCAGGCGACGCTTGAGTTCCGTCGCGTAGGTGACCACCCCACCCATAAAGGTCCCGGACGCTCCGGGCGTCGCACTCAACAGCGCGGCCAGCTCTCCGCCGGTCAGGGACTCGGCGCAGCCGACCGTCTCCCCGCGCGTGAGGAGCGCTGCATGCACCGCGGCCGGATCGGTCATGGTCCGACGCTAGCGTCGTCTCAGCCCGCCGCGCGACGGACGGCCCCCGACCCGCCGGGTCGCTAGCCTGCGGTCATGCCGCTGCCGATCGAGGACTACGCCGCCATCGGCGACGGGCACACCGTCGCCCTGATCGGCATCGACGGTTCCGTCGACTGGCTCTGTCTCCCCCAGTTCGACTCGCCGGCGTGCTTCGCCGGGCTGCTCGGCACCGACGAGAACGGCCACTGGCTCCTGGGTCCATCGGGCAAGCACTCGGCCACGCGACGTTACGTCGGTGACACCGCCGTCCTCGAGACGACGTACCACACCGACGAGGGCGAGGTCCGGATCACCGATCTGATGCCGACCGGCGACAGACGTGCCGACGTCGTACGCCGTGTGGAGGGTGTGCGCGGCACGGTCTCGATCCGGCACAGCTGGGTGGTCCGCTTCGCCTATGGCCAGATCCGGCCGTGGGTCCACCGCGAGCACGTCGAGGGCGAGCCGGCCATCGTCGCCACCGCCGGACCGGACAAGCTGATCCTCACGGGGCCGCGCCTGCCACCCGCGGTCGACGGGCACCACGAGGAGACCTTCGACGTCTCGGCCGGCGACCGGCTGGACTTCACGCTCACGTGGGTCCCCTCCTACCGGAAGATCCCCGACGCGGTCGACATCGACGCGCAGCTCGCCTGGACGCTCGACGAGCAGCAGAAGTGGGCCGACGCATGCGAGTACCCCGGGCCCTGGCGCCGCCAGGTCGTCCGGAGCCTGGTCACCCTGCGCGGCCTGACCCACATCGACACGGGCGGCATCGTCGCTGCGCCGACCACATCGCTGCCGGAGGACTTCGGCGGCGAACGCAACTGGGACTACCGCTACTGCTGGCTGCGCGACGCGGCGCTGACCCTCGAGTCACTCCTGGCCGCCGGGCGCGCCGACGCCGCCCACCACTGGCGCGACTGGTTGTTGCGCGCCATCGCCGGCGACCCCGACGACATGCAGGTCATGTACACGGTCGAGGGCGGTCGCCATCTCCCCGAGCGCGAGCTCTCCCACCTGGCGGGGTACGCCGACTCCAGACCGGTGCGCATCGGCAACGGCGCCGTCGACCAGCGCCAGACCGACGTCTTGGGCGAGGTGATGTGCGCGCTGTCCATGGCCCGCAACAACGGGGTTCCCGAGACCCGCGACAGCTGGAGCCTGCAGCGCACCCTGGTCAACGACCTCGCCGAGGACTGGCGCCGGCCCGACAACGGCCTCTGGGAGATCCGCGGGGAGCAGCGGCGCTTCACCCACAGCCAGGTGATGGTGTGGGCCGCGTTCGACCGCGCGATCGAGGGCGTCGAGGAGCACGGGCTCCACGGCCCGGTCGACGAGTGGCGTGCGGTTCGCGACCAGGTGCGCGAGGAGATCATGACGCACGGGTACGACGCCGAGCGCAACACCTTCACCCAGCACTACGACACCCGCGAGGTCGACGCGTCCCTCCTCGTGCTGCCGCTGGTCCGCTTCATCGACGGCGACGACCCGAAGATGGTGGGCACCATCAAGGCGGTCGAGGAGGACCTGATGCGCGGTGGGCTGCTGATGCGCTACCGCACGGCGTCCGGCATCGACGGTCTCGAGGGCGGCGAGCACCCGTTCCTGGCCTGCTCGTTCTGGCTCGTCTCGGCGTACGCCCTGTCCGGGCGCGCCGACGAGGCGGCCCGGCTGATGGACCGTCTCGTGGGGTTGGCCAACGACGTCGGGCTGCTCAGCGAGGAGTACGACGTGGCCGGCGAACGCATGGTCGGCAACTTCCCGCAGGCCTTCTCCCACCTCGCTCTGGTCGGCGCGGCGATGAACATCGAGCGCGCCAAGGAGCTGCGTTCCGACAGTGTCAAGTGAGGCGCGACCGGACTAGTCCGCGATGTATGACTTAACGGTCAAATGTCCCTTTCTGGCCAGACTCGTTACATGCTTGGGTGACCGACCGGAGACGGTCAGGGGAAGTGCATGAAACACACGGGGGATAAACAAAGATGCGACACCGCGGCCAAGGCACGCCAGCGAACAAGTCAGTCCTGAAGAACGTGACGGGCACACTCGCCCGATTCAGCGATCTTCTCTCCGAGGATGAGTCTGCGACCGGCAAGCACAAGCAGCCCACCGGCCAGCCCGTCATCCCGGTGCAGAAGGTGCCGACCCACGACACCGTCGAGGGCCCGGACACCGCGGTGGAGCCCGAGGTGGAGGCCGAGGTCGAGGCCGAGGCCGAGGCTGGCGAGCTCCAGGTAGCCACTGAGTCAGCCGAGTCAGCCGAGATGGCCTCGCAGGTCAGTGCCATCTGGCCCACGTCGTCGACGATCCCCGCCCACGCGCACTGGAAGGCCGGTCACGGCGCCAGGACAATCGCCGCCGCCATGCTCCTTCTTGCCGTCGCCGGCACTTCCGCCCTCGGCCTGCGCTACGCCCAGACCCGCAGCGCGGACGAGTTCCTCTCCGTGGTCGTCGGCGTTGCTGTCGTCGTCGGACTCTGGGCACTGCTGATCGCGAGCACCCCGCAGGTGGTCAGCCTGCGTGGCTCGATCCTGACCGTACGCAACAGTCTCGGCAGCGAGCGCTTCGACCTGGCCGACGGCCTGCAGCCCGTCGACGTGGTCGGCGAGCCCCGCAGCTCAGGCTGGGCGGTGCTCCTCCACCGTTCCAACAACACTTCGGTCGTCCTGCGCCGCCGCGATGTCGACGCCGCCACCCTGGACCCGATCGTCCGCCACTACCGGGCCCTCGCCGAGCAGCGGTACACCGACCGTCAGGTGCGCTTCACCCGCTGACGAGAGGTTCCGCCCGTCGATCCGGACCGGGCGGGCTTCTTCGGCGCGTACCGCCACGACCCCGGCCAGGATGAAGAGGCCGCCGACCAGTTGGACCGCCCGGGGCAGCTCCCCCAGCAGCAACCAGGCGAGCAGCACGGTGAACAGGACCTCCGAGAGGCCCACGAACGAGGCCAGCTTGGCGCCGAGGATGCGCGCGGCAAAGATGCCCGCGACATACGGCGTCGCCGCCGCGACCACGCCCAGCTCGAGCACCGCTGCCCACCACGGCAGGGCGACGCCGGCGAGCTCCACCGGAGCAGCGTGGAACTCCATGGGCAGCGCGCCGAGGAGCCCGAGGACAGCGAAGCCGACCGCCCCGACGACCAGGCCGCTCCCGGCCAGCGCCAGGGGTGGGAGTGCCGTCTCGTGGGACCTGCCCGACATCAGGAAGAAGGACGCCAGACCGACCGCCGCGAGCAGCCCCCAGGCGACCCCGATGCCATCGATCCGCACGCCGCCGAGCACGTCGAGGACCAGTGCCAGCCCGACCACGGCCAGCACGATCCCGAGCACGGTCGGCGGCCGCGGGAGCCGGCGCGCGAGCAGGCACTGCCAGGCCACCACCAGGACCAGGCCGAGGTACTCCAGCATCAGCGCCACGCCGACCGAGAGGTGCTCGATGGCGAAGAAGAACGCCACCTGGGGCAGCGCGACCGCGCACAGGCCGTAGGCCAGCACCGTGCGCCACTCCCGGCGAAGCAGGTGCCACCGACCGTCGAGGGCACGTACGGTCGGCACCAGGAGCAGCAGCGCCGCCCCGGCGATCCGCAGGAAGACCACCGAGCCGGGGGTCCAGCCCGTATCGAGCAGCGCCTTGGCGAACGGGCCGGAGGTGGCGAAGGTGATCGCGGCGAGCAGCGCTAGCAGGAGTCCGGCACTGGTGGACCTCGTGGACATCCTTCACCGCCTGTCAGGAGCAAAAGTTAAGTACACTGGTTACTCTAGAAGGATGAGACGTCAGGAGTCAATGTGACTTTTGCCCATGACACCGAGATTGCCCTGGGAGCCGCGGCGGCACTGGTCAACACCGACCCCGGGGAGGGTTCGGGCGAGGACACCCTGCGCACCCGAGACGAGCTGGTCGCGTTCCTCGACGAGCTCGGCTGGTCCGGCAGCCGTGCCGGTGACGACGCCGAGCTGGACGCCGTACGTTCGCTGCGGCCGCGCCTGCGGACGATGTGGCGCCTCGATCGCGACGACCTCGTGGCTGCGGTGAACCAGGTGCTGGCCGACTCCGAGGCTCTCCCCCAGCTCGTCGACCACGACGGCCTCGGCTGGCACATCCACGCCGTTCCGCAGGAAGCGCCCCTCGCCACCCGGATGCTGGTCGAGGCGGCGATGGCGTTCACCGACGTCATCCGCAGTCGTGAACTCGACCGGCTCAAGAACTGCGCCGCCGACGACTGCGACAGCATTGTGTTCGACCTGTCCCGCAACCGCTCCAAGCGGTTCTGCGAGGGCGGCTGCGGCAACCGCGAGAACGTGCGCGCCTACCGGGACCGACAGCGCGCGGACTGAAGAGCGGTCAGCGCTGGGCGATCGCGGGCTGCCCGCGCCGGTGACGTACGACGTCCCGGGCGAACTCCACGCCCGAGGTGGCGGTCAGCACCACCGCGATGGCCATCGCGACCGCCGAGAGCCACCAGATGATGTCACCGGGCACCTCGAGGGCCCCGGTGAGCAGCCCGAACGGGGCCACGAAGCCGCCCAGGGCGACGGCCTGCATCACGGTCTTGATCTTGCCGCTCTGCTTGGCCGGCATCACGACGTCCTTGGCGATCGAGAGGCGGGCGAACGTGACTGCCCACTCGCGGAGCAGGACGACCACCGTGATGGTCCACCACAGCCAGGCCGGCAGGAAAGAGGTGGAGCCCCACGTCGAGCCGGCGATGATCGCCAGGCCGATGAAGGCCATCCCCGTCATGGCCTTGTCGGCGATCGGGTCGGCGATCTTGCCGAAGTTGGTGACCAGGTTGTGCTTGCGGGCGATGTCCCCGTCGATCTTGTCGGTGACCATCGCGATGCAGAACAGCGCCCAGGCGACCCAGCGCCAGGTCTGGTCGGTGCCTCCGTCGTGCAACAGGGCCCAACCGAAGAACGGGACCATCACGATCCGCAGGGCGGTCAGCGCGTTGGGGACGTTCCAGTTGTTGACCTGCTTCTGCGCTGGTTCAGGAGCTCGCTGTGGCTGGCTCATCGACCCTCCTCCGCAGTGTGCTCTCCCGGACGTCCCGAGCAACGAGGTCGACACCCTGCGAGCCGACCACCACCGCCTGAATCATGTCACCGACAGCCACACGGTCGGCCACGCCCTCCAGCATCGTCGAACCGTCGACCTCCGGGCCCTGATGGGCGGCGCGGCCCTCGACGACGAGGTCGCCGCCGAACCTCTCGACCGACTCCACGAGCACGTCGACCCGCTCCCCGAGTCGCTCCTCGGCCCGCTGCGCGGTGAGCTCCTCCGCGAGCGCGGTCACGTGTGCGACCCGCTCTACGATCTCGTCCTCGTCGAGCTTGCCCTCGAAGGCCTCCGCCTCGGTGCCGTCCTCGTCGGAGTAGCCGAAGATCCCGATCGCGTCGAGGCGTGCCTCGCTGAGGAAGCCGCACAGGACCTCGAGGTCGTGCTCGGTCTCGCCGGGGAAGCCGACGATGAAGTTCGAGCGGACGCCGGCCTCGGGAGCCTGTGCCCTCGCCTGGCCGAGCAACCCGAGAAACGCTTCGCTGTCGCCGAACCGGCGCATCCGACGCAGGACGGGATTCGAGGCGTGCTGGAAGGAGAGGTCGAAGTACGCCGCCACGCCCGGCGTCGATGCGATCGCACTGAGCAGTCCAGGCCTCGTCTCCGCTGGCTGCAGGTAGGAGACCCTGACACGCTCGACGCCCTCCACAGCGGCCAGCTCGGGCAACAGCGTCTCCAGCAGGCGGAGGTCGCCGAGGTCCTTGCCGTAGGACGTGGAGTTCTCCGAGACCAGGAACAGCTCGCGCGCGCCCTGGTCGGCCAGCCAGCGGGCCTCGGCGAGCACGTCTGAGGGGCGGCGCGAGACGAACGAGCCACGGAAGGACGGGATCGCGCAGAACGTGCACCGTCGGTCGCAGCCAGACGCCAGCTTCAGCGGGGCCATCGGTCCGTCGTCGAGGCGGCGGCGCTGCGTCGTTTCCGGGTCGTGGCCGGGCTGGTAGGCATCCGCGGCGCCCCGGTCGGCAGGCGAGATGGGGAGCAGCCTGCGCCGGTCCTGTGGCGTGTGCGGGTGCTGGGTCTCGCCGGCCAGGATCGAGCGCAGCTTGCCGGCGATGTCGGGGTAGTCGTCGAAGCCCAGGATCGCGTCGGCCTCCGGGAGCGAGGTGGCCAGCTCTGCGCCGTAACGCTCAGCCAGGCAGCCCACTGCCACCACGGCCTGCGTCTGTCCGGACTCCTTGAGGTCCGCAGCGGCCAAGAGGGTGTCCACGGAGTCCTTCTTGGCCGCCTCGACGAAGCCGCAGGTGTTCACCACGACCGTCTCGGCGGCTGCGGGATCCTCCACCAGGCTGAACCCGCCCGCCTCGAGCCGCCCGGCGAGCTCTTCGGAGTCCACCTCGTTGCGGGCGCAGCCCAGCGTCACCATGGCGACGGTGGTCAACGGGGAGTCGGGGCGGTCCGAGGCGGCCTCGAGGGATGAGTTGTGAGTAGTCATGAGCCTTGTCGAGTATGCCGGAAGGCTCCCCGGAGCGACGAATCAGCCGAATTGCTTGCTGGCTGCTGCGGAGGAGTCACCGACCGCACCCTTGGCCTTGCCGAGGAAGCTCACCTTCACCGCGGCGCCGTTGCTGGAGGTCACGTCGAAGGGCGCCAGCCCGATCACCTGCTGGTGCTGGCCCGCCGCGAGCTTGCCGGCCCAGAGGATCCGCCCGTCCCGGTCACGTACGACGACCTGGGGGCTGGCCCCCACCGCGTTCACCTCGAGCGGGGCCAGGGTCACCTTCGGGCTGTCGTCCTCGCCGCCACTCGCAAGACCAGCCGAGTCGACCACGCCCGGAGCCGGGCTGACCAGCTCCTGCGGGGTGTCGTTGAAGACCCGGGCACCGCCCCACACCGTCGCCAGGGCGAGCACGCAGGCAGCGAGCAGGCTCCATCGCGGACCGGTGCGGATGGCCCGCACCCCGCCCCCGATGCCGGTGGCCAGCTCGGCCTCGAACACCTGGCGGGCCTCGATCTCGGCGGTCGCGTACTTGTCGTCGTACAGGTCGAGAAGCTGTTGGGCGTCGAGACCGAAGATCCGCGCCAGGGTGCGCAGGTGCCCCCGGGCGTAGAAGTCACCACCGCAGGCCTCGAAGTCGTCGACCTCGATGCACTCCAGCACGTGCGGACGGATCCGGGTGCGCTCGCTGAGCGTGTCGATGGTCAGCCGTGCGCGGTGACGAGCGGCGGCGATGAGCGGCCCGATCACGGCGTTCTCCGCCGCGCGGGGCTCGATGGGCTCGAGGTCGCCGACCTGGGCGACCACCACGGGGCCGTCACCGTTGCGCTGTGCCGGTATCGGCGGCGGCATCGGCAGCCTCCGGACCGAGTCCCTGATCAGCTCGGTGCGCGCGGCCGGTCGTGCCTCCCGGACCGGTTCGACGGGGTCGAAATCGGGCTCGACCACGACCTCGGGCTGCGGCTCCTCCTTGGTGGCGTCGTCCGGCTCCGGGGCAGCGTCATCGACGACTGATATCTGCGCGGGGATCTCGCCGAAGTCCTGCGTGACGCCCACTTCGACGTCTTCCGGGTGTTCTGCTGCGCTCTCTTCTGCGGTCTCTCCTGCGCTGTCTTCCGGGATGTCTTCTGGGGACGCGACCTTGAGCCCCGCCCGCTCCTTGCGGCTCAACCGGGGCTCCTTCTCCGGCCGCTCCGGTTCCAGCCGGCTCAGCACCAGCACCGGCACCCGACCACTGGCCAGGGCGTCGAGGTCGGCGACCAGCTCTCCCGTGAGGCCTTCGAAGTCCAGACGTGTGGTGAGCGCGAGCGGGACCACGAGGTTTTCCGTCGTGAGTGCCGGAGTGGGCTCCTCGCCCTCGTCGGCCTCCTCGAGGGGACCCTCGACCGCGCGGGGGTGTACGACGATCTGGCCGTCGCGCAGCCATGATCGGGCAGACGTCACCTCGACGTTCTCGATGTCCTGCCAGCGCAGCCCGGTCCAGGTCACGCCGCGGCGTACGCGCACACCGTGCTCGTCAGCCACCATCAGCGGCGCACGGCTGTCGCGAACCACCAGCAGCTGCACCACTCCGACTGCGGCGACGAGGGCACACCACGCCCAGTCGGCGATCGACCCGGTCTGCAGCGCGCGAGCGAACCAGAGCACGGTGATGACCGCCGCCGCCAGCGCGACCAGGGCCGCCAGCTTCGAGTTGTGCCGAACGGTTACACCCATCACTGCTCTCCCTGGATGTTGGCGATCACGTCGTCGAGATCGTCGGGCTTGATCAGCACGTCACGGGCCTTGGAGCCTTCGCTCGGCCCGACCACCCCTCGGCTCTCGAGGATGTCCATCAACCGGCCCGCCTTGGCGAAGCCCACGCGCAGCTTGCGCTGCAGCATCGAGGTGGACCCGAACTGCGTGGAGACCACCAGCTCGATCGCCTGGACCACGAGCTCCATGTCGTTGCCGATGTCGTCGTCGAGCTCGCGCCTGGCCGCCGCGGGCGCCGTGACGTCCTCGCGGTAGTTCGGCGCGAGCTGGTCCTTGCACTGCTTGACCACCTGGGCGATCTCGGCCTCGGTGACCCACGACCCCTGGACGCGCACCGACTTCGAGGCACCCATCGGCAGGAACAACCCGTCTCCCTGGCCGACGAGCTTCTCCGCACCCGGCTGGTCGAGGATCACCCGGCTGTCGGCGAGCGAGCTGGTGGCGAACGACAACCGGGACGGCACGTTGGCCTTGATCAGGCCGGTGACAACATCGACCGAGGGCCGCTGCGTCGCCAGGATGAGGTGGATGCCGGCGGCCCGGGCGAGCTGGGTGATGCGGACGATGGCGTCCTCGACGTCCCGCGGCGCCACCATCATCAGGTCGGCGAGCTCGTCGACGACCACGCACAGGTAGGGGTACGGCGCGAGCACGCGCTCGCTGCCGGCAGGGACCTGGAGCTTCCCGGTTCGGACGGCCTTGTTGAAGTCGTCGACGTGCCGGAAGCCGAAGTTGGCCAGGTCGTCGTAGCGCATGTCCATCTCGCGCACGACCCACTGCAGTGCCTCGGCGGCCTTCTTGGGGTTGGTGATGATCGGCGTGATCAGGTGCGGGATGCCCTCGTAGGCGTTCAGCTCCACCCGCTTGGGGTCGACCATGATCATCCGCACCTCGTCGGGCGTCGCCCGCATCAGCAGCGAGGTGATCATCGAGTTGATGAAGCTCGACTTTCCCGAACCGGTGGCGCCGGCCACCAGCAGGTGCGGCATCTTCGCCAGGTTGGCCACCACGAAGCCGCCCTCGACGTCCTTGCCGAGGCCCACGACCATCGGGTGGTGGTCGTTGCGGGCGTTGTTCGAGCGCAGCACGTCACCCAGCGACACGATCTCCTTGTCGACGTTGGGGATCTCGATGCCGACGGCGGACTTGCCCGGGATGGGGCTGAGGATGCGCACGTCGGCCGAGGCGACGGCGTACGCGATGTTCTTCTGGATCCCGGTGATCTTCTCGACCTTGACGGCGGGGCCGAGCTCCACGATGTAGCGCGTCACCGTCGGGCCCCGGGTGTAGCCGGTCACCTGGGCGTCGATGTCGAACTCCTCGAGCACCTGCGTGAGTCGCTCGACGACGTCGTCGGAGGCCTTGGAGCGCGCCTTGTGCACCGACCCGGGCTTGAGCACCTGGCTGTCGGGGAGCGAGTAGGCGATGTCGCCGGAGAGCGAGAGCTGCTCGACGCGGGCGGGCAGCGGCGTGTGAGGGGGCGGCTCGAGGCCGTCCTTGCCACCCTCCACCGGACCCGTGGCCTCGGTGTCGGGATCCGGTACGGCGCTCGCACCCACTCGCGACCGGGAGCGTCGTCGCATCTCACGGCCTTCCAACACCGGGCTGTCGTACGCCGGGTCGCCCATGTCCGGGTCGATCTCGTCGTCGGCCGCCCGACCACGGCGGCGCTTGACCGGCGTGGTGTCATCCGTCGGCGAGCCGTCCTCGGCCGGGACGTGCCGGCCCATGATCCGGTCGCCGAGCGCCCGCGCCCGGGACGGCACCTGGTAGACGGGCGTGGCCGTCACGACGAGTGCCCCGAAGAGCGCGAGCAGGAGCAGCAGCGGTACCACCACGTAGGGGGTCTGGAGCAGGTCCATCAGCAGCTTGGAGACCACGAAGCCGATCGCCCCACCTGCCTGCTGCAGCGGGGCGGTGTCGCCCATCTTGGGTGTGGGCGAGCCGTTGGCGATGTGCACGATGCCGAGCACGCCGAAGAGCAGCGCGCCCCAACCGATCACCTGCCGACCGGCAGGCCCGTTGTGCTCGGGGTCGCGGAGGTTGCGCCAGGCGACGAAGCACAGCAGCAGCGGCACGAACCACGCCAGCAGGCCGACAGAGCCGGCCACGACGGTCCGGATGAACTCCCCGATGGAGCCGGGAAGCTGCCACCAGACCGATGCGGCGACGACGAGGGCGAGACCCACGAGGAACAGGCCGGCACCGTCACGACGATGCTCGGGGTCGAGGTCACGGGCGGTGTGGCCGATGCGGCGTACTCCCCCGCCGACGCTGTGCGCGACGCCGAGCCACGCCGTCGCGAAGACGCGAGCGAGCACCGTGAAGACGCGGGCGATCGGGCCCGACCCGTTGCGCACGGCCCGAGGAGCAGGTCGGCGCGCCTGGGCACGGCCACGCTTGCGCGTGGAGCCGCCTGAGCGCGCGGCGGGCTTTCGCCCTGACGCTGCCTTTTTCTTGGTTCCCGACGACCGGGAGCGCGAAGCGGAGCCCCCCTTCGTGGAGGAGCCCTTGCTGCGCGTACCCGTCGGGGAAGACGTACGGGTCGCCATGCTGGCGAATCTACCCCGAAAACCACATCTGTCCCTCGCGTCACACGCCGCACGGGAGTCGTGTCGTGAGGGTCAGCCGGCGCGCCCGATCCGGCGTACGGAGATCTCGTCGGCCGGCTCGTCGAGGTCGAAGGCGTCGACGACGACGTCACCGTGTTCGTCGGCCTCGCGCACGGGCAGCCGGAGGCGGAAGGTGCTGCCGACGCCGAGCTCGGAGGCCACGATGATCTCGCCGCCGTGCATCTGCGCGATCCGGCGCGAGATCGCCAGTCCGAGGCCGGTGCCCGGGATGGACAGCGCCTCGGGGTTGCTCGAACGGTGGAAGGCGGAGAAGAGGTGCACCTGGTCGGCCGACGAGATGCCGAGTCCGGTGTCCTCGCAGAGGACCCAGGCGTGCTTGCCGTCGGTGTCGACAGCGAGGTGGACGGTGCCCTCCGGGCGGCTGTACTTGACCGCGTTGCTGGTCAGGTTGTCGATCACCTTGCCGAGCTCGTCGGGGTCGGCAGTCACCAGCACGGGCTCGTCAGGGATGGTGAGGCTCATCTTCACGCGGCCCTGCTCGGCCTGCATGGTCATCAGGTCGAGGCTCTGCTCGGCCAGCTGGCACAGGTCCACCGGGAGGCGGAGGGACTCGCGCTTGTCCTGGATCTGGGAGTAGTTCAGCAGGTTCTGCACCAGCCGGTTGAGTCTCTCGGCGTTGCGCGAGATCGCCTCGACGGACCCGATCCCGGTGTCGAGGTCCTCGAGCAGCTCGATGTGGCCGATGATCGAGGTCAACGGCGTCTTCAGCTCGTGGGAGATCGTCGCGATCAGCTCGCCCTTGTAGCGGTCGAGCTCCTGCAGCTCGCTGACCAGGTGTCGCTCGCGCTCGTAGAGCCGGGCGTTGAGGACGACCCGACCGAGCGTGCGGCCGACCTCCATCACCGCCTCCTGCTCCTCGGCGGTCCAGTTGCGCATGGTCGCGTCGCGGGCCAGCAGCACGTAGCCGAGCAGCTCACGGCCCACAGCCACGGGCGCGAACATCAGGCTGCCGCCGGGGTGGTCGCGCACCAGGTCCCGGACGAGGTCACGCTGCAGCTCGCTGAGGCCCTGGTCGAGCTCGAAGGCATCGGTGTGGTGGATCACGATCGGCCGGCCGGCCTCCTGCGCACGCGCAGCCAGCAGGCTCTTGACCTGCACCAGCTCACGGCTGGACTCGCTGGCGTCGGGCGGGTACGCCGCCGACTGCTCCACCTGCCCGACATCACCGGACGGGAAGCAACGGATCCACATGTGCTCGGTGCGCAGACCCTTGGCGATCGCCTGGGCGGCCTCGCGCAGGGACAGGTCGAGCTCGGCGAGCTGACCGGCGGAGCTGACCGCACGCAGCATGTCGCCCATCCGGACCTGGTCGCCGAGGCGCTCGCGCTGCTGGGCGTTGTACATCGCCAGACCGGCCTGCACCACGAACATCTCGAGGAGCTCGCGCTCCTCGCGGTTGGGAATCCGGTTGCCCGGGGGCAGGTCGACGGACATGTTGCCGAGCAGCTGGCCGGTGGCGGAGTAGAGGGGCGCGTAGAGCGCGTCGAGCGGGTGCCAGGAGTCGGGGCCGCTGCCTGGCTCGAAGTCGGGCACCCAGGCGGACTCCTCGAGTGCGTCGGGCATCCGGTCGTGGGGGACGAAGCGCAGCACGCCCCACTCGTCTGCCTGGGCGAATTCGTTGAAGATCGAGGCCACCGGCGTACGACGCCCGATGATCTGCTCGCGGACCTCCTCGGGCCCGGCGACAGTGGTCATCACGAAGGTTTCGCCCTCGAGACGCGCGATCGCCGCGATGCCGTAGCCCAGCACCTCGACCACGCCGCGAGCGATCTCGTCCAGTACCTCGGACAGGTCCGTCGACGAGTTGACGCGCAGCATCAACTCGTAAAGTCGGCGGATCCCCTCAGCGCGAGGGGAATCTGTCAGTTGCATCAGGCGTGGCCCCTTGGACACGTTGGATCGATTAACGAGACCCGTGCGAGCCCCGCGATCGAGTCTAGGGCGATTCGTCCGGTTCTGTCGGTGGTTTAGCCCACGAGGCACGGGAGCCGGTTCAGCGCCCTTCGGGCTCTACCACGAAGATTTCTTCATTGTGCCTGATCTCACGCTCGAGCTCCTCGTTCAGGTCGGCGGTGACCCCGTCAGGGCGGGGTGCGGGCGCCAAGGAGGCCCAGGCCCGGTCTATCGCCCGGGAGACATCGATCGTGCGGGCAGCGCGCACATGCGGCTTCTCCAGCTCCCGGCTCACGTAGCGGGCCACAAATCGGCGCAATTCGCCCTCGACCCCGACCACGCGCTGGAGCACGGAGGCACGCAGCCCCTTCGCCTCGAGCTCCACCTGCACCTCCTCGCCCTGGGGTGGGGTCGCCTCGATGAAGATGCGCACGCCCGGGAGAGCCACGGCGGTGAGGGTCAGCGGCACCAGCAGGTCGGCCACGAACCGGTGAGTCTCGACCTGGAGGTCGATCTCGAAGGTCAGGCTCACCGGCAGCACGACCCGGTAGCTGATCTGGTCGCCGGCCTGCCTGACCGCGTCGGCCGCACCGATCTCGCCGTACGCGCGGACCTTGGCGATCCGGCCCGGTCCCACGCCCATCGGCCCGAAGTCGATCGGCTGGCCGGCGATGGTGTTCACCGCACCCAGGATGCGCTGCTCGCTGATGGCCTCGAGGAAGAAGTCGACGCCCCACTGCTCGTAGCTGATCGCCTCGTCCGGGTCGGGAGCATCGCCGGGGAGGGCCTCGGATGCGGACACTGGGTCTGGCCTACGCCTCGAGGACGACGGGGATGATCATCGGGCGACGCCGGTGGGTGGCGCTCACCCAGCGGCCGACGACGCGCCGGATGGTCTGCTGGAGCTGATAGCTGTCGTCGACACCCTCCGAGACCGCCTTGTCGAGCGCCGCGATGATCGGGTCGACGATGTCCTGGAAGGTGCCCTCGTCCTCGGCGAAACCGCGGGCGTGGATCTCCGGGCCGCTGATCACCTTCCCGGTCTGGGAGTCGATCACCACGATCACCGAGATGAAGCCCTCCTCGCCGAGGATGCGGCGGTCCTTGAGCGAGTCCTCGGTGAGGTCCCCGATCGAGCTGCCGTCGACGAAGACGTAGCCGCAGTCGACCTTGCCGGTGATGCGCGCGACTCCCTTGACCAGGTCGACGACGACGCCGTCCTCGGCGATCACGACGCGTTTCGGGTCGACGCCGGTCGCCTTGGCCAGCTCGGCGTTCGCCAACATGTGCCGGATCTCGCCGTGCACGGGGATCACGTTGCGTGGCTTGACGATGTTGTAGCAGTAGAGCAGCTCCCCCGCGCTGGCGTGGCCGCTCACGTGCACAAGAGCGTTGCCCCTGTGCACGACATGCGCCCCCCAACGGGCGAGCCCGTTGATCACCCGGTAGACGGCGTTCTCGTTGCCGGGGATCAGCGACGAGGCGAGCACGACGGTGTCGCCCTCCTCGATGTGCACGAAGTTGTGGTTGCGCTGGGCGATCCGGCTCAGCGCCGACAGCGGCTCACCCTGCGAACCGGTCGAGATCAGCACTACCCGGTCCGGCGGCATGTCGGCGGTGGCCTTGGCATCGATGAGCAGCCCGGGAGGTACGTCGAGATAGCCCAGGTCGCGGGCGATGCCCATGTTGCGCACCATCGACCGCCCGACGTAGGCCACCTTGCGACCGTGCTCTGCGGCTGCGTCCATCACCTGCTGCACCCGGTGCACATGCGAGGCGAAGCAGGCCACGATGATGCGCTTCTTGCTGGTGTGGAAGACCCGCTCGAGGACCGGCGAGATCTCCTTCTCCGACGTCGTGAACCCGGGGACCTCGGCGTTCGTGGAGTCGGTGAGGAACAGGTCGACGCCTTCCTCACCCAGCCGGGCGAAGGAGCGCAGGTCGGTGATCCGGCCGTCCAGCGGAAGCTGGTCCATCTTGAAGTCGCCGGTGTGCAGGACCATCCCGGCGCCGGTGCGGATGGCCACCGCCAGCGCGTCGGGGATGGAGTGGTTGACCGCGACGAACTCGAGGTCCCACGGGCCGATGGTGATCCGGTCGCCCTCGGTGACGATGTTCTGCACGACGTCCTTGATGCGGTGCTCGCGCAGCTTGGAGCCGATCAGCGCCAGCGTGAGCTGGGAGCCGACGAGCGGGATGTCGCTTCGCTCGCGCAACAGGTAGGGCACCGCTCCGATGTGGTCCTCGTGGCCGTGCGTGAGGACCAGCGCGTCGACGATGTCGAGCCGGTCCCGGATCGCGTCGAAGTCGGGGAGGATCAGGTCGACTCCGGGATGGTTCTCCTCCGGGAACAGCACCCCGCAGTCCACGATCAGCAGTCGTCCGTCGTACTCGAAGACCGTCATGTTGCGGCCGACCTCACCGAGGCCGCCCAGTGGGATCACCCGCAGCGCTCCCTTGGGCAGGGTCGGAGGAGCGGACAGCTCGGGGTGGGGATGGCTCAACGGAGAAGGCCTGCCTGGGAGAGTGCGGTGCGTACGACGTCGACGAGGTCGTCGTCCGCCTCGACGAGCGGAAGGCGGACCGCGCGGTTGTCGTGAACCCCGAGCATCTCCATGGCTGCCTTGGCGGTCATCACCCCAGGAGCATGACCCATGATCGCGTCGACGACCGGCACGAGGTCGCCGTAGACCTTCAGGGCGCCGTCGAGGTCTCCGGCTTCGACCCGCGCGACCATGTCGGCGTACTGCTCACCGGCGACGTGGCCGACCACCGAGACCACCCCGGCCCCTCCGTGCGTCAGCCAACCGAGGTTGAGCACGTCGTCGCCGCTGTAGTAGCTCAGGCCGGTCTCCTGCATGATCTTGACGCCGCGGAACAGGTCACCGACGGCATCCTTGACGGCCACGAACTTGTCGTCGGCGGCGATCCGCGCGAACGTCTCGGGAGCGATCGTCACGTTCGTGCGACCGGGGATGTCGTAGAGCATGATGCGCAGGTCGCTGGCCGCCGCAACCGCCTCGAAGTGGGCCGCGATGCCTGCCTGCGTGGGCTTGTTGTAGTACGGCGAGACCAGCAGCACGCCGTCCGCGCCGGCCTCCTGGGCCTGGCGCGCGAGCTCGACGGAGTGCTCGGTGTGGTTGGTGCCGACGCCAGCGACAACCGTGCACCGGTCGCCGACGGCGTCGATTGCCGCACGCAGGATCTCGCCGTCCTCCGCGACCGACGTCGTGGGTGCCTCACCGGTGGTGCCGCTGACGACGATGCCGTCGTTGCCGTGGTCGACGAGATAGCTGGCGACCTTCGCGACGCCGTCGAGGTCCACCTTTCCGTCGGCGGTGAACGGCGTGACCATGGCGGTCAGCACCCGTCCGAACGGCGCAGCAGGCAGGCTCATGCCCTCTAGGTTAGTCATGGCCGGGATCCTGCGCCGCTCCGGCGCGGGGGCGGCGGCACCCGCGGTTGCTTACGCCTATATTCACGTGCATGAGCGACAGCCAGCAGCCGGATCCCAACCAGCCGCCCGGTCAGCCCCAGGACCAGCCCGAGGGACAGGTCCCGGGAGACGCGCAGGGACAACCCCAGGACCCGTATGCGCAGCCCTACGGTCAGCCGTCGCAGGGCCAGCCGGCGTACGGCCAGCCGGGGCAGGGATATGAGCAACAGCAGCAGGCCGCCTACGGACAGCAGTACGCCGCGGTGCCCCAGGTCACTGGCGCCTTCATGCTGGCCCATCTCGGGCAGGAGTACGGCCCCTACGGCTTCGAGCAGCTGCGCCAGATGGCGGCCACCGGCCAACTGAAGGGCGACGCCAGCCTGCGCGACCAGGCCGGCGGCGGCTGGTTCCAGGCAAAGCAGCTCCCGGGTCTCTTCTCGAACCGCGAGTGGCTGGTCACCGCCCTGCTCTCAGGCTTCCTCGGCAGTCTCGGTGTCGATCGCTTCTACCTCGGCTACACCGGCCTGGGCATCCTCAAGCTGGTCACCCTCGGCGGCTGTGGCATCTGGCACCTGATCGACCTGATCCTGGTGCTGCTCCGCAAGCTCCCCGACTCCGAGGGGCGTCCGCTGGCTTAGCGTCACCGGGAGCACCGCTGGTTGAGCCTGTCGAAACCACTGATGCGCCCGATGGTTGGTCTCAGTTATCGATGAGCGTGGTTTCCGTAGGCCTCTGGTAGCGGTGCTGTTCCCCAACCACTTCGACCGGCCAGCGGTCGCTCAGCTCGACCGTTGTGGTTGCGGTCTTTGGGTGTCCAGAAGAGTTATCCACATTCTCGAATCTCCTATCGAAACTGTCGGTGCCCGCGCCTAGATTTGGGTCATGGACAGCACTGCGACCCTCACCCCCGCCGAGGTGATCGACCGTGTCCACGCAGTCCGCGCCACCGCCCACCACTCAGCCGTCGAGGAGCTCCAGCTCGCTGTCGCCTGGGCTCTGTTGCACCCCTGCCCGGCCGACGAGTTGCCCGCTGACTGGGGCGAGGCCAGCCTGTTCAGCGAGACCATCACCCCACTGGCAGGAGTTGGTGCCCCGCTGGTGGCTGAGTTCGCGCCCGCCGAGCTCGCCGCCGCCCTCGGCATCAGCCTGGACGCGGGCCGTCAGCTGGTCGCCGACGCCCTCGAGCTGACCTACCGCCTCCCAAGGCTGTGGGACCGGGTCCTCGAAGGCGCGGTGCCGGTGTGGCGGGCACGAGCGATCTCCCGCGAGACCCACGACCTCGGGGTCGATGCGGTCGCGTTCGCCGACCGCCTCATCGCCGCCACCCCCGGCAAGGTCAGCCAGGTCGACGCCACCCGCCTGGTCCAGGAGGCCCGGGTCTTCTACGACCCCGACCGCGCCATCGCCGACGAGGAACACGAACTCACCCGCCGCGGGGTCTGGCTCAAGCACCGCGGCAACCCCACCACCACCGACGTGGTCATGACCCTGGAGACCCCCCACGCCCTGGCGTTCAACGAGACCGTGACCGTGCTGGCCGCCGAGCTGCACACCCTCGGCGACACCGAGGACCTCGACCACCGACGCGCGACCGCGGTCGGGATCCTCGCCGACCCCCAATACGCCCTGGACCTCCTGACCCGCCCCGAAGGCGGCACCCCCACCACCGGTGCGGGCACCGGGGCGATGAACCTGTTCCTCCACCTCACCACTGCCGATCTCGAGGAAAGTGTGGGTGCAGCCTCGATCGAGAAGCTCGGCGCCGCCACCACCCAGCTGCTGCACGACTGGCTCACCCGACACACCGCCGCCGGTGGCAAGGTGCTGATCCGCCCGGTCCTCGACCTCGCCGATGACCGTGCGGTCGACCAGCACGACCCACCCGAGCGAATGCGCGAACACGTCATCCAACGCGACGCGCTCTGCGTGTTCCCCGGCTGCCGCCGCGACTCCCGGACCTGCGACATCGACCACATCACCGAGTACGTCCCCATGGACGACGGCGGACCACCCGCCCAAACCCATCCCGACAACCTCGCCCCGCTGTGCCGCACCCATCACCGCATCAAGACCTTCACCACCTGGGTCTACAAGCGCACCGACGAGGGCACCTACACCTGGACCGCACCCACCGGACACCAATACGACGTCCACCCCTCCCCGCGCCGCCCACCACGACGCCCACCACGACGCCCACCGCGAAGAACCTGACACCCCCAGACCCCGGCCACCACCGGCCGGGGCCACAGGTATGCCTTGCAGCCCGATCAGCTGGCTTCGGACGCTCCCTTCGAGACGGTCGCTGCGCGACGCCCTCAGGACAAGCGCTGTTTGACGCTCGCTCCCCAACCACCGGCAAGCGCGACGGACAACGAGACCTCAACCCAGCCTCCGCAACCACAACGGTCGAGCTCAGCGGCCGTCAGTCGGACGAAGGCGCCGGGGAACAGCACCGCAACCCACGGCGAGCGTCGACCACACCAATCGATAACTGAGACCAGCCATCGAGCACGAGTGGTTTCGACAAGCTCAACCAGCGGTGGCCACGGCGGGGCCGCACGTCACGCAACGTGGCCGAGCCCACGCCCGGGCTCAGACCTGGCGGAGGACCTCGTTCGCCACGAGCTCGATGTGGTCGATGTCCACGACGTCGAGGGTCTGCAGGTAGATCCGCTGCCCGCCGATCTCGGTGAAGCGCCCGATCCGGTCGACGACCTCGGCGGGTGTCCCGACCACGCCGTTCACCTGGAGGCCGGCCATGTCGCGGTTGGCGGCATCGGCGCGGCGGCGTACCTCGGCATCGTCCACACCGCAGCACAGCCGCAAGGCGTTCGAGTACACCAGCTCGTCCGGGTCGCGGCCGATCCGCTCACACGCGGTGCGTGCCAGCGCGAACAACCCCTTGCTCTCCTCGAGGGAGGCGAACGGCAGGTTGAACTCGTCGGCGAACTCCGCGGCCAGTGCCGGCGTGCGGCGCGTGCCCTTGCCGCCCACGAGCACGGGCGGTCGTGGCTTCTGCACCGTCTTGGGCAGGGCCGGTGAGTCCGTCAGCGTGTAGTGCTTGCCGATGTGCGAGAAGTGGTCGCCCTCCGGGGTCTCCCACAGCCCGGTGATGATGGCCAGCTGCTCCTCGAGGATGTCGAAACGCTCGTGGATGTCGGGGAACGGGATGCCGTACGCCGTGTGCTCGGCCTCGTACCAACCCGCCCCGAGCCCGAACTCGACGCGGCCCCCGCTCATCTGGTCGACCTGGGCCACCTGGATCGCGAGTGGACCGGGGTGCCGGAAGGTCGCGGAGGTCATCATCGTCCCGAGCCGGACCGTGCTGGTCTCGCGCGCCAACCCCGCGAGGGTGAGCCAGGCATCGCTGGGGCCGGGCAGACCCTCGGTGCCCATGCCCAGGATGTGGTCCGACCGGAAGAAGGCACTGAAGCCGAGATCCTCGGTGGCTTTCGCGAGGCGGAGTATCTGGTCGTAGGTCGCACCCTGCTGCGGCTCGACGAAGATGCGCAGGTCCATGAGGGTCACAGTAAGGCTCCCAAGGGGTCCAGATGACCCACCGAGGGCCTGAGTTTCAGACTGTGGCGAGTCGGTGCAGCCAGCGGATCTCGTACGCCGGAACGTGGTCCAGATGGTCCTCGCGACGGATCTCGGACCATTCGGACTCGTCGAACTCGGGATAGTGGGTGTCGCCCTCGGGCTTGGCGTGCACCTCGGTGAGGATCTGGTCGGTGGCGAGCGGCAGTGCGTCGACATAGACCTGTGCTCCCCCGCCGACCATCACCACGTCGTGCAGGCCCGCGCCGATCTCGACGGCCTGCTCGACCGATCGGGCCACCAGGACACCGTCGTAGCCCCACGAGGGGTCCCGCGTGACGACGATGCTCTGCCGGTCCGGCAAGGGTCTGCCGATCCCCTCGAACGTCGTACGGCCGAGGACGAGCGGGTGCCCGACGGTGACGCGCTTGAAGTGCGCGAAGTCGGCGGGGATCTTCCAGGGGATGTCGCCGTGCAGGCCTATCACTCCGTTGGCCGCGCGGGCCGCGACCATGACGACCTTGGGCACCACCTGCGTCATATGGAGATGGGCGCCTTGATGCCGGGGAGCGGGTCGTAGCCCTCGACGGTGATGTGCTCGAGGTCGAACCCGTCGATCGTTGTGACCGACGGGTCGAGGCGAAGGGTCGGCAGGGACCGGGGCTCGCGGGTGAGCTGCAGCTCGGCCTGCTCGAGGTGGTTGAGGTAGAGGTGCGCGTCGCCGAAGGTGTGCACGAAGTCCCCGACCTCGAGGCCGGTCACCTGCGCGATCATGTGCGTCAGCAAGGCGTACGACGCGATGTTGAACGGCACGCCGAGGAACACGTCGGCCGAGCGCTGGTAGAGCTGGCAGCTGAGCTTTCCGCCCGCCACGTAGAACTGGAACATCGTGTGGCACGGCGCCAGCGCCATGTCCGGGACGTCGGCGACGTTCCACGCCGAGACGATGTGACGCCGTGAGTCGGGGTTGGTGCGGATCTGCTCGACCACCTGCGCGAGCTGGTCGATGTGGCGTCCGTCAGGCGTCGGCCACGAGCGCCACTGGTAGCCGTAGATCGGTCCCAGGTCGCCGTTGGCGTCGGCCCACTCGTCCCAGATCGAGATGCCACGGTCCTGCAGCCACTTGACGTTGGTGTCGCCGCGCATGAACCACAGCAGCTCCCCGAATACCGACCTGGTGTGCACCTTCTTCGTGGTCAGCAGCGGGAACCCCTCGGCGAGCTCGAAGCGCATCTGGTGCCCGAAGACGCTGCGGGTGCCGGTGCCGGTGCGGTCGGACTTCTCGACTCCTTCGTCGAGGATCCGCCGGAGGAGGTCGAGGTACGCCTGCATGGTCTCAACTTACTTCGGGGTCCCCGCGTAATCGTGGTCGACGCGAGCGAAGCGAGTTCCACTCACGATTTCGTGGGGTGTTTTACCCGTGGAAGGCTTGGTGCCATGGTCATCGGACTCGGTGCGGCGCTCGTTGCGGCCGTGCTGTTCGGGGTCGGGGCCGTGGTCCAGGCGGTCGCCGTCCGGCGCCACGGGCTGATCTCGCCGATGATGGCCGTCGTCGTCGGCCTCTACCTCGCGGGCTGGCTGCTCCACGTCGTCGCGATCGCCCTGACCCCGCTGTACGTCGCCCAGGTCGGCACCGCCTTGTCGCTGGCGATCACGGCGTTGGTGGCCGCATGGGTGGTCGGCGAACCCCTCTCGCGCCGCCACTGGCTCGCCATCGCGGCGCAGGTGGGCGGGTTGGGGCTGCTCGCCCTGTCGGCGGGCGACGTGGGCAACCACGACGTCAGCGCGGTGGACGCGGTGGTGCTCTGCGCGGGTCTCTTGGTGCTGCTCCTGCTCGGGATCGTGGTGGTACGCCGCCCCGGGCCCCGCAACGGGCTCGCCCTCGGCGTACTCGCCGGTCTCGCATTCGCCGGCTCCCCCATCGCCTCGCGCCCGCTCGCCGAACCCGACCTCGACCTCGCCACCGCGGCGACCCTGATGGTGATCGGGCTGTACGGCCTGCTCGGGTTCTGGCTCTATTCCATCGCGTTGAGCCGCGTCTCGGTCACCGCCGCGACCGCCCCCGTGATCCTTCTCCAGACCCTCGTCCCGGCGCTGGTCGGTGTGCTGGCCTTCTCCGACGAGGTGAGGGCCGGCTGGTGGCCGGTCGGCGTGCTCGGCCTCATCATCAGCACGACCAGCGCCCTGGTGCTCAGCGGCGCCGACAGCCACCTCGAGCACCTCGACGAGATGGGCCACGACCCGATGGTTGGATGGACCCATGACGAGCGCTGACGTCTCCGCGCGGGTCGCGTGGGCGGAGGACGCGCCCGCCATCGCGGCGGTCCAGGTCCGCGCCTGGCGCACGACGTACGCCGACCTCCTGCCAGCCGAGGTCCTCGCCGCCCTCGACGCCGACAACATCGCGTCCGTCTGGCGCACCTCACTCGGCCGCCCGGAGGACGCACGCAACCGGGTCCTGGTCGCGCTCGAGCGCAACCTGGTCACCGGCTTCGTGGTGACGGGGCCGGCCGGCGACCCCGACTGCGACCCGGTCGCCACCGGTGAGCTCGCCGACCTCACCGTCGACCCGCACAAGCGCCGGGCCGGGCACGGTTCGCGGCTGCTCCAGGCGGCCGCGGACACGCTCGTGGCCGACCGGTTCACCCACGCCGTCACTTGGCTGCCCGCCGACGACGACGACCTGCGTGCGTTCCTCACCGCCGCCGGCTGGGGACCCGACGGTGCGCATCGGACCCTCGACCTGCTCGGCGACGGCACCACGACCGTGAAGCAGGTGCGACTGCACACCGCGCTGGTCGACGCCGGCTGATGGTGACCGACTCCACCACCCGGACGATCGTCCGGGACGGGATCGCTGTGGGCATCGCCACCGGGGCCTACGGGATCTCCTTCGGTGCGATCTCGGTGGCCAGCGGCCTGAGCGTGTGGCAGACGTGCGCGCTCTCGCTGCTGGTGTTCACCGGTGCCTCCCAGTTCGCGCTGGTCGGGGTGATCGGCTCCGGGGGGACGCCGTTCTTCGGTGCCCTGTCCGGTCTGCTGCTCGGAACGCGCAACACGCTCTACGGCCTCAAGGTGGCTCCCATGCTGCAGTGGCGCGGGGTACGACGCGCGGCCGCGGCCCACATCCTCATCGACGAGTCCTCGGCGATGACGTTGACCCGGACCACCCGTGAGCACGCCCGGGCAGGCTTCCTGTCGACCGGGCTGTCGGTGCTCGTCCTGTGGAACCTCGCAACCCTGGCCGGAGCGCTGGCCGGAGACTCGCTTGGCGACCCGCGCAGCTACGGTCTCGACGCTGCCGTCGGCGGGGCCTTCCTCGGCCTGCTCTGGCCCCGCCTCGACACGGTGCGCAACCGGGTCGCAGCGCTGCTCGGCGCGGCAGTGGCCCTCTCGCTGGTGTCGGTGACCCCGGCAGGCGTGCCCGTGCTCGCGGCCTCCGTCGTGGCGCTCGGCATGGCGCTGATGAGCCCCACTGACGAGCCCGAGGACCGACCCACCGACGAGGACACATGATCTGGCTCGCCGTGATCGGCTGCGGGGTCGGCTGCTACCTGCTCAAGCTGGCCGGGATGTCGGTGTCGGAACGGGCCCTCGCGCATCCCCTCGTACGACGCACCGCCGACCTGCTCCCCGTCGTACTCCTCGCAGCGCTGGTGGCCGTCCAGGTGTTCGTGTCGCGGGGCAGCGACGGCCCGCAGCTGACCATCGACGCCCGGCTCGCGGGCCTGGGTGCGGCCTTCGTGGCGCTGCTGCTGCGTCTGCCGTTCATCGTCGTGGTGTTCGTCGCCGCGCTGACCGCCGCGCTGATCCGGCTCTAGCGGTTCTGCCTGGGGCTCGTCCGGGGCGCCCGAGATGGCCCCGGACGAGCCAGCCGACCCGTCTGGGGCCGGGGGCGGGGGTGGAACAGATGTGGCGGGCGAGGGGCCCGTGTGCCCAGCACGGGCCCCTCGCCCCGGGGACTCCTGACCTCCGGTGGGGGGAGGGAGGTCAGGACACGGAGACCGCGCTCCATGCAGCGGCAACCGTGGTGTATTGGGTGCTGTTCACGCCGTAGAGGTCTCTGGCGGCGTTCTGCGTGGCGATCCGGGCGCCCTTGTAGTTGGTGCTGGATGTCATGTAGACCGTCAGCGCCCGGTACCAGATCTTCTCAGCATCGGTGCGACCGATTCCTGTGATCGTCGCGCCGTTGCAGGTCGGGGAGTTGTGCGCGACGCCGCCGATCGTCTTGGCGCCGGACCCTTCGGCCAGCAGGTAGTAGAAGTGGTTGCCTATGCCCGAGCTGTAGTGGACGTCGACGTTCCCGGCGTTGCTCGACCAGCAGTTCAGCGAGCTGCCGTCAGCGGCTGGGTTGTCCATCCGGCGCAGACCGTCGTGGTTTGCCAGGTCGAACTCCTCGCCGATGAGGTAGTCGCCCGGGTCGTTGGGGTTGGCGGCGAAGAACTCGACCATCGTGCCGAAGATGTCCGAGGTCGCTTCGTTGAGCCCGCCGGACTCACCGGAATAGGTCAGACCCGCGGTGTTCTCGGTGACGCCGTGGCTCATCTCGTGGCCGGCGACGTCGAGCGAGACGAGCGGACCGTAGTTGGTCCCGTCGCCGTCGCCGTAGGTCATCTTGGTGCCGTCCCAGAAGGCGTTGACGTAGTTCTGCCCGTAGTGGACCCGGTTGAAGGAGCCGGTGCCGTTGCCGAAGATCCCGCTCCGGCCGAACACGCTCTGGTAGTAGTCCCAGGTCTCGTTGCTGCCGTACTGCGCGTCGGCGCCTGCGGTCGCCCGGTTGGCGTTCGTGCCGTTGCCGAACGTGGTCGTGGCGCTGGTGATCTGCGTCCCGGGCTTGCACCCGCTGCCGAAGATCTGGCACAGGACGGAGTCCGAGGTGTTGTTCATGTCGGTCGTGTAGGTGTTCCCCCGCACGCCGGCGTTCTTGAGCTGGTAGGTCGATCCCGACTGCGTGACGCTCAGCGGGACCGTGCCGCTGTAGAGCGTCTGACCCGAGCCGTCGACGTTGACGATCTCCTGCTCGGCCCGGATCACAGCGCCGGTCTTCGCGTCGACGTACGTCGCGAGACGACTCGGCGTGCCGTCGGACTGCACGCCTCCGCTCATCACCTTCCATGCCAGACGGGGGGTGGCACCGAAGGCGTCGACGACGAGGGAGGAGCCGTCGACCTTGATGTTCTTGATGCTGCGGTTCACCGCACTCGGGGCCAGCGCCTTGGCGTTCGCAGCGGCGCTGGTGACCGCCGGGGTCGCCGCAAGGCTGAGGGTCCTGTCCAGAGTGAGGCTGCCGCCCTTCCAGGTCCCGGCCTTGGACTGGTGGACCACCAGGTCACCGCCGACGACGTCGAGGCCGCGATAGGTGCGCTGCAGGCGCACGTGGGTGGTGCCGTCGGGGTCGACGATGGTGTCGACCGCCTTGAATTCCTGGGCGCTGCCGAACCTGGTGGCGCCGGGGTGAGCCTTCGCAGCTGCGATGGCGCTGTCTGCGCGTGACGTCGCGACCGTGCCACCGGCCCCGGAAGCAGGGGCAACCGACAGTCCGGCAACAGCCGTCGACACCGCCAGAATGGCGGTACCGAAGAGCGTCACGCTCGAGCGCATCTAAATCCTTCACGCCTTGGGCGAGGAGGATCCCAGCGATCCCCCGTCCACACCAGCGTGCCCGCCATCCACTGCAATGGCACCTGCGAGCCGCCTTCACATGATTGCTTTGCACAAACGTGCAGCAATGCAGGAATGCGCGAGGAGTCTCACGTTTCCAGCGAAAGGAACCTCTCGAGCCCGACCGTGAGGCCCGGGTGCTCGCCGATGTTGCGCAGCCCGACCAGCACTCCCGGGGTGAACGAGACGCGGTCGAGGGAGTCGTGTCGAATCGTGAGGGTCTCCCCGATCCCGCCGAGCAGGACCTCCTGGTGGGCGACGAGCCCGCGCACGCGCAGGCCGTGCACATGGATGCCCTCGACGTCGGCGCCACGGGCCCCGTCGAGCGAGGTGGAGGTGGCGTCGGGGACCGGGCCCATGCCGGCCTCCTTGCGGGCGGCCGCGATCAGCTCCGCCGTACGACGGGCGGTGCCGGAGGGCGCGTCGGCCTTGTCCGGGTGGTGCAGCTCGATGATCTCGACCGACTCGTAGAAGCGCGCGGCCTCTGCGGCGAAGCGCATCATCAGCACCGCGCCGATGGAGAAGTTGGGAGCGACCAGCACGCCCGTGCCCTCGCTCTTCGCGAGCCAGCCGCGCAACGTCTCGAGGCGGTCGGCGTCGAAGCCGGTGGTGCCGACGACGGCGTGGATGCCGTGGGAGATGCAGAACTCGAGGTTGTCCATCACCACGTCGGGGTGCGTGAAGTCGACGACTGCCTCGACTCCCTCGTCGACCAGGGTCTGCAGGTCGTCGTCGGCGTCGATACGCGCAACCAGCTCGAGATCCCCGTCGGTGCGGCCGGCCTGCTCGACCGCGTCGCACACGGCCCGACCGACCTTGCCCAGCGCACCCAGCACGCCCACCTTGAGAGTCACGTCGTCAGGTTAGCGAGGCGTCCTGGCGCTAGAGAACGCCGCCACCACCGAACGGGATGTCGCGGACGCCGTCCTTCTGACGGTCGAGGTGACCCTGCCCGCGTTCATCGGTGAGCTGGTGGCGGATCTGGGCGGTCTCCCACCGCGAGCGACGCCAGGCTTTCCACCAGCGGATCAGCAGGCTCTTCATGCGACCCATTCTCTAGGTCTCTGGGCAGAAGGGATGCAGCTTCAGCCGAATGAGCCACAAACCCGGCTCACGCCTCAGTGCGCCGGGCCTACCTGTGCCAGCGTCTGGGGCCGGGTGAACAGCTCACCGGCGAGGTCGTGCACGTCCTTCGGGGTCACGGCGTCGAGGCGCTCGAGGACCTCGTCGACCGAGCGGAGCCGACGCTGGAACAGCTCGGCCTCGCCGAGGCGGCTCATCCGTGAGGCACTGTCCTCGAGGCTGAGCACCAGACCACCGCGGGCCTGGCCCTTGCCGCGCTCGACCTCCTCCTCGGACATGCCCGACTCGGCGACCCTCGCGAGCTCGTCGCGGACGACCCGAAGGAGGTCGTCGGCCTTGCTGGGCAACGATCCTGCGGCGACGCCGACCATGCCGGCGTCGGAGTAGCCGAGGCCGAAGGAGTAGACCGAGTAGGCCAGCCCGCGCCGCTCGCGGACCTCCTGGAAGAGCCGCGAGCTTGATCCCCCACCGAGGGCGGCGTTGAGCACGCTGAGCGTGTAGCGGCGCGGGTCGGACCGGGTCAGGCCCTGCATGCCGAGCACGACGCTCACCTGCTCGAAGGGCCTGGAGGCCGAGACCTCCCCGGCCTTCAGCGGGCGCGGTCGTGCTGCGACACGGGGGCCGGCCGGAGCGGCATCGCGGTCGAGGAACCCGTTTCGGGAGAAGGCCTTGCGCGTGCGGCGTACGGCGTCGGCGTGGTCGACGTTGCCGGCCACGGCGATCGTCATCACCTCGGGACGGTAGCGCCGCCGGTAGTAGCCGGAGACCTGCGCGCGGGAGAGCGCCTTGATCGAGTCAGTGGTCCCCGCGATCGGACGGGCAAGTGGCGTGCCGGCCCAGGCCGTCGCGGCGAACAGGTTGTGCACCACGTCGTCGGGGTCGTCGTCGTGCATCGCGATCTCGTCGAGGATCACGTCACGCTCGGCCTCGAGGTCCTCCGCGGTGATCAACGAGGACGTGACCATGTCCCCGAGCACGTCGAGCGCCATCGGCAGGGCGTCGTCGAGCACCCTCGCGTGGTAGCAGGTGTACTCCCGAGCCGTGTAGGCGTTGAACTCCCCGCCGACCTCGTCGAGGGCGGAGGAGATGTCCATGGCCGAGCGGGTCGGGGTGCCCTTGAACAGCAGGTGTTCCAGGAAGTGCGACGCGCCGTTGAGCTGCGCCGCCTCGTCCCTGGAACCGACCTGCACGAACACCCCGACCGCTACGGAGCGGACTCCGGGCATGTGCTCGGTTACGACGCGCAGACCGCCCTTGAGAACGGTCCGGCGTACGCCGCCGGGCAGGCTCGTCAACGCGTCCCCATCGATGAAGGGGTCAACGAATGGTCACTCGTCGTCGGAGGCGTCGTCCGACTCGGAGTCGGACTCACCCTCGTCCACCACCGGCACCAGCGAGAGCTTGCCGCGGTCGTCGATCTCGGCGATCTGGACCTGGAGCTTCTGACCGACGGAGACGACGTCATCGACGTTGTCCACCCGCTTGCCACCGGCGAGGGCACGGAGCTTGCTGATGTGCAGCAGGCCGTCCTTGCCGGGCAGCAGCGAGACGAACGCGCCGAAGTTGGTCGTCTTCACCACGGTGCCGAGGTAGCGCTCGCCGACCTCGGGCATCGTCGGGTTGGCAATCGCGTTGACCGCAGCGCGCGCGGCCTCGGCCGCCTCGCCGTTGGTCGCACCGATGTAGACCGTGCCGTCGTCCTCGATCGACAGGGTCGCACCCGTGTCGTCCTGGATCTGGTTGATCACCTTGCCCTTGGGCCCGATGACCTCGCCGATCTTGTCGACGGGGACCCGCACGCTGATGATGCGCGGCGCGTGCACCGACATCTCCTCGGGCTCGCTGATCGCCTCGGCCATCACGTCGAGGATCGCCAGACGGGCGTCGCGTGCCTGGGTCAGCGCAGCACCGAGCACCTCGGCGGGGATGCCGTCGAGCTTGGTGTCGAGCTGGAGCGCGGTGACGAACTCGCGCGTGCCGGCGACCTTGAAGTCCATGTCGCCGAAGGCGTCCTCGGCTCCGAGGATGTCGGTCAGCGCGACGTACTCGGTGTTGCCGTCGACCTCGCCGGTGATCAGACCCATGGCGATGCCCGCGACGGATGCGCGCAGCGGCACACCTGCCTGGAGCAGCGACAGCGTCGAGGCACAGACCGAGCCCATCGAGGTGGAGCCGTTGGAGCCCATCGCCTCGGAGAGCTGACGGATCGCGTAGGGGAACTCCTCACGCGGCGGCAGCACGGGCAGGATCGCACGACGCGCGAGCGCACCGTGGCCGACCTCGCGGCGCTTCGGCGAACCGACGCGACCCGTCTCACCGGTGGAGAACGGCGGGAAGACGTACTTGTGCATGTAACGACGCGCCTTCTCCGGGGAGAGCGTGTCGAGCTTCTGCTCCAGGGTCAGCATGTTCAGCGTGGAGACGCCCAGGATCTGGGTCTCGCCCCGCTCGAACAGCGCTGAACCGTGCACCCTCGGGATGACCCCGACCTCGGCGGACAACGTCCGGATGTCGGTGAGGCCACGACCGTCGATGCGGACCTTGTCGCGCAGCACCCGCTCGCGGACCAGGCTCTTGTTCACCGCGCGGAACGCGGCGCCGATCTCCTTCTCACGGTCCTCGAACTTGGCACCGAGGGACTCCAGGACGGAGGCCTTGATGTCGTCGAGTCGCTCCTCGCGCTCGTGCTTGCCCGCGATGGTCAGCGCCTGGGCGACGTCACTCTTGGCCGCCTGCTCCACGGCGTCGTAGACGTCCTCCTCGAAGTCGAGGAAGACCGGGAACTCCTGCACCGGCTTGGCTGCCTGGTTGGCCAGCTCCTGCTGGGCCTCGCAGAGCTGCTTGATGAACGGCTTCGCGGCGTCCAGACCTTGGGCGACGATCTCCTCGGTCGGGGCCTGGGTGCCGGACTGGATGAGGCCCCAGGCAGTCTCGGTGGCCTCGGCCTCGACCATCATGATCGCGACGTCGCCGGTCTCGGTGACACGGCCGGCGACGACCATGTCGAAGACGGCGTTCTCGAGCTGGCTGTGGCTCGGGAAGGCCACCCACTGGCCCTCGATCAGTGCCACGCGGGCACCGCCGACCGGGCCGGAGAACGGCAGGCCGGAGAGCTGGGTGGACAGCGAGGCGGCGTTGATCGCGAGTACGTCGTAGGGCTGGTCGGGGTCGAGAGCCAGCACGGTGATGACGACCTGGACCTCGTTGCGCAGGCCCTTCTTGAAGGTCGGGCGCAGCGGTCGGTCGATCAGGCGGCAGGTGAGGATCGCGTCCTCACCGGGGCGACCCTCGCTGCGGAAGAACGAGCCGGGGATCTGACCCACGGCGTACATCCGCTCCTCGACGTCGATCGTCAGGGGGAAGAAGTCGAACTGTTCCTTGGGGTGCTTGCCGGCGGTGGTCGCCGACAGCAGCATGGTCTCGTCGTCGAGGTAGGCGGTCACCGAACCGGCGGCCTGCCGGGCCAGCAGCCCGGTCTCGAACTTGATGGTGCGGGTGCCGAACTTGCCGTTGTCTAGAACGGTTTCGACGGCAACGATGTCGTTGTCTGACAAGAGTTTTCACTTCTCTCGTTCGCGGAGCGAACCGCGACCCGCGTGAGAGTGGCCGGTCTTCGATCGAGGTCCGCGGAACCGTCTGTTCCGAAAACCACTACCGAGGACCGGGCCGAGGCTCGCGGATCGCTCCTGGTTACTGGGTGTTCTGTTCTGTTGTGTTTTCTAGCAGAAACGCACCCACCGGACGGTGAGTGCGTTCTCAAGGCTTTAGCGTCGCAGGCCGAGACGAGAGACGATCGAGCGGTAGCGCTCGATGTCTGTCTTCTCAAGGTAGTTGAGAAGACGACGGCGCTGGCCCACGAGGAGCAGCAGTCCGCGACGGCTGTGGTGGTCGTGCTTGTGCTGCTTGAGGTGCTCGGTGAGATGGGAGATGCGGTGGCTCAGCAGCGCGATCTGCACCTCGGGGGAACCGGTGTCGCCCTCGACGGTGGCGTACTCGGCGATGATCTTCTTCTTGGTGTCAGCGTCAGTACCGATCGACACGTTGAACTACCCATCTTTCGTCTCGTTGCGCGGCGCGCCGGGGCCTGTTCACCCGGGCACTCTGGTTCCGCGGCCGATTGCACGGCGGATGTCACCCGAACGGGCAACCGGAAAAGGCTATCAGCGGACGGCCTGACACCGAAATCGTGGACCTCTCGCCTCGTGCGAGGATCGTTTCATGGAGACCCGTGAGCACCAGGCCCGGACCAAGGCCCGGACCAAGGCCCAGACCGGGGCCCAGACCGGGGCCCATCGCACCGCCCTGGCCGCCTGCAACCTGTGCGAGGCCATCTGTGGCCTCGAGCTGACCATCGAGGACCGGCAGGACGGTCCGCACGTCGTCTCCATCCGGGGCAACGCAGAGGACCCGCTCTCGCGCGGTCACATCTGCCCCAAGGGCGTGGCGCTGGCCGACGTCTACGAGGACCCGGACCGGTTGCGACGTCCGGTGAAGCGGGTTTCGACCGGCTCAACCGGCGGAGACCACGAATGGGTCGAGACGTCCTGGGACGACGCGCTCGACCTGACCGCAGAGGGGCTGGCGCGCGCGGTCAACGAGCACGGCCGCGATGCCGTGGGGATCTACCTGGGCAACCCCAACGCGCACTCGCTCGGCGCGCAGACCCACGGCGTGGGGATGATCAAGACCTTCAGGACGAGGAACAAGTTCAGCGCCAGCTCGGTCGACCAGATCCCGCACCAGTTCGTGGCCTGGCAGCTCTTCGGACACCAGCTGATGATCCCGATCGCGGACATCGACCGGACGTCGTACTTCCTGGTCTTCGGCGCCAACCCGATGGCGTCCAACGGTTCGCTGATGACGGTGCCCGACTTCCCCAACCGCCTTCGCGAGCTGAAGAAGCGCGGTGGCCGGATGGTGGTCTTCGACCCGCGGCGGACCGAGACCGCCAAGGTCGCCCACGAGCACCACTTCGTGCGGCCGGCCACCGACGCTGTCGTGCTGCTGGCGATGCTGCACGTCCTGTTCGAGGAGGGACTGACCGACCCTCCGTCGTACGTGCGCGAGACCGAGTCGGTGCGGATGGCGGTCCGCGACTACACCCCGGAGTACGCCGAGGAGGCGTCCGGCGTGCCCGCCGACGTGATCCGTCGGATCACTCGTGAGTTCGCAGCGGCCGACGGGGCCGCGGCGTACGGCCGGATCGGCCTGTCCACACAGGGATTCGGCTCGATCTGCCAGTGGGCGATCCAGTGCCTGAACATCCTGACCGGCAACTTCGACCGCGAGGGCGGGGTGCTGTTCCCGGAGCCCGCGATCGACATCGTCGGCAAGGCGATCATCGGGCGCGGACACCACGACGTCTGGCGCAGCCGGGTGCGTGACGCGCCGGAGTTCGGCGGCGAGCTCCCGATCAGCACGCTGCGCGAGGAGATCGAGACGCCTGGCGAAGGTCAGATCCGCGCCATGCTGACGGTCGCGGGAAACCCGGCCCTCTCCACGCCGGACGGCAGGCGCCTCGGTGAGTCCTTCGACGGCCTCGACTTCATGGCCTCGGTCGACATCTACCTCAACGAGACGACGCGGCACGCCGACGTGATCCTGCCGCCGACGACGGCGCTCGAGCGTGACCAGTACGACCTGGTCTTCCATGCCCTGGCGGTCCGCAACACGGCGCGTTTCACCCCGGCCGTGTTCGACAAGCCGGAGGGGGCGATGAACGACTGGGAGATCTTCCGCGAGATCGCCCTGCGCACGGCTGCCCGCCTGGAGAAGAAGAAGCCGCTGCGCAAGGCGCTCGTCGAGCGGGCACGGCTCCGCCTCAGCCCTACGACCCTGGTCACGATGCTGCTGCTCGCCGGCCGTCGTACGACGATGCGCGCCCTGCGCGCCAACCCCGCCGGGGTCGACCTGGGCCCGCTACGTCCGACGATGCCGGAGCGCCTCCAGACCCGGGACAAGCTGATCCACCTCGCACCCGACAAGGTGGTGGCTGACCTGGCCCGGTTGCGCGAGGCCATCGCGACCCCTGCGGGTGACGAGCTGCTGCTGATCGGGCGCCGACACCAGCAGGACAACAACTCCTGGATGCACAACAGCACCCGCCTGACCCGGGGCAAGCCGCGCCACCAGCTGCTGATGCATCCCGACGACCTGGCCCAGCGCGGACTGACCGACGGCACGTCGGTGCGGGTGGCGTCCCGCGTCGGCACGGTGACCACCGAGGTGCGCGCGACCGACGACATGATGCGCGGCGTGGTGTCGCTCCCCCACGGCTACGGCCACCAGCAGGACGGCACCCGGATGGCCAACGCGACCAAGGTCGCCGGTGTGTCGATCAACGACCTGACGGACCCGTTGCGGCTGGACGTGTCGGGCAACGCCGCACTCAACGGCGTACCTGTGACGGTGGCTGCGGTCTAGAGTCCGGCGGCCTGGTCGCTCGCCTCTGGCTCGTCGAAGACGGCCCGCCGCGTCACGTCGGCGAGCGCCTCGCGGAACACCGGCAGCCAGGTGCCGGACCGCAGCACGATCGAGGCGTGTCCGCCCGGTGCGACGTAGAGCGAGGCGCCCTCGATCGACGCCGCCAGCTTGCGCTGGCGCCGCTCCGGGATGGTGTGGTCGCGCTGCGTCACCACCACCGCTGTCGGTACGTCGATCTCGCTCACCCAGCTCGCCGAGTTGAACCGCCCGAGCTCGCCGAGCACCTCGGGGAACGTCCACGCGCTCGTGCTGCGGAACTCCGCGCGCCCCCAGGACGCCGGGTCTGAGCGGTCCATCGACGGCACCTCGGGCAGCGTCGCCGCCAGCTGCTCGACCCGCGTCGCTGCGTGACCGGCGAGTACCTGCGTCACCGCCGTCATCACAGGGAAGAAGAACTTCTCCCGCTTCAGACCGCGGAAGTTGCGCGCCGTCGAGCCGAGCACGAGGCCGACCACCTTGTCTGGGTGCTGGCGCCAGATCAGCTGGGCGATCGCCCCGCCCATCGAATAACCGGCGATGATGGCCTGCTCGACGCCGAGCTCGTCCATGACAGCGGCCACGTCGTCGGCACAGTCGGTGAACCGGAATCGGGGCGACCTGATCCCGCGGCCGTGCCAGCGCTGGTCGAGCGTGATCACCCGGTGGGTCGTCGAAAGGTCGCCCAGGCTCAGCGCCCAGCTGAGGTGGGCAGTGGTGCCGAGCGCGTGGAGCAGCACGACCACGGGCGCATCCGGCGTCGGTCCGGGGACGTCGATGACGAACGTGCGCCCGCGACCCGGGAGGTCGAGCATGCGTCCCTCGAGGAGCCGGTCCAGCGCTGGCGGCGGCAGGGTCCGTCGCGCGCCGGCGCCCACCGCCGTACGAAGCGCCCAGCCTGCGGGGGCCAGGACGGTGCGGATCGTGGAGCGCGCGTCCGGCTTCTTCATCTGGTTGCACCCTTCGTCGTGCGCAGCTCCTCGAGTGCGCGGGGAAGCTCGGCCACCAGGGGCGCCAGGTCGTCGACCAGGTCGGGGCAGCTGAGGAAGGAGAAGTTCATCCGGTCCACGTAGGACCAGGCGGTCACGTTCAGGCCGATCCCCTCGAGGATCGGGCCCACGCTGAACAGGTCACGGAGGTGAGCACCCGAGATGGAAACGGCCGCACCGGGGCCGCGCACGTTGGAGACCACGGCATTGAACGGTGGGGCGTGGTATGAGGCGGCACGTGACCGGGAGTAGAGCCGCATCACCGCGGTCAGCGGCGCGGGCGGGGCGAACTGCACCCAGTCGACCAGCATGCTCGCGCCAAGCGTCTGATGGATGAGCTTCGACTCACCGGTGGTCCGCGAGATCGCCTGCAGCCGTTCCTGCGGGTCGTCGATGTCCGTGGCGAGCGAGGTGAAGATGTTCGACACCCGGTTGCCGCCGAGGCGCGGTTCTGCGTCCGCGGCGTCGGTGCCCACCGGTACTCCGGCCACGAGGGAGCGCGTCGGCAGCTCCCCCCGCTTGCCGAGGTACTGACGCAGCGCCCCGCTCACGACAGCGAGCACGACGTCGTTCATGGTGACGCCGTTGGCGCGCTGCACCTCCTTGATCTGGTCGATCGGCAGCACCGCGGTCGCGAAGTTGCGGCGCGCCGTGAGTGCGCCGTTGAACGGGGTCCGGGGTACGTCGAGCAGCGGGCGGGGAACCGTGATGGTCGATGCGCGGCGGTGGCGCAGCACGGCGCCGACCGCCTTCCAGGTGCGGGACAGCAGCTCGGGCAACCTGCCGATCTGCAGCACGGCGTCGACCAGGGCCATTCGCAGCTGCTCGAACCACGTCGGAGTGGGTTCCAGCTCCTGCTCACGATGGGGCCGCTCCCGTGCCGGTCGCGGGTCGCCGCCGAGGCCGTCGACGATGTTGCCCAGCAGCGCATTGGCTGCCACGCCGTCCGCGAGGGCGTGGTGCATCTTGGTGATCACCGCGATCCGGCCGTCGTCGAACGGCTCGCACACGTGCATCTCCCAGAGCGGCCGGGTGCGGTTCAGCGGCGTTCCGGCGACCCGGCCGATCAGTGCCTCGAGGCCGGCCATCCCACCAGGTGCCGGAACCTCGTGGGCGAACACGTGGTTGGTCGGGTCGACCGCACGATCGGAGACCCACAGCGGATGGTTGAGGTAGAACGGCGCCGGGATCGCCCGACGCCGGAGCGGCGGGAGCTCTGCGAGCCGCGCCACCATCTCGTCCTGGAGGCGGGTGAGGTCGAAGCTCTCCGTCGGCTCCATCAGGGCGATCTTGAGGGTGTGCATGTGCATGGTGGGCGTCTCCATGTAGAGATACCCGGCGTCAACGCCCTCCATGCGGTCCACGCGCCGAAGTCTGTGCTGTCCGGGGCCTGACAGCAAGGACCAAAATGGAATGTGTTCTAGTTCTCTTTCCCGAAAACGAGAACACGTTCTAGTATTGGACCGATGTATGACTTCAGCGCACGACGCGCGGGCGAGGCCCACTACGAGTCCGGGCCCGAACCGCTGTCCCCGCCATCGTGGCTGCTGACCGCGTGCGAGCTGGGGCGCTTCTCCTGGGAGCTCCCGACCTCGCTCCTGGTCGACGCGCTGGCGCCCGCGCCCGACGAGGGACAGGGACGACCAGTGCTGGTCATCCCGGGGTTCTCCTCCCCCGACAGCGCGACCCAGCGCGGCCGCACGCACCTGCGGCGTCTCGGCTACCGGACACACGGATGGGGCCTCGGGCGCAACCACGGCCTCACCGATCCGGTCATCGACGGTGTGCTGGCGCGGCTCGACGAGCTCCACGAGACGTACGCCGAGCCGGTGAGCGTAGTGGGCTGGAGCTTCGGCGGGCTGCTCGCACGATGGCTGGCCCACCAGCGGCCTGACGCCATTCGGCAGGTCGTGTGCCTTGGATCGCCGTACCGTCCCGAGGGTGAGCACACGCGCACGACGCCGTTCTTCGAGCGCTCGGCACGCACCCACGGCCTCTCGGACCGCGCCTTCGACGTCGTCGACACCCTGCGCCGGCCGCTGCCGGTGCCGGTCAGCGCCATCTACTCGCGGACCGACGGCATCGTGAACTGGCGGGCGTGCGTGCTCACCGACGCCGAGCTGGACTCTGGACTCGGCGACAACATCTCGGTCCCGAGCAGCCATGTGGGCCTGTTGACCAACCCGCTGTCGCTCGCCGCGCTGGCGGACCGCCTCGGCCAGGACCCGGCCGACTGGCAGCCCTTCGACTGGCGCACCTGCCTGGACCAAGCGTTCCTCGGACGACGTGCCGCCCCATCCATCCGACAACTCGAAGCTGTGGGGCCCTGATGTCCGAGATCGACCTTCCCGAGGACGACAGCCGCGAGCGACTCGCATATCGCGACGGCAAGTGGGTGGCCGGGCTGATCCCGCTGCTCAGACTCGTGGTGCGCACCTGGTTCCGCTCCGAGGTCACGGGCATGGAGAACATGCCCGAGGGCGGGGCACTGATGGTGTCCAACCACTCGGGCGGCCTGATCGCCATGGACGTGCCCGTGATCGCGGTGGCGTTCCACGACACGTTCGGCCCCGAGCGGCCGCTCTACGTGCTTGCTCACGACCTGCTGTTCCTCGGCCAGAGCGGCCCGGTGATGCGCCGTGCCGGGTTCCTGCCGGCGACCCGGGAGAACGCCCACGCCGTCCTGGCCTCCGGGGGCGTCACGATCGTGTTCCCCGGCGGCGACTACGACGTGTTCCGCCCTTCCTCGCGCGCAACCACCATCGACTTCGACGGCCGGAAGGGATACGTGCGCACCGCGCTGCGGGCAGGCGTCCCGATCGTCCCTGTCGTGAGCATCGGCGGTCACGAGGACCAGATCCACCTCTTCCGAGGTGAGCTGATCGCCAAGGTGTTCAAGCTCGAGGAGCGGCTGCGCACCAAGTACGTGCCGGTGACCTTCGGCTTTCCCTTCGGGTTCACGCTGGCGTTCCCTCCGAACCTGCCGCTGCCGACCAAGATCCGCACGCAGGTGCTGGACCCGATCGACATCGTCGCCGAGTTCGGTGAGGACCCCGACATCGACGAGGTCGACGCCGCGGTCCGCGAGCGGATGCAGACGGCTCTCAACGAGCTCAAGCGCCGACGTCGCTTCCCGGTGCTGGGATGAGCCGGATCACGGGGCTGCTGCGGTCCCTGCAGCGGCTGCTGACGACCCTCCGGGTTCTCGTGAGGAGCGGGATGGTCGCGCCGATGCGGCCCGACAAGTACCTCCGACAGGCACTGGTGATCCGCAGGCACGGTGCCAACGCGATGAGCGGCATCGGTCTCTCGGCGGCGCGCGCTCCCCGGGCGACGGCGCTCATCGATGAGCGTGGTTCGTTGACGTGGGCAGAGCTCGACCGCCGCGTGGACGCGGCCGGGGTCGCCCTGCACGAGCTGCTCGGCGGGCGTGACGGGACTCTCGGCATCCTGTGCCGCAACCACCGCGGCCTCGTGGAGTCCCTCGCCGCCGCGACGCGCATCGGTGCGGACGCCCTGCTGCTCAACACCGGCTTCTCCGGGCCACAGCTGCGCGACGTGCTCGAGCGGGAGCAGGCCACCGTCGTCGTGTACGACGAGGAGTTCGCACCGTTGCTCGCACAGGCGAGAGAGCGCCTCCCCCAGCTCGCCGAGGTACTCGCCTGGGTCGAGGACCCTGACCACACCGCTTCGGAAGTACACACCCTCGACGAGCTGATCGAGGACCATCTGGGCCAACGGGCGAAGCGCCCCCCACGCCCGGGCCGCACGGTGCTGCTGACGTCCGGGACCACCGGCACGCCCAAGGGTGCCCGCCGCTCCGGGGGCGCCGCCGGCTCCCTGGCGGCGATGCTCGATCGGATCCCGTGGCGCGCCGGGCAGGCGACCGTGGTCGCCGCACCGATGTTCCACGCGTGGGGATTCGGGCAGCTCGCGATCTCCGCGACGATGTGCTGCACGATCGTGATGCGCCGCCGTTTCGACCCCGAGGCGACCCTGGAGCTGGTCGACAAGACGCAGGCCACCGGTCTGGCCGTCGTGCCGGTGATGCTCGAGCGGATCATGGACCTTCCGGCCGGGACACTGGACAGCTACAGCCTCGACTCCCTGAGGTTCGTGACCGCCAGCGGCTCCCGGATGCGATCGGACGCCGTCACGTCCTTCATGGACCGTTTCGGCGACACCGTGCACAACTCCTACAACGCGACCGAGGCCGGTCTGATCAGCACGGCGACGCCCGCCGACCTGCGGGTCGCACCGGAGACGGCCGGACGTCCGGTGCTCGGCACCGAGCTGCGCATCGTCGACGACCACGGCGGCGAGGTGCCGCAGGGCGAGGTCGGGCGGATCACCGTCCTCAGCGAGTCGGCCTTCGAGGGCTACACCTCCGGCGAGACCAAGACCTTCGAGGACGACTACATGGTCTCCGGCGACCTCGGCAGGCTCGACGAGGCCGGGCGGCTCTACGTCGTCGGCCGCGACGACGAGATGATCGTGTCGGGTGGCGAGAACGTCTATCCGCTCGAGGTCGAGCAGGCCCTCAACGAGCACGCCGACGTCGTCGAGGCCGCGGTCATCGGCGTCGACGACCAGGACTTCGGGCAGCGCCTCGAGGCGTACGTCGTACTGCGCGACGACGCGTCGGCGACCACGGAGGACCTCAAGAAGCACGTCAAGGCACACCTAGCCGGCTACAAGGTCCCGCGTCGCGTCGTCGTACTCGACGACCTGCCCCGCAACGACACCGGCAAGGTGGTCAAGAGGGAGCTGGGCGCCCAGAAAAACTGATCAGACCAGCTGATCACGCCAACGCGAGCAGCTCGCGGGTGCGTACGACGTCCTGGCCCATCGTCTCGACGAGCGCTTCCACGCCCTCGAACTTGACCATGCCGCGGATGCGCGAGACGAACGAGATCTCCACCGACTCGCCATAGAGCTCGAGGTCGGTGCGGTCGAGCACGTAGGCCTCGACCCGGCGGTCGCGCTCGCCCACGAAGGTCGGGTTCGTGCCGACGCTGATCGCCGCGGGGAGCGGGTCGCTGCCCGGCTCGTCGAGGACGGTCAGCCAGCCGGCGTACACACCGTCGGCGGGGACCGCGAGCAGGCCGACCGGGACGTTGGCCGTCGGGTAGCCGAGCTCGCGCCCGCGATGCTCCCCCTCCACCACGTGTCCCACGACGGAGTAGGGACGACCCAGCGCCTCCGCTGCACCTTCGACATCGCCGGCGGCCAGACAGGTGCGCACATAGGTCGAGGACCACACCTGCGGTCCGCCGTCCAGCGCGATCCCCTCGGCGTCGAAGTCGCGGTCGGGCCCGGCCTCGACGAGCGTGGCGACGTCGCCCGACGCGCGGGCCCCGAACCGGAAGTTGGCGCCTACCACCACATGGGCTGCGTGCAGTCCGCCCACCAGGACCCGGTCGATGAACTCCACCGGTGTCCAGGACGCGATCTCGCGCGAGAAGGGGAGCGCGAAAACGTCGTCGACGCCCGCCTCCGCGAGCAGCAGGCAGCGACGGTCGATGTCGGTGAGGCTCAGCGGCGCGTGCTCGGGCCGGAGGACAGCCATCGGGTGCGGATCGAAGGTGACCGCAACGACCCTCTGCCCGTCGCGGTCGGCCAGCTCGCGGGCCCGGCGTATGACGTGGCGGTGGCCGAGGTGGACACCGTCGAAGTTGCCGATGACGACGACGGTGCGACCGAGGTCTGCGGGCACGTCGTCCAGGGAACGCCAGATTCGCACGCCCCCGAGAGTAGCGGCGCTGGTCAGACGAACACCGCGACGGCCCTCGCGTTGTCACCGTCCTGCTCGTAGAGGGCGAGGAAGTCGCCGTCCGGCGCGAACAGCGCGACGGGACCGTCGTGGCCGAGGTCGATCTCCAGCTTGCGACCGAAGCCGACATCGAAGGCCTGCGGCTCGTCGAGCTCGTACGCCGGGAAGGTGGCCCGGGCCGCCTCCGTCATCCCGAGGATCTCGAACTCCCCCTCGAGCTGTTCCAGCGTGCGCGCCTGGTCCAGCGCGAACCTTCCGACGGCGGTACGACGCAGCGCGGTCAGGTGGCCACCGGTCCCGAGCAGCGCCCCCAGGTCGCGGGCGATGGCCCGGATGAAGGTGCCGCTGGAGCACCGGACCGACAGTCGCACGTCAGGACCGTCTACTCCGTGCACCCGGATCTCGTCGATCCGAACCGATCGCGGCGCGAGCTCCACCTGTTCGCCCGCCCGGACCCGGTCGTAGGCCCGCTTGCCGTCGACCTTGATCGCCGAGACCGACGAGGGCACCTGCTGGATCTCCCCGACGAGGCCGGCCAGCGCCTCACGGACCGCAGCGTCGGTGACGCCCTCGGTCGAGGCAGAGGCGGTGACCTCTCCCTCGGCGTCGTCGGTGGTCGTTGACTCGCCGAGGCGCACCGTGGCGTCGTACGACTTGTCGGTGAGGATCAGGTGGCCGAGCATCCGGGTTGCCCGGTTGACCCCGAGCACCAGAACGCCGGTCGCCATCGGGTCGAGGGTGCCCGCGTGCCCGACCTTGCGGGTGCCGGCCAGTCGGCGTACGCGGGAGACGACGTCGTGGGAGGTCATCCCGCCTGACTTGTCGACGACGACCAGACCGCTTGTGGGGTCCGTCACGTGGTCACTCGTCGTCGAGGTCGGGCGTCTCGCGGGGCTTCTTGTAGGGGTCGGGCTCGCCGGCGAAGTTCGCGCCGCTGGCGGACTGCGCCGCCGCGGCGTCGGCCTCGCGGACCTTGTCGAGCAGCTCGTCGATCTGCCGCGCGGTCTGCGGCAGCGCGTCCTGGATGAAGTCCAGCGTCGGGACGTGCCGCATGCCGAGCTGCTTGCCGACCTCGGAGCGGATCAGCCCCTTGGCCGAGGCGAGCGCGACCGCCGTACCTTCGAGGTCCTTGTCCTCCCCCAGCACGGTGTAGAAGACCGTGGCCTGCTGGGTGTCACCGGACACGCGCACGTCGGTCACGGTCACGAACCCCAGCCGCGGGTCCTTGACCCGGCGTTCCAGCATCTCCGCCACGATCACCTGGATGCGGTCGGCGATCTTGCGGACGCGTGGGTTGCTCATTGCTTCCTCTGACTCCCTCGCAGGGGCACGACTCGCGTTGCGCCCTGCCGTGCATACAAAACTGACGCGGTGCGACCGAAGTTTCGGTCGCACCGTGCCAGTTTCACAACCGGAGTTGTGAAACTGGCACCGCGTCTCAGGCCCGCGGGATCTCCTTCATCTCGAAGGCCTCGACGATGTCGCCCTCCTTGATGTCGTTGAATCCCCTCAGGACGAGACCACACTCGAAGCCCTCGCGCACCTCGGATGCATCGTCCTTCTCGCGCTTGAGCGAGGAGAGCTCCAGGCTGTCGGCCACGACAGAACCGTCGCGGATCAGACGCACCTTGGCATTGCGCCGGATCACGCCGCTGGTGACCATGCAGCCGGCGATGTTGCCGATCTTGGAGCTGCGGAAGATCGCACGGATCTCCGCCTGCCCCAGGGTCTGCTCCTCGTACTCCGGCTTGAGCATGCCCTTCAGTGCGGCCTCGATCTCCTCGATGGCCTGGTAGATCACCGTGTAGTAGCGGATCTCCACGCCCTCGCGCTCGGCCAGCTCCGTCGCCTTGCCCTGCGGGCGGACGTTGAAGCCGATGATGATCGCGTCGGATGCCGCGGCCAGGTCGACGTTGGTCTCGGTGATCGCACCGACACCGCGGTCGATGACGCGCAGCGAGACTTCCTCGCCGACGTCGATCTTGGCCAGCGAGTCCTCCAGGGCCTCGACCGAACCGGAGACATCGCCCTTCAGGATCAGGTTGAGCTCCTGGCTCTCGCCCTTCTCCATCGAAGCCATGAAGTCTTCCAGGCTGCGACGCACGCGACGCTTCGCCTGCATGGCCGCCCGCTCACGCGACTCGCGCCGCTCGGCGATCTGTCGGGCCACGCGGTCGTCCTCGACCACGATGAAGTTCTGGCCCGCGCCGGGTACACCGGACAGACCCAGCACCATCGCGGGGCGCGAGGGGTCGGCGTACTCGATGGTCTCGCCGTGCTCGTCGAGCATCGCCCGCACACGGCCGTACGCCGGACCGGCCACGATCGAGTCGCCGACACGGAGGGTTCCGCGCTGGACGAGGATCGTCGCCACCGGACCACGACCGCGGTCCAGGTGCGCCTCGATCACGAGGCCCTGGGCGTCCTGGTCGGGGTTTGCCCGCAGGTCGAGCGAGGCATCCGCGGTCAGCACGACTGCCTCGAGCAGCTTGTCGAGGTTCAGCTCGGACTTGGCCGAGACGTCGACGAACATGACCTCGCCGCCGTACTCCTCGGGCACCAGGCCGTACTCGGTCAGCTGGCCACGGACCTTGGTCGGGTCTGCATCCGGCTTGTCGATCTTGTTCACAGCCACCACGATCGGCACGTTCGCCGCCTTGGCGTGGTTGAGCGCCTCGACGGTCTGCGGCATCACGCCGTCATCGGCGGCCACGACCAGCACCGCGATGTCGGTCGCCTGCGCACCACGGGCACGCATGGCGGTGAACGCCTCGTGACCGGGGGTGTCGATCAGGGTGATGCGGCGGTCGTTGCCGTCGACCTCGGTGTGGACCTGGTAGGCACCGATGTGCTGCGTGATGCCACCGGCCTCCTTGTCGACCACGTTGGCGGTACGCAGCGCGTCCAGGAGCTTGGTCTTTCCGTGGTCGACGTGACCCATGACGGTCACGACCGGCGGACGGGCCTCGAGTGCCTCCTCGTCGCCCTCGTCGGAGCCGAACTCCAGGTCGAAGGACTCGAGCAGCTCGCGGTCCTCGTCCTCGGGCGAGACCACCTCGACGATGTAGTTGAGCTCCTCACCGAGAAGCTGCAACGTCGCGTCGTTGACTGACTCTGTCGCAGTGACCATCTCGCCGAGGTGGAACAGCATCTGCACCAGCGACGCCGGGTCGACGCCGATCTTCTCGGCGAAGTCGGTCAGCGAAGCGCCGCGCGCCAGGCGAACGGTCTCGCCGTTGCCCTTGCGGACGCGCATGCCGCCGATCGTCGGGGCTTCCATCTGCTCGAACTCTTGACGACGAGCGCGCTTGGACTTGCGTCCTCGACGCGACGGGCCACCGGGGCGACCGAACGCACCTTGGGTGCTGCCGCGACCGCCGGGGCGACCACGACCAGGACCACCGGGACGGCCTCCGCCACCACCGGGAGGGCCACCGAGGCCACCACCGGGAGGACCTCCGAAGCCGCCGCCGCGCGGGGCGCCGCCACGGGCAGGGGCGCCACCGGGACCACCGCGAGCGCCACCGGGACCTCCAGGGCCACCGCGAGCGCCACCGGGACCACCGGGGCCACCGCGAGCGCCACCGGGACCGCCCTGGCCGCCACCGAAGGCGGCCGGGGACTTGGGCATCATCGCCGGGTTCGGGCGCGGCATACCGTCGCCGCGACCCGCCGGAGGGCGGGGCGGGCGCTGGTCACCGGTGCCGGTGCCGGTGCCGGCACCAGGAGTCGGGGCCGGACGGCTGCCCATGCCCTGAGTCGACGAGAACGGGTTGTTGCCGGGACGCGGTGCGCCGGGACGGGCCGGACGCGGGCCGGGCTTGAAGCGTGCTCCGTCGCTGGGTGCGGCACCGTCGGAACCGTCCTCGGACGGTGCGTCCTCGGTCGGCGCTGGTGCCTCGGGCTCGGCAACGACCTCCGGCTCGGCGGGCGCCTCGGGCTCGGTCTGCGTGCGCGGACCGGGCCTGGGCGAAGTCTTCGCGGCAGGCGTCTCGACCGGCGCTTCGGCCGCGACCTCGGCGGGAGCTGCGTCCTCGCTGGGCTCGGCGGCCGCTGCTGCCTTCTTGGCGGGCGCCTTCTTGGCAGCCTTCTTGGCGGCCTTGGCCTCCGCCTGGGCGAGCAGCTCGGCGCCGTACTTGTCTTCGAACTTCTTCTCGACAGGGGGTTCCACCGTCGAGCTGGGTGCCTTCACGAACTCACCCAGGTCGTTCAGCATCTTCAGGACGTCCTTGGACGGGACGTCGTACTTCTTGGCGAGTTCATGGACTCGGACCTTGGCCACGTGTTTCCTCCTGGTCCGAATCCGTCATGGGACGGGGAGTGCGGACCGCTAGTTGATGTGCATGCTCATCGCGCTGTACTCATTGCAAGGGGTCTCATCGCAGGCTCATGAGCTCGTGCTCCCGTTCCTCATGGGTAGTTCTTCATTTCGGGTTCTCCGTCGGTTAGCGCGAGGTGTTCCCGCAACCGGCCGAGGCTCAGCGCTCCCCGGACCCCGGAATCATGCCGCAGGGCTCGGGCGAAGGCACGTTTGCGTTCGGCGAGTGCAAAACATTCAGGCGTGGGGTGCAGATGCGCCCCGCGACCCGGCGCGGTGCCGCTCGGGTCGGGTGCGACGAACCAGGCGCCAGCCTGGTTTTTCGCGTCCGTCCCTGCGACTACCCGCAGCAACTCACGCTTGGCGGCTCGCTCCCGGCATCCGATGCAGGTCCGGACAGGTCCGTCGCTGCGAGTCGAGATGTCGAGTTGTGAAACCACCGCAGACCACCATACCGGGGCGGAAGCGCTATTCCGAAACGGGAAAGCGTGCCGGGAACGTGACGAGTAGCGTTTTGAGCATGCCCGAGGCAGCGGTCAAGGTCCACGAGGCGCACGTACGCCGGCTGGCCACGCTCGACGCGCTGGTGCGCGTGCGCGACCTGGACATCACCAGCCGGGCCACCGTGGAGTGGTCAGCCGACCGGCAGTCGGTGGCCGTGGTCGATGTCCAGGAGACCGACCCGGAGTCGGAGGCAGGCCTCTGGGTGGCGGACCGGATCGTGCGCGTACAGGTGCGCGCCACCACCGACGTTTCCGCGTCTTCCTGCACGGACCTGCTCGAGCGGTGCCATCGGCTCGGGACCGGCGCCGGCGCCAGCCATCTGACCGTGGCCTCGCGGGACACAGCGATGGTCCGGCCGCTCCTGCTGGCCGCCTTCGCGCCAACCGTCTCCCTCGCCGTCCACCACCTGTCGCGCTACGACGTCGCTCCCCCGACCACAGCCGGCGAAGCCAACTCTTCGACGGTCGTCCGGGAAGCAGGCCCGGAGGACCTCGATGTAGCCGTCGCGGCCAGCGTTGCCGTCCAAGCCTTCGACACGCGCGTCGGTAGCCTGCCTGAACGGCCGAACGCGGCAGCAACGTTCCGGCCCCCGATGGACAAGGCACTGCACGAGCGTCCCGGATGGAGCTGGGTGGCGGAACGGGACGGTCAGGTTGTCGGCTTCTGCATGATGGAGCCGCCCGAGGACGCGCAGTGGGTCACACGCGAGTCCACCAGCCCTTCGGCGGCTTACCTGGGCATGCTGCACGTCGACGAGTCCACGCGCGGCGAGGGCGTGGGGGCCCGGCTGGTCGCGGCCGCACACCTGCGAGCTTCAGCCGCCGGAGCACACGTGGTCCTGCTCCACCACAGCGCGGCCAACCCGCTCTCGGGGCCGTTCTGGGGTCGGGCGGGGTACCGACCGCTCCTCACCGGGTGGGTTCGCCACGCTCCATGAACGACAGACTTTGGTCGGTGGGTCGCCCTAGCGTGGACCCATGACGGCCCTGTTCGACGACTTCGACGGTCCCGAGCTCGACCCTGACGTGTGGCTGCCCCACTACCTGCCGATGTGGAGCTCACGCGAGGCGACGCGGGCGTCGTACCGCCTCGAGCAGTCGTGCCTTGTCCTCGACATCCCGCCCGGACACGGCCTGTGGCTCCCCGACGACCATCCCTCCCCGCTCCGGCTCTCAGGGGTCCAGAGCGGCAGCCGGTCCGGACCGGTGGGCAGCACCGAGGGGCAGCAGGCCGTCCACGAGGGACAGCTGGTGCGGGAGGAGCAGCCCGACTTCGCCGGACACCTCCAGGACGGCGGCCACCTCGAGATCCGCTGCCGGATGACGATCTCGCCGCGGTCGATGGCCGCGTTCTGGCTCTGCGGGTTCGAGAAGGAACCCGACCACTGCGGCGAGATCTGCGTGACCGAGATCTTCGGCAAGGACGTCGTGCCAGGTGAGTCCGCCGAGGTCGGCGTCGGGCTGAAGCAGATCCGTGATCCCAACCTGGCCCAGGACTTCGCCGCTCCACGGCTGCCGATCGACATCGCCGAGTTCCACACCTACGCCGTCGACTGGGAGGCCGATGTGGCGGTGTTCAGCGTCGACGGCGAGGTCGTACGCCGCTGCCCCAACCCGCCGACCTACCCACTTCAGCTGATGGTCGCGGTCTTCGACTTCCCGGAGTGGAGCCAGGGAGACGACCACCACCTGGTCCCAGAACTAATCGTGGACACGATCAGCGGAAGCAGACCCAAGGAAAAAGTCACATAGGAGGCGCGACGGGCACCTCGGGCTCGGTGTCGGGGCGGATGTCGATGCGCCATCCGGTGAGCCGGGCAGCGAGCCGGGCGTTCTGCCCCTCCTTGCCGATCGCGAGGGACAGCTGGAAGTCCGGGACGATCACGCGTGCCGAGCGAGCGGCCTGGTCCACGACGATGACCTCGGAGACGCGCGCAGGACTGAGGGCGTTGGCGACGAGCGTCGCCGGGTCGTCGGACCAGTCGACGATGTCGATCTTCTCGCCGTGCAGCTCGTTCATCACGTTGCGCACGCGCTGGCCCATCGGGCCGATGCAGGAGCCCTTCGCGTTCACGCCGGCCACGTTGGACTGCACCGCGATCTTGGTGCGGTGTCCTGCTTCCCGCGCGATCCCGTGGATCTCGACGGTGCCGTCGGCGATCTCGGGGACCTCGAGCGCGAACAGCTTCTTGACGAGGTTGGGGTGGGTACGCGACAGCATCACCTGCGGGCCACGCATCCCCTTGCGCACGCTCACCACGAGACACTTGATCCGGGTGCCGTGGGAGTAGTCCTCGCCAGGCACTCGCTCGCCTGCAGGGAGCAGTGCCTCGAGCTTGCCGAGGTCGACCATCACGTCGTTGGGGTCGCGCCCCTGCTGGATCAGCCCGGAGACGATGTCGCCCTCCTTGCCGGAGAACTCACCGAACTTGCGCTCGTCCTCGGCGTCGCGAAGGCGCTGCAGCATGATCTGCTTGGCGGTGGTGGCGGCAATGCGGCCGAAGCCCTCGGGAGTGTCGTCGTACTCCGCGACGACCTCGCCCTCCTCGTCGTGCTCCTCGGCGATCACCGAGACGTGCCCGCTCTTGCGGTCGAGCTGGACGCGCGCGTGCTCCTGGGAGCCGCCGGTCTTGTGGTACGCCGTCAGCAGGGCCTGCTCGATGGCCTCGACCAGCACCTCGAACGGGATCTCCTTCTCCCGCTCGAGCATGCGCAGGAGGCTCATGTCGATGTCCATTAATCAGTCACCTTCTTGAACTCGATCTGGACCTTGGCCCGCTTCACCTCGGCGTAGGGCACTCGTTGCTCCGTGCCCTCGACGTCGAGCACGGCCCCGTCGTCGTCGCTCGCGGTGATCCGGCCGGTCACGGGCTCGCCCTCGCGGGGGGTCACCTTGACCAGGCGCCCGGCGTTGCGGCGCCAGTGGCGCGGCAGGGTCAGTGGCCGGTCGACACCCGGAGAGGACACCTCAAGGGTGTAGGCCTGCTGGCCCATCACGTCGGTGTCGTCCAACAGCCGGGACACAGCACGGGTCGCGTCGGCGATGTCGTCCATGGTGACGCCGCCGTCCTTGTCGATGGCCACCCGGAGAACGCGGCGCTTGCCGGCGCTGGTCAGGTCGACCGCTTCAAGGTCGAGTCCCAGCGCATCAATCGGGCCGTTCAGCTCTTCAGCTAGGCGATCCCTGGTGTCCGCCGTACTCATGGCCCAAGACCTCCTGCTGTGTGCTGTTGTGGTGATCTCACCCTAGCGCCATACGCAACTCACACAGGACATCCCGAGAGGCGTGTGGACCACCCCTAGGATTCGGGCGTGGTCGACCTCTCTTCCCCGCGTCGCGCGTCTGGAGCCGCCTCGGGGCTCTCCCGTCGCAGCGTGGTTTTCGGGGTGCTCGGCGGTGTCGCCGGGATGACCCTGGCCGGCTGTAGCGACAACGGCGACAGTGGCGACAAGTTGCCGGGCTCACCCGCTGGTCTGGCACCCGACGTAGCGGTGGCCACCTCGGCGCTGACCGAGATCCGCGCGGTCCGTGAGGCCGCGAGCGCGACCTTGGCACGGTTCCCGGAGAATCGCTCGACCCTGGCCCCGCTGGTGGGGGTGCACCGGGCCCATGAGGCGACCCTCGTCGACGCCGTCCCCGACCGGGCGTCGCCGTCGGCCAGCCCGGCGCCGTACCGTGTCCCGCGCAAGCGCGAGAAGGCACTCTCCGTCCTCGCCACACGCGAGCAGCGCCTGCACACCACGCTGGATGGCCTCGCACTTCGTGCCGAGAGCGGCCAGTTCGCCCGGCTGCTCGCCAGCATGGGTGCGGCCATCCACCAGCGACTCGCAGGGTGGCAGCCATGACCCCGGTCGAGGCGCTCCAGAAGGCGCTGGCGGCCGAGCATGCGGCGGTCCACCTCTACGGCATGCTCGGCGCCCAGTCGTCGAAGTCGCGGCAGCCGGCGCTCTTCCAGCAGCTGACGAGGACCTACGAGGAACACCGCGACGCGCGCGACCAGCTCACGGTCCTGATCAGCGCGAAGGGCAGCGACCCGGTGGCGGCCCAGGTCGACTACGACCTGCCCGGTCCGACCTCCACGGCGACGCAGATCGTGGCCGTGGCGCGCACCATCGAGCGGCGAGTGACCAGGACCTACGGCGAGCTCGTCGAGAACACCGCTGGGCCGGACCGCCGCTGGGCGATCACCGCACTGGACACCAGCGCTTTGCGGGAGCTGGAGTTCGGCGTCGCGCCGAGCGCCTTCCCTGGCCTGAGCTGACCGGCGCGGACGTCATACGGACTGGTTGCTCGAACCGCCTGCTCGAACCGCCATTTCGTATGACGTTGCCCGGGACGTCATCCGGGTTGGTCGCCATGGCAGCCACTTCGCATGACGTTGCGCGGGCCACCTAGGGTCGAGGTCATGAGCGAGTTCGACGCCGCCGAGGCGGCAGTCCAGGCGGCCCTCGACGCCGGCGCCCGCTACGCCGACGCGCGCGTGATGCACCGTCGCCACGAGTCCATGTCCGCTCGCAACGGCGAGGTCGAGTCGCTTGCCCAGGACTCCAGCTCGGGTCTCGGCGTACGCGCCCTGGTCGGGTCCGGGTGGGGCTTTTTCGCCGTACCCGACCTCGAGTTCGGGGCCTCCCGAGATGCCGGACGGCGGGCCGCCGAGATCGCCGCGGCAAGCGCCCTCGTCGGTCGCGACGAGTCGAGCCTGTTGCCGAGCGACCCGGTCACTGCGTCGTGGGCCAGCGAGTGCGCGACCGACCCGTTCACGGTCTCGCTGGCCGACAAGGGCGACCTGCTGGTGCGCGCGACAACGACGATGGGCGAGCACGGTGCCGACGTCGCCGAGGGCCAGTACCAACTGTGGGACACCGAGAAGTGGTTCGTCTCCAGCGAGGGGCACCGGATCGACCAGCACATCCGGGAGAGCGGCGCCGGGATCATGGCCACTGCTATCGGTGACACCGAGACACAGCGGCGGTCCTACCCGGCCGCCCGCGGGCAGTACGGCACCAGCGGCTGGGAGTTCGTAGAGGCGATCGACCTCGAGGCGCACGCCGCGCGGGTCGGCTCGGAGTCGCGAGAGCTGCTCACCGCCCCGCAGTGCCCGGCCGGAGAGACCACGCTGATCCTCGGGGCCGAGCAACTGGCCCTCCAGATCCACGAGTCGGTCGGCCACGCGATCGAGCTCGACCGGATCCTGGGCTGGGAGGCGGCGTACGCCGGGACGTCGTGGCTCGACCTGGCGCAGCTCGGCTCGCTCGAGTACGGCTCTCCCTTGATGAACGTCACCATCGACCCCTCGATCCCGGGCGCTCTCGGCTCCTTCGGGTACGACGACGAAGGCACTCCGGCCACCAAGCGCGACGCAGTGCGAGAAGGGATCTGGGTCGGTGTGCTCGCCGGGCGCGACTCCGCCGCCGTCGCCGGCCTGGACTACGCGGGCAGCGTCCGCGCCGATGGATGGGCCCGGCTGCCGATGGTGCGGATGACCAACGTCGGCCTCGAGCCGGGTCCGCACACCTTCGACGAGATCGTCGCCGAGACCGATGACGGCATCTACATGGAGACCAACCGGTCCTGGTCGATCGACGACCGCCGTCTCAACTTCCAGTTCGGGACCGAGGTGGGCTACGAGGTGAAGAACGGCAAGCTCGGGCGGCTGCTGCGCAACCCGACGTACACAGGCATCGGGCCACAGTTCTGGGCGTCGATGGACATGCTGTCGAACGAGACCGTGGCCTGGGGTACGCCGAACTGCGGCAAGGGCCAGCCGGGACAGACCGGCCACACCGGCCATCCAGCAGCGCCGGCCAGGTTCCGCAAGGTGCGCGTGGGGGTCAAGGCATGAGCGACCACCGTCGTCTTCCCGACAAGACCGTCGAGCATGCGCTCGACGTACTCCCCGGTGCCGAGGTCTCGGTGCAGGTCGACCGGCACCGGCTCGCGCTGACCCGGTTCGCCAACTCGGTGATCCACCAGAACGTGGCCGAGGACGCGACCACGATGCGGCTCGTCGTACACCTCGACGGGCGGACCGCGTCGGGCTCGACCAGCGTCGTGTCCGACCAGGACGTGACGTCGCTGGTGGGGCGGGTGGTCGACTCGGTTCGCGTCGCTCCGTCCGACCCGAGCTGGCCCGGCCTCGCTCCGCCCGCCAGAGCCGGCGGCAGCACAGGCGTGGACCTCGCGACGGCCGGCGCGACGCCGGCCGACCGCGCCGAGGTCGTCCGTGGCTTCGTGGAGGGTGCCGGCGGGCTGGAGACCGCGGGGTACTGCCGCACCAACCACTGGACCGGCGGCTTCGCCAGCTCGACGGGGCAGTCGGTCTGGGGTGAGGCGGTCGAGTGCGGGCTCTCCGGAATCGCCCGGGAGAACGGCGCAGACGGGCTCGCGCGCAACGCGCCGCTCAGCATCGCCGAGCTCGACGGCTACGCGCTCGGAGCGCGCGCGGCCGCCAAGGCGCGTGCCACGAAGGAGCCCGTCGAGCTGCCGCCGGGCCGCTACGAGGTGGTGCTCGAGCCGAGCGCTGTCTTCGACGTGATCGGCAACCTCGCCGGGAACGCCTTCACCGGGCGCGCCGTCAACGAGCGGCGCTCCTACCTCGAGCTCGGCGCGGAGCAGTTCGACCCGGCCATCACGCTCGTCGACGATCCGCTCGTCATGGGTCTCGGCTACGACGCAGAGGGAACGCCGCGGGCACCGCTGTTGCTGGTCGAGCGCGGGCGCACCACCGGTCTGACGCACGACCGCCGCACGGCCACCGAGGCCGGGACGACCAGCACGGGTCACCACGACCTGGGCATGTACGCGTCGTACGGCCCCCTGGCCCGCCACCTCCAGCTCGCGGGGACCGACCCGGACTCGGCGGCGACCGAGGTCGAGGGGCCCGCCAGCGACTCCTCGGTGTCCGCACTCGTGGCAGGTGTCGAGAGCGGGATCCTGGTCTCCGACTTCTGGTACACCCGAGTCCTCGACCAGCGCTCGGTCGCCATGACCGGCCTGACCCGCAACGGTGTCTGGCTGATCGAGAACGGCGAGATCACGGCCCCGCTGAAGAACTTCCGGTTCACCCAGGCGTACGCCGACGCGCTCGCTCCCGGCAATGTCGTCGCGGTCGGCACCACGGCCAGCGCAATCCCGGGCGACACCTACACGACCACCTCGCCACGCTTCGTCTGCCCCGCGCTGCACCTGGCGTCGTGGAACTTCACCGGAGGTGCGTCGGGCTGAGCCGCCCTCGGTGGTTGAGGAGCGAGCGCAAGCGAGCGTCTCGAAACCACCTGATCCCGTGGGTTCGAGACGGTTGCTGCGCAACCTCCTCAACCACCGAGGTGGCTAGAGCCGGTCCAGCAGATCCGGGATGTCGGCGAGCTCGTGGGCAACGGCGTCGGGTTCGCCCTCGCTGTGACCGTGCTGCTCGACGGGGATGGCGCTGTGCGGGATGTGGATCGCCTTGAGGCCGGCGTTGTGCGCGCCCCAGATGTCGTCGAAGAGCCGGTCGCCGACGTACACACATCGCGCGGGGTCGCCCGCGTCCACCGACTCCATGGCCGCACGGAACGCCTCGGCCGCTGGTTTGGTCCAAGGGATCTCGCTGGTGTAGACGGCGCCGTCGATCAGGTCGAGGACACCGTCGCGACGGAAGAAGTCCTCGTGCCACTGGCGAGGCCAGATGGTGTTGGAGAGGACGCCGACCTTGATTCCCCGCTCACGCAGGTGGGTGAAGAGCGGCGCGACCTGTGGGTCCGTGGTGGTGTGCGGCTCCCAGAACTCCCGGTAGTTGCTGAGCAGCTCCGGGTCGTGCTCGAGCCCGGCCTCCGTGAACAGGTCCGCCACCGTCGCGCTCTGCTGGTGGTCACGGCTGCGGCCCCACACCGCCTGGTTGGCGCGGTGCAGCGCCTCGGCGTGTACGTCGGTCGCGGGCGAGTCCGCGCCGGTAGAGCCTGTCGAGACCACCGCGTGAGCGAGGGCCAGCGACTCGGCATGGAAGTCGATGTCGTGCCAGCGGGTCAGGGTCCCGCCCCAGTCGAAGATCACCGCGTCGATCTGCATCCGCAGAAGGTATCCGGTGGCACCGGCGAGTTCGAACCGCGCCTGGCCGCCTCGTAAGGTCGAGACATGGACATGACCTACCGCCCTCTCGGAAGTTCCGGACTCATGGTCAGCGCAGTGGGGGTGGGCACCAACGCGTTCGGCCGACGTGTCGACCAGGACGGTGTCGGCGAGATCCTCGACGCGGCCCAGGAAGCAGGGGTCACGCTGATCGACACGGCCGACATCTACGGCGCGCAGCCGGGCGGCAGCGAGGAGATGCTCGGGCACGCGCTCCAGGGCCGCCGGGACAGGTTCGTCGTGGCCACCAAGTTCGGGATGGACATGCAGGGCGCCAACGGCGAGGACCACGGCGTACGCGGATCACGCAGCTACCTCCGCCGGGCCGTGGAGGCGAGCCTGCGTCGGCTGCAGACCGACCACATCGACCTCTACCAGCTGCACCGACCCGACGGGGTGACGCCGATCGCAGAGACGTTGGGGACGCTGACCGAGCTGGTCCACGAAGGCAAGGTGCGCTACATCGGGTGCTCGAACTTCGACGGGTGGCAGGTCGCGGACGCGTCCTGGACCTCGGAGACGAAGGGCCTCGAGCATTTCGTCTCGGCGCAGAACCGGTACTCCCTCCTCGACCGCGACCTGGAGCGTGAGGTGGTCCCGGCGTGCGAACGTTTCGGGCTGGGCGTGCTGCCGTTCTTCCCGCTGGAGTACGGCCTGCTCACCGGCAAGTACCGCCGTGGCGAGGCCGTGCCCACCGGCTCACGCGCCGACCTGGACTCCAGTCGTGCAGGCTGGCTCGCGAGGGCCGACTGGGACCGGCTCGAGGCCCTGGAGGCGTACGCCGCTGCGCGCGGACTCTCGCTCCTCGATGTGGCGATTGCAGGCCTCGCGGCACAGCCAGCCGTCTCGTCGGTCATCGCGGGCGCGACGCGAGGCGAGCAGGTCATCGCCAACGCGGCCGCACTGCGTTGGCAGCCGACCGACGAGGACACGACAGAGCTGAACCAGCTCTGAGCCGACGCCCGTCTACTTCCGGTAGGCGTTCCACATCTGGTTGATCCTCGTGGACTGACCCGCGGAGAAAGTCGTGTAGCAGCTGTCGTAGCTGTAGTCCATGTAGTTGTGGATCGGGTCGGTTCCGGGTGCGGTGCAGGTGTCCCGACCCTCCGGGCACCCGGTCGTCGGGCTGGCCTGGAACGGCGTGTCGTCGACCTCGTCACCTGGAGGGACGCAGCCGCCCTGGAAGGTGTGGTAGAGCCCGAGCCAGTGACCCGCCTCGTGAGTCGCTGTCTCGCCCTTGTTGTAGTTCGCGATCGGGCCGCCCGGCAACGAGCCGTAGTGCACCCGGATGCCGTCGACGCCGGGAGCGAGCTTGTAGTCCCAGGGGAAGGTCGCGATTCCGAGGTAGGCGAAGTCGACGAGCCAGATGTTCAGCGCGTTCTTCCCGCCCTTGCGGGTCTGGGTGCGGTAGTTCTTGCTCTGCTTGTCCAGGTGCCACTTGTCGTTGACGATCCGGTCGGTCCCGGCGAGCACGAACCCGACACCCGTGTTCAGTCCGCTGCCGTCGACGTCCTGGCCCTTGGCGGTCTGGTTCAGGACGGCGATCTGCCGGGTGATCTGCTTGTCGGTGACGTCACCGTCGCCGTTCCTGGCGACCATCACGTGCACGTAGACGGGAATCCGTGACTTGAGGTTGCCGTTGCCCGGCGCCTTGGCGGCAAGGGCCTGCTTGGTCTGCTTCTCGATCCGCGACTGCTCCGACGCGGAGATCTCCCGGTGATCGAGCCCGGGGGATCCGCCGCGCGCCCCTGCGCCGCCACCGGTACTGCACCCGTCGGTCTCGGCGCCGGCAAGGGCAGAGCTCGACGTGGTGAGCGCCGGGGCCGCGAGCGCAAGCGCCGTGGTGCCGGTGAGAGCGAGGGTGCGGAACAGGTGTCGACGCATGGTGGCCTCCGAGTCGCCAAATTTTCAGCAGTCTAGGGAGCGCACCCCTCCACGACTAGTGCCTGAACGACGACGCGGCGCGCAACGTCATACGAATTGGTGCCTAGAGACACCAATTCGGATGGCGCAAAAGTCAGCCGCGCACGACTCCGAAGAGGTATGAGACCGCGTCGCCGAGGGCCACCTCGGTGCGCTCGCCGGACCGGCGGTCCTTCACCTCGACGTTGCCATCGACGAGACCGCGGCCGACGGTCACGATCGTGGGTACGCCGATCAGCTCGGCGTCCTTGAACTTCACCCCGGGACTGACCTTGGGCCGGTCGTCGTAGATCACCTCGAGCCCGGCGGCCGACAGCTCGTCCGCCAGGCGAGTGGCCGCCTCGAAGACCGCAGCGTCCTTGCCGGTCGCGACGAGGTGGATGTCGGCCGGTGCCACCTCACGGGGCCAGATCAGGCCGAGCTCGTCGTGGTTGTCCTCGGCGATGACCGGTACGGCGCGTGAGACGCCGACGCCGTAGGAGCCCATCGTGACCGTCACGAGCTTGCCGTTCTCGTCGAGCACCTTGAGGTCGAGCGCGTCGGCGTACTTGCGACCGAGCTGGAAGATGTGGCCCATCTCGATGCCGCGTGCGGTCTCGAGGGTGCCGCCGTCACCCCCCTCCGATGAGCAGAGTGGACAGGGGTCGCCGTCGCGGATCTCGGCGGCCTCGATGGTGCCGTCGGCGGTGAAGTCGCGGCCGGCCACGAGGTCGAGGACGTGGCTGCCATGGACGTTCGCGCCGGTGACCCAGCGGGTGCCCTCGACCACGCGCGGGTCGAGCAGGAAGCGGATGCCGGACTCGGACTGCTCCCCGAGCGCCGCGGGGCCGATGTAGCCCTTGACCAGGCTGGGGAACTTGGCGAAGTCCGACTCGTCCATCGCCTGGACCTCGGTCGGTTCCATCATCCCCTCGAGGCGCTTCTGGTCGACGTCACGATCGCCGGGAAGCCCGATCGCGAGCGGCTCGCGTCGTCCGTCGGCGTGCTTCAGCACGACCAGCACGTTCTTCAGGGTGTCGCCCGCGTGCCAGGGGCGGTCGTCGCGCGGGAACTTCTCGTTGAGGTGGTCGACGAGCGTCTGGATGGTCGGGGTGTCCGGGGTGTCCTCGGCATGCGCGTCGGGCGCGTCGTCGTACGGAACCGGTGCCGGCGGGCGTACCTGCACCGCCTCGACGTTCGCGGCGTAGTCACATTTCGTGCAGCGCACGTAGGTGTCCTCGCCGACCGGGCTGCTGGCCAGGAACTCCTCCGACTTCGACCCACCCATCGCACCACTGGTCGCCTTGACGATCACATAGTCGAAGCCGAACCGGTCGAAGGTGCGGATGTAGGCCTCGCGGTGAGCGGCGTACGACGCATCCAGGCCGGCGTCGTCGACGTCGAAGGAGTAGGAGTCCTTCATCACGAACTCGCGGCCGCGGATCAGCCCCGCACGCGGACGCGCCTCGTCGCGGTACTTCGTCTGGATCTGGTAGAGCCACACGGGCAGGTCCTTGTACGACGAGTACAGGTCCTTCACGACGAGGGTGAACATCTCCTCGTGCGTCGGGCCGAGCAGGTAGTCGTTGCCCTTGCGGTCCTTGAGCCGGAAGATCCCGTCGCCGTAGTCGGTCCACCGGCCGGTCGCCTCGTAGGGCTCGCGCGGCAACAGCGCCGGGAACCGCAGCTCCTGCGCGCCGATCGCGTTCATCTCGTCGCGGACGATCTGCTCGACCTTCTGGTACACGCGCAGGCCCAGCGGCAGCCAGGAGTAGATTCCGGGCGCCGCCCGACGGATGTAGCCCGCGCGCACCAGCAGCCGGTGGCTCGGGACCTCGGCGTCCACGGGATCCTCTCGGAGGGTCCGCACGAACAGCTTCGACATTCGCAGTATCACCGGGCAAGGCTAGCCGTGGGCTTCGACGGCAGGCGAAGCGGTTTCGCGGCCCGTACATTCGTGCTGTGCCCCAGCCATCGACGGAGCCCCCGATCGTCGACTTCGACGACGACCTGTTCCACCGCGCCCACGCGATGTCGGCGACCGGTCGGGTGGTGCTCGGCATCTGTGGTGCGCCGGGCGCCGGGAAGTCCACGCTGGCCGAGAAGCTGGTCCGCCGGTTCGGCTCCGAGGCGGTGGTGGTGCCGATGGATGGCTTCCACCTACACGACGAGGAACTCGCGCGGCTCGACCTCTCGCAGCGCAAGGGAGCGCCGGAGACGTTCGACGTGGCCGGCTACGTCGCGCTGCTGCGTCGGTTGCGGACGGATGCCGGGCAGACCGTCTACACACCGGCGTTCGACCGTGCACTCGAGATCGCGGTCGCGGGAGCGGTCGCCGTACGCCCGGACGTTCGGCTGGTCGTCACCGAGGGCAACTACCTGCTGTACGACGCACCGGGCTGGTCGGACGTCCATGCCCTCCTCGACGAGGTGTGGTTCGTCGAGGCCGACGAGACCACCCGGCTCGAGCGACTCGTGGAACGGCACGCCCAGCACGGCAAGCCTCGCGACCTCGCGCAGCGATGGGCCACGGTCTCGGACCAGGCCAACGCCGACCTCGTCGCGGCGACCCGCCAGCGGGCCGACCTGGTCGTGCACGTCGACTGAGGCCTCAGCCGCGGGCGACCTTCAGCGCCGCACGGATCATCGGGAACTGCAGTGGCAGCCGCGCCAGCGCCAGGGCCTTGAAGGTCTGGTTGCGCGTCTTCAGCGCGTCGGCGGCCATCTTCAGGTTGCCCGGGTAGACCCCGACCAACAGCGCCGCGCTCGCCCACCCGGCCAGCTTCCGGGTGCGCGGGTGCAGCAGGCCGGCAGCACACACCAGCTCGGCCACTCCGCTTGCGTAGATCACCTCACGGTGGGCCGGCACGGCCGCTGGCATCAGCGGCTCGTAGGTCTCCGGGCGCAGCAGGTGCACCGATCCGGACGCGAGGAAGGCACCGACCACGATCTTCGCGTCCAGGGGCAGGGAGGAGGTCATTCCCGGACCCTAGTGCTTGCGACAGGCCCCGCAACGGGCGTGTCAGGCTCTGACATATCTGACTCCGTCAGAACATGATCGTTGCGAAGGTGCCGGTCTGCTCGAAGCCGGCGTGCCGGTACGCCGCCCGCGCGGCTTCGTTGTGGGCGTTCACGTAGAGCGAGACCACCGGGGCGATCTCCCGCAGGCAGATCTGGACCACGGTCGCCATCCCGGCCGTGGCGAGCCCCTGGCCGCGCAGCTCCGGGTCGACGTACACACCCTGGATCTGGCAGGCGCTGGGCGTGGCACACGCGACCTCGGCCTTGAACACCACCCGCCCGTCCTCGATCCGGGAGAACGACCAGCCGCGTCCGACGAGCTGGTTGACCCGCGCGCGGTAGAGGTCCCGGCCGCCGTCCTGCTCGGGACTGATGCCCACCTCCTCGGTGTACATCGCCACGCACGCCGGGTAGAGGACGTCCGTCTCGTCCTTCGTCGTACGCCGCACCAGCGGGTCGCACGGCACCGTCGGGATCTGCGTCGCCACGAGGTGCGGCTGGTCCCAACGGAAGTCCCGGGGGCGTGGCCAGTGCTCCTCGAGCTGGGCCCAGAGCAGCTCCACCGACTCGTGAGGACCGACGATCGTCGAGCTGCGCGGGCCATTGCGGCTGGCGCGATCAGCGAAGGCCTCACAGGCCTCGGGCGAGGCGTTCACCGGGACCAGGTTCGCGCCGACGTGGCACATCGAGGCCAGCCTGTCGCCGTCGAAGTAGCCCCACATCTCTCCGCCCAGCCAGCGCGGGTCGAGCTGGGTGATCCGCGTTCGGTAGTCGGCGAAAACGTTCACCACTGGATCGTGGGCGATGACCTCGAGTCCGGCGGCGACGTCACTGGGCCCGAGCACACGGAGGCTCTGGCTCGTCCGGACCACGCCCGGAGCCTACGACAGATGCGTCGATCGCGTTCACCGGTCAGCGGAGCCCTGTGCGACTACGGTGACAGCCATGCGCCGTCCACCTGCCCTGGTCGGGCGTGCCGCCGTCACCGGAGTCGCGCTCGTGCTGCTTCTCGCCGGCTGCGGCGACGACGGGAAGTCGACGGACGACGGGCCGAGCAAGGCCTCGTTGGCCTGCCGGAGCGAGTGGAAGGACCTCGGCAAGCAGGTCCAGGGCAACGACACCAAGACCAACCCGTCGGCCCTGGCGACCCGGTGGAACAACGTGGTGGCGACGATCCGCTACTACGACAGCTCGGCCAAGGACTCCGACTGCGGCGACGCGATCGACAAGCAGAAGGCCGCGATCACGGCACTGACCTCGTTCGGCGCGAAGCTGGCGCCGTACGACATGGAGCTCCGGTTCGAGCAGGTGCGGGAGGCCGCCACGGCCTACGCGGCGGGGCCACGGCCGCCTGCGGCCACCCCGAGCCCCACGCCGAAGAGCAAGAAGCAGAAGAACCAGAAGAAGCCGAAGCTGATCCCTGCTCCGGCGCCGTCCAGCATCGGGGACGCGGTGAAGACCCTGACCAGCCAGGCGCCGGCGGCCACCCAGCAGCAGGGACCGGGCTGGGAACAGGCCGGAGTGGTCGAGCTCAGCGACGCAGCAGCGGTGGGCAAGACGGTCAAGGACCTGGCGTTCCTGTCGACCGAGAGCGCGGCCTACCGGGCGTGCGCGGCAGCCATGGCGCAGATCAAGGTCGCGCTCGCCGCGACCAAGAAGTGAGCTGAAGTCAGGAGACGGAGACCTCGGCCGACGTGCCTTCCTCGGTCTCCATGCCCTCGGCGATCCGCATCGCTTCCTCGATCAGGGTCTCCACGATCTGTGACTCGGGGACGGTCTTGATGACCTCGCCCTTCACGAAGATCTGACCCTTGCCGTTGCCGGAGGCGACACCCAGGTCGGCCTCGCGGGCCTCGCCCGGGCCGTTGACGACGCAGCCCATGACGGCGACGCGCAGCGGGACCTCCATCCCCTCGAGTCCCGCGGTCACCTCGTCGGCGAGCTTGTAGACGTCGACCTGGGCGCGGCCGCAGGAAGGGCAGGAGACGATCTCGAGCTTGCGCTCCCGGAGGTTGAGCGACTGCAGGATCTGGAGGCCGACCTTGACCTCCTCGACCGGGGGCGCGGAGAGCGAGACCCGGATCGTGTCGCCGATCCCCTGGCTCAGCAGGGCTCCGAAGGCCGTCGCCGACTTGATGGTGCCCTGGAACGTCGGTCCGGCCTCGGTCACGCCGAGGTGCAGCGGCCAGTCGCCGGCTTCGGCGAGCAGCTCGTAGGCACGCACCATGACGACCGGGTCGTTGTGCTTGACCGAGATCTTGAAGTCGTGGAAGTCGTGCTCCTCGAACAGGGAGGCTTCCCAGACGGCCGACTCGACCAGCGCCTCGGGCGTCGCCTTGCCGTACTTCTCCATCACCCGCTTGTCGAGCGACCCCGCGTTGACCCCGATGCGGATCGAGGTGCCGTGGTCCTTGGCGGCCCTCGCGATCTCCTTGATCTGGTCGTCGAACTTCTTGATGTTGCCGGGGTTGACGCGTACGGCGGCACAGCCGGCCTCGATCGCGGCGAACACGTACTTCGGCTGGAAGTGGATGTCTGCGATCACCGGGATCTGCGACTTCTGCGCGATCGCGGGGAGGGCCTCGGCGTCGTCGGCGGACGGGCAGGCGACCCGGACGATGTCGCAGCCTGACGCGGTCAGCTCGGCGATCTGCTGCAGCGTGGAGTTCACGTCCGCGGTGAGCGTCGTGGTCATCGACTGCACCGACACCGGCGACTCGCTGCCGACGCCGACCTTGCCCACCTTGATCTGCCGGGTCGGCCGACGAGGGGCGAGCACAGGCGGCGGGGCCGCCGGCATGCCGAGGGAAACGGTCGTCATGGTGTCCAGTCTAGTTTCGAGGTGTTTGTGCAGGTCACGGGCCTTGAGGCGGCTTGGTCAGCTGATCGAGATGGGCGCCACGATGTCGGCGAAGATCAACACGATGCTGACCACCAGGATCACGCCGGCCATCACGTAGGTGACGGGCAGGAGCCGGGCACTGTCGAAGCTGCCCGGGTCGGGCCGGCGCAGCAGGCGGGCGATCCACCGGCGCACGGTCTCGTAGAGCGTGGCGGCGATGCCACCGCCGTCGAACGGCGGCAGCGGCACCAGGTTGATCAGGCCCAGGAACAGGTTGAGGCCTGCCAGCAGCAGGATCAGCGAGAAGAACCGGTCGGCGATGGACACCTCGTGCTGCGAGGCGACCTCACCGGCCACCCTGCCCGCGCCGACGACGCTCATCGGCCCGGTCGGGTCGCGCTCCTCGAGCCCCACCGACGCACGGGCGACGTGGTAGACCTTCACCGGCATCGAGCCGATCGCCTTGAGCGTCTGCCAGGTTCCGTCGGCCATCGTGGTCACGACGTACCCGGCGTCCTGGCGCTCGCGATGCGTCGTCGGCGCCACACCGAGGAACCCGACCTTGGTGATGCGCTCGGGGTCGTCGGGGTCCAGCCGCGGCGAGACGACGGTGGAGGGACGCAGCGTGATCTCGCGACCGTTGCGCTCGACCACGACGGTGGCGGTCTTGGTGCCGTTGGCCCGGATCTCCCGCTGCACCTGCGCCCAGTTCGTCACGGCCGTGCCGTTGAACGAGACGACCCGGTCACCCGCCTTGAAGCCGGCGGCCAGCGCCGGTGCGACGGGATCGGCCTTGGTGCAGGCGCGCGGCGACTGCTCGCGGTTGGCCTGTGTGACCGCGACGACACACTTCGAGACGGTGTCGACGGTGGTGGTCGCCTTGTTGACGCCGTACCCCATGAAGACGACGCCGAAGAGGATGAAGGCCAGGACCAGGTTGATCATCACGCCGGAGCCCATGATGATGACGCGCTTCCACCAGGGCTTGTTGTAGAAGAGCCTGTCGTGGTCGGCCTCGTCGACGAGCTCCCACTCCGCAGACCGGGCGTCGCTGACCAGCTGGGCGAACATCCCGGTGCGGGTGTCGCGGACCTTGTTCGGGTCCTTGTCGGGCTCGGGCGGGAGCATCCCGACGAGCTTGCAGTAGCCGCCGAGCGGGATCGCCTTCAGGCCGTACTCGGTCTCGCCCTTCTGCCGCGACCAGATGGTGCGGCCGAAGCCGACGAAGAACTGCGTGACCTTGACGTTGAAGAGCTTGCCCGGGATCAAATGGCCCATCTCGTGGAGCCCGATCGAGGCGGCTACACCGACAGCGAACAGGAGTACGCCGAGGGTGTACATCAGGGCAGTCATCGGGCGGGATCCTTCAGCAGTTCCGCGGCGGTCGAGCGGGCCCAGGCATCGGCCGCGAGCACGTCGTCGACGGTGAGGTCTGGCTCTGAGCCTACGGGGTGACTGTTCATGCTGTGCCTGTCCAGGAGCAGCGCGACCGTGTCGACGATGTCGACGAACGCCAGCTCACCGGAGCGGAAGGCTTCCACGCACACCTCGTTGGCTGCGTTGTAGACCGCTGGGGCGGTGCCGCCGCGCTCCCCCGCGTCCCGGGCCAGGCGTACGGCGGGGAACGCCTCGTCGTCCAGCGGGTAGAACTCCCACGTCTGCGGACTCGTCCAGTCGACCGGCGGCGCGGTGTCGGGCAGCCGGTCTGGCCAGGCCAGACCGAGCGCGATCGGGATCAGCATCGTGGGCGGGCTGGCCTGAACCAGGGTCGATCCGTCGACGAACTCGACCATCGAGTGCACCACGCTCGTGGGGTGCACCACGACCTCGATGCGGTCGAAGGGGATGTCGAAGAGCAAGTGAGCCTCGATCACCTCGAGGCCCTTGTTGACGAGCGTCGCGGAGTTGATCGTGACGACAGGCCCCATGTCCCAGGTCGGATGGTCGAGGGCCTCCTCGGGTGTCACCTGTGTCAGCTGCTCCCGGGTGCGCCCACGGAACGGGCCACCGCTGGCGGTGAGCACGAGGCGGCGTACCTCGTCAGCGCGACCGCCACGCAGGCACTGCGCCAGGGCGCTGTGCTCGCTGTCGACCGGCACGATCTGGCCGGGCTTCGCCAGCGCGGTGACGACCGGACCGCCGATGATCAGCGACTCCTTGTTGGCCAGGGCCAGGGTGTTGCCGGAGTCGAGGGCGGCGACTGTCGGGCGCAGGCCGACCGCGCCCGTGATGGCGTTGAGGACCACGTCGCACGCCAGGCCTGCCGCCTCGGTAGAGGCGTCCTCGCCGAGACCGGAGTACGCCGGCGCGAACTCGGCGACCTGCTCGTGGAAGAGCTGTTCCTGCGACCCGCCCGCCGTCAGTCCGACGATCCGGAACCGATCCGGGTTCGCGCGCACCACGTCGAGGGCCTGGGTGCCCACCGACCCGGTGGAGCCCAGGATCACAAGATCTCGTTTCGTCACCGCGACATTCTCTCGCGGACTAGAGTTCACCACGGTCAACGGGGGACAAAATGGACGAAGAGGTCATCGCGAGTCTCGAGGGGACGGTCGAGGACCGGCCCGAGGACATTCCGCTCCGCCTGCATCTCGCCGAGCTGCTGCTGCGCGTGGGCCGGATCGACGAGGGAGTTCATCACGCCGCGGTCGCGCTGTCCCAGGACTCCGGATCGGCCCGCGCCCGCGAGCTGATGGCCGCGGCGATGGTTGCGACAACACCGGAGTCCGACACCCCGGACGCCGTACCCGAGGCCTCGGGCTCCCCCTTCGACTGGCATCAGGCCGAGGTGGAGCTCAGCGACGTCGCGGAACCGATGTTCGTGGGTGGGGACGACCGCTCCCCGGCCGAACCCGCGTTCGACGTCGAGAACGCGACGCTTCGCCTCTCCGACGTCGGCGGCATGAAGGAGGTCAAGGACCGTCTCGAGGCCAGCTTCCTCGCACCGCTGCGCAACCCCGAGCTGCGCCGGCTCTACAAGAAGTCGCTGCGTGGAGGCCTGCTGCTCTACGGACCTCCGGGCTGCGGGAAGACCTTCCTCGCCCGCGCGGTGGCCGGCGAGCTCGGCGCCTCGTTCCTGACCGTCTCCCTCGCCGACATCCTCGACATGTACATCGGCAACAGCGAGAAGAACGTCCAGGAGCTCTTCGAGACCGCGCGCGCCTCCGCTCCCTGCGTCCTCTTCCTCGACGAGCTCGACGCCATCGGCCAGAAGCGGTCCCTCACACGCAACTCGTCCATGCGTACGACGGTCAACCAGCTGCTCGGAGAGCTCGACGGCATCGGGTCCTCGAACGAAGGTGTCTACGTCCTCGCCGCGACCAACCATCCGTGGGATGTCGATCCGGCACTTCGTCGCCCCGGACGACTCGATCGGACGCTGTTGGTGCTCCCGCCCGACGAAGCGGCTCGCGAGGCGATCCTTCGGTACCACCTGCGCGGCCGCCCGATCGAGGGCATCGACCTGCAACGGCTGGCCGCGCGCACCGACGGCTACTCGGGTGCGGATCTGGCACATGTCTGCGAGAGCGCGGCCGAGCTGGCGCTCCTGGACTCCGCCCGGACGGGCACGGTGCGGATGATCGGCATGCAGGACCTCGAGGCGGCCCTCCGCGACGTACGGCCCTCCGTCGGGCCGTGGCTGGACACCGCGCGCAACGTGGCCATGTTTGCCAACGAGGGCGGGGAGTACGACGAGCTGGCGCGCTACCTCCGCAAGCGCGGACGAGGCAGATGACCACCGAGCCGACAATCGACCGCGCAATCACCTTGCTCGACCTCCGACGCCCGGCCGAAGCAGAGCGCGACCTTCGACGCATCCTCGCCTCGGAACCCGAGCGCATCGACGCGCTGATCCTGCTCAGCCACGCACTCCTGCAGCTCGACAACCCGATGGTGGCGATTGGAGCGGCACTCCGAGCCACCCGCCTCGCACCTGACAGCGACGACGCCTTCCTGGCTCTTGCCAACGCCTACATCGAGATGGGTGATGCGCACGGCGCCTGGAACTCGGCCATGTGGACGGTCCACCTCGCACCGCACGCGTGGACCTCCCACGCGGTGATGGCCCGGGCCATGCTGATGAGTCACGAGGCGCGCGAGCACGAGGTCCTCGCCGCCGCAGGTGAAGCGGTCAAGTTGGCACCGTACGCGTCCGAGGCGCACAACGTCATGGGGATCTGTCTGCGTCGGTTCGGACACTCCTGGAAGGCAAGGGAGGCATTCGGCGAGGCACTGCGACTGGACCCACAGAACACCTATGCGGTGAACAACCTGGCTGCGGTGTCCGTGGACAACTTCCGCCTCGGACACGGACTCCGGTTGCTCCGTACGGTCGCCGCTGACCCAGAGCTGCACGTCGCACGAAGCAACATGGACGTGGTGCTGATCCAGCTGACTCTGGCGATGTGTCTCGTCATGCTCGCAACCACCGTCGTCGAGGGAGCTCTGCTGTTCAGCGAGGTGGCCCGCGGCCCTCGCCTGCTGGTGGTCGCCGCGGCAGTGGTCGCTTGTGTGTGCATGGCGATCCCGGTCGTGCGGGCGATCCCGCGAGGTGCGCGCGGCTGGGCCCTGCGCTTCGGCTCTCGCATCGGTGGTCGCGTCGCGCTGCTGTTCGGCGTACCCGCTCTGCTTGCCCTTGCGACGGCGCTGAGCCTCGCGGACACGCACCTGCCGGACGAGGCGAAGAAGTCTCTGTCGGTCCTCCTGCGGGTGCTCTTCTGGGTGGGCATCTCAATGGTCTGGGGCCTCTTCAGGACCCGGAGAAAGGGCCCTGGGCCTGACTGAGCCAGCTTTGCCGGCGCGCATCGACTTCCCGTTCGTGGTGCCGCCTGCCAATCTGGCCTCCATGGACTGGACCCTTGAAGTCGTCATCGTGCCCGTCAGCGACCTGGACCGCTCGATCGCGTTCTACCGCGACCAGGCCGGGTTCGACCTGGACCACGACACCAACAACGAGCACATGCACATCGCGCAGCTGACTCCTCGAGGGTCCGGTTGCTCCATCGTGGTCGGCAGCCTGCCGATGCAGAACGAGATGGCGCCCGGATCGCTCCGCGGCGTGCAGCTCGTCGTCTCGGACGCGGCGGCCGCGCGCGAGGAGCTCACCTCGCGTGGCGTGGAGTGCTCCGAGATCCAGGTCATCGACGAGCGCGACGGCGGCACCTTCTTCGGCTTCGCCGACCCCGACGGCAACACCTGGGCGGTGCAGCAGCTCAAGGTGCGCGCCGAGAAGCCGCTGATCCCGCGCGAGGACCGGGGGCGGTTCGGCGAGGGCGTGGAGCTCTAGCCGCCTCTGCTGACGCCGTCGCCGAAGCGCGTCAGTGGTGGTTGCCCTGCCGGCCGAGGGTTTCCGCAGGGCTCACGCCGGGGCGGGTCCACTGCGGCACGGGCCGGCTGGTCGGTCCCCAGTTGGGGACCCCGTCGGCGTCAGAACGCCAGGCCGAGGAGATCGGTGCGCCGTGCCCGCCGATCGGAGCGCCGGCGTCAATGGCGGCGGGCCAGCCCTCGGGGGTGTCCTCCCACGCCTCGCGGCGGCCGTAGGGCGTCATGTCGAGCAGGGCGAGGGACCCGTTGGCCGGCTCGTTGCCCCGGCCGGTCGTGGAGTAGGTGAGGAACACGCGGTCGTCGTCGCGCAGGAAGCAGGCGAGGTGACCCATCTCCCCGCCGATCGGCGGCTCCACACCCCGGACCGAGTACCAGGGCTCGGTGTAGCCCATGAACTCGACGTAGGGAGCCACCTCGTCCCACGGCCCTGAGGTCACGACGGCCCACGAGACGCCGCGGGCCTTGAGGTAGGCGGCGTCCGTCACGTGCCAGGCCGTGGTGGTGCAGCCCTCGCACTGCCCCTGGTGCGGCGCGCCGTCGTACCACATGTGCTCGTAGATGACGAGCTCGTCACGACCCTGGAACAGGTCGGTGAACGGGACCGGCCCGCGGGCGCCGGTGACCTCGACCGAGCCGTCGAGCTCGACCATCGGCAACCGTCGCCGGGCCGCAGCGATCGCGTCGCCCTCACGGGTGTGCGCCTTTTCGCGGACCAGCAGCTCCTCGCGCGCCGCCTGCCAGGTGGCTTGGTCGACGACGGGAGGCTTGCCGGGAAGGTTGCTGCTCGAGTTGCCGGGCGTGGTCGTCATGGCGTCCTTCCGAGATGTGTCGTAGTGGGCAGCGTCGTACCACTTTCCTTCCTACGACGCTCACCAGAACAGACTCGCGTCCTGACCGGAACTCATCGAGGTCGCGGCGGCCGCGCGCGAGAAGCTCAGTCGTGGGCTGGTGACGCTGTGACGTCATACGAACTGGTCGCTCGGACGACCGGAAACGTTTGACGTCTCGCTCAACGTCATACGAGTTGGTCGCCAGGGTTGCCGGGGCGCCAATTCGTATGACGCACCGGCTGCGCGCCCCAGAATGAGCCCCCGGCCGATGGCCACGCACGATGAGCACCGACAAACCGGACGGGGCTGCCGGGCGACTCTTGACGCTGAAGGGCGAAGTTTCGGCCGCCCGCGTCCGGTTTCCCCGGACGTCCGGGGAAACCGTCGTGCCCTCACACCTGAAGCAGCCGCCGGAGCTCGCCCGCGTCGTACGGCGCCCTCGACGACTCGAGGACCTCGAGCTGCTCGGCCACGCTCCGCTCCGGGGAGTACGGCGCTCCCGGATCCAGCACCTCGACCGCGGCCGGGTCGGTTCGCCCGGCGCGCAGCATCACCTTCCAGTCCAGATCGGGCTCGGTGACCGCCTCGCCCCGGACCAGCCGTTGGCGGCCGTCGGCCTGGACACCTGATCCTTCCGAGACGACCACGACCGGTGCGTCGGGGTCGTCACTCGCGGTCACCACGGCGCCGATCCTCGCTGCTGCGAGAGCAGCGACCACGGCGTCCTGGTCGTCTGCGAGGTCGACCACGACTGGCGCACCGATCGCTGCCCCGAGGTGCCGCAGGACGCCACCGAGGGCGGCCACCTCCTCCAGGAGCCGGGCGTGGGTCATCGTCCCGACGACCGGATCCTCCCCGCGCCCCGCGATGACCGGTGCGTCCAGCAGCGCGAAGCTGACGTTGATGACCATGCGGGCAGGCTAGTTGCTGCTGCGGCAGTCGTGACGCGGGTGGGTGTGGTCGTCGGAACTCCACAAATGTTGGCGGCGGACGTCCAGATCACTCGTCTCGACGTCCCAGGCCAACATTTGTGGGATCGCGGCGGACCACAACCCAGCCACCAGAGCCGACGGCTCGGGCATGATCGCCCCATGATCGAGATCGAGTCGCTCGACGAGTTCGACCGGGCCGCCTCACGGGCGCGCGGCTCGACGCGCTCCATGTCGGGCTGGCAGGTGCAGGACCTCGACCTCACCGGGCGGGAGGACGTGCTCGCCGAGCTCGACCCGCGCGGCGCCCTCTTCCTCGGCAGCACGATGCCCGAGGCGACCGCCGAACGACTGCGTGCGGGAGGAGCCCTGCTGTTCCCGTCGGTGCCGGACGTGCCCTTCGACCCGTGGCGACCCCACCTGTACACGCCGGCAGAGCTCTACGAGGGTCTCGAGAAGGGCTACGGCCGCACCACCGACGCGCGGGTCTACGCCTGGTCGCGGGCCTCGTCGAAAGGCCATGACCTGCGGCGCCTGCTCGCCGCGGCGCTGCACGACCGGTCGATCGACGACGCCCTCGGCGAGTACATCAGCAGGCGTCGGATCGTCGGAGTGATGGGTGGCCACGAGCTGACCCGCGAGGACCCGGCGTACGCCGCAGCCGCGCACCTGGCCCGTGATCTCGCCGCCAGCGGCCTGACCGTGGCGACCGGGGGTGGCCCGGGCGCGATGGAGGCGGCGAACCTGGGCGCTCGCCTGGCCGGGCAGGACACGGCGGCCCTCGACGGGGTGCTGGCCGAGATCCGGAAGGTGCCGACCTTCCATCCCGACATCACCGCCTGGGCGCGCACCGCGCTCGAAGCGGTTGGCGGGCTGGCCGACTCGGGCCGGTCGCTCGGCATCCCCACCTGGCACTACGGGCACGAGCCGCCAAACGCGTTCAGCTCGGCCATCGCGAAGTACTTCCGCAACGCGATCCGCGAGGACGTGCTCCTCGAGGTGTGCCGCGCCGGGATCGTGTTCCTGCCAGGTGCCGCCGGAACGGTGCAGGAGATCTTCCAGGCCGCGTGCAGCAACTACTACGCGCCCGAGTCCGACGTGGTGCCGATGGTCTTCGTCGGCAGCGACTACTGGACCAGGACACTTCCTGCCTGGCCGCTAGTCGACGTCCTGGCCACGGGGCGACCCTTCGGCGCCCGGGTCCGTCTCGTCGGCTCCACGGAAGATGCCCTTGGACTGCTCGTGCAGGAATGACGAGGCCGGGCCGGGCAGGTTGCCGTCCTCGCTGATCTCGGGATCCTCGTCGGCAGGCCGGCGAAGCAACCACGGCTCGAGCTTGCTGTAGCCGCGCACCGCCGTACGCCGCAGCCGGCGCAGCTTGAAGTGCTCGTTGCCCTCGAGCTGATCGGCGAGCGTCCGGTCCACCAGCACCCGGTTGGGACGCGAGGTGGAGGTCAACCGGGAGGCGACGTTGACCACCGGACCGAGCACGTCGCCCAGCCGGGCGAGGGCCGGCCCCCAGGCGAGCCCCACGCGCAGGTCGGGGAAGTCGTCGTCGCGCAGCCGTTCCTCGACCAACTCCAGGCCGATCCGTGCGATTGACTCGGGGTCGTCGGCCACGAACAGGATCTCGTCGCCGATGGTCTTGATGATGCGGCCGTCGTGGCCGCCGATGATCTCCAGGGCGCGTGCCTCGAAGTTGTCGATCAGGTGGCTGAGCTCCTTGCGGCTCAGGGATCTGCTCTGCCGCGTGTAGTTCACGATGTCGGCGAAGCCCACGCCCATGACGACACCGTCGTCGTCCTCGTTGTGTTCGCCGTCGGGGCCCGGGTCGTCGCGGTCCGCGGCCAGGAGCAGGCGTGCCGCGACGGCGAGCGTGTGTCGCCGCCAGACGTAGTCCTGGAGCGTCTCGACCGCCGGGACCACTTCGTCCATCACCTCGCGCAGCTCGTCGACGTCCATCTCGTCGACGTCGATCATCCGGGCGAGCAGTCCCATCTGCCACTCGGCCAGACGGGCGAAGCTGCGGCCCATCGTCCGGATCAGGGCCGACTCGTCGTCGCGATCCACGAAACCGAGGTCGCTGAGACGCTGGGTGAGTCGCAGCGCCTCGAGGTCGGCATGGGTGAACGCGGGTACGTCGGCGCCCACCTCGGTGAAGCCCAGGCTGCGCCACCGCTCCCGCGCCCGCTCGAACGGGATGCCGACCTCCTCGGCGAGCTCGGTGCCGGTCAGCGAAGGTTCCTCACCGAGCAGGTAGGCCTCGAGGAGATCGATCAGGTGCTTGTGGTCGACAGGTTCGGCCACGTGGGTCAGTCCTTGGGCGGGCCCAGGCGGTCGGTGGTCGTCTCCCGGAGCGCCTCGCCGAACGCGGGCACCTCGTTGAGCAGCTCCTCGAGAGCTTCCTTGGTGAAGTGGATGACCTCGAGAGGGGTCAGGCTGACCACGCTCGCCGAGCGCAGCTTGTGGCCGACGATGGCCATCTCGCCGATGACGTCACCGGGACCGAGCCGGGCGACCTCTTCCTTGCCCTTGCGGACCGAGACCTCGCCGTCGACGATCAGGTAGGCCTTGTCGGCGGGCGTCTTCTCCCAGATCAGCGACCAGTTCGCGGGCAGGCGCACGTGACGACCCTTGTCGATCACCGTCTTGAGGTCCTTGCTGTTCAGGTCCTCTAGCCGGTGGAGCTTTTCGAGCTTTTCCGGCTGCGGCTCTTCGGCCATCGACTACTCCTCAGATGCGTGACTGGTGACCCGAATGATCCCGTCATCACCCCACACTGTCCACCACGGGCGCGCGTTCTGGGACCGATCCCACCAGTGAGATGTGTCTCCCGGGAGCCTGGACGACCCATCCCGCGGCCTGCCATCGCGGCACGTCGAGGGCGTTGCGGGCGTCGATGATCACCCTGCGGCGTACGACTCCTCCGAGCGCCTCGGGGTCGAGTCGACGGAACTCCTCCCACTCGGTCAGGTGCAGCACCAGGTCGGCCTTCCGGCACGCTGTCGCCGCGTTGGCCGCGAAGCGGAGCCGCGGTGCGACGGCGCGGGCCGTGAGGTTTGCTGCCGGGTCGTAGACGGTCACGTGCGCCCCCTCCTGCTGCAGCCTGCGGGCCACGTCGAGCGCAGGCGAGTCGCGGACGTCGTCGGAGTCGGGCTTGAAGGCGGCACCGAGCACGCCAATGCGGGCACCCTGGAACGACCCGACCAGTGACGCCGCCATCTCCACGACCCGGTCGCGCCGGCGCAAGTTGATCTGGTCCACGGAGCGGAGGAAGTCGACGGACTCGGGGCGCCCGAGCTCGTCGGCCCGCGCGATCAGGGCGCGGATGTCCTTGGGCAGGCAGCCGCCCCCGAAGCCGAGGCCGGAGGACAGGAAACGCCGGCCGATGCGCTCGTCGTGACCCAGCGCCTCCGAGAGCAACGTCACGTCTGCGCCCGTCGCCTCGCACAGCTCGGCCATGGCGTTGATGAACGAGATCTTGGTGGCCAGGAACGCGTTCGCCGACACCTTGACCAGCTGCGCGGTCGGCAGGTCCGTCACCACCACCGGGGTACCTGCGGCGATCGAGGTCGCGTAGACCTCGCGCAGGGTGTGCTCGGCGGCAAGGTCAGTGGTGCCGAGGACGATCCGGTTGGGGTGCAGGGTGTCGTGCACGGCGTACCCCTCACGCAGGAACTCCGGGTTCCAGGCCAGGCCCACGTCGACCCCGAGGGGCGACAGGTCCCCGATGCGCAGGGCAAGATCCTCGGCGGTGCCGACCGGGACGGTCGACTTCCCTACGACCAGCGACGAACGCCGCAGGAGGGGTACCAGTGCGGCGACCGACGCTTGCACGTGGCTGACGTCGGCTGCCCCTCCGGGACCCTGCGGGGTGCCGACGCAGATGAAGTGGACGTCGGCGATCTCGGCCGCCTCGCGCAGCGCGGTCGTGAAGCGAAGCCGACCCGACTCGACGTGACGCCGGATCAGCTCGGGCAGCCCAGGCTCGTGGAACGGGAGCCGGCCCTCGGCCAGAGCGGCGATCTTCTCCTCGTCGTGGTCGACGCCGACCACCTCGAAACCGAGCTCGGCCATCCCGGCTGCATGGGTCGCACCGAGGTACCCGGTGCCGATGACGCTGATCCGCATGGGACCTCCTGTGAGTGGGCGCTCAACCAGTTCGGGGCAGCTCGGGGAAGCTGGCGTGCGCAGCCGCAGCGGGACGGCACACCGCGCGGTAGTGGTCGAGCAGCTTGTCGTTGAGGGCCGCCCAGGACCGATCGCGTACGCCGACGACGGCTCTGGCCCCCATCGCCCGGCGCAGTTCCGTGTTCTCGACGAGACCTCCCACCAGCCTCCGCAGCTCGGCCCCGTCGCCGGGCGGGTAGAGGTAGCCGTTCTCGCCGTCACGCACCAGGTCGACCGGCCCGCCTGCTCGCGGTGCGACGACGGGGACTCCGGAGGCGAGCGCCTCCTGCGCCGACTGGCAGAACGTCTCGGTGCGACCGGTGTGCACGAACACGTCGAGGCAGGCCACCACCGAGGCGAGGTCCTCACCGTGCCGGACACCCAGCAGCGCGGCCTCCGGTAGCAGGGTGCGCAACCGCTGCTCCTCGGGTCCGCCGCCGACGAGGACCAGTCGGACACCGGGCAGGTCAGTGAGGTGGGCGAGCAGCCCGAGCTCCTTCTCAGCGGCGAGGCGACCGACATAACCGACGAGCAGGTCGCGACCCGCGCCGAGCTCCGTCCGGAGCCGCTCGTCGCGACGGAGCGGGGTGAACAGGTCGGTGTCGACGCCGCGGCCCCACGGGTGGATCCGGTCGATCCCGAGGGCGGCGAGCTGGTGGCCGCTGGCACGGCTCGGGACCAGGGTGCGGTCGGCGGGACCGTGCACCCGCCGGGTGAGCGACCGCATGGCGCCGACGGCACCCGGGAAGGGATAGCGCTCGGCGAAGCCGATCAGGTCGGTCTGGTAGACCGCGACGACCGGGATGCCCAGGATGCGGGCCGCCTCCCCCGCCTGGTGCCCGAGCCAGGCCGGCGAGGCCAGGTGCACGACGTCCGGTGCGAACGCGGCCATCAGACGACGCAGGTGTCCCTGTGTGGCCAGCCCGATCGGGAACTCCCGGTAGGTCGGCATCGCCACGCTGCGGACGCGGTGGACCCGCGCTCCGGCGTACTCCTCGGGCCCGGAGGGCGCCACCAGCATTGCCGCGTGCCCGGCGGCCTGGAGGTGCTCGAGTGCCCGGCGTACCGAGTTCGTGACGCCGTTGACCTGGGGAAGGAACGACTCGCTGACCACGAGCACCCGCAACGGGGCCGCGGGCAGGTGGCGGAGACTCACGACGTTGTCCACGTGACTGACGCTAGGAAGCGGAAGAAACACCCTCCAATCGGGGCAAGTCGTGTCGGTGAACGTCGGACGACACCTGGCCGCGTCCCGACTGGCCACGTGACCACGTTCACAACCAGTCGTTGACCAGCCGTGGAACTCTCCCGTCGCCATCTGCTGAAGTCCGCCCTCGTCCTGGGCGGCGCTGCCGTCGTCACGCGCGAGATGGTGTTCGGCCCACTCAGCGAGGCGGCCGTCGCCGGCGGGCGTACGACGGCCAACGGCACCTACCGGCCGGGGACACCCAACGCCAAGGGCTATCGCAAGGTCGTGACAGCGCCGGCCGACAAGCGGGTCGTGCGCACCGACATCGGTGTCGCGGCGAAGGCCACCCGAGCCAGGACGCGTGCCAACCTGCTGGCCTTCGCCCAGCTCAGCGACGTCCATGTCGTCGACCACCAGTCCCCCGCCCGCGTCGAGTGGACCGACCGCTACGACGACCCCAACGCGAGCGGTCAGGTGACTGGCATCTTCGCGTCGGCCTACCGACCGCAGGAGATGCTCTCCGCCCAGGTCGGCGACGCGATGGTCCGGGCCATCAACGCCATCAAGAACGGCCCCGTCACCGGTCTCCCGCTGCTGTTCGCGATCGAGACCGGCGACAACACCGACAACTGCCAGTACAACGAGGTCCGCTGGAACATCGACGTGCTCGACGGCGAGCGGGTGGTGCCCGACAGCGGTGCCCTCAACCGCTACGAGGGCGTCATGGACGGCGATGCGCTCTACTACGACACCCACTACTGGCACCCGAGCGGGACACCGGTCGGCAAGGCTGACGACCGCTACCGCACCGAGTACGGCTTCCCCACGATCCCGAAGCTGCTGGACGCCTCGCGGCGTCCGTTCAACGCCGCCGGGCTGAACATCCCCTGGTACACCTGCTTCGGCAACCACGACGGCCTCTCCCAGGGCAACTTCCCCACCAAGACCATCCCGACCAACGCGCTGGCGACCGGGAGCCTCAAGGTGATCTCTCCGCCGGCCGGTGTGGCGCCGGCAGACATCCTCGATCCCGAGGGCAGCTCCCTCGAGCAGGTCCTTGGCGGGATCACGCTGTCGCCGTACGCCAAGATGGTCAGCGCCGACCCCGACCGCCGCCAACTCAGCCGGGGCGAGATCGTCGACGAGCACTTCACGACGTCGGGACTGCCGAAGGGCCACGGGTTCACCGCGCAGAACAGGGCGAGCGACACGGCGTACTACGCCTTCGACAAGGGCCGGTTCCGCTTTGTGGTGATGGACACCGTCAACCCCAACGGGTACGCCGACGGCTCGATCGACCCCGACCAGTTCGCGTGGCTCAAGACGACGATCGAGAGCGCCACGGGCAAGGCGGTGATCGTGTTCAGCCACCACACCAGCTCGAGCATGACCAACCCGTTCGTCGCGACCGGTGGCGACCCGACCCCGCGGGTTCTCGGTGACGAGGTGACGGCGTACCTGCTCACCCAGCCGCGGCTGGTCGCCTGGGTCAACGGCCACACCCACCGCAACGTGATCACCGCGCACAAGCGTGCGGACGGGTCCGGCGGGTTCTGGGAGATCAACAGCGCCTCGCACATCGACTACCCGCAGCAGTCGCGCCTGGTCGAGGTGACCGACAACAAGGACCGCACGCTGTCGATCTTCACCACGATCGTCGACCACGCGGGATCGGCCGACTACAAGGGCGACCTGAGCTCCACCGTGACCCTGGCCAGCCTGTCGCGCGAGCTTTCGGTCAACGACCCGCACGCGAAGCTCGACGCTGCGGGAACGGCAGTGGACCGCAACACCGAGCTGCTGGTGGCCAAGCCCGCCGACATGGCCTGACCGCTGGTCGAGGAAGACGAACTACCTCCCCTGGCGCACCCAGAGCCCACTCTCTCGCGATTTGTTCTGTCGAGTCGCTCTCCACCACCATTGAGGCGTGGACGACGTCACGACCCGTAGAGCCAGGGCATCCGACTCAGCAGCACTTGCCGACGTGGCGCTGGAGTCGTATCTCCCCTACGTCGACCGGATGGGTGGCCAGCGACCCGCTCCGATGGACGCCGACTACGCACTGTCGATCGCTCGGGACCTCGTCTGGGTCGCGGAGATCGGTACCCACCTCGCGGGGTTCATCGTGCTCGTCGACCAGCCCGCAGTCACGCTCTTGGAGAACGTTGCGGTCCACCCCGACTGGCAGGGCCGCGGGGTCGGACGACTCCTGATCGCGATCGGCGTAGAGCACGCGAGGGCGGCTGGCAAGAACGCGGTTCGGCTGTACACGAATGCAGCGATGCTCGAGAACAGGAGCCTCTATGCGCACCTGGGCTACGCCGAGGTGGGCCGACGGGTGGAAGACGGGTTCGATCGAGTCTTCTTCGAGAAGAGCATCAGTCCGCGCTGACCTGCGTGCGGCAGGTGTCCCGCTCGGTGTGTCGCCAGCGAGTCAGTCCTCGTGGGCGGCCAGCTGGCCGCAGGCGCCGTCGATCTCGCTTCCGCGGGTGTCGCGGACGGTCGTGGGGATTCCCTTGGCCTCGAGCCGGCGGACGAACTCGCGCTCGTCACGCGGGTCGCTCGCGGTCCACTTGGATCCCGGCGTCGGGTTGAGGGGGATCAGGTTGACGTGCACCCAGCCCCAGTCGCCGTAGGAGTTGAGTACGTCGCCCAGCAGGTCGGCCCGCCAGGCCTGGTCGTTGATGCCGCGCATCATCGCGTACTCGATGGAGACCCTGCGCTTCGTGGTCCTCGCGTAGTTCCACGCCGCCTCGACGGCCTCCCCAACCTTCCAGCGGGTGTTGATCGGGACCAGCTCGTTGCGCAGCTCGTCGTCGGGCGCGTGCAGGCTGAGCGCGAGGGTGACCGGGATCCCCTCTTCGGTCAGCTGGTTGATCCGGGGGACCAGGCCAACCGTGCTGACGGTGATGCCGCGCGCTGACATGCCGAGCCCGTCGGGAGTGGGATCGGTGAGGCGGCGTACGGCGCCGATGACCGCCTTGTAGTTGGCCATCGGCTCGCCCATCCCCATGAACACCACGTTGGAGACGCGTCCGGGTCCGCCCGGAACCTCGTCGCGGGCCAGCGAGCGGGCACCGGCCACGACCTGCTCGACGATCTCGCCGGTGGACATGTTCCGCTGCAGCCCGCCCTGGCCGGTCGCGCAGAACGGGCAGGCCATGCCGCAGCCGGCCTGGCTGGAGACGCACATGGTGACGCGCCCCGGGTAGCGCATCAGCACCGACTCGACCAGGGCGCCGTCGAACAGCTTCCACAGGGTCTTGCGGGTGGTGCCGCGGTCAGCCTCGAGCGTCCGCAATGGCGTCATCAGGTGCGGCAGCAGGCCCGAGACCAGCTCCGCTCGCTGTCCGGCGGGGAGGTCCGTCATCTGCTCGGGGTCGTCGACAAGTCTCGTGAAGTAGTGATTCGACAGCTGGCGCGCACGGAAGCCGGGCAGCCCGAGCTCCTCGAGCCGCGTCTTGCGCTCTGCGGGGGTGAGGTCGGCCAGATGCTGCGGCGGCTTGCCGCGGCCCTTGGGCTCGTCGAAGACGAGGGGCAGGGTCTTGATGGATTCGCTCACAACCCGGGAAGTGTCTCATCGGGCCCTTGCGTCATACGAATCGTGGCCTCTAGGCACCAGTTCGTATGACGTCCTGACCCGGCTCAGCTGTAGCTGTTCGAGTAGGCCACCAGCAGCGCCACGCACGCACCGGCAACCAGGACGAACAAGATGGCGGTGCCGGCGAGCATTCCGAGCGCCAAGTACCGCGTCCTCTCGAGAACGATCATCAGCACGAGACCGACGAGAAGGGCCAGCGCGATCACGCCCGACACGAAGGCCCCCACCGACGGGTCACCTCCGAGGCCGTCCACCACCGCGGTCCCGGCACCGCTGATGATTCCGGCGAGAATGAGGGCGGGCAGCGCCAGCGCCACGCCGAGCCAGAACTTCGCCTTGTTCGACATGCCGGACGAGGGCGGCTGCCCGGGAGGCGGGCCGTACGGCGGTCCGTACGGTGGCTGACCTGGTGGCCCGGGCGGTCCGCCGTACGGCGGGGGCGGTGGCTGCTGTGACACGTGGCTCCCTCTCGCTCAGGTCAGGGTCAGGTAGATGCCGGCGCCGGCTGCGACCGCCAGCAGGACGAGATAGAGCAGCACGAGCCTGGTGTCGCCGAGCTTGCACTTCGAGCGCAGCAGCCCCGCTCGCCGCGCCCGCGCGTAGCCCACCACGGCCAGCACGCTGAACCCGAGCAGGGCCCACGGACCCAGCACCCACCCGAGCAGCGCGACGGTCGCGAAGACGCACAACCGCAGCGGGTCGAAGGGTGGCTCGTGCCTCCCGGTGCCCTCCTCGATGCGCGGCGGCGAGACCTGGCGCGGGTCGCTCATGTCGACTCCGCAGGCAGCAGCGGGCGCCCGGCCGCGGTCGAGATGCGACTGCGGGAGAGCGGAGCCCAGGCCTGTACGGCGCAGAACGGCGCGCACTGGTGGGCGCCCGAGTCGGGGTTCACCGTGGCGACGTGGACGCAGCACTGGGTCAGCCGCTCCTCGATCATGGTGTTCATGTCCATGAACGGCTTCACGGTGACGCGCAGCACACGCTCGCCGAGCAGCCGGCGCATCCGCTCGCGCTGGCCGGGGAGCTTCGAGGCCGCCAGGGTCGTGAGCGTGCCGATGCCGAGGTCGCAGTTGGTGCAGATGTCGCGCCAGATGTTCGTCATCGACGGGTGCGACAGCGACGACTGTTCGGAGAGCAGGTCGAGCAACGAACCCTTGACGACCGCGCGGAGCTGGTCGGGGATGCCGCCGTCCGCGATCCGGTTGGCGAGGAGGTCGGGCTCGAGGTCGAGCCACTGCTTGAGCCGGTCGTGCCCGATCAGGCCGACCAGAGACTTCCAGCACCCGGAGTCGTCGCGCAACAGATAGCCGACCGAGCAGCAGTGGGGATGCGAGCACGGCAACGCGGTCAGGTCGCGCCAGGTCACCTGCCCGGCGGTCTGCTCATCGAGCCTGGCCAGGACGCCCGTGTGCGTGAGCCGGTCCATCGGGTCGAGCCCGGCGCTGCGGCCCGAGCCGAACACCGGCTGGATGGTGACGCCGCCGACGTACGGCGTGTCCAGGGCGCGCTTGATCACGAACCCGATCTCGTCGTCGTTGACCCCGAGCGCGGCCGTCATCGTGAGCGTGGTGAACACGCCGGCACCGGAGAGCCTCTCGATCGCCCGCTCCTTGAACCGGCGGATGTCGGCGCCCCGGTGGTGGGTGGAGGCCTCGGCCGAATGGCCGTCGTACTGCAGGTAGACCTCGACCCGCTCGCGGTGGCGCCGGAGGAGGTCGAGCAGGGCGTCGTCCCTGGCGACGGCGAGTCCGTTGGTGTTCACCAGCACCCGCACGATCGGCCGCTCGGCAACCGCGTCGAGGAGCTCGCCGAGCCACGGGTAGAGGGTCGGCTCCCCGCCGCTGAGCATCAGCACGTCGATGCGTCCGTTCTCGCGGGAGAGCCGGGTGTCGATGGAGGCGAGCACCTTCTCGAGCGGGACGACCGAGGCGAGTGCGGGGGCGGACGCGGCGAAGCACGTCGGACACTTGAGGTTGCAGTGGTCGAGGAGATCCTCGAGCAGGATGCAGGTGTGCTGGGTCTGCATCTCCGGCAGGCCGTCGGCGTAGGCCGCCGGGACGGCAGCGAAGTTGCCGGCCAGGTCGGGTGAGTGGACCTTCGTCGGCGCAGTCCACTGCTCGAGGTAGGTCAGGATCTCCGGCGACTCGTCGTACAACGTTCGCACCAGGCCGTGGGTCGCGCACCCGCGCTCCAGCCAGATCCGGTCCTCGCGTTCCACGAGCCAGCCCGAGAGCCGCTGGACCTCGGTCAACGGCCGGTCCGGTTCCTCCTCGTGGCACAGCGGGCAGAACGCGTTCACGTAGCGGTGGATGCGGTCGCCGCGCAGCGGCATGCCAGGTCCCGTGCGTGTGCTCACTGGTGCACCTTCTCGATCGGTTCTGCCCGGCTGTAGGCGCCCGAACGTGCCTGCACGGCGATCCGCAGCAACACGAACGGGATGGTCACGGCCAGGAACAGCTGCGGCCGGGTCAGCCCGTGCCAGACCACCTCGTTGCCCCGGACGAACTCGACGAGGAAGCGGAAGACGCCGTAGGCGCCGACGTACCAGACGAAGGACTCCCCAGCCGGCAGCGGACGGCGCCGAAACCAGAACCAGATGACCGCAAACGCCACCAGGTGGAAGGCGCTCTCGTAGAGGAACGAGATGTTGTACCCGCCGGTGCTCGGCATCGGCTCGGTGAGGAAGCAACCGATACGACCCACCGCCATCCCCAGGGCGACCGCGGGCGCGAACAGGTCTCCGGTGCGCAGCTGGTAGCCGCACAACCGTTTGGCCACGTGCACGCCCAGCCAGGCGCCGACCAGGCCGCCGAGGATGCTGCGGTTGCCGTAGGCCCACTGCTCGGCCAGCGTCGCGTTCTCGCGCAGGTCGACGTGCTGCAACCAGGTGCCAAGGCGCATGAACAGCGCTCCCCCGACGAGCGCGCCCGTGACCACGATCAGCAGCCGGTCGTCGGTGTGCCCGCGTCGCCGTGCCTCGTGCACGAACACCAGCACCGCCGCGAGCACGCCCATCCCGACGAACAGTCCGTGCGTCGGGATGCCTGCGATCGTCGGCAGCATGCGGGCCAGCCTTCCATGACGACAGCGTCGCGTCCTGCGTCCTCGTACTCAGATGTGTCGTCGTGTCGGCGGGGCACGGCAGGATGTCCGTCATGCCCCCGAAGGCGCCCTGGGTGCTGCACGTCGACATGGACCAGTTCATCGCGGCGGTGGAGATCCTCCGCCGCCCGGAGCTGGCCGGGCTGCCCGTGATCGTCGGAGGACGCGGCGACGCGACCGAGCGGGCCGTGGTCTCGACGGCGACGTACGAGGCGCGCGAGTTCGGCATCCGCTCGGGGATGCCGCTCAAGCTCGCCGTACGCCGCTGTCCGGACGCCGTGCTGCTGCCTGTCGACGCCCCTGCCTACGAGGCGGCATCGGCGGTCGTGATGTCGACCCTGAAAGCGATCCCCGGTGCGGTGGTCGAGGTACTCGGCTGGGACGAGGCGTTCGTCGGCATCGAGACGGACGACCCGGAGGAGGTCGCGCGGAGGATCCAGGCCGATGTCCTCGAAGCCACCCTGCTGCACTGCTCGGTCGGGATCGGTGACACCAAGGTGCGCGCCAAGATCGCCACCGAGTTCGGCAAGCCGGGCGGGATGTTCCGGCTGACCCGCGAGAACTGGTTCGAGGTGATGGGTCATCGGCCCACCAAGGACCTGTGGGGCGTCGGCTCCCGGATCTCCGAACGACTGGCCGGCCTCGGCATCCAGACCGTCCGCCAGCTGGCCGAGTCGCCCGAGGAGCCGCTGGCTGCGGAGTTCGGTCCCAACACCGGGCCGCACATCGGCCGTCTCGGGCGAGGTGTCAGCAGCAACAGAGTCGACGACACCCCCTGGGTGGCCCGCGCGCACGGCCGTGAGACGACCTACCAGCAGAACCTCACCACGCCCGACGAGATCGACGGTGCGATCAGGTCGCTGGCCGGCCAGGTGGTCGAGGACATCCGTGGCGAGGGCCGGGAGTGCTTTCGAGTGCATCTGAAGGTGCGCTTCGCCCCGTTCTTCACGGTCAACCGGTCCCGCAAGCTGCCCGAGCCCACGTTCGACGCGGACGTGATCGCGGACACCGCGCTCGACCTGCTCCGGGTGCTGGACGACGCGCGGCCGATCCGGTTGCTCGGCGTACGCGCCGAGATGGTCGCTCCCGAGGGCGGCTACGACGCGCCGCGGACGCATGGGCGCCGCGGGAATCCCTAGGGCCGGATAGTCCGAGGTCGAAAGCACCACTCGAGCGCGCGAGATGGTGCTTTCGGCCTCGGACTATCCGAATTCACAGCACCAGGTAGTGCAGCAGCAGCCAGATCGGCGCAACGGTGGCCAGCAGGGAGTCGAGGCGGTCCATCAGGCCACCGTGGCCCGGGATGACCTGGCTCATGTCCTTGATGCCGAGGTCGCGCTTCATCACCGACTCGCACAGGTCGCCCAGCGTGGCCATCACCACGGCGATGACGCCGAGGATCACGCCGACCCACCAGTCACCGTCGAGCAGGTGTACGACGAGCAGGTAGCCCGCCACGATGCAGGCGATCGTCGATCCGGCGAAGCCCTCCCACGACTTCTTCGGCGAGATGACCGGTGCCATCGGGTGCTTGCCGAACAGCACCCCGGCGGCGTACCCCCCGATGTCGGAGGCAGCGGTCACGGCGATGAACACGATGACCGCCTTGGCACCCTCGTCCTCGGCGAGCAGCAGCGCCACGAACGAGCCCAGGAACGGGATGTAGATCAGCGTGAACACCGAAGCCGTGGCGTTCTGGACGTAGCCCGCCACCCCGCGCCGCAGCAGCCAGAGCATGGTGATCAGCGCACTGACTGCGGTGGCCGTGACCAGAGCGGGGGCTCCGAACAGGAAGGCGACGAGCACCATCACCACCCCGCCGAGCATCAGCGGCTCCTGCGGGATGTCGATGTCGCGGGCAAGCAGGCCCTTGTGCATCTCCCAGATGGCCACGACGACGGCAGCGCCGACGATGAACATGAACGCCGGACTCCAGAACGCCAGCGACAAGATGATGGCTGCCGCGAGCACAACGCCCGAGGCGATCGCAACGGGAAGGTTGCGTCCCGCCCGTCCCCCTTGCTTCGGGGTCTTCTCGGGCTGGGCGGGGGCGGCGGAAGTCCCTGTCATCTGAGGTGGCTCGGCAGGTGTGGTCACACCTCGATGAGCTCGGATTCCTTGTGCTTGAGCATCTCGTCGATCTGGTCGGTGTGCTTCTTGGTGGTCGCGTCGAGGCGCTTCTCGCCACCGGTCACGTCGTCCTTGCCGACCTCGCCGTCCTTCTCGAGCTTCTCGAGAGTCTGCTTGGCATTGCGACGGATGTTGCGCACGGCGACGCGGCCCTCTTCGGCCTTGGTCTTGGCGACCTTGATGTACTCCTTGCGGCGTTCCTCGGTCAGCTCCGGGAACACGCAGCGGATCACCTTGCCGTCGTTGGACGGGTTCACGCCCAGGTCGGACTCACGGATCGCCTTCTCGATGGCGCCCAGTGCGCCCATGTCGTAGGGCTGCACCAGGATGATCCGCGCCTCGGGGGCGGTGAAGCCGGCCAGCTGCTGGAGCGGCGTAGGCGTGCCGTAGTAGTCGGCGGTGAGCTTGGCGAACATCGAGGGGTTCGCGCGGCCGGCGCGGATCGCGGCGAACTCCTCGCGAGTGACCTCGACGGCCTTGCCCATCTTCTGGTCGGCCTCGTTCAGGGTCTGGTTGATCGTCAACGCTTCTCTCCTACTCGGGGTTGCCCTCGGTCGCGCCGGCGGGAGCGCCGGTGCTCACGAGCGTGCCAATCTTCTCACCCTGCACGACGCGGAGGATGTTTCCGGCGGGCTGCATGCCGAAGACGATCATCGGCAGTCCGTTCTCCATGCACAGGGCGAACGCGGTCGCGTCGGCGACCTTGAGTCCCTGCTGGAGCGCCTCGACGAAGGTGAGCTCGTCGTACTTCACGGCGTCGGGGTGCTTGCGCGGGTCGGCGTCGTACACGCCGTCCACGCCGTTCTTGCCCATCAGGACGACCTCGCACTTCGCCTCCAGCGCCCGCTGGGCGGCGACGGTGTCGGTGGAGAAGTACGGCAGACCGGCGCCGGCCCCGAAGATCACCACGCGGCCCTTCTCGAGGTGCCGGATCGCGCGGCGGGGAATGTAGGGCTCCGCCACCTGACCCATCGTGATCGCGGTCTGTACGCGGGTCTCGATGCCTTCCTGCTCCAGGAAGTCCTGGAGGGCCAGGCAGTTCATCACGATGCCGAGCATGCCCATGTAGTCCGCGCGGGCACGGTCCATGCCGTGCTGCTGGAGCTCGGCACCGCGGAAGAAGTTGCCGCCGCCGGTGACGATGGCGACCTGTACGCCGCTGCGCTGCACCTCGGCGATCTCGCGGGCGATCCCGCGGACCACATCTGGGTCCACGCCGACCTTGCCGCCGCCGAACACCTCGCCGGACAGCTTGAGCAGGACGCGCTTGTAGCCGGTCATCTCATCTCCTCAAAGGTGAAGGCCGGTCCGATGCGTGCTGTGTGAGCGTGCATCGAACCGGCCTCCTCCTGACGTCTGGCGCCAACGTAGTCGATCACCCCGGCGAGGTCAGACCCCGACCTCGAAGCGGGCGAAGCGCTTGACCTTGATGCCGGCTGCGTCCAGGACCGCCTTGACCGACTTCTTGCTGTCGGTGACCGACGGCTGGTCGAGCAGGGCGACGTCCTTGAAGAAGCCGTTGAGGCGACCCTCGGCGATCTTCTCGATCGCCTGCTCGGGCTTGCCCTCCTCGCGCGCGGTGGCGGCGCCGATCTCGCGCTCCTTCTCGACGATGTCGGCCGGGACCTCGTCACGGGAGAGGTACGTCGGCCTCATCGCCGCGATCTGCATCGCAACCCCACGGGCGGCGTCCTCGTCGGAGCCGTCGTACTCCACGAGTACGCCGACGGCCGGCGGGAGGTCCGCAGCACGCTTGTGCATGTAGACGACGGACTGGCCGTCGAAGTAGGCGACCTGGCCGAGCTCGATCTTCTCGCCGATGGTCATGGCGAGATCCGCGACGACCTCCTCGACGGTCTTGCCGTCGAGCTGGACCGCCTTGAGGGCGTCGGTGTCGGTCGCCTTGGCCTCGGCGGCCGCGTTGGCGATCTTCTGGGCGGCGGCGACGAAGTCGTCGTTCTTGGCGACGAAGTCGGTCTCGCTCTTCAGCTCGACCAGCGCACCACCGGAGTTGGCCACCAGACCCGAGGTGGCCTCACGCTCTTCGCCGCGCGCGGCGGCCTTCTTGCCCAGCTTGATGCGGAGCAGCTCAGTGGCCTTGTCGAAGTCGCCGTCGGCTTCCTCGAGGGCCTTCTTGCAGTCCATCATGCCCGCGCCGGTGAGCTCGCGGAGCTTCTTGACGTCGGCGGCGGTGATCGCCACGCTCAGTCCTCCTTCTTGTCGGCGTCTGCGGAGCCGGCCTCGGCGGCGGCCGCGTCAGCGGTGTCGGTGGTGTCCTCGGCAGCAGCCTCGGGAGCGGCCTCGGCAGCAGCCTCGACCGGCTCATCGGCGATCTCGGCAGGCGCTGCAGCGACGGCGGGCTCGGCAGGCGCCTCAGTCGCGTCGGCAGCAGCCTCGGGAGCAGGCTCGGCAGCAGCCTCGAGAGAAGCCTCAGCAGCAGCCTCGACCGGCTCATCGGCGATCTCGGCAGGCGCTGCAGCGACGGCGGGCTCGGCAGGAGCAGCAGCCTCGGGGGTCGCCTCCGGAGTCGCGTCGACGGCGGCCTCGGCGGGAGCAGCAGCGTCCTTCGCCTCGACAGCGGCTCCGGTCGCTTCAGCGGCCGGGGTCGTCTCGGTGGCGGTGTCGCCTCCGGTCGCGGCGACGGCAGCCTTGTCGACCTTGTCGCCCTCCTGGCCCTGGAGCAGGTCGCGCTCCCAGTCGGCCAGCGGCTCGTCGGAGCCGATGCCCGCGTCCTCTGCGCCCTCGGACTTCGAGCCCGAGCGGGCGATCAGGCCCTCGGCCACGGCGTCAGCGATCACACGGGTCAGCAGGCTGACCGCGCGGATGGCGTCGTCGTTGCCGGGGATCGGGAAGTCGACCTCGTCGGGGTCGCAGTTGGTGTCCAGGATGCCGATGATCGGGATCCGGAGCTTGCGGGCCTCCTCGACGGCCAGGTGCTCCTTCTTGGTGTCCACGATCCAGACCGCGCTCGGCGTACGGCCCATGTCGCGGATGCCGCCGAGGGTCTTGTCGAGCTTGTCGCGCTCCCGCTTCATCTGCAGGAGCTCCTTCTTGGTGCGACCAGAGCCGGCGACGTTGTCGAAGTCGACGTCGTCGAGCTCCTTGAGCCGGTTGATCCTCTGGTGCACGGTCTGGAAGTTGGTGAGCATGCCACCCAACCAGCGCTGGTTGACGAAGGGCATCCCGACGCGGGTCGCCTGCTCGGCGATCGCCTCCTGGGCCTGCTTCTTCGTGCCCACGAACATGATCGTGCCGCCCTTGGCCACGGTGTCCTTGATGAAGGCGTAGCTGGTGTCGATGTAGGACAGCGACTGCTGCAGGTCGATGATGTAGATGCCGTTGCGCTCGGTCATGATGAAGCGCTTCATCTTGGGGTTCCAACGACGGGTCTGGTGCCCGAAGTGGACGCCGCTCTCGAGGAGCTGGCGCATGGTGACGACTGCCATAAGCTTCTTCCTGTTGTGTCCGTGCACGCTGACGCACACAAACCGTTTTCAGTTCGATGCAGGGCCCCATCAACTCGATGGGGGTGACCTGCCCTGACGCTCGAACGGGGCCCGACCCACCGGAGTGGGACTGAGAACCCTCGCCCGCGTGGATCCGCCTCGACCAGGAAGTCGGGACGGCACGGAAACGAGCGTGCGAAGTCAACCCATATGGGTTGCTGGGTCCACTGTATCCGGGCGTCGGCGGGGTTGTCGAAACGCGGGCGCCCCCGCTGTATAGGTTGGCCCCCTGCTCGTCGACGACTGTCCGGAGGTGGCGTGGTGAGGCTGGCTCCAGCCGTGGCGGTGCTGCTGCTCGTCAGCCTGGCCGGCTGCGGGGGCAAGGATGACGATCCACCCGTGTCCACGCCCCCCACACCCACGTCGCCCCAACCCGCTTTCCTGCTGGACTTCGAGTCCGACCTCACGGTCGGGGCAGACGCCACGAGCATCGCCAACGCCGGCAACGGCAACGTCGACGTCGACGTCCGCACGGCTGGATCCGCCGAGGTCGAGGTGGTCGAGGGGCGGGATGGCGGTCACGCAGTGCGGTTCCCCGCCTACACAGGCGCCGCGAAGGCACCGGCCGCGGTGCTGGTCGCCGCCGACCAGAGTGACGGCACCCTCGACCCCGGGGACGACGACTTCACCTTCGGGGCCAGCTTCTCCCTCGACGAGGAGTCCTCGGGCAGCGAGGCCGACAACGGCGACAACCTGGTCCAGCGGGGCACCTTCGACAGCCCCGGCCAGTTCAAGATCCAGCTCGACCACGGCGTCCCCTCCTGCCGCATCCTCGGCGACGCCGGTGAGGTCTTCGTCAAGGCGGACGGACCCGTCGACCCCGGGTCCTGGTACGCCGTCAGCTGCGAGCGCACCGCGTCCGCGGTGACCCTGAAGGTCAAGTCGTTCGACGGAGGCGCTGGCGAGGGGACCTGGGAGGAGTCCGGGCCGACCGGCGCCATCACGCTCCAGGGCCTGCCGCTCACGATCGGAGGCAAGGCCGGCCCCGACGGGACACCCGTCGCATCTGCCGACCAGTTCAACGGCGCCGTCGACGACGTCTTCCTCTCGATGGAGTGACCAGCGTGTGCCGGTTGGCGTGCACACCCCCCGTCGCTGCCGGTCCCGTCCACAGCCCTCGCGCACCAGGTCGCACGCGAAGCCGACCGCGGGCACGGTGGGGTCCATGCGCCTGGTTGCCACCTTCCTCGCCACTCTTGTTGTCCTCGTCCTGTCGTCCGGGCCTGCTTCCGCGGACTCCGCCCCGGCACCTGCCCGGCAGGGCGTGTGGCCGCTCTCCCCGCATCCCGCGGTCGTCAAGGGGTTCGACCCACCGGTGACGACGTGGGGCGCGGGGCACCGCGGAGTCGACCTGCTTGGCCACGTGGGACAACCCGTGCACGCCTCGCTAGCCGGGACGGTCACCTTCGCGGCCCCGTTGGCGGGCCGGGGTGTGGTCGTCGTTGACCACGGCGGGGTCCGCACGACGTACGAACCGGTGACCTCGAGCGTCTCCGTCGGTGACCTGGTCGGCCGCGGTGGTGTCCTCGGCACCCTCCAGCGTGCCTCGAGCCACTGTTTCCCGCGGGCCTGCCTGCACTGGGGGTTGCTACGCGGAGATGCCTATCTCAACCCGTTGACGCTGGTCGGCGCCGGCCCGGTCCGACTGCTGCCACTGTCTGGTGCTCCGGCCGCGCCCGGTGGTGTTCCGGACCAGGCCGCGGCCGGCTCACTCGCGGGGTGGGCCAACCGACCGGTGTGAGACCGCCACCAGGCGCCGGTGAGCTCGAGCCAGGTCTCAGGCCCGCGGGTGGGCGAGGCGGTAGGCCTGGCGCAAGCGCTCGTTGGTGACGTGGGTGTAGATCTGAGTGGTCGACAGGGATGCGTGGCCGAGCAGCTCCTGCACCGTCCGCAGGTCCGCGCCGCCTTCGAGCAGGTGCGTGGCAGCGGTGTGGCGTAGCCCGTGGGGTCCCATGTCCGGGGCATCGGGCACGTCGGCTATTCGGGCGTGGACCAGGGTGCGGACGGCCCGCTGGTCGATCCGCTTCCCGCGAGCACCGAGGAAGAGCGCCGCTCCCGCGCCAGGAGTGAACAGCTCCGGTCGCCCGCTCTCGAGCCACGCTCCGACGGCGCTGTCGGCCGGGACACCGTAGGGCACGGTGCGCTCCTTGCGACCCTTGCCGAGAACACGCACCACCCGCCGGGACCGGTCCACGTCGTCGATGTCGAGCCCGCACAGCTCCCCCACCCGGATGCCGGTGGCGTAGAGCAACTCGAGGATGGCCACGTCGCGCAGCCCGACCGGGCTGCCGTCGGCCCGCACCGCCGTGGCCTCGAGCAGCGCACGTGCCTCCGCGGCGTTGAGCGCGGCGGGAAGGGGCTTGTGCGCCTTCGGCGTCCCCAGTGCTGCGCCGGGGTCCGCGTCGGCGCGACCGGTGCGCTGGGCCCAGGCGGTGAACACCCGGACCGCGGTCGCACGGCGCGCCATGGTCGTACGTGCCTTGCCCAGCGTCTGTTGCCTGGCCAGCCAGCTGCGGAGGGTGCGCAGGTCGAGCGTGCGCACGTCGGTGTGGCCCAGGGCGGCGGCGTGCTCCAGCATCCCGGCGACGTCACCGAGGTAGGCACGCACCGAGTGCTCGGCCAGGTTGCGCTCGGAGGCCAGGTGGCGCTCGTACGCCGCCAGGGTCCTCGCGAGTTCCTCGGGCAGGTCCACCTCGCCAGCCTACGAAGCCGACGGCGGCCAAACCCGCAGGCGCGACGGGCCTCACGGCACCGGCCCGGCGTCCTCGCCCACCTGCACGGAGTCTTGCGCAACGCGCCACCGTCCGAGCGCGTGCTCGACGAGACCGAGGCGGTGCAGCACGAGCAGGGTCTCCTTGGTGCGGACGTGGGCAATCCCCGCTGTGCGGGCGATCGAGGCCGAGTCGACCGCCTGCAGCAGGGGAACGGCGTCTAGTACCTGTCGCTCCCGAGGCGCGAGGCGGTCGCGCGGACGGTCTGGCTCGCGCTGGTCGGGAAGAGTGAATGCACCCATCGGTCCCACTACTTCGAGCACCTCCTCACCGGAAGTCACGAGCACCGCATCGCGGGTCCGGATGAGCTGGTGCACCCCCGCCGACGGTGCGCTGGTGACCGGACCCGGGACTCCCATCACCGTCCGTCCCAGGCCGGCTGCCCAGCTGGCGGTGTTGAGCGCACCACTGCGCACCGCAGCCTCCACGACCACCGTGCCGCGGGCCATCGCGGCGATCAGCCGGTTGCGGGCCAGAAACCTGATCCGCGTGGGCGCGCAGCCCGGCGCCGCCTCCGAGACCACGAGCCCGACGTCGGCGATGTAGTCGATCAGGTTGCGGTGCGCCGTCGGATAGGCGCGATCGGCCCCGCAGGCGAGCACCGCCACGGTGGGACCCCGTCTGGCGAGAGCTCCGCGGTGGGCCGACTGGTCGATGCCGAAGGCGGCCCCCGACACGACGGTCCACGACTCTCGCGCGAGCACCGACGCGATGTCGCCCGCCACAGCTCCGCCGTACGTCGTGGCCGAGCGTGACCCGACCACGGCGACGGCGCGCTCCACTGCCTCGTCGAGCCGGAGTGGTCCCCGGCACCACAGCCCGATGGGGATGCCGCCCCGCTCGTGGAGGTGTGGCGCCCTAGCGAGGTCCTCCAGTCCGGCCGGCCACTCCGTGTCGCCGGGTACGACGAACCTGATCCCACGCGCGGATGACGTCTCGAGCTCACGCGCCGGATCCACCGACGTGATCCGCTCGGCCAGGTCGTCACCGAGCTCTCGGTCCACGACCTGTTGCTCGAGGCTCGCGAACACGGTCTCCCCTCCGAGCTCGTGCACCAGGTCGGTCAGCCGCGGGTCGCCCGGCTCACCGATCCGAGAGAGCGCCGCGCGGGCGAGCCGTTCGGGCTCCGGCGTCGCCAACCCACTCACGCGCCCGCCTGCAGGCCGGCATCGGAGTGGGACGGGATGCTGCGGAGCAGGAGCGGGGTCGCCGACCTCAGCCGCAGCGCCACGTCGAGCTCCTCCACACCGGGACGATCAACCCCGGCGAGGTCGGCCACGGACCAGGCGACCCGGTGCACGCGCACGGCTCCACGCCGCGTGAGGCCTCCGGAGTGGACCTCGCGGTCGAGGCGCGCCATCGCCGGGTCGGAGAGGGGCCAGCGCTCACTGAGCAGGGGGCCAGGTGCGTGCGCGTTGAGGCGCCACGGCAGGTCGGCGTACCGCACCCGCTGCCGGTCGCGGGCCACCGCGACCCGGGCGCGGATCGCCGCACTCGGTTCTGGACGCTCGAACGGCAGGCTCTCCGCCTCGCGCTGGTCGGACCGCATCGGCTCGACGAAGCGGGTGATGTCGATCCGGTCGGCGATCGGGCCGGAGATCTTGCTGCGGTACTCCCGCCGTTTGAGCTCGCCGCAGGAACACTGGTGGTCACGGGAGTAGGGATGGTAGGCACCGCAGCGGCATGGGTTGCACGCGAACACGAACATGGTGCGCGCCGGGTAGGTCGCGTCCTCGTCGCCTCGCGAGATCGAGATCTCCCCCGCCTCCAGCGGTTCGCGGAGCGCCTCGACCACGTCGCTCGGAAACAGCGGGAACTCGTCGAGGAAGAGGACTCCGAGATGGGCCTTGCTGACCTCTCCAGGCCGCACCCGCCCGGTCCCGCCTCCCAGGATGCCGGTGCGCGAGGCGGAATGGTGCGGCGCCCGGAACGGCGGTCGGGTCAGGCGTGAGGCGCCGGCCGGGAGGACTCCGGACAGCGAGTGGACGGCGGTGAGCTCGAGTGACTCGTCGTCGGTCAGGTCGGGCAGCAGCCCCGGTATCCGCTCGGCGAGGGTGGTCTTCCCCGAGCCCTTGGGGCCGGTGAGCATCAGGTGGTGACCGCCCGCCGCCGCGACTTCGACGGCGTAGCGGGCGTCGGGGATGCCGACGACGTCGGCCATGTCGAGGTCCTCGAGCCGTTCCTCTCCTCGCCAGGACAGCAGCGGTGAGCCTGACATCGGCTCCACCTCCGGTGCCTCGGGTATCTCCTCGTCACCGCGAAGGAGTGCCACCACCTGGCCGAGGGAGCGGATCCCGAAGACGCGCATGCCGGGCACCATCGCGGCCTCGCCGCTCTGCGGCTCGGGCACGTAGACGGTGTCGATCCCGCGGGCGGCCGCGGCCATCGTCATCGGGAGCACCCCCGGGACGCAGCGAACCCGGCCGTCGAGGGTGAGCTCACCGATCATGGCCACGGCATCGGTCAGTGAGTCGCGCGGCAGGTCCTTGTCCGTGGCGCCGAGGATCGCGACGGCGATCCCGAGGTCGAAGTGGGGGCCGCGCTTCGGCAGGTCCGCCGGCGACAGCAGCACCGTGATGCGACGGGTGTTGGGCCACTTCAGGTCGCTGTTGATGATCGCTGCACGGCAGCGGTCACGAGCCTCGGTGATGCTGGTGTCGGGCCGACCGACCAGCGCCGTCCCGATCAGCCCGTCGGACAGGTCGACCTGCACGTCGACCACGTGGCCGACTGCTCCCTGGAGCGACACGGTGTGCGTGGTGGCGACCATCAGCACACGCCCCGGACGTGCTCGACCTCGGACGCCCCACGCGCCGCGAGCAGCACGCCGACCAGGTCGATCCGGATCCCGTCGGGCGTCACGCCGTTCTCATCGACCCAGCGCACGGCCAGCTGACGCAGGCGCTCACCCTTGGTCTCGCCCACCGCCTCCAGCGGGTGGCCGTATGCCGCTGAGGTGCGCGTCTTCACCTCGCAGAACACCAGGACATCGCCGTCACGCATCACGAGGTCGATCTCGCCGAGGTCGCACCGCCAGTTGCGGTCGACCAGGACCATCCCCTCGTCGACGAGCCGCTGGGCGGCGAGGCGTTCGCCGTAGGCACCGAGGCTGTTGTTGCGTGCACTGCCACTCATGGGCACCAGCACAGCGTCAGACAGCGACAACTGCTCCGAGCCGAGGGCCGCCTGTGGACGGGGCAGCTCACGCGCGCAACTGTGCGCGCGAAACGGCTACTCGATCAGGCGGACCGGGTCGCCGATGACCGTGGCGTCCCAGGTGGTCACGTCGTGCACCCCGCCGCTGCCGAACCCGACATTGACCCGGTACCAGCAACCTCCCGGGGACGCGAAGTCGCAGGTGTAGTCGGTCGGGATGGGAATGGTGATCGTCTCGGTCTTGCCGTTGTTCTTCGAGACGCCACTGCTGTTCTGCGCGAAAGGCGCCGTGCAGTTGGTCAAGGTTGTCGCGGTGCTGCCGGCGGAGCCACCGACAGCTGTGCAGCCACCCGGGAACGGCGTCGTCGTGATCGTGCCCGTTGCGTCAGGGGGCCTCAGCACCTGTACGGCGCCTCCGTTGTCGGCGTCACCGGCGTCGAAGTAGCTGAACGAGATCTTCTGCCCCGCCGCGCCGGGCAGCACCCTGATCAGGTTGAAGTTGACGCTGGCCGCCTCCGAGTTCACGAAGATCGGCATGTGGCTGTAGCCGGAGACGGCGACCTTCTGTTCGTTGCCGCTGCTCGTCACGCCTCGGACGGCGAAGGAGTTCGAGCCCTCACCGCTCGTGGTGTTGCCCGTCAGCGCAGCCGCTGCGGAGTTCCCGGAGCGGATGTAGCCGCTGCCCGAGCCGCCCAGGGACACGTTGGTGCGCACCTGGAGGAAGTAGTCGCCCGTCCGAGTCGGCGTGAACGTGCAGAGCGTGCTCCAGTTGTGGAACGTCTTGGCGATCTCGTCGTTGTAGCTGCCGCTGCTGCTCTTCAGGACGTTCGCCGAGGGGGCGCTGATCAAGGAGCCGTACTGCTTGATGCACGGCGTCCCACCCGTGTCTTTCTGGATCGGCGCGACCTTAGGGTTCTGCGTGTCCGTCTGCTCGCGCAGGACGAACGACGTGGCCATCGCGTGGTTCGGGTTCGCTCCCGACCCATCGCCCGCAAAGCTGTCACCGGGGCAGTAACTGCGCTGCGTGGCACCGTCTCTGCTGTAACGGTTCCGTGCGTCGTTGTTCTTGACGTAGGGGTTCGTGTTGACGGTGTCGTTGGGGAAGTCCGAGGCTTGAGGCAGGCTCTCGCACTTCTGCCCGCCGGCGACGAACATCGGGTCGTAGACCTGTAGGTCGATCGGCCCGACGCTCGCGTCCGCGACCTTCACCACGAAGACGTAGCCGAACGGGTCGTACTCGTCGTTGTTGCCGCTGGTGCAGCCGTCGACGCCGCTGTCCTCGCACTGCTTCGTCTGGTAGCGGTCGCCCTGCACCTTGCCGGTCTCGGGGCCCTCGACGGTCGCCCAGAACTGTGGCGTACGTAGGCAGTTCAGCATGGGGGAAGCACCTTGCGCCGAGCCGTTCGGGGTGGCCGATGAGCCACCAGTTCCAGCGTCGGGCTCGTTGCCGAAGGTGTTGCAGGGGCTCCCCATGGGGGCCGGACCCTGGTAGTCGGCCGTGCCGCTTCGCGTGATGGTGATCTTGGGGACGCCGATCACGGCGCCGAAGGTGTTGTTGATGGTGCTCGAGATCGTCACCTTGAGCTGGGACGCCTTCTCGCCTGCCTCTACGGTCACCGTGTTGGTGCCGGTGTTGTTGTAACCGTTGCGCGCGGCGATCTCGAGTGCGCGAGTCCTGGCACTGGGCAGGTCCTGGGGCATGTACGGAACGCCACCCAGGGCTGCTGCGTCCGCGGCCTTCTGCACCAGCTGCATCTCGGCGTACCACATGCCCGTGTCGACCGCGATGGCGGCGCAGCCGATACCGACGGTGGGCACCACGATGGCGACCATCACGGCCGCGTAGCCGGCCTCCGAGAGGCGTCGGCGGCGCTCGCGCGACACCCATCCGCGCACGACACGGAGAGTCCTGGTGGCCAGATGCGATCTCATTGGTGTTGGTTCGCTCCGCAGCTCTGGGAGGCCAGGGGTTCGAAGTCCATCACCGCGCGGTCGGAGATGGAGATCTTGGTGCCGAACAAGCCGGTCATCATCGGGTGCGTGGCCTTCAGGAAGATGCCGACCCGGTCCATCGGGTTGACGGCATTGCCTGGGAAGCAGGCACTGATGGTCTTGGAGTCCCAGGTGCCGCTCGTGTACTTGAAGGAGTCGAGCGAGTCGCGCCACGTGAACATCACGCAGTTCGCGGTCGACGCGCAGTTGGTCGGCATGGTGGTGTTCCCGGTGGCGCCGGGGAACCCCTTGTCGTTCGACTTGTAGACCAGGATGTAGTCGATCTGGTCGGGGTTGGTCGCGGAGCCGGAGCGCTGGATCGCATCGGCGGCCTCCTGCGCGAGTGCGGGCGACGAGGTCGGCGTGCAGACCGGCGCGCTCGGTCCGGTCTCGCAGGTGGCCGGACCGTGGTCCGCGCCCGTGGATGCGATGCGTGCCCCGCTGCGGACCAGGGACGAGACCCCGGCGTAGTCACGAAGCAGGAATCCGAACTCGACAATGCCGAAGACCAGGATGACCAGGATCGGCAGCACGAGGGCAGCCTCGACCGCCACGGCACCGTCTTCGCGGCGCGCACGCCTGAAGCCCATCATCCAAATCCCACCCTTTCTGCACATAAGGTACGACCCGGATGCGGGTTCCGTCCCGGAAATGGCAGGCATCACCGACGGTGGTCTACAGGGTGGGCTACTTGCGGTCACACCAGCAGGGGATCAGCCCCGCTCCGCGCCGGTCTCAGATCCGGCTCTGCGGTCGCTCCTCAGAGCTTGGGCGGCTCGATCTCGCTGTGGCTGAGCTCCTCGACGTTGACGTCCTTGAAGGTCAGCACCTTGACGTTCTTGGCCAGCCGTCGGGCCGGGCGATACATGTCCCAGACCCAGGCGTCGGTCAGCGTGACCTCGAAGAAGACGTCACCGGCTTCGGTGCGGGCCTTCACGTCGACCTGGTTGCACAGGTAGAAGCGCCGGTCGGTCTCGACGACGTACTTGAAGATGCCGACCACGTCGCGGTACTCCCGGTAGAGGTTGAGCTCCATCTCGGTCTCGTACTTCTCGAGATCCTCGGCGCTCATGGGGAGACCTCCTGGAGGTGGACGGGGGTTTCGAGGGTGGCAGGGTCGACGGGCAGGTCGACGGGCAGGCCCCCTGCCTCGAACAGCTCGAGCTGGGGCTCCAGACTGAGGGGTTCGGCGTCGACGATCCCGGCGGCACGCCGCACGTTGACGAACCTCATCCGGTGCACCGGACTCGGGCCGTGCTCGGTCAGCGCGGCCGCGTGCTCCTCGGTGATGTAGCCCTTGTGGGTGGCGAAGTCGTACGCCGGGTACTGCTCGTGCAGCTCGCACATGATCCGGTCGCGCGTCACCTTGGCGATCACCGACGCGGCCGAGATGCAGGCGGCCACCCGGTCGCCCTTCCACATGGCCAGGCCGGGCACCTCGAGGCCGTCGACCGGGAACCCGTCCGTCAGGACATACGCGGGCCGGAGCTCGAGCCTGGCCAGCGAGCGGCGCAGCGCCTCGACGTTCGCGACATGCATGCCGAGCCGGTCGCACTCCTGGTGCGGGACCACGACCACCGACCACACGAGGGCCCGGCGCAGGATCTGCGCGTAGCAACGCTCCCGCGCCTTGGCGGTGAGCAGCTTGGAGTCGGCCAGCCCGGGGACCTGGCCCAGCTTGCCCTCCGGCAGGATCGCGGCCGCGGCGACCAACGGACCGGCGCACGCCCCACGTCCTGCCTCGTCGACGCCGGCGATCGGGGCCAGGCCGGCCCGTCGCAGAGCTCGCTCGTAGCCGTAGAGGCCGGCGTCCCGGCGTACCGTCGATCCGCGGGGCAGCGTGCTCATTTGGCGTCCGGGATGTCCTCGAAGGTTGCCGGACGGTGGATGATCTCGGCGCGCTTCCACGGCCAGATCAGGGCGAAGACCTTGCCGACGACGAGGTCCTCGTCGACGTACCCACCGCCGGGGCCACCCATGTGGCCGCGGGAGTCGTAGGAGAAGCCGCGGTTGTCGCCCATCATCCACAGGTGCCCCTTGGGCACGGTGCGGTCGAACTTGATCTGGGAGGGCGCGGTGCCCTTGGGCAGGTAGGACTTCTCGTTGAGCGCGTGGCCGTTGACGGTCACGCGGCCCTTGGCGTCGCAGCAGACGACCCGGTCACCGCCGATTCCGATGACCCGCTTCACGAGGTGGCCACCGGTCGGGTAGAGACCGATCTTCTCCATCAGCCGCGTCAGCGGGGACGAGGGCGTGGACCCCTCAGCCTCGTCGAGCCATCCGCCCGGGTCCTCGAAGACGATGATGTCGCCGCGACTCGGGGAGGCGCCGCCCCAGTAGGAGACCTTCTGGACCAGGATCCGGTCGTTCTTGACGAACAGTGGCTCCATCGAGGGCGAGGGGATGTAGAACGCCTGCACGAACAGGCTCTTGATGATGATGGCGAGCAGTAGGGCCAGCACCAGCAGCAGGATGGTCTCCTGCCACAGCGGCATCGGTTTCTTGCCGGACTTCTTCCCTGACTTCTTCTCAGAGTCCTTGTCGGGGCGGTCGCCAGAGTCCCCGGAGGCAGTGGCGGCCTCGTCCACGTTCGTCACGCACAGAGCCTAACCATCGTCGTCGACGACGGTGGGCTCATCCCTCGCGACGCTCCTTGATCTTGGCGGCCTTGCCGCGGAGGTTGCGCAGGTAGTAGAGCTTCGCGCGGCGCACATCGCCGCGGGTCACGATCTCGATCTTGTCGAAGATCGGGGAGTGGATCGGGAAGGTGCGCTCGACGCCGACACCGAAGGAGACCTTGCGGACGGTGAAGGTGCGCCCGATGCCGGAGCCCTGCACCCTGATGACCACGCCCTGGAAGACCTGGATACGGGACCGGTTGCCCTCGACGACCTTGACGTGCACCTTGACGGTGTCGCCGGCCCGGAAGTCGGGTACGTCGTCGCGCTTGGTCTGGTTGGTCAGATCGTCGATGACGTTCGTCATGGTGTCTCCTCGTGACTGCCACAGGTCACCCACGGATGGTGTGTTGGTTGATCGGTGCGGCCCAGCGGATGTGCCATCCGGTCGTCCCCCTGTGGCAGGTGACGGTGGCTGCTGGGCCAAGGAGCGATTTTGCCACACGGGTCGGCCCAGCAAGAAATCGAGTGTCCCCAGCTCCTGCTAGACACGTCTCATGGAGGTGTCCCGCGACCAGGTGCTGGCCTTCCGGGTGCACGCCCAGCAGCTCGACGCGACCTCCCGATCCTCCACGACCAACATTTCGGTGCTGGACCTCGGGGTGCAGGACACCGGCCCCGACGGCGCCCGCTGGGCGTTGGAGCTGCGTGGCTCGACGCCTGACCCCGATGACCTGTTCACCGCCTGGACGCTCCGGGGTGCGCCGCACGTCTACCGCCGGGACCAGGCGGCCGCCGTCGCGTCCGCAGTGGCGCCGTTCTCGGAGGCCGACGCCGCCAAGCGGGTCTTCGACGCCTCGAAGCCGCTGGAGGCCGCCGGAATCCCGGTGCTCGACGCGCTGGACCGGATCGCCGGCGAGATGCGGGACATCGCCGCCAAACCCATCGTGAAGGGTGCGATGTCCACCGAGCTCCACCGGCGGCTGCCCGATCCCTACCAGCGCTGGTGCCGGGTCTGCGAGGCCGAGCACCTCTACGAGCAACCGTTCCGGCTGGCGGCGATCCAGGGCGGTCTCGAGCTCCAGCCGGGCACGTCTCCCCCGATCCTGCAGCGGATATCCGGCTGGCGTGGTCCGGCCCGGCGCCCGAGTCCGTCGCTCGACGTCGTGCGTGGCGTGCTGCGGCTGCTGGGCCCGGCGACGCCAAAGCAGGTCGCCGGCTACGTCGACTCTCCCGTCAAGGACATCAAGGCGCACTGGCCGCAGGACGCGGTCGCGGTGACGGTCGACGGCGAGGAGCGCTCGATCCTCGAGCCCGACCTCGAAGCACTCGTCTCGCCGCCCGATCTCTCGGGCCTCGTCCACCTCCTCGGACCGTTCGACCTGTTCCTCCAGTCGCGCGACCGGGAGCTCGTCGTACCCGAGGAGGCCGACCGCAAGGACCTCTGGCGCACCCTCGGCCGCCCCGGTGGAATTCTGGTCGGCCACGAGCTCCTCGGCACCTGGCGCCCGCGCGCCTCGGGCAAGAAGCTGCGGATCGCGGTCAACGCGTGGGCACCGCTGCCGGACCTGACCGAGCAGGCCGAGCGGCTGGCCGAGTTCCGCGGAGTGAGCTTCGACGGCTTCGTCGACAGCTAGCGACGACGCTTGAGCAGGCGTACGGCGCCCGGAGCGTCCGGGTCTGGACCGAGGAGGCGATAGCCGGCCTTCTTGTAGATCCTGATGTTCCGCTCGCTCAGGGCGCCGGTGAACAGCACGAACCCGGTGGCGTCATCCGGAGCCGCCAGCTCGATGGCGTCGAGCAGCAGCCGGCCGATGCCACGCCCCTGCAGGTCGGGGGCCACCATCAGACGGCCGATCTCCCAGGCGTCACCCTCGAGGCGACCACGGACCGCAGCGACGAGACGGCCACCGCTGCGGAGCACCAGCGTGGTCCACGTCCCGAGCCACGCCTGCAGGTCGGCGAGGCTCTCGTGCAGCGGCGGGATGTGCACCCCCGGGTTGGCCTGCTGCTCCTGGACCCAGCACGCGCGCTGCAGGGTCAACAGCTCAGCGGCGTCGGCGGAGGCGGCCAGCGCGATCTGCCCGGCGAAGGCACCGAGATCGATCGCACGGGAGGCGTGAGCCAGGTCTGGTCGGCGCTCCGCGGTCCGTCGTACCGACTGGTCGTGCCGCCAAGCCGCGATCCGCGCGTGATCGCCGGAGACGAGCACGTCGGGCACGTCGTGGCCGCGCCAGGTGGCGGGCTTGGTGTAGACGGGGTACTCCAGCAGGCCGTCGGCGTGGGACTCCTCGTCCAGCGAGCCCGCGTTGCCCATGAACCCCGGCAGCAGCCGGACGACCGCCTCGATGATCGCGAGCGCCGCGACCTCACCGCCGTTGAGCACGTAGTCGCCGATGGACAGCTCGCGAACCTCCATCCGCGTCGCGGCGTCGTCCATCACCCGCTGGTCGATGCCCTCGTAGCGACCACATGCGAAGACCAGGCGCTCCCGCGTTGCCAGCTCAGCGGCGACCGCCTGGGTGAACGGGCGCCCGGACGGAGTGGGTACGACGAGCGTCGCGCCGTCGGCCTCGAGCGCCTCCAGCGCCTCTCCCCACGGCTCCGGCTTCATCACCATCCCCGCGCCGCCGCCGTAGGGAGTGTCGTCGACGGTGCGATGGCGATCGTGGGTCCAGTCGCGCAGGTCGTGGACGTGGACATCGAGCAGCCCGCTCTCCTGGGCCTTGCCGGGCAACGAGAGCCCGAGCGGCGCCAGGTAGTCGGGGAAGATCGAGATGACGTCGATGCGCATCAGAACTCGTCCAGCAAACCGGGTCGGTCGTCGATGACGATGCGGCCGCCCGGTACGTCGACCTCGGGGACCAGGGCGCTCACGAAGGGGAACAGCACCTCGCGTTCCGGCGTACCGATGACGAGCAGGTCCTGGGCGGCGTTGTGCTCGATGCGCGCGAGCTCACCGACGACCTCGCCCTCGACGGTCACCACACGCAGGCCGACGAGCTGGTGGTCGTAGAACTCCTCGGGATCCTCCGGCGCCTCGGCGGTGTCGACCAGCGCGGTCAGCTCGGTGCCCCTGGCCGCCTCGGCCGAGTTCCGGTCAGTGATCTCCTCGAAGCGGACCACCAGCCGGCCGGAGTGGGTGCGTGCGGCGGCCACGGTCAGGGGTCCGTCGGCAGCCTGCAGCAGCGCTCCCGTCGCGAACCGGCGCTCCGGCTCGTCGGTGCGCGGCTCGACGAAGACCTCGCCCTTGAGCCCGTGGGCGGGCCCGATCCGGCCGACCACCACGTAGTCGTCCACGCTCACTCCTCCATGCGACAGGGGCACCATCCTCCACGAAGGAGAAGGTGCCCCTGTTGCGTTGTCTTCAGGCGCTCAGCTGCGGCGGTCCACATCGACGAAGTCGATGCGGGCTCCTCCGCGGCCGGCGAGCGAGCTGATCACGGTGCGGAAGGCGGTCGCCGTACGGCCACCGCGACCGATCACCTTGCCGAGGTCCGTGGGGTGCACGCGCACCTCGAGGATCGAGCCACGGCGCAGCTGCTTGTCGCGCACCTGCACGTCGTCGGGGTGCTCCACGATTCCGCGGACGAGGTGCTCCAGAGCGTCGGAGAGCATCCGGATCAGGCCTCGGTCTTCTGGTCGGCAGCGTCGGCGGACTTCGCCGCGTCGACGACCTCAGCCTCGGCAGCGTCCTCGGTGGTCACGGACGACTCGTCGGCGGGGGTCTCGGCGGGGGTCTCGGCGGCAGGTGCCTCGGTGACCTCGGGAGCAGCCTCGGCGGCAGGCTCCTCGGTCTTCTCGGCAGGCTTGTCGGCGGCCTTCTCCTCGACCTTGGCCTCGGCGGGCTCCGCCGGCTTGTCCTCAGCCTTGTCCTCAGCCTTGTCCTCAGCCTTGTCGGCGGGGGCAGCCTTCTTGGCGGCGGCCTTCCTGGTCACTGCCTCGGCCTTGGGCTGGTTGGCAGCGTCCTTGAGAGCCTCGTTGAAGATCTCCTGCTTGTCCCGCTTGGGTTCCTTGGTGCGCAGGGTCCCCTCGGTGCCGGGCAGGCCCTTGAACTTCTGCCAGTCGCCGGTCACCTTGAGGATCGCCTCGACGGCCTCGGACGGCTGCGCGCCGACCCCGAGCCAGTACTGCGCCCGGTCGGAGACGACCTCGATGAACGAGGGCTCATCCTTGGGGTGGTACTTGCCGATCTCCTCGATGACCCTGCCGTCCCGCTTCTTGCGGGCGTCGACGACGACGACGCGGTAGTAGGGCTGACGGATCTTGCCCATGCGCTTCAGACGAATCTTGACGGCCACGTGTGTGGTGTCTCCTTGCAATGTGTGTGTTGGTGGACCTCGCGCGTCCCGGTGGGGCCAGGAGCGGTGGAATCCGGTGGGCGTTCGCTGTCCGGATGAGAGGGTCCAGACGACGTACGACTCAGCGCGCCATTGTGCCAGACGACCCCGACCCGGCTGAAATCGCCCGCACGACTGTGGACACCTCACGCACGACCACTGCGGCCGCCAGTCCGGCGTCGGCGCACGCGGCGGCCGTGCCTTCGGCCTGACGACGGCCGGTCTCGATCAGCAGCGTCCCGCCCGGACGGAGCCAGGTCGACGCTCCCGCCGCCACCCGCCGGTGCAGCTCGAGCCCGTCAGGTCCGCCGTCGAGGGCGATCCGGTGCTCGTGGTCGCGGGCGTCGGTGGGCATCATCGCAATCTCGTCGGTTGGCACGTACGGCGCGTTGACGGCGAGTACGTCGACCCGACCGGCCAGACCGGCGGGCAGGGCGTCGTACAGATCACCCTCGTGCACCTCACCCATCGTCACGTTGCGCCGGGCGCAGGCGACGGCGTCGGGATCGAGGTCGGCGGCGTGCAGCTCAGTGGTCGGTTCGCGTGCGGCGAGAGCAACGCCGATGGCGCCGGTGCCGCAGCAAAGGTCCACGACTACGGGACGGTCGATGTCGGCGAGGAGGGCAACGGCGAGATCGACGAGCTCCTCGGTCCGCTTCCGCGGGACGAAGACCCCCGGCGTCACGACGATCCGCAGCCCGCAGAACTCCGCCCACCCGACGATCTGCTCGAGCGGCTCACCGGCCACCCGGCGGGCCAGCATCTGGCGGAGATCGCCCTCGTCGGTCGCCTCCGCCTGGAGCAGCGCGGCCTCTTCGTCGGGGAACACACATCCTGCGGCCCTAAGCTCCGCCACGATCGCCGGGTCGGGGTCAGCCAACGACGTTGCCACGCAGCACGATCCGCTTCGGGGTCGCCAGTACGGAGAGGTCTTCGAGGGGGTCGCGGTCGTACACGACGAAGTCGGCAGTGGTTCCCTCGGTGAGCACGCCGTCCAGCCCGAGCCAAGCCCGCGCCCTCCAGGAGGCGGCGCCCAGTGCATCGACGGCGCTGAAGCCGTAGTCGGCGAGCTCGCAAACCTCGCCCGCGATGTTGCCGTGCGGGAGCACTCCCCCGGCGTCCGTCCCTGCGTAGATCTCCGCACCTGCCTCGTACGCCGCCATGATCGTGTCGCGACGGCGATCGTGGAGGTCGCGCATGTGCTCGGCGTACGTCGGGAACTTCTCCCTCGCCGCGTCTGCGTAGTCGGGGAACTGGTTCAGCTGCAGCACCGTCGGGACCAGGGCCACGTGCTTGGTGACCATCTCGTCGATGAGGTCCTCGGAGAGCCCCGTACCGTGCTCGATGCAGTCGATCCCGGCGCTGATCAGCCCCGGCAGGACGGCCTCGCCGAAGCAGTGGGCAGTGACCTTGGCGCCGTGCTCGTGGGCCACGCTGATGGCTTCGGCGAAGGCGTCTGCGGGAAATGACGGTTCGAGGTCGCCGGTGTCGCGGTCGATCCAGTCGCCGACCAGCTTGACCCAGCCATCACCGCGCTGCGCCTCCTGGGCGACGTACTCCCCGAGCTCGGACGGCTCGATCTCGTGGGCGAAGTTGCGGATGTAGCGCTTGGTGCGCGCGATGTGCCGACCGGCCCGGACCAGCCGCGGCAGGTCGTCGCGCTCGTGGATCCAGGAGGTGTCGGCGGCGGACCCGCAGTCACGCAGCAGCAGCGCCCCCGCATCCCGGTCGGTGATCGCCTGTTGCTCGGAGGTCTCCTCGTCGACCGCGCCGTTCTGGTCGAGGCCGACGTGACAGTGCGCGTCGACGAGCCCCGGAACGATCCACCCCTCCGCCACGGTCTCGGCACCGGCCTGCGGCTCGTAGGTGACCAGCCCGTCGACCACGTACAGGTCACGGGCCTCTCCGGCCGGCAGGACGGGTCCCCGGAATCGCTGTGCAGCCATGCGGCCGACGCTATCGCGAGGCTGGCGCTCGGCCCGGTGGTGCGTCATCCGAAGTGGTCGCCCCGACGACCAGAACGGATGACCTTGCGCGGGACGTCATACGAAGTGGTCGCTCGAGCAACCAGAAGGTATGACGTCCTGGCCAGCGACCTACTTCAGGTACTTCGACAGGTCGGGCAGCTGGGTGGGGTCGAAGTCCTCGGGGATCGTCTCGTCCTCGCCGAGTCCGAAGGCCGAGCCTGCTGCTGCTGCGGGCTTCTCGTCGGCGGCAGCCTGCTCCTGGGCGCGCTTGGCGGGGTTGCCCGATCGGCGCTTGCCCTTGGCCTGCTTCTGCTGTGGCGCCTGGCGGCCCTTGGCCTTCTTGCCCAGGCCCATGCCGGGGCTGCCCGGCATCCCGGGGGCACCGCCGCGCGCCATCTGCATCATCATCTTGCGGGCCTCGAAGAACCGGTCGACGAGCTGGTTGACGTCGGAGACCTGGCGGCCGGATCCCTTCGCGATCCGCGCCCGACGCGAGCCGTCGATCATCTTCGGGTTGTCGCGCTCTGCCGGCGTCATCGACTGGATGATCGCCTGGATCCGGTCGATCTCGCGCTCGTCGAAGTTTTCGAGCTGGTCGCGGAACTGGCCCATGCCCGGGAGCATCCCGAGCATCTTGGTCAGCGAGCCCATCTTGCGGACCTGCTGCATCTGCTCGAGGAAGTCGTCGAGCGTGAACTCCCCGCCCTGGCCCTGCAGCTTGGCCGCCGTCTTCGCGGCCTGTTCGGAGTCGAAGCTCTTCTCGGCCTGCTCGATCAGGGTGAGCAGGTCACCCATGTCGAGGATGCGCGAGGCCATCCGGTCGGGGTGGAACAGGTCGAAGTCGGTGAGCTTCTCGCCATTCGAGGCGAACATCACCGGCTTCCCGGTCATCTTCGCGATCGACAGTGCGGCACCGCCGCGGGCGTCGCCGTCGAGCTTGGTGAGTACGACGCCGTCGTACCCGACCCCGTCGAGGAACGCCTGGGCCGTGTTGACCGCGTCCTGGCCGATCATCGCGTCGACGACGAACAGGACCTCGTCGGGACTGACCGCGTCACGGATGTCCGCGGCCTGCTTCATCAGCTCCTCGTCGATACCCAGGCGGCCTGCGGTGTCGACGATGACGACGTCGTGCAGGGTCCGGCGCGCCTCGTCGATCGAGCGACGGGCCACCGAGACCGGGTCACCGACTCCGTTCCCGGGTTCCGGTGCGAACACGGTGACGCCGGCACGGTCACCCATGACCTGGAGCTGGTTGACCGCGTTGGGCCGCTGCAGGTCGGCGGCGATGAGCATCGGGCTCTTGCCCTGCTCCTTCAGCCAGACCGCGAGCTTCGCTGCCAGCGTGGTCTTACCGGAACCCTGCAGACCGGCCAGCATGATCACGGTCGGAGGGTTCTTGGCGAAACGCAGCCGCCGGGTCTCGCCGCCCAGGATCGTGACCAGCTCGTCGTTGACGATCTTGATGACCTGTTGCGCCGGGTTCAGCGCGCCGCTGACCTCGGCGCCGCGGGCTCGCTCCTTGACCGCGGCGACGAAGTCCTTCACCACGGGCAGGGCGACGTCGGCCTCGAGCAGCGCGAGCCGGATCTCTCGCGCGGTGGCGTCGATGTCGGCTTCGGACAGCTTGCCCTTGCCGCGAAGGTTCTTGAAGGTGTCGGAGAGTCGATCAGAAAGCGTCGCGAACACGTTGTGGGGTTCCTCGATTGCCGGGGTCCAGATCAGTGGTCAAGGGTAGCCGCCCCACCCGCTGCGACCGCATCGCGGAGCACAGCCCCCGTGGGCGCCGGAGGAAAGGCGAGAGGCGTGGCGGCCCCGTTGTCTGTGTGGTTCCCTCGATTGCCGGGGTCCAGATCAGTGGTCAAGGGTAGCCGCCCCACCCGCTGCGACCGCATCGCGGAGCACAGCCCCCGTGGGCGCCGGAGGAAAGGCGAGAGGCGTGGCGGCCCCGTTGTCTGTGTGGTTCCCTCGATTGCCGGGGTCCAGATCAGTGGTCAAGGGTAGCCGCCCCACCCGCTGCGACCGCATCGCGGAGCACAGCCCCCGTGGGCGCCGGAGGAAAGGCGAGAGGCGTGGCGGCCCCGTTGTCTGTGTGGTTCCCTCGATTGCCGGGGTCCAGATCAGTGGTCAAGGGTAGCCGCCCCTACCGCTGCGACCGCATCGCGGAGCACAGCCCGGACCCGACGGATGCTCAGTCGGGCGCGAAGGCCGACACCAGCGCCTGGCGTACGGCGTGCGCAGCCGACGCGGCCCGCTCCTCCGAGAGCGCTCCGGCGCCGTCCTCCTGCACGTAGAACACGTCGACTGCCTGGGGGCCGAGCGTCGACACGTGGGCCGACCTCACCGAGACGTCCATCTGTGCCAGCGCACGGCAGACGACGTGGATCAACCCGGGCCGGTCGGCTGACCGCACCTCGATCACGGTCGCTCGCGGCGAGACGTCAGGGCGTACGGCGACCGTCGGCTCCAGCCTGACGGGGGTCACGCGGCTGAGCCGGGCAGTGGCGTCGACGCGGCCGTCGATGATCGCCTCGAGTCGCTGGCGCATCAGGATGTCGTCGAGCCCGGTCTCCGCGACGTCCCAGACCGAGACGCCGAAGCCATCCTGGGTCCAGGCGCGAGCGGCACGTACCGAAACCTTCTGCAGCGCCAGCATCGCCGCCGCGTCGGCCAGCAGGCCGGTCCGGTCGCCGGAGACGACGGTGACGCGGGACCCGTCGCCCGACGACGCTGCCACGACCGAGACGGCCGCCGCATCGTGCTGCACACGCTCGGGGACCTCGATCTCGGCGACATCGCCGCTCGGGACGGGTTCGTCGGCGAGGACGGCCCCGGCGCGGCGTACGAGCGTGCGCACCAGCGAGGCACGCCACTTGGTCCACGCCTGCTCCGAGGTCGCACGCGCGTCGGCCTCGGTCAGCACGGCCAGGAGCTCGAGCTCCTCGCGGTCCTCCATCTTGCTGGTCACGACCTCGACGGAGGCCGGGTCGTCGGGATCCCGGGTGGTGGCGGTCTCGGGGAGGAGCAGGTGCCAGCGCACGAGATCCCCGATCAGCTCGACCTCGCGCTCGTCGAAGCCCATGCGCTGCGCGATCTCGCGCGCGATGGGCTCCCCGGTCACGCAGTGCTCGGTGAGCTGGCCCTTGCCGATGTCATGGAGCAGGGCCGCCACCATCAGCACGTCCGGCCTCGCCACGCGCCGGATCAGCGAGGACGCCTCGATGCAGGTCTCCACGAGGTGCCGGTCGACGGTGAAGCGATGCACCACCGACGCGTGCGGCAGCAACCTGACCCGCTCCCACTCGGGCAGGATCCGCTCGAGCGCATCGGTCTCGTCGAGGGTCTCCCACACGCCCAGCAGGCCGTGGCCGGCCGCGAGCAGCCGCACGAACAGGTCCCGTGCCTCGACCGGCCACGGATCGGGCAGTGACGGGGAGTCGCGCGCAAGCCGCGCGGCGGTGGTGGGCGCCAGCACGAGGTCTCGCTCGGCGGCCTCCGCGGCCGCTCGCAGGAGAAGCAGCGGGTCCGCTCCGGGCTTGGCGCCACGGTCGAGGACGACCTCCTCGAAGGAGATCGCGACACCACGGGCGATCGTCTCCAGCCGAGGCTTCCGGCCGCCGGTGGCGCTGGGCTGCCGCTGGACGGCCTCCGCGCGGCGCCAGGCCAGGCGGGACAGGTGGGTGAGCCGACGCGCAAGGCTGCGGGTGTGCACCTGCGCAGCATTGGCATCGGGCAGCTCGAGCAGCGAGGCGATCTCGTCCCAGTACTCCGGCGCCACCCGGTCCGTGGCGCGCCCGGCAACCGTCTGCAGCGCGTCGCGGACGTCGAGCAACGCCCTCCGACAGCGCTCCAGGTCCACATGGGGTACGTCGACCAGCCAGCTGGCCACCAGCGCCTTGAGCACCGTGGCGTCGCGCAGGCCACCCACGGACTCCTTGAGGTCCGGGACAGAGGCGTGCGCCAGCTCGCCGGTCATCCGACCGCGCTCCGAGACGAGCTCGCGCAGCTCACCGAGACGGGTGCGCGCGTCGCGCCGCCACTGGTTCAGCACGGCCGACCGCAGCCGCAGCGTCAGGTTCGGGTCGCCCGCGAGGTGGCGGGCGTCGAGCATCCCGGTGGCCACCCGGAGGTCGGCCGCAGCCTGTTCGAGGACCTCGTCGACGGTGCGCACCGAGTGGTCCACGTTGGCCCCGGAGTCCCAGAGCGGGTACCAGATCTGACCGGCCCACTCGCCCAGCTCGATGTCGGGGTCGTGGACCAGCACCACGTCGAGGTCGCTGTACGGCGCCAGCTCCTGCCGCCCGTAGCCGCCCACCGCCACCAGCGCGACGCCGGTGCCCGGGCAGCCAGTGGACGCGAACGCCTTCGCGCACAGCTCGTCGGCTGCACGAGTGCGCTCGGCCCGCTCGGCGGCAGTCACATCGGACCGTGTCTAGATCGCCGAGGCGTCTTTGTCGCCGGTACGCACGCGCACCACGCTCTCGACCGGGGACACCCAGACCTTGCCGTCACCGATGCGGCCGGTCGCCGCGGCACCGACGATCGCGTCGGACACGGCCTCGACATCGCCGTCGTCCAGCAGGATCTCCAGTCGCACCTTGGGCACCAGGGCGATGTCGTACTCCGCCCCGCGGTAGACCTCGGTGTGCCCCTTCTGGCGTCCGTAGCCGCTGACCTCGCTGACGGTCATGCCGGTCACCCCGACGCCCTCGAGCGCGGATCGGACGTCTTCCCACTTGTGCGGCTTGATGACCGCGGTCAGGATCTTCATGTCTCCAGCCTCTCTCAGTCCGTGCCCGGTTGGGTCTTGCGCTCGTCGTTTCCGGCCGCGAACGGCCCGGCAGTGGCCCTCGGGACCTGGAAACCCCCGCTGCTGCGTGCACCAGCGGTCGAGTGCAGGTCGTACGCCGTCTCGGCGTGGATCACCAGGTCGATCCCGGTGACCTCGTGCTCCTCGTCGATCCGGAAACCCATCGCCCGGTGCACCACCCAGGCGATCGCGCCAGAGACGAGGAACGCGTAGGCCATCACCACGACCGAACCGAGCAGCTGCCTGCCGAGCTGCTCGACCCCGCCGCCGTAGAGCAGTCCGTCCACCGCGGTCGGTGCGGCTGCCGTGGCCAGGATGCCGATGCCGATCGTGCCGACCAGACCGCCGACGAGGTGCACACCGACCACGTCCAGCGAGTCGTCGTACCCCCAGCGGTACTTCAGGCCCACAGCCAGGGCGCAGACCACCCCGGCGACCAGACCCATCACCAAGGCACCGATCGGCGTGAGCGAGCCTCCACTCGGGGTGATGGCGACCAGCCCGGCGACCATCCCCGATGCGGCGCCGAGCGTGGTCGGGTGACCGTCGCGGAAACGCTCGAGGGTCAGCCAGCCGACCGAACCCGCCGCTGCCGCGCAGCTCGTCGTGACGAAGACCACGGCCGCCGCGTGGTTGGCGCCGAGTGCGGAGCCGGCGTTGAAGCCGTACCAGCCGAACCAGAGCAGACCCGCACCGAGCATCACCAGCGTCAGGTTGTGCGGCCGCATCGCGTCCTTGCCGAAGCCCACCCGGGTGCCGACGACCATGGCGAGCGCAAGCGCCGACGCGCCTGAACAGATCTCCACGGCCATGCCGCCGGCGAAGTCGATGGTGCCGATCTTGTTGACCAGCCAGCCGCCGGTGTGCCCGTCGCGGTCGAGGTCGAAGACCCAGTGTGCGACTGGCGCGTAGACCAGCAGCGTCCACGCCGAGACGAAGACGATCCAGGCCCCGAACCTGGCCCGGTCGGCGATGGCACCGCTGACCAGCGCCCCGGTGATGACGCAGAAGAGCCCCTGGAAGACCGCGAACAGGATGATCGGCACGGTCAGCCAGCTGTCGGCGCTCTCCGAGACAAGGTCCTGCAACCCGAAGTGGTCGACGGGGTTGCCGACGAGCCCCAGCCCGACGTCGTCCCCGAACGCGATCGAGTAGCCGACGAGGACCCAGATGATGGTGATCGCAGCCAGCGCTCCGACGGTCATCATCATCATGTTGAGCACGCTCTTGGAGCGCACCATCCCGCCGTAGAAGAGCGCGAGCCCTGGCGCCATCAGCAGCACCATGGCGGACGCGGCGAGCAACCACGCGGTGTCGCCGGTGTCGATCGCCTCGAGGAGCGGGCCGCCGGGGCTGAGGGTCAGGGTGAGGGTGGCCATGGCTGCACCCTGTCGAAGCAGGGCATGCCCCGCGGGCGCATCCCACATGTCAGACATGTGGGCTGCGCCCGCGGTCGATGTCACTCCTGGGTCACTCCTGGCTCTCGCCGAGTCACGGGGAAACGGTCAGATGGCCGCCTCGTCCTTGTCGCCGGTGCGGACTCGCACCACGCTCTCGACCGGCGAGATCCACACCTTGCCGTCACCGATGCGTCCGGTCTGCGCGGCCTTGACCACGATCCCGGCGACGTCCTCGACGTCGGCGTCATCGACGATGATCTCGATGCGGATCTTCGGCACCAGGGCGATGTCGTACTCCGCGCCCCGGTAGACCTCCGTGTGCCCCTTCTGACGGCCGTAGCCGCTGACCTCGCTGACCGTCATGCCGGTCACACCGAAGGTCTCCAGGGCCGCACGGACCTCTTCCCACTTGTGCGGCTTGATCACCGCGGTCACGAGCTTCATGCGTTGACTCCCTTCGACTCGGCGGTCGTCTGGGCAAGCGCGGACGGGACACCGGAACCACCGGAGAGCGAGACGAAGTCGTACGCCGACTCGCCGTGCTGGGCGAAGTCGATGCTGTCGACCTCGTCCTCCTCGTCGATCCTCCAGCCCATCGTGAACTTGATGGCGTAGCCGATGATCGCGGTGGCCACCCCGGACCACGCGATGGCGATCAGGGCACCCAACGTCTGGTCACCCAAGGACCCGAAGCCGCCGCCGTAGAACAGTCCGTCCACTCCGCCGGCACCTTCTGCCGTCGAGAAGAGGCCGATCAGCACCGTGCCGACGATTCCACCGAACAGGTGGACGCCGACCACATCGAGCGAGTCGTCGAGTCCGAACTTGAACTTCAGGCCCACGGCCCAGGCGCAGACGCCACCCGCAATGGCTCCGATGGCGATCGCGCCGACGAGGTCGACGGCGCCACACGCCGGGGTGATGGCCACCAGGCCTGCGACGATGCCCGAGGCGGCGCCGAGGGTGGTCGCCTTGCCGTGCAGAAGCCGCTCGATGATCAACCAGCCGAGCATCGCGGCCATCGTGGCGATCGTGGTGTTGGCGAAGGTGCGGCCGGTCTCGCTGTAGAACTGGGTAAGGAACGCGGTCGGGTCATCGTCGAAGGTGGTGCCGAAGACGATCGAGCCGACGTTGAAGCCGTACCAGCCGAACCAGAGCAGACCGGCGCCGATCATGGTCAGTGTCAGGTTGTGCGGCCGCATCGGCTCGCGGCCGAAGCCGACGCGCTTGCCGATGATCAGCGCCAGCACCAGACCGGCCATACCGGCGTTGATGTGGACCGCCGTACCTCCGGCGTAGTCCTGTGCGCCGATCTTGCCGCCGATCAGGCCCCCACCGAACACCATGTGGGCCAGGGGGAAGTAGGACAGCGTGACCCAGATGGGCAGGAACACCACCCAGGCGGACAGCTTCACGCGGTCGGCGATGGCACCGCTGATGAGCGCAGCGGTGATGACCGCGAAGGTCAGCTGGAACATCACGTAGATGTAGTTGTCGGGCGTGACGTCCTTGAGTCCGAACAGCTTGAAGGGATCGGCGAACAGCTTGCCGTCACCGCTGAAACCGTCGCTGAAGGACATCGACCAGCCCCACAGGACGTACACGATGCCGACGATGGCCATCGCGATGTAGGACATCATCATCATGTTGAGCACGGACTTCGCCCGAGTCATGCCGCCGTAGAACAACGCCAGGGCTGGCGTCGTCATCAGAAGGACAAACGCGGTCGCGACGAGCATCCACGCGTAATAGCCGTCCATGGAACCTCCAGTGGTGAGTAAGTTCTGAAGGAGCCCGGGCAGGCGTGACGACGTTGTTCATGCAGTTCCCGGTCCCCAGTGGACAGAACTCTGCGGTTCGCACGTTTCAGGGGTCAGCGGTACATGTTTCGGTCGCGTCACGGATACGAAATTTGTGTTACGGGAGGGTGAAATCCACCGATTTCGGAAAAGCCACTCGCAGCACTCCGCCCGAACCTATGCTCAACGACGTGGAAGCGAGCGCCATGGAGGCGTCCGTGAGTGACCAGTCATCTCCGGAAGTCTCCCAGGAATCACCGCCTGCAGTAGTCACTGCAGCGGGCGAGCCCGCGACCCAGGAAGTACGCCGCAAGCGGGGTCGTCCGCGAGACCCCGAGGCCGACGGTCGCATCCTCGCGGCCGCTTCCTCGTTGATCCTGCTGCGTGGTTTCGAGAGCATGACCGTCGACGAGGTGGCCAGCAACGCCGGCGTCGGCAAGGCAACCGTCTACCGTCGTTGGGCCCGCAAGGAAGACCTCGCCGTCGCTGCGATGCAGCAGCTCTACCAGGACGAGATGCCCGCCCCCGACAGCGGTTCGATCCGCGAGGACCTGCAGACCCTGTACACCTCGGTGCTGACGTTCGTGAACTCGCCGGCCGGGCTCGACTACGTGCGCACCACCATCAAGGAGTCGATGCGCGACGACCGCATCGCGACGCTCTACCGCGAGGCCAGCCACCGCGCAGAGGGCAACGCGGCTGAGGTCTTCGAACGCGCCATCGCGCGCGGCGAGGTGCGACCCGACGTCCACATGGACGGCGCGGTCCAGTTCCTCGGCAGCCTCGTGGCCATGCGCGCGATCACCGGCCAGGCGATGCCCGGCCTCGACGAGCTCGACGACCTGGTCGAGCTGTTGCTGCACGGCATCAGCACCTAGCAACTTCCGGTCGAGCTATCCCTGGTCGAGCAGGGCGTCGACGAACGTCTCGGGGTCGAACGGAGCGAGGTCGTCAGGACCTTCGCCGACCCCCACGAGCTTGACCGGTACGCCGAGCTCGCGCTGCACGGCCACCACGATCCCGCCCTTGGCCGACCCGTCGAGCTTGGTGAGCACGATGCCGCTGACGTCGACCACGTCGCGGAACACCCGGGCCTGGACCAGGCCGTTCTGCCCGGTGGTCGCGTCCAGCACCAACAGGACCTCGGTGACCGGCGCCTGCTTCTCGACGACCCGCTTGACCTTGCCGAGCTCGTCCATCAGGCCGGCCTTGTTCTGGAGCCGACCAGCGGTGTCCACGAGCACGACGTCGACGCCCCGCTCGACGCCCGTACGCACGGACTCGAACGCGACACTGGCGGGGTCGCTGCCCTCGGGCCCGGTGACCACGTCGACGCCTACGCGCTCGCCCCAGGTGCTGAGCTGCTCGGTGGCTGCGGCCCGGAACGTGTCGGCGGCACCGAGCACGACGGTCTTGTCCTCGGCGACGAGCACGCGGGCCAGCTTGCCGACCGAGGTCGTCTTGCCCGACCCGTTGACGCCCACCACGAGCACGACCCCTGGTTTGCCGTCGGCGCCGGTCACGGCGATCCGACGATCCATGGTCGGGTCGACAAGCGCCAGCAGTTCCTCGCGCAGCACGTTGAGCGCGTTGGCCTCGTCGGCCCCCTCGACGCGCATGCGGGTGCGGAGCCGCTCGACGAGCTCCTGCGTCGGAGCGACACCCACGTCGGCAGTGATCAGGGTGTCCTCGATCTCCTCCCAGGTGTCCTCGTCGAGCAGGTCACGGGAGAGCAGCTTCAGCAGTCCGCGACCCAGACCGCCCTGCGAGCTGGCGAGCCGCTGACGCAGGCGGACCAGCCGGCTCGCCGTACCTTCCGGGCGTTCGAGGGTCGTGACCGGCGCCTGCGGCTCCTCGGCCGGTGCGGCCGGCCTCTCCTCGGTGATCGTCCCCGCCGGCGCCGCGGTCGGTGCCTTTGGCGGCGGCTGCTTGCGGCCGTTGACGAAGGCGACCAGTCCGATGACGAGGCCGATCACCACGATGGCGACCGCGACGATGACGAAGATCAGGATCGAGCTCATGTTGCGATCCAATCAAACAAGTGCAGGGGTGTGCTCAGCGGTGTACGTCGACCTGTGCACGGCGTGCGATGGAGACCGGCTCGTCGGACTCCGGCTCCAGGTCCACTGTCGGCAGCGAGTCGACCCCGCGCCGCATGGCCCGCCCGAGGAACGGGGCGAGCGGGGTGTCCTCGCCGCGGTAGGGGTAGGCGGCGTAGATCATCACCACCGCTGCCAGCGCGAGCGCAAGCAGCAGCACGACCAGGATGGCTCCCATTGGGGGCTCCTTCGACGGGGGAAGTGTCGTTCTCGGGGGGTGCGGTGCCTCGGACGGGTCAGCCGCGGAGCAAGGGTACGACGGCCTCGCGGACCTGCTCGGGGAGGGGGCTGACCGGGCGACCCTCGGCTTGGTCATCGCTGCGACCGCCGGTGTTGTCGACGTACACGTGCACGAAGCGTCCTTCGGCCGCAGCGCTCGCTCCGGCTCCTTCCGGGTCTCCCTGGAACAGCCCGATCCGGTAGATCACCGAGGACGTGCCGACCTTGTCCACCACCATGCCGAGGTCGACCGGCTCGGGGTAGCCGATCTCGCGGAAGTAGCGACAGCTGACCTCGGCCACCACGCCGACCGCAGGCAGGGATCGGATGTCCACCCCGGTCGCCTCGGCGAGATGAGCGTTGACGGCGGTGTCGATCAGCTCGAAGTAGACGGCGTTGTTCATGTGGCCGTAGACGTCGTCGTCGGCCCAGCGGGTGGTGGCCTGGCGCCAGACGACGTATTCCGTACGCAGTGGTGCGGACCGCCTTCGTGGCTGGGGTGGGTTCTCGGGTGTCACGCCCGTCATTGTGCCGGGCGGGCGTCCGCCGTCGTCGCGGGCTCGCGGGTCCGGACCCGCAGCAATGCGCCGAGGCCGAGCACCAGCAGGAGGACGACGACGTTCTGCACCAGCTTCCCGGCGTCGTCGCCCCCAGGAGGCGTCGGCACCAGGAACCCGATGACAGTGCGCTCGAGGACCCCCCCGAAGGCGAAGGCCACCAGATGCCGGGCGGTCCAGCCGGGTGATCGCGACGACCTGGCGAGGAGGACACCGGCAGTGCCGGCGGCACCCCAGACCATCACCATGCCCAGCCACGAGGCCGGTGCCATGTCGAAGACCGCCATCAGGGCGAAACCTGCGATGCCCAGCACGACCGGGCTTCCAGTTCGGCGCCCCTCGACCACGGTGACGGGACGGCCGAGCGGGGTGAATGCAAGAGCTGCGAGGGCTGCGGCGAAGGCCAGCGAGAGGGCGTACTTCGCCACCGACGTCTCGGCGTCAGGTCCCTCTTCGTCGAAGTGGATCAGTGCGGCCACGCCCGAGGCGAGGACGGTCAGGACGGTGATCCCGAACCACCCCAGCCATGGCTGGCTACGTCCGTTGGGCAGCAACCCCTCGACGACCGCAAGCGGCGCAGCGACGCTCATCACCACGTGTCCCAGCGCCCAAGATGAGAGTGCGAGGACGCTGACGCCCGCGACGGTCACGCCGCGGATGTCACCCCAGAGCTCGATCTCCTCCGCCTCCTGCGGAATCCAGAGGGACAGGTCGACCCACGTCGGCATCAGCACGCCGAAGGCCCCCGCGAGCAGCAACCGTCCCGACCACCCTCGCCCTGTTCGTACGGCGACCTCACGGATCAGCAGCGCCACCCCGCCGTACAACGGGGCCAGGAAGGCGATCAGGAAGAGCGTGCCGCCCAGCTCGCCGGTGATGTCGAGGTAGGACTGAACCAGCTCGGCGAACACCGGGGCCCCGAAGAGCAGCGCGACGACCCCGACGATCCGGGTACGACGAGGCGCGCGCTCGACCACCGTCACGACTTAGGCGGACTCGGCTTCTCGTAGCCGCTGGCTGATCACCGTGGACACACCCTCGCCGCGCATGCTCACGCCGTAGAGGGCGTCACCGACCTCCATCGTCCGCTTCTGGTGGGTGATGATCAGCAGCTGGGAGTTCTCACGCAGCTCCTCGTAGATCTCGAGCAGGCGTCCGAGGTTGGTGTCGTCGAGCGCTGCCTCGACCTCGTCGAGGATGTAGAAGGGCGAGGGTCGCGCCTTGAACAGGGCGACCAGGAAGGCGACCGCCACGAGCGAGCGCTCGCCGCCGGAGAGCAGCGAGAGCCGCTTGATCTTCTTGCCGGGAGGCCGGGCCTCGACCTCGACACCGGTGACCAGCATGTCGTCGGGGTCGGTGAGCACCAGTCGGCCTTCGCCGCCAGGGAAGAGTCGGGAGAAGGTGGCGTCGAACGCGTCGCTGACATCGGCGAACGCCTCGGTGAAGACCTGCTCCACCCGCTGGTCGACCTCGCGGACTATGTCGAGCAGGTCCTTGCGCGTGCTCTTGAGGTCCTCGAGCTGCTCGGTGAGGAACTTGTGGCGCTCCTCGAGAGCCGAGAACTCCTCCAGCGCCAGCGGGTTGATGCGGCCGAGCTGGGCCAGTGACCGCTCGGCGTTGCGAAGCCGCTTGGTCTGTTCCTCGCGGTCGAAGGGCACCGGCTCCGGCGCCTCCTCGCCTTCGGCCACCTCGCCGGTGAAGGGGATCAGCTGGTCGGGACCGTAGTCGGCGACCAGGCCGTCGGCATCGAGACCGAGCTCCTCGAGCGCACGTTCCTCGAGCTGCTCGATCCGCATCTTCTGCTGCGTGCGGGCCATCTCGTCGCGGTGCACCGTGTTGACCAGCTCGTCGAGGTCTCGTCCGAGGTCACGCATGCGCTCCCGCGCCTCGCGCAGCTCCTGCTCACGCCCGGCCCTGGCTTCCTCGACGCGGGTCCGCTCGGCGGCGGCCGCCGCGATGGACTCCTCGAGGCGGGCGAGTACGACGGCGACCCCGCGGCCGACCGCCTCAGCGACCCGACCCTCACGCTGGAGCTGCTCGCGCCGGGCGATCGCGGCGGCCCGTGCATCGCGCTCGGCCTGCGCCGCCTTCAGTAGCGAGTCGGCACGACCGTGCAGGGCACGCGCCCGCTCCTCGGTCGTGCGCAGCGAGAGGCGCGCCTCCATCTCGGCCGCCCGTGCCGCACGCGACTCCTCGACCAGCTGCTCGCGCAAGGTGGTGTCGGGCTCCTCGTCGGGGGCGTCCTCGGCGCTGGTCAGACGGGACTCGAGCTCGGCGAGACCCTCGAGGTCGCGGTCGCGGGCCTCCTGCGCGGCCGCGATCGCCTGGTCGAGGCGCTCGGCCTCGGCGCGCGCGTTTCGGGCCTGGGTGCCGTACTGGCCGAGCTCCTCCGCCACCGCGGCCAGGGTCGCGTCGGACTCGTGCAGCTTGGCCAGGGCCACGTCGACCCGACGCCTGGCCTCCTCACGCTCGCGCTCGAGCGTGGAGGCGTCGAAGTTGAGCCGCTCGAGCGTGTGGGCCGCAGCGGTCAGCTGCTCGGTCGCATCGTCGACGGCCGCCTGCACCTCGATCAGGCTCGGCTGGCTCGAGGAGCCGCCGGCGGCGAAGTGGGCGCCGAGCAGGTCGCCCTCGCGGGTGACCGCGGTGATGTCGGGTGTGTCGGCGACGAGTGAGCGCGCCGAGGCGAGGTCGTCGACGACCGCCACCTTGAAGAGGAGGCGGGTGAGGGCCGGGCGGAGATGGTCGGGGCACTCCACCACGTCCATGGCGTACGCCGCGCCGGTGGGCAGGCCCGGCCAGGCGGTGTCGTCGATCTGCGCCCCGCCGAGCAGGATCCCGGCACGGCCCAGGTCGTCGTCCTTGAGGTGACCGATGGCCCCGATGGCGGCGTCGACGTCGCGGACGGCGACCGCGTCGGCCGCGCTGCCGAGAGCGGCGGCCACCGCCGCCTCGTAGCCTGTGCGGACGCTCAGCAGCGCTGCCACAGACCCGAGCAGACCGTTGACGGACTCGGTCGCCGCGAGCAGCGCTCCGGCGCCGTCCTTGCGGTTCAGGCCGAGCTCGAGCGCCTCCTTGCGGGCGCTCAGCGAGGACCGCTCACGCTCCGCAGTCGTCAGCTCCTCACGGGTCTTGGCCAGGCGGTCCTCGATGTCGGAGAGCAGCGAGGTCGCCGCCTCGTGCTCGGAGTCGAGGCCCTCCTCCCCTGCGTCGAGCCCGGCGACCCGGGACTCCAGCGAGGTGAAGTCGTGCTGGGCCCGCTCGGCCCTGGCGACGGCGTCGGTGCGGGTCTGGGTGAGCCGCCCGACCTCCTCCTCCGCGGCAGCCGCACGGCTGCGCAGGCCGTTGACCTGTCCGTGGAGGCGGGCCAGTCCCTCGCGCCGGTCGGCGGCCGCCCGGTGCAGGCCCGCGACCCGGCGGTCCTCCTCGGCGTAAGCCTGCTCGGAGGTCTGGCGTGCGGCGACGGCCTCGTCGAGGACTCCGCGGTTGCGGGTCACCTCGGCGGTGATCTCGTCCTCCTGCTCGCGCACGCGCGCGGCCTCCGCCTCCAGCTCTACGGGGTTGCGACCCTCGGGAACCTCGGGCTGGGAGGCGGCGTTGCGCACCCGCTCGGCAGCCAGACCGGCGGTACCGCGGAGGCGTTCACGCAGGCCGGACAGGCCGAACCAGGTCTCCTGGGTCCGGGCGAGAGCAGGGAGGTCCTCGCGCAGGGCTGCCTCGAGGGCCGACTCCGTCTCGCGGGTGGCCGTCAGGGCTGCCTCCACCTCCGTACGTCGCTCCAGCAGGATCGACTCGTCAGCGAGCTCCTGCTCCAGCGCGGTGCGGGCGGTGGCGAGGTCGTCGGCCATCAGCCGGGCACGGGCATCGCGTACGTCGGCCTGGACCCCCTGCGCCCTCCGCGCCACCTCGGCCTGGCGACCCAGCGGCTTGAGCTGGCGGCGGATCTCGCTGAGCAGGTCGGCGAGGCGGGTCAGGTTGCCCTCGGTCGAGTCCAGCTTGCGGAGCGCCTTCTCCTTGCGCTTGCGGTGCTTGAGGACGCCGGCGGCCTCCTCGATGAAGCCGCGGCGGTCCTCGGGAGTCGCGTGCAGGATCGAGTCGAGCTGGCCCTGCCCGACGATCACGTGCATCTCGCGGCCGATGCCGGAGTCGCTCAGCAGCTCCTGCACGTCGAGCAGCCGGCACGCGTTGCCGTTGATGGCGTACTCGGAGCCCCCGTTGCGGAACATGGTGCGGCTGATCGTGACCTCGGCGTACTCGATCGGCAGCACGCCGTCGGAGTTGTCGATGGTCAGGGCGACCTCTGCCCGGCCCAGCGGCGGCCGGCCCGACGTACCGGCGAAGATGACGTCTTCCATCTTGCCGCCGCGCAGCGACTTGGCTCCCTGCTCACCCATCACCCACGCGAGCGCGTCGACGACGTTGGACTTGCCCGACCCGTTGGGTCCGACGATGCACGTGATCCCGGGCTCGAGCTGGAGCGTCGTCGAGGAAGCGAAGGACTTGAAGCCCTTGAGCGTGAGGCTCTTGAGGTACAACGTCTGCTCTCCCTGCGTCGCCGTCGTCGGCCGTCCTGGTGTGCTGGACGCGGCATCCTCTCAGCCCTCCCCGAAGCTGCTCGGAGCGGTCCTGGATGCTGCGACGGGGAAGGGTCAGCGCCACGACCCTACCCAGCCGAAGCGGGCATTCCGGGGAGGCATGCCGGGTCAGACCGGCTCTGCCTCAGCCTCCTGCTCGTCGCCCGCAGCCGCCTCCACCGGTCTAGCCGGTCGCCGTGGTGCCGGTCTCGTCAACGATCTCCTCGTCGGCGTGCGCGATGTACATCAGCTGGCGCCAGATCAGGGCCAGGAACAGCGCGGAGCCGACGAAGGCGAACCAGAACGGGGCCGTGATGCCCCATCGACTCGCGATCAGGCCACCGAGGACCGAGCCGAACACCATCCCGCCGGTGACGCCGATCAGGTAGAGGCTGGCCACGCGGCCCTGCATCTGGGTCGGTACGGCGCGTTGGCGGACGGTCGCCGAGATCGTGCCCCAGATGAACGCGTGCGCCCCGAACACGAAGAACACGACCATCGCGACGGCTGGCACCGTGTTCACCGCCAGGACGAGATGGGTGAGGGTCTCGATGATCAGACCACCGCGCATGATGTGGCCCAGGCTCACGTGGCGCTCGAGCCAGCCGAAGGTGAGCGTCCCGGCGAGGCCACCGAGGGCCAGCGCCGAGGTGAGCAGGCCGAATCCGACCTCGCCCATGCCGAGCCGTTCGAGCGAGTAGAGGACCAGCACCGACCAGGCCGCGCCGAAGGTCACGTTGAAGGTGACGATGGTGAGGGTGAGGGTGCGGATGGCTGCATGGGCCATCACCCAGCGCAGTCCCTCGAGGATGTCCTTGCGGATGGTGGGGTGCTCCCCCGCTGGATCGCGTCCGTGGGCGGGGAGGCGGACGCGGAGGACGAGCAGGACGCTCAGGATCATGCAGATGACCTGGGTGACGAACGGCAGTGCCCGGCCGAGACTGAAGAGCAGCGCACCGACGGGCGGGCCGGCCAGCTGGTTGAACGTGACGATGCCAGTGATCAGCCGGGCGTTGGCGATGCCCAGGTTGGCCTTGGCCACGATCATCGGCAGCAGCGTCGAGGTTGTTGTGTCGGCGAACGTCTCCCCCACCCCGAGCAGGAACATCGCGGCCAGCACCACCGCGATGTTGACCTCGTCGGTGACCACGGTGACGACCAGGACGGCCACGACGGCGGCACGGCAGAGGTCCGCGAGGGCGACCAGGCGACGTCGGTCGACGCGGTCGGCGACGACCCCGGCGAACAGGCCGAACAGGAGGAACGGGAGGTACTGGAGGACCGCGGCGAGCGAGACCAGGAACGGGTCACGTGTCTCCGAGGCCACGAGGAGCGGACCGGCGGCGACCTGGAGGCCGTCGGCGATGTTGCTCACCCAGCTCGACGCGAGCAGCCACCGGAACGGAGTGCCCAGGCGGGCGGGCACCACGGACTCGACGACGGATCGATACACAAGCCTCGATGCTCGCAGAGGCCCCTGACAGCAGCAATCGGGTTAGAGCCCGGCGAGTCGTCGTCAGGCGACGGCCACGACCCCGCGGCTCGCCGTACGACGACGCACGATCACTGCCACCACCAGCGCGCCCAGGACACCGAGGAGCGAGCCCGTGGGGATCCAGCCGCTGCCGGACGGCGCGAACGACGCGACGTTGGTGTCGTGCACCGTGCCCGGCAGGTCGACGCGATAGACGTCGATGCCGCGGGCCAGGTCGACTGAGTAGGCGAGGTTGGTCTTCTTCGAGGTCATCACGCCGGCCTTCGAGTACACCGGCACCCAGTAGGAGTCCCACACCTCCGAGGCGCCCCAGGTGGCGTGACCGTAGGACTTGATGTCCTTGGGGTTGCGTACGTCGAGGAGCTGCGTGCCGCCACCGTAGAAGCCGGCCGTGACGATGCCGGAAGGGTGGAAGTCGAACCAGTGCGAGGAGCAGAACGCCCCCACCGGCAGGGGGAAGTTGCCGAGGTCGGAGAGCTCCACCTTGTCCAGCGGCGCGATCGCGCCGGGCGTGCCGTCGAGGCGCTTGATCCACCAGGTCTGGAACGAGCCGGCCAGGCTGCAGTCAGTCTGCTCGTAGTCCTCCTCGGTGACCAGCAGGATGTTGCCGTTGGCGAGCGAGGGGGCTGCGCCGTTGCGGAAGGCCTTGGCGTTGGGGCGCTGTGAGTTGTGCAGGATGAAGTCGTTCCAGCCGGGGAACTTCGGGTCGGCGCCCTGGCCGGCGAGCCCGGTCGTCGTGACCAGCTGCGGTGCTCGCGGGTTGCCGACGTTCCACATCGAGGCGCCCTTGAACCCTGTGTGGGTGCCGTAGCCGGCCTCGTCGAAGTTCCACTTGTGGCCGGCGGTGGGGCTGGCGAAGCCCTGGACGCCCGCTGTCTTCGCGTCGGAGTCGACCTCGACGGGGTGGTCGAGGTCGCGCAGGTCGAAGATCGAGAACCGGCCGGTGCTGTCGTCGCCGGCGGAGTAGGCGTAGGTGCAGTTGGTCTGCTGGACGCAGCTCACCGTGTGGGTGCTCGTGGACCCCGGCGCGCGGCCGGTGATCTTCGGGTCGGCCGGGTCGGTCACGTCGACGACCATCAGCTCCCCGCCGCCCACGTTGACGTGCTCGATGTCGCCGGGGCTCACCTGGTGCAGGTCGATCCCGACGAGTGCGAAGCGGCGTACCTTCCCTCCGGTGTAGGTGCGCTCACCGCAGTTCATCGCCTCGTTCTCGAACTGCAGCGACGGGAGTACGCCGGTGAGGGCTGGCCGGGTCGGCTCCGAGACGTCGTACACCCGCACCGAGTCGAGGTTGGACTGCACGAACAGCGGCTTGGTGCGCAGGAAGCAACCCGAGATGCCGGCCGACGAGGGGTTCGACGACACGAGCGAGACGTTGCTGCTCGAGATCAGCGGGATCTGCTGGTCGCTGCTGAGCAGCGCCCGCTGCCTCGCGATCCGGTCGCTGTCACCGTGGGCATGGGCCGGAGCGCCGGCGAGCAGGGTGCCGGTGAGGAGCACGGCGCTGGCAAGGGTCGGGAGGACACGCATGCCCGCCCAACGAGCGGCCCCTGTGTGGGGTTACCCAACGGCCCCGGTCGGAGCCGGCTGGCCTATTGGTTTGTCAGGTGCGGGCCAGCGAGTCGTCGCGGGCAACTGCCTCGTCGACGGACTCAGCGGCTAGTGCTGCAAGTGCGTCGTTCTCGGTCTGGAGACGGAGGGTCATCTCCTCCAGATCGGCGACGCGTTGCCGGAGAATGCGATTCTCCGAACTGAGGCGGTAAACCACTCGAGGGTCGGTTCCGACCGAGTAGCCGAGCAACGCCTTGGCCATAGATGTGCCTTCCAGGGAGCGAGGAGGGTTGGGCCGTCAGGACCGTCTACAAGAGTCTCACGCGGGTCACGGCTTCATCAAGTCCTGAGCGTGGCAGGCTCCCCGATCGGGGTCCGGTCAGAGCCTGTTCAAGGGTCAGTCAGGGTCAGCGGCGACGCAGGCGCGGAGCAGGCTGGCATACCGGGCAGAAGTAGGACGAACGGTTCATGAAGCTGATGCGCCGGATCGGCGTCCCGCAGCGGGAGCAGGGTTCGGCCTCGCGACCGTAGACCTCGAGCGAGCGGTCGAAGTACCCGCTTTGCCCGTTCACGTTGACGTAGAGCGCGTCGAAAGAGGTGCCGCCCTGGCCCAGGGACGAGAGCATCACCTCACGACAGCCGGCGAGCACCCGCTGCACGTCGGAGCGGCGGAGTCGCGACCCGGGACGCTCGCCGTGCACCCGTGCCAGCCACAGCCCCTCGTCGGCGTAGATGTTCCCGACGCCCGAGACGAGGTCCTGGTTCAGCAGGATCCGCTTGATGCCCGACTGGCTCCGGCGTACCCGGCTCACGAACGCGTCGTCGTCGAACTCCGCGTCCAGCGGGTCCCTCGCGATGTGCTTGATCTCCGGCGGCACCTCGGCACCACCCTCGGAGACCGACATCCCCCCGAACATCCGCTGGTCGACGAACCGGAGCTCCAATTCCGGGTAGTCCGAGGTTGAAAGCACCGGGTCGTCGGCGTGGCGTGGTGCTTTCGGCCTCGGACTATCCGATTCGGCGAGCAGGAACCTGACGCGCAGGTTCCTCTCGTCGAGTACGCCGGGAGGCTGCACCAGCATCTGGCCGCTCATGCCGAGATGGGCAAGCAGGGCGTCGCCGTTGTCGAGGGAGAGCCAGAGGTACTTGCCGCGCCTGTGGGCGGCGGTGAACGTGCGACCGGTCAGCCGGGCGGCGAAGTCGGCGGGACCGGCGAGGTGGCGGCGTACCGGGCGGGGGTGCAGCACGTCGACCGAGACGATCGCGCGGCCCAGGACGTGGGCCTCGAGGCCGGTGCGGACGACCTCGACCTCGGGAAGCTCAGGCATCTCCGGCCGGCGGCCGCTCCACCCGGGCCTGCGCCAGGTGACCCGGTACGTCGCGGTGCGGCAGCTCGGTGCTGAGCGTGCGGTACGCCGTCTCGGCGGCCTGCTGCTCGGCCTCCTTCTTCGACCGGCCCACGCCGCGACCGTGGAGGCGCTCGGCGACCCGGACGCGCGCCGTGAAGGTCTTCATGTGGTCGGGGCCCTCGTCCTCGATGACGTACTCGGGCACACCGAGGTCGTGCAGGGCGCTGAGCTCCTGCAGGCTGGTCTTCCAGTCCAGACCGGCCCCCATGGCGGCGGCGGCCTCGAGCAGCGGGTCGAAGAGCAGGTGGACGGTGCGGGTGGCCTCCTCGAAGCCTCCGCTGAGGTAGACCGCTCCGATCAGCGCCTCGACGGTGTCGGAGAGGATCGAGGCCTTCTCACGGCCACCCGTGGCCTCCTCGCCCTTGCCGAGGCGGATGTGCTTGCCGAGCCCGACCGTGCGGGCCACGTCGGCGAGCGCCCGCGCGTTCACGACGGCCGCGCGCAGCTTGGCCAGGCGGCCCTCGGAGAGGTCCGGGTGGGTCACGTAGAGGGTCTCGGTGATCACCACGCCCAGCACCGAGTCACCGAGGAACTCCAGGCGCTCGTTGGTCGGCAGGTTGCCGTTCTCGTAGGCGTAGGACCTGTGGGTCAGGGCAAGCACCAGCAGCTCGGGATCCAAGGTGGGATCTCCGAGCGCGTCACGCAGCTCGTCAGTCGGGACCGAGCCTGTCGCTCCTGGCAAACCCAGGCCTCGGTCAGAGGACCTGACGACGGTCGGCCTTCGCGCCGTACTGCCCGCACTCGGGGCAGGCACGGTGCGGCAGGTGCTTGGCGCCGCAGGCCGGGTTGGCACAGGTCACGAGCGAGGGCGCGACGGCCTTCCACGCAGAACGACGGTGACGCGTGTTGCTGCGCGACATCTTCCGCTTCGGGACAGCCACGGTTGCTCCTTGGGGATCGGTGGTGCTGGGTCAGTCTTCGGGGTCAGTCTTCGGGTGCTGCAGGTAGTTCGCTCGCTGCTACCACGTCACCGAGCGCGGCCCATCGGGGGTCGATCGGTGCCTCGTGCCGATGGTCCGGGTCGTCTGCGAGCCGTGCGCCACATTCGACGCACAGGCCCGGGCAGTCGTCCCGGCACAGCGGCTGGAACGGCAGCGCAAGCACCACCGCATCCCGCAGCAACGGCTCGAGGTCGATCAGATCTCCCTCGAGCCTGCTGACATCGTCGTCCAGATCGTCCGGGCGGCTGCCCCGGTCGGCGGAGTCGTCGTAGACGAACAGTTCCTGGAGGTCGACGCGGACGGTGTCCTCGATCGGCTCCAGGCACCGCGAGCACTCACCCTCCAGGTCGGCTTCCGCCGTCCCGGTGACGAGTACTCCCTCCATGACCGCCTCGAGCCGCAGATCGATGTCGATCGGCGAGCCCTCGGGAACACTCAGGATCTCGATGCCGAGCTCTGCCGGCGCCTCCGCGGAGAACGACATCTGGCGTTGCGACCCCGGGCGGCGGCCGAGCTCGCGAGTGTCGAGCACGAGCGGCGCTCTCGGGTCGAGATTACGCAAGAGGTCACTTCCGTGGTGGTACATGCAGAACCTGCGGGAGTCTACCGGCCGATGCCGTGCGCAACCAACTTCACGCCCTCGAGCGCGAGCCTGCGAGGGCACGAAAAGGGCGGGAGGTGGAGGACGGCGGACTCACTCGTCCTGATCGGCCCGAGCCCGCTCGGCGAGCCGCTCGGTCAGCTGGGTCAGCACGTCGGGAGGGAGCAGGCCGGATACGTCGCCCCCGAACATGGCCACCTCCTTGACCAGCGAGGAGGCCAGGAAGGACCACTCCGGGCTGGTCGGGATGAACACGGTCTCGACGTCGACGAGCGAGGAGTTCATCTGGGCCATCTGGAGCTCGTAGTCGAAGTCGCTGACCGCGCGCAGGCCCTTCACGATCGCCCGGATGTCGCGCTCCTGGCAGAAGGTGGTCAGCAGCCCCTCGAACCCGGCGACGGTGACGTTGGGGAAGTCGGCGCAGACCTTCTCGAGCATCGCGATGCGCTCCTCGGCCGAGAACAGCCGGGCGCGGGACTTGGACTTGTTGATTCCGACGGCGACCACGACCTCGTCGAAGAGCTGCGAGGCCCTCTGGATGATGTCGATGTGGCCGTTGGTGACCGGGTCGAACGAGCCCGGGCACACGGCTCTGCGCACTAGTTCGCTCCTCGTCATCCTTCGTCCTCCGAACCGGCGCGAACGTACCAGAGCACGGTCTCGCCATACTCCTTCGTCCGTTCGCGCACCAGCCCCGCTGGCCAGGCAGGCTCCACGCTACGCGCCGAGCGCTCGACGACGAGCACCGATCCGCTGGCCACCCACTGGTGCTCGACGAGCAGGGCCAGCATGTGCTCGACCTCCGCGTTGTCCGTGGGGTACGGCGGGTCGGCGAACACCACGTCGTACGGAGCACGCGGATCCTGCCTCAGGGCACGGGCGACCGGCTGGGCGAGGACGTTCAGCTTCCGGAACCCGAGCGTGGTTGCGTTGTCCTGCACCATCCGGGCGGTGCGCCGGTCGGACTCCACGGAGGTGACCACGCCCGCGCCCCGCGACATGGCCTCGAGCCCGATGGCGCCGGAGCCGGCGTACAGGTCGAGGAAGCGGAGCCCGGTGAGCGACCCGAGCTCGGACTCCAGCGCGGAGAACAACGCCTCGCGAACCCGGTCGGTCGTGGGTCGGGTGGCCTCGCCGGTGGGCGTCTTGAGTCGGCGCCCGCCGGCCGTTCCACCGATGATGCGCGTCACCGGCGGCCTCCCGAGGTGGGCTGGTTCATGTCATCTCCAGGAACTCAGCCTGTTCGGAGTCCTCCAGCCGGCGCGTGGCTGCTGACAGCGCCGGGCTTTGCGTGAGATCGGGGTCGCCGGCGAGGTGTGCCGTCGCGGCGGTGCGGGCCCGCTCGATGACGTCCTCGTCGCGGAGCACCGAGAGCAGCTTGAGGCCGGAGCGCCCGCCGCTCTGCTCGATGCCCAGCACGTTTCCCTCGCGGCGCTGCTCGAGGTCGATCCGGGACAGCTCGAACCCGTCCCGGGTCGAGGCGACCGCGACCAGCCTCTCCATGGAGGTACTGGCGGGGTCGGCGGCACTGACGAGCAGGCAGAGCCCGGTGTGCCCGCCACGACCGATGCGGCCGCGGAGCTGGTGCAGCTGGGAGACACCGAACCGGTCGGCGTCGAGGATCACCATCACGGTCGCGTTCGGTACGTCGACCCCGACCTCGATCACCGTCGTGGAGACCAGCACGTCGACATCGCCGGCGGCGAAGGCCTGCATCACGCGGTCCTTGTCCTCCGGTGTCATCCGGCCGTGCAGCATCTCGACGCGCAGCCCCGCCAGCTCTCCGGCGACCAGCCGGGGGGCAAGTTCCTCGACCGCGTGGAACGGACGCGCCTCGTCACCTTCGACGGGCCGGTCCACGAGCTCGACCGGGTCGATCCGCGAGCACACGACGTAGGCCTGACGACCCTTGCCGACCTCCTCCCGGATCCGCTCCCAGGCGCGGTCGAGCCAGGAGGGCTGCGCCTGCACCGGTACGACGGTCGTCTGTACGTCGCCCCGGCCGGCCGGGAGCTCACTCAGCGTCGATGTGTCGAGGTCGCCGAACACGGTCATCGCCACCGTGCGCGGGATCGGCGTCGCCGTCATGACCAGGACGTGCGGAGGCGTTCCGGCCTTGCCGCTCAGGGCCGCCCGCTGCTCGACGCCGAACCGGTGCTGCTCGTCGACGACGACCAGTCCGAGGTCCGCGAACTGGACGTGCTCCTCGAGCAGCGCGTGGGTACCGATCACGATCCCTGCCTCGCCACCGGCAGCCTCGGCGAGCGCGGCGCGGCGGGCGGCGGCGTTGAGGGAGCCCGTCAGCAGGGCCACCCGGGTGCCCTCCTCGGCGCCACCCAGGAAGCCGCCCTCGGCGAGGTCACCGAGCATGGCGACGATCGAGCGGTGGTGCTGCTGGGCGAGCACCTCGGTCGGTGCCAGCAGCGCGGCCTGGCCGCCCGAGTCGATCACCTGGAGCATCGCGCGCAGGGCCACGACGGTCTTGCCGGAGCCGACCTCGCCCTGGAGGAGGCGGTGCATCGGGTGGCCACGACCGAGCTCGGCGGCGATCTCGTCACCGACGGCGCGCTGCCCGTCGGTGAGCACGAACGGGAGCCGTTCGTCGAAGCGGTCGAGCAGACCCTCCGACCGGCCGGGTCGCGGGTTGGCGACGGTGGCCTCGATCGCGGCGCGTCGCTGGGCGAGAAGGGTCTGGGTGACGAAGGCCTCGTCGTACTTCAGCCGGTCCTGCGCCTTGACCTTCTGCCCCCAGTTGTCAGGGCGGTGGATCCACCGCAGGGCCTGGGCAACCGGAATGAGCTCCTCAGCCTCGCGCACCGCGGTCGGAAGGACGTCGGGGATGTCGTCGACCAGGTCGAGGGCCAGCGCGATCGTCTCCTCGAGGTGCCACGGGTTGACGCCCGAGATGGAGGTGTAGAGCGGGATCAGGTCCGGCATGGCTGCGTAGGCGCTCTCGGCGTCGGCGCCGTACATCCGCGAGTCGGGGTTCGTCAGCTGCCACTGGCCGTTGAACCACTTCAGTCGCCCGTTGAACAACCCCACGCGTCCCACCGACAGGTCCTTCGTGCGCCAGTCCGCAGTGTGCTTCTGACGGTCGAAGTAGGTGAGCAGCAGGTGGCCGCCCTCGGCGCGAACGCGGACCTCGAGGCGGTACATCGTGCGGTGGGTACGCCGGTCCTGGTACGGCTTCTGCACGCTGCTGATCACCTCGCCCACCAGCGAGAGCAGGTCGCCCTCCTTGAGGTCCTCGAGCTCGCTCAGTGACCCCTTGCGCACGTAGTGCCGCGGGAAGATGCCCAGCAGGTCGCCGACCGTCGCGACCCCGGTCGCCTTGACGACTTTCTTCGTGTGCTTGCCACCGACTGCTGCGATCGGGGAGTCCCAGCCCACCTGGACACCCGCCACGTCTACTCCACCGCCACGAGCAACGGGTAGCGGTCCTGGCCGCCCTGGTAGACCACGACGTCGACGCCCGGGTGGGCGCGCTCGACCCAGGCCTCGCAGGCCTGCGCGAGGTCGCCGGCCTCGGCACCCGCGACCAGGGTGACCAGCTCGCCACCGCCGCCGATGAGTCGCTCGAGGACGCCGCAGGCCACCTCGTAGAGGTCGTCGCCGACGATGGCGAAGTCTCCGGCCACCACCCCGAGCGCATCACCCGCCGAGCAGGGCCCGGCCGTGGTCATCGCGTCCTTTGCCGCGACGGTGACCGCGCCGTGGCGCGCGCCACGGGCTGCCGCGGCCATGTGGACGACGTCGATGTCGAGCGGGCGACCGGGCTCGTGCACCGCCAGGGCCGCGATCCCCTGCACCTGCGCGCGCGTCGGGATCACCACGACGTGGATGCCCTTGAGCTCGGCCTCGTGGGCGGCCGCCTCCGCGACCCCGATCGAGTCGGGATCGTTCGGCAGCACGATGACCTCCTGCGCGCCGGTCGCCTCGATGGCCGCCAGCACCTGGCCGGTGCTCGGTCGGCGTCCCGCACCACCCTCGATGACCTCGGCGCCGCCCTCACCGAACAGCTCGACGAGCCCGGGCCCCGCCGCGACGATGACCAGCTTGCGACCCAGGCGCTCGGCCCGCTTCTCACGCGCGAGCGCCACCTGCTCGGCGAAGTGGGTGACCTGGATGCGTCGGGGCGCCCCGGTGCGGATGCCGGCCTCGACCGCGGCGCCGACATCGTCGACGTGGACGTGGACGTTCCACAGGCCCTCGCCGCCGACCACGACGAGCGAGTCGCCGAGCGGGGCTAGTTCGTGGCGCAGCTTCGGGATGGCGTCGTCGTCGGCCTCGAGGAGGTACATCACCTCGTACGCCGGGCCACCCTCGATGAGGTCACCGGACGGGACGCGGACGACGGGAAGCGCCGGGGTGCCGACGTGCGGCGTGCTCGTGGTGGCCCGCTTGCCGGTGATCGCTGCCTCGGCGGCGTCGAGCACGACGCACAGTCCGCGTCCGCCGGCGTCGACCACGCCCGCCTGGGCGAGCAGGGGGAGCTGCTCGGGCGTCCGGGCCAGTGCCTCGCGGGCAGCGGTCGCGGCGCCACGGACGACGTCGCCTAGCCGGTCCTCCGGGGCGTTCGCAGACTCGGCCGCGGCGTCCGAGGCTGCGCGGGCGACCGACAGGATGGTGCCCTCGACAGGCTCGCCGACCGCGGCGTAGGCGGCCTCGGTCGCCAGCGCCATCCCCTCGGCGAACACCGCAGCAGACCTGTCGTCCGGTCCGGCCTTCCCGATCCGGCGGAACAGCGCACCGATCAGCTGGCTGAGGATGACCCCCGAGTTGCCGCGCGCGCCGAGCAGGGCTCCCTTGGAGTAGGCGCGCAACGCGACGCGGAGGTCGCCAGGCGATGCCTCCAACGCCTCGACCATCGCGTCGCGGGCGGACTCGACGGTGAGGAACATGTTGGTGCCGGTGTCGCCGTCGGGGACCGGGTAGACGTTGAGGGCGTCGATCTCCTCGCGGGTGGCGGCGAGCCCGTCGACGGCCTGGTCGGCGAAGCGGCGTACGACGTCGAGATCGAAGGTGGCAACATCTGCCTCAACCATCGTCTGTCGCACCCCCTGCCCTGTGGAGGGGATCACGGTAGACGGTCGTTCCTCGATTCGCGTCGCGGCACGGCCCTGAGTTATCCTCGTGCGGTTGCCCGAAGCCCGATTCGGGCCCCCTGTCTTGTTCGAGATCAACCCGAGGAGTGCACGGTGGCTGCCGTCTGCGACATCTGCGCCAAGAAGCCCGGCTTCGGCAACAACCGACCGTGGTCGCGCAAGATCACGAAGCGTCGCTTCGACCCCAACATCCAGCGCGTGCGTGCCACCGTGAACGGTGCCCCCAAGCGCCTCAACGTGTGCACCGGCTGCCTCAAGGCCGGCAAGGTCACCCGCTGACGCACTGACCAACACCGTTCCGCCCCTGGCTCCGGCCGGGGGCGTTTCGCTGTTCGGGGCGTCGCGCGAAACAGAACTGGCACGGTGCGAATGAAACTTCGTTCGCACCGTGCCAGTTTCACAACACGTGTTGTGAAACTGGCAGCCCCTCAGAAGTGCGCCCAGCCCGTCGGCCCGTCGTAGGCCTCCCCGTCGACGGTCACGACGCCGGCCTCATCCGTACCGGTCACGGAGCCGATGGGTGTGAACCCCTCGGGCAGCGTCGTGCCGGCGGGGAACGTGGCCAGGATCGCGTGGTCCTCTCCCCCGCCGAGGATGAACTGCATCGGGTCGACGCCGAGGGCGGACCCGACGTCGCGCATCGGGTCGGCCAGCTCGAAGGCACCGCGTTCGATGTCGATGGCCACGCCCGAGTCGGCGGCGATGTGCCCGGCATCCGCGATCAGGCCGTCGGAGACGTCGATCATGGCGGTGGCGCCGGCGTGGGCGGCGGCGGCTCCTGCGGTGTACGGCGGATCGGGCCGCTTGTAGGCCTCGACGAGCACGCGAGGGGACCGGAACCCGCGACCGAGTACGGCGAGCCCCGCGGCGGCCCAGCCCTGGCGGCCGGCGAGAGCGACGACGTCGCCCGGCTGCGCCCCGCTACGGAGCACCGGGTTCACGTCACAGGTGCCCAGGACGGTGATGGCGATGACCACCTCGGTGGCGGTGGTCAGGTCTCCACCGACAATGCTGGCGCCGACCAGCTCGGCCTCCTCGGCGATCCCGTCGGCGAGGTCGAGGGCCCATTGGACAGGCAGGTCCGCCGGGGCAGCGAGGCCGACGGTCAGCGAGTGCGCCGTACCGCCCATCGCGTTGATGTCGGAGAGGTTGGCCGCTGCCGCCTTGCGCCCGATGTCGTTGGCCGTGGCCCAGTCGCGGCGGAAGTGGCGGCCCTCGACCATCAGGTCGGTGGACACCACGACGTGACCTCTGGGGGTGCGCAGCACGGCCGCGTCGTCCCCGGGCCCGACGTACACGTGCGAACCCTGGCCGAATCTTCCCGCCAGGACCGAAATCAGGCCGAACTCCCCAGCGTCGGCGAGGGTGGCGCCGGCCGCGAAGGACTCGGCCGACGGAGAGGGCGGGGTCATGCCGCCATCTCACCAGATCGATGCGGCCTCCCGCGCGGGCCGTCGTGTTCCGCCCCGGCTGGTCGTCCGGTAGGTTGCGAGCCGTCCAGACTTTTCCGATCCCCGAGGGAGTCCACATGGTCGTCCAGGCCTACATCCTGATCCAGACCGATGTCGGCAAGGCCGCGGAGGTCGCGCAACGGATCACCGACATCAAGGGCGTCATCCTGGCCGAGGACGTCACCGGTCCCTACGACGTCATCGTCCGCGCGGAGGCCCGCAACGTCGACGAGCTCGGCAAGCTGGTCGTGGCCAAGGTGCAGACGCTCGACGGCATCACCCGCACCCTGACGTGTCCCGTAGTCCACATCTGAGCGCGCACTCGACCTCTCGGCGCCCGTCACCCCTCGGGGTGGCGGGCGCCGTCATCGTCATCGCCGGACTGACGGCCGGGTGCGGCACGGTCCACCTGCCGGCGACGGACGTCTCGGGGGCTGACCGCAAGGCCTGCCTGGCACTCGTCGACGACGTACCCCACCGCGTCTCCGAACGACCGCGCCGTGAGACCAAGGGCAGCCCCCTCGGCGCCGCGTGGGGCGACCCGGCCATCGTGCTGCGCTGCGGCGTGGGCACCCCCGAGGGGTACGAGCCGTTCTCCCCCTGCCAGCGGGTCAACGGGATCGACTGGTTCGCCCCCGAGAAAGACCTCGCCGACCAGGACTCCGACGTACTGCTGACCACCATCGGCCGGAAGCCGAACGTCGAGGTCGCCATACCTTCCGACTACCGCCCGCCCGACGCCGTCATCGTCGACCTCGCCGACGCGATCAAGAAGCACACCAAGGCCGTCACGCCCTGCGAGTAGCTGCTGAGTCGGACCTGCCTCAGCGCAGGCCGGTGTCCCGGTGGAGCGCGAGCTGGACGAGCCGCTCGACCAGCGCTGGATAGGTGAGGCCCGACTCCTGCCAGAGCAGCGGGAACATCGAGGTGGCGGTGAAGCCGGGCATCGTCTCCACCTCGTTCACGATCACCCGGTTGTCGGGCAGCACGAAGAAGTCGACGCGGGCGAGGCCCTCGACGTCGAGTGCCTCGAAGGCGCGTACGGCGAGGTCGTGCACCTGCACCACGATGTCCTCGTTGAGCGAGGCCGGGATGCGGTAGCTCTGCTCGAGGTACTTCGCCTCGAAGTCGTAGAACGTGTGCTCCGCCGCGACCGTGATCTCGGCAATGGCGCTGGTCTCGGGGTCGCCGTCGTCGAGCCCCTGGAGTACGCCGATCTCGACCTCGCGCGCGTTCGTGGCGGCCGCCTCGACGATCACCTTCGGGTCGAAACGGCGTGCCTCCTCGATCGCGGCGTCGAGATCGTCGGCCTCGTCGACACGGCTGATCCCGTAGCTCGAGCCCGCCCGGGCCGGCTTGACGAAGACCGGGTAGTCGAGCGCCTCGACCGCCTCGCGGATGGCGGCCGGGTCCTTCTCCCACTGCTTCGGTCGCACCAGCACGTAGGGCATCACCGGCAGGCCGGCGGCCATGAACAGCTGCTTCATGAAGTGCTTGTCGGTGCCGACGGCACTGGAGAGCACTCCCGCCCCGACGTAGCGCACGTCTGCCATCTCGAGCAGACCCTGCAGGGTCCCGTCCTGGCCCCACGGTCCGTGCATCACCGGGAACACCACGTCGACCTCGCCGAGCACGTCGGGCACGTCGCCGGGCTCGGTCACGACCAGCCCCTGGCCGGGAGTCAGGGCGACCTCGCGCTTGCCCGTCACAGCCGGAAGCTCCCCCGATGGGCCCAGCGCGAGGTGACCGGTCTCGGCAGACTCGAGCACCCAGCGTCCGTCGGTGGCGATCCCGACCGGCACCACGTCGTACTTCTCCGGGTCGAGCGCCGCGATCACGCTGCCGGCCGAGATGCAGGAGATGGAGTGCTCGCTGGAGCGGCCTCCGAACACGACGGCGACGCGGGGCTTGCGGGCACCATCAGAAGCGCTGTCGAAGTGACCGTCCGAGGGGCTGCTCACGCGCCAGACCCTACCGGCGCATCCGGGGCGGAACCGGCGGCACGCGCACGGGTCAATACCCTGACGACATGCGTCCTGCCACCCGAGCCGTCCACACCGGTCGTCCTCCGCACGAGCCGGACCAGCCGTTCAACACCCCGATCACGATGGCGTCGACGTACGTCGCCGGCGGGGACCTGGAGTACGGCCGCTACGCCAACCCGACGTGGACCGCGTTCGAGGACGCACTCGGTGACCTGGAGGGTGGCCGCTGTCTCGCGTTCGCCAGCGGGTTGGCCGCCGTGGCCACGATCTTCGACCTCGTCGCGAACGGTCAGAAGGTGGTGGCTCCGCGGCACGCGTACAACGGGTCGGTGATGCAGCTCGCCGACCTCGAGGCGCGCGAACGTGTGCAGCCCCATCTCGTCGACATCAGCGACACCGACGCCGTGGTGGCCGCCTGCGACGACGCCTCACTGGTCTGGATCGAGTCACCGACCAACCCCGCGATGGAGATCGCCGACATCCCGGCGATCACGAAGGCTGCCCACGAGGCCGGCGCCTACGTCGCGGTCGACAACACCTTCGCCACACCCCTGCTCCAACAGCCACTGGAGATGGACGTCGATCTCGTCGTGCACTCGGCGACGAAGTACATCGGTGGTCACTCCGACCTCCTCATGGGGGCGATCGTCACGCGCGACGAGGAGCTCTACACCGTCCTCAAGAGCCGCCGAGACCTTGTCGGCGCGATCCCCGGCGCGTTCGAGGCCTGGCTCGCGCTGCGCGGTCTGCGCACGTTGCCCCTCCGGGTGGAGAAGGCGCAGGCCAACGCCCAGGAGCTCGTACGCCGCCTGCGGGATCGTGCCGATGTCGCGGAGGTCCGCTACCCGGGCTTCGGCGGGATGATCGCAATGGTGCTGCCGACCGGGGAGGTCGCCGACCTCGTCCAGCACTCCACCAACCTGTGGGTCTACGCCACGTCTCTCGGTGGCGTCGAGTCGACCTTGGAGCGTCGTCGCCGCTGGAAGACCGAGGCCGCCACGATTCCCGAGGGGCTGATCCGGCTGTCGGTGGGGATCGAGGACGTCGAGGACCTCTGGGACGACCTCAGCCAGGCTCTCGACGCGCCCTCTCGCTGACCCAACCGACATCAGCCCGTTTTGAACGGGTGTACCCGGCGTGTACTCGCCGGGCCAGGGCGACCGCTGGGACAAACTCGGGCTAGCCCCATGTGGCTGCGGTCACCAGTCGGGGTTGTCGTGCCTGCACCAGCCGGCGCGGCTCGGGAAGCGCGCGGGAGGACCCCCGATGAAGCGAGTCACACGGATCACGGCCACCGCGTCTGCGGTGCTGGCAACGGCCATCGTCGGCACCAGCGTGGTGCTGACCAACCCGCTCAACGCTGAGCCCACCGAGAAGGCGGCGCTGACCTCGAAGCGGGTCACTCCCGACTACTGGATCAACCAGAAGGTCAACGCGCTGCTGAAGCGGATGACGGTCAAGGAGAAGCTGCAGCAGGTCCAGCTGCTCTCCGACGGCCAGATCACCGACGCCGACGCCAAGGCCGGGGTAGGCGGCGTGTTCTCGCTGACGGACGCCAAGGAGATCAACCGCATCCAGCACATAGCGGTTGAGCAGTCGCGCTTGCACATCCCGATCCTGTTCGCCTACGACACCATCCACGGCTACCGGACGATCTTCCCCGTGCCCCTGGGCGCGGCCAGCTCCTTCGACCCGGACGTGGCGAAGAGCGACGCGACGATCGGCGCCCGGGAGTCGGCGACGGTCGGCATCAAGCAGATCTACAGCCCGATGGTCGACGTCTCCCACGATCCACGGTGGGGCCGAATCGTCGAGGGCAACGGCGAGGACCCCTACCTCGGCTCGTTGATGGCCACCGCCCGCGTGCAGGGTGCCCAGGGCGACGACTACGCGGCCAAGGACAAGACCCTCACCTCGGTCAAGCACTTCGTCGCCTACGGCCAGCCCGAGGGAGGCCGCGACTACAACACCACCGACATGTCGGAATCACGGCTGCGCAACCTCTACCTGCCGCCGTTCAAGGCCGCCGTCGATGCCGGTTCAGACACCGTGATGTGCTCGTTCAACGCGATCAACGGCGTCCCGGGCTGCGCCAACAAGGAGACCGAGACCGGCATCCTGAAGAACGAGTGGGACTTCGACGGGTTCATCGAGAGCGACTACACCGCCGTGGCGGAGGCCCGCGCGTGCCCGGCGGTGAAGCCCGCCAACTTCCCGTGCGGACACGGGACGGCGGGCACCAATGCAGAGGCCGCTGCCAACGCCCTGATGGCCGGCACCGACTCGGAGATGGTCAGCACCCTGATCCGTGACAACGGGGAGAAGCTGCTGGCGCAGAAGCAGATCACCATGAAGCGACTCGATGACGCCGTACGCCGGATCCTGCGCATCAAGTTCCGCGCCGGGCTGTTCACCAACCCCTACGTCGACCAGACCAGGGCAACCGACCCGAAGTCGTTCGTCACACCCGCCGACCGCACCGCCGCCCGCACCGCCGCGCAGCGCTCCATGGTGCTGCTGAAGAACGACCAGAAGAACGGCACGCCCACGCTGCCGCTGGACTCGGCGAAGAAGACCGCGGTCATCGGCCCCCTGGGGAACAACCAGCACGACATGCTCGGCCCCTGGTGGGGCAAGGGCGACGACGCAGATGCGGTCAGCGTCTACACCGGGATCAAGGCCCAGTCAGCGACTGCGACGTACACCCCCGGCTGCACGTTGAAGAACGTCGAGCCGCCGGACGCGACCGACGAGGACGCGTGCAGCAACGCCAACATCGCCGCTGTCACGGCCGCCGCGAACTCAGCGGACCAGGTGGTGCTCGCACTCGGTGAGACCCGCGAGATGAGCGGTGAAGCAGCGACGCGGTCGACCCTCGACCTCCCTGGCGACGAGCAGAAGCTCATCGACGCCGTGAAGGCGACCGGCAAGCCTTTCGTGGTGGTGCTGTTCAACGGCCGGCCCCTGACGCTCGAGAAGGTGGCTGCCTCGTCGCCGGCGATCCTCGAGGCGTGGTTCCCCGGGATCGAGGCGGGCAACGCGGTCGCCGACGTGCTGTTCGGCAAGACCAACCCCGGCGGCAAGCTCCCGGTGTCGTTCCCGCAGCGTCTCGGACAGGTGCCGATCTACTACAACCACGAGCCCACCGGACGGCCATGCGACGTGACGGCGAAGTACAACTCCCGCTACCGCGACCTGCGCACGTGCGACCCGCTCTACCACTTCGGGTACGGCCTGAGCTACACCACCTTCTCGATCACCAACCTGCGCCTCGACAAGACCAAGGTCGGTGAGGGTGGCCGAGTGATGGCCACTGTGACGGTGAAGAACACCGGCAAGGTGACCGGCGACGAGGTCGTCCAGCTCTACCTCCACGACCCCGTCGCGAGCCTGTCGCAGCCCATCCGCCGCCTCCGCGGCTTCGAGCGGGTGACCCTGAAGGGGGGCGCGTCGACCGACGTCTCGTTCCTCATCGACAAGAGCGACTTCGGCTTCTACGACAACGACGGCAAGTTCGTCGTGGAGCCCGGCACGATCGAGCTGTACGCCGGGAACTCCTCGCAGGCAACGTTGACGAAGGCGTTCCAGGTCACCGACTGAGCAGGGTCGGGCTCGCATGCAGCCGGTCTAGGAGCTACTCGCGCTCGTGCTTGGTGTCGCGGGCGATGAACGCGTACATCATGTCGCGCGCGCTGATCTCGCCCGCGACGACTCCGGCCACATGCTGTGCGACCGGGGCGTCAACGCCGCTGTTGCTGGCCAGCTCGGCGAGAGAGGCGCACGACTTGGCACCCTCAGCGACCTGGCGCGTCGACGCGATGATCTCCTCGGTGCTCATCCCCTGGCCGAGCTTCTCACCGAAGGTGCGGTTGCGCGACAGCGGAGAGGAGCACGTGGCCACGAGGTCGCCGAGACCCGCGAGGCCCATCAGCGTGAGCGGGTCGGCACCGAGCTTCATCGCGAGCCTCGCGGTCTCCGCCAGCCCACGCGTGATCAGGGATGCAGTCGTGTTGTCGCCGAACCCGAGCCCGATCGCCATCCCGACGCACAGCGCGACCACGTTCTTGTACGCGCCGCCGAGCTCGCACCCCAGCACGTCGGTGCTGCGGTAGGGCCGGAACGCCTGCGAGTGGCAGAGGTCCTGGAGCCGGCGCGCGACCTCCTCGTCGTCGCACGCCACGACGCTGGCCGCTGGCTCGCGCTGCGCGATCTCGCGCGCCAGGTTGGGTCCGCTGACGACGCTGATGCGTTCGGGACCCGCACCGGTCACCTCGGCGATGACCTCGCTCATCCGTTTGGTGGTGCCGAGCTCGACGCCCTTCATCACCGAGACGAACACGGCGTCGGAGGGCATCACGGGGGTCCACTCGGTGAGGTTCTCGCGCAGCTTCTGGGAGGGCACCGACAAGACCACGAACTCGGCGCCGGCCGCGGCCTCCTCGGGGTCGGTGGTCGCGCGCACGGTCGGAGGCAGTTCGATGCCAGGGAAGTACTCGGTGTTCTCGTGGCGTTCGTTGATCGCCTCGCACACCTCGGGCCGCCGGGCCCAGATGGTGACGTCCTGTCCCGCGTCGGCGAGCACGAGGCTGAACGCCGTACCCCAGGAACCGGCGCCGAACACACCGACCTTCGTCATGCCTTACCCCCGCTTCCGCTTGTTCGGGTTGCCGATCTCGCCGACCCCCGATGTCTTCGGGTCGAAGCGTACGGCGGGAGCCTTCTCGCCGCGCAGATCCTCGACGAGTGCCGTGATCGCCGCCATGATCCGGTCGGTCGCCTCCCTGAGGACCTCGTTGGTCACGGGCTTGCCCATCAGGTCAGCCAGGTCGACCGGGTCGCCCACCTTGTAGGCCGCGGTCTTGCGGGGGAACAGGTGCGGTCTCAGGGAGTACGCCGGCAGGATGTCCTGGGCCCCCCACTGGCCGATCGGGATCACCGGGCAACCGGTCGACAGTGCGATCCGGGCGGCGCCGGTCTTCCCGCGCATCGGCCAGCCGTCGGGATCCTTGGTGATCGTCCCCTCGGGGTAGACCCCGATCAGCTCCCCGTTCTCGACCGCCTCGACAGCGGCGCCGAACGCAACCCCTGCCCCCTCGGTCATCCGCGCGACGGGAATCTGGCCGGCGTCCTTGACGATGTACTGGAGCACCGGAGTACGGAACAGCGCCTCCTTGGCGAGGTAGCGCACGAGCCTGCCGTGGTCGTAGAGCAGGAAGCCCAGCGTCATCGGGTCCAGATGGCTGATGTGGTTGACCGCTACGACGCAGCCACCGGTGGCCGGGATCTTCTCGCCGTCGACCCAGTCGTGCTTGGTGAACGCCAGCAACGTCGGCTTCACGATGAGGACCACGGTCGTCCACGCCCAGCCACGCTTCTGCTGAAGCTCGCGGACCTTCGACACCGGCACCTCCCGTTCTTGCGTCAGTTCCGATCGCGAGCCTACTGCCCCTCGATCTGGCGCGACGTCGACCACGCAGGCCCTCGTCCGTGCAGGTCGCGACCCCTGAGAGGATCGGTTCGATGTCACACACGTTCGCGTTGCTGGTACCGGTGAAGGCCCTGTCGCTGGCCAAGTCACGACTCTCGGTCACCGCTTCCGGCGACCGTGAGCCGTTGATGCGTGCGTTCGCCCTCGACGCGATCCACGCCGCCATCCGGAGTCCGTCCGTCGCCCAGGTCCACGTCGTCACCGACGACCCGGGCTTCGACCTCGACGGAGCCCAGCGCCTGCCCGACGAGGGTGACGGCGACCTGAACCGCGCCCTGCATCACGCCTCGCTCCGGGTGCGGCTCGTCGACCCCGATCTCGCAGTGGCGGCGATGTGTGCGGACCTCCCGAGCCTGCGGACCGAGGACCTCACCGACGCGCTGTCGGCCGGACTGACCCCGCGCTGGTTCGTCGCTGACTCGGCCGGCACCGGTACGACGCTTCTCGCCGCGGGACCCGGCGTCGACCTCGAACCGCACTTCGGCACCGGATCGGCCCTTCGACACGAGGAGTCCGGAGCCTCGCCGATCCGCGCCGAGCTGCCGACCCTGCGTCGCGACGTGGACACCGAGGACGACCTGGCGGCCGCTCGTGAGCTCGGCGTTGGCGCGCACACCAGCCGGGAGCTGGGCGTTGCTCGGGGCGGGTAGCAGGCCGACTGCCGGCTGTAACGCGCTACATGCGAGAAGCGGCGGTGACCTGGTTGGTCACCGCCGCTTCGCAGGTACTGCTTGCCGCTAGCGCTTCCTGGCGGTCTTCTTCGCGGTCTTCTTCGCAGGAGCCTTCTTGGCGGTCTTCTTGGCTGCCGACTTCTTGGCTGGTGCCTTCTTGGCGGCCTTCTTCGCGGGCGACTTCTTCGCAGCCCGCTTGGCCGTCGCCTTCTTGGCAGGAGCCTTCCTGGCCGTCGACTTCTTGGCGGTCGACTTCTTCGCTGCTGAAGTCTTCTTTGCGGGTGCCTTCTTCGCGGCCTTCTTGGTGGCCTTCTTCGCCGTCGACCTCTTCGCCGCCGACTTCTTGGCTGGTGCGGACCGCTTCGCTGCCGACTTCTTCGCCGTCTTCTTGGCAGTCGACTTCTTGGCGGCCTTCTTGGCGGGCGACTTCTTCGCCGCCTTCTTCGCCGTCGACTTCTTGGCGGTCTTCTTGGCAGCCGACGTCTTCTTGGTGGTCCCTCCTGCAGCCCTCTTGGCAGCAGCCGCCGTACGCCGCACCGCGGGCTTCGCGGCCTCCGGCGCAGCAGCCTCGACGGCTGCCAAGGTGAGCTGCGGCAGCTTCTTCGCACCGGACACGACGTCCTTGAGCTGCGCACCTGCCTTGAAGTTCGGAACCGCCTTCTTCTTGGCCTTCATTCGCTGACCCGTCGAGGGGTTGCGGACCCATCGTGCGTCGCGCACCTTCTTCTCGAAGGAACCGAAACCGGTGATGGCGACCTTCTCGCCCCTCGCGACCTCGCGGGTGATGGTGTCGAGCACCGATTCAAGCGCATGAGCGGCCGCCTTGCGGTTCCCTTCGTAGCGAGCCGCCAGAGCGTCGATCAACTGACTCTTGTTCACAAGCTTCCCTTTCGTGAACGTCGGCCGAGCGCTTTGCTCGACTAATTGCCCTACGCACGCTAGGGAAAAGTGACAGGGACCACAATGCAAACTGCGCGTGTCGGCGTACTTGTTAGTGCGTTTGACCCTGTTAGGACGATGAATTCGCCCGCAACGGTGAAGAAACCGTTGTCGACCGTCAGTGGAGGGTCGTTGGTTTCCACGACGGACGCGTGGCTTCGTAGGCCTCGATGTCGTCTTCGTGAGAGAGCGTGATGCCGATGTCGTCGAAGCCTTCGAGCAGTCGCCAACGTGTGTAGTCGTCGATGTCGAAGGAGTCCTCGATGGCGTCGACTCCTTCGCCGGCCTTGACGGTTCGCGACTCGAGGTCGACGGTGACGGTGCTGCCTGGACGCGACTCGAGGTGATCCCAGATTCGCTGCACGACCTTCTGGTCGACCTCGGCAGCGACAAGCCCGGACTTGCCACAGTTGGTTCGGAAGATGTCACCGAAGCGCGCGCTGATCACGGCCCTGAAGCCGTGGTTCTGCAACGCCCACACTGCGTGCTCACGCGAAGAGCCGGTGCCGAAGTCGGGGCCGGCCACGAGGACCGACCCTGCGGCGTACTCCGTGCGGTTCAGCACGAAGCTCGGGTCGTTGCGCCAAGCGGCGAAGAGTCCGTCCTCGAAGCCGGTGCGCGTCACGCGCTTGAGGTAGACGGCCGGGATGATCTGGTCGGTGTCGACGTTGCTGCGTCGCAGCGGAACACCGACGCCGGTGTGCGTCGTGAACTTCTCCATAACTGATTCCTCTTCAGATGGGTGAATGCCCGGGTTTCGACACGCGCGTCACGGCTTCGCTAGCTCAGCCGCGGCGCTGCTCAACCTCACGCCACATGATCGAGTTCGTACCTCACTCGATCGGCGCGAGATCAGCGGGGGACGACAAGGTGCCGCGCACCGCCGTCGCTGCGGCAACCGGCACGGACACCAGATGCGTGCGACCGCCCTTGCCCTGACGGCCCTCGAAGTTGCGGTTGGACGTCGACGCACTGCGCTCGCCCGGAGTCAGCTGGTCGGGGTTCATGCCCAGGCACATCGAGCAGCCGGCACCACGCCACTCACCACCGGCCTCCTTGAAGACGATGTCGAGACCCTCGTCCTCGGCCTGCATCCGCACCCGCACCGAACCTGGTACGACGAGCAGGCGGGTGTCCTTGTCGACTGTGCGGCCCTTGATGATCTCTGCGGCCAGGCGGAGGTCCTCGATGCGACCGTTGGTGCACGAGCCGACGAACACGGTGTCGACCTTGACTTCACGCATCGGCGTACCGGCCTCGAGCGCCATGTACTCCAGCGCCTTCTCGGCTGCGACCCGGTCGTCGGCGTCCTCGAACTGCGCCGGCTCTGGCACGCTGCCGCCGAGCGGCACGCCCTGACCCGGGTTGGTTCCCCAGGTCACGAACGGCGTCATCTCGCTCGCGTCGAGCACGAGCTCCTTGTCGTACACGGCGTCGTCGTCGCTGATCAGCGACTTCCAGTGCTCGAGCGCAGCGTCCCAGTCCGCGCCCTTCGGCGCCGCGGGACGTCCCTTGATGTAGTCGAAGGTGGTCTGGTCGGGCGCGATCAGACCGGCCTTCGCGCCCCACTCGATGCTCATGTTGCACACGGTCATGCGGCCCTCCATGGAGAGCTCCTCGATGGCCTGGCCGCGGTACTCGACGATGTAGCCCTGTCCGCCGCCGGTGCCGGTGTGCGTGATCAGCGTCAGGACCATGTCCTTGGCGGTGACGCCAGGGGGCAGGCTCCCGTTGATCGTGACCGACATCGTCTTGGGCCGGGCTTGCGACAGCGTCTGCGTGGCGAGCACGTGCTCGACCTCGGAGGTGCCGATGCCGAAGGCGATCGCACCGAAGGCGCCGTGGGTCGAGGTGTGCGAGTCGCCGCACACGATGGTCATCCCGGGCTGGGTCAGGCCGAGCTGCGGGCCGATGATGTGCACGATGCCCTGCTCGACGTCGCCCAGCGGGTGCGACCGGACGCCGAACTCCGCGGTGTTCGCGCGCAGCGTGTCCACCTGGGTCCGGGAGACCGGGTCAGCGATGGGCTTGTCCCAGTCGAGCGTGGGGACGTTGTGGTCCTCCGTGGCCAGGGTGAGATCTGGCCGGCGCACGGTGCGGCCGTTGAGCCGCAGCCCTTCGAACGCCTGGGCCGAGGTGACTTCATGGATCAGGTGGAGATCGATGAAGAGCAGGTCGGGTTCACCTTCGGCACTGCGGACCACGTGCTCGTCCCAGACTTTTTCCGACAGCGTCCTGCCCATACCCAATTCCTCTCAGCGTCGTTTCACATACTGAACGCCCCAAGCAGCGGGGCGTGAGACCATCCTACTTTGCATCCCATTCTACGAGACGGCAGTATTACAATATGGACAACTCATCTGGAGTAGGCGTCCTGGACAAGGCCGCCCTCGTGCTTGCAGCGCTCGAATCCGGTCCGGCGACTCTGGCCGGCCTGGTGGCTGGCACCGGCCTGGCCCGACCCACGGCTCACCGCCTGGCGGTCGCGCTCGAGCACCATCGCCTCGTGGCCCGCGACATGCAGGGCCGCTTCGTCCTCGGGCCCCGACTGGCCGAGCTCTCAGCAGCGGCGGGTGAGGACCGGCTGCTCGCGACCGCCGGCCCGGTGCTCGCACGACTGCGCGACATCACTGGCGAGTCCGCCCAGCTCTGGCGTCGACAGGGCGAGTACCGCGTCTGTGTCGCCGCTGCGGAGCGTCCGAGCGGTCTCCGCGACACAATCCCGATCGGCTCGCAGCTGACCATGCGTGCGGGTTCCGCCGCCCAGGTGCTGCTCGCCTGGGAGGACCCCGAGCGGATGCACCGCGGCCTGCAGAACGCCGCCTACTCCGCCACCGCGTTGGCCGGCATTCGTCGCCGCGGCTGGGCCCAGTCCGTCGGAGAGCGCGAACAGGGTGTGGCCTCGGTGTCTGCCCCCGTCCGCTCCCCCAGCGGCAAGATCATCGCCGCCGTGTCGGTGTCGGGTCCGCTCGAGCGGCTCTCCCGCCAGCCCGGCCGGATGCACGCTCCCGCGGTGCTCGCTGCCGCGGAACGGCTCTCCGAGTCACTGCGTCGGGCCGCGGCCGAGTAGTACCGACGCCTGTCGGTTCATCCCATACCGGAGCAGACCTGTCCGCACCGGGGGCGAAACGCCGTACGACCGACGCGCGCGCTGACCGACGCCGAGCGTCGTCCCGTCGTACGGTGACCGCACAGGCACTGCGGCGATTAAGTGTAGTCTCTTACTCCACTTAATCGCCCCAAGCACGTTGCGGAGCGCGCATGTCAACTCTCATCCCGGCCACAGCGGTCGTCACCGACGAGCACGTCGTCGTCGGCGCCGCCGTGCTCGAGCCGGTGGTGGTCTCCTTCGACGGGCAGTACGTCTGGTCCTTCGTCGCGCCGCGCGACGGGGGTCGCTCCCTCGGGGGCTGGCGAGTGCCGTGGCCGGACGTGATCCGCCAGCGCCTCGACGGTACGACGTGCGTGCGGCTGACCGACGCCCAGGGCGAGCACGTGTACTTCGAGGCGCCGGTGTCGTTCCGCGACAACACCGCCGCCCTGGAGCTCCGTGATCCCAACGGACACCCCCTGGCCGTCGACAGCGCCGGCCACCTGACCCGGGTGTTCTCCCAGACCGCGGACGACGCGCGTCACGAGATAGCGGAGGGCACCGCCCGTGCGATCGCGGACCTCCGAGACCGGGTGGGCATCGACGCCCATGTCAGCTACGGCTGCCTGCTCGGCGCGGTTCGAACCGGTCAGATGATCGGTCACGACTCCGACTCCGACCTGGCGTACCTCAGCAGGCACACGCACCCGGCCGACGTCGTCCGCGAGTCCTTCCGCATGGAACGAGAGCTGCGCCAGCTCGGCTGGAAGGTCGTCCGGATGTCCGGGGCGGACCTCAAGCTGTTCCTGCCGCTCTCCGACGGCCGCGTCGTCCACGTCGACGTGTTCGGCGCGTTCCACGTCGGGGACACCTTCTACCAGCTGGGCGGCCGGAGCGGTCAGCTCCCGCGTGAGGCGCTCACGCCCGCCTCGTCCGTCGTGCTCGAAGGTGTCTCGCTCGCGGCGCCGGCGGATCCGGAGCGCGTGCTCGAGTTCCTCTACGGGCCGACGTGGCGGGTGCCGGACCCGTCGTTCAAGCCGGTCGACCCGTGGCCCGGGCTGCGGCGGATCGACGGCTGGATGCGCGGTGTGCGCACCGACGTGATCGGCTGGAACGAGATCTACCGCAACCGCCGCCGCGAGATCCCACGCAGGCCGACGACCTTCGCGAAGTGGGCGCGGCAACGGATTCCTCCCACCGGCACCGTCGTGGACCTGGGCACCGGGTCGGGCCGGGACGCGGCCTTTTTCGGGCGTCGTGGACACAAGGTCGTGGCGGTCGACTTCTCCGGCGCCGCTCTGCGGAACATCCGCCAGCGACTGCTGCGGCAGGGCGTGGAGCAACCGGATGTCCGCGTGCTCCCCCTCAACGACCTGCGTGCGGCTCTGCTCCTCGGCGCCGAGCTCGCCCGTGAGCCAGAGCCGCCCACCCTCTACGCCCGAGGTCTCGTCGGGTGCCTGGACGAGGACGCCCGGAGCAACCTGTGGCGCCTTTGTTCCATGTCGCTTCGCCGCGGTGGCTCCCTCTTCCTGGAGTACGCCGCTACCCGTCGCGGCGTCCGGGGTGCGGCACCCGCCGGGCTGGTCAAACGCACGAACACCCGGAGGCTCGAGCGGGAGATCACCGCCTCCGGTGGCCGGATCGTGCACCGCGACGCCGGACCCGGACACGACCTGTTCGACAAACCCGACCCATGGGTCGTGCGTCTCGAGGTCCAGTGGACCCCGTCGTCGTCACCCGACTCACCCAGCAACTCACCCGGCAACTCACCCGGCAACTCACCCGGCAACTCACCCGGCAACTCACCCGGCAACTCACCCGGCAACTCACCCGGCAACTCACCCGGCAACTCACCCGGCAACTCACCCGGCAACTCACCCGGCAACAAGGAGATCGAGATGAGCACGAGCAGTCGCCTGGCCGCCCGCAAGGAGTTCATGCGCAAGGCAGCCGCAGTGCCGACGTGGATCACCGACGTGACTGCGGCGGTGCACGAGAACCGCCGGCTCAACCGCCGTGTTGCCGAGCTGACCGACGTGGTCGCGGAGCTGCTCGTGCCCCTGGCCGACCGCGACGAGGAGAAGGCGCGCGAGCTGCTGGCCCGCTACCGCGAGACCTCACTGGCTCCCTGACAGCGGCCTCACTCGTCCGGTCACTCGTCCGGGTCACTCGTCCGGGTCGTCGGTCGGGTCGAGGAACACGTGCCGCACTTCCGGGTGCGCCTCGCGGACCCGTCGCTCGACCTCCTCGGCCGACCTCTCGAGCTCGTCGACCGTCGAGGTGTCGTCGAGGTCGACCCGTGCCGCGACGATCACCTGGTCCGGCGCCATCCTCATCGTCAGCAGCTCGACCAGGCTGTCGATGCCCGGGGAGTCCACGATCGTCTGGCGAATGGCCGCCTGGGCCTCCTCCGGCAGTGCCTCCCCGATGAGCGCGCGCTTGTTCTGCTGCCCCAGCGAGTAGGCCACCCCGACCAGGAGCAGCCCGATCGCGATCGATGCCAGGCCGTCCCAGTAGCCGTGGTCGGTGAGGTGATGCAGCGTGATGCCGACGGCCGCGAGCACGATGCCGACCAACGCCGCAGTGTCCTCGAAGGCCACCGTCTTCGCTGTCGGGTCAGGAGTGAACCGAAGGTGCTCGAAGAACCCGCGCCCCTCGCCCTCGGCCTCGCGACCGAGCTGGCGGACCGCCTTGAGCCACGAGGCGCCCTCGAACAGGAAGCTCAGCGCGAGCACGACATAGGAGATGGTGAGGCTGCCGAGCTCCTCGGGCTCCAGCACCGCCTTGATCCCCTCGAGGATCGAGTACCCCGCGCCGAGCACGAAGATGCCGACAGCGGCGATCAAGGACCAGAAGTACCGCTCCATGCCATAGCCGAACGGGTGCTGCACGTCCGCAGGCTTCTGACTCCGCTTGAGCGCAGCCATCAGGAACACCTGGTTGAGGGTGTCGGCGAAGGAGTGCGCCGCCTCGGCGAGCATGGCGGTCGAGCCAGAGATGAGGCCGCCTACCAGCTTCGCCACGGCGATCAGCAGGTTCGCCGTTCCGGCCAGGAGGACGGTACCGGTCGACTCGTCGTCCGCCCCGTCGTCCGCCCCGTCGTACGCCATGCCCCCACCCTTTCAGGTGGGGGCAGGCGTCACGTCAGAAGAGGGCGTCCTGCTCGAGCTCGAGCAGCTGCTGCTTGCGCTGGATGCCGCCGGCGTAACCGGTGAGGGTGCCGTTGGCGCCGATCACCCGGTGGCACGGGATCACGATCGGGATCGGGTTGCGTCCGTTGGCCAGGCCGACTGCTCTCGAGGCGGCGTTGGTCTTGCCGAGCCGGTGTGCGATCGCGCCGTATGACGCGGTCTCGCCGTACCCGATCTGGACCAGCTGGTCCCACACACGCTGCTGGAAGTCGCTGCCACGCGGGGCCAGTGGCAGGTCGAACTCCTTGAGGTCGCGCCGGAAGTACGCCGCGAGCTGATCGACCGCGCTGCGCAGCAGCGGGTTGTCGTCCTCTCGCGAGCCGAGGGGTGGTCCCTGAGGAGGTTGCGCAGCAACCGTCTCGAAGGGTTCGCCGGTCACCGGGCTGCGGAACGGGCTGAACTCGATCGCCGTGATGGCGCCGTCGCGCGCCACGATCCGAAGGTCACCGATCGGCGACTCCGTCACCGTCCACATGGTCGTCTCCTGTGCTGTCGTCGTCACTTTATGTCTCCTGTTCCTTGAAGTTCTGCGTTCGTCTGGTCCGGTCGCGCATCAGCTGGCGGTGTCATCTCAGCGAGCACGACCGACCAGAGCCGCATCAGCGCGTAGGACCGCCAGGGTCGCCAGGTCTCGCTGCGGCCCGTCGCGTCGTCGATGCCGAGCCGCTCGGCCGCGTGGCGCATCCCGAGGTCGGTCGGCAGGAAAGCGTCGGGGTCGCCGAGGGCGCGCATGGCGACGTAGTCGGCGGTCCACGGGCCGATGCCGGGAAGCGCGAGGAGCGCAGCGCGCGTCTCGGCGCGGTCCGTGCTCCGGTCGAGCCTGACCTCGCCCCGGTCAAGAGCTCCGGCCAGGCCGACCAGCGCGCGGCCACGCGACCGGGGCATCGGCAGCGACTCGGGATCGAGACCGGCGATGGTCGCCATGCTGGGGAACAGGTGCGTCACCACGTGTGATCCCTCGAGGCCCAGCGGCTCGCCGTGGGCCTCGACGAGACGGGCCGCGGCGGTGCGAGCGGCGGCCACGCTCACCTGCTGGCCGAGCACTGTCTGTACTGCGACCTCCGCCCCGTCGAGCTGGCCCGGCACCCGCAGACCTGGCAGGGCCTCCACCAGCGGCGCCAGCATCGGGTCCTCGGCCAGCGCTGCGTCGACCGCGACCGGGTCGCAGTCTGCGTCGAGGAGCCGGCGAGTGCGCTCGGTCGCGGGCGCCAGGTCACGCGCGTCGGCGAGCGTGAACGTGCAGGGCACGAAGCCCGATGGGCGGTCGACCAGCTCGATCCGCACCACGCCGGGGCCGTGGGGCAGGCGAACGGCGCGCTCGTACCAGCCAGGTCCGGCGGCCTCCGGTCCGCGAACCGCGTGCACGGCGAGGAAGTGGTGCAGGGCACGCGCGGCGAACGGCTCCCGAACAGCAATGCGGGTGCGGATGGTGCCGGAGGGGCCGCGACTGCGCCGCTTGCCGGCCCCGTCGCGCAGCCTGGTCGGGCTGGCGTCGTAGACCTCTCGAAGCGTGTCGTTGAACTGCCGGATGCTGGCGAACCCGGCGGCGAACGCGACGTCGGCGAAGGAGAGGTCGGTGGTCTCGATCAGCACGCGGGCGGTCTGGGCCCGACGCGATCGGGCGATGGCCAGCGGGCCGGCGCCGTACTGCTGGGTGACGACGCGGTTGAGCTGTCGGGTCGAGTAGCCCAGAGCCTGCGCCAGGCCGTCGACACCCTCGCGCTCCACCACCCCGTCGGCCACCAGGCGCATGGCCCGGGCGGCGACGTCTGCGGCGACGTCCCACTCCGGCGAGCCCGGTGTGGCGTCGGGAAGGCAGCGGCGGCAGGCGCGGTAGCCGGCGCCCTGGGCACTCGCAGCAGTGCGGAAGAAGGACACGTTGCGGCGCTGCGGCGTGATCGCCGGACAGGAGGGCCGGCAGTAGATCCCGGTGGTGCGCACCGCGGTGTAGAAGACGCCGTCGAAGCGACGGTCGCGCCCCTTCACCGCCCGGTAGCAGATGTCCTGGTCAAGCTCCATGTGCATCAGTCTCGCTGGTGCCACCGACAGTTTCTAGCGGGAATCGGACACAGCCGTGAGTCAGCCGGGAGGCCTCGACTTCGCGGTCGAGTTCGGGCAGAACGCCTCGCGTGGCGAGCCGGTGTGGACCTCCTCGGGGAGGTCCACTCGGACAGAGCCGGACGAGATCCCCAGCCGCTCGGTGCGCACGAGGACGGTGGCGGCGAAGCTGCCGGCGCGGGCGGAGAGGCTCTCGCAGCCACCCATCCGGAGCAGCAGGTTCACCTCGCGGGAACCGTGGGCGGGCACCGCGAACCGCCGTTCGCCCCCCGGCCCCTCGAGTGCGACGAAGCGGAACAGCCGGGCGTTGTGCTGGTGCGGGTCGATCCCGATCACGGTGACGGGTAGCGCGTCTGCGTTGGTCAGCCGGAACCCGTAGTGCAGCGTGGCCCGGTCGCGGTAGCGGACCTGCCGGATCTCGCGGCCGGCGATGGAGAACACCGCGCTGGCTGCGGTCCCCGACACCTCGGTCGGTCCATGGGCCGTCAGCGTCGGTGGCCGCGTGCGTACGGCGGCGTACCCGACACCCGCGACGAGCACGACCACGAGACCGAGCGCGAGGAGGCCCAGCCGCAGGGGCCTACGACCGCTGCGCACGCCGTCCACTCCGCGAGCTCCATCGGCGTAGACCCACGAGGGTCAGCAGAGCGAACAGGGGGCCGACGACGATCCCCAGGGACGGCGCGGGAAGGCCGGGTACGGCCGGAACCTGGACGGGTGACGGGTCAGCGGCCGTGGGCTTGGTCGGGCTGTCGAACCAGTTGCACGCCGGCGGGTGTCGCCAGGTCTCGTCGTTGCGGTCGTACTCGCTGCACGAGAGGAACCCGGCGTCCTTGACCGCGAGTCCAGGAGTGAATGTCGAACCACCCTCGTCACAGCTCGGCGGGTCCAGGGTGAAGTTGTCGGTCTGGTGGCCGCGCGAGTAGGTGTTGTCCTGCCAGCAGTTGCCGTTGCCCTGGTCGTCCCACCAGTGGTCCGTGCCGTTGTGCGCGATCGAACCGTCGCGACGCATCCCCATGTGGTTGTCGGTCGTGTGGTTGTGGTGCGAGGTGTCGTTGAGCTTGGCTGGGTCGTACTCGTCGCGCAGCGGAGCCGGCACCCAGAACTGCATCGTCCCGAAGCGCCAGTTGTCGTAGATGAAGTTGTGGTCCGTGGAGTTGTAGTTGCCGCCGGCGATCAGTACGCCAGTGCCGACCGGCGTCGGGACCACGGGGCAGACCGCGCCGTTGATGTAGCCGCGGTCCTTCATCGGCTTGGCGCAGATGCCCTTGTCGACGATCTCGGTGTACCAGTTGCGGTTGTTGGAGAAGATCTCGTTGTTGCTCCAGCGGGCGTGGTCCTGCGGCAATCCCGGGTGGCCGGGGAACAGCGAGTCCGTCGCGATGCCGGTGGCGTTGCGGTAGAAGAAGTTGTCGTGGGCCCAGATCGAGTTGCCAGCCGTGCCGGAGTAGCCGAGCGTGTTGTCGTGGCTCCTGTTGTTGCGGATCTCGATCGCGTAGCGACGGGCCTCGAGCTCGGGGTTGTCGGCGTTAAGGTCCGATCCCGAGCCGGGATAGAAGCCGGAGTCGCCGTTGTAGTAGGCCTCGCTGTTCTGGATCAGGCCGTGGTCGCTGGCGAAGGCGAGGATGCCGTACTCGTCGTTGGCGCGCGCGGTCACGCGATCGATCACGAAGCCGTCGGTCTCGAGGACGTAGACCGAGTTGAACTCGGACTGTTGCACCGTGAAGTTGCGCAGGTAGAGCCCACTGAGACGGTCGGCACGGATGGCGTTCAGCTTGGTGAACTTGTTGTCGATGAGCACGTCGGACATCTGTCGCCCGGTGCCGACGATCTGGGTGCCGCAGAACTTGCTGTCGCAGTGGATCGACTTGTCGGTTGGCGTCTGGTCACCGAACAGCGCGATCAGGTTGAGGTTGTGGGCGCAGGTGCGCTGGTCGGCGTACGACAGGGCCACGGGGTTGGACTCCGCGTTGGCGGCAGAGGTCTCGGGTGAGGTGATCGAGCCGATGTACTCCGAGGAGACGAGCGGCGTCGCCGACTGGGTCTTGAGGTGCGAGCAGTACTCGGAGCGGGCGGCGGTGGCCCACTGGTGCTCGTCGTACACCCCGGGCAGGATGTAGATCGACGTCTTCTGCTTCGTGATCGAGTTGATCGCCGTCTGGATCGAGTTGTACTTGCACTCGCGCAGGAGCTGCTGGTTGCGGGTCTTCAGGGACCCCGCGGGCATCGCGGCGATCCGGCCAGCGCTGGCCGTCGTACACACGACTCGGTGGTTGGCGTTGTTCAGCCCGAGGTACGCCGGCACCTTGCCGGTCCCGTCCGGGAACCCCGCTGGCCGTTCCTCGTGAGCAGCGGCAGGCGCGGCCAGTGCCACCATCAGGGTCATCGGGAGCACCGCGAGGGCGCCGAGGATGGCGAGAGCACGTCGAGTCATGGGCGGCCTTTCGTCGTGAGAGACGCAACGAGACGCACCTCACGCCGGTTACGCGGTCCGCCCACGACTCGGACACGACAATGGGCCTGCCCACACCGGACGGTGGTTTCGAGACAGGCGCCAGGGCGCCTTCCTCAACCACCGAGAAGTCATTCGGTGGTTGAGGAGCGAGCGCCAGCGAGCGTCTCGAAACCACGGGATCAGGTGGGCGAGAAACACAGCAGCCCGGTCTTTGAAAGGACCGGGCTGGCTGACAGATGTACCCCCGACGGGATTCGAACCCGCGCTACCGCCTTGAGAGGGCGGCGTGCTAGGCCACTACACAACGGGGGCCTGATTGGTGCTCACAGAGCGGACGAGACTCTAGCGTTCGCGGAACTTGGGAGCCAAATCGTCGTACTCGCTGGGGTACTAGGACTCGAACCTAGACTAACTGGACCAGAACCAGTCGGGCTGCCAATTACCCCATACCCCATGGGTCTCGGCCCGTCCGGCGAGCGGGTGGCATGCCGGGCGAACCGAGGGCCAAAGATACACAAACGCTGACGCGCCCACCAATCGAGGCAGTGTGACGTCGCAGGCTCACACGGACGGCTGCGCCACCGGCGGATTCGTCGTACGACGCAGCCCCATCCTGCGCGCCACGAACAGCACCAGGAGCAGGTAGACGCCGTTCTGGACGATCGTCACCGGGAGCTGCCACCAGGAGACCTCGGAGACGGTGAGAGCGCCTTGCAGGTCACCGAAGAAGATCGCGATCGCGAAGGCGAGCAGGTTGTTCAGCACGTGCAGGGCGATGCCCGCCTCGAGGCCGCCGACGAGGATGACGACCAGACCGGCCATCAGCCCGAAGCAGAACCGGTCGAAGAACAGCGGGAAGTTCTGTGCCCCGTGGGCGAGCGCGAACAGGGCCGAGGTGGCCACGAGAGCCACGGCGGAGGCGATCCTGGCGGCCCATCGGCGCTGCACCCCGAGCGCGGTGGCGATGCCGTCCGTCAGCGAGCCGAAGGCCTGCATCAGGTAGCCGCGGAAGGCGTACTCCTCCCCCAGCGCCTGCAGTGGCGTGGTCAGCAGGATCACGATGGCCGTGGCGATCAGGGTTCCGGTCAGCTTGTTGGGGTCACCGCCGAGCTCGCTCGTGGACTGGTCGGGCACCAGCTCGCCCACCACCACCGAGACGATGAGGGCAATCACGGAGAGCCCGGTGCAGACGAAGAAGAACTTCCACCGCATGCCGGGCAGCACCGAGGACAGCCATCGTGGGCGGAGCCGGTGGATGAACCTGACGACGCCGATGGCGACCAACGTCAGTGAGGCCAGCGACAGGTTGAGATAGAGCATCGACGCCGCGGTGACCGAGTCGAGGCTCGCCGATGCCGCGAACCGGTCGGCGAACGAGCCAGACCCACCTTCGATCGCGACGGCGGCGGCCAGTACCGGCATCAGGAGCAGCGGCATCACCAGCAGGCCGCCGACGACCATCGTCAGGATGCCGACCACAGGTTTCCACCACGCGTAGTCCCAGGTGCGGAGCATCAGCGGGTAGCTGCGCGGCTCCGGGTGCGGATGCGCGAGCATCCGCGGGTCCCACTGCTGCTGCGGCGGGTAGGGCTGCTGCGGGTACGGCGGCGCGGCGTGCGGCTGGAGCTGCGGGTGGGGCGGCCAGGGTTGCTGGCCCGGAGGCGGACCCTGCGGGTAGGTCATCAGGACCGTCCCGCTGCGGCCGGAGCCGCGTCCAGCCGGGAGAGTGACTGGTCGCGGCCGAGCAGCTCGAGGGACTCGAAGAGCGGCGGGGAGATCTTTCGCCCGGTCACCGCCACGCGCACGGGACCGAAGGCGTTGCGCGGCTTGAGCCCCAACCCGTCGACGAGGGCCGTCCTGAGCGCCTCCTCGATGGTCAGGGTCGTCCATTCGTTGAGCGCACCCAGTGCCTCGCGCGCCGCGGCGACGACCTTGAGGCCTTCGTCGTCGAGCGCCTTGGCTACGTCGGCCTCGTCGTAGCTCACCTCGTCGGTGAACAGGAAGCCGAGCATCGGGGCGGCCTCGGTGAGCTTGTTGATCCGCTCGTGGACGAGGGGTACGGCGCGGGACAGCAGCTCCGCCTGGTCCGGTGTGACGGGGTCGGAGAGCACGCCGCCCTGTTGGAGGTATGGCGTGACCCGGTCGGTCATCTCCTCCATCGTCAGCATCCGCATGTGCGCCGCGTTGATGGCCTCGGCCTTCTTGATGTCGAAGCGCGCCGGGTTGGGGTTCACGCGCGCGATGTCGAACGCCGACACCATCTCCTCGAGCGTGAACACGTCGCGGTCCTCGGCGATCGCCCAGCCGAGCAGGGCCAGGTAGTTCAGCAGACCCTCCGGCAGGAAGCCGGCGTCGCGGTAGCCGAGCAGGTGGGCCTCCGGGTCGCGCTTGGAGAGCTTCTTGTTGCCCTCGCCCATGACGTAGGGAAGATGGCCGAACCGCGGGGTGGACTTCGCGATCCCCACCTCCTCGAGCGCCTGGTAGAGCGCGATCTGGCGAGGCGTGCTGGAGAGCAGGTCCTCGCCGCGGAGGACGTGGGTGATCTCCATCAGCGCGTCGTCGACCGGGTTGACCAGGGTGTACAGCGGCTGGCCGTTGGCCCTCGCCAGCGCGAAGTCCGGGACGTGGTCGGTGTGGAAGGTGATCTCGCCCCGCACGAGGTCGTCGAAGGTGATCTCGCCGTCAGGCATCCGGAAGCGCACGACGGGTTCGCGTCCCTCGGCACGGAACGCCGCGACCTGCTCGTCGGTGAGCTCGCGACAGTGGCCGTCGTACCCCATGATCTTGGAGCCGGAGGCCTTGCGGCGTGCCTCCACCTCCTCGTTGGTGCAGTAGCACTCGTAGGTGCGCGAGGACTCCTTGAGCCGGGCGAGGGCGTCGGCGTAGATGTCGGAGCGCTCGCTCTGCCGGTACGGCGCATGCGGACCGCCGACGTCCGGACCCTCGTCCCAGTCGAGGCCGAGCCAGTGCATCACCTCGAAGAGGCCGTCGTAGGACTCCTGGGTGTTCCGCGCCGCGTCGGTGTCCTCGATGCGGAACACGAACGTGCCGCCGTGATGGCGCGCGAACGCCCAGTTGTAGAGCGCCGTGCGGGCCAGACCGACGTGGGGGGACCCGGTCGGGGACGGCGCCATCCGCACCCGGACCGTCGGACCTCCTCCGCCTGCTGAGCCTGTCGCTCTGCCAACCTCTGGCTCAGTCACGCGAAACCACCTTGTTGGTCAGGTTGCCGATGCCCTGGATCGAGATCTCGACCTCGTCACCGGCCTTCATGGGTCCGACACCCTCAGGGGTTCCGGTGAGGATCACGTCGCCGGGCAGCAGCGTCATCACGCTGGTGACGTGGGCGATCAAGGTAGGGACGTCGAAGATCAGGTCGGAGGTGCGGCCGTCCTGCTTGACCTCGCCGTTGAGGAAGGTCTGCACCCGGAGATCGCTGACGTCGAGCTCGGTCTCCACCCAGGGGCCCAGCGGGCAGAACGAGTCGAACCCCTTGGACCGGGTGAACTGGCCGTCCTTGCGCTGGAGGTCGCGAGCGGTCACGTCGTTGCCGACGGTGTAGCCGTGGATGACGTCGGCGTACTTCTCCTTCGGTACGTCGCGGCAGATCCGGCCGATCACCACGCCGAGCTCGCCCTCGTAGTGGACCTCGTTGGTCTGGCGCGGGTAGAAGATCGGGTCACCGGGGCCGATCACGCTGGTGTTGGGCTTGAGGAACATCAACGGCTCGTCGGGGAGCTCGCTGCCCATCTCGGCGGCGTGTGCGGCGTAGTTCCTGCCGATGCCGACCACCTTGCTGCGTGGGAGCACCGGGCTCAGCAGGCGGGCGTCGGAGAGGCGGACCTGCTCGTCGAGCGGTTGCAGCCCGACATAGAGCGGATCGCCGACCAGCGCAGTGATCAGCGAGTCCTCGTCGGGGATGCCGTAGTCGTCGACGTCGCCCGTGACGATGCCGAAACGGGGATCTTCGCCTGTCGTGAACCTTGCGATACGCACCAGCCGAGCCTATCGACCGGCCGATCATGCGCGGGCACTCCCCGTCGACGCTGTGGACGGAGCCTTGTTGTCGGACCCGGCGCCTAGGTTGTCGAGCATGGTGCGTGGACGCCCTGAACCCGACGCCCGGCTCGTTGCGAGGGTCGCGGAGGTCGCGCTGCCGCTGCCGGAGGCCTACGAGGAGGACGCCTGGACCGGCGTGAGATGGCGGGTCCGGAAGCGGACCTTCGCCCACGTACAAGCGCTGCACCACGCCGACGCCGTCGAGCGGCTCGGGATCACGGACGGTCGCACCGTCACGGTCGTCACCTTGCGCAGCACCGGCGAGGAACGCGCCGCCCTTTCCGCGATCGGGCCGCCCTACCTCCCCTCCTGGGCCGACGACGTGGTCGCCGTGGTGCTCGACGACGACACCGACTGGCGCGAGCTCGGGGAGCTGGTCGCCGAGAGCTATCGCCTGCTCGCGCCCCAGCGGCTCGTGCGCGCGCTGGACGGTCCCTAGGCTGGTGTCTCGTGGACATCCTCGCTCGTGACGACTGGGAGGCGCGCGCTGCGGCGCACGCCGAGCGTGTCGACGTGTGGATCCAGCCCCACCTCGCTCGCCGCCGCGAGGGCCGCAAGCACCCCGTCCACGACTTCATGTTCAGCTACTACTCCCAGAGCCCGGCCGCCCTGCGTCGGTGGCATCCGGGGTGGGGCGTGGTGCTGGCGGATGCGCGTCCCTACGAGGGGGCGCAGGGTTATTCGGTGGTTGAGGAGCGAGCCCTCGCGAGCGTCTCGAAACCACATCTGCTCAGCCAACAACCCCTGGTCGAGGCGATCCGCCGGCTCCTGGTGGCGACGGCAGGGCGTACGCCGACCCTGGGCTGCTTCGGGCTGCACGAGTGGGCGATGGTGCACCGCGAGTCCGACGTACGCCACGCCTGGCCGCTGCGGCTGGGCTCGACCGGTACAGACGAGGTGGTCGAGTCGCACCGGATCGCGTGCTCCCACTTCGACGCGTTCCGCTTCTTCACCGACTCGGCCCGGCCGCTGAACACGCTGCAACCCGGACGCGACGACCGGGCTGCCTTCGAGCAGCCTGGATGCCTCCACGCCGGGATGGATCTGTACAAGCACAGCTTCCGGCTCACGCCACTCGTCCCGTCCGAGCTGGTCGCCGACTGCTTCGAGCTGGCCTGGGACATCCGCGAGCTCGACATGCGCGCCTCGCCGTACGACTTCAGCGACCTCGGCTTCGAGCCGGTCCGCATCGAGACACCCGAGGGCAAGCAGCAGTACGTCGCCGCCCAGCGCGCCTTCGCCGAACGCGGCGCTCCCCTGCGCCAGCGGCTGATCGACGAGTGCGACCGGATGTTGGTGATGTCGAGCGCTGGGTCGGCGCACTAGCCTCGACCTCGTGGACGACCAGAACACCGAAGACGTGGTGGGCCGGTTCATCAAGGACGATCGGCTCGTGATCATGCCCACCAAGCGCAGCAAGCTGCTGCTGGTGCTCGACCGGATCGCGCAGGACTTCGAACCAGGTACGACCTACCCGGAGGCCGAGGTCAACGAGATGCTGAGGCGCTACTACGACGACTACGCGGCGTTGCGCAGATACCTCGTCGACGAGGCGTTCATGACTCGCGAGGGCGGCGTCTACTGGCGGACCGGCGGCACGGTCGACGTCTGAGCTCTGCCAGGCCCCGCCATCCGACTCACTTCCCGGGTGGCGTGTACCCCGGCGCCGAGCTCGCGGCCGTGTCGATCTGCTCCGGCGTGAGCAGCGGGGTCGTGCTGATCGTCGTGGCGCCGGACTTGTTGACGCTCAGGGCGATGCCCGCCATCGCCTCGTCGCTGGGCATGTCGACGATCAGGTACGCGTCGACGTCACCCCACGCGTAGTAGAAGCAGTCCATCGTCCCGCCGGCGTCGGCCACCATCTTGCCGACGATGTCGCGCCGTGCCGTGCCGCCCTTGGCCGCCAGCCCGGCTGCTCCCTCGGGGTTGTAGTTGGCCTTGATCAGGTACTTGGACATGAGTGTGTGACCTCTCGTCTGTGAGACGTCGGCCCGTTCGAGTCGGCCTCTCGAAACTAGACCCCGCCCGCAGGGGTGGCAACGAATCCGCGTCACCAGCACGGAGGGGACTGGTCCACCCAAGGGACCGCCCCCTCGACCTGCGCCGCCAGGGAGACGAGCAGAGCCTCGTCGCCCGGTGCGGTGGCGATCATGACGCCGACCGGCAGGCCGTCGGGAGTCTGGTGGGTCGGCAGCGAGATGGCGGGGCTGCCGGTGACGTTCCACATCGAGGTGTACGGCGTGAACCGTTTCTGCGCCTCGAAGTCCTCGGCGGGGTCGTCGTCGTTGCGGATCGCTCCGACCGGGAGGGGTGGGGAGGCCAGGGTCGGGGTCAGCACCGCGTCGTACGGCGAGAGCGCGGCCAGCGTCCTCGCAGCGACCCGACGAAGCTCGCCGATCGCCAGACCGAACTCCGGCCCGCTCACCTCCATCCCGCGCTCGGAGAGCCACGTGGTCAGCGGTCGCAGGAGCGTCCGGCCCTCCGCCGGAAGGTCGACGAACGACAGCGCGGTCAGCACCGCCCAGCAGGTCTCGAATACCGGCACGGCTTCGCGCGGCAGCGGCACCTCGATGTCCACGACCTCGTGGCCGAGCGACTCCAGCAGTCGGCTCGCGTCCTCCCATGCAGCGAGGCACTCCGGATCGATCGTGGCGTCGGTGATGACAGGCTCGGTGAACCGCGCGACGCGTAGCCGACCGGGCTCCCGGTCACAGGCAGCCAGGAACGACTCCTGACCGGAGGGTGCCCAGAACGGGTCACCCACCGCGCGACCGGCCATCACGTCGAGCAAGGCCGCGGCGTCGCGGACCGTGCGCGCCAGGGACCCGTTGGTGCCGAGGCCGACGGGGTCGCCGTACATCGGTGCTCCGGAGATCCTTCCCCGCGTCGGCTTCAGCCCGACGATGCCGCAACAGCTGGCCGGGATCCGGATCGAGCCGCCGCCGTCGGAGCCCTGCGCCAACGGGACCAGTCCTGCGGACACCGCGGCCGCCGCTCCCCCGCTGGAGCCGCCGGCCATCCGCGTCGTGTCCCACGGCGTGACGGCCGGGGGCATGCCCTCGGGCTCGGTGTAGCAGGGCGACCCGAACTCCGGCGTACTCGTCTTGCCCAGGCTGACCATCCCTGCTGCCGCGATCCGCTGCACGACCTCGTCGTCGAAGTCCGGAACGAAGTCCGCGAAGACCGGCGACCCGAAGGAGGTGCGCACACCCCTGGTCGCATTGAGGTCCTTGATCGCGGTCGGTACGCCGGCCAGGGGTCCGTCCCCCGCCGGAGTAGCGGATCGCGCCTGGTCCGCGGTCACCGTGACGAACGCGCCCAGCCCCTCGGAGAGCCGGTCGATCCGGTCGAGGTAGTGGTCGACCAGCTCGGCGGTCTTCAGCTCTCCCGCGCGGATCGCCGCGCCCTGCTCCAACGCCGTCAGGTCGTGCAGCTCGCCCATGGGCGCGACGCTACCCGGCAGACCGGGCGCCACCCACGTACCGTCGCCCCATGCGGAGATGGCTGCCGACACTGCTGCCGACACTGCTGCCGACGCTGCTGCTGGTCGCGGCCTGTGGTGGCCAGCCGACGGCTGAGCCCGAGGCCACGCGCCCACCCAGCCCGAGTACGGCAGCATCGCCGTCACCGTCGTCATCGCCGACGACGACCGCGACTCCCGCTCCGACCCCGACTCCGACTCCGCCTCCGACACGCACCACGACGAGACCGGATCCGACCGCCCGGGCAGACCCGCGCTGGCGGTTCTTCACCCCTGACAGGACGCGGCACTCCTCGCCGTGGTTCGCCGGGGAGCATCGCGTGATGATCGCCTACGGGTGCACGCCCGCGCCGTACTACGACCACGACTCACGCTGTCCCGGCCAGCAGGGCTTCCACCACGGGATCGACGTCGCCATGCCGTGCGGCACACCGCTGTTCTCGGCCGTGGAAGGAACCGTGGTGGACCCGTCCGCGAGCGGGTCGCCGGGCGCGGCGTACGGCGAGAACCCGTTCCGCATCAACACCGACGGCTACGACGTGCTGATCGGCCACACGCGACGTGTCTTCGTGCAGCCGGGTGACCTCGTGAGTCCGGGTCAGCGCATCGCCCTTGCCTCAGACAGCGGGGCACCCGACGGGTGCCACCTGCACTTCGAGGTACGTCGCCAGGGCGGCGGTCTCAGCGACGCGATCGACCCGGCCCCGTTGCTGGGCTTGTCCTGATCCAGCTTCAGGCGTCGTGGCGGCGCAACCCGAAGGTGAGGCTGTCGAGCAGCGCCCTCCAGGACGCCTCGATCACGTTGTGCCCCACACCGACGGTGACCCACGAGCTCTCGCCGTCGGAGGTCTCGATCAGCACCCGCGTGATCGCGTCGGTGCCATGGCCCTGGTCGAGGATGCGCACCTTGTAGTCGATCAGCTCGAACTTCACGATCTCCGGATACAGCTGCTGGATCGCCTGCCGCAGCGCGTGGTCAAGCGCGTTGACCGGCCCGTTGCCCTCGCCGGTCGTCACGATCCGGGCGCCCCCGGCGCGCAGCTTCACGGTCGCCTCCGAGGTCGCCTCCTCGCCGGGCCGGGTCTCGGTGATGACGCGCCACGACTCGGTCTCGAAGTACGACGGGCGCGCGCCCTCGACCTCCTCGAGCAGGAGCAGCTCGAACGAGGCGTCTGCCGCCTCGAAGGTGAACCCTCCCGACTCCAGCTCCTTCACGCGCGCGGTCACCCGCTTGACCAGCTCGGGGTCGAGCTCGAAACCGAGCTCGCGACCCTTCAGCTCGATCGATGCGCGACCGGCCATGTCGGAGACGAGCAGGCGCATGTCGTTGCCGACGCCCTCGGGATCCATGTGCTGGTAGAGGTTCGGGTC